>NZ_JAFCTO010000001.1:0-2402379 GCF_049896065.1 Brevundimonas sp. PWP3-1b1 | reverse complement strand
TGGGGCGCGCGCGCTCTGATCGCTGGGGTTTGGCCGGAGCGCCCGGGGGCCGCGGCAAGCGGCGCCGGGCGTCGTCGCGCCCCCGCGCGCCTGGACCTGCAACTGACGGGCGGCCTCAAGGCCGGCCGCCAGCTGATGCGTGGTAACATGCCCACGCCGCAGCCGGCCCCCTACATCAAGCCGCGCCGCGAAGGCCGCCTGCTGAACGAGGACGAGGCGGGTCCGGCCGCGCCGGAGACGCGCAGCACCGAACCCGCCGACGCCTGACGCCTACTGGCCGCCGGAAGCCTGGGCCTGCGCGCCCAGGAACTCGGCCTGCGCGCGCAGGCCCGGGTCTTGCGACACCGCCGTGGCGATGGCGTTGAAGCGATCGACCGCCAGGCCCGATCCTTCGACGGCCGCAGTCAACTGGGCGCTCTGTTCGGGCGTCGCCTGGTTGTTCTGAACGGTGGCCGTGACGGCGCGGATCTTGGTCATGGCGGTGACGAACTGTCCCAGCTCCGCGTCGGTGACGCTGGCGGCGACCGATCCTGCGGCCGGCTCGGGCGCTTTCAACAGATTGATGCGGGCGTTGATCACCGGGGTTTCGGCGGCGGCGCTGGAGATGGCGTTGAAGCGGACGACTTCCAGACCGGACTCCTGCACGGCGGCGGCCATTTCGGCCTGTTGTTCCGGCGTCGGCTCTGCGCCATTCAGGTTGTCGCTGACGGCGCGAACGCGCGTGATGGCGGCGTCGTACTTCATCAACTCGTCGTCGGTGAAGTCCGATCCGACCGTGGCGGCGGGCGCTGGCAGGGCTTGCGCAGGCGAGGCGGCCGGCGCTGTCGGAGCCGTTTGGGCCTGGGCGCCTGCGGCGGTCAGCAGGGCGGCGGCGGAAACGAGAAGGGCGAGACGGGGAGCGCGCATGGGCGTGTCCTTTCGGTCTGGCGTCCACGAACCGTCACGACGGCGACGACGCAATCACGCCGACGCTCACCGCAGGATGTGGAGCCTGGGTTTGAAAAACAAGGATGCGGGAGCCCCCTTAACCTAGGGACACGGCGCCGCTTTGCAACCTTTTGGGGCTCCGGACGGGCTGGAGGGGCGATCAAGGATACGTTAGACGGGCGTGATCGCTCCAAAGGTTCGCCCCATGAAACGTCTCGCCATCGCCGCCCTGGCCCTGATCGCGGTCGCCGCGCCGGCCGTCACCGTCACCGCCTGGGGCAATACCGGCCACCGCCTGATCGGCGTGGCCGCGATGCGGGCCCTGCCCGACGATCTGCCCGCCTTCCTGCGCACCCCGGCCGCCATCGCCGACGTGGGCGAGCTGGCGCGCGAACCGGACCGCTGGAAGGGCGCCGGCCAGCCGCACGACCGCGAGCGCGACACCGCCCACTTCATCGACATGGACGACCAAGGCCGGGTGATGGATCAACGGGGCATGGCGCTGGCCGACCTGCCGCGCCTGAAGTCCGAGTATGACGCCGCCCTGACCAAGGCCGGTCTGGACGTCAACGACGCCGGCTATCTGCCCTACGCCATGATCGACGCCTGGCAGAACCTGGGCCGCGACTTCGCCTATTGGCGCGTGCTGAACGCCGCCGAGAAGCGCGAGACGAACATGGAGCGCCAGGCCTGGTACCGCGCCGACCGCATCCGCCGCGAGGCCCTGATCCTGCGCGACATCGGCGTGATGGGCCACTACGTCGGCGACGGCTCACAGCCGCATCACACGACGATCCACTACAACGGCTGGGGCGACTTCCCGAACCCCGAAGGCTTCACCAACTCGCGTCAGACCCACGCCCTGTTCGAGGGCGAGTTCACAAACCGCATCGCCCGTCTGGACGCGGTCGAGGCCGCCATGCCGGCCGCCAACCTGGACGGTTTCGACGTCAAGGCGCGCACCGTCTCATACCTGACCACGACGCTCGGAACGGTGATCCCCTTCTATCGGCTGGAGAAGGCGGGCGGTTTCCGCGACGCCGATCCGCGCGGCGCGGCCTTCGTCAACGAACGTCTGGCGGCGGGCGCGGGCGAACTGCGCGACTTCATCGTCGCCGCCTGGACCGCCTCAGGCAGCGCCTCCATCGGCTGGCCCGCCGTCAAGGTCGCCGAGGTCGAGGCCGGAACCGCCGACCCCTGGATCGCCATGGTGGGCGAGGATTGATTTCCTTGTCGGAGCTAACACCCCCCGCCGTCATCCTCGACAAGTCGCAGATGGCCGAGAACATCGGCGCCGTGGCGCGGGTGATGGCCAACTTCGGCCTGACGGATTTGCGTCTGGTCACGCCCCGCGACGGCTGGCCCCAGGACCGGGCCTGGGCCATGGCCTCGGGCGCCGACTGGGTGCTGGAGGGGGTGAGGGTGTTCGACAGCGTGGCGGACGCCGTCGCCGACCTGAACACCGTCTTCGCCACCACCGCCCGCCCGCGCGAGACACGCCAGCCGGTCCGCACCCCGCGCGAGGCCAGCCGCGTCCTTTATGACGACACCGCCTCGGGCCTGAAGACCGGCCTCTTGTTCGGCGGCGAGCGTGCGGGACTGGAAACGACCGACATCGCCCTGTGCGCCGGCATCGTCACCATCCCCATCGACCCCCGGCACCATTCGCTGAACCTGGCCCAGGCTGTGGCGATCAACGCCTATGAATGGCGCACCCTGATCCTGGACGCCCCGCCGCCGCGCTTCCGCGACAGCGAGCCGCCGGCGTCCAACGAGCTTCTGGTGGGCATGTACGAACATCTGGAGGAGGAGCTGGAAAACGGCGGCTTCTTCTATCCGCCCGAGAAGAAGCGCTCGATGAGCCAGAACCTGCGCGTCATGCTGGGCCGCGCCGCCTTCTCGGAGCAAGAGGTCGCCACCATGCGCGGCGCCATCCACGCCCTGTCGCGCGGTCGCGGCCGGGTGCTGGCCAAGCTGGCGGCCGAGCGGGCGGCGAAAGCCTCCTCAAGTAGCGAGCCGCCGCGCGGCGAGCGATAGGAGGCGAGGATGAAGCTCTTGCTGATCTATCCCCTCGCGGCGCTGGCGGAGATCGGCGGCTGTTTCGCCTTCTGGGCCTGGCTGAAGCTGGATCGGTCGCCGCTATGGCTGGCGCCGGGCGTCGTCTGCCTGATCGCCTTCGCCTGGCTGCTGACCCTGGTCCCCAGCGACGCGGCGGGCCGGGCCTTCGCGGCCTATGGCGGGGTCTATATCTGCGCGTCTCTGATCTGGATGGCCGTGGTCGAGAAGACGACGCCGGACCGGTGGGACGTGCTGGGCGGTCTGGTCTGCATCGTCGGCGCGGGCATCATCCTGTTCGGGCCACGGGCGGCCTAACCCGCCCCCAGCAGGTCCGACCACCGCCAGCTGCCCTTGCCCAGCGCCAGCTGCGCGCCGCCGGGGCGGTCTTCCAGCTTCAGAACCGCCAAACCGGTCATCCGCTGGCTCTTGCACTCTGCCGGGGCGAAGGCGACTTCCAGGGCGATGGCCTGGCGCACGCCGGCCAGGCCCTTGCCCGACTGGTTGCGGCTCTGCAGCCAGTCGCCGTTCCACACCAGGATGGCGCGTCCGTTGGCGTCCATGTCCTGAGACGCGGCGATGACCGCGCGGCGCACCGCCTGGTCGTCGCGCACCGCGTCCTGGACCCAGCGCACCATGTCGCACGATCCGCCGCCTGACCCGGAGCCCGAGCCGGTTCCGCCCGATCCGCCGCCGCCCCCCACGCCCGTTCCGCCTCCGCCGCCCGGTCCTGCGCCCACCGTCATGGCGCCGGCGATCTGGGCCGCGCCCAGCAAGGGCAGGGGCGGTCCCGGCGGCGCGGGCGCGGCGGGCAGGGGTTCGACGTCGGGCGGACGTTTGGCGACGACCAGTCGAGGCCGCGCCGCCGCCACGGCGGACGGGCGACGTTGGGGCGCGGGCCTGGGCGGCGCGGCCGCCTGGGCTGCGGCGGCCGGCGCATCCGGCTTGGACGAGGGATCGGGCGCGATGACCCTTGCGGGCGGCGGCGGCGGCGGCGGAGGCGGCGGTTCGACCAGCTCGACCATCACCAAAGGCGGCTCGGACACGACAGGCTCAGGCGTCGCGCGCGCCGTCATCAGCAGGGCCAGCCCGGCGTGCGCGACCAGAATCGGCGTCGCCGCCAGCGCCCAGCGTCGTGCCCGGCGTCGTGCCCAGCGTCGTGTTCGGCCGGCGCTCAATCGCCTATCCGTGATGACTGTTGAACACCGTGCCGCATGGTCATCAGAACAGAACGCCTGTAAAAAACTTCAGGCCCTGTTGAAAACATCGGGTCGCGTCAGGAAAGTGGCGCTGTGCGGAATACAACCGGGCGGCGTTGCAGATCAGCGATAGATCAGCCTGCCCGCCTTCCGGCCTTGACCGTCGGCGGCGCAACGGTTGATCTCGCCGCCGGGTTCCGTGTCGGCGCAAGAATAACGCGAAATACCCCATCTTTTTATGGTCAAGCTGACATGATCCTGCCCAAAGCACGTCATTACTCCGCCTTGTGCCCTACGCCATTTTCATCTGGCGCAAAAACGGGTGTGGCGCTCCCGGCAAGAAGGAGACAGAACTTGAGCAGATCGAAACTCAGGACGGCGGTCGTCGGCGGCGCCCTCATCGCCCTCGGCCTTGCGGCCAGCGGCTGCGCCAGCCATCGTTTCGTGCGTGATCAGGTGGAAGTCGTCGATACCCGCGTGACCGGCGTCGAAGGCACCGCAGGTCAGGCCCTGCAACGCGCCAACGACGCGCATAAACTGGCGGAGGGCAAGTTCCTCTATCAGGTCGTGCTGTCGGACGATTCCGTGAAATTCCCCACCGACGCGGCGGCCCTGTCGCCCGAAGCCGAGCAACGCCTGGCCCAGTTCGCCCAGCGTCTGCAGGGTGAGAACAAGAACGTCTATCTGGAAATTCAGGGCTATACGGATGCGACCGGCACGCCCGAGCATAACGACCAGCTGGGCGAGCAGCGCGCCGAGGCCGTGCGCCGCTTCCTCAACCGTCAGGGCGTCGCCCTGAACCGTATGGCGACCATCTCCTATGGTCAGGAACAGCCGGTGGCCTCGAACGACACGCCGGAAGGCCGTTCGCAGAACCGCCGCGTGACCATCGTCGTCCTGGCCTAACCGCCTTCGACCTCAACGACCGGAACGGCGGCCGCTTCGCAGCGGTCGCCGTTTTCGTCTCTACAGCCTCTCGAAGAAGCCCCGCACGACCTGCGTCGCCGGCCCATAGACCCCCTCGGCGAACAGGCGCGCGCCTTGCGTCGGCTCCAGATTGATCTCCACCGTCCGCGCCCCGGCGTACCGCGCCGATTGCACGAAGCCCGCCGCCGGATAGACCGCGCCGGACGTGCCGATCGAGACGAACAGGTCGCACGCCTCCAGCGCCGCCTCGATCCGCTCCATCTCCAGCGGCATCTCCCCGAACCAGACGATGTGCGGCCGCATGAGGCCCTGCGGATGATGCGGCGAGGCCTGATCCGCCGCCATGTCGCCCGTCCAGTCCATCACCACGCCCGACCGGGTGCAGCGCGCCTTCAACAGTTCGCCATGCATATGGATCAGTTCGAACCCGGCGCCGGGCGGCGTCTGCGTATGCGCCCGGTCGTGCAGATCGTCGACGTTCTGCGTCACCAGCAGGAAGTCCCCCTCCCACCGCGCCGCCAGTTCCGCTAGCGCCCGATGCGCCGCATTGGGCTGAACCTGCGCCAACTGCCGCCGCCGCTGATTATAGAAGTCCTGAACCAGGGCCGGATCGGCCGCATACCCCTGCGGCGTCGCCACATCCTCGACCCGATGCCCGCACCACAGCCCGTCATCCGCCCGAAACGTCGGCACGCCGCTCTCCGCCGATATGCCGGCGCCGGTCAGGACGACGAGGTTGCGATGGGTCATGGCATGAGATTAGCGCGTCTCGCGCGGTCGGTCAGCCTACGTCCGTCTGTGACGTAGTGGGCGCGTATGGCTGAATCTGTAGATGGCAGTCTGCGAACCGGTCTCAAAAATCTGCACGAAAGTGCACTCAAAAAAATTTCAGTGGCCTTCATCGGCGGACGGGCTGGTCTTCCCGGCGTCGCTCGTGAGAAACAGGCCCAAACCAAGGAGCCCTCGCCATGAAAACCCGCGCCGCCGTCGCCTTCGAGGCCAAACGTCCGTTGGAGATCGTCGAGGTCGATCTGGAGGGGCCGCGCGCCGGCGAGGTGCTGATCGAGATCAAGGCCACCGGCATCTGCCACACCGACGCCTATACGCTGGACGGCCTGGACTCCGAGGGTATCTTCCCGAGCATCCTGGGCCACGAGGGCGCCGGCGTGGTGGTCGAGGTCGGACCGGGCGTGACCTCGGTCGCGGTCGGCGATCACGTCATCCCGCTGTACACGCCGGAATGCCGCCAGTGTAAGTCGTGCCTGTCGCGCAAGACCAACCTGTGCACCTCGATCCGCTCCACCCAGGGCAAGGGCGTCATGCCCGACGGCACCTCGCGCTTCAGCTACAAGGGCCAGGCCATCGCCCACTATATGGGCTGCTCGACCTTCTCGAACTTCACCGTCCTGCCCGAGATCGCGGTGGCCAAGATCCGCAAGGACGCGCCGTTCGACAAGGCCTGCTACGTCGGCTGCGGCGTGACGACGGGCGTCGGCGCCGTGGTCAACACGGCAAAGGTGGAGCCGGGCGCCAACGCCGTGGTCTTTGGTTTGGGCGGCATCGGCCTGAACGTCATCCAGGGGCTGAAGATGGTCGGGGCCGACATGATCGTCGGCGTGGACATCAACGGCGACAAGGAGGAGTGGGGCCGTCGCTTCGGCATGACCCATTTCGTCAACCCGAAAGAGGTGTCCGACGTGGTCGCCCATCTGGTCGAACTGACCGGCGGCGGCGCGGACTACACCTTCGACTGCACCGGCAACACGGTCGTCATGCGCCAGGCGCTTGAGGCCTGCCACCGCGGCTGGGGCGAGAGCGTCGTCATCGGTGTCGCCGAATCCGGCAAGGAGATCGCCACCCGCCCGTTCCAGCTGGTCACGGGGCGGGTGTGGCGTGGTTCGGCCTTCGGCGGCGCGCGCGGCCGCACCGACACGCCCAAGATCGTCGACTGGTACATGGACGGCAAGATCGAGATCGACCCCATGATCACCCACACCTTCGGCCTGGAAGACATCAACAAGGCCTTCGACCTGATGCACGAGGGCAAGAGCATCCGCAGCGTGGTCGTGTTCTGATCGGCTTGCGCGCCGCACGGTTCGTTGTTTAAAGAAACGGACTGAAGATCGGGAGGTTTGACCATGTTCACCCACGTCACCGTCGGCGCCAACGACATCGAGGCGTCGCGCAAATTCTATGACGCGGCGCTCGGCGCCCTGGGCGTCGAGCCAGGGCAGGGACCAGACCCCAAGGGCCGCTACTGGTGGCGGACCCGCATGGGCGCCTTTGCGGTCGGCGCGCCGATCGACGGCGATCCCGCCTGCCACGCCAACGGCGGCACCATCGGCTTTCACGCCAAGACGCCCGAGATGGTCCAGGCCTTCCACGACGCCGGCGTCGCCGCCGGCGGTCGCGCCATCGAGGACCCGCCCGGCGAACGTCAGGGTCCGTTCGGCCCGATGATCCTGGCCTATCTGCGCGATCCCTCGGGCAACAAGATCTGCGCCATGCACCGGGTCGGCTGACGCGGTCGGTCAGCCTGCGCTCTGGGCCTCGCGATAGCGCATGTCGCGGGGCCCGTGGGCGGCGATGGTGGCGCACTGGTCGGCGACCGCCTTTTTGTAGGCCGGGCGGTCCAGGCAGCGGTCATAATAGGCCTGAAGCGCGGGAAACCCATCCAGCAGTTCCAGCGACGCGGCGATCTTCAGCACCGAACTCATCATCAGGTCAGCGACCGTGAAGTCTTCGCCGACCAGCCATTCCCGGTCGCCCAGCGCCGTCTGAAGCTCACCCAGGCGCCGCTCCGCGAAGGGCACGACCTGCGGTCGTCGCACCGCCTTGGCAGCCTCGTCAGGCAGGAAGAACTCGGCTTCCGCGACATTGGCCAGCGCCGCTTCGACACTGTTCAGGGCGGCGAAATACCAGCCCAGAACCTGCGCCCGCATCACCGGATCGGACGGGATGAGCACGCCCGCGCGTTCGGCGATGTCCCAGACGATGGCCCCGCTCTCGAACATCGGCGGGCGGCCGTCCTCCTCCAGCGTCGGCACTTGGCCGAACGGCTGGCGCGCCCGGTGGTCGGCCGACTTCTGATCGACCGCGTCCAGCAGCCGGATTTCATAGGGCCAGCCCGCCTCGTTCAGAATCCATCGCACCCGATGGTCGCGCACCTGGCCGGCGGCGAAGGGCGGAACCCATTTGAAGGCGGTGACGGTGATCATGGCGATCTTCCTCTCCTGTCCGAAACCGAACGTGTCACGGGCTTGCGCGTTGCGGGCGCCGGTCAGGTGGATTAGCCAGAGGGCATGACCTTCGAGACCACCAAGACCCACATCGTCCACGGCGGAACCCTCCGCTATCTGAAGCACGACAGCACGGCGACAGGCACGCCCATGACCCTGTCGGTCTTTACGCCTGCGGGCGAGGGGCCTTTTCCCGTGCTGATCTGGCTGTCGGGCCTGACCTGCACCGAGGACAATTTCACCACCAAGGCCGGCGCCTACCAGGCCGCCGCCGACCACGGCGTCATCATCGTCGCGCCGGACACCAGCCCGCGCGGACACGGCGTCGCCGACGACCCCGCCTATGACCTGGGCCAGGGCGCGGGCTTCTATCTGGATGCGACGCAGGCCCCCTGGGCCCCGCATTTCCGCATGGAAGCCTATGTCACCCAGGAACTGATCGGCCTGATCGACGCCGCGTTCCCGACCACGGGCGTCCGCGCCGTCAGCGGCCATTCGATGGGCGGTCACGGCGCCCTGACCCTGGCGCTGAACCACCCCGACCTGTTCCGCTCCGTCTCCGCCTTCGCCCCCATCTGCTCGCCGACCCGATGCGCCTGGGGCGAAAAGGCCTTCACCGCCTATCTGGGCCCCAATGAGGGTGAGGGGCGCGCCGCCTGGGACCGCCACGACGCCGCCAGGCTGATCGAGACCGGCGCAGCGCGCGGCGCCTATGACGACATCCTGATCGACCAGGGCGACGCCGACAGCTTCCTGATCGACCAGCTGAAGCCCGAACTGCTCCAGGCCGCCGCCGACGCCGCCGGCCAGAAGATCACCCTGCGCATGCAGTCCGGCTACGACCACTCCTACTTCTTCATGACCAGCTTCATCGCCGACCACGTCGCCTTCCACGCTGAGCGGTTGAAGGGCTGACCGTCGGATGATGCGTCGCCTGGGTTGGATGGGTCTCGCGGTCATGCTGGCGGCTGGACCGGCCCTGGCGCAGGAGCAGGTCGGCGATCTGGACTGGCGACCCGAGGTGGCGTCTCCGGCCTACGCGGCCGTCGGGCCTCTGGTCCGTGTCGATCAGGGTCATGGCAGCGAGCAGACCATTGAAGGACGCTACGCCGCCTTCGCCGCCCTGATGCTGGCGGACGGATATCGGATCGAAGCGAGCCGGGGGCGGCTTGATGCGCCCGGCGCGCTCGATGGCGTGGCGGTGTTGGTCATCTCCAATCCGGCGCGCCCGGCGGACGGCTCGCGCGCCTCGGCTTTCGACCACGCCGAGATCGAGGCGATCAGCCGCTGGGTGGAGCAGGGCGGGGCGTTGCTTCTGGCTGCCGATCACGCGCCGCACGGCGCAGCCGCCGAAGCCCTGGCCGCAAGGTTCGGGGTCTCGATGGGCACGGGTTACGCCTTCCAGCCCGTGGGCGGCGACGTCACCGCCAATCTGGTCTTTCCGCGCCAGGCGCTTGCGGATCATCCGATCATCGAAGGCCGCGACCAAAGCGAGCGCGTGACGGTCGTCAAGAGCTTCACGGGGCAGTCGCTTTCGGGACCGACAGACGCGACCGTGTTGTTGGCGATGAGCGTGGACGCGCGAGAGGCTCCCGATCTCGAAGCCCTGCAGACGATCCGACGTCGCCTGCGGGCCGGCCAGGATCCGTCCGTCGTCCTCGCCGAGCTGTCGCGGCCCGCCTTGCCTGCTCAAGGTGTCGCCTTCCGTTTCGGCCAGGGCCGGGTCGTCGTACTGGGAGAGGCCGGCATGCTCACGGCGCAGATCGTGCGGTTTTCAGAACAGCCGGATCGCGAGCCCGTTCGCATGGGGCTGAATACGACCGGCCATGACGATCAGCAGTTCGTGCTGAACCTGATGCACTGGCTGTCGCGTCTTCTCCCCTGATGCTACAGGGGCGCCATGAGCGCTCCCGATCCCTACGAACCGATGTTTTCCGCCCTGTGCCGCGAGGTGGGCTATTGCCTGCACGCCAAGGGCCAGAAGCGCGTGATCGAGGCCCTGCCCAAGGGTCTGGACGCCGCCGTGCGCGCCGTCTTCGCCGCCGAGGGCGTGGACGAACCCAATGCGCCGGGCGACGTGAAGCGCGCCGTGCGCGAATGCCTGAAGGCGAACTTGCCCGCCGTCTGACCGGATATCGTCAGGGCGTTGGCGCGATCTCGGTCGTGGTTCCCGACGGCGTCGTGACGGTGCGGGTCGTCACGGGCGCCTTGCCGGTCTCTTCGACGGTGGTCGTCGTAGAAGACCAGACCGTATGACTGACGCGGCAGGTCTTGCCGCCATAACTGTCCGCGCCGATCGCGGGCTCCTGGGTGCAGGTCGGTGCTTGGCTGGCCATGTCCGCCGCGGCCTGGTCCAGCGCCTTGAAACCGGCGCAGCCGCTTGCTGAAACGGCGAGCGCCAGCAGGGCGGCGAATCTGATACGCGACATGACAGCCTCCGATTGACGGGTGGACAATCGCGCGCCTTGTGGGCCAATGCAAATGGCCAAGCTGAACAAAAACCCGACGAAATCGCTTGGGTCAGACGCCACAGCCCCTAAATGGGGTTCAGGAACAAACCGTCTTCAGGAGACTGACATGGCCTTCACCCTGCCCCCGCTGCCCTACGCCTATGACGCGCTGGAGCCGGCCATCGACAAGGAGACGATGACCTTCCACCACGACAAGCACCACCAGACCTATGTCGACAACCTGAACAAGGCCGTCGACGCCGACGCCGGTCTGCAGGGCAAGTCGCTGGAAGAGATCTTCACCAGCATTTCGACCGCGCCCAAGGCCGTCCGCAACAACGGCGGCGGCCATTGGAACCACAGCCTGTTCTGGGAGCTGCTGGCCCCGGCCGACCAGGCCGGCGAACCCTCGGCTGAACTCGCTGCCGCCATCGACGCCGACCTCGGCGGCATGGACAAGTTCAAGGAAGACTTCAACGCCGCCGGCGCCGCACAGTTCGGCTCGGGCTGGGCCTGGCTGA
Source organism: Brevundimonas sp. PWP3-1b1 (assembly GCF_049896065.1). NCBI lineage: Bacteria > Pseudomonadati > Pseudomonadota > Alphaproteobacteria > Caulobacterales > Caulobacteraceae > Brevundimonas > Brevundimonas sp. PWP3-1b1. The sequence continues at coordinate 2,391,061 of NZ_JAFCTO010000001.1, read as the reverse complement.
TCGTCCAGAACGGCAAGCTGAAGATCACCTCGACCCCCAACCAGGACAATCCGCTGATGGATGTCGTGGACGAGCGCGGCGAAGTCATCCTGGGCGCCGACGTCTGGGAACACGCCTACTATCTGAAATACCAGAACCGCCGCGCTGACTATCTGAAGTCGTTCTGGTCGGTGGTGAACTGGAACAAGGTCAACGAACTGTACGAAGCCGCCAAGTAAGGCCTCTTCGGATCGAGACATGACGACGCCCGCCGGAACCTCCGGCGGGCGTTTTCGATTCAGCTTCTACAGACGGAGAGTGAAACGATGCGGATGATGATGACGGGGGCGGCTCTGGCCGGCCTGATGCTGGCGGCCTGCCAGCCGGCGAACGAACAGAAGCCCGGCGATCACGCCCCGCCGACGCCTCAGCAGACCGTCGCGGCACCGGCGGAAAAGCCGGTCTATCGCTTCAAGATCGGCGCGCTGGACGCCATCGCCCTGTTCGACGGCGAGAACCCCGTGCCGAACGACAACAAGGTGTTCGGCGTCGGCCTGAACCCGCAGGCGGTCGCCGCGTCCCTGGCCGCCGCCGGCCAGCCGGCCGATCCCATCATGCTGGAGATCCATCCGCTGCTGGTCAGGAACGGCGACCGGACGATGCTGTTCGACACCGGCCTGGGCGAGGGCAAGGGCCAGCTGATGGACAGCCTGCAAAAGGCCGGCGTCGATCCGGCCTCCGTCACCGACGTGCTGATCTCGCACGGCCACCCCGACCATGTCGGCGGCCTGATCCGCGCCGGCGGCCTGGCCTTCCCCAATGCGGCGATCCGGATGTCCCAGGCGGAGTGGGCGTCGATCCGCGCCAATCCCGAGTTGGCCGATCTGGTGCGCATCATCACGCCCAAGGTCCAGGCCTTCGCGCCGGGGGCAGAGGTCGCGCCGGGCGTCACGGCGCAGGACACGGCCGGCCATACGCCCGGCCACGTCGCCTATCTGATCGCCGACGGCCAGAACCAGCTGCTCTTCACCGGCGACCTGATGCACCACTGGATCCTGTCGGTCGAACATCCCGATTGGAACGTCGGCTATGACGACGATCAGGCGGCGGGCGAAAAGGCGCGGCTGGACCAGGTGACGGCGTTGCGCAACTCGGGCGCCCACATCTACGCCTATCACTTCCCCTTCCCGGGCCTGGGCAAGATCGCCACCCGCGAGGGCCGGGCGATGTTCATCTCCGAGGCGCAATCAGCGACCGACTAGATACGAAGGTCCAGACTGTGCCGGGCGCGTTCGTTCATGCGCTCGGCATGGTGCTGGCGCAGCATCCGTCGCTGCCGAAGCATCTCGTGGATGCCATCCGCCAGTTCGAGAAGCTGGCCGTCGTTCAGCGGCTCGACAAGGTCGATCAGCTTGGTTTTCAACGTCGCGAAGGCCGGCTCGGACAGGCCGGTCTGGAAGGTCTTGGCTTCATTCGTCACCCTTCGTCCTCCTCTATCGTCTCAGGCGACTGGAGGCTTCACCCGCTCGGAAAGGGATGGGTGGGGACCATCGTTCCATTCCATCGTGCTTAACGGCTCCGCCCGGCTTGGCTCCCCTGGCTTGGCTCCCCCGGCTTGACTCAATGCCGCACGGTGGCCATAAGCGCCGCCTTCCATGTCTCTGGTTTGCGCCAGCGGCGGGATTGATGACGGAAGATGCGTGGACCGCCGTTGAGATCGCATTCCCAATCGAGGGGACGCCGGGCCGTATCGTTGAAAAGAGAATAGAATGTCCAAGCGCCACAGCGCCAAATACAAGATCGACCGCGCCATGGGTGAGAACCTGTGGGGCCGCGCCAAGTCGCCGGTCAACAAGCGTTCTTACGGCCCCGGTCAACACGGTCAGCGTCGCAAGTCCAAGGTTTCGGACTTCGGTCTGCAACTGAAGGCCAAGCAGAAGCTGAAGGGCTACTACGGCAACATCACCGAGAAGCAGTTCGCCAAGACCTATGACGAAGCCGCGCGTCGCAAGGGCAACACCTCGGAAAACCTGATCGGCCTGCTGGAATCGCGTCTGGACGCCATCGTCTACCGCGCCAAGTTCGTCCCGACCGTCTGGGCCGCCCGTCAGTTCGTCAACCACGGCCACGTCATGGTCAACGGCAAGAAGGTCGACATCGCCTCCTACCGCGTGAAGCCGGACGACGTCGTCACGGTGAAGGAAAAGTCGCGCAGCATGGCTCTGGTGATCGAAGCCCAGACGTCGTCGGAACGCGACGTGCCGGATTACCTGGAACTGTCGGACCGCTCGTTCTCGGCCCGCTATGTCCGCGTGCCGGAACTGTCGGACGTGCCGTACGCCGTGAAGATGGAACCGAACCTGGTCGTCGAATACTACGCTTCGTAAGCAGAGCTTACGAAGCTCTCTTTGAGGGGGCTATCGCCCTTCGGGCTGCTTGAGCCCATCGATAGTCCCTTTGAAGGTTTCAGTTTGAAGGGCCTCGGATCCGTCCGGGGCCTTTCGTTTTTTCTCCTGTTCCCTCCGCGGGCGAACAGGCGCATTCTCGGCCAGTTCAGGCTTTGAGAGACAGGGGAGGTCGTCGGTGCGCGACTCCATCATCGGACGCTTGGCTTTGATCGCCGCCGCATCGGCGAGCCTTGCCGCCTGCGCCACGGGCGGCGAGCCGACCGTCTCGACCCAGGGCATGCCCGGCGCGCTGGAACCGATCCACGCCGCCGCCTTCACCAAGGACGAGGCTGTCTTCTGGGTCAGTTCGAACGGCTGCACCGACAAGGAAGACCTGATCCCCATCATCAGCCTGCAGGGCGGCGCCGCCATCATCACCCTGCGCCGCATCGACGAGGACAAGTGCGAGCAGGACCTGGTCCAGGGCGTCGAGCTGAAATGGTCGTTCGAGGAACTGGGCCTGCCGGCCGGTTCGCCGATCAGCGTCAACAACCCTTATCAGCTGCCCCGAACCTGATCGAAGGATCGGGGGCCTGATCGAAGGGGAAGGGATTCGTTAAGCCTGTTCGGCTTCGGCCCGTTAAATTTTATCGGCTACGGCGACGGTTGTATTTATCACGGTCCGTATCTTTCATGCGTTTTTTCACCTGCCTGACCGACGACCACAACCTTTGGCTGGTCGGGCTCGCTGCCGCGATGTGCCTGATCGGCTCCATCATCACCTTCCGCCTGTACCGACGGCTGCGGCAGGCTGAAAAGGGAACACGGATAGCCTGGGCCTTCATGGGCGCCGTGGCGACGGGGGCGACGATCTGGTGCACCCATTTCGTGGCCATGATCGCCTATGAGCCGGGTGCGAACATCGCCTACGACCCGATGCTGACGGGCATGTCTCTGGGCCTGGCCATCGGCGGCAGCGCAGTGGCCCTGTGGATCGCATCGCGCCCAGGTCGGTTCACCGCCGAGATCGGCGGCGTGATATTCGGTTTGACAGTCGTTGCGATGCACTACGCCGGCATGGCGGCCTACGCCACCGACGCGGTCGTTCACTGGTCCCCTGCCTATGTCATCGCCTCGGTGATCGGCGCGATCGTGTTCGGCGCCCTGGCCTTCAATCGCGCCCGTCTTCCCGGACAGGTCGCCCCCGTTCTGCTGATGGTTCTCGGCATCGTGGCGCTGCACTTCACCGGCATGGCGGCCATGACGGTGATCCCGTTCGCCCCGATGGTCGGAAAGGCCGCCATCGACCCTGCCAACGTCATCATGGCTTTCGCCGTCGCAGGCGTCGGTCTGATGATGTTCGGCACCGGCGTCGCCAGCCACGCGCTGGACATGCAATCCCGAATCCAGGCCAAGGCGCGGCTCGACCATCTGATCGAAGGCAGCGTCGATGGCATGGTGGTGGAGCAGGACGGACGCATCCTGGCCGCCAACGCCGCCTTCGCCGCCCTGGCCGGTGTCAATCATGACACCCTAGTTGGCGAGCCCCTGTCGCGCTGGATCGGCGAACTCGCCGGTCTGACCGTCGGCAGCCTGACCCAGTCCAGCCTGACCGTGGCCAACGCCGCGCCTGTTCCTGTCGAGATCGCCGTGCGCCGCGACGGAGGATATTCGGCCGAAGGCGACCTGTTGATCTATGCGGTTCGCGATCTGCGCACCCGCCTGGCCCAGGAACGTCGCATCGCCCACCTGGCGCGCAACGACAGCCTGACCGGCCTGCCGAACCGCTCATCCTTCCTCGAATGGCTGACGCGCCAGACCGCCGACGACAGCGCCGCGACCCGGGTCGCCCTGCTCGCCATCGACCTGGACCGGTTCAAGGAGGTCAACGACGTTCACGGCCACGCCGCGGGCGACCAGCTTCTGATCCGCATCGCCGAACGAATGAAGGCCAGCCTGCGCCCCGGCGAGTTCGTGGCTCGCCTGGGCGGCGACGAGTTCGTAGCCGTCGTTGCGGTCGAACAGCGCGAGGACGCGCTGGGCCTGGTCGATCGCCTGCGCCAGGCCGTCATCGCCCCGGTCATGCTGGACCATGCCGAGGTCGCCTGCGGCCTCAGCGTGGGGGTCGCCATCTGGCCCGACGACGCGCGCGACATCTCCGCCCTGATCAACGACGCGGACCTGGCCATGTACCGGGCCAAGGCCTCGCTGACGACGGATGTCTGCTTCTACGAGGAAGAGATGGACGAGGCGGTGCGCAACCGCCGGCGCATGGCCCAGCAGATGCGCGAGGCCCTGGATCAGGGCCAGTTCAGCCTGAACTGGCAGATTCAGGCCGCTGTCGATACGGGCGAAATCACCGGCTACGAAGTTCTGCTGCGCTGGATTCAGCCCGACGGGACCTTCATCTCGCCGGCGGAATTCATCCCTCTGGCCGAAGAGAACGGCCTCATCCTGCCGATCGGGGAATGGGTGCTGCGGACCGCCTGCGCCGAGGCTGCCGCCTGGCCCGAACCGCACAAGATCGCGGTCAATCTCTCGCCCGTCCAACTGGGCCACGTCGATCTGCCGCGCCTGGTGCATCAGATCCTGATCGAGACTGGCCTGCCCGCCGCGCGACTGGAGCTGGAGATCACCGAGACGGCCATGATCACCGACATGGAGCGCACGACCCACGTGCTGCGCCAGCTCAAGCTGCTGGGCGTCTCCATCGCCATGGACGACTTCGGCACCGGCTATTCGTCGCTGTCGACCCTGCGCGCCTTCCCGTTCGACAAGATCAAGCTGGACCGCTCCTTCATGTTGGAGCTGGACGGCGGACCGCAGTCCGCCGCCATTATCCGCGCCGTCCTGGCCCTTGGCGAGAGCCTGGATATTCCGGTCCTGGCCGAGGGCGTCGAGACGCTGGCACAGCTGACCTTCCTGCGCGACCAGGGCTGCGACGAGGTTCAGGGCTATCTGCTGGGCCGCCCGCAGAAGACGGCCGAAGGCGAGATCTTGGCGGCGGCGCGCGTCCTGTGGGACGGCGCACGACCGCTGGAAGACGCCGCCTGATCAGGCCTTACGCGCCGGCCTTGCCGTAGCCAGGCCAATATTTCTTGCCGGCCCGCTCGTATTGCGGCGGCAGGCCCTCGTCGTCGCCCAACGCCACGGCCGCATGATGCGCCCAGTTGGGATCGTCCAGCGCCGCACGGGCGATGGCGATCAGGTCGGCCTGACCCGAGGCCACGATGTCCTCGGCCTGTTGCGGATCGAAGATCATGCCCACGGCCATGACGTTGGCGTCCGGCGTCGCCGCCTTCACGGCTTGCGCGAACGCCAGCTGATAGCCAGGCTCGGCGCCCGGAATGTCAGCGCGCGCGACATTGCCGCCCGACGTCAGGTGCAGATAGTCATAGCCCATGTCGTGCAAGGCCTGACCGAAGGCCGTGACCTCGTCCCGGGCGATGCCGCCCTCGACCCAGTCGGACCCATTGAACCGCACGCCCAGCGCCTTGGTCCGGGGCCAGGCGTCGCGCAGGGCCTGGGCTGCGCGCAAGGGGAAGCGCGCCCGGTTCTCGTATGACCCGCCAAAGTCGTCGGTGCGGTGATTGGACAGGGGCGACAGGAACTGTGTCAGCAGATAGCCGTGGGCGGCGTGCAGCTCGACCAAGTCGAACCCGGCCCGGTCGGCCCGACGCGCGGCGTCCTCGAAGGCGGCGACCACCCGGTCCATGTCGGCCTCGCTCATCGCCGTCGGGGTATGCCAGTCGTCCTTGAATGGTTCGGCCGAGGCGCTGAACGTCTCCCACGCGCCCTCGTCGGCGCCCAGGGCGCGACCGCCCTTCCACGGCGCGCTGGTCGACGCCTTGCGGCCCGCGTGACCCAGCTGAACCCCGATCGGCGTGTCGCTGTAGGTGCGGATGTCGGTGATGATTTGCGCGAAGGCGGCTTCCTGGATGTCGTTCCACAGGCCAGTGTCGTCCGGCGTGATGCGGCCCGCCGCCTCGACACCCGTCGCCTCCACGATGACTAGGCCCGCGCCCGAGATCGCCAGCCGGCCCAGGTGCTGCACGTGCCAGGGCTGGGGCACGCCGTCGATGGCGGAATACTGGCACATCGGGGCGATGACGACGCGGTTCTTCAGCGTCAGGGGCCCCACGGCGCGGGGCGAGAACAGCAGGCTCATGAGAGACGATCCGAGGAGAAGGGGAGGGACCGTAGCTATGGCGGTTGCAGACGCGTTCAAGTCCAGCCTGTCCGATTGTTCATCCAGCTTGCCGATAATTCACGTGTGCGGAACCGACCCGCGCGGCACAAAGGGTCAAGCTTTCAAAGGGGAACCACCAAATGCTTCGTCTCGCTCTCGCCATCGCCATCGCCGCTCCGTTGCTGTCGGGCTGCATCATCGTCTCGACCGAAAAGCCGACAACCCGGGTCATCACCGCCCCGGCCTCGGGTCAGTGATGCGCGGCGCCCTCAAGGGTCTGGCGGTCGCGGCCCTGGTCGCGCCGCTGCTGTCGGCCTGCGTCATCTATGACAGCGATGCGGGCGAGAACGTCTCGGTCAATGTCACGCGCAACGACGCCCCGCCGGCCGAGGCCATTCGCGAGGCTCGCTTTGCCGACGGCGCCCTGGTCGCGCGGGTCGATTCCAACGGCTGCACCCAGGCTTCGGACTTCGAAGTGTCGGTGTCGGACGGCTCGCCCACCGAGATCACCCTGCGGCGCACCAAGCCCGACCTGTGCAAGGCCCTGGTCGCCGACGGCGTCGAACTGCGCTGGACCTACGCCGACCTGGGCCTGGAGCCCGGCACCCCGGCGCGGATCCTCAATGCGTTGAAGTAAGACGCGCGCGATATATTTTGACCTCGTCATCCTCGCCCTTGTGCCTAGGATGACGGAGCATTGGAACACTCAGCCTTTCGGCGTCTCGAACACCGCCAGCATCGTGGGCGGAATGCGCTGGGGTCTCAGGGTCCCGGCGTCCACCAGCACCCATTCGGTGACCCCCTGGGCGCAGACGCGGCCCTGGGCGTCCTCGATGCGGACATAGCGGGTGAAGCGCGGCCCCTGCGGATCGCCGACCCAGGTGCGGGCGACGACGCCCTGGGCGCCCGGCTCGATGCCGCGCAGATAGTCGACCTCGTGCCGGGTCGCGACCCACGACCATCTGGCCCGCGTCTCGTCGTCGAAGCGCGCGTTCCAGTGGGCCGTGCCCGCATCCTGCAGCCAGCCGACATAGACGACGTTGTTGACGTGTCCGTTGGCGTCGATGTGTTCGGGCCGCACGTCCAGCGGCACGACGAAGACCTCGCGGTCCTCGCGCGGGCTCAGCGTCTTGCGGGCCATCAGGCCTCGCCGAGCGGCACGCCCTTCTCGACCATCAGGGCCTGAAGTTCGCCGGCCTGGAACATTTCGCGGATGATATCCGATCCGCCGACGAATTCGCCCTTCACATAGAGCTGCGGGATGGTGGGCCAGTCGGTGAAGCTCTTGACGCCTTCGCGCAGGGCCTCGTCCTGCAGCACGTCCACGCCCACGAAGCCGGCGCCGACATGATCCAGAATCTGCACCGCCAGGGACGAGAAGCCGCAGCGCGGCTGGTCCGGCGTGCCCTTCATGAACAGCACGACGTCGTTCTGGGCGACGGTTTCGCCGATGAAGGCGTGGGCGGGATCGGCGGACTGGACAGTATCGGTCACGGGAAAGGGCCTTTCGTGAAGCCCGTCAGCTAGGGAGCCGAGAGGGCGCGGTCAAGGCGTCCGCGACGATCTGTATGGCGCGGGTCGCTCTGCGTCAGGCGGCCTGGCTGGCGACGACGCGCGCCATCTCGATCTGCGCGGCCAGGCCAGGCGGCATGTCGCGCTCGGGCGCGGCCGCCAGTTGCGCCAGCCGGTCGGTGTCGGTGGCGTTGACGATCACGCTGGACACCGTCGGGTCGGTCAGGACGTAGGCCAGGCAGATCGCCTCAGCCGTCCAGTTCTGCGTGCGATACAGGAAGCCGAAGGCGTCCTTCTGCGGCGAATCCGGCGGCCGCTTCTGCGCGCCGATGCCGAACAGGCCCTTCTTCAAGACCGGCGCGATGCGCGGACCCGAGCGCCGGTCGGTGTAGAAGTCATAGGCGAACACCGACATGTCCTGCTCTCGCGCCGAACGGATGCGGTTGCGAACCTTCCAGTCGGCATTGATGCCCAGCGGGGTCAGCAGGGCGTCGAACGCGCCGGTCGAGACATAGGCGTCCATCACCTCGCCGCCGCCCGCGATGCCCAGCAGCTTGATGCGCCCGGTCGCCCGCATGGCCTTCAGCGCGCTCAGAGAGGATTGCGCCAGTTCGGTCTCGCCCGGCTCGTGCAGCACCGCCACGTCGATCCAGCCCAGACCCGAGAAGTGCAGCACCCGGTCGATGGCGGCCGTCATGCCCTGTGCGGAAAAATCCCTGTCTTCGCCGCGTCCGTCGCCGGCCCCCAGGGTCAGGCTGACATAGACCAGCTTGCGATCCACGTGCGACAGGGCCTCGCCCAGCACCTCGGCCGCCACAGGGTCGGCGCTGTCCAGGCGGTAGCTGTTGACGCCCGCTTCCAGCGCCGAATACAGCAGGTCCAGACCCGCTTCACGCCCGCGCTTCAGCGCATCGGCGCCGAAGTTCAGCGTCAGGTTGGAGATGGCGGCGCCCGAGGCGCCGAAGGGCCTATAGCGCATCGGTCAGTTTCCCGCCTCGGGCGCCGAGGTTTCCAGCGCCAACGCATGAAGTTCGCCGCCCATCTGCCCTTTCAGCGCGGCATAGACCATCTGGTGCTGGCGCACGCGCGGCACGCCCGCAAAGGCGCTGGACACGATGCGGGCGCGATAGTGGTCGCCGTCGCCCGCCAGGTCCTCGATGTCGATCTGGGCGTCGGGAAAGGCTTCGACCAGATGCTGGCGCAGCGTTTCGACGGGCATGGGCATGACACAGGACTCGCGGTTCGTTCGGCGCGATGTTGGCGCATAAACCTTAATGGCGACCTACGCGCCTCGAACCGTCCTTTCGAACAGCTGAACCGTGTGATCCTTGTAGGTCGCGGTGGCATAGGGGCGATAACCGACCCGCGCCGCCAGCTTCAGCGAGGCCAGGTTCTCCGGCGCGATCATGCAGACGGTGCGCCCGCCCAGCGTCCGGTCGGTCCAGCCCAGCACCGCCGTCAGGGCCTCGGCCGCATAGCCCTTGCCCTGGAAGGCCGGCGCCACGCCCCAGCCCAGTTCGGGCGCCTCGAACGGCGGCTCCAGCTCGCGGCGATAGTCGAACACCCCCACGCTGCCCAGATAGACGTCGCCCTCGCGCAGCCGGATCGTCCAGTTGCCGTGGCCCATCGCGGCCCAATGGCCGATGTCGCGCAACAGCCGGAACCAGACCTCCTCGCGCCCCAGCGCCCGGCCCATGATGTGGCGCGTGAAGTCCTCGTTGGACCACAGCGTCATCAGATCGTCGAAATCGTCGGTCGAGACGGGCGTAAGCACCAGCCGCTCGGTCGTCAGAATTCTGTCGTTCACATCAGGCCCAGTTGCTTGAAGCTGGCCACCCCGTCGCGGCCGACGACCAGATGGTCGTGAACCTCGACGTTAAGGGCGCGCCCGGCCTGCACAACCTGTTTCGTGATCTCGATGTCGGCGCGGCTGGGCGTGGGATCGCCGGACGGATGGTTGTGCACCAGGATCAGGGCGCTGGCCGACAGCTCCAGCGCGCGCCGCACGACCTCGCGTGGATAGACCGGGGCATGATCGACCGTGCCCCGGTTCTGCACCTCGTCCAGGATCAGCTGGTTCTTCTTGTCCAGATAAAGGACGCGGAACTGCTCTCGCGGTTCGTGCTGCAGGGCGACCCGCACATAGGCCAACAGCGCCGTCCATGACGAGATCACCGGCCGTTTCGCCGTCGGCTCGCGTGCGATCCGTCGCGTCACGTCGAAGATCAGCTGCAGGTCCAGCGCGATCGCCCGCGTCGCCTTGCCGACGGCATAGCCCATCGACCGCGCGACCTGATCCTCGATCGCCTCGTGGCTGGCCGCCCCGATTCCCTCCAGCCCCCCGAACCGCGCCAGCAGATCCTTGGCCAGCGGCTTGGTGTCCTTGTAGGGCACGCTGCGGAACAGCAGCAGCTCCAGCAGTTCGTAATCGGGCAGGGCGCCCAGGCCCCCCTTCGCCGCCCGCTCGCGCAGCCGGTCGCGATGGCCGCTGTGGCGAGGCTTGGGTTTGGTGAGACTCTCGTCGGTCATACGCCGTCAGGCTCGCAGATGCGCAACCTTCACAGGATCGGTCGATCCGACGACGCGCGCAAGCTCAACGTGTGCCAGCACACCTTCTTTCGTCATCCTCCGGCGAAGCGCAGCGAAGACCGGGGGACCCAGCGGCGCCGAAGGCGATGCGTCCATCGGCATGATGTCGAATGAAGGCGTCTGCGGCAGGTTCGCGCTCGCGCGCGCCGCTGGGTCCCTCGGTCTGCGCCGCAAGCGGCTTGCCGGAGGATGACGAAAGCCTGAAGTCAGTTCGGGCGGAACAGGCCCGCCGGCGACGCCGTGAAGATTTCCAGCCCGTCTTCCGTCACCCCGATGGTGTGTTCGCACTGGGCGGACAGGGACTTGTCGCGCGTCACGGCGGTCCAGCCGTCGGACAGCACCTTCACGTGCGGCTTGCCCAGGTTCACCATCGGCTCGACGGTGAAGAACATGCCCGGCTTCAGCACCGCCCCCTCGCCGCGACGACCGTAGTGCAGGACGTTGGGGCTGTCGTGGAAGACCCGGCCGATGCCGTGGCCGCAGAAGTCGCGCACCACGCTCATGCGCTGGGCCTCGACGAACTTCTGGATGGCGAAACCGATGTCGCCGAAGGTGTTGCCCGGCTTGACCTGTTCCAGGCCCAGATCCAGCGACTGATAGGTCACGTCGATCAGCTTCTTGGCGCGGGCGTTGATCTCGCCCACCGCATACATGCGGCTGGAGTCGCCGTGCCAGCCGTCGACGATGACGGTGTGGTCGATGTTGACGATGTCGCCGTCCTTCAGCACCCGGTCGCCGGGAATGCCGTGGCAGACCACGTGGTTGATCGAGGTGCAGACGGTCTTCTCATAACCCTTGTAGCCCAGGCAGGCGGGCAGGCCGCCGTTGTCCAGGGTGAACTCGCGCACCAAATCGTCGATCGTGCTGGTCAGGACGCCCGGCTTCACATGGGCGGTGATCATGTCCAGCGCCTCGGCGACCAGACGGCCGGCCTTGCGCATGCCTTCGAAGTCTTCGGCTTCGTGGACGCGAATGGCGCTGGAGCGGACCAGGACGTCGGTTTCGATTTCGGGCGTTTCGTACATGGGGCGATCGGTCTGCAAAAGGCGGGGATACGGCGCAATCCGTTCGCCGCAGATGGTCGTTATAGCATGAAACCTCAACCCCGAGTTTGGATTCCCGCATGACCGACGCCAATCCCGCTGCCGGGCCTACCGCCGCCGTTCTGGTCATCGGCGACGAAATCCTGTCGGGCCGGACCCAGGATACGAACACCAACACCATCGCCCGCTTCCTCTCCGCGCTGGGGATCGACCTGATGGAGGCGCGGGTCGTCAGCGACGACCACGACCGGATCATTGAGGCGCTCGATGCGCTGCGGTCGCGCTGGGACTATGTCTTCACCACCGGCGGCATCGGCCCGACGCACGACGACATCACCGCCGACGCCGTCGCGGCGGCCTTCGGCGTGGCCCTGCCCCAACATCCCGAGGCCCTGGCGATCCTGGCGCGGCGCTATGGCGACGACTTCAACGCGCCGCGCCGTCGCATGGCTCGCGTCCCTGAGGGTGGGGTGCTGATCGCCAATCCGGTCACCGATGCGCCCGGATTCCAGATCGGCAATGTCTTCGTCATGGCCGGCGTGCCCAGGATCATGCAGGCAATGCTGGAGGACGTGGCGCCGCGTCTGCGCACCGGCGCCGTGGTTCACGCCCGCACGCTGAAAGTCAGCGGGGTGGGCGAGGGGGCTGTGGCCGATGTGCTGCGGACGGCCGCTAATCTGCGCCGTGACCTGTCGTTCGGCAGCTATCCGTTCGGCCACGGCAGCGTCGGCGAGATCGGAACCCAGCTGGTCATCCGTGGCCGTGACGCGGGCCTGGTCGAGGCTGCGGCGCAAAATTTGATCACAGAACTGCGAAATATGAGCATCGATGTTGCCGCAACGTAACCTCTCGAAGCCGTGATGATGTGCGGCTCCGGCGCCACGGTTTCGCCCGTTTCCGGTCCGATGGGGGCCTTGCCCGCAACGCTTTCGCGCCGTGAACGCTGAGTGGGCTCCTCCCCGGATCGACCGCGCGTAATGCGGTCGGCGTTTACTTAGGTGTTTGAAATGACCTCCAGGAACTTCGCCCGCGTGGGCGGGCTCGCCCTTACGACCGCCCTGCTGGCCGGCGTCGCCGCTCCGGCCATGGCCGGCTCCTTCTATGTCCAGGAACAATCGACGCGCGGCCAGGGCCGGGCCAACTCGGGCGAGGGCGCCGACAAGGGCGTTCAGTCCCTGTGGTGGAACCCCGCCGCCATCGCCGGCACGCAGCGCGAAGTCTACATGGGCATGCACGGCCTGGTCCTCGACTCCGACGTCGATGACCGCGGTTCCAGCGTGACCTACAACGTCCCCGTCGCGGGCGTCGGCGTCGTCAGCAACACCGTGCCGGTCAACGGCGACCCGCACGTTCACGAAGTGGTCGAGAGCGGCATCGTGCCGAACTTCGCCGTCTCCATGCCGATCGGCGACCGCTTCAACGTCGGTCTGGCCGTTCAGGCGCCTTACAACTTCACCACCAAGTATGAGCCGACCGACTTCGCGCGCTACGACGCCCTGACGTCCGAGCTGCGCTCGGCCAACGTCAGCCTGGTCGCCGCCATGACGGTCACCGACTGGCTGGACATCGGCGCCGGCTTCGACGCCCAGTACGCCAAGGCGACCCTGTCGTCGGCCCTGCCGAACGTGGCCATCCCCGCCGGCCTGTCGCCCGCCTATGTCCTGTCTCCCTCGACCGACGGCCGCAACGACCTGGAAGGCGACGGCTGGGATTACGGCTGGAACGCCGGCGCCCAGATGCACTTCGGCAAGCTGGACCTGGGTCTGTCCTACCGTTCCAAGATCGAGCACGAGCTGGAAGGTTCGGTGAACATCTCGGGCCTGACCGGCGTCCTGGCCGACGCCAATATCTCGGCTGACGGCGGCGCGTCCTTCACGACGCCCTGGTACGCCACCGTCTCGGCCCGTTACGCCGTCAACGACCGCCTGACCCTGAACGCCCAGGTCAACCAGATCGGCTGGAGCGAGTTCGACGCCATCCGCGTGGCCTACACCGGCGGCGGCTCGACCATCGTTCAGGACTATGACGACGTCACCACCGGCGCGATCGGCTTCGACTACAAGATCGATCCGACCATGACGGTCCGTGCGGGCCTGGGCTACGACCCGACCCCGACGCCGGACGATCACCGCACCGCCCGCATCCCGGACGGCGACCGCTTCCTCTACACGGCGGGTCTGTCCAAGACGGTCGGATCGATGACGTTCGACGGCGCCGTCACCTACATCGACATCGACACCGCGCAGATCAACGACACGCGCGACGTCTATGCGAATGGCCTGGTCATCTCGAACCTGCGCGGCGAAGCCACCGGCTACGGCGTCGGCTTCTCGATGGGCGCCACCTGGGCCTTCTAAGGTTCGCACACGCCTGACATGAGAACGGCGGCTCCTTCGCAGGAGCCGCCGTTTTTTTGTTCCTCCACCGCAAAGCGGGGGAGGGGGACCGCGCGAAGCGGGGTGGAGGGGGCGGAAACGGGCGCGATGTTCGACGTTTCACGCCGTGCGACGTTCGCCCCCTCCACCACTTCGTGGTCCCCCTCCCCCGTTTCGCTGCGCTTCACGGGGGAGGATTCAGATCAGGCCTTGGCGCCGCCGACATAGCCCTTGCCGCCGTTGGACGGGCGACGACGGGGACGGCGCTTCATTTCGCCTTCAGCGGGCTTGACGTTGTCGTTGATCGACGGGACGCGCTCGCCGGCCAGGGGGTTGTAGGCGCGTTCGGGACGCGGGGCCGCCGGGGTCTCGCCGGGACGGTTGCGACGCTGACGATGAGGCTGGCCGCCGCCTTCCGGGCGCACGCCGTCGCGGTGCGGGACGCGGCTGCGTCCACGACCGCCACGACCCTCGCCACGGCCGCCTTCGTTGCGGTCGCCGCCTTCGCGTTCCGGCATGGTCGCCTTCTTGCCGACGCCGGTCGCCATGATGGTGGCGTCCAGCTGGCCCAGGGCCTTGTCGTTGCGGCGGTCGATGGCCGGGATCTTCTGGCGCGTGACCTTCTCGATATCCTTCAGCAGCTTCATCTCGTCGCCGGCGACGAAGCTGACGGCGGTGCCGTCCTTGCCCGCCCGCGCGGTGCGGCCGATGCGGTGGACATAGGATTCCGGCACGTGCGGCAGTTCGAAGTTCACGACGTGCGAGACGCCGTCCACGTCGATGCCGCGCGCGGCGATGTCGGTGGCGACCAGGACGCGCAGCTTGCCGGCCTTGAAGGCGGCCAAGGTGCGTTCACGCTGGGGCTGGCTCTTGTTGCCGTGGATGGCGCCGGCCTCGACGCCGCCGGCTTCCAGATAGGCCGCGACCTTGTCGGCGCCGTGCTTGGTCTTGGTGAAGACCAGGCAGCGCGTGTATTCGGGATCCGAGAACATCTCGGTCAGCAGGGCGCGCTTGCGGCCCTGTTCGATATAGACGACCGACTGGCTGATGCGCTGCACCGTGGTCGACTGCGGCGTGACCTGGACCTTGACCGGGTCCTTCAGCAGTTCGCCCGCCAGCTTGCCGATCTCGCTGGGCATGGTCGCCGAGAAGAACAGGTTCTGGCGCTTGGCCGGGATCTTGGAGACGATCTGGCGGATCGGCTTGATGAAGCCCAGGTCCAGCATCTGGTCGGCCTCGTCCAGCACGAAGATTTCGGTCGAGGACAGGTCGAGGTTCTTCTGCTGGATGTGGTCCAGCAGGCGGCCCGGCGCGGCGACCAGGATGTCCAGACCCTGTTGCAGGGCGCGTTCCTGACCGCCGTATTTCACGCCGCCGAAGATGACCGCGACCCGGAAGCCCAGGTGGGCGCCGTAAGCCTTGAAGCTGTCGCCGATCTGGGTCGCCAGTTCACGCGTGGGCGACAGGACCAGCACGCGGGTCGTGCGCGGCTTGGGGGCGATGCGGTTCTCGGCCAGGCGATGCAGGATCGGCAGGGCGAAGGCGGCGGTCTTGCCGGTGCCCGTCTGGGCGATGCCCAGCAGGTCCTTGCCGGCCATGACATCGGGAATGGCCTTTTCCTGGATCGGGGTCGGCGTGGTGTAGCCGGTCGAGGCCAGCGCCTGCAGAAGGGCCTTGTTCAGGCCCATGGATTCGAAGGTGATGCTCACAGCTTTGTCTTTCGCGTAGCGGCGACGCGCATCGGCCATGGCATGACGCCGTCGGGCCGCGCACCGCCAGTCCCGACGGGGCCTCAAGGAATGAGGCCTGCGGGGTGGATCGGGCGCCGCCCCGCGTGTCCGGGCAGCGAATGGATATGAGGGGCCGGCGGCTTCTACAGACAGGTCTGGATCAGACCCACACGCGCTGGAGACGCCGGAGATCGCGATTGTGCGACGCAGCGCAAATGGGCGCTTATCGCCGATAAGTCAACTGCCGCACACATCAGGGCGCGTATCGCGTCGCCCCCTCACCTATCGCAAACTGGCCGACCGCGACGGCCCCGGCCGCGCCTCTCGCCTGACGATCAAGACCGCCCCCCTGCAACTGGTCTTCGACATCCTGACCAACTTCGGAGAGGCCGAAAACCGCTTCGCCATAAACACCAGCGACAAGAGCGACTGGGAACTGCGCGGCCAATACTGGCAGGCGAAGCAGAAGCTGGAGCGCGCCAACACTGAATGGGGTCACGCCCAACTGGCCCGCCGCGTCCAGCTGGACCGCCGCATCGCCGCCCTTGAGGCCCAACTGCGCGAAGCCGGCCTCGACCCCGTCATCGAGCGTGAACAGGACCGCCGCATCTCCCAGGGCATCGACCTCTACCTCGGCACCTGGCGCGGGATCGTAACGATGGAGGAGTGGGAGAAGACGCTGGATGAACTGTGAGGCCTGATCCTTCTCCCCTTGCGGGAGAAGGTGCCCCGCAGGGGCGGATGAGGGGTCGGTTCACCATTGACCGTATTCGCCCGCCCAACCCCTCATCCGACCTCGCTTCGCTCGCCCACCTTCTCCCGCAAGGGGAGAAGGAATTCTAATCCTCCACCAGCCCCTCGCGCGTCGCCGCCACAATCGCCGCCAGCACCTTCTCTCGGTGGTTCTCGATCATCTGATTGGGAAACCGCAGCACCCGAAACCCCTGCTCGCGAAACCACGCATCCCGCTCGGCGTCCTCGACCCGATCCTCATGCTGCGGCCCATCCGCCTCGACGATCAGCCGATGCCTCAGGCAGACGAAGTCGGCGATATACCGCCCCATCACCACCTGCCGCCGAAACTTCAGCCCCGCCAGCCCCCGATCCCGCAAGATCGCCCACAACCGCCGCTCATACAGAACGGGTTCGCGACGCATCGCCTTGGCGCAGGATTGCAGCCAGTCATCCATGATCAAGGTTGTGTCTAAATCCTCGCAGGATTGCAATTCACGCTCCCTCACCCGCGTCCCTTCTCCCCTTGCGGGAGAAGGTGGCCGAGCGGAGCGAGGTCGGATGAGGGGTCACGCCAGCCCTGACGATCCTCGTCAAACCGACCCTCATCCGGCCCTGCGGACAACCTTCTTTGCAAGGGGAGAAGGGACGCGAGATACTTAAACTCTCAGTAGGCGCCCGCCACGACTCATCAACTTATGGATGGCATGACGAATGTCGCCGAGTTGGAACCCTAGGGCGTGGACACGCTGTCAAATCGGTTGGCCGCGCTGCCGCCGGAGCATCGCGAAGCTCTTGAATGGTTTTGGGCAAGGCAGGGCGACCTGATACCTTGGCCCGAGACGTTGAATGGGCTGTTCTTGGTGAACCGGCCTAAGGGCATTCATAAGCCCAAGGGCTGGACCCACACGCTTAGCGTTCGACAAGCCCTAAAAGGCCCCTATGCCGACCAGCCTCCCATGGGCTCGATCAACGACGGTTGGACTTATCGCTATCTACAAGAAGGCGCGGATCCAAAAGCGCGAGACAAACACCCCACCAATAGGGGCTTGATGGCCTGTAAGGCAGACGATGTGCCGGTGGCTGTACTCGTCCAAGAGCAAGCAAAACCAAAGGTTCGTTACCGGGTTTGGGGATTGGCCAAGGTGGCCGCTTGGGACGCAGGCTATTTCGGGTTGATCGGCTATTCAAAATCTGGCGAACTGACGCCAAACCTTCCCTACTATTCGCCGCACACCGACTATTCAGACCTCGCCGAATTCGGGCCTCCCCTCGACTTTGAAGATTTTCGACGGCGTATTGAGCAGCAGATCTACGTCCGCCAAGGCGGCGGCGCCTTTCGTAGAGCGGCACTGCGCAATTCCAACGGCCGATGCGCCATTTCCGGGTGTGATGTGGCCCCCGTTTTGGAAGCGGCGCATATCGTCCCCTACCTCGGCACCCACACCAATGCGGCCGACAACGCCTTGTTGCTAAGAGCTGATCTTCACACGCTGTTTGATCAGCAATTGCTGTCGATCAATCCCGATACGCTGAAGGTCGAGTTGGATGAAAGCCTCAGAGACAGCGTCTATGCCGAACTGAGCGGTCAGAGCATTTCCATTTCCAAGGCGTCATCGCCAGAGACGCTCCGACAGCGATTATTGGAACGAGCGCTTGTGTTTGAGGGTAAGAAAACAATGCCAGCGTCAGCGTGACCCCTCATCCGACCTCGCTTCGCTCGGCCACCTTCTCCCGCAAGGGGAGAAGGAAGCAGGAACGGCTCTACAGCCGCCCCTTCCTGAACCGCTCCTGCGCTTCCGCCGCCGCCTCGGCGCGCCAGCGTTTGGGCGCGGACTTGTCGACGGCTTCGCCGGCGCCGGTCAGGGCCTCGTTGGCGAACTCCAGGTCCATCAGCTTCATGCGCTTGATCTCGTCGCGCAGGCGGCCGGCTTCCTCGAACTCCAGGTTGGAGGCGGCCTCGCGCATGCGGCCTTCCAGGTCGCGCAGGGCGGCCTGGAAGTTGGAGCCGACGAAGGGTTTGGAGGCCTCGGCGACGCCGGGGCGGGTCAGGCGGTCCATTTCGCGGGACTCATAGGGGCTGTCCATCAGCTCCTTGATGTCGCGCTTGACGCTTTCGGGCGTGATGCCGTGTTCGGTATTATAGGCCATCTGGCGTTCGCGGCGGCGGTCGGTCTCGGCGATGGCGCGCTCCATACTGCCGGTCATGCGGTCGGCGTACAGGATGACGCGGCCGTCGATGTTGCGCGCGGCGCGGCCGATGGTCTGGATCAATGAGGTCTCGGAGCGCAGGAAGCCCTCCTTGTCCGCGTCCAGGATGGCGACCAGGCCGCACTCGGGGATGTCCAGCCCCTCACGCAGCAGGTTGATGCCGATCAGGCAGTCGAACGTGCCCAGACGCAGGTCGCGCAGGATCTCGATCCGCTCCAGCGTGTCGACGTCGGAGTGCATGTAGCGGACGCGGATCCCCTGTTCATGCATATATTCGGTCAGGTCCTCGGCCATCTTCTTGGTCAGGGTGGTGACCAGGCTGCGGTAGCCCTTGGCGGTCGTGGCCTTGACCTCGTCGATGACGTCATCGACCTGGTTGCGGGTCTTGCCGCTGACCGGGCGGATCTCGACCGGCGGGTCGATCAGGCCGGTGGGGCGGATGACCTGTTCGACGAAGACGCCGCCGGCCTGTTCCATCTCCCACGGGCCGGGGGTGGCGCTGACGTGCACTGTCTGGGGGCGCATGGCCTCCCATTCCTCGAACTTGAGCGGGCGGTTGTCGATGCAGGAGGGCAGGCGGAAACCGTATTCCGCCAGGGTCGATTTGCGGCGGTAGTCGCCCCGGAACATGCCGTTGATCTGGCCGATGGTGACGTGGCTCTCGTCCACGAACAGCAGGGCGTTGTCGGGGATGTATTCGAAGAAGGTCGGCGGCGGCTCGCCCGGCGCGCGGCCGGTCAGCCAGCGGGAATAGTTCTCGATGCCGGCGCAGGAACCGGTGGCCTCCATCATCTCCAGATCGAAACGGGTGCGTTGCTCCAGGCGTTGGGCCTCCAGCAGCTTGCCGTTCTCGACCATCCAGTCGAGCGTCTCCTTCAGCTCGGCCTTGATGCCGTTGGTCGCCTGGTTCAGCGTCGGGCGCGGGGTCACATAGTGGCTGGCGGCGTAGACGGTGATCTCGTTCAGATCGGCCGTCTTCTTGCCCGTCAGCGGATCGAACTCCTGGATCGCCTCCAGCTCGTCCCCGAACAGGCTGATGCGCCAGGCGCGGTCCTCAAGGTGGACCGGGAAGATTTCGATGACGTCGCCGCGTTTGCGGAACATGCCCCGGTCGAAGTTCAGGTCGTTGCGCTTGTACTGCAGCGCGATCAGATCGGCCCGCAGCTTCCCCTCATCGATCTGGTCCCCGACCTTCAGCGTGAAGGTCATGGCCGTATAGGTCTCCACCGACCCGATGCCGTAGATGCAGCTGACCGACGCCACGACGATCACATCCTCCCGCTCCAGTATCGCCCGCGTCGCCGAGTGCCGCATCCGGTCGATCTGCTCGTTGATGCTTGAGTCCTTCTCAATGTACGTATCCGTACGCGGGACATAAGCCTCCGGCTGGTAGTAGTCGTAGTAGCTTACGAAGTATTCGACGGCGTTGTCCGGGAAGAAACTCTTGAACTCGGAATACAGCTGGGCCGCCAGCGTCTTGTTCGGGGCCAGGATCAGGGCAGGGCGCTGGGTCTGTTCGATGACCTTGGCCATGGTGAAGGTCTTGCCCGAGCCGGTGACGCCCAGCAGCACTTGGTCGCGGTCGCCCGCCTCGGCCTGGGCCACCAGTTCGGCTATGGCGGCGGGCTGGTCGCCGGCGGGGGTGTATTTGGTTTCCAGCCGGAACCGGCCGCCCTTCTTCTTGCCCTCGTGCGACGGGCGGTGCGGGACCCAGTCGGCGGGGGCAGCGACGGGCTCCTCCGGCGTCAGGCGCGGGCCGGTGACTGGCGCGAACATCGGCATCGCCTTGGCCGGCTTGCCTGTATCCCGCACGAACTGCGCCGACGCCTCCTGCACCCCCGGATTGGGCACGTGGACGGGCTTGGCCGGCTTGGCGGCGGCGGGCTTCGGCGTCGAAGAACGGTTCATGAACAGAACTTAGTGCGTGGGTGCGGGTCACGCCATAGTGCGCGAGGTTGACGAATGTTGCAGGAGCTGGATTGACTCGCTCGCACAGTATGTCCCATACACTGTGTATCACACACTATGTGACGCACGGAGGTGGCGCGTGAGCGAGAACGATGAGGCGCTGCTGTTTGAGAGCCTTCGACTGGAGCTGCGGCGGGGGTCGTTGATCCTGGCGGTGCTGGCGAGCCTCAGGCGCGAGCAATACGGCTATTCGCTGCGGGTCGCCCTGGGCGAGGTCGGGGTCGAGATGGAGGAGAGCACCCTCTATCCGCTGCTGCGTCGACTGGAGAGCCAGGGGCTGCTCGACAGCGAATGGCGCGAGGAGGAGCGGCGCAAGAAGCGGTTCTATCGCCTGTCGCCGCGCGGGGAGGCGATGCTGGAACGGCTGGCAGCCGAATGGCGACGCCTGTCGGCCTCGCTGGAGAAGATGCTGTGAACATCGGGAAAGAGGGAGAGACCGGCATGGACCTGGTCGAACGCTATCTGAAAGCCGTCGCGGCGCAGTTGCCGAAGGAGACGCGCGAAGACATCGTCGCCGAGCTGCGCGATGACATAATGGGTCGGATCGAGGACCTGGAGGCGCGGCTGGGCCGGACGCCGAGCGACGACGAGGTCGAGGCGTTGCTGCGCGAGGTCGGGCATCCGCTGAGCGTCGCGGCGCGCTATCGCTCGGGGCCGCAGGCGCTGATGGGGCCCGAGCTCTATCCGTGGTGGATGTTCGGGGTGAAGGTCGGGCTGACGGTCATGGCCTGCGTGACCCTGATCGGGCTGGCGGTGCGGGTGCTGATCGGCGAGGTCTATGTGGGCCAGGCGATCGGGCAGGGGATCGCCAGCCTGTTCAGCGGGGCCGTGACCATAATCGGCCTGCTGACCGTCGCCGGCTTCATTCTGGAACGCCAGGAGAAGAAGCCGGACTTCATCGCCAGATGGCGGGTCAAGGATCTGGGCATGTTCGAACTGGGCGGCGATTTCGACGCCGATCAGTGGAGCCAGAAGCTGGCGCGCGGCGACTGGTCCTCGCCCAAGGCCAAGTCGGGCGTCGAGGTACGCAAGAGCGCCGAAATGTCGCCGGTCGCGCGGGCGGTGGCCAGCGCCATCGGCTGGGCAGTGGTTCTGCTTTGGTGGACGGGCCTGGTGCAGGTCGCGCCGATCCGGCCCGAGGACCTGGCCGGCGTGGTCGACGGCGTCGATTACGGCCGCGTCCTGGGCGACATGGTGCAGGCCGCCTATTGGCCGGTGACGCTGTTCGCCGTGTGCCGGGTCGGGTTCGACCTGATGCGGGCCGCGTCGGGGGGCGACGTGCGCCTGACCGCGCTGGGCGACCTGGCGTTCGGCGCGGCGGCGGCGTGGGGTATAATGTGGATATGGCTGTGGTCGGCGCTGTCGCCGATCATCTGGGTCGGCACGATCACGGAATTCGTCGATCGGGTGCAGGGGCTGTTCGACCGATCAAGCGACGTCGATGGGCTGGCGACCATATTGATGATCGTGGTGGTCTGGGCCTTCGCCGCCGAGATCGTGCGGATGGTGCGGGCGGCGGCGCGGCTGGCCGTCGGTCGCTGAGGGGACGGGTTCAGCCCTTCCGCGACGGCAATGGCTGAACCTTCGGACGATTGCGCCGTTTGGCCCAAGCGGCGCCGTTCTGGACCGCATCGGGGCTGGGTTATCGCGTGACATTACAACAGGGTTTGGCGTTCGGCCTGGTCGGATTGACGGTGGCGGCCTTCATCTGGGGCCGCTTCCGTTATGACCTGGTGGCGCTGGCGGCGCTGGTCGCGGGCCTCGCCATCGGCGTGATCCCGGCGGAGGACGCCTTCGCGGGCTTCGCCAACGACGTGACGGTGATCATCGCCTGCGCCCTGATTGTTTCGGCGGCCTTCGCCCGGTCCGGCATCGTCGAGATGGCGTTGAAGCGGGTCTTGCCGCACCTGAAGACCGAACGCAGCCAGGTTCCGGTGCTGACCACGGCTGTGACCCTGCTGTCCATGGTGACCAAGAACGTCGGGGCCCTGGCCATCATGATGCCCGTGGCGCTGCAGGTCGCGCGGCGGACGGGCACGCCGCAGTCGCGCCTGCTGATGCCGATGGCCTTCGGCGCCATGGCGGGCGGCATGGTCACCCTGGTCGGCACCTCGCCCAACATCCTGGTCGCAGAGGTGCGTCAGGACATCGTCGGCCAGCCGTTCCAGATGTTCGACTATGCGCCGGTCGGTCTGGCGCTGACGGCGGCGGCGCTGGTGTTTTTGGCCTTCGGCTATCGGCTGCTGCCCAGGGACCGGACCGGGACGCTGGGCCTGTCGGCGGCGCTGTCGGCCAACGCCTATCTGACCGAGGCGCGTGTGCCCGACGACTGGACGCTGGAGCCGACCACCATCACCGCGCTGGCGGCCTTGGCGCCGGACGATATCCGGGTCATGGCCCTGATCCGCGAGGGCAAGCGTCGCGCCCGTCCCCGGGGCAATACGATCGTGCGCGCCGGCGACACCCTGTTGCTGAAAGGCGACCAGGAGGCGCTGGAAGGCTTCATCGACGCGACGAAGCTGAGCCTGGTGCGGGGCGACAGGCCCGTTTTGCTGGAGCAGGCCAAGGACGAAGTGCATCTGGTCGAGGCGGTGGTGGGCGCCGACTCGCCCCTGACGGGGCAGTCGGTGCGCCAACTGGATTTGTACGGCCAACACGGTCTGAACCTGCTGGGCGTGTCGCGCAGCGGCTATGAGCTGACCCAGCATCTGCGGACGGCCAAGCTTCAGGCCGGCGACGTCCTGCTGCTGCAGGGATCGGAGGCCGCCTTGCCCAAGGTGCTGACGGCGCTGCAGCTGCTGCCTCTGGCCGAGCGCGAGGTGCGGCTGGGCGGCAAGCGACGCAAATACCTGCCGGCGGTGGTGCTGGCGGCGGCCATGGTGATGGTGGGATTCGGCATCCTTCCCGTGGCCATCGCCTTCTTCGGCGCGGCGGTCGTGATTGTGGCGCTGGGCGGGTTGAAGATGCGGGACGCCTATGCGGCGCTGGACGGGCCGTTGCTGGTCCTGATCGCGGCGCTGATCCCCGTGTCCGACGCCATCCAGCAGACGGGCGGGGCCGACCTGATCGCCGGCGCCCTGAAGGGCCTGTTCGAGGGCATACCGCCTGTGGTCGCCGTGGCGGGGATGATGGCCGTGTCGATGGCGGTGACGCCCTTCCTGAACAACGCCGCCACGGTTCTGGTCGTGGCGCCCATCGCCGGTGTTCTGGCCCAGCAGCTAGGCCATCGGCCCGACCCCTTCCTGATGGCGGTGGCCGTGGGCGCCGCGTGCGATTTCCTGACCCCCATCGGACACCAGTGCAACACCATGGTCATGGGGCCAGGCGGCTACAAATTCTCGGACTATCCCAAGCTGGGCGCGCCCTTGAGCCTGCTGGTGCTGGTCATCGGCCCGCCGATGATCCTGCTGTTCTGGCCCATGTGAGGAACACCTCTTGACGCCGTGTAACCTATAGGTGATATGTCACCTCAAGGTTACTTATGGCTCAGGGAGGCAAGACCATGCAAGACGAACAGGCGATCCGCCTGATGGAATCGAAGCGGGCGACGAAATGGCGCTGGGCGATAGCCCTGGCGGCATTCAGCACAGCCGCCGTGATCGGCGGCGTCGCGGTCGGGGTTCGAGTCGATGGCGACCTTGCCACCGCCGCCGGCGCGGTGACGGGCGCCGGAGCCGTGATCCTGGTTGCGGCGCTGGCCTTGGCCTGGTGCACACGGCCAGGACAGTCGGTGGAGGCGCTTCTGCGGCGCCATGGGACGAGCCGTGATCAGTTGCAGAAGGCGCGGACGCGTCAGCTGATCATCTTCCCCTTCGTCATGCTGGCCTTCATGTTCCAGGCCCACCTGGCCATGCAGCAGGTCTTGGCCGGGCAGGGGAACTGGGGGCATTATCTTCAGGTGTCCTTGCCGGTCCTGTACGGCTGGGTCGTGCCCCTGATCGTGATGGGTTGGGACTGGACCACGCGAAAGCATCGCAGTCTGCTGGACGACGAACTGACCCAGTCGATGCGGGCGCAGGCGATGATCCTGGCCTTTGTGGTGCTGATGGGCGGGGCGACGGTTGCCCTGATGCTGGGCATGTGGCGACCGGCCTATGGCGTCGCCGCCCTGCCCTATGTGCTGGCCATCGGCGGGGCGACGGCGGGACTCAGGTTCGCCTGGCTGGATCGGGAGGCCGAGCGCGGTGGGTGATCCGAGATTGGGATCGCGCCTGAAGGAGGCGCGGCTGGCCGCCGAACTGACCCAGGCCGGCCTGGCCGACAAGGCTGGCGTGTCGCGCAAGACCATCAATACGGTCGAGAACGGCGTCTTCGTGCCCTCCACCGTCCTGGCGCTGGAACTGGCGCGGGCGCTGGAGACGACGGTGGAGGCGCTGTTCTTCCTCAAGGACTGATGCGATCCCCGATCCGATCCATGTCCGAAAACCGCGAGACATGGCCGGGCGAGCGGGGCATCCTGTCCTCATGGAACAGCCCCTGGATCAGGACGCCTGCTGGCGCGCCGTCGTGGCGCGGGACGCCCGTTTCGACGGGCGTTTCTTCACCGGCGTGACCTCGACCGGGATCTATTGCCGGCCGGTCTGTCCGGCGCGCACGCCGAAGCGGGAAAATGTGATCTTTCATCCGACGGCGGCGGCGGCCGAGGAGACGGGCTTGAGGGCCTGTCTGCGCTGCCGGCCCGAGACGGCGCCGGAGATGGGCGCCTGGCGGGGCACGTCGAACACGGTCAGCCGGGCGCTGGCCCTGATCGAGGCGGGCGCGCTGGACACCGGAAATGCGGAAGATTTGGCGACCCGGCTGGGCATGGGCGAGCGGCAACTGCGCCGCCTGTTCCGCCAGCACCTGGGCGCCGCCCCGGTCAGCGTGGCCCAGACGCGGCGCGTGCTGCTGGCCAAACAGCTGATCCACGAAAGCGACCTGTCGATGGCGGAGGTGGCGATGGCTTCCGGCTTCGGCAGCGTGCGTCGGTTCAATGAGACATTCCAGGCCCTCTACGGCCGCGCGCCGTCGGACCTGCGCCGGCGCAAGGTCGAAGGCGAGCCGGGCGGGGTGGTCAAGATCGGCCTGTCCTATCGGCCTCCCTATGACTGGGCCGCCATGATGACGACGCTGGCGATGCGCGGCGTCGCGGACGAGGCGGTGGTCGATGGCGTATGGACCCGGCGGCTGCGCATCGAAGTGGATGGCACGGACGGGTCTGTGACGGTGCGCCCCGCCGCCATGGGCAGGGCGGCGGTCGAGGCGCGGGTCGGCGAGCTGAAGGCCTTGCCCGGCGTTCTGGCGCGGGTGCGGCGGGTGTTCGACCTCGCCGCCGATCCCGAGGCGATCACGCGCGACCTGTCGGCCGATCCCGTCCTGCGGGCGGCCGTCGAGGCCCAGCCGGGATTGCGGCCTGCGGGCGACTGGATCGATGCGGGCGAGGATGCGCCCAGCGATCGGCTGGCGACCACAGACGCCGGATTGCTGGCGCGCGCGGAGCGGTGGCGGCCGTGGCGGGCTTACGGCGGCCTGTACTGGACCCTGATCGAGGAGCGGCGAGATGACAAAGCAGCCTGAGATGCATCTGATCCTGGACCGAATCCCGTCGCCGGTGGGCGAGGTGCTGGTCGTCACCGATGCGGACGGTGCGGTGCGGGCGCTGGATTTCCACGACTACGAGGCGCGGCTGCGACTGCTGCTTCGCCGCCACTATGGCGAGGTCGTTCTGGTTGAGGGCCGGGCGCCTCAACGGGTGCGCCAGGCCGTCGAGGCCTGGTTCGGCGGAGACCTGACCGCCTTCGACGCGGTCGAGGTGAAGACAGGCGGCACGGATTTCCAACGCTCCGTCTGGCGGGCGTTGCGCGACATTCCCGCCGGCGAGACGCGGTCATACGGCCAACTGGCGGCGGCGATCGGCGCGCCCAAGGCGGTGCGGGCGGTCGGTCTGGCCAACGGCGCCAATCCGGTCGGGGTCATCGTGCCCTGCCACCGCGTGATCGGGGCCAACGGGACGCTGACGGGCTATGCCGGCGGGCTGGAGCGCAAGCGCTGGCTACTGGCGCACGAGGGCCGCTTGCTCTAGCGCCGCGTGAACCGCTCGGGCGGCAGGGCGGCGTGGGTGAAGCGGGCCTGACGCACCGCGCCCTTGAAATAGTTCACCCGGTTCATGCGACAGCCGACCGAGGCGCGACCCGGTCCCTGGGGCTTGAACGGTACGGCATGTTCGCCCTGCAGCACGCCGTCGACATAGGCGCGGTACATGACGCCGTCGAAGGTCTGGGCGACGTGGAACCACTGTCCGCAAGGGTAGAGGCGTTCGGGAAAGATAAGGGTGTGGTTGTAGCCGGGGCCGCGCGTGAAGGCGTCCAGGTACCAGCGGTCCCGAACCACGCGGATCTCGAACAGAAACCGCGTCTGGGACGGCGGCTGGCCGGCGGGCGCCTCTTCGGCGAGATGGAACCAGCGCTGCTCGAAGGCGCCGCCGTCGGGCCGGAAAAGGGCCTCGAAGGTAAAGGTCTCGGCGCCGGCCAGCGGGTGGTCCTCGATGAACAGGGCGTCGTCCTCGCCGTCGAACAGCACCGCGCGACCATACGGACTGTCGATCAGGGTCGGGTCGTCCTCGACGCTCGTTGCGACCCCGCCGATGTCGCTCAGCCGGTCGAAGGTCCAGACGGTCTGGCGCGGCGACGATGCGGCGACCGTGGCGCAACCGGGCAGCAGGGTCCCGGCGACACCGGCGGCGCCGAAGGCCAGAAGCTTGCGACGGTCGGGATGGAGGGCGTTGGTCATCGACGGCTCGCTGAGGATCAGCCTGCGACACTAGGCGATCGTCCCATCGACGCAACGGCCTGGCCGGCGGTTCGTTACCTCCGTCCATAGACTGGAGTATCGACGATGAAACTTTCCAACGGCGCCCTGGTGGCGGTGATCGACGGCGAAAAGCTGGCCCTGTTCAAGAACACCAACGCCCAAGAGATCAAGCTGACGGCCCTGGAAAATCCCCCCATCGCGGATCGCGTGTCCGGCTCGGCCGGCCGCCGTTCCAATGAGGCCAACCCCGATAACGATACCCAAGCCGAAGACGGTTTCGCCATGGGCGTCGCAGAGGTGCTGAACAAATGGTCGGTCACCAACAAGATCGACGAACTGCTGGTGATCGCGGCGCCCAAGACCTTGGGCGAGCTGCGCAAACATTGGCACAAGGATCTCCAGGGCAAGCTGGCGGGCGAGATCGCCAAAGACTTGACGGGTCATTCCACCGACCAGATCGCGGCGGCGATCGAGAAGGCGTAAGCTAAAGCACGATGAGTTCAAGGGGCGGCGATCGGAGACGGTCGCCGCCCCTTCGCTTGTCAGGCGCCGTCCAGAAACAGCCGGCAGGCGGGGTTGGCGGTCTCGTCCACGTAAGGGTAGCCCAGGTCGGCGAGGGCGGCGGACAGTTGATCTTGCTCCTGCGGGGGCACGCTGATGCCCGCCAGCACCCGGCCCACGTCGTCGCCGTGGTTGCGATAGTGGAACAGGGTCAGGGCCCAGGCGGGTTGGAGGCTGTTGAGGAAGCGCAGGAAGGCGCCGGGCCGTTCGGGGAACTGGAAGCGCAGGATCCGTTCGTGGGGCAGGCCGACGGTGCGGCCGCCGACCATGTAGCGGACGTGCAGTTTGGCGGTCTCGTTGTCGCTCATGTCCTCGACGGCGTAGCCGCCCGAGCGCAGCGCGGCGATCAGGTCGTCACGCTCGTGCGGGCCGTTTCTCAGCGCGACGCCGACGAAGATCTGGGCGTCGCCGTCGCCGGACCAGCGGTAGTTGAACTCGGTCACCGAGCGGCCGTCCAGCGTATCCAGGAAGCGGCGGTAGTCGTCGCGGTCGTCCTTCATCGCCACGGCCAGCAGGGCCTCGGCGCCCTCGCCGATCTCGGCCCGTTCGGCGACGTGACGCAGCCGGTCGAAGTTGAGGTTGGCGCCCGAGTTGATCGCGATCAGCGTGCCTGCGCCCGGGTGGGCGACGGCCCAGGCCTTGAGCCCCGCCAGAGCCACGGCGCCTGACGGTTCGGCGATGGCGCGGCTGTCGTCGAAGATGTCCTTGATGGCGGCGCAGATGGCGTCGGTGTCCACCAGGACGATCTCGTCCAGCAGGTCCTTGCAAAGGCGGAAGGTGTGATCCCCGGCGCGACGCACGGCGACCCCGTCGGCGAACAGGCCGACCTCGTTCAGGGTCACGACCTCTCCCGCGTCGATGGACGCTTTCATGGTGGGGGCGTCGACCGGCTCCACCCCGATGACGCGGGTGTCGGGCCGCAGGAACTTCACGATGGCGGCGACCCCGGCGGCCAGGCCGCCGCCGCCGATGGGCACGAAGACGGCCTCGATGGGATCGGCGTGCTGGCGGGCGATCTCCAAGCCTACCGTGCCCTGGCCGGCGATCACGTCAGGGTCGTCGAAGGGGTGGATGAAGGCCGCGCCGGTCCGGCTTTCCAGATGGCGGGCGTGGGCATAGGCCTCGTCGAAGCTCTCGCCGTGCAGGACCACCTCGCCGCCCAGGGCGCGCACGGCGGCGACCTTGATGCCGGGGGTGGTGGTCGGCATGACGATGGTCGCGGGCGTGTTGCGCCGCGCGGCAGCCAGGGCGACCCCTTGCGCGTGATTGCCGGCCGAGGCGCAGATGACGCCCTTCGACAGTTCGTCCTCCGACAGGGCGGCGATCTTGTTGTAGGCGCCGCGAATCTTGAACGAAAAGACCGGCTGCAGGTCCTCGCGCTTCAGCAGGACGGGCCGGTCGAGCCGCGCCGACAGGCGGCGCAGCGGGTCGAGAGGCGTTTCCTCCGCCACGTCATAGACGCGGGCAGTGAGGATGCGGCGGATGGTGTCCTGCATGGAAATGTCGTGAATAGGCTTGAAGCGGCAAAGAAGTGGGCTGTCATCTAGGCGAAGTCAGCCGTCTTGGGAACGGTTTTTGCAAATCCGAGCCGTCGCCGCTTGCGGAGTGCGGCTTTGCATTTCCTCTTGCACCGCGTCCGCATCGGCCTACATTGTTCTTGCTTATGCTAACTCTGAGCATAAGGGTCTAGGGAGACGGTCATGGCGGACGGCGCCTTTGGTCTGACGAAGGAACTGGAGCGGGAGACCGCCGGGGTGTGGGCGAAGGTCAAGGACCACGTCACGCCGCTGGAGTGGCCTGAACAGGCGCGGCTGATCAGCGAGATCAACCGGCTGAAACGCGAGCGCGACGCGGTGATCCTGGCCCACAACTATATGACGCCCGAGATCTTCCACGGGGTCGGCGACTATGTCGGCGACAGCCTGGGCCTGGCCAAGGAGGCCGCGCGGTCGGACGCCAAGGTGATCGTCCAGGCGGGCGTGCATTTCATGGCCGAGACCTCGAAGATCCTGAGCCCGGAAAAGACCGTGCTGATCCCCGACCTGCGGGCCGGCTGTTCGCTGGCGTCTTCGATCACGGGTGCGGATGTGCGGCTGATCAAGCAGCGCTATCCGGGCCTGCCGGTCGTGACCTATGTGAACACCACGGCCGATGTGAAGGCCGAGACCGACATCTGCTGCACCAGCGCCAACGCCGTTCAGGTGGTGGAATGGGCGGCGAAGGAATGGGGCGTGGATCGGGTCATCCTGATCCCCGACGAATATCTGGCGCGCAATGTGGCGGCCCAGACGACGGTCGGGATCATCGCCTGGAAGGGCCGCTGCGAGGTGCACGAGCGGTTCACGGTGGACGACATCGCCGAGATGCGCGCCGCCTATCCGGGGGCCGAAATCCTGGCCCATCCGGAATGCCCGGAAGACGTGCTGGCGGCGGCGGACTTCGCCGGTTCGACGGCGGCCATGACCGACTATGTCGAGGCGCGCCGGCCCAAACAGGTGGTCATGATCACCGAATGTTCGATGGCCGCGAACGTCGCCGGGGACGTGCCGGGCGTGCAGTTCATCGGGCCTTGCAACCTGTGCCCGCACATGAAGCGGATCACGCTGGAGAACATCCGCGACTGCCTGTTGCACATGCAGTTCGAGGTGACGGTGCCGGCCGACATGATCGAACGCGGACGCCTGGCGGTGCAGCGGATGATCGACCTGCCGCCGCCGCTGGTTCCCGCGCGCTACGACCTGGTCAAGGCGCGGCATCACGTCGATGTGGAGCTGATCTGAGCGACGCGGCGATCGGTCCCGGCGACGGGACGGTCGTCCGCGCCCATCTGGACGCCATGAGCAACACCGACACCCCAAACCCCAAACCCCTCAGCCCCTCTGGCCGCACGCCCGGTCCTTGGGATGCTCGGCCCGAGGACGCCGCCGTTCGTGAGGCGCAGGTCGAACGCGCCGCCATCGACGCCCCGATCGAGAAGGACCAGAGCCTGGTCTGGGCCCTGCTGTCCACGGCCCTGATGGGCGGCTTCCTGTGGTGGGTCACGGGCAGCGCCATCGTGGCGGGCGCGGTGCTGATCGGCCTGTTCGTCCACGAGGCGGGGCACGCCCTGGCGATGAACAAGCTCGGCATGGGACCGGCGCGCATCTACATCATTCCCTTCCTCGGCGGACTGGCCAAGGCGCGGCGCGAACCCCGCAGCGAATGGGACGGCGTGCTGGTGTCGCTGGCCGGGCCGGCCTTCGGTCTGCTGGCCATGATCCCCTTCGTCGGGGTCTGGATGGTGCTCGGTCAGGGCGAATGGCTGATGGGCGCCTTCTTCATCGCCATGCTGAACCTCGTGAACCTGGTCCCCGCGCCGCCGCTGGACGGGTCCAAGGCTCTTGGGCCGGTGCTGACGCGGGTGCATCCGCGCCTGGAGCAGATCGTGCTGTTGGTCATCGGCGTGGCGGTCGTCTGGTGGGGTCTGACGACGGGGCGGTTCATCCTGGCTGCCTTCCTGGCTTTGTCGGTGTTCAGTCATCTGAAGCGCGGCGTCTGGCGCGCGGCCTGGGGCACGCTGAGCTGGCCCGAGGCGGGCAAGAGCCTGGGGCTCTATCTGCTGACCCTTGCCGTATGTGCGGCGGCGGCCGTCGGCGCCCTGATGCCGATGACCGGGGGCGATCCGGCCGCGGCGGTGCAACTGGGCCTGAACTATCTGGGAGTGCGCGGATGACCCGAACGCGGCATGACGGACCGCTGATCGTCGGCGCAGGCCTGGCGGGACTGTCGGCCGCGCTGGAGGCGGCCAAAGCTGGCGTCAGGGTTCTGGTGGTGACGCCGGAGCCGCTGTTGAACGCCTGCTCGTCCGCCTGGGCGCAGGGCGGGATGGCGGCGGCCCTGACGGCGCAGGATTCGGCCGAACGTCATGCGAAGGATACCGAGGCGGCGGGCGCGGGCCTAGTCGATCCGGGCGCGACACGGGCCTTGACCGAGGCGGGGCGCGAGACGGTGGAATGGCTGGCGGCCCTGGGCGCGCCGTTCGACCGGGATGCAGACGGCGGCTTCGTCGTCAGCCTGGAGGCGGCCCACTCCGTCCCCCGCGTGGCGCGGGTCGGCGGGGACGGGGCCGGGCGGGCCATCCTGTCGGCCGTGGTCGCGGCGGTGCGGGCCGAGAAGCTGATCGAGGTGTGGGACGACGCGCGGCTGAAGGGCCTGCTGCAGGACGCTGACGGCCGTGTGGTCGGGGCGGTGGTCGTGCGCGGCGGCCGTCTGGTCGAGATCACGGCCACGGCCGTGGTGCTGGCCACCGGCGGGGCGGGCGGCCTGTTCGCGGCGACCACGACCCCGGCGGCGCTGAAAGGTGAGGGGATGGCCTTGGCCGCGCGAGCCGGTGCTGAAATCCTCGATCCCGAGTTCGTGCAGTTTCACCCCACCGCCATCGACGTGGGTCTGGACCCCGCGCCTCTGGCGACCGAGGCGCTGCGGGGCGAGGGGGCGCGGCTGATCGACGGGCAGGGGCGGTTCCTGCTGGGCGCCGAGAACGACGCCGATCTGAAGCCGCGCGACGTGGTGGCGCGGGCGGTCCATGCGGCCCGGGCCGAGGGAAGGGGCGCCTTTCTGGATGCGCGCACGGCTATCGGCGAGTCCTTCCCGCACGAGTTTCCCGCCGTCTTCGCCGCCTGCATGCGCAGCGGCCTGGACCCGCGCGTCAGTCCCATTCCGGTGATGGCGGCCTGCCACTATCATATGGGCGGGATCGCCGCAGACGCGGACGGACGCACCACGGTGGCGGGCCTCTATGCGGTCGGCGAATGTGCGGCGACGGGGGTGCATGGCGCCAACCGGCTGGCGTCCAACTCCCTGCTCGAAGCGGCGGCCTTCGGTCGGCGCGCGGGCGTGGCGGCGGCCCTGGAGACGGGCGCCGGCCGTCCTGCGCCGGTCGAGATCGCGCCCGATCTGCCGGATGCGGCGATGGCGGAACTGCGGACCGCGATGACGGCTCATGCGGGCGTGGTGCGCGATGCGGCAGGGCTGTCGGCCCTGATCGCCCTGATCGACCGGCTGGAGGTCCAGCATGGACCGGCAGCCATCCTGCTGGCGGCGCGGCTGATCGCCCAGGCGGCGCTGGATCGGCGCGAGAGCCGGGGCGGCCATTATCGTTCGGACTATCCTCAGACGGCGGCGCGCGCCGACCATACGCGGGTGCGGATCACCCGCCCGGCGGCGCTGGAGGCGGCGGAATGAGACGGCTTGCCGATGTCCTGATCGAACCCGTCGTGCGCATGGCTCTGGCCGAGGATCTGGGCCGGGCGGGCGACGTGACAGCCATGGCCTGCATTCCCGAGAATGCGCGGATGACGGCGGCCTTTGCGGCGCGCAAGCCGGGCGTGCTGGCCGGGATCGATTGCGTGAGGCTGGCGGTGCTGGCCATGGATCCGAAGGCGTTCGTGGACGTGCGCCTCCATGACGGCGACGCCTTCGAAGCAGGCGCGGTGTTGGCGGTGGTCGAGGCCGACGCGCGCGCCTTCCTGTCAGCCGAGCGGACGGCGCTGAACCTGATCGGGCGGCTCAGCGGCGTGGCGACCCTGACGCGGACCTATGTCGATGCGGTCGCGGGTACGCGGGCGCGGATCGCCGATACGCGCAAGACCACGCCGGGCCTGCGCGCGCTGGAGAAGCACGCCGTGGCCTGTGGCGGTGGAATGAACCATCGCTTCGGCCTGGATGACGCCATCCTGATCAAGGACAACCACGTCGCCGTCTGTGGTGGCGGTGGGGGCGGGGTCGCCGAGGCCGTGCGGCGGGCCAGGGCCTTCGCCCCGCACCTGATGAAGGTCGAGGTCGAGGTGGACGGGCTGGATCAGCTGGACGCGGTGCTGGCCCTGATCGAAGAGGGCGCGGCGCCGGACGTGATCATGCTGGACAACTTCAGCCTGTCGGACCTGCGGGCCGCCGTGGCGCGTGTCGCGGGGCGGATCGTGCTGGAGGCCTCGGGCGGGGTCGATTTGACGACCGTACGCGGCATCGCCGAGACGGGCGTCGACGTGATCTCGGTCGGCGCCCTGACCCATTCGGCGCCGGTTCTCGACATCGGTCTGGACGCGCTTTAGCCGCCAGACCCTCCAGACCTGGGCCGATCAGGCCGGGCTGGAGGCCGTTTCGACGATGTCGGTCTTGACCGGGGTTTCAGCCGGACGCGCGGGACGCGACGTCGGCTGGGTGTTGGCGGCGCGGGCGGCGGTCGGCGTCGGGGTCGTCGCGGCGGCCGGACGCGGCGGCGTCGCCGGCTGGGCGGCGGGAGCCGGCAGGGACCGGCCTTCCTGCGCCAGCACCATCGTATAGGCCACGGCCTGTCCGGCCTGACGCGCGGTCTCGACCGGGTTGAGGCCGGCCTGGATCAGGCGCGGCTGTTCCGCAGGCGCCGAAGGCCGCGCCGCATAGGTGAAGGCGCCGCTGGAGCCCGAACGCCCGCCGAAGCGATAGAACAGATGGCTTCCGACTTGGCTGACCTGAACCAGCGACGAACGCCAGCCCGGCGCGACGGCGGTGGTGTGGAAGTGGGTGGCGTTGCCGACGCGGGCGAAGACCGATCCCGACATGGCGTCCGACGCGACGGTGCGCGCACGGTTCCAGGCGGTCTGATTGACACGGCCCTTCATCACGCCCGAGCAGGTGAAGGAGAACTGGCAACCCGTGCGACGCGCGGCGCCCTGGAAGACGACGCCGCAGACCGTCTTGGGGAAGGCGGGGTGGCGAACCCGGTTCAGGACCACCTGCGCCACGGCCTTCATGCCGTCGCGGCCTTCGCCGCGGGCTTCATAATAGACGGCCTGGGTCAGGCAATCGAGATCGCGGCTGGCGTCCAGGGCGTTGGCCATCTGGAAGGGGCGGGCGGCGGTCGGGGCGGTCAGGCTGGCGCGGCGAAGATTGGTATCGCCGGGCGCGCGAAGCTGTTCGAGACGGGCGGCCAGCAGTTCGGCCTGGCGGTCGCGCTGCGCCGAGCCGGCGCTGGTATAGGGATCGTGGCGACGCGCGATGGTCAGGGCGCTGGCGTCCAGGCCGCCGGCGGCGGCGGCGAGCGCCTCTTCAGTGAAACCGGCGGCGGTCGCGCCCTGAATCCGTTCGGCCTGGGCGCGCAGCGTCGTCGCGCGCGCCGTCGTGCCGCCCAGATAGGCGCAGCCGATCGCCAGTCCCACCAGACCGCCGAATGCTGCGGCGGCCGTCATGGGCTTGATCTTGGCCACACGATCGGCGCGCAGAATGGCGCGCGTCTGCGAGGAATGCGACAACGAGGTAGTCCTGTTCAGCAGGGCGAGAAACGCGGCCCCCGGGGGTAGTCTTGCCGGCGAGGCGACTCTGCGGTCGCATTCCAGCCTGCAATTTCCGGCGCTCGGCTCACTGGCCCGGGCGTCGAGGACGGGCCTTTAGCCAGCCTTTTATGGCCTCAATGTGTTCGATTCGCAATCCGATGGTTAAGGCGGCGAAACGACTAGGTATTTTTCAGATGGTCGGCGGCTTGTGGCCGAAATCCGGCGCATCGCCCATAATCGAACTATCGAATACTGTATTCGTTTACACAAAAACTGCCCGTCGAACGACGTGTTGCGGTGCAGCGGACTAAAGGCGTGGCCTTCGTCTGTTCAAGATTGTGACGGTGCGCGTAATCGCTACTAAAGTGAAAGGCCGGAACCGCGATGCGACGTTCGCGTTCAAGCTTGGCCTTTTGGAGAGAAGCACCATGTCCCGGACACTCGTTCTGACCGCCGCCGCCGCCGTCGCCGCCGCCCTGACCCTGGCCGCCTGTGGCGCAACCATCGAACAGAAGGCCGCCAGCGGCGCCATCGCCGGCGCCGTCGTGGGCGGGCCCGTGGGCGCCGCCGTCGGCGGGGCCGCTGGAGCGGCTGTGGGGCAGGCGCAAAAGCCGAACTGAGCCTGCGCCGACCGCGCCCGTTCGGATGGCGACCCTTGCCATCGGGCTGGCGCGACCTACCTTAGACAAGGCGTGTCGATGGCGACGCCGTCGCACGCCAAATGCCTCGCAGAACCGATTTCCTGGCGGCGAACCTTGATTTTCGCCCGCTTATCGGCTTTGTGCCCCCCGCTTCGGGATGCGCGTTTTTTCGCCGCCTGACCCCCGACGGCCGCCCCTGGCCGTTCACAAGGAACCCTGACGCTTTCGCATGAAAGATCTGAAGACCGGATTCTCCGACCGCATTACCGCCCAGCAGGAGGCCAAGAAGGCCCTGCTCGCCAAATTCAAGCCGAAGGCCGCTGCGCCCGACCCCGAATTCGATCGGCTGGCCGAGAAGCGCGCCGCCGAAAAGGAAGCCCTGCGTCAACAACACGAACTGGCCAAGGCCGAACAGCGCCGTGAGAAGGCCGAGAAGGACGCCGCCCGCATGGCTGCCGATCTCGCCGCTCAGGAAGCGATCGAGGCCGAGAAGCGCGCCGACCGCAAGGCGCGCAAGCAGTTGACCAAGGAAGAGCAAAAGGAAAAGCGCGACGCCCGTTACGCCGCGCGCAAGGCGCGCCGCTAGGCCCCCGCCGACTACCCCGCCGACTACTGGGCCGACTGCTGAAAAGATCGACGCGTCGCAGCTCTGCGGCGCGTTTTTCTTTGCCCGTCAGGTCGTCGGCGTGGCGCTCATGCGCTCCAGCAGGGCGCGCAACTGATCGGACGAATAGGGTTTGCGCAGCAGGGGCCAGGTCGTGTCGGCCAGCACCGCATCCACGTCCTCGCCGACATAGCCCGAGGTCAGGGCGATCCGCATTTCGGGCCATTGGACCGCCGCCGTGCGCGCCAGTTCCACCCCGCTCATACCGCCGGGCATGACCACGTCGGTCAGCATCACGTCGAAGCGGTCGGCGTGCAGGAACTTCAGCGCGTCGTCGCCAGTCTCGGCCCAATCGACCTCAAGCCCGAAACCTTCCAGGATTTCCAGCGCCACGGCGGCGACGCCGGGATCGTCCTCGACCAGCAGCATCCGCCCGCCCTCGGCTAAAGGCGCGTCGTCCCCGGACGCCGCGGCCGGCGCCGCCACCGCATCTTCGGCGGACAGGGGCGGCAGATAGAGGCAGATCTCGGCGCCCTGTCCCGGTTCGGATTCGATATGGACGCCGCCGCCCGACTGGCGCGCGAACCCATAGACCTGGCTCAGGCCCAGGCCCGTGCCCTTGCCGACGCCCTTGGTGGTGAAGAAGGGTTCGAACACCCGGTCGCGGACCTCGGCCGACATGCCTTCGCCATTGTCGGACACGGCGACGCAGACATAGTCGCCGGGCGGCAGCTCTGCGACATGGCCGGCCTCGACCTTACAGGCTCGTGTCTGGACGGTGATCCGCGCATGGCGGCTCTTGGCCCCCGTCACGTCGCCCAATGCGTCGCGGGCGTTGACGATCAGGTTCAGCAGCGCCGCCTCGAACTGGGCCGGGTCCACATTGGCGCATGCGCCGCCGCGCTTCAGCTTCACCTTGAAATCGACCGCCTCTCCGACGGCGCGACGCAGCAGGGGTGCGCTCTCGCGGATCAGGGCGTTCAGGTCGATCGGCTCGGGCCTCAGCGCCTGGCGGCGCGAGAAGGCCAGCAGCTGGTGCGTCAGGCTCTCGCCACGCCGCGCGGCCGCCA
The DNA here is from genome assembly GCF_049896065.1 of Brevundimonas sp. PWP3-1b1. Lineage (NCBI taxonomy): Bacteria > Pseudomonadati > Pseudomonadota > Alphaproteobacteria > Caulobacterales > Caulobacteraceae > Brevundimonas > Brevundimonas sp. PWP3-1b1. Next base: position 2,353,392 of record NZ_JAFCTO010000001.1, on the reverse strand, counting down.
GGGCCGCCTCGCCCAGCTTCTTGCGCTTGGCCGGATCCTCGCTGCGCAGGATGATGTCCAGGGCGCCGATCACGACGGTCAGCAGGTTGTTGAAATCGTGCGCCACCCCGCCGGTCAGTCGCCCGACGGCCTCCATCCGCTGGGCGTGAACCAGCTGGGCCTCGGCCTGGGCCTTGTCGATCAGGGCCTCGTCGACCCGCTCCGCCAGCAGTTCGTTGATCCGTTTCAGATCGTCCTCGGCGCGCTTGGCGTCGGTCACGTCCAGGCAGGCGCCGACATAGCCCTGGAACTGACCCGAGGCGTCGAAGCGCGGCACGCCCTCGTTGCGCAGCCAGCGCAGGCCCAGCAGCGGGTGGTTGACCCGTGTCAGGGCCTCAAACCGATCCCTGGCCTCGAAGGCCCGCATGAAGGCGGCGACGAAGACGCCCTCGTCGTCCGGGTGGATCAGGGCGCGCCAGCTGTCGGGCAGATGGCCGTCGGCCTCGACCCCGAAGAAGGTGCGGTATCGTCTGTTGGCGAACACCATCTGGGCGGCGTCGTCGCTCATCCAGATCAGGGCCGGCGCGCTGTCGGCGACGATGCGGAAGCGGTTCTCGGACTCTTCCAGCCTGGCCTGGGCCGCCCTCATGTCGGTCACGTCGAAGGCCACGCCGACGAAGCCCATGATTTCGGACCCTGCCAGCCGAGGTCGCGAGAAGGACTTCAGCCAGCGCCATTCACCATCATGGCGGCGGTAGCGGGCCTCCAGCGAAAAGGGCTGTCGCGTCGCCTCTCCTGCCAGGGACTCGGCGAGAATTCGGGCTTGGTCGTCGGGATGGAGCGCCACGTGCCAATCCAGCGTGCGTACCGTCTCGTAGTCCCCGCCGTGGAAGGCGACATAGGCCTGGTTCACAAAGGCGCGTTGGCGGTCCTGCTGGGTCACCCAGATCAGCACCGGCGCGGTGTCGGCGATGGCGCGGAAGCGTTCCTCGCTTTCGCGCATCTCGGTTTCGGCGCGGGCGCGTTCGACCTCGGCCCAGGTCCGTGCGGCGATCTCCTCGACCAGGCCGACCTCGGCTTCGGTCCACAGGCGTGGCGTCGAGGAATGGACGTAAAGAAAGGCGCGCAGACGCCCGCTGCGGATCAGGGGCGCGCGGATCAGGGCGCGCGTCTGGATGGCGTTGAAGGCGTCGGTGAAGTCGGAGGTGCGCGGGTCTTCGCGCACGTCCTCGATGTGGATGGTGCGGCCGTCGGCCAGGTCCGCGATAAGACCCTCGCCGAAGGCGTTCAGGCTGAACTGACCCTGGGCGCTGGCCACGCCGGCGGTCCAGTCGCGGCTCATGGCGACGACGCCGGCCGCCTGATCCACCTCTCCATAGCCGACGCGGTCAGCATCCAGCAGGGCGCCCAGGGCGCTTTCGACCTCGGCCATGATCTCTTCGGGATCGGTCAGGTCGCGCAGGCGGTCACTGAGGTCCAGCAGGAAGGCCTGCCGGCGCTCGGCGCGCGCCGAAGCCTCTAGCGCCTCGCGATTTTCGGTGATGTCGAAGGATATTCCAGCGTAGCCGAGGAAGACCCCCCCATCGTCGAAGCGCGGCCGGCCCGTCGCGTGGATCCAGCGCCAGTCGCCGTCGCGACGCCGCAGGCGGGCCTCGAAATCATAGGGCAGGCGGTGGGGGATGGCGGCGGCTTCGGCAGCATCGACCCGAGCCCGGTCTTCGGGATGAAGCGCAGCCTTCCACCCCTCGCCGACGGCGTCGATGGTCATTCCGTGGAATTCGGTGACGGCGGCGTTGACGAATTCCAGCGCGTTGTCCGCATTCAGCAGCCAGATGGGGGAGGGCGCGGTGTCCGCCAGCAGGCGAAACCGCGTCTCGCTCTCGCGCAGCCGCGAAAGGGTTCGGCGCAGGGATGCGCCGACGAAAGCCGTGATCAGGCCGACGACCAGGAAGTTTATGGTCGCCACCCAGCCGATGGCGCCCAGGACGCCGTCCTTGCCTGTCGCCGTCAGCGCCAGAATCGTCCAGCCGCCACCGATGCAGGCGGCCAGGGCGACAAGGGCGGCGGTCCAGCCGCCCGCCAGCGCCGCCAAGCTGACGGCGGGCAACAGAATAGCGAATCCTGTGACCTCGCCATAGATGGGTGAGGCGCAGGCGCGAACGATCAATCCCGCCAAGGCGAACCCGATGCCGATCATAACGCGGGCGAACAGGGATGGCGCGGCCAGACGCGACAGACCGATAAGCCATCGGTCCGTGTCGGCGATCCGCCTCAAGAACGCGCCTGCGCTCATGCTTTCCCGCTTCCCCCAACCGCGTTGTGTTCGCGATGCTTGCGACATGGTGTGCCATTTTGCGTTCGTGGCCACCACCCTACTGTACGCTGGCAGATGACGCCGCGCGATAACGTGGGTCGTCGGGCTGCCGGAAAATGGCCTATAAGTCCCGCTAAACGCGACAACTGTCGAGGCGCGGCCGTTCAGCCGATCGCTGGTTTTGGACGGTGAATGACCCTGTTGCCCTGGAAGACGATGTGGACGGCGCTGCGGCGTTCGGCGGCGGCCCTGCCCGCGGCCGGCGCGGTGCTGGGTGTCGCGATGGCGGCTGGCTCCACCGTGCGCCCGGACGTGGACCGCACCGCCGAGGCCGTGTCGCGCATCACCGGCGGCGATCTGGGCGAGGGCGGGCTGAACGCGATCAAGGGCCGCCTGACCCCGTCGCAACTGGCCATGGCCATGCGTCACGATCCCAACCTGCTGCAGCCGGCCCTGTATGGACTGACGCCGGGCTGGGAAAGCCTGACCCTGGCGGGAAAGCCGGGCCTTGAGCCGGGCAAGAGCGGGCTGGAGGCCCAGCGTCTGAACGCCGCCCTTGCGCCCGCATCCGGCGCGCTGCGTCCCGCCGTGCCGTTCGTGTTCAAGGGCAGCGCCGACGATCGTCGTCGGGCTTTGCGCTGCCTGACCCAGGCCGTCTATTTCGAGGCGGCGCTTGAGCCGGACAGCGGCCAGGCCGGCGTGGCCCAGGTGGTGCTGAACCGGGTGCGCGATCCCAACTACGCCAACACCGTCTGCGGCGTGGTGTTCGAGGGCGCCGAGCGGACGACGGGCTGCCAGTTCAGCTTTACCTGCGACGGCTCTCTGGCCCAGGCGCCGGTGGGCTGGGCCTGGGACCGGGCGCGCAAGGTCGCGGAAAAGGCGCTGAACGGCGAGGTCGCCCAGCAGGTCGGCACCGCCACCCACTATCACGCCGACTATGTGCATCCCTGGTGGGCGCCGACGGTGGCCAAGGTGACGCAGATCGGCGCGCACATCTTCTATCGCTGGAAGGGCGTCTATGGCGAAACCGCCGCCTTCCGCAAAGTCTACAACGGCCGCGAGCCGGTCATCGACGAGGCGCGCTTCTCGCGTCCCCGCATGACCATCGCCGCCGGCGCCGCGACCGGCGGCCCCGACCCGGACGCCCCGGCCAAGGACGCGCCCCTGCGCACCGTCGAGGTCGATGGTCAGCAGCGCGTCGTCGGCGTGGTCAGCCTGGGCGGTCGTCGCCTGCCGACCCGTGACGAGGTCGCCGCCATCAACGCCCGCCTGACCGCGCTGGAACGGCCCGCAACGACGCCCAGGCCGGCCGCCCCCGTGCCTGAGGGCGTGGCGACCATGGACGTCGAAGAAGTCGGCCGCCCCACGAACTGAAATCCCGCATTGCAACGCTATGACCGATCTGGGCATTGATGCACGAGCCCGGACATTTCCTGCCCGACGAGGACGCTGCTTGACCCACCCCGAAGTCGAATGTCCTAGGTGGGACGAGGCCGACCGTCTGAGAGCGCTCAAACAATACGGCGTGCTGGATACGACGCCCGAGGCGTCGTTCGACGACATCGCCAATCTGGCCGCGCGCATCTGCGGAACGGCCATGGCCGCCGTCAGCCTGGTCGACGCCGAGCGCCAGTGGTTCAAGGCCGAGGTCGGCCTGGGGGTGCGCGAGACGCCCCGTCCCCTGTCCTTCTGCGCCCATGCCATGCTCGCCGACGCCGCCATGGTGGTGAAGGACGCACGGCAGGATCCGCGCTTCGCCGACAACGCCCTTGTCACGGGTCCGCCCCACATCCGCTTCTACGCCGGCCATCCGCTGAAGACGCCGGACGGCATATCTTTGGGGGCGCTGTGCGTTCTCGACGAGACGCCGCGCCCCGAAGGCCTGACCGAACTTCAGACCATGGCGCTGAAGACCCTGGCCGATCAGGTCATGACCCAGCTGGAACTGCGCCGCGCCCTGCTGGAGCGGGACCGCAGTCAGGACATCGCGCGGCTGGCGATGGAGGCCTCGGCCTATGTCGGCGCCTGGGACTGGGACATCGCCCAGAACCGCGTCGTCGCTGACGAGCGTTTCGCCCGGATGTATGGCGTGGACGCCGCCGCCGCGCGCGACGGCGTGCCCATCGAGGTCTTCACCGCCAGCGTTCATCCCGACGATGCGGTTCGTGTCGGCGAGGAGATCGAGCGCGCCAAGGCAGGCGACGGCGTTTTCCTCAGCGAATATCGACTGTCGGCCAACGGCGCCGTGCGCTGGGTGCTGGCCAGGGGGCAGGCCTATTTCGACCGTTCGGGAGAGGCCATTCGTCTGCCCGGCATCGCCGTGGACATCACCGAACGCAAACAGATCGAGACCGATCTCGCCGAGACCGCGCGGGCGTTGAGCGAGAGCGAGACCCGGTTCCGCGTCCTGGCCGACGCCATGCCGCAGATGGTCTGGTCGACCCTGCCGGACGGGTTTCACGACTACTACAACGCCCGCTGGTACGAGTTCACGGGCGTCCCGGCCGGTTCGACGGACGGCGAGGGCTGGAACGACATGTTCCATGCCGACGATCAGGAACGGGCCTGGGCGGTCTGGCGGCATTCGCTGGAGACCGGCGAACCCTATGAGATCGAATACCGGCTGAAACACCACAGCGGCGTCTATCGCTGGACCCTGGGCCGAGCGGTCGCCGTCCGTGACGAGCAGGGCGAGATCACCCGCTGGTTCGGCACCCTGACCGACATCGACGAACTGAAGAAGCTGGAACAGGGCCGCGAACTGGTCAGCCAGGAGCTGAGCCACCGGATCAAGAACATCTTCGCGGTGATCACGGCGTTGGTGGCCCTGTCGGCGCGTCAGTATCCCGAGGCCAAGGCCTTCTCCGCCTCCTTGCGCACCCGCATCGCCGCCCTGGCCCGGGCGCATGAGTTCGTGCGGCCGCACACCGAGACGTCCAAGCCGACGGTCGGCGCCACGACCCTGCATTCCTTCCTGTCGGATCTGTTCAAGGCCTATGCCGACGAGACGGGAACGCCGCGCGTCAGGATCACCGGAGACGACGCCGTGTTCGATGATCAGGCCGCGACCTCGGTCGCCCTGCTGTTCCACGAACTGGCGACAAACGCCGCCAAATACGGGGCCCTGTCCGAAAAGGGCGGCATGGTCGCCCTGTCTACCGCGCGCGACGAGGATCGGTTCGTCCTGACCTGGACCGAAAGCGGCGGCCCGACCGTGCAGGGAGAGCCCTCGCGCACCGGTTTCGGCTCTTCGCTGGCGACATTGTCGGTCCAGGGACAATTAGGCGGACGGCTGGAACGCGAATGGCGACCGGAAGGTTTGAAGGTCATCGTCGATCTACCGGCGACGGCGCTGTCGCGCCGCAGGGCCGCAGGCGATGTCAGAAATTAGCGTTATGTTGAAACCTATTGAGCAAGGTTGCGTTGTGTACGCTCCCGAGCATAAGCACTTATCCATATGACTGCGCGTATCCTCATCATCGAAGACGAAGCTCTGGTCGCCATGGAGCTGCGCTTCGTTCTGGAAGATCTGGGACATGAAGTCTTGGGTGTCGCCGCGACCGCAAAGGCCGCGCTCGACCTGGTGCGCGAGAACGACGTGGACCTGGCTCTGGTCGATATCCACCTGTCCGATGGCCCCACCGGCATCAACCTGGGTCGCGAGTTGGGCCAGGACATGGGTGTGTCCGTCCTGTTCATGACAGCCAACCCCGGCATGGTGCGCGACGGCGTCGCCGGCACCATCGGCGTCCTGTCGAAGCCCACGGACGAACATGCGGTTCAGAAAGCCGTTGATTACGCGATGCGTCGCCGTCAGGGCGGTCCGGTCGAATACGCGCCGCCCGGTCTTCAACTCTTCGCCTGACCGCTCCTGAAGCGGTTGCGGTCGCCGCGATGCGGCATATGTCGAGGGCTCCCCACAAGGAGACCTCCCCCATGACGACCCTGACCAAACGCAAGCTCGGCTCCAGCGGCCTGGACATCGCTCCCCTGGTGTTCGGCGGCAACGTCTTCGGCTGGACGGCCGACGAGGCGACGTCGTTCGCCCTGTTGGATGGGTTCGTCGAGGCCGGGTTCGACGCCATCGACACCGCCGACGCCTATTCCCGCTGGGTTCCGGGCCATTCGGGCGGCGAGAGCGAGGTCATCATCGGCAAATGGCTGAAGGCGCGCGTGCGACGTGACGACGTCAAGATCCTGACCAAGGTCGGATCGGACATGGGTCAGGGCCACAACGACCTGTCGCCGGCCTGGATCGAGACGGCGGTCGAGGCGTCGCTGCGCCGGCTCCAGACCGACTATATCGACCTGTACCAGACCCACTGGCCCGACCCGAAGACGCCGCAGGAAGAGACGCTGCGCACGCTCGACAAGCTGTTGAAGGCGGGCAAGGTCCGGGCTATCGGCACGTCGAACCATTCGGCCGAACAGGTAGGCGAGGCGCTGGCGATCTCCGACCGCGAAGGCCTGGCCGCCTATGCGACGATCCAGCCGCACTACAACCTCTACAGCCGGGCTGCCTTCGAGGGCGGATTGCAGGACCTGGCGGTCGAGAAGGGGCTGGGCGTCATCACCTACTTCAGCCTGGAGAGCGGCTTCCTGACCGGTAAGTACAAGAGCGTCGACCAGATCGCCGGGACCAAGCGCGAGGGGATGCTGAAGGACAAGTTCGACGAGCGCGGCGTGCGCATCCTGGCCGTGCTGGACGCCGTGGCTCAAAAGAACGAGGCCACCTCCGCCCAGGTCGCCCTGGCCTGGCTGCTGGCCCAGCCGGGGGTGACTGCGCCCATCGTCAGCGCGACGACGACCGAGCAACTGGCCGACACGCTGAAGGCGGCGATCCTGACGCTTTCGGACGAGGATGTGGCGGAGCTGACGGAGGCGTCGGCTTCCTGATCAGGCCCCTGCCCATTCAATCCCGTCATCCTCGGGCTTGTCCCGAGGATCCATACGCCCGGTGTCGAAAGCGTGCGCACCGTCTTCGACGGAGTCTCTGGATCCTAGGCACAAGGCCTAGGATGACGGGGTTCTAAAATAGAAGGCCTACCAGACCCCGATCTTCTCCGCCTCGGCGTGGCTGATGGGGTTGTGGGCCTTGGCGTGGTCTTCTTCGGCGAGGAAGCGGCTGACTTCCAGGGCGGCCATGCAGCCCATGCCGGCGGCGGTGACGGCCTGGCGATAGACGTCGTCGGTCACGTCGCCGGCGGCCCAGACGCCCTCGATCTCGGTCGAGGCCGTGCCGGGCTTGACCCGTAGATAGCCGCCCGAGTTGGTCTCCAGCTGACCCTTGAACAGCTCCGACGACGGGGCGTGGCCGATGGCGATGAAGACGCCGTCAGCGGGGATGTCCTGGGTCGATCCGTCCTGGACGTTCTTCAGCCGGACGCCCGTGACGTTCTTGGCCATGCCGTCGACGACGCCGACGATCTCCTCGATGGCCACGTTCCAGATCACCTCGATCTTGGGGTGGGCGAACAGGCGATCCTGCAGGATCTTCTCGGCGCGGAACTCGTCCTTGCGGTGGATGACGGTGACCTTGGAGGCGAAGTTGGTCAGGAACAGCGCCTCTTCGACGGCGGTGTTGCCGCCGCCGACCACCACGACCTCCTTGCCGCGATAGAAGAAGCCGTCGCAGGTGGCGCAGGCCGAGACGCCGAAGCCCTGATAGGCGGCCTCGCTCTCCAGCCCCAGCCATTTGGCCTGGGCGCCGGTGGAGATGATGATGGTCTCTGCCAGGATCTCGTCCCCGCCGTCCAGCTTCAGCCGGAACGGACGTTGCGACAGGTCGGCGGAAACGACGATGTCATGGATGACCTCGGTCCCGACGTGCAGGGCCTGGGCCTGCATCTGCTCCATCAGCCACGGGCCCTGGATGGTGTCGGCGAAGCCAGGATAGTTCTCGACATCGGTGGTGATGGTCAGCTGGCCGCCGGGCTGGATGCCGGCGATGACGACGGGGTTCAGCGAGGCGCGGGCGGCGTAGATGGCGGCGGTCCAGCCGGCGGGGCCGGAACCGATGATGGCGACGCGGACGGTACGAGCTTGGGTCATGGCCCCTATCTAGGGGCTGATTCCCGTTTGCGCGATGCTAGTCTCGTCTGACGAGAAGGGGAGATGGGGATGACCAACAAGGGTGCAGCCTTTTTGCCGATCGGGATCGGCGTGGGGGTGTCGATCGGGGTGGCGCTGGGCGCCGCGATGGACAACATCGGCCTGGGTCTCGCCCTGGGCACGGCCATCGGATCGGGCCTGGGCGTTGCGCTGATGGGCGCGGTCAACGCCAAGGCCAAGCCCGCCAGGAAAGGCGACGGGTCGGACGGCGGCGGCGCGGTGATCCCGTCCTCGGACACGCATCATCAAGGCGGCCACGACGGAGGCTCGGACGGCGGCGGGGATGGCGGCGGTGGGGGCGATTAAACGCCACTGCAATTTTTTTGAGTGCACTTTAGTGCAGATTTTTGCGAGCGATTCTTAAAGCGCCTCCCTGGCCGTGGATCGACCCTAGGTCACGCCTGCGTCAGGATCGGACGTCGTCAGCGCGCCCGCATCGCTTCCAGAACCGCGCGCGCCGCGCGGTCGGTCTCGGCCAGAGGGGCGTAGGTCCAGCTGTCCAGCGTGCCGTCGAAGGGCTGCGTCGCGCCGCGTGATTGCAGGTCGTCGTGCAGGCGGGCGAACTTGTCGCCGGATTTCAGCGGGATCATCGGCAGGATGTGGACCGGCTTGCCGGTCGAGGAGGCCTCGGCGGCCATGTTGGCGCTGTCCTCGGTGACCAGCACATGGTCGGCGAAATGCAGGAAGCCGAACAGGGGGTTGTCGCCGGTCCCGTCCCAGATCCAGCCGGGCAGGTCCGACAGGCGCGCGGTCATCGCCGCCTTGGCCGCGTCCGGCGTCCGGCGCGAGAAGGTCAGCATCAACGAGCCGCCCGACGCCCGCACGGCGTCCGCGATCTGGTCCGCCAGATCCGCCGCATGGGCCTCGGGCAGGTCGAAGGCCCTGGACTTGCCGCCGATCAGCACGGCGACGCGCGGATGGGGCAGGGAGGCGATCCGGTCGGCGAAGGCGGGCGCGGCCTCGGCGATCCGCTGGGGCGTGATGCGGTGGGGCGAGCCGGTGATCTCGAAGACATTGTCGCCCGACAGTTCGTCATGGGCGGGGGCCACGATCAGGTCGTAGCGATCATTGGCCCAGCGCGGATCCTGAGTCTGGACGACGAAGGTCTTGCCGCCGCTCCAGGCCTTGATGCGGGTCGAGAGGGGAAGAGTGGCTCGGCCGGTGGCGATCCACAGATCGGGCCACGGGGCTGTCAGAGGCGCGGAGGCCAGCATGGCCGGGGTCTTCAACACCGAAGGCAGGCGGTCGAACAGCGGCCGCCAGCGGATGTGTTTGATCGCGATCTCGGCCGGGGTCAGGCGCTGAACGGCCTCGGCGAGGCCCAGCGCCTGGTTCTCGATGCCGGCGCGGCCGTCTGAAACGACCCAGATGGAGAGGGGTGGAGTCATCTGCTCTCCCTCCCCCTGCGGGGGAGGGTGGCCGAGCGTAGCGAGGTCGGGTGGGGAGGGCAGAGCGAAACCCCACGGACCTTACGTGTTTCAGACAGTGCGTCCCCGCCGGGCCGCCCCCACCCCGCCGCTGCGCGACGACCCTCCCCGGAACGGGGAGGGAGAAGGTCGTGCGAGGTTTGGCTTACTTCCACTCGACCTTGAGGATTTCGTAGGCCTTCACGCCGCCGGGGGTGTTGACCTCGACGACGTCGCCGACCTCCTTGGAGATCATGGCGCGGGCGATGGGCGAGGCGATGGAGACCTTGCCCTTCTTCACGTCGGCTTCGTGTTCGCCGACGATCTGATAGCGGGCCTCGTCCTCGGTGTCCTCATCGACCACGGTGACCGTGGCGCCGAACTTGACTTGGCTGCCCGACAGTTTCGACACGTCGATGACCTGGGCGCGGCTGATCTTGTCCTCGATGTCCGCGATCTGGCCTTCGATCCAACCCTGCCGCTCCTTGGCGGCGTGGTATTCGGCGTTTTCAGACAGGTCGCCATGTTCGCGGGCCTCGGAGATGGCCGCGATGACGCTCGGCCTTTCGACCGACTTCAATTGCTTCAGTTGATCGTCGAGGACACGGTAGCCCTCGCCCGTCATCGGCACTTTTTCCATTGGTGTCGTGATTTTTCTGGTTCGCCCGGAGACTGGAAAGACGCGAAGTAAGCATACAAAAGGCCGCGGGGCGGGCGCGGCCGGGCATCAATACTAGGGTTTCCCGCTCAAGATTTCAAGAGCGGGACCCCGAGCCGATGAAAACATCAGGCTCGCGCGGGCGGTTCGGACTTGGGATCGCGGCGCAGGACGCCCTTGATCAGGCTGTAGGCCAGCCAGGCGACGGCGGCGAGGCCGGCCAGCATGAACAGGCCCGATACGAGGGCGGCTCCGGCAGCCATGAAGGCCAGGATGAAGGCGACGGCCGCTGCAAGTCCGGCCACGATCTGAATGGTTTGAAGGCGCATGGCCTATCAACGTGCTGGGCGACGCCGGGTTGCGTCGCCCCGATCACGATCCGATCACGCGTAACTGTAGGGGCCGCCGCGCTCCAGGGCGCGCTGATAGGCGGGGCGGGCGTGGATGCGGGACAGGAAGGCTTTCAGGCGGGGTTTCGTCGCGGCGTCGAATGCGCGGTCGGCACCGGCCTCGACGGGGAAGCTCATCATGATGTCGGCGGCCGTGAACTGATCGCCTGCGAACCATTCGGACCGGCCGAGTTCATCCTCCCAGAAGCCGACGTGGGTCTTGAGCTGGGGATCGACGAAGCTGGTCAGGGCCTTGTTCGCGATGCTCTTGACCAGGGGCTTCAGCAGGGCCGGTGCGCGGCGCGGCAGCATGCCGAACACCAGTTTCAGCAGCAGGGGCGGCATGGCCGAACCCTCGGCATAGTGCAGCCAGTAGGTGAAGCGACGACCGTCCTCGGTCCCCGCCGCCGGCCGCAGCCGACCCTGGCCGTAGGCATCCAGCAGATATTCGACGATGGCCCCGGTCTCGGCGACCTTGACCCCGCCGTCCTCGATCACCGGCGACTTGCCCAGGGGGTGGATAGCCAGCAGTTCGGGCGGGGCCAGACGGTTGCCGGCGTTGCGCTCATAGCGGACGACCTCATAGTCCAGGCCCAGCTCTTCCAGCAGCCACAGGACGCGCTGCGAACGGCTGTCGTTCAGGTGATGGACTTTGATCATGGGTGGGCTCCAGGCGGCGAGGCGAGACTATTCGCATTGCCGCGAGGGAAGTCGAGCGGGGAATCCGGTCCTAGCGCGGCCGACGACCGCTCCACCGCGCACGCGGCTCGGGCGCAGGCTTGGGCGTGACCTGGGGCTTGGCGCCTTCGCGGCGGTTGCGCCAGACCTCATAGGCCAGGGTGGCCAGGGCCAGCTTGCCGGCATGGCGACCGGCGACGCGGCGACCGCCCCTGGACAGCAGCAGGCCGCCGAGCATGGGAACGAGTTTGTGCAGACGGGACATGGTTGATCTCCTTTGGCGACTTAACGCGCCGTCAGGCGTCGCGGTTCGCCCTGCGACGACATGAACTGAAGATGGCCGACAGAAGGTTTGGCGCGCGCGCCGCGAAAAGCGGTGCTAGCTCTGGCCTATGAGCCAATCTCGCATCGCCGCCTTCTTCACCTCGTTGAGCTTTTTCGTCATCGCCGCCCTGGTCGCGGGCGTGGTGGTCGGGGCCCTGGCGCAGGGGACGCAGGCGTCGTGGCTGACCGGATCGCTGGGGGTGGTCGAAAGCCTGGGCCAGGTCTGGCTGAATGCGCTGCGCATGACGGTCATTCCCCTAGTGTTCAGCCTGCTGGTGACCGGCATCGTCTCCATCGCCGACGCCGCCGCGACGGGGCGGATCGCCGTGCGGTCGCTGGTGGTGTTCGGCGTTCTGCTGGTCGGGGCGACCGTCTATGCGATCCTGGCGGGGCTGGGCCTGCTGGCGGTCTGGCCCATCGATCCGGAGGCGGGCCGGGGGCTGCTGGCCGGGGTGACGACCGATTCGCTGGCGACCGTGGGCGAGGCGGCGCGGACGGACGGCCTGCGCGCCTTCCTGGCCAGTTTGGCGCCGGCGAATGTGATCAAGGCGGCGGCGGACGACGGGGTGTTGGCGGTCGTGGTCTTCGCCGTCGCCTTCGGTTTCGCCGCGACCCGGATCAAGACGGAGTTGCGCCGGCCGCTGGCGGGCTTCTTCGAGGCGGTGGCCGAGACGATGGTGGTGATCGTCCACTGGGTGCTGCTGGCCGCGCCGTTCGGCGTGTTCGCCCTGGCGCTGGGCGTGGGCTTACGGGCCGGGCTGGGGGTGGCGGGGACGCTGGCCCACTATGTCGCCATCGTCTGCCTCAGCCAGATCGGCCTGATCCTGATCATCTATGTCGTCGCCGTCGTCTGGGGACGGATCTCGCTGGCCCGGTTCGCCCGCGCCGTCGCCCCGGCCCAGGTCGTCGCCGTCTCGACCCAGTCGTCGCTGGCCAGCCTGCCGGTCATGATCGAGCGGGCGCGCGACTGGCTGGGCGTGCCCCAGACCTCGGCCGGTCTGGTCCTGCCGCTGGCCGTGGCGGTGTTCCGCATCACCAGCCCGGTCGCCAACCTGGCGGTCTGCCTCTATGTGGCGCAGCTGCACGGGGTCGAGCTGAGCCTGGGCGTGCTGATCGCGGGGGGGCTGACGGCCATCGCCGTGTCCATCGCCTCGGTCGGCCTGCCGGGCCAGGTCAGCTTCTTCGCCGCCATCGGCCCCATCTGCCTGGCCATGGGCCTGCCGCTGGGCGTGTTGCCCCTACTGCTGGCGGTCGAGGTCATCCCCGACATCTTCCGCACCGTCGGCAACGTCACCGCCGACCTGGCCGCGACCCGGATCGTGGCGGGGGAGGACGGGGAGGAAGAGGACTATCCCGTTACAGGATGATCCAGGCCGCGCCGGCCGCCAGCAGGATCAAATGCAGGGCGACGACGAGGCCGAACTGCGTCCTGAACGGCTCCTTTCGCGTCTTGTGGCGGAGCAAATGCTGACCCATCCAGGCGCCGAGACCGCCGATCAGGCCGAACAGCAACAGGGTCGCCTCCGGCGTGCGCCACAGGCCGGCCTTGGCCCTTTGCTTGTCCGAGGCGAAGGTCAGGAAGCCCGCGATCTCAGCGATCAGGATCGCAATCAGCGCGAGATCGAGATGGGACATCAGCCGCCTGACCCAAGACGCCTATTTGAAGAAGAACTGCGGCGAGTCGCCCAGCAGCACATAGGTCGGTTGCCAAACGCCGGTCGGTTGGCGGTAGGCGTAGATCCAGAAGGCCACCGGTCCCTTGTCCAGGCGGACGACGTAGACCAGCTTGCAGATGTAGTCGGTCATGCACTCCGACGAGGCCAGTTCCCAGCTGGATACTGCCCCATAGGTCTGCAGGACGAAGTTGGTCTGCGTCGCCAACTGCGCCACCTCGACGGTCTTGCTTTCCAGAAGGGTTCCCTTGAACAGGTCGGCGTAGGCCTTGGTGGCGTCGGCCGCCTTCAGGCTTCTGAAGAACGGCTCGGTCAGACGGGCGACCTCTGCCTCGCCCGCAGCACTGATCGGCGTGGTGGCGTCATTCAGGTCGAGAGCAAGCGACGGCGTCGCCGCCATGAAACTTACGGCGGCTACGATAGCGGCGAGGCCCATAAGGTTCTCCTTGAGGTTGAACCTTAGCTGTATTCCTGGATCGCCTTCACGTCCAGGTCGCCGGCCTTGATGGCGCCGATGGCCTGGGCCGCTGCGAGGGCGCCGGCGGTGGTGGTGTAGTAGGGGATCTTCATCATCAGGGCGGTGCGGCGCAGGGAGAAGCTGTCCTGCAGCGACTGTTTGCCCGAGGTGGTGTTGAAGACCAGGTGGACCTCGCCGTTCTTCATGGCGTCCACGATGTGCGGGCGGCCTTCCAGCACCTTCTTGACCAGGCCGACCTCCAGCCCCTGTTCGACCAGGTAGCTGTGGGTGCCGCCGGTGGCGATCAGGGTGAAGCCCTCGGCCAGAAGCGTCCTGGCTGCATCGACGATGAAGGCCTTGTCCTCGTCCTTGACCGAGATGAAGGCGCAGCCCGAGGTGGGCAGGGTGACGCCGCCGCCGATCTGGGACTTGGCGAAGGCGCGGGCGAAGGCGGGGGCCATGTCGGCCTCGCCCTCACGCTTCCAGTCCAGGCCCATGACCTCGCCGGTCGAGCGCATTTCCGGGCCCAGGATGGTGTCCACCCCGGCGAAGCGGGCGAAGGGGAAGACGGCTTCCTTGACCGCGATATGGTCGTAGGGCTTGTCGGTCAGGCCGAAGGATTTCAGCGGCACGCCGGCCATGACCTTGGCCGCGATCGAGGCGATCGGCTGGCCGATGGTCTTGGCCACGAAGGGCGCGGTGCGGGACGCGCGCGGGTTCACCTCCAGCACGAAGATGCGCGGGTTCTCGCTGTGCGGCTCTTCGATGGCGAACTGCACGTTCATCAGGCCGCGCACCTTCAGGGCCTTGGCCATTTCGGTGGTCTGGCGCTTCAGCTCGGCCACCGTTTCGGCCGACAGGGACCAGGGCGGCATGGAGCAGGCGCTGTCGCCCGAGTGGACGCCGGCTTCCTCGATATGTTCCAGCACGCCGGCGACGAAGACCGTCTCGTCGTCGCACAGGGCGTCCACGTCCACCTCGGTAGCGCGGTTCAGATAGTGGTCGATCAGGACGGGGTCCGAGCCCGAGACGCGCATCGCCTCGTGGACGTAGCGGTCCAGCTGTTCGCGGTCGTGGACGATCATCATGCCGCGTCCGCCCAGGACGTAGGAGGGCCGTAGCACGACGGGATAGCCGACCTCTTCGGCCTTCTGGGCGGCTTCCTCGGCCGAACGGGCCAGGCCGTTGGGCGGCTGGCGCAGGCCGATGCCTTCCAGCATCTGCTGGAACCGCTCGCGGTCCTCGGCCAGGTCGATGGAGTCGACGGACGTGCCCAGCACCGGGATGCCATCTTCCTGAAGGGCGTGGGCCAGCTTCAGCGGGGTCTGGCCGCCGAACTGGACGACGCAGCCGATGAGGTCGCCGTTCGAGCGTTCGACCTCGATCAGCTCTAGCACGTCCTCGGCCGTCAGCGGCTCAAAATACAGGCGGTCGGAGGTGTCGTAGTCGGTCGAGACAGTCTCGGGGTTGCAGTTGACCATGATCGACTCGACGCCGATGTCGGCGAAGGCAAACGCCGCGTGGCAGCAGCAATAGTCGAACTCGATCCCCTGGCCGATCCGGTTCGGACCGCCGCCCAGGATGATGGCCTTCTTCCTGTTCGTCGGCTCGGATTCGCACTCGGGGATCTGGCCCAGGGCGCCGGTCTCATAGGTCGAATACATATAGGCGGTGGCGCTGGCGAACTCGGCCGCGCAGGTGTCGATGCGCTTGAAGACGGGGCGGACGTTCAGGGACCGGCGCAGGGCGCGGACCTGCTTTTCCGTCTGTCCTGTCAGCTGCGCCAGGCGTGCGTCGGAGAAGCCCTTGGCCTTCAGGCGGCGGAATTCGATGGCGGCCTCCGAGAGCCCCTCCACCGCTTCGCGGTCCCCCTCCCCACTGACGTGGAGAGGAGACGAGGCGGCGATGTCTGTCTCCTCCCCGCGCGAAGCGGGGGGAGGTGGCTCGGAGCGAAGCGGAGAGACGGAGGGGCTCTTCTGGCCAGGCAGGCCCTTGACCCGGATGTGGCCTTCCTCGCGCACGATGTCGGCGATCTGGCGCAGGAACCAGGGCTCGTAGGAACAGGCGGCGTTGACCTCTTCCACCGTCAGGCCGTGACGGAAGGCCTGGGCGATGACGCGGATACGGTCGGGCGTCGGGATGCCCAGGGCGCGGATCACGGCGTTGCGCGCGGTGTCGCCGTCGGCCCCCTCCACGCCGTCGATCTCGATCTCATCGAAGCCCGACAGGCCGGTCTCAAGCCCGCGAAGAGCTTTCTGCATCGATTCCTGGAAGGTGCGGCCGATGGCCATGACCTCGCCCACCGACTTCATCGAGGTGCCCAGCAGGGGCTCCGAACCGGGGTATTTCTCGAAGGCGAAGCGGGGAATCTTGGTGACGACATAGTCGATGCTGGGCTCGAATGAGGCCGGCGTGACCTGGGTGATGTCGTTGGTCAGTTCGTCCAGGGTGTAGCCGACGGCCAGACGCGCGGCGACCTTGGCGATGGGGAAGCCGGTGGCCTTGGACGCAAGCGCCGACGAGCGCGACACGCGCGGGTTCATCTCGATCACCACCATGCGGCCGTCAGCCGGATTGATGGCCCACTGGACGTTCGATCCGCCGGTCTCGACGCCGATCTCGCGCAGGACGTTGATCGAGCCGGTCCGCATCCGCTGATATTCCTTGTCGGTCAGCGTGAGCGCAGGGGCGACGGTGATGCTGTCGCCGGTGTGGACGCCCATCGGGTCGATGTTCTCGATCGAGCAGATGATGATGCAGTTGTCCGCCGTGTCGCGGACGACCTCCATCTCGTATTCCTTCCAGCCCAGCACCGATTCCTCGATCAGGACCTCGGTCGTTGGCGACAGGTCGAGACCGCGCAGGACGATCTCCTCGAACTCCTCGCGGTTGAAGGCGATGCCGCCGCCGGTGCCGGCCAGGGTGAAGGACGGACGGACGACGGCGGGCAGGCCGACGAACTCCAGCCCGTCCAGCGCCTCTTCCATCGAATGGGCGGCCTTGGAGCGGGGCGATTCCAGACCCAGCTTGTCCATGGCGTCGCGGAATTTCTGGCGATCCTCGGCCTTGTCGATGACCTCGGCTTTCGCGCCGATCATCTCGACGCCGTACTTCTTCAGCGCGCCCGAGGCGTCCAAGGCCAGGGCGGTGTTCAGCGCGGTCTGGCCGCCCATGGTGGGCAGAAGCGCGTCGGGGCGTTCCTTGGCGATGATCTTCTCGACCATCTCGGGCGTGATCGGCTCGATATAGGTGGCGTCGGCCACCTCGGGGTCCGTCATGATGGTGGCGGGGTTCGAGTTGACCAGAATGACCCGGTACCCCTCCGCCTTCAGCGCCTTGCAGGCCTGGACGCCGGAATAGTCGAACTCGCACGCCTGGCCGATGACGATCGGGCCGGCGCCGATGATGAGGATGGACTTTATGTCTGTGCGCTTGGGCATCGCCAGCTCTTCTTCTTATTGAACGCTAATGGGTCACGATCGCGCAGTCCCAGCCGTCATAGTCCAGCTGAAACGCTGCGGCCCAGGTCTGCATCATGGCGGAGGTCGCGGCGAACGACGCCTCGTCCACCGCCATGGTGGTCTCAAGTGTGGTGGAATCGTCGGCGCCGCCGGTCAGGAAGCCGGCGCGACGCGCGACCTCGTTCAGGTCGCCGTGGTCGCCTTCGCCATAAAAATAGAATCGCGTGTGACGCGGGGTCACGCCGCTGTCGCCCTGTTCGGCCAGCGCCGCGCGCACCATGGCGTCGCGTTCGTCATGACTGATGTCCGAGGCGTCCAAGGGGCTGCGTCGTCCTTCGTTCTCTACGCGCGCGAGAAGTCCCCGCAGAGCCTGGCCCTGCGACGCTCACGTCTGCTTGTCGGTTAAGCGGCCCGTTTAGAGAGGGAGGGGCGAGGGGGCAACCCGAAACATCAAGCGGCGCCATATCGTCCGGGTTTGCGCGTGATGTGGACACAAAGACGCCACGAAGCAGGACGCGCCTCATGTAATCTCCATAATGTATGGTCATTTGTGGCCATTATGTTGCGCGATGGTCACATTCAGGGCTTGGATGGGGCCATGCAAAGGCCTTAGGGTGCTGCATCCAAACTCGCGTTCCAATACGTGAGTATTAATGCGGCGGTCTGCTCAACGGCGCCGCTTAATAACTTCGAGGGGTCTGAATTTGACATACCGTCGTTCTCGTTTGCTGGCTGGCAGCATGTTCTCAGCCGTTGGTCTGATGGTGGCTCTACCGGCCATGGCGCAGCAGACGCCCCCCACCGCCGAAGGCGAGCAGGGCGCAGAGGCGGCCACGGAAGTCGGCGAAATCGTGGTGACGGGTTCGCGCATTCCCCGCAACGAGTTCACCAGCGCATCGCCGGTTCAGGTTCTGACGTCCGAGCGCGCCGAGCAGCGCGGCATCAGCGACACCGCTCAGTTCCTTCAGTCGTCCACCCTGGCGGCGGGCTCGCCCCAGGTGAACTCGGCCATCTCAAGCGCCTTCGTCACCGACGGCGGACCGGGCGCGGCCACGATCTCGCTGCGTGGCCTAGGCGCTAACCGCACCCTGGTTCTGTTGAATGGTCGTCGTGCGGGCCCAGCAGGCACCCGTGGCGGCGTTTCTTCGTTCGATCTGAACGTCATCCCTCAGTCCGCCATCAACCGCATCGACATCCTCAAGGACGGCGCCTCATCGATCTACGGCTCCGACGCCGTCGCCGGCGTGGTCAACCTGATCACCGACCAGAACCGTGATGGCGGCGAGATGTCCGTCTTCGCGACAGCGCCGTTCGAGGGCGGTGGCGAGCAGTTCAATATCTCT
This sequence comes from Brevundimonas sp. PWP3-1b1, assembly GCF_049896065.1. Classification (NCBI taxonomy): domain Bacteria; kingdom Pseudomonadati; phylum Pseudomonadota; class Alphaproteobacteria; order Caulobacterales; family Caulobacteraceae; genus Brevundimonas; species Brevundimonas sp. PWP3-1b1. Next base: position 2,334,599 of record NZ_JAFCTO010000001.1, on the reverse strand, counting down.
GGATCCTTCGGCAAAAAGTTCGATCGTGGCCACGTCAACTTTTCGGCGGACTATTATCGCCAGGAAGCGCTGCGCGCTGGGGACCGTGATTATCTGATCTGCACCAACCAATATGTATTCGAGCCGGGCACGCGCAACCGGGCTGACCGTATCGATCCACGCACCGGCCAGCCGCAATGCACGGACACGCCGTGGGGCCAGGTTTACGTCTATGGCGACGACTTCTCCGGTCGCGCCGGCCGCTTCCAGTTCGACTACGACGGCGACCTTGGTCAGTATATCCCGACGAGACCGACGGATCCCGCCGTTTCGGCTCAGTACGCCAATGCACCGGCCGGATTCTATCTGGTCAACTACGACACGCCATCGCGGGCGGTGACGAACAACCTGCCGGACTTCGCCAGAGAAGCGTCCATCATTCCTGAGGTCGATCGTTACACCGCCTTTATCGAAGGGGCGTATGAACTCGGCAGCGCCGAAATCTATGGGGAGTTCCTTCTGAACCGTCGCGAGAGCCGTACCGACGGGTTCCGCCAGTTCTGGAACTACACTTACACCGCTGATTTCTTCGACTACATTTACGGTCCGGGATCGGGCGGCGACCCCGTAACGGGCTTTACCGGCCCGAATCTTCTCAGCGCTACGCCGATCACCGACCACTTCGACCAATCGCAGCGCGTTGACTATATGCGTGGTGTCGCCGGTATTCGTGGCGACCTCAGCGTTGGGCCGCTCAAGAACTGGAAGTGGGATGTGTTCGTCCAGTACAGCCGCTCGGACGGTGATTACACCTCCGACGTCATCCTTCAGGATGCAGTGGACTCGACCAGCTTCAAGACATCGAGCTGTGTCGGGTCGAATTTGCCGATCAGCGGGCGTCCATGCATCGACGTCGATTTCACCGATCCAGACTTCCTGGCAGGTCGCCTGACGGACGAAGAGCGCGCCTTCCTGTTCGACACTGAGACGGGCAACACCCTTTACGAACAGACTTATGTCGAAGGCTTCATCGGGGGTGACCTGATGGAACTGCCTGCGGGTCCTCTCGGCCTCGCGCTGGGCTTCCATATTCGTCGTGACGAGATCAACGACACGCCGGGCGCAGTCACACTGGCGGACAACAGCTGGGGCCTTTCCGGCTCGGGCATCACCGCAGGCTCGGACGAGACCCGCGAAGTCTATGCCGAATTGGCGGTGCCGCTTCTGAAGAATGTGCCGTTTGCGCGTGAACTCGATCTGTCTCTCTCAAGCCGCTACACCGACACCAAGACGTCGGGCAGCGCCACCACCTACAAGGTCGGGCTGAACTGGGAGCTGATGGACGGCATCAGGTTCCGCGCATCGCACGGCACCTCGTTCCGCGCGCCTGCGCTGTTCGAACTTTATCTGGCCGATCAGACTAGCTTCCTGGCGCAACGCTCCATCGACCCCTGCTTGAACCTGGACAACAGGCTCGCGGACGGTTCCGTCTCGCAGCAGGTCTATAACAATTGCACCAGCGCCGCGGGGCCGGGCGGCGGGGTCGATGGGGCTTACGCAGGCGCGCCGTCTTCGGCGACAATTGTGACCGGCGGCGGTCTGGGCGTTCTGGAGCCTGAAACCTCCAAGGCCACGGTTCTGGGTGTGGTCCTCACGCCGCCCAACAGCGGTCTGAGCCTGGCGGTGGATTACTTCGAAATCGAGATCAAGGACGAGGTTCGTAACCTTGGCGCGGCGGGCATTCTCAATGCCTGCTACACCTCCGACAACTTCCCGACCGATCCGATCTGCAACCAGTTCGATCGCGACGTGAACTCCAGCGGCATCATTCAGGTGCGCGATTCGTATCTGAACGTCGCCGAACAAACCAACCGCGGACTGGACTTCACTGTTCGCTACATCACCGACACGCCGTGGGGCGAACTGACTCTGGACAGCCAGACGACCTGGACCCTGGAAGATCGGACCGCGTTGTTCGAGGATGCACCGGTCAATCCGCTGGGCCGCATCGGCAATCCGGAACTGGTCGGCAACATCAACGCCAGCCTGGCGCATGGTCCGTGGACCGCGTTCTGGGGCTTTGACTGGATCGGAAACCAGGACAGCCGCTTCGACTACATCGACGACAACGGCGACCTGTTCGAAACCATCGACGGTCGTCGGGTCGAGGTGAAGGCCGTGGCTGAGTTCACCAGCTTCCACAGCGTCTCGTTGAGCTACGACAGCGACAACGGCTGGCGGGTCAGCGGCGGGGTGTCGAACGTGTTCGACGAACTGCCGCCGGCGGCGAGTTCGTTCGCCACGACCGTTCAGGGCAACTCGGTCTTCGGATCGCAGTACACCGAAGCCTTCTATGGTCGTCGGGGCTTCCTTCGGGTGAGCAAGACCTTCTAAGGTCGCAATCCGGCAAAGACGTCACGGGGCGGCGGAGCGATCCGCCGCCCCGTTCTCATGTGCGACAACGTAAGAGATCTGGACATGGCCCGTATCGGCGGTATCCCCGACACCCTCGACGAACAGGTCGTCCGGTTTTCGCAGCAGCCGTTGAAACAGCCGGTCATGCTCAACAGCGTGCCCAAGGGCGGCACGCATCTGTTGCGCAACATCATGCGGATGTTCGTCCCCGTCGAACAGCACTACAAGGCCGACTTCGTTCAGGTGCCGAACATGCATCTGCACCTGGACGCCTTCAATCCGCATGCGCCGATGATAAGTGCAGCACACCTGCTGTTCAGCGACCAATCCTACGCCAATGTGCGGACGGCGCGGCACGTTCTGATGGTGCGCGATCCCTACGACTGGGTGCTGGCGCGGGCGCGCTTCTTCGTGTCCGAGGAGTTTCAGCAGGACAATATCGCACACCTGAAATCCGGCGTGTTCTCAGCCGACGCCCTGATCAACATGATGATCTTCGGCATCCATCAGAAGTCGCCTGGCCTGATCGATATCTTCATGCACAATGCGGCCGCCTGGCTGGGTACGGGCGTGCATCTCATCCGGTACGAGGATCTGCTGGGCGCCATTCAGTCCATCGACTCGCCGCAGGCTGACATCTTGTTCGCCGAGCTGTTCAAGGCTTGCGGGATCGAGCGACCCGACGACTGGCGCGAGAGGGCCGTCATTGGCGCAGACCGGCGCTATAGCCGCACGGCCCGGGAAAACCTCAAGCCGGCCAAAGCCATCACCTTCCCTGCGGAGCTTTCACCGACGCAAAAGGCTCTCGTGGACTTTCACGCGCCGGGTCTGCGGGCGCTGCTCGGCTACGTCTGATCCGCGATCGCCGCGATCCAGTCGGGCAGTTCGCCGATGCGGGCCAGGAAGACGTAGCGGGGCTCGTTCACGGGTGCGTCGGCCAGTTCGTGGGCCCAGGTGACGTGGTAGGGGATGTGGACGCCGAAGGCGCCGGCGGCGATGGCGGGCAGGACGTCGGACTTCATGGAGTTGCCGGCCATGACGGCCTCGACGGCGCCGGTGCCGTGGCGGGTGAAGATGCGGTCGTAGGTCGTGCGGTCCTTTTCGGAGACGATCTCGACGGCGCTGAAACGGTCGCCCAGGCCCGAGGCGGCCAGCTTGCGTTCTTGGTCCAAGAGGTCGCCCTTGGTGATCAGGACGAGGCGGTATTTCTCGGACAGTTCGGCGACGACCTCGTCCACGCCGGGCAGGGTCTCGACCGGGTGGGCCAGCATCTCGCGGCCGGCGCCCAGGATTTCGCGCACGACATGGGGCGGGGCCTCGCCGTTCGTCAGCTCCATCGCCGTCTCGATCATCGACAGGGTGAAGCCCTTGATGCCGTAACCGTAGAGACGCAGATTGCGTTGTTCGGTCTCGGCGAGACGCGCCTCGATGGTCGGTTCGTCGCCGTGGTCGGCCAGAAGATCGACGAACCGCGCATGGGTCAGGCGGAAGATCGTCTCGTTGTGCCAGAGGGTGTCGTCGGCATCGAGGCCGACCGTGGTGATGCTCATGCCGCGCCCCTATCATGGGACGAACCAGGAGGGGAGACGCGATGAACGGATCGGCTGTGGTGATCGGTGCGACGGGCGGCATCGGCCGGGCGATGGTCGAGCAGATTTTGGCGAGCGGCGCGTTCGAGACGGTCTGGGCCGTGTCGCGGTCGGGCGCTGATGTGGCGGGCGCGCAAGGCCTGGCGGCCGATCTGGAGGACGAGGCCGGTCTGGTCCGCGCCGCCGAACGGATCGGCCAGGGGCCGGCGCCGACCTTGATCGTGCTGGCGACCGGCGTGCTGCACGACGGGTTTCAGCCGGAGCGGTCCTTACGCCAGCTCGATGCCGATCACATGCTGCGGGACTACCGAATCAATGCGGTCGGGCCGGCGCTGGCGGCCAAACACCTGCTGCCGCTGATGCCGCGGGATCGGCGGGCGGTGTTCGCGGCCCTGTCGGCGCGGGTGGGGTCGATAGGCGACAACCGGCTGGGCGGCTGGCACGCCTATCGCGCATCCAAGGCGGCGCTGAACATGATCCTGCGCAATCTGGCTGTCGAGATGGGGCGCAGCCACCCGAAGGCGGTGATCGCCGGCCTGCATCCCGGCACGGTGGATACGGGGCTGAGCGCGCCGTTCCAGAAGGGGGTGGCCGAGGGGCGGCTGTTCACCGCCGACCATTCCGCCGAGCGGCTGCTGGCGGTTCTGTCGGGCCTGACGCCGGCCGACAGCGGCGGGGTCTTCGCCTGGGACGGGGCGCGGGTGCCGGAATGACGCGCCAATAACGCGCAGTCGTGACTTGAGCCAAAGGGGCGTCTGGCCTCAGATGCCGTCCATGCGCGTCAGAGTTTCCGCCCGGCTTTTCAGCCTCTTGTTGCTCGGCCTGCCGTTGAACGGCCCGGCGATGGCCCAGCCGGCCGGCTCGGCCCTGTCGATCCAGTCCGTATCGGCGCCCCAGACGCGAGACCGCGTCCGTCTGAACCAGCGGGTGTTCGACCGGGTGTGGAGCGAGGTCCGGCGCGGCTATTACGACCCGACCCTGCACGGCGTGGACTGGAACGCGGCGCGGGCGCAGTTCCGGCCCCAGGCCCTGGTGGCGACCGACGAGCGGGGGCTGTACCGGGTCATCAACGAGATGCTGGACCTGCTGGACGACGGCCATGCGGCCGCCAGCCCCCCGGCCGCCGTGCGCCGCCAGGAGGCTCAGTTCGCGCGGCGGGCCGTGATGGGGCTGACCCTGATGCGGGGCGAGACGCCCGACGACTGGACCATCGAACGCATCCGGCCCGGTTCGCCGGCCGAGGAGGCGGGGGTGCAACTGGGCTGGTCGCTGAACTCGGTCGACGGTCGGCCCTGGGGGCCGGATGTCGAGACGCACGAAGGACAGCCGGTGCAGCTGGTCCTGACGGACGAGACGGGTCAGCGGCACGAGACCGCCCTGACGCCGCGCGTAATGGACGCGGTCGAGCCGTTCACGGCGGACAAGTCGCGGCCGGGCGTGCTGGTGCTGCGGGTCGAGCAGTTCGACAAGGGGCTGGGCGCCTGGATGGGCAGCGAGCTGGAAGGTTTGCCGGCCGATGTCGATGTGGTGCTGGACCTGCGCGGCAATCCGGGGGGGCGTTTGATGGAGGCGGAGGCCGTCCTGACCTGTTTCCTGCCCGCCAATCAGGCCTGGGCCACGCGGAGGGGGCGCAGCGGCCGGGCGGTGGTGCTGAGGGCGGCGGGCGACTGCGGCGACCGGCGCGATCCCCTGGCCAATGACGTCGCGGTGCTGGTGGACCAGGGCAGCCGAAGCGCGGCGGAACTGACGCCTGCCGCCTTGCAGGAGGCGCGTCGCGGGATCGTGGTGGGCGAGAAGACGGGGGGATCTGTGCTGATCGCGCAGGAGACCAATCTGCCCGACGGTGGGAAACTGACGCTCAGCCGAGCCGATTTCGTGACCTCGGGCGGCATGCGGCTGGAAAAGCGGGGCGTCACGCCCGACATCGCCGCGCCCCGCAGCGTGGCCCAGCGCCGCGCCGGCGACGACCCCGCGCTGGAGGCCGCCATCGCGGCGCTTCAGGCGGAGGATCGGGCTCGGACGGACACCGCCGCCAGCGGCATCTAGATCAGCAGCATTTGAAGCCGCCGGCCCCGCCAAAACGGCGCTGTTCGTGCAGACGGAAGAAGGCCGTCTTGTCCAGCGGCGGCTGGTCGGCGTGGGTCGCGGTCGCATGGGCGACGTAGGCGTCATAATCCGGCTGGCCGATCATGGCGCCCGCCGTGCGCCTGACGCCGCGACCCCACCGCAGGGCGGTGTCGCGGCACAGGCAGAGCAGGTCCTCGTTCGAGGGGTTAGGCACGGGCGATGTCCGCGGCTTCGTCGGCCGGCGTCAGGTCGTGCGCTTCGGGATATTCGCGCACGGTCGGCCGGTTGTTGCGGTAGGCCTTGCGGCACGCCAGCACGCCGTAGATCACCATGGTGACGACCACGAACAGGAAGCCCGCCGTCAGCGTCGAGTTGACGTAGTCGTTGACGATGATGCGGTGCATGTCGCCGACGCTCTTGGCCGGGGCGATCAGCTCGCCGGCGCCCAAGGCCTCCTGATACCTGCGGGCGTGGGCCAGGAAGCCGATGCGGACCTCGGGGTGGAACAGCTTCTGCAAGCCGGCCGTCAGGGTGCAGATCAACAGCCAGGTCGCCGGAACCATGGTGACCCAGGCGTATCTCTCGCGCTTCATCTTGAACAGGACGACGGTGCCGAGGATCAGGGCGACGGCGGCCAGCATCTGGTTGGCGATGCCGAACAGGGGCCACAGGCTGTTGATGCCGCCCAGCGGATCGACAACGCCGGTGTAGAGGAAGTAGCCCCACAGACCGACCGTCAGGGCCGTGGCGACGACGTTGGCGCTCCACGACTTGGTCTCGCGCATCTTGGGCACGGCGACGCCCAGCAGGTCCTGGATCATGAAGCGGCAGACGCGGGTGCCGGCGTCGACCGTGGTCAGGATGAACAGGGCCTCGAACAGGATGGCGAAGTGATACCAGAAGGCCATCATGGCCTGGCCGCCGATGACGCTGGACAGGATGTGGGCCATGCCGACCGCCAGGGTCGGGGCGCCGCCCGCGCGTGACAGGATCGAGTTCTCGCCCACGTCTCGGGCCAGTTGCTCAAGCTCTCCGGGCGTGATGTGGAAGCCCCACTGGGCGACCGCGGCGGCGGCCGAGACCGCATCGTTGCCGATGAGGGCGACCGGGCTGTTCATGGCGAAATAGACCGCCGGGTCCAGGACCGTGGCGGCGATCAGGGCCATGACGGCGACGAAGCTTTCGCACAGCATGGCGCCATAGCCGATCAGCGGGATCTGGTTCTCGTTCTCCAGCAGCTTGGGCGTGGTGCCCGACGAGATCAGGGCGTGGAAGCCTGAGACCGCTCCGCAAGCAATGGTGATGAACAGGAAGGGGAACAGGGCACCCGCGAAGACCGGGCCGGTGCCGTCGATGAAGGGGGTGACGGCCGGCATCTGCAGGTGCGGACGCACGATCAGGATGCCGATGGCCAGGGCCACGATGGCGCCGATCTTCAGGAAGGTCGACAGATAGTCGCGCGGCGCCAGCAGCAGCCAGACCGGAATGACCGAGGCGATGAAGCCATAGACCATCATCAGGATGGCCAGGGTCGGGCCGGTCAGGGTGAAGGCCGGACCCCAGAACGGGTCGGCCGCGACATGGCCGCCGCCGATGATGGCCAGGATCAGCAGGACGACGCCGATGACCGAAATCTCGCCCACGCGGCCGGGCCGTAGATAGCGGGTGTACAGGCCCATGAAGATGGCGATGGGGATGGTGGCGGCGACGGTGAAGGTGCCCCAGGGGCTCTCGGCCAGGGCCTTGACCACGACCAGGGCCAGAACGGCCAGGATGATGACCATGATCATCAGGACGCCGACTTGGGCGATGATGCCGGGGATGGTGCCCATCTCGGTGCGGATCATATCTCCGAGGGATTTGCCGTCGCGACGCGTGGACATGAACAGGACGATCATGTCCTGCACCGCGCCCGCCAGAACCACGCCGACCAGGATCCACAGCACGCCGGGCAGATAGCCCATCTGGGCGGCCAGCACCGGCCCGACCAGCGGCCCCGCGCCGGCGATGGCGGCGAAGTGGTGACCGAACAGGACGTTGCGGGGCGTCGGCACATAGTCCAGCCCGTCGTTGCGGCGCATGGCCGGCGTCAGGCGCGCAGGCTCCAGCTTCAGCACCTTGTTGGCCAGGAAGCGGGCGTAGAACCGATAGGCGATGGCGTAGGTGCAGACGGCGGCGACCACCATCCAGACCGCACTGATGCTCTCGCCCTGATGCAGGGCGATGACACCGAGGGACACGGCCCCCAGAATGGCGATGGCGCCGAAAATTATGGGTGTGCTGAGTTTGCCCACGACAGATCCCTCTCCCGGCCGGCTGGCTGCGGCCCTCGCCCTTGGTTTGCACCACAATGCGGGACAAGGCCAATCGACTAAAGTCGTAGAAAATCGGGCCAGACGCCTTCGCGAACAGCTTTCCTCAAAGGACAAGAATGACCAAACAAAAAGGGGGCTGGTTCGACCAGCCCCCTTATCGGTTCGACGGCTTGAAGCCGATCAGTCCTGATACACCTCGCCCGAGCCGGTGATGGTGCTGTTCACATTGGCGGCGCGGGTGGCCAGGGCGACGTCGCCGGAGCCGGCGATGACGACCTTGACCTGGCCCGACGGGGCGATGCGGGCGTCGCCTGAGCCGGCGATGTCCACCGAGGCGTCGCGGGTGGTCAGGTCGCCCAGGGAGGCGTCGCCCGACCCGGCGATGTCCACCTTCAGGTCGTCGGTGCGGCCCGAGGCCGTGACCTCGGCCGAGCCGGCGATGTCCAACGCCAGCGACGGCTGGTCATAGGCGTTGATCAGCAGATCGCCCGAACCGTTGGCGTTGAAGCGGTTCACCTTCGGGGCGGTGATCACGACCTTCAGCTCGTCGCGCTCGGAGCGTGCGGTGAAGTTGCCGCTGCTCCAGCCGAACACGACCCGCTCGTCGCCGTCGCCCAGGTCAAGCCGGCCATCGACCAGGCGGACCCGGTCGGTCAGACCCTTGGGCCCGGTGATGACGACGGTGTTCGCATCGCCCTGGATGTATTCGACGTCGATGCTGGAATCGACGGTCAGGCTCTCGCCGCCGGTCCAGGGAATGGTGCGGGTGGTGAGGGGACCGAGGTCGTCGGTCCCACCGCCCTTGACCCGCTCGAAGCGGACGCTCTCGCCATTGTCGTCCTTGAAGGTCCAGGCCCAGCCGTGGCGCTGGAGGTCGTGGCCGCCGATGGCGAGGGCGCCGCCGACGGTGACCAGGCACAGCACCAGGGCGGCGCCGGCGATGATGAACAGGGTGCGGATCATGCCGAAACTCCCGAAACAGGCGTGGATTGAGTGGGCGAAGACTCCAGCGCCGGCTTCAGCAGGCGATAGTGCAGGCGGGCGAACCAGACGACGCCGTTGACCAGCCAGATGGTGAAGATGGCCAGCAGGGCGCCGATGAAGACGGAGCCGGCCATCAGGCCCAGACCCATCAGAATCGCCGCGAACGGTCCGCCGGGGAAGCCGGCGAAGGGTCCGGCGACCATGATCACGCCGCCGCAGATGAACAGGGCGATGGCGGCGATGAAGAAGCCGAACACGGTCCCGACCACGCCCATCAGCAGGGGCAGCAGGATCAGGATGTCGAGCGCCCCCAGACCCAGGACCGCGAAGACGGCGGCGGCGGCGGCGGAGGGATTCTTCTCCTGATGCCAGCGCTGGATGCCGGCCTCGGCCTTCAGCTCGCGGGCCAGGCGGATCGGATCACCTAGCGCGGTCGCGACTTCGGCCTCGGTCCGGCCGGCGGCGATGCCGTCGTCGAAATGGGTTTGATAGTCGGCGATGATGTCGTTGGCGGTCGCGGTCGGCAGGCCGACGAGGCCTTCCTTCAGACGATCGATGAACTCGGCGCGCGTCATTGTGCGGCTCCCTGATCGGCGTCGTTCGCCACGACGGCGTCGACGGCCTTGGTGAAGGCGGACCATTCGGCAGTCTGGGCGGCGAGGGCCCCCCGGCCCGCTTCGGTCAGTCGATAGTATTTGCGTGAAGGCCCGGCGGAGGATTCGACCAGATAGGTCTCCACCTGTCCGTCGGACTGCATGCGGCGCATCAGGGGGTAGATGGTTCCTTCCCCCATATCGATCGCGTCCGACAGGCGGCTGGCGATCTCGTAGGCGTAGCTGTCCGCCCGGTTCAGAAGCGCCAGGACGCAAAGCCCAAGCACTCCCTTCTTCAGCTGTATCTCGATGGTTTCAGGCACCTCGGCTCTCCTGTTGATGACCATTGACTACGGCAAGGTATCTGTTGATGCAAGGTAGCTGGCGAAACATGACAGCGATTTAATCGAGGCCTGTTGACGGCGGCTTTGCGGCCTCTGTGGCGTTGATCGCTTGGCAAGCGGAAAGCGATCCGATAGGTGACCGACATCGCCGGGCGTGGGAATCGCGCCAGCGTGATCTCTTGCGAGCCATTCGCAAGTATCTGCTGCAAAACGGTTTTATGGGGAAGTCTCGTATGGGGATGGGCAAGCGAGCCCTAGGGACGCTCAAAGGAGCTTCGGCTTCTGCGTCTTCGATCGTTCTGGGCGCCGGACTGGCGATGTTCGCCGCGTCGCCGACGTGGGCGCAGGACCTGATGGGCCAGCCGACGCCGGGCGGCATCGGCTTGCAGCCGGCCGCGTCGCCGCTGAAGCATGATGCGCACTTCTTCCACGACGTGATCCTGATGCCGATCATCACGGCCATCACCTTGCTGGTGCTGGGCCTGCTGGCGTGGATCGTGTTCCGCTACAACAAGAAGTCCAATCCGACGCCTGCGCGCTGGAGCCACAACACCACGGTCGAGATCATCTGGACCGTGCTGCCGGTGGTGATCCTGGTCTTCATCTCCCTGTTCTCGTTCCGCCTGCTGTTCGCCTATCACGACATGCCGACGCCGGACGTGACGGTGAAGGTGACCGGCAACCAGTGGAACTGGGCCTATGAGTACCCGGACCAGGGCGTCGCCGAATACATCTCCAACATGCTCCCGGAAGAGGAAGCCAAGGCCAAGGGCGTGCCGTATCGCTTAGCCGCGACCGAGCCGATGGTCGTGCCGGTCGGCAAGACCGTGCAACTGGTCATCACCGCTTCCGACGTCATTCACGCCGTCGCCCTGCCGGCGTTCGGCCTGAAGACCGACGCCGTTCCCGGCCGGATCAACACCACTTGGTTCAAGGCCGAGCGCACCGGCGTCTTCTATGGCCAGTGCTCGGAACTGTGCGGTGTCGATCACGCCTTCATGCCGCTGGAAATCCGGGTCGTGACCCAGGCCCAGTTCGAACAGTGGATCGCCTCCAAGGGCGGCTCGATGACCCCGAAGGTCGCAGAGCCCGCGCCGGCCGCCGCTCCGGCAGTCACTCCGGCCGTCGGGGCGCCCGCCGCCGGTGAAGCCGCCGAGGCCGCTCCGGCCGCCGCACCCGTCGGCGCCACCGCTGACCAACCCGTTCCCGCCGCGGCGCCCGCCGCGCCGGCCGCCCAGTAAGAGGCGAACAGACATATGGCTGACGCTATCGTAACCCGCGACGCGACCGACCTCGGTCACGCTCACGACCACCATCACCACGACGACCACAAGGTGGGCTTCTTCACCCGCTGGTTCCTGTCCACCAACCACAAGGACATCGGCACCCTGTATCTGATGTTCGCCATCATGGCGGGCATCGTGGGCGGCGCCCTGTCGGGCCTGATCCGTTGGGAACTGGCCGAGCCGGGCATCCAGCTGTTCCGGGAAGGCTCGTCGATCCAGCTGCTGGGTCTCGTGGAGCAGTCCAAGCACGGCTACAATGTCACCGTAACGGCCCACGCCCTGATCATGATCTTCTTCATGGTCATGCCCGCCATGATCGGCGGCTTCGGCAACTGGTTCGTGCCGATCATGATCGGCGCGCCGGACATGGCCTTCCCGCGCATGAACAACATCTCGTTCTGGCTGCTGGTGGCCGCATGGTGCCTGCTGGTCCTGTCGATGTTCGTCGACGGGGGACCGGGCAAGGGCTTCGGCGGGGGCTGGACGGCCTATCCGCCGCTGTCGACCACGGGCCACGTCGGGCCGGCCTTCGACCTGGCCATCTTCGCCCTGCACGTCGCGGGCGCCAGCTCGATCCTGGGCGCGATCAACTTCATCACCACCATCCTGAACATGCGCGCGCCGGGCATGACGATCCACCGGATGCCGCTGTTCGCCTGGTCGGTGCTGATCACCGCCTTCCTGCTGCTGCTGAGCCTGCCCGTTCTGGCCGGCGCCATCACCATGCTGCTGACGGACCGCAACTTCGGCACCCACTTCTTCGATCCCGCCGGCGGCGGCGATCCGGTCATGTACCAGCACCTGTTCTGGTTCTTCGGCCACCCGGAAGTGTACATCCTGATCCTGCCGGGCTTCGGCATCATCAGCCACATCGTCTCGACCTTCAGCCGCAAGCCCGTGTTCGGCTATCTGGCCATGGCCTACGCCATGGTGGCCATTGGCTTCGTCGGCTTCATCGTGTGGGCGCACCACATGTACACGGTCGGCATGAGCATCAATCTGCGCGCCTATTTCATCGCCGCCACCATGATCATCGCGGTGCCGACGGGCGTGAAGATCTTCAGCTGGATCGCCACCATGTGGGGCGGGTCCATCAGCTTCAAGACGCCCATGCTGTGGGCGATCGGCTTCATCTTCCTGTTCACCGTCGGCGGCGTGACCGGCGTGGTCCTGTCCAACGCCGGCATCGATTACAGCCTGCACGACACCTATTACGTGGTGGCCCACTTCCACTACGTCCTGTCGCTGGGCGCCGTCTTCGCGATCTTTGCGGGCTTCTACTACTGGTTCGAGAAGATGTTCGGCGTGAAGTACAACGAGTTCCTGGGCGCGACCCACTTCTGGATCATGTTCGTGGGCGTGAACCTGGTGTTCTTCCCGCAGCACTTCCTGGGTCTGCAGGGTATGCCGCGTCGCTACATCGACTATCCGGACGCCTACACCCTGTGGAACCAGGTGTCGTCGATCGGCTATGCGATCACGGCCTTCGGCGTGCTGATCTTCCTGATCATGCTGGCCGAGGCGGCGATCCGTCGTCGTCCGGGCGTCGCCAACCCGTGGGGCGAAGGCGCCACGACCCTGGAGTGGACCCTGTCCTCGCCGCCCCCGACGCACCAGTTCAACGAGCTGCCGGTGGTCAAGGGCGACGAACACTAAAAACCCCTCCCGTCACCCTCGGGCTTGTCCCGAGGGCCCACGGCGGAAGCGGATTCAAAAGACTGCGAAGGGCCTCGGGCGGAATGTTCGAGGCCCTTTTCGTATCTCGGAGACCTAGAGCCTGATCGGCTGAGGTGGAATCGCTTCGCGATTCCGCAGATGCCGTGAATCAGGCTCCAGATTTATGCTGAAGCGAAATCTGAGCCGAGCTCGACTTCGTCCAACTCAACCGATTTCGCTCTAGACCCTCGGGACAAGCCCGAGGGTGACGGTGTAGAAGATGACCATCGTGACCCCGACAGACCTCAACACACCCACCATCTCGACCGCCCAGCCGGAGGATTTCTTCCAGCTGCTCAAGCCACGCGTCATGTCGCTGGTGGTGTTCACCGCCGCGACGGGCCTGGTGGTGGCGCCGGGGTCGATCAATCCGCTGGTCGCGGCCATCGCCGTGCTGTGCATCGCCGTGGGCGCGGGCGCGGCGGGCGCCCTGAACATGGCGCTGGAAGGCGAGACCGACGCCCTGATGCGGCGCACGCGCGGGCGGCCGGTGGCGGCGGGGCGGGTCAAGAAGAACGACGCCATGGCGTTCGGCGTCATCCTGAGCCTGTTCTCGGTCATGCTGCTGGGGATGAATGCGAACTGGCTGGCGGCCGGTCTGCTGGCCATGACCATCGTCTATTACGCCGGCTTCTACACCCTGCTGCTGAAGCGCAGGACGCCCCAGAACATCGTCATCGGCGGGGCGGCGGGCGCCTTTCCGCCGGTGATCGGCTGGGCGGCGGCGACGGGCCAGGCGCCGTGGCAGGCCTGGCTCTTGTTCGCCATCATCTTCCTGTGGACCCCGCCGCACAGCTGGGCGCTGGCGCTGTATTCGGCCGGCGACTACGCCAAGGCGGGCATTCCGATGATGCCGGTGGCGAAGGGTGCGAAGTCCACGCGGTTGCAGATACTGCTCTACACCCTGGTCTTCGTGCCGGTCGCCATTGCGCCCGCCTTCGTGGGTCTGGGCGGGCTGATCTATCTGGTCGTGTCGGTGGCCGGCGGCCTGGGCTTCCTGGGGCTGGCGCTGCGCCTGTATCGTTCGCGCGCGGGCGACGAACCCGACAAGGCCGAGGCCGTGGGACGCGAGGCCGCATTGTATGATGTGCGCGCCCAGGCCAAACCGGCGCGAGACCTGTTCGCCTTTTCCATCCTCTATCTGATGGCCCTGTTCTCGGCCCTTCTGGTCGAGGCCTTGTCCGGTCTGGGAGCGTAAAACCATGCGTCTGACGCCTGAGGAACTTCGCGCGCGCAAGCGTCGCAACGCCTGGATCGCGGCGGCTCTGGTCGCCTTCATCGTCCTGGTCTTCACCACCACCGTTCTGCGGCTGCAGCAGAACCAGGCGAGCGAGCGGGCGCTGCTGGAGGCGGCGACGGGGACCACGGCGCAATGAACGCGAACCGCAAGAATCTGATCGCCATCGTCTGCGTCTTCGGCGTGATGGGGATGACGGGGGCGGCGTTCGCGGCGGTGCCGCTGTACCGGATGTTCTGCCAGGTCACCGGCTTCGGCGGCACGACGATGAAGGCCGACAAGGCCTCGGACATCGTGCTGGACGAGACGGTGCTGGTGCGGTTCGACACCAATGTCCGCGGCCTGCCGATGACCTTCAAGGCCGAACAGTCGACGCAGCGCGTGCGAATCGGCGAGACGGGCCTGGCCTATTTCGACGTGACCAACACCTCGGACAAGCCGATCCAGGTGCGGGCCAGCTACAACGTCTCGCCCGAACAGACGGGGCCATATTTCCAGAAGCTGCAATGCTTCTGCTTCACCGATCAGACGCTGGCGGCCGGCGAGACGCGTCAGTTCCCGATGCAGTATTTCATCGCCCCCGAACTGGCCACCGACCGCGAGGCCAAGGGCGCGCGCGACATCACCCTGAGCTACACCTTCTATCCGTCCGTGGATGCACCCAAGGCGTGAGCAAGCCCGGCGTGGACTTTCCGGGCGTCGGCTGCGGGCTGGTGATCCAGCGGGCCGACGGGCGGGTGCTGCTGTGCAAGCGGCTGAAGGCGCCCGAGGCCGGGTTCTGGAACATCGTCGGCGGCAAGATCGACCTGATGGAAACCTCCGACATCGCCGCGCGCCGCGAGGCCGAGGAGGAGAGCGGGCTCAAGATCGGCGCCGTCGACTTCCTGTGCGTGGCCGAAGAGGTCATCCCCGCCGACGGCCAGCACTGGGTGTCGCTGATCTATGTCACGCGCGACTTCACCGGCGAGGCGACGCTGACCGAACCGGACAAGCTGTCGGAGATCGGCTGGTTCGACCTCGACGACCTGCCCCAACCGCTGTCGGCGTTTTCGGCCAAGGCGTTCGCAGCGTTGAAGGCGCAATAGTCACCGCCGTCACCCTCGGGCTTGTCCCGAGGGCCCACCGTTGACGAGGCTCCATATCGCCGCTGGGCCGCCGCCTGTGGGCAACCCTCCATGTCAGAGACTGCACCCGCCGTGGGCCCTCGGGACGAGCCCGAGGGTGACGGAATGAGGGATGGGCTGTTTGCGTCGGCGCGCGTTCCGTTCCAGCGTGCAGCCTGCACGGCGAACTGACGGAGACGGGATTTGCGCGGTCTGGACTTCACCAACTGGCACAGCCTGCTGCTCACCCTGCTGGGGCTGGCGCTGGTCACCCTGATCGGCATGGGCATACGGCTGGTGATGATGTTCACCATCCAGCAGCGGCGTGAGCGGATGAACCGCCAGATCAACGAACGGCTCAAGACGCTGATCGCGGCCTACAAGGTTCTGGGCGGGTCGTTCACCGGCGACCTGACCGTCGATCCGACGCACAAGCGCGATCTGAGCCGCCGCAATGCGTCGGACGGCGAGGCGGGGCTGGATCTGAGCGCCGAAACGGCGGCGGGATCCGACCGCACCCGGCGCATCCGCGACGCGGTGGAGGCGTCGCTGGCTGACATCATCCTGCTGGGGACGGAGGATCAGGTGCGGCTGGCGCAACAGGCGGCGCGCGAGCTGGTCGCCGGGCGGCCGGTGCGAACACATGAGCTGGTGGTGTCGTTGCGTGACTTCATTCGCCAGGCGCTGGACCTGGCGCCGGTTCCGACCGGGGCGGACATTCCGCTGCAAGGACCGACACGGCCGTCGTCGAGCGGAGGCCGGGGCGGCGGGACTGGCGGCGGGGGAGGCGGCGGCGGCGGTATGGGGGGCGGTATGGGCGGAGGAATGGGCATGGGCGGCGGCGTGGGTTCGGCTTCCGACGATCCCGCCAATCCGCCCGCGCGGGGAGCTTGAGAGACGTTCGCGGTTTCGAACAAGGCCGAAACACGGCGTGGCTCTGGCGTCGGACAAATGGGGACGCTATAGCCGCTATAACAACCGACTCTGGCCGACGAAGAGACGCGATACATGGCTGACGCCCACGCCACTCCGCAGCACGACTACCATCTGGTGCCGCCCAGCCCCTGGCCGCTGCTATCGTCCGTTGCGGCGACCATCATGTTCATCGGCGCGGTGATCTGGATGAAGGGTCTGGCCCCGGCCGAGAACGGTCCGATCGCCGCCAACTTCCTGGCCGAGGGCAAGTCGGGCGTCTTCTTCGCCGGTCTGGCGGGCGTGCTGATCTCGGCCTTCGGCTGGTGGGCCGACGTGATCAAGGAATCCAAGGCGGGCGACCATACGCCGGTCGTGTCCATCGGCCTGCGTTACGGCATGATCCTGTTCATCGCGTCGGAGGTGATGTTCTTCGTCGCCTTCTTCTGGATGTTCTTCGACATGGCCCTGTTCCATGAATCGCGGGCGCTGACGCCGGAAGTCGGGACCTGGGCCGACACCGCCAAGGCCTGGTCGACCTGGCCGCCCCAGGGCGTCGAGGTCCTGAGCCCCTGGCAGCTGCCGCTTCTGAACACCGTGACCCTGCTGCTGAGCGGCTGCACCGTCACCTGGGCGCACCACGCGATCCAGGTCGGCGACCGCAAGGGCGCCAAGATCGCCCTGGGCATCACCGTGGCGCTGGGCGTGATCTTCACCTGCGTCCAAGCCTATGAGTATCACCACATCCTGCACGAGCACCTGTTCTTCAACGAAGAGGCGATCAACTCGGGCCTGTATGGTTCGATCTTCTTCATGGCGACCGGCTTCCACGGCTTCCACGTCCTGATCGGCACCATCTTCCTGGCGGTCTGCCTGATCCGCCTGCTGGCCGGCGACTTCACCCCGCAGAAGCATTTCGGCTTCGAGGCGGCGGCCTGGTACTGGCACTTCGTGGACGTGGTCTGGCTGTTCCTGTTCGCCTTCGTCTATGTCGTCTTCGGTTGATCCAAGACGGTCCTGAAGACCTCAAGACGGCGCGGGACGAGGGATCGTCCCGCGCCGTCGTCGTTTCCGATACGCCGGTTCGCGCGGCCCTGCGCGGGCGCTGTCCCCGATGCGGGCAGGGCGCGCTGTTCGCGGGCTTTCTGAAGGTGCGACCGGCCTGCGAGGCGTGCGGCCTGGACTATTCGACCATCCAGACAGGCGACGGCCCCGCCAGCTTCATCATGCAGATCGCCGGCTTTATCGTCGGGTTCTCGGCCCTGTTCGTCGAGATCAAATATCATCCGCCCATGTGGCTGCATCTGATCGTCTGGCTGCCCTTGGTGGTCGCCCTGTCGCTGGCCTTGATGCGGCCGGGACGGGGGCTGATGATCGGGCTGCAATACCGGAATCAGCGATGAAGCGTTTTCCCTGGATACTGACCGTGCTGACGGTCCTGGCCCTGATCCTGCTGATCGGCCTGGGCGTATGGCAGGTCGAGCGGCTGAAGTGGAAGGAAGGCCTGATCGCGGCGGCCGATGTGGCGGCGGCGAAACCGCCCGCGCCGCTGGATCAGGTGTTGACGGAAGGCGATCTGGAGTTCCGCAAGGCGCTGATGGTCTGTCCGGGCCTGGCCAGCGCGCCCTTCATCGAACTGCAGAGCATCCATGACGGCGAGGCGGGGGTGCGGCTGATCTCGGCGTGCAAACCGGCGGGGGCGGATTTCAGCCTGCTGATCGACCGGGGCTTCGTCGGCGACGGCGTGACCGCGCGGCCGCGCGTGGTGGAGACCACCCTGCCGCTGGTGATGGTCGGAGAGTTCCGCACCTTCGACAAGCCGGGCGCTATGAGCCCCGCCCCGAGGGACGGCCGCTTCTACGCCCGCGACACCGCCGCCATGGCCAAGGCGCTGAACGTCACGGGGCCGGTGCGACCCGAAGCCGTGTTCGCCGTCACCGCCGTCAATCCCGAGTTCGCGGCGCTTCGGCCGTCCGCGCCGCCCGCAGCGTTTTCGAACAACCATCTGGGCTATGCGATGACATGGTTCGGACTGGCGATCGCGCTTGTGGGTTTCTATGTGGCCCTGCTTCGACGTCGAACCAAGAAAGACGCTCCTCAAGCAGCCTCGCACCGCGTGCGAGGCGATAGGAAAGAATAAAGTCCTGACTTCCCTTCACACGCTGTCCAACGGCGTCCGCGTCATCTGCGACCCCATGCCGGGGCTCAAGACTTTAGCCGTCGTCGTCACCGTCAAGGGCGGGGCGCGGTGGGAGGCGGAGGATCGCTCCGGCTGGTCGCACCTGCTGGAACATCTGGTGTTCAAGGGCGCCGGCGACATGGCCGCGCGCGAGATCGTCGAGCGTATTGAGGCCGAGGGCGGCACGATCAACGCCTCCACCGGCTATGAGCGGACCAGTTTCGAGGTGCGCGGCCTGGACGGCTCGCTGCCGCTTGCCATGCAGGTGCTGTCGGACCTGGTGTTCCGCCCCACCCTGGACCCCGCCGAGATCGAGCGTGAAAAGGACGTGGTGGCCCAGGAGATCGCCGAGGCCTTCGACACGCCCGACGACCATGTGTTCGAGATGGTCCAGACCCGCGCCTTCACCGGCCAGCCGCTGGGTCGGCCGATCCTGGGCTCCATCGCCAGCCTGAAGCCGGCGGACAAGGCCAGCGTCGAGGCGTGGCGCGCGCGGCTGTATTCGCCCGACCGGATGGTGGTGTCGGTCTCGGGCGCGGTGGACGAGACCGAGCTGCTGGCGTTAGCCGAGCGCTGGTTCGGCGACGCCGTCGCGACCCCTGTCGAGGCGCCGGCGCCGGCTGCCTTCGTGGGCGGTCACGCCAAGCTGACGCGCAAGATCGAACAAGCCAATCTGGTGTTCCAGCTTCCGGCGCTTTCGGCGACCGATCCGGCCCTGTCGGCCATGCGGTTGTTCGGCGAGATCCTGGGCGGGGGCATGGCCTCGCGCCTGTTCCAGAGTGCACGCGAGGAGCGGGGCCTGGCCTACGCCATCGACGCCTATCAGGAGCCGTACGAGGACACGGGCGTGCTGGGCATCTATGCGGGCGCGGCGGCGGATCGGGCGAAGGAACTGGCCGAGGTGGCGGCGGCCGAGGTGCGGGCCATGGCCGAGGCCGGCCCGACCGAAAAGGAACTGTCGCGGGCCAAGGCGGTGATGAAGGCGGGTCTGTGGATGTCGGACGAGAACCCGATGAGCCGGGCCGGCCGCAACGCCGCCCAGACCCTGATCTTCGGCGCCCCGCGCTCCAGCCTGTCGATGACCGAACAGCTGGAAGCCCAGACGGTCGCGGACGTGCGGGCGGTCGGCGGGCGGTTGCTGGCGTCCGGCCAGGCGGCCAGCGCCGTGCTGGGGCCGAAGTCGGCGGGGCCGGCGGGCGAGGCGTTCGCGGCGGCCCTGTTCGGGGGATAAGCGGAACATCCGACCACCGTGATCGGTTAAGCTGGGCTTGAACCCGTTCACCCCGGAGACTTCCCATGCCCGTCCGCGTCGCCCTGATCGTCGGCAGCCTGCGTGAGGGATCCTATTCCCGCGCCATCGGCCTGGAGATGAAGACCATCGCCGCGCCGGGGCTTGAGCTGGAACTGATCGAGATCGGCGACCTGCCGCTCTATGATCCCGATCTGGAGACGGACGCCCCGCCGGCGCCCTGGGTCCGGTTCCGCGAGGAGGTGGCGACCACCGAGGCCGTGCTGTTCGTGACGCCGGAATACAACCGCTCCATCCCCGGCGCGCTGAAGAACGCCCTGGACGTCGGTTCACGCCCCTATGGCCACAGCATCTGGCAGGGCAAACCCGCCGCCATCGTCAGCGTCTCGCCAGGCGCCATCGGAGCCTTCGGCGCCAACCATCACCTGCGTCAGCCGCTGGTCTTCCTGAACATGCCCACGATGCAGCAGCCCGAGGCCTATATCGGCAATGTCGCCGATCTGCTGGACAACGACGGCAAGCTGAAGAAGGACGATACGAGGGCGTTCCTGAAGAGCTTCACGGACGCGTTCGCCAAGTGGATCGACAAGACGAAGGCGTGATCACCTTTGTCGGACGTCGGCGTCGGCGTTTAAAGTCATTCGACTGAAACCGCCTTGAAATCCAACGTGATTGTCGCGCGAATATTTTCGATATTCTGATGCCGATCAGTAAAATAATCGACAAAATCAAATAAAAAAGAAGAATAAATTCGATCAAATATTAGGAAAATGGAACAAAATATCTCCAATAACGCTGATACTGTGAACAGCGTTATTGGACGCGAACCCATGTGCCTCTCTATCAAGATGAGCATCACTTCGACCATCAGGTTCTAGAACTCGGCGGCTTCCTCTCATCGTTGCTCGCAAGTCTGGGCGCGCATATGAAACGCAGCGCTGACGCCCGCCCGGCCCAAACTGTCGCTCCCAAGGAGATTTGGGCAGAGGATTGCACCACGGGGCCTGTCGACCAGACGTTTGCAGACGGGCCCGAGTTAAAGGCCGCCTAGACCCGGAATTGAAAACGGCGGCTCCGTGAGGAGCCGCCGTCGCCATATCAGCCGTGAAGCTGAAATCAGCCGATGGTTTGCAGCTGGCCAGCGGATTCCTTGCCCGAACGCTTGTCGCGCTCCAGCTCGTAGGAAACCTTTTGGTTTTCATCCAGGCCGCGCAGGCCAGCGCCTTCAACGGCCGAGATGTGGACGAAAACGTCCTTGCCGCCGTCGTCGGGTTGGATGAAGCCATAACCCTTGGTGGGGTTGAACCATTTAACAGTGCCGGTAGCCATTTTGAGACCTCCGTTAGAAATTGACCGAGGGAACGTCCGTTCGGCCTGTCGGGTCTGAATGGGAGCGGCCTTGACTCGTGCGTTCGCAGAGAGAGTGGGCGTTACGCAGAGAGATCGACGAGCGATATGTGCGCAGATATTCGCGGTGGATGCAAGAGTGACTCATGTGAAGGAAATTCAACGGTCGGAACGGTTTAGCTTGGCGAGCGTTGTTAAGGATCACGAAAGGCTCCCATCATGAACCGCACCCACGTCGTGGAGCGCGCCTACCAGCTCGCTCGTTCGCCCGATTGTCTGAACACCGGCGACGTCGTCAAGGCCTTGTCCGGCGAGGGCTATTCCGGCGCCGAAATCTCGCATTTCCAGGGCAGTTCGATCCGCGCCGACCTGAACCGCATCTGCAAGATGCCCAAGCCGGACGCTGTCGCCAACGCCGACGCCGACGCCGACGCCGACGCGGAGCAGGCTTCAGACGCCGCCTGACCCCTGCTCAGTGCGCGCCGGCCCCGTCCGGCAGGTGCATTTTCTCGAACCGCCCCACTCGCGTGACCAGGGTGCGGGCGGCGTCGTTCATGCCAACCACTTCGACCTGGGCGCCCTGGCGGCGATAGCGGAAGACGACCTTGTCCACGGCGGCGACGCCGGTCAGATCCCACAGATGGGCGTCGCTGAGATCGATTTCGACGCGTTTGGGATGGCCGTGATGCTCGAAGCTGGCGGCGAACAGGTCGGCCGAGGCGAAGAACAGCTGGCCTGATACGCGGTAGCGCAGCACACCCTCTTCTGGCGTCTCGACCTCGGTGACCCTGACGGTCTTGCCCACCTTGCGCATGAAGAAGACCGCCGACAGCAGCACGCCCAGGATCACCCCCTTAGACAGGTCATGGGTGGCGACCACGGTGACGGTGGTGGCGATCATGACGACCGAGGACTGGAACGGGGTCGAGCGCAGCTTCAGCACCGAGCCCCAGTCGAAGGTGCCGATGGAAACCATGATCATGACCGCGACCAGGGCCGCCATCGGGATCTGGGCCACCCAGTCACGCAGAACCAGGATCAGGAACAGCAGGAACAGGCCGGCCCACAGGGTGGACAGCCGCCCGCGCGCGCCGGACGTGACGTTGATGATCGACTGACCGATCATGGCGCAGCCGGCCATGCCGCCGAACAGGGGCGACAGAATGTTGGCGATGCCCTGGCCGCGCGTCTCGCGGTCCTTGTCGGACGGGGTGTCGGTCATGTCGTCGAGCAGATTGGCGGTCAGCAGGCTTTCCAGCAAACCCACGAAGGCCAGGGTCGCCGAGATCGGGGCGATGATGACGAAGGTTTCCCAGGTCAGGGGCACGCCGGGCAGGTGGAAGACCGGCAGGGTCGTGGGCATCTGGCCCATGTCGCCGACGGTGCGCACGTCCAGCCCGGTCATCATGACGAAGACGCTGATCAGGACGATGGCGACCAGGGGCGACGGCACGGCCTTGGTCAGGCGCGGGAAGCCGTAGATGACGACCAGTGCCGCCCCGACCAGGGCGAAGGTCTGCCAGTTGGCGCCGATCAGTTCTGGCATCTGGGCCAGGAAGATCAGGATCGCCAGGGAGTTGACGAAGCCCGTCATGACGCTGCGGCTGACGAACTTGATGTAGCGGCCCAGTTTCAGAAGACCGATGACGATCTGGAACACGCCGCACAGGATGGATGCGGCGAACAGATACTCCAGGCCGTGGTCCCGCACGAGCGTGACCATCAGCAGGGCCATGGCCCCGGTGGCGGCCGAGATCATGGCCGGACGCCCGCCGACGAAGGCGATGGTCACGGCGATGACGAAACTGGCGTAGAGGCCGACGGCGGGATCGACCCCGGCGATGATGGAAAAGGCGATGGCTTCGGGAATCAGGGCCAGGGCCACGACGGTCCCCGCCAGCAGGTCGCGGCGAGGATTGGCGAGCCATTGCTGGCGCGCGGAGGCGATGATGGACATTTCAGGATTTCATCTGGATGAGCCGTACCGATGCTTCGGTTTCGGGGCTCGGTTTCCCAGCGGATCGGCGGCGGGGATAGCCACCCGTCGCCTGCGAACAGGGCCGGGTCCAAGGTGATGGCGTCCTGATGCGATGTTGCGCCGCAAAAAGCAAGTGTCGCGGCGGGGTTTGGCCTAGACCAGGCCGTCCATCACCGGCGCCTCGGCAACGCTGCCAGGGAAGACGCGGGCGTCCAGGGCGGCCCGGTCGACGCCCATATGATCGCGCAGCACGCCCTTGAACACCGAACGGATGTCCAGAGTCGGCGCCAGGTCGCGGTCCTCGAACAGACGGTTGTCGGCCAGGGTCGGCCAGTCGCCGATGGGGCCGCCGCGCTTGATTGCCCCGCCCGCCAGCAACAGCGACGAGCCGGTGCCGTGATCGGTGCCTTGGGTGCCGTTGGCGCGGGCGGTGCGGCCGAACTCGGTGGCGACGACGACCACCGTGCGAGACCACGTTTCGCCCAGCCCGTCCTTCAGGCCCGTGACCAGTTGATCCAGGCCGGTCAGCCGCGTCTGAAGCTGCGCGCGCTGGCCCGCATGGGTGTCCCAGCCGTCCAGCGAGACGGCGACGATGTCCGCCCCCTCGGCGCCGGACATCAGCCGGGCGACGGCGCGACCCAGGCCCAGGACGTCGTTGCGGCGCACGCGCGCCGCGTCGCCGTCCATTTTCTGCTCCTGGCCGACCAGTTCCTCGGTCGCCAGGCCGCGCGCCAGGTTCTGGCCCAGCATCGGATCCTCGACATAGAGATCCTGAAGCAGGGAGGCGATGCGGTCGCCGCCGCGCACCTGACCGCCGGGCGCCCAGCTTGAGACGGGGGCGTCGCCGCGCAGGATCAACGGCGTCTGGGCGCCGATCGACAGGCCCTTCAGCGACGCGCCGCCCGCCGCGACGATGGCGCGGTTCAACCAGCCGTCGGTCTGTTGACGCAGACCTTCGCCGCCGTTCTCCAGCACGTCCTGGGCGTCGAAATGCGAGCGGATGCGCACCGGCAGGGCCACGGCCGGGGCGAAACGCATCTGGCCCTGACCATAGAGACCGTGCAGGCCGCTTAGCGCCGGATGCAGGCCGAAGTCCTCGCTCAAGGCCAGGGCGCCGTTCGCCTCGCCGGGGGCTGCGATGGCCAGGCCGCCGCGCAGAGGGACGTAGTTGGGGTCGCCATAGGGGACGGTGACGGACAGGCCGTCCATGGCGCCGCGCGCTATGACGACGACCAGCTTGTTGGCCGGGCCGTTGGTCTGGGCGGCGACCCGTCCGGCGAAGGCCAGGCCGACCCCGGCCGAGGCGGCGGCCAGCAGATGGCGGCGGTTCATATTGAGGGCGGTCATCGGCGTTGGAACTCCGGCGACATGAAGAGAAGGGTGAGGGCCTCGGGCCGGCTTTCGGCGCGGGCGACGGCGAGGCGCGTGCGTTCGCTCAGGCGGGGCCCGAGAGCGGCGGCGGCGACGGCGCTGGGGTCCGCCGCCTGTGCCATGTCGGCGGCGGTGCGCGACCAGTTCAGCCGCTTGACCAGGGCGTCGGGACCGGCCCAGTCGGCGGCCGCGTCGGGCCAGCCCTCGGGCGAGGGGGCGGCGAAGAGCGGCTGGCCCATATCCAGCAAGGCCTGGCGCAGGGGCTGGATCCGCTGGGGTCGGGTTCCCAGGGCGCGGTGGGTGGAGACGACGAAGTCGTAGGGCGTCTTGATCTTGGCGGGCTGGGGCGTCCAGGTCTCGGGCGCCTCGACCAGGGCGCGGGCGACCTGGGCCAGGTCGCCGCCCGAACGGGTCCAGGCCTCTTCCAGCCGGGCGACCAGGGCCGGTGGCGGGTCGTCGGCGACGAAATGGGCGGCGAGGCGGCGTGACAGGCGTTTGGCGGTCGCCGGATGTCGGGCCAGGTCGCGCAGTATGGCCTGACCCTGGGCCAGGCCGGCGGCGGGATAGGTCTTGCCCATCACCGTGCGGTCGCCCGGTTCGTGGACATTGGGGCGGAAGACGAAGCCGTTCGCCTCCGGCTGGGCCTGCGCGGCCGCCATTCTGGCGCGGCGAGGGCGGGCGGCCTGACGTTGATCGCGCGCTGTGGGGATCGACCAGCCGGTCAGGGCGCGGGCCAGTTCGGTCACGTCGGCCTGGGTGTAGCCTGCGTCGGCGCCGACGGTGTGCAACTCCATCATCTCGCGGGCCAGGTTTTCATTCAGCCCGGCGTTGCGGCGGGCGCCGGCCAGGCTGTCGGGACCGACCGAGCGGGCCTGATCCAGATACAGAAGCATGGCGGGATGCTGTTCGGCGGCCAGGACCAGATCCTCGAACCGGCCGAAGACGTGGGGGCGGATGGCCTCACGCTCGTACTGGCCGACGAAGGCGCCGCTGGCGAACTTGACGGCCGAGACGGTGACGGCGTTGGCCCAGAACAGCGTCCACCGCTCGGCGAACCCGTCGTCTGTGGTCGCGCCTAACTGAGCGCGGGCCAGGAACTCCTGCGCCGTATCCTGGGTGATCTCTCGACGCGCGGCCTGGCGGGCCTCGCGCCGGGCGACGGCGTCTGGACCGGTATCGGGGGCGGGTGCGGTCTGCGCCATTGGCGTGGACGCGGCGCCGACCTGTGGCGCGGTGCGTCGATCGCGACGGACCTGACCGGCGTCGCTCTGATAGTCGACATACTGGGCGACGCGCTGGGCGGTGTCGGAGAAGGCGCCGGACGGCTGGGGCGCGCCCTGGGGCCGGATCTGGGCCGTGGCCCAGCCGCGCGGATCGGCGGCGACGCGTTCGATCTCGCCGGGTCTGGCGCCGAGACCCAGGCGGGTCAGGGCGATGGCGGCGTCGGTCGGTGATGAAGCCATGGCCTTCTCCTCGTCCGTCCCCGCAGAGTGTAACGCAGCCGGTGCGAAAACTCCGTCGCGAGATCGGATCAAAGGGTCAGGCGGGCTGGGTCAGGCTGCCCGTATCAGGCCGGCTGGGCCAGGCCTGCCTCGGCGTCGGCGATCAGGTCGCGGTCGTCCACCTGCCACGGGTGGAAGTCGGGTTTGTAGAAGGCGACATAGTCCCCGATCATGCGGCGATAGAGGCCCGGCTTCAGCCATAGCCAGCGGAACAGGCCCAGCCGGGCCTTCCAGCCGACGATGCCGTCCTGTTTCAGCAGCATCAGGGTCGTCTCGCGCACCGTCCTGGTGAACAGCAGGGTCGTCAGGAACATGGCCCAGCGCCGCAGCCGCCAGCGTTTCAGAGGGCTGAGGTCGCGGGTGGCGTGCAGGAAGACGTCATAGGCCACGCCCTTGTGCTCGATCTCCTCGATGGAGTGCCAGCGCCACAGGCGGGCCAGGTCGTGCGGCGACCCCTTCAGCAGGTCCGGGTCAGCCAGAAGCCGATGGGCGAAGGCGGCGGTGAAATGCTCCAGCGCCATGGTGGCCGCCAGCTGGGCGATGGCCGGGCGGGCGCGGGCGAGATCGAGGCGGGCCGTGACATAGGCCTCGATCTCGGCGGTCTCGTAGCCGGCGCGGGCGGTGATGGCGTTGAAGGCCATGTGTTCGCGCGTATGGGCGCCCTCCTGAACGGTGAAGGCCCGGATGTCGGCGGCCAGGTTGGCGGGCGTATCCTTGGCGAACCGCTTGACCGACTGGATGAAGAACCGCTCGCCGTCGGGGAAGGTCAGGCTGAGGGCGTTCATCACGGCCGTGCCGAACGGGTCGCCGTTCAGCCACCAGCGTGGCGTCGGGGCCTCGCGGTCGATATGCAGGTCGCGCGGCTTGATCTGGAGGTCGGCGGGGGTGGCGGATTTCGCCATGGATCTGCTCCTCGATTTCACCGGCAAGATGGAGTTAACTGACATCAATGTCAACTAATGGTCCGGTGAAACGGCGACGCGGGGCGGTGGCGCGTGAAGAGGCCCTGGAGGCGGCGCGCGACCTGCTGCTGTCCGGCGGCCCGGCGGCGGTGACGCTGAAGGCCGTGGGCGAGCGGATGGGGGTGGGCCACGCCAACCTGATCCACCATTTCGGCTCGGCGGCAGGGCTTCAGGGCGCGCTGATGGACGCGATGGTGCGCGATCTGGCCGAACGGATCGAAGCGGGCCTGAACGAAGGATCGGGCGAAGGGCGCGAGGGGGTGGAGCCGGATCGGTTGATGACCGTCGTCTTCGACGCTTTCGGCAAGGGCGGGGCGTCGCAGATGGCGGCCTGGCTGGCCCTGGCGCGCGAGCAGGGGCGGGCGGAAAGCTTCGGCGGGGTGGTGCGGGACTTGGCCGACCGGCTGGCGGCCATGGCGCCCGACGATCCCAGGGCGGCCGACCGGGCGCGATCGCTGGTCATGACGGCGGCCTATATGGCCTTCGCCGAGGGGCTGATCGGCGACATCCTGACGCCGATGCTGGGCGCGCCCGAGGGCCTGGGGCGCGAGCTGGCGTTGAAGTTGACGGCGACCGTCTTGGCGGAACCGTGAGTTCAGGCCACAGTCGTCCTGTTGTATGAGGCGTCATGGCCCTGCTGGACTGGATGAGCGATGTGGCCGGGCCGGTGGTCCGGGGGGACGGGGTGCTGCTGCGGCCGCCGCGCGCGGGCGACTACGCCGCATGGTCCACGCTGCGCGACGGGTCGCGCGACTATCTGCAACCCTGGGAGCCGGCCTGGCCCGAGGATGACCTGACCAAGGCGGCGTTCCGGCGTCGGTTGTCCATCTATGCGCGCGAGATGGAGCTGGGCCACGCCTGGCCCTTCTTCGTGCTGGTGGATGGGGGCAAGACCCTGGCTGGGGCGGTGACCCTGTCGAACGTGCGGCGCGGCGTCGCCGAGACCGGGACGCTGGGCTACTGGATCGGCCAGCCTCATTCCGGCCAGGGCGTGGCGACGGCGGCGGTGCAGGCGGTGGTCGGATACGCCTTCGACAAGCTGAAGCTGCACCGGCTGGAGGCGGCCTGCCTGCCCACCAACCACGGATCGCGCCGGGTTCTGGAAAAATCGGGCTTTCGCAACGAAGGTCGGGCTCGCGCTTATTTGAAAATTAACGGCGAGTGGGCAGATCATCTGCTGTTCGGCCTGGTCGAGGACGAGCGTTGACGGCCGGGGGCCGTCTGGAAGGGCGAGACGCGTGACACCACGATCCCGATCGCTGGCCTGGGACGCCACGACCGCCATCGAGGCTTTGGCGGCTGCCGACACGGCCCTGTGGGTCTGGACGCCGGCGACGGACGAGCTGCGCTTCACCGGCGCGACGCGGTCGCTGGGCCTGGGACCGCTGGCGCCGGAATGCACGGCCGCCGGCTTCGTCGCCCTGGCCATGCCCCAGGATCGCAGCCTGGCCGAACGCATGCTGAAGCCGCAGGACGAGGGGGCCGAGGTCGCCGTGCGTTTGCGGATGCGCGGGTCCGAGACCTGCCTGTGGCGCGGCGTCTGGCTGGAGGACGGGCTGCGCGCCGCCGGCGTCGTGGCGCTTGAGACCAAGTTCGCCGGATCGGATCGCGATACCCTGACAGGCCTGCTGGACCGTCGCGCCTTCATCGCGCGCGTGGGCGAGGTGCTGACCCAACCGGGCGAATACGAGATCGTGGTCGGCGACGTGGACCGTCTGCGGCGCCTGAACGAGGCGCTGGGGCATGAGCGCACCGACCTGGTGCTGTCAGCCCTGGGCTCGCGCCTGGCCGCCGCCTTCAACAAGGACGCCTCGGCGGCGCGGATCGGCGAGGACGAGTTCGCCATCATCGTGCCCCGGACCGCCTCTCACACCAGCTACCGCGTCCGCGACGCGCTGGAGCAGCCGCTGCGGGTCGCGGGCTTCGACATCTATCCGACCGTCTCCATCGGGGCGGTGATGGTGGAGGGCGGGCCGGACGCGCCCGACGCCGCCGAACTGTTGCGCCGTGTCGAGTTGGCGGTGGAATCGGCCAAGGGCGCCGGGCGCGGCGGATCGGCCGCCTATGGCCGGGCGCTGGAAAGCGACAGTCTCAGCCGCCTGGCGCTGGAGGCGGATCTGAGGAACGCCTTCGTGCGCGGCGAGATCGTGCCCTTCTTCCAGCCGATCGTGAACCTGAACACCGGGGCCGTGGCGGGCTTCGAGGCCCTTGCGCGCTGGCGTCACCCGCGGCGCGGCCTGGTGCCGCCGGACGAGTTCCTGGGCCTGACCGCCGACCTGGGCATGATGAACGACCTGGGCCTGCTGATGATGACCCAGTCGGCGCGGCAGCTGGCGGAATGGATCGAACGCCATCCGCTGGCGGGCAAGATGTTCTGCAGCGTCAATCTGTCGGTCGGCGAGATCGAACGCCCGCACCTGTGCGAGGACGTGGCGCGCATCATCAAGGAGAGCGGCCTGCCCAGGGGCGCGCTGAAGCTGGAAGTCACCGAGGGCGACATCATGCGCGACACCGCGCGCGCCGCCGAGGTGCTGCAGTCGCTGAAGGACGTCGGGGCGTCGCTGGCGCTGGACGATTTCGGCACCGGCTTCTCGTCCCTGTCCTATCTGGCGCGCCTGCCGTTCGATACGCTGAAGATCGACCGCTATTTCGTGCTGACGATGAACAAGGACGAGGGCTCGGCCAAGATCGTCAAGTCGGTGGTCAACCTGGGCCGCGACCTGGAGCTGGAGGTCGTCGCCGAAGGGGTCGAGAACGCCGAACTGGCCGCCCTGCTGCTGGAGGCCCAGTGCCACTACGGCCAGGGCTTCGGCTACGCCCCCGCGCTCCCGGCGCAGGAGGCGGAGGTCTATTTAGCCGAGAGCCTGGCGGACGGCACGGCGCCGCTGAAGCAGCGGTCGGCGTAAGCCAGGCTAGTGGCGGACGCCCCAGGCGGTCAGGCGACGCTCGGCGAGCGTCTGGGGCGAGCGTCTGGGGCGAGCGCCTCGTCTCAATGTGATGAAGGCCGCGATCGGCGCGGCCAATACGCTCATCGCGAAACCTGCGATGCCGATGATCGAGGCCGGGTCCGAGGTGGCGACGAACGTGTGAGCGGCCGTCAGGCTGAGCATGAAAATATAACCGACTGGAGCAAGGCAGGCGATGCCGATGACCAAGCTGAGCCAGCGTGCGCGTGCCCGCCAGCCGATGATGTAAAACCCCAACCCCAATAGGGTCGCCAGCCAACCGCCGTTGAAGACGTAGAGAAGAAAGCAAACCATGGTCAGGTCGCTGAACAAGTGCCTGCTGCTGTTCGTCTCGCTCTCCGATCCTGACTAAGGTTCCACGTTCAGAAAACCGCAGCAAGATTTCTCCATTTCGTCATCCTAGGCCTTGTGCCTAGGATCAATGGACTCCGTCGAGGACGGAGAGTCCCGGCCGACACCGGGTGTATGGATCCTAGGCACAAGGCCTAGGATGACGGGTGGGGTGGATGTGACCGACGCCAGACTGGAGATCGCCGCCGGCTTTGCGACCTTGCAGGGGCCCAAGGCGGACAATCAGGATTTCGGCGGCGTCCATATCGGCACGGCGGCCGAGCAGCGCGAGCATGGGGTCGTGGCGGTGATCGCCGACGGGGTGTCGGGGTCCAAGGCCGGGCGGATGGCGGCGGAGCTGACGACGCGCAGCTTCATCGACGGCTATCTGGATCAGAATCCGCTGAACGGCATCGCCGCCAATGGGATCAAGGCGCTGCGGGGCTTCAACCGCTGGCTCCATTCGCGCGGCAAGATCGATCCGGCGATGGAGGGGGCGGCGACCACCTTCACGGCGGTGATCCTGCGCGGGCGCGAGGCGACGGCCCTGCATGTGGGCGACAGCCGCGCCTGGCATTTCCGCGACGGGGTGCTGACCCGCCTGACCGAGGATCATACGCGAGCCCAGCAGGGGCTCAGCCATGTGCTGTACCGCGCCGTGGGCATCGAGGCGGACGTGAAGCTGGACGTGCGTCAGGTCCGGCTGGAGCCGCACGACCGGCTGCTGCTGACCACCGACGGCGTGCATGGGGTGCTGGCCGATGCGGTGATCGCCGGCCTGCTGGGGCGGCGCAGTTCGCCCGATGCTGACGCACACGCGATCCTGGCCGAGGTCGAGGCGGCGGGGGCGCGCGACAACGCCACCGCCATCGTCATCGACGTGGTCCGCACCGGCGCGCCCGACTGGGAGGCGATCACGGCCGAGGCGGAAGGGCTGGCCATCCTGCCGCCGCCCGCCGTCGGCGACAATGTCGACGGCTTCGCCTTGCAGCGGCTGATCGCGGACGGGCGCTATACGCGGCTGTTCCTGGCGAAGGACACCTTGGGCGACGGGTCCGAGGCGGTGGTGCTGAAGTTCCCCAAACCCGCCGTGGTGTCCGAGCGCGGCGCGCGCA
This sequence comes from Brevundimonas sp. PWP3-1b1, assembly GCF_049896065.1. Taxonomy (NCBI): domain Bacteria; kingdom Pseudomonadati; phylum Pseudomonadota; class Alphaproteobacteria; order Caulobacterales; family Caulobacteraceae; genus Brevundimonas; species Brevundimonas sp. PWP3-1b1. The sequence goes on along the minus strand of NZ_JAFCTO010000001.1, from coordinate 2,303,060 downwards.
CCGCCTTCCTGCGCGAGGCCTTCATCGGCCGGCGCATCGACAGCCCGTTCGTCGGCAAGGTGCTGAGCCTGGACGCCGGCCGCCAGAGCCGCCTGTATATCGCCCAGCCCTTCCATGCCGGCCAGACCCTGCATGCGCGGCTGGCTGAGGAGGGGCCGTTCGAGATCGCTGAAGGGATCGGCGTGGCCTTGCGCCTGTCGCGCGCCGTCTCGGCCCTGCACCGGGCGGGGGTGACGCACCGCGACATCAAGCCGGACAATGTGATCCTGGAGACGACCGGCGGCCTGAAGCTGGTCGATCTGGGGGTGGCGCGTCTGCGGCAGGCCGAGGAGTTCGCCGAGGCCGAGGCGCCCGGCACCGCCGGTTACAAGGCGCCCGAAATGTATGCGGGCGAGAGCGGCGACGCCGCCACCGACCAGTTCGCCCTGGGGGTGACCCTTTATCGCCTGTTCACTGGCGCCTATCCGTGGGGCGAGGTCGATCCGACCGATGCGCCGCGCTTCGACCGGGCGTCCGTCCCTCCGACGCGGCATCGGCCGGACATGCCCGCCTGGCTGGAGGCGGCCATCATGCGCGCCGTCGCCATAGATCCGAACGAGCGGTTCGAGGATGTGGCGGAGCTGATCCATGTGTTGGAAACCGGCAGCGCCGTCGCCGCCCCGCCGCCCCGCCAACTGTCCCTGATCGAACGCGATCCGGTGCGATTCTGGCAGGGGGTCAGCCTGCTTCTTCTGATCGCATTGCTGGTTTCGATGACGACGCGTTAGGCCCCCATACGTCCAAACCACGGCTTTGGATGTGCGGCATTTAGCGGCGCGAGCGGCGGGAACCTGTCGCCGCATTCGGCTTTTGTGACGGCGAGCGGGGACGTCGCGCCCGCACTTTCGGCACGAAAGCCTCCCCATGATCAAGACCCTCGCTTCCAGCGCCCTGGCTCTCGCCATGGTCTCCACCCCCGCCCTGGCCCAGTCCGTGGCCCCCGACTGGTCCGGCCCCTACGTCGGCATCTTCGGCGGTTACAACCAGTCGAACGACGACGGTGACGAAAACCTCGGCTTCGACCGCAATCTGGACGGCGCCTACGGCGACCAGGTCTCGACCGGCACGGGCGCCGACGCCTTCAGCCCCGGCTTCTGCGGCGGCACCTCGACCAGCACCGCACCCGGCACCGGCTGCCGTGACGACAACGACGGCGTCGAGGCCGGCGTGCGCGCGGGCTACGACATGCAGTTCGGCAACATCGTCGTCGGCGCCCTGGCCGAATACAGCGTCAACAACGTTCAGGACTCGGTGACCGGCTTCTCGACCACCCCGGCCTTCTACACCTTCACGCGCGAGCTGGAGAGCACAGCGGCCGCCCGTCTGAAGCTGGGCTACGCCTATGGCCCCGCCCTGATCTACGGCACCGGCGGTTACGCCTATGGCAAGTTCGAGAACAAGTTCCGCACCTCGAACCAGGCCAACAGCTTCACCGAAACCAACGAAAGCGATGACGGCGACGGCTGGCAGGCCGGCGGCGGCGTGGAATACGCCCTGGGTCGCGGCCTGACCGTCAACGGCGAATACCTGTATACCTCGCTGGACGTCGAAAGCCCGGTGATCCGCGTCGGCAACACCGGCACAACTCCGGCCGCCAACCCGTTCATCTCGGCCCCGAACACGACGGGCACCGACATGATCCGCAGCAACGGCAAGTTCGGAACCCACATGTTCCGCATCGGTATGAACTACCGCTTCTAGGCCTCAGAATAGGCGGCCGGACGAGAGCATGAAGGCATGCTCTCGTTTTGATCTGGAGCCTGATTCACGGCCTCGATGAAATCGCGAAGCGATTCCATCTCAACCGATCAGGCTCTAGGCCCGGCCGCCCTGGCTGGACAGCATGGCCGCGTCCACGCCCATCTGGGCGAGGGCGCGCGTCCATTTCGACGTGTGTTCGCCGTCGAAGATCAGATCGAGATCCGCGTCGGCGGTCAGCCAGACGTTCTCGGCCAACTCCCCTTCCAACTGACCCTCGCCCCAGCCGGCATAGCCCAGCAGCAGGGCGGAACGGCTCGGCCCCGAGACCTCGTCGGTCATGGCGGCCAGGGCTTCGCGCGTGCCGGTCATGGCCAGGCCGTCGCCGAACGGCAGACTGTCGTCCCCGATCATCCAGTCGTCGGTGTGCAGCACGAAGCCGCGCTCGCGCTCGACCGGCCCGCCCATCAGGACCGCGCGGCCGATCGACTGATCCGGCGCCGGGGCGTCCAGCTTGTCCAAGACCGTCTTCAGATCCACGCCGGGCGCCGGGCGGTCCAGCCGCAGCCCCATGGCATGGTCGGGGCCGTGGGCGCAGATCAGGATGACGGCGTGTTCGAACCGGGGGTCGTCGATGCCGGGCATGGCGACCAGCAGTCGGCCGGTCAGGGTGGAGGCTTGGCTCATGATCCGATCATCGGTCGCGAAAGCGGCGCATGCAAGTCGAGTGGACGCTTGCGGTCACGGCGGCGCTCTCTATGTGTCGCAGGCGGTGTTTCCTAACCCGTCAGCCCCAACCTCAGCGAGACAATCATGACCATCCAGATCGGCGATCGCATCCCGAACGCGACCCTCGCCCAGGCGACCGCCGAAGGGCCCAAGCCCGTCAGCACCGCCGACATCTTCGCGGGCAAGACCGTGGCCCTGTTCGCCGTGCCCGGCGCCTTCACCCCGACCTGCTCGGCGCGCCATCTGCCGGGCTTCAAGGATCATCTGGCCGAAATCAAAGCCAAGGGCGTCGATGCGGTCGCCTGCATCTCGGTCAACGACGCCTTCGTCATGAAGGCCTGGGCCGACAGCCAGGATATCACCGACGACAGCATCGTCATGCTGGCCGATGGCAACGGCGAACTGACCAAGGCCCTGGGCCTGGTGCTGGACGGTTCGGGCTTTGGCCTGGGCGAGCGTTCGCAGCGCTATTCGATGCTGGTCAAGGACGGCACGGTGACCCAGCTGAACATCGAACAGGGCGGCGAGTTCAAGGTCTCCTCGGCCGAGCATCTGCTCGCGCAGCTTTAAGCTGGATCAATCCACGCTATCGCTTCGCTACTTGAGCGTGGATTGATCGTGAGATGACCACTGACGTCTTCAGCCCCGAGAAACGCAGCGCCGTGATGCGTCGCGTGAAGGGCAAAGATACATCGCCGGAACTGGCCGTGCGCGGGATCCTGCGCGCGGCCGGGATCGGGTATCGGCTGGGCGGCATGGGTCTGCCCGGTCGGCCGGATGTGACGATGAAGGGGCGCAGGGTCGCCCTGTTCGTCCACGGCTGTTTCTGGCACGGCCATGACTGCAGGCGCGGCGCACGCCGGCCCAAGGCCAACGCCGACTACTGGCTCGCCAAGATCGACCGCAATCGCGCCCGCGACGCCGCCGCCGTTCAGGCGCTGGAGGCGTCGGGTTGGCGCGTGGTGACGGTGTGGGAGTGCGACATGCGCCGCTCCGATTTCGCCGAGGGGCTGATCGCGGCCGTTAGGGGTCAGGCGGCCCGGGTCTGAGCCTGGGCCGCGGTGTCGTCCAGCACATGCTGGAGGGCGCCGATCAGGGCCGTGGGGGTCAGTGGCTTGGAGACGAAATAGGCCATGCCGGCGGCCTGACACGCCGCCACATCCTCGGGCGCGGTGTCGGCCGTGACGGCGACCACCGGGGTGCGGGCGTTCGGTCCGGTCCCCGAGCGCAGGCGGCGTGTGGTCTCGCGGCCGTCCAGCTCGGGCATTCGCACATCCATGAAGATGACGTCGAACACCGCCTCCTCGCAGCGTTCCAGCGCGATCAGGCCGTCGGCGGCGGTGGTGATCTCGCAGCCCAGCGGCTGAAGGATCAACTGCACCGCGCGGCGGTTGATGTCGTGATCGTCCACGACCAGCAGGCGCAGGGGCGGGCCGTCGGCGTCGTCAGGCTCGGCCGCCGCTTCAACCGGTGCGGCTGGAGGCGGGGGGGTAACCTGTTCGACGGGCTGCGGCGCCGGGGGCGCGGCGGGGGTGAAGGGGGCCAGGGCGCGGGCGATGTCGAGGCGGCTTTCGTCCACGACCGGAACGACCGTCCCAGTGTCGTCGCCCCTGGGCAGGACCAGGGAGACGGTGAAGTGCGCGCCCTGGCCGGGCTTGCTGCGCACGGTCAGGCGACCGCCCATCAGTTCAACCAGATTGCGGCTGATCGCCAAGCCCAGGCCCGAGCCGCCATAGCGGGCGGTGACGCCCTCGGCGGTCTGGTCGAAGGGAGTGAACAGACGGCTCATTTGGTCCGCCGTCATGCCGGGGCCGGTGTCGATGATCTCGAACAGCAGGGCATAGCCCGACGGCTCTTCGGGCCAGGACTGGATACGCAGGGTGATGTCGCCCTCGTCGGTGAATTTCATCGCGTTCGACATCAGGTTGTTCAACACCTGACGGATACGCATGACGTCGCCCTTGACGTGACGCGGGACGCGACCGGCGCCCTCGACGCGCAGCTTCAGCCCCTTGGCGTCGGCCAGGCCGCGCCACAGCTGGAGCGTCTGGGCCAGCATCTGGCGCAGGTCGAAGTCGTTGGCCTCGACCGTCATCCGGCCCGCGCCGATGCGCGAGTGGTCCAACAGATCGTCCAGCAGGGCCTTCATCATCAGGCCGGCGTCAGTGATCAGATGGGCGCCGGCGCGGGACTGGGGATCGGGCGCGCGCAGCTCGGCGGCGCCGGCCAGGATGGCCCCGATGGGGGTGCGCAGGTCGTGGCCGATGGCGGCCAGGAAGGCCGTGTGGTCCGCCAGGCTGCGCTCGGCCTTTGCGCGCAGGTCTTCGGCCTGGGCGTGGGCGCGGATCAGGTTGTCGGTCGTCTCGCTCATCCGCTGCCAGGTGATGACGACATAGAAGGCGTAGAGCACGACCGTCGCCGCCGAGGTCATCACCAGGGGCGGCGATGCGCCGAAGGAATGGGCGAAGAAGGGGGTGGCCAGCAGATAGGCCATCGGCGGCGCCTGGTTGGCGATCATGATCGGCTGGCAACGCGCCGCGTTCATCATCGACGCCAGCATGATCGCCGGCAGCATCAGGGCCGCGCAGACCCCGCCCAGCGCGCCGCCAGCGTTCCACATCACAACCGACAAGCCGCCGAAGACCGTGGCGCTGATCGCCAGAACGATGCAGCCGGCGACCTTGCGGGCCGTCGACATCTCGCCCTTGTCGCCGCGCGTGACGGGGGCGAAGACCATCAGCTCCAGCCCCTGAATAGCCAGATAGAGCACGACCCAGCCCAGGCTGAACCACACCCCGACCATGGGAGTAACGACCAAGGCGACGGCGCCGGTCGAACCAAGGCGTTGCAACAGCGCGCCGCGACGCTGGCGCACGGCGGCGGTCCAGCCGCTGGCAGCAGTATCGACGACGGTCGATGTCATGCAGGCCCTCTAATGACGAACGATGCTCGCTCTTAGGGGCGAGACTACGTCGATCGAGCCTAACGCTCTGTCAACGGCCCGCGCCGACCGCCTCGGCCACTGTGGAAAAGCCGTCGGCGCGCAGCCGGGCGGCCAGGTCGCGCTTGATGCGGGCGACCAGTCCGGGGCCTTCGTAGATCAGGGCGGAATAGATCTGGACCGCCGTCGCGCCCAGGCGGATGCGGGCATAGGCCTCGGCCCCGCTGTCGATGCCGCCGACCGCGATCAGGGGCAGGCGACCGCCCGCCGCCTCGGCCGCTGCGCGCAGGGCCTTTTCCGCGAACGGACGGATGGGCGCGCCGGACAGGCCGCCGGTCTCGCGGGCGTCGGGCGAGCGCAGGGTGTCGGGCCGTTCCAGCGTGGTGTTGGACACGATCAGGCCGTCGATCCGGTGCGCCAGAGACGCCTCGACGATCATGCCGATCTCGTCGGCGATCAGGTCGGGCGCGATCTTCAGGAAGACCGGTACGCGGTCGGGGGCGGCGGCGGGTCGGGCGGCGTCGATGCGGCCCAACAGGTCGTCCAGCTGCTCACGGCCCTGAAGCGCGCGCAGGCCGGGCGTATTGGGCGAGGAGATGTTGACGGTGAAATAGGCGGCGCGACCGGCCAGTCGCTCCAGACCCGCCACATAGTCCGCCGCCTTGTCCTCGGTATCCTTGTTGGCCCCCAGATTGGCGCCGACGATCACGCCCGAGGGGCGGTGATCCAGCCGCGCGGCGAAGGCGTCCAGTCCGGCGTTGTTGAAGCCCATCCGGTTGATGATGGCCCGGTCCTCGCTGAGGCGGAACAGGCGCGGTTTGGGATTGCCGGCCTGGGCGCGCGGGGTGACCGAGCCGCATTCGACGAAGCCGAAGCCCAGGCGCGAAAGGCCGCGCAAGGCCTCGCCGTTCTTGTCCAGACCCGCCGCCAGACCGACCGGATTGGGCAGGTCCAGACCCGCCAGGCGCGTGTGCAGGACAGGATCGTCGGCGGGGGGCGACGGCAGGGGGGCGAGCGCCAGCCCCTTGATCGCCAACTGATGCGCCTGTTCCGGGTCCAGCCGTCGCAGCAGGGCGGCGCCCAGATCGGTCAGGCTCATTGGTCGTCCTCGAACGCCATCTCGCCGTCGGCCGTGACCGAGAAGGCGCGCGACGCCGTGACGGCGGCGACGGGCAAAGGCGCATAGAGATGGGGGAACAGCTCGCCGCCGCGCGACGGCTCCCACACCAGGTCGTCGTCAAACTTGCTCACGTCCACCGTCAGCAGCAGCAGGTCGCTGCGCCCGGCGAAATGGCGACGTGCGGTCTCGGCCAGTTGCGCCTCGGTCGACATGTGGATGTAGCCGTCGGCTATATCGACCGGCGCGCCGTCGTAGCGGCCCTCGGCGACGGCCGTGCGCCATTCGGCGGCGTCGACGATCTTGTAGGCGATGTCCGTCATGCGGACGGCGCGCCAAGCGACCGCGGCGTCAGGAAGCCTTCGTAGGTGCAGCGGCCCGCGACATCGACGGTGAACAGGGCGGCGGCGCCGGTCGGGAAACCGCCCGACAGCTTGTCCACCACGGCCGGAGAGGCGGCGCTCTCGATCAGATATTCGGCCGCCAGCACATGGACGCCCGGATTGTGGGCCAGGATCAGCAGGCAGCCGGCCTCGTCCTCGCTGTTCTCGACGAAGCGGCGGATCACGTCGGAGGGGGCGTTGTACAGGGCGGCCTCGTCGCGCACTTCGACATCGCCGAAGGCGTCGTGCATCTGCTCCCAGGTCTGGCGGGTGCGCACGGCGCCGGAGACCAGGGCCAGGTCCGGCTTCAGCCCCCGCTCGGCCAGGGCGCGGCCCATCAGCACGGCCTCGGCGCGGCCGGCGGCGGACAGGGGGCGGGCCTCGTCGCCGCCGCCGGACGGGGCGGAGGTTTCGGCCTGGGCGTGCCGCATTAGGATCAGTCGGTGCATGATCTTCGCCATAAGGCGGTTTCGCCTCGCCGACCAGATGGCGCGGGGGTCAACTCCGCGTCAGCTGTGTGGCTTTCGTCGCGACGACAGGGTCGCCGGTTGGGGCGACAGGACCTGGGCCGCGACACGCTGGGCATGGCCGCTGGGCCGGATGCGGGCATAGTTCTGGCGCGAGGCCTCCAGCAGGATAAGGCCGGCGGTTCCGGGAAAGACGTGGCGGCCCACCTGTTCGAACCCGTCGGCCAGCCTCAGCATCGGCGCCCAGGGCGGCGCATACAGGGTCTGGGACCAGGCCATCGGCTCCAGCCCCACGTCGCGCACCAGCCGTTCCAACTGACGCCGGGTGAAGGGTCGGCCATGACCGAAGGGGGTGTTGTCGGCCCGCGCCCACAGGCCGCCGCGCGCCGCCGCCGCCAGGATGATCCGCCCCGTCGGCGACAGCGCCCGCACAGCCTCCAGCAACAGGGCGGCCGGATCGTCCGCCTCCTCCAGCGCATGGACCAGCAGGATGCGGTCGAACGATCCGGCGGGGAAGGGCAGGCGGCGGTCGTCCACCAGCAGGGTGCGGTTGCGCCCGACGGTCGGCCAGTGTTCGACGCCTTGCCCGCCCGGCATGGCCGCGACCACGCGCCGTGCGCCGACGAAGGCGTCCAGCCACGGCGTCGCATAGCCGATGCCCAGGACGTCGCAATCGGCCGCCTCGCCCCAGGCGTCGTCCAGCCGTCGCGCCACCAGCCGTCGCGCAAGCGCCCCGGTCGGCTCGCCGTAAAAGGTTCGAAGCTCGTCGATGCTGCGCCGCATGGGCGCACTATAGGCCTGTCGGCGGCCCTGCTGCTAGGATGGGCGAATGACCTTGGACGTTCATCTGTTCCCCTGCCGCAGCGACAACTACGGCTTCCTGATCCGCGACGCCGCGACGGGCGTGGTCGCGGCGGTCGATACGCCGGACGCCGCGCGGATTCTGGAAGAGCTGGAGGGTCTGGGCTGGGGACGGCTGGACCTGATCCTGAACACCCACTGGCACCCCGATCACACCGAGGGCAACGAACGGCTGAAGGCCGAGTGGGCTTGCGAGATCGTGGGGACGGAGGAGGTGCGCAAGGTCGCGCCGCTGGACCGGGTGGTCGCCGACGGCGACGTGGTGATGGTGGGCCAGACGCGGTTCGAGGTCACGGCGACACCGGGCCACACCCTGGGCCATGTGGTGTTCCACGCACCGGCGGATGCGCTGGCCTTCACCGGCGACACCCTGTTCGCCCTGGGCTGCGGCCGGTTGTTCGAAGGCACGCCGGAACAGATGTTTGACAGCCTGCAAAGGCTGAAGGCCTGGCCCGATCAGACGGTGATCTGGTGCGCGCACGAATATACGGCGTCGAACGCCCGCTTCACCCTGAGCCTGGACGACCGGCCCGAGACCGCCGCCCATGCCAAGGCGATATTCGCGGCGCGGGATCGGGGCGAACCGACCGTGCCGACGACGCTGGGCGTGGAAAAGCGGTTCAATCCGTTCATGACCGCGACGGATGCGGATCAGTTCGCCGCGCGCCGGGCGGCCAAGGACGCCTTCTAGGTCTTAGCGGTTCAGAGCCTCGCCGCCCACGACCCGCACGATCCGGGCGGAGGACGGGCGACCGGCGATGCCGGCGTCGGCGTCGATGACGATCCGCAAGGTGCCCTGGACCAGGGTGACCGACGGACGGCCCTGATCGGACACGACGACGCGGCGCACCCGCTCGACCTGGCTGCGCAGGTTGGACGAGCGAGCCATGCGGACGATGGCGTCGCTGGCGGCCGAGACGGCGTCGGCGGCGATCTGTTCCGAACCCGGCTGGATGTCCACGTCGATGACGATCAGCCGTCCCATGGCCTGGCTGGCGCGATAGCTCTGGCGCATGAAATAATCGACCAGCTGAGCGCCGGTCATGCCAGCGCGCGCCAGGCTCTGGGCGTCGCCGACGCGCGAGGCGGGCGACCCTTGCGGCGCGGCGGTCGTGTAGAGCGTCACGCCGCCATCCGGCGTGACGCGCAGCACCTGATCGCCATTGTCGTTGCGATAGATGATGTCGCCGCGCGGCGCCGGCGTGGGGCGCAGCACCCAGACCTCGGTCGAGCGTTCCAGCCGCATCAGGGCGCGCGACCCCGAGGTGTCCAGCACGAAGCCCTGACCCGTGCTGGACACATAACGGGCGGTGGGTGGGACCGTGCGGCGCGACTGGGCGTGGCTTTCGGTGGGGATGACCACAGGCGTGACGACGCTCACGCCGATGACTGCGATGGCGGCGACGGCCATCGCAGTCACGCGTGGCGATTTTTTCGCCGTGACCGATCCCAACAACTTCATGACTGTTTTGATGAAACCCGCGCGCGGCGGATTTTGGGCGAAGACCGCCTCAACCCACCAGGTATTGACCGCCGTTCAACGAGAGTGTGCAGCCTGTGACATATCCGGCACGCTCGCCCACCAGCCAGGACACCATGTCGGCGATTTCCTCGCCCTTGCCAAGGCGGCCGACGGGGATGTGGCTGATGATGCCTTCCAGCACCTTGGGGTCCATGGCGCCGACCATTTCGGTGTCGATATAGCCGGGCGCGATGCAGTTCACGGTCACGCCCTTGCGCGCATTCTCCAGCGCCAGCGCCTTGGTGAAGCCGATCATCCCGGCCTTGGCGGCGGAATAGTTGGTCTGGCCGATCTGGCCCTTCTGACCGTTGATCGAGGAGATGTTGACGATGCGGCCGTGGCCCCGTTCGCGCATGCCGTTGATGACCTGGCGCGTCATGTTGAAGACGCTGTCCATGTTGACGCGGATCACGTCGGACCACTGGTCGTGGCTCATCTTGTGGAAGAAGCCGTCGCGGGTGATGCCGGCGTTGTTGACCAGGATGTCGATCGGACCCAGTTCGGTCTCGACGTCCTTCACCGCGCGGGCGCAGTCGTCGAAGCTGCCGACGTTGCCCTTGACCACCATGACGCCCAGCGCCTTGGCCGTGGCCTGGGCCGCCTCGTCATTGCCGGAATAGCCCGCAGCGACCTTGAAGCCGTCTTCCGAGAGGCGTTGAACGATGGCCTTGCCGATGCCGCGGGTCCCGCCCGTCACGAAAGCTACGCGCGTCATATCGTCTCCTGTCCCTATGCCGGCCCTTGGAAGGCCTTGTCGGGTCTCAGGATTAACGTCGGACGTGGCAGGCGCAAGGCGTGAATCTGACGCGACGGAAGTTTCATGCTTCCGTCGCGCAGAACGCGATCAGGCGGCCAGCTTTTCCATGTCGATGACGAAACGATAGCGCACGTCGGACTTCAGCATCCGCTCATAGGCGTCGTTGATCTGGTCCGGGGCGATGGTCTCGATGTCGCAGGCGATGCCGTGCTCGGCGCAGAAGTCGAGCATTTCCTGCGTCTCCTTGATGCCGCCGATCAGCGAGCCGGCGATGCGGCGACGACGCCACAGCAGCGGCAGGGCGAAGACCGGCAGGCCCTCGGTCGTCAGGCCCAGCATGATCATGGTGCCGTCGCGCGCCAGCAACTGGACGTGGCTGGCGATCTCGTGCGTGGCCGAGACGGTGTTGATGATCAGGTCGAACTTCTCGGCCGCCGCCTTCATCGCGTCCTTGTCGGAGTTGATCAGGAAGTGTTTGGCGCCCATCCGCTCGGCGTCCGCCTTCTTGCGGTCCGAGGTGGACAGGACGGTGACCTCAGCCCCCATGGCCGCCGCCAGCTTGACCGCCATGTGACCCAGGCCGCCCAGACCGATCACGGCCACCTTCGAGCCCGGTCCGACGCCCCATTCCTTCAGCGGTGAATAGGTGGTGATGCCGGCGCACAGCAGCGGCGCGGCGACATCCAGCGCCAGGCTGTCGGGGATGGACAGGACGAAATGCTGATCGACCGTGATGTGGTCGGAATAGCCGCCTTGGGTGATGGTTTCGTTCGTGCCGCCCTTCTTGTCCTTGCCGCCATAGGTGCCGGTGAAGCCGGGGACGCAGTACTGCTCGACGCCTTCCTGGCACGAGGCGCATTCGCGACAGCTGTCGACCATGCAGCCGACGCCGACGCGGTCGCCTTCCTTGAAACGGGTGACGTTGGCGCCCACAGCTTTCACCAGGCCGGCGATTTCGTGGCCGGGCACCAGGGGGAAGGCCGTGCCACCCGTCTCGCCACGCGCGGCGTGCAGGTCGGAGTGGCAGACGCCGCAGTATTTGATGTCGATCAGCACGTCGTCCGGGCCGGGATCGCGGCGGTCGAAACTATAGGGCGTCAGGGGCTTGTCGGCGGCGGTCGCGGCGAAGGCGCGTGTGGCGATCGGCATGGGGAAGTCCTTCAGGCTTTGCAGTGAGCCGCCCTCAGATGAGGCGGCGGGCGCAAGTCCGCAAGCGCGCGGACGGCTATTTCAGCTTGCCGATCAGCGCTTGGGCCGCCGCCGGGTTCCGCACCTTCGCACCCGAGATGAAATAGGCGAAGACCTCGCCGCGTTTCGCCCAGGCCCTGGCCTGCTCCGCCACCGCGTCCAGCTCGGCCGCCGTCATGCCAGTCGGTTCGTCCTCGCGGCTGGACATCAGCCGGGCATAGGTGAAGTCGGCGGTGGCCTCGTCGATCTGGGGCCATGTCGGCTCCTCGTCATCGACGGCATAGACGATGGCCGAGCCGTATTGGCGGGCCAGGTCGTAGAACTGCTCGGTTGCGAAGGTCGGGTTGCGAACCTCCAGCGCATGGCGCAGCCGCACCCCGTCCTTCTCCTTGGACAACCTAGTTGTTATCTCAGCAGCAGAAATAGACTATCGCTAAATCAAGGGCTTAGCTTCATCATAGCGTTTCGCCAGTGCATGATTTTCGGGATGAGCGGGGTTAGCAAGAGTTGGTTTGGATCCCCCAACTGCGCGAGCAGATTAGAACAAGTATATTCGGCCCAGGGGGTGGATTTCTCCAGCGTGTCAAGTGTCTTGGCCGCAAGGCCATTAAGGGCGCTACCTTTGAATGCAGGTTCAAACCACTCTTCTACGTGCTTCCAGTAGTTTGCTCCTACGTGGAGCGCCTGGGCGAATGGCATGCCATTGGACAGTACGGGCGGGATTTTCAGAGCGACGTCCTGTGCGACTTTTTCTGAGCATCGGACTGACGTTATGTATCTTTGGATCGCCACAAAGCCGCTGCCGATGAAGTACTCGCCAGCGTCGAAAAGCCCGTCCGTGTCAGGATCGGCCGACAGAGCAATGGCTGTGTGGATCGCGGCCAACTCTGTGTCGAGAAGGCGAAGGTGGCGCTCCAGAAGGTGAATCTCATAGTCCACCACCTCATTGCCGATCCGGAATACGGACATCGTGATCAACCTAGCTTTCTGATCAACCCCTGCGCTGCCGCCGGATTTTTCACTTTAGCGCCTGCTATGAAATAGGCGAAGACATCCCCACGCTTGGCCCACGTCCGGCAACGGTCAGCAACCGTGTCGAGCTCCGATGAGGTCATACCCGTGGGCTCATCTGCTCGGCTCGACATTAGCCGGGCATACGTAAAGTCCGCTGTCGGAGCATCGATGCGGGGCCAGGTCGGTTCTTCGTCATCCTCAGCATAGACAATGGCCACGTTATACTTGGCCACGAGGTCCCGAAACTGGTCGCAATCGAAGGACGGATGACGGACCTCGACGGCGTGTCGGAGTCGTGTCCCATCCATCTCAATACGCAACAGCTTCAGGAAGCCCTCGAAGTCCTCGGCGTCGAACGTCTTCGTGCCCATGAACTGCCAGTTGATCGGCCCCAGCTTGTCGCCCAGTTCCGTCAGGCCCTGGGACAGAAATTTTTCGAAGCTCTGGCCGCCTTCGGACAGCACCTTGCGATTGGTGCAGTAGCGGCTGGCCTTGACCGAGAACACGAACCCTTCCGGCGTCTCGTCGCGCCATTTGCGCCAGCTGTCGGGCTTGAAGGTCGAATAATAGGTGCCGTTGATCTCGATCGAGGTCAGTTTCGACGCCGCATATTCCAGCTCGCGCTTCTGAACCAGACCCTCGGGATAGAAGACCCCCCGCCACGGCTCGAACGTCCAGCCGCCGACGCCGATATGGATGGGGTGGGTCATGGTTCGTCTCCGACTTCGCGGTCTCGGATTGGATCGGCCATCCAGTCTTCTCGCGTATGTCGAATGCGGAGCACCAGAACGCCCTGATCGTCGATGGCATAGACTATGACGTGCGCCTTGTAAGGATGAACTCGCACAGGCGGCGCGGTCTCTGCTCTTTCCCGGTTCGACTTGGGATAGGTCGCGATGAGATCAAGCGCGTGGTGAAGAGAGGCGACGTAGGCGTCAGCCTGCCTCAATCCAAACATCTCGACGCTCTGGCGAAAGATCGCGCGCATATCGGTTCGCGCGGCCTTGGATACCCGCACCTTGGCCAAGTCAGCCTGCCTTGCGAGTCGTTTCGGCCAGATATTCGGCGCGAATTTCTTCGAAAACTTCTCGTGGCGTTTGGTCGCTGATGCCTGATGCATACGCTTCGTCGATCAGCCTCTGCATGTTGGCGATCTTGTCCGCCTTGACCTGTTCGCGGCGGATCAGGTCGCGCACCACGTCGGACGTGTTGGCGTAGCGGCCGGATTTCGCCTGTTCCTCGACCCACGCCTTCATCGGGTCGGGCAGGGAGATGTTCATTGTCGCCATGGGAGGGTCTCCTTCAGTGGAAGGATGGACCCTTAGCAAGGTTTGTCAATCTTTGTCAGGCCGCGACGGGCGGCAGGACCAGGGGCATGATGCGGCGCAGCTTGATCAGCGGCGGCTTGGGCTTTGGCGGCATCGCCAGGGGGCTGTGGACCGTCTTGCCGGACACGGGCCAGTATTCGAGTTTGCAGCCCGATTGCCCGACCCGGCTGGCGTCGCGTGTCGCGATGCCCCGGTCCGCGAGGAATTTCAGGGCGAAGGCGACGTTGCGCTCGCCGATATTGTAGTAGGAGCTGCCCGGGCTGGCGCCGCCGAAGATCTGGGCTTCCAGACGGCGCGGGTTCGCTCCGCGCTCCAGCAGATCGTCGACCAGACGCTGCATCAGATAGGAGCCATAGCGCGTCTTGTCGTAGGGGCCGGTTGCGCCCTGCGGCTGCTCCGGCAGGACGAAATGGTTCATGCCGCCCACGCCCGCCTGCGGATCGCGGATGCAGGCCGCGACGCAGGATCCAAGCACGGTGGTGATCACGGCGTCGGGATCGTCGCTGACGCTGTATTCGCCCTGAGCGATGGACGTGTAGTGGACGCTCCGTCCGTCAAGATCCCAGACGCGACTGCGAATATCGTACTTCATGATTTTACGCGCGATCCAAGGATACTCGCCCTCAGCATAGTGATGCGTAGTGTACGGAGTATGTACGGCCGGGTAGGGGGTTTCGCCCATCGGCCTCGCCGGTCTGTCAGCCTCCGAACACCGCCTGAATTCCCGCCAGCAGGCTGGCGGCGGTGATGGGTTTGGGGACGTGGAGGTCGGCGCCGGCGGCCTGGGCCTGGTCGCGGTGTTCGACCATGGCGTTGGCGCTGAGCATGACGACGGGGGTGCGGGCCTGGGCGGGGCGTTCGGCCTCCATCCGGCGGATGGCGCGGGTCGCGGTCAGGCCGTCCATGCCCGGCATCTGCATGTCCATCAGCACCAGGTCGAAGGTCTCGGCCTGGAAGGCGGCTAAAGCCTGTTCGCCGTCGCCGACGGTGACGACCGTCATGGCGTGAGCCGCCAGGATCAACTGGACCACGCGCTGGTTGACGGGGTGATCCTCGGCCAGCAGCACGCGCAGAGCGCCGATGGGCCGTTCGGCCTCGGTCGCGCGAGCGCGCTGTCGCGCATCGTGGTCCGTCAGGGAGGCGGCGCGCACCAGCGGGATCTCGACGGTGAAGCAGCTGCCGACGCCCAGCGTCGAGGCGGCGGAAATCCGTCCGCCCATCAGCTCGACCAGAGACCGGCAGATCGACAGGCCCAGGCCCGTGCCGCCGAACCGCCGGGTGATGGTCGCATCGGCCTGGCTGAACCGGTCGAACAGGCGCGCGGCGTGATCGGGCGAGAAGCCGACGCCGGTGTCCTCGACCCGCAGCGTCAGCTGGGTCAGGCCGTCGGAATCCTCGTCCATGGCGATGGCGACGGCGACCGAGCCCTGATGCGTGAACTTGATCGCATTGGACAACAGGTTTTCCAGCACCTGGCGAATGCGGGTGCTGTCGCCGACGAACAGGCCGCGCGCATCGGCGTCGCGGCGGACGTCGAAGCTCAGGCCCTTGGCCTCGGCCCGCAGGCGCATGACGTCCAGCGGCGCGGCCAGGGCCTCGTCCAGATCGAAGGGGCGGCTTTCCAGATCCAGATGGCCGGCCTCGATCTTGGACACGTCCAGAATGTCGGACACCAGCCGTTCCAGCGTCACGCCCGAGCTGGCGATCAGCGAGACCATCTCGGCCTGTTCGGGGGTCAGGTCGGTGCGCGACAGGGCGTCGACGATGCCGATCACGCCGTTCAGGGGCGTGCGGATCTCGTGGCTCATATTGGCCAGGAAGTCGGACTTGGCGGCGTTTGCGGCCTCGGCGGCGGCCGTGGCCTCGCGCAGGGCCTGCTCGGCGGCCACCTTTTCAGTCACGTCGCGGGCGATGCCGTAGACACGATTGCCCAACCTGTGCGCGCGCCATTCCAGCGAGACGTAGTGGCCGTCCTTGTGACGATAACGGTTGACCTGGCCCAGGACGGGATCGCCCGGACGACGGGTCTCCACCTCGACGATGCTCTGGCGCGTGGCCGGCAGGTCGTCGGGATGGATGAGGCGCGGCAGATCGCGGCCTTCGAGCTCTTCCGGGCGATAGCCGAGCGTGGTGAACCACGAGGCGCTGGCCTTGACGACCCGTCCGTCCAGTTCGCGCACCACAAGCAGATCCAGGGACACGTCGAAGAAGGTGTCCAGGTCCACGTCGTCTGCGGGGAAGGCCAGGGCCGTAACTGACGAACAGGACATGGCGCGCTCCCTCCAACTCAGATCAGCGTTAGGCGGTATGCGTTAAGCTAGCCTTTTCAAAGAGGGAAACGCGGGTGGCGCACTATGCGGCTTTGGATAGGATGCGGCCATGATTTCCGCCCTCGCCCTGATCGCCGCCCTTCAATCCACGGCCGTCGCCGATCGGCTGGAGACCCTGACCTTCACCGCGGACCGCGCTTGCACGAGCGACGGGGCCTGGTGCGTCGGCCTGGTGAAGGAGATGCGCGATGGCGAACAGGTTGTGCGGCCTATCCTGCGGACCCCCGACGCCTTGCCGTCGCAAGCGGGCGGTGGGGATGACGCCGTCGCGTATTTCAAGCCGTGGAGCCGCCTGGTGCGGTTGGCCGACGGCGGCGTCCTGGCCGGAGTGCAGGTCGAGACCAGCAGCATGTATTCCGGCGGCGGGGGACAGGCGACGGAGCTGCGGCTTTATCGGCTGAACGCGCAAGGCGATGCTGGCCCGTCGCCTGTGCTGACGGTGCCGATCGGCGCGGAGCTGACGATCCGCGCCTGTTTCAGCGAGGCGGACATGAAGCAGCGCGCAGGGGCCTGCCACGACGAATATGGGTTCGAGGCTCAGTTGACGGCGACAGGCGAGGCGGGCGCCCTGCCGGTTCTGGATTACGTCACGACTGCGACCGCATTTCCGCGCGGCGTATCGCGATCCGAGGATTCGCTTGAAAAGCCGCCGCTGACGTCCGCCGACCTGGTGATCGCGAACGATCCGAAATGCAGCTACAGCCGCCGCTTCACCTTCGACGCGGCGGCAGGCGAATACCGCCCGGATAGCGCGCTGCCGGATTGCTCGGACTATACCGTGCCCTAATAGGCGAAGTCGGCGTAGATGCGCTTCACATCGCCCTGCCAGGCGCCGTGATACAGGTCCAGCAGGCGTTCGGCCGGGGTGATCCCGCTGTCGGCGATGTCTTCCAGTTCCGACAGATAGCCGCGCTCGTCGACCATGCCGCCCGAGAATTTGGCGCGGTTCTTCAGGCCCTGTTTGGCGATGTTGACCAGATCGACGGCGATGTCGCGCACGCTGCGGCCCGCCACCTCAGCCTTCAGGCCCAGACGGGTCACGTCGCGGCGCAGGCGTTCGTGGTCGGCGATGTCCCAGTCCTTGACCAGGTCCCAGGCGGCGGCCAGCGACGGCGCGTCGTACAGAACCCCAGCCCACAGGGCGGGCAGGGCGCAGATCCGGCTCCACGGGCCGCCGTCGGCGCCGCGCATCTCCAGATAGGCTTTCAGCCGCACCTCGGGGAAGAGGGTGGTCAGGTGGTCGTTCCAGTCCTTGATGGTCGGATACTGGCCTGGCAGGGCGGGCAGTTTGCCGGCCTGGAAATCGCGGAACGACTGGCCCGAGGCGTCGACGTAATGGCCGTCGCGCTTGGCGAAATACATCGGGGTGTCCAGCGCGTAGTCGGCGTAGCGCTCGAAGCCGAAACCGTCCTCGAACACGAAGCCCAGCATGCCGGTGCGATCGGCGTCGGTGTCGGTCCAGACGTTGGCGCGCGCCGACAGGAAGCCGTTGGGACGGCCCTCGGTGAAGGGCGAACAGGCGAACAGGGCGGTGGCGATCGGCTGCAGCGCCAGCGAGGTGCGGAACTTGGCGACCATGTCGGCTTCGGAGTCAAAGTCGAGGTTCGCCTGGATGGTGCAGGTGCGCAGCATCATGTCCAGACCCAGGGTCCCGACCTTGGGCATATAGGCGCGCATGATGTCGTACCGGCCCTTGGGCATGACTGGCACCTGTTCGCGTGTCCACAGCGGGTCGAAGCCGGCGCCCAGGAAGCCGACGCCCAGCTGGTCGGCCACCTGCTTGACCTCCATCAGATGCTGGCCGGTCTCGTTGCAGATGTCGTGGATAGTCAGGAGCGGGGCGCCGGACAGTTCGAACTGTCCGCCAGGCTCCAGGCTGACCGAGGCGATGAAGCCCTCGGCGTTGCGACGCTCAAGCCCGATCAGGACGCCGTTCTCTTCGACCGGCGCCCAGCCGAACCGCTGCAGACCCTCCAGCATGGCCTTGATGCCGTTCGGACCTTCGTAGCCGGGGCGCGCCAGGGTGGTCTTGTCGAAGCCGAACTTCTCGTGCTCGGCGCCAATGCGCCACTGGTCCTTGGGCTTGGCCCCCTTGGACATGGCCTCGATGAGGGCGGTCCGGGTCAGCGGCGCGTTGTCGGTCATGCGTCAGTCCCTTCGGGCGCATCGTAAGCGACCGTGTGTCGCGGCTAGATGGGCAAGATTGCGGCAAGGCTCAAGAGGGCTTTGCTCTTTCCCTGACGCTCGCCTCGCGGCGGCTCGCTGCTTGAGGGGCGCACTTATCGTTCCCAATCGCCGACGGCGGCCTGCCACAGGGTCATGGCGGCGATGGCGGCGGTGTCGGCGCGCAGGATGCGCGGGCCCAGCGACACGGCGGTGGTGAAGGGCAGGGACCGCAGCCGCTCGCCCTCTTCCGGCGAAAACCCGCCCTCCGGCCCGATCAGGATGGACCAGGGGCCTTCGCCTGCGTCTCGCAGGGACGACACGGCGGGCGCCCCGCCGGTTTCGTCGCAGAACATCAGTCGGCGTCCGGTCTTCCAGCCGTCCAGCAGGGCGTCCAGCTTAATCGGATCGTCCACCACAGGCACGTCCATCCGCCCGGTCTGCTCGGCGGCTTCCTCGGCGATGGCGTCCAAACGGTCCAGGCGGATGCGGTCGGCGTTGGTGCGTTTCGTCAGGACCAACCGCACCCGGCGCGCGCCCAGTTCGGCGGCCTTCTCCACGATGGTCTCGACCCGCGCCTTCTTCACCACCGCCACGATCAGTTCCAGATCAGGACCGAAGGTCTGGGGTCGCACCTGTTCCTCGGCGTGCAGGATCACGCCCTTCTTCAGCACTTCCGCGACCGTACAGCGCCACTCCCCATCGCGCCCGTTGAACGCCAGCAGATCATCCCCGGCTTTCAGCCGCATGACCTGGGTCAGATAGCGCGATTGGTCCAGCGTGGGCGCAACCGGAGCGGCGGCGGCGAGCGGCGATGTGACGTAAAGGCGGATCATGCCCCTACATGACTTGACGCAAACCGCTTGTCATCCCGGCCGCAGCGAAGTCGAAGGCCTGGATCACAAGGGA
Organism: Brevundimonas sp. PWP3-1b1; assembly: GCF_049896065.1. Taxonomy (NCBI): domain Bacteria; kingdom Pseudomonadati; phylum Pseudomonadota; class Alphaproteobacteria; order Caulobacterales; family Caulobacteraceae; genus Brevundimonas; species Brevundimonas sp. PWP3-1b1. The sequence continues at coordinate 2,283,614 of NZ_JAFCTO010000001.1, read as the reverse complement.
CGGATCGATTTCCTTACAGCGTCCGCGCGATCAGCAGCTTCATGATCTCGTTGGTGCCGCCGTAGATGCGCTGGACGCGGGCGTCCTTGTACAGCTGGGCGATCGGATATTCGTTCATGTAGCCATAGCCGCCGTGCAGCTGCAGCATCTCGTCGATGGTCTCGCCCTGGATGTCGGTGACCCAGTATTTGGCCATGGAGGCGGTGGCGGCGTCGAGTTTGCCCTGCAGATGCAGACCGATGCAGTGGTCGGTGAAGACCTTGGCGACGGTCAGCTTGGTCTTGACCTCGGCCAGCTTGAACTGGGTGTTCTGGAAGTCGATGACGCGCTTGCCGAACGCCTTGCGCTCCTTGACGTAGGCCAGCGTCGCCTCAAGCCCGCGTTCGGCGGCGGCGACGCCCTGGACGGCGATGTTCAGCCGTTCCTGGGGCAGTTGCTGCATCAGCTGGACGAAGCCCTGGCCCTCGCCGCCGCCGATGATGTTGTCGCCGGGGACTTTCACGTCATTGAAGAACAGCTCGGAGGTGTCGTTCCCCTCCATGCCGATCTTGTGCAGGTTGCGGCCGCGTTCGAAGCCTTCGGCCCCGTCCGTCTCGACCACGATGAGGCTGGTGCCCTTGGCGCCCTCGGCCGGGTCGGTCTTGGCCACGACGATGATGAAGTTCGCCAGCTGGCCGTTGGTGATGAAGGTCTTGGAGCCGTTGACGACATAGCCGTTGCCGGACTTGACCGCCGTGGTCTTGACCCCTTGCAGGTCGGAGCCCGCGCCCGGCTCGGTCATGGCGATGGCGCCGACCAGTTCGCCGGACTGGAGCCGCGGCAGCCAGCGCGCCTTCTGCTCTTCGGTGCCGTAGTGCCAGATGTAGGGGGCGACGATGGCGTTGTGCAGCGAGATGCCGAAATGGTCCGCGCCCTTCCAGCCCAGCTGGCGCATCAGCACGACCTCGTGCCGGTAATCGCCGCCCATGCCGCCATCTTCCTCGGGCATGGACAGGCCCAAGAGACCGTCGGTCCCGGCCTGGGTCCACAGGTCGCGCGGCACGCTGGAGTTTGCGATCCAGGACTGGATCTTCTCCGGCGGCGCGTGCTCGTCGATCCATTTGCCGACGCTGTCGGAGAAGAGGGTGATCTCTTCTTCGCGCATGAAATCGGGGTCGGGGCTGCCCAGCACGTTCATTGTCATGTCTCCTCCCCACTCCGTGGGGAGGGGGACCGCGAAGCGGTGGAGGGGCTCTGGCCACCGCTGTGTTTCAGGAACGAGCGACGGAAAGAGCCCCTCCGTCACGGCGCCGAAGAGGCGCCGCGCCACCTCCCCGCAAAGCGGGGAGGAGACGGATTATCCTCAGAACGCCTCGGCCGGCATGGCCATCAGCACGTCGGCGCCGGTCTTCATCTTGGCCAGGTGGGCGCCGGCGTCGGGCAGGATGCGCTCGACGAAGTAGCGGCCGGTCTGGAGCTTGGTGGCGTAATACGGGTCGGTCGAACCGGCCTCGACCTGGGCTTGCGCCACCCTGGCCATCTGCGCCCACATATAGGCCATCGCCGTCAGGCCGAAGAGGTTCAGATAGTCGGTGGAGGCGGCGCCGGCGTTGTCCGGGTTGGCCATGCCGTTCTGCATCAGCCACATGGTGCCGTCCTGCAGCTTGGCCTTGGTGTCGGCCAGGCCGTCGACGAAGGGCCTGATGGCTTCATTGCCGCCGTTCTCGGCGACGAAGGCGTCGATCTCGCCGAACCAGGTCATGATGGCCCGACCGCCGGCCGCCGGCAGCTTGCGCCCGACCAGGTCGAGCGCCTGGATGCCGTTGGTGCCTTCGTAGATCATGGTGATGCGGGCATCGCGCAGATACTGCGAGGCGGGGAAGTGTTCGGTGTAGCCCGAACCGCCGTGAACCTGCATGCCCAGCGAGGCGACGTGGAAGCCCTTGTCGGTCAGATAGGCCTTCAGCACGGGCGTCAGCAGGCCCATGTAATCCTTGGCCTTGGTCGCCACGGCCTCGTCTTCGGACTTCTCCAGATCGGCGTGCAGGGCGGTCCACAGGATGAAGGCCTGGCCGCCTTCGACGAAGGCTCGGGCCTCCAGCAGCATGCGGCGCACGTCGGGGTGGACCATGATGCTGTCGGCGGGGCCTTCCGGGTTCTTGGGGCCGGTCAGGCTGCGGCCCTGCAGGCGGTCCTTGGCGAACTCGACGGCGGCCTGATAGGCGGCGTTGCCGATGGCCAGACCTTGCAGGCCGGTGCCCAGGCGGGCCTCGTTCATCACCACGAACATGTTGTTCATGCCGCGGCCTTCTTCGCCGATCAGCCAGCCCTTGGCACCGTCGTATTGCATCACGGCGGTGGCGTTGCCGTGGATGCCCATCTTGTGCTCAAGCCCGGCGCATTCGAGGCTGTTGCGCTCGCCCAGCGACCCGTCCTCGTTGACCAGGAACTTGGGCACGACGAACAGGGACAGGCCCTTGATGCCCGGAACCGCGCCCTCGACGCGGGCCAGCACCGTGTGGATGATGTTGTCGGCGAAGTCGTGCTCGCCGGCCGAGATCCAGATTTTCTGGCCGGTAATCGAATAGGAACCGTCGCCGTTGGGCGTGGCCTTGGTGCGCACCATGCCCAGGTCCGTGCCGCATTGCGGCTCGGTCAGGTTCATCGTGCCCGACCATTCGCCGGTCGCCATCTTGGGCAGGTATTTCGCCTTCAGCTCGTCCGAGGCGTTGGCGTGGATGCCGGCATAGGCGCCGGCCGTCAGGCCCGGATACATCGAGAAGGCGGCGGATGCGCCGGCCGTCATCTGGCCGAAGGCCGAGGCCACGACGCTGGGCATGCCCTGGCCGCCGTAGGCCGGGTCGGCGGCCAGCGCCATCCAGCCGGCTTCGGACATCGCCTTATAGGCTTCCTTCCAGCCCTTGGGACCGGTCACCACGCCGCCCTCGGACCAGTGGCAGCCTTCCTTGTCGCCCGGATTGTTGATCGGGGCGATGACCTCGTCGGCGAACTTGGCGCCCTCTTCCAGGATCTGGCTGACCAGATCCGAAGAGACGTCCTGGAAGCCCGGCTGGTTGGTGTAGCGGTCGATCTCCAGCACTTCATTCAGGATGAAGGTGAAGTCGCGGACGGGCGCCTTGTAGGCCATGGATTACGCTCTTGCTTTGAAGGGGTGGTGATGGTCGTGGTTGAGACGCGCGCGCAGCAGCTTCTCATAGTCTTCGGCGCCCGGCAGCAGGTCGGGGCGGTGTTCGGAAAGCTTGGACTCCATCCAGTTGCAGGCCTGTTCGGCCGTCTCGATGGCGCCTTCGATGTCTTCCAGCTGCTGCTTCAGCGCCGCGATCTGGGCGCGGTGCCGCACCAGGGCCACCGCCATCTGATGGACGTTGTGGTCCTTCTGATCATAGAGATCCATCATGTCCTGGATCTCCTGAAGGGTGAAGCCGATGCGGCGGCCCCTCAGGATCAGTTTCAGCCGGGCGCGGTCGCGGGCGTCATAGACGCGCGTCTGTCCCTTGCGCGCAGGGGTCAGCAGGCCCTTGTCCTCATAGAATCGAAGGGCGCGCGCCGTGGCCCCGAACTCGCGGCAGAGCTGGCGGATGGAATAGGTGCGGTGGTCGTCGGCGGTGGCCATGACCCAACATAACTTGACGTGCGCGTAAAGGGAAGCGCTTTACGCGCACGTAAGGGTAAGCTTTTTGCGACGCCGGTCTTCAGGCATGAAAAAGCCCGGAACCTGGGGGGAGGTTCCGGGCGCAAACGCCGGACAGCAGGGGGAGAGGGGTCCGACGTTCGATCTCTTTCAGAAGGCCTTGCGACGACCCAGCAGGACCGGGACGGTGAAGGCCAGCAGGATGGCGTTGACCACCGCCAGGCCGACGTCCTGGCTCAGGGCGTGAATGACCAGCATGGTCGATTCCAGCACGATCAGGCCGGTCGCCGCCGTCATCAGCAGCGGGCGTCCGATGCGCCACGAGATCAGCGGGCTGAGCACGCCGATCGCCAGCACGATCTCGACCACGCCCAGGCCGCGCACCATGTTCTCGGGCGCCACCGCCGGCCAGCCCATCAGATTGATGAGGTTGGTCATCGGCTCGGTCAGCTTGGCGTAGCCGGCGGCGATGAAGAACATCGCGATCCAGCCCTGCAGCGTCCAAAGGGCGATGTTGGCGTAGGCGGCGCGGCTGCGCGAGGGGGCGTTGGTGAAGGTGGAGGTGGTCATCGGGGGAGGAACCTGATTTCGTAACAGTCGCGATATCGGATTAGGGGTCGCCGTTCGCAAGAGGGGATATAGCGGCGCTTTCGATATTTGTCATCAGGCGATGACATCAACTGATGACATCAGTCGATGACTTTGTGTTACGGGCCGGGGCGTCTGGTCCGATTCCCGACGCCCCACAACCCCGATACGTTCGGCGACCTATTGCTGGATCACCGATATTCCGCGAGCCGCCAGCAGGTCCGGCAAGCTGTCGTCCCCGGTGAGATGGCCGACGCCGACGGCGATGAAGGTCGTGCCAGCCCCCTTCAGCAGGGTCTCGATCTGGTCGGCCCAGTCGGCGTTGCGGCGGGCCATGAAGATCTGGTGCGTCTCTTCGGAAATGGCGCGTCCGTTCTCGTGCGCATACTTCGACAGGGCGGCCTGGTCGCTTGCGATCCAGCCGGCGACGGCGTGGTCCAGTTCGGCGGCGGCCGTGCCGTAGGTCTTCAGGTAATGCCGCAGATAGGCCATCTGGCCCGCGTCGCTCATCCGGGCCAGGGCGCCGATTTGCTGGTCGATGGTCTCCAGCCCATGGATCGGCTTGCCGGCCGCCAGGGCTCGGGCGCGCAGGTTGATCTCGACGCCCAGGGCCGGATCGTAGCCGGCGGCCGTCAGCGGACCGGTCGCAACCATCAGGGCGGCGAACCACGGGCGGAAAGGATCGATCTGTTGCGCGGTCAGGCCGGCGGCCGGAGCGGCCTTGACCAGGGTCGCCTGTTCGTCGGGCGTCAGCCAACTGGACAGGGGGCGATCCGGCGACAACCCATGTTGCTGAAACACCGGCACGAGCGCGGCCTGGTCATCCGGGTTGGCGACCTCGAACCAGACGTCCGAGGCGCTGTCGAAGGCGGCGTCCACCTTGTCCGACCCCCAGGCCGTGCCGGGCTTCAGCAGATGCACCGTGCCGAACAGATAGACGGTGGAGTCCGCGTCCCGGACGACCCACAGAGGCGGGCCGTCGCCGGCGGCGCGGGCGATGGGGGCCAAGGCGACGGGGTTAGGGGCGACGGGCGTCTCGGCATAGGCTTCGCCGGCGAAGATGGCGGCCCAGGCGGCGAGGCCCAGCGCCATGCCGGCGCCGATGGATTGGACGCGCGAGGCCGCACGCCCCAGAGCGATCTGGAGATTCATGGTCGTATCCTTGGTTTCAGGTTTGAGTGCGGCGCGGCGCGGGATGCGCCGCCGCCGGGTCAGACGGCGAAGAGGTCTTCGACCGGATGGTTCAGGGTGCGGGCCAGACGGACCGCCAGGCTCAGGGACGGCGCATAGAGGCCGGTTTCGATGGCGCGCAGGGTCAGGCGAGAGACGCCGAGCCTTCGGCTGAGCTGGCCCAGCGACATCTGCTGCTGGTTGCGCAGGTCGCGCACGCGGTTGGCGACCCGGCTCATCCGGCCCGCCGGTTCAGCAGCAGGGCCAGACCATAGCCAACCGCCTGTCCCCCCAGCAGGCAGAGAAAGCCGGTCGCGGCCCATGCGGCGGGGCCGTGCAACAGCGGTTCCATCAGGGTCACGCCTTTGCTCAGCAGGGCGCCCAGTGCGACGGCGCTGGCGACGACGCCCAGATTGCCGCCCGTCCACCAGGCCTTGCGGTGCGCGTGGCGCGTCGTCTCGTCCAGCCCGCGCCACCAGACGCCATTATAATGGATCATCGCCAGCGTCAGGCCGATCAGCAGGACGACCAGGCCCAGCGGGGGCGGGGCGCCGAGGCTGCTGGGCCACAAGGGCGTATCGACCTTGGCGGTCAGGCTGACGGCGGCCAGGGCCGCGGCGATGGAAATGACGGTCTTCTGGTCGTGGGTGTGTTCGGTGTGTTCGAGATGTTTCATGACAAGCTCCCCTGTCGTTGTGACAAGGGAGCTTTACGGTGTGCATCAATGGTAAGTCAAGCGTCATTTACATCGAGACAATGACGCTTGCTATTTTCAGGTGTCGGGATGCACCCCCGGGGTCTGGACGATTAGGTCGCCGGGCTGGCAGTCCAGTTCACGGCACAGGGCGTCCAGGGTGGAGAAGCGGACGGCGCGGGCCTTGCCGGTCTTGAGGATCGACAGATTGGCCAGGGTGACGCCGACGCGGTCGGACAGTTCGGTCAGGGACATGCGGCGTTCGAGCAGCAGGCGGTCCAGCTGGATCATGATCATGGCGCGCTCCTCTCAGACCGTGGTCATCTGTTCGTCGCGCATGGCCGACCCCTGCCGGAACACCTCGGCCAGGATGAAGACCACCAGGATGCCCAGCCAGGACCCTAGGTCGAAGTCATAATCGGACGGCGACTGCCCGATGCTCTGCGGCGCCACGAAGACCAGCAGAAGCGCCGTCAGCTGGATCCCGATCAGGCCAAAGCCCACGGCCTGAAGCCGTTTGACGTTGGCGAACTCGAAGGCGTCGCCCTGATTGACCGACAGCAGAATGCGCCGCAGCCGGTTGATGATCCACCAGGTGAAGCCGCAGGCGAGGAAGGCGCCCAGCAGGGTCAGCCTACCCGTCATTTCGAAACTGGTATGGGGATCGACATCGACGCCTTTCAACCCGTCCATCAGCCCTGCGCCGAAGCTTGGAAAGATCAGGCTGAGGACCAAGGCGCCCCCGACCGCGATCGCGCCGATCATCACGAAGACGTTTGCAAAACCCAGGACCAGCCGCACGGCGCTCGCGATGGATCGCTTACCGATCATTTTCATTTTTTCGTCACTCCAATCGGGTCGCCCTCCGCGACCGCCTTGGTGACTATCGATATGGATTTATCGATAAACGGGCAAGAACATTATCGATAAACGAGATGAAGCTTTCGTAAGGTTCGGCGTCAGGCGCTGAAGCCCCAGGCGACGCGGGCGGCCTCCAGCCGGGCCAGCTTGGCCTGGAACGGCGTCCAGTCGTCGTCGGTCGCGATGGCGGTCCAGATCGCCTCGACCTCGTCTATCAGCATCTCCTCGGGCTCGCGGGCGGCGAACATCGGGTGTTCCAGCCGTTCGATCCGGTCGGGCTCATGTTCCATCAAGGCGAAGCGGAAGGCGTCGAAGGCCTCGCCCTGATAGAGTTTCGCGCGCGGTCCCGACAGGGCGCGGGCCGAGGAGGCGAAGCCGCCGAACCAGTCGAAGAACAGCGGCTCCCACCGCATCGCCGCGCCGCCTTCCCGCAACAGGGCCAGGGTCGCATCGACCAGCCGCTGATCCGCCGCCTGGCCCAGGCTCAATACGCCCAGCCGCATCAGGAAGGCGGCGCGCAGTTCGCGGATATAGGCCGGCCCGAAGCCGTTCAACGCCTGCGTCAGCGGTTCGACATCGGCGACCAGCTTCAGACAGCCCGCCAACTGCGTCAGGTTCCAGAAAACCGCCTCGGGCTGACGCGCGAAGGCGTAGAGGCCGGTCTGGTCGAAATAGGCGGCAGTAAGGGCCGGATCGTATTCGGGCAGGAACCGCCAGGGGCCATAGTCGAAGCTCTCGCCCGTGACGTTCAGATTGTCGGTGTTCAGCACGCCGTGGACAAAGCCCGCCGCGATCCAGCGCGCCGTCAGTTTCGCCGAGGCCTCGACGATGGCGGTCAGCAGGCCGGGCGCATCCCCGGCGGCGACCGTCGGGTGATACAGGGTGCGGACATGTTCGATCAGCGCCTCGATCTGATCGACCCGCCCCAGATAGGCGGCGCGCTGGAAGGTGCCGAACCGCACATGGCTGTGCGACAGCCGCACCAGGACGGCGGACCGCGTCGGCGACGGCTCGTCCCCGCGCTCCAGCGCCTCGCCGGTCTCGATCAGGGAGAAGGCCCGGCTGGTGGGGACGCCCTGCGCCTCCAGCATCGCCGCCGCCAGCACCTCGCGCATCCCGCCCTTCAACGTCAGCCGCCCGTCGCCGCTGCGCGACCAGGGCGTCGTGCCAGAGCCTTTCGTTCCCAGGTCGAGAAGTCGACCTGGGGCGCTACCACTCGCGACGCGGTCGCTCGTTGCTTGAGCGCGCGGCGTTTCGCGCATTTGCGCCGCCAGGAAGCCGCGCCCGTCGCCCAGGTCGGGATTGTAGTGGCGGAACTGATGACCGTGATAGCGCATGGCGATGGGGCCGGGCTGGCCGGGCAGGGGCTCGAACCGGCCGAAGGCGGCGATCCATTCCGCCTCGCTCAACCCCTCCAGCCCGACCTCGGCGGCGGCGCGGTCGTTGCGGAACCGCAAGATCGTCTGCGGAAAATCGGCGGCCTGAACCGCATCGGCATAGTCGGCGCCCAGGTGGAAGAAGCGCGGTTCGGGGCGGTAGGCGGGGGAGACGGGCATGGGAGGCTAGGTGCGTGTCCGAAGGGAGGAGCGCAACCTCTCTTCTTCGTCTGGACAGCGGTTGGCTTGGCGGGCCGCATCCTCTATTCTGGCTTCAGCCATCAGGTCGCTCCGCGCGGCCAGGCCGGCGCGCTCCGTAAGGGGCGACGAATCCGGTCCGACGCCCGTCGATAACCTGGCGTCACGACAGCTTCAGTATTCCGTTAGGAGGCCGCCGTGGCGCGCAAATTCACTCTCGATTTCCTCAAGACCGAGGCCGCATCCGGCTCGGCCCTGGCGCTCGCCGCCATCGCCGCCGTGTTTGTGGCCAACTCGCCGTGGGCGGGGGACTATTTCACCTGGCTGAAGAGCTATCATGTGCTCCAGATCGGCCCGATCCGGCTGGAGGAGACGATCTCCGACTGGATCAAGGAAGGTCTGATGGCGATCTTCTTCCTCGTGGTGGGGCTGGAGATCAAATACGAGATCGTGCGTGGCGAGCTCAGCGATCCGCGTAAGCTGGCGACGCCGGTGCTGGCGGCGCTTGGCGGCATGGCGGGACCGGCGGCGGTCTATCTGCTGCTGTCGGCGACCATGGGGGCGCCGCATGCGGGCTGGCCCATTCCGCTGGCCACCGACATCGCCTTTGCGCTGGCCATCTTCGGCTTCGTCGGCAAGGGACTGCCGTCGTCGCTGCGGGTCTTCCTGCTGACCCTGGCCATCGTCGATGACCTTGGGGCCATCGCCCTGATCGCGGTTTTGTTCAGCGAGGGGGCGAACTGGACGCCGCTGTTCTGGGCCCTGGGTCTGATCGCCATCGGCGGCGTCCTGGCCAGCCGGGTACGTCTGGCCTCGCCCTTCTGGGTCGTCGGCTTTGCAGCCGTCTGGTACCTGACGGTCCTGTCGGGGCTCAGCACATCGCTGACCGCCGTAGCCTTCGCCATGATCGTGCCGATCAAGGCCAGGAAGGAAGACCGCCAGAGCCCGCTCAAGGAGGCCATCCACGACCTGCATCCGTGGAACGCCTTTTTGGTCCTGCCGCTGTTCGCCTTCGCCAAGGCGGGGGTCTCCTTCGCCGGTCTGTCGATGGAGCAGGCGTTCGCCCCCCTCGTCATCGCCATCGCGCTTGGCCTGTTCTTCGGCAAGCAGATCGGGGTCATGGGCATGGCCTGGCTGGCCTCGGCGCTGAAGATCGGGGCGCGGCCGACGGGCGCCAGCTGGCTTCAGGTCTATGGCGTCTCGCTGCTGTGCGGCGTGGGCTTCACCATGAGCCTGTTTATCGGCGTGCTGGCCTTCCCCGGCGCGGTCGATTCGCCCGAGCAAGTCGAGGTCAAGCTGGGCGTCATCGGCGGCTCGATCCTGTCGGCGATCGCGGCGGCTCTCGTGCTGGGTTTCGCCGGTCGTCGCCGCCAGCCCGATCCGGTCGCCTTGCAGCCTGAAGTCGAGCCTCTGGGGCCGAAAAGCGGGCAAAAACTGACCTAACGTCAGCGTTTTATGTCTCTTCCCTGACACACAAAGGCCAATCCGCGGCGAAAAATCGTCGCGGGTAACAACGCTCGCTTGTCCGTGGGGCCGAAGCGCGCTTAGCCTAGCGATAACGAACGATCCCCCAAGAAGGGGACGTCGATTGGGACAGGAAACGCCGTGATCGCCTGGTGCGGTCACAGCTTCAGCCGGGAGGACGCCTATGCGCCGCAATCTTCAACTCAGAACCACCGTGTCCGCCGCTGTCGTGGGCGCCGTCGTCTTTGGCTTCGCCGGCGTCGCCGCCGCGCAGGACGCCCCGGCGACCGTGGACGACATCATCGTCACCGCCCAGAAGCGCGAACAGAGCCTGCAGGACGTGCCGATCGTGGTCACGACCCTGTCGCAGGAACTGCTGGACGGCGCCGGCGTGCGCGACATCAAGGATCTGCAGATCCTCACGCCCGGCCTGACCGTCACCTCGACCCAGTCCGAAGCCTCGACCACCGTCCGCATCCGCGGCGCCGGCACCGTGGGTGACAACCCCGGCCTGGAAAGCTCGGTCGGCGTGGTCATCGACGGCGTCTATCGCTCGCGCAACTCGGTCGGCTTCGGCGACCTGGGCGAACTGAGCCGCATCGAGGTCCTGAAGGGACCGCAGGGCACCCTGTTCGGCAAGAACACCTCGGCCGGCGTCATCAACATCATCACCGAGCGCCCGTCGTTCGATCCGTCGATCTCGGCGGAACTGACCGGCGGCAACTTCGGCGCCATCGGCGGTTCGGTCTCCGTCACGGGCGGCCTGACCGACCAGATCGCCGGTCGCCTGTTCGTCGCCCACCGCGAGCGTGACGGCTTCTATGACGTCAATGTCGGCGACGGCCCCAACAGCAAGACCGAAGACAACACCCAGAACTACTGGACCGGCCGCGGTCAGCTGCTGATCCTGCCCAGCGACGACGTGTCGGTCCGCCTGATCGCCGACTACACCAAGCGCGACGAGTTCTGCTGCTCCGCCGTGCAGACGCGCGTTGGCCCGTCCCAGGCCTTCATCGCCGCCCTGACGGCGCCCAACGGCCCCGGCCAGCGGCCGCCGGTCGCCGGCTTCGGCACGGTGCCCTTCTCGCGCCTGGCCTATTCCAACCGCGAGACCCCGCAAGAAATCGAGGACATGGGTCTGTCGGCGGAAGCTGTCATCGACTTCCCCAGCATCAACGCCACCCTGACGTCCCAGACCTCGTGGCGTGACTGGTCGTTCCAGCAGGGGATGGACCTGGACTACACCGGCGCCGACATCCTGTACCGCGCCAACGACGGCTCCAACGGCTATGGCGTCGACAATCTGACGCAAGAGTTCCGCCTGGCGGGCACGACGGACAAGTTCGACTGGCTGGTCGGCCTGTTCGCCACCAAGGAAGGCGTCTATCGCGACGACAGCTACGTCTATGGTTCCGACTACAACGCCTTCGCCTCCTTCCTGCTGACGGCGTCCTTGCCGGCCGCCGTCGGTGGTCCCAGCCCGTCGCGCCTGGGCTGCTTCACCAACCCGAACGGCTTCCTGGTCGGCACGGCGGGCGCGGGTGCGGGCCAGCCGCTGTGCGTCATCGGCGCTGTGCCGCCCAGCGCCGCCGCCCCGACCTTCTCGGCCGGCAAGGCATATCAGGACCACTATTCGCAGCGCTCGGAATCGGTGGCCCTGTTCACCAACAACACCTACCGGGTGACCGAGGCCTTCGATATCAACCTGGGCCTGCGCTACACCTACGACAGCAAGCGCCTGCTGGGCGTTCAGGATAATCTGGGCTCCAACGGCGCGGCCTGCGGCGGCGCCCTGGCCAACCAGAACCCCGCCAATCGCACGGTCTCGCCGATCCCCGGCACGGCCAACATCGCCACCCCGGCCGCAGCTCTGGGCCTGCTGTGCCTGCCCTGGTCCAACCCGCTCTACGACAATCGCCGGATTCAGGAGAAGTTCAGCGACACCGACCTGTCGGGCACCATCAAGGCGTCCTACCGGTTCAACCCGTCGATCATGGTCTATGGTTCGTATGCACGCGGCTACAAGGGCGCGGGCTACAACATGGATCGGGTGCAGACGGGCGTGACGCCGGACGCCTCGCTGTTCTTCGCCGCCGAGACGGTCGACAGCTATGAGGCGGGTATCAAGACGACCCTGTTCAACCGCACCATGCTGCTGAACCTGACCTACTTCGATCAGAAGTTCGAGAACTTCCAGCTCAACACCTTCCTGGGCACCGCCTTCGTGGTGGAATCCATCCCCGAGCTGACCTCGCGCGGCGTCGACGCCGACATGGTCTGGTTCACCCCGGTCGAGGGCCTGTCGTTCCAGGGCGGCGTGACCTACACCGACGCCAAATACGGCGAGTTCGGCGCGGGCGACCTGTCCAGCCCCGGCCGCTTCCCGCAGCTGTCGCTGCTGCCGGGCGCGCGCGCCTCGTTCGCTCCGGAATGGTCGGTCACCGGCGCCCTGGCCTTCGACCGCGAACTGGGCGGCGGCCTGCGCGGCGGGTTCAACCTGTCGGCCAAATATTCGACCGAATACAACACGGGCTCGGACCTGCTGCCCTACAAGAACCAGGACGCCTTCACGGTCGTCAACGGCCGGGTCTCGATCGGTTCGGCCGATGAGCGCTGGACGCTGGAGGTCTGGGGCCAGAACCTTCTGGAAGAAGAATACACCCAGGTCGGCTTCGCCGCGCCTCTGCAAGGCACGGCCTTCGCCAACACCACGACGCCCCAGGCGGACGGCACCTTCTACAACATCGCCACCGACACGGCGACCTACAACGCGTACCTCGGCGCCCCCCGCACCTACGGCGTGACGCTGAAGGTCAGATACTGATCGTCAGTCCCCAAGACTGAACGACGAAGGGCCGACCAGGCAACCGGCCGGCCCTTTTTTGTTGGGTGAAGGCTATCCGCCGCCTTCTCCTTCATTTCGTCATCCTGGGCCTTGTGCCCAGGATCCAGACTCCCGGTGTCCAACGGCGGCGCACTCTGCCGAAAGACCGGGAGTCTGGATCCTCGCCACAAGGGCGAGGATGACGGATAGGGTGGGTCGTCCTCACTCCACCACCGTCCCCGGCCTCGGCTTGGCCAGCTCGCGCTGTCCCGCCGTTGAGCGGCTCAGGATGCCGCGGCCCCAGCCGGCGATGTCGTCGACGATGGTGAAGATGGCTGGGATGTAGAGCAGGGACAGGAAGGTCGAGGAGATCAGGCCGCCCAGCACGGCGATGGCCATGGGCGAGCGGAACTGGACGTCGGCGCCGACCCCCATGGCGATGGGCACCATGCCCGCCCCCATGGCGAAGGTGGTCATCAGGATGGGGCGGGCGCGCTTGTGCGCCGCGTCCATGATGGCCTCGTGGCGCGGCATGCCGTCCCGCTCGGCCATGATGACGTAGTCGACCAGCAGGATGGAGTTCTTGGCCGCGATCCCCATCAGCATCAGCACCCCGATCAGGGCCGACATGGAGAAGTTGGCGCCCCCGATGGCCAGGGCGATGAAGGCGCCGCCGATGGCCAGGGGAAGGGCCGCCATGATGGTGATCGGATAGGCGAAGCTTTTGAACAGCAGCGTCAGAACCGCATACATCAGCAGGATGCCCGAGGCGAAGGCGATGGCGAAGCCGGTCAGCATTTCCTGGATGAACTCGGCGTCGCCGGCCGGCACTTGGCGCACGCCGGCGGGCAGGTTCTGGACCGAGGGCAGGCGGTTGACCGCGGCGCCTGCCGCGCCGGTGGCGATGCCGTCCAGCTCGGCGCTGATCGAGGCGATCCGCGACCGGTCCTGGCGGGTGACGGTGGCGGGGCCGGCCCCGAACTGGATGTCGGCGACGGCGCTCAACGGCACCGAGGCGCCGTTGTTGCCCGGCACGCGCAGGTTCTCCAGCACGCTCAGATCCTCGCGGGCTTCCTCGGTCAGTTGCAGGCGGATCGGGATCTGGCGGTCGCCCAGGTTATATTTGGGCAGGTTCTGGTCCACGTCGCCGATGGTGGCGACCCGCACGGCCTGGGAGATGGCGCCGGCCGACACGCCTGCCAGGGCCGCCTCGTCGGGGCGCGGCGTGACCAGGATTTCAGGGCGCGCGATGGCGGCCGAGTTGACGACGTTGGCCAGGCCGGGGACGCCGCGCATTTCCTGTTCGACCTTGCGCGCCGCGGCGTTCAGGGCGTCGGGATTATCGCTCAGGATCGAGAAGGTGTAGCTGGTGCCGTCGCCGGGACCGCCGCCCTGCTGGGCGATGCCGGCGCGGATGCGGGCGCCGGGGATCTGTTTCAGCTCGTCCACCATGACCCGCGCGAAGGCCTGCTGGCTCAGGTCGCGGTCGCCCTTGGGCACCATGTCGGCATAGATATTGGCCTGGGTCACGTCCTGACCGCCGACGGCGGCATAGACGGAAGTGACCTCGGGCCGGGCCTCCAGCCGCCTGGTGACCTGCTGAACCACGGCGTCGGTCTGGCGCAGGGTCGAGCCCGGCGGCAGCTCGACCTGGAAGGCGGCGCGGGCGGTGTCGCCGGGCGACATGAACTCGAACGACATCTTGGCCACGACGGCCGTGGCGACGGAGCCGACCAGGAACAGGATGCCGAGGATCAACACCTTCCACCGGTTGCCCAGCGACCAGCGCAGCGCCTTCAGATAGCCGCCCATCCAGAACGGATCCTTGTCCTCGTGATGGCTGTGCTTGAGGATGAAGGCCGCCATCAGCGGCGTCAGGGTCCGCGCGACCAGCAGCGAGAAGGCCACGGAGACGCAGGCCGCGAGCGCAAAGGCCTTGAAGAACTGGCCGATGATGCCCGGCATGAAGCCGACGGGCGCGAAGACGGCGATGATGGTGGCCGTGGTCGCCACGACCGCCAGGCCGATCTCGTCGGCGGCCTCCAGCGAGGCGTCGTAGGGCGGTTTGCCGTCGCGCATGTGGCGGACGATGTTCTCGATCTCCACGATGGCGTCGTCGACCAGGATGCCGATGGTCAGCGACAGGGCCAGCAGGGTGACCACGTTCAGCGACTGATCCAGCGGGCCCAGGATGGCGAAGGTCGGGATCAGCGACATCGGCATGGCCATGGCTGCGATGAAGGTGGCCCGCCAGTCGCGCAGGAAGATGAAGACGATGATGACCGCCAGCACGGCGCCCAGCAGCAGGGCCTCCAGCGAAGCGAGGTAGCTTTCCTCGATCTCCTCGACGCTGGCCGTGACCTGGCTGATCGTCAGTTCGGGATGGGCCTCGTCGAGTTTCTTGACCTCTTCGCGGACCCGTTCGGCGACCTTGACCTCGGAGGCGGTGCGCGAGCGCAGGAAGTTGAAGGTGACGGCCTCCTGGCCGTTGTAGCGGGCCAGGCGACGCGGTTCGCTCCACTTGTCCTCGACCTTGCCCAGATTATCCAGACGCACCGTCTTGCCGTCGCCAAGCGGGATCAGGGTGCCGCTGAGTTGCTCGACCGAGGTCGCGGCGCCCAGGGTGCGCACGGCGCGCTCGGACCCGGCGATGGTGACGCGACCGCCCGGCAGGTTGTTGTTGACGTTGTTCAGCGCCTGGCTGACCTCGGCGGCGGTGACGCCGTATGCGGCCAGCCGTTGCGGATCCAGTTCGACGCGGATTTCGCGATCCACCCCGCCCGAGCGGTTGACCTCGCCCACGCCGCCCAGGGCCAGCAGGCCGCGGCTGACTTCGTTGTCGATGAACCAACTGATCTCTTCCGGCGTCATGGTCGGCGAGCGGACCACATAGGTGATCAGCGCGTCGCCGGTGATGTCGATGCGCTGAACCGCCGGTTCCTGCATGTCCTGTGGCAAGGACGCGCGCAGGCCCGTCATGGCGTTGCGCACGTCGTTGGTCGCGCGGTCGGTGTCGGTGCCCAGCTCGAACTCGATCGTCGTGGAGGACACGCCGTCGGTGATGTTGGACGTGATGTGGCGCACGCCCGACAGGCCGGCCAGCGAATCCTCGATCAGGCGCGTGACCTGGACTTCCATTTCCGCCGGGGCCGAGCCGGGGCGGGCGGCCGTGACGGCGACCAGGGGGAAGTCGATGTCGGGGTTCTGATTGATCCGCATCCCCATGAAGCCGACCACGCCGCCGAGCGTCAGCAGCAGGAACAGCAGGATGATCGGGATCGGGTTCTTGATCGCCCAGGACGACATCTGATTCATGGTCGTCGGTCCTACTTCTTGGCCGCCGGGGCCGCCGGCTGGGCGGCAGGTGCGGCCGGAGCCGCGCCCACGGCCTGGGCGACGTTGACGCGGTCGCCTTCGTTCAGGAAGCCGGCCCCGTCCACGGCGACGCGGACGCCGACGTTGACGCCGCTGACCGCCGTCTGGGCGTCGGTGCGCGACAGGATGGTCACCGGCTGGAAGTGGACCGTGCTGTCGCCGTTCACGACGAAGACGCCCGGCTTGTTCTCGCGATACAACACCGCGCCGGTCGGCACGGTGGTCGCGGGCTGGTCGCCGACGGCGATGTCGGCGCGGGCGAACATGCCGGGACGCAGCTGGGCGCCGGGCGACAGCGAGATGCGCGCCAGGCCCAGGCGGGTGGTGGCGTTGACCTCGGGCGTGACGATGCGGACCGATCCGGTGGTCTGACCCGCCTCGCTGGAGGTCACGGTCGCCGACTGGCCGGCGCGGATCAGGCCCAGCTCGGTCTCGGGCACTTGGGCGTCCAGCTCAAGCCGGCCGTCGCGGACCATGCGGAACAGTTCGGTCCCGGCGGCGATGATCTGGCCTTTGGTCACGCTGCGGCTGATGATCAGGCCGCCGACGGGCGCGCGGATGGTCGCCTGAGACAGTTGCGTCTGGGTCTGGGCCAGGGTCGCGCGGGCCGCCGCCAGATTGGCGTTTGAGGCGCGCTGGTTGGCCAGGGCCGTGTCCAGCGACGCCTGGCTGAGGAAGCCGCGTTCCTTCAGCTGCTGGGCGCGGTCCAGGGCGGCGTCGTCGCGCGCCACATTGGCCTGGGCCAGCTGGACCTGGGCCTGCTGCTGCTGAAGTTGGGCGCGCAGCAGGACGTCGTTCATCTGCACCAGGGCCTGGCCCTGGCGGACGTAGGAGCCTTCGTCCACATAGACGGCGACGGCGGTCAGGCCGCCGGTCTCGGCCGCCACCGGCACCTCTTCCCAGGCCGAGACGGTGCCCGATGCGGTGACGGTGCGGTTCAGGCTGGTCTGGGCGACGGTCGCGGCGCTGACGGTCTGGCGCGAGCCGCCTGCGGCCTTCTCTTCCTTCTTCTCCTCGCCATGTCCGCCGCAGCTCGCCAGCAGGAAGGCCGACAGGGCCATGGCGCCGACGTTGAGAACGGTGCGGGTCGTCTTGGACACGGGGGAAATCCTCGGTTGCAGGCGAAGCGGATCGCCGGCTCGCGCCGGTTATCGGGAGGTCTGTCCCATACCGCGTCCGCGAAACCTTCTCAAACGGCGAAGGCGTTTATTGCGAAGGCTTAATGTGACGCCGGCGCGGGCGGGATCGGCCGTGCGGCTGGTCCCCGCCCTCTACGCGTGATAGGGGCGCGCGGATGACGACTCCCCCTATCTCGAACATTCGCAACTTCAGCGTGGTCGCGCACATCGACCACGGCAAGTCGACCCTGTCCGACCGACTGATCCAGTACACCGGCGGCCTGACCGCGCGCGAGATGTCCGAGCAGGTGCTCGACAACATGGACATCGAGAAGGAACGGGGCATCACCATCAAGGCGCAGACCGTGCGTCTGAACTACAAGGCCAAGGACGGCCAGGACTATGTCCTGAACCTGATGGACACGCCGGGCCACGTGGACTTCGCCTATGAGGTCAGCCGCTCGCTGGCGGCGTGCGAGGGTTCGCTGCTGGTCGTGGACGCCTCGCAAGGGGTCGAGGCCCAGACCCTGGCCAACGTCTATCAGGCCATCGACAACAATCACGAGATCGTCCCCGTCCTGAACAAGGTCGATCTGCCGGCGGCCGAGCCCGAGCGGGTCCGGGCCCAGATCGAGGACGTCATCGGCATCGACGCCTCCGAAGCCGTCCTGTGCAGCGCCAAGTCCGGCATCGGCATCGAGGACGTGCTGGAAGCCATCGTCACCAAGCTTCCGGCGCCCAAGGGCGACCCGAATGCGCCGCTGAAGGCCATGCTGGTGGACGCCTGGTACGACCCCTATCTGGGCGTCGTCGTGCTGGTCCGCGTCTTCGACGGCGTGCTGAAGACCGGCATGCGGGTCAAGATGATGCGCAACGGCTCGACCCACCTGATCGACCGCGTCGGCGTCTTCTTGCCCAAGAACACCCCGGTGGACCAGTTGGGCCCCGGCGAGGTCGGCTTCATCACCGCCCAGATCAAGGAAGTGGCCCACGCCGCCGTCGGCGACACCATCACCGACGAGAAGAAGCCAACCGCCGAACCGCTGAAGGGGTTCAAGGAGGTCCAGTCGGTGGTCTTCTGCGGACTGTTCCCGGTGGACGCCGCCGATTTCGAGGACCTGCGCGCCGCCATCGGCAAGCTGCGCCTGAACGACGCCTCCTTCACCTACGAGATGGAATCCAGCGCCGCGCTTGGCTTCGGCTTCCGCTGCGGCTTCCTCGGTTTGCTGCACCTTGAGATCATTCAGGAGCGTCTCAGCCGCGAGTTCAATCTCGACCTGATCGCGACGGCGCCGTCGGTGGTCTACAAGATCGGCCTGCGCGACGGCTCCGAGATCGATCTGCACAACCCGGCCGACCTGCCCGACGTGATGCAGATCGAGACGATCAGCGAGCCGTGGATCAAGGCCACCATCCTGACGCCCGACGAATACCTCGGCAGCGTGATCAAGCTGTGCCAGGACCGCCGCGGCCAGCAGATCGAACTGTCCTACGTCGGCGCTCGCGCCATGGTGGTCTACGAATTGCCGCTGAACGAGGTGGTGTTCGACTTCTACGACCGGCTGAAGTCGATCTCTAAGGGCTACGCCTCGTTCGACTACGAGATCACCGAATACAAGGTCGGCGACCTGGTGAAGATGAACATCCTGGTCAACGCCGAACCGGTGGACGCCCTGTCCATGCTGGTCCACCGCGCCCGCGCCGAGACGCGCGGCCGGGGCATGGTCGAGAAGATGAAGGAACTGATCCCGCCCCACCTGTTCGTCATCCCGATCCAGGCGGCCATCGGCGGCAAGATCATCGCCCGCGAGACGGTGCGCGCGCTCCGCAAGGACGTGACCTCGAAATGCTACGGCGGCGACGCCACGCGCAAGAAGAAGCTGCTGGAGAAGCAGAAGGCCGGCAAGAAGAAGATGCGTCAGTTCGGCAAGGTCGAAATCCCGCAGGAAGCCTTCATCGCCGCGCTGAAGATGGACGACGATTGATCGTCTAGCGACAATCCTCTCCCTCCCCCGCAGGGGGAGGGAGAATTAGAGTATGCGCCGCCGTCAGTGCGCGCCGTTCAACTGCTCGAACACGGCCTCATAGCCGTTCGCCTCGGCGAAGCGCAGGGGCTTGACCCGTTCGACCAGGATCTCGCCGCGCGGGGTCTCGCCGCGTTCGATCAGGCCGATCACCTCGGCGGTGAACTCGGCGAGGGGCATGTAGGCGGGGTTGTCGGCATGGCCCGGCATCAGGTCGGTGGCCACGCCGGGCGGCGCCAGTTCCAGCACCTCGACGCCGGTGTCGCGCAACTGGTGACGCAGCGACTGGGTCCAGGAATGGATCGCCGCCTTGGTCGCATTGTAGGTCGGTGTCGCCGTCAGCGGGATGAAGGCCAGGCCCGAGGTCACCGTCATGATCGTCGCCTCGGCTTGCTTCGTCAGGTGCGGCAGAAGCGCGGCGGTCAGGCGGATCGGCCCCAGCAGGTTGGTGGTGATGGTCGCCTCGGCGGTCGCCAGGTCGAAGGGCTGGGCCTTTATGTCCTCCAGCTTCATGATGCCGGCGTTCAGGATGACGGCGTTCAGGCCGGGGTGATCCTTGACCACCTGGACGCCGAAGGCGGCGATGGCGGCGGCGTCATCCACATCCAGCGTCGCCCAGGCCATGCCGGGATTGGCGGCGGCCGTTTCCTTCAGCACGGCCTCGCGGCGGCCGGTGATGATGATTTGATTGCCGCGCGCATGCAGGGTTTCGGCCAGGGCCCGGCCGATGCCGGTGCCGCCGCCGGTGATCAGAATGGTGTTGCCGGTGATGTTCATTCGGGCGCCTTTCAGGGGTGCGTTAGCGATGGCGATGAACTATGGCTTACGCTCTCCATTAGAAAGTAGGCACCAGGAACTGCCATACTTACCCAGGCGAAAGATTTGGACATGACGGCCGTTCCGCCCGCAAAAATTTCTCATCCCGAAACCGGCGAGACCGCCGACCCGCGCGTCGAGGCCCTGGTCAACGACGTGATCGGCCGGGTGGCGGACAAGTGGACCATGCTGATCCTGGAGGTCCTGGCCGAACACGGCGAGCAGCGCTTCACCCGCGTCGGCGACCTGGTCGGCGGCATCAGCCAGAAGATGCTGACCCAGACCCTGCGTCAGATGGAGCGCGACGGCCTGGTGATCCGCACCGTCCACCCGGTCATCCCGCCCAGGGTCGAATACCGCCTGACCGACCTGGGCGTCACCCTGGCCGAAGCCTTCTGCGGCGTCTGGACCTGGGCCGAGAAGAACATCGACCGCATCGAGGCCGCAAGGGCGGCGTTCGATGAAAACAAGGGGTAGGGGCGGCCGGTCGCGCCGCCCGAACTTGGTAATTTGCGCCTAGTCGAAGTTCGTGGATTTGGAGAGCGCTTCCCAAGTGGCGATCTCTGATCGCATCTGGTCCAGCTTCTGCTCGACCACAGCCAGCGCGTCCTCGCCAAGGAAGAGCCGCGTGGGCGGCGCGTCGGAATCGACGAGCTTCAGCAACGCCTGGGCGGCCTTGGTTGGGTCGCCCGGCTGGTGGCCGCTCTTGGCCTGTCGCGCAGCGCGGATCGGGTCCATGATGGCGTCGTAGGCGGGGATGCTGCGCGGCGCACGGTCCATCGAACGTCCGGCCCAGTCGGTGCGGAATTGCCCGGGCGCCAAGGCGGTCACATGGATGCCGAGCGGCTTGACCTCCTTGCCCAAGGCCTCGGAAATCCCCTCCAGCGCAAACTTGCTTCCGCAATAGTAGGCGATGCCGGGCATGGTGATGAAGCCGCCCATTGAGGTGACGTTGATGATGCGGCCGGAGCCACGCTCGCGCATGCCGGGCAGCACGGCTTTGATCATCGCCACTGCGCCGAAGACATTGGCGTCGAACTGGCGGCGCAGATCGTCGATCGACGACTCCTCCACCACGCCTTCCTGGCCGTAGCCGGCGTTGTTGACGAGAACATCGACCGCGCCGAACCGACGCTCGGCGTCAGGGACTTGAGCAGCCACGGCGTCGAAATCGGTGACATCGAGCATCAGCGCGTGAGCCCGGCCCGGCGCCAGCGCCTCATGCGCCGACGCGGCCTGTGCGTTGCGCACGGTGCCGATCACCACGTGACCGGCCTGCAAGGCTGCAGTGGCGAAGGCCTGCCCCAGACCGGAGCTGACCCCGGTGATCAGAAACGTCTTTGTCGATGCGGTCATTGCGGTTCTCGAAATCGTCGGATGGGATGAATAAATTATATCATGATATAGATTGTTGACGCAAGAAGCGGTCTGGATCACCTTGGTCCTCATGGTCGAGATGTCCCTCCGAGAGCAGAAGCGAACAATCACGCGCGAGGGGGTGCTTGACGCAGCCGAACGCCTCCTTCGCGCCGATGGCGACGCTTCGTTCTCAATGCGCGATCTGGCGGCCGAGGCGGGCGTGAGCTTCGCCACGCCTTTCAATCATTTCGGAAGCAAGGCGGCCATCGCGCAGGCGCTGTCGGCGCGCCGCATCGATCTGATGAGCGAGCGCTTTCTAGCGACTGCGCCTTCCGGCGATATGATCGACCGTGTGCTCGCCGCCGTCTCGATCGCTGTCGCCGTCATGCTTGAGGAGCCCCAGATCAACCGGGCGATCATCCGGTCGCTGGGCTTCCCTGGCGCCAGCCCGAGCGAAGTCAGCGCTCAGTCCCGCGCCTTGTGGGCCGCTGCATTCGGCGACGGCGACGGCGTCGATCCCGCCTTGGCCAAGGCGGCCGTCGAGCGTGTGCCCGAACAGCTGGCGATCGCCTTTCGCGGTTGCCTGTCTTTCTGGATCGCCGACGAGATCACAGATGCTCAGCTGCCTGAAAAGGCGCGCACGACGGCCCTTATCGTGCTTCTGGGCTTCGTTAGGTCCGAGAGGCGCGCCGGTCTGTTGTGGCCGTGAGGCGCAAAAAGAACCGACTGCCGACGTTCGCCTAAAGGCGGCTAACGGCGCACCATATCGACCGTTCCGATGGGGCCGCCGAGGGGCAGAAATCGCACCCTCAAGTCGACCTTGCCCGCGAACCCCTGGCGCGTCCGGTCCGTCAGGGTGAAGATCATCCTCATGCCGTCAGAGGCCGAAACGACGTTCAGCGCGCCGTTTCTTATGCGGCATTGGGCAGGGACCTCATCGACGACGCAGCCCAAACGCCCGCCCGATTGCGCCGTGATCGTCAGCGGCTGGACGAGCGGGCCGCCGTCCCGTGACTTGAAGGTGACGTTGCGACCCTGCCCTTCGATAGGCGTCATCCGAAGCGACCAGTCGCCGATCACGTCGCGGGCGACGATGGGCGCCGCCGTCTGGGCGATGGTCGCGCCGCCCAGGAGCGATGACGCCAACAGGGCCGCTCCGATCCTGTGTTGTTGTCCCATGTCGTCCTCCCGAGGCTCCCCGTCAGGATGTTGGGGCGACGACTGTCGATTGGCACGTGAATTTTCGGACAGTTTGGGCCGGTCCTCAGTCCTGCACCTTCTCCGTGATGAAGTGCCGGCCCTGCTTGTCCTCGATCTCGACCACCCACAGGTCGGGGTCGTAGCCGCGCTGGCGGGCGATGTAGGCGTCCAGCTCGCTTTCGCTGTCGGAGGTCACCGGCTGGATCCACAGGCGGTCGCCGTCGGTTCCGAAGGCCTCGGTGTAGAGCCGGGCGGTGCGGGTCGACGCATCATAGGCCTTGACGATGACCGAGCCGGCGCGGTCGTCGCCCTTCTTGACCACGGTGGCGTAGGCGCCCTCGATCTGGGCGCGGCGGATCAGGGCGCTGACCCACAGGTCGCTGGAAAGAAGCAATTCGCTAACCCTGCTCGAACACGGAACCCCAACCCTGGCGGGCTAGGGTCGGGATATGAGGATAGGCCTTTCCCCCCGGCGGACCCAAGCCCTGATATCGGCGCTGCTTATCGCCGCGACGCCCGTCGCCGCGTTCGCCGCGCCGCAGGACCGCTTCTATGAGCGCAGCTTCGTGCTGGCCGCCAACGACCGCTGCGGCCTGTTCGAGCCGCAACTGACCGCCGCCCTGACCGCCGCCGCCTATCAGGCGCGGGGCGCGGCCCTGCGGGCGGGCGCCAATGATCGCCAGCTGGCCGAGACGGCGCAGCGGGCGCGGGCGCGGGCGGGATCGACGCCCTGCGGCTCCGCTGATCTGAAGACGGTCAGCGGCCGGGTCCAGACCGCCTTTTCCGGCTGGTCGCGCGTGACCAAGATGGAGTTTCCCGGCGACCGCAGGGGCTGGAGCGCCGACCGCGCCGCCTACGCCCGCCCGACCTGGCGGCTGATGCAGGCGACCGTGACCGGCGCCTCGCCGGTGCGGTTCGGGGTCGTGGGCGGCATGGACCGGCCCGATCAACTGGCGGCCGTGGTGTCGTGGCAGGGGCGGTCGCGTCCGACCGGGGTGCGGGTGGTGATGCGCGACCACACGGTGGCGCCGCGTCCGTGGCTGGCGCACGACCTGCCGCCGGTCGCCCAGCGCCGCGCCTTCTGGGCCGCCGGCGTGACCAGCGCCGACGCCATGCTGCTGTCCGAAGGCCGCCCGGCCGGTCAGGCCTGGCTGTTCCCCGCCGCCGCCGCCGACGCCCTGTCGGCGCTGGACCCGCGCGAGGTCTTCACCGTGGAATTCCTGTTCCGCGATGGCAGCATCGCCCGTTCGACCTTCGAGGCCGGTGATTTTGCGGCGGGTCGGGCATTCCTGGCGATGGGGCAGGTTTAGGCGGTCGGTTTATCTCCCGCCGCGGTCAATCACCGCTGCCGTTCAGCCTGATATTTCGATGCTTCCGAAGCCTTCACTTCGTATCCAAGTGGCGTTCGGACGAGATCTCTGGCCAGCGGTATGACTCCGCTAGGCATGATCGGTAGCGCCGCCGTGTCGGGCCAGCGCTGTCGTATCTTTGGGATCAATGCGCTTTGTAACTCTGATGAGCGTTGGAGATTCTCACCCTTCGAAAAGCTGATCCAAACGCGCCCGATATGGTCAGCTCCGTCCATTGCAGAGACCATGTTTTCTTCATCGTTTCCGCGCCAGATCGAGGCGTTGAGAGTCAGCGGTGACACGCGCGACATGGCTCTCAGTTGGTCGTCGGATGCAGCATCGAGGTGATAGCCCTGCGCCTCAGCTTCCTTGCGCATCAACGCCAGAAAGTCGGACTTATCGGTTGCCGTTGGTAGCGGAACCTCGAAAGCGGCCACCGTCTGCAAGCTTTCGGGCTGGTCGGCCACGCAACCAATGCACAGCAGCGCGAGCAGGGGCGAAAGTCGAACCATGTTCCATGATCTGACAGATCATGGATGGGGTCAACGACGGCTTTCCTCGTTAGCAGGCCAGCCGGCCAATCTCATCAAGCCTCGACCGTGACCGGCGTCGCCTCGGCGACCGTCTCGCTCACCTCCTCCACCACCATCACCGGCAACCGGATCATCACCGCCGCGCCTTCGCCCAGGGTGCTGTCGATGGTCATGCGGCCGCCGTGCAGTTCGGTCAGGGAGCGGACCAGGGACAGCCCCAGGCCCGTCCCTTGCGCCTTTTGATCCGCGCCGCCGGCCTGTTCGAAGGGGCGGCCCAGGCGTTTGAGGTCTTGCGGCGCGATGCCGACGCCGGTGTCGGATACGGCGAGGTCCAGGTCCGGGCCGTCCGCGTCCAGGGTGATGGTGACCGAGCCGCCGGCGGGGGTGAACTTGACCGCATTGGACAGCAGGTTCAGCGCCATCTGCTTCAGGGCGCGGGCGTCGGCGCGCACCTTCACCGGCTCGGACGGCAGGACGGCGGCCAAGTCCACGCCCTTGTCGTCGGCCTGGAGCCGGACCAGGGCGACGGCGGCGGACACGGCGTCGCGGGCGTCGAAGGCCTCCATGACCAGCTGGTAGCGTTCGGCCTCGATCTTGGACAGGTCCAGCACGTCGTTGATCAGGTCGAGCAGGTGGCCGCCCGCCTGGTGGATGGCGTCGGCGTATCCGGCGTAGCGGTCGGGCAGGGGGCCGAACAGCTTCTGGCGCATGATGTCCGCAAAGCCGATGACGGCGTTCAGGGGGGTGCGCAGCTCGTGGCTCATGTTCGCCAGGAAGCGGGTCTTGCCGGCGGACTGGGCCTCGGCCTCGACGCGGGCGGTCTCAAGGCCGAGTTCGCGGGCGAACTGGGCCGTGCCGTCGAAGGCCTGGGCGATCAGGCGGGGGTGGTCGCCGTCGTTGTGGAACGGCCCCAGGATCATGACGACACGGCGATCCAGGGCGATGCGCGGGGTGAACTGGACCTCGACCTGCTGGCCCGACAGGGCGCGGGCCAGCGCCGCGGACACGGCCGGGCGGTCCGGCGCATGGACGGCCGAGATCAGCCCCTGCTCGCTGAGCGCCAGCACCGACAGGGCGGGCGGCGGATTGCCCCAGGTCGCCACGGCGCGACCGGACGGATCGAGCAGCAGGGTCAGGGCCGGCTGGTCTTCCAGCAGGGCGGCGATGCGGGCGGCCTGTCCTTCCGCGTCGGCCAGGCGGCTTTGACGCTCGCTCCAGGTCAGGCGCATGGCGGCGATGATCGCGCCCATGGCCAAGAGGCCCGAGACGGCGGCCAGCAGCGGGCCTTGCGCCTCCGGCCCGTTCAGCCAGGTCGAGATCAGGCCCGACAGCAGCGGCAAGGCGACGGCGAAGGCGCCCAGCCGCGTCAGTCGGTCGGCGCCTGTCCTGCCATGATCCAGGGCGATGCCGGCGGCCAGGGGCATCAGGATCAGCCCCGGCAAGGCCCCGGTGACGCCGCCCGTCAGCCCCGCTGACGCTGTCGCGGCCAGCAGCCAGCCGGCCATGGTCGCGAACCGCAGGCCCGCTGTGTCGCGCACCATCAGCACCACGCCGAAGATGCCGGGGAAGGTCATGATCAGCAGGGCTGCTAGCGGCGCGTCCTTCAACCCGTCCAGCATCTGGGCCGCCAGGGCGGTCAGTGCGACCGCCACGGCCCAGATCGCGTGCCACAGGGCGACCAGCGGCGCGCCACCTTGATCGTGGGGGCGTCGGTCGTCCTGTAATCTGGCGTGGGCGTCGGTTTTCAAGCGGTCGGGCCGTTGTTCTGTCTGCGTCCAGACTAGTCTCCGCCTTGAGTCGGAGCGAGGCCGCTCCCCCGTAAGGCGAACCCCATGGCGGCGTTCACCATGAATATCGGGGGACAAAACGGCCGGTTGTCGTTAACGGCCCGGCGGCCTATCTGGCGGGCCATGAGCGCGCGCACCCCTCCGACCGACAGCATTGACCAGACCCTGGCCGAACTGGCCGAGGATTTCGACCTGCTGGGCGATTGGGAACAGCGGATCGAATATGTCATCGAACTGGGCAAGGGGCTGGCGCCGCTGGACGAGGCCGACCGGCTGGAAGCCAACAAGGTGCCGGGCTGCGCGGCCCAGGTCTGGCTGGCGACGACGTCGGCGGACGGGCGACTGTGGTTCGCCGCCGACAGCGACAGCGCCCTGTCCAAGGGCAATGTCGCCCTGCTGCTGAAGCTCTATTCCGGCCGCACCCCGGCCGAGATCCTGGCCTTCGACGCCCGCGCGGCGCTGGACCGGCTGGGCCTGCCGTCGGCCCTGACACGTCAACGCGCCAATGGTTTGAACAGCATGGTCGGCCGCATCCGCGAGGCGGCCCTGGCTTAACGGCCTTGCCGCCGGCATCCTGAGCCCGCGATAAAAACAGGGTGCAATCTGTGCACTCTGTCTCAAATCAGCCGATCCCGTAATGGTCGGCCAGGGCCTGCAGCGCCTGTTTCAGGACCGTCTTGCCCTGGCGGCGGCGCAGGCCCAGGCCGGTTTCGGCCAGTTGCAGGCTGTCGCCGTGGATGCAGATACGGGTCAGAATGGGGCGCAGGCGCGGGCCGACGGCGCAGAGCGCGCCCTCGACCCGGCGGGCGGCCGACAGGGCGCGGTCGGTCGGCTCCATCCGGGCGGCGGTTCCCGATCCGCTGTGGGGCAGGGCGTCCCAGCGCATGGTCAGGGACGGCCCCTTCATCGCCTGTTCGGCCTCGCGACGCAGCCGCTCGCCCGCGGCGGCCTCGGCCGGGGTCAGCCAGGGCCGGCCCGAGGCGTCCTTGCGCCGCGCCAGCCAGGCGATGGGGCTTTCGCCCAGGTTGGCGCGGTGGCGCACCAGCCGACCGTCGGCCTGGATCAGGTCGCGCTCGCCCGCGACGAAGCCGGGGCGGCCGGGGCGAGGGGGCGCGGTTTCGTCCGCCGTGGTTCGGGCGATCCAGCCGCCGCCCGGTCGGGCGCGCAGGCCCGGCTGATCGACCAGGGCGCGGAACTCGACCTCCGTCAGGGTCAGGCTGATGCGGCTGCGGCGATCCGCCGACAGGCGCAGCGCATAGACGCCCCCACTCCCCGGGCTGTCGGCCGCCAGCCAGGCGCCGGGCCGCGCCATCAGGCCACGCGCGCGTTCCAGCAGCCGGCTCATTGGACCAGGTCCAGGCGCGGGGTCTGGTACAGGCCCTGGATACAGGTCTCCAACTCGTTCAGCAGGTCGTCGACGGGACGCCGCTCGCGCTCATCCTCGACCCAGCGGCAGGCGGTCCCGACGCTGGCGCGATTGACGCCGAAGACGTGGCTGACCCGCTCCAGCGTCCAGCCGAAGGCGACGTGCGACAGATACATGGCCAGCCAGCGCGGCCGGGCGGCGCGCGGGTGCATCCGGCCCCCGCCGATCATCTGCGACGGCTGCGCGCCCGTGCGCGCCGCGACCAGATGGATGGCCAGCCCCGCCTTGACCCGGTCCTCCTCGCTGACCGGCACCCTGTAGTCCTCCATGGCGAAACCCTCCCGCTCTCGAAATCGATGACGACAGCATAGAGGGCCGCCGACCTTGAGATAGGAATAAAGTCCTACTGCACGTCAAAACCGGACGTGACGCCTTGCCCGCCTTGGGGTTGTGCAGGCGATCCTATGTTGGATGTCGGCGGATAGAGGGGATGAAGCGGCGAGGCGGGGCGACGTCGGCCGATGCAACATGGTTAATAAATTTCGAATCGTTGACTCCAACCCCTCGACGGCGATTCGCAAATCACCCTAGATTCGACTCAATCGGATGGCGTTAACCCTTCTTAAGGTTTTCACGTCTTAACTTGCGAACAAGGTTACCCGGACGTTCGTCAGGGTGGTTACCGCAAAGCTTTTGCCTGGAGGGGCACGTATGCGCGTCCTGTTGATTGAAGACGATCACGCAACCGCCCAAAGCATCGAACTGATGCTGAAGTCGGAAGGCTTCAACGTCTATACGACGGACCTGGGCGAAGAAGGCATCGATCTGGGCAAGATCTATGACTACGACCTCATTCTGCTTGACCTGAACCTGCCGGACATGAGCGGCCTGGAAGTCCTGCGCCAGCTGCGCGTCGGCAAGGTCAACACCCCGGTCATGATCCTGTCGGGCAGCCACGAGATCGAAACCAAGGTCAAGACCTTCGGCGGCGGCGCCGACGACTACATGACCAAGCCCTTCCACAAGGACGAGCTGATCGCGCGCACCCACGCCGTGGTCCGTCGCTCCAAGGGTCACGCCCAGGCGATCATCCACACCGGCGAGATCGCCGTGAACCTGGACGCCAAGACGGTCGAGGTGAACGGTCACCGCGTCCACCTGACGGGCAAGGAATACCAGATGCTGGAGCTGCTGAGCCTCCGCAAGGGCACGACCCTGACCAAGGAAATGTTCCTGAACCACCTGTACGGCGGCATGGACGAGCCCGAGCTGAAGATCATCGACGTCTTCATCTGCAAGCTGCGCAAGAAGCTGGCCACCGCCGCCGACGGCAAACACTATATCGAAACCGTCTGGGGCCGCGGCTATGTGCTGCGCGACCCGTCGGAGAGCGTCGTCACCGTCGCCGCCTGATCGGTCTCGATCCGCCGATTTCGAAACGCCCGCCGGAAACGGCGGGCGTTTTGCGTTTCTCCCTCTCCTTCATGGGGAGGGGGGCGAAGGCGGAGCCGAACCCGGGTGGGAAGGACCGGGTGACCGAGCGCTGACTTCGACAGATCCGTGCGACTTCGCCCTGCCGCCCCCACCCCGTCGCTGCGCGACGCCCCTCCCCCGCAGAGGGAGGGAGAGAGGCCCTACCGCTGGAACCCCGCCGCCAGGGCCGCCGCCATCGGGTTGGGGCGGCCGAAGCTGTCGAAGGGCAGGGGCTTGTCCCGGCCATCGTCCTTTTCGCCCTGGCGATACCAGCTGTCGGTGTCGCGCAGGCCCCAGGCGGTGAAGGCGAACTGCTGGGCCTTGGGCAAGGCGGCGAAGGCCGAGGCCAGTTCAGTGACGCGCGCGGCTTGCGCGGCGAGGCGGTCGGCTGCCTTGCGCATATCCAGCCGGTTTTCGGTGCGCAGGGTGCAGTCCAGCTCGGACACATGGATCGGCAGACCGAACTGGGCGACCTCGCGCAGATAAGCGGCGATGACGCCCTCGGGAATGTCGATCCACAGGTGGGATTGCAGGCCCAGCCCCTGCAGCGGGCAGCCGGCCTTCAGCAGGCGCTCGACCAGTTTCAGGAACTGCACGCCCTTGGCCGGGACGCTTTCCTGATTGTATTCGTTCAGGAACAGGACAGCCTCGGGATCGGCGATCCGGGCCTTTTCGAAGGCGCGCAGGATATAGCCGTCGTGGCCGTAGCGCTGTGACCAGTGGCAGTCGCGCATGGCCGAGCCGTCGTCCAGGATCGGTTCGTTGACCACGTCCCAGCTGCGGACCTTGCCGCGATAGCGACCGGCGACCGCAGCGATATAGCCGTCGAAGGCGCGGTCGAAGGCGGCGTCGTCCATGCCGGCGAACGCTTCCTGGCCTTGCGAATACCAGATCAGGGTGTGGCCGTGCATCGCCATGCCCTCAGCCTGGGCGAAGGCGGCGATGCGGTCGGTGCGGTCGAAGTTGGGGCGGTCCAGGCCGTTGGCGAGGATGTATTCCATCTTCATTTCCCACTCGGGCGTGAGCTGGGAGACGTTGGCGCGGGCAAGGGCGACCCAGTCGGGGTCGTCGATCTGCATCGCCTTGATCGCCGTGCCGAAGGGGGCGGGGGCGATGGATTTCAGCGGGGGAACGTTGGGCGGGGTGGCTTCGGCGGAGGCGAAGCGGTCGCAGGCGGCGAGGGGCAGGGCCAGAGACGAGGCGAGGAGGGTGCGGCGGGTCGGCGTCATGCCTCTCCCTCCCCGCTCCGGGGAGGGTGGCTGAGGCGCAGCCGAAGCCGGGTGGGGAGGGCAGGGCGACATCCCACGGACTTGTCTTGCATCAGGCAGTTGCGACCCTGCCTGGCCGCCCCCACCCGGTCGCTTCGCGACCACCCTCCCCCGCAGGGGGAGGGAGAATGTCGGTCGTCAGACCGCACGTTTCCGCAGGCCCAGTTCGTCGAAGGCGGCGGTTTCGCGTTTGGCGATGGCGACCAGCTGGTTCAGGCGGGTGGTCTCGGCGACGTGTTCGAACTTCTTCAGCTCTTCGAAGGCGCCGGTCAGGGCGTCGCGGGCGCCGGCTTCCTCGGCGTCCAGCACGGTCAGGTCGCCCTCGGCCTTGGACTTGCGGGATTTCCAGCCGTTCAGATAGGCGCCCAACATCATGCCGGCCTCGGCGTCCATGCGGGCGCGGTCGCGTTCGGCTTCAGCCTCGGCGTCCAGCACGGCGAGACGCATTTCAGCGGTGGCGCGGCGTTCGGTGATCTCGGCCAGGCGCTTCTGCAGCGTCTCGACCTCGTAGTTGGAAATGCGGATCAGGGATTGGGCCCAAGCGGTCATCTAAATCATTACTCCCTGATCATGCCTTGATTGAGGATGTGCTCCAGCCGGGTAAAGGAATCGGAAAGACGGGTGTGGTCGTCCTTGTCCTGTCCCAGGAAATCTTCCAGCGCGGGGTTCAGCGCGATGGCGCGGTCCACGATGGGGTCGGCGCCGGTGCGATAGGCGCCGATCTTGATCAGCTCTTCCATGTTCGCATAGGCCGACAGGCACTGGCGGGCGCGCTTGTTCAGCTCGCGCTCG
Organism: Brevundimonas sp. PWP3-1b1; assembly: GCF_049896065.1. Lineage (NCBI taxonomy): Bacteria > Pseudomonadati > Pseudomonadota > Alphaproteobacteria > Caulobacterales > Caulobacteraceae > Brevundimonas > Brevundimonas sp. PWP3-1b1. The sequence continues at coordinate 2,252,348 of NZ_JAFCTO010000001.1, read as the reverse complement.
GGCGGGGTCTGGCAGGCGGGCATGGTGCGGCTGACGGATTTCAGCACGTCGATGGCGGGGAAGCGCCCGCGCTCGGCGATCTTGCGGTCCATGACGATGTGGCCGTCCAGGATACCGCGCACGGCGTCCGCGATGGGCTCGTCATGGTCGCCGCCGTCCACCAGCACGGTGAACAGGGCGGTGATGGGCGCCGCTGTCGTGCCGTCGGGACGCACGGGGCCAGGGCCGGCGCGCTCCAGCAGCTTGGGCAGTTCGGTGAAGACGGTGGGCGTGTAGCCCTTTGTGGTCGGGGGTTCGCCGGCGGCGAGACCGATCTCGCGCTGGGCCATCGCGAAGCGGGTGACGCTGTCCATCAGGCACAGCACCTCCAGGTCCTGGTCGCGCAGATATTCGGCGATAGCCATGGTCATATAGGCCGACTGACGGCGTTTCAGGGCCGGCTCGTCCGAGGTGGCGACCACGACGACGGCGCGTTTCAGCCCCTCTTCGCCCAGGGTCTCTTCCACGAACTCGCGCACCTCCCGGCCCCGTTCGCCGATCAGGCCGACCACGACGGCGTCGCAGGTCGCCTGTTTGGCCAGCATGGACAGCAGCACCGACTTGCCCACGCCCGACCCGGCGAAGATGCCCAGGCGCTGGCCCCGGCAGGTGGTGGTGAAGACGTCCATGGCCCGCACGCCCAGGTCCAGACGCTCGCCCACGCGACCGCGCGAATGGGCGGGCGGCGGCGGGGCGCGCAAGGGGTAGGGGGCAGGGCCTTGCGGCAGCGGACCCTTGCCGTCGATGGGCTGGCCGAAGGCGTCGATGATCCGGCCCAGCCAGGCGGTGGTGGGGCGCACGCTGGCGGCCTGGTCGATGATGCGGATGTCGGCGCCGGGGGCCACGCCCTCGACCGGGCCGAAGGGCATCAGCAGGGCCTTGGAATCGCGGAAACCGACGACCTCGGCCGGCAGGGGGGAATGGCCGCGTCGGCTGATCTCGGCGCGGGCGCCGACGGCGAGGCGCGACAGGCCGCCGCGCGACTCGATCAGCAGGCCCGACACGCCCGCGACCTTGCCGGTCACGACCAGCGGATCGATCGCTTCGACGGCGGCGACGAGATTGTGCAAAAACAGACCCCAGGAACAGGGGGCCAGAGATGCGCCATCATGGTTAACGGGGGGTGAAGCCGCCGCATCGCCGCATCCCAATCGGCAACCCGAAGTGTCTCTGATACGTATTTCACCTTATGCTTAACAACCCTTGCGAGCAACGGTTTAGCAATCATTAGGCACGACACTCAGCGATCATCATCCACAAGGTCAGGGGAGGCCAGGATGTTCACCAAGCGTCGTATGCAGGCAACGAGTGAAGGGCGTCTGGCTGATCTGGAAGGGAAGATGGAGGCCATCGGCCGGTCTCAGGCGGTGATCGAGTTCAATCTCGACGGCACCATCATCGGCGCCAACCAGAACTTCCTGGAAACGATGGGCTACAGCCTGGAGGAAATCCGCGGCGTCCATCACCGTCTGTTCGTGGACCCGGAAAGGGTGGCTTCGCCTGACTATGCGGCCTTCTGGCGTGATCTGAACGCGGGCCAGTTTCTGGCGCGCAAGTTCCGGCGTCTGGCCAAGGGCGGGCGCGAGGTCTGGCTGCAGGCCTCCTACAACCCGGTCTTCGGCCCAGACGGACGCCCGACCAAGGTCATCAAACTGGCCGTGGACATCACCGCCGAAGAGCAGGAGACCGCACGACGCGAGGCCGAAAGGCTGGCGGCGGAACAGGCGCAGAACCTGCTGGTCGAGGCCCTGGCCGGCGCCCTGGCGCGGCTGTCGGCGGGCGACCTGACGGCGCGGATCGATGCGCCGGTGCAGGGCGCCCACATCCGGGTGCGCGACGACTATAACGCGGCGGTCGAAAGCCTGCGTCAGACCCTGGGTCAGGCGTTGCAGGCCGTCGCGGGCCTGAGAGGCGGGGTCAGCGAAATCTCCAGCGCGTCCGACGACCTGTCGCGCCGCACCGAACAGCAGGCCGCCAGCCTGGAAGAGACGGCGGCGGCGCTGGACCAGATCACCGCCACGGTGAAACGCAGCGCGGACGGCGCCAGACAGGCCTCATCGGCCGCCGTGGGCGCACGGGCCGAGGCCGACCGCTCGGGCGAGGTGGTGCGTCAGGCCATTGCGGCGATGGACGGCATCAAACGCAGTTCGACCCAGATCAGCGACATCATCGGCGTGATCGACGAGATCGCCTTCCAGACCAATCTGCTGGCCCTGAACGCCGGGGTCGAGGCGGCGCGGGCCGGCGAGGCGGGGCGCGGTTTCGCGGTGGTCGCGTCAGAGGTGCGGGCGCTGGCCCAGCGGTCGGCCGAGGCCGCGAAACAGATCAAGACCCTGATCACCACCTCGGGTCAGGAGGTGGCGCAAGGGGTGAACCTGGTCAACGAGACGGGATCGGCCCTGTCGGCCATCGCGGTCAAGGTGGCGGAGATGGACGCCCTGATCTCCGAAATCGCCGCCTCGGCCCAGGAACAGGCCACGGGGCTGAGCCAAGTCAACAGCGCCGTCAATCAGATGGATCAGGTGACGCAACAGAATGCGGCGATGGTCGAGGAAACCACGGCCGCCGCCATGAGCCTGAAGACCGAGACCGAGCAACTGGCCCAGCTGGTCGAGCGGTTCGACACGGGCGAGGCGCCGGCGCAGACGCGGGTCCACGACCTGTCGCAGGGGGGCGGCCCGGTTCCCCTGGCCCGCGAACGGGCCCGCATCCGCGCCTATGCCGGAGGCGGGGCGGCTGCGTCGGCGCCGGCCCAGGACTGGGAAGAGTTCTGACGGGGGCCGCGCCTCTGTCACTCCCGTCATCCTCGCCCTTGTGGCGAGGATCCAGACTCCCGGTGCGTCCGCAGGGTGCATGACCTTGGAATACCGGGAGTCTGGATCCTAGGGACAAGCCCTAGGATGACGGTGTGAGGAGCGTGAGTGACGGGCCTAAACCGGCTCCGGCCCCACCTTCGGTTCGCGTGTCGTCGCGATGGCGCCGACCGAGGCCACGACGATGGCGGCGATGGCGAGCCATTGCTGGCCAGTCAGGTGTTCGTGCAGGATCAGCAGGCCGGCCAGGGCGCCGACCGCCGGCTCGGCGCTGAGCACCACGCCGAAGGTGCGTTTGGGGATGCTGCGCAGGGCGACCATCTCCAGCGAATAGGGCAGGGCGCTGGAGAAGATCGCGACCGCCACGCCGGCCAGGATGATCGCCGGGTTCAAGAGGGCCGCGCCCGCATGGGCCACGCCGAACGGCACGACGACCAGGGCCGCCACGCTCATGCCCAAGGCCACCGACTGGCCGGCATGGATGTGCGACAGCCGCTTGCCGAACACGATGTACAGCGCCCAGCACAGGCCGGCGAAGGCGGCCAAGGCCATGCCGACCGGATCGAGCGCCCCCGCTCCGGCCTTGAGCGGCAGCAGCAGGCCCAGGCCCACGACGGCAAAGCCGATGCAGACGAAATGGATGGGTTTCCTCGAATGGATCAGGGCCAGGGTCAGCGGCCCCATGAACTCGATGGCGATGGCCAGGCCCAGCGGGATGGTGCGTAGCGACATGTAGAAGCTGAGGTTCATCGCCCCCAGAACGACGCCGTACAGGGCGATGGCGCCCAGGTCCGCGCGGGCCAGACGGAACCGCCAGGGCCGGAACACCGCGACCAGCACCAGGGCCGAAATCCCGACGCGATAGGCCGACGTCCCCTCCGCCCCGATGATCGGGAACAGGGTCTTGGCGAAGGAGGTGCCGCCCGCCAGAGTCACCATGCCCGCGAACAGCGCCAGATAGGGGATGACGCGCATCGCGAAGGGCGAGGTCAGGCGCGATTTCAGGGCCACGGAAGTCATGGCCGATGAGTAGCCGAATCCCGCTTGCGCTTCCCGGCGATTTTCCGCTTGAATGCGCCTGAAATCGTCACGAAAGGCCATGCAATGACGAATTTCGTCACCCTCGACGATTTCGACCATCGGCTGCTGGCCCGGGTCCGGCGCAACAATCTGGAACCGGCGCGGGTGACGGCCGAGGCGGTGGGCCTGTCGGAATCCGCCGTGCTGCGCCGCCTGCGTCGTCTACGGGCGGAAGGGGTCATCGCCGCCGACGTCGCCGTGATCGATCCCGCCCGGGTCGAACCGCGCATCGTCCTGCATGTCCAGGTCGAGATGAACACCCAGGACCGCAAGGTAATGGACGACTTTCAGCGCGCCATGAAGGCCAGTCCCGAGGTGCAGGGCGCCTGGGACGTGACGGGCGAGACCGACTATCTGCTGACCGTCGCCGTGCGGTCGATGCAGGACTACGAGGCCTTCGGCATCCGCGAACTGATCCCCGAAAAGGGCGTGCGCGGCTTCAAGAGCATGATCGTGATCCGCGAGGTGGTCGGTTTCGATCCCGCGCGCGCTGTGCTGGAGCGCTAGAGCGCAGGCGCCTCGACCACCAGGACGGCGCCGACGCCTTGAGTTGTGTTCTCGATGGTCCCGCCGATCTGGCGCACCAGGCTGTCGATCACGCGCATGCCCAGGCTGCGGTCGCTGCGGGCGGCGATCAGGTCGAAGCCCTTGCCCTGGTCCGCCACCGTCACGGTCAGGCGACCGTCCGCGATCCGGCCGGTCACGGCGATGCCGCCGCCGTCGGGGCCATAGGCGTATTTGATGGCGTTGGTGACCAGTTCGTTGACGATCAGGCCCAGCGGAATGGCGATGTCGGCGCCCAGCGGCGCATCGGAGGCCTCGCAGGTGATGACGTGACGATCGCTGCCGGTGTCGATGGCTGCGCACAGCAGGCACAGGAAGTCGGACAGGATCACGGTCTGGACGTCGGCGCCGCGCCACAGCTGGTCGTGTACCTGGCTGATGGCCTGAATGCGCGCGCCGGCCGTGGCCAGGGCGGTGCGCACGTCGTCGGACGCGGCGCCCCGCGCCTGCATCGACAGCAGGCTGGAGACCAGGGACAGGCTGTTCTTGACGCGGTGGCTGACCTCGCGAGTCAGCAGGGCCTGGTGTTCGATGGCGGCCAGCAGCCGCTGCTCGGTCTGCTGGCGGGCGATGGCGGCGCCGACGACGGCCGCGAAGGCGTCCAGGAACAGGGCGTCGCGGGCGTCGAACTGACCCTCGTCGGGGCTGTCGACCTCAAGCACGCCCCAGGGGTCGCCGTCCAGTTCGGGCCGGATCAGCACGTTTATGGCGCGCCGCACCCCGTGGTCGGCCAGCAGTTTGGGCGTTTTGAACCGGTCTTCGATGTCCAGATGGTTGGAGATCAGGGGCTTGCCGGTCTGGAAGGCGTAGCCGGCCGGGGAATCCAGCTCGACGCCCAGCGAGGCGCGGCCCTCGACCTCGCCGCTCCAGCCCACGCCGGCGACCAAGACCAGGCGGTCGCGGGTCTCGTTGTGGATCAGCACCTTGGACAGCGGAGTCTCAAGTCCGTCGGCGCAAACCTCGCAGGCGGCGTCGAGCAGGGCCTGGCGATCCCGCTCGCGCAGGGCCACCTCGCCGAACCGCGCCAGCAGCGACTGCTGCTTGAGGCGATAGCGCAGTTCGTCGGCGGTGGATCGGGTCTCGGGGGCCGGGGTCTCCTCGACCTTGGGCGCGACCGGATCGTCCATGCGGATCTGGGTCTCTGCGGCCGTGTCGGCGTACACCTCCGCGACCAGTTCGGCGATCTCTGGCGTCAGGCCGGTGTCGGAAGGCGGGCGGGTGTGGGGCAAGGGAGATAATCTCGGTTCGCGCGACGGCGTCATATAGGCCTACATAGCCGCTCTGAAAGGCTCGCGCAGAAATGATCGCGTTCGCCCCCTTGCGCGGTGCGGCGAGGCCTTATCTTTTGGGCGCCTGCAATCGAGGAGACTTTCCCCATGACCGACTTCAGCTACGACGCGTCCCGCCACCTGAAGAAGGGCCGGGGCAAGGTCTATGACTCGATCATCGACACCATCGGCGACACGCCCATCGTGCGGCTGCCGCGTCTGTCGGCGGAATACGGGGCCAAGGCCACGGTGCTGGCCAAGCTGGAGTTCTTCAACCCCATCGCCTCGGTCAAGGACCGGATCGGCGTGGCCATGGTCGAGGCGTTGCAGGACGCGGGCAAGATCAACAAGGATACGGTCCTGGTCGAGCCGACCAGCGGCAACACCGGCATCGCCCTGGCCTTCGTGGCGGCGGCCAAGGGGCTGAAGCTGATCCTGTGCATGCCCGAGAGCATGTCCATCGAACGGCGCAAGATGCTGGCCCTGCTGGGCGCCCAGCTTGAGCTGACGCCGGCCGAAAAGGGCATGAAGGGCGCCATCGCGCGGGCTCAGGAGCTGCTGGAGACGACCCCGAACTCGGTCAGCCCGTCGCAGTTCGAGAACCTGGCCAACCCCGCCATCCACCGGGCCACGACGGCCGAGGAAATCTGGAACGACACGGACGGGGCGGTGGACATCGTCATCGCCGGCGTCGGCACCGGCGGCACCATCTCGGGCGTGGGCCAGGCGCTGAAGGCGCGCAAGTCTTCTGTAAAAATGATCGCGGTCGAGCCGGAGGCCTCGCCGGTGCTGTCCGGCGGCGCGCCCGGCCCGCACAAGATCCAGGGCATCGGCGCCGGCTTCACGCCCGCCATCTACGATCCGTCGGTGGTGGATGGGGTCGAACAGGTCTCGAACGACGATAGTTTCGACATGGCGCGCAAGGCCGCCCGCGTCGAAGGCATCCCCGTCGGCATCAGCTCGGGCGCGGCCCTGACCGCCGCCTTCAGGCTTGCAGCGCTGGACGAGAATGCGGGCAAGACCATCGTGGTCATCATCCCGTCCTTTGCCGAACGCTATCTGTCGACGGCCCTGTTCGAGGGACTTTAGGCGGCTCACGCCCGGTTAACCGCTGCTCGCTAAAGTCGGCGAATGGGCGAACTGTCAGCCATGATGGGGGAAGAGGCGACGCCGGAGACGCCGCTGCGCGCACGCCGTGCGCTGCTGAAGCGGCTGGCCGATGTCGTGTCGCTTCCCGCCAGTCGGATCAACGCCTTCGAGCGAGCGGTCACCGGCGATCTGCTGGTCGAGATGCTGCGTCTGGCGTCGCGCGAGGAGCGGCGGCGGGTCGCCTCGCGCCTGGCGCCGCTGGCCGAACTGCCCAATAGCGTGGCGCGCATCCTGTTGCGCGACGAGCCGGAGATCGCCGGCCTGCTGATCGAACAGTGCGCGTCGTTGAGCGATGCCGACATCGTCGGCTGTGCGCGCGACGCCAGTTTCGAACATCGGCTGCTGATCGCGGCGCGTCGGGGCCTGTCCGAGATCGTGACCGAGACCCTGTTCTCGTTCGGCGAGATGGAGGTGATCGAGGCGGTCCTGCGCAACAAGACCGCGCGCCTGTCCCAGGTCGGGATCGAGACGGTGGTGGGCCTGAGCCGTCAGTCGCCGGGTCTGTGTGGCCCGTTGCTGAAACGGCCGGAGCTGAGGCCGTCGGGCGCCTATGTCATGTTCTGGTGGTGCGTGCCCGAGGATCGCCGCACCATCCTGCAGCGGTTCGCCGTGTCGCGCGAAGTCATGCAGGAGGCGTCCGAGGACGTCTTCCCCCTGGCCGCCGAAGAGGGCTGGGCCGATCCGGTGGCGCGCAAGGCGCTGCAGTTCATCGAGCGTCGCCAGCGCAACCGCGCCGCCATTGAAAAAAGCCCTTTCGACAGTCTAGAACAGGCCGTCATGGTCGCCGCGCGCGACGGGCTGACGCGCGAGACGGCGTCCGAGATCGCCTTCCTGGCGGGGGTCAAGCCGCTGACGGGGGCCAAGCTGCTGGGCGATCCGGGCGGGGAGCCGCTGGCGATCCTGTGCAAGGCGACGGGGATGTCGCGCGTGGACCTGACGAACCTGTGGCGCTCGATGCGTCGGCCCGAGACCCTGGCGGACGGCAAGATCCATCCCGACTGGGAGCGGGTGCAGATCACCTATGAGATGCTGGCGGTCGACCGGGCGCAGACGGTGTTGAGATACTGGAACTGGTCTTTGTCGTCGGCTTTGACGCCGTCCTTGCTGCGCGCCATACGCGACGGCGAGGATGATGCTGTCGACGAATATTCGGCGCCCGAACGCGCGGCGATGATGGTGCTGGCCGAAGACTTCGGCCGCTGATCTTAACCACTACAGATACGTATATGCACGTGCGCGTCGTCGCGATTCGTCGCGTGTTTGCTTTCGAGCGAGAACAACCCTATGACGCTATAGGGACAGTTCGAGCCGAGAATCGGTCGAACTCAATAGATCATGAAAGCGATGTCGATAATGGAAGATAAGCCCGAACTGCTTGAGATGACTGCGGACATCGTGTCGGCCTATGTCGGCAACAACTCCGTCTCGGCAGACGCTCTGCCGTCGCTTATCGCCAATATTCACGCCGCCCTGTCGGGCGTTTCCAATGGTCCGGTCGAAGCTGAGCCCGAGCCCAAGGAGCCGGCGGTGCCGATCCGCAAGTCGATCGCGCCCGATTTCCTGATCTGTCTGGAAGACGGCCGCAAGTTCAAGTCGTTGAAGCGTCACCTGCGCACCAAATACGACATGAGCCCCGAAGATTACCGCGCCAAATGGGGTCTGCCGAAAGACTATCCGATGGTCGCTCCGAACTACGCCAAGGCGCGTTCGGAACTGGCCAAGTCGATGGGCCTGGGCCAGGGCGGCCGCAAGCCCGCCCGCGCCGCCACGACGGCGCGCGCCAAGAAATAAGCCGGATATATTCGGTGTGAAAACGCCCGCTTCCGAAAGGAGGCGGGCGTTTTTGCTTTGGGGGCACGATCCTCTCCCTCCCCCTGCGGGGGAGGGTGGTCGCGTAGCGACCGGGTGGGGGCGGCCCGGCAGGGACGCACTGGCCTGAAACAAGAAGGATGGTGGGACGTCGCCTTGCCGTCCCCACCCGGCTTCGGCTGCGCCTCAGCCACCCTCCCCCGCAGGGGGAGGGAGAGGTCTGTGCTGCGTCAGGCCGCCTGCGCCGTGCGCCGCATGCGCCAGAAGCGCAGGGTGCGAAGGGCGGCGTCGCGGGTCAGTTCGCCGTACATGCGGCCGTAGGCGGCGGCCTTGCCCATCGGATTGTCTTCCGAGCCCAGGACGGCGACGGCGTAGGTCAGGTAGACGGCGCGGTCCATATCGGCGGCCTTGCAGACCACCGAGAGGGCGTCCAGGTCCTTGCGCTCGACGATGCCGCGCGCGGTGTGGAAGTCGATGTCGGCCAGTTTCGACAGGGCGATCAGGAAGGGCGTGCGGCCGTTCGAGCGCAGGAAGCGGATCAGCACCTGGGGCGTCAGCTGTCCGGCGGCCTTCAACTCGTCCACATAGGCCAGGTTCTCGGCATAGTCGGCGGGCAGGGCGCCGTCGTCGGTGGCGACCCGCGTGCGGCCGGCGGCCAGGGCCGCCTCCAGCAGGTCGGGATCCATGCGGGCGTTCTGTTCCAGAATCTGGTGACGCAGCCGGGCCTCGACGACGAAATACATCTCGTTCAGCAGGTCGGCAGGCAGGCTCTGACGCTCGACCGTGGCGGCGTGCAGGGCCGGATTGGCCTTGGCGCGTTCGACGGCGGTCTCGGACGCCGCGCGCGACAGGCGGGCGCCGTCGTTGCGCAACAGGGCGTCCAGGGTGTCGTCGTCGCCGCGTTCCACGATGATGTCGGACACGGCCTCGGACACGGTGGCCCGCTCCGACACGGCGCGCAGGTGACCCTGGCCGCGCCTGCGCACGACGTGGATCAGGTCTTCGTCGGTCAGGACGCTGGAGGCGCGCAGCACCTGTTCGGCGACCTCCAGCTCGTCGTCGGCGAAGCGACGGATCAGGTTGTGGGGGGCGTTGGGCGCCTCGGCGAAACGGGCGGCCAGTTCGGCGCGGACCGCGACCTCCATCTCGTCGGACAGCTTGGCCAGGACCGAGCCGTAGAGGTCGGTCTCGTTGGCGTTGTGGTCGGGAACGCCGAAGAAGTGGTCGGTCAGTTCGCGCAGCAGCAGGCGGCGTTTCTCGCTGGATTCCTCACCGGCGAGGGCGATCAGCTGCGGCAGGCGCGAGCCGGGGATCACGGCAGGTTCGATCACGACTTGATCGTTCATGGCAGGTCGTCGGCTTCGGTCTGGGGCACGGCGCGCAAGGAGCCGTTGGCGTTGCGGATCAGGGCCGGGGGACCGTCCGGCTGGGCCAGGTCGTTCGAGCGCGGCGTCTGGGTCATCTCGACCGGCAGGGCGTCCAGATAGGTCTGCTGCGGGGCCTGGATGGCGTCGGGGTGACGGCCGGCCTGGCGGTGGACGGAATAGTAGCGGGCGCTTTGGTCGCTGTAAGGGGGCGCCTGGGCCGCCTGCTGCGAGGCGGCGACGGCGGCGCCATCGAGGGGGACGCCGGCCTGGGGCCGTTGCAGGCGATAGATGGGAGCGTCGCGGCGCGGGGCCATGGGATCGACGACGGCGGCGGCTTCGGCCGGTTGCGGCTGGGGTTCTGGCTGGGGTTCGGGCGCCGCCTGGGCTGTCTGTTGCGGGGCGGGCGCGGGCGCGACCTCGGCTTGAGGTTGAGGTTGAGGCTCGGGCGCCTGCGGCTGAGGCGCGGGGGTGTAGGGGGCAGGGGCGGACTGCACGGGGGCGGACTGCACGGGAGCGGGGGCGGGCTGGCCCATCCAGGCGCTGGCGGGCGTCAGGCCGTTGCTGCGTGGCGTGGCGGCGGAGGGCGCGGGCGCTAGGCGGGCCAAGGGGATAGCGCCGGGGATGGTGCGGTTGGCGGCGACGACGGTCGGTTGCGGGGCCTCTGGCTGCGTGACAGCGGGCCTCGGGGCGGGGCTCTGTGCGGATCGGGCGGCGACCGGCGGCTTGCCCGGCCACGACAGGTAGCGCAGGCCGGCGGTATTGGTCGGCGCCTGCTGGGCGGCGGCGCCGCTGGCCGCGAGGCTGGCGGCGGTCAGGAGGGTCGAAAGGACGAGGGCGCGGCGCAAGGCGGCTCTCCGGTAAGGAATTGCAGCCCGCACACTAGGGTTCGACCACTTAATCCCGCGCTAACGCCACGGTCGGTTGCGACGACGAAGGCGTGTCAGCCGCGACCGGGCAGATAGTTGTCGGTGAAGGCGTCGCGCCAGTTCAGGTCCGCCTCATAGACGCCGGCCTGGGAGGTCACGTCGAAGAAGGCCTGCCAGCGCTCCTCGGTCAGGGCGCCCAGGCCGTAGAGGGCGGCGTCGCCCCCATCGACGATGGCGTTGTCGCGCAGCTTCTCGCGGGCCTGGTCCAGCACGGCTTGCGTCATGTCGGGGTTGTCCTTGCGGATCAGGGCGTCGGCGGCCGAGGCGTCGCCCCGGATATAGTCGCGCCACCCCTCGGCCGAGGCGGCGATGAAGCTGCGCAGGGCGGCCGCATTGTCGCGGGCGAAGGCGTTCGGCGCCAGCACCATGGCGGCGTAGGAGGGATAGCCCTCGTCGGCCATCAGGAAGACGCGCGGGTCGAAATCGGCCGCCTGTTCGATGGCGTAGGGATCGCTGGTCAGATAGCCCTGCTGCACCGCCCGCGTATTGGAGATGAAGGCGGCGGGGTCGTAGGCGAAGGGGCGCAGCTGCTCGTCGGTGAAGCCGTAGCGGGCCTTCAGCCAGACCCAGAAGGTGTTGATCGCCGTGTCGGCCAGCAGGAAGGGCCGGCCGGTCAGGTCGGCTATGGTTTCAAGCGCCGGATCGGGATGGGCCATCAGGACCTGGGGGTCCTTCTGGAAGAAGGCGGCGACGGCCTTCACCGGGGCGCCGGCCGCGACCAGGTTCATCGGGATGAAGCTGTTGGAACCCATGCCCAGTTCGACGGCGCCGGACGCCAGCAGTTGCGGCACGTTCACGCCGGGACCGCCCTGGACGATCTGGACGTTCAGCCCGCGCTTCTCATAGGCCCCGCTGGCCAGGGCCTGATAGAAGCCGCCCTGTTCGGCCTGGGCGCGCCAGTCGGTGGCGAAACGCAGGCGCACGCGACCCTGCTCGTCCACCGGCGCCTCGACCCGCCCGCAGGCCCGAAGCCCCACGGCCCCCGCCGCCACGGCCGCGCCGCCCGCGATCAAGGCGCGGCGGCGGGTCAGCAGGCGATTCCCCAGCATAGTCATGCGCCTGACTTACGGGGGGATAGGGGCCTTGGGAAGGCGCGGGTTCAGTCGGTGGCGATGTCGGCCGACCTGTCGCTTTGGATCGGTTCGCCATCGACGGGATTTGTGGGCAGGACGTAGCGGACCGGAACGACGCAGCGGACGCCGTGACTGTTGGATGGTTCGGCGCGGCCCGTCTGGACCGTGCGACGGCCACTGTCGCCGAAGGCGGCGGCGGGTTGGGCGTCGATGACCTCGACATTGCCGACCTGGCCCCAGGTCGCGAGATCGAACCGCACCAGGGCCCATCCCTCGATCCCGCGATCGCGGAAGGCGGCGGGGAAGGTCTCCGGCGCCGCGCGCGTGCGGAAACGCTCGCCGATTTCGGCGGGGCAGTTCTGAAGCGGATCTTCGTCGCGTTGCGGCGTGTCCGGCGCAGGCAGACGTTCGCCAACGCGATAGAAGTTCGCCACGCATCCGCGCAACGGCGCGCCGCCCTCAACGACGGTTTCGGACACGGCGCGGCGCGTCTCGGCATCGAAGACCGTATCGCCGGATGACCCCAGGGTTTCCACATCGACGGCGCGCCCCTCGGCGTCCATGCCCCAGCGCACGACGGTCCAGGCCCGGCCGCCGGGCGGCGGACGTTGTCCGATCTTGTAGTCGGGGAAGCTGACGGTGCGCGGCGAGCGGCCGCCCCGGCGTTCGCCGCCGCAGTCGGCGTCGGGACCGGCCAGCCGCGCGGCGACGGCGTCGCGGATCGGGCCGCGCGTGCGCGTGACGGCGAAATAGCGCAGCAGGTCGCCCTTCGACGCTTCCACCATGGGCTTGGCGGCGTAGCGGATGGTCAGGCTGCAATCGCGGCGTGGCCCGTCGAAGCGCCAGGCGGCGAGCGCGGCCTGTTCCTGCTCCGTGGGGATGGCGGTTGAGATAATGACCGGACTGGCGCTCGGAGCCGATGTCGGCGCCGACATCGACGCCGGGCGAATGTCGCGCGTGCGCCCCGTCTCGTCGACGGAGAAGGACAGGACGACGTTCGGCCTTTCGGGACGCGAGGGGCCGGTGGTCTCGATGCGCAGATCGTCGGCATAGGTCGGCTGAACCCGCCGTCCGTCGCAGCGGATGTCTGTCGCAGGGATCTGAAGCATGGCCTGATCGGGCGAGGTCGCGGCCTGGCGGGATACAATCGGCACTTGAGCCAAGGCGGGGGCGGTCGTCAGGGCGAGGCCGAGGCCGAACAGGGCTGAGCGCATGGGTGTCTCCGTCTGCACTTCATGGGTGCATCTGGAGCGGCGGCTGTCTAGCGTGATTTTGTGAAATCGAAGGCCAATTGAGCGAGGGGACGAAGCGTGCGGGCAAGCCCGTGCTCTTCGTCCCCTCGCCAAGTCCGGGTTGGACTTGGCCGTCTGGGTCAGGGTCTTGGCGTCAGCGCCGTTTCGGGCGAACCCGAAAGGGCGGTCGGCTGTGTCCTGTCGCGCTCCTGGTCTTGGGCGTCCCACGGCATTGCGTCCGTGTCGTCCCTTGATCCCGATCCGGTTCTCTCGTTCCACGTCGATCCGGAGACCGTCGAGGACTGGAGCCTGGATCCCGCCTGTCGCACGTTACGATCCGAAGATCGCCCGATCGCGCCGGGTCGGAGAGCCGGGCCGGTTCGCTTGATGTCCGGGGTCTCCCCTGGATTTCCGCGCCGCCGTGTCCCTTGGCCTGTTGACGTTCGGACGAAAGCGGCTATGAGGCAAGCGCCCGATCTCGCCCCGATGTGCACGACTGGCCCGGCGGCGGTGGACAAGCCTGTGAACATCGGTGGACGGATCAAATTCGCGCTGGCGTAACAGCGGCTTGCCTTGTCCACAGAAACGCGGCGATAGACGCCTGTGTCCGGCGTCGGACACTTTGCGCTGCAACCGCGCGCCGCGCTTTGGGTTCTGTGATCAGCGGACGGAAGTCCTTGGGGGAAATGTTTGTCCATCACCGGGTCTGATCACGCCTTGTCCATCGGCATCAATCGCAGCCAGCTGGCCCAGATGTTCGCCCATGCGCCGGGTTTCATGGCGCTGGTCACGGGACCCGAGCATCGGTTCGAACTGACCAATCCGAACTATCAGAAGGTCATCGGCCATCGCGAGGTGATCGGGCGGACGATGGCCGAGGTGCTGACCGATGCGGTGGCGCAAGGCTATCTGGACCTGCTGGATCAGGTCTATCGCACCGGCGAGGCGCACAGGGCCGACAGCGCGCTTTACGCCGTTCAGGCCGAACCCGGCGGCGACGTCGTGGACCGTTATGTCGATTTCGTCTTCCAGCCCCTGAAGGAAGACGGTCGGGTCTGGGGCGTCTTCATCCAGGGCATGGACGTCACGGATCGCCACCGCGCCGACCAGGCCCTGGCGGAGAGCGAGTCGCGATACGGCGCACTGTTCGCGGCCATGGCGACGGGCTTCTGCGTCATCGAGATGAAGTTCGACGCGGCGGATCGGCCGGTCGATTACAAGATCGTCGAGGGCAACCAGGCCTTCGAGGATATGACGGGCCTGGTCGATCCTTACGGCAAATGGGTCAGCGAGATCGCGCCGGGGCTGGAGCAACACTGGTTCGACCGCTACCGCCGCGTCGCCCGCACGGGCGAGCCGGCGCGGTTTGAAAACTCCGCCGACATCTTCGGCCGCTGGTACGACGTGCAGGCGCTGCGCATCGGCCAGCCGGGCGCCTGGCAGGTCGCGATCCTGTTCAACAACATCACCGAGCGCAAACAGAGCGAGGCGCGCCAGAACGCCCTGCTGGAGCTGAACGACGCCATCCGCGACCTGACCGACGCCGAGGAGATCGCCCAGGCGTCCGCCGAGGTGCTCGCGCAGACCATGGGTGTCAGCCGCGCGGGATATGGCACGGTGGATACGGTCGCGGAGACCATCACCATCGCGCGCGACTTCAACCAGGCGGGGGTGACGAGCCTGGCCGGCGTCCTGTCCTTCCGCGACTATGGATCCTACATCGAGAACATCAAGCGCGGGGAGACGGTGGCGATCGACGACGTCGCGCGCGATCCCCGCACGGCCGACACCGCCGAAGCCCTGAAGGCCATCAGCGCCGGGTCGTTCGTCAACATGCCGTTGATGGAGCAGGGCCGGGTGGTGGCGATGGTCTTCGTCAACCATGCGACGGCGCGTCACTATACCGAAAGCGATCTTCAGCTGATGCGCGACGTGGCCGAACGGGTGCGGATGGCGACCGAGCGGGCCCGCAGCGAGGCCGCCCTGCGCGACAGCGAGGCCCAGTTCCGGGTCTTCGCCCAGGCCACGCCGAACCAGATCTGGGCCAGCTGGGCCGACGGGTCGCTGTATTGGTTCAACCCCCAGGTCTATGCCTATACCGGGTTGATCCAGGGTGCGCTGGACGGGACGGACGGGTGGGGCCAGATCGTCCATCCCGATGATCGGGAGATGGCGGCTGCGCGCTGGTCGCAGGCCCTGGCGAGGGGTCAGGTCTATGAGGCGGAGTTCCGCATCCTTCGCCACGACGGCGTCTATCGCACCTTCATGGTGCGGGCCGAGCCGGTCCATGACGAGGAGGGCCGGATCACCCGCTGGGTCGGCTCCAATATCGACATCGAGGAACTGCGTCGCCAGTCGGCCGAACTGGCGCGGTTCAACGAGACTCTGGAAGACCAGGTCGCCGAACGCACCAGCGCCCTGATGAAGACCGAAGAGGCGCTGCGCCAGAGCCAGAAGATGGAGGCGGTGGGCCAGTTGACCGGCGGCATCGCCCACGACTTCAACAATCTGCTGGCGGGGATCAGCGGCAGTCTGGAGTTGATCACCAACCGGATCGCCCAGGGTCGGTATGGCGATGTCGAACGGTTCACTGCGGCGGCCCAGGGGGCGGCGAAGCGGGCCGCGTCCCTGACGCACCGGCTGCTGGCCTTCTCGCGGCGCCAGACCCTGGACCCCAAGCCGACCGATCCCAACCGCCTGATCCGCGGGATGGAGGACCTGATCCGGCGCACCACGGGGCCGGGGGTCCATCTGGAAGTGGTGGCCAGCACCGGCCTGTGGCCCGTGCTGATCGATGCGCACCAGCTGGAAAACGCGGTGCTGAACCTGTGCATCAATGCGCGCGACGCCATGCCGGACGGCGGGCGGCTGACCATCGAGACCGGCAACCGCTGGATCGACGCGCGCACGGCCAAGGCCCAGGACCTGGACCCCGGCCAGTATGTCTCCATCTGCGTCAGCGACACCGGCGGCGGCATGGCGCCGGACGTCGTGGCGCGCGCGTTCGAGCCCTTTTTCACCACCAAGCCGCTGGGCGAGGGGACGGGGCTGGGGCTGTCGATGATCTATGGTTTCGTGCGCCAGTCGGGCGGCCAGGTGCGGATCTATTCCGAGCCGGGACAGGGGGCGATGGTGTGTCTGTATCTGCCGCGTCACCACGGCGCGGTGGACGAGGGCGAGGCCGTTCCCGAGGTCGAACAGGCCCCGCGCGCCCAGGCCGGCGAGACGGTCATGGTCGTGGACGACGAGCCGACGGTGCGGATGCTGGTCGCCGAAATCCTGCACGAGCTGGGCTATCAGTGCATCGAGGCCTCGGACGGGGCGGCGGGGCTGAAGCTGCTGCAGTCCGAGGCGCGGATCGACCTGCTGGTCACCGACGTGGGCCTACCCGGCGGAATGAACGGGCGCCAGATGGCGGACGCCGCGCGGTTGGAGCGGCCGGACCTGAAGGTGCTGTTCATCACCGGCTATGCCGAGAATGCGGTGGTCGGCAACGGCCACCTGGACCCCGGCATGCACGTCATGACCAAGCCCTTCGGCATGGAGGCCCTGGGCAGCCGGATCCGCGAGCTGATCGAAAGCTAGAGCCTGGCGCCCAGCCAGTGGCGAATGGCGGCGCGCGCGCCCCGAGCCGCCGGGCCGCCGAAATGCAGGAAGCCGTGCGGGGTCTCGGGAACGCGGATCAGGTCGGCCTGCGACGCCTCGCCCCAGCGGGTGGCCATCAAGAGGCTGTCCTCGAACAGGGGATCGTCCTCGCCGGCGATGAACAGGGCGGGCGGCAGACCGGTCAGGTCGGCATAGAGGGGCGAGACGTCGGGCCGACGCAGGCCCGCCTCGTCGCGGTCGGGGGCCAGCCGGGCCAGGTCGGCGCGCATGGTCGGGCCGTTGAAGAGCAGGGTCTCTGGCCCGGCGGAGCGGACGCTTTCGGTCCCCGACAGGTCGAAGACGCCGTAGGTGAAGACGCAGCCCTTCACCAGGTCGATCAGCCCCTGGTCGCGCAGGGCCGCCGCCGTCAGGGCCGCCAGATGGCCGCCGGCGGATTCTCCCGTCAGGAACAGGGTCGAGGCGCCCAGCCGGTCGACGTTGGTCACGGTCCAGTAGGCGGCGGCTAAACAGTCGGCGATGGCGGCGTCGACATAGATCTGGCGACGCTCTGACAGCAGGCGGTAATCGACCGAGACGACGCAGAAGCCGTGGTGCGCCAAGTGGGCGTTCAGCCGGTCGTTCAGCCCGGCGCTGCCCAGCACCCAGCCGCCGCCGTGGATGTCCAGGATGACGGCGCGGGGCGTGCCGACGGGATGTAGGATGCGCAAGGGGACGGGGTGGTCGCCGTCGGTCTGAATGATCTCGACCGTGACGCCGCGCTTTCTGAGGCGGGGGACCGTGACCCGACCGGCGGCGGCGTCCAGCCACAGCGACAGCCGCTGACCCGCATCGATCCGCCAGCCGTCGGTGCGCAGGCGCGGCGCGCGGGCCAGGACGGCGTTGATCCGCCGCACCGCCGCCTGCTGGGGCGGGGCGAACTCGACGAGGTGGGTGCGCAGGGTCATGAAGCTTGAGTGTGCGGCGGTGGATTTGGTTTCAAGGGGTGGAGCCCGCTTGCATAAAACCCGTCACCCTCGGGCTAGTCCCGAGGGCCTACGGCGGAGGCGGCACGGGATTGCGTGATTGGCTTGGGCGCTGGCCTGCGGCGTCTCGCGGCCGAGTGGCGGAAGGGTGGGCCCTCGGGACGAGCCCGAGGGTGACGGACTATGGGGTGGTCACCCCGCCAGCGCCGCCTTCTTCTCTTCCAGCTCCAGCCATTCCAGTTCGGCGCTTTCCAGGTCGGCTCTAGCCTTGTCGGCGGCCTTCATCGTGGCGTCGAAGGTCTTGGGGTCGCGGGCGTAGAGGGCGGGGTCGGCCAAGGTCGCGTCGTGTTTTGCGATGGTGGCGGGCAGGGCCTCGATCAGGGCCTCCAGTTCCTTCAGGCGGTGGGCGTCCTTGAAGGTCAGCTTGCCGGCCTTCTTGGGGGCGACGGCGGCCGGGGCGGCCTCGGCGGCGCGCTGGGCGGCGGCCTTGTCCTGGGGGCGGGGGTTGGAGCCGGGCTGGAGGAAGCCGGGGTTCTGGCGGATGAAGTCGGTCCAACCGCCGGGGGTCTCGACGATGTCGCCGCGCCCGTTCAGGGCCAGGGTCGAGGTGGACAGGCGGTCGATGAAGTCGCGGTCGTGGGAGACCAGGATTAGGGTGCCGTCATAGCCCTCAAGCAGCTCTTCCAGCTTGTCCAAGGTGTCCATGTCCAGGTCGTTGGTCGGTTCGTCGAGGATCAGAAGGTTGGCGGGCTTGGCGAGCGCGCGGGCCAGAAGCAGGCGGTTGCGTTCGCCGCCCGACAGGGTCGAGATCGGCTGGCGCAGCTGGGCCTCGGAGAAGAGGAAGTCCTTGGCGTAGGCGGCGACGTGTTTGGACACGCCGCGCACCAGGATCGAGTCCCCGCCGCCCGGCGTCAGGGCGTCCCACAGGGTCATGTCCGACTTCAGCCCCTCGCGCGACTGGTCCAGATAGACGGACTCCAGGTTGGAGCCCATGCGGACCGTGCCCTCGTCCGGCGGCAGTTCGCCCAGCAGGGTCTTGACCAGGGTGGTCTTGCCCGCGCCGTTGGGACCGACGATGCCCAGGCGGTCGCCGCGGATGATGCGGGTGGTCAGGTCCTTGAACAGGGTGCGGCCGTTGAAGCCCTTGGACACGCCCTTGATCTCGGCGACCAGCTTGCCCGAGGTGCCGCCGGAATCGACGCCCAGATAGAGCTCGCGCGGGGCGTCCTTCATCTTCTCGGCGCGTTCGGCGCGGAGCGCATTCAGCGAGCGGGCGCGGCCCTCGTTGCGGCTGCGGCGGGCGGTGATGGAGGAGTAGAAGGTGGCGGTCTCGCGCTCGATGGTCTTGGTCAGGCGACGCAGGGATTCGGCCTCCTCCTCCATGACCTTGGAGGACCATTCGTCGAACTCGACGAAGCCCTTGCTCAGGGTGCGGACGCGGCGGCCTTCCAGCCAGTGGACGGTGTTGGTGACGCGGTTCAGGAAGGCGCGGTCGTGGCTGACGACCAGCAGGGCGAACCGGGCCTGGATCAGCTCGTTCTCCAGCAATTCGATGGCCAGGATGTCGAGGTGGTTGGTCGGCTCGTCCAGCAGCAGCAGGTCGGGCTCTTCGGCGAAGGCCTTGGCCAGGGCGGCGCGGCGGGTCTCGCCGCCGGACAGGCCTTGGGTCGATTTCTCGGGGTTCAGGCCGAAGGTGGCCAGCCAGGATTCAGCGGTCCAGCTCTCGGCCTCGCCGGAGGAGGCATAGTCCAGCAGGGTCTCGCCGGTGATGACCGGCTCCTGCGGCACATAGGCGAAACGGACGGCGGACTGGACCGAGCGGTCGCCGCTGTCGGGCTCGATCATGCCCATGACGACCTTCATCAGGGTGGACTTGCCGGCGCCGTTGCGGCCGACGAGGGCGGCGCGGCTGCGCGGTTCGACCGCGAGGTCGACGCCGTCGAAGAGGGGGCGCTGGCCGTCCTGAAGACGGACGTCCTTGAGAGCGACGAGGGGGGGTCTGGCTGCCATGTGACTTTCGATCCTCCCTGGCGATGCGGGGGAGGGGGACCGCGCGGGGCGCGGAGGGAGGGGCGGAAACGGGTGTGATCTAAGGGTTGTGGCGCGATGACGCCAGCCCGATCCTCACCCGCGAAGCGGGGGAGGGGGACCGCGCGCAGCGTGGTGGAGGGGGCGGACGCATCGCAGGCGTCCGAAAGGGAGCGGTTTTCAGGCGTAAAGGTCGGTGGGGCGGTCGCCCCCTCCACCGCTTCGCGGTCCCCCTCCCCCGCAGGCGGGGGAGGATTTTTGTTAGAGCGAGAGGATGTAGTCTGTGACGGCGTCGAGGTCGCGCAGGACCGAGGACGCAGGGATGCGGATGGTGCGGATGTTTCGTTCGAGAAGGAAGGCGTCACGTCTGGCGTCGTGATCCGGGTCGTGTCCTTGCCCGTCGATCTCGATGCAAAGGCGGTCCTTGGGGCGATAGAAATCCAGGATGTAGAAGGCCAGCGCGTGCTGTCGGCGAAAGCCGTGACTGCGGATACGTTGCCACACGAGGACTTCGGGCAAGGTCATCGACCGCCTGAGGGCGCGGGCTCGCTTTTGCGTCAGGATGGTTGCGCGCATGTGCAACAACAACCCGAAGTCATTAACGATGCAATCCTTCGATTTCGGAGTTTGACAGTTACCGTCCGGTTGGTATGTGGCGGTCATGGACACGATCACACGCCGCCGCGCGCCCGACGACACCCGCGCCGAGATCATCGACAAGGCCCTGGAGGTCGCCGCCGAGCTGGGGGCGTCGGGTTTCACCCTGGATGCGGTGGCGGCGCGGACGACGGTCAGCAAGGGGGCGCTGCTGCATCATTTTCCGACCAAGGTCGCCCTGCTGGAAGGGATGATCGACCATCTGGGCCAGATGCATACCGACGGCATCCTGGCCGAGGCGGCGCGCGATCCCGAACCCTATGGCCGCAATGCGCGGGCCTATCTGCGGGCCACGGTGACCGAGCCGGTGACGCCGCAGGACGTCAGCATCGGCCGGGTGGTGATGGCCGCCTGCGCCATCGAACCGGCGCTGGCCCGACGCTGGCGGACCTGGGTGGATCGGGTGAAGGTGGACGATCCCAGCGATCCGGTCGGAGCCGACGACGCCCTGATGTTGCGGTTGCTGGCCGACGGTCTGTGGGTGTCGGACCTGTTCGGCATTCATGAGGTCTCCCCGGAGCAGCGGCAGGCGCTGCTGTCGCTGCTGACGCCCGGCCATCCGATAACGGCCAACGAGGCATGAGCCCCGTGACCTGGGCGGCGCTGCTGGGCGCCATTGCGCTGGAGGTGGCGGGGACGACGCTGCTGCAGGCTTCGCAGCAGTTCACCAGGGTCTGGCCGACGGCGGGGATGGCGGCCTGCTATGGCCTGGCCTTCTATCTGCTGTCGGTCGCGCTGAAGCAGATGCCGGTGGGGATCGCCTATGCGATCTGGAGCGGGCTGGGGGTGGTGCTGATTTCGGTGATCGGGACGTTGGCGTTTCGCCAGCGGTTGGACCTGCCGGCCATCGCGGGCCTGACGATGATCGTCGGCGGGGTGGTGGTGATCAACCTGTTCTCCAAGACGGTGGGGCATTGAGGCTGTGACAATCGGCAGCGTGGCGCGTATGAGGCGCGCCATGCAGCCCTACTGGGAAACCAAGACCCTGGCCGAGATGTCGCCTTCCGAGTGGGAGGGGCTGTGCGACGGGTGCGGGCTGTGCTGCGTGATCCGGTTCGAGGACGAGGATACGGGCGACGTCGTTCCGACGCGGGTGCACTGCAAGCTGTTCGATTCCCAGGCCTGTTCGTGCTCGGACTATGCGAACCGCAATGCGCAGGTGCCCGACTGCATCAAGCTGACGCCCGGAAACATCCAGGCGCTGGGGTGGATGCCCCTGTCGTGCGCCTATCGCCGGCTACACGAGGGGCGGCCGCTGGCGGGGTGGCATCATCTGATCTCGGGCAGTCGCGAGACGGTGCATACGGCCGGAGTGTCGGTGCGGGGACAGACGATTTCGGAGCTGTCGCTGGCCCAGCCGGAAGATGCGCTGGATTTCGAGGCGCCGG
This sequence comes from Brevundimonas sp. PWP3-1b1, assembly GCF_049896065.1. Taxonomy (NCBI): domain Bacteria; kingdom Pseudomonadati; phylum Pseudomonadota; class Alphaproteobacteria; order Caulobacterales; family Caulobacteraceae; genus Brevundimonas; species Brevundimonas sp. PWP3-1b1. The sequence goes on along the minus strand of NZ_JAFCTO010000001.1, from coordinate 2,230,387 downwards.
AATGGATGCTGGAGCGGGGCTGAGGCTGCTAGGGTAGCCCCCGCTAGCCAGCGCAATGACGCTGGTTCAAGTCTTTAGAAAACAAATCGTTGGCGAATTATGTAGGCGTTCTTCCGGCCTGAGGACGCTGCTGCGCTATGGTTTGGGCATGACGGGAAATCGGGATGACGGAGAGGGCGGCGGTGTCGGCGCTCGCGGGAGCGCTGCGGCCTGCGCCGGATGGCTGGAGCCGATGTTCCTGATGCTGAAGGCCAAGATGGAAGAGGCCGCGCAGAAGGTTTGCAAGACAGAGATCGAGGACGCGGCAGCAGCCGAAAAGGTCGCGCGTCAGATCGGCGTGATCGCGCGCTCGGCCAGGCGGCGATGTCCAGTTTCGGCGGGGCGCGGGCGGACGGCGGGCCGGTGCTGGGCGGCGGCGCCTATCTGGTCGGAGAGCGCGGGCCGGAGGTGTTTCGACCCGCGACGGGCGGCGAGATCGGGCCGGCTTCCGGCGGCGGGGTCACGGTCAATGTGGCGGTGGAGGGCGGCGCGCCGGCCCTGCTGAGGTCCGAGGCGCAGATCGCACAGATGCTGGCGCGGGCCGTCAGTCTGGGCGCAAGGCGGATGTAGTTAGAAGTGGCGAGTGGCGAGCGACGATGCAGATGCGGCGCGTCTCGCCACTGACCACTCGTCACTCGCCACTTGCTACTATTGGCCCTTGGGGTTCGGGCCGAAGCGGTTTTCGCCCTTCTGGCTGTCCGTGATGCCGATCCAAAGCAGGAAGGCGAGATTGACGAGCGTGGCGATGGTGAAGGCGCCGAAGGCCGGACCCATGATGGACAGGGCGGCCATCGGGTTATCCTCGTAATAGCTTTCGTCCATGCCGCTGGCGGCGATGCCGGCGAACATCATCACGAAGCCGGCGATGACCAGTATCGTGGAGATCGCCCAGGGAATGGCGACCAGCCAGCCGCTCTTGCCCATGTCGTGAAGACGCTTCACCGAAATGGCGAGGTTGGGCCAGATCAGGGCCAGGGAGATCAGCCCGCCCAGGAGGGGAATCCAGCCCAGCACCAGGCTGGCGCCGAAGATGATCAGGAAGCCGATCCAGAAGTGCGAACGGCGCAGGCGCCCATTGAAGGACAGCATGGCGGACTGGAAGTCGAAGCCCGAGCCGGGCGCTGCGACGGCGGTTGAGGCGGCGTAACCGCCGGCGACGCCGGTGGTGGTCGCCGCGCCGGCGAGGATCAGGATTTGGGTGGCGACGGCGCCTTCGGGCACGAAGTCCACGCGGACGCCGGCGGCGGGCACGGCCGGCGACTGGAGCGCGGCCGAGGTGAAGTCGTAACGGGCGCCGTCGTCGCCGCTGATCAGACCGGCGCCGGTCGTGGCGTCGTAGCTGAGAATTTCACCGCGCACGGAGGTCTCCTTGGTTGTCGCCGCCGAGCGGCAGTTTGCGAACGTCGCCGGACGACGTGAGCCGGACAAGACTGAAAGGTCAAGCTTGGCGAACGGTTCCTGAGAATTTCTCTCAAACTCCGATTTGGCCCAGGCCCTTGGGCGGCGCGCCGTGGACGTTCACGGCCGGCTGGGACGGCAGAAGGCTGATGATGAACACGAACAGGCCGCCGACGTAGGGGACGAGGCCGATCAGGATCAGCCAGCCGCTGAGGCCGACGTCGTGAAAGCGGCGGATGGCGACGGCGACATAGGGGATGATGAGCGCGAAGTAGGCCAGGGCGACGACGCAGATCCAGGCGACGCCCCAGGCCTCCATGTCATAGCCGGTCTCGGCGTCGGCGATGGCCAGGCCGATGATCGGCATGATGGCGAGCATCAGGATCAGGAACTGGAAGAGGGCGAAAGACCAGTATTCCTTGCGTCGCGCACGTCCCTGTCCCTCGATGTAGAGGTCGGTCACGCAGCGGACGAAATAGCCCCACAGCCCGAGGTCGGGTTCCGGCGCATAGACGGCGGTCGGCAAGGGGCCGTCGCGCAGCACCATCAGGCTGACGGCGCGGTCATCCTGAACGACGAAATCGACGCGACGGCCCGGTTCGAGACCGGCGGTGGTCGAGGTGAAGGCGTAGCGCTGAAGATCGTCGCCGCTGATCAGGCCGTCGCCGGTCACGGGGTCGTAGCTGAGGATTTCGCCGCGCAAGGCCGTGGTCCAGGAAAAGGCGCGGCCCGAAGCGCCGCCGCCAAGGTTTGGACCGGGCGCGCGGCTTTGCACAGGAGAGTGATCATGGGCGCCTTTCATGAGGTGCGCCTGCCTGCGCGGCTGGCGTTCGGCTCGACCGGCGGGGTGGAGCGACGGACGGAGATCACGACGCTGGCGTCAGGGTTCGAGCGGCGGTCGACGCCTTGGGCGCTGGGGCGCAGGCGTTATCTGATCGGGGCCAACCTGAGATCGCTGGACGACATGGCCGAGTTGGTCGCCTTCTTCGAGGCGCGGCGGGGGCGGCTGTACGGGTTCCGGTTCAAGGACTTCGCCGACTTCAAGTCGTGTGCGCCGGGCGGGACGGTGTCGGCGGGGGATCAGGCGCTGGGCGTCGGGGACGGGGTGCGGACGGCGTTCGGCCTGGTCAAGCGATACGGCGATGTGGAGCGGCCGATCTCAAAGCCGGTCGCGGGGTCGGTGCGCGTGGCGGTCGGGGGCGTCGAGGTCGCGGATTTCACCGTGGATGAGGCGACGGGGGTGATGACTCTGGCGAGCGCGCCGGCGGCGGGCGCCGTGGTGACGGCGGGGTTCGCGTTTGACACGCCCGTGCGGTTCGACAGCGATCGGATCGAGACGACGCTGGAGAGTTTCGAGGCCGGGCGGATGGCGGCCGTGCCGCTGATCGAGGTTCGGGTCTGAACCATGCGAAACATACCGGAAGAAATGGTCGCCCGCATCGAGAGCGGGGCGGCGACGCTGTGTCATGTCTGGCGGCTGAAGCGGGCCGATGGAGTGGTGATGGGGTTCACCGATCACGACCGGGACCTGGTGGTGGATGGGGTGCTCTGTCGGGCTGCGAGCGGCTGGACGGCGGGGGCGGGCGAGAGCGCAGTCGGGCTGACGGCGGGGTCGGTCTCGGCGGCGGGGGCGCTGGATGACGAGGCCATCAGTGAAGAGGATGTGGCGGCGGGTCTGTTCGATGCGGCAACGGTCGAGCTTTGGCGGGTGGACTGGGCGCGGCCGGATTTGAGGGTTCGGCTGTGGGCGGGGACGCTGGCGCGGATTCGACGGGAAGGGGGAGGGTTCGTCGCCGAGCTTGAGGGGCCGTTGGCGAAGCTGGAGCGGGTGGTCGGGCGGACCTATGGGCGGATGTGCGATGCGCGGCTGGGGGACCAGCGGTGCGGGGTCGCGGAGGCGGCGGGACGGGTCTGCGATAAGCGGTGGGAGACCTGCCTTGGGACGTTTGCGAATGGGGCGAACTTTCGCGGGTTCCCGGATGTGCCGGGGGACGACTTCCTGACGGCGTATCCGGCGGGAAGCGCGCGGAACGACGGCGGGAGCCGGCGGTGAGGGGCGGGGCGATGATTTCTCCCTCCCCGGAACGGGGAGGGTCGTCGCGAAGCGACGGGGTGGGGACGGCAGGGAGAGTGGGCGCGGGTCGCCTGGCCGCCCCCACCCGGTCTCGCCTGCGGCTCGCCCCCCCTCCCCCGCAGGGGGAGGGAGAAGCGCGTGCGGCGGCGGTTGTTGCTTCGGCGCGATCCTGGCTGGGCACGCCTTATCGACATCAGGCCAGCGTGAAGGGCGTGGGGGCGGACTGTCTGGGGTTGGTGCGCGGGGTGTGGCGCGAGGTGGCAGGCGAGGAGCCGGAGGTCTTGCCGGCCTATTCGGCGGACTGGGCCGAGACAGGCGGGCGCGAGACGCTGCTGGAGGCGGCGGGGCGGTGGCTGAGGCCGGTTGCGGTCGATCAGATGCAGGCGGGGGACGTGCTGCTGTTTCGCATGTCGCCGGGGGCGGCGGTGAAGCATTGCGCCATTCTGAGCGACGTCGAGGGGCCGGAGCCGAGGATGATCCACGCCTATTGGGGGCGCGCGGTCGTCGAGAGCTGGATGGGCGTGTGGTGGCGGCGACGGCTGGTCGCGGTGTTCCGGTTTCCTGAGGAGGGTTGAATGGCGCAAGTCGTTCTGAGCGCGGTGGGGCAGTCGGTCGGCGGGCCGGTCGGACGAGTGATCGGCTCGACCCTCGGGCGGGCGATCGACAATCGCGTGGTGAGCGCGCTGGGGCCGGCGCGGCAGGTGGGGCCGAGGCTGGAAACGCTGAAGGTGCAGGGGACGGCGGAAGGGTCGCCGATGGCCTGTGTGTTCGGGCGGGCGCGGGTCACGGGTCAGGTGATCTGGGCGGCGCGGTTCCTGGAAGGCAAGACCAAGGGGCGGGCGGGCAAGGGCGGGCCGAAGACGGTCGACTATGTCTATTCGCTGAGTTTTGCGGTGGCGCTTTGCGAGGGCGAGATCGACGGGGTCGGGCGGGTATGGGCCGATGGGCGGCTGATGGACATGACGGGCGTCGTGATGCGGGTGCATCGCGGGGGCGAGGACCAGACGCCGGATCCGCTGATCGAGGCGGTCGAGAGGGCGGCGCCGGCCTATCGCGGTACGGCCTATGTGGTGTTCGAGGATCTGCCGTTGGGGCCGTTCGGGGACCGGGTTCCGCAGTTGAGTTTCGAGGTGTTCAGGCGGCCCAGGGGGCAGGCGGCGCGGCTGGAGGATATGCTGGAAGGCGTGTGCCTGATCCCTGGGGCGGGGGAGTTCGCCTTGGCGACCGAGGCGGTGATGCGGCGCGAGGGGCTGACGCGGACGGCGGCGGAGAATGTGCATAACGGCGAGGGCCGGGCGGACCTGATGGTCTCGCTGGATCAGTTGCAGGCGCAACTGCCGAACCTGAAGCGGGTCAGTCTGGTGGCCGGTTGGTTCGGCAGCGATCTGAGAGCTGGGGAATGCCGCGTGCGACCGGGGGTGGAGCGAAGGGACAAGCCGACGGAGCCGATGGTCTGGTCCGTGGCGGGGGTGGCGCGCGAAGACGCCTATGAGGTCAGTCAGCTGGACGGGGCGCCGGCCTATGGCGGGACGCCATCGGACGAGAGCGTGCGGCAGGCGATCCGCGAGCTGAAGGCGCGGGGGCTGGAGGTGACCCTGTATCCTTTCATCTTCATGGACTGCCCTGGCTATCCGTGGCGCGGACGGATGGCGGGCGTGGATGGGGCGGGGGCGACGGCGGAGATCGCGGCCCTGTTCGGCGGGGACGAGGATTGGGGGCTGCGTCGGATGGCGCTGCACTACGCCCGGATCGCGGCGGAGGAGGGGGCGGACGGCCTGCTGATCGGGTCGGAGATGCGGGGCGTGACCTGGACGCGGGATGCGGCCGGGGGCTTTCCGGCGGTGGATCAGTTTCGGGCGCTGGCAGCGGAATGCCGGGCGGTGGTGGGGCCGGGGGTGAAGCTGTCCTATGCGGCGGACTGGAGCGAATATTTCGGGCGGCAGACGGGCGGGGAGGTGGTGTTTCACCTCGATCCGCTGTGGGCCGATGCGACCATCGATCATGTGTCGATCGACTGGTATCCGCCGCTGACGGACTGGCGTGCGGGCGACGGCGGGGTGGACGCGGCGACGTTCGGCGGGGCGGCGGACCCGGCCTATCTGGCGGCGGGGGTCGCGGGCGGGGATGGGTTCGACTGGTATTATGCGAACGAGGCGGATCGGGCGGCGCAGGTGCGTACGGCCATCAGCGATGGGGCGCACGGCGAGGACTAGGTGTTTCGGCCCAAGGACCTGAAAGCCTGGTGGTCGAACGCGCACCATGACCGGCCGGGCGGGGTGAGGGCGGCGACGCCGACGGCCTGGGTTCCGGGGATGAAGCCGGTGCGGCTGTCGGAGTTCGGTTGTGCGGCGGTGGACCGGGGCGGCAATGCGCCGAACCTGTTCCTGGACCCCAAGAGCAACGAGAGCCATCTGCCGCCGGGATCGACCGGCGAGCGCGACGATGCGGTGCAGCGGGCGGCGCTGGAGGCGGTGCTGGGGCATTATGCGGACCCTGAGAACAATCCGGTTTCGGCGGTTTATGGCAGGCGGATGCTGGAGACGGCGGACGCCTGGTGCTGGGACGCGCGGCCCTATCCGGCGTTTCCGGCAAGGGGGGATGTGTGGGCGGATGCAGGGGCGTGGCGGGCCGGGCACTGGCTGAACGGGCGGCTGGCAGGGGATGGGCGCGACCTGATCGAGGCGGTGCTGGCGCGCGGCGGGTTGTCGTCGTCTGAGATGTCGGTCGAGGGCGTGGAAGGTGCGGCGGCCGGCTATGTCATCGATCGGCCGATGCGGACGCGCGATGCGCTGGAGCCGCTGCTGGCGGCGTTCGACGCCGTGGCGGCCGAGCGCGACGGGCGGGTGGCCGTGCAGGGGTGTGTGGAGACGGGGGTCGAGATCGCAGGCGAGGCGCTGGCTTTGCCCGACGGCGGGGCGGCGGAGGCGGCGACGCGGACGCTGGGGCCCAAGGCGGGCGAGGCGCGGGTACGGTTCATCGACGAGACGGCGGATTATCAGACGGGCGCGGTGGTCGTGCGGTCGGATGATGCAGCGGCGACGGCTGGCGGGGTGGATATGGACCTGCCACTGGTGTGCGGCGGCGGGCTGGCCAGGGCGGCGGCGGAACGGGCGCTGGACGGCGAGGGCGTGGAGGCGAAGACGCTGGCGCTTGGGCCGCTGGAGGCCTTGCGGTTGGAGCCGGGGGACGGGGTGCGGCTGGACGGCGTCGCGGGCGACTGGCGCGTGATGCGGACGACGGCGGACGAGACGCCGTCGGCGGTGCTGGAGCCGCTGCTCGCGCGGCGGGTCGTCGAGGACGATGGCGTCTGGCGCGGGGGCGAGACGCCGGCGGTGGTCGGGGCGCCCTTCGTGAGGGTGATGGATCTGCCGCCCTTGATCGGGCGCGAGGAGGATGGGCGGCCGGTCGTGGCGGTTGCGGCGGAGCCCTGGCGGACGATGCGGCTGCATGCGGGAGCATCGGTCGACACGCTGACGGCGCGGGCGGATGTGGAGACGCCGGCGACGGTCGGGGTGCTGGTCGAGGCGTTGGGGCCCGGGGTGCGGCATCGCTGGGACGAGGTTCATGCGGTCGTGGTGCGGGTCGAGGGCGCGGCGCCTGAGAGCGCGGTCGAGACGGCGGTGCTGGGCGGCGGCAATGCGCTGGCGGTCGGGACGGCGGCGGGCTGGGAGATCGTGCAATATCGGTCGGCGGTGCTGGTCGGGCCGGGGACGTGGCGGCTGGAGGGTCTGTTGCGGGGGCAGCAGGGCACCGAGGTCGAGATGCGGGCGGGCGCCGGGGCGGGGTCGGTCGTGGTGTTCCTGGACGACCGGCTGGCGTGGGCGGAGATCGGGCGGGGGGAGCGTGGCCTGCCGCTGGTCTGTCGCGCGGCGCCGGCCGGGGCGGCGCCGGGCGGGGCGGGGTTCACCGAGACGGTGTTTCAGTCGAGGGGCGTGCATGACCGACCGTGGTCGCCGTGTGGACTGGCGGTCGCTGCGGAGGGTGAGGGGCTAACAATCCGGTGGACACCGCGTGTGCGGCTGTTCGGCGACGGCTGGGACGGGGAGCCTGCGGCGGTCGATCCGATGCGGTTCCGTGTGCGGGTGCTGGACGGCGGCGTCGGAGTTCGGACGATGGAGGCGGAGGGTTTGTCTGCGTTCTATCCGGCGGCTGCCTTCGCGGCGGACTTCCCCGAGGGCGTGACGGCGCGCGCGCGGATCGCCGTGGCGCAGTGGGGCGAGGGCTTCGGGTGGGGTGTGGAGGCGGAAATCGGGCTGATCTGAGCAAATGACGGGTCCGGCCCTTTGCGTGGGGCGGGGCATGGCTTAACTGACGGCCTCTCGATCTTTTCAGTTGGAGCGGCAACGGACGTGGCAGGCGACCCCTACAAGGAACTGGGCGTTTCGAAGGGCGCGAGCGCGGACGAGGTCAAGAAGGCGTATCGCAAGCTCGCCAAGGAGCTGCACCCCGACAAGAACCCCGGCGACAAGATCACCGAGGACAAGTTCAAGCGGGTGACGGCGGCCTTCGACATCCTGGGCGACGCAGAGAAGCGAGCCAAGTACGACGCCGGCCAGATCGACAACGACGGCAACGAACAATATCGCGGCTTCGGCGGCGGCGGTCGCGCGGGCGGCAGTCCGTTCGGCCAGGGTGGTGCGGGCGGCGGCTTCGGCGGCGGGCCGGGCGGTCGTGCGAACTTCGAAGGCGTCGATCTGGACGACCTGTTCGGCATGTTCGGCGGTGCGGGGCGTCAGCGCGGCGCGCGGGACTTCACCTCGCGCGGGCAGGACGTGAAGGCGACGCTGGACATCAGTCTGGAGGACGCCATCGCGGGAGCGACGCGGCGGATCCAGTTCTCGGATGGGCGCACGCTGGACGTGACCATTCCCAAGGGCGCGTCCGAAGGCCAGACCATCCGCCTGCGTGGACAGGGTTCGCCGGGGCGCGGGGCCGAGAACGGCGACGCCCTGATCGAGCTGAAGATCGAGGCGCATCCGATTTACAAGCGCGACGGAGCGGACTTGACGATGGACCTGCCCGTGTCGGTGCCCGACGCGGTGCTGGGCGCCAAGGTGCGGGTGCCGACGCCCGAGGGCGTGGTGCAGATGACGATCCCGGCGGGGTCGAACTCGGGCAAAATCCTGCGGCTGAAGGCGCGGGGGGCCTATGCGGCGGGCAAGCGCGGGGATCTGCTGGCGCGGCTGGTGGTGACGTTGCCGGACGAGCCGGACGAGGCCCTGACCCGGTTCGCTGAGGAATGGCGGGCCAAGCGGCCCTACACGCCGGGGCGTTGAGCGCGCTCAAGCAGCGCGAAGCGCGGTAGCGCCAAGGGGAAAGAGCATGACTTCCAAGCCTGAAGTGAAGCCGGCGCGGCCGTGGTTTTCAGCGGGGCCGACGGCGAAACGGCCGGGCTACAGCCTGGCGGGCCTGCCGTCCGATCTGCTGGGACGCGGCATCCGGGCGCCGGAAGTGGTGGAGCGGTTCGCGCATGGCCTGCGGCTGACGCGCGAGGTGCTGGAAGTCCCCGAGAGCCATGTGATGCTCTATACGCCGGGGTCGGACACGGGCGCGGTCGAGGCGGCCCTGTGGGGCATGCTGGGGCAACGGCCGGTGCAGGTCGTGGCGTTCGAGAACTTCGGCCTGACGTGGCTGGCGGACGTGAAGGATCATCTGGCCCTGGAGCCCGAGGCCCTGACGGCGCCGTGGGGCGAGCTGCCGGATATGAGCCAGGCGGACTGGTCCAAGGACGTGGTGTTTCCGTGGAACGGCACGACCTCGGGCGTGCGGGTGCCGGACGCCGACTGGATTTCCGACGACCGCGAGGGTCTGGCGATCTGCGATGCGACCTCGGCGGCGTTCGCCATGCCGCTGCCGTTCGACAAGCTGGATGTGGTGACCTTCAGCTTCCAGAAGGCGCTGGGCGGGGAGGCGGGCATCGGCGTGATGGTGCTGTCGCCGCGTGCGGTGGCGCGGCTGGACGGGTATCGGCCGGATCGGGCGATCCCCAAGCTGTTGCGGCTGACGGACGGCAAGGGGTTCGACCGGGCGCTGGCGGACGGGGTGGCGATCAACACCTTCTCGATCCTGACCATTGAGGACTGGATCGACGCCCTGGACTGGGCGAAGGGCGTGGGCGGTCTGAGCGAGTTGATCCGGCGCACGGACGCCAACTATGCCGCGTTGGCGGAGTGGGTTGAGCGGACGGACTGGATCGCCTTCCTGCCGGATCGGCCGGAGATCCGGTCGACGACGTCGGTGTGCCTGAAGTTCACCGACGCGCGGATCGCGGCGCTGGACGCCAAGGCGCAGAAGGCGTTCGTCATGCGGTTCAAGGCGTTGCTGGAAGGCGAGGCGGCGGTGTTCGACATGGAGCCGCACCGCAACGCCCCGCCGGGACTGCGCCTGTGGTGCGGCTGCACGGTCGAGACGGCGGATGTGGTCGCGGCGACGCCGTGGCTGGAATGGGCGTTCGAAACGGCGGTCTCGGAATTGGTCCTCACCCGAGAAGCGTAGCGTAACGGGGGAGGGGGACCATGCGCAGCATGGTGGAGGGGGCGGATAGCGCGCTCGGCCTTTCAGATTGCTTTCTTGCGAGCTGGGCGTAGGTCGGAGGCGCGTCCGCCCCCTCCACCACTTCGTGGTCCCCCTCCCCCGCTGCGCGGGAGAGGATTAGAGGGACGACATCGGATGATTCCCCCGCTATAGGCTGCGCCCGCATTCAGATCGCCGCGATGACGCGGCGCCTGCTGGTTTTGACGCGTTCTCCAAGGAGAACGCTAAGGCGGAGTACGGACCTTGGCGAACGTAGCGGTGGTCGGCGCCCAGTGGGGCGACGAGGGCAAGGGCAAGATCGTGGACTGGCTGTCCAACCGCGCCGACATGGTCGTGCGGTTCCAGGGCGGTCACAATGCGGGCCATACGCTGGTCGTGGACGGCAAGGTCTACAAGCTGGCGCTGCTGCCCTCGGGTGTAGTTCAGGGCAAGCCGTCGATCATCGGCAACGGCGTGGTCGTCGATCCCTGGCATCTGGTCGGCGAGATCGAGAAGATCCAGGCCCAAGGCGTGTCGATCAGCCCCGAGATTCTGACCATCGCGGACAACGCCTGTCTGATCTTGCCCATCCACCCCGCGCTGGACGTGGCGCGCGAGGCGGCGGCGAGCGCGCCCGGCGCCAAGATCGGCACGACAGGGCGGGGGATCGGTCCGGCCTATGAGGACAAGGTCGGTCGGCGAGCCATCCGGGTGTGCGATCTGGCCAATGAAGACGATCTGAAGGTCAAGATCGACCGCCTGCGCTCGCACCACGATCCGCTGCGCGCGGGCCTGGGGCTGGAGCCGATCGATCCGGCGGCGCTGCTGGCGCAACTGCTGGAGATCGCACCCAAGATCCTGCCCTATGTGAAGCCGGCCTGGCGGGTGCTGGATCAGGCGCAGAAGGACGGCAAGCGGGTGTTGTTCGAGGGCGCGCAGGGCGCCTTCCTGGACGTGGACCACGGCACCTATCCCTATGTCACCAGCTCGAACACCGTGGCGGGACAGGCGGCCGCCGGATCGGGCATCGGTCCGCGCGGCGTCGGCTATGTGCTGGGGATCGTGAAGGCCTATACGACCCGCGTCGGTGAAGGCCCGTTCGCCTGCGAGCTGGATGATGAGGTCGGACAGCATCTCGCGACTGTCGGCCGCGAGGTCGGGGTGAATACGGGCCGGGCGCGACGCTGCGGCTGGTTCGATGCTGTGCTGGTGCGCCAGTCGGTGGCGATCAACGGCATCGACGGCATCGCCCTGACCAAGCTGGACGTGCTGGACGGGCTGAAGACGCTGAAGATCTGCGTCGGCTACAAGGTTGATGGCGAGGTGCTGGACTATCTGCCGTCCAGCCTTAAGGCCCAGGCGGCGGCCGAGCCGGTGTTCGAAGAGCTGGAAGGCTGGAGTGAAAGCACCGCCGGGGTCCGCAGCTTCAAGGACATCAACGCCAACGCCATCAAATATGTGCGGCGGATCGAGGAGCTGATCGGCGCGCCGGTGGCCCTGTTGTCCACCAGCCCGGAACGCGACGACACGATTTTGATGCGGGACCCCTTCCAGGGTTGAGACGACAGTTTCCTTGATTCAACAGGCTTTAACCAGCGCGCGGTAAGGATAACGGCTGCAACCCGGAGACGGACGTGTTCGCCGCAAACGCCAGAACCTTGAGCCGCATCGAACCCGCCGTCAGGCGGGTGGTGATCGTCGATCCCAACCTGTCGTCTGCACGACTGCTGACGGACATCATGAAGGGGATGGGTGCGCGCGAGGTCTATGCCGAGACTGACGAGGAGCGGGCGCTGGAGCTGCTGCGCGACGTCGAGCCGGGCGTGATCTTCACCGAGCGGTCCGGCGAGGCGCTGAACGGCGAGACGCTGGCGCGGCGGGTGCGACGGTCGAGCATGGCGTGCCGCATGTCGCCGATCATCATGGTGACGGGCGAGGCGACCGCCGCCGCCATCAAGGGCGCGCGCGATTCCGGCATCCACGAGTTCCTGAGAAAGCCCTTCACGACCGGCGACCTGTTCAAGCGGGTCGAGAACGTGGCGCTGAAGCCGCGACCCTGGATCGAGGCGGTCGGCTATGTCGGGCCGGATCGACGGCGGTTCAACTCGGGCGAATTTTCCGGTGCGCGCAAGCGGCGCAGCGATGGTACGGTAGGCGGAGGGCCGGCGGAGGTGAAGGATCAGGCGATCCGCATCCTGATTTCGGCATTGGCGCAGTTCGATCAGGACCCGTCGCAAGCCACGCGCGCCATTCGACAGCAGGCCGAAACGCTGAACGGGCTGGCGATCAAGACGGCGGACGCCAAACTGGCGATGGTCGTGGCGACGCTGCAGGCCTATTTAGCTGGCGGTCAGGTGACCAAGGTCGGACTGGCCCAGCCGATCGGCGCGGTGGTTGCGGCGGCGAAAGCTGCAGAAGAAATGGCCCCGATGGCGCGGGCGTCCTGAACCGATAGAGGCCTGTCGCGCCGATAGAGCGCGACAGGTTTGGCTCAATCAGGCGTCGACGAGGTTCCGCTCTTCGGCGGCGGCGCGCATCGCCTTTTGCAGCTTCTCGAAGGCGCGGACCTCGATCTGGCGCACGCGTTCGCGCGACACGCCGTACTGGCCGGCGAGTTCTTCCAAGGTGACGGGGTCGTCCTTGAGGCGGCGTTCCGTGAGGATGTGCTTCTCGCGGTCGGTCAGTTCCTCCATGGCCTCTTGAAGGAGGCTCATGCGGATGCCCTTTTCCTCGTCTTCGGCGAGTTGGGTCTCCTGGGACACGGCCGTGTCGTCGGCGAGCCAGTCCTGCCATTCGCTTTCACCGTCGGCGCGCAGGGGCGCATTCAGCGAGGCGTCGCCGCCGAGGCGACGGTTCATGTTGGTGACCTCTTCCTCGCTGACGCCCAGCTTGGTGGCGATGGCGGCGAGGTGTTCGGGGTGCAGGTCGCCTTCCTCGAAGGCCGAGATCTGGCTCTTGGCCTTGCGCAGGTTGAAGAACAGTTTTTTCTGCGCGGCGGTGGTGCCCATCTTCACGAGCGACCAGCTGCGCAGGATGTATTCCTGGATCGAGGCGCGGATCCACCACATGGCGTAGGTGGCCAGGCGGAAGCCCTTGTCCGGGTCGAATTTCTTCACGGCCTGCATCAGGCCGACATTGCCCTCGGAGATCACTTCGCCGATCGGCAGGCCGTAGCCGCGATAGCCCATGGCGATCTTGGCCACGAGACGAAGGTGCGAGGTGACAAGGCGGTGGGCGCTCTCGGCGTCCTGGTGCTCAGACCAGCGCTTCGCCAGCATGAACTCCTCGTCCTTGGTCAGCATCGGAAACTTGCGGATTTCCGTCAGATAACGCGACAGGCCTTGTTCAGGCGACATCACCGCGAGCGTACTATTGGCAGCCATATACAGGTCCCTCCGACCGTCTGAACGAGCGGGCTCTTCGTCATCGGCCACGGTGCGTGCGCCGAAGTCTCACCCCTCAACCGGTGAAGTAGCTATGGGTTGCCGCCGTTTTTAGAGGCGGATGGTCACACGAAAGCGTGACCGTGGCCCTGGCACCACTCGCGCCGATCAGAGGACCATATAGAACTTTGTCGGTTGCTATTCAAGACGTGCGCATTGGACGAGAGGCAAGCCGGGAGTCTAAAACGCGACAATGAAAAAGAGCGTGCGCGAACAGGTCTTGATTGTCGTCCTCGCAGTGGGGGCGGTCGCCGCGGGCGTGTCGGCCATCGCGATCGTGGGCCTGTTCGTGATGGCCATGGCCGGGGTGTTCGGCGCCGGATCCTAGATTCCCAGGATGCTGCGATAGGTCGGGTGAACCGCCTCGGCGTGTTCGGGGTGTTTCTGAATATAGGCAGAAAAGAAAGGGCAGACCGGCAGGATCAGCAGGTCGCGGGCCTTGGCGTCGGCCAGCACATGTTTGGCCAAGCGACTGGCGATCCCCTGGCCCTCAAGCCGCTCCGGGACCAAGGTTTCTGTGATCATCAGATTGGGCGGCGAGAGGTTGTAGGTGACGATCGCCAGTTCACCATCGACCGGCAGTTCGTAGCGTTTCAGCTCGGCATTGTCGTGGATTTCGGGATCGAGCATGGCGGGTCTCAGAGTCCGGACAGCAGGGCTTCGAGGCGCAACATATCAGTCGGGGGCGCGGTTTCGAAGCGCATCTGTTCGCCGGTGACGGGATGGACGAAGCCCAGGACGGCGGCGTGAAGCGCCTGACGCGCCAGGCCGGCCTCGGCGATGGCGGCGCGGACGGGAATGGCGGGGCTGCCCGAGCCATAGGTCGCGTCGCCCAGGATGGGCGAGCCCTTCGACGACAGGTGAACGCGGATCTGGTGGGTGCGGCCGGTGTGCAGAGTGCAGGCAACGCGGGCGGCCATTGGGGCGCCCCCCGACTTGGCCGGTTCGCCGAAGGTCGTCTGGACGACATAGTCGGTGATCGCCTCGCGGCCGCCGGCCTTGAGCACGGCCATCTTCTTGCGGTCGCCGCTGGAGCGGCCGATGCGGGTTAAGATCCGTGCCCTGGACGGCGAGGGGGCGCCGCGCGTCAGGGCGATGTAGGTGCGTTCGATGTCGTGAGTTGCGAACAGGGCCGACAGGCCCTGGTGGGCGCGGTCGGTCTTGGCGGCGACCATGACGCCGGAGGTGTCCTTGTCCAGCCGGTGGACGATGCCGGGGCGAGCCACGCCGCCGATGCCCGACAGGCTGTCGCCGCAGTGGGCCAGAAGGGCGTTGACCAGGGTGCCGTCGGGCGTGCCGGGCGCGGGATGGGCGGCCATGCCCGCAGGCTTGTCGATGACGATCAAGTCGGCGTCCTCATAGAGGACAGTCAGGGGGATGGCCTGCGGCTGGGGCGTGGCGGGCGCGACGGGCGGCAGGGCGACGACGTACAGGCCGGGCTGGGCCTTGGCCGAACCGCCGGTCAGGACCGCGCCGTCGCGGGTGACGGCGCCTTCGGCCAGTAGGGCCTGCAGCCGGGCGCGCGACAGGGTTGGGAAGGCCTCGGCCAGGGCCTTGTCCAGCCGAACGCCGGACGCGTGGATGCGCGCCTCCAGCACCTCGGCAGGGGCGGAGGCGGGGGACAGGTCGTCGTCGTCGATCAGGTCAGGGCTGGACACGGGGCCTCCCTAGCACGAGCGGCCGCTTGCGCGAGGGGCGAACGTGGGGCGATAGTCAAGCTTGGGGGCGCAAGAGGGCATCCGATGACGCGGTTGATGATCGCCGGGGGCGTGGTCGCCGTGGCGGCGCTGCTGGGCAGTTGCACGACCATGAGCAAGGACCAATGCCTGGCCGGCGCCTGGGGCGAGAAGGGCTATGCCGACGGAACATCCGGCTATCCGATGACGCGGCTGGACGATCACGCCAAGGCCTGCGCCAAATATCAGGTCGCGCCCAATCCAGCGGCCTATGGTTCGGCGCGCGAGGACGGGTTGCGGACCTACTGCACCTTAGAGCGAGGATGGGCCGAGGGCCGCGCCGGCAACACCTATTACGGCGTTTGTCGGCCGGAGGAGGAGCAGGCGTTCGTGCCCGCCTATCAGGACGGGTTGAGGCTGCATGAGGTCGAGGACGCGTTCGAGGCGGCGCAAGGCGCACTGAGCAGCGCCGAGGCCCGGATCGAGAATCGCGAGGACAAGCTGGAGGCCAAGCAGAACGAACTGCGGGGCGAGGGGCTGACGGACGAGCAGCGGGATCGGATCCGCGACCGCATCCAAGACGTCCGGGGCGAAATCCGCGATGCGCGGCGAAACGCCCGAGACGCGCGCGACGCGCTGGACCAGGCCGAATGGGACGTTCGCCGGGTGCGGCGCGAACTGAGCGGCCGCTACCCGGTCTAGACGTGGCTCAGGCGGCCCCGATTAGGCGGCCTTGACGGAGGCGCCGCGGAAGGACGGATCCAGGTCGCCCGAGGCGTAGCGTTTGGCCATATGGGCGGTGGAGAGCGGGCGGATCGTGGACGCCTGGCCTTCGCAGCCGAACTGCTGATAGCGCTCCATGCAGAGCTTCTTCATCGCCTCCTTGGCGGGCTTCAGATAGGAGCGGGGGTCGAACTCGCCCGGCTTTTCCATCAACGCTTTACGAATAGCGCCGGTGATGGCCATGCGGTTGTCGGTGTCGATGTTGACCTTGCGCACGCCGTGCTTGATGCCGCGCTGGATTTCCTCGACCGGCACGCCCCAGGTCTGGGGCATTTCGCCGCCGTACTGGTTGATGATGTCCTGCAGATCCTGCGGCACCGAGGATGAGCCGTGCATCACCAGGTGGGTGTTGGGCAGGCGGCGGTGGATTTCCTCGATCACGTTCATGGCCAGGACTTCACCGTCCGGCTGACGCGAGAATTTGTAGGCGCCGTGGCTGGTGCCCATGGCGATGGCCAGGGCGTCGACCTTGGTGGCGGCGACGAAATCGACGGCCTGGTCCGGGTCGGTCAGCAGTTGCGAGTGGTCGAGCTTGCCCTCGAAGCCATGGCCGTCTTCGGCCTCGCCCATGCCGGTCTCCAGCGATCCCAGCACGCCCAGTTCACCCTCAACCGAGACGCCGCAGGCGTGGGCCATTTCGGTGACGCGGCGGGTGACATCGACGTTGTAGTCGTAGGAAGCGGGAGTCTTGGCGTCTTCTTCCAGCGAACCGTCCATCATCACCGAGGTGAAGCCGTACTGGATGGCAGTGGCGCAGGTGGCGGGGCCGTTGCCGTGGTCCTGGTGCATGCAGACCGGGATGTGCGGATAGAGCTCGGCCAGGGCGTCGATCAGCTTGGCCAGGACGATGTCGTTGGCGTAGTTCCGGGCGCCTCGGCTCGCTTGGATGATCACGGGAGCATTGACCTCGTGGGCCGCCTCCATGATCGCCAGACCCTGTTCCATATTGTTGATGTTGTAGGCGGGCAGGCCGTAGTCGTTCTCTGCCGCGTGGTCGAGCAGCTGTCGCAGCGTGATGCGCGCCATGGGATAGTCTCCTGAGCCGAATAGTCTTTTTTGATTGGGCGAGAGACTAGCTGCGAGGCGTGGCGAAGTCACGCCGCGTTGCAGCCGTTTCAGCGTGAATTCAGAAGGTCAGGACGCAGGCGTGGTCCGCCTGCATCGCCGTCAATCAGACGCGCAGGGCCTCGACGCCGGGCAGGGGCTTGCCCTCCATCCATTCCAGGAAGGCGCCGCCGGCCGTGGAGACGAAGGTCATGTCGTCTGACACACCCGCGTGGTTCAGGGCAGAGACCGTGTCGCCGCCGCCGCCGACGGCGACCAGCACTCCAGCCTTGGCCAGGGCCGCCGCATGACGGGCCACGGTCACGGTGGCGGCGTCGAAGGGCGGCACCTCGAACACGCCCAGGGGGCCGTTCCAGATCAGGGTCTTTGAGGCGGTCAGGGCCTCCAGCAGTCGCGCGACCGTAGCCGGACCGGCGTCGAGAATCTTGTCGTCGGCCGACAGGGCGGCGCCGGCGACGACGGGGCGGGATGCGGCGCCGGGCTTGACCTCGGTCGCCACCACGAAATCGACGGGCAGCAGCAGTGTGCAGCCCTGCGCCTCGGCCTCGGTCATGATCTCGCGCGCGGTGTCGGCCATGTCGCGTTCGGCCAGCGAGCCGCCGATGTCGATGCCCTGGGCGAACAGGAAGGTGTTGGCCATGCCGCCGCCGATGGCCAGCCGGTCCAGCTTGCCGACCAGGTTCTTCAGCAGGTCCAGCTTGGTCGAGACCTTGGCCCCGCCGACGATGCCCAGCACCGGCTTCTGCGGATTGCCCAGGGCGGCGTCGAGCGCATCGAGTTCGCGGCGCATGGATTCGCCGGCATAGGCGGGCAGGTGGTGGGCGATGCCTTCGGTCGAGGCGTGGGCGCGGTGGGCGGCCGAGAAGGCGTCGTTGACATAGAGGTCGCCCAGGTCCGCCAGCTTCTGGGCGAAGACCGGATCATTGGCCTCTTCCGCCGCGTGGAAGCGGACGTTTTCCAGCAGGACCACGCCGCCGGCGTCCAGGTCGCGGATGGCGTCCACGGCGTCCGGGCCGATGCAGTCGTCGGCGAAGCGGACGGGGGCGCCGAGCAGGTTTTCCAGCGGCAGGACGACCGGCTTCAGGCTCATCGACGGGACGCGCTGACCCTTGGGGCGGTCGAAGTGGGCCAGCAGCGCGACCTTGGCGCCGGCGTCGCGAAGGCGCTGGATCGTCGGCAGGGCGACGCGCAGCCGGGTGTCGTCCGTGACCTTGCCGTTCTCCATCGGGACGTTGAAGTCCACGCGAACCAGGGCCGTTTTGCCGGCGAGATCGTGAGCGTCGTCGAGGGTGCGGAAGGTCATGGTCGTTTCCCTGTCTCCTCCATGTCGCGAAGCGATGGGGAGGTGGCGCGGCGCGTTTGCGCCGTGACGGAGGGGCTCTGGCCCCGAATTCGGTGCGGCGGAGAGAGCCCCTCCACCAATTCGTGGTCTCCTCCCCACGCTGTGGGGAGGAGACGTTGTCGGCTTAGAGGAACTTCGCCATCACCAGGGCCGTGTCGGCCATGCGGGTCGCGAAGCCCCATTCGTTGTCATACCAGCTGAGGACGCGGGCCAGCTTGCCATCGACGACCTGGGTCTGAGGCAGGGCGGCGGTGGAGGAGGCGGCGATGTGGTTCAGGTCGCTGGAGACCAGCGGCTCGGTCGTCGTGAACAGGACGCCCTTCATCGGGCCGTCGGCGGCGGCCTGAAGCGCGGCGTTGATCTCTTCGACCGTCACGTCGCGGCTGGAGACGACCTTCAGATCCACGACCGAGACGTTCGGGGTCGGGACACGGATCGAAGAGCCGTCCAGCTTGCCCTTCAGTTCCGGCAGGACCAGGCCCAGGGCCTTGGCGGCGCCGGTCGATGTCGGGATCATCGACAGGGCGGCGGCCCGGGCCCGGTACAGATCCTTGTGCATCGTATCCAGCGTCGGCTGGTCGCCGGTGTAGGAGTGGATGGTGGTCATATAGCCGCGCTCGATGCCGAACAGGTCGTTCAGCACCTTGGCGACGGGCGCCAGGGCGTTGGTGGTGCACGAGCCGTTGGAGACGATGATGTCGTCGGCGGTCAGGACCTCATGGTTGACCTTGTAGACAATGGTCTTGTCGGCGCCGTCGGCGGGGGCCGAGACCAGGACACGCTTGGCGCCGGCCTTGAGGTGGGCGCTGGCCTTGTCCTTGGAGGTGAAGATGCCGGTGCATTCGAAGGCGATGTCGACCTTCAGTTCGGCGTGCGGCAGGTTGGCAGGGTCGCGCTCGGCCGTGACCTTGATCTTGCCCGTGCCGACGTCGATCCAGTCTTCGCCCGAGGTCACCGTGCCGGGGAAGCGGCCGTGAACCGAATCGTAGCGGAACAGGTGGGCGTTGGTCTCGACCGGACCCAAATCGTTGATCGCCACGACTTCGATGTCCGTGCGGCCGTGTTCGATGATCGAGCGCAGGACAAGGCGGCCAATGCGGCCGAAACCATTGATGGCGACGCGAACGGTCATGAGGAAGCTCCTGTGATCGGTATGACGAGCGTTATTATAGGGTGCGCGTCTCAATGGAGCGGTCGCGGACGGGTTTCAACCCCACGCGCGTAACGTGATGTGATGGACGGTTACGCTTCGAGAGGCGGCTCTGGCGGCCCTGGGTAAGAAACACCCTTACGGCGGCGGTATTCGCCCTAATGCGCAAAATTTTTGCGACAGGGGTTGTGCCTGTCCGGCGGCTATGGTTTCTTGGCGTCAGAACAGGGAGCCACCCGTGGCCACGATGACGCGCGACATGATGAAGGGACGCACTGCCCAGGCGGTAGCGGCCGTTCGTGCGCCTGTCGGCCTGGAAAGCCCCGTATTCCTCATTCTCCTCGTACTTCTCGGCCTGCTTACGCAAGCGGCGTGGATGCACGCGACCTGACCTAAACGCCCTCAGGATCGCCTCGCACCACCCCGCCTCCGAAAGGAAGCGGGGTTTTTAGTGCGCGGCGGTTCAAAAAGAACTGGACCGATGACGCAAGATTCTACCTCAGAGCCCAAAAAGCCCAACGCCCGCAGTGCGGCGGTGACGGCTGGCCCGAGCCGGGCCGCGGCTCGCTCATATCTGCGCGCCGCCGGCATGCAGGACGCCGACTTCGACAAGCCGATGATCGGCATCGTCAACACCTGGTCGACCGTCACCCCGTGCAACATGCACCTGGACCGCCTGGCCAAGGATGTGCGGGCGGGCATCGTCGCGGCGGGCGGCTATCCGGTTGATTTCAACACCATCGTCGTCACCGACGGCATCTCGATGGGCACGGCGGGCATGAAGGCCTCGCTGATCAGCCGCGAGGTCGTCGCCGACAGCATCGAACTGGCCATCGAGGGCCATCAGCTGGACGGCGTGGTCTGCATCGTCGGCTGCGACAAGACGATCCCGGCGGCGGCCATGGCCTTGGCGCGGATGGATATCCCGGGCCTGGTCTATTACGGCGGCACGATCATGCCCGGCGTCATGCCCGGTCCTGGGGGAACCAAGGAGGTCTCGGTCCAGGAGGTGTTCGAGGCCATCGGCGCCCATTCGGCGGGCGCGCTGGACGACGCGGGCTTGAAGGCGGTCGAACAGGCCGTCTGCCCCGGCGCTGGCGCCTGCGGCGGTCAGTTCACGGCCAACACCATGGCCATGGCCCTGTCCGTCATGGGCATCTCGCCCATGGGCGCCAATGACGTGCCGGCCGTCGATCCGAACAAGGCGGCGGAAGGGCTGCGCTGCGGCCGACTGATCGTCGAACGGGTCTTCGCCGGCGACACCGCCCGCAAATACATCACCCGCGCCAGCCTGAAGAACGCCGCCGTTGCGGTTTCGGCCTCGGGCGGATCGACCAACGCGGTCATGCACCTGACGGCCATCGCGGCCGAGGCCGGCGTCGATTTCGGCGCCGAGGACTGTCACCAGGCTTGCGTCGAGGCGCCGGTCATCTGCGACCTGAAGCCGGGCGGCCGCTTCCTGGCCTCGCACCTGTTCGCCGCCGGCGGCACCCGCTTGGTCACGCAACGGATGGCCGAGGCCGGCAAGATCGTGAACACCCCGACCGTCAGCGGCCGCAGCCTGTTCGCCGAGGCGGGCGACGCCGAGGAAACCCCCGGCCAGGTGGTGGTGACCAGCTTTGACGCGCCGGTCATGGCGCGCGGCAGCTACGCCGTCATCTATGGCGACGTCGCCCCGGAGGGCGCGGTCATCAAGCTGACCGGGCACAAGGTCGATACGTTCGAAGGTCCGGCCTGCGTGTTCGACAGCGAGGAAGACGCCTTCCACGCCGTTCAGGACGGTTCGGTCGGCGAAGGCGACGTCATCATCATCCGCTACGAAGGGCCCAAGGGCGGGCCCGGCATGCGCGAGATGTTGCAGGTCACCGCCGCCCTGAAGGGCCGCAAGATCGACAATGTCGCCCTGCTGACCGACGGCCGGTTCTCGGGCGCCAGCTACGGCTTCGTCGCCGGCCACGTTTCGCCGGAGGCTGCCGTCGGCGGCCCGATCGCTCTCATTCGCGATGGTGACCGCATCACCATCGACGTCACCAACCGCCGGATCGACGTCAACGTCGACCTGGCGACGCGCCGGGCGGGCTTTACGCCCCACGTAGTCCGCCCGGCGCGAGGTGTCTTCGCCAAATACCGCGCCTCGGTCGCCTCGGCGGCCCAAGGCGCGGTCACCATTCCCAACCCGCCGCCGGCTCAAGTCCCGGCGTCTCACAAGACAACTGCTGCTCAGGACGCCTGAACCATGGCCATCACCATCTACACCAACGAAGACATCAAGCCGGGCGCCATCGCCGGCCAGCGCATCGCCATCATCGGCTATGGCTCGCAGGGTCGCGCCCACGCCCAAAACCTGAAGGACAGCGGTCATGACGTGGTCGCCGGCGTCCGTCATGGCGGGACGGGCTGGAAACACGCCACCGCCGACGGTGTCCCGACCGCCGAACCGGCCGAGGCCGTCAAGGGCGCCGACATCATCGCCATCCTGACCCCCGACATGGTCCAGGGCGAGGTCTATCGCGACATCATCGAGCCGAACGCCAAGGAAGGTTCGGCCCTGCTGTTCGCCCACGGCTTCTCGATCATCTATGAGCGGATCACCCCGCGCGCCGACATGGACGTGATCCTGGTGGCGCCCAAGGGACCGGGCGATCTGGTCCGTCGCGAGTTCCAGCGCGGACGCGGCGTGCCAAGCCTGTTCGCCATCGAGAAGGACGTGACCGGCAAGGCCCGCGACCGGGCCATGGGTTACGCCAAGGGCAACGGCGGCGCGACCGGCGGCCTGCTGGAAACTACCTTCCGCGAAGAGACCGAGACCGATCTGTTCGGCGAACAGGCCGTTCTGTGCGGCGGCGCCAAGGAGCTGGTCATGCAGGGCTTCAACACCCTGGTCGAGGCCGGTTACCAGCCCGAGATCGCCTATTTCGAATGCCTGCACGAGCTGAAGCTGATCGTTGACCTGTTCTACGAAGGCGGCATCTCCAAGATGCACCACTTCATCTCTGAGACGGCCAAGTACGGCGCCGTCGCCAGCGGCCCGCGCGTCGTCAACGAAGAGACCAAGGCCCGCATGAAAACCATCCTGGACGAGATCCAGGACGGAACCTTCGCGCGCAACTGGATCGCCGAGAACGAGGCCGGCAAGCCGCAGTACGAAGCCTGGCTGAAGGCGGACCGCGAAAGCCAGATCGAACAGGTCGGCGCCCGTCTGCGCGAGCGGATGGCCTGGCTGAACACGCCCAAGTCCGAAGCGGCCTGAGCCGCGAGCGAAAGACCGGATGACCCTGATGACCGCCGCCGCCTTCAAATCCTCAGCCGAGGCCGCCCCTCAATCGGGGGCGCGCCTGCTGGTCTCCACCCTGGAGCGGCTGGGCGTGGAGGTGGTGTTCGGTTATCCGGGCGGCGCCATCATGCCGGTCTATGACGCCCTGGCCGGGTCCAAGCTGAAGCACATCCTGGTCCGCCACGAGCAGGGCGCGGCCTTCGCCGCCGACGCCTATGCGCGCAAGAGCGGCAAGGTCGGGGTCTGCATCGCCACCTCCGGCCCCGGCGCCACCAATCTGATCACCGGCATCGCCAATGCGCTGATGGATTCGGTGCCCATCGTCTGCATCACCGGCAATGTCGCCCAGGGTCTGATGGGCACCGACGCCTTCCAGGAGATCGACATCCTGGGCGTCACCCTGCCCATCGTGAAACATTCGATCCTGGTCCGGTCCGCCGCAGATGTTCCGGCCGCCATCGAGGAGGCCTTCCACATCGCCGCCTCGGGCCGCCCCGGGCCGGTCCTGGTCGATCTGCCCAAGGACGTGCAGTTCGCCACGACCAGCGACGACTACGGCTTCCACATTCCCAACGAGACGCCGCGCATCGACCACGACGCCATCGCCGCCGCCGAGGCCGCGATCCGGGCCGCGAAGAAGCCGCTGGTCTATATCGGCGGCGGAGTGAAGATCGGTCGCGCGACCGAGGCCCTGCGCGCCTTCGTCGAGGCGACCGGCATTCCCCAGGTCTCGACCCTGAACGCCCTGGGCACCATCCCGACCGACGCGACGGGCATGCTGGGCATGCTGGGCATGCACGGGACGCGCGCCGCCAATCATGCGGTGCAGGACAGCGATCTGCTGATCGTCGTCGGCGCCCGGTTCGACGACCGCGCCACGGGAAAGCTGGCCGAGTTCGCGCCCAACGCCCGAATCGTCCATTTCGATATCGACGCCTCTGAAGTCGGCAAGCTGCGGGCGGCCAATGTCGCCGTCGTCGGCGAGCTGAAGGACGGGGTCGAGGCCCTGACGGCGCGGATGGACGGCGGCCCGGCCCTGGACATCCAGCCGTGGGTTGTCGAGTGCGCCCAGGCCGCCGCGACCCATGCCTATCGCTATGACGCGCCGGGCGAGGGGGTCTATGCCCCGGCCCTGCTGAAGGCCGTTTCGGAAGCGGCGGGTGACGATTTCGTCGCCGCCTGCGACGTGGGCCAGCATCAGATGTGGGCCGCCATGCACTGCCGCTTCTCGCGGCCCGAGGCCCATATCACCTCGGGCGGCCTGGGCGCCATGGGCTTTGGCCTGCCCGCCGGCATCGGCGCCAAGCTGGCCGATCCGTCGGCGACGGTCGTCACCATCGCCGGCGACGGCGGCTTCATGATGAACATCCAGGAGCTGGCGACGCTGAAGCGTTACGGCATCCCGCTGAAAATCGTGCTGATCGACAATTCTTCGCTGGGGCTGGTGCGCCAGTGGCAGGAGCTGTTCTTCGCCGAGAACTATTCCGAGATCGACCTGTCCGACAATCCGGACTTCGTGAAGGTGGCCGAGGCCTTTGGCATCGAGGCCTTCCGTATCGATCGTCGCGATCAGGTGTCCGATGGCATCCAGCGTCTGCTGGCCGCCGAAGGTCCCTGCCTGGCCCATGTGGTCATCGATTCCCGAGACAATGTCTGGCCGCTGGTTCCGCCGGGCAAGAGCAATGCTGAAATGATGGAGGGCTCCTGAGATGAGCAACACGATCCACATCCAGATCGACCGTGCGGACGGTTCGCTTCAGCGTCTCATCGGCCTGGTGGAGCGCCGCGGCTTCCACATCGACGGCATCAACATGGCCGATGAAGGAGCCTTCCGTCACATCGCCATGACCGTGCGAGGCCGCGACGCCGGACGCTGCATGGACAATCTGGGCCGCCAGATCGACCGCCTGTTCGGCGTGCGCCGCATCGGCAACGACATTATTCAATCCGAGGCCGCGTAATGATTACCCCCGAAGAGGTGCGAGTATCGCGCACCGAACAGATCGCAGCCGATCCCAACCGCGTCATCGTGTTCGACACGACGATGCGGGACGGCGAACAGGCTCCGGGCTTCTCCATGAGCGCTCAGGCCAAGCTGAAGATGGCCCAGGTCCTGAAGGACCTGGGCGTCGACGTTATCGAGGCCGGCTTCGCCGCCGCTTCGCCGGGTGATGAGGACTGCATCCGCCGCGTGGCGGGCGAGATCGAGGGGCCGGTCTTCTGCTCCCTGTCGCGCTCGAACGAAAAGGACATCGACGCCAGCTTCCGCGCCTTGGCTCCGGCGCCCAAGTCGCATCGCCGCTGCCACGTCTTCATCGGCACCAGCCCGATCCACCGCACCGCCAAGCTGAAGATGTCCACCAACGAGGTGCTGTCGACGGCCGTCCGCTCGGTCGAATACGCCCGCACCCTGTTCGATGATGTCGAGTTCTCGGCCGAGGACGCCTTCCGCACCGAGCCGGAGTTCCTGGCCGATGTGATGGAGGCCGCCGCGGACGCGGGCGCCCGGACCCTGAACGTGCCCGACACCGTCGGCTATGCGACCCCGGAAGAGGTGCGCGAGACTTTCCGCGCCCTGGCGGCGCGGATCCACAAGCGCCATCCGCGTGTGATCTTCTCGGCCCACTGCCACGACGACCTGGGCATGGCGGTCGCCAGCTCCCTGGCCGCCATCGAAGGCGGCGCGCGTCAAGTCGAGGGCGCGATCAACGGCATCGGCGAACGCGCCGGCAACGCCTCGATCGAAGAGGTCATCATGGCCCTGAAGGTCCGCGAGGATCGTTACGGCGTCACCACCGGCGCCGACAGCCGCCACCTGGTCCGCGCTTCCAAGATCCTGTGCGAGATCACCGAGACGGTCATCGCCCGCAACAAGTCGGTGGTCGGCATCAACGCCTTCGCCCACGAGGCCGGCATCCACCAGCACGGCATGCTGGCCGACAGCCGCACCTATGAGATCATGCGGCCCCAGGACGTCGGGTTCGAAGGCAGCTGGTTCGTGCTGGGCAAACACTCCGGCCGTCACGCCATCGCCAAGCGCGCCGAGACCATCGGCCGGCCCATCGAGGGCGAACGCCTGGCGGCCGTGGTCGTCGGATTCAAGCAGCGCGCGGATCAGATCGGCGAGATCAGCGACGCCGAACTGATCGCCATCATCGACCGTGTCGACGGCGTGGCGGTGGCTCAGTATGCGTGAGATCGGGCCGAACCCCCGGACCCTGTTCGACAAGGTCTGGAACGCCCACGTCGTGCGGTCGGAAACGGCCGATACGCCGGGCGTGCTGTATATCGACCTGCACCTGGTCCACGAAGTCACCAGCCCCCAGGCCTTCAGCGAGATCGAGGCGCGCGGCCTGAAGGTGCGCCGCCCCGACCGGACCTACGCCACTCTGGACCATTCGACCCCGACCCTGCCGGCGGGGCTGAACGGGCTGAAACCCTATGTCACCGCCCAGGCCGAAGCCCAGGTGCATCGGCTGGAGAAGAACTGCGCCGCGCATGGGGTGCCGCTGGCGGGTTGGGACTCCGACGACCGCGGCGTGGTCCATGTGATGGGGCCAGAACTGGGCCTGACCCAGCCGGGGATGACCGTGGTCTGCGGCGACAGCCACACCGCCACACATGGCGCGTTCGGGGCTTTGGCCTTCGGCATCGGCACGTCCGAGGTCGGCCATGTGCTGGCGACCCAATGCCTGCTGCAGCGCAAGGCCAAGGCCATGCGGGTGACGGTGGACGGACAACTGCAGCCCGGCGTCTCGGGCAAGGATGTCGCCTTGGCCGTCATCGCCGCCATCGGCTTCGGCGGCGGCACCGGCTATGTCATCGAATACGCCGGCGAGGCGGTGCGGTCGCTGGACATGGAAGGGCGTATGACCCTGTGCAACATGTCCATCGAGGCCGGCGCCCGCGCGGGCATGATCGCTCCGGACCAGACCACCATCGACTGGCTGCGCGGCAGGAAACACGTCCCCGCCGACTATGAGGCGGCGACGGCCGAATGGCTGAAACTGTCCAGCGATCCGGGCGCGGTCTTCGACAAGGAAGTGGCCATCGACGGCGCGGCCATCCAGCCGATGGCCACTTGGGGCACGACCCCCGACGCCGGCGCACCCGTCGGTTCGCCGGTGCCGCAGCCGCAGTCGGATTCTGACCGCAAGGCTATCGCCTATATGGGTTTCACCGCCGGAGAGGCGACGACCAGCCAGTCGGTGGACGTGGTCTTCATCGGCTCCTGCACCAACGGCCGTCTGCCCGACCTGCGCGCCGCCGCCGAAGTGTTGCGCGGCCGCAAGGTCAAGCCGGGCCTGCGGATGCTGGTGGTGCCGGGCTCGGAAGCCGTGCGGCGCGACGCCGAGGCGGAAGGCCTGCACGAGGTCTTCATCTCTGCCGGGGCCGAGTGGCGGATACCCGGCTGTTCGATGTGTATCGCCATGAACGGTGATTTCGTCTCGCCGGGGCAACTGGCGGTCTCGACCTCCAACCGCAATTTCGAAGGGCGCCAGGGCAAGGACGCCCGCACCATACTGGCCAGCCCCGCGACGGCGGCCGCGACTGCCGTGGCCGGCGTGCTGACCGATCCGCGCGTCTTCCTGAACGAGGTCGCCGCCCTCAAGCAGTCGAGCGCCGCGCGCGAGACGGTAGGAGCGCAAAATGTCTGAGCCCTTCCAGGTCCTCACGTCGAAGACAGTCACGCTCAGCCAGGCCAATATCGACACCGACCAAATCATTCCGGCACGCTTCCTGACCACGACCACGCGCGAGGGGTTGGGCAAGGCGGCCTTCCATGACTGGCGTTACGAGGCGGATGGTTCGGAAAAGCCCGAGGCGATCCTGAACCGGATCGACCCCAGCCAGCATCGCATCCTGCTGGCGGGCAAGAACTTCGCCTGCGGTTCGTCGCGCGAACATGCGCCCTGGGCCCTGTACGACTATGGGTTCCGGGCCGTGATCTCGACCGAGATCGCTGACATTTTTACATCGAATGCGCTGAAAAACGGCCTGCTGCCCATCGTCGTCAGCCAGGCCGTGTGGGACGATCTGGCGTCGCAGCCGGATCAGCCGGTCACGATCGACCTTCAAGCCAGTCAGATCCAGCGCGGCAATGCCGAACCCGTGCCGTTCGGGGTCGAATCCTTCGCCCGCCAATGCCTGCTGGACGGGGTGGACACCCTGGGCTGGCTGCAAGCAAACATGCCCGAGATCGAAGCCCACGAGCGATCGAGAGAGACCGTCTAATGACACACGCCGCCCCCAAGACCTACAACATCGTCCTGCTGCCCGGCGACGGCGTCGGACCAGAAGTGACGCGGGCCGCGCGCGACGTTCTGGCCGTCATCGGCGACTTCTACAGCCATGATTTCCAGTTCTCCGAACACCTGATCGGCGGCGCCGCCATCGACGAAACGGGCGAGCCTTTGCCCGAGGCCACGCGCGCCGCCTGCGTCGCCTCCGACGCCGTGCTGCTGGGCGCCGTCGGCGGTCCCAAATGGGACGGCGGCAAGCGTCGGCCCGAAGAAGGCCTGCTGGCGATCCGCAAGGCCATGGGCCTGTTCGCCAACCTGCGTCCGCTGCAGGTTTCGCCGGTGCTGGCGCATCGGTCGCCGCTTAAGAAGGAGATCGTCGAGGGCGTCGATCTGATCGTCTTCCGCGAACTGACCGGCGGCGTCTATTTCGGCGAGAAGACCCGCACCGCCGACCGCGCCACCGACCTGTGCGAATACACGGTGCCGGAGATCGAGCGCGTCACCCGTGCCGCCTTCCAGACAGCCCGCCAGCGACGGGGCAAGGTGACCTCGGTCGACAAGGCCAACGTCATGGAGACCAGCCGCCTGTGGCGCGAGGTCGTGACCCGTATCCACGCCGAGGAATTCCCCGAGATCGAGCTGGAGCACGCCCTGGTCGATTCCATGGCCATGCACCTGATCCGCAAACCGCGCGAATACGACGTCATTCTGACCGAGAACATGTTCGGCGACATCCTGTCGGACGAGATTTCGGTGTTGGGCGGGTCGATCGGCCTGCTGCCGTCGGCGTCGCTGGGCGCGGGCGGTCCGGGCCTGTTCGAGCCGATCCATGGTTCGGCGCCGGACATCGCCGGCCAGGACCTGGCCAACCCGGTCGGGACGATCCTGTCGGCGGCCCTGCTGCTGCGTCACAGCCTGAAGCTGGAAGACGAGGCCGATTCGATCGAGGCCGCCGTCGCCGCCGTGCTGGCGGCCGGCGCCGTCACCGCCGATCTGGGTGGGGCGTTGGGCACTCGGGCGGCAACCGAGGCCGTCATCGATGCCATTCGCGCCATCCACTGGGCGGCGGCGCATCGGGTTCAGATGCACTGGGCCTAAGGCGCGTCGGGCGGAAATGGGCCCAAACGACCGGTGAATTTCCTGCCTCACAACCTTGGCTGTGAAGACACGAAACTGATCTAAGAGGCGCATGAACTGCACGGTTCATGCGCCTCATGCTTTTTAATGTGTGACCGTTGCAAGAAAGTTGCACCGGCGGCGGTGAATCCCCTTGCGTGTTTCGCGATTGCAGTAAAACCTTCGCAACTGCGAGATTGCATAGGGGGTACTAGCTCATGTCGCGGACAACGAACCGACTTATGGGGGCCGCAGGGCTCCTTCTTCCAACACTCTGCCTCATGGCCGCCGGAGCGGCCAATGCGCAGGACGCCGCGCCGGCCCTGCTGGGCCATCAGGCTGCGCTTGAACTGGATAGCGCAGGCACGTCATGGCTGGGCACATCCACCGCCCTGGTTCTGCTGATGACCCTCCCCGGTCTGGCGCTGTTCTACGGCGGCATGGTGCGCAAGAAGAACGTCATCGCCACCATCACCCAGTCCGTCGGCGTGTTCGCCGTGGTGTCGCTGGTGTGGTTCATCGCCGGTTACAGCCTGGCCTTCGGCGTCAACGGCAATGCGGGGCTTCAGCCGTTTATCGGCAGCCTGGACATGCTGTTCCTGAACGGCGTGTCGCTGCAAACCGCCAACGCCCTGCTGCCGGGCATTCCCGAGTTCCTGTTCATCTCCTTCCAGATGACCTTCGCCATCATCACGCCTGCGCTGGTGACCGGCGCCTTCGCCGAGCGGATGAAATATTCGGCTTTGCTGCTGTTCACCGCCCTGTGGTCGCTGCTGGTCTATGCGCCCATCTGTCACTGGGTCTGGGGCGGCGGCTTCCTGGGTTCGGCCGGCGTGCTGGACTTCGCGGGCGGCGCGGTCGTTCACGTCAACTCGGGCGTCGCGGGCCTTGTCTGCGCCATCTTCCTGGGTCGCCGTAAGGGTTACGGCATCGAGCCGATCCTGGCGCACAATCCCGTCCTGACCATGATCGGCGCCTCGCTGCTGCTGGTGGGCTGGATCGGTTTCAACGCTGGTTCGGCAGGCGCCGCCAACGACCTGATGGGCGTGGCGCTGCTGAACACCATCCTGGCCGCCGCTGCGGGCGCCCTGACCTGGAAGATCGTCGAATATATCGAGAAGAAGAAGGTCTCGCTGGTCGGCATGCTGTCGGGCGTCGTCGCAGGTCTGGTCGCCATCACGCCGGCGGCCGGCTTCGTCGATCCCAAGGGCGCGGTCATCATCGGCCTGATCGCCGGTCCGGTCTGCTACGCCTCGTCGGTGTGGATCAAGAAGCTGCTGCGTTATGACGACAGCCTGGACGCCTTCGGCATCCACGGCGCAGGCGGCCTGATCGGCGCCCTGCTGACCGGCGTGTTCGCCACGACCGCGATCAACAGCCTGTCGGAAGGCGCCAATGTCGGCGCCCAGGCGCTGGGGCTTCTGTGGACCATCGTCTACAGCGCCGTCGGCACCCTGATCATCCTGTTCATCTGCAAGTTCACCACGGGCCTGCGCGTGAGCGAGGCGGAGGAAGCCGCCGGTCTGGACACCTCGCTTCACGGCGAAGCGCTGGAACACTGAGCTGAGATCGGGCGCGGCTCCCAAACCCCGCGCCCGACTTTCCCGACCTCGAATAGAACAAGCACAACAAGGGGATAGACTATGAACAAGATCACCATCCGCGCGGCTGCTGCTGCAACGCTCGCCTTGGGTCTGATCGGCCTCGCCGCGCCAGCCTCGGCCCAGAGCACCGTCGATGTCGCCTGGAACGTCGGCGTCGTCAGCGACTATGTGTTCCGCGGCTTCAGCCAGACCGGCGAGGATCCCGCCATTCAGGGCGGCGTCGATCTGACGTCGGGCAACTTCTATGGCGGCGCCTGGGCCTCAAACGTCGATTTCGGCGACGACACCGACGCGGAAGTCGATCTGTACGGCGGCTACCGCACCGAGGCCGGCGGCTTCGCCCTCGATTTCGGCGTGATCGGCTATCTGTACGCCGGTGCGCCGGACGGCGCGGACTACAATTATGCGGAGTTCAAGGCTGCGGCGTCGCGCGCCGTCGGACCCGCCACCTTCGGCGCTGCCGTCTATTACTCGCCCGACTTCTTCGGCATCGACGACGAGGCGACCTATGCCGAGGTCAACGCCGCCTTCAGCCCGGCCGACAAGTGGACGATCTCGGGCGCCGTCGGCAAGCAATGGCTGAACGTGACGGACGACTACACCACCTGGAACGCCGGCGTGGGCTATGCCCTGACCGACAAGGTGGGTCTGGACGTCCGCTACTACGACACCGACGTCGATGGCGTGCCGGGCGCCGAAGACCGGATCGTGGGGGCCATCAAGCTCGCCTTCTGATCCAGCGACCGACTTAAAAGAGAAAGGCCCCGGAGAGCGATCTCCGGGGCCTTTTTGATTCAGCGGGCGTAACGGTCGTGGACGGGGTCGTAGCTGTCCCAGACCTTGCCGTCAGCCAGGGACCGCAGCAGCTTCAGATATTCGGCATGGGTCCAGGCCAGGGGGGTGGCCGAGTCCGTGTTCTGTCCCAGGGCGTAGGCCTTGGTCGTCGGGTCGCCCACGCCGTCCCAGACCTGTTCGGCCAGCATCAGGCCGTCATTGGCGAACCGCTCCATGCCGCGCACATAGGTCTGGCGGATGGCGGCGATGTCGGCGGGCGACGGTGCGCCGTTCACGCTGACGCGGGCCAGCTCATAGTGACCGCGCTCGCCGGTGAAGAAGGGCCAGACCCGGCCGCGCTGACCGGGGCTCATCTCGCCGCCGACGCCATAGTTGGCGCCCGTCAGATGATCCTCGCCATAGCCATCGACGCCGTAACGGCGCCAGCCTGGCGTCTTGTCGCCCTCGGGACCGAAGTCGTAGCGAACGCGATATAGCGGCTCCAGCGACTGATCGTCATAGACGGGCAGGGTGGACAGGATGTGCGGATCGTCGGCCTTGCGCACGCCGTAGCGGACCAGTTCCAGGAACCCGCCGTCGACCACCCGGTCCTCGGCCGGAGCGATCTGGCCGTTGGCTGTGCCGATCGGGGCCTTGTCGTTCGGGTTCTCGTTCTGGGTGATGCGGATGTAGTAGCGGCCGTCGCCGAAGTCGCCGTTGGTCGTGAACATCCGGTCTTCGATCTTGGACGCATAGCTGTCGGCGGCGATCTGGTACCGCGTGGCGCCCGTCGCATCGCCGGAGGCGCGCGCCATTTCGGCCGCGACCGTCAGGCCGGCGACCACGGCGGCGGTGCTGGACGGCGAATAGCCCTGCTGCTCTTCCCAGCGTTCCTGCTGGGTGAAGGGCGGCTTGACCTCGGAGTCGTTCCACAACAGGCCGATCTTGCCGCCGTCCACCAGGAAGTCGGCGGCCGGTTTCACCATGGACTGATAGTGTTCGGTCATCTGGGCGTCGGACAGCCAGCCCATCTTCCACAGTCGATAGCCCAGCATGATCGGCATGGCCGTCTGGTCCAACTGGACCGCGACCCATTCCAACTCGCCGTCCACATGGGTCTTCTGCAGGAACCAGCCGCCGACGCCGGTGTTGCCGGGTGTGTTCGGGCCGACCTGCACCTGCGGCAGATAGTTGAAGGCCGCCAGCGGCGTCTCCTTGTCGCCCAGGGCCGCCAGGGCCATGGCCACCTGATAGAAGTCGCGCGGCCAGACAGCCTTGTAGCCGGTCGAGGACTTGGACGCGTCCACCGTATCGCCCCAGGGGTTGGACAGGGAGGCGATCAGGGCGCCGGCGTGGGTGCGGTCTTCCTGAACCTTCAGCATCAGGGCCGAGGCATAGGCCAGCTTGCCGCCGTCGGTCGCCTGTTGGGCGATGCGCGGCAGTTCGGTCAGGGAGGCGACATAGTCCTCCCAACCGGCGCGCTCGCCCTCGCCGTTGAACCGGGCCAGCACCTCGTCCAGCCCCGTTGCAAAGGCGCCGTCCGCCGCCGCCTGGGCTGCCGCCTCGCTGTCGCCGAAGCCGATGACGAAGTCGCGGCTGAGGCTTTGGCCCATACGAATGGTGGGCAGGGCGCCGGTCATCATCGTGTTGCCGCCCGTCTCGCCGGTCGAGGCGTAGAACCAATCCAACTTGCCGTCCTTCAGATCCGTCAGGCCGTCGGAGGCGCCGACGAAGCCGACGCTGGCGGCGGCGAAGGCCTCGCTGGGTTTCAGCACCAGGTGCGTGTCGCCTTCCCAAGCGTGGAAGCCCTGGCCCGTGACGGCGCCGCGATCCTCGACGCCGGTGTTGGCGATGTGCGGCTCCAGCAGCAGATGGGGCGTGGCCTCGCCGCTCAGGGCCGTGATGACGACCCGCAGCACCAAGGCGTTGCGGTCGGGGTCGGTGAAGATGCGCTTCTCGATCTCGAACCGGCCGGCCTTGTCGCGGGTCGTGACCTTGTAGGCCGGCGACAGGGGGCGACCCTCGGCGTCCACGTGCAGATATTCGGTCTTGGCCGTGGTGTCGTCACCCTCCAGCGCGAGGCCTTCCGACGTGACGACGGCGAAGCGCAGGGCCTTGATCTGAGCTTCGTGGATCAGGCCGTACATGGTCTCGGTCAGGACGCCGTCGGCGATGGAGAACCAGACCTTGGACACCGCGCCCGTCGGGCCGCTGTCGCGGTATTGGCCATCGACATAGGCTTCATAGGATGCGCCGGCGCCGGTCTTGGCGGCGCTGGACCAGACGGGCGGAGCGCCCGGTGCGCCCGGCGCAACCGAATTAGGGGCCACAGACTGGGCGGAAGCGGCGGAGGCGAGGGCCAGGCCGGCGACGCCGGCGAGGCAGAGGGTCTTTGACATACGCATGGAGGTCCTCACGGATTGCGCGTGGGGGGAAGCGAGCGGGACTCGCGGACGAACAGCGCGCTGACCGCAGCCAGCACGAAGGAGACGGCGCCGAGCACCAGGGCCCAGATGGCCTGGCCGTCGAACAGGGTCTTCAGGATCAGACCCAGGACGGTGGCGGCCAGCAGCTGGGGCACGACGATGAAGATGTTGAAGACGCCCATATAGACGCCCATCTTCCGGTCCGGCACCGCCGCCGACAGGATGGCGTAGGGCATGGAGACGATCGAGGCCCAGGCGAAGCCGACGCCGATCATCGGCAGCCACAGCAGGCCTGGCTCGCGTATGGCGAAGACCCCGAACAGGCCCGCCGCCCCCAGCAACAGCATCAGGGCGTGGGTCGCCTTGCGGCCGATGCGCTTGGCCAGCACCGGCAGGGTGAAGGCCGCCAGGGCCGCCACGCCGTTATAGACGCCGAACAGCACCCCGACCCAGTCCGCGCCCGTGGCGTAGGCGGCCGAGGTCGTGTCGGTCGTGCCGTAGTGAACGCGGGTCACGGCGGCGGTGGTGTAGATCCACATGGCGAATAGGGCGAACCAACTGAAGAACTGAACGACCGCCAGGCCGCGCATCGTCTGCGGCATGCGGAAGATGTCGTTCAGGATCTCGGTCGCGGCGTTGACCATGCGGCGGCGCTGCATCATGCCGACCGCGATCTGAAGCAGGCCGAAACCGACGAAGAAGCCGGCCAGGATCAGCAGCTCCTTTTCCAGGTTCAGCGCGCCGATCAGGACAAAGCCCAGCACGCCCAGAACGGCGCAGACCAGGCCGGAGGTCATCCAGCCTTGGACGCTTCGGGCCGGCGCTTCGAGGCCGTCGTCGGCGGGGGCGCCCAGGGCTTCCTGCTTGGCGCGCTCGAAGGCGGCGATCTGTTCGGGGCTGTATTCCTTTGTGCTCAGCACGGTCCACAGGACGGCTGCGAACAGGCCAGCGGCGCCGACATAGAAGGCGATCTTGACCGACAGGGGCACGACGCCGGCCTCGGCCGTCGAGGCGATGTTGAAGACGTTGGACAGCAGCCACGGCAGGGTCGAGGCGAAGACCGCGCCGGCGCCGATGAAGAAGCTCTGCATCGCATAGCCGGCGGTGCGCTGCTCCTCCGGCAGATTGTCGCCGACGAAGGCGCGGAACGGCTCCATGGTGATGTTGATCGAGGCGTCCATGATCCACAGCATGGCTGCGGCGAACCACAGGCTGGGGCTGTTGGGCATGGCGATCAGGGCCAGGGTGGTCAGTATGGCCCCGACCAGGAAGTAGGGGCGGCGACGCCCGAACCGGGTCCAGGTCTTGTCGCTGAAATGGCCGATGATCGGCTGGACCAACAGGCCGGTCAGCGGGGCGGCGATCCACAGGATGGCCAGCGAATCCACCTCGGCGCCCAGGGTCTGGAAGATCCGGCTGGTATTGGCGTTCTGCAGGCCGAAGCCGATCTGGATGCCGAAGAAGCCGACGCACATGTTCCAGATCGCCAGGCCTGACAGGCGCGGGCGGTGGGCGAGCAGGCTCATGCCTTGCCTCTCCTCATTGCCGTCATCCTAGGCCTTGCGCCTAGGATCCAGAGACTCCGTCGAGGACGTGACGCACCGGCGGACACCGGGAGTCTGGATCCTCGGGACAAGCCCGAGGATGACGGGTTTGGGGTCTGATGGCCGCTAATCACCGACGGCTCCGACCCAGCGGTACGAAGCGGATGGCCTGGCCGCCGCCGGGGGCCAGGGCCAGGGTCAGGACGTCGGCCGAGGTGACCTCGCGCTGCTCGATGACGATGTCCTCGCGCTTGCCCTTGTAGTCGGCGTCGGGGCCGTCGCGGTAGATCTCCGCGCGATAGCGACGGCCGGCGTCCAGGAAGTCCAGCGGTGCGGACAGGACGCGCGGATGCTCGTCGGTGACGGCCCCCAGAGCCCAGATGTCCGTGCCGCGTTCCTTGCGGGCGGTGACGACATAGTCGCCCATTTCGGCGGCCAGGGTGCGGCTCTCGTCCCAGTCGACCGGCACGTCCTTGATGAATTGGAACGGGCCGGGATTGTTCTCGTAGTTGACCAGCAGGTCGGCGGCCATCTGGATCGGGCTGTAGATGACGACGTAATAGGCCAGCTGTTTGGCCCAGGTGGTCTGGATGCCCTGCGGGCTGCGCGTCTCCATGCCGAAGATGCCTGGCGTATAGTCCATCGGCCCGGCCAGAAGGCGGGTGAAGACCAGGTTCGGCACGTGCTCGGGCGGGTTCGACGGGTTGCCCCAGGCCGAATATTCCATACCGCGCTGGCCTTCGCGGCTGATGATGTTCGGATAGGTCCGGCGCAGGCCCGTGTCCTTGAACGGCTCGTGGGCGTTGATCGCCACCTTGTGACGGGCGCCGGCCTCGACGACCTTCATATGGTGTTGGGCCATCGCCTGGCTCTCGTGCCAGGCCATGACCATCTGGCCGTCCGGCCCGGCGACGCGCGCGCCCTGCGCATCCGCGACATAGCCGGTCTTCACCGAATGGACGCCGAGGCGTTCATACAGGGCCATCGCCGGTTCGAGCTGCTGCTCATAATGGAAGGCGTTGCCGCCGGTCTCGTGGTGGCCGATCAGTTGCACGCCCTTGGACCGGGCGTGGGCGCACACCGCCTCGATGTCGAAATCGGGATAGGCCTCGGTGAAGCTGAAGTCCGAACCATTGGCGAACCACTGGCCGTCCCAGCCCTTGTTCCAGCCCTCGACCAGGACGCCGCCGAAGCCGTGCTGGGCCGCGAAGTCGATGTGCTTGATCGTGTTTTCGGTGGTGGCGCCATGCTTGGGACCGGCGTTCCAGCTCTTCAGCTCCAGGTGCATCTCCCACCAGACGCCGACGTATTTCATCGGCTTGAACCAGCTGACGTCGCCCAGCTTGTTGGGCTCGTTCAGGTTCAGGATCAGGCTGGAATCGATCAGACCCGCCGCGCTGTCCGAGATCTGAAGCGTGCGCCACGGGGTGTTGAACGGGGCCTCGCGCACCACGGCGGCGTTGGTCAGGCCGGGCGTCAGCTGGGCGCGGAAGTTGGTGCCGTCGGAGCGACGCAGGTTCATGCCGGCGTAGTCGATGCAGGCGGCCTCGTGGATCGAGACGTGCAGGCCCGACTGGCCCTTGACCGTCATCGGGGTCTGGGCGCTGCCCACCGCGTCGATCGGCGTGCGGCTGTAGAGGTATTCCTCGCGGTTCCATTCCCAGGCCGGGCACCACAGGGCCTCGCCGTTTTCGGCCAGGTTGAACTCGGTGATTTCCGACCCGATGCGCACCGTTTTCAGCGCGGCCTGGTCCGGGAACTCGTAGCGGAAGCCCAGGCCGTCGTCATACAGGCGGAACACCACGTCCACGCGGCGCTGCAGGCCCGAACGCTCGGCATAGGACACGCGCCATTCGTTGTAGTGGTTGCGGATCAGGCGGCGCTCGCCCCACGGCTGTTCCCAGGTGTCGTCTACGGTGACCGGCTGGCCGGCGGTGATGGCCAGGCCGCGCTCGATGGCGGGAGCGTCGGTCAGCAGGAAGCCCAGCTTGGACGGGGCCACCACGACCCGGCCTTGGCGCAGGACCGAATACATCGGCCGGCCGTCGTTGTCGGTGAAGGCCTCGACCGTCAGCATGCCGCCGGGCGAGCTGGCTCGGGCATGGGTCGGCGTGGTCTGGGCGCGCACGCCGGTCGCTCCAAAAGCCAGGATCGAAGCGCCGCCAAGGGCCAGGAAAGATCTGCGTTGCATCATGGGAACTCCGTTACGCCGCCTCTTGCCAACCGCCGCGAACGGTGGCTGAAATATTTGCAGAAAAATTTGCAGCGTCGCCATGCTGCTGTGAGGACCCGCGACCTTGAGCCGCAAGACAACCCGTCTGGAAGACATCGCCCGCCTGGCGGGGGTGTCCATCGCCACCGCCTCGCGCGCGCTGAACGACAGCCCCGCCGTCAACGACCGCACCAAACAGACGATCTGGAAGCTGGCGAAGGAGCACGACTATCCGTTCCGCCGCCACATGCCCGCCGGCCCCATCGGCGCCCAGGGCACCATCGCCCTGGTCGTGCCGCGCCCGCAGGGTCGCGAAGGGCGCCTCAGCGATCCCTTCTTCCTGGAACTTCTGGCCGGGGTGGGCGAGGCGGCGCGCGAACGCGGCTGCGACCTGCTGATGAGCCATATCTCGCCCGCCAACTATGACGAGCTGTCGGGCGCGCTGAACACCAGCCGTGCGGACGGGGTGATCTTCCTGGGGCAGTCCAGCCTGCATTCGGCCTTCAACCGGCTGGTGGACGCCGACCATCGCTTCGTCGTCTGGGGCGCCGAACTGCCGGATCAGGACTATTGCTCCATCGGCTCGGACAACATCTCGGGCGGACGGCGCGCGACCCTGCATCTGGCGCGGCTGGGGCGAAAGCGGATCGTCTTTCTGGGCGACCTGGATCCGCCCGAGTCGATGCAGCGGCATCGCGGCTATCTGGACGCCCTGGCCCAGGCCGGGCTGGCGGTCGAACCGGACCTGATCGTGCCCGCCCATTTCGAGGTCGAGTCGGCCGAGGCCACGGTGGACGCCCTGATCCGACGCGGCGTCGCCTTCGACGGCGTGGTGGCCGCCTCCGACCAGATCGCCCTGGGCGCCGTGCGCGCCCTGCTGCACGCTGGTATCGACGTACCGGGCCAGGTCTCGGTCATCGGTTTCGACAATGTGCCATTCAGCCGCTACTCGCGCCCGGCCCTGTCCACCATCGCCCAGGACACGATGAAGGCCGGCCGGCTGATGGTGTCCAAACTGCTGGACCACGGCGGCGCCGACGTCGGCGCCGGCCGGTCGGAGCGGGTGCCCACCGAGCTGATCGTGCGCGAGACCTGCGGCGGCTGAACCCATCGTCAGACCGCGAACAACAGGCCGGTGAGAGGCGGCAGGGTCTGTCCGTCCGCCTCGGTCCAGTTGATGGCCTCAAGGCGACGCGCACCCGTAGGCGGCGACCAGTCGATGGGATCGTGGCTGAGGTTGAAGACGCACAACAGGCGTTCACCGCCGTCAGCGCGCTCGAAGCGGTGGAAGACGAGCAGATCCTGCGGTCCTTCGACCAACTCCAGCCCGCCGGTGCGCAGCGCCGGGTGCGCATGCCGCAGGGCGATGATGCGTCTCGCAATGTGCAGGACCGAGGTCGGATCGGCCTCCTGCGCGTCCACCGCCAGCGGCAGATGGCGCGGATCGACCGGCAGCCAAGGCTCGACCGTCGAGAAGCCGGCGTTGGGCGCCGAGGCCACCCAGGGGATCGGCGTGCGGGCGCCGTCGCGGCCCAGGGTCAGGGGCCAGTTGGCGATGGCCTCGGGATCGACCAGCCGTTCGAACGGCACCTGGGCCTGGGCCAGGCCCAGCTCCTCGCCCTGATAGACGAAGACATTGCCGCGCAGGCTGATCAGCAGCAGCAAGGCCATTTCCGAAAAGGCCTTTTCGTCGCGCCCTTGCGCCCAACGGGACACCGCGCGCGGCGCATCGTGGTTCGAGAAGGTCCAGGACGGCCAGCCTTCACCCTGCTGATCCGGCCACATGCTGTCGCCCAGGCCGATCAGCTCGCTCTTCAGCGTGTCGGCGTAGAGGTAGAGAAAGCCGTAGGCCGAGTGCAGGCGGTCGTTCCCGGCGGTGAATTCCTTCATCTCGCGGTCGGCGTGATCGCCGCCGACCTCCGCCACCGTGAACCGGCCTTCGTAACTGTCGGTCAGGGCGCGGACGCGGTTCAGGAAGCCGATGATGTCCGGGTGGGACTGGTTGTAGATCTTGTCCTGGAAGTCGAACGGGCGCGTCCGCTTCTTGCCGTCGGCGATCGGCGGATTGTCGCGCAGGGACGGGTCGTGAATGGCGAAGTTGATGGCGTCCAGGCGGAAGCCGTCCACCCCCTTGTCCAACCAGAAGCGGGCCGCCGCGATCAGGGCGTCCTGCACTGCCGGGTTCCTGACGTTCAGCTGAGGCTGGGAGGCCAGGAAGTTGTGCATATAGTACTGGCCGCGCCGCGCATCCCAGGTCCAGGCCGGGCCGCCGAACACCGACTGCCAGTTCGACGGCGGCGAGCCGTCCGGCTTGGCGTCGGCCCAGACATACCAGTCGGCGTGTTCGCCTTGGCGACCGGCGCGGCTGTCCATGAACCAGGGGTGTTCGTCGGAGGTGTGGGAGAAGACCTGATCGATGACGACCTTCAGGCCCAGCGCATGGGCGCGCGCGATCAGGGCGTCGAAGTCGGCGAGGTCGCCGAAGATCGGATCGACGTCGCAATAGTCCGAGACGTCATAGCCGAAGTCCTTCATCGGCGACGTGAAGAAGGGCGACAGCCAGATCCCGTCCACGCCCAGCGAGGCCACATGATCCAGATGCTCGGTGATCCCCTTCAGGTCGCCGACGCCGTCGTCGTTGGAGTCCGCGAAGCTGCGCGGATAGATCTGGTACAGGACCGCGCCCCGCCACCAGTCGTGTGCAGGTTCAGGAGCGGCGTCAGCCGTGGAAAGATCGAGAGGCTGGGCAGTCACGGCACGCTCTTGCAGACGAGGTAATCGAGGGGAGGGATGCGGACGGCGACACTGGCCGGAGCCGACGACTCGGCCGCGCAGTCGCCGCGCAGAGCCTGCCACCGAAGCGAGCCGGGCTCCACCTCGACCTGGGCGGCGACGGGCGTGGTCGAGGTGTTGAACAGGACCAGGATTTCACTCCCGTCCTCGCCGCCGTCCTGGTCGATGCGCGAAATGGCGAACAGGCCCGGCTTGTCGCCATAGGCGCGCACCACCTGACGGCCGCGTCGCAGCGCCGGTTCGGCGGCGCGGATGTGGGCCATTTCGGAGATGGCGCGATACAGGGGCGCATCGGTCGAATAGGCCGGCTGGCGACCGCCGACGGGCGTCTCGTTCGCATAGACCGGGGTCTGGCTGGGCCACATGTCCTGGCGCGAGTTTCCGTATCCGCCCGCGCCGGCGAAGCCCTGTTCGTCGCCGTAATAGAGGGTGGGCACGCCCCGGCTGAACATCATCAGGGCGTGGGCCAGTGCGATGCGCGACTGAAGTTCGGCGTCGCTCGCGTTCGGATTGGCCTGTTTCACGAAGAAGCCGACCCGGCCCATGTCGTGGTTGCCCAGGAAGGTCGGCAGGATGGCGGCTGTGTCGGCGCCCTTGTCGTAGATCGTGTCGGCGTCGAACAGCTTGGACAGGGCGTCGGTGCCGACCTTGCCCGAAGCCGCGTCCACCGCCTGTTTCTGGAACGGGAAGTCCAGCACGGCCGGATAGCCGTCGACGCGCGTGAACCGCGCCGTCACGGCCGGATCGTGGTCATAGACCTCGCCGAAGATGTGGAAGTTCGGAATGCCCTTGGCCTCGGCGCGGGCGATCATGGCGGGGATAAAGGCCTGCCAGAACGCGGGGTTCACGTGGCGGGCGGTGTCGATGCGGAAGCCGTCGATGCCGTATTTGTCGATCCAGCCGCCGAAGACGTCGATCATCCCCTGGATCACGACCGGATCCTCGGTCAGCAGGTCATCCAGACCGGCGAAGTCCCCATCCAGCGAGCTTTCGCCCGAGAAGGTGCTCTCGCCCCGGTTATGATAGTGGATCGGATCGTTCAGCCAGGCCGGAACCTTGGCGTTCTCTTCGCCCGCCGGAACGTAGGGCGTATAGGCGTAGTCGGGCCGGGTCAGACGCGAGAAGTCGCGGCCGTCGAAGCCTTCGTTGATCGGCGCGCCATCGACGCCGCCGCGACGGGTGTAGGGATAGTCGGCGCGGCTGCGATAGGCGCAGCGCCCTTCGGGACATTCACGGTACTGGATCACGTCGGCGGTGTGGTTGGCGACGATGTCCAGATAGACCTTCATGCCGCGCGCATGGGCCGCCTCGACCAAGGCGCGCATCGCCGCCTCGTCGCCGAAGTGCGGATCGACGGCCGTGAAGTCGGTGATCCAATAGCCGTGGTGCGCCGCGCCGGTGTAGTTTCCGTGCGACTGGACCGGCTTGTTCTTGAAGACGGGCGCCAGCCAGACGGCTGTGGCGCCCAGGCCTTGAATATAGTCCAGGCGCTGGGTCACGCCCGCCAGATCGCCGCCGTGATAGAAGTCGGTGTCAGACGGATCGAAGCCGCTCTTCAGCCGCTCGGCCGCGTAACCGCCGTGGTCGTTCGACGGATCGCCATTGGCGAACCGATCCGGCAGCAGGAAATAGATCACCTCGTCCTGGGGCAGGCGCTGGCGCAGATCGGCCAGGCTGTCGGCGCTGGCGTTGGAGGCCACCAGCAGGCTCGCTGCGGCCGCCATGGCGTGCAGTCCGTTTCGGACGGCGGTCCTCTTCCTCATGACGGTCGCTCCCTGCTGTCTGGAAAATGCAAAGCCTTCCAGATCGATTTGCAAGATTTTGCAGCAATGGCCGGGCCTGTCAACGCGGGTTTAATTTGCTGCAATGCAGCGCAAGCGTCGCCATTCGTTGCCCTACGTCCAGCCTACAGGGGCTTGAAGAGACGCCCGGGGAGGGCTGAAATCGGGCGACAATATTAACTGCTTGCAACCTTGCCAAAGATTTGCATATTTTTGCGACGGTTTCAGATCGCGACGCTCAGAATCGCGATCAGCCCCAGGGAGGATGACCATGTTCCAACGTCTCAACCGGCGCGCGCGCCTGCTATCCGGCGTCGCCTTCGGCGCAGCCGCCATGATGTCGGTCGGTGCGGCGCAAGCCCAGACCGCCGCCACGCCCCCTCAGGCCGACGATCAAGCGACGGAAGTCGGCGAGATCGTGGTCACCGGCATCCGCCGCTCCATCGAGGCGTCGATCGCAGCCAAGGCCGCCAACACCTCGATCGTCGAGGTCATCTCGGCCGAAGACATCGGCAAGCTGCCGGACGTTTCGATCGCCGAATCCCTGGCCCGCCTGCCGGGCGTCACCTCGCAGCGCCTCGACGGCCGCAGCCAGGCCATCTCGATCCGCGGCCTCGGCCCCGATTTCACCACCGCCCTGCTGAATGGCCGCGAGTTGGTCACGACCGGCGACAACCGCGGCGTCGAGTTCGACCAGTTTCCGTCGGAACTGCTGGGCGGCGTGACCGTCTACAAGACCCCTGACGCGGCCTTGGTGGGCCAGGGCCTGGCCGGCACCGTCGATCTGCGCACCGTGCGTCCTCTGGCCTATGGCCGTCAGGCCCTGGCGGTGAATTATCGCCACGAGTGGAACGACATCGGCGCCCTGAACTCGGGCACGACCGACAAGGGCGACCGCTACACCATCTCCTACATCGACCAGTTCCTGGACGGCACGCTGGGCGTCGCCCTGGGTTACGCCCACATGAGCTCGCCGTACCAGTCCGAGCGGTTCAACAGCTGGGGCTATCCGACCATCGACATCAACGACGACCGCTTCGGCCAGACGGTCGATGGCGTGCGCGTGGCGCGTCCCGGTTATGAAGACGAAATCGGTCAGCTCGTCACGGGCGGCGTCAAGCCCTACGTCATGTCTTCGGAGCTTGAGCGCGATGGCTATATGGGCGTGCTGGAATGGCGTCCGAACGACCGCTTCCACACCACGCTGGACGCCTTCTATTCCGAGTTCAAGAACACCCAGATCCTGCGCGGCATCGAGTTCCCGCTCTATTGGGGCGGTCTTGGCGAAAGCCCCGGCCGGAGCGAGACGGTCCTCGGCGGCTGCCAGATCACCAACAACGTTCCCACGCCGAACGTCTGCCGTCCTGCGCCCTCGCTGCGTCCCGACACCACGATCGAGGACGGTCTGATCGTCGCCGGCACCTGGGACAACATCAAGGGCGTCGTCCGCAACGACCTGAACAAGCGCGACAGCAACATCACGGCCATTGGCTGGAACACCGAGTTCGTCGCCAGCGACGACTGGACCCTGGGTCTGGACGTCAACTACTCGAAGGTCGAGCGCAACGACATCATCCTTGAAACCAACGCCGGTACGGGCCGCAACATCAACGGCGCCTTGGACACCCTGGGCTTCGAGCTGACCGACGATGGCGTGACGCGCTTCACCAGCCAGCTGGACTACGCTGACCCTTCGCTGATTTTCCTGACTAGCCCGCAGGGCTGGGGCGGCGACGTGATCCCGGAAGGTCAGGCCGGCTACATGAACACCCCGTCCATCGAGGACGAGATCAAGGCCGTGCGACTGACGGCGACCCGCCAGCTGCACCAGAGCCCGTTCAAGTCGATCGACTTCGGCTTCAACTATTCCGAACGCACCAAGACCTTCGTCAACGACCAGTACTACCTCGGCGTCCCCGGCGGCGGCGATCTGGCGGTGCCTTCCGAGTTCCTGCTGGACCCGACCGACCTGGGCTATCTCGGCATCTCGCAGGTGCTCAGCTATGACGCGCTCGGCCTGGTCAACAGCGGCGCGCTGAATCTGATCCGCAACCCGAACGCCGACGTCATTTCCGGCAACTGGGGCGTCACCGAGAAGGTTTCGACCAGCTATGTGCGCGC
This sequence comes from Brevundimonas sp. PWP3-1b1, assembly GCF_049896065.1. NCBI lineage: Bacteria > Pseudomonadati > Pseudomonadota > Alphaproteobacteria > Caulobacterales > Caulobacteraceae > Brevundimonas > Brevundimonas sp. PWP3-1b1. The sequence goes on along the minus strand of NZ_JAFCTO010000001.1, from coordinate 2,186,016 downwards.
CAATCTCGATCATAACCTGTTCGGTCGTCGTCTGACCGGCAACGTCGGCATGCAGTTCGTCTACACCGATCAGAGCTCGGACGGCTTCTCGGCCCGCCAGGTCGGTCCGGGCGTGTCCGAGACGGTCGCGGTGTCGGGCGGCGTGGACTATCTGGAAATCCTGCCCAGCTCGAACTTCATCCTGGAAGTCGGCGACGACCTGTTCGCCCGCTTCGCCGTGGCTCGCACCCTGGCGCGTCCGCGGATGGACGACATGCGCGCGTCGCAGAACTATTCGTTCAACATCGCCAACAACAACGACACGGCCCAGCCTGACAACGCCTCGCCCTGGAGCGCCAGCGGCGGCAATCCCGAACTGCGCCCCTACATCGCCGATGTGGTCGATCTGTCGTTCGAGAAATACTTCGCCAACCGCAAGGGCTACGTCTCGCTGGCGGCCTTCTATAAGCACCTGGAAAGCTACGTTTATACCCGCAACGAGATCGTCGACTTCACCGGCTATCCCACGGGTGGCGTGACGCCGGTGATCAACCAGGGCCTGTCGACCCGCGCCGACAACGGCGAAGGCGGCTGGATCAAGGGCCTGGAGTTCTCGGTCTCGGCGCCGTTCGACATCTTCCATCCGGCGCTGGAAGGCTTCGGCGGTCTGTTCAGCGCGTCGCAGACGGACAGCGAGGTCCAGCCCGATCCGAACGTGGCCCCGACCACCATGCCCGGCCTGTCGGAAACCGTCATCAACGGCACTCTGTATTACGAGCGCTACGGCTTCCAGACCCGCGTTTCCGCCCGTCACCGCTCGGACTATCTGGGCGAGGTCGCCGGCTTCGGCAACGGCCGCACCCTGCGGTCGGTCGCTGCGGAAACCGTCGTGGACGCCCAGGTCGGCTATGAGTTCCAGTCCGGTCCGCTGGAGGGTCTGTCGATCCTGGCTCAAGTCAACAACCTGACCGACGAGCCGTTCAAGACCTTCGAGAACGGCGATGAGCGCCGGACCATCGATTATCAGAGCTACGGCCGGACCTTCGCGGTCGGCATGAACTACCGGTTCTGATTTCCACCCCTCTCTTCTGAGCAAACTTGGGCCGCCGCGTTCGCGAGGCGGCCCTTTTCTTTGCTCGCGCCGTCGAATGACGGAAAAGTTTCGTTACAGAGCGTGCTTTTCGGCTGGACGCATGGAGCGCGATGTCGGAACCAAGCCTTGCGAGAACCGCGCGAGCACAGCGCGGCCGTTTTTGTTCACTGGGGGATCACATCCATGACCGTTCCGGACGCCGGAAAACGCCAGGGCGCGGGCCTGGCCTTCGCCTATGTCACCACGCTGTTCTTCGCCTGGGGCTTCGCCACCTCGCTGATCGATCCGCTGATCGCGGCGGTGAAGCGCGTGTTCGATCTGAACAACGCCGAGGCTTTCCTGACGACCTTCGCCTGGTTCATCGCCTATGGGCTGATGTCCCTGCCGGCCGCCTCGGTGCTGAGCAAGCTGGGGTATAGCCGTTCGATCATCGGCGCCCTGATCGTCATGGTCGCGGGCTGTCTGATCGTGCCGGCCGCCACCGCCGCCGACTGGTATCCCGGCGTGCTGATCGCCCTGTTCGTCATCGCCTCGGGCGTGACCCTGCTGCAGGTCGCGGCCAATCCGCTGGTCGCCGAACTGGGCAGCCCCAAGAACGCGTCCAGCCGTCTGAACCTGTCCCAGGCTTTCAACTCGCTAGGCACGACGATCGGCCCGTGGCTGGGCTCGCACGTCCTGCTGACCGGCGGGGTCTTCGCCGCCGGCGCCGTCGTGACCGTCGCCACGCGCACGGAATCGCTGCGCAGCATCGACATGGCCTTCCTGGGCATGGGCTCCTTCTTTGCTCTGGTCGCCGTCTTCATCTTCACGGCGCGCAAGAAGATCAACGCCGCCGCCCCGGTCACGACCAACGCGGTGTCGCCGCTGAAGGCGCTGTCCTCGCCCTGGGCCGTCTTCGGCGCCCTGGCCATCTTCCTGTATGTCGGATCGGAAGTCGCCATCGGCGGCATGCTGACCAACTTCCTGGAAAGCCCCGACATCCTGAACGCCCCCATCGAGACGGCGGGCAAGATGGTCGCCCTCTACTGGGGCGGCGCCATGGTCGGCCGGTTCATCGGCTCGGCCATCCTGACCAAGGTTCGCCCTGGCGTCGTTCTGGCCTGCTGCACCGTCGCGGCGGCTGTCCTGTGCCTGATCGTGAGCCAGATCGGCGGCCCGACGGCGGCCTATGCCGTCCTGTCGATCGGTCTGTTCAACTCGATCATGTTCCCGACCATCTTCACCCTGACGCTGGAGCGTTCGACCGCGCCGACCTCGGCGACCTCGGGCCTGCTGGTCTTCGGCATCATCGGCGGCGCGCTTCTGCCTCAGGTCGCGGCGCACATCGCCGATGCGGCGGGCAGAATTCAGCCGGCCTTCATCGTGCCGATGCTGGGCTATGTCGGCCTGACCATCTTCGCCATCGCCTGCATCCGAACCAAGCCGCGCGCTGAGGTGACATCGACCGCCTCGCACTGAGACCGGTCGCCGGACAAGACAAAGGGCGCGGAGGGAAACCTCCGCGCCCTTCTTCATTATCGGAACGTGATCAGCCGTCGATCAGGGCCTGAAGGATCGGCGCCAGCCGGTCGCGCATCTCTTCGCACTGGGCCGGTTCGATGTTGAAGCTGCCGCCGCCCAGCTCGCGGCTGACTGACATTCCCATGATGAAGCCGGCCAGCAAACGCGCGCGCACGGTGGCGTCGGGTCCGCTGAGCCAATCCTCCAGCGGGCCGAAGAAACGCTGGGTGCAGGTGGTCTGAACCATTTCCGCAGCCTTGGCCGAGCCGATGGAGCGCAGCATGATCGACATGCCCTTCAACTTTTCGGCCTTCTTGGGCTCGAAGACGATCTCGTGCGCGACGCGTCGACCGAAGTCGGCCTTCTCGCCCTGCATCAGCGCGCTGCCGTCGCCGCAGCTGTCCAGAGCGGCCAGGAACAGGTCGTCCTTGGATCCGAAGTATCGGCTGATCAGGGCCGCATCGACGCCGACATCCCGCGCGATGTCGCGCATGCCCACGTCGTCATAGCTGTCTGCCGCGAATCTCTCACGCGCAGCATCGAGAATGGCCGTGCGGGTTGCGGCGGCGTTTCTCGGGCGTGGGCCGGGACATAACAAGGTGATGACACTCCACAGGTGAATAACCGTAGATCACATATGGCTTTGTCAACGCCTGTTGACAAGCGTCACGTCCCCGACCATTAAGTCACCACGCGTTGACAAGGCCGACTCCCCATCGGCCTCTGTCCGCACGACTGGGATTTTACCTCCGACAGGGAGATTGCGCAGATGCGCGGGCTGAAGATTGCGGCCGTATCCGTCATGGCGACGGGTGCGCTTTATGGTTGTTCCCCCAAGGCGGAAGCTCCGGCGCAAGGCGCGCCACCGGTGACGGTGGCGACGCCGCTGAAGCAACAGGTCAGGGACTGGGACGAGTTCACGGGCCGCTTCGAAGCGGTCGAGAGCGTTGAAGTGCGCGCCCGCGTCGGCGGCTATATCCAGGCGGTTCACTTCCGCGACGGTCAGATGGTCCAGCGCGGCCAGCTGCTGTTCACCCTGGACCCGCGTCCGGCCCAGGCCGCTCTGGCCCAGGCCCAGGCCCAAGTGACCCAGATGCAGTCGCAGGTCACGCTGAGCCGCGCCAACCTGGCCCGCAGCGAGACCTTGCTGGCCTCGCAGGCGGTGTCCAAGGCCGAATATGATTCCAACAAGGCCGCCGTCGATGCGGCCCAGGCCAATCTGGCCGCCGCCAACGCCGCCGTCCGCACGGCGCGTCTGAATCTGGACTACACCCGCGTCACGGCGCCGACCTCGGGCCGCGTGTCCGACCGTCGTGTCGATCCGGGCAATGTCATCGCCGGCGGTTCGTCGGCAGGCGACGTCCTGACCACCATCATCTCGGGCGGCCCGATCCACTTCGTCTTCGACGGTTCGGAAGCGGTCCTGCTGAAGTATCTGCGTGAGGGCGGCGCCAATCAGGGCGCGACGGTCAACGTCCGCCTGCAGGACGAGAGCACCTACAAGCACACCGGCCGTCTCGACTTCTCGGACAACGCCGTGGACACCGCCTCGGGCGTCATCCGCCTGCGCGCCATCCTGCCCAACGCCGACGGCTTCCTGCGCCCCGGCATGTTCGGCAGCGCCCAGGTGGCCGGCGCCGGCGCCTACGACGCCCTGCTGGTGCCGGATTCGGCCATCGGCACGGATCAGGCCCGCCGCACCGTCGCCGTGGTCAACGCCGACGGCACCGTGACGAACAAGGCCGTCCAGCTGGGCCCGATCGTCCAGGGTCTGCGCGTCGTCCGTTCGGGCCTGGCCCCGACAGACCGCGTCATCATCGCCGGCCTGCAACGCGCGGCCCAGCCGGGTTCGAAGGTCACGCCCAAGAACGGTCAGATCCAGCCGGTCGCGGCCGATGCGTCGCAAGCCCCGGTCACCCAGGCGGCCCCGGCGTCCAGCGCCTCGTTCGCCAACTCCATTCCCGCCGGCTAAGCCATGAACATCTCCCGCTTCTTCATCGACCGGCCGATCTTCGCGGCCGTGATCGCGGTGGTGATCACGATCATCGGCGTCGCCGCCTATCCGCTGCTGCCCCTGTCGCAGTATCCGGAGATCGCGCCGCCGACGATCACCATCAACGCCGCCTATCCCGGCGCCTCGGCCGAGACCCTGGCCGAGACCGTCGCCGCCCCCATCGAGCAGGAGGTGAACGGCGTCGAGAACATGCTCTACATCACCTCCTCGTCCACCTCGGACGGGGCGGTGGCGATCACCGTGACCTTCCAGCCCGGAACGGACCTCGATTCCGCGCAGGTGCTGGTCCAGAACCGGGTGGCTCTTGCCGAACCCCGCCTTCCCGAGGCGGTTCGCCAGACGGGCGTCGTGGTCAACAAGGCCGAGAGCGGCTTCCTGATGATCCTGGGCCTGACGTCGCCCGACGGCACTCTGGATAACGACTATGTCGGCAACTACGCCAACTCCACGCTGCGGGACCGCCTGCTGCGCATCGAAGGCGTGGGCGCGGTTCAGGTGTTCGGCGGCGGCAACTATTCGATGCGCGTCTGGATCGACCCGGCCAAGGCGGCCGAGCGCGGTCTGACGGGTCCCGAAATCGTCTCCGCCCTGCGCGCCCAGAACGTCCAGGCCGCGGCCGGTTCCATCGGCCAGCCGCCCTTTGCCAACAACGCTTCCTCATTCCAGCTGCCGGTCCAGGTTCAGGGCCGTCTGAGCGATCCCGAAGAATTCTCCAAGGTCATCCTGAAGACCGACGCCGAAGGGCGCGTCACCTATCTGCGTGACGTGGCGCGGATCGAACTGGGCGCCCAGGACTACGGCATTCGCGGCTTCTTCGACGGTCAGCGCGGCGTCGGCGTCGCGATCGTTCAGCAGCCGGGCGCGAACGCGCTGGGCACCGCCGACCGGGTCCTGGCCGAGGTCGATGCCCTGAAGGCTGAACTGCCCGCCGGCATGAATATCTCCGTGCCTTACAATCCGACCGAATTCGTCGCCGCCTCGGTGGAGTCGGTCCAGCATACGCTGGTCGAAGCCGTCATCCTGGTCGTCATCGTGATCATGGTCTTCCTGCAGACCTGGCGCGCGGCGATCATCCCGATCATCGCCATTCCCGTCGCCCTGGTCGGCACCTTCGCGGTGCAGCTGGCGCTGGGATATTCGATCAACTCCCTGTCCCTGTTCGCTTTGGTCCTCGCGGTCGGCATCGTCGTCGATGACGCCATCGTCGTGGTCGAGAATGTGGAGCGTGCCATCAGCGAAGGGCTTACGCCCAAGGAGGCCGCCTATCGGTCGATGCAGGAAGTGTCCGGCGCTCTGATCGCCATCGGCCTGGTGCTGGTGTCGGTGTTCGTGCCGACCATGTTCGTGCCTGGCATTCCTGGCATCTTCTATCGCCAGTTCGCGGTGGTGATCGCCTCGGCCTCTGTCATCTCGCTGTTCGTGTCGCTGACGCTTTCGCCGGCCATGGCCGCTCTGCTGCTGAAGCCGCACAAGAAGGACCACGAACATGCCCGCAAGCCGGGCGTCCTGGGCACGGTCGTCTATTACGGCGGCTGGGCCGGACGTAAGTTCAACGAAGGCTTCGACTGGCTGTCGGACCGTTACGGCCGTCTGACCGCGCGTCTGGTGCGCACGGTCGGTCTGGTGCTGATCATCTATGCCGGTCTGCTGGGCCTGACCGCCTGGCGTCTGATCGACACGCCCTCGGGATTCATTCCCGAGCAGGATCAGGGCTTCCTGATCGGCGTCATCCAGCTGCCGGCCGGCGCCTCGCTGGACCGTACCGAAGCGGTGATGACCCGCGCCAGCGACATCATCCGCCAGACCCCGGGCGTCGACGGCGCCATCGCCTTCGCCGGCCTGGACGGCTCCAGCTTCTCGTTCGGCTCCAACGCCGCCACCATCTTCGTGCGCCTGAATCCGTTCGAGGATCGCACCAAGGAAGAGGCCGCCGCGGCCCTGGCCGGCGCAATCACCCAGGCAACGGGCCAGATCGAGGACGCGCAGATCTTCGTCATCGCTCCGCCTGCCGTCCAAGGTCTGGGCACCGGCAACGGCTTCTCGATGATGATCCAGGATCGTGAAGGCGCCGGTTACCGTCCGCTGGAAGGCGCGACCTTCGCCATGATGGGCGCGGCCGCCCAGGCGCCGACCGAGGTCAGCCAGGTCTTCTCGACCTACAACACCGCCTCGCCGCGCATCACCGCCGACGTCGATCGTGACAAGGCGCTGATGATGGGCGTCCAGCCCAGCGCCGTGTTCGACACGCTGGGGGTCTATCTCGGCTCGTCCTACGTCAACGACTTCAACATGCTGGGCCGCACCTTCCGGGTGACGGCGCAGGCGGAGCCGACGGCGCGCGACGACATCGCCGACATCGCCAACCTGAAGACCAAGTCGTCGTCGGGGGCCATGGTGCCGATCGGCTCGGTGGCCAACCTGATGAACGATTCCGGTCCGGCGCGGATCGTGCGCTACAACCTGTTCCCGGCCGCCGAACTTCAGGGCAATGCCGCGGCAGGGGTGTCGTCGGGCGAGGCGCTGCAGATCATGGAGAACATGGCCGCGCAGACCCTGCCCCAGGGCTTCTCCTACGAATGGACGGGCCTGGCCTATCAGCAGAAGGCGGCCGGTTCGGGCGCGACGGTCATCTTCCTGATGGCGGTGGTGTTCGTCTTCCTGGTGCTGGCGGCTCAGTATGAGGCGTTCACGCTTCCGCTGGCGGTCATCCTGATCGTGCCGATGTGTCTGCTCGCCGCGATCATCGGGGTGAACCTTCGGGGTCTGGACAACAACATCCTGGTCCAGATCGGGCTGGTCGTTCTGATTGCGCTTGCCGCCAAGAACGCCATCCTGATCGTCGAGTTCGCCAAGCAAGCGGAAGAAGAGCAGGGCATGAACCGGTTCGAGGCTGCGGTCGCCGCCGCCAAGACCCGTCTGCGTCCGATCCTGATGACCTCGTTTGCCTTCATCCTCGGCGTCGTGCCGCTGATGCTGGCCACGGGGCCGGGCGCGGAGATGAGGCAATCGCTGGGCACGTCCGTCTTCTCGGGCATGCTGGGCGTGACCTTCTTCGGCCTGATCTTCACGCCGGTCTTCTATGTGGTCAGCCGCTGGCTGTCCTCGAAACTTCCGCAAGGCCATAGGCCCAATCCGACCTCGAACCCTGAACGGATCGAGCGTTACGACGAAACCAGCGATCTGACCGATCCGAACGCTCCGGCGCCCGCGACCGGCCGGGGAGGGGACATCTGATGACCCGCAACAAGACCCTCAGCTTCCTGACCGCCGCAGCGTCGAGCGCCCTGCTCGCCGCCTGCGCGGTCGGGCCCAAGGCGCCGCCTGCCGACCTGCCCGTCGCCGGGACGGGAGGCTTCATCGGCTCGGCCAGCCCCACCGTCTCGACCGCTGCAGCGCGCGACGACTGGTGGCGGCTGTATGAAGACCCGACGCTGGACGCCTTGATCCAGCAGGCCTTCGCCGAGAACAACCAGCTCGAAGCCGCCTTCGCCAACCTTCGCGCCGTCCGGGCGTCGCTGTCGGAGGCCCGCGTGGGTCGCTTCCCGACCACGACGACCAGCGCCCAGGCCCAGCGCAGCCGCGGCTCGGCCGCCACGGTCCAGGGCCTGCCTGCCGGTCAGGACGCGCCCGAAATCGACACCTATGACGTCGGTCTTCAGGCATCGTACGAGATCGACCTGTTCGGCCGGGTGGAGTCCACCATCCGCGCCGCCCGCGCCGACGCCCGCGCCGCCGAGGCCGCCCTGGCCACGGTTCAGGTGACGGTCGCGGCCGAGACGACCCGCGCATACGCCGACACCTGCTCGGCCAATGCGCAGATCGCGGTGGCGGAACGGACGCTGGAGCTGCAACGCAACACCGCCAACCTGACGCAGACCCTGCTCGACGGCGGGGCCGGCACTGGGCTGGACGTGGCCAGCGCCCGCGCGGCCCTGGCTCAGACGGCGGCGACCTTGCCGACCCTGCGCGCGGCCCGCAACGAGGCGCTGTTCCGCCTGGCCACCTTGACCGGGGTCACCCCCGCCGAGGCCAGCCAGGCCGCCGCCGCCTGCGTTCGTCCGCCGCAACTGACCCAGCCGATCCCGGTCGGCGACGGTGCGGCCCTGTTGGCGCGTCGTCCCGACGTGCGTCAGGCCGAGGCCGAGCTGGCCGCCGCCGCCGCCCGCGTGAACGTGGCGACCGCCAACCTCTATCCGCAGATCAGCCTGGGGGGCTCCATCGGCTCCACGGCGCTGGAATCGGGCGAGATCAGCGACGACCAGAACTTCCGCTTCAGCTTCGGTCCGCTGATCAGCTGGTCGTTCCCCAACGTCTTCGCCGCCCGCGCTCAGATCAAGGCCGCCGGCGCCCGCTCGGACGCCGCGCTGGCCACCTTCGACCAGACGGTGCTGACGGCCCTGCAGGAGACGGAAACGGCCCTGTCCAACTACGCCAACGAGCTGGACCGCCGTGCGGCCCTGACCGAGGCGCGCGACCAGGCGGCCCGCGCCGCCGACCTGTCGCGCCTGCGCTTCAACGCCGGCGCCGACAGCTTCCTGTTGGTGCTGGATGCCGAACGCACCCAGGCGGCGGCCGACGCGGCCCTGGCCCAATCGGACGCCCTGGTCACCACCTACCAGATCGCCCTGTTCCGCGCCCTGGCCGGCGGCTGGCAGGCCGACAGCTGATCGTTACGCGCTAGCGATAAGACCGAAGGGCCGGGCGACGCATCGCCCGGCCCTTTTTCTTTAAGCCGTCTCCTCCCCACTTGTGGGGAGGGGGACCGCGTAGCGGTGGAAGGGGCTTTTGAAGTCCCGCAGGCGCCTGTGACGCGGTAAGAACCCCTCCGTCACGGCGCTGAAGACGCGCCGCGTCACCTCCCCATGAAATGGGTAGGAGACGATCATCCACAGTCTCGATCTCGCAGCGTGTTCCCCATTTGTTCTCGTCGTGCTCTAACCGTTTTCGGTGGTCGGCGGCGCGATGGAGGATCAGATGAACGACGGAATACTGGCCCATATGATGGCCGAACTGGATGCGGAGTTGGCGCGGGCGGAATCGTCCTTGCCCGCCCATCCCGAACACACGCGCCAGAACGAGATCATGCGTGCTTTGGCTCTTGGGCTTGGCAATTTCGAGCGGATGCGGGCGCACGATGTGCATCTGCTCGCCGCCAGCCTGTCACCCCGCAGAGCGTAAGGCTCAGGGCTGCTTCTTGAAGGTGTCGCCGATCTCCGTCGCGTCCGGCCCATCCGGCCCCGCGCTCTGACGCTCGGCCTGACCGACCTTCTTCGTATCCTTGTCGGAGGTCAGGGCGTCCGGTTTGCCGGCCGGATCGGCCCCGTTCTTCTCCCGGCCTTCAGTCTGTTCGCGGTCCATGATGATCTCCCTTGATGGGAGAGGAAGCGCGAGGGCGACCGAGGCGTTCCGAAACGGCGCATTAGCCCGCCGTATTCACCTTCGCCACCACCGACATCCCCGGCGACAGCCGGTCCATCCCTTCCTGACCCGGATCGATGCGGATGCGGACCGGGATGCGCTGGGCGACCTTGGTGAAGTTGCCGGTGGCGTTATCGGGGCGAATGACGCTGAACTCGCTGCCGGCGGCGGGCGCGATGCGTTCGACGTGGCCGCGCAGGGTCTGACCGCCCAGCGCGTCCACGGTGATCTCGACCGGCTGGCCGACGCGGATGTTCTTCATCTGCGTCTCCTTCATGTTGGCGGTCACCCAGACCACGTCGGGGACCAGACCCATCAGCTGGGCGCCGGCGGTGACATACTGGCCCTGGCGCACGCCGATCTCGCCCAGGCGGCCGGGGCGGGGGGCGACGATGCGGGTGTTGGCCAGGTCGATCTGGGCCAGGCGCACGGCGGCCTGGGCGTTCTCGACGGCGGCGGCCAGGCTGTCGCGGCCGACCACGGCGGAGGTGACGCCGGTCTCGGCGATGCCCTCGGCGGCGCGGGCCTGGGCGACCTGAGCCTGGGCGCTGCGCAGGGCGGCTTCTGCGATGTCGACATTGGCCTGGGCCACCCAGCCCCCGGCCTTCAGGGTGCGGGCGCGGTTGGCGTCGGCCTGGGCGCGGGTCAGGGTCGCCTCTGCGGCGGCGATGGAGGCGCGCTGCTGGGCCACCGAACCGCGCGCGGACGCCTGGGTCTGGGTCGAGTTGGAAAGAGCAGCCTGGGCCGAATGCAGACTGGCCTCGGCCTGTTCAAGCCGCTGGCGATAGATGCGGTCGTCGACCTGGGCCAACAGTTGACCCTGTTGAACGGTCTGGAAATCTTGGACCGGCACCTGGACCACATAGCCGTTCACCTGCGGGCTGATGATGGTCACCTGGCCACGCACATAGGCGTTGTCGGTGCGCTGGACGGCGCCTTTGAAAGGCGGAAGCTGCCAGGCGTAGAGCACCATCAGGACGCCCAGCAGGGCGACCCCGGCGGCGATGACGGCCCACAGCACATTCTTCTTGGGCGCGGGCGCGGGCGCCGGCGCGGCGGGGGCCGGTTGAGGTGCAGGGGCGGGCGGGGCGGCGTCGGTCATGGCGGGTCTCGGTTCAATCTGCGGCGGCGACGGCGGCGGCCTGGGATGCGGCGTCGCGGTCGGTCGTTTTGGCGTCGCGGCGCGCCTTCCAGCGCGGGCGAAGATGGGTGACGGTCACCCAGGCGCAGCCCAGGGCCGCGATCACGGCGATGACCAGAAAGACGTCGTTATAGGCCAGCACATTGGCCTGTTGCGTCACCTGACGGCTCAGCAGGGCTGTCCCCTCGGCGTTCAGCAACGCAGGGTCGGTGAGGGTGGACGAATAGGCGCCCGACAGCTGGCGCAGGCGCAACGCCACCTGCGGATCGAGGGCCGAGATGCCGGCCGCCAACTGGTTGGAATGATATTTCTCGCGGACGATCTGCAGCGTGCCGGTCAGGGCCGCTCCAGCCAGGCCGCCCACGTTCTGAAGCACGCTGAACATGACGATGAAGCTGATCAGGTTCTGCTTGCCCTGGGTCAGCACCTTGGCGATGCCGATCATCAGGGCCGGGCCGATGAACATGGCCGAGGCGAAGGCGATCAGGGCCTGGCTGAAATAGAGCTGGGCCGGGCGGGTCAGAACGGTCGAATGGCTGTCGATCCAGGCGCCGACCGCGATCAGGGCCAGGGCGATGGCGATCGGCTTGTTCAGCTTCTCCATGTTCAGGGTGAAGGCGCTGACCAGGGTGCCGGCGATCATCGACAACAGGATGACGACGAACAGGCCATGCAGCTGATCCGGTCCCAGGCCGACGACCGTCAAAAAGCCCACCGCGCCCGAGGTCTGTTCGGTCAGCACCATACGGATCAGCAGGATCGCCCCAAACAGGCGCAGCAGGTCCGGCCCCGTCAGCCAGCGGGTGTTGATCAGTGGATTTTTGCGGTTGTGCTCGACCAGGAAGGCGGCGGTCAGCAGGACGATGGACCCGATCAGGGCCCAGCCGATCCAGGCCGCTTGCGTCCACCAGACGATCCGTCCCAGGCCCAGCGCGGCGCACAGCAGGGCCACCCCCGGCGCGAACAGGGCGAAGGTCAGAAAGTCCAGCCGGTCGAACACTCGCAGCCGCTCGGATGGCGGCAGCTTGACCACCTGCACCGCGCCCCAGGCGACCAGGCACATGCCCAGTTCGTAAAGGTAAAAGGCGCGCCAGTCGCCGAGCTGAAGCAGGCTGGGCATGATCAGGCGCGCGATCGGCACGGCGAAACTGGCCAGGCCGATGCCGATGATCAGCCCCTTCAGCCGGTGCGCCGCCGGGAAGGCTTGGATGATGTAGAGAAAGCCCAAGCTGCTGAGACCCGCCCCCGCCATGCCGGCGATGGCCCGCACCAGAAGAGTCGACTGATAGTTGTCGACGAACAGGTGGGCGGCGCAGACCAGCACGAAGGCGCCCAGGAAGATCTGGGTGAACAGCCGCAGCCCATACTGCATCCTGAACTTGACCAGGATCAGGTTCATGCAGGCGTTGGTCATGACGAAGACGACCGGCAGCCAGGCGGCCTCGGTGATGGTGATCCCCAGCGAGCCTTGCAGGTTCTGGATGTTGGCGGTGACGGCGGCGTTGCCCAGCGACCCGACCATGGCGACCAGCAGGCCGGTCAGGGCGTACTGGATCCGCATCGGCCAGGAATGATCCGGCGTGGCGGGCGAGCCGGGCATCATCGGCCGCTCGTGAGGCTTCAGCGTCTCGACATACTGTTCCCACGGCAGGTGCCAGTTGTTGCGGGCCATCAGCGCGCCTCCCCGCGAGGCTTCAGTCCGTCGAGGATGATCGCGCGGGTCCGCAACGACACGGCCTGCCGCTCGGCCGCGTCGGCGCCCTGAAAGCCGGCGCCCAGCAGGGTGGCGATCAGACGGATGTCCATCGGCCGCAAATCCTCTCGCACCAGACCGGCGGCCTGGGCCCGCGCCAGCGGTGCGGCCCCCGCCTCCATCAAGCTCTGCCGCAAAGGGGTAAGCGCATCCGGCGACCGCACGTTCCGCACGACCCCCGCCAGCCCGGCGTTGCGGATCATGTCCTCGGCCAGTCGGTCCAGAAACCAGAAGAAGACGGACGGATCGTCCCCCTGTTCGGCGGTGCGCCGCCCCAGGTCCGCGACATCGGCTTCCAGCACGGCCAGAGCCAGTTCTGTGCGGTCGGCGAAGTGACGATAGAGGGTGCCCCGCCCGACCCCGGCCTTTTCGGCGATCAGCTCCAACGGCGCGTCCAGCCCGTGCGCGCCGAAGACCGCGCGCGCCGCCTCCAGCACGGCGGCGCGGTTGTGGACGGCGTCCTTGCGGACAGGTTTGGGGGCAGGGCGCGACATGGTGACGCGCTTAAATGGACAATGGTGTCCGCTTTGCAAGGGGCTAAATGCAACTTCCCTCTCCCATTGGGAGAGGGCTTGAGCGTCCGAGAGCGTCAGCGATCGGTCAACGCGAAAGGGTGAGGGGCGGATGGTGCGACCTAGCCCACCGCGCGACCCTCATCCGGCCCTTCGGGCCACCTTCTCCCACTGGGAGAAGGATCAGGTCAGAGCGCCTTCTCCAGCACCACGAAGTCCAGCTCCGGCCGGGGCGGCGCGACGGGGAAGGGCCGGGTTTCGCCGTTGGGGCGGTAGCCGCGTCGTTCGTACCAGGCAATCAGCTCGGCGCGGCGGTGGATGACGGTCATCTCCATGCGACGCGCGCCGAACCGGGAGACGGCCTCGGTCTCGGCGGCGGCGAGCAGGCGGCGGCCCAGGCCGGAGGCTTGCAGGGTCGGTTCGACAGTAAGCATGCCGAGGTAGGTCCGGTCGTCGCCGACACGGGCGACCTGGACACAGCCGATCAGGACCCCGTCCCGATGGGCCAGCAGGATGACCCGGTCTGGATCGACGATCAGACCCGCCAGTTCCTCGGCGCTGGTGCGGGTGTCGAACAGCAGGTCCGCCTCGTGCGTCCAGCCGGCCTTGGCCGTCTCGCCGCGATAGGCGCGTTCGATCAGGGGATGAAGCGCGGCGACGTCGTCGAGTGTCGCCGCGCGAAAGGCGATCTCGCTCACCTGGAAACGCCCAGCTCCCGCACCAGATGGTCCATGCCATAGACGTCGCGCAGAGCGACGGTCACCGCCTGGGTGGTGACGATGACGCTGCGGTTGACGGCGCGATCGTAGCCGTAGGCGTTGCGCTGGGTCAGGACGGTGGAGTCGAAGTTGGCGCCGATGATCTCGCCCTTCGCGTTGATGGCGGGCGAACCGGAAGAGCCGCCGATGGTGTCGGTCGAGACGGCCATGTCCATGACGGCGTTCGGATCGATCTGGTCCTTGGCCGCCAGCAGTTTGGGCGCGACGGCGAAGGGTTCGGCGCCGGTGGCGCGGTCCCACAGGCCGGCGAAGGTGGTGAAGGCGGCGAAGCGTTGGCCCGGAACGTCCGAGCCTTCGACCTGGCCATAGGTCAGCCGCAGCGTGCCGGTGGCGTCGGGATAGACGGCGTCGCCATAGGCGGCGAAGCGGGCGGCGGCCAGCTGCTCGGAGGCGCGGTCGGTCGGGGCCTGGACCCGCGTCTCCCAGGCGTCGCGCACGGCGCGGGCGTCGGCGTCGATCGCCAGGGCGTACTGGATCATCGGGTCGGTCGAGGCCTGGACGGCGGCGAGACCGCCGGTCCACAAGGCGCGGCGCACGGCCGGGTCGGCCAGGGTCGTGCCGGCGACGACGCGGGCCGACAGGGTCTCGGGGCTTTCCTTGCCCAGCAGGGTGCGGACCGAAGGGTTGTCGACCGTCAGCCATTCGCGGGTCTTGGACAGCCACCACTCCAGCCGGATCTGCTCCAGCTCGGGATAGGTGGGGCGTTCGGCGAACAGGCGGGATTCGACGCCCGACAGGCGGCTGTCGGCGAACTCGGGCAGGCGTTGGTCCGACGGCTTGGCCCGCTCCTGGGCGCCGCGCACCAGGGTGCGGGCCCAGGCGAACAGCTGCGATCCACCGGCGACCGAGGTGGTGCCCAGGCCGGTTCCGCCTTCCAGCAAGGCCATGGAGGGATAGAGTTCACGGGCGATGGGCTGGACCGTGCTGAGGCTGGTCCAGGGATCGACGCCGGATGAGGCGGCGCGGGCGCGGAAGTCCGCTTCCTGCTCGGCCTTCGTGGCCATGAAGGCAGGATCGATCAGGGCGGCCATCCGGCCACGGCCGCGCTTGTAGGTGTTCTCAAGCCCGACGATGGGGTCCATGGCGATGAAGGCCTGGTCCTCGCCCTCTTCCGAATAGCGGATCAACCGGCCGCGCAGCTCGGACGCGATCAGCTGGTCCAGCGGCAGGACCACGTCGCGGATGGTGGTCAGCTGGTCCATCGTCAGCAGGCGCTGGGTCGAGCCGGGGTTGCCGGAGACGAAGACAGCCTCGCCCTCGGTCGGCTTGTTCGGATTCCAGGCGAAATGGGTCGGGGTCTCGACCGGCTTGCCGTCCTCGTAAAGGCGGATGAAGGCCGCATCGATGGCGAAACGGGGGAAGGAGAAGTTGTCCAGGTCGCCGCCGAAGGTGGCGGCGCGATCCTCCGGCGCCCAGGCCAGGCGGACGTCGGAATATTTGCGGAACTTGTAGAGCTTGAACTGGCCGCCCCGGTACAGGCTGACGACCTGGCAGCGGATCTTGGGGTCATTGCCACAGGCTTCGGTCTCGATCCGGCCGGCCTCGGCGTCGCGCGCCTGGGTGAAGGCCTGTCCCTCAAGACCGGCGCCGGCCTTGTGCATCCGCTCAGTCACGTCCGAGATGTCGGTCAGGATCTCGGCGGTCGCGCCGGGGCATTTCAGCTCTTCCTCGCGCGACTTCGGCGTGAAGCCGGTCTCGGCGTAGTTGACCTGGGGCGTGGACAGGTTGGCGACGCAGGTGGCGACGCAGTGGTTGTTGGTCATCACCAGGCCCTGGCCCGACACCACGCCCGCCGAACAACCGCCGAACTTCACGGACGACAGGCGGACACGATCCAGGAAGGCCTGATCGATGGTCGTTCCCAGCGCCTGGTTGGCGCGGGCAATGGGGAAGTTGTCGTAGGTCCACATGCCTTCTTCGGCGTGCGCGGACGTGGCGGCGAAGGCGAGGACGGCGGCGGAGGCGAGAAGGGCGAGGCGCATGAAACTACTCCTGATCCTTCTCCCCTCGGGGGAGAAGGTGGGCCCGAAGGGCTCGGATGAGGGGGCTCTATCCGCCTTCAAAACGGAAAAAGGGGGTCTGGGTCAACCAGCCCCCTCATCCGTCTCGCTAACGCGAGCCACCTTCTCCCCCGAGGGGAGAAGGATTTTCGTCTTACCGCCGAACGCCCAGTTCGCGCAGCAGGCGCGGCTGGTTGTAGACGTTGCGCAGGGCCTCGGTGATGGCGGCGGTCGAGACCGTCACCGTGCGGTTCAGCTCGGGGTCGTAGCCGAAGCTGCCGCCCAGCGAGTGTATGTTGCCGTCGAAGGCCGCGCCGATGACTTCGCCCTTGGCGTTGATCACGGGCGAGCCCGAGTTGCCGCCGATGATGTCGTTGGTCGAGACGAAGTCATAGACGGTCGACTTGTTGACCTTGCCCTCGGCCGCCAGCCAGTCCTCGGCCGCGTTGAAGGGCTCGGCGCCGGTGTTGCGCTCATACAGGCCGCCGATCTCGGTGAAGGGCGTCACCGTCACGCCGCGATAGGTCCAGCCCTTCACCTGGCCATAGGACAGGCGCAGGCTGAAGGTCGCGTCGGGATACAGGTTGGTCCCGTAAACCGCGAACCGGGCCTGGGCGATCTTTTCGCCGGCGCGGCTGGTCGGGCCGGACACGGCCGATTCCCACTGGGTGCGCACGGCCTGGGCCGCGTCGTCATTGGCCAAGGCGAAGGCGATCAGCGGATCGCCCGAGGCGGCCAACTGCTCCGGCGTCATGGCCAGGGCCTGGGCGCGGAAGGCCGGATCGGCCAGACGCGTGCCGTCGATCAGGCGCTCGGCCACCTGTTCCGGGCTTTCCTTGCCCAGCAGCGCCTTCACGTTGGCGTTGTCCACGGTCAGGTATTCGCGGGTCTTGGACAGCCAGAAATCGACGAAGACCTTCTCCAGATCGGTCGAGATCGGCGTCTCGGCCGCCAGGCGGCGGCCCAGCGAGGCGATGTCGGCGTCCGAATAGCCGGCGCGGCGTTCGGCGACCGGCTTGGCCCGTTCCTTGGACGCACGGACGATGGCCTTGGCGTAGCTATAGAGCGACGAGCGCTGGCCCGCCGCCGATTCCAGCTGGCGGTAGGGCAGGTACAGGTCGCGCTGGGCGGTCGAAACGCGCTCCAGATCGGCCCACGGGTCGCCGATGCGCTGGGCCAGGGCGGGGTCGGCGGCGACGCGCTGGCGCAGTTCCTGTTCTTCCGAACGCTTGGTGGCCATGAAGGCCGGATCGGTCAGGGCGCCCTGCTGGCCGTAGAAGACCTTGAAGCTGTTCTCCAACCCGAACAGCGGATCGACGGTGACGCGCTTGGCCTCTTCGCCGGTGGTCGAATATTCGAGCAGGCGCCCACGCAGTTCCGACGACTGGATCAGGGTCAGCGGCATCTGCTGGTCGCGCAGGGCCTCCAACTGGGCCATGGTCAACAGGCGCTGGGTCGAGCCGGGGTTGCCGGCGACGAAGGTGACGTCGCCCTCCTTGGGCGCATTGGCGTTCCAGGTCAGGTGGTTCGGCGTGGCGACCGGCTTGCCGTCCTCGTAGATGCGCAGGAAGCCGGCATCCAGGGCGTAGCGCGGGAAGTTGAAGTTGTCCGGGTCGCCGCCGAAGAAGGCCGCCTGGAACTCGGGTGCGAAGACCAGGCGCACGTCGTCATATTTGCGGAACTTGTACAGCTTGTACTGGCCGCCGCGGTAGAAGCTGATGACCTGGCAGGTCAGCTTCTGGTCGTCGCCGCAGGTCTCCTTCTGGATCTTGTCGATCTCGGCGGCGCGGGCCTGGACGAAGGCGGCGCCCTCAAGCCCGGCGCCGGCGCCCGTGACGCGGTCGGTCACATCGACGATGTCGGTCAGGATTTCGGCCGTCTGGCCGGGGCATTTCTTCTCTTCTTCACGGGTGGCGGGCATCCAGCCGTTCTTGACGTAGTCGTTCTCGGCCGTGGACAGGTCCTGTATACAGGACACGACGCAGTGGTGGTTCGTCAGCACCAGGCCTTCGTTCGACACCAGCGAGGCCGAGCAGCCCTGAAGACGGACGGCGGCGTTGCGCACGCGGTCCAGCCAGGCCTGGTCGATGTTGGTGCCGTATTTCTCGTTCACCGTCGCGATGGGGAAGTTGTCGAAGGTCCACATGCCTTCGTCGGCGCGGGCGGACGTGGCGGGGGCCGACAGGACGGCGGTCGCGGCGCCCAGGGCGATCAGCGAGGCGGTGAGACGAAGCGAGGGCAGAGACATGGAGGCGTGTTTCCCGGAGCGTGGGACGGCTGTCCCATCTGTTATCTTGTAACTAACGCCGATAGAGGGCCGGCGCCAATAGGCTGCAACGCCCTTAATCCCCTGATTTCGAACCCGCAATGTCTGGGAGGCGGAACCCTTACCCCGATTTAACTTGGCGGTGAGGCGGCTCACGCTCAGATAGGCGGACGTACCGGGGGTTTATCGACGACGATGTCGCTTGCGCTTTCAACACTGCTGTTCGAGTGGCGCCGCTATATGGCGGCGGTCATGGCCCTGGCCCTTTCGGGTCTGCTGGTCCTGGCGATGACGGGTGTCTTCATCGGCATCGGCAAGGGGTTCACCGCGACCATCGAACGGTCGAACGCCGACGTGTTCATCATGCAGCCCGGGGCCAAGAGCCTGATCGGCGGACCGTCGGGCGTGCCGCGTCGCTTCATTCCCCTGGCCTACAACCATCCCGAAGTGGTCGAGGTCATGCCGCTGGACGGCGACGGCGGCACCTTCCAGAACATCAAGAACGTCGATCCGACCAAGAGCCAGGCCGACAACGCCAGCCAGGGCGCGGCGCGTCAGAAGTTCGTGCAGGCCAGCATCATCGACACCCGTCCGGGTTCGGTGACGATCCCGACCGACTATTCCCAGGAGCTGGTCGATGCGCTTCGCCAACCCTACACCGTCGCGGTGGACGAGACGGCGCTGACGACCCTGGGCGTCAAGCTGGGCGACAAGGCGCTGTATAACGGCCAGACCGTTACCGTGGTCGGCGTGACGCGCGGCTATCCCAACATGATGCAGCCGGGCGTGGTCATGTCGCGCGACACCCTGCGGATGCTGGGCCAGGCGTCCACCGGCCCGCGCGTCGGCCCCCTGATGGTCAAACTGCGCGATCCGGCCCGCGCGCCCGTCGTGGTGGCTCAGCTGAACGCCATGGGCGCCGGCCAGTGGAAGGCCTGGACCAAGCAGCAACTGGCCGACGCCAACGCCGGCGCGATGTTCGAGGAAGGCATTCTGGTCATCATCATCGGCGGCTGCGTCGTGCTGGGCATCATCATCGGCGTCGCCATCACCTGGCAGACCCTGCGCGGCGCCATCATGGCCAATATCAAGGAATTCGCCTCGCTGCGCGCCCTGGGCGTCAGCATGGGCAGCCTCCGCCGGATCGTGGTCGAACTCAGCTTCTGGGTCGGCGTCGTCGGCGTGATCGCGGCCATCGTCCTGACCTGGCTGGTGTCGTTGCTGGCGATGATGGGGGCGGTGATTATCGCCCTGCCGCTGTCTTTGTTGATCGTCGTGGGGATCGGCCTGATCGCCATCGCCATGGTGTCGGGCCTGCTTTCGCTGGGCATCCTCAAGAACAGCCAACCGGCGGACCTGCTGCGATGACCGACATGAGTTCTGGGCATACAAAGGTTCACGGCAAGCACGGCGACTTCGCCATCGAGGCCAAGAGCCTGGTCAAGCGGTTCAAATCCGGCAAAGCCTGGGTCGAGGTGTTGAAGGGCGTCGATTTCGACGCCAGACACGGCGACCTGACCATGGTCATGGGGCCGTCCGGCTCGGGCAAGTCCACCCTGATCGCGGCCCTGTCCGGCCTGCTGAAACCCGAAGAGGGTCGAGTGGACGTGCTGGACGTGGACGACCTGTGGAAACTGTCCTCGGGCCGGATCGACAAGTTCCGGCTGGATAACTGCGGCTTCATCTTCCAGGGCTTCAACTTGTTCCCCGCACTGACGGCGCTGCAGCAGGTCGAGACGGTGCTGAAGTTCCAGGGGTTGACCTCCGGCCAGGCCAGGAAACGCGCCACGACCGCGCTGGAAGAAGTCGGCCTGGGCCATCGCCTGCACCAGCGGCCGGCGGCCCTGTCCGGCGGCGAGAAGCAGCGCGTCGCCATCGCCCGCGCCCTGGCCAAGGATCCCAAGATCCTGTTCGCCGACGAACCGACCTCGGCTCTGGACGGCGAGAACGGCCAGGTGGTGATCAAGCTGCTGCGTCGCGCCGCCACCGAACACGGCGCCGCCGTGATCTGCGTGACCCACGATCCGCGCCTGGAGGCCTGGGCCGACCGGGTCATCCATATCGAGGACGGCAAGATCCTGGACGACCAGCGCCGCATCCCCGATCCGAACGCCATCCTGGCGTCCCACTAACCGACACGACGAATTCTCCTCTTAGGACGACACGCCAATGCCCGGCTTTCTGAAGAAAAAACGCACCTGGATCGGCCTGCTGCTGGTGATCGTGCTGGTGGTCGGCTTCATGCTGTTCCAGTCCGCCGCCAAGACCAAGAAGGTCGAGCAGGAGAAGGCGGCGGCCACCAAGGTCGAGAGCCCCTATGCCGCCATCGCCAACGGCAAGGTCGATGTCGAGGGCGGGATCATCCAGATCGCGGCCCGTCGCGGCGGCATCGTGCGCGACGTTCTGGTGCAGGAGGGCGACCGCGTCGTCGCCGGCCAGATCCTGGCCCGCCAGGAGGACGACGAGGCCCGGCTGGCGGTGCAAAGCGCCCAGGCCGCCGTGTTCCAGGCCGAGAGCCAGCTGGCCCAGATCCGCGTCGATATTCGCACGGCCCAGCGCGAACGCGATCGTCTGCAACGGCTGGTCGCCACCAACTTCGTCGCCGCCCAGCGCATGGACCAGGCCGAAGACCAGATCGCCACCGCCCAGGCGCGCCTTGGTTCCCAGACCGCCGCCGTCCAGACCGCCCGCGCCCAGTTGAACCAGGCGCGTTACGATCAGGAACTGACGATCATCCGTGCGCCCAGCGACGGCCGGATCGTGCGCCGTTACGCCAACCCCGGCGCCGGCGCCTCGACCCTGAATGTCTCGAACATGTTCGACCTGGAGCCCGACGCCCCGCGCATCGTCCGCGCCGAGGTGGTCGAGAGCGACCTGCCCAACCTGACCGATGGCCAGGCCGTCGAGATCAGCCCCGAAGGCGACGCCACCAAGGTCTATATCGGCGCGGTGATGCGTCGTGCGGCGGTGTTCGGCGCCCGCAAGCTGGCCTCCGACGATCCGTCGCAGCGCACCGACGAGCGGGTGGTCGAGGTGGTCGCCTCGGCCGGCGACGCACCCCTGCTGATCGGTCAGCGGGTGCTGGTCAAGTTCATGAAGCCCGGCGAGACCGCCGGGGCCAAGCGCGCCGTCGCCGCTGGCGTCGGTCCCAACCAGGCGATGCGCACCCAGTAGAACGCGAGTGCATCAGCGGCCGGTGAAATCGCCCGGCCGCTTTTCCAGCACGGCGGCGACGCCTTCCTGATGATCCTCGGTCAGGTGGGCCAGGGCCTGCATGGCCGCCGACATCTCCAGCATCTGATCGAAGGTCGTGTCGCGCCCCTGGCGCAACAGGGTCTTGGCCATGCGCAGGGCGTGCGGCGGCTGGGCCGCGACCTGGGCGGCGGTGGTCAGGGCCTCGTCCATCAGACTGTCATGGGCGACCACGCGATTGACCAAGCCCCATTCTGCGGCCGTCGCGGCGTCGATGGATCGGGCGGTGAACAGCATCTCGGCGGCGCGGGCATAGCCGATATTGCGCGGCAGCAGCCACGACCCGCCGTCGCCGGGAATGATGCCCAGCTTCAGGAACGGCACGCCGAAGCTGGCGCGATCCGAAGCGATCCGGATGTCGCCCAGGCCGGCGATGTCGCAGCCCAGCCCCATGGCCGGCCCGTTGACGGCGGCGATCAGCGGAACCTCCAGCCCGTACAGCGACCGCACGATCCGGTGGACGACACGACGATAGCGTTCGTGGATGGCGGCGCCCGACCCCTCGAACAGGTCGCGACGGTCGCGCATGGCCGTCAGGTCTCCGCCGGCGGAGAAGGCCCGCCCTGCGCCGGTCAGGACCACGCAGCGTATCGACGGATCGGCGTTGACCCGCTCGCACGCCGCCGCCACCTCGTCGCCGTCGGTCAGGTCGGGCAGGGCGTTCAGACGCGCCTCGCGGTCCAGCGTCCAGATCAGGATCGAACCCTGGCGGTCTTCGGCGATCAGGCCCATGTGTCGTCTCCGTGTTCGCGTCCGTCATCGGCTGCGAACGCCGCGTCAGGCAAGTCCGGAATTGCAAAAGCCCCGGCCGAGACCGGGGCTTTTTCCAGGCTTGGGCCGAAAAGGGCCGTCAGCGTTTCTTGATCGTATAGGGTACGAAGTTCGACGGATGGCTGACCACCCGACTGGAGTTCGACGGCATATGCCGACTGTTGACCAGCATCCCGCCCCAAAGGGCGAAGGACATCATGGCGTGTTGGAGGTTACGCTCCTTATCGTTCATCTTGGCGTCTCCTTTCGCAGAACGATGAAAAGAGACGCGTCGTACCAATGGGATTCCACCGTCAGTCGTTTCGCGTCATGAGGCAATATAAGACGGTTTCGTGAATTTGCAAATTTATTCGTCAGGAGTCGGAGTGTATTTCGCGTCCGTGTCACAATGAGCGTCCCCATCCCGAGCAGGCCGGGACCGCCCAAGGCCATCGCCACGCCTTGCGTCATGGTCTGCGTCGTCGATGGCGAGAGCGGCCTGTGCCTGGGCTGTTTCCGAACGTTGAAGGAGATCGCCGGCTGGCGCGCGCTCAGCGACGACGAACGCGCGGCGGTCATGGCCGACCTGCCCACGCGGCGGTCTCAGGTTGATCCGGCCAAACTGGGCTAGCGCGGTTCGGGGTTTAAGCTTTCGTCAGCCACGTCGTTTCACGGCATCCAAACGCTGGCGCCTTAGACCGGCGACATGGCTCGTATCGATTTCCAGTCCGTCATCGTGCTCGGCGTCGCCCTCATGGCGTCGTTCGGAACGGCGCTGACGATCCGGCATCTGGAGGGGGACGGCGCGGCCCAGGCGGCGACGCCCGTGGTCGCGGCTTCGACCGCCTCGGCGTCAGGCACGGACGCCCAGGTGGTCAAGGGCGCGGATGGTCACTACTGGGCCCAGGCCAAGATCGAAGGTCGGGCGGTGCGGGTGCTGGTGGACACCGGCGCCAGCGTCGTGGCCCTAACGCGGGCGGACGCCCTGCGCCTGGGCGTCGATCCCGAACCGGCGGATTTCACCGGCCGCGTCCAGACAGCCTCGGGCGTGGTGCGCGCCGCCCCGGTTCAGCTGAAATCGGTCTCGGTCGCCGGGGCGCGGGTGGACGAGGTCGAGGCGCTGGTCGTGGAGCAGGGCCTCGAATACTCCCTGCTGGGCATGAGCTATCTGGGCCGGTTGTCGGCCTTCGAGGCCACGCCGGTCGGTCTGACGCTGCGGCCCTAGAGATCCTTCATCTGGCGACGAGCTTCGCTGAAGTACTGCCAGCCCGTCCACAGGGTGATGATGGCGGCGAACCAGATCAGGAAGATGGCGAAGGATTCGAACGCCGGCTGCCAGGCCAGCGGCGAGCCGTCAGGATTCTGCAGGCCCAGGGCGTCCCACAACAGGGTCAGCTGAAGGGCGGCCAGAGCGACCATCTGAACCGTCGTCTTCCACTTGGCCGCCAGGGTGACGGGCAGCTCGATCCGCCCGGCCATGGTCTCGCGCAGGGCGGAAACCGCGAACTCCCGGAACAGGATCAGACCGCAGGGCAGGGCGATACCGGGCAGCGAACCCGAGGCCAGAACGCCCAGGATGGCGCCCGTCACCAGCACCTTGTCGGCGATCGGATCGAGAATGGCGCCCCAACGCGTGGTAGAGTTCCAGCGTCTGGCCAGGAAGCCGTCGACCCAGTCGGTCGAGGCGGCGATGACGAAGATCCAGAAGGCCCAGACGCTGAAACGCCCCTGGGTTTCCGGCGAAAGCCAGGCCTCCAGCGCGCCCGGCGCCGCGCCGGCCATCATGGCGAACATCACCACCCCGGCCACAAGGCGCAGGCCGGTCAGGATGTTGGGGATGGGATTGGCGCGGTGGGCGGCTGTCATGGTCATGTCCGTTTCAACGCGCCGGGTGTGACACGGTTCGCCGGTCAGGCCAACGGTTCGAACCGGGGCTTGTCGGTCATGACGGTCAGGGCGCCCTCGGCGATGCCAAAGTGCAGGCCGCTGAGCTCCAACTCGCCCTTGGCCTCGCGCTCGGCGATCCAGGGGAAGGTGCGCAGGTTTCGGATCGACAGCCGGACGATGGCCTCTTCGGCCGCGCGCTCCAGCTGATCCGGCGCGACGGTCTCGGCGACGTGCTGGACCACGGGCGTGCCTTGCGCGACCCAAGGGGCGACGAAGTCGGCGCAGCTATCCGGCGCGCCGTTCAGCATGGCGTTGACCCCGCCGCAGTGGGCGTGGCCCATGACCACGATCCGTTTGACGTTCAACACCTTGACCCCGAACTCCAGCGCCGCCGACACGCCGTGCAGGCGACCGTCAGGCTCGTAGGGCGGCACCAGATTGGCGACGTTGCGGACCACGAACAGCTGGCCCGGGGCGGCGTCGAAGATCAGGGCCGGATCGGCGCGGCTGTCGGAACAGGCCACGATCAGGGTGTGCGGCTTCTGCCCCTGGGCCAGGGCCTCATATTCGGCGTGGGCCGTCGGCCAATGCTCGGCCCGGAAACGGCGATAGCCGGCGGTCAGTTCGTCTTCGATATCGCTCATGCTGCGCCTGTAGCGCTTTGAGCGCCGCCGATAAATCGTGTATACGTGTCTATACGAAGGAGCGCGCCATGGCTGTCACCAGTCGAACATTCCGCAGCGGCAACAGCGACGCCGTGCGCCTGCCCAAGGAAATCTCGTTCGGCCCCGGCGTCGAGGTCGAGATCGAGCGCAAGGGGGATGTCGTGACGATTTCGCCCAAGCAGAAGTCCGTCAAGGAGATGCTGGCCAAGCTGCGCAGCCTGCCCAAGCCTTCAAGCATCGGGGTCCGCCACGAGGTCGAAATACCGGAACGGCCGGGTCTCTAGGCATGGCCTATTTGCTCGACACCAATGTCGCCATCCACCTGCGGGATGGCGATGCGCTGATCGATGCGAAGGTGGATGCCTTGGACCCGCCGCTTCTGCTGTCGGTCATAAGCCGCGTAGAGCTTGAAGCCGATCTTGGCCGTCCGGACGTGAACGCCGATGACCGGCGCGCCAGGCTCGACGCGTTGCTGGACGCCGTACCGGTCCTGCCGTTCGGGTCAGCCGAGGCGCAGGCTTATCGCGCGATCGTCGAGATCTGCGGCTTCTCGCGTCGCAAGGTGCTGGATCGGATGATCGCGGCGCAGGCGATCACTTCGGGCGCGACCCTGGTGACCTGCAATGCCGACGACTTTCGCGACATCCCGGGTCTGACCCTGCTGGAATGGTGAGGCGGGTCAGCTCTTCCTGAAGAAGGCGTGGATGCGTTCGGCCAGGGGCTGGTTGATGCCGTCCACCTTGACCAGGTCCGACACCGAGGCGCGGCCGACGCCCTTGGCGGAGCCGAAGGCGTGGAGCAGGGCCTTCTTGCGGCCGGGGCCGACGCCTTCGATCTCGTCCAAGGGGTTCTTCTTGATGTCCATCGAGCGTCGCTTGGCGTGGGCGCCGTTGGCGAAACGGTGGGCCTCGTCGCGCAGCCGCTGGAGGTAGTAGAGGGCCGGGGACTTCAGCGGCAGCATGAAGGGCGGCTTGCCGGGCATGAAGAACTTCTCCATCCCCGCATCGCGGTCCGGCCCCTTGGCGACGCCGACCACGGCGATGTCGTCCAGGCCCAGGTCGGCCAGGACCGCCAGCACCTCGGCCAGCTGACCCGCGCCGCCGTCGATCAGCAGCAGGTCGGGGCGGACGGCGTCCTCGCCCTCTTCCTCGTCCTTGACCAGGCGGGCGAAGCGGCGGCGCATCACCTCGCGCATCATGCCGTAGTCGTCGCCGGGGGTCAGGTCCTCGCCGCGGATGTTGAACTTGCGATACTGCGACTTCTGGAAGCCGTCGGGGCCGGCCACGACCATGCCGCCGACCGCATTGGTGCCCTGGATATGGGCGTTGTCGTAGATCTCGATCCGCTCGGGCCGGGTTTCCAGGCCGAAGGCCTCGCAGACCTCGTCCAGGATCTTGCCCTGGGCCGAGCTTTCGGCCAGGCGGCGGCCCAGGGCCTCGCGGGCGTTGGTCAGGGCGTGATCGACCAGGGCCAGTTTCTCGCCGCGCTGGGGCCGGACGATCTCTATCTTGCGGTCGGCCTTCATCGAGAAGGCCTCTTCCAGCAGCTCCAGCTCGTGCGGGCGGACGTTGGACAGGATCAGTCGCGGGATCGGCTTGTCCTCATAGAACTGGCCCAGGAAGGCGGCCAGGATCTCCGGGTCAGTGTCGGTCTTGTCCACGCGCGGGAAATAGGCACGGCCGCCCCAGTTCTGGCCGGCGCGATAGAAGAAGACCTGGACGCAGGCCTGGCCGCCGTCGGAGTGCAGGGCGAAGACGTCGCCCTCGGCCACGCTGTCGGCGCTGACGGAGTTCTCCATCGAAATGGCGGACAGGGCGCGGATGCGGTCGCGGACGCGGGCGGCCTGTTCGAAGTCCATGGCGTCGGAGGCGGCCTGCATCTCCTGCGACAGGCGGCCGATGACGGCGCGCGACTTGCCGCGCAGGAACTGTTCGGCCTCGGTGACCAGTTCGCCGTAGTCTTCAAGGCTGATCAGGCCGGTGCAGGGGGCCGAGCAGCGCTTGATCTGGTGCAGCATACAGGGCCGGGTGCGGGTCTCGTAGACGCTGTCCGAACAGGAGCGCAGCAGGAAGGCCTTCTGCAGCGTGTTCAGCGTTCGGTTGACCGCCCAGGTCGAGGCGAAGGGGCCGAAATAGTGGCCGGGGGTGACATGGGCGCCGCGATGCTTCTTCACCTGGGGCGCGCGGTGGTCGCTGCGGATCATCAGTTCGGCGAAGGACTTGTCGTCGCGCAGCAGGACGTTGAAGCGCGGCTTCAGCTTCTTGATGAAGTTGGATTCCAGCAGCAGGGCCTCGGTCTCGGAGGCGGTGACGACCAGCTCCATCGACCGGGTTTGGGCCACCATCAGGCCGATGCGCTGGGTGTGGAAGCGCCCTTGCGCATACTGGACGATGCGCTTCTTCAGCGACTTGGCCTTGCCGACGTACAGGCACGACCCGTCCTCGCCGTACATGCGATAGACGCCCGGCTTGTCCGGCGCGCGACGCGCCTCGTCGGCGATCAGGGCGGCGGCCGTCAGGTTCGAATCGAGCGTCTCCTCGGTCATCCGGGGGGATATAGGCTCACGACCGCCGAACCAGAAGGACGCCCGCCAGAACCAGGCCCACGCCGGCGATGCGGCCGATGTTCAGCGGCTGGCGCGGCACGCCTAGGGCGCCGAAATGGTCGAGGATCAGGCTGAGCAGCAGCTGGCCCCCGACCATCAGGGTGATGGTCATGGCCACGCCCAGGCGCGGCACGCCCCAGGCGGCGGCGACCACGAAACAGGCGCCGTAGACCCCGCCCAGCCAGGCGTACCAGGGCAGGGCGCGGGTGGCGGCGAAGTCCGGCCGCGTATGCATCAGGGCGGCCACGATCCCCAGCACGGTCGTGCCGACCGCGAAGGAGATGAAGGCCGCGTTGACCGGCGAGGCGACCGCCGTGGCCAGTTTGGCGTTGGTCGGCGCCTGGAGGGCGGTGGCGCCGCCGGCCAGGATGACGACGAGGATGGCGAGCAGGGACGGGTTCATGGCCCCTGGCTAGCACGGCTTTCGCCGGATGCGGAGGGCGGCTTGAGGCGGCCGGCGCGACGCAGACGGCGGCGCTCGGCGCGGTTCAGGGGTTGAGGGGCGGGCGGCGTCAAAACAGGGTGCAATCTGTGCACTTCGTCCAGTTCGGACCCGGCGTCGTCGAAAACGGGGTGCAAAGTGTGCACTTCGTCCAGATCGTCCAGATCGGACGCGGCGGGCGAAAAATCAGAGTGCAATCTGTGCACATTCTGGGTTTCGGCGGGCGTTTCGGGCGCGATGGACGACAGGGTCTCGAAGATCTTGAGCCAGCGCAGGGCCTCGGTCGCCTCGCCGTCCATCAGCGACAGTTGCAGGCGACGCCGCGCCGACAGGGCCATGGCCGACAGGTCGATGTCCTCGATGTCCTCAAGCTCGACGGCGGGATCATACATGTCGGGATCGTCCTGATCCTGTAGTCGCCAGCCCGCCTTGCGGGCGCGAACGCGAAAGGCCGAGAGGCCCAGGTCGTAGCGGCGGCAGACGACCCGCGCCGGCTCGCCCGCCAGATAGTCGTCGCGGGCCAGGTCCCAGACTTGCTGCGAACGGACGCGATAGACGGGGGCGGCTTGGGTCATGGGCGGACGCTGGCACGCGCCTGCGTCAGATGCGGACGCACACGTCTCCTCCCCACAGCGTTGGGAGGGGGACCGCGTAGCGGTGGAGGGGCTCTTGAAGTCCCACAGGCGCCGGTGATGCGGTGCAGAACCCCTCCGTCACGGCGCGAAGACGCGCCGCGCCACCTCCCCGCAAAGCAGGGAGGAGACGGCGGCGGGCCTCACCAGTCGGGATCGACCGGGGCGCCGTCGAAGATTTCGGCCAGACGCGCGCGACAGCCCCGGTTCGTGTCGGCGGGCAGGTCGGAGGGCGAGAACCAGCCGACCTCGGCGATCTCGCCATGACTGGTGCGCTCGCCCCGGTCGAAGTCGTCCAGGCGGAAGACGACGACATGGTCGCCGGGAAAGAAGCGGTCGTTGGAATGGATCGAGACCAGGCGCGGCGCCGACCGCGCGATCAGCCCGGCCTCTTCGTGCAGTTCACGCACCACGGCGGCCTGGGTCGTCTCGCCCCGATCCACCCCGCCGCCCGGCAACCACCAGCCGGCCAGATAGGTGTGCCGGACCATCAGCACCCGCCCCTCCGCATCCACCGCCACCGCCCGCACGCCCAGCGTCTTGCCGCGCGTCAGCCGCGACCAGGCGAAGAAGAGCGGGCGGGTGAAGGGTTCGACGTGGATGCGCCAGATCATGGTTTGTCCGCCGTTGGCCGTAATGTGTGGCGCGACGTTCGATCATTTTTGAGGGCGGGAGGGAAGGGGCTGGGGCGGCATCATGGGCGAGGGACGCTTTTCGCCACCAGCAGCCGGATCAGACGGCACGCTAGGTTAGTAGAGCGTCTGTTTCGAGTGGGACATATGGGGCGGCTATACGCCAATGAATATTTAGAGCGCTCTTTGCTAGAGCGCCTTGCAAATGGAATTTGCCAGACTGAAGACTGTCCAAGTCTGAAAGCGCTGGTCTATAAGTTTCCTCCCCTTGGGTCTCGGATTGAGCCAGTGGCCATTGAAGTGAAGCCCGTGAACAGACAGTCCAGAAGACGTGCAGTTCGGCGTCGGGAAAAGTTGGTAGCCTCCGGCAACATCGCTTCCGCTCGGATAGACCCGGAAAAACAGCGAGTGGTCTTTACCACCAAGGACATGATCCTGAACCAGCTCAGTCGCGACGGGCCAAAAATCCGGCGCTCGTTTGACCAAGTTTCTCGCAACGACCTCGCCGCTTGCAGCGCACTTTTTGGGGCGGCCCAAGGTCTCGTCACACGGCACCTGCATCGTCTCGACGACGCGGGGTACAAGGCAACCGTCTCTCGCCTATTCTCAAGCGCGTCATATACTTATCTGGCGAGCATTGAAGTGGCACGGCACGGTTACCGCAGGCAGTATGGTATATTGGCTCGAACGTTCGTAGAAACGATCGCTACGATAATTGCGTTAAGCCATGTCCCGACTGCGTTGAATGAGTTCCACGCGGGAACCCTGAGGTCGACCAAGTGCATCGGCTGGGCGAGTAAGGTGCTCCCCCCACTCGGTCGATACTACGGCATGTTGAGCGAAGAGTTCGTGCATGTTGGCCCCACCCACGCCGCCTTTGAGCAACTATCGCCCTACAGCCCAAATGATCAGGCTTTGAGCTTCATAATCGGCAGCCTTAGAGGCGGAGTGTGGATGCTCTATCTGGCGGCCGAGCTGGCGTTCCACGATGAAGTGCAATTTCCGAGGTACTGGAAAGCTGCGGGGGGCGGCGTAGCTTACGACCCCTCAGATGAGGAACGTCAATGGATGTCGGACTTCCTCGGTTTGACGAACTTCTAGCCACTTGCTTGAAGTGCGGTCGGGACTCGACTCTTGGTTGCGCCTGTCTCTAGCTGTTCACAGGAGGGGCCATGCCAAAGCAGCCAGGTTACGTGATCTTTATCGACGAGGCGGGTGACCCAGGCATCCGATCCGTCGCACCGGCCGCGCCTAAAGGGGCATCAGAATGGTTCACCATGGGTGCGCTTGTTATCGACCAGAGTAGGGACGCAGAAACGGTCGCCTGGGTCAGAGACATCAAGGCTGCAGTGAATCAGAACCAGAAGCCGTTCTTTCACTACAAGGACGTTCTTCCCGGAGACCGACGGCGCCTTGCTTGTGAATTGTTGGCCGATAAGCCGTGCCGCCTATTTGCAGTGGTATCCCATAAACCCAATATGAGCGGCCACGAGAACACCCGCGCTGACCGGCGTAATGGCCAGTTCCAGTTCTACAACTGGGTACTTCGCGTATTGTTAGAGCGGGTTACCCACTGGATTAGAGTTCGGTCTCTAGCCGATCACGGCGAGGTTCGCCCGGCGCGGCTGGTGCTCTCGGCCACAGGTGGGCTGCGCTACACACAGATGCTCGCTTACCATGAGCTTCTGAGGTTGCAGGGCGAGAGAGCCTATCTTAATGCCCGTACCATTGCATGGGATGTTCTACATTCCACCTTGTACGAGCCAGTCCCCGCTCGAACTAACGCGGGGGTGCAGCTAGCCGACATAGTCGCGAGCGCATTTTACCAAGCAGTCAACGTGGACGGCAAAACATGGGACCTTGCACCAGCTCTCGCGCTTAAACCTAAGGTCTGTCGAACGCAGGCAGGGCGGGTAGAGGACTGCGGCCTTACTCTGATGCCTCTCAAACGTAGCGATCGTCGCCTTGATGCGAATCGCCGACAGATTTTCGATGCCTACGGATTCAAGCTCTGAGAAGTTGGCGGGCCCGGCCTTCTTTACACCAGCGCGCCTTATAGGCTGCCATTCAGCGACAACCGTCCGACTGATTGCTCCTCGCGACCTGCCGAGAAGCGAAGGGTGTTCCGACGTTCCCGCCGCTAATGAAGCTGCTCTGATCCCTGCAGGATATCAAGCTGGATTGTTTCCGTTCGGTG
Organism: Brevundimonas sp. PWP3-1b1; assembly: GCF_049896065.1. Classification (NCBI taxonomy): domain Bacteria; kingdom Pseudomonadati; phylum Pseudomonadota; class Alphaproteobacteria; order Caulobacterales; family Caulobacteraceae; genus Brevundimonas; species Brevundimonas sp. PWP3-1b1. The sequence goes on along the minus strand of NZ_JAFCTO010000001.1, from coordinate 2,154,499 downwards.
TGCATGCGGCGGGTTAGGTGAGAGGACGCAGCAAAGGCATATTGAGCCGGATTGACTATGAGGCGCTCCCGCCCTCAATCCCGTCATTTCACATCTTTCACCGATCCGTCCCCGCTTGAACCCCGCCTCGGTCCGCTCTAATCGGGGACGGACAACAGGAGCATCCCATGCTGGCTCTCGGCATCATCTTCGGCTTCGTCGCCGTCATCGCGGCTTTCAATGCGTTCGAGTTCGGTCGGGTTGACTGACGCATCTCGCGGCGTCGCCCTGGTCACGGGCGGGGCGCGGCGGATCGGGCGGGCCATTTGTCTGAAGCTGGCCCAGGCCGGGTTCGACGTGGCGATCCATCATCATGCGTCGGGCGAGGACGCCCGGACCCTGGCCGACGAGATCGCGGGCCTGGGGCGGCGGGCGTGCCTGTTGCAGGCGGACCTGACGGACGAGGCCAAGGTGCGGGCGCTGGTTCCGGCGGCGGCGGAGGCGCTGGGGCCGGTCGGCGTGCTGGTCAACAACGCCTCGGTGTTCGAGGACGACCGGGTCGGCGGCCTGACGCGCGACAGCTGGGACCGGCATATCGAGACCAATCTGAGGGCGCCCATCGTGCTGGCCGAGGCGTTCGCCGCCCAGGCTGTCGAGGGGGCCATCGTCAACCTGCTGGATCAGAAGGTGCTGAAGCCGGATCCGCGCTTCTTCTCCTACAGCCTGTCGCGCAACGGCCTGTGGTGGGCGACGCAGACCCTGGCCCAGGCGCTGGCGCCGGGCATTCGGGTCAATGGGGTGGGGCCGGGGCCGACCCTGCCGTCCATCCATCAGACGCCCGAGGAATTCGCCGCCGAGGCGCGCGCCACCCTGTTGCAGACGCCCGGCAGCCCCGAGGCGGTGGCGCAGGCCGTGCTGTGGCTGATTGACGCCCGCATGGTGACGGGCCAGATGATCGCCGTCGACGGGGGCCAGCACCTGGCCTGGCGCACCCCCGACATCCAGGAGTAGCGCGTGGTTGCATCCTCTCACGTGACGCCGTTTCCGGCGGAAGAGCCGCTGCGTTTCGAGCGGCTGAGCGTGTTCGTGCGCGGGCTGGAGGTCGAGGCCGGGATCGGGGTCTATGACCACGAACAGGGGCGGCTGCAGCGGCTGGTGATCGATGTGACGCTGGAGCTGGAGCCCCGGCCCATCGAGCGGCTGGGCGACACCATCAACTATGAGACCGTGGCCAATGCGGCGCGCGCCATCGCGGCCGAGGGGCATGTGGGGCTGGTCGAGACCTTCGCCGAACGGCTGGCGCGGGCGTGCCTGGAAGACGGCTGCGTGCAGCGGGCGACGGTGCGGATCGAAAAGCCGGGGGCGCTGGTGGGCGTGATCGCGCCGGGGTGCGAGATCGTGCTGGGGCGGTAAGGGCGGTTGCGTCGAAACTGACGGACGGCCATTGTCGCGACCTTGAGTCCAGCCGGGCGTCCGGCGTGTGAGAAGCGATGTTCATGGCCGAGCCCGGCGATCCGAAAGACCCTGCGGTCCCCAACGACGATCACGATCACGACGCCCAGGTCGGCTTCGTCTCGCCGGCGTCGCTGGCCGGGCGGGCGCGGGCGCCGGAGCCGGTCGCTCAGAATGCGCGCGAGCCGGACCTGTTCGATCCGCCTGAGCTGGAGCCGGGGCCGGGGCCGTTCGACCTGTCGGGACAGATGACGCGGCCGACGGCGCCGTTTGCGCCAAGGCCTGAGCCGAGCGTGGAGACGCCCGTCGCGCCGACGCCCGTGACCCGCACGATGCGCGAGCAGATGACGACCGACGCCGCGCCGCGCCGCGAGGGGCCGGCCGTGCCGATGCGGCTGTATGCGATCTATGTGTTGATCCTGCTGGCGGTGCCGACGCTGGGCGTGTCGTGCCTGGTGGCCTTGCTGGCGGTGATGCGGCGCGACGGGGCGACGGATGCGCTGGAGCACAGCCATGCCGTCTATCAGCAGCGGACCCTGTTCGGGACGGTCGCTGCGGCGGTCGTCGGGGCGATCCTGGTGGTGGTCAATATCGGCGTGCTGGTGTTGTTCGCCCTGGCGATCTGGGTCCTGGCGCGCGGCGCGTTCGGGGTGCTGAAACTGAAGAGCGGTCAGGCCGTTCCCAATCCTCGCAGCTGGCTGTTCTGAAGGACCGACGATGACCAACGAACCCAATTTCATCGCCGGGCGCGAGTCCGAGGGCAAGGTCGGGGCGCTGATCGCCTGGGCGTTGTTCATCCTGTCGATCCCCAGCGCGAACGTGCTGGTGCTGGTCGGGCTGGTGGTGTCCTATGTGACGCGCGGGACGGCGACGGGCGTGGCGCGCCAGCATATCGACGCGCAGATCGCGCTGTTCTGGTCGGTGTTCTGGTGGACGATCGCGGCCTGGGTGGGCATCGCGATCAGCGCCCTGGCCTCGCTGGTGCTGATCGGCATTCCCTTCCTGCTGCTGTTCCTGCTGGCCTGGTTCCTGCTCAGCGTCTGGTTCACGATCAAGAGCGTGATCGGCCTGCTGAACCTGCTCAACAACAAGCCGATCTGAGCCTTACGGAACGTCCGTGCGGTCCCGGCGGTTGATCCGTCAAAGGAGAGACGCATGGGACAGTTCAAAGACGTCGAAGGCGACAACCGGTTCGAGCAGGCGTTCGACGACGACAAGGGTTCGGGCCTGGTCTGGGCCGACTATGCCGTGAAGGGCGACGCGCGGATGATCCTGCATGTCGAGGCGGAACAGTCGCTGCGCGGATCGGGCGCGGCGGGACGGTTCATGCAGGCGATGGCCGAACATGCACGCGAGACGGGGCTGAAGCTGTTTCCGCGCTGCAGCTATGCCGTCGCTTGGCACAAGCGGCATCCCGATTACGACGACGTGTTGGCGTAGGGGCGCGACGTTTTTAAAGGCTCGTCATCCTCGCCCTTGTGGCGAGGATCCAGACTCCCGGTGTTTGGCGTTGCGCTCTATCGGATGGACCGGGAGTCTGGATCCTAGGCACAAGGCCTAGGATGACGGAGGTTGGGGTGAGGGTTGCGCGTGCGCGCCTCAGCCGCCCGAATAGCCGCCGATGATGGGCAGGATTTCGCCGGTGATGAAGCTGGACATCTGGGGCGAGGCCAGGAAGACGTAGGCGGGTGCGATCTCTTCCGGCTGGGCCGGGCGTTTCATCACCGTCTGGGCGCCGAACTGGGACGTGTCCTCGGCGTCCTTGTCGGCGGGGTTCAGCGGGGTCCAGACCGGGCCGGGGGCGACCACGTTCACGCGGATGCCGCGCGGGGCCAGATGGGTTCCCAGCGAGCGGGCGTAGGCGTGGATGCCGCCCTTGGTCAGGGAATAGTCCAGCAGATCCTTGTTGCCCTGAAGCCCGGTGACCGAGCCGGTCATGACGATGGCGCCGCCGGTCTTCATGTGCGGGACCGCCGCCTTGGTCATGTTGAAATAGCCGTAGAGATTGGTCTTCAGCGTGCGGTCGAAATGTTCGTAGGTCAGGTCCTCGAAGGCGTTGACGTGTTCCTGGAAGGCGGCGTTGGGCACCAGGACGTCCAGGCGGCCGAAGGCGTCCAGCGTGGCCTTGACGGCGGCGTCGGCGAAGGCGGGATCGGACACGTCGCCTTTCAGAACGACAGCGCGGCGACCCTCGGCCTCGACGGCGGCCTTGGTGGTTTCGGCGTCGGCGTCCTCGTCGAGGTGGCAGATGACGACATCGCAGCCTTCGCGGGCGAACAGGACGGCGACCGAGCGGCCGATGCCGGAATCGGCGCCGGTGATCAGGGCGGCGAACCCGTCCAGCTTGCCCGAGCCCTTCCAGAAGGGGGCGTCGTACATGGGCGCTGGATCGAGCGCGGCCTCGTCGCCGGGCTTGGTCTGATGCTGTTTGGGGAAGGGCGGCACGGGGTAGGGGCGGGCGCCGGCCTGGACCGCGCCGGACGGTTTGTCGTCGCCGGCCGCCTGATCCTTGGCGTCGATGTTGCGCTGGATGGCGCGTTCGTGGTCGGCGACATCGTCAGCGCGTGCGTGGATTCGGTCGTCCATGGGGGTATCTCCTGAAGGCGAGGTCTTCAGGAAGCGGACGAGGGCGCCGGTCGTTCCGACGGCTCAGGTTGGGTTTTAGCCGACGCGGTGGACGATGGTCTTGATGGTCTCGGCCTTGGTCGGCAGGTCGGCGGCGAGGCGCGAGGCGATCTCGCGGGCGCCGACGGGATAGGCGTCGCCGCCGTCGGCGATGGCCTTGGCCTTGGCGGCGGCGTCGAGGAGCAGCTTCTCCAGCGCCTCGATCTCTTCCAGCGCCAGGGAATGCGCCTCCATCTGAAGGCGTTTGACGCGGTCGGCGGTGGTCTCGGGCGCGCGCATCAGATCATAGACGGCGGATTCGCTCTCGACGATCCGCAGGTCGGGCTTGGTGTCGGCGCTGGTCTTCTTGGTCATGGAATCGGGTCCACAGCAGGAGCTGAAAGTCGAAGGTGAACGCGATCCCGTCGCACGTCGAGCTTGGCCGTAACGGTTGTGGCGACACTGTGGCCGCCACGCATCGGTGGCTTAAAGCTCGGGCGCGCGGGCCGGGACCATGGCCGGTGCGGCGACGGGGGCCAGGACGCCGCCGGCGACCGCACGCAGCGGCGAGCGCGGCGTGTGCAGGACGGCGGGATTGACGCTGACGCCTTCCTGGACCGGGGTGACCAGATAGCCCTTGGCGGCCAGGGCGTCGCCCGAACGGACGCGCGAGGTCCAGACGACGATGGGCGCGGCCAGCAGCAGCGGCAGGACGATCGGGGCGAACCAGGTGGCCAGGTCGGGGCGGACGCACAGCGGGATCATGAAGCCGACGCCGACGATCATCTGCCAGCGCATGGCGCGGAAGGCGTCGGACCAGGCCAGGCCGTCGGCCTCGCGCTGCTGGGTCGACCAGCCGGTGTCGTGGCCCGAGACGATCTGGATGAAGGCCTTGGTGTTGGCGACCATCAGGATGGGGGCCAGGATGGCCGACAGGGCGATCTCGGCCGCCATGCCCTTGGCGATGGCGCGGCGGCCGCCGAAGGCGCGCAGTTCGGCCGGACGGCTGAGGACCAGGGCGGCGCCCATGAACTTGGGTCCGATCAGCAGCACGCCCGACAGGAAGGAGGCCAGCATGAACGGCGTGAACTGGGGGTTCAGGATGTAGAAGAAGCTGGACCAGTCGACCGGATAGAACATCTGGATGAACAGGCCGACCATCAGCGACGCCAGCCACAGGGGCGACGACAGATAGGCCATGCAGCCCATGGCCAGCTGCAGGCGGCTCATGGGCGACAGGCCCTTGGCGCCGATCAGGCCCAGGTGCTGAAGGTTGCCCTGGAACCAGCGGTGGTCGCGGCGGATGAAGTCGGTGATCGACGGCGGGGTCTCTTCCCACGATCCGTCCAGGGCGGCGGTGACGTGGACGGCCCAGCCGGCGCGGCGCATCAGGGCGGCCTCGACGACGTCATGGCTCATGACGTGACCGCCGAAGGGCTTGCGACCCCTCAGGTGCGGCAGGCCGCAGCAGGCGGCGAAGGCGCGGGTGCGCAGGATGGCGTTATGGCCCCAGTAGCTCGATTCCGAACCGGTCCAGTAAGCGAGACCCGCTGCGGCGACGCGGCCGTACAGACGCACGCTGTACTGCGACACGCGGGCGAAGATGGTGCGGGCCTTGATGATGACCGGGGCGGTCTGGATCAGGCCGACGCCGGGATTGCGTTCCATGGCGTCGACCATGCGCAGCAGGGTCTCGCCGGCCATGGTGCTGTCGGCGTCCAGGACGATCATGTTCTCATAGGCGCCGCCGAAACGACGGACCCATTCGGCCAGGTTGCCGGCCTTGCGCTCGGCATTGTCGGTGCGGCGGCGATAGAAGGCCTTGGAGTTGGCGGCCATGCGGAACGACTGGAACACCGAACGCTCGTCGGCGGCGGCGTCTTCCTTGGTCGAATCGCTGAGCACGAAGATGTCGAATGCCGAGGACGCGCCCAGGCGGGCCAGCGAGCCGTCGATCATCGCCAAGCGGGCGAAGGAGGCGCGGGCGTCTTCGTTATACAGCGGCATCAACAGGGCCGTGCGGGTGCGCGGCAGGGGCGGGTGCGGCGAGAAGGCCAGGTCCGCCTGGTCCTTGCCGCGCAGCATGACGAAAAGACCCATCAGGCCGCTGATGAACCAGCAGGAGATGGCGGTGATCAGCACCATGAAGATGCCGAAGGCCAGGATCTCGGTCCCGTCCCAGCCCTTGCGGGCATACAGGTAGAAGGGGGTGATGGCCGACAGGCTGGTCAGGGCGATGGTGCCGGCCAGCAGCATCATGCGGCGCATGGCGACGGTGCGCGGCGAGGTCGCGGGCGTCACGTCGGCGACGGCGTCGGGCGCGCTCAGAGACTGAACCGGCATGGCCAGCGGCGCCTCGTCGGGCAGCCACGACCAGCTCGGCGTGTGAGCGCCGTGGATCGTCGTCTCGATATCAGCCTGTTCGACAGGCCGGATCGCCAGCTTGTTCATGCCGCTCTGGACGCCCCCGTGTGAACCGGATGTCTTCCCGAGGGCTGGGGAAGACGCGGAGTGCTGCACTGCAACACGACCTGCATAATCGATCACATTCGCGCGATTTTCAATCACGCAATGTTGATAGGGCCAAAAAAAGAGGGGGAAAATTTACAGCGAGGCTTCGAACGCGGCGGAAGACGGGCGCGGGGCCGGCGATTCCGTGGCGACTGACAGCAGTTTACGATCCAGAGCCCAGGCCGCAACCCCCACCCAGCACACCAGGACGATGGCGTAGATACGCTCCCACCAGCCGACATTGGCGTCGTTGACCGTGCCGGGGAGGACCAGATGCTTGGTCAGGACCGTCAGGATCGCCATGACCACGAAGGTGACGGCGAGGAAGATCTTCAGGCGCGGCAGGTCGCGGCGCCGGGCCAGGCCCCACAGCAGAAGGACGGGGGCCAGCTGGATCCCCAGCGCCAGGTTGATGACCATGTGGCGCGGATCGGGCCAGGGCCACAGGGTCGAGGCCGACATGCCCGCCCCCGCCAGGACGAAGACCACGGCGATGACGACCCCGGCGACGCGCGCCCCGGTGAGGGCATAGACGGCGAGACCGAAACCGACGCCCGCCAGCGCCGCCATGACCCCGGCGACGAAGACCCCGCCGTTGAAGATCATCGGCGCACGCGCGGTCGCCCCGCCCAGTTCGCTGAGATACTGGGTCGCATTGTTGAAGCCGGGGTAGGCCAGGATGGCGGCGGCCACGACCGTCAGGGCGAGCAGGGGGGCGGCGACGCCCACGCCCAGCAGGCGACGACGGCGGTGATAGCGCAGCCGGGGCTTGAGCAGGGCCTGGAGATCCAGCGGCCAGGGCCGGTCGTCCAGCGGCTTCAGCCCCCACAGCGGCCGGATGACGGGAATGCGCCGCACGACCTCATAGACCGCCAGACTGCCGACGAAGGTGATGGCGATCAGGGAAAGCAGCTCGACCGCCGCCGGGAGATTGGCCGGGCGGATGATCCAGACGGCCGCCACCAGCACCGTCTGGTGCGCCAGGTAAAAGGGGAAGGTCGCCTGGGTCAGGTAGTTGAGCGCCGGCCCGCCCCGGTCGCGCAGATGTTTCGAGCCGAAGCCCAGGATGGCGACGATCACCGCCCACTGGTCGATGCCATAAACGACCGCCTTGGGCACGCCCCAGAAGGCGCGGCCGCCCGGGTGCCAGACCTGGGCCATCATGATCGGCAGGGCGACGGCGGCCAGGCCCAGGGCGATCCAGCGATAGCGCTCCATCGTGCGCCACAGGCCCTCGCGCCGGACGATGCTGAAGCCGAACAGAAAGGCGCCCAGCGACAGGGCGTGATTGTACCAGTCGTTGTGCAGGGCGTTGGTCAGGCCGAACCAGGGGAACAGGCCGATGCGGATGGCGATCAGATACAGGATCGGCAGGATCAGCAGCCACGGCCCCCTGAGCGTCTTCTCAAGTCCGTCGCCCAGCCGCTCGATCAGGCCCGGCACGCGCCACAGCAGGACGGCGACAAGGCTGTAGACCGCGATATAGACGATGAACCACAGGTGGTTGACCGGGACGCCGTCGGCGAGGCCGCTCCAGCTGAACTCATGTCCCAGCCAGGCGACGTAGCCCGAGACCCCGCCGGGCCAGCCGCCCTTGTCCATCGACTCGATCCAGGACTGGATCGGCACCAGCACCAGCGCTCCGAAGATCAGCGGCGGAACCAGGCGCGCGAACCGGGTGCGGGCGACCTGGCGCGGGGTGCGCCGGAAGGTCATGAACCGCAGCGCCGCACCCGACACCAGAAACAGCAGGGTCAGCCGCCAGGGATTGGTGATCAATACGGCTTCGCGCATCCACGCGAAGGTGTGGGCGCTGTGGATGTGCCAGTCGTAGACCCCGTAGACCAGGCCCACATGATACAGGATCAGCAGGCCGAACGCGCCGACCCGGATCCAGTCCAGATCATAACGGCGCACGGACGGGGATACGGACGGGTTCACGGCCGCGTCTATGATCCGGGGACGCGGATCAGGCAAGACGCCGGATGGACGCGGGGCGGGATCAGGCGGCGGCCAGCGGCCGGACCCGGATGTCCTGTTCGTGGGCGCGGGCCTTGGACAGGTCATGCCGGGCCTGCATCCGCATCAGGGTGTCGGCGCTGATGCCGAACAGTTTCTCGAACCGGATGGCCATTTCGGCCGACACGCCCGCCTTTCCGTTCAGCAGATTGCTGGCGGCCTGACGCGTCACGCCCAGCGCCTCGGCCAGGGCGGTGACGCTGATATCCCTGGGCGTGACCAGTTCGTCGCGCAGCCAGGCGCCGGGATGAACCGCGAGGGTGGAATGAAGTCGGATGGCCATCAGTGATAATCCTCCAGGTCCATGTCCTCGATGCCGAGGGCCGCATTGATGCGGAACGTCAGCCGCCAGTTCCGGGTCAGAATGAGAGACCAGGTTCCTGTGCGATCTCCCGTCAGTCTGTGGGCGCCGAAATTGGGCGGGATCAGCAGTTCGTCTTCCGTCGCGATCGCGTCGATATAGGCCAGAATGTTGGTGATCCGGCCGATCAGGGCCCCGGACAGGCCCTTGGCCTTTCCGGTCTCCGCGAACTGCCGCAGCGCCTTGTGTCTGATGCTGTCGATCTGCACAGGACAACATCGTCGTCGATGTGACGTGTGTCAAGTGACGGTTGACGGCGACTCAGGCTGGGACGGTCAATCCCAGCGCCTTCAACGTGGTGGCGATGGAGGCGTCCTGTTCGGCGCGGTAGAGGGCCATCTCGTCCAACACTGAACGGCCCAGAGCCTGTTCGAAGTCGGCCCTGGCCGGGTCGACGGCATAGGCGGCGGCGCGCGCCTCGGAACCCAGGTTGGACTGGAAGATGCCGGCGGCGCTGACGGGCAGGAAGTCCTCGTAGGTGATCGGTTCGGCGACGACGTGACCCAAGGCGATCAGGTCTTCCAGGTCGGCGGTCTCTGCGCGGGCAGCCAGGCCCTGGGGCGTGGCGCGATAGCGGAACCAGGCCAGGTCGCCGCGTCGCAGGGCGTCCCAGTCGTCGGGCAGGGCGGAAAAGTCTTTGCTCGCCAAGGCGGCGTCATACAGCGCGCGCCCGGCGGGGGTCAGGGCGCAGCCGCGCTGTTCGATCTCGCCGAAGCGGGCGGTGTGGGTGCCGGCGGTGGTCCCTTGTTCGCCGGGGAAGGCGATGGCCTCCTCCAGCGCCTTGAAACTGGTCTGGCGCAACAGGATGGGGCAAGCGCGAGCGGGCGGGCCCTCGATGGTTTCCTTGGGGGTGATGCCGCGTTCGGGCATGGCGGCCTGGGCGGCGTCGATGTCCAGGGTGCGCGGCGTCAGGTGGTTGATGTGCGGGCCCTTGAAGCTGACCACGTCGGCGATCAGGCGGTGGGCGGCGACCAGCCGTTCATAGGTCTGTGCGCTGACGGTCGCCTGGGCGTGCCAGCGGAAGGTTTCCAGCAGTTCGGACACGAACCGGTCGGCCTGGTCCTCGTCCAGGCCGCCGGCGGTCTCGGCCGTCGCGATCAGGTCGCGCGCGCCGGGGGTGAAGATGTCGCGGCGGGCCAGGGTCGCAGCGGCCTCCTCGCGCAGGGCTTCGTCCTCGATCAGCTCCAGCCGCAGCAGCGACGTGAAGACCCGGAACGGATTGCGGGCCAGGGCGGCCGGATCGACGGGGCGGAATGCGGTGGAATGGACGGGCACCCCGGCGGGGGCCAGATTGTAATAGCTGACCGGCGCCATCCCCATGACCGCAAAGGCCCGGGCGATGGTCGCCAACTCGGAGGCCGTGCCGACACGGATGGCGCCGTGGCGTTCCTCCGACAGACGGGCCAGTTCGCCCGACGCCGCCAGCCGGTCCGCGCCCGCCGCATCGGCCTTGATCGCCTGGGCGTTGATGTCGGCAACCAGCGTCAGCAGGTCGCCGTATTGCGGCACCTCGGCCCGATACATGGCGGACAGGGCGGCCGAGAACCGGCTACGGATCTCGTCAGGAAGGACGAAGGCGGACATGAGCGCTCCCACTTTTCGGCGATCCATAGGCCGGTCGGCCGCCGGTTGGAACCCGGCGACCGCATCGAACGTCAGGCGTCGACGCCGACCCCGATCGGGCAGACCACGCCGGTCCCGCCGATGCCGCAGTATCCGGCCGGGTTCTTGGCCAGATAACCCTGGTGATAGGCCTCGGCGTAGAAATATTCGCCGGCCGGTTCGATCTCGGTGGTGATCGTCCCGCGTCCCGCCGCTGTCAGGGCCGCCTGATAGGCGTCGCGCGAAGCCTCCGCCTCGGCCTGTTGCTCGGGGTTCAGGGTGTAGATGGCCGAGCGATAGGTGGTGCCGATGTCGTTGCCCTGGCGCATGCCCTGGGTCGGGTCGTGGTTCTCCCAGAACGCCTTCAGCAGTTCGGCGTATCTAATTACACTAGGGTCGAACACCACCTTGACCACCTCGGTATGGCCGGTGCGGCCGGTGCAGGTCTCTTCGTAGGTCGGATTGGGCGTGATCCCGCCGGAATAGCCGGCCGAGGTCACCCAGACGCCTCGCAAGGACCAGAAGATCCGCTCCACGCCCCAGAAACAGCCCATGCCGAAGATGGCGGTCTGGAACCCATCGGGATATGGACCTTTCAGCGGATTGCCGCTGACATAGTGGTTGGCGTCGGTCGCCAGAGGCTCGGCGCGGCCGGGCAGGGCGGTGTCGGCGGTGGGCATTTCGGGGCTTTTCTTGAACAGCATTTGCGTATCCCTCATCGGAAAATGGCTTTGAAGTCCATATGGGGATGCGAGAGGCGCTTGCCGAGGGGGCGAGTGTGTTCTATCAGGCCCGCCTCCCGCCGGATCGACCTCCGGCGGCGCGCAAGACGTGGCGTGAAACGGACAGGTGGCGGAGTGGTCGATCGCGCACGCTTGGAAAGCGTGTGTAGGTGAAAGCCTACCGAGGGTTCGAATCCCTCTCTGTCCGCCACCCATGCGATTCACTCGTTTAGTGGAAAGTGAGATGCGGCGGCTGGAATCGCATGGCGTTGGCGGGGGCTCGTAATAGGAGTCCGCCAGATGGTTCAGCGAGGTCCAGCGCCTCGGGATGGTTGAAACTGCGGGCGCCGCGCGATTTCTAGGGCCAGTTTAGGTCAAGCCTTCGGTCCGGCGATACTGTCGTCGTCAATCTAGGGTCAGTCGGTGATGGCTCGGTGGGCGGCGCCTAGACGGTGATGCACGCCATCGACGCGCCGACTAAGGCCCCTCGGCGGTTCAAGTGCCGCTGCTACTTGGCCGATAGTCTCTGCTTTGTTTTCAGTTTGGTTCGGTCAGCGGGACACTGCGGCGGCGTCGCGTTCGGGCGGCCGATTTGCGCGCGAGCGATCTTTGCGGAACCCCAGGAGCAGGATCACCGCCCCTGAAACGAAGACCAGTCCGACCGCGCTGGTCACATAGGCGGCCGCCACGAAGAAGGGCAGCCAGGGCAGGTCGACCGCGCCGAAATTTCGAAATAGCAGCAGCGCCACGCTGCCCAGATAGCCGGTGGCGTCCGCCACATAGATCAGAAAGCCGGCGGTGGCGACGGTGCCCGAATAGGCGATCATGCGGTCGAACAGCATGGCGTTGAAGGGTGTGTAAGCCAGGTACAGGCCGGCGCCGCCGGCGATCATCCAGGCGATCGGCGACAGCAGACCCTGCTGGTAGGCGAGAGTGGACGCCCCAAGGATGGCGAAGCCGGACAGAATGACGCCGTGCATGAACAGCAGGGCGCGTCCGTTGTTCTTGACCGCGATCAGCACCGCCATAACCACCAGCGAAAGGACGGCGACAGGACCCTCGCTGGCGGTGAATACCGAAGCGGCGTCGCCGTAGCCCAGCGCCTGCCAGATCTCGGCGGCGAAGTTGTCGCGCAGGTCGCGGAACGCCGTCAGCATCACATAGGCGCCGACCAGCAGCACCAGCATCGGCCAGTGGGCGGCCAGGAAGGCGGCGCGTTGCCGGGCCATCATCGGACGGCGCGCGACGCGCTCGGCCTCGTCCGCCGCGCTGGGAGGGGGCAGGGCGGCGAGGGCTATGACCGAAATCGCCAGAAGGGGCATGAAGACCACCCCGACGGCCGCCGGCATCCAGAACTCGCTGACCTGCCAACCGTCCATCAGCGTCTTGCCGACCGACTTCACCACGCCCGATGACAGGATGAAGCTGGCGCACAGGATCGCCCCCAGAACCTCGCTGGTGCGTCGCCCCTCCATGAAACCGAACACCAGGCCCCATATCAGGCCGAGCGGCAGGCCATTCATGAAGAGGGCGACCACGTTCCAGGGCGCCGGCACGAGCGCAAACAGCACCAGGGCGATCCAAGAAAAGCCGATCAGAAGGACGATGGCCGCAGCCCGGCGCTCGGGCCGCATCTCGGCGATCACCTTGACGCCGATCAGCTTGGACAGGGCGTAACCGGCGACCTGGGCGATCACGAGGGCGATCTTGTAGTCCAGCGCGAAATCCCACCCGGCGACGGCGTCGAAGGTCGCGGCGGTGAACGGTTTGCGGAAGGCGTACATCGAGAAATACGCGCAAAAGCCCGCCAGGCCCGCGAACATCACGAAGACAACGGGGTTTGCCTTGGTCAGCCAGAGCCGCATCCGGTTCATCGTTTGACATCATCCCGTTGCACGAATGTGGTCTAGACCAAAGCTGCGACGCTTGGATGACGGAGACGACGAGTATGGGACGGTTTTGCGGGAGCGGCAGGCCGGCGTGGACGTCGCACAGCCGCGCGCCCATCCGGCTGGCCTGCTGACATAGGCAAGCACTACGACGTCGCGGTGGTGGGGGCGGGGATCGTCGGCCTGGCTTGCGCCCTGGCCGCCTCGCGGCGTGGTCTTTCGGTGGTGGTGATCGATCGTGACGCCCAGGCGAACGGCGCCTCGATCCGTAACTTCGGCTTCGTCACCGTCACCGGTCAGCCGCGCGGTCTGGTCTGGCGCCGCGCCCATCGCAGCCGCGCCGTGTGGGACGAAGTCGCCGCCGAAGCGGGTATTCCCGTCCTGCAGCGCGGCCTGTGGCTGACCGTGCGGCGGCCCGAAGCGGCGGCAGTGCTGGAGGCCTTCATGGCCACCGAGATGGGGGAGGGTTGCAGGCTGCTGACACCGCGAGAAGCACGTGGCCGGTCGCCGGAAACGACCGGGCCCCAGACGGTCGCCGCCCTCTGGAGCCCTCATGATCTGCGTGTGGATTCTCGCTCGGCGATCCCGCGTCTGGCGGCGTGGTTGGCGGATCGTTTCGGCGTGGACTTCCTGCGCCAGACCGCCGTCCATGCGGTCGAGCCGCCCCGTGTCGTCACCGCTCACGGCGTGGTCGAGGCTGAGCGAGTCGTGGTCTGCCCAGGCGACGATCTCATCAGCCTGTATCCGGAACGAATGAGCGACGCCGGGCTGGTCCGCTGCAAGTTGCAGATGATGCGGTTGGCGTCGCCCGGTTTCAACCTGCCGGCGCCGGTCATGTCCGACCTCGGCCTGGTGCGCTACGGCGGCTATGCGGGCCTGCCGGAGACGGCGGCTCTGCGCGTACGGCTGGAGGCGGAGCAGGGCGAGGCCCTGGCCAACGGCGTCCACCTGATCGCGGTGCAGGACGCAGACGGCGCCCTGGTCGTGGGCGATAGCCACCACGACGCCGCCACCCCGGACCCTTTCGCCAGCGAGGCGGTGGACCGACTGATCCTGGACGAGTGGCGCGCCGCCACCGGCCAGCCGGCGCCGCCTGTTCTGCAACGCTGGACGGGGACCTATGCGCGCGGCCCGAACGCGGACCTGATCGCGGCGCCGCACCCGCATGTGCGCCTGGCGCTCATCACCGCCGGCAACGGCGCCTCCACCGGTTTCGCCTTTGGCGAAGAGGTGATCGCAGACCTGTTTGAGGAGACTTCCAAACCATGACATCCATCCGGGACGCCTTCGATATGGTCGTGTTCGACTGGGCCGGGACCACGGTCGACTTCGGCAGCCGGGCGCCGGTGCTGGCGCTGATGGAGGCCTTCGCCGTCCTCGGCGTGCCGGTCGCCGAAGAGGAGGCGCGCCGCGACATGGGCCGCGCCAAGGCCGACCACGTCCGCGCCATGTTCGAACAGCCTCGTATCGCGCAGGCCTGGCAGGACGTCCACGACGCCGCGCCGGATCAGGCGGCGGTCAAAAGAGTCATGGACGAGCTTCAGGCGCCGATGATCCGGCTGGCGGCGGAGACGGCCGAATTGACGCCCGGTGCTGCAGACACGACGGCGCGTTTGCGCGCGCTGGGGATGAAGATCGGTTCCTGCACCGGATACACGCGCGAGATGATGCAGACGGTCCTGCTGCGCGCCGCCGAGCAAGGCTACACGCCCGACCTGGTGATTTGCGCGCATGAGACGCCTCAGGGGCGGCCCTCGCCGTTGATGATCTACAAGGCTTGTACGGACCTGGGCGTCTGGCCGTTGTCGCGGGTGGTCAAGGTGGACGACGCCGAGGTCGGGATGGCCGAAGGGCGCAACGCGGGCTGTTTCACCGTGGGCGTGGCCGCGTCCGGCAATATGGTGGGCTTGACCGCGCAGGCGTTGGCGGATCTTGGCGCCGACGAGCGCGCGGCCTTGCTGGAAGGCGCCGCCGACCGGCTGCGCGCCGCCGGCGCCGATCTGGTCATCGACACGGTCTCCGATCTTATCCCGGCGTTGGAGGCCGAAGCCGCCCGGCGCGGCTGATCAGTCGCGCGAGGCCAGAGCGTTCAGGAGGCCAGGGCGATCAGCATGTCGCGATAGTCGCCCATGGGCGCGATCGTCACGCCCTCGACCTTGCCCAACTCGTCATAGCGACGCAGGCGGATGGCGGCGTCGAACGCGGCGGTGGTCTGGAAGGCGTCGGCCTCGGCTTCACTCATCGGTCCGCCCTGAAGCGCCAGGCTCTGGCGGGACGCGTCGCTCAGGGCCTCGGCATAGCCAGGCTCGCGGGTCGTCAGATAGCGTTTGGCCTCGACGTGCAGGCGGATCGGCTCGGTGACCTCGGTTCCGAAACGTTGCGCCAGCCAGGCGGCGCCGATCCGCTCATGCATCGCATCGACGCCCCGGTCGGCGGCGTCCTCGCCCTGTTTCTGCAACAGATGGCCGATGTCGTGCAGCAGGGCGGCGGCGACCACGGCGTCCGTCTGCTTGCCGCTGCGCGCATGGTGCGCGGTCTGCAACGCGTGATCCAACTGCGTCACCGCCTCGCCATAGGTCGAGCCTCCCAGGCGGTCAAAGAGGTCGAGGATGGTGTTGACAAAGGTTTCGGCGGAAAGGGAGGGGTTCATGATCTGGACTATACCAGATGGAAGTCGTCAAGTCACCGTGCCGTCAGCAGGTTGGGGTCGATGAACTGGCGCGGAATGCCTGGCCCTTCGAAATAGGCGCCCAGCCAGGCGCCGCCGCCGCCATTGAAATATTCGACGCGGATAGCGTGCTTGCCGGGCTGGAGGTCGATGCCGCCGGCGGCGGTGATGACCCCGTGATCGCCATCGTTGTCCACGACCGTCTTGCCGTCGATGTACAGCTTGCTGCCGTCGTCCGAGGCCAGGGAAAAGTTGTAGGATCCGGCGGTGGCGATGGTGATGTCGCCTTCGAAGACCACGGCGACGGCGTCCTGGCGCGGCAGGGTCAGGCCATCGATGCTGATTTCATGCGCTCGGCCGGTCGTCGCCGGCTGCAGACGGGAGAAATCGGGCAGCCGAACGGGGCCTTCGGGCAGCAGATAGACGCTGTAGGTTACGCCGCGCGGACCAGCGCTCTCGTCCAGGATACGGAAATAGCCGGTGGACGGGACGCTGGCGGGGCGACCGTCGACGAACAGACCGGCGCGGACGATGGTGCTGCGCGTGATTTCGACCGGCCCGTCGTACAGCGGCGACACGGCCGTCGGGATGGTGTTGTCTAGGGTGTAGCGCAACTCACCGACGGGGTTGGGATTGCGCAGGGTCATGCGCGCCGGCTGGCCGACGAACAGCCCGCCTGACGGCGCATTGCCGTCGCCCACGGGTTCGATGATCGGCGAAGCGTAGAAGCTGCTGGTTCGATAGGCCTGCACCGGCATCGGCTCGCCCTCCAGTGCGGGACGAACCGGGCGACCCAGCCAGGCATAGGGGATGTCCGCGCCCAGCAGCCAGGCGACGGTCGCCGGCGTGTCGAAGGTGTTGATCGGCAGGTCGAGTTCCACGCCTCGCTTGACGCCTGGGCCATAGGCGATCCACGGGATTTCCAGCTCGGCCAGGGTCTCGCCGCCATGTCCCTTGCCCACGCCGCCGTGGTCGGAGGTGATCAGGATCACCGTGTCGTCGGCGATGCCGGCCTCGACCGTGGCCTGCCGGATGTCGGCGATCAGCGTGTCGGCCTTGGCCACCGATGCGTAATACTGCGGCGTGCCGTGCCCGTATTCGTGTCCGGCGTGATCGACGTGGTCGAAATGGACGAACAGGAAGGTGGGACGCCTGGCCTTGATATAGGCTTGCGCCAAGGCGGCCGTTTCGTCCTCGCTTTCGCCGTGGACGTCATAGTCCACGAAGCGGTGGTCATACAGGTTGCCGAACCCCTTCCAGTGATAGACCGAACCGACTTCCCATTCCGGGTGCTGGTCCGTCAGGATCTGGAAGAGAGACGGGAAAAAGTTACCGGAGCCGGTGACCGAGGTGGGAAAGTTGAACGCCCCCACCGTCCAGTCATTGGTGGTCACGCCGTGCTGCTCGGGGCCGGCGCCGGTCAGGATCGAGGCCCAGTTGGCGCTGCTGCTGGTCGGCATCACCCCCCGGGCATGCAGGCTCCAGCTTCCATTGGCCATCATGTCGTGCAGCGTGGGCGTCGTGGCGTGCATCACGCCGTCGGGGCTCAAACCATCGACGCCGATGATGATGACATGTCTGGGCTTGTCGGCGGCGTTTGCGGACGAGGCGCCCATGCCCGTCAAGGCAGCGAGGAAAACCGCCAGTCGCGCGACGCCTCGGATCGATTTGTTCATGACACGCTCTGCAAGAGAGAAGGGCTTCCGCCGAGCACAATCGGCGTGGTAATCTGGTATGTACCAAATCCATCGCGTGCTGATGGCGAAGCTTTCGTGAAGAGCTTTTGGCGATTACGTGGCGCCTTGACGCCGAACCGACAGAGCCGGATCGAAGGGGTTGTTCAACTGCAGGATTCAAATGGCTAACGCCGCCACAGCCCCGAAGTCCGAAGGCCTGCACTATTTGATCGTGCGCGACGACATCGCGGCGCGCATTGCTGCGGGCGATCTGAAGCCCGGCGACAAGCTGCCGTCCGAGCGGCGTCTGCAGGACGAGGTCGGCATGGCGCGCGGCACCGTCAGGGCCGGCCTGTTCCAGTTGGAGGCGGAGGGCGTCATCTATCGCCGCGACCGCAGCGGCTGGTACGTCTCACCGCCGCCCGTCATCTACGACCCGACCCGTTGGGAAGGCTTCATGTCCTATGTCGAGGCGCAGGGCCGGAACCCGACGACGGAGGTGATCTCGGCCGAGCCGATCGTCGCCGACCCTCTGCTGGCCGAGGTGTTCTCGCGATCGCCTGGCGCAGCGCTGTTCATGATCCGTCGGCGCCGATACGTGGACGGCCGGGCCGTGCTGGTCGAGCGGATCGTGGTGGACGCCGCCCTAGCGCCCGATGTGTTGCGGTTCTCCTTAGACCAGTCGCTGACCAGCATCCTGAAGACCGAGTACGGCCTTTCCGTTGTCCGCAATCAGGTCAGCATGCAGCCCTGCGCCCTGACGGGCTACGAGGCCGAGGCCTTGCGCCTGAAATCGGGTCTCCCGGGCCTGGCCGTTCAGCGCATCAGCTATGATGCGCAAGGCCGGGTGGTGGAGTTCGACCACGAATACTGGCGCCACGATGCGGTAAGGATCAGCGTCGAGACCCGCGTCCGCTAGGACAGCCGCAACGGTCCTGCTCCGCCGTTGGCCGGGTCGGACCACGAAGGGCCGCCCGTTTCGATGTGGCCCGCCACGCGCCACACCTGACCGTCCGCCTCGAACTGTCGATCATGCCAGCCGTGGCTGTCTGCCAGGTCGAGCGGCAGAACCCGCGTCTCCTGGGCGGCCAGCGTAATCGTAGCGGCGGCGCCGCCATAGGCCCGGTCGGTCATGGCGACGGTCAGGGGCGTCGTCGTCAGGTTCTCGATACGGAGAGAGGCGGCGGCGCCCTCTTCGATACTGACCGAGAACCGGTCGCTGCGGCCGGTCAGGCGCCGGTGAAAGCCGTCGGGGCCGATGACGAACAGATCGACGACGGCATCGGCGGCGGGCAGGGGGTGCGCCAGTTCCTGGCCTGCACCGACCGTATAGCGAGCCGGGACCTCATTCAGCCGTGCGACATCATAGACGTGGAAGACGGCTGCCCGCCGAGCCGATGCATTGGTCAGCGTCAGGGCCCGCCCGTCGTTCGAGACCCGCAGCCGGGCGCCGAGCCGATACGGCGTTGAGCGTCGCGGCCGCACGCCCGTTTCCTGAACCGGCGCGACCGCCAGTTCGGGCACCGGCGGGGGAACCTCTTCCAGCTTGGCCGCGCGTTCGGACAGGGCGGCCGTGGCCGGCAAGGCCGCCATGAAATCGACCGTATCCGGCGCAGCGAAGTCGAAGCAGGACGTCAGGTCGCCGCACACTGCACGCCGCCAGGCGCTGATGTTCGGCTCGTGCACGCCGAAGCGCGCCTCCAGAAAACGCAGGATGCTGGTGTGGTCGAACACCTCGGACGCCACATGCCCGCCCTTGCTCCAGGGCGAGATCACATACAGCGGCACCCGGACGCCCAGGCCGTAAGGGCGATCCAGATAGAGCTCGTCGTCGACCGCCTCGGCATGGCGATGATATTCGTCGTCCGCCGGGATAGTGGTCGCGCCGACCGTCTGTCCCGAGACGCGAGCGGGCGGCGCGGGCGGGGGCATGTGGTCGAACAGGCCGTCGTTTTCGTCGAAATTGATCAGCAGCACCGTTCGCGCCCAGACGTCCGGATTGGCGGTCAGGGCGTCCAGCACCCGGGCCGTATAGTCCGCGCCCTGCAGAGGTGTGGAGACACTGGGGTGTTCGGATGCGGCGGCGTTGGCGATGATCCATGACACCTGCGGCAGGCGCCCGGCCAGCACGTCTTCCTTGAGGTTGTCCAGCGTGCGGGTCGTCATCGTCCGGCGGGTGAGAAGCGCGGCGGCCGCCGACGCAGACCCTTGCGCCCGGCGGTAAGTCTGGAAACCGACCAGCGGGTTGTCGGTGAAATTGTCGGCCATGTCCTGGTAGATCTGGAAGCTGACGCCGGCCTGCATCAACCGCTCGGGATAGGTCGTCCAAAAATAGCCGCCGTGCTGTTTGGGATCGGCGTCGATGGTGTCGTAGCCGTTGTTGATGGCCGGCCCGCCGGCCTTGCCCAACGGATCGTGCGTGCCGGTCCAGATGAAGAGCCGGTTCGGATTGGTGCTGGTGTGCAGGGCGCTGTGATAGGCGTCGCAGAGGGTGAAGGCCTCGGCGAGCGCGAACTGGAACGGCAGGTCCTCGCGGGCGAAGTGGGCCATGGACTGGTTCTGCTTGTGGTGCGGCCAGGCGCCCATCCGACCGTTGTCCCACGCCGCCTGACTGTCGGCGAACCCATGTGGCGTGCCCAGCGGACGATAGAGGCGAAAGTCCACGCCCGTATCCAGTCGGAACGGTGCGATCAGCGCAGGCTCTGCGTCGGCATTCGCATTGGGCTGGAGCAGGACGGTGCGATCCGGCGCGGTCGCCAGGGGAGGGGCGGGAATGGCGAAACGGTCGCCGAAGCCTCGCACGCCGCGCAACGTGCCGAAGTAGTGGTCGAAGGAACGGTTCTCCTGGGTCAGGATGACGACGTGAGCGACGTCCATCAGCGTCCCGGTCCGGCGATCGGCGGGAATCTCCAGAGCCCGCGCGATGGCGGGCGTAAAGGCCGAAGCCGCGCCGGCCGAGGCCATCATCGCGGCGATGAAGCCGCGGCGGTCCTGCATCATCACCATGTCATGCTCCCGGAGGTTCGACGGCGCGCCGTCCCGTTTGTTTGGCCTAGGCCAGACGGATGTTGATCTTGCTCTGTTCGCTGGGTTCCGCCGCGACGTGAACCCGCGTGTTCCACTCTGCGGCGACGCGCAGGATGTCGGTCGGCGGCGTCTGGTCCGTCACAAGCTCACTGACGTCGGCGAAGGTCGCGACCTGGATGAAACCGGACCGTGCGAACTTGGATTGGTCCGCCAGGACGACGACGTTTCGAGCCTGTTCCAGCAGGGTCTGCTTGAAGGCCGCCTCGTCCGCATCGAAGTCGAGAAAGCCGCGATCGGCGTCCACCGCGCCCATCGACAGGATCGTCAGGTCCGGTGCGAAGCGGCGGCAGAAGGTCTTGGCCTCGGCGCCAAAGGCGGCGTGATAGTCCGCATTGATCGGGCCGCCGGCCAGCAGGAGTCGCTGTCCAGGGTTTCCAAGGACTTCGTGGGCGATCTCGACGCTGTTGGTCACGATGGTCAGGTTGCGCACATGGGACAGGCTGCGGGCCAGCCAGTGGCAGGTCGTCCCTGCGTCCAGCAAAAGGGTCATGCCCTCGCTGACCAGAGCGGCGGCCGTCTGGGCGATGCGCTGTTTGGCCTCGGCGTTCTCGCGCAGACGCAGTCGATAGGGCGCTTCGATCTTGTTGCTGGTGGCCGACAGACCTCCATGCACCTTCTGGATGACGCCGGTCTGTTCCAACTGTCTGGCGTCGCGACGGATGGTCTCTTCGGACACCTCGAAGCGATCCGCCAGCTCCGAGACGGGCCAGAAGGTCTTCTCTTCAAAGAGTTGGACGATGGCCGCCAAACGAGCGCCTTGGGTCAACTGCTTCATGGACTGCGCGTGACTCACTCTTGCGAACGCCGATCGGGCCTAAATCCCACACGTGACCACACATTTCAACGCACTCTTGGGATGGTAGCGGCCAAATTGTCGTCTAATTCGGCCAAAACCACATTGGTCCACATGTTTCAACATAACTCCCTCAAAATGTCACATGACTGCAATCCATCGCACCTATCGATCCCCTGTCTCGACTGTGCGGCCCCGGCTTCAGGCCGACGCCCGTCTGATCGAGCAGAACGGTTCAGACCAGTTGTGGGGGGACACACATGCTCAAGCGATATTCTGACCAGGCCGCGCGCCTGAACTTCAAGGCCGTGCTCTTGGCCACCGCGTCGGCAGTCATGGTCGGCGCCGCAGCGGTTCCGGCCTTCGCGCAGGAAGCCGCCGCTAGTGAAGTCGATGAAGTCGTCGTGACCGGCTTCCGCCGCTCGCTGAGCGACGCACGCGACATCAAGCAGGACTCGGTCATCGCGGTGGACGCCATCGTCGCCGAGGACATGGCCAAGTTCCCGGACCTCAACCTGGCGGAGTCGCTGCAGCGCCTGCCGGGCGTGCAGATCACCCGCGAGGCCGGCGAAGGCCGCCGCATCTCACTGCGCGGTCTGGGGGCCGACTTCAGCCGCGTGCAACTGAACGGCATGGAAGTGCTGGGCAACGTCGACTCGGCCCAGGACAGCCGTGGCCAGCGGTCGCGTGACCGCGCCTTCGACTTCAACATCTTCGCCTCTGAGCTGTTCTCGCGCGTCGAGGTCGAAAAGACCTTCCAGGCGTCCCAGAAAGAGGGCGGCATGGCCGGGACGGTCGGCCTGTTCACTGGTCACCCGTTCGATAGCGGAGACGGCCTGCGCGGCGCCATGACGGCCAAGGTCGGGACCAACGAATACACCGACGACGCCCAGCCGCGCATCGCCGCCTTGGTCAGTCAGAATTGGGGGAACGTTTTCGGGGTTTCCTTCTCTGCGGCCTACAGCCGCCGCAGGACGACTGAGCAGGGCCACAACACCTACAACTACGTCCGCGAGGACCCCGAGGTCTGGCAGGAGATGGTCGACAATGGGCTGGACATCTCCAGGCTGACGCCCGAGCAGCGGGCCAAATTCCTGTCCGGCGATCTGTACTACGCCGACGGCAACCGCATCTCGTCGTGGAACGCCGAGCAGGAGCGGCTGGGCCTGACCGGCGCGGTGCAATGGCGCCCGACCGCGAACATGGAGCTGACGCTCGACGTGCTGCACGGCGAGTTCACCACCGAGCGCAATGAGCTCCACCTGGCCACGCGCCCGCTGAACGCGGCCGGTTCGGTCGCTTTCGATACGCCCGCAGGCGGCGTCTGGCCGGCGGCGTTCCAGACGGCGTCGATCATCAACGACCTGCGCTGGGACGACAGCGATTACGTGACCTACACGGACGTGAGCGGCACGACCTTCGGCAGCGAGCACCGGCGTTCGCGCAATGAGAACGAGTTCAACCAGATCGTTCTGACGGGAAAATGGGATTTGACCGACCGCCTGACGATCGACGGTCACATCGGTTATGAGAAGTCGACCTATGAGACGCCTTACGACGACAAGCTCTACATGCGCGCCAAGGGCAATATGATCGCCGACTATGGCGCGGATGGCCGCTCCGCCAGTTTCACCTATCCGGGCTTCGACGCCACCGATCCCGACAACTACGTGATGGACTCGTTCTATTATCGCGGCTTCCACAATGAATCGGAGCTGCACGAGGGCGAGTTGAATGCACGGTTCGAACTGAACGACATCTGGACGCTCAGCGCCGGCGTCGCCTACCATAAGTTCCGTCAGAACGGCATCGACACCTTCTACGACGACAACGTCAACGGCACGCGCGACAAGACGCGCGGCACCTCGGTGGCCGACATCGCCGATGTCTACACCAACGAGTTCGGCTCCTGGCTGGTCGGCAACTACGATCGGGCCTTCGAAAAATACGACGAATACCACCGCTTCGGCCCCAACGCCGACGGAACGGGCGGGGCGCTTCAGGACATCGAGAACGTCTTCGAGACCACCGAAGAGACCGTCTCGGGCTTCGTCCAGGCGGACTGGGACAGCGAACTGATGGGCCGCCGTTTCCGCGGCAACATCGGCCTGCGCGGCTACACCACCGACACCCGCAGCGTCGGCTGGATCCAGGGCGACAGCTATGCCTACCTGGGCACTTCCGACGTCGAGGGCGGCTATGAAGGCGTTCTGCCGGCCCTGAACACGGTGTTGGACGTGACGCCC
Organism: Brevundimonas sp. PWP3-1b1; assembly: GCF_049896065.1. Taxonomy (NCBI): domain Bacteria; kingdom Pseudomonadati; phylum Pseudomonadota; class Alphaproteobacteria; order Caulobacterales; family Caulobacteraceae; genus Brevundimonas; species Brevundimonas sp. PWP3-1b1. The sequence goes on along the minus strand of NZ_JAFCTO010000001.1, from coordinate 2,130,890 downwards.
GAGGTCCTGCTCCGCTTCTCGGCTACGCAGAACCTGAACCGGCCGGGTCTCGGCTCGATGGCGTCGGAAGGCAGCGCCTTCCTGGACGAGGATTCCGGCGAGATCACCGCCTCGCGCGGCAACCCGAACCTGGAGCCCTACAAGGTCAACGCCTATGATCTGGGTTTGGAATACTACTTCGGCGACGTCGGCCTGATCTCGGTCAGCCTCTTCAAGAAGGACATCACCAACTACATCGGCTCGGTTCTGCTGGAAGACGTGCCCTTCAGCGAAACGGGCGTTCCGTTCGGCACGATCCCCGGCGCCACGGCGGACACGATCGTCAGCGAGTTCTCGATGCCGGTCAACATCGAGGGCACGAACACGCTGAAGGGTGTGGAGCTGACGGTTCAGGCCCAGCTGACCTTCCTGCCGGCGCCCTTCGACGGCTTTGGCGTGTCGGGCAACTACACCAAGGTCGACGCCGATGAAGACCTGACGGGCTTCTCGCCCGAGAGCTACAACGCCACCCTGTATTATGAGACGAGCCAGTGGGGCGCCCGCGCCTCGATGAGCCATCGCGCGACATGGTTCACAGGCTATAACGATGATCCGATGAACGCCGGCACGCGGGGCTTCGAAGCCTCGACCTATGTGGACGCCGCCGCCTTCTTCAACATCAGCGACGATCTCCAGCTCACCCTGGACGCCGTCAACCTGACCAACGAGAAGGACACCCAGTTCTGGGGTCGGAACCAGTATCTGTACAATCAGAACCAGAGCGGCACGACCTATATGGTCGGGGTCAGCTATAAGTTCTGACACGATCGCAGCCTAGACTGGGCGCCCCGCCGCATCGGCTGGGGCGCCCTTTCGTGACCCGGATCCATGATCGTTTCACACCGCCACCGTTTCATCTTCGCCGCCGTGCCCAAGACCGGCACCCATTCCGTGCGTCAGGCCTTGCGCGAGCAGCTTGGCGACGAGGATGTCGAACAGGTGGGCCTGTTCGTCGACAAGCGTTTTCCCTGGCAGGATCTGGCGGCCATCCGCCACGGCCACCTGTCGCTGGCGCAGGTGCGGCCCTATCTCGGCGAAGAGGCCTTCGCGGGCTATTTCAAGTTCGCATTCGTGCGCAATCCGTTTGATCGCTTCGTTTCCTATTGCGCCTTCATGCATCGCGGCGGCGACGCCTTCGAGCGCCGGCCGCGCGAGGTGATGCGCCACTTCCTGTTCGAACAGCCGCCGGAACAGCATGTCCTGTTCCAGCCGCAGGCCTCGCTGCTGACCGGAGAGGACGGCCGGATACTGCTCACCGATGCGGTGGGCCGCATCGAGGACATGCAAGGGTCCTATGATGCGATCTGCGCGCGCATCGGCATCCCGTCGCGCCCGCTGGACCGGGTCAACAGCACGACACGCGACGACTACCGCCGCTATTATGATCCGACCCTGATCGAGGCGGTGGCCGCCCGTTATGCGCAGGATCTGGACCTGTTCGGCTACACATTCGAGGGACCGCAATGAGCGCCCCCGAACAGACCGCCAATCCTCGCAAGACCCGAGGCGTGCGCCGGTTGGGCCTGGTCGATATCGCCGCCCTCAAAGCAGCGGTGCAGGCCATCCCCGAAGCCGAATGGGACGCCGAAAACGCCGCCAAACCGAACAAGCTCGACGCGCTGGACGCGACCCGCCACATCGTCTTTCGATTCATCGACAGCGGCCGCGACTGGCGCGCCTCGCACAACCGCCGCGCCTGGCCGCAATGGCGGGGCCTGCTGGAGCCGGTGATGGCGCAGGCCGTGCGCGATTACGGCTATGCGCGGGGCGTCTTCCCCCGCGTCATGCTGGCCCGGATGGGCCCCGGCGGGGTGATCCATGCGCACATCGACGCCAACCCGGCCGCCAAATGGCCGCACAAGATCCACGTGCCGCTGGTCACCAACCCCGGCGTGACCTGCTTCTTCGGCGACGAGGAACACCATTTCCCGGCGGGCGAGGCGGTGGAGGTCGACAATATGGGCCCCCATTGGGTGCGCAACGACGGCGACGCCGACCGCATCCACCTGATCTTCGAACATTATGACGCCGACCAGCCGGACCCGGCCTGGATCGAGCCCGTTCCGACGGCTGGCGCAGCGCGGTGACGGCCGCGGCCGACCACGAGGAACGCGACGTCCTGTTGCAGCAGGCCCGCGACCTTCGCGCCCGCCAGCGCGTCCCCGAGGCTCTGGCTGTGCTGGATCGGCTGCAGCAAACCCACCCTAGGTTCAGCCGTCTGTATCAGGAGCGCGGCCATTGCCATGTCCTGCTGCGCGACGCGGCGCAGGCCATCGACGCCCTGCAGCAGGCGGTGCGGCTGAATCCCACCCTGCCGGCCAGCTGGGACATGCTGGAACAACTGCACCGGATGCGCGGCGACGCCGCCCAGGCGGGCTTGGCCGCTGAACGGCTTGCGGTGTTCAAACAGCTCCCGGCCGAGATCGTGGCGGCCAACAGCCTGTACGCCGACGGCGATCTTGAGCCGGCCGAAGACATCGTCCGCGACTATCTTCGCAAGGACGGCGACAACGTTGGCGCCCTGCGGCTGCTGGCGCGGGTTCGCCAGGCGCAAGGCATGCTGGACGAGGCCGCCGCCGTGCTGGAGGCGGTGCTTCAGCGAGCGCCCGACTATCATGCCGCGCGGCTGGACTACGCCATGGTCCTGTTGACGGTGCAAAAGCCGCTGTCGGCGCGGCGCGAGGCCGGGCGTCTTCTCCAGCACGACCCGGACGACCGCGACCACCTGAAACTTTACGGCGCGGCCTGCGTCGCTCTCGGCGACCACGAGCCGGTGATCGATCTGTACGCGCGGCTGCTGGACGATCGCCCCGCGGCGGGCGCCGAGGTCGCCGATCTGCGTCTGTGGCGAGCCAACGCCCTGAAGGTCACGGGTCGACAGGAAGAGGCCATCGCCGACTATCGCGCCTCACTGGCGGCGCGCCCGGACAATGGTGTCGCCTGGTTCAGTCTCGCCAACCTCAAGACCTACCGTTTCACCGACGACGACATCGCGCGCATGCAGGCGGCTGAAGGCCCACCCGGTCTGCAGGAGATGGACCGCATCTATCTGTCCTTCGCCCTGGGCAAGGCCTTCGAGGATCGCGCCGACTACGCGGCCTCCTGGCGTCATTACGAGCGGGGCAACGCCTTGCGGCGGACCGCCGGCCGATGGCGGCCTGAGGTCACGGATGCCTGCGCCGCGCGCCTGAAGTCGGTTTTCACGGCAGAGTTCTTCACCGCCCGCTCGGGCTGGGGCGCGCAGGACGCCGCGCCGATTTTCATCGTCGGCCTGCCGCGCTCGGGCTCGACCCTGATCGAACAGATCCTGGCCTCCCATTCGCAGGTGGAAGGCACGCAGGAACTGACCGAGATCGACCGCTACGTCGGCGAACTGTGCGATCGCGATCCCGATTGCGGCCTGCCGGCGCACCCTGAAGCCCTGACCCGGCTGACGGCGGAACAGGCTCGTGCGCTGGGCGAAAGATTCCTGGCCGACACCGCCGTGCATCGACGCCTGGGGCGGCCGTTCTTCATCGACAAGATGCCGAACAACTTCTGGCATATCGGTTTGATCCAGCTGATCCTGCCGCGATCCGTCGTCATCGACGTCCGGCGCGAGCCCATGGCCTGCGGCTTCAGCAATCTGAAGCAGCTGTTCGGCACGACCAACCAGGAGTTCGCCTATGGCGTCGACGACATCGCTCGCTACTACCGGACCTATCTCGACCTGATGCGGCATTGGGACGAGGTGCTGCCGGGTCGGGTGGCGCGGGTGGCCTATGAGGATGTGGTGGAGGATCTTGAGGGCGGCGTTCGGCGGATACTGACATCCTGCGGACTGCCGTTTGAACCGGGCTGCCTCGCCTTTCACGAGACACGCCGCAGCATCCGAACGCCCAGCTCCGAGCAGGTGCGCCGACCGATCAGCCGGGATGGGCTGGACCAATGGCGCAGCTACGCGCCGTGGCTGACGCCGCTGCGCGAGGCGCTCGGCGATGCTGTGACCGGCTACAGGGACTGATCGATGCGCCTGGCCAAACCCTTCTTTCAACTGCCCGTCCTGTTCGAGGTCGACCGTCTGCAGGCCGAGGTCGCGGCCCTGCCGGCCGAGGCCTGGGTCGCCCACCCCGACAGCGTGCCCGGCAACAGCGCGGCGCGTCTGATCAGCGCCGGCGGCGCACAGACGGATTCCGTCCATGGCCAGATGCTGCCGACCGCGTGGCTGGACTCCATGCCCTATACGCGACAGGTCCTGGCCGGCTTCGGCGTGGTGTGGAGCCGCTCGCGTCTGATGCGGCTGGCGGCTGGCGCCGGCGTGCCCGAACATGCCGACGTCAACTATCACTGGCACACGCGCGTTCGTCTTCACATCCCGATCCAGACCCGGCCGCAGGTGCGGTTTCACTGCGACGGCGAAACCGTCCACATGGCGGCGGGCGAAGCCTGGATCTTCGATAACTGGCGCCGCCACCATGTGGAGAACGGGTCGAACGCCGATCGCATCCATCTGGTCGCGGACACCACCGGCACCGCCGCCTTCTGGCAGCTCGCCTGCGGACGCCCCCCGCGGCGAGACCAGTGGCGCACCATGCCCTGGAATCCCGACGCCGCCCCACGCCTGCTTACCGAAACCGACCAGCGCTTTCCGGTCATGCCTGCGGCCGAGGTTCAGATGCTGATCGACGACTTGCGCGCAGAACTGACAATGGCGGTCGATACTTCTGACGCCAGGCTCCGCATGACCCGGTTCGGCCTTTTGCTGGAGAGCTTCGTCCAGGATTGGCGTCAGCTGTGCGCGCTACATGGCGTCGGCGGGCGTGCTCGACCGGATTTCGTCCGTCTGGCCAACGCTGTGCGCCAGGCCGCGACGCCCCTCGCCGCTGGGCTGGTCATGCGCACCAACAACGCCAGCGCCTTGCTTGTGCTCGAAAAGCGCGTGCTGCAGCATCTGGTCGTCGTGCAAGAGGCGCGCGCATGACCGCCCGTGGTCAGCCGAAAGCCATCGAGCGCGCAAATTTCACATAGCCGCCATAGTCGGGCTTGAAGCCGGTCCGGTAAGGGGAGGGCGGGCGTCGTGTCGGCGATTGGTCGTGACCGCCTAAGACATGATGACGCCAACAGGAACGACGTCGATGACGCACACCGCCCCTCGCTTTTTGATGTCGGCTCTAGCCCTGTCGATCACCATGGCCGGTGCGGTGTTCCTGTCTCCCGTTCAGGCGCAGACGGGGTCAGAGGCGAACCCCACCGCCGTCGCAGCGCCAGTGGAAGCGTCCGAGGGTCGGGCCAGAAACATCATCCTGTTTCTGGCGGACGCCGGCGGTGTGGCGTCCGTCAACGCCGCCAGCCTGTTGGCTTATGGCGAGCCGTTGAAGCTGCACATCCAGCAGTGGCCGAACCTGGGGCTCAGCGAGACCTCGCCGATCGACGACTTCGTCTCGGATTCGGCGAACGGCATGTCGGCGATCATGACCGGGGTAAAGACCAGGAACGGCGTGATCAGCCAGTCGCCAGACGCCGTGCGCGGTCACCGCGACGGGACGCCGACCAAAACGCTGCTCGAATACGCCGAGGAGCATGGGCTTCTCACCGGCGTCGTGACCAACATGCCGATCACGGACGCTACCCCGGCGGCGACCTATGCGCATTCCAACGACCGCGGCAAATGGGGCGAAATCTTCCCGCAGGCCTTCTCGCCACGGTTTGGTGACGGGGTCGACGTCCTGATCGGCGCCGGTCGTCGCCAGATCGGTGAGCAGATGGCGGAGACGGGTGGAAGCTTCGAGGCATTGAGCCGGACCCACCGCCGACCCATCTACGCGGCGCTCGATCAGGCTCCGGCCACGAACGCCCGACCTGTGGTGGTCGCCGACGATATCGACGTGCGCGCCGCCGCGCTGAGGGCTCTCGATCTGCTGCAGAACTCGCCCAAGGGGTATCTGCTGGTGATTGAATGGGACGCCCATACCGACGATCCGCGCCAGGGACTGCGTAACATCGCCGATCTGGACAGGCTGATCGCGGAGATCGAAGGGCGCGCCGATCTTCGCGATACCCTGATGCTGTTCACCGCCGACCACTCCTTCGGCCTGCAGGTCGATGGCGGCACGCGCGGCCAGGACGTGCTGGAGGGTTATGACGCCTGGAAGGCTTCGGGCGCGGATGATGAGGTCATTCGGCTGAAGAACGTCCTGGTCAATCGTAGTCACACGGCAGAGGAAGTCCCGGCCCTGGCCATCGGCCCGGGCGCCGATCAGGTCCGCGGCTATTTTGCCAACACTCATCTGTTTGAGGTGATGATGAGCGCCTTGGGCTGGACTTCAGACGCTGATTTGACCGACTGAGGGTTAAGCGAGCGCTATCAGGCCAAGCGCCCTGGGCGGCAGGGCCGATGCGCCTGGGCGGTGACGAACCAGATCGCCGACAGCGACAGCGACAGCGGCGCGACCCCTCCGAGAGGGAGGGATCATCTCGACGCCATGAATGTTCTCACGTTCCAGCTTTCGTTTTGTAGACAAAGTGAAAACCGGATATGCATGGACCGTAGCGATCGGCGCCGCATGGCGGCGTAGGGAGACATAGTTGCATGGCGGACGGTTCTCGCGTGATGTCGCGTGACACCTCGGAGCGTCGTCGTGAAATCACGACCATGGTTCGAACACGCGGCAGCGTTCAGGTTGCGGCCCTGTCCGAGATGTTTCACGTGTCCATGCAGACCATCCGCAAGGATCTGCAATATCTGGAGGAACGCGGCGTCGCGACGCGCGCCTATGGCGGGGCGATCAGCACCGAGGTGGTCAACGCCCCGGTCGAGCCGGCCATCGAGACCAAGCGGGTCAGCCACACCGAGGCCAAGGAGCGCGTCGGCAGGATGGCGGCAGGCATGGTCAAGCCGGGCGATTCCATCATGCTGGATTCAGGCACGACGACACTTCAGGTTGCGCGCTTCCTGCCCGACGACGAAGATCTGACCGTCGTCACCAACGACTTCGATATTCTGAGCGTGCTGGCGCAGAAGCGAAAGATAAAGATCGTCATGCTGGGCGGGGAACTGCGGCGGCGCAACATGGCCTTTTACGGGGCGCAGACCGTGGCCGCGCTGGACGACCTGCTGCTGGACAAGCTGTTCCTCGGGGTCGATGGGCTCGATACCGAACGGGGCATCACCACCCACCACGAACCCGAGGCGCAACTGAACCGTCGGATGTTCGAGACGGCCCGCGAAGTCATTGCCGTCACCGACGCGTCCAAGTTCGGCAAGATATGCCTTCATCGCATCATCGGCTTGAACGATCTGAACGCCCTGGTCACGGACACGGGCGCGCCGGCCTATATCGACGAAGCAGCCGAGCGGCTGGGGTTTCAGCTTCACAAAGCCTGAAGAGAGGCCGCGCCGCCTGAAAGGGCGACGCGGCCAGACTCCATTAGCGGCGCAGGGCCGCGTCGCCCCAGGTGACCACGAGCGGCAGGTCGCTGGTCAGGTCTTGCGACCGCGCGACCATCTCGACGATGCGAACGCCGCTTATGTCGGCGGCGAGGGTGCTGGGCGCCGCGCCAAGGCGCATGGGCGCGCTCTCGGCCAGCAGCCTACCATCGCCATAGATGGCGAAGCGCACCGGATCGCGCGTGTTGCGGGTGGAATCGTCCACGCCGACGCTGGCCTGGAAGCGTGTGTAGCCCGCATTTCGCACTTCCAGGCGTGAGTTCGTCAGCACGCCGAGCCCCGTGTCGAAGGCCTGGCCCGCGACCTTCAGGCCCTGGTCGTAGGGTGTGGCGTCGGCCTGGGCGCCGCCCCAGCCGGCATAGGTCGGGCGCTCGCCCGAACCACGCGTCTCGCCCCACACATTGCGCATCCGGTGCACGACGGGGTCCGGTTCCGGCGCGATCACGCCATCGACCGCCACATTCACGTCGCCCGGAACTTCGGACAGATAGACGCCGTCGGCCAGCTGCCGGACCCCTTCCGCCTCGAACACCAGGGTCTGGCGCGGCGCCAGCTTGAATTCGGCCTCTCCGGTGAAGGTCGAGGCGGACTTGTCCCAAAGGTCCTGAAGCTGGACCGGCGCATCGCCTGCGAACTTCAGATGGGCGGCCGTCAGGGTCACCTCGGTCTCGGAGAAGCCGCGGTTGAAGAGGGCCACGGCCTTCTTTCCATTCGACAGCGTCTTGACGATGATCTGCACGTCGTCCGACGCATAGGCGATGACGCCCTGATGGCCGGCCGGATCCTGGTTCAGCCGCACGATGTCGGCATTGCCCCAGATGTCCATCAGGCTTCGCGGCGCCTGGCGCAGGTCGTAGCTGATCAGCAGCGGGGCATTGATCATGGCCCACAGGGCGAAGTGGGACCGGGCCTCGGTCAGATGGTTCTGGTCGAAGTCGCCGTGCCCGACGAAGAGGATGTCTGGATCGTTCCAGGCGCCCGGCTTGGCGTATAGGGCGCGGGTCGAGGCGCTGTCGAAGTTATGCAGCATCCGCGTCCAGGTCGGCGTGATGTCGCCGCTGGTGCGCCACATGTGGCCGACGTCCTTGCCCCAGGATCGGACATCGGCCGAGCCCCAGTTGCAGATCGCCAGGATATAGTCGCCGTCCGGATTGTGTTTGTGCAGCGACTGGGCGACTTCGCCGTAGAGAGCCTGAACGGCAGGCACGTCGGTGCGGTTGATCGAGACCTGATCGATCAGAGGCGGCACAGGGGTGTAGGCGTGCTCGCGCACCAGCGGGTTGTCTGGCCCATAGACATTGATGCCGCACGCATCGACCTTGATGTAGTCGAAGCCCCATTCGGCGAAATAGAGCCCGATGTCCTGATCGACATGGCCATGGAGACCGACTTCGCGTTCGGCGGTCGTGCCTTCCGGCAGGTTGGGTGAATGCAGGTCATACGCCTGAGAGCAGGCGTTGCGGCCGATGTCGGTATAGATGCCGGCCTTCAGGCCCATGGCGTGCAGGGTGTCGGTGAAGGGCCGGAAGCTGGAATCCTGGCCCTCGATCCGCGCGGACGGGAAAATCGCCGTGCGAATCTCCAGACGTCCGTCCGACTGCCGCCGCTTGAGCCACCAGCCGTCGTCGATATTGACGTAGTTGTAGCCAAGATCGGAAAGGCCGCTGTCGACCATGGCCTTTGCTGCGCCCAGGACCTTGGCTTCGTCCACCTCGGTGCGAAAGGCGTTCCACGAGTTCCATCCCATGGGCGGCGTTCGCGCCTGCGACCGCTCGGGGATCGACCATTTGCCATGGGCCGCCAAGGGATCGGTTTGAGCGATCGCCGGCCAAGCCAGGCCGAGGATACCGCAGACGGCGACGGACGACAGAAGGGTGCGGACGGTCATGGGATCTCCGATCAGCGGCTGGGACGCGAGAAGAACTCGCGCCGTGCATTGGCGTAATAGATTTTGTCGATTACCGACCGGGGCAGGGCCAACCCCTTCGCATCGGCGTCGATGTCATCGACGCGCTGGGTGTCTGCGGTGGCCAGATAGGTCCAGTCCGATGACCACACCTGGTGGGCCGACTGCCTGAAGGCCTGCGTGTCCTCTCCCGGATTCAGGGTCAGATCGGTGCCGTATAGAATGCGGTCCTGATACTTGACGAAGAAGTCCCGGACCTTGCGGTGGTCGCGGACGGACTGGTGCTGAATCTGGGCCATGCGGGCGGCCAGTTCGATGACGGCGTTCGGATGGGCGTCGAGGAATTTCGCCGCCTCGTCGACGTTCCACTCCAGGCTGGCCATATGGGCGCCGACGACGTGAAGGTTGGGATTTCTCGCCACCATCGCATCGCGTCGGGCCATCAGATCCTGATAGCTCGGCATCTCCGGGTGGAGATACATGTGGTACTCGGGGTGGGCCGAGAAATAGAGCCGGTCGTTCCGGGTCGTCATCTGATCGAGCGGCAGCCAGCAGTTATAGGGTTCCCCCTGGTGCGCGATGAGTGGAACGCCCGTGTCGGCCAGGCGGCTGAAGACGGGATCGAAGCCCGCGTCGTCGATGAAGATCAGATGTCCCTCGGCGTCACGTTCGACCATGCCGATGTTCTTCCACACCTTCACGGCTAGGGCGCCGCGGCGGACTTCGGCATCGATCAGCGCATTGGTGCGGTCCGCCCATCCAGCTTGGCCGAACCCCTGCATCGAGAAGGTCGTGGCGTAATGGAAACGCTCGGGGTTCGCCTCGGCGTAGTGGTGCGCCACCTCCGCCTGGTCGCTAATCGAGGGGAAGGCCGGATAGTCGACATTGATCGACAGGATTTCGAAGTTGTCGGCGGCGGCCTGGTCCAGAAAGGCATCGTCGGCGACATTGACGTGCACATGGGCGTCGATCTTGCGCACACCGGCGAAATCCGCTGCGGCATAGGTTTCGCCCTCAAGGGTGGTGCAGGCGGACAGCGCCGCGCAGGCAAGGAGCGGAGCGGTCACAGCGAGCGCCCAGCGCGTGTTGAACCTCATGATGGTCTCCATCCAACCGAAATCAGCAGACAATGAAACATATTCAGATGTTTCGTTGTGCATCTTTTTGTTTGCCTTTGGAAAGGGGGCTATGCAAGGCTATTTCCAGGATGATCGTCAAAAGAGGGTGCGACGATGATGACGAAACCTCTTCTTCACCGCCGTGGTCTGCTCGCCCTGCTGGGGGGAACGGTCCTGGCGACAGGCGCGACGGGCGCGGGGCGCGCTTGGGCGGGGCCGGCCGTGGCGCGCGTCGGGGACGACGTTCTGACCGTCGAGTTCGATTCGGCCCTGAACAGTCGGCTGATCTCCGGGCTTGCCGGACAGCCGGTCGCCCTGACCGATTTCGGCGCTTCAGAGACGGTGACGCTGCAAGACGACCGGATCATCGACAGCTTCGCCTTTGTCGATCGGAGCCAGGCCGCGATCAGCGACGCTCATGGCCAGGGCGTGCGCTATGTGGTGCGCGGTGTTTCCGCCGAGGGGCTGGAAAAGACCGTCAGTCTGAGCTTCTACGACCGCTATCCCGGTTTTCCGCTGGTGAAGGTCGCCTGGCGCCATACGCGAGGCGAACCGCTGGCGATCAAGAGTTGCCGTGTGGGCGCGCATACGCTGAAGTCGTCCGGCGCGGGCTTCTGGTCCTGGTCCGGCTCGACGCACGCCGATCGCCGCGACTGGGTCCAGCCGGTGAAGGATGGCTTCGAGCAGGCCAACTTCATGGGCATGAACGCCTCCGACTACGGGTCGGGCACGCCGGTGGCGGACGTCTGGCGGCCAGACGCCGGCATCGCCGTCGGCCATATCGAGCTGACGCCGAAGCTGATCTCGCTGCCGATCATCGCTTCGGCGGTGGGCGCGTCCGTGGCTCTGGAAGAGGCGCGGGCCGTTACGTTGAGTCCTGGCGACGCCATGAACTCGCTCGACGCCTTCGTCACCGTTCACCGGCGCGACTATTACGCGACGCTCGACGCCTATCGTCGCGTGATGGCGGACCGCGGCCTGGCGGCGCCCAAGGCGCCGGAAGGATCGTACGAGGCGATCTGGTGCGCCTGGGGCTACGATCGGAACTTCACCGTCGCCGAAATCGAAGGCACCTACGCCAAGGTCAAGGATCTGGGCTTCAAATGGGCCGTGCTGGACGACGGCTGGCAAACCAACGAGGGCGACTGGGCGCTGGACCCTCGCAAGTTCCGCACAGAGGCGGACATGATCGCCTTTGCGCGCAACATCCGCGCGGCGGGGCTGAAGCCCCGGCTGTGGCTCGCGCCCCTGGCGGTCGATCCGGGGTCGGACCTGCTGCACGACCACACCGACATGCTGCTGCTGGACGAGAACGGCGCGGTCCAGGACGTGACCTGGTGGAACGCCTTCTACCTGTGCCCCGCCTACCAGCCGACGCGGGACTACACCCAGGCGCTGATCCGCAAGATCATCGGCGAGTGGGGCTATGAAGGGCTGAAGCTGGACGGTCAGCACATGAACGGGGTCGCCCCCTGTCACAACCCGGCCCACAACCATGCGCGCCCGGAGGAGTCGGTCGAAAAGCTCCAGGACTTCTGGAAGATGGTCTACGACACGGCGCGCGAAGCCAATCCTGAAGCCGTCGTCGAGTTCTGCCCGTGCGGCACCTCGTACGCCTTCCACAATCTGCCCTACACCAACCAGGTCCCATCGTCGGATCCATTGTCGTCCTGGCAGGTGCGCCTGAAGGGCAAGTCGCTGAAGGCGCTGATGGGGCGCGACGCCGCCTATGCCGGGGACCATGTCGAGCTGAGCGACGGCGGCGACGACTTCGCGTCGTCCGTCGGCATCGGGGCGGTCATCTCGACCAAGTTCACCTGGCCGAACGAGGGCAGGGGCAAGGACGCGAACTTCCGACTGACCGCCGAACGTGAGGCGGTGTGGCGCAAGTGGGCGGACATCTACAACGCCAAGATGCTGCCCAAGGGCCAGTACATGGGCGAGCTGTACGACATCGGCTTCGACAAGCCGGAAGCCCACGCCGTCGAGAAGGACGGCCGGCTGTACTATGCCTTCTACGCGCCGGAATGGGATGGGCAGGTCGAGCTGCGCGGCCTGGGTGAGGGCGGCTATCGCCTGACCGATTATTTCAACGGTGCGGACCTGGGTACGGTGACGGCGGAGGCCGCGCGCATTCCCGCCCGGTTCCAGCGGTTCCTGCTGATCGAGGCCGTTCCCATGCAAGGCGCACACGCGTGACCGACACTCCCGCGACCTCTCCCATCACGCCCGCCGTCACTTCGCGTCGCTGGCTGCTGTTCGCCTTTCTGACGGTCGGCCTGTGGGGGGTGTGGGGCGCGTTCGCGGGCATCTCCGCCCAGCGCGGCTTCCCTGAAACGCTGGTCTACTGCGTCTGGGCCGTCACCATGATCCTGCCGGCGGTGGTCGTCATGCAGCGCGAGAAGTGGAGGCTGGATCGCGATCCCAAGTCGATTCTCTTCGGCCTGCTGATCGGCCTGACCGGCGCCGGCGGGCAGATGATCCTGTTCTATGCGGTGACGACGGGCCCGGCCTATCTGATCTTCCCGATCATCTCCCTGTCGCCGCTGATCACCATCCTGCTGTCGCTGCTTCTGCTGAAGGAGCGCACGTCGCGGCTGGGGGCGCTGGGTGTGGCGCTGGCGCTGGTCGCCCTTCCCCTGTTCGACTTCTCGCCGCAGGGCTTCTCGTTCACGCAAGGGTCGACGTGGTTTCCGCTGGCCTTGATCATCATGGCCTGCTGGGGCGTGCAGGCCTACTTTATGAAGCTGGCCAACAACCACATGAGCGCCGAGAGCATCTTCTTCTACATGATGCTCAGCGGTTTGCTGCTGACCCCGGCGGCTCTGGCGATGACGGACTTCTCCAAGCCCATCAACTGGGGCTGGGACGGACCGTGGCTGGCGGCGGTGATCCAGATGCTGAACGCCGTGGGCGCCCTGTTCCTCGTCTACGCCTTCCGGCACGGCAAGGCGATCGTGGTCTCTCCGCTCACCAACGCCGGCGGACCGCTGGTCACCGCCGTGATTTCGCTGCTGATCGTCGGCGTGATGCCGGGCGAACTGAAGATGGTCGGTCTGGCGCTGGCCTTCATCGCTGCGGCGCTTCTGGCGACCGCTGCCTAGTTCGGCGTCGGCGTCGGAGGGGCCATGTTCCCCTTGCATGGTGTGTGAAACGCGCCGTGAAGTTTCGGTTTCATTGCTTTGATTGCGTTTCAAGTGGACTTCAGTAGAGTGGAAACCTGTTACCGAAAGGATTTCCTATGAAGGCGATGCGCGACCTCGTCGCCCGGCACAAGTCCGGGCAGGCTTGTGGCATCTATTCCGTATGCTCGGCGCATCCGTTGGTCATCGAAGCTGCGTGCGTTCACGCGCTCGATACCGGGCTGGACGTGCTGCTGATCGAGGCGACCTGCAACCAGGTCAACCAGGACGGCGGCTACACCGGCATGACGCCGGACAAGTTCCGCGACTTCGTCCACGCCATCGCGCGTGACGCCGGTCTGCCGGTCGATCGCGTGCTTCTGGGCGGCGATCACCTGGGGCCCAATCCGTGGACCGGCCTGCCTGCCGAAGAGGCGATGGCGAAGGCGGAAGTGTTGATCGAGCAGTATGTGGCTGCCGGTTTCCGCAAGATCCATGCGGACTGCTCCATGTCGTGCGCCGACGATCCGACGCCGCTGCCGGAAGACACGATCGCTCGCCGCGCCGCGCGGTTGATCAAGATCGCCGAGGCGACGCAGGCGCGCGTCGGCGGCGAGGCCTGCGTCTACGTCATCGGCACCGAGGTGCCTGTGCCGGGCGGGGCCGCCGAAGACCTGCCCGAGCTGGAAGTGACCACGCCCGAAGCGGCGCTGGCGACGATCGAGGCGCACCGCATCATCTTCGCGGCCGAGGGCCTGGCCGAAGCCTGGTCGCGGGTCATCGGCGTGGTCGTCCAGCCGGGCGTCGAGTTCGATCATCACAAGGTCATCGACTACGAGCGCGCCAAGGCGGTCGATCTGAGCGCTGCGCTGGACGGACAGTCGCACATCGTCTTCGAGGCGCATTCGACCGATTACCAGACCGCCGGAGCGCTCAAGGCCCTGGTCGAAGATCATTTCGCCATCCTCAAGGTCGGGCCGGGCGTGACCTTCGCCCTGCGTGAGGCGCTTTGGGCGCTGGACGCGATCGAACGCGAATGGATCGGCGAGGAGCGCGCGTCGCGGTTCCGCCATGTCGCCATCGAGCGAATGAAGGCCGATCCGCGCAACTGGGCCAAATACTATCATTCGGCGGGAGCGGATCTGGAGTTCGATCTGCAGTACAGCCTGTCCGACCGGATACGCTATTACTGGCCGGACCCGTCCATCGTGGCCGCCCAGGACCGGATGTTCGCCAATCTGACGGAAAATCCGCCGCCGATGGCTCTGATCAGCCAATATCTGCCGGCGGCCAACGCCGCCCTGCGCGAGACCGCGCTGCCCTCAAATCCGACCAATCTAGTGATCGCCCATATTGGCGCGACCCTGGAAGCCTATCGGATCGCCTGCACCCCCGAGCCGGAGTTTGCTCATGTCTGACGTCACCCAATTGGGTTTCGAGGAATTCGAACTGGAGCGGCTGGGCGGCCTGTGGACCGCGCGCGAGATTGTGCAGCAGCCGGCGATGTTGCGCGAAACCCAGAAGCTGTTGATGGCCCGGCGCGCCGAGATCGAGGCGTTTCTGGATCCGCTTTTGGCCATGCCTGGACTTCGCATCATACTCACGGGCGCGGGAACTTCGGCCTTCGCCGGCGAATGCCTGGCGCCGGTACTGTCGGCGCGTCTGGGCAGGCGGGTCGAGGCCATCGCGACGACGGACCTGGTCTGCGCCCCCCACCTCTATTTCGAGGCCGAGACGCCGACCCTGCTCGTGTCGTTCGGCCGCTCCGGCAACAGCCCGGAAAGCGTAGCGGCGATTGAGCTCGCGGATCGCCTGGTGAAGAGCCTGAGTCATCTGGTGATCACCTGCAACGCCGAAGGCGCCTTGGCCGCCTATGGTCAGGGGCCGCGTGGTCTGACCGTGCAACTGCCCGAAGCGACGCACGACCGCAGCTTCGCCATGACATCGAGCTTCTCGTGCATGATGTACGCCGCCCTGGCGGTGTTCAGCGGCCTCGCCGTCATGGACGCACGGGTCGAGGCCATCGCGCGCGCCACCCAGGCGGTGATCGCGAACTATACCTCGGTGATGCAGTCCGCCGCAGCGGAGGGCTATCAGCGCGTCGTCTATCTGGGCAGCCACATCTTCAAGGGGCTGGCCAGGGAGTCAGGGCTGAAGCTGCTGGAGCTCACCAACGGCGCGCTGGTGACGATGTTCGATTCACCGCTGGGGTTCCGCCATGGGCCCAAGACGATCGTGAACGATCGTACGCTGATCGTCGTCTTCTTCTCGAATGACGCCTACACTCGCAGCTACGACATGGACCTTTTGGATGAGCTGCGCCGCGACAACGACGCCGCCCGCGTCATAGCCATAACGGCCCAGGAGGGTGTGGGATTGTCCGAGCAGGACCAGATCAGCGTACAGGGCCTGACGGCCTCGGACGATGTGGACCTGCTGTTCCCCTATATCGTGGCGCCCCAGATGCTGGCCTTCTTCGAGTCCCTGCAGCTGGGTTTGAATCCCGACAAGCCCAACACGTCCGGCACTGTGAATCGGGTCGTGCAAGGCGTGCGGATTCACGAGTTGAGCTGATGCGGGGGCAGGGAGAGTGAGCCTGTCTGACGGGTGTTATCTGGGCGTGGACGGCGGCGGCACCAAGACCGCCTTCGTGCTGGTTGACCGCGCCGGCCGCGAGCTTGCCCGACACGAGGGCGGTTCCAGCTATCACGTCGATATCGGCGTCGAGAAGCTCCATGTTCTGCTCCACGACGGCGTTCATTCGGTGCTGCGGCAGGCAGGAGCGTCGGCGGATGACGTTCTCTACGCCTTCTTCGGATTGCCCGCCCATGGCGAGGATTCGCAGATCCAGCCCGTTCTGGACGTCATTCCAGAGGCCTTGCTTGGGCATCGCCGCTATGCCTGCGGCAACGACATGATCTGCGGCTGGGCCGGCTCGCTCGCCGGCGAGGATGGGATCAATATCGTCGCCGGCACCGGCTCCATCGGATACGGCGAGCGCCAGGGCCTGTCCGCTCGCGGCGGCGGATGGGGCGAACTGTTCTCGGACGAAGGCTCAGCCTACTGGATCGCCATCCAGGGGCTTAACGCCTTCTCGCGCATGTCGGATGGTCGCCTTTCGCGCGGACCCCTGCATGATCTGCTGGTGCAAGAGTTCGCCCTGACGAACGACCTGGATCTGTGCGCCCACATCTATTGCAGGAGCGCGCCCCAACGTGACCGGATAGCCGCCATTTCGAGGCTGGTCGCGCGTGCGGCGGTGCAAGGTGACGAGGCCGCACGTCGCATCTTCGTCGACGCGGGCGAAGCCCTGGCCCAGATCGTGGACACGATCCGACAGCGGTTGGAGTATCGGTCCGGAGAACCCGTAAACCTGTCCTACTCAGGCGGGGTGTTCCAGAGCGGCGAACTGATTCTTGATCCCTTCAGGCGGCGGCTTTCGGCCTGTTCGCCGGACTACAGGATCATTTCGCCGCGCTACAGCCCGGCCATCGGCGCCGCCATCTATGCGGCGCGTCTCGACGGCGCATCGCTCGGCATCGCCGTCGCCGCCTGATCGGGCCGTCGCATCTCGATTGTCTGGGCTTGCACCTGGACCGCCGACGTCATGAAGCGACGAGGTCGAGAGATGTTGGTAGGGCCCAATTCGAGACTCTTATGACCTCTTTCGCCCCTGGTTCCGGGTCGGCTAAGGCGAGCCGTGCGCCACTTGAGCAGGATATTTGCCGACGGGAGCGGCCATGTCCGCTCTGCTGATGCTCCCGCCGAAAAGTTTCGTTACGTATCTATTTGACAGTTTCGCGAAACCGTAGTTCCCTTTTGTAGCGTTTTCTTGACTGAACCGAAGCCTCGGCAGTTCAAGCGGCGTTCGTCGATCATGCGAGTTAAAGGGGATCGCAATGTCACGTCGTCTATCACTTCGAACAGCCGCTCTAGCGGGCGTCGGTTTCGCAGCCTTGCTGTCCGTCGGCACGGCTCACGCCCAGTCAGCCGACACTGATGAAATCGAAACAACGGCTGACCAAGCCCAGCAGGTCGATGAGATCGTCGTCGTGGGGACGCGGGGAAGCATCGCCCGCGCCGTGGGTCTGAAGCGCGAATCCGGCACGGTGCAGGATTCCATCAGCGCGCTCGAACTGGGCATGTTTCCGGACGACAACGTCGCCGACTCCCTGAGCCACATCACCGGCGTTTCGATTTCGCGTACTGCGGGCGGCGAGGGGCAAAGCGTCAGCGTTCGGGGATTGGGCCCCGAATACACGCTGTCGACCTTCAACGGCCGCATCCTGGCGACCGACGGCGCGGGACGCGACTTCGCGTACGATGTCCTGCCTTCCGACGTCATCAGCGGCGCCGATGTCATCAAGGGCGCCGAAGCGGCGAACACGGAAGGCGCGATCGGCGGCCTGATCAACCTGCGCTCCGCCAGCCCCTTCGACCAACGCGGCCAGCACGGAATCATCCGCGTCGAGGGCGACCGCAACCAGATGTCCGAGTTGGACGGCAGCAAACTGTCGGCCGTCTACAGCAACACCTTCTTCGACGACACCTTCGGCCTGATCCTCGGGGTCGTGAGCGAGCGGCGCGACGACCGTTCGGACGTCGCCGGCAATGATGGTGGCTGGACCCGCAACCCGGATCCGACGGACGAGAGCTGGCTGTGGGGCAACGCCTGGGGCGGCAATATCGACCCGAACGGCAATGGCGAACTGGACGTCGAAGAGTACGGCCTGATCGGTCCTGGCCAGTTCCGCGTGGGTTCGATTCTGGAGAAGAAGAAGCGGACCGCCTATACGGCGAAGCTGGAATGGCGACCGACCGACAACTTCCGCTTGGTCGTCGATGGCCTGTCGACCAAGCTCGACTCGCCGCAGGTCGGCTACCAGCAGTCCTTCTACACGCTGTATGCCCCCGGCCGCTGGTCGAACATGGTGATCAACGACGGCATCGTCACCAGCTTCGACATGGCCAACCCCGATCCTGAGCAACGTCTCAATCCGGAACTGCTGAACCAGACCACCTATCGGGTCGTCGAGACGCAGCTTTACGGCGTGAACGCCCAGTGGGACGTGACCGACAGCCTGACCCTGACCGGCGATGTCTATCGCTCGACGTCCAACCGGAACTCGGGCGGTCAGGACAGCTATGTCGTCCTGCGGATGAACCAGGCCAATACCGCGCAAATCGCACTGAACGGCGCCTATGTGCCCGACGTCACCATCAATTTCGATGACGGTCGCGATCTGTCCAGCGGGCTGGCCAACGGCGAGTTCACGGATTCGGATTTCAACACCCACTACTTCTCGCTCGCAGGCGACAATATCGAGGACGAGATCACCGGCGCCGCCTTCAACGGTCGTTGGACCGCAGGTATCGGCTGGCTCGACAATGTGCAGTTCGGCGTCAACTATACGGATCGCAGAAAGTCGCGGGATCTGGTCAACAACTCTCTGACGGGCGGCGCCGACTACTATTCCGGGACCTACGCGATCAATGTCGGGGATCTCGGCGGCGGCGTGATCTCGAACAGCTTCACCTTCCCCAACTTCATGAGCGAGGTGAACGCGAAGTTCCCGCGCACCTTCCTGGCCTTCGACGTCGCCAGCTATCAGGCGGCTCTGGCCGCCTATGACGGCACGCCGCGTCCCGGCGGCGGCGGCGTGTACGATTACGCGGCGGCTGCGCCGGTGTGGAACCCGTTGCAGAGCTATCGCGTCAGCGAGGAATCCTGGGCCGGCTTCCTTCAAGCCAATCTGTCGGGCGAGCGCTGGAGCGGCAACGTCGGCGTCCGCGTGGTCCAGACGAACACCAGCGCCCAGGCCTGGGACGCCAAGATCCTCGACATCATCGAGAATGGCGCCTTCAACTATACGGCGGTGTACGACGACCCGACGGCCATCACCCAGGACAACGACTACACCTACGTCCTGCCGTCGATAAATCTGAACTATCGCATCACCGAGGAACTGCGCCTTCGCCTGGGCGCGGCCAAGACCATGGCCCGTCCGTCGGTCGAGACCCTGGCGCCGACGAACACCACCGAAAGCGTGTCCTGGGGCGAGTTCACCCAGATCTACGGCGGCAACGCGGCCCTGAAGCCGTATTCGGCCGTGCAGTATGATGCGTCGCTGGAATACTATTTCCGCCCGAACTCGATCTTCAACATCGCCGTCTTCAAGAAGGATATCGAGGACCAGATCACCACCAGCTGGGAACCGGGTCAGGACATCGGCGTGCCGGGTTATCTGTTCAACGTCCAGCGCCCGATCAACGGCGACACGGCCGAGGTGCACGGCGTCGAAGTCGGTCTGCAGCACTTCCTGGACAACGGCCTGGGCGTGCGGGCGCAATACACCCGCAACTGGTCCAAGAGCTATGTCGGGGATCTGGAGCGGCCGCTGGAGGGCATTGCGCCGTCGGTCTATTCGCTGGGACTCTTCTACGAGCGCGGGCCGCTGTCGATGAGCGCGTCGGCGGACCATACGGATGGGTTCGTCACCGCGATCAACGTCCTGGGCGAAGGCTACAACGAAGAAGCCGACCCGATCACCTGGGTCACGGCCCACATTTCCTACAAGGTGACGGACAACATCGACATCTCGCTGGAGGGCCAAAACCTTCTGGATGAAGCCAACACCTATTCGATCAACGGCAACCCCCTGCTGCCGCAAGGCTATTATCGCTACGGGGCGTCCTACAAGCTGGGCCTGAGCTACAGGTTCTAAGCCGCCTGCGCCGCAAGGGATGACTTCAATCCCGTGAGGCCACAGCCGTCGCTTCCGCATCGCACCGATGCGGAAGCGACGTAGCAGCGCGCGATCCCGGTCTCATGCCCTTTGCGGCGTGGGGTCGCGTGGATCGACCTTGAAGCGAGCCAGGGTCGTCAATCGGCCGTCGGGCCCGTCCACCTGATCCAGCACCTTGATGTCGGCCGTCCAGTCGTTCGGCGAGACCGTGTAGAGGTGGTAGCCGCGCTGATTGTTGAGCAGCTGAACGTTCGGATTGTTGTCCAGCACGTTCAGCTCGTTCGGGTGACGCAGCCCGCCGCTGCCCCCCGATGAAATCGATGTCGCCAGGAACTCGCTGGCGATTGGCGTGGACGTGGGATCCTGGGGGTCGTGGGGCACATAGCCGACGACGTTCTGGTGCATGTCTCCGCTGCCGATCACGACATTGGTCAGCCCCTTGCTTCTGATGCTGTCGATGAGAGCGAGCCGCGCCTGCGGATAGCCGTTCCAGTTGTCGGTGCTGCGTCGCGCCGTGGTCTCTCCGTCCTTTCGGACGTCGTAGGGCATCACCATCACCTGCTGCGCGATGAAGTTCCAGCCGAAGCCGGGCATGAGACCGTCATCCAGCCAAGCCTCCTGTTCGGCGCCCAACATCGTGCGCGATGCGGCATAGGCCGGCCTGCAGGCGGCGCGCTCCAGCGGCGTCATGGCGGCGCCTTCGCACTCCTGGCGGCTGCGGTGTGACCGCGTGTCCAGGACGTGCATCCGCATCAGCTGCCCGAAATCGAAACGACGGAAGGCCTGTGCGCCGGCGACGCCGGGCCGGACGCGGGGGCGAACGGGGGCGTGCTCGTACCAGGCCTGAAGGGCGGCGGCCTTTCGCGCCGCGAACACCGCCGGAGGGCCGCCGTCCTTGCCGTATTCGCCCGCCCAGTTGTCATCGATCTCGTGGTCGTCGAACGTCATGACGAAGGCCGACGCCGCATGGGCGGCCTGCAGGTCTGGATCCAGCTTGTATTGCGCATAGCGCAGCCGATAGTCCGAGAGGGTGGTCGTCTCGCCGCCCCAGTGTCGTCGCACGACATCGTGCTCGCGGGGGCCGAACTCGTAGATGTAATCGCCATAGTGGAAGACGACGTCGAGGTCGGGCTCCGTCGCGAGGTGACGATAGGCGGTGTAGAAGCCGCGCTCGAAATCCTGGCAGCCCACCGATGCAAATCGCACCTGATCCACGGCGGCGCCGGGAAGCGGAAGCGTGCGCGCGCGTCCTGCGGGGCTCGGCAGGTTTCCGGGCGCGAAGAAGCGGTACCAATAGGGGGTGTGGGGCGCCAGGCCGGCGACCTCGACATGGACCGAATGGGCGAGCGCCGCGCGCGCGATCCCGCGCCCTTTCTGGATCACCTTGCGGAATGCCGGATCGGTGGACACTTCCCAGCCGACGGCGACATCCATGGGCGGCATGTCGCCGTCCTGAACCAGGGGGTTGGGCGCGAGCCGCGTCCAGATGACGAACCCATCGGCCGTCGGATCGCCGGCCGCGACGCCCAAGGTGAAGGGATAGGTCCGGAAAGGCATGTCCGGGGTCTGAGCGACCGCTCCTGCAGCGGGCAGGCCAAGGCCCAGGCCAAGTCCGGACAGAAGGATGCCGCGTCGATTGATGCGATTATGAAACATGGGTCAGTTGCGCCAGGTCAGGTCGAAGCTGCTGTGCGGCCGCACCGGGGACGGTGCGGCCGCTGCGGCATCAGAAGCGGATGGACGCCCCGATGGACAGGGTTCGGCCGCTTACTGTGCTCGTCATCAGACGACGCGCGTCCGTGTCGGCATATTGAATCACAGGTTCATCGGTGATGTTGAGCGCATCGACCCGAATCTGAACCGTAGGCGTGACGTTGTAGTAGGCGGTCGCATCGACCACGGTCGATGGGGCGAAATATTCGCCGATGTTGTCGTTGCCGCCGTTGCCTTTGCGATAGCGCGAACGCGACGCCATCGACACACGCCCCCCGATGCGTTCGCTGTCGTAATAGAGGGTGGCGTTGTAGGACCATTTCGACAGATCGACCAAGGGAAGCCGGTACGCGACGCCGTTGTAGAAAACGTCCGTCTCGCCATCGGCATAGGTCACATTGGCCAATACGCCGAAGCCGTCCAACGGCGCCGGCAGGAAGTCGAAATCACGCCGGGCGGACAGTTCGACCCCCCGGATCCCCGCACCGGGACCGTTGACGGGCCGGGTGAAGTTGAACACGACCGAGCCGTCCTGGCCCTCTTCAAGCAGATCGAGCGGATAGCCGGTTTCGCTGTAGGGGACGGTGGAGGTTTCGGTCGTGACGAAGGACTTCATCTCCTTGTGGAAGACGCTCAGCCCCAGGTAGCCACGATCGCCGTCATAGTACTCGATGGCGCCTTCGATCGAATCCGCCGTGTAGGGGGTCAGGTTGGGGTTGCCCGCGCTGATCGTGCCGCCATAGCCCGCGACCCGCACCGTGGCGGCCGCGCTCAGGTCGCCCAGAGCTGGTCGGCTGATGTTGCGGTTGGCGCCGAAGCGGACGACGAGTTCGGGGCTGATGTCCAGAGCGATGTTCAGCGCCGGCAGGAACCCTTCGTAGCGGTTGGTGATCTCGACAGGCACGAGCCCGGCGCTGGTGGCCGACGAGCCGATGGAGACCAGTTCGGTGTCGTAGTAGCGCACGCCGACATTGGCTCGCAGACCGAACGGGCCGATGTCGGTGTTCAGATCGTACTGGCCGAACGCCGACACCGTCTGCTCCTCGACCGAATAGTCGGTTCCGACCGACAGGTTTCGCGCGTCGAGGCTTCCGTCCTGTCCCAAGGCTTCGAAGATCGCAGCCACGTCGCCGACCACATAGGGCAGGGCGGTGGAATGGTTCGTCAGCATCGTGGGGATCGAGGCCAGCGCGTTGCGATTTTCGTAGTTGGCGGTCGCATCATAGCGAAAGCCGCTGTTGGTGAACTTCTTGAACGATGCGCCCGCCTTGATGGTGGAGATGGCGCTGGGCGTCCACTTCAGCCCGGCCTCGCCGGTGTAGAACTCGTTTTCGATATGGTCCCGGCGCCACTGGATGGACTGCAGATCCCATGCGTCAGGATCGGTGGGATCGAAGTCGTAGGTGTTGACCGGGTTGTCCGTGTCCAGATCGCTGAACGACACCGTGTGGCCGACGGATTCCAGATAGACGCGCTGCCAGTTGGAATCGAAGGTCGAGCTCGACCAGCCCAGAAGCCCGGAAACCTCAAGGTTGTCGGTCAGCATGGTGCGCCCGTTCAGGGCCGCCTGCCAGAACTCGGTCTGATCGACCGTCGGCTTGGACTCCGAGCGAACATCGACGCCGGACACCACGGCGTCCGTGATGCTGTTGTAGCGGTCGAGGGTGACCGATTGCAGCACCTGGGTCCCGCGGACGTCGTTGGCGGACAGCCCATTCGTGCCGGCGTTGCCGAGGACGTGCTCGTCGCGGTCATTCGAGAGCTGACCGTACATCAGATCGAGCGTGACGTCGGTGGCGTCGCTGGGTTGATACTGCAGCGTCGTCGTCAGGCCGATGCGCTCGCGCTCATTGAACCAGGTGCCGTAGGTCTGGGCGCGGGAGTTCCAGGCCCGTTCAGCGCCCGTGGCGTTGACCAGTCGGTCGCGATCCTCGGCCGAGACGCCGGGGCCGACGTTGGCCGCCCCGAAATTCATCTTGGACCAGTTCCAGTTGCGATAGCCCCACTCGACCGTTTCGGCCGAACTGTAGGCGACCGAAACCAGCGCGCCGAAGTCGCCCCATTGATCCGACGCCAGCGCGACGAGGCGTGGCCCCGGCGTGTCGGTGTACTGGTTGGACTGGACCTTGGCGTTGGCGACGAAGGTCCGGCCCTGATAGTCGAAGGGCTTGGCCGTGCGCAGCGACACCGTACCGCCGATCCCGCCCTCGTCCTGTTCTGCGGCATAGGACTTCTCGACCACCACCTGGTTGAACAGCTCGGAGGCGAAGACGCTGTAGTCGAAGGACCGCGAGCGGCTGGCGCCGCTTCGGCTATCCAGGCCGGACGCCGTATTGCTGAGCACCTCCATGCCGTTCAGCTGGGTGCGGGTGAAGTCCGGACCCAGGCCCCGCAACGAAATCTGTCGGCCTTCGCCGCTGTCACGGGTGATCGCGACGCCGGGAACGCGTTGCAGCGCCTCCGCCAGGTTCTGGTCGGGAAAGGCGCCGATGTCCTCGGCCAGGATGACCTCCTGCGACCCCGTTGCCGCCTTCTTTCGCGACAGGGCGCGGCTCAGGCTCGACCGGAAACCCGTGACGACGATCTCATCAAGCGCCGTGATCGTTTCGGAGGGATAGGCGGGCTGAGCGACAGGACGGGCCGCGATCACGGCAGCAGTCGGCGCAGGCGCCGACGCCGTCGCGTCCGAGCGACGAGAGACCGACACCGTCCGGCCGGAAAGTCGGACATCGACCGGTAGGCCGCGTGTCAGCTCGGCCAAGGCGGCGGACGCGGTCATCGATCCGCTCAACGGCGCGCTACGCAGGCTTTCCAGGTCGGCCGCCGAGGACGCGACCTGCAGGTCGGTCACGCGCGAGAAGGCGATGAGGGCGGTTTCCAGCTCTTGGGCGGGCTGGTTGAAGCTGTAGGTGCGGCTCCGTTCAACGGAGGCCTGGGCCCAGGCCGGCGACGCCGCCACGGGCACGATCGCCGTCGAGGCGAGCAGAAGGAAAAGGTGTTTGCGCATGAAGTCCCCCGTGTTGGTTCAAGGGGGAAGACGGTTCCGATCAGAGAAACCGGACAAAGATAATGTGTAAGTTTTCGCGTCTGTTATGTTTCAATTTGATGTAGAAATATAAATGGTCTCAGATCGCCGGGTGATTTCTATGTCGTAAGAGCTTTCGATACCTTTGAGGGCGGACTCAGGATCGGAAACATTGAAGCGTCCGACGATCATCAGGTTCTCTGATTCATCGTCTTCTATTTCTATTGGAAGGTTGCTGTAGCGGCGAAGCTTCTCGACCAGATCGGAAAGGGGGATGTTTCGCGCGACGAACCAGCCTGCCGACCACTGACTGTCCTCGACCTGCATGGCGACGCGTCCGATGCCGCGATCGGTCACCCGGGCCGCCTGGCCCGCCGCCAGCCTGTCACGGCCATTGACCGTCCTGACGTCGACGGCGCCGCGTGTGACGGCGACGCCGACGCGCCCCTTGGCCAGCCGATCGACGTGAAATGCGGTGCCGAGCACGACGACGTCAACCTGGCCGGCCTGGACGTCGAAGGGGCGGTTCGCATCACGCGAGACGTCGAAGCCGGCCTCGCCCTGTTTCAAGCGCACCGTGCGGCGCCAGGGCAGATACTGGACGTCGACCTGACTGTTGCCTCCCAGCTGGACGGTCGAGCCGTCGGCCAGTTGGATCATCTGCTTCTGGCCAGGCAGGCTGGAATAGCTGCGCGGCAAGATCGCAGGAACGAACGCGATGGCCACGAGGGCGGCCGCCGTAGCCCCGAAGAGCGACGCGGCGACCCAACGACGACGGCCGGAATGCTGATCCGCCGAAGTCGATCGCGAACGGTTTAGGGCGACGGGATCGATCCGGGCGTCGGGCTCGACAAATCCGTCGTCCCACAGCGCGGCCATGGCGGCGAAGGCGTCGCGGTTGTCCGCGTCGCTTCGCATCCACTGGTCGAAGGCGGCGCCGTCTCGTGCATCGAAGGCGGGACGATTCATGCGCTCAACCCAGAAGGCCGCCTCCGTTCTGACCTTTTCACTGGGCGTCACGAGACGATCCTTTGAGTTCTTCCCCGTCATCCATCGCTTTGCGCAAATCTGAAAGCCCCCGCACGACATGTTTCTCGACGGCGGCCGTCGAGAGATTCATCTCGGCCGCGATGCGGGCGATCGACTGGTTGTCCATCCGCCGTCTGAGCAGCACGGCGCGCCTCAGCGGGGGAAGCCGCCCAAGGGCGGCGGAGAGCCGAGCGAGCCGTTGTCGGTCCGAGGTGACCGTGTCCGGCAAGGGGGCGTTGCAGGCATAGGTCTCTGGAACGGCGGCCTCGTATCGACCTTCGCCGCGAAATCGGTCGACCAGGCTGTTGGCCGCGATCTTGAACGCGAGCGCGTACAGGCTCGCGACCTGCCCCTGCCGCGTATAGTGAAGAAGCTTCGTCAGGCTTTCCTGGGCGACGTCTTCTGCAACATCCTGGGGGTGGCCGCGACGCCGGACATAAACCAGCACCGCGTGCCGAATGTCATGCCAATCGGCATCCGACAGTCCGGTCTGGCGGCGTTGATCGCCTGCGTTCGCGGCGGCTTCGATCCGAAGCCCTATGGCGGAGCTGTCCTGACGCACGCGAGACGCCATAGATGCGGTCTGTGACAGAAATAACCGGCAATGATCCCAACGGGCCCGCGTCGGGCCTGACTCAGGGCCGGAGCCCGCACTGACACACAAGCGAGTCGCCAGAGTCGGTGATGGCGGAAGGTTGTGTCGTGCCGTTCTCATCCGCGCGTTCGGCATCGGCGCTTTCGCGTGGGAGCGCCAGCGTCTAGTGACTGCGGCATGATCCAGGACGTTTCTCCCCCCGTCGTCGCCCCTGCCAGCCTGCCCGAGATCGTCGTCACCGCCGCGCGCCTGCCGCCGGCGGCGGCGGACGCCGCGTTCTCTGTGGTGAGGATCGACCAGGAGGTGCTGTCGCGATCCATGCGCCTGGACGAGGCGCTGCGGTCCGTGCCGGCGGTGTCGCTGTTTCGACGCACGACCAGCGCGGCGGCCAATCCGACGACACAGGGCATATCGCTGAGGGCCATCGCGCCGTCGGGGGCGGGGCGGACGCTGGTGCTGCTGGACGGCGTGCCGCTGAACGACCCGTTCGGGGGCTGGGTGATCTGGTCTCAGGCCACGCCGGAATCGCTGGAAAGTCTGGACGTGATCCGAGGGGCGGGGTCGGGGCCGTATGGGGCGGGCGCCCTGACCGGCACGATCACCCTGCGCGAACGTGGGCCCGGCAACGAGGGTCTGGGGGGCGTATTGGATGTCTCGGCCGCCGAACGCGGCGGCGTGCGCGCGGCGGGCTCGACCTCCACGCGGTTAGGGCCGGTGGCGGTGACGCTGAGCGGACTGCGCGAGATCAGCGACGGCTATGTGCCCGTGCGAGGACCGGCGGCGGGGGCGGCGGACACGCCGCTGGACCTCGACAGTCGCAGCGCGGCTCTGCGGGTCGATACGGCCTTGGGACAGGCCAACCTGTCGGTGCGGGCGGCGACTTGGGAGGAGGATCGCGGATCTGGCCTGGCCGGAACCCGCGCCAACGCCGGCGGCCACAGCCTCAGCGCCACGGCCGCCCAGGCGCCGACCGCCGACGGCTATGGCTGGCGGCTGCAAGCCTGGCGGATCGACAGCAACCTGGCCAACAGTTCGGCCTCTGTGTCGGCCGACCGGGCGACGACCACGCCGGCCAACGACCAGTACAAGACGCCGGCAACGGGATGGGGGCTGAACGCCGCCCTACGCCGTCGCATGGCGGAGTTCGCGGGTGGTCGCCTTGAGTGGGAAGTGGGCGCGGATGCGCGCTTCAACGACGGCGAGACCAACGAGCTGTTCAGCAATCCCACGGGCGCGGGTTTCGCCAGAGGTCGTCGCGCGGGCGGCGAAACGGCGGTGGCCGGCGCCTACGTCGATGCGTCCTGGACGGCGGCCGAATGGCTGGTGGCGGGCGGTCTGCGGGTGGATCGGTGGGAAAATACGGGCGGGTTCCGCAACGAATACACATTGGCGACCGGGGCTGTTCTGCTGAACGAGAACGATCCGGATCGGTCGGGCGAAGTGGTCAGCGCGCGCCTGGCCGTGCGGCGTGACCTGGGCGGCGGCTATGCGGCGCGGGCGGCGGCCTATTCCGGCTTCCGGCCGGCGACGCTGAACGAACTGCACCGGCCGTTCCGCGTCGGCAACGACATCACCGAGGCCAACGCCGCCCTGAGCCCCGAGACGCTGAAGGGGATCGAGACCGGGCTGGCGTTCGACCGCGACGGCGTACGCTGGGGCGCCACGGTGTTCTGGAACCAGATCGAGGACGCCATCGTCAATGTGACGATCGGGGCCGGGCCTGCCACCTTCCCCCGCGCCGGTTTCGTGCCGGCGGGCGGCGTGCTGCGCCAGCGCCAGAACGCGGGGACCATCGACGCCTGGGGCGTGGAGCTGAACGGCGCCATGGACCTGTCGTCGGCGGTGTCGCTGAACGCGGCCGTGTCCTGGACCGACGCCGAGATCGACGGCGGATCGGCCGCCGCACAACTGACGGGCCTGCGTCCCGCCCAGGCGCCGGAGTGGAGCGCGACCGCCGGTCTGGACTGGCGCGCGACGGATCGTCTGACCCTGGCGATGGCGGCGCGTTACGAATCCAGCCGGTTCGACGACGACCTGAACAGCCGCGTTCTGGACGCCGCCGTCACGCTGGACGCCCGGGGAGAGTGGGCGCTCAATCCGGCCACGACCCTGTGGCTGGCGGCGGACAATCTGTTCGACACCGATGTCGAGGTGTCGGAAACGGGGACGGGCGTCGCCGGTTACGGCCCGCCGCGTACGGTCAGCGTTGGTTTGCGCCTGAGCTATTGATCGCAACCGGAACCGCCTTTTCCGACGGCGTTTTTGCGCGAGGCGCAGATTTCGTCCGCCTAGCGGGTGAAAATGACCTTCAACGCTGTTGCTTGGGGCCGCAGGCGCGCTAATCGCTAGAGACGGCCGACCCCCGGCCGAAGACCACAACGACGAGCCTGTCATGTCCGAAGAATTCTACCGCATGAAGCGGTTGCCGCCCTATGTCATCGCCGAGACCAATGCGATGCGCGCGGCGGCCCGTGCGGCAGGCGAGGACGTGATCGACCTGGGGATGGGCAACCCCGACCTGCCGCCGCCCCAGCATGTGATCGACAAGCTGATCGAGGTGGCGCGCAAGCCCGACGCCCACGGCTATTCGGCCTCGCGGGGCATTCCCGGCCTGCGTCGCGCCCAGGCCAACTACTATGGCCGCCGCTTCGGCGTCGATCTGGATCCCGAGACCGAGGTGATCGTCACCATGGGCTCGAAAGAGGGGCTGGCCAGCCTGGCCACGGCCATCACCGAGCCGGGCGATGTGATCCTGGCGCCCAATCCGTCCTATCCGATCCACACCTTCGGCTTCATCATCGCCGGCGCCGCGATCCGCAGCGTGCCGACCACGCCGGACGAGAAGTATTTCGAGGCTCTGGAGCGGGCCATGGCCTTCACCGTGCCCCGGCCCAAGATCCTGGTGATGAACTATCCGTCGAACCCGACGGCGGAGACGGTGGACCTGGCCTTTTATGAACGCGTCGTGGACTTCGCCAAGGCCAACGACCTGTGGATCATCAGCGACCTGGCCTATTCGGAGCTCTACTACGACGGCAAGCCGACGGTCTCGATCCTGCAGGTTCCGGGGGCCAAGGACGTGGCGATCGAGTTCACCTCGCTGTCGAAGACCTACAGCATGGCCGGCTGGCGTATGGGGTTTGCGGTCGGGAACAAGAAGCTGATCGCGGCCATGACGCGGGTTAAGTCCTATCTCGACTACGGCGCCTTCACGCCTATCCAGGCGGCGGCGTGCGCGGCGCTGAACGGACCGCAGGACATCGTCGAGCAGAACCGTAAACTCTATCACCGCCGCCGCGACGTCCTGGTGGAGAGCTTCGGCCGTGCGGGCTGGGACATCCCCAAACCCGCCGCGTCCATGTTCGCCTGGGCGCCGCTGCCGCCGGCGCTGGCGCATCTGGGCAGTCTTGAGTTCTCCAAGCAGTTGCTGACCCACGCCAAGGTCGCGGTGGCGGCAGGCGTCGGCTATGGCGAGAACGGCGAGGGGTTCGTCCGCATCGCCATGGTCGAGAACGAGCAGCGCATCCGCCAGGCCGCCCGCAACATCAAGGTCTATTTGAAGTCGCAGGGCGTCAATGTGCCGCCCAGCCGGGAAGACTGAGCCATGCCGTCCGGATTGATCGCGCTGCTCGACGATGTCGCGGGCATCGCCAAGCTGGCGGCGGCGTCGCTGGATGACGTCGGCGCGGCGGCGGGCAAGGCCTCGACCAAGGCGGCCGGGGTGGTGGTGGACGATGCGGCGGTGACGCCGCGCTATGTCATGGGTCTGTCGCCCAGCCGCGAGCTGCCGATCATCGGCAAGATCGCCCTGGGGTCGTTCCGCAACAAGCTGATCTTCATCCTGCCGGCGGCCCTGTTGCTGAGCGCCTTTGCGCCCTGGGCCATCACGCCGATCCTGATGTGCGGCGGGACATACCTCTGTTTCGAGGGGGCCGAGAAGCTGCTGGAGGCCCTTGGCCACGGCGGGCACGAGGACGCGGCGCCGGTCGTAGGCGATGCGGCGGCGCTGGAGAAGACCACGGTGTCCGGCGCGGTGCGGACCGACCTGATCCTGTCGGGCGAGATCATGGCCATCGCCCTGGCCGATGTGGCGGCCCAGCCTATCCTGACCCAGGCGGCCGTGCTGGCGGTGGTCGGGATCGCCATGACGGTCGTCGTCTATGGCGCGGTCGGTCTGATCGTGAAGATGGACGACATCGGCCTGCATCTAGCCCAGCGGCCGAACGGCGGCGTGCGCGCCCTGGGTCGCGGCCTGGTCAAGGGCATGCCGGTGGTGATGAGCGCCCTGTCGGTCATCGGCACCGCCGCCATGCTGTGGGTCGGCGGGGGCATTCTGGTTCACGGCGCCCATACGCTGGGCCTGCATTGGCCCGACGTGCCGACAGGGCAGATCGAATATGCCGTTCATGCGGCTTTGGGACCGTTCGGCGGCGTCGCTTTCTGGCTGATGACCGCCGTGGTCTCGGCCGTGGTCGGACTGATCGTCGGCGGGCTGGTGGTGTTGGTCCTGCATCAGGTCGCAAGGCTGCGGTCCAGGGAATCGCACTAGGAGCGACGGCGCCCTGTCACGCGCACGCCATCGGCGGCGGCTAGAGGCCGGTCGCCTGTTGTTGGAGTTGTTCATGTCCCTGTCGCGTCACGCCGCCGCCGCGTTGCTGGCCGCCCTGTCCATGGCGGGCGGCGCCTGCGCCTCCGTCGCCGAGGCGCCGGTCCGGCAGGTCGCCCCACAGGCCGCCGTCGCCGCGCTGACGCCGCCGAAGCTGATCGTCACCATCGTGGTGGACCAGTTCAGCGCCAACCTCTTCAACCAGTATCGCAGCCGCTACACCGGCGGTTTTCGTCGTCTGGCGGACCAGGGACTGGTGTCGATCAACGGCTATCAGACCCACGGCTTGACCGAGACCTGCCCCGGCCATTCGACCATTCTGACGGGCATGCATCCGGTCGAGACGGGCATTCCGGCCAACGACTGGGTCGACGGCAAGACCGGCAGGGAGGTCTATTGCCTGGCCGCGCCCCAGAACCATCTGGCGCACGGACGTGACGACACCGACAACGGGCCGGTAGGGCCGGATCAGCTGCGGGTCACGACTCTGGGAGACTGGCTGAAGGCCGTCAGTCCCGACAGCAAGGTCATGGCGGTGTCGGGCAAGGACCGCGGCGCGATCAACTTAGCCGGTCATCAGGGGCAGGCCTTCTGGTTCACCGAGGGCTTCGGCCTGACGACCTATGTCGAGCCGGGGCAGACGGCGCAGGACAGGCTGGCCCCCGTCGCGGCCTTCAACACCCAGTTCACCGCCTGGGCGGCGGCGACGCCTGTGGCCTGGGACTATCAGAACGAACAGTGCCGGGCGCTGGCCGGCGACTGGACCATTCGCGGCCAGACCTTCCATTCCGTGCTGCCGCCTGCGGGGCTGAAGTTCGACACCTCGCCGCTGCTGGACGAGCAGACGCTGAAGGCGGCGGAGTATCTGCTGGACAGCCAGAAGCTGGGCCAGGGCGCGACCACCGACATGCTGGGCGTCAGCCTGTCGGCGACGGACCGGATCGGCCATATGTACGGCACCCAGGGCCCGGAGATGTGCGAGCAGATGCACCGGCTGGACGCGGCGATGGGCGCCTTCCTGGACAAGCTGGCCCAGGTTCCGGGCGGCGCCCTGGTGGTGCTGACGGCGGACCATGGCGGTTCGGACTTCGTCGAGCGGCTGCATGAGCACGGCTATCCCCAGGCGCATCGGGCCGACATGGATGCGATCAAGGGCGTGAATGCGGCCCTGAAGGCGCGCTTCAACCTGGACGCCGATCCGCTGCAATCCGGCGGCAGCGGCTGGATGGTCGCCGACGCCGAGCACAGGTCGCTGCCCGATCCGCTGCGCACCCAGGTCGCCGAAGCGGCGGTCGAGATGTTGCGCGCCCTGCCGGACGTGGCCTTCGCCGAGACGCGAGACCGGCTGCTGGCCGAACCTCTGCCCGACAGCCGCCAGCCCGAGATGATGACGGTGCGCGAACGGATGCGCCTGTCCACCGTGGCCGAGCGCTCGCCCGACATCCAGTTCGCCTGGGCCCAGAACACAACGGCCGGCGGCCGTGTCGGCTCGACCCTGGCCGGTCACGGCACGCCGTGGGAATACGACCGTCGCGTTCCGATCATCTTCTGGTGGCCCGGCGCGCAGGGCGAAGAGCGGTTCCTGCCCATCCGCACAGTCGATATCGCCCCGACCCTGGCTCATGTCATCGGTGTTCCGACGCCGGTGGTCGAGGGCCGTTGCATGGACCTGAACGGGTTTGCGGTGGCTTCATGCCCGACCAAGTGATGGCTTGTTCCCAAATCGGGATCGCGCTATAAGGCGGTATGAACGTCGTCGCCCGGAAGACACTCCAGACCTTCTGGACCCGTCATACGCCGGCCAAGGGGCCGCTGACGAACTGGTACAACCATGTGAGGGCCGCAGACTGGCGGTCTCCGCAGGATGTGAGGGACGATTTTCGTTCCGCTGATTTCGTCGGCGACAATCGGGTGATCTTCGATGTCGGCGGCAACAAGTATCGCGTGGTGGTGCGGATTTCCTACACCTTCAAACAGGTGCTGGTGAAGTTCGTCGGCACGCACGCCGAGTATGATCGCATCGACGTTGAAACCGTCTAGGCCGAGGAGCAGATGACCATGCACATCCATATTCTTCGCGACGAGGCCGACTATCAGGCGGCTAAGGCGGCCTATGAAGCCTATTTCGACGACGAGCCCGAACCGGGCAGCGAGGCCGGTGATCGGTTTGAACTTCTGGGACTGCTGTTGGCGAAATACGAGGAAGACCACTTCCCCATGCCTGCCGACGATCCGGTCGAGGCGATCCGTTTTGCGATGGAACGGCAGGGGCTGAGCCAGTCTGATCTGTCGGAAGTGCTGGGGTCACGGTCGCGCGCGTCCGAAGTGCTGAACCGCCGACGCGCCCTGTCCGTGACGCAGATCCGCAAGTTGTCTCGCGAATGGCGTATTCCGGTTCAGGCGCTGATCGGCGAACCTCAGGCGGCCTGATATGCGGACGGCGCGATAAACTCCTGTTTCGGGGTCGTAAACTCGTGTTTCCCGGCGGGGCTGCGGCCTTACGTGGAAAAGGTTTCGTTGGCAGAAGGGGCTAAAGCGCCCAAGCCGTCCAAACGGATGGCGATCAGAGCCAACAGGAAACGTCCATGAACAGAGCCCGCCGCGCCCGCATCGTCGCGACCCTGGGGCCCGCAAGCCGTGCGCCCGGCATGGTCAAGGCCCTGGCCCAGGCCGGGGTGGACGTGTTCCGCCTGAACTTCAGCCATGGGTCGCATGAGGATCATGCCGCCGCCCTGAAGGCCGTGCGCGGCGCTGAGGCGGCCTTGCAGCGCCCGCTGGGCGTGCTGGCCGACTTGCAGGGGCCCAAGTTGCGGCTGGGCCGGTTCAAGGACGTAGAGATCTCGGTCAAGCCGGGCCACACCATGCGTTTCGATCTGGACCCGACGCCCGGCGACGAGACGCGGGTGCAGATGCCGCACCCGGAAATCTTCAAGGCCCTGCGCACCGGCATGCTGCTGCTGCTGGATGACGGTCGGGTGCGGCTGCGGGTCGGCGAACGCGCCGACGACTGGGCGGATGTGACGGTCGAAAGCGGCTCCAAACTCTCGGACCGCAAGGGCGTGGCCGTGCCGGAGGCCGTCATTCCCGTCTCGGCCCTGACGCCCAAGGACCGCGAGGACCTGGCCTTCGCCCTGCGGATGGGCGTCGATTGGGTGGCGCTCAGCTTTGTCCAGAAGCCCGAAGACATGGCCGAGCTGAAGCGGATCGTGAACGGTCAGGCCGCCTGCTTGGCCAAGATCGAGAAGCCGGCGGCTCTCGCCGATCTGGAGGCCATCCTGGACTATTGCGACGGCGTCATGGTGGCGCGCGGCGACCTGGGCGTCGAACTGGATCCCGAGGACGTGCCGGTGGCGCAAAAGCAGATCGTGCGCGCCGCCCGCAATCGCGGCGTGCCGGTGATCGTGGCGACCCAGATGCTGGAATCCATGACCAGCGCGCCAGCCCCGACCCGCGCCGAGGCGACCGACGTGGCGAACGCTGTGTACGAAGGCGCGGACGCCCTGATGCTGTCGGCCGAGACGGCGTCGGGCGACTATCCGCTGGAATCCGTCGGCATGATGAGCCGGATCATCGAGCGCGTCGAACGCGATCCGATGTGGCCCAGCCTGATGGGCGCCGAACACGCCGGCATGGATGAGCATGACGTGGACGCCCTGGTCGGAGCGGCGGGCATGGCGGCCAGCGCGCCCTCGACCGGCTGTCTGGTGGTGTTCACGACCCTGGGCGGAACGGCGCGGCGGATGGCGCGGGAACGGCCGTTGAAGCCGATCCTGGTCTTGACGCCCAACCCCAACACCGCACGTCGCCTGGCCCTGGTGTGGGGACTGGAACCGCGCCTGGGCGAACAGCCGGATTCGCTGGAGGCCGTCACCGACGATGCCGTCAACAGCGCGGTCAAATACGGCCTGGCCGAGCCGGGTCAGCGTATCCTGATCCTGGCTGGCACGCCGTTCGGGGCGCCGGGCGCGGCCAATCTGCTGCGGCTGGCCCATGCGCCGGCTGCGGCGTCGAAGGGCCGCAAGAAGAGCTAGAGGGCGATCTCGCGACGCTCGGCCGCGCTGCGTCGGCCGGCGTCGATGATCCGCATGACCGTCAGCGCCTGATCCGCCGTCACCGGCGGCGGGCCCTTGCCCAGGATCGCGTCGCGCATGGCGGCGTAGAAGGCGGGATAGTCGCCGCGTTCGGGCGTCGGGGTGGTGACGACGATCTCGCCATCGATCTGTTTCGTCAGGGCGCCGGGCGACGGGTCCCGGCCCCAGTCGGGGTCGCCTGGGCGCAGGCCCGTCTTGGACTGGCCCTCCTGGGCGTCGAGGCCGTGTTTGACGAAGCTGCCGCCCGTGCCGTGAACGACGTAGCGAAGGCTGGCTTCGGCCGCGAGGTGGCTCATGTTCAGGATGACCCGCAGCCGGTCGTACCGCAGCAGGACGTGGGCGTAGTCGATGGCCGTGGCGCCGACGCGCTGGGGCTGGAGGTCGGCGTAGACGCCCAGCGGCGCGCCGAACAGTTGCACCGCTTGGTCGATCAGGTGCGGGCCCAGGTCGGCCCAGACGCCGCCGTCGCGCTGGTCCTTCCAGCGGTCGGTGACGGTCGGGCGGAAGCGGTCGTAATGGCTTTCGAACACGGCGATTTCGCCCAGTTCGCCTTCGGCGATCAGGCGGCGCAGGGTCAGGAAGTCGGCGTCCCAGCGGCGGTTCTGGAAGACGCTGAACACGCCGGGCGATGCGGCCGCGACGGCGGCGACCGCCTCGGCGTCGGCGAGCGTCACCGCAAAGGGCTTGTCCACCACCACCGACTTGCCGGCCTTCAGCGCGGCGATCGACTGTTCGGCGTGCAGGGCGTCGGGGGTGGCGACGACGATCAGGCGGATGTCGTCGCGGGCAAGCGCCGCGTTCAGGTCGGGCAGGACCTCGATATCGGGCAGGTCGGCGTGAACCGCGTCAGGGCGCGACGAGACCACCGCCGCCAGGCTCAAGCCCGGCGTAGCCTGGATCAACGGCGCGTGGAAGGTTTGGCCCGCCAGGCCGTAGCCGACGACGGCGACGCCGATGTGAGGATGTGAGGTCATGTCAGTGCGGCCAGCGTTCCGTGAGGACCTCCGCCTTACCATCTCTGACGCGGACTTCCATGGCGGGTTCGGCAGGTTGACCGGCGGCGAACAGTTCGTAGATCACGCTGCCGTCCATCTGACGGCTTTCGATGATGCGTTCGGGGGCGAAGGCGCCGGTCGCGGCGCGGGCGGTGGTCTGGACGGCCTGGGGCATGTCGGCGAAGGCGACGTCGCGCTGGATTTCCACCACCTCGAACCGGTCGCCGGTCTGCTGGATGTCCAGTTCGACCTCGGACCCGTCCGGCCGGGCGCCCTCGACGTCATAATAGACGCGGCCCTCGCGTTCCTTTCGTTCGACCTCGGCGACGGTCATGCCCGGCACGGTCTGCTGGATCAGCGCCCCAAGCGCAGGCGGCAGATCGGCAGGCGACACGTCGGAGATCTGGGTTTCGGGGCCGGGCGGCAGGGCCGTCGGCGCGGCGTCGGCCTTATCTTCCTGCGGCGAACAGGCGCCCAGCACGGCGGCTGCGGCGATGGCGAATAGGGCGTGCTTCATCTGTCGTTCCTCCCGCGCCTTGCGCGCTTGTGCGATCAGGAAGAGGAGGCTGGTAACCGGTGTCAAGTCCTGCGCGCCCTTGGCGACGGCTTGTCGCGGCGCGAGGCTTGGCCGGTCTAGGGGCGGTCGAAGCGCGGGCCATCCAGCACATAGGGCACCACGCCGCGCTCGTTCTCGGGCACGTGCAGGGCGCGATCCAGGGGCGGGAAGGCGCGCTGGGTGCAGTCGGTGCGCTCGCAGATGCGGCAACTGACGCCGATCCGGGCGGCGGGGCCGTTCAGGTCCAGACCGGCGGCATAGACCAGCGACCCGGCGTGCTCGACCTCGCACCCCAGGGACAGGGCGTAGCGGCGGTCGTTGGCGAGGTAGGAGCCGCTGGGCTTGGAGACGCTGCGGGCGATGGAGATGTAGCGCGAGCCGTCGGGCATCTCGGCCAGCTGCACCCCGATTCGGTCGGGCGTGGCGAAGGCTTCGTGGACGTTCCACAGGGGGCAGGCGCCGCCGAAGCGGGCGAACTGGAAGCGGGTGGCGCTGTGGCGTTTGGTGATGTTGCCGGCCATGTCGACCCGGGCGAAATAGAAGGGCACGCCGCGCCAGCCGGGCCGTTGCAGGGTCGAGAGCCGGTGGCAGACCTGTTCGAAACTGACCTGGAACCGGGTGCGCAGGCGGTCGATGTCGTGCTTTTCCGCCCGCGCCGCCTCCAGGAAGGCGCGGTAGGGCAGCAACAGGGCGCCGGCGGCATAGTTGGCCAGGCCGACACGGGCCACGTCGCGCGCGGCCTGGGTGCGGAAGGCGGCCTGGTCCAGCTCGGCCTCGATGAGGTCGCGGAAGGACAGCAGGGCCAGCTGGTGGGCCAGCTGGAACGACCGGGTCGCGCCGGGCTGCCAGGCGTCCAGGGTGAGTATGCGACTGGCGGGATCATAGCGGCGCAGGGCCTCCTGACCGGCCACATAGACTGTCCGCACCCCGTGCCGGTCGGCCAGCACAGTCTCCAGCGCCCGTTCGATCGGGCCGTCCTGGGGGACCGCCGCCGCCAGGGCCTCGGCCGCCGTGTCCAGGCTGTCGACGTAGTTGTCGCGGTAGTGGAAGAAGTCGCGGACCTCCTCATAGGGCAGCAGGGCGACGCGTGCGCCCAGTTCGTCGCGGCCCAGGGTGTCGTCCAGCGCCTTCACCCGCTCGTCCAGCTGGCGGAAGGCCTGGTGCAGGGCCAGGAACTGGTGGGCCAGGCGCGGGGTGTTGGCGACGGCCTGTTTCAGCTCGGCCGCCGTCGGGGGCTCGGCCCCGCCGCTGACCGGGCCGGCGATGTCGGTGGTGGCCTCGCGCAGGTCGGCGATCAGGCGGGCGTCGCCCTCCAGATCGAACAGGCTGGCGTCGATATGAAAGGCGCGGGTCAGGGCGATCAGGACGCGCGCCGTCGCCGGCCGCTGATTGGTCTCGATCTGCGACAAATACGACGGCGACAGGCCCAGCCGCTCGGCGCAGGCCTCTAGCGTCCAGCCGCGCGCCTCGCGCAGCTTGCGCAGCTTGGCCCCCAGGAAAAGCTTCTCAGCCATTCGCAAGTTTGCAGTTCATCGTCGCCGCCTTTGCAAGTCCGCGCAGTTCCGCACCTTTTGCAAAGTTGCGTTTGCCATTTTGCGATGAAGGCGCCACGCCTTGCCGTTCGAACAAGAGGCCGAAACCGATCATGACTCAAGCCATCCTTGAAGAACTGGAGCGCCGCCGCGCCGCCGCCAAACTGGGCGGTGGGGAAAAGCGTATCGCCGCACAGCACGCCAAGGGCAAGCTGACGGCGCGCGAACGCATCGACGTTCTGCTGGACGAGGGCTCCTTCGAGGAGACCGACATGTTCGTGGAACACCGCAGCCACGACTTCGGGATGCAGGACCAGCGCATCCCCGGCGACGGGGTGGTGACGGGGCGCGGGACCATCGGCGGGCGGCTGGTCTATGTCTTCTCTAAGGACTTCACGGTGTTCGGCGGCAGCCTGTCGGGCGCCCATGCGGCCAAGATCGTCAAGCTGCAGAAGATGGCCCTGACGACCGGCGCGCCGATCATCGGCCTGTTCGACGCGGGCGGGGCGCGGATCCAGGAGGGGGTGGAGAGCCTGGCCGGCTACGCCGACATCTTCCTGCAGAACACCCTGGCCAGCGGCGTGATTCCCCAGATCAGCGTGATCATGGGGCCGTGCGCGGGGGGCGACGTCTATTCGCCCGCCATCACCGACTTCATCTTCATGGTGAAGGACACGAGCTACATGTACGTGACCGGCCCCGACGTGGTGAAGACGGTCACCAACGAGGTGGTCAGCCACGAGGACCTGGGCGGGGCGCGGGTCCATGCGGGCAAGTCGGGTGTGGCGGACGGGGCGTTCGAGAACGATCTGGAGGCCCTGTCGGAGGTGCGCCGCCTGATCGGCTTCCTGCCGCTGTCGAACCGCGAAAAGCCGCCGGTGCGCGAAAGCTATGACGAGCCCGAGCGGGACGAGCCGAGCCTGGACACCTTGATCCCGGCCAATCCGAACCAGCCCTATGACATGAAGGAGCTGATCCTGAAGGTGGTCGACGAGGCCGACTTCTTTGAGATCGGGGCCGACTTCGCCAAGAACATCATCTGCGGCTTCGGCCGGCTGGACGGCCAGACGGTCGGGATCGTCGCCAACCAGCCCCAGGTGCTGGCGGGGGTGCTGGACATCGATTCAAGCCGCAAGGCCGCGCGGTTCGTGCGCTTCTGCGACGCCTTCGACATTGCGCTGGTGACCCTGGTGGACGTGCCGGGCTTCATGCCGGGGACTAAGCAGGAGTACGGCGCCCTGATCAAACACGGGGCCAAGCTGCTGTTCGCCTATGCCGAGGCGACCGTGCCGAAACTGACCCTGATCACGCGCAAGGCCTATGGCGGCGCTTATGATGTGATGAGTTCGAAACACCTGCGCGGCGACGTCAACTACGCCTGGCCCACCGCCGAGATTGCGGTCATGGGCGCCAAGGGCGCGGTCGAGATCATTTTCCGCAAGGAGGCCGGCGACCCGGCGGCCCTGGCCGCGCGCGAGGCGGAGTACAAGGACCGGTTCGCCAATCCCTTCGTGGCGGCGGGCCTGGGCTATATCGACGACGTCATCATGCCGCACGGGACGCGGCGGCGGCTGGTGAAGGCGCTGCGGACGCTGAAGAACAAGGTCCAGGAGAACCCCTGGAAAAAGCACGATAATATTCCGCTGTGATGGTGGTTCGTTTGTCCGCTATCCCCTTTTCGTCATCCTCGGGCTTGTCCCGAGGATCCAGAATCCCGGTGTCGAACGTGGGCCGCCGGCCTCACCGGCGCTGCGTCATCGGCTGGGGCGCGCCGTTGAAGACCGGGAGTCTGGATCCTCGGGACAAGCCCGAGGATGACGGTTTTGGGAGGGGAGGGTCACTCTTCCGGCGGAATCCAGTTTCGATAGACTTCCGGGTCAGGCTCGGCGCCCGACGCGCGGACCAGGCCGGTGAACAGGTCGTCCCAGTGCGGATTGGTGCGTTCGATCAGATTGGCCTTCCAGTCGCGCGGCCAGTGTTTCAGCGTTTTTTCGCGCTGAATCGCGCCGACAATGGTGTCATGGAACTCGTACCAGACCAGGCGTTTGAGACCGTATCGCTTGGTGAAGCCGTCGATGACGCCCGCGCGATGCTGGCCGATGCGTGTGATCAACTGGCTGCTGACGCCGACATAGACGACGCCGTGCATCCGATTGGCCATCATGTAGCAGCCGATCATACTGTCCGCCGTCACCATCGCATCCCCCACCGCTTGGCAGAGGAAGTATAGCCATGTTCTCCAAAATCCTCATCGCCAACCGGGGCGAGATCGCGGTTCGGATCATCAAGACCTGCCGCCGCATGGGCATCAAGACCGTGCAGGTCTATTCGGAGGCCGACGCCGGATCGCTGGCGGTCGAGATGGCCGACGAGGCGGTGCTGATCGGGCCGGCGCCGGCGGCGCAGTCCTATCTGCTGGCGGACAAGATCGTCGAGGCGGTGCGCCAGACGGGGGCGCAGGCGGTGCATCCGGGCTTTGGGTTCCTGAGCGAGAACGCCGGGTTCGCGCGGCGGCTGAGGGACGAGGGGATCGCCTTCATCGGCCCGAACCCCGAGGCCATCGAGGCCATGGGCGACAAGATCAGCTCCAAGAAGCTGGCGGCCGAGGCGGGCGTCTCGACCGTGCCGGGCCATATGGGCCTGATCGAAACGCCGGACGAGGCGGTCAGGATCGCCAATCAGATCGGCTATCCGATCATGATCAAGGCGTCGGCCGGCGGCGGCGGCAAGGGCATCCGCGTGGCCCATTCGGACGCCGACATGGCCGAGGGGTTCGCGGCGGTGAAGGCCGAGGCGCTGAACGCGTTCGGCGATGACCGGGTCTTTCTTGAGAAGTTCATCATCGACCCGCGCCACATCGAGATCCAGGTGCTGGGCGACAAGCACGGCCATGTGGTCCACCTGTTCGAGCGCGAATGTTCGATCCAGCGCCGCAACCAGAAGGTCATCGAAGAGGCGCCCTCGCCCCTGCTGGACGAGGCCACCCGCGCCGCCATGGGGGCGCAGGCCGTCGCCCTGGCGCAGGCGGTGAACTATGACAGCGCCGGCACGGTCGAGTTCGTGGCCGGTCAGGACAAGAGCTTCTTCTTCCTGGAAATGAACACCCGGCTGCAGGTCGAGCATCCGGTGACGGAGCTGATCACCGGGGTCGATCTGGTCGAACAGATGATCCGTTCGGCCTGGGGCGAGGCCCTGGCCTTCGAACAGAAGGACCTGTCGATCAACGGCTGGGCCATAGAGAGCCGCATCTACGCCGAGGATCCCTATCGCGGCTTCCTGCCGTCCATCGGGCGGCTGGTTCGCTATGAGCAGCCCGAAGAAGGCGACCAGGGAGATTACACCGTCCGCAACGATTCCGGCGTCCGCGAGGGCGACGAAATCAGCATGTTCTATGACCCCATGATCGCCAAACTGTGCGCCTGGGGCGAGACGCGCGAGGCGGCGGTGACGGGCATGGCCCGGGCGCTGGAGGACACCCACCTGTCGGGCCTGGGGCACAATGTGCCCTTCCTGGCGGCGGTGATGGACCAGGACCGGTTCAAGTCGGGCGAACTGTCGACCAGCTACATCAAGGACGAATTCCCGGACGGCTTCCACGGCCTGCGGCCGACGCAGGCGCAGGAGCGAATCCTGATCGCCTCGGCCATCGCCATGCACGAGGTGATCGCCGAACAGGACGGCGATCCGTCGAACCGCACCGACTGGATCGTGATGATCGACAAGACCCCGCACGGGGTCGGCCTGTCCTATGACGAGGACGAGGAGATGATCCTGACCCTGACGGGCGGGGGCGACATCCGCCTGTCGGACATCGACTGGCGGCCGGGCTTGGCTCAGTTCAAGGCCGAGCTGGACGGCGAGCCCTTCACCGCCGAGGTCAAACGCGTGGCCGACGGCTTTGATATTCGTCACCGGGCGGTGCGGGCGCGGGTGCGGGTGCTGAGGCCCCATGTCGCCGAACTGTATGCGCGTCTGCCGGAGAAAGCGGTCGCGGATACCTCGAAGATGGTGCTGTCGCCGATGCCGGGGCTGGTGGTGTCGATCCCGGTGGTGGTGGGCCAGGAGGTCAAGACCGGCGAGACGGTGGCCATCATCGAGGCCATGAAAATGCAGAACATCCTCAAGGCCGAACGCGACGGGGTGGTGAAGGCCGTGGGGGCCAAGGACGGGGATCCGGTGGCGGCGGATGACGTGCTGGTGGAGTTCGGGTGATGCGGAAGAACCCCTCCGTCTCTCCGCTGCGCGTCGATCCACCTCCCCATTTCATGGGGAGTAGACAGGGCGGTGACGCGTTTCCTCCCCACGCAGTGGGGAGGGGGACCGCGAAGCGGTGGAGGGGTTCTTACCGCCGCACGGGCGGTGAGGGCCGCGCATGACCTTCCCCACCCCCACGCCCCTCGAATGGCGCCAGGCCGCCCAGAAAGCGCTGAAGGATCGGCCGATCGAGTCGCTGATGTCCCTCGACGCGGACCAGCTGGTGACGCGGCCGCTGTATGCCGGGGCGACGGGCGTGCAGCCGATCTTCGCGCCGCGTCCGTCCGACTCCGAAGGCCGGGCCTGGGATCTGCGGACCCTGGTCGAGGGGGATGACGCCGAGGCGGTCAATGAAGCCGTGCTGACCGATCTGGAGAACGGCGCCGCCTCGGTGGTGCTGAAGGGGCGGGTGCTTGAGGATTCCGCGCCGTTGGGGCGGGCGCTGGAAGGCGTGGCGCTGGAGCTGGCGCCGGTGGCGCTGGACGCCGGGATCGACGGGCCGGATGCGGCCAATGCTTTAGCCGTGGTGGCCAAGGGATCGCCGCGCGCTAAGCTGAGGTTTCACATGGACCCGGTCTCGGCCTTCGCCG
This sequence comes from Brevundimonas sp. PWP3-1b1, assembly GCF_049896065.1. Classification (NCBI taxonomy): domain Bacteria; kingdom Pseudomonadati; phylum Pseudomonadota; class Alphaproteobacteria; order Caulobacterales; family Caulobacteraceae; genus Brevundimonas; species Brevundimonas sp. PWP3-1b1. Next base: position 2,087,547 of record NZ_JAFCTO010000001.1, on the reverse strand, counting down.
AGGCGGGCGGGGCGCCGCGTTCGGTGGAAGAGCATCTGAGCTTGGCGGCCAATACGGCGGCGCGCCATGCGGGGGCCTATCCCGAGGCGAGCTTCTTCATGGCCAGCGGGCGCGCAGCGCACGAGGCGGGCGGGTCGGCGGCGCAGGAGCTGGCCTTTGCGGCCGCCAGCGTCGTGGCTCATGCGAAGGCGGCGGTCGAGGCCGGGATGTCGGTCGAGGCGGCCTTGCGCGGGACGGTGGTCAGCCTGTCGGTCGATGCGGAATATTTCGACGCCCTGGCCAAGGTCCGGGCCATGCGGCTGATCTGGGCCGCGTTGACGCGGGCCTTCGCGGTCGAGACGCCGGCGGTGATCGAGGCGCGGTCGTCGCGGCGGATGCTGGCGGCGCGCGATCCCTGGCCCAATCTGCTGCGGCTGACGGCGGCGGGGTTTGCGGGCGCCGTGGGGGGCGCGGACGTGGTGGTGCTGGACGGCTTCACCCGCGCCTCGGGTCGGTCCGACGCCTTCGCCAGGCGGCAGGCGAGGAACACACAGCTGGTGCTGATGGAGGAGGCCAATCTGGGCCGGGTCGACGATCCGGCGGCGGGCAGCTGGTATCTGGACGCCCGGACGCGGGATCTGGCCGAGGCGGGCTGGGCCGAGTTCCAGATGATCGAGGCCGAGGGCGGTCTGGTCGAGGCCCTGAAGGGCTCTGTCATCCAGCCCCGCATCGCCCGCGCCCGCGCCCTGCGCGAGGCCGCTCTGTCGAACGGCGCGGCTCAGATCATCGGCGTGACCAAATATGTCGATGCGGACGTGCGGCCGGCGCCGGTCGAGGCGGGCGATGAGGCGGCTGCGGCGGTGGAGCGGGTGTGCGAACCCCTGACGCCGATCCGTTTCGCTGCGGCCTTCGAGGAGGCGGGCCAATGAGCTTCCCTGACTTCAGCAAGATCGCCCTGAGCCTCGACGCGACCGGACAGGGGCCGACGCGCGACCCGTGGCTGACGCCCGAAGGGCTGACGGTCGAAACCGCCTATGGTCCCGACAGCACGGACGCGCTGGACCACCCGCACGGCCTGCCGGGGTTCGCCCCCTTCGTGCGCGGGCCCTATCCGACCATGTATGCGGGCAATCCCTGGACCATCCGCCAGTACGCCGGTTTCTCGACCGCCGAGGAGTCCAACGCCTTCTATCGCCGCAATCTGGCGGCGGGGCAGAAGGGCCTGTCCATCGCCTTCGATCTGGCGACGCACCGGGGCTATGACAGCGACCACCCGCGGGTGAAGGGCGACGTCGGCATGGCCGGCGTGGCCATCGACAGCATCTACGACATGCGCACCCTGTTCGACGGGATCCCGCTGGACCAGATGTCGGTGTCGATGACGATGAACGGGGCGGTTCTGCCGATCCTGGCCCTCTATGTCGTGGCGGCCGAAGAACAGGGCGTGCCGCACGCGGCCCTGACCGGGACCATTCAGAACGACATTCTGAAGGAGTTCATGGTTCGCAACACCTACATCTATCCGCCCGAGCCCTCGATGCGGATCATCGCCGACATCTTCGCCTGGACGGCGCAGGAGACGCCGAAGTTCAACTCGATCTCGATCAGCGGCTATCACATGCAGGAGGCGGGGGCCTCGGCCGATATCGAGCTGGCCTACACCCTGGCGGACGGGATCGAATATCTGCGGGCGGGCGTGGCTGCGGGCATGCCGATCGATCGGTTCGCGCCGCGCCTGAGCTTCTTCTGGGCCATCGGCATGAACTATTTCATGGAGGTGGCCAAGATGCGCGCGGGCCGCCTGCTGTGGGCCGAGGCGGTGCGGAAAGAGGGCGGGGTCGATCCCAAATCTCTGTCCCTGCGCGCCCACTGTCAGACTTCGGGCTGGAGCCTGGCGGCGCAGGACGTGTTCAACAATGTGCCGCGCACCATGGTCGAGGCCATGGCGGCGGCGGGCGGACAGACCCAGAGCCTGCACACCAATGCGCTGGACGAGGCCCTGGCTCTGCCGACCGACTTCTCGGCCCGGATCGCGCGCAATACCCAGATCCTGCTGCAGTCGGAGACGGGGCTGACGCGTGTGATCGATCCGTGGGGCGGCAGCTTCTATGTCGAGCGGCTGACGCACGAACTGGCCGAACGGGCGCGGGCCCATATGGCCGAGGTCGAGGCCCTGGGCGGCATGGCCAAGGCCATCGAGGCCGGGATTCCCAAGCTGAGGATCGAGGAGTCCGCCGCCAAGACCCAGGCCCGGATCGACACCGGCCAGCAGACGGTGGTGGGGGTGAACAAATATCTGAACCCCGTCGTCGACGATATTCCGATGCTGAAGGTCGATAATGCGGCGGTGCTGGCGGCCCAGATCGACAAGCTGAAACGGCTGCGGGCCGAGCGGGACCAGGCGGCGACCGATGCGGCGCTGGAGGCGCTGACGAACGGCGCGCGGGGGACCGCCAATCTGCTGGAGCTGGCGGTGCAGGCGGCGCGGGCCAAGGCGACGGTGGGGGAAATCTCCGACGCGCTGGAGGCCGCCTTTGGGCGGCATGTGGCGACGGTCCAGACCGTGTCGGGCGTTTACGCCAAGGAGGCGGGCAATGACCCCCGCTTCGCCCGCGCCCGCGAGATGGTGGCGACCTTCGTCGAGAATGACGGTGGGCCGCCGCGCATCCTGATCGCCAAGCTTGGGCAGGACGGGCATGACCGGGGCCAGAAGGTGGTGGCCACCGGATACGGCGACCTGGGCTTCGACGTCACCGCCGGCGCCCTGTTCCAGACCCCGTCAGAGACCGCGCGCGATGCGGTGGACAAGGGGGTCCATGCGGTGGGCGCTTCGTCCCTGGCGGCGGGGCATTTAACGTTGGTTCCCGAACTGAAGGCCGAGCTGGAGAAGCTGGGGCGGCCGGACATCATGATCGTGGTCGGGGGCGTCATTCCGCCGTCCGACGTCCAGCCCCTGCTCGATATGGGGGCCGCCGCCGTCTATCTGCCCGGCTCGGCCATCGCCGATACGGCGGTGGACCTGATCGAGAAGCTGAACCAGCGGCTGGGTTACGCCCAGCCCGCGCCTGCAAAGGACAAGTCATGATCGGCGCCTTGAACCATGTCGGGGTCGCCACGCCCTCCATCGCGGACTCGATCAAACTGTATCGGGATGTGCTCGGCGCCACCAAGATCGGCGAGCCCTTCGACCTGCCCGCGCAAGGCGTGAAGGTCTGTTTCATCGACACCCCGACGGCCCAGATCGAGCTGATCGAACCCTATGACGAGACCAGCCCCATCGTCGGCTTCCTGGCCAAGAACCCCAAGGGCGGACAGCACCACGTCTGTTTCGAGGTCGCCGACATTCACGCCGCCGTCGCCGAAATGCGCGCCAAGGGGGTCACGATCCTGGGCACGGGCGAGCCGCGCATCGGGGCGCACGGCACGCCGGTCGTCTTCCTGCATCCCCGCGACATGGGCGGGGTGCTGATCGAGCTGATGGAGACGCCGAAAGGCGCGCACTGATCGCTGGAGCTTTTCGCCAGCTTCGCCGTTAAGTTTGCCAACGGAAGACCTGACCATGATGCGCCGCCTGACCGCCTTCGTCGTCCTCGCCGCCCTGACCGGGGTCTCCGCCTGTCAGCAGGCCGAGCCGGAGCAGCCCACCGCTCCGGTCGAGCCCCAGCCGGCGCCTGCGTCCACTGCTCCGGCTGTCGGCTACGCCTGCGAGAGCGGGGCGATGGTCGAGGCGCGGTATCCCGACACGGCGACGGCGCAGCTGGCCTACAAGGGGCAGACCTATGACCTGCGCTCGGTCCAGGCGGCCAGCGGCGCTCGCTATGTCGGCTCGGGCGTCGAATGGTGGACTGCGCCGCGCGACGGTCAGGAGAAGGCGACCCTGAGCCGGCTCGGCCCCAACGAAGAGGTCGGGGTGGCGGTGCTGGAGCAATGCGCGCGGCCGGTGGCGACCGCCGTCGCACCAGTTCCGCAAGCCTTGCCGGAAGAGACAATCACGCCGGCGCCGGGCGGCGTCCTGCCTGCATCCACGCCGTGCAAGGGGCCGCAGCTGAAGCTGGCGGCCGAGGGCGGCGACGCAGGCGCGGGCAACCGGGTGCGCAACTTCAGCCTCCAGAACCTCAGCGCCCAGGCCTGCAGCCTGACGGGCTATCCGGGCGTCACCCTGCTGGACGCGCAGGGGCGGCCCCTGACCTCGATCCGCGCCGACCAGAGCCCCGGCAGCTATTTCCGTCAGGGGCAGGCGCCGACGCCGGTGGAGCTGGCGCCCCGGGCCAAGGCCTATTTCGAGGCGGCGTGGAGCGTCGTGCCGGACGAGACGATGCAGAAGACCTGTCCGAGCGTGGCCACCCTGCGGGTCACGGCGCCGAACGACACGGCGGTGGTCAGCCTGGCCTTCGCCTTCCAGCCCTGCGGCGGCAAGGTCCGCGTCAGCCCGATCCGCGCCGAGGCCGATCCCGCACCGGCGACCTGAGGCGGGTGGAAACCGATCGAAAATCGGCGTAGGTCGCGGCCCATGACCCAGAGCTTCTACGACCGCGTCGCCGGCGAACTGTCCGAGATCGACGCCCAGGGCCTCACCAAGCCCGAACGCATCATCGCCTCGCGCCAAGGGCCTGTGATCCAGGTCGCCGGACGCGACGTGCTGAACTTCTGCGCCAACAACTATCTTGGCCTGGCCGGCGATGAGCGCGTGACCCAGGCGGGGATGGCGGCGCAAGCGAAGTGGGGCGCGGGCACGGCCTCGGTCCGCTTCATCTGCGGCACCCTGGAGATCCACAAGGAACTGGAAGCGGCCATCGCCGCCTATCTCGGTTTCGAGGACGCCATCCTGTTCGCCGCCGCCTTCGACGCCAACGGCGGTCTGTTCGAGCCGCTGCTGGGCGAGAACGACGCCATCGTCTCCGACAGCCTGAACCACGCCTCGATCATCGACGGGGTTCGGCTGTGCAAGGCCAAACGCTATCGCTTCGCCAACTCCGACATGGATGAGTTGGAGAGCCGGCTGAAGGAGGCCCGCGCGGCGGGCGCGCGCGACATCATCATCGCCACCGACGGCGCCTTCTCGATGGACGGCTATATCGCCAAGCTGGACCAGATCCGGGCGCTGGCCGACAAATACGACGCCCTGATCATGGTGGACGACTGCCACGCGACAGGCTTCCTGGGCCCGCAAGGCAAGGGCTCGTTCGCCCACCATGGCGTCGAGGTTGACTTCGTCACCGGCACCTTCGGCAAGGCCCTGGGCGGCGCTATGGGCGGCTTCATCTGCGCGAAGAAATCGGTGGTCGAACTGCTGAAACAGCGAGCGCGGCCCTATCTGTTCTCTAACGCTCTGGCGCCGGCGGTCTGTGGATCCAGCCTGGAAGCCATCCGCATCGCGCAAGGCGCCGAGGGCGATGCGTTGCGCACCCGCTTGTCGGCAAACGCCCATCGCTATCGCGGGGCCATGTCGGACGTGGGCTTCACGCTGCTGGACGGCGAACATCCGATCATCCCGGTCATGCTGGGCGACGCCAAGCTGGCGCAGGATTTTGCGGCGCGGGCGCTTGAGCTGGGCGTCTATGTAATCGGGTTCTCGTTCCCCGTCGTGCCGCGCGGCCAGGCCCGCATCCGCACACAGATGTCGGCGGCGCATAGCTTCGACCAGATCGACCGGACGGTCGCCGCCTTCACGACGGCGGGCCGGGAGTTGGGCGTCATCTAGTTTTCTCCCTCTCCCCTTGGGAGAGGGCTTGAGCCTCGCAGAGCGAAGCGATGCGCAAGGCGAAAGGGTGAGGATCGGGTGGCCCCGGTTGAGGCGCGGCCCTCACCCTTTCGCGCAAGTCCGATCGCCCGATGGGCTCTCGGGCGCTCAAGCCCTCTCCCGCCGGGAGAGGGATCAGGTTGTAGGAGAGACGGCATGACCGACACGATGAAAGCCCTGGCCAAGACCGCGCCCGGCATCGGCCTTGAATTGATCGACGCGCCGATCCCCGAGGCGGGACCGGAAGATGTGCTGATCCGGGTGCATCGCACGGCGGTCTGCGGCACGGACATCCACATCTGGAACTGGGACGAATGGTCCCAGAAGAACGTGCCGACGCCGATGATCACCGGCCACGAGTTCGCCGGCGAGATCGTCGCCATCGGCAAGGACGTCGATCGCCCGCTGAAGATCGGCCAGCGCGTCTCGGCCGAGGGGCATGTCATCGACCTGAACTCCGAAGCGGCCCGCGCCGGCCATTTCCACCTGGACCCCAAGACGCGTGGCATCGGCGTGAACCGCCAGGGCGCCTTCGCCGAGTTCGTCGTGGCGCCGGCCTTCAACGTCATCGAACTGCCGGACGACGTGCCCTATGAGATCGGCTCGATCCTGGATCCGTTCGGCAATGCGGTGCATACGGCGCAGCAGTTCGACCTGCTGGGCGAGGACGTGCTGGTCACCGGCGCAGGACCCATCGGCATGATGGCCGCCGCAGTGGCGCGTCATGCGGGCGCGCGCACCGTGGTCCTTACCGACATCAACGACTTCCGGCTTGAGTTGGCGCAGAAGGTGGCGCCGGGCGTGCGAACTGTGAACACGACCAAGGAAGACATTCACGACGTCATGAAGGAGTTGGGCCTGAAGGTCGGCTTTGACGTCGCGCTGGAAATGTCGGGTTCGCCCATCGCCTTCAAACAGTGCGTCGACACCCTGATCATGGGCGGCGGCATGGCGCTGCTGGGCATTCCGGGCAAGCCGATGGAGACCGACTGGGGTGCGATCATCCTGAAGGCCCTATCGATCAAGGGCGTCTATGGCCGCGAGATGTTCACCACCTGGCGCAAGATGCTGGGCCTGCTGAAAGCCGGGCTGGACCTTAGCCCGCTGATCACGCACCGCCTGGGTTACGCCGACTACCGCGAAGGCTTCGAAGCCATGAAGTCAGGCCAGTCGGGCAAGGTCGTGCTGGACTGGGACAAGGCCGCCTAAGAGACGAGTACCGCTGATCAGACAGCCAGCAGCTGTTTGATCAGCGCCTTTTCGAACCCCTTGGTGTCCGACCCCGGCAAGGCCTTGCCGATTTCACCGCTTTCGAACAGGGCGAAGACCTTGGGGTGGACATAGGACGCGCGACAGACGGTGGGGGTGTTGCCCAAGAGGCCTGCGACCGCCTTGACGCAGACGGTGATCTTTCGCTTGGCGTCGGTGGGCGAGGTCGGGGCCTCGGTGTCACGCAGCGCCCGGGCCGCCGAGACGGTGCCGGCCCAGGTGCGGAAATCCTTGGCCGAGAACTGTTCGCCCATCGCCTCGCGGATGTAGGCGTTCACGTCGTCGGAATCGACCGGGCACAGCGTCCCGTCGTCCGTGCGGTATTTGAACAGCTGTTGGCCGGGCAGGCCTTCTAGCTGACGCACGACCTTGGCCAGGCGGCGGTCCTTAACGCTGACGCTGTGGTCCTTGCCGCTCTTGCCGCGAAACTCAAACGTCAGGGCCGCGCCGTCGACATCGATGTGGCGCTTGTGCAGGGTCGTCAGGCCATAGCTGCGATTCTGTTTGGCGTAGATGGAGTTGCCGACCCGGATCAGGGTGATCTCAAGCAGGCGCACAGCGGTGGCCAGCACCTTGTCGCGACAGACGCCGCGAAGGGCCAGGTCATGTTCGACCTTCTCGCGCAGTTTCGGCAGGGCGCGCGAGAAGGCCGGCAGCTTGTCGAACTTGTTCTCCGAGCGGGCCGTGCTCCAGTCGTTGTGATAGCGGTATTGTTTGCGGCCCTTCACATCCCGGCCGGTCGCCTGGATATGCCCGTTGGCCTTGGGGCAGATCCAGACGTCGGTCCACGCGGGCGGAATGGCCAGGGCGCGAATGCGGGCCAGGGTCTTGGCGTCCGACACAGTCTTGCCCTTGGCGTCGCGATAGGACCAGCCCTTGCCGGCGCGGCGACGGGTCAGGCCCGCGAACTCGTCGCTGCAATAGCTGAGGCCTTCGGGGACTTCGGCGGCGATGTCGAAGGCGTGCGATCCGTCGGCCATCAGCCGTTCGCCTTTTCAAGGCGGTCATGCAGCCGTTTGATCCAGCGCTCGGCCGGATCGCCGCCCCACAGCAGCCAGGCGATATAGCCGGCCGAAGGATCGGTGCGGCTGCCCCAACCCTTGCCGTCCTTGTCGACGGTGTGGCGGGCGAAATAGCTGTAGATGTCCTTGATGTCCTTGTCCGAGACGGGCTTCTGATCCGCCAACTGGTGGGCGCGGCGTACGCCGACCTCGGTGCCGCCCCGGTCGTGCTTGTCGCGCAGGTCGAGGCCGCGCTTGGCCTGGGTCGCGACGCCCTTGGGCGGCTTGCGTTGCGCGTCGGTGAGGGTGGTTTTGGCGGCCATCGCATCTTTCCGTACAAGGACTTAGGCCGAACGCCGTGTCTGGCGCGCGAGTTCCGCTTGACCGCGCGGGCCGGGCGCGGGACGAGGCGGCATGAACTATCGCCACAGCTTTCATGCCGGAAACTTCGCCGACCTGGTCAAGCACGCCCTGGTGCTGTGGCTGGTGAAGGCGCGGCAGGCGTCGGGGCCGCTGACGGTGTTCGACACCCATGCGGGGGCGGGGCTGTATGATCTGACGGGGGATGGCGCGCGGTCGAAGGAGGCCGAGGCCGGCGTGGCGCGGCTGATGTCCGCCGACGGGCGGACGCCGCTGATGGATGCGCTGGCGGCCGAGGTCGCGGCGCTGAATCCTGAGGGCGGGTCGCGGTTCTATCCGGGGTCGCCGTTGCTGATCGCGGACGCGCTGACGCCTGGCGGTCGGTATGTCGGGTTCGAGCTGAACCCGCCGGTGCGGGCCATGCTGGCCGAGGCGCTGACGGGGCGCGCGAACGCCGAGGCGCGCGAGGGCGACGGCTATGCGGCGGTGGCGGCGGAGGCGGCGAAGGTAAGCGGGCCGCTGGTGCTGATCGACCCGCCTTTCGAAAAGCCCGACGACTATATCCGCTCGGCCGAGACCGCGATTTCGGTGGTGAAGCGCGATCCGACGGCGACGGTGGCCATCTGGACGCCGCTGAAGGATCTGGAGACCTTCGACGGCTTCATCCGGCGGCTGCAGGGCAAGGCGGGGCCGACCTTGGTCGCCGAGGCGCGGCTGAGGCCGCTGACCAATCCGATGAAGATGAACGGCTGCGCCATGGTGGTGGTCAATCCGCCGGCGGGCGCGGAAGCGGCCGCGACCGAGATCTGCGGCTGGGTCGCGGGGGCGCTCGGCGAAGCGGGCGGACGGGCCGAGGTCTGGACCTTCTGACCGCAGTCACTAGGTTGATCGCATGACGCGCATCGCCATTCTGGAAACCGGACACCCGCCGGAGCATCTGAAGGACGATTTCGACGACTATCCAGCGCGGTTTCGGGCCCTGCTGGGCGAGGGCGTGCCGACGACGCGGTTCGACGTGCAGTCGGGGCATCTGCCCGAGGATCCGTCGGTCTTCCAGGGGGCCATCGTCACGGGGTCGGCGGCGGGGGTCTATGACGACCTGCCGTGGATCCCGCAGCTGATCGATTGGCTGAGGGCGGCGCGAGGGCGGACGCGGCTGGTCGGCATTTGTTTTGGGCATCAGGCGCTGGCCCATGCGTTCGGCGGGGTGGTCGAGAAATCGCCCAAGGGCTGGGGCGTGGGGCTGCACCGCTATGACGTGCGCGAGGATGCGCCGTGGATGCATCCGCGTGCGCGGACGATCGCCATTCCCGTGTCGCATCAGGATCAGGTGACGGCGATTTCGGACGACGCGCGGGTGATCGCCTCCAGCGGCTTCACACCCTACGCCGGTCTGGCCTGGGGACAGGATGCGATTTCGTTCCAGTGCCACCCGGAGTTCCAGCCGGACTATGCGGCGGCCCTGATCGAAGGGCGGCGGGGGACGCGCATTCCGCACCCGGTGGCGGATGAGGCGATCGACAGTCTGAAGCGGCCCAATGATCGGGCCGTGCTGACGGCCTGGATCCGCGCCTTCCTCCTGCTGACACCGCCGCCGGTCGAGGATTACGGCAGCGGGATCTAGAGGCCCAGAAGCCGGATCAGCGCCAGCGCCAGCCCCACTAGGGCGCCCAGCGACAGGATGACGGCGGCGACGACCCGACCACCGGCGCGGGCGACAGCGCGAATGTCGGTCTGCAGGCCCAGGGCGGCCATGGCGACGATGGTCAGCAGGCCTGAGGCGGCGGCCATGGGGGGCAGCGCGGCCTGCGGGATCAGATCAAACGAACGCAGGGCGATCATGACCAGAAAACCGATGATGAACCACGGCAGCAGGCGGTGCAGGCCCGGCTTGGCCGCCGTCGGCGCGCGGTCGCGGAAGATCAGCGAAAGCGCGAGGATGACCGGCCCCAGCATCAGCACCCGCACCAGCTTGACCACCGTGCCGGTCTGGGTGGCGACGGCGCCGAACGGTGCGGCGGCGGCCAGGACCTGCGGCACAGCATAGACGGTCAGGCCGGCCAGGGCGCCGTATTGCAGACCGTTCAAATGGATCAGGCCGCCCAGCAAGGGCAGGGCCAGGACAACAATCACGCCCAGCACGGCGGTGAAGGCGATGGAGGCGGCGACCTCTTCTCCATCCGCATCAATGACGGGCGCCACTGCGGCGATGGCGGAGTTGCCGCAAATGGCGTTCCCGCAGGCGACCAACAGGGCCATGCGCGGGTTCAGGCCCAGGGCGCGGCTGACGCCGAAACCGACGCCGATGGCCAGGGTCACCAGAGTGAAGATGCCCAGGACGAAGCCAGCGCCCAGCGACGACAGGGTCGCGGCGCTGACCGAGGCGCCAAGCATGACCACCGCCACCTCCAGCAAGGTCTTGGCCGAGAAGTCGATGCCGGCCTTGAACCGCACATCCGGCGTCCAGGCCGTGCGGACGGCGGCGCCCAGCAGTATGGCCAGCACCAGCGGCTCCAGCCAGACATGGCCGATGACGTCGCGCTCGATACTGGTCAGGCCGATGGCGGCCAAGGTCACCAGTAGGCAAAGCATGACGCCCGGCCGGATCGTGCGCCCGAACGCCACTGTCGAGGCCAGCCTCGGCGTCTGTGCGGGTGCGGGCAGGGCGGCGGCGGACTTCATGCGCGGGCAATGCGCCTGCTCTCGACGACGGTCCAACGGATAGTTATGGTCGTTTCAATCCGATTTGGAGATCAATCGTGACCCTGGAACGCCTGCGCATCTTCGTGGCCGTGGCCGAACGCGACCATGTGACGGCGGCGGCGCGGGCGCTGAACCTGACGCAGTCGGCTGTGTCGAACGCCCTGGCGGCGCTGGAGGCCGAGCATGACGTGCGGCTGTTCGACCGGGTCGGGCGCGGCGTCGTCCTGAACGAGACCGGCCGGGCCTTCCTGCCCGAAGCGAAGGCCGTGTTGGCGCGTGCGGCGGCGGCGGAGGCCGCGCTGGCGGACATGAGCGCCCTGCGGCGCGGGCGGTTGGCGGTGTTCGCCAGCCAGACCATCGCCAGCTACTGGCTGCCGCGCCGGCTGGTGGATTTTCACAGGGCCTATCCGGGCGTCGAACTGGCGGTCGAGATCGGCAATACGCGCGAGGCGGCCCAGGCCGTGCTGAGCGGCGCCGCCGAGATCGGCCTGGTCGAGGGGGCGGTCGACGAGCCGGCCCTGTCGCAGGTCCAGGTGGGGTCGGACCGGCTGGCGGTGCTGGTGACGCCGGACCATCCCTGGGCGACGCGACGACGGCTGAACGCGAAGGATCTGGCGGGCCAGCCGTGGGTGTTGCGCGAGGTCGGGTCGGGCACGCGTTCGACGCTAGAGGCGGCGGTGGGGGACATGGGTGTCGATCCCGCGACGCTGGCCGTGTCGATGACCTTGCCCTCGAACGAGGCCGTACTGGCGGCGGCCGAGGCGGGGGCGGGCGCCACGGCCCTGTCGGAAAGCGTGGCCTATGCGTCGGTGGCGGCCGGCCGCCTGGTGACGGCGCCCTTCACCCTGCCCGAGCGGCCGTTCCGGTTATTGAGGCACAGGGAGCGGTATCGCAGCCGGGCAGGAGACGTGTTCGTGGAGGCGATGAGTTAGGGCCACTTCACCGTCGGCGGCATGGACGACAGGATCGAGTCGACGTTGCCGCCGGTTTTCAGGCCGAACATGGTGCCGCGGTCGTAGAGCAGGTTGAACTCGACGTAGCGGCCGCGTCGGATCAGCTGTTCCTCGCGCTCTTGCGCCGTCCAGGGCTCGGCCATGCGGGCGGCGACGATGCGGGGATAGACATCCAGGAAGGCCAGGCCGATGTCGCGGGTGAAGGCGAAGTCGCGGTCGTAGTCGCCGGTGTCATGGTGATCGTAGAAGACGCCGCCGGTGCCGCGCGGCTCCTTGCGGTGGGGCAGGTAGAAATACTCGTCGCACCAGGCCTTGTATTTGGCGTGCCAGGTCGGGTCGTGGGCGTCGCAGGCGGCCTGCATGGCGGCGTGGAAGGTGACGGTGTCGGGATGGTCCTGGCGACGATCCGCCATCAGCACCGGCGTCAAGTCGCCGCCGCCGCCGAACCAGCTTTTGGTCGTGGCGATGAAGCGGGTGTTCATATGCACGGCCGGAATGCGCGGGCTGACCGGGTGGCAGATCAGGCTGATCCCCGTGGCGAAGAAGCGGGGATCGACGTCGGCGCCCGGCACGGTCTTGGCGTAGTCGGCGGGGAAGCTGCCGTGCACGGTCGAGACGTGGACGCCGACCTTTTCGAACAGACGGCCGTGCATCATCCCCATGACGCCGCCGCCGCCTTCCGCGCGGTCCCAGGCCGTGCGGACGAACCGGCCGGGTTCACCGGGAAACAGGTCGGCGGGCGCCGCGTCCTCCAGCGCCTCGAAGGCGGCGTGGATGCGGTCGCGCAGATGTTCGAACCAGGCGCGGGTCTCGACCTTCTTGAGGTCGAGCGGATCGGAAAATTGGGCGTCGCTCATGGCGCGCTTGAACCACGTCGCGGCGGCGGCGTCATCCGGACAGGTTGTCATAGAAGGAATCGCAGGCGCTAATGGCCGCCTGCCGTTTTCAGGAAGCCCGCCCATGATCCGTCGTTTTCTCTTCGTCACTGTCGCCGCCCTTGCCTTGGCGGGAGCGGCCCAGGCTCAGGATGCAGACGACGCGCAGGTGCTGGGCATCCTGAAGACGACGCCGCTGATCGATGGGCACAACGACCTGCCATGGGCCTTGCGACAGCAATATGGAAACGACGTCTACGCCGTTGATCTGACCAAGAACCTGGCGGCCTCGACCAAGCTGCACACCGATATCGCGCGGCTGAGGGCCGGGGGCGTCGGCGGTCAGTTCTGGTCGGTCTATGTGCCCGCCAGCCTCACGCCGCGCGAGGCCGTCGAAGAAACCTTCGAACAGATCGACACGGCCAAGCGGATCATCGCCGCGCATCCCGAGACCTTTGGCCTGGCCGAGACCGCCGACGAGGTGGACGCCGTGTTCGCGTCTGGCCGGATCGCCAGCCTGATCGGGATGGAGGGCGGTTATTCGATCAACGATTCGCTGGCCCTGTTGCGCGAATTCTATCGGGCCGGCGCCCGCTACATGACCCTGACCCACTCAAAGACCACGACCTGGGCCGACAGCGCGACGGACGCGCCGAAGTGGGGCGGCTTGAGCCCGTTCGGCGAGGAGGTGGTCAAGGAGATGAACCGGCTGGGCATGATGGTGGACCTGAGCCACGTGTCCGAGGAGACGATGTTGGACTCCATGCGGGTCTCGGATGCGCCGGTGATCTTTTCACATTCGTCGGCGCGGGCGGTGACGGATCATCCCCGCAATGTGCCGGATCGGGTGCTGCGGATGATGCCCCAGGACGGCGGGATCGTGATGATCAATCTGGCGCCGGGCTTCGTGTCCGAGGCGGTGCGGGCGTGGAACGGCGCCAAGGCCGGCGAGGAGGCGCGGCTCAAGACCCTGAACCCCGGCGATCCCGGCGCGGTGGAGGCCGGTCTGACGGCCTGGACCACCGCCAATCCGACGCCTCAGGCGGCCCTGGCCGACGTCGTCGCGCACATTCAGCATGTGCGCGAGGTGGCGGGCATCGACCATGTCGGCCTGGGCGCCGACTTCGACGGCATCGGCAGCCTGCCCGAAGGCATGGGCGGGGTGGACGCCTATCCGCGCATTCTCGCAGCCCTCATGCAGGCCGGCTGGACCGAGGCGGACATCCGCAAGATCGCCGGCGAGAACCTGCTGCGGGTCATGCGGTCGGTCGAGGCCGTGGCGGCGTCAAAGTCCGGCGAACGCCCGTCGGTGGCGCGGCTGGAGCCTTAAGCGGGAGCCATGTGCGCCTGCATGACGCGGGCGAGGTCACGTTCGATATCGTCGGCGCTATGTTGGGGCGTCACTTCAAGATAGGCGATGCCAGCGCGTTGGAGCGCAGCCTTCTTTACGGCGTCCCGGGCGTAGGCCGTGCCCTGATAGTGACCCTCGCCTTGGTATTCGATGGCCGCCAAGGGCCAGCCGCTGTTGGATATGACTAAGATATCGACGCGCTTGCTGTTGATGGCGCGAAAGGCGTCGTCGTCAGGTGATCGCAGAATTTCGCCAAGGCAAACCTGCGCCATCACGCGCCCCTTGATGTCGAGCCGCTTCATGGCCCGTTCGGCGGCATAGAAGACCGAGGCCTCTGCGCGTGACATCAGAGGTCGAGCCTGGAAAGCGGCGCCCATCACCGTGTCGAGTTGGCTCGTCGCGACTTGCGGCCGCATGGCGATTTTGACGCCAGGCCTGAATTTGGCGATGGCTGAACGACGTGCTGCACGTCGCTTGCCTCGCTTCCGACTGAGTTCCCAGCCGCCGACGATCACGAGAAAGACGATGATCGCCACCAGGGTCGGGGCCGTGTCCATCATGATCTGCATCCTCGTCTAATCTTCGAGATGTCTGCCTATCAATGCAGGATTGTGGAGGCCTTAGCAGACGAGGTAAACGCCGCTCACCCGATCCCGCCCGTCTGGCGCAGGCCTTCCCACAGGGCGATGCCGGCGGTGACGGACAGGTTCAGCGAGCGGGCCTGGGGGTGCAGCGGCACGACGACGCGGGCGTCGGCGGCGGCATGGACATAGTCGGGGGCGCCCGCGCTCTCCTTGCCAAACAGAAGCACGTCGTCGGGCTGGAAAACGAAATCGGTCAGCGGCGTGGCGCCGCGCGTCGTGAACAGCACCAGCCGCCCGGCGGGGCGATCCGCCTGGAAAGCCTCCCAGTCGGCGTGGCGGGTCATGTGCGACAAGGGGCCGTAATCGAGGGCCGCGCGCTTCATGGCGCGGTCGTCGAAACGAAAGCCGGTCGGCTCGATCACGTGCAGATCGACGCCGAAACAGGCCGACAATCGGATGCAGGCTCCGACGTTCTGAGGAATGTCAGGTTGAAAAAGGGCGAGACGCATTCTAAGGCCTGACATACGCGCGGCGAGGGGGTTTGTCGCGGTCTGTTTGCGAGCGTTTCGCAAGAAACGTCAGCAGCTTGCGTCCAAAGGGCGCAAGTCTCGGGCCGTCGGGGATTTCCGGCGTCTTTTGTTGGTTCGTGCCGTGGCTGGGAGAAGCTCCTGGGCTTCTTCCGCGGCGTTCGAGAGGTGGAAACGTGGCCGAATCGGTCGTGCATACGGAAGACACGCACAGCCCCCAGGGCGGTGATCCCAATCGTCGGGACTTCATTCACATCGCGGCGGGCGCTGCGGCGGTCGGCGCGGGGGCGATGATCGCCTGGCCGCTGATCAACCAGATGAACCCGGCGGCCGACACCCTGGCCCTGGCCTCGATCGAGTTCGACCTGACCAAGGTTCAGCAGGGCCAGCAGGTCGTGATCAAATGGCAGGGCAAGCCGGTGTTCGTGCGCTATCGCACGCCGGCCGAAATTCAGAAGGTCCAGTCGGAGGGCGCCGTCGGCAGCCCCCCGCAGACCGACGCAGAACGCACCAAGGCCGGGCACGAGCCCTATCTGGTCGTCGTCGGTTCGTGCACGCACCTGGGCTGCGTGCCCACGTTCAACGCAGGCGACTACGGCGGCTGGTTCTGCCCCTGCCACGGCTCGCACTACGACGCGTCCGGTCGCATTCGAAAGGGGCCTGCGCCCCTGAACCTGGTTGTGCCGGATTACGAATATACGTCCGACACCCGCGTCAAGATCGGTTGAGGACCAAGGGGGGATCATGAGCGATCACGAGAGCACCTACGTCCCGAAAACGGGCGTCGAGAAGTGGCTGGACACCCGGCTGCCGATCATCCGTTTCGGCGCGGACTACATGTCCCTGCCGACGCCGCGGAACCTGAACTACTGGTGGACCTTCGGCGGCATCCTGGCCCTGTGCCTGATGACGCAGATCGTCACCGGCATCGTTCTGGCCATGCACTACACGCCGAACGTCGATCTGGCCTTCGCCTCGGTCGAGCGCATCATGCGCGACGTCAACGGCGGCTGGCTGATCCGCTACGTCCACGCCAACGGCGCATCGATGTTCTTCATCGCCGTCTATCTGCACATGCTGCGGGGGCTGTACTACGGCTCCTACAAGGCGCCGCGCGAGATGATCTGGATCATCGGCTGCGTGATCTTCTTCCTGATGATCGCCACCGCCTTCCTGGGCTATGTCCTGCCGTGGGGCCAGATGTCGTTCTGGGGCGCCGAGGTCATCACCAACCTGATCGGCGCCATCCCCGTGCTGGGCGAGCCGATCCTGATCTGGCTGCGTGGCGGACCGGCGATCGACAATGCGACGCTGAACCGCTTCTTCTCGCTGCACTATCTGCTGCCGTTCGCCATCCTGGGCTGCGTCGTACTGCACCTCTGGGCGCTGCACGCGGCCGGTCAGAACAACCCGGTCGGTATCCTGATCCCCAAGGATCGCGCGAAGAAGGACATGCTGCCCTTCCACCCGTATTTCACGGTCAAGGACGGGTTCGCGATCATCCTGTTCCTGATCTTGTTCGCCATCTTCGTCTTCTATCAGCCGAACGCCTTGGGTCACGCCGACAACTATATCCCGGCCAACCCGCTGCAGACGCCGGCGCACATCGTGCCTGAGTGGTACATGCTGCCCTTCTACGCGATCCTGCGCGCTGTCCCGGACAAGTTCGGCGGCGTGGTGGCGATGTTCGGCGCCATCGGCGTGCTGTTCGTCCTGCCCTGGCTGGATACGTCCAAGGTGCGCTCCATGCGCTACCGCCCGACCATGCGGACCTTCTTCATCATCTTCCTGGTGGTGGGCGTGGGTCTGGGCTGGTGCGGCGGTCAGCTGCCCGACGCTCCGGTGATCGGGTCGTTCAAGACCTTCACCCTGATCGACGGCGACCTGAACTCCTACCTGTGGCTGACGCGGGTGTTCACCCTCTACTACTTCGCCTTCTTCCTGATCATCATGCCGCTGGTCGGATTGAAGGAGCAGCCGCTGCCGATCCCGGCGACGATCTCCGAACCGGTCCTGACCGGCGCGGACGCCGTCGAGCAGAAGGGCTGAGGGGCATGACGATTGGAATGAAGACCGTGTCGATCAAGACGATCCTCGCCTCGGCGGCCGTTGCTCTGGGGCTGATCACCGCCGCCGCCCCCGCCATGGCGGCCGGCGCCGCCGCCCACCCGCGCTCGGGCGGTTTCAGCTTCGAGGGGCCGTTCGGCACCTATGATCAGGGCCAGCTGCAACGCGGCTACAAGGTCTATCAGGAGGTCTGCGCCGCCTGCCACGGCATGAACCTGATGCACTATCGGAACCTGGGCGACCGTCATGGGCCGTTCTGGAATCCGAAATATCCGAACCCGAACGACAACCCGGTGGTCAAGGCTCTGGCCGCCGAGAACCAGGTGCCGGATATCGACAGCGAAACCGGCGAGCCGATTCTGCGCGACGCCACCCCGGCCGACAAGTTCCGCGTTCCCTATCCGAACGCCACAGCGGCGGCGGCGGGCAACGGCGGCGCCGCGCCGCCCGACCTGTCGGTGATGGCAAAGGCGCGTCACGACGGCGCCAACTACATCTACTCGCTGCTGTCGGGCTACCGGGCTGCACCGGCGGGGCTGCAGATCCGCGATGGCCAGCACTACAACCCCTATATGGCCGGCGACCTCACGCCCTTCTGGACGGGCGACCATAAGGACGTGCCGCCTGGCGGCTTCATCGCCATGCCCGCACCGCTGCAAAACGGCCAGGTCACCTATGACGACGGTTCGCCCCAGACGGTGGACCAGTATTCCAAGGACGTGGCGGCCTTCATCGCCTGGACGTCGGAACCCAAGATGGTCGAGCGCAAGCAGGCCGGGTTCGGCGTGATGATCTTCCTGCTGATCTTCGCGGGCCTGACCTACGCCAGCTATCGCCGGATCTGGAAGGGCGTCGCCCACTAAGGCAACGTCGCCAGCCCGAAATCTTGAGCCCGTCGAAGTTCGCTTCGGCGGGCTCTTTCGTTTGCGACGAATGGTCCGTGACACGGAATCGACACGGTGGGTTTCGCCGCCTAGGGTTCCTCATCATCTACGGCTGTGGGGCCACTGTTCATGCGTCTTGTCTCTTCGTTTGCGGCTG
The DNA here is from genome assembly GCF_049896065.1 of Brevundimonas sp. PWP3-1b1. Lineage (NCBI taxonomy): Bacteria > Pseudomonadati > Pseudomonadota > Alphaproteobacteria > Caulobacterales > Caulobacteraceae > Brevundimonas > Brevundimonas sp. PWP3-1b1. Next base: position 2,069,097 of record NZ_JAFCTO010000001.1, on the reverse strand, counting down.
TGCTTTTGGCGGGCGCCGCCCTGTCGGCCTGCGCGACCGCGCCCAATCCCGGCGCCGTCCATACCGTACCGGCGTTCGACGCCGCGCGGATTTCGCAGGACATCAAGACTCTGTCGGACGACAGCTATGAGGGACGCGGCATCGCCACCCCGGCCGAAGAGAAGGTCGTCCGCTATCTGAGCGAGGGCTATGCCGCCGCCGGGTTCGAGCCGGGCGGGCCGAACGGTCAGTGGACGCAGGACGTCGTGCTGAACCGCTTCGTCCAGTCCAACGTCCAAGCCTCGCTGAAACTGGGCGACTGGACCTTGCCGATGACGCAGGGGCGCGAGGTCGCCATCTCGACCCGTCGCCCGGCCGAACATGTCAGCCTGAAGGATGCGCCGCTGGTCTTCGTCGGCTACGGCATCAATGCGCCCGAGCGCCAGTGGAACGACTTCAAGGACCAGGACCTGCGCGGCAAGATCCTGGTCGTGCTGGTCAATGACGCCGATTTCGAAGAGCCGGCGCTGAACACCTTCGGCGGCAAGGCCATGACCTATTACGGCCGCTGGACCTACAAATACGAAGAGGCGGCCAAGCACGGCGCGGCGGGCGTGCTGATCGTCCACGAGACGGCGCCGGCCTCCTATGGCTGGGCGACGGTCGCCAACTCCTGGGGCGTGCCCCAGTTCGACATCCTCCGCTCCAATGCGGCCGCCGAGCGGGTGCCGATGGAGGGTTGGATCCAGCGCGACGTGGCGGTCGATCTGTTCCGCCGCGCCGGCCTGGATTTCGAGGCCCTGAAGGTTCAGGCGCGGAGCCGTGACTTCCAACCCGTCGCCTTGCCCGGCGCCGGCTTCTCGACCGAGTTCGACGTGGCGACCAATCAGGTCACCAGCCACAATGTCATCGCCCGCCTGCCGGGCACGACCCATCCGGACGAGACGGTGCTGTATACCGCCCACTGGGATCACATCGGCATGGGCGAGCCGGACGTGACGGGTGATCGCATCTTCAACGGCGCCGTCGACAACGCCTCGGGCACGGCGGGCCTGCTGGAGCTGGCGCGGATGTTCGGCGGCGCGCCGCGCACCGAACGGTCCATCGTGATCATCAGCTTCACAGCCGAGGAAAGCGGCCTGCTGGGTTCGGAATACTATGCCGTCAACCCGGTCTATCCGCTGGCCAAGACGGTGGGCGGGTTCAATATGGATTCGATGAACGTCTATGGCCGCGTCACCGGCCTGGGCGTCACCGGCTATGGCCAGTCGGACTTCGACGAGCGTCTGGCGGCGGCGATCCAGCCGCAGGGCCGCACCCTGGTTCCCGATTACGAGAATGCGGCCGGCACCTATTACCGCTCGGACCACTTCCCCCTGGCAAAGCGCGGCGTGCCGATGGCCTATGCGGGCAGCCGGGGTGACTTCCGCGACGCGCCGATCGCTGAGCGCGAGGCGGCGCGGGCGGAATATGGGGCCAAACGCTATCACCAGGCGGCGGACGAATGGTCGCCGGATTGGGACTACAGCGGCATGATCGAGGATCTGACGGTCTTCTATGATGTCGGCCGCGCCCTGGCGAACGGCCGCGACTGGCCGGAATGGAAGCCGGGGTCGGAGTTCGCGCCGGCGCGCGCGACCACCGCGTCGGAACGCCGCTAAGTCTTCGAAATCAAGAGAAGGGGCGGGGATGTATCTCCGCCCTTTCGTCGTTGTCCCTGTCGAGTACGCTTCATGATCCTTCGCCGTTCGTCTTTCGTCGCCCTCGCGGCGCTTGCCCTGGCCGCATGTGCGACCGCACCGGTTTCTGCACCGGCGCCTCGGCTGGACGCCTTCGCCGTCGCCTCGGCCGCGACGCCCCAGTTCAGCGCCCAACGCCTGTCGGACCACATCAAATATCTGGCGTCGGACGAGATGGAGGGCCGGTTCCCCGGCCTGGTCGGCGAGGGGCTGACCCTGGCCTATTTGCAAGCCCAGTATGAGGCGATGGGACTGGAGCCGGGCGGTCGCGACGGATCGTGGCTGCAACCGGTCGATCTGGTGCGGTTCACGCCGCAGCGGGCGCCGACGGCGTCATGGATCGGGACGGACGGGGCGGCGCATCCGCTGATTTCGGGGACCGACATCACCCTGCGCGCCGGGCCAGCTGACCCGATGGTGAAGATCGGGGAGGCGCCGCTAGTGTTCGCCGGCTACGGCATTTCGGCCCCGACCTGGGACGACTATGGCGACACGGACCTGACCGGCAAGGTCGTGGTCATCCTGCGCGGCCAGCCGACCGTCATGGGGGCCGACCCGAACTTCTACGGCTCCACCACGCACAAGACGCAGGAGGCGCTGAGGCGCGGAGCCGTCGGCGTCATCACGCTTCAGGATCAGGACGGCCGCTGGCGGCGCGCCGTAGGCGGGGCGACCCGGTCGCAGATGACGGTCAAGGGCACGGAGGACGCCCGCTTCACCGGCGCGATCAACATGGCCACTGCGACGGCCATCGGCGGCGAGGCCTTCACAGGCATGGCTGAGCGCGGCAAGACGGCGGCGCTGGGCGGTGCAGTCGATATGGGCGCGCGCCTTAGCGTCGACATTGCCGAGACGACCGAGGTCATCCGCTCGAACAATCTGCTGGCCAAGATTCCCGGCACGGAACGGCCGGACGAATACGTCTTCTACTCCGCCCACTGGGACCACGTCGGCAAGGCGAAGACGCCGAACGCCGAGGGCGACGACATCTTCAACGGCGCCTGGGACAATGCGTCGGGGACGGCGGGCCTGATCGAAATGGCGCGCGCGTTCAAGGCGGGGCCGGCGCCGAAACGCACCGTGGTCTTCCTGCACGTTACGGCCGAGGAACAGGGGCTGTTGGGGTCGGAAGCCTATGCCGCCGATCCGGTCTATCCGCTGGCGAAGACGGCGGCGGATATCAACATCGACATGCTGCCCTTCACGCCTGCAACACGGGACGTGGCGGTGTTTGGTGTCGGCAAGTCGGAGCTGGAGGACATCCTGGGCCTGTTCGCGGCCGTGCAGGGTCGGGTGGTGACGGGCGACGGCTATCCCGAGGAAGGCTTCTACTATCGCTCGGACCACTTCAACTTCGCAGCGGGCGGTGTGCCGGCCCTGATGCCGTGGACGGGTCGCGATTTCGTCGAGGGCGGGATCGACGCGGGCAAGCCCTATTACGAGGGGCAGATGGCGCGCTACTACCACAAGCTGACCGACGAATGGCGCGCCGACTACGACTTCACGGCGGCGCTGCAAAATCTCGATCTGCTTTATCGGTTGGGACTGACGGTGGCCGACAGCGAGGGCTGGCCTGCGTGGAAACCGACCGCCGAGTTCAACGCCATCCGCGACCGCACGGCCGATCAGCGGCGGTAGGTCTCAGGCCGCCGCGAATGGGTAGGGGCTGACCGATTTCGACCAGTCGTCGACCGCCAGCGGGCGGTCGATGGGGGCGGCGGCGCGTTCGGCGCAGGGGTGGCGGTGACACAGGCGGCAGGCTGGGCCAATGGGGGTGACGTCGGGCCGTTCCAGATCCAGGCCGTGGGCATAGGCCAGGCGGTGGGCGTGGCGCAGTTCGCAGCCCAGACCGACGGCCAGATCGTGGGTCTCGCCGAAACCGTCGTGGCCCTGTCGCTCGACCGTGCGGGCGAAGGTGAACCAGCGGCCGCCGGGTTTTCCGTCCTGGGCCGGCGTCTCGATGATCTGGGTGACGATCCGGCCGGGCGTACGGAAGGCGGAGTGCAGCCGCCAGCGCGGGCAGGCGCCGCCGAACCGCGAAAACGGAAAGGCGCCGGCCGCATAGCGTTTTGAGATGTTTCCGGCCTGATCGACCCGCATCAGGAAGAAGGGCACGCCGCGCGCCGTGGGGCGCGACAGGGTCGTCAGCCGGTGGGCGGCCTGTTCGTAGCTGACGCCGAACCGGGCCTGGAGCCGGGCCAGGTCGTATCCGGCAGCTTCCGCCGTGCGCTGGAAGGCGGCGTAGGGCATCAGGGTCGCGGCGGCGAGGGTGTTGGTCAGGGCGACCTTCAGCAGGGCTCGCGTCGCCGCGTCGGGGGCGTTCGCGGCCCGAACCATGTCGTGCAGGGCCGGGCCGTGCTCGACCAGAGCCAGCTGATAGGCGATGGCGAAGGCGCGCGAGGACGGTCCCAGGGTCTCGGACAGCAGCAGGCGACGGCGGTGCAGATCGAAGCGGCGGGTCCATTCCACCATGACCTCGGCCGGCAGGGTGCGGACGCCCAGATCGTGTTTGGCCGCCAGCCGGTGACGCGCGGCGGGCTCGAAGCCGTCGGCGTGGGCGGGAGACTCGGCCGCAAGGGCTTCGGCCAAGGCCTCGCCCATCTGATCCAGTTCGGGGAAGTGGTTGCCGCGCGACTGGATGTATTCGCGCACCCATTCGGCCGGACTGGTCTCGACCAGGCCCTCGCCGTTCTCGGCGGCGGCGCGGGCCCGGGTGCGGCCGTCGTCGAAGGCCTGATACAGCCGCAGCATGGCGTCGGCGACGCCCGGCGCCTCCTCCAGCAACTGCACCAGTTCGTGGCGTGGGGCGGACAGCCCCTTGAACAGGGGGTCGGCCAGGATCTCGGTCAGCCGCGCCTCATCCGCCGCCCCGCCCTGGTTCAGGGCGCGCAGATCGACGTCGTAGGTGTCGGCCAGACGCAGCAGAAGCTGGGCCGAAACGGGGCGTTGGTTCCGCTCTATATGATTTAGATAGCTGGGTGAAACCCCCAGGTCGGCCGCCATGGCCGTCTGGGTCAGGGTCAGGTCGCGCCGCAGCCGCTTCAGCCGGGCGCCGAGGAAAAGTTTGCGATCGGCGGAGGCGTCCATGTCTGCAGAATGTCACAACATGACCGACGACGCAAAGTCATGATGTGACAAAGTGACACCAATGCGCCGTGCGGTGCTGTGTCATTCGTGACTTCGACGTGTTCTTGTCCCTGAGACGGCGGTTGCGGCCGCGCCATTCAGAGACCGAGTTCGACCATGACCACCTTCGCCGATCTGGTTCCTTCGCCCGCCGGCCGTTTCGACGGCATCGAGCGCCCCTATACGCCGGAGGACGTCCTGCGCCTGCGCGGCTCGGTGCCCGTCACCCATACCCTTGCCGAACGGGGCGCCAACCGCCTGTGGCAGCTGCTGCATGACGAGCCCTTCATCAACGCCCTGGGCGCCGTCACCGGCAACCAGGCCATGCAGATGGTCCGCGCGGGTCTTAAGGCCATCTATCTGTCGGGGTGGCAGGTCGCCGCCGACGCCAACACCGCCGGCGCCATGTATCCAGACCAGTCGCTGTACCCGGCCAACGCCGCGCCGGAATTGTGCCGCCGCATCAACCGCACCCTGCAACGCGCCGACCAGATCGAACATGCCGAAGGCGGGGCCAAGCGCGACTGGTTCGCGCCCATCGTCGCCGACGCCGAGGCCGGCTTCGGCGGCCCGCTGAACAGCTTCGAGATCATGAAGGCCTTCATCGAGGCGGGCGCCGCCGGCGTCCACTTCGAAGACCAGCTGGCTTCGGAGAAGAAGTGCGGTCACCTGGGCGGCAAGGTGTTGATCCCGACCCAGGCGCACGAGCGCAATCTGGTCGCCGCGCGCCTGGCCGCCGACGTCATGGGCACGCCGACCATCACGGTCGCCCGCACCGACGCCGAAAGCGCCCAGCTGATCACCTCGGACATCGACGAGCGCGACCAACCCTTCATCGACCGCGATAACCGCACGCCGGAGGGCTTCTTCCGCCTGAAGGAAGGCACGGGCCTGGACCACTGCATCGCGCGAGGGCTTTCTTATGCCAACATCGCCGACCTGCTGTGGTGGGAGACCAGCCATCCGGACCTGGACGACGCGAAGAAGTTCGCGGAAGCCGTGCAGAAGAAGCATCCGGGCAAGCTGATGGCCTACAACTGCTCGCCCTCCTTCAACTGGAAGGCCAAGCTGGACGACGCCACCATCGCCAAGTTCCAGCGCGAGCTAGGGGCCATGGGCTACAAGTTCCAGTTCGTGACCCTGGCCGGCTTCCACAGCCTGAACAACTCCATGTTCGAGCTGGCGGACGGTTATCGCGATCGCGGCATGGCGGCCTATTCCGAGCTGCAGCAGCGCGAGTTCGCCAATGAGGCCATCGGCTACACCGCGACGCGTCACCAGCGCGAAGTCGGCACCGGCTATTTCGACCAGGTCGCCACGGTCATCTCCAACGGCACGTCCTCGACGACGGCGCTGAAGGACTCGACCGAGACCGCTCAGTTCACACACGCGGCTTAATCCAGGAAAGGAACCACACAATGGAACCGCTGACCCGAACCGAAGCCATCATCGACTTCTGCCTGGCGCCCCTGGCGCTCGACACCGGCACGGAGGCCGAACGCGAGGTGCGTCGTCGCATGACGCACGTGCTGCGGACCTATCAGGCCAAGACCGCGACGCCGGTCGCCGTGGACTTCTCGTCCATGCCGTCCCAGGTGATCAATGAGGCGGCGCACGGCTACGAATAGGTCGTTCGCCCAAAGAAAAAGGCCCGCTCCGATCGCTCGGGGCGGGCCTTGTTTCATTGTGGACGCTGTTTAGCGCGGGCCGGTCGGCGTCGTGTTCAGCGACTGGGTGGTTGCCGCTGCCGCCGGTGTCGCTGCCGCCGGTGTCGGGGCAGGCGTCGCTTGCGGCACGGTGACCGAGATGGGGGTGCGCGCCGGGGCGCCGCCGGTTTCCTGCGGATCGCCGACGAGGATGGTGGTGATCTGGGTCGCTTCGGTCGTGCAGGTCGCCAGGTCGCGGGTGACGTGACGGCCCAGGCAGAAGATGTCCTCATAGCTGGGTCGCGAGGCGGCCAGGCACTGGAACAGCATCAGCTTGGACATGTTCAGGCAGAACTCGCTGTTGGGCTCGCGCGTCAGCGCCTCGGTGTTGACCCGCGCCTCGTCGCCGCCTGACCCGAGGGCGGCCAGGGCGGCGATGGCCAGCGAGCGGACCACGGCGGGGGTGTAGGGCGGCGCCTTGCGCGACGGTTCGATGGCCAGGCCCGTGCCGCTGTTGGCGGCGGCGAACAGCAGGTTGGCTTCGTCGGCAGAGGGCAGCATGTCCACGTCGGACAAGGTCTTGGCGCTCTCCAGCCGGATCTCGCGGTTCGGGATCGGCACAATGGCCCAACGGCGGCGCGGGTCGCTGCGGCCCTGGATGGTATAGGCGTCCTGCTCGATGGCCTCGGCGATGCCGCGCATGGCCACGGCGTCCTTGCCGATGGTGCTGGAGATCAGGCCCGCGGCGGCGTCGGCGCCAGGCAGGGTGGCGGCATAGGCCGGGTCGGCGACGATCTGGGCCACCATCTGCTGACGCTGGGCCGGATCGATGGCGTACTGACGCACGCCGGCGACGAACTCGGGCGACTGCAGGGCGATGATGGAGCCATAGGCGATCAGGCCGCGCGACAGTTGGTTGGGATCGTAGGACGCGCCCTTGCGCAGGGCGACCTGGATCGATTCGGCGTCGGGGAATCCGCCGGGCTGGATGGTGCGGGCCTCGCGCAGGAAGGCGACGTAGATGGAGGCGGCGTCCGCCACGTCCTTGTTCAGCGAAATGGGCGGAGGCTGGCGGGCCGCCAGTTCGGCGGCAAGACGTTGCGCTTCCAGTTCAGCCTTCGACGGTCCGCTCTCGCAGCTGGCGAGCAGGACGGCGACGGCGAGGGCGGCGGCGGAGAGGCCGCGGCTCAGATGGGCCGATTTCATGAAGACTTCCTCAGGCGATCACGCGCGCACAAAGCGCCAACACTGTTGGCGCTTATAAGGCGGGCCTTATGGTTATCCGAAGGTTAATCGAACAGCTTGGAAACCGATTCCTCGTTCGCGATCCGTCGGATAGCTTCACCAACCAGCGGAGCCACGGAAACCGTTCGGATTTTCGGGCAGTTCAAAACTTCGTGGGGTTGCTCGATGGAGTTGGTGATCACCAGCTCCTTCAGCGGGCCGTCGGTGATCCGCTGGACGGCCGGGCCGGACAGAACGCCGTGGCTGATGTAGGCCGAGACCTCGGTCGCGCCCTGGTCGATCAGGGCCTTGGCGGCGTTGACCAGGGTGCCGCCCGAATCGACGATGTCGTCGAATAGAATGCAGCGGCGGCCCTGAACGTCGCCGATGATGTTCATGACCTCGCTCTCGCCCGCCTTGGGCCGGCGCTTGTCGACGATGGCCAGGTCGGCGTCCAGGCGGCTGGCCAGAGAGCGGGCGCGCACCACGCCGCCGACGTCGGGCGAGACGATCATCAGGTCGTCGCCGCGGGCGTAGTTCGTCTTTATGTCCTGCGCCAGCACGGGCGTGGCCACCAGGTTGTCGGTCGGGATGTCGAAGAAGCCCTGAATCTGACCAGCGTGCAGATCCATGGTCAGGACGCGGTCGGCGCCGGCGCGGGTGATCAGATTGGCGACCAGCTTGGCCGAGATGGGCGTGCGGCCGCCCGTCTTTCGATCCTGACGCGCATAGCCGAAATAGGGGATGACGGCCGTGATCCGCCGCGCCGAGGCCCGCACCAGGGCGTCGGTGATGATCAGCAGCTCCATCAGGTTGTCGTTCGCCGGATAGGAGGTCGACTGCAGGATGAAGACATCCTCGCCGCGCACGTTCTCCTCGATGATGGCGAAGACTTCGTTATCTGCGAACCGCTTGACCTGGGCCTTGGTGAGCGGCGCATCCAGGTGGTCGGCGATCGCCTGGGACAGTGCGCGGTTGGAGTTGCCTGAGAGCAGCTTCATCGGCCGGTCATCCTTTCGCCGTCATCCGCCCCCCATGAACGGCGGTCGGTTGGCGCGCTCTTTACCAGTGGAGCCGGGCAGGGCAAGTCGTATGCTGAGATTTCCTCGGCATGGCGCGGCTCGGTTGCGGGTGCTAGAGGTCGCCGCGTTGGTTTCAGGGGGAACGGCTTTCAGGCCTTCCTTCACACGTCATGGGGTCGTCCTTGTCCGCTTCTAAGTTCCGTTCCGGCATGGTGCTGATGGCTGCGGCGATCGCTGCAGTGACGATTTCAGGCTGCGCCGGCAAAGAGCGCCCGCGCCTCGCCTACGAAGAACGTCCGGTCGAGGCCCTGTACAACACCGGCTATGAGCGCCTGCAGCAGCGCCGCTGGTCCGACGCCGTCGATTATTTCCAGGAAGTCGAACGCCAGCACCCCTATTCGGACTGGGCGCGCCGCGCGATCCTGATGCAGGTCTACGCCTACTATCAGAACAACGCCTATACCGACGCCATCGCGGCGGCCGACCGGTTCATCGCCCTGTTCCCCGGTAATCCTTCGGCCTCCTACGCCTTCTACATGAAGGCGGTCTGCAACTTCGAGCAGATCACGGACGTGGGTCGCGACCAGGGTTACGCCACCGCCGCCTTGGCGGGTCTGAAGGACGTCTCGCGCCGCTATCCGGGTACGCCTTACGCCTCGGACGCCGCAGTCAAGATCGACATGGTCAACGACCAGCTGGCCGGCAAGGAAATGAACATCGGCCGCTACTATCAGCGCGCCAACCAGCCGCTGGCGGCGGTGAACCGCTACAAGTCGGTCATCGCCAACCCCGACTTCCAGCGCACCTCGCACACCCCCGAGGCCCTGTATCGCCTGGTCGAGGTGAACCTGCAGCTGGGCCTGAAGGAAGAGGCGACCCGCAACGGCGCCGTTCTGGGCTACAACTTCCCCGGCAGCCCCTGGTACGCCGAGGCCTACGCCCTGCTGACCGAGAACGGCGAGACCCCGGAAAAGGCCCCCGAGGGCAAACGTGAGAGCTGGCTGCAACGGATCATTCCGGGCTGATCACGCAACGGCTTGTGCAATGCGGCCGGTATCGGGATTCTGTCGGTCATGATTCGTTCCGCCGGCGCCTGAACCGATGCTGACCGCCCTCTCCATTCGCGATGTCGTCCTGGTGGACGTGCTCGATCTTGAGGTCGAGAGCGGCTTGACCGTGCTGACCGGCGAGACCGGGGCCGGCAAGTCGATCATTCTGGACGCCCTGGGCCTGGCGCTGGGCGGGCGGGGCGATGCCGGGCTGGTCAGGCATGGCGCGAAACAGGCCGTCGCCACCGCCGTTTTCTCTGCTCCCGACGATCCCGACCTGCTGGCTCTGATCGCGGACAAGGGGTTCGAGGTCCAGGCGGGAGAGGATTTGATCCTGCGACGGGTGCTGGGCTCCGACGGTCGCAGCCGGGCCTATGTCAACGACCAGCCCGCCGGGGTCACAGCCCTGCGCGAGATCGGCGCGGCGCTGGTCGAGGTGCATGGACAACACGAGACGGTCGGTCTGCTGGACTGGCGCACCCATCGCGCCTCGCTGGACGCCTATGGCGGTTTGCAGCCGCAACTTCTGGCGGTCGCGGCGGCCTCGACCAAGCTGAAGGCCGCCGAGGCGAAGCTGGCGGAGCTCAAGGCGCAGGCGGCCGACGCCGCCGCGCGGGTCGAAGAGATCACACTCAACCTGTCCGAACTGGACGCCCTGGACCCCCGCGCCGATGAGGAGACGGAACTGGCGGGCGAACGTGCCCTGCTGGGCGCCGCCGAAAAAGCCATCGCTGATCTGGCCGACGCCCGCACCCAACTGGGCGGCGACAAGCTGAGCCAAAAGCTGGGCGCGGCTCTTCGCGCCGTCGAACACGCGCGCCAGCGAGCGGGGCAGGCGGGGGCCGAGGGCGATCATCCCGTCATCCTGAAACTGTCCGCCGCCGTCGACGCCATCGACAGGACCATGGTCGAGGCGGCGGAGGCCGTCGCCGCCGTGGACGCCGCCGCCGGGGCCTTCGATTACGAGCCGGGCCGCCTGGACAAGGCCGAGGAGCGGTTGTTCGCTCTGCGCGCTGCAGCCCGCAAGTTGAACACCACGGTCGATGCCTTGCCGAGCCTTCGCATCCGATTGCGCGAGCAGCTGCGGCTGATCGAGGACGGCGAGGAGGCCCTGACCAATGCTGGTCGCGAGGCCGCCGAGGCCGCCGAATCCTACGACCTGGCTGCCACCTTCCTGACCTCGGCGCGCGAGGCGGCGGCCGAGCGCCTGACCGCCGCCGTCATGGGCGAACTGGGGCCGCTGAAGCTGGAGCGGGCGCGGTTCCGCGTCGCGCTGGAGCCGATCGAGGGCCGGCGCGGCCCCGACGGGGTCGAAACCGTGCGCTTCCAGATCGCCACCAACGCCGGAACCGACTTCGGGCCGTTGGACGCCATCGCCTCAGGCGGCGAACTGGCCCGCTTCGCCCTGGCGATGAAGGCCGCCCTGGCCAGCCGCGAGGACATGCGCCAGCCGGTGATGATCTTCGACGAGGTGGACCAGGGCGTCGGCGGCGCCGTGGCCGAGGCCGTCGGCTCGCGCCTGAAACGCCTGTCGAACGGCGCTCAGGTCCTGGTCGTGACCCACAGCCCCCAGGTCGCCTCGCGCGGCCATGCCCACTGGAAGGTGATGAAGGCCGACCGCGACGGCCTGACCACCACCACAGTCGTCACCCTAGACGATCAGCGCCGTCAGGAAGAGATCGCCCGGATGCTGTCCGGCGCCGAAATCACGGACGAGGCGCGGGCGGCGGCGCGGGCCTTGATCGGCTGAGATCAGGAAACTTACCTACCGCCGGGTAACGTTAAAGTAGGCAAGTTCGCGCATTTTCGAACCTCGTCAGTATCCGGGTGCCGCGTCGATGAACGAAAGCCAGCGTCTCTCCAGTGTTCGCTCATTGCATGCTGTGGGTGCAGAGGGCGATGCGGCGACTGAAGCGGCAGCAAATCTGGCGGCGCATCTTCTGGACTGTCCCATCGCCCTGGTGACGCTGCTGGACGAGGACATTCAGTGGTTCAAGGCCAACATCGGCATGGACGGCTGCTCGACACCTCGCGATTTATCCTTCTGCACCTACGCGCTCGATCTGCCTGCCAACGAAGTGATGGTGGTCGAGGATGCCACGCAGGATGTTCGCTTCGCGCACAACCCGTTCGTGACGGGCGAGCCACACGTCCGCTTCTACGTCGGCGCCCTGCTGACGGGGTCGGACGGAGCAAACTACGGCACGCTGTGCGTTATCGATACTCGTGTCCGACCGCGACCGGACGATGCGACGCTTGATCGGTTGCGCGCCCTGGCGCGGTTGGTGGTGGCGGAACTGGAACGCTCGCGCGCCGAACGTCAGCGGGGCGAGCAGCAGCATATGCTGAGCATGATCGAGGCCCTGTCCGGCGTCGGTCACTGGCGCGTGGACGTGGTCGATCCGGCCATCTTCTGGTCGGACCAAGTCTACAAGATTCACGACGTTTCGCCCGAGACTTTCTCGCCCGATTTCGAGACGGCGGCAGCCTTCTATCCCGAAGCCGAACGCACATTGCTGGACGAAAAATGGCGGCAAACGCTGCAGGGGGAAGGCCCGTTCGAGCTGGATCTGTGTATCCGCCGCAATGACGGCGTCGTTCGTCAAGTCGTCACCAAGGGCGCCGCAGAGTTCTCGCCGGACGGCAAGCCCTTGGCCATGTTCGGCGTGTTTCAGGACGTGACCGACCAGCGCGCGGCCATGGACGCGCTGGCGCGCAGCCACAATCAGTTCAAGCTGTTGGCCGACAACGCCGCCGACGTCATCGCTCGCATTCAACTGGATGGGCATTCCAACTATATCTCCCCGGCCGTCGAGCGATTGTTGGGTTGGAAGCCGCACGAGATGGCGGGACGGACGGCCGAATCCTTCGTTCATCCCGACGACCGTGTTCGTCTGGCCGAGACCTTCGCCCAGATGGCGCGCGGGCGAGGTTCGGCGACCCTGGAGAACCGGCTGCTGCACCGTGACGGCCACCCGGTCTGGAGCGAGACCCGAATGCAGTTGGTGCGCGACAAGACCGGCCGACCGGTCGAGACCGTGGTCGTCATCCGCGACATCTCGCGCCGCAAGGCGCTGGAGGTGCAACTGGAACACGCCCGCGCCGAGGCCGAAGCCTCCGCCGCCGTGAAGGGAGAGTTCCTGGCCAATATGAGCCACGAGCTGCGCACGCCCCTGACCAGCATCATCGGCTTTACGGGCCTGACGCTGGAACAGCCGTTGCCGGACCTGGTGCGCAACTATGTCGGCCGGGTCGACAATGCGGGCCGCGCCCTGTTGTGCACGGTCAACGACATCCTGGACTTTTCAAAGCTAGAGGCCGGGCAGGTCGCCATTCGACCCGAGGCGACCGATATCGAGACCCTGGCGCGTTCGACCCTGGAACTGTTCACGCCCCAGGCCGGCGCCAAGGATTTGAATCTGGTCCTTGAACTGACCACGGATCGGTCTTCGATCGTCGCCGACCCCGACCGTTTGCGCCAGATCCTGCTGAACCTGATCGGCAATGCGGTGAAGTTCACCAAACGGGGCGGGGTGCGGTTGGCCGTGCGCTGGAGCGCCGACGAGGAACGGCTTCGCGTTGCTGTGCATGACAGCGGCGACGGCATCGCCGCGGACAAGCTGGACCAACTGTTCCGCCGCTTCTCCCAGGTGGACGGGTCGCACACACGCTCGCATGGCGGCACGGGCCTGGGCCTGGCCATCTGCAAAGGCTTGGTGGAAGCCATGAATGGCGCCATCGGCGCCGATAGCGTCGAGGGGAAGGGCAGCGTCTTCTGGTTCGAAATCCCGGCGCCCGCTGCAGAAGAAGAGGTCGCTGTCGGCGCCCGGCCGATGAGCGGCGCAGATGTCGGGGGTCTGCGCGTGCTGGTGGCGGACGACCATCCCGCCAATCGTGAACTGGCCCGCGCCTTTTTGAATGGCATGGGCGCGACGGTGGATGACGCGGTGGACGGCGCGGACGCGGTCGAGCGCGCCGAATGCGCCGTCTTTGACGTGATCCTGATGGACCTGCGGATGCCGAAGATGGGCGGGGTCGAGGTCCTGAACAGGATTCGCGGGGGTTCTGGCCCCAACCGCCTGACCCCGATCCTGGCCTATACGGCCGACGCCGGCGAGGGGATGGAGGCGGAGCTGCTGGCCCAGGGCTTCTGCGGCGCGGTGTCCAAGCCGGTGGCGGCGGAAGCCCTGATTCGCGCCGTCTCCGATGCGATGCAGGGCGTGCCGGCCGCCGCCTGATTCAGACGCCCAGGATCCAGCCTTCTTCCTGCTCGACCTGTGCGATCAGCTCGGGCGTCGCGTCCTTGGGCGGACCAAAGGCCTTGGCCAGATCACCGGCCTCGTCCATGTGGGCCAGGGCCTCGGCGGTCGAGCGGACCTGGGCCTGATCCTTGAACTCGCCCTCGTTCGGCTTGGTCTCATGCATCGAGGGCCAGACCTCGACCACCAGGGCCGACAGGGGCTCGACGTCGTCGGGCGTCAGTTCGCGCCAGCCGGTGCCGAAGGGCCATACGGCGCCGGACGGGCCGAGGCTTTCCAGCAGCCGCCGCACGGCCGGGATCCCGACCAGGGTCTGGCCACCCACTGCGCCCGCGCCGTGCATCTGCCACACGCTCTTGGGCTGAAGCCGGCCCTTGCGGGCGGCGTTCTCGGTGGCGCGGAACTCGGGGATGTTAGCGCCCGATCCAACGGGAGGCTTGGTCGTGGTCAGCCAGCGCTGGGCCTGTTTGGCCGGCGCGCCCCACAGCGGCCAGGCTTCGTCCGTCATCAGCCGGTTCATCTTGGCCGCGACCTGATAGCGGTTGTTGGTGTTGTCGGCCTTGTCCACGACGTTCGAGGCGACGAATTTCCACATGGCTTGCCACGGGGTTCCATCCAGCTTCAGCCGCGCGGCCGTGCCGACGGGATAGCCGAAGTTGAAGTCCAGCCCGACCAGCACCCGGTCGCCGCGCTTCCTGTGATCCGCCAGGATGGATGCCAACAGAGCCTCGCCCTCGGAGCGGGTCGCGACATTGTGCGTCTCGGTATAGAGGCGGAACCGCACGTCGCGTTTGGCCACGCCGATCCACAGCGAGGTGTCGCCCAGCTTCTTGGTTTCGGCTGCGGTCCAGTCGGCGACGATATAGGCGTCGAAAAGGCGGGCCAAGGCGGCCTCCTTGATAAAGGCGTGTCTTCAGGAATGAGCGGGGCTTCTAGCGCCCCATCGCGGCGACCGAAAGGCCCTGTCGCGTCTCAGCCCTTCAGCAGGGCTTCCAGATGCGACAGCCAGCGCCGACCCAGCCGCAGCGCCTCGCCGGGCGAGCCGGTCTGGGCGGGCAGGGCGGCGTCCCACAGCGCCAGCTCGAACTCGGGATGGCGGGCGTCGGCGAACATCAGGCGCAGCACCACCTGTTCGGCGTCGGGGGCCAGGACGTCCAGTGACTTTCGCGCCTCGCCCCGTCGGACGCGAGCAACGACATGGCCGTCGACGATGATCTCGCCGCCATCGACCTCGTCGAAACCATAGACTAGGCCGTGGGCGCCGTTGGCCCACAGCACGACCACCTGTTCGATGTCGAAGTTCAGCGCGCAGGCGCGGCCTTCGCCCGGCGACAGGGCCTCGACCTCGGGCGCGGCGCCCAGGGTCTTGAGCATGGCGCGGTGCAGGCGACGCGGCGGCTCCATCCACCACGACAGCGCCAGGGCCAGCGTCGTCAGCAGGGCCGCCGCCAGGGCGATCAGCAGAACCACCCGCAAGGCGTCGGCCATGGGCGTCAGGCCTCCCCGTCTCTGGCGAGATCCAGATCGACGACTACGGGGACGTGGTCGCTGGGCTTTTCCATGTCGCGGGCGTCGCGGTGGGTCTCGATGCCCCGGAACCGGTCAGCCGCCTGGGGCGACAACAGGGCGAAGTCGATGCGGATGCCGTGATCGCGCTGCCAGGCGCCGGCCTGATAGTCCCAGAAGGTGTAGGTTCCCGCCGGTTCGCCGCCGATCTCATGCGCGTCGGCCAGGCCCAGGTTCTTCAGCGCGCGGAAGGCCTGCCGGCTCTGAGGCTGGAACAGGGCGTCGTCGGTCCAGGCGGCTGGGTTCTTGGCGTCCTCAGCCTCGGGGATGACGTTGTAGTCGCCGCACAGGGCCAGCGGCTCCTCGAACGCCAGCAGGTCCCGGGCGTGGCGGTTCAGACGCTCGAACCAGGCCAGCTTGTAGTCGAACTTCTCTGTCCCGATGGGATTACCATTGGGCAGATATATGGCCCCGACACGGATGGGCCGGGGCGCCTCGACCAGAGCCTCGATATAGCGGGCCTGTTCATCCGTATCGTCGCCGGGCAGACCGCGCCGGATGTCGGAAAGCGGGTGTTTCGACAGCAGGGCGACGCCGTTGTAGCTCTTCTGGCCGTGGGTCTCGACATTGTAGCCCAGGCTCTCGAAGGCCTCGCGCGGGAACTTCTCGTCCACGCATTTGATCTCCTGGAAACAGGCGACGTCGGGGGCGGCCTGCTCCAGCCACGCCAGCACGGTCGGCAGGCGGGCGTTGACGGAGTTCACGTTCCAGGTGGCGATGCGCATGACGGCGACGGTAGGGCGCGTCACGGTTTCGGAAAAGAGGCCGCGCAAAACAAAAGGGCCGCCGGATCGCTCCGACGGCCCTTCATTTGGTCTTTCGCTTCGCTTACGGGCGACCGCCGGCCGGCGCAGCCGCAGCGGCCGGAGCCGTCGTCAGCTTGCAGCCGCCGCCGATGGCTTGAGCGGTGGCGCAGGGATAGACTTGCTGGACGGCGTTTTCGGCGTTCAAGCGGGCGATGACGCCGTCGGCGCCGGCGCACTTGGCTTCATAGAAGACGCCGTTGGCATTGCGGCCCATCAGGCGGGCTTCGGTCACGTCGCAGGATGCGGCTTCGGAACCGGCCAGCAGGGTCTTCACATAGCCGGCGTTCTCGGCCGTGGTGGTGAAGGCGCAGGTTCCGCTTTCGGCCAGCACCTGGATGCAGGGCGTCTTGCTCCAGGCGTTGTTCAGTTGCTTGAGCCAGAAGCCTGCGGCGTCAGAGCAGCCCGCTTCATACATGACGCCGCCGTCGCTGGACTGGCCCAGGATCTTCACCTGATCGACGGTGCAGGCGACGCCGGCCTGCACAGCGTATTCGCGCAGGAACTTCTGGGTGTCGGCGTTCGCGGCGATGGTGCATTGCGGACCCGGATCGGCGGCCGGATCACGCGCGCGCAGGGTCTCTGCAGTATGGGCCAGCATGACGCAGTTGATTGCAGAGGGCGGGGTCTTGGATTCGATGATGAAGCCCGGGCCGGCGGCGCAGGCGACCTCATAGACCGAGGTCTTGGCCTCGGTCTGGCCCAGCAACTTGGCTTCGCTGACCTGGCAGTTGGTGTTGGCGAGCGTGGCCTGTTCCTGGGCCGTGGCCTGAATCTGTTCGGCGGTAGGCGCCGCAGGCGCGCGTTCGCGACGCTGGCGGCCGGCGGCGGCGCGCGACGTGCCCTCCCTCACCGCAGGTTCGTTGTCGGTAGCACGAGGTTGCTGACGCTCCTGCGCCATGGCGGGCGCGACGGCGAAGGCGCTGAACAGAAGCGCCGCAAGGGCGGCGGCGAGGCGGGACTTCATGAAAACACCCTGGGTTTCTGAATGCAGGCTGGCTTCGTGGCGGTGTATTTGGGCCGGGTCAAGGCGAGTGTGGACGATGAGGCCGGACTGAGGCTAGTGTCTGCGCGTTTCGATTGGAGACTGACTTGGCCGACGGCAGCACGCAAACGACGGTGGCGAAGGACGCAAGGGGCCTGACCTATCCGTTCGACGCCGTGCCGGAGCCCGGCGAGGCGATCGAGGTAGTGCGCGGGGTGTTGTGGTTACGGTTCGCCCTGCCGTTCCAGCTGGATCATGTGAACGTCTATGCGATCCGCGACGCCGAGGGCTGGGTCGTAATCGACACCGGATTGAACACCAGCGGCTCCATCGCCGCCTGGGAAACGGCGCTGGCGGGGGCCTTGGAGGGGCGGCCGGTGACGCGGCTGATCTGCACTCATATGCACCCCGACCATATCGGCCTGGCCGGCTGGCTGTGCGAACGGACGGGCGCGCCCCTGCTGATGTCGCAGATCGAATACATCACCGGTCGGATGCTGATGGCCGAGCAGGCGGGCGATGCGCCGGCCGACGGCGAGGTCTTCTATCGTGCGGCGGGGTGGGACGAGGTCCAGATCGAACGCTGGCGCGCGGACTATGGCGGGTTCGCGAAGGGAGTGAGTCCGATGCCGCGCAGCTACCGCCGGCTGTCGGACGGCGACGCCTTGAGCATCGACGGCGACGACTGGACGGTGGTGGTCGGGTCGGGCCACAGCCCCGAGCATATCTGCCTGTGGCGACGCTCGGACGACATCTTCATCGCCGGGGACCAGATCCTGCCGCGCATATCGTCGAACGTCTCGGTCTGGTCGACGGAGCCGGACGCCAATCCGCTGGGCGACTGGATGGATTCTCTGGCCAGGCTGCGCGGCCTGCTGCCGGAAGGCGCGTTCATCCTGCCCGCGCATGGCGAGCCCTTCTACGGGGTTCACGCGCGGCTCGACGCCTTGAAACGCGGGCACGAGGTTGCGCTGAAACGGCTTGAGCGGACGTTGCGTCAACCGTCTAGGGTGGTCGATGGCTTCCCGGCCGTCTTCGGGCGGACAGTAGGCGACGGAGTACTGGGAATGGCCACAGGCGAGGCCCAGGCGCACCTGAACTATCTGGAGAGACGCGGCCGCGCGACGCGGACGCGTGACGAGAACGGCGTCGACTGGTGGACAGCCGTCGAACAGGACGAGGAAACGACGTGAGCGAACATATCCGCAGCGAACTGGCCGACGGCGTCCTGAGCGTCACCCTGGACCGGGCCGACAAGAAGAACGCCATCACCCAGGCCATGTATTCGGCCCTGGCCGAGGCGACCGAGCGGGCGCGGACCGACGATGCGGTGCGCGTGCTGCTGCTGCGCGCCGAGGGCGACAGCTTCTCGGCCGGCAACGACATTCAGGACTTCATCGCCCTGGGGTCGCAGGGCGCGGGACCGGGCGAGATGCCGGTGTTCCGCTTCCTGAAGGCGCTGGCGGACCTGGACAAGCCGGCTGTGGCGGCGGTGAAGGGGCGGGCGGTCGGCATCGGTCTGACCATGTTGCTGCACTGCGACCTTGTGGTTGTGGCCGAGGACGCGCTTCTGTCCGTGCCCTTCGTCAACCTGGCCCTGGCGCCCGAGGCGGCGTCCAGCCTGCTGCTGCCGGCCGTGATCGGTCATCAGCGGGCCTTCGAACTGTTCGCCCTGGGCGAGCCGCTGGATGGTCGCACGGCCCTGGCGTGGGGCATCGCCAACCGGGCGGTCCCGGCCGATCAGGTCGAGGCGACGGCGGCGGACCTGGCCGCCAGGGTAGCGGCCCGCGCGCCCAACTCCATCCGCAAGACCAAGCGGCTGATGCGAGACGCCGAAAGTCTGTGGGCCTTGATGCAGCGCGAGGGCGAGGCCTTCGGCTCGCAGATGAAGAGCCCCGAAGCCATGGAGGCCTTCATGGCCTTCACGCAAAAGCGTGCGCCGGACTTTTCCAAGGCGGGCTGACTGTCATCGAAGCGCGCCTTGATTTGGCGCAGCTTTGCTTCTAGGTGCCCGCGCTTGTTGGAGCGCCGATGTCGCACGCCCTCGCCATTTCCCCGGCCGTAAGCCGTATCGAAGCCGAGACCCCGGCCGACGCCGAAGGCGTGGAGGCCCTGGTCATGGCCGCCTTCGGGCCGGGGCGGTTCGCCAAGACAGCCGAGCGGCTGCGTGAAGGCTCTCACTCCGCCGTGGGCTTCGTTGCGCGACTGGATGGACGGGTGATCGGTTCGGTGCGGCTGTGGCCTGTGACGATCGGAGACACTTCCGCACTGTTCCTGGGGCCGATCGCGGTGGATGCCGGCCGACGCAGTGACGGCCTGGGCGCTGAGCTGGTGCAGGCCTGTCTGGACCAGGCGCGGACGCTGGATGTCGGTGGGGTGCTTCTGGTCGGCGACGCCGCCTATTTCGAGCGGTTCGGTTTCGTCGGCGCGCCGGAGGCGATCCTGCCAGGGCCGGTGGATCGCCGCCGCGTCCTGTGGCTGGCGACGGGCGTGGATCAGGTTTCGGGACCGGTTCGCATCGGCTGACCTTTCCCGCACGCTTTGCGGGGCTTAAGTCAGAGGGATGAATGATCCCAAGTCAGGACTGAACGCCGTCGCCGAGGCGGCGAAACAGGCGCCCGGCAAAGGGTTGCCGCCGGTTCACCTATGGCATCCCGAGCATTGCGGCGAGATCGACATCGTCATTCGCGCCGATGGCGTCTGGATGCACGAAGGCTCGCCCATCGGCCGCAAGGAACTGGTGCGGCTGTTCTCGACCGTGTTGCGCAAGGACCCGGACGGCTATCACCTGGTCACGCCGGTTGAGAAGCTGAAGATCCAGGTCGAGGATCTGCCGTTCCGGGCCGTGGCGATGACGCGTCTTGGCGACGACCTCGTGTTTACGACCGATGTCGGAGACGAGGTGACGGCGAGCGAGGCCGATCCCATCGTGGTCGAGACCGATCCGACGACGGGTGAGCCGGCGCCGCGCATCCATGTGCGGCGAGACCTGTGGGCGCGGATCGCACGCCCGGTCTTCTACGAACTGGTCGAGATGGCCGAGGAGGTCGATGGACGGCTGGTCGTTCGATCGGGCGGCCAGACTTTTTCGCTGGGCGCCGTAGCGTGAGCCTGGAGACACTGAGAAACCGGCTGGTCGAACGGCTGGCGCCGGTCGAGACCTGGCGGCCGGAACTGGTCGCGGCGCGGTCGGACTTCGACCTGAACCCCCAGGGGACACGGACGGCCAAGGAGCTTCGGCCGGCGGCTGTGCTGATCCCGATCGTGGCGCGGCCCGAGGGCGCGACGGTTCTGCTGACGCGGCGGGCCGACACCCTGGCGCGGCATACGGGCCAGATCGCCTTTCCGGGCGGACGGCTGGATCCGGGCGAGAACGCGGTCCAGGCGGCCCTGCGCGAGGCGGACGAAGAGGTGGCGCTGAACCCGGCTGCGGTCGAGGTGCTGGGCCTGTCCGACGCCTATGAGACGGGAACGGGGTTCCTGGTGACGCCGGTGATAGGCTGGTTGCGCGAGGCGCCGGTCACGACGCCCTCGCCGGACGAGGTGGCTGAGGTGTTCGAGACGCCTTGGGACTTCCTGATGGACGCCGCCAACCACAGGCGCGACTTCTACGACATGGACGAGGGGTTGCGGCGCTGGTTCTGGGCCATGCCCTGGGGCGAACGCTACATCTGGGGCGTGACGGCGGGAATTCTGAAGGCCTTGCACGTCCGGCTTTACGGCGATGAGGCCGCGCCTGACGCAGCGGCGGACGAGGACGCCGCATGAGCGTCTCCATGGCGGGACAGCCGTGGCTGGAAAGCCAGGCGACGCGGGCGGTGATGGGGGCGCTGGAGGCGGCGGGCGGTTCGGGCTGCGCGCGGTTCGTCGGGGGCTGCGTCAGGAACAGCCTGCTGGGCCAGCCGGTGGACGACATCGACATCGCCACGCGGCTGAGGCCGCAAGAGACTATTGCGGCGCTGAAGGCGGCCGGGCTGAAGGCCGTGCCGACCGGGGTGGAGCACGGCACGGTGACGGGGGTGTCGGAGCGGCGTCCTTATGAGATCACGACCCTGCGCCGAGACGTCGAGACGGACGGACGCCGCGCGGTCGTCGCCTTCACCGAGGACTGGGCCGAGGATGCGGCGCGGCGCGATTTCCGCCTGAACGCCCTCTATGCCGATGCGGCCGGGACGGTGTTCGACCCGACCGGCGGGGGGCTGGACGATGCGGCGGCGGGCCGGATCGTCTTCGTCGGCGAGGCGGAGACGCGCATCCGCGAGGACTATCTGCGCATCCTGCGCTTCTTCCGCTTCTACGCCTGGTATGGGCGCGGCGCGCCGGATGCGGTCGGGCTGGCGGCCTGCGCGGCGTTGAAGGCGGGCATGGCGCAGCTGTCGGCCGAACGGGTGTCCAAGGAGCTGCTGAAGCTGCTGGCGGCGCGCGATCCGCGTGCGGCGGTGCAAGCGATGGCCGAGACGGGCGTGCTGGCCCAGGTGCTGCCGCAGGTGCAGCCCTTGCCGCTGTTCGAGGCGATGTGTGGTCTGACCGACGACCCGGTGATGCGGCTGTCGGCTTTGCTGCCCGCCGATGCGGCGGCAGTGGTCAGGATCGCGAGCGCTCTACGCCTGTCGAACGTGGTGCGGGACCGACTGGCGGCAGCCGTGGGGGACGGCCCGGCTGTGTCGCCGCGCATGAGCGACGCCGAGGCGCGGGCGGCGATCTATCGGCTGGGACGCAGGGCGTTCGAGGATCGGCTGATGCGGGCCGAGGCGGCAGGCGAGGGCGACGACGCGCGGCTGCGTTCGCTGGCCGCCGACTGGACGCCGCCGAAGATGCCGGTCGGCGGGCGCGATCTGGCGCGGCTGGGCCTCGCCGCAGGGCCTGAGACCGGCCGCCTGATCAAGGCGTTCGAGGACGGCTGGGTCGCTGACGACTTTCCGACCGATGGGCACGAGGCGCGGTTGAAGTCGCTTATCGCGGCGACTGCGCGCGGGTGAACTCGGTGACGACCGGGCGATGGTCCGATCCCGTCGGCTGGCCCAACCGTCGCGTGATCAGAGCCAGGTCGGGGGAGCGATAGACCTGATCGATGGTGATACCGGCGAAGGCCGGGGCCTGGCTGGGCCATGTGGCGGGCCAGCCGGGCGCGGGGATCAGCCCCATGTCCGCCTGGATCTGACGACCGATGCGGGCGGTCGAGACGCTGTTGAAATCGCCGGCGGCGATGACCGGGTGATCCGGCGCGGCCTTGCGACGCTCGGTCAGGGCCATGACCTGGCTGATCTGCCCCCACTGATACTGATAGGGCCAGGGCCGGGTCAGGTGGACGCCGAGGACGTTGATCGGGCCGATGGGCGTCTGGACGGTCGCGCCCACGGCGCTGAGGCCGTCGTTGCGGTCGGGCAGGCGTTGCAGGATCGGATAGCGTGAGGCGATGATCGACCGCGCATGGTCGCCGGGGCCTCGCGTCCGCCCGATCAGCGCTCGGTGAGGATAGTCCGGTAGAAGATCGTCCAGGCGCGAAGCCGGCGCTTGGCCCATTTCGACCAGCACCAGAATGTCGGCGTCGGCGGCGGCGATGGACCGGCGCATCGCGTCCACGTCCGTGTTGAACACCCACAGATTGGCGGAATAGACGCGCACGATGGGCTGGTCCGAAACAGGGACGCCCTTCGTCGGCATCCATTGCGGCCAGACCGCGATGGTCAGCACCAGACAGGCCAGCCCGCCGATGATCGACGCCGGCCACAGTCGCATAATCAGACAGACCAGGGTCACGCCGACGGCCGCCAGCAGCATCGGCGACGTGAACTGGGCCAGGATGTCGACCCAGCGATGGCCGATCCCGCTGAGGGCCGCCACGCCGAACGCCGCCAGCCCCAGCAACAGGGCGCTTGCCGTCACATTCGCCGCCAGCTTGATCAGGGTCATCGAAGACGTATCTCTCGGATTGAACGCGAAGCGTCGCGCCGCGTTAAGGCGACGCTTTGGAGGGCGAAAATGGCCAGACGGTCGATCCGGGATATCGAGAACATCTGGTCCAATGTCGAGGGCGTAAAGAAGCTGTCCGACCGCGTGATCGGCATCGGGCCGTTCGGTCTGGGGCTGGACGCCATGCTGACCTGGGTGCCGGTGGTGGGCACGGCCTATACGGTCGGCACCGGCGGCTGGCTGATGCTTCAGGCCGTGCGGGCCAAGGCGACGCCGGCGACACTGGCGCGGATGGGGGCCTATATGGCCATCGACACGGCGACCGGCGCGGTGCCGATCGCGGGCGACATCGTGGACACCTTTTTCCCCGGCCAGCTGATGGCGGCGCGGGCGCTGCAGAAGCACATCGAAAGCACCCATTGGGTCGAGGACACCGAGGCCAATGCGCGCGCCAGCGGTGACCACGAGATGCACGAGGCGCGGGTTCAAAACGACCAGACGCTGAAGCGGATCGTCTATCTTCACGACTGAGATGCGCGGGTTGAGCAGGTCTAGCCTGCGTATTTTGCAAACCGAAGCCGTCTGAAAACAACGGCCTAATCGATCGTATCGACCATCTTCCGGCCTGAGGTAGGGCCGCGCCCAGACTGATCTCCGACGACAACGGAGAGAATGATGAGCGACGACTTCAGTGCGCGTCTGGCCCTGCCTTATCTGGCGGCGGGACAGATGCAGAAGCACGTGACCCTGAACACGACCCTGACCCGGCTGGACGTCCTGCTGCAAACGGCGGTGGTCAGCCGGACCACGGCGGTTCAGCCGAGCGCGCCGGCCGATGGCGACCTTTATATCCTGCCGGACGATGCGGAGGGGGCCGCCTGGGCCGGGCGAGTAAGCGGAAACCTGATGCGGTTCGAGGCGGGCGGCTGGACCGTCGTGCCGACGCCCAATGGCCTGATCGCCGTGGTGCTGGACGAGCCAGCGGTTCTGATGCGGACCGACGCGGGCTGGGTCGCGCTCGGCGAACGGCTGGGCGAGGCCCAGGGCTTGGCGCGGCTGGGTTTGGGCACGACCGCCGATGACGCCAATCCCCTGTCCGCCAAGATCAACGCCGCCCTGTTCACCGCGCGCTGCGTGGAGGATGGCGGCGACGGCGACCTGCGTCTGACTCTGAACAAGGAAACGGCGGCCGATGTGCTGTCGCTGCTGTTCCAGAGCGGTTATGCGGCGCGCGCCGAACTTGGCCTGATCGGCGAGGACGACCTGGGTCTCAAGGTCTGCGACGATGCGGGCGCCTGGCGGACGGTGTTTCGCGTGGACCGCGCCACCGGCCGCGTCGCCTTCGACCTGGGAGCCGTCAGGCGCGAGACGACCCTGTTCACCAACGACGGCGACTATGTCGCGCCGCCCTGGGCGCGCTGGCTCGAAGTCGCCTGCGTCGGCGGCGGAGGAGGGGGCGGCGCTGGGCTGGCTGGGCCGGCCGGAACCGCGCGTTTCGGCGGCGGGGGCGGCGGCGCGGGCGGCCTGACGCAAGGCTGCTGGTCCACTGACGATCTCGAAGATGCATTGACCATCACCGTCGGCGCGGGCGGCGTTGGCGGTGCTGCGGGAGGCGAGAGCCGCATCGCGGCGGGCGGCGAGGTCCTGCTGCGCGCCTCGGGCGGCGTCGGCGGTGGGACAGGTAGCGCCAGCGCGGGCTTGGGCGGCGCCGGCGGCCTGGGTCTGCGCGTCGCCAACCCCGGCGGCGGCTCATCGATCACGACAACAGCCGCGACCGGCGGCGAGACGGTCTGTCCCGATGGCCCAGGTGGCGGCGGCGCTGGCGGCGGGCTGAGTGCGTCCGATGTCGCGCGCGCTGGAGGACCGGGCGGGGGCGGCGGCTGGTGCGGACGTCTGGCCGCTGGCGGTGCGGCGGGTGCGGCGGGTTCGATCGCCGCCATGCCCCATCTGTCGTTGGCTGGTGGAGGCGGCGGCGGGGGGACCGCATCGGCGAGCGGCGCCGGAAGTCCCGGCGGTGCGGGGGCGATATTCGGCGCAGGCGGAGGGGGCGGCGGCGCAGGTCTGACCGTCGCCGGCCTGGGCGGCGCAGGCGCGGCTGGCGCGGTTCGCATCACGGCCGTCGGATGAGCCGGCGGCGGCATCCGGCCGAGCCGGTGGAAGTGCTGGAGGCCGAGGCTTGGGAAGCGCCCGACAGCCTCAGCGACGGCGAATGGCGCGCCCAGTCTGGCTGGGACGGACGCTGCATCGTGGAAACCTATGACAAGGAGGACGAACAATGACCCGACCGACGATAGAGCCGCTGGCCGAGGGACGCTGGCTGTTTCGCCGGCTCTACGCCTTCGCCGTCAGCGCAGGGCTGTGGGTGCTGCTGATGCGGACTGTGGGGCGGATGCCGCCCGAGATGCTGCCCAAGATGACGGATGGGCTGATGGGACTGCTGGCCCTGATCCTGATCCTCTATCTGGTGGCGCCCACCGCCCAACAACTGGTCGCCCTTCTGGCAAACGCCCGGCTGAAGATGATGGGAGGCCGGCCATGAGCTTTCGGCTTTCCACCCGGTCTCGGACGCGGCTTGTCGGCGTCCATCCGGCGCTGACGGCGGTGGTCGAGGCGGCGATCCTGCGATCTCCTGTCGATTTCATGATCACGGAGGGCCTGCGCACGGCGACGAGTCAGGCCGCGCTGGTCAAGGCCGGGGCCAGCCGCACGCTGCGCTCGCGCCATTTGACGGGTCACGCGGTCGATGTCGCCGCCCTAGTCGAGGGTCAGGTGCGCTGGGACTGGCCGCTGTATGGCCGGATCGCCCAGGCGTTCAAGGCGGCGGCGGCCGATCTGAAGACGCCGCTGATCTGGGGCGGGGACTGGAAGACGCTGCGCGACGGCCCGCATTTCGAACTGGATCGAAAGGCCTTCCCATGAGCCCCGGGTCGATCCTGCGCGCGCTGACCCCCTTTGGCTGGCTGGCGGCGGGCGCAGCGATTCTGGCGCTGGGGGCCGCCCTGCTGGGCGGGCTCGGCTTTCGCTGGGACCCGCTGGACCTTCAGCAGAAGCGTCTGGAGACCTCCCGGACCCAGGCGCGGGACGCCGCCGCAGCCGCCCAGGCGCAAGCCGACGCCCGCCGGCTCGAAACCGAAGGTGCGGCCGCGCAGGCCGTGCGCGTCGATCACTATCAACACAGGACCACGGCGGTGGAACGGGCGACCGCGACCGCCGTCGCGCAGGCCAGGAGCGCCGATGACGCCGACCATCCCTTGGAACACCGCCGCGCTGATCGCCTGCGCGGCCATGACCGCGAGCTGTGCCGGCTCGCCCCCGATCTCGACGGTTGCGCCGGTGCGGCTGACGCTGCCGGAGGCGGCGACGCGACCCTGCGCCCTGGCGACCCTGCCAGCTGATCCGACGGCAGGGGACCTCGACGCGGCCTATGCCGAGCGCGGGGCCCAGATCATCGCCTGCGACGGCGCCAGGCGTTTGGCGGTGGAGACGCTGCTGGCGGAGCGCGCGATGCAGGACGCCCAGGCCGGTCAGAACGGACCGCTCGACTGACACCCTGCAGAAACGACTCGGCAACTTCTGCCGCATGAGGGGCGAGCTTGCCGGGTCGCTTCGCCGAAATCCAAAATAAGTTCAATAAAAACAACGGAGGTCCATGCCGCTGGCCCCGCTTTCGGCTGGCCCCTCCCTTGCTCTTAGGAAGCCCGAGCAAAATGCTCCTGGCGCTAAAATGGCGCCGGACATCACACGAAGTGAAAAAGGACAGCCAAAATGGCTAACAGCATCAATGTGAACGTCGGCGCCATGGTCGCGCTGCAAAACCTCAACGCGTCCAACCGTCAGTTGGCCGTGACGCAAAACCGTGTCTCCACGGGAATGAACGTCTCGTCCGCCAAGGACAATGGCGCCATCTACGCCATCGCCACCAACCAGCGCGCCGAGCTGGGAGCGCTGGATGCGGTCCGCCAATCGCTGCAACGCGGTCAATCGATCGTGGATGTCGCCCTGGCCGCCGGCGACACCGTCGTCAACGCCCTGACCGAAATGAAGGCTCTGGCCGTCGCCATCGAGGCCGATGGCACTACGACAAGCGCCTCCTATCTTGCGCTGAAGGCCGACTACGACGCTTATCAGTCCGAAATCGACGCCGCTCTGTCCGGCGCCAACTTCGACGGCGTGAACCTGTGGACCAACACCGCCGTAACCGGCGTGCTGACCGACACCACGGGCTCCACCTACACCATCGGCTTCGGTGCGGCGATCGATCCGACGCCCGCCACCGTGACCTCGGCCGGGGTGCAGGCGACGATCGAGTCCTTCACGGCCGACCTGGCCCAGATCGGCACCCAGTCCAAGTCGCTGGAACGCCAGACCACCTTCAACAGCAAGATGCAGGATGCGGTCGAGGCCGGCATCGGCAATCTGGTTGACGCCGACCTGGCCAAGGAAAGCGCGCGCCTGACGGCCCTGCAGACCAAGCAGCAGCTGGGCGTCCAGGCGCTGTCGGTCGCCAACTCGTCCAGCCAGATCCTGCTGAGCCTGTTCCGCGGCTAAGCAGCTAAGCCGTCACACCCTGCGTTCTGAAAGCGGTCGGACCCTGGTCCGGCCGCTTTTTTGCTTGTCCGGCATATCGTGCCGGGCATTTTTTGCCGGGCGCCCGGCAACTTTTGCGTCCACTAGGTGAAGATTGCCGGGCGGCTTAACCTAAACAAGAAAATAACACAGCTAAATCAGTAAGTTAGATGGCGTGTCTAGCGCGGCGTTAACGGCCTTGGTGGCCCGGCACTTGCTTCCATGGAGAGTGGGCAAAAAGCCCCCGGCCGCCAAAATGGCGCCGGACATCACGAAGTGAAAAGGACAGCCAAAATGGCTAACAGCATCAACACGAACTACGGCGCCAACGTTGCGCTGCAGACCCTGAACGCCACCAACAAGTCGCTCTCCACGACCCAGAACCGCATCAGCACGGGTCAAGCCGTCTCGTCCGCCAAGGACAACGGCGCTCTGTTCGCTATCGCCACCAATCAGCGTGCTGAGATGAGCGCCCTGGGTTCGGTCAAACAGTCGCTGCAACGCGGTCAATCGATCGTCGACGTGGCCCTGGCCGCCGGCGACACCGTCGTCAACGCGCTGACCGAGATGAAGTCGCTGGCCGTCGCCATCGAAGCCGGCGGTTCCACCGCGACGACCGACGCTCTTCAGGCTGACTACGACGCCTATCAGGAAGAGATCAACGCCGCTCTGGCCGGCGCAAACTTCGATGGGACCAACCTGTTCGAAGACACCGGCAAGACCGTGATCACCGACACCGCCGGCAGTACGAAGACCATCGGTTTCGCTGCAGCGGTTACGGTCGCACCGGCTACAGCGACTGCTGACGGCGTCCAGGCGGCCCTCGAGTCGTTCACGGCCAACCTGGCGACCCTGGGCACCCAGTCCAAGTCGCTGGAACGCACGACCACCTTCACCAGCAAGATGGAAGACGCTCTGGAAGCCGGTATCGGCAACCTGGTTGACGCCGACCTGGCCAAGGAAAGCGCCAAGCTGACTGCTCTGCAAACCAAGCAGCAGTTGGGCGTGCAAGCGCTGTCGATCGCCAACTCGTCGAGCTCGATCCTGCTCGGCCTGTTCCGCTAAAGCGAGAGGCCGGGGCGGTTTCGCGACCGCCCCGGCCGACCGTCGCAGACGTCAGAGGGGCGCGGGCTGATTCGCCGCGCAAGGAGCCATGACAAACCATGTCGTCAGAGTAACAAGCTTACCGCCCCCCGCAGTCGTTCCTGTGAATGCGGTCGAGGCGCCCCCGACGCCGGCGGCCAGGAACGACAACGCCGACGCCGGCCGTTATCGCCTCACCATCGAGGCCCTGGGTCGAAATCGTTTCGTATACAAGGTCCTAGACCGCGTGACAGGCGAGGTGATCCGCCAGCTTCCCCGGGAAGACGTCGAAAAGCTGAGCGGCGACCCGACCTATAGGGGAGGGAAGGTGGTCGATACCGCCGTTTGACGCGCTTTATGCTCCTGTCCTGCCTGACGCCGCCGGTTCGCCGGACGGCGGAATCGTGCTTTCCTGCACGTTAACCATACGCTCACGACTCATGGTTAATCCTGTAGAGAACAGAATGTCCGGGGCTTGAAGCCATGACCACCAGTATCCACACCAACACCTCGGCGATGATCGCCCTGCAGAACCTGAACCGCACCAACGACCAGTTGGCGGCGACCCAGGGGCGGGTGAGTACGGGCCTGAAGGTGCAGGGCGCCAAGGACAATGCGGCCGTATGGGCAGTCGCCCAAGGCCAGCGCGCCGACATGGGGTCGCTGGAGGCGGTGACGACCAGTCTGAAGCGTGCGACGTCGATCACCGACGTGTCGCTGGCGGCCGGGGAGCAGATCTCGGATCTGCTGGTGGAGCTTCAGGCCAAGGCCACGGCGGCTTCCAATCCGAGCGAAAGTCCGGAAACACGCGACCGCTACGACGAAGAATTCCAGGCCTTGCTGGGGTCCATCGCATCCTTCGCAAACAATGCGGTCTTCGACGGCGCGAATATTCTGGATGGTTCATCGACGATCGCTGTGCCCTTCCTGGCGAGTGCGGATGGGGCCGAGACGATTTCCCTCAGCCGTCAGGATCTCACCGTCGATGGCCTGGGCCTGACGGGCCTGTCACTTGACACGACGGCGGGCGCCGGCGCGGCTCTGGCGGCCGTCAAGACGGCGCTGGCGACATCCAGCTCGCGTCTGGCGGAACTGGGCGCCCAGGCCAAGCAGATCGAGCGCCACACGACCTTCGTCGGCAAGCTGTCGGACTCGCTTGAATCCGGCATCGGCAATCTGGTCGACGCTGATCTGGCCAAGGAAAGCGCGCGCTTGCAGGCCTTGCAGGTCCAGCAGCAACTCGGGGTGCAATCCCTGTCGATCGCCAACCAGGCGCCTCAGATGATCCTGTCGCTGTTCCAGGGCTGAGGCAGCTTAACGGTTCGTTACGGCGTGCTGCCGCATCATGAGGGCGGAGCCGTCTGAATGATCAACAACAGCTATTTGCTGGGTCTGTACGGAGTGACGACGGATACGTCGTCGCTGATCGGCGCCACGACGGCTGCGACCACGACGAAGAAGACGCAGCCGACGGCGCCCTGGGCGGCGGAAGCCGCAGCCCCCCAGCCCAGCGACCTTCTGCGCTCCGCCCTGGCGGGCAGGCGACTGATCAACGAGTCCGCCGTCGACATGGACATGGCCGGCGCCTCGGCCGACTATCGCAAGCTTTTCGCCCTCTATCAGGGCTTGAATTCCCTCACCGCCCTCGCCGACCGCGCCAACGTTAAGGGACTGACCAGCGGCGAGGCCGCCCAGGTCGCCAAACGATTCGGCTCCGGCCTGGCCGAACTGTCCGACTATCTGAAGACCGCCGAATTCGAGGACGTCCGCATGGTTCAGGGCGTGTCGCAGTCGACGGTCAAGACCGGCTATGCCCAGGAACGCGCCCCGACCACTTTCACGACCGCGCCGATCCATGACGGCGCCATCACGTCGGCGGTGAAGGCCTTCGAAGGCGACGTGAAATTCGCCATGACGGTCAAGACGACTGACGGGACCCAGACGGTCGAGATGGACCTGTCCGAGATGGGTGCGACCGAACGGACCATGGACAATGTGGTCGCCTACATGAACGGCAAGCTGGAGGACGCCGGCGTTGCGACCCGTATGGGCCGCGAAATGGTCCCCGCCGAGCCCAAGACGATCAAGAGCGGCGACAAGACCATCACCCTGCCGGCGGGCCCGGATCAGTGGGCGCTGAGGGTGTCGGGATCCACCGGCGAAACGGTTGCCTTCGCAGCCGTCGACGCCTCCGATGCGGTTTACGTCACCCAGGGCGCCGGCAAGGCCGGAACGGGCCAACTCCTGAAGTTCCAGGTCGACGGCGGCGCCGCGCCCACCGCGCAACGGGGCGTCGACGATCCGTTCTGGGTCGAGGGCAGGGTGGGCCAGACCGACCTGCCCGAGGGTGTCGAATCCGTCCGCGCCAGCGCCGTGGCCCCCGACGGCTCGGTGTGGGTGGTCGCGGATCTGACCGCCGGCGACGCCAATCAACCGATCAAGGGCGCGCGCGACGTCGCCCTGATGAAGTACGATTCCGCCGGCAATCTGATGCAGACCAAGCTGCTGGGCGCGGCGTCCAGCGCCAACGGCTTCTCCATCGCCATCGACGACGACGGCCGGGTCGCCTTGGCCGGCTCCGTCACCGGCGCGCTGGAACCCGGCAAGAGCGGCGACAACGCTGCGACGGCAGACAGTTTCGTCACCCTGTTCGACAGTTCGGGCAAGGAGTTGTGGACCCAGCGGCGCGGCGCCAAGGCGGCCGACGAGGCGACGGAAGTCAGTTTCGGCGCCGACGGCGTGGTCTATGTGGCAGGTCGCTCCAAGTCGGCCATGCCGGGCACGGCGGCGCTGGGAGGCTGGGATTCCTATCTTCAGACCTTCCAGGAAAAGCCGCTGACGGTGATCGGGCCGATCGCTGGGGTGAGCGTCTCCACGACGCAGTTCGGCAGCGCGGGCGACGATTCCGTCCAGGCGATGACCGTGTCGGGCTCCGACCTCTATACGGCCGGTGTCGAGAACGGGAAGGCGATCGTCCGTCGCTTCACCCTGGACGCGCAGGGCGTGCCCACCTTGGCCTCCACCCGAGACCTTGGCTACGCCGGAGGAGAGATCGCAGGCATCTCGGTCGAGGACGGCAAGGTAGTCGTGACCGGGCACACGAACAATACGGCGTTGG
Source organism: Brevundimonas sp. PWP3-1b1 (assembly GCF_049896065.1). Taxonomy (NCBI): domain Bacteria; kingdom Pseudomonadati; phylum Pseudomonadota; class Alphaproteobacteria; order Caulobacterales; family Caulobacteraceae; genus Brevundimonas; species Brevundimonas sp. PWP3-1b1. Next base: position 2,037,019 of record NZ_JAFCTO010000001.1, on the reverse strand, counting down.
ACGTCGGCACGACGACGAACGCCCACGCGGGCGGGACCGACGTTTTCGTCGCCACCCTATCGGCGGACCTCCAGGCCTCGGGCGACGAGCGGCTGACCTATTTCGGCGGAGCCGGAAACGACACCGCCGCCGATGTCGAGATCAAGGACGGCAAGGTCTGGATCACCGGCACGAACCGCGCGGATGGCGCGGCCAAGGAAGATCCGACCCGCGGCTATCTGGCGCGCATCGACCTAGCGACGGGCGCCGTCGAGCAGAACAAGACCTGGCAGGCGGACGACGACCAGGCTAAGCCGACCAGCCTCAGCATCGCCGCAGGCGGCGCCAGCGTGCTCGACCGCCTGGGCCTCCCCCAGGGCGAGATCATGCAGGCGGATTCCAAGCTGCTGATCGTCGCCACCTCGGCCAGGGTGGGCGACCAGTTCACCATTTCGCCGGCCGGAGGCGGCCGGGCCGTGACCGTGACGATCGGGGCCAAGGACACGCTGGACAGCCTGGCCAAGAAGATCGCCTCCGCCTCGGGCCGCCAGCTGGAAGCCAAGGTGATCACCGACCTGAAGTCGGTTCCCGTCACGCAACGCCTGCAGATTTCCACGGCGGTGAACCGTGAAGGCGCGGTGATTTCGGCGGGCGCGGCGGGCAAGGACGCTCTCGCCGCCCTGGGCCTGACGCCGGGCTTCGTCGGCCCCAGCAAGCCGGAAAAAGATGCGCCGACCACATACGGCCTGAATCTGTCCAACACGCTGAACCTGAACGACCCCGCATCGATCAAGGCGGCGGTCGATGGTCTATCCCAGGCGATGACGGTGATCCGCTCCGCATACAAGTCGCTGGGACCGCAAAAGGCCGACACCACCAACACCCAGACCGGAAACGGTTCGTCCACGGCCTATCAGCAGATGCAGATCGCCAACTTCCAGGCCGCGCTCGACCGTCTTATGGGATGATCGCGTCCTTGACGGCCCAAGGCGGTTGACGCCCGGCGTCCGCTCGGGGTTATTGGCGACCTTATCCGCGAAAGCCTCTCCATGGCCCTTCCGAACGACAACCGTGTCATCATAGCCGTCGGCGCCGGTCTGGTGATCATCGCCGCCGTCGTGCTGGCCCTGATCTTCACCGGCGGTGGCGACAAGACGCCGGAGGCCTCGCCCGCATCCAAGGGCGGGCTGGTGGTCAATCTGGCGGATGCTCCCTCGCTTGAGCCGACGCGCGAGTTGCGCTGTTTCGTGGACGGCCAGTTCGTGGGCATGGCGACTTTGGCCGATTGCGCCCAACGCAACGGCCTGGCGACTGACGCACTCGACGTCGGACTGGACGCGACAGGCGCCTTGGCCGCCGCGCCGACCGCCGCCTTCGCCCCGCCGCCGGAACTTCCTGCGGTCCAGATGGCTGAGGAAGAGCCTCAGCCCCGCATGGAGCCCATGCCGGCGCCCCGGCCTACGCCGGCCGCCGCCGGGTCTCCCTGCCTGCGTCACAGTGGTTCCGACTGGCGCACCCTGTCTTCGAACATGAGCCTGAACGCCTGCGTTCAGGCGCTGTATGCCGGAACCTGCGTCGGGCCGGGCGACGCCCAATATGGCCGCTGGGGCGATACGACGCTGCGCCTGGTGCCGCGCCGGGTGGAACAGTCGGGCGACAATTCCCGTTTCCGGACGTTGGCCGAGCAGGACCGTAACTGCCAATTTCCTGGGATGAACTGATGCGCCTCGTCGTTCTCGCCGCCGTCGCTGGAACGGCCTTGCTGGGCGCCTGCTCCAACGAACCGAAATACGAGTTCGTGGATGGCGCCTGCTATTTCGTGGCGACGCCGGACAATGCGCCGCCTCGCCTGCAGAAGATCGCCGACGACCAGCCTCAGCTCGAACTGTGCGCCGCGCGTCTGGAAGAGATGCGTCTGCGCTTCCTGCGCATGGGCGGCTCGAACCAGGAGATCTCGGGCGCCTATCAGGGCCGGTTCATCTTCATCGACCGCGAGGGGGTCAAGATCGGCAAGAGCCTGAACGGCAGCCGCTTCTTCGCCATGGCCCGCACCGGCGACGGCCGCCTGGCCATCCCCGGGGCGATCCAGCGCGACGAGACGGGCCGTCCCATCGCCATCGCCGCGGACCCCGCCGCGAAGTAGGACTTGCGCGACGTGAACAAAGGTGGAACATTTCGTTAATCCACCGGTTTGGCGGGTGCGATGTCGAAAGCGGCTGGCGATAAGGCGTCGCCCCGGTCAGACATCGGACTGAATTGACGGGGCAGGCGATGCAGTCGCCGCCTCACACGAGAAGGAAGTTTTCATGGCGGGCAGCGTCAACAAGGTCATTCTGGTCGGCAACCTGGGTCGCGACCCTGAAATCCGGTCCATGCCGAACGGCGACCGCATCGCCAACCTGTCGATCGCGACCTCGGAAACCTGGCGCGACAAGTCCTCGGGCGAGCGCAAGGAAAAGACCGAGTGGCACCGGGTCGTCATCTTCAACGACAACATCGTCAAGGTGGTCGAGAACTATGTGAAGAAGGGCTCGACCGTCTATATCGAGGGCGCGCTTCAGACCCGCAAATGGACCGACCAGCAGGGCGTCGAGAAATATTCGACCGAGATCGTGGTCAGCCGGTTCAAGGGTGAACTGACCATGCTGGGCGGTCGCTCGGAAGGCGGATCGCAAGGCGGCGGCTATGCCGGCGGCGGCGGTGGTCGCGGCGACGACGACTATTCCTCGGGCTTCTCCACGGGCGGCGCCAACAAGCCGAGCGGCCCCAAGGAAAGCTACGACCTGAACGACGACATTCCGTTCTAAGAAGACCCGCCGGCTTGGCGATCAAGGCTGATGGTCGCCAAGCCGGAATTCTGATCCCGAAACCCGGGGTCATCCAAAGTGAGCCGACGCGCGCCCAAAGCCATGTCATAGGCCTTTGATGACCGACGTCGCCCCCGCACCATTGCCGCCCAAGCCCCACGCCCTGACCGGGCTGGAGATCGCCGCCATCGCGGCGATCATCGTGGTGTGGGGCATCAACAACGCCGGGGCCAAGCTGGCGACCGAACACCTGTCGCCGCTGCTGGTCGGGGCGATCCGGTTCGGCATCGCCAGCGCCTGTCTGATTGTCTTTGTCCGGCCGCCTTTCCCCGACTGGAAGAGCCTGCTGCTGATCGTCATCGTCGGCGGGCCGATCCAGTATGGGCTGGCCTACACCGCCTATTGGCTGGCGACCGACGTCAGCCCGGTGACCGTGGCCAACCAGCTCTGGATTCCTTTTACCACCCTGTTCGCCTTCCTGATCCTGGGCGAGCGGTTGTCCAAGGCGGCCCTGGTCGGCATGGGCGTGGCCTTCGTCGGCGTGGCCTGGATGACGCTGGACGCCCACGCCTTGCAGGACTGGAAGGCCATTCTGGTCGCCATTGCGGCGGGCGCGGCCTGGGGCGTGACCACAGTGGTGGCGCGTCGGACCACCTCCATCCCGCCGCTGAAGATGCAGGGCCTGCTGGCGCTGGGCGCCTTTCCGGTCATGGCCTTTGGTTCCGCCGTGTTCGAACACGGGCAATGGGAGGCGGTGAAGACCGCCACCCCCATGGTCTGGGCCACGCTGCTGTGGGCCGGGGTCGTGTCGTCGGTGCTGGCGACGACCCTGCTGTTCTGGCTGGTGCAGCGGCGCGAGGCGGGGCGGGTGACGCCCTATCTGCTGGTGACGCCGGTGGTGTCGATGCTGATCGGCTGGGGCTTCATGGGCGATGTGCTGACGCCGCAGATCCTGACCGGTTCGGCCATCGCCATGGGCGGGGTCGCGCTGGTCGCCCTGGCCGAACGGGGCTTGCGCGCGGGGGCCGCCAAGGCTTGATCATCTCCTGAGCCTTTCAGGAGACCGCCGTGAACCACGCTCCCATCGACGCCGACCATGTCTCCCGCCGTTGGCTGGGCAAGGCGACGCACGAGTTGCCCGCCAACGCCGCCAGCGTCGTTCGCAGCACGGCCGAACGCCGGCCGATCTCCGAGGACATCAACGAGACCTTCGACGACCGTCAAACCTTTGGCGAGCGGTTGGCGGACCGGGTGGCGACATTCGGCGGGTCCTGGACCTTTTTGATCGCGTTCGGCCTGTTCCTGGTGGTTTGGACGGCGCTGAATCTGGTTCTCAGGCGCGACGCCTTCGACCCCTATCCCTTCATCTTCCTGAACCTGATGCTGTCGATGATCGCCGCAGCCCAGGCGCCGATCATCATGATGAGCCAGAACCGTCAGGCGCAGAAAGATCGGCTCGACGCCGGCAACGACTATCAGGTCAACCTGAAGGCCGAGATCGAGATCATGGCCCTGCTGGAAAAGGTCGAGCACCTGACCGCGCGCCAGGAAGAACAGACCGAGTTGATCCGCCGCCTGCTGGCGCAAAAAGAAGCCCGCTGAACGGCGTTCAGCGGGCCATCTTCAACGTCTAGGGAAAGCTCAGCTCGCGCTGAGCGCTGCGCAGGCCACCCGGTCGCCGGCCCCGCCGATGGGCTGGGTCGAATGGTCGTCGGGATTGGCGTGGACGATGATCGCCGAGCCGTCTGCGTCCCACAGCCACTGGCCGGGGCCTTCCGACGAGATGCGGGCGCGGGGGGTGAACAGTTCGGCGTTCACCTTGCCGTCCGCGCCGGCCCAGATGTTGGGCAGGTCGCCGTCGTCCGGGCCCGCCGCGTTCAGCAGGCCGTGCGGGGCTTTCGGTTCGCCGTGGTTGATATGGGCGCCGGACGAAGTGAAGGGCGCAGCGCATTCGCCGGTCGCATGGATGTGGATGCCGTGCCAGCCGGGCGTTAGGCCCGAGGCCTCGACCTTGATCACCAGGCCGGTCGGCCCCTGGCGCAGATCGACGCGGCCGATGTTGGCGCCCGAGGCGTTGATCAGGACCGCCTGTCCCGTCGCGCCGACGGGCGCACGTTCGACGTGGGTTTGCGGGGCGTTGCCGGTCGCGGCGCAGGCCGAGGTCAGGGCCAGCGGCGAGGCGATCATGAGGGCGGCGGCGAAGGTGTGGGCGCGCATATGGAAAGTCCTTTCAGAGACGGGCTTTCACGGCGACGTCGCTTTGCCACCGAGCCCCTGGAATGCTAGAAATCGTCACAACGGATCACGTTCCGATTCCGGCCGCATAAAGCCACGCTTCATTGACCGACGACAGCTACGAAAACGCCGCAACTCCGATCAACGGTCGAGGCGGCGGCTCCGACATTTCCACGATCACGATCGAGGACGAACTGAAGCGTTCGTACCTCGACTACGCCATGAGCGTGATCGTCAGCCGCGCCCTTCCTGACGCCCGTGACGGCCTCAAGCCGGTTCACCGTCGCATCCTGTATTCGATGCACGACCTGAACATGACGCCCGAGCGCAGCTATTCGAAATGCGCCCGCGTGGTCGGCGACGTGCTGGGCCGGTTCCACCCCCACGGCGACGCCTCGGTCTATATGGCCCTGGTGCGCATGGCTCAGCCCTTCTCGATGGGTCTGATGCTGGTCGACGGCCAGGGCAACTTCGGTTCGGTCGACGGCGATATGCCCGCCTCGATGCGTTACACCGAGGCCAAGATGGCGCCGGCCGCCGTCGCCCTGATGGGCGACATCGACAAGGACACCGTCGATTTCCAGCCGAACTACGACGAGAAGGAGCTGGAGCCGGTCGTCCTGCCGAGCCGGATCCCGAACCTGCTGGTCAATGGCGCGGGCGGCATCGCCGTCGGCATGGCGACCAATATCCCGCCTCATAATCTGGGCGAGGTCGTCGATGCGGCCCTGGCCCTGCTGGATGATCCGAACATCTCGGACGACGCACTGCTGGACATCGTCCCCGGTCCCGACTTCCCGACCGGCGGCGAGATTATGGGCCGCACCGCGCCGCGCAATGCGCTCCGCGACGGTCGCGGCTCGGTCGTCGTGCGCGGCCGCGCCTCGGTGGAAGAGATCCGCAAGGATCGCGAGGCCATCGTCGTCACCGAACTGCCGTTCCAGGTCAACAAACAGACCCTGATCGAACGCATCGCCGAAATGGTGCGTGAAAAACGCCTGGAGGGCATTTCCGACGTCCGCGACGAATCCGACCGCCAGGGCATGCGGATCGTCATCGAGCTGAAGCGCGACGCCTCCGGCGACGTCATCCTGAACCAGCTGTGGCGTTACACGGCGATGCAGAGCTCGTTCGGCGTCAACATGCTGGCGCTTAACCACGGCCGGCCCGAGCAGATGGGCCTGCGCGATCTGCTGCAGATCTTCCTCGAATTCCGTGAGGAAGTCGTCGTTCGCCGCGTCAAGTTCGAGCTGAACAAGGCGCGCGACCGTGGCCACGTCCTGGTGGGTCTCGCCGTCGCCGTCGCCAATATCGACGAAGTGATCCACATCATCCGCTCCTCGGCCGATCCGACCGAGGCGCGCGAGCGGTTGCAAGGCAAGGCCTGGCCCGTGGGCGATATGATGGCCCTGGTCGAGCTGATCGCCGACCCGCGCAGCGTCGTCATCAACGGCGACAGCCTGCAACTGACCGACGAACAGGCCCGCGCCATCCTGGCCCTGACCCTGTCGCGCCTGACCGGCCTGGGCCGTGACGACATTTTCGGCGAGGCGCGCGGCTTGGCCGATACGATCCAGGGCCACCTGACCATCCTGTCGGACCGCAAGAACGTCCTGGCCATCATCCGCGACGACCTGATCGCGGTGAAGGATCAGTTCGCCGTGCCGCGTCGCACCCTGATCGGGGAAGGCGACGGCGAGATGGAGGACGAAGACCTGATCCCGCGCGAGGACATGGTCGTCACCGTCACCCACGGCGGCTACGTCAAGCGCGTCGCCCTGAACGCCTATCGGACCCAGCATCGCGGCGGCAAGGGCAAGTCCGGGATGACGATGAAGGACGAGGACGCCATCACCGGCGTCTTCAGCGCCTCCACCCACACCCCGGTCCTGTTCTTCGCCACCAACGGCAAGGCCTACAAGCTGAAGACCTGGCGCCTGCCGCTGGGCAATCCGACCTCGCGCGGCAAGGCCTTCGTCAACCTGCTGCCCATCGAGCCGGGCGACAGCATCATGAACGTCCTGCCCCTGCCCGAGGACGAGACGACCTGGGGCGACTACGACATCATGTTCGCCACCCAGGCAGGCGATGTGCGCAGGAACAAGCTGTCGGACTTCGCCACGGTCAACCGCGCAGGCAAGATCGCCATGAAGCTGGAAGGCGACGACCGCATGGTCGGCGTCGGCCTGTGCACCGCCGACGACGACATACTGCTGACCACGGCCCTGGGCCGCGCGATCCGCTTCAAGGCCGACGACGTGCGCGTGTTCAAGGGCCGGGATTCGACCGGCGTCCGGGGCGTGCGACTGCAGGACGGCGACGAGGTCATCTCCATGGCCATCCTGGGCCGGGTCGATGCGACGCCGGAAGAACGCTCGGCCTACGTCAAACACGCCAACGCCATGCGTAAGGCCCTGGCCGGCGCAGACGCGGAAGACGATGTCGCGGCTCCGGCTGGAGCCGAAGACGACACTTCGGGTATTGGGGCCGACGCCGCCCTGACCGTCGAACGGATCGCCCAACTGGGCGCCGCCGAACAGTTCATCCTGACGGTCACAGAGACCGGCTTCGGCAAGCGGTCCTCGGCCTACGAGTACCGCCGCACCGGTCGCGGCGGTCAGGGGCTGACGGCTCACGGCCTGGGCGGTCGCGCGGGCACGCGCCTGGCGGCGGCCTTCCCGGTCGAGGAAACCGACGACCTGCTGCTGGTCACCTCGGGCGGTCAGATGATCCGCACCCGCATCGATCAGGTCCGCATCGTCGGCCGCTCCAGCCAGGGCGTCACCATCTTCCGCACCGGCAAGGACGAAAAGGTCGTCTCGGTCGAACGCCTGCCCGACAGCGGCGGTTCGGATGAGGCGGACGTCGCAGACGAGGGCGGCGAGACCGAAGCCTAAAACCAAGACCCTCTCCCAGCGGGAGAGGGCTTGAGCACACGGCGGCGACAGCCGTCGTTCTTGTGCGAAAGGGTGAGGGGCCAGTGGTGCGAGTTGGCCCACCGGCCGACCCTCATCCGGCCCTCCGGGCCACCTTCTCCCAACGGGAGAAGGAAAGACTTGAACGGGAGTGGCCAGTGGACATCCTGATCGACGGCCACCCCGCATCGCCTGACGACCTCGCCCACCAGGCCTTGGTCAACTACGGCGCCTACACCTCCTTCCGCGTCGAGAACGGCGCCGCTCGCGGACTTGATCTCCACCTCAGCCGCCTGAACCAGGCCGCCATCGAACTGTTCGGCGAAAGCCCCGGCGAGGCCGAGTTCCGCCGCCTGATGGCCCTCGCCGTCGCCGGCCACGACGCCTGCTGGCTGCGCGTCAGTCTGTTCTCGCCAGAGATCGGCCATCGCAATCCGTCCTTCGTCGGCCGGCCGAAGGTAATGACGATAGTCTCGCCTGCGCCGCCGCCGCTGGCGAGCAGCGTGCGCGTCACCGCCGTCTCCTACGAACGCGAAGCCCCGCATCTGAAACACCTCGCTACCTTCGGCCTGATCCGTGCGCGCCGCGCCGCACGGGCCGCCGGGTTCGACGACGCCCTGTTCGTGGACGGTCAGGGGCGGGTGTCCGAAGGCACGCTGTGGAACATCGGTTTCGTCCAGGGCGACCGCATCGTCTGGCCCCAGGCGCCGATGCTGTCGGGCGTGACCCAGGCCCTGATCCTGCGCGGCCTGGCCGAGGCGGGCCTGGCCTCGGAAACCCGCCCGGTCTCCATTTCTGAAATCGGCGCCTTCGACGCCGCCTTCCTGTGCAACAGCGCCACGCCTGTCTGTCCCATCACGGCCATCGACGGCGTCGCCTTCGCCAACGATCCCACGCTGCTGTCCCGGATCGAAGCCGCCTGGTTCGCCCAGCCGCCGCAACCCATCGCGCCCCGCGACGATGACGCCCGCAACGATGACGATGGCGTCAGCCGGCTAGGCCGCTGATTTCGCACCTGCTAAACGACCGCAACGGCACGCGACAGGCTGGGGAGACACGCATGCGCATCGGGCTTTATCCGGGCACCTTCGACCCGGTGACGAACGGGCATACCGACATCATCAAGCGGGCGCTGAAGCTGGTGGACCGGCTGGTCATCGGCGTGGCCCAGAATGACGACAAGGGGCCGCTGTTTTCCACCGCCGAGCGCGTCGAGATGCTCAAGGCCGAGGTCGCCAACTTTGGCGGCGACATCGTGGTCCAGCCCTTTTCGACCCTGCTGATGCATTTCGCCGAAGAGTTGGACGCCAACGTCATCATCCGGGGTCTGCGCGCCGTCGCCGACTTCGAATACGAGTTCCAGATGACGGCGATGAACCAGCGCCTCAATCAGGACATCGAGACGGTATTCCTGATGGCCGATCCGCGTCATCAGGCCATCGCCTCGCGTCTGGTCAAGGAGATCGCTCGGCTGGACGGCGCGATCGACAGTTTCGTCAGCCCCGCCATCGCCGAGCGCGTGCGGGCCAAGGTCAAGAACGGGATTTGATAGACTATGCGTAAGGCGATCATCGCGGCGACCGTCGCCGCCCTTTTGGCGGCTGGCGCGGCCCAGGCCCCGGCTGTGGCGCAAACCGCGCCGGCGGCCTCCGATTGGCGCACCATCGCGCCGGAAAACCTGCTGGTCATCGACACCTCCAAGGGCCGCGTTCTGGTCGAACTGGTTCCGGTCGCCGCGCCCAACCATGCCGAACGCATCCGCACCCTGGCCAACCAGGGCTTCTATGACGGCCTGAAGTTCCATCGCGTCATCCCTGAATTCATGGCGCAAACCGGCGACCCGCAAGGCACCGGCGAGGGCGGCAGCGAGCTTCCCGATCTGAAGGCCGAGTTCAGCTTCCGGCGGGGTCGCGACGCCGGCTTCGTCGCCGTGCCAAGCGTCGGGGAAGGCATCCGCGGCCTGGTCAGCGACCTGCCGGTCCAGACCCAGCCCGACGCCCAGATGATGGTCACCGCCGACTTCAAGGTCGACGCCCACGGCCTGTTCTGCCCCGGCGTGCTGGGCATGGCCCGCTCGGGCGCGCCTGACAGCGCCAACAGCCAGTTCTTCCTGATGATGGGCGCGCGCGACCAACTGGACGGCGTCTACACCGCCTTCGGTCGCGTGGTTTCCGGCCTGGATGTGGTCGGCAAGCTGAAGAAGGGCTCAGACGCGGAGGACGGCAAAGTGACCGACCCCGACACCATGACCCAGGTCCGCATGGCCTCGGCGATGCCCGAAGCTAGCCGTCCGACGGTGCGCGTCCTGAACGCAGGCAGCGCCGCCTTCGCCGAGCGAATTGCCGCCACACGCGCCACGCGCGGTAACGGCTTCAGCATCTGTGACGTTCAGCCGGTGGCCGAGGTCGTCGGCGGCTGACGCTTTCAAGACGACGGGGGAGGGGACGATGAAGATGCGTAGTCTGATGATCGCGGCTGCGGCTCTGACCGCGACGGCCGGGGCCGCCCTGGCCCAGCACGCGACCGCCGTGCCTGCGCCGCCTGCCCCCCCGTCGCCTCCGGCCGAGTGGCGCACCGTCGCGCCCGAGAACCTGCTGGTCATCGACACCAGCAAGGGTCAGGTCCTGGTCGAGTTGGCGCCTCAGATCGCCCCGGCCCATGTCGAACGGATCAAGCTGCTGGCCTCGCGCGGCTTCTACGACAATCTGGTCTGGCATCGGGTGATCGACTGGTTCATGGCCCAGACTGGCGACCCGCTGAGCACGGGCGAGGGGCAGAGCTGGTATCCCGACCTGAAGGGCGAGTTCACCTTCCGCCGCGGGGCGGACATGGCCTTCACCCCCGTCGCGGCCCCCGTGGGCGCCCTGGTCGGATTCATCGATTCCATTCCCGTCCAGACCCAGCCCGACGCCCTGATGTCGGGCACCGGCGACGACAAGGTCCACGGTTGGGCTCTGTATTGCCCCGGCGTCGCCGGCATGGCGCGCGACGAGGGCAATGACACCGCCAACAGCCAGTTCTTCCTGATGCGTCAGGCCTATCCGGCGCTGGACAAACGCTACACCGTCTGGGGCCGCGTCGTGTCCGGTCTGGACGTGGTGCGCGCTCTGAAGGCCAGCGGCACGCCCGACGGTCTCGTTCAGGGACCGGACCAGATGACCCGCGTCCGCGTCGCATCGGACCTGCCCGCCGCAGAACGCCCCACGGCGTCGGTGCTGAACACCAACTCCGCCACCTTTCAGACCCTGGTGCAACAGGCGCGACAGGCGCGCGGCGCCGACTTCTCGGTGTGCGACATCGAACTGCCGGTGCGGATCACGCCCGCGAGCTAAATCATCTCCTCCCCGCGAAGCAGGGAGGAGACAGGTTGCTTCAGCTCGCCGCCGCTCCCTTACCCCTACCGCGCCGCCGCCTGCGGCTCTTCGACGGCTTTTTGTCCTCGCGCATTCTCTGCAGCAGCAGACCCTCGCGCAGGCCCCGGTCCGCGACCCGCACCCGCTCGGACGGCCAGGCCCGCTGCACCGCTTCCAGAATGGCCGCGCCCGCCAGCACCAGGTCCGCCCGGTCTGGACCGATGCAGGCCTCGCGCGCGCGTCCGTCCGGCCCCAGGGCCTTCAGCCGATCCGCCGCCGCCTCGCAGTCGCCCCGCGTCATCCACAACCCATCGACCCGGTCTCGATTATATCGGGGCAGGTTCAGGTGAATGCCCGCCAGGCTAGTGATCGCCCCGGACGTCCCGACCAGATGGGCCCGGTCCTGGCGGAACAGCTCCAGCATCGGTTCATCGACGATGCCGCCGGCCGCAATGGCCGCGCCCATGTCCGCCACCATGGCCTCGTACCAGGCCTCGCCGGAGTTCGGGGGTTCCGGATGCCGCTCGGCCAGGGTCACCACCCCGACCGGCGCCGACATCCAGGCTGTGGTGGCCCATTCCGCGCCTTCCCGCTTCAGCCACGACATCTCGGTCGAGCCGCCGCCGACATCGATGACCAGCACGGCCTCCGCCTGGGGATCGATCAGGTTCAGACACCCTTCGACCGCCAACTGCGCCTCTTCCGACGGATCGATGATCCGTAGTCGCAGACCCGTTCCCTTGCGCACTCGGTCGATGAACTCGGCCCCGTTCTCGGCCGCACGGCAGGCCTGGGTGGCGACGGCGCTCAGGCGAGCCGAGTCCACGCCCTTCCTGACGATCCGTTCGGCGCACAGGGCCAGGGCGTCATAGGCCCGGTCCATGGCGCGCGGGTCCAGCAGGCCCGTGCGCGACAAGCCTTCGCCCAAGCGCACGATGCGGCTGAAGCTGTCGACGACGCGAAAGCCTTCGCGCGACGGCCGCGCGATCAGCAGCCGACAATTGTTGGTCCCCAGATCGAGCGCGCCATACAGCGGCGCATCCCGACCCGACGCATCCCGCGAACGGGAAGGCTGGGACCGCTCGTCGCGCCGTCGGGGCGCGCCGTGGGTCTCCGGCATGGGTCGTCATTCCGATGTGGGCGGTCCAAAACGGCGCCCGTCCCGATCAGCCTAACCCGCGAAGATCGTCCGCGCCAAGCCATTCTGTCAGGAAGATGAACAGACCGGCAGGCGTTCGGGTCATACGCCGCGTCGTATCAGGACCGATGACCCAGATTCACACAGCCCGTTTCGCCATCGGACAGATCGTCCGCCATTGCGACGACGCCTTTCGCGGCGTGGTGATGGACGTGGATCACGCCTATGACGGCCCGGCCGGCGAGACCGGCCTGGTCGCCGCCGATCAGCCCTTCTACCGCGTCTATGCCCTGGGCGACGACGGCGGTTTCGTCGCCTATGCGGCCGAGGCGGTGCTGGAAGACGGTCGATCCGTGCTGCTGCCCGACGACGCCGAACGCTGGTTCACGACTGACGGCCTGGGCCACCATGCGCCTCTGGACGAACAACTGCACTGACTTTTGGACTGGCGGTTGGAAGGCGCGGCGGCTCCGGGCTAGACTGTCGGCAAAAGAGGAAAGCCTATGTCCGACTTCGAACACGTCTTCGAACAGCCGCCCGAGGGCGCGGCCGCCGACTGGACCATTCCCCAGAACTGGGCCGACTATACCGATGTCGAGCACCAGACGTGGGACACCCTGTACGCGCGCCAGATGAAGATCCTGCCGGGCCGCGCCTGTGACGCCTTCCTGCGCGGCCTGGACGCGCTGGACCTGAACGCCGGCGGCATTCCCGACTTCGACGTGATCAATCCCAAGCTTCAGGCCCTGACGGGCTGGACCGTGGTCTGTGTGCCGGGCCTGGTGCCGGACGAGGTCTTTTTCGACCACCTGGCCAATCGCCGCTTCGTCTCGGGCCAGTTCATCCGTAAGCCGGACCAACTGGATTATCTCCAGGAACCCGACATCTTCCACGACGTCTTCGGCCATGTGCCGATGCTGACCGACCCCGATTTCGCCGCCTATATGGAGGCCTATGGCAAGGGCGGCCAACGCGCGGCAGGCCTGGGCATGCTGCCCAACCTGGCGCGCCTCTACTGGTACACGGTCGAGTTCGGCCTGATGAAGGACACCGACGGCCTGCGCATCTACGGCGCCGGCATCGTCTCCTCGGCGACCGAGAGTGTCTTTGCGCTGGACAACCCGTCGCCCAACCGCCTGGGCTTCGACCTGGAGCGGGTGATGCGCACCCTGTACCGGATCGACGACTTCCAGCAGGTCTATTTCGTCATCGACAGCATCGAGTCCCTGAAGGACGAGACGCTAAAGGACTTCGGCCCTGTCTATGCGGCGCTGAAGGGCCAGGACGACCTGCCGATCGAGACCGTTCTGCCGTCCGATAAGGTCTTCACGCGCGGCACCCAGGCCTACGCCCAGCGCGGCGGGCGGTTCGCGGCCTAAACTACCTAAAACCCGTCATCCTCGCCCTTCCCCAAACCCGTCATCCTCGCCCTTGTGGCGAGGATCCAGACTCCCGGTGTTTCGGTAGTGCGCACGGACCCCTAAACCGGGAGTCTGGATCCCAGGGACAAGCCCTGGGATGACGACAGAAAAGAACTACGTATGCGTAATCAAGCTGTTGTGCTTCGTATCGCGCATGCGGATGAAGGTGATCAGTGAAATCCCGATCATGCCGGTCACATACCAGAAGAAGACGCTCTCTACCCCCGCGCCCTTCAGCCATAGCGCGACATATTCCGCCGTCCCGCCGAACACCGCATTGGCGATGGCGTAGGGCAGGGCGACGCCCAGGGCGCGGATATGGGCGGGAAACAGCTCGGCCTTCACCACGGCATTGATCGCGGTATAGCCCGACACGATCACCAGCCCGGCCAGCGCCAGCAGGAAGGCGACGAACGGGCTCTCGACCGTCGACAGCGCCGTCATGATCGGCACGGTGCAAAGCATCCCCAAGACGCCGAAGGCGATCATCACCGGCCGCCGTCCCACCCGGTCCGAAAGCGCCCCCACCGCCGGCTGCAACAGCATGAAGAGGAACAGGGCCGCGGCGCTGATCTCGGTCGCCGTGTTCTTGGGAAAGCCGGTGGTGTTGACCAGGAACTTCTGCAGATAGGTCGTGTAGGTATAGAAGGCCAAGGTGCCGCCGGCCGTCAGGCCCAGCACCATCAACGCCTCCTTGGGGTGTTTCAGGATCAGCTGCGTAGCGCTGGATTTCGGCGCGTCTTTCGCGTCGGACTCCTTGTGCGTCTCGTCCAGCCGACGACGCAGCCAGAAGACGACGACCGCCAGACCCGCCCCGACGAAGAAGGGAATCCGCCAGCCCCACGACGCCAGCGCCGTCTCGCTGAGCGTGTTCTGCAGCACGATCAGCAGCAACAGGGCGATAAGCTGGCCCGAGATCAGGGTGACGTACTGGAAGCTGGACCAGAAGCCGCGCCGATGCGGCTCTGCCATTTCCGACAGATAGGTGGCGCTGGACCCGTATTCCCCGCCGACGCTGAGCCCCTGCAACAGGCGCGCGAACAGCAGCAGGGCCGGCGCGGCCAGGCCGATGGTCGCATAGCCCGGCGTCACCCCGATGATCAGCGACCCGGTGCACATCAGCGTCACCGACAGGGTCAGCCCCGCCTTGCGTCCCTTGCGGTCGGCATAGACCCCCATGATCCACGCCCCGATGGGCCGCATCAGGAAGCCCACCGCAAAGACGGCGGCTGCGCTCAGAAGCTGGGCCGTCGGGTCCTCGCTGGGAAAGAAGACCGGCGCGAAATACAGGGTGAAGGCCGCATAGGCGTACCAGTCGAACCACTCCACCAGATTGCCGGCGGACCCGCCGACGATGTTTCTCAGGCGGCGAGCGGGGCTCATGGGCGCATCGGTCATCGGCGCATCAATCTCTCTGGAAGGGATAGAAGTCAGTCCCAAGCTTCAGAATCGTCGTCAGTTCGTCCAGCGCGCCCCGGCTTTCGCCCAGCAGGTCGGGATCGGCCAGATCGGCCGGCCGCAGTTCGTCGCGGTACCAGCGCCCGGCCCAGTCCGCCAACCGGCCGTGCAGAGCGTCGGTCAGCCGCATGGCGGGATTGGTCGCCGCCAGTTCGGCCTCGTTCAGCACGACCCGCAGACGCAGACAGGCCGGGCCGCCGCCGTTGCGCATCGACTGGCGCACATCGACATACTGGACCCGGCCGATGGGGCCGTTGGAGGCGGCCAGGCCTTGCGCCACCGCATGGCTGCGCGGATTGTCGCGGGTCTCGGTCGGACAGATCAGGGTCAGGCGATCCTCGCCCGGGATCTGGATCAGCATGGAGTTGAACAGATAGCTGCTGATCGCATCGGCCAAGGGCAGGTCGGCGGACGACACCTCGACGAAGATCGGCTCGAACAGCCCTTCGGCCGCGCGACGGATGGCGTCTTGCGTCCCGGCCGTGTCCTCGAACGCCAGGTCATGGAAGAACAGGGTCTCCAGCGCCCCGACGCAGACCACGTCGTTGTGGAAGGTGCCGCCCGCGATGGCGGCCTTGGACTGCTGGGCCAGCACGACACCCGACGCCGCATGGCGACGGGCGATCGCCTGCGACGCCTCGCGCGTCTGACGCGCCGGATAGGGGCCGTCCCAGGGCGTGAAAGCCTCTCGCCCCCAGACCAGCAGATTGACGCCCGCCGTCCCGTGCTCGGCGCACAGCCGCACATGGTTGGCCGCGCCCTCGTCGGCTAAATGCGCGACCGAGGCCAGGGCGTCATGCACCGCGAACCGCGCCGTATCAGGGAATAGGGCGTCCAACGCCCGCTTCGTCTGCTGATGCTCCAGCGACCGATGCAGGTTGGTGACCAGATTGGCGGGCGTGACATGCACCCGGCCATCCGCCGCATCCGCGCTGGGCGTCACCGTCGCGGCATTGGCGGCCCACATGGGCGAGGCCGAACAGGCGGCGGCGGCGAAGGACGGCGCATCCTTCCACGCCCGCTCCAGCACCTGGGCGTCCGAGCCGGTGAAGCCCAGGCTCCGCAAGAACGGGATGTTCGGCCGCTCGTGCGGCGGCAGGACGAACTGGGGCAGGCCCAGGTCCGCCAGGGTCTTCATCTTGTCGAGCCCCTGCAGCACCGCCGCCCGCGGATTTGACGCCTCGCCCTTGTTGAGGCTGGAGGCCAGATTGCCCGGCGACAGACCGGCGTAGGAGTGGGTCGGCCCGATCAGGCCGTCGGCGTTGGCTTCGACGGCGTGGGTCACTGAACGTCTCCCTCCCCTTCATGGGGAGGGGCGGCGAAGCGAAGCGCAGCCGGGGTGGGGAAGTTGCCGAGATTTCGCTCACGCCCTTTCGGGCCCCACCCGGATCGCTGCGCGATCGTCCCTCCCCATGAAGGGGAGGGAGAGGCATCGTGCGCCGTCACCCTCTCAGCCCCTTCATTTCGCCTTCGATGTTCGCGACCGCATCCGCCTCGAAGCTGGCCACTGGATAGGCGCAATAGTCCGCCGCATAATAGGCGCTGGGGCGGTGGTTGCCGCTGGCGCCCAGGCCGCCGAATGGCATGTCGCCGGCGGCGCCGGTGGTCGGCCGGTTGAAGTTGACCACGCCCGCGCGGATGCGGCGGATGAAGTGGTCCCAGTTTTTCGGATCGTCGCTGACCAGGCCCGCCGACAAACCATAGCGGGTCGCATTCGCCGCCTGGATCGCGGCGTCGAAGGTCGGGGCGCGGGTCACCGACAGGAAGGGAGCGAACATCTCCTCGTCCGGCACGTCGATCCCGGTCACATCGATGATGGCGGGCTTGACGAAGGCGCCGGGCAGGTTGGCGACCGGCCCCGAGGCGCGGATGACCTTGGCGCCCATTTCGACCCGTTCTTGCAACGCCTTCAGCGCCGCCTCCGCCGCGCGGGCCGAGATCAGAGGCCCGGCGTAGGGCTCGGGATCGCTGTCCCAGGGGCCGAACACCAGACGGTCGGACAGGGCGGCGACGGCCTCGATGATCGCATCCCCCTGCGGCCCTTCCGGCACGATCAGGCGACGGGCACAGGAACAGCGTTGGCCGGTGGTGATGAAGGCGGACTGCACCGCGATGCCCGCCACGGCTTCGGCGTCCGCCGCATCCCACACCAACAGCGGATTGTTGCCGCCCAGCTCCAGCGCCAGGATGACGTGCGGATCGTCGGCGAACTTCCTGCGGAAATGCGCGCCCGCCGCGCCCGAACCGGTGAACATCAGGGCGTCGATCCCGGCGTCCAGCAGGGCCGCCCCGGTCTCGCGCCCGCCCTGGACCACATTGACCACGCCGCTCGGCAGATCGGCGGCGGCGAAGGCCTCGGCCATCACCTGGCCGACCAGGGGCGTCTCTTCCGACGGCTTGAACACGACGGTGTCGCCCGCCAGCAGCGCCGGGACGATGTGGCCGTTGGGCAGGTGGCCGGGGAAGTTGAACGGGCCCAGCACCGCCGCCACCCCGTGCGGACGGTGACGCAGGGTCGCGCGGCCGAAGGCGGTATCGTTGGTGCGTTCGCCGGTGCGTTCGTCATAGGCGCGGATCGAGATGTCCACCTTGCCGATCATGGCGGCGGCCTCGGTCTTCGTTTCCCACAGCGGCTTGCCGGTCTCGCGGGCGATGGCCTCGGCGATCTGGGGCGCGCGGTCCTTCAGCACGGCCTGATAGCGTTTGACCGCCTCGATCCGCTCGGCGCGCGGCGCGTCGGCCCAGGCGGGGAAGGCGGCGCGGGCGGCGTCAACGGCGCTCTGCACCTGCGCCGGGCTGGCGGCCTCGCCCTCCCAGTTGGTCGCTTCGGTGGCGGGGTCGATGGATTTGAAAATGGTCATGATTGCACTCCCCTTCTCCCCTCGGGGGAGAAGGTGGCTCGCGGAGCGAGACGGATGAGGGGGTTGCCAGATGCGGGGTCGATGTTTGACGCGAAGAACTGCTGAACCCGCCCCCTCATCCGAGCGGCTTCGCCGCCCACCTTCTCCCCCGAGGGGAGAAGGAATGTGTGGGATACGGTCATGATTTCACGCGGACGGTGGCGCCGGTCTTGATCTTCAGCGCGGCGGCGCTTTCGGCGGTCAGGCGGACAGTGTCGCCCTCGATGTCGGCTTTCGCCCGAACGGCGCGGAAGGCGGCGATGCTGTCGGTCGAGATCAGCGCCGGCAGTTCGGCCTCGACCGACCCCACGATCTCGACCGTCAGGCGGCGCGCATCGCGCACGGTGCGGATATTGTCGCGGCCGCACGACACGGTCGGCCCGGCGTCGAAGATGTCCACCAACCCGTTGGGCCGAAATCCTTCGCTCTCCAGCAGCGCCATGGCCGGCACGCCCTGCGGATGCACCTTGCCGATCACGGCCCGCGCCGGTTCGGGCAGAAGCTCGGTATAGATCGGGTGACGCGGCGCCAGGTCCAGGATGAACTGTTTGTCGGTCGATCCGCTCATCCGGTCGGCGTGATCGAACTCCATCGGAAAGAATTTGTGCGCCACATGGTCCCAGAACGGGCAGGCGCCGTCCGGCGTGAAGACCCCGCGCAACTCGGCCAGCACATTCTCGGCGAACAGTTCGGGCTGGGCGCCGATCAGCATATAGCGCGACTGGCTCAGCAGCCGCCCCGCGCCGCCCTTCCTCCGATCCGCCTTGAGGAACAGTGATCCAACCTCTGTCCAGCCCGTGCATTCGTTGACCAGCACCAGGGTCTGGTGGTCCAGCTTGACGCCCAGCGACGGCGACGACGCGGTGTTGTGCACCACCCGGAACGAGAAGAACGGCCGTTTCAGCCCCACCGTCGCCTTGACCGATCCGACCCCGTCGATGTCGCCGGTGTCGCCGTCTTCCAGCATCAATGTGTACCAGGCCTCCTGCGGCGTGACCTGGCCCCGGAAGCTGGCCTGGCTCAGCTCCAGCCGGTCGGACAGGGCGTCGGGATCCTCGGGCAGGCTGGTGAAGCCGGGGCCGGACAGGATGGCCAGCTCCAGCAGATGATCGAGATCGGCAGGGCCGGCGGGACGGACGACGAGCATTCTAGAGAGTTTCCATCCGCAGGGATTTCAGTTTGGCCGCGTCGATCTCGCCCGACGCGATCTTGCACAGGATCAGGGCGCTCAGCTGGGCGCGTTCGACGAAGCTGTCGGGCCAGGCGAACTCCTGATCCGAATGGATATCGCCGCCCCGGACGCCCAGGGTGTCGATGTTCGGCAGGCCGGCCGCGTGCAGATTGTTGCCCTCGCACACCCCGCCCGAGGATTTCCAGGCGATGGGCTGGCCCAGCAGGGCGCCGGCTTCCTCCACCGCCTCGAACAGGGCGGTCTGGGCGGCGTCCATCGGCTTGGGCGCGCGGGTGAAGCCGCCGTGCAGATCCAGGCTTAGCCCCTCGAAAGGCGGCTGGGCGGCGATGGCGCGGACCGACGCGTCGATCCAGTCGGCGGCGGCCTTGTCCGGCACACGCACGTTGAACCGGACCACGGCGTTGTCGGCGACGACGTTCAGCGCGTCGCCGCCGGAAATCTTGGCGACATTGACGGTGACGCCGTCCCTCTGGCCGTTCAGCCCATGCAGGGCGGCGGCGATCATGGCGGCGCCGGCTATGGCGTTACGGCCCTCTTCGAAGGCGCGGCCGGCGTGGGCGGCCTTGCCCGTCACGATCAGATGATAGTTGCCGCTACCCTTGCGCGCCCCCGCCAGCGTCCCGTCCGCCAGGGCCGGTTCATAGGTCAGGCCCACATGACCCCGCGCGCCCAGTTCGGCCAGCAGCGGCGCGGAGGCGGGCGAGCCGATCTCTTCGTCGGGGCTCAGCAGCACGGTCCAGCCGACGCCGTGCCGGTCGGGGTGGGTCTCGAACGCCTCCAGGGCGGCCAGCAGCACGCTGATCCCGCCCTTCATGTCGGCCACGCCGGGACCGTTCAAGGCGCCGTCCGCCCGCGTCGTCACGGTCTGGAACTGGCTCTCGGCGGGGAAGACGGTGTCGTAGTGGCCGGTCAGCACGACCTGGATCGGCGCATCCGGCCGGGCGGTGATCTTCAGCGCGTCGGCATGGGCGTCGGTCCGCACCGAACCGTCGTCGGCGACGCTGGTCGAACCTTGCGTCGCGATACGCTCGACCGTGGCGGGCAGGGTCTTGGCCTCGCTCTCCAGCGCGTCCAGCACGGCGTTCAAACCGACCGCATTGCGGCTGCCGGAGTTGATGTTGGCCCAGTCGATGGTGCGCCCGATGATGGCCTCGCGTCGCGCGGCGACGTGATCGAGGACGGCCTGGTCAGAGGTCAGAATCCGCATCGGCCGGACCCTAGACGCAGCCGTGACAAAGGTGAAGGTCGGGGCCTGTAAGTCATCGCCGATCGCCGCTAGTTTCCGCCCGAACAGGAACGCGACATGACACGCACGACGATCGATCTATGGCTTCGGGCCATGAACCCGATGATGCTGCCGCGCGGCATGGCCGAGGCGCAGCGTTCGGCGCGGTCGATGGTGATCGGCCTGGGCATCGCCCTGATCGTCAGTCTGGTTCCGACTTGGTGGATGTTCACCTCGGGCTGGTTCGACACGGCGATGAGCGCCGAATACGCCCGCATGGGTCTGTCGTCCGATCAGGTCGCGATGCAGCGCGAGTTCATGAAGGTGATCTGGCCCTACGCCATCGGCTTCGGTGCGATCTTCTCCGTCTTGCTCTATGGCGTGCTGGCGGTGGTCCAATGGCGGATGATGACGCGCGCCATCCCCATCATCATGCTGGCCCTGATGGCCTACAGTCTGGTGGCCAACCTGGGCATGCGTTTGCTGGGATCGATGCCGGCCGCCGAACTGCCGCTGTGGATCCTGTTGACCACCTGGCCGGCCGCCGCCGTCTCGACCGTGATCTATGTCGCGTCCCTGCAGGGCGCGATGCTGCTTCACCGTCTGCGCAGCGAGCCCTGAATGACCGTCGTCATCTTCCACAATCCGAAATGCGGCACGTCGCGCAACGCCCTGGCGCTGCTGCGAGAGCAGGGGGTCGAGCCGACGGTGAAACCCTACCGGCCGCCGCCATCGCCAACCGACCCTGATCGAACGCCCCATCGTCGAGACAGACAAGGGCGCCGTCATCGGCCGTTCGCCGGAGCGGGTGCTGGAGGTTCTCTAGCCGGCTCCAGCTGAACCCTTTCTCCCGCTCATCCCGGCGAAAGCCGGGACCCAGTTCTTTCGCATCGCAGATGCGTCGGATGACCATCGTGCTTTGATCTCAGGCAACTCTCGCCCAAAGCACTGGGTCCCGGCTTTCGCCGGGATGAGCGGAGAGAAGGTATGGGCCTCCCGACCGCCGCAGCAACCTAACGCGTGCGACGGCCCCGGTTCGGACGACGGTCGCCGGCCTCGCGGCTCTCGTGGCGCCAGCGGATCGACAGGCTGGTGTCGCCCTGGCCGCCGAACTGCGAGCTGACGGCGATGTTGCGCCGGGGCTGCCACTCGACCTTGACCGCCGCGCCGCTCTCGCCGCCGCCGATGACCTCCAGATAGACGTCGTCGGTGATGTAGCGGCCGCCCGCAACCGTGACCGCCGAGGCCTCGCCGCCGAAGGACAGCCGGTCCAGACCCGCCAGTTCGCGCAGATTGCCAATCACATCGAACCCGCCGCCGCCCGCCAGGGCCGCGACGCCCGCCGCCAGTTGGGCCGCCTCGAACGCCGACAGCTGCGACGCCGACCGCCCGAACAGCACCTGCGACAGGATTTCGTCCTGGGGAAGGGAGGGGGTCGAGGTCAGGGCGATCTTCGGCTCGGCCGCCGTGCCCGTGACGTTGATGGAGGCGGTCAGGGCCGCATCCTCGCGCGTCGCCGCCAGGTTCAGCCGGATCTGTTTCGGATCGGTGGACAAGGTGACCCGGCCGGTGTCGTCGAACACGAACCGCTTGCCCGCGAACTCATAGTCGCCGCGCACCACATTGGCCGAGCCGGTCAGTTGCGGATTGGCGATGGTGCCGCGCACCCGCGCATTGACGTCCAGCACCACGTTCAGACCGCGCCCGTTGACCCGCACCTTGCCCCCGGTCGAGCGCAGGGCGATGTCCAGGCCGATCTGTGGGCCGCGCGCCTTCTCCTCGGTCTCGACGGGGTCGCCGCCGGGCCGGTTGATTTCCACCACGTCCATGGAGACGATGCCGGTGGCGCCGGGCAGTTCCGGCTGGATATTGGCCTCGTCGATGTCGATCCGGCCGCCCAGCTGGATATTGCCGTCGGCGCCCCGAACGATGGTGATCGGGCCGGAAGCCCGCGCCTCGGCGATGTCGTTGTCGATGACGCGGAAGCGGCTCAGCGTCAGCTGCGCGTTCGATCCCGATCCCTGACGCAGGCCGACGCGGCCCTGGCCGGTCACCGTACCGCCCGAGCCGTCGTTGGCCGTGAAGGTCTCGATCTGGGCCGTCGTGTCGTCGAACCGGGTCCGCAGGGTCATGTCGCCCAGCACCAGGCCGACCGCATTCTCGCGATAGGAACCTTGGCTCAGGTCGAACCGGCCGTTCAGGCGCGGCGCGTTCAGCGTGCCGGCCAGGGTCGCCTGACCGTTGACCTGACCCGCCAGGCTGCGTTCACCGCCCAGGAACAGGTCCCAGATCGGCTGGATCTGGCCGTTGATCGACACCCGGCCCGACATCTCGCGCGTCCGGGCGATGGCCAGGTGCAGCGGCGCGGCCGAGGCCTCGACGGGCAGGACGACATCGGCGGAGGCCTGAACCGCACCCTCGTCGACCGCCGTCGCCTTGATGGTCAGCTGGTCGCCGGCCAGGGTGGCGTCCACCCGTCCGTCCACGGCCAGGCCGCGCGGCGCATCGATGCTGCGCACGTTCTGCAGGGCGATGTTGGCCGTTCCCGACAGATCGCTTCCGGCGCCGCGCATGGCCACCTGGCCCGTCACGCTGCCGCGCAGTTCCGGCGAGATCGACCCCAGGTCCACCTGCGTCAGGTCGGCCTGAACCGCGACCGTGCGCGCATCCTGGCGCAGGTCGGCCAGCAGCACGCCGCCGCCGACGCCCAAGTCCAGATGGGCCGTTCGGTTCGCGCCGTTCAAGGTGACCGAGGCCGGGCTGCGGGTCGTGAAGGCCACCTCACGCACCCGACCGTCGCCGCGCAGCGTCAGGCCGTGCGTCTCGTTCTGGCGCGAATAAACGCCCGTTCCGTTGAACTGGGCCGGCGTCGGCCCGCCCACGTCCAGCGCCAGGGTGAAGGGCAGGTTGTTCAACGTGCCGCGTCCGTCCAGGTCCAGGGTGCGGATGATCCAGCTCTGACCCGCCAGCCGCACGTTGCGTCCATTGACGTCCAGAATTGCGCTGTCCGATCCGCCGCCGTCCGTCAGGCGCACGCGGCCGTTCGCCTCGCCCGAGGCCAGGAAGGCCCCGGCGCGCGCCGTGAACGTCAGGTCCGCGCTGGACGGAATGTTGTCCGACAGGGCGACGGCGCCCTTGGCCGTCACGCCGCCCGCGTCCACGTCCAGATCCGTCAGGCGGATCTGCTTGCCGCCCAGGAAGAAGTTGCCCGAGGCGCGCGCGGGACCATAGTTCGAGCCGCTGACGACCGTGATCCGGCCGTCGGACGCATCCGCGCCCTTGCGGAAGCTCAGCGTCAGGTCGGCGTTGTTCAGCGTCAGGGCGCCGGCCGTCACCTGCTGGAAGCCGGCGGTCAGGTCGACGCGCGGCTGGGACAGGGTGCCGGTCAGGGCGCCGCGTCCGTTCATGTCGCCGCCGATCTCGACCGGCCCGGCCGCGAACGGGCCGCGCGCGTTCCAGTCCAGCGCCAGCCGCAGCCGACCCGCCGTCTCGATGACGCCCTTGGCCCCCGCGCGCCCGGCCGCGCCGGTCAGTTCGCCGCGCTCGACTTCGATCCGCCCGCCGTTCAGCCTGCCCGCGAGTTGCAGACGGGGCGTCTTGCCCAGCAGGCGATCCAGTTCGGACATGCCGACGTTCAGGTTTCGCCCCCGCCCGTCGAAGTTCAGCACCCACGGCGCGCCCGTCCGCGCCGAAGACGCGCGGATCGGCCCGCCGAAGGCGCCGCGCGCCTCGGGTAGGACGCGCGAGGCGTCGGTCAGCTGGGCGTTGCCCCGGAAGCTCATCCCGCCCAGCAGGTTGCGCGACCCCGAGCCGTTAAGGGTCAGGCCCCGGCCCTGCAGATCGACCTTCTCCAGCAGTATGGCGCCGTCCTTCATCCGCGCCGCCTGCATCTGCACGCGCGGCGCCGAACCCAGCAGGCCGCCGATTATGCCTTCGCCCGAACCGCCGTTGGCGCGGATGTCGCCGTCGAAGTCCATGCGGCCGTTCTTGACCGCGACGTTCAGCGGCCCGGCGATGCGGGTCGCGCGATAGCTGGCGACATTGGCGTTCAGCAGCGTGGCCTGACCGTTCAGGCTCCAGGTCTGGGCGTCGCCCTTGAACAGGCCGGAATAGGCGGCCGGACCGGCGACATCGGAGCCGACCAGCCGGCTCAGCGACGCCGTCTGGATGTTTAGGGTGATCCCGTCAGGAGAACTGCGGTCAGAGTTTCGGATCAGGCCGCGCGCCTCGGACTGGACGTTGTCGGAGATCAGCTTCCACGCCACGCCCTGGCTGGCCTTGTCCGGCGTCGGGACCATGGCGAAGCCAAAACGCGCCGTTCGGCCAACCCGGGTGACGAACGGCTCAAGCAGGTCCGAGCCGCTGAAATCGGCGAAACCCGAGACGCGCGATCCCTTGTCGCCGAAATGCCCTTGGATGATCAGGGGAACGAACTGCCCCGTCTGGACGCGGGCGTTGACGACATCGGCGTTCAGCACTGCGACCGCCGAGAACGGCTGATCAGGCGAATAGCCCAAGGCGCCGGCCAGGGGTCCGCCCTGCACCTCGTTGGCGCGCAGGTTCAGGCGCGTGTCTTCCAGCTTGCCGCCGAAGGTCGCGGCCAGGCGCAGATAGTCGCCCGGCCGGTTCAGACTGTCGGCGTTGACGGTGGCGCTCTTGGCCCCGGTGCGCGGCAGGCTGGCGTCGCCCGACAGGCTCCAGCGGCCATATTCCTTGGAGAAGCCCTCCATCAGTTCGATGTTGGCCGAGAACTTGTCGATCCGAACCGAGATCGGCTGCGGGCTGGGCGGCTCGCCGCTGGGCGGCTCGACCACGGGCCGGCGCAGGACGCGGACGGTCTCGGCCTTGATGTCCTCAGCGTGGAAGCTGCGGCCAACCAGCGCCAGATAGGACCAGTCCATGCTGAGGTTGTTCACCTCCAGCCAGACGCCCTGACTGTCGGCCAGGGTGACGCGGTCGATGGTGAAATCGCTCAGCAGGTCGCCCCTCAGCCCATAGACCTTCAGCCGGCCATAGCGGCTGATCTTGAGGTCCTGCAGCCGCTGCAGCACCATCTCCCGACCACCGTCCGAGGCGATGTAGTAACGCCCGCCGACCAAAGCGGCGGCGACCAGCACCAGCAGACCCGCGATGACCGCGCCGGTAACCAAGGCGATGCGTTTCAGCCATCCGCGCCGCGCCTTCTTGGGCCGCGCGGCCTTGGTCGGCGCCGTCTCTTGCGACGTGGTTTCGGGCGGCGGAGCGTCAGGCGGTGTGTCGGTCAAAACGCCTGCCCGATGCTGATGTAGATTTGGAAGGCCGAGTCGCCTTCACTCTTGTTCAACGGCACGGCCACGTCCGCCCGGATCGGCCCGAACGGCAGCATGTAGCGCACGCCCACGCCCGCGCCGTAGCGCATGTTGGTCAGGTTCGGCGTCTCCTGGAAGCCCACCGAGCCGGCGTCCACGAAGGCGACGGCCTGGAAGCTCTGGCCGATCGACTGACGCACTTCGAACGAAGTCTCGAACAGCGACAGCCCCCCGCGCGGCGTTCCGTCCGGCAGCTGCGGATTGACGCCCTGATAGGAATAGCCTCGCACGGAGCCGCCGCCGCCGGAATAGAACAGGCGATCCGACGGCACGTTCAGCTCGCTGCCGCCGACGATGGACCCGATCTTCATGCGTCCGGCCAGGATGGTGCGGTCGCCGGCCACCGGGAAATAGGCCGTGCCTTGCGTTTCCGTTCGCAGGAACAGGATGTTGCTCTCGCCCGTCACCGCCGTCGGCTGGACCGCCAGATTGACGCGCCAGCCCTTGGTCGGGTTCAGCGGATCGTTGGAATGGTCGATATAGGCGCTGGTCCGCGCGGTGATGATCGCCAGGTCGCGGTCGAAGGTCACGCGCTCAGGGGGCAGGGTGGTGAAGTCGTAGCGGGTCTCGCTGTAGCGTCCCGCGTCCAGCCCGATGCCGTAGTTGAAATAGGAGGTCTTGCCGATCCGCTGCTGCAGGTCGGCATACAGGACAAGAGCGGTGCGCAGATAGGCGTCGGTGTCTTCGTTGACCACCGCCGCGCCCAGCTTCAGCGTCCGGCCGGGCCGGCGCCAGTGGGGCAGGGACAGGTCCGCGCCGATCCGGCTGTCGATGTTCGCCAGCCGCGCTTCCAGCCTCAGGGTGTCGGCGCGTCCGAAACGGTTGTAGCGGGTCTGGATCACGTCCACCCCGGCGCCTTCGGCCGTGGACCAGGTGGCGCCCGCTTCCAGCACGCGGCGCGGCCGGTCCTGCAGGCTGACGATCACAGGACGCAGGCCCTCCGGGGTCACCTGGTTCAACGGCGACAGGGCCACGCCGATGCCATCATAGACGCCGGTGTCCAGCAGCCGGCGCTCCAGCTCGGCGACCTGGTCGGGGTCGTAGCGGTCGCCCTCGTTCCACGGAGCCAGCCCGGCGACCCAGTCGGGGTTGGTCCGGCCGCGCGTGGACAGACGAACGCCGTCCAGCCGCACCAGGGCGCCCGAGGCGATGCGGTATTCCGGCGCGACGGTGAAGGCTGCGTGGTCCACCACGACCCGGCGCGGATTGGCCTTGGCGTCGGCGTAACCGTCACGAACCAGGGCCGCCACCAGCCGCCCCTCGCCAGAGATGACATCCACCGCCCGACCGGGGGCTCCGGCCTTCAGGGCGATGGCCGTCCTGGCCTTGTCGGCCGCCTCGGCCTCGGGCGCGGGATCGACCCACTGAATCGTCGGATCTGTCAGAAGGAAGCGCCGACCCGGTTCGACAGAGACGATGGCGACCGGCGTCTCCTCGCCCTCGACGATGTCTTCCACGACCGGCTGATAATAGGCCTCGGAGCGCAGCAGAGCCGTCGCTGACTCGACCGCGCTTTCCGCCCGGCGGCGGGCCTCGAAACGGCTGGCCGGCGACCCATCGACCTCGCCCACGGCGCGTTCCAGCATGCGGCGCAGTTCGGCGTCCACGTCGCCGCGGATTTGGGCGCGGGGGTCCGCCGCCGCCGCATGAGCGCAGGCCGAAAAAGCCGCGAGGGTCGCGACCAGCAGGTTAGGCCTGAACGTCAAACTCGATCTCTCGTCAAAACTGCGCCCCCCGGCAAACCTGTTCGTTAGTAGAACAGGGTCTCGCTCTCGGGTTGGACCGTCTGTTCCGACGTGCGTTCATCCGGCGGAAGGCTGCTGGACGGCGGGGGCGTGGGGGTCGGGTCCGGCACCTCGGGCGGAGGGGGCGGCGTCTCTTCCTCGACCGGCGGGGGCGCAGCCTCGACCGGCGCTTCGACGTAATCGTCGTCATCCCTCGACGGACGGTCGTCGCAGGCCGAGAGCGCAAACACGCTCAATACGGCGGCGGCCAGAACGAAAGTCGAGCGTGTCATGAAAGTCCCCGGGTCTTCGTCCATGCAACGCCTGCCGCGCTAAGCCGTTCCCTTAACGCCGAAAACTGCGCTGGTCATCCCGCGCGATGGGACCATTTTGTGACCACCTGGTCCAGCGTCAGCGCGGACTTGGGACCGGGCTCCGCCGCCTTGCCGTCGAACAGGGGCGCCGGTCGCGGCAGGCCGTCGTGGAATGTCCCCCTGGCCTGATTGTGCGGATGGTCGGGCGCCTCGGCCAGGCTGAGGACCGGCGTGACGCAGGCCTCGGTCCCGGCGAAATGGGCGCTCCAGTCGTCACGGTCCCGGCTCGCGAACAAGGCGGCGAGCCGAGCCTGCAACGCGGGCCAGGCGGCGATGTCGTACTGAACCGCTTCGGCCGGATCGATGTCCAGCCCCGCGAGCAGGGCGGAATAGAATCGCGGCTCCAGCGCCGCCACCGCCACGAACCCGCCGTCGCGACAGACGTAGCACCGATAGAAGGGCGCCCCCCCGTCCAGCAGATTGGCCCCGCGCCGCTCGCTCCACATCCCCTGACCGCGCAGGGCCTGGAACAGTCCGCCCAGCAGGGCCGCGCCGTCGGTCATGGCCGCATCCACCACCCGGCCCTGACCGGTGGTCCTGGCCTCCACCAGCGCCGCCAGCACGCCGACCACGAGCAGCATGGCTCCGCCGCCATAGTCGCCCACCAGGTTCAGCGGCGGGGAGGGCGGTCGATCCGCCTCGCCCATGGCGTGCAGCACGCCCGACAGGCCGATATAGTTCAGGTCATGCCCCACGGCGTTCGCCAGCGGCCCCGTCTGGCCCCAGCCCGTCACCCGCCCGAACACCAGCGCGGGTTTTCTCGCCTGCAACACCTCCGGCCCATAGCCCAGCCGCTCCATGACGCCGGGCCTGAACCCCTCGATCACCGCGTCCGCGCCATCGACCAGTTGAAGGATGCGCTCACGGTCGTCAGCCGACTTCAGATCGACTGGCACGAAGGCGCGCCCCCGATGCAGCACCGCCCCGCCCACTTCGTCGAACACGGCTGGTGCCGCCGAGGCGTCGCGCGTCAGCCGCACCACCTCCGACCCCAGGTCCGCCAGCATCATGCCGGCGAAGGTGACCGGCCCCAGGCCGTCGAATTCGATGATGCGGACGCCATTTAACGGTTGCATGCCACATGAGTAGCAGACCGGGACTTGACCGGAAGGCCGGATTACAACAGAAGGCGCCCTTCGACGGTTCGGGCTAGCCCGGACGTCGCGCGGTGCGCCCTTAGCTCAGTTGGTTAGAGCATCTGACTTTTAATCAGAGGGTCCTCGGTTCGAGCCCGAGAGGGCGTACCATTTAAAGCCCGCTTCGGCGGGCTTTTTGCTGTTAAGCAGTTCTGCGGCCACGCTTTGATTGAAGAACACGGCATGATCTAAGTCCGGCCTATGACGCGTTTCTTCCTGCCCGCCCTCCTTTCGCTCGCGCTGACGGGTTGCAACGCCGGACGCTCCGCCATGGGGGGCGCCGAGCAGGTCGGGGCCGGGTTTGCGGCGGCGGCGACCGCGCCGCTGGAAGATTTCAACCTGCGTCGCCAGATCATCCCGACGGTGCTGTTGCAGGCGCAAGCCAACCCCTACGATCTGCGCAACCTGAACCAGTGCACCACCATCGGCGCCGAAGTGGCGCGGCTGAATGAGGCGCTGGGGCCGGACACGGACGAGCCGCCGCGTCAGGACGGTTCGTTTCTGAGCGAACGCGCCGCCGATGCGGCGGCCAAGGCGGCGCTGAACGCCATCCGCGACACCACGACCGACTTCATTCCCGGTCGAAGCTGGATACGCCGCCTGAGCGGGGCCGAGCAGCATAGCAAACACGTCCAGTCCGCCATCCAGTCCGGCCGGATGCGCCGCGCCTTCCTGAAGGGCATGGGGATGCAGCGGAACTGCGCCCCGCCGGCGGCGCCCAGCTGGTTCCGGCCTGCCGGGACTTAACGGCCGAAGGTGCGGCGCCTGTCTCTACGGTCGCCCCTGATCTGGACCGTGCCGTCCTTGGCGAAGGCCTCGAAGGACGTCTTTTCGATGTTGCGGAACTCGCCGGTCCGGTCCCAGTCCCAGTCGAACGAGATGCGCTCGCCCTTGTGCGCGAACTTGCCGGACCAGTGGGCGAAGAACGAATATTTGTCGCCGCCGATGATGATGACGTGCCGGTGCAGGGCCGTCTCGTTCCCCTCGTCACGGGGCGGCTCTTCCAGATAGGTGTTGTAGGCGTGGAAGCCTGACTTCTCGATACGCATGTCAGTTCGACGTGTGACGAGCGTGGAAGTCGCGGCGGAAGGCTTCGAAGCGGCCCTCCGAAATCGCGGCGCGCATGGCCGCCGTCAGCGCCTGGTAAAAGGCGATATTGTGCCAGCTGAGCAGGACCTTGCCGAGGATTTCGTCGGCGCGGATCAGGTGGTGCAGATAGGCCTTCGAATACTGCGATGACGGCCCGTCGATCGCGGGGTCCAGCGGGTCCTGATCCTCGGCGAACCGGGCGTTCTTCAGGTTCAGCGGACCGTCCCAGGTCCAGGCCTGGCCGTGGCGACCCGCGCGCGTCGGCAGGACGCAGTCGAACATATCCACGCCGCGCCACACTGCCTCGACCAGATCGACCGGCTTGCCCACCCCCATCAGATAGCGGGGGCGGTCCTTGGGCAGGAACTCGGGTGCATAGTCCAACACCTCGCACATGGCCTGGTGGCCTTCGCCGACCGCCAGGCCGCCGATAGCGTAGCCGTCGAAGCCGATCTCCTGAAGCTGTTCCGACGACTGGCGGCGCAGATCCTCAAAGGTCGAGCCCTGCTGGATGCCGAACAGGGCCTGGCTCTCGCGTTCGCCGAACCGGGCTTTGGACCGGGCGCCCCAGCGGATCGACAACTCCATCGCCTTCTTCGCCGCATCCTTCTCGGCCGGATAGGCGACGCACTGGTCCAGTTGCATCGAGATGTCGGCGCCGATCCGGTCGGCCTGGATCTCGATCGAGCGTTCGGGCGTCAGGACGTGTTTGGAGCCGTCGATATGGGAGGAGAAGGTCACGGCCTCTTCCTTCACCTTCGAAATCCCGGCCAGGGACATGACCTGGAACCCGCCGCTGTCGGTCAGGATCGGCTTGTCCCAGCCCATGAATTTGTGAAGCCCGCCCAGACGCTCCATCCGCTCGGGGCCGGGGCGCAGCATCAGGTGATAGGTGTTGCCCAGGATGATGTCGGCGCCGGTCGCCTTGACTTGGTCGACCGTCATTGCCTTGACCGTCGCCGCCGTGCCCACAGGCATGAAGGCGGGGGTGCGGATGTCGCCGCGCGCGGTCTTCAGCACGCCGGTGCGGGCGCGGCATTCTTTGGCGGATATGTCGAAGGGGAAGGGCATCAGGCGATCAGTCGTTCAAGCTGCTCGACCCGCGCCAGATCCTTGGGGCGGCCGAACAGGCGGTACAGGGCGATGTGGTCCCGGATGTCGGGTACGAACAGGGGCGTATCCTCGACGAAGACGAGGCGGCGTGAACCGAAGGCGACCTGGGTCCAGTCGGCGCCGTCGCGGGTCTCCAGATCGGCCATGACCTCCACCAGGATCGGCTGGTCAGGCGCACGACCGAAGACGGCCGAGCGGAACAGGCCTTCACCCGGATCGGCGATCACCTCGCCGCCCAGTTCCGCCAGCAGCGTGCGCGCGTCGCGCGGCGCACACAGAACGTCGATGTCAGGCACATGCAGGTCTGTCAGACCATACAGGGCCATGGCCGCCCCGCCGAAGATCCACCACGGGTCGCGCAGGTCGCGCGCGGCCTCGCCGACGGCGATCAGGCCATCTTGAATATCTTGGGGCAGATCATGCTGAAGGTCGTCGGTTGACACGGAGCGCGCTCGTTTTCGTCAGGAGGCGGCATTTAGGCGTTCCGGCGGCGATTGACCACCCGAGCGCCGCGCCAGATCACCAGTCCAGCGCCGCCTCGCCGCGCAGTATGGCTTCGGTCTGATCGGTGTGCTTGGCGCCATCGCGGTCGTGCAGCACCAGCGCAGGCAACAGTCGCAGCGGCGCCCGCCCGGTCTTGATGGCGTGGACCAGCACGCGTTTGGCCGGCTCGTCCGCGAAAGCGTGGACAGGCCGTATGGCGAAGGATCCGGCCTTCTCGCCCAGCAAGGCCAGCAGGTCCGCCAGCCGGTCCGCCCGGTGGATCACGACGATCCGCCCGCCTTCCTTCACCGCCTTCAGCAGGAAGTCGGTCCAGGCCTTCAGCCCGTCGTCGGCCATCCAGGCTCCGCGCTTGCCTTCGGCCGGCGCGCGCAAAGCCCCTGCGTCGTCGAAGAAGGGCGGATTGGACACGGCCCAGTCGCCAGATTCGACCCCCAGCGCCCTGAACCCCGCCGCCACCTCGCCCTGTCGAATCGCAGTGGTGGCGGCCAGCCCGTTCAGGGCCGCGTTCTCCACCGCCAGCGCCGCCATGGCCGGATCGCGCTCCAGCCCCGTCAGTACGACCCCTGGTCGGCGCGCCGCGATCTGCATCAGGACGGCGCCTGCGCCGCAGCCCGCCTCGATCACGCTCTGGCCCGCCTCGGCCGGGACCGCCGCCGCCAGAAGGGCCGCATCCATCCCGGCGCGATAGCCGCGCGCGGGTTGACGCAGGCGCACCCGACCGTTCAACAGGCCGTTCTCGACGATTTCCGTCGGCAGGGTTTCGACCGCGTCCAAGCCTCAATCTCCTTGACCCTCAAGGGGGCGAACATCATTGTGCGCCGCAACTCGCGGGGGCAAGCCGGCCCGGCCGCAAAATCCTTCGACGCGGTCCGCCGCGCCAGTGAAAGAGTATCCGTTTGGACGTCGCCATCGCCGCCGCTCCCCGCCCGAAGGGGGACGTCAACGCCCTTGTCCGGCTGGCTGAGGTCGACATGGCCGCTGTGGACGCCCTGATCCTGGACCGGATGCAGTCGGACGTGCCGATCATCCCCAAGCTGGCGGAGCATCTGGTGTCGGCGGGCGGCAAGCGTCTGCGCCCCCTGATGACTGTCGCCGCCGCCCGCGCTGTGGGCGCGACAGGCGACATCGACGCGCCGCTGAAGCTGGCCGCCGCGGTCGAGTTCATTCACACCGCCACCCTGCTGCACGACGACATCGTCGATGCGTCCGAGCTGCGCCGCGGCAAGGTCGCAGCCCACCTGATCTGGGGCGCGCCCACCAGCGTCCTGGTCGGCGACTTCCTGTTCGCCCGCGCCTTCGAGCTGATGGTCGAGACCGATTCGATGCGCGCCCTGGGCATTCTGGCCGAGGCGTCGCGCGTGATCTCCGAGGGCGAGGTGCTGCAACTGACCCGCGCCCACGACCTGAACCTGGACCAGGCCACCTATCTGCAGATCATTTCGGCCAAGACGGCCGAACTGTTCGCCGCCGCCGCCGAGGCCGGCGCGGTGGGCGCCGGGGCCGATCCGGCCGCGACCACGGCTTTGCGCGACTACGGCATGGCCTTGGGCATCGCCTTCCAGCTGGCCGACGACGCCCTGGATTACGGCGCGACGGCCGAGGCCCTGGGCAAGAACGCCGGCGACGACTTCAACGAGGGCAAGGCGACCCTGCCGCTGCTGCTGGCCGTCGCCCGCACCAAGGGCCGTGAAGAGGCCTTCTGGGAGCGCACCGTGACCAAGGGCGAGCGCACGCCCGAAGACTTCACCCGCGCCCGCGAACTGATCATCGGTTCGGGCGCCATCGGCGCGACGCTGGACCTGGCCGGCGACTATGCCGATCAGGCCAAGGCGGCCTTGTCGGTTCTGCCGTCCAGCGACTGGCGCACGGCTTTGGAAGACCTCGCCGATTTCGCGGTGTCGCGCGCAGCTTGACCGAGGCTGCGGATACCCTCGACCAACAGGTCCGCACCGCCGACCTCGACCGCTGGCTGTCCAGCCGCCTGGTCGCGGATGCGCGTGCTCGCGCCGACCTGATCGCGCTCTACGCCTTCGAGGCCGAGCTGATGACGATCCCCACGCGCGTGACCCAGCCCCTGCTGGCCGAGATGCGCTACACCTGGTGGGCGGAACAGATGGACGGCGTCTTCGCCGGCGTCCCCCGCAAGGGCCATCCGGTGCTGGAGGCCCTGACCGACCTCGTCGCCCGCCACGGCCTGGACCGCGCCCCGTTCGACGGCCTGATCGAGGCCCATATCGGCCGTGTGCGCGAAGAACCGCACGACCTGGACGCCTTCTACGTCGGGCCGATGCAAGTCGGGGTGCGGATCCTGGCAGGCGAGGGTCATGACGCGGCCGTCGCCGACGCGGGCCGTGTCTGGGGACTGGCCCAGACCGGCCGAGCAGAAGAGGCGGCGGCCCTGCGATCCGCCGCCAACGCCGCGCTGAAGCGTCTGCCGCCGGTCGGCTTCCCCGCCGTCGCCCACGCCGCCCTGGCCGACCCGAACCGGCCCGAACCGTTGAAGCGGCTGCGCCTGCTGTGGGCCGTTCTGCGCGGCCGGATCTGACCTAGCCGTTCAGGCCGGCGATCAGGCGCGCCAGCAGGGTGTTCAGCCTCTTCTGTTCCTCAAGCGACAACCCCGCCAGCGCTTCTCGCGCTGTGTCCTGATGGCTGGGCATGATTGAGTCGATCAGGTCGAACCCCTTGTCGGTCAGGCGGACCAGGGTGGCCCGACGGTCGCTCGGGTGGGGCCGGCGCTCGACCAGACCCGCCTTTTCCAGCCGATCGATACGGGCGGTCATGCCGCCCGACGACATCATAGCCGCCTCGAACAGCGCCGTCGGCGTCAGCCCGTCTCGCTGGCTGGAGCGACGCAGCGTCGCCAGCACGTCGAACTCGCCATGCTGCAGGCCATAGCGTGCGAATAGCGGCGTCTGGCGCTCGCGGATCACCAGCTGCGACGCTTCGTTCAGACGGCCCAGCACCTCCATCGGCAGCATGTCCAGGTCGGGGCGCTGGACGGCCCATTGGGCGGCGGCGCGGGAGGCTCTGTCGGGCATGGTTATCTTGACATCGAGATACTTGAGGTCGAGAGACTAGCGCGAATTTCGCTGGGAGTCCTCATCATGACCGCACGACCTGACGCCGCGCCGATGCGTGGCGCGTCGCTGCTGTTGCTGGCGGCCATCGTCGCCCTGGCGCTGAACCTGCGTCCGGCGATGGCGGCGGTCGGGCCGCTGCTGGACCTGATCGAAGGCGCGACGGGCATGGGGTCCACCGCCGCCAGCTTGCTGACCACCTTGCCGGTTCTGATGATCGGTCTGGGCGCCCTGTCGATCCGGCCGTTGCGCCGGCGGCTGGGCGAGCGGCGCGGGGTCTTGCTGGGCGCGCTGCTGATCGGCGGAGCCTGCCTGGTTCGCGCGGTGCTGAGCGATACGGCGGGCCTGATCGCCAGCGCAGCGGTCGTCGGGGTCGGCGTGGCCTTGATCCAGGCCTTGGCGCCGGTCGTCATCAAACGGGCCTTTCCCACCCGGTTCGGCACGGTCATGGCGCTCTACACCACCGGCATCATGGGCGGCGCGGCCATCGCGGCGGCGACGGCGGCGGGCTTGGCCGAGGCGGTCGGCTGGGCCGGAACCCTGGCGCTGTGGAGCGTGCCGGCTTTTGTCGCTTCGATCATCTGGCTGGCCGCTTCACGCGATCCGGCGGCCGAGGAGCCGAACCGAGCCGCCGTGGTCGAGGCGACGGACCCGGAGCTTCCTTTCTGGCGTCAGGGCCGGGCCTGGCGTCTGATCCTGATCATGGGGCTGGGCACGTCGGCCTATACGCTGGTGCTGGCCTGGCTGCCGCCCTTCTATATCGACCTGGGCCAGCCGAGGGCGACGGCGGGTTATCTGCTCAGCGGCATGACCGGCGCCGAGGTCATGGCGGGGCTGCTGGTGTCGATGACCATCGGCCGGTTCCCCGATCGGCGCGGACCGATCCTGACGGCGCTGGTGTTGGCCCTGCTTGGTCTGGCCGGACTGGTGATCGCGCCGGTCAGCCTGGCGGTTCCGGTGGTGCTGGTCCTCGGCCTGGGGATAGGGGCCGTCTTTCCGCTGAGCCTGATCCTGGCGATGGATCAGATCGACGACCCCGCGCGGTCGGGCGACCTGCTCGCCTTCGTCCAGGGCGGCGGCTACATCATCGCCAGCCTGTCGCCGCTGGGCGCCGGCCTGTTGCGCGACCATATGGCCGACCTGACCCAGGCCTGGGTGTTGATGGGCGTCGGCGTGATCCTGCTGGGCGGGATGACGCTGGGGTTCCGGCCGGGCCTGCCCAAGCTGCGCTGAAGTGCTTGTTCGCGCTTAAAGAGCGTGGATAGTGGGCTGCGGCACCTCGAAACTATCGGACCGGCATTTGGCAATGACGCGTTATTCTCGGGATGACTGGCGAAAGCCAGCACTTGTCATTCTCGCCGTTGCGACGCTTTTCGGGCTCTTTGGAACGTGGGTCGCGTCGCTTGCCGTGTTTTTCGCATTGGACGATCTCGAAAAGGACGAACGGTTCGGCTCGGCGCTCGCTTTCGCGATTTTCTACGTTTCCCTATTGGCCTGTCCGCTGACGGGCTGGGCGACATTTATCTTCAGGCGTTATCGCGTCGCCATAATGATCGCCAGCCCGCCACTGCTGCTGGTGATCATTTCAGCCGTGGTCGAAATCCTTAGCGAGTAGTCGCCGCGTCGCGCCACGCCTTCAGGCTTTCCATCGCCCGTATGCTCATCAGGCGCTTCTTGGCCCGGCCGCGTTCCTTGAGCGGAATCTTGACGCCGGCCTCGTCCACCTTGGGCGCCTCAAGCGGCGGCAGCAGGCCGTAGTTGATGTTCATCGGCTGGAACTTGGAGCCTTCCAGATGCCCGCCGGTGATGTGTTCGACCAGGGCGCCCATAGCGGTCTCGGGCGGCGGCGGCGACAGGTCGCGACCCAGCGCCTGGGCTGCGGCGAGGCGGCCGGTCAAAAGGCCCATGGCGGCGCTTTCGACATAGCCCTCGACGCCCGTCACCTGACCGGCGAAACGCAGGCGCGGCATGGCCTTGAGGCGCAGTTGCCTGTCCAGCAGGTGCGGGCTGTTCAGATAGGTGTTGCGGTGCAGGCCGCCCAGACGCGCGAACTGGGCGTTCTGCAGGCCGGGGATCATGCGGAAAGTCTCGGCCTGCGCCCCATGCTTCAGCTTGGTCTGGAAGCCGACCATGTTGAACAGGGTGCCCAGCGCATTGTCCTGACGCAGCTGGACTATGGCGTAGGCCTTGACCAGCGGGTCGCGCGGGTTGGTCAGGCCGACGGGCTTCATCGGGCCGTGGCGCAGGGTCTCGCGACCCCGTTCGGCCATGACCTCGATGGGAAGGCAGCCGTCGAAATAGGGGACGTGCTCCCATTCCTTGAACTCGGCCTTGGGCCCGTTCACTAGAGCGTCGATGAAGGCCTCGTACTGCGCCTTGTTCATCGGACAGTTGACGTAGGCGGCGGCGTCGCCGCCAGGGCCTTCCTTGTCATAGCGCGACTGACGCCAGGCGATGTCGAAGTCGATCGAGTCGGCGTGGACGATGGGGGCGATGGCGTCGAAGAAGCTGAGGCTTTCCTCGCCGGTCGCCTTCAGGATGGCCTCGGCCAGGGCCGGCGAGGTCAGGGGGCCGGTGGCGACGATGACATTGTCCCAATCTTCCGGCGGCAGGCCGGCGATCTCTTCACGCACGATGGTGATCAGCGGGTGGGCCGCCAGCTTTGCGGTCACGGCCTGGGAGAAGGCGTCGCGGTCCACGGCCAGGGCGCCGCCCGCCGGCACCTGATTGATGTCGCCACAGGCCATGATGATGGAATCCAGCGCACGCATCTCGGCATGCAGCAGGCCCACGGCGTTGTGCTCCCAGTCGTCCGAGCGGAAGGAGTTGGAGCAGACCAGCTCGGCCAGGCCATCGGTGTGGTGGGCGTCGGTCTTGACGCCGGGGACGCCGCGCATCTCGTGCAGGATGACGGGCACGCCGGCGTTGGCGATCTGCCAGGCGGCTTCGGAACCGGCTAAACCGCCGCCGATGACGTGGATGGGGGAAGAGGAGGAAGCGATCATCGCGGCCTTCTAGCGGGCGGGTGGCGCGGTGTCATGGTCCCCTGCTATATCCGCCGCCGGTAATCGGGGGCGAGATTTGGACGGGCATCGGGTTCTGCGACTGGGCGAGACGTTGCGGGCGACGGTCGATGCCCTGCCTGGTCTGTGGCGCGGGGCCTGGGGCGCGATCCTGGCCGCCGCCGTGATCTGGGGCATCCAGCCTCTGGCGGCGGGCGCGGCGAGCCTGATCTGGGCGCCGTTCGGCCTGGTCGCGACGCTGGTGCTGGCCGGGGCGCTCGGCCGGATCGCCATCACGGAGGACTTGCCGCAGGCGCGGCGGCTGGGCCTGGGGCCGGCGGGGCTTCAGTTCGGCCGACCCGAGTTGCGCCTGCTGGGCGCCGGCCTGCTGTGTGCGGTCTTCCTGGCCATGATCCTGTCGGTCGTCGCCCTGGTGCTGCTGGCCCTGTTCGGCATGGCCGAACTGAACGCCCAGGCCATCGAACTGCGCCAGTGGAGCGCGGTCGGCCCGGTCTGGAAGCTGGCCTTGCTGGCGCTGGTGACGGCCTTCGCCCTGTTCGCCGTCGTCGCTTTTAGCGTGCGGCTGTCCCTGTTCGCGCCGGCGACGATCGGGCGCGGGCATATGGTGTCGCTGCAAAGCATGAGCATCGCGCGTGGCGCCCTGTGGCCCTTGATGATCGGGCAGGCGATCACGGCGATCCCGACGCTGGTCCTGACTGTTCTGTGGGCGGTTGGGCTGCTGTCCAGAACGTCAGGCTGGATCGTCGGGGCGGTCGTGCTGATCGCGGTTCAGGCGCCGCTGACGACGGGTTACCTTGGCGCGGCCTATCGCCGGCTCGAACGCTGGACGCCGCTGGAGAAACCACATGGGCGAGACCTTCTCCATCAGTGAGGCCTTGGTCGCGCCGGGAATTGCTGCTGCTTCCAGGTGGGTTCGTCTCCGGCAGGAGATGACCTTGTTGAACGCACTGTTCGCTTCAGCCGTCCGCCAGTTGCCGGATGGCGCGCCGCAGGACGCGCCGGAGAGAATGCGCTAACCTGCCTTCGAATCTGACCCGGAGTTGTCATGAGTTTTTCCGCCACCGACGCCGCCTTCGAAGGCTTTCGGGTCGTTCGTCGTCATCCGGTCGTCGCCCTGGCCTGGGGGCTGGTCTATCTGTTGATGTATGTCGTCATGTTCGGCCTGGGCGCCGACAAATGGGCGGCCCTGATGGCGGCGGGCGAGGCGTTGGAGCAGTCGGCCAATCCGTCGATGGCGGACTTCCAGGCCCTGGGTCAGGTCTATGCCGGCGCGCTGGCCTGGGCGGCGCCGGCCGGGCTGTTGATCGGGACGGTGCTGAGCGCCGCCGTCGCACGTTCGGTCCTGCGTCCCGAAGAGTCGCGCTGGGGCTATGTCCGCGTGGGCATGGACGAGGTGCGCGTGCTGGTCGTCAGCCTGCTGGTCAGTCTCATCGTGGGTCTCGCCTCGGGCGTGGGCATGGCCTTGGTGGGCGCCGCCATCGGCTTCGGCTCCGCATCGGGGCAGCCTCTGCTGATCCTGGCGGGCGTATTGCTGATCTTCGCCGTCTTCGCCCTGATCGTCTGGCTGGCGATCAAGTTCAGTCTAGCTGTGGCGATGACCGTCGATCGCCGCAAGATCACGCTGTTCGAGTCGTTCGCCGCCACCAAGGGACATTTCTGGGCGCTGCTGGGCATGGCCGTCATCGCGGTCATCATGTCCCTGATCGTCAGCATTCTGGGCATGATCATCGGGGCGGCGACCGATTTGATGACCGGCGGGATTCAGACCCTCGCCCGCTTTGACGGCGTCGGCACGATGCAGATTCTCGCTCAGGCCTGGCCTGCCATTCTGGTGTCGTCGATGGTCAACGCCCTGATGTCGGCGCTGCAACTGGCCGTGCTCTATGCCCCGTTCTCGGCGGCCTGGGCAGCGCTGAAGCCGCGCTGAATCTCATCTTTCCCTCGCCGCCGGTTTCCGGCGGCGAGGGAGACGAATGGCGTCAGGCCGACGCCTTGGCCCGCTTCTTCTTCGCCGGCTCGCCTACGGATCCGCCCAAGGCCGCAACCCGCGCCTTGCGCCGGGTTTCGTTTCGATCCAGCACCTCCTTGAGGTATTTGCCGGTCCAACTGGCGCTGTTGGCCGCCACCTGTTCGGGCGTGCCGACCGCGACGATCTCGCCGCCGCCATCGCCGCCTTCGGGACCGAAGTCCAGCAGGTAGTCGGCGACCTTGATGACATCCAGATTGTGCTCAATCACCACGATGGTGTTGCCGGCCTCGACCAGTTCCTGAAGCACCTCCAACAGCTTGCGCGTGTCCTCGAAATGCAGGCCCGTCGTCGGCTCGTCGAGGATATACAAGGTGCGGCCGGTGGCCCGTTTCGACAGCTCCTTGGACAGCTTGACCCGCTGGGCCTCGCCGCCGGACAGGGTGGTCGCCGGCTGGCCGACCTTGACGTAACCCAAGCCTACCCGTTCCAGCGTCAACATCTTGTCGCGGATCGGCGGCACGGCCTTGAAGAAGGTCGCGGCCTCCTCGACCGTCATGTCCAGCACGTCCGAGATGGACTTGCCCTTGAACACGATCTCCAGCGTCTCGCGGTTATAGCGTTTGCCCTTGCAGACGTCGCAGGTGACATAGACGTCGGGCAGGAAGTGCATCTCGATCTTGATGACGCCGTCGCCCTGGCAGGCCTCGCAGCGACCGCCCTTGACGTTGAAGCTGAACCGGCCGGGGCCGTAGCCGCGCGCCTTGGATTCCGGCAGTCCGGCGTACCAGTCGCGGATCGGGCCGAAGGCGCCGGTATAGGTCGCCGGATTCGAACGCGGGGTGCGCCCGATGGGCGACTGGTCGATGTCGATGACCTTGTCGAAATGCTCCAGTCCTTCGATCCGGTCGAAGGGGGCGGGGGCTTCGGACGCATTGTTCAGGCGGCGCGCGGCGGCCTTGTACAGGGTCTCGATGGTGAAGGTGGACTTGCCGCCGCCGGACACGCCGGTGATGCAGGTGAAGACGCCGACGGGGATCTCGCCAGTGACGCTCTTCAGATTGTTGCCGCTGGCGCCGCTGATCTTCAGCATCCGTTTGCGGTCGATGGGACGACGGCCGTCGGCGGGAATTTCGATCTCGCGTTCGCCGGTCAGATATTTTCCGGTCAGCGACTTCGGATTGGCCATGACCTGAGCCGGCGTGCCCTCGGCGCAGACCTCGCCGCCGTGGACGCCGGCGGCGGGGCCCATGTCGATGACATAGTCGGCGGTCAGGATGGCTTCCTCATCATGCTCGACCACCAGGACCGAGTTGCCCAGGTCGCGCAGCCCTTTCAGGCTTTCCAGCAGTCGGGTGTTGTCGCGCTGGTGCAGGCCGATGGAGGGTTCGTCCAGCACATAGAGGACGCCGGTCAGGCCCGAGCCGATCTGTGACGCCAGACGAATGCGCTGGCTCTCGCCGCCCGACAGGGTGCCGGAGGCGCGCGATAGCGACAGATAGTCCAGGCCGACGTTATTCAGGAACCGCAGCCGGTCGCCGATCTCCTTCAGGATGCGCCGGCCGATCTCCATCTGCTTGTCGCTGAGCGCCTCGGGCAGGGCCTGGACCCAGTCGTAGGCCTTCTTGATCGACAGGGTGGAGACGTCGGCGATGTCCTGGCCCCCGACCTTGACCGCCAGGGCCTCGGGCTTCAGCCGCTTGCCGTGGCAGGCGTCGCAGGGGGTCTCGGACTGGTAGCGGGCCAGTTCCTCGCGCACCCAGGCGCTGTCGGTCTCGCGCCAGCGACGCTCTAGGTTCGGCAGCACGCCTTCGAACGGCTTGGAGACCTCGTATTTTCGGGCATTGTCGTCATAGGTGAACTTGATCTTCTCGGCGCCGGTTCCATACAGGATCGCCTTGTGCGCCTGGGCCGGAAGCTCGCGCCAGGCGACGTCCATCGAGAAGCCGTAGTGGCGGCTCAGCGACTGAAGCGTCTGGGTGTAGAGGGGCGAGGGGCCGCGCGCCCATGGGGCGACGGCGCCCTTGTGCAGGCTCTTGTCGCGATCCGGGATCACCAGGTCGGCGTCGAAGGCCAGCTTGACTCCAAGACCGTCACAGACCGGGCAGGCGCCGAACGGATTGTTGAACGAGAACAGCCGCGGCTCAATCTCTGAAATGGTGAAGCCGGACACCGGACAGGCGAACCGCTCGGAGAACAGCAGGCTGCGCGGCGCGGTCTCGCCCTCGGCTGTGCTCGCCCACTCGGCGTTGGCGATGCCGTCGGCCAGACCCAGGGCGGTCTGAAGACTGTCGGCGTATCGGGCTTCCTGGTCAGGCTTGGTGACGATCCGGTCCACGACGATGTCGATGTCGTGTTTGAACTTCTTGTCCAGAGTCGGGGCTTCGTCGATCGGATAGAATTGCCCGTCGATCTTCAGGCGCTGGAAGCCCTGACGCTGCCATTCGGCGATTTCCTTCTTGTACTCGCCCTTGCGGCCCCGAACGACGGGCGCCAGCAGCAGGATTCGCTCGCCGTCGGGCAGGGCGACCAGCTTGTCGACCATCTGGCTGATGGTCTGGCTTTCGATGGGCAGGCCGGTGGCCGGCGA
Organism: Brevundimonas sp. PWP3-1b1; assembly: GCF_049896065.1. NCBI lineage: Bacteria > Pseudomonadati > Pseudomonadota > Alphaproteobacteria > Caulobacterales > Caulobacteraceae > Brevundimonas > Brevundimonas sp. PWP3-1b1. The sequence continues at coordinate 1,994,452 of NZ_JAFCTO010000001.1, read as the reverse complement.
ATAGGGCACGCCGACCCGCGCCCACAGCAGACGCATATAGTCGTGGATCTCGGTCACCGTGCCGACGGTCGAGCGCGGGTTCTTGGACGTCGTCTTCTGTTCGATGGAGATGGCCGGCGACAGGCCCTCGATCAGGTCCACATCCGGCTTGCCCATCAGTTCCAGAAACTGGCGGGCATAGGCCGACAGGCTCTCGACATAGCGCCGCTGGCCCTCGGCGTAGATGGTGTCGAACGCCAGGGAAGACTTGCCCGAGCCCGACAGCCCGGTCATCACCACCAGCTGCTCGCGCGGGATGTCGAGGTCCACGCCCTTGAGATTATGCTCGCGGGCGCCGCGAACGCGGATGAAGTTATGCTTTTCGGTCATGCTGTCCGGAGAACGCGGGAAGGGCCGGGCGGGTCCGGCGCGACATCGCTATATGGGGATGAATCGCGCGATTGAAGCAAGAACAATGTGTGAACATTGCGGCGGTCTGCGGGCTGGGTTATCGTCACGGCATGGCCGATGGTTTCGACATCCATCTGAACGAAGATCAGGCGCGGCGGCTGAAGGCTGCGGCCGAAGCGGCCGGCGTGGAACCGACGGCCTATGCCTTGAAAGCGCTGGAAAACGTGATCGGCGACATCAGCATCACAGGCGTCAGCGAATATTCGGCGGCTTGGGTCGCGGAGGACGCCGAACGCTGGGCGGAATATGAGCGGACGGGCGAGACCATCCCGCTTGAGGACGCCTTGCAGGACTTCCATGCCAATCTGGCTCGACGGCTGGCGGAGAAGTCGTGAAGTATCGGGTCCGGTTGCTGCCACCCGCGCGCAGCGATCTGATCCGCGTCTCGAACTTTCTGGCCGATGTAGCGCCGAGCACTGCTCTTCGTGCTGCGGATGTGCTGGACGAGGCGTTGAGGACATTGGAAACCTATCCCGAGCGCGCGCCGAAGAACCTGCTTGGCGGCCGGGACATGGTCGTCCGATTTGGGCAGGCTGGTTATGTCATCCGCTATCATGTCGAGCGGGCGAATGTCGTCATAACCCGCATCTTCCATACGCTGGAGGATCGTTCGGCCTGACCTAGCCCGGCGTCCAGGCCTGCGTCGGCCGCACGAACCGCTCGCCCTTGGCCAGACGCGTCCCGTTGGCGGTTGCGATCCCCAGTTCCAGGCTTTCGGCGATGCGGCGGGCGCGTTCGATGAAGTGGGCGGCGGCGACAGGCGGGCACAGGTCTCGGGCGGTCTCGGCGAACAGCTCCAGCCAGCGGTCGAAGTGGCGGGCGTCGATGGGCAGGGGCAGGTGTTTCGGCATCGGCCGGCCCTGATAGACGCCGGTAGACAGGGCGACCGACGACCAGAACAGTTTCATCTGCGCCAGATGCGGCGCCCAGTCGTTGATACGGGCCGCGAAGATTGGGCCGATCAGGGCGTCGTCTCGGACGCGGGCGTAGAAGCCTTCGACCAGGGCGTCGATCATGGTCTCGTCTATGCCGGTCTCGTCGCGCAGGCGCTGGACGGCGGCCTCGCGGCGGGCGGCGGCGCCGGCGGGATCTTCAATGCGGAAACGGCTTTCCATGGCGATCAAGTAGCCGCCCGGCGAGCATCGCGCCACTGGACGATGCGTCCCTCCTCACGCGGCCGTGTTCGACGCCAGACTTGCGCATTGCAGGATTACGACCCATCCTCCTTGTTCTGACGCGTTTTTTGCAGAAGGTTTGACGATCATGATCATCGCATTGGCCACCGGTTCCGCCCTGTCCGCCATGCTGCTCGTGATCCTCAATGCCAACCAGCCCAAGCCGAAGCGCGTCCCCGTCCGCACTCGCGACACTCGACAAGGTCGCCGCTAGGACGCCTGACGGCGCAACCCTATTCGATAATCTAAGCCTGACGTTCGGCGCCGAGCGCACAGGCGTCGTCGGCCGCAACGGCGCGGGCAAGAGCACGCTGCTGCGGCTGATCTCGGGCGCTGCTGCGCCGGCCGAGGGCGTGGTGGCGCGCGCCGGCTCTATCGGTATGCTGGATCAGCGATATGACCCTGCGCCGAACGAGACGGCGGCGCAGACACTGGGCGTCGCAGACGACCTGGCCATCATTGCGCGGGTGTTGGCCGGCGAGGGGACGGCCGATGACTTGGCCGAGGCCGACTGGACGCTGGAGGCGCGGTTGGGCGAGGCGTTGGCGGCCGTGGGGCTGTCGGCGCTCGCGCTGGAGCGACCGACCGTCAGCCTGAGCGGGGGCGAGCAGACGCGGCTGAGGCTGGCCGGCCTGATGCTGGCGCAGCCGGACCTGATCCTTCTGGACGAGCCGACCAATCATCTGGACGTGGAGGCGCGGGCGCTGGTCGCCGAGGTGATAGGGCGCTGGGATGGCGGGGCCGTAGTGGTCAGCCACGACCGCAACCTGCTGCGTCGGATGGATCGGATCGTGGAAGTGTCGGCCCTGGGCGTGGCCATCTACGGCGGCGGCTATGACCTCTATGTCGCGCGAAAGGCGGCCGAGCGGGAGGCGGCGGAGCGGGTGCTGGCCGAGGCTGAGCGTGACGTCGCGCGATCGGGCGCCGAGGCGCAGAGGCGAGCCGAAACCAAGGCGAAGCGCGACGCGGCGGGGCGGCGCAAGGCGGCCAAGGGCGACATGCCCAAGATCCTGCTTGGCGCACGGGCCGAGCGGGCCCAGAACAGCGGCGGGCGCGACCGGTTGCTGGCCACGCGCCAGGCCGAGGCGGCGCAAGGCGCGCTGGCGGCGGCGCAGGAGCGGGTGGAGCGCACGCGGGCGCTGGCGATTCCTATGCCGACGACGGGACTGGCGGCCGGGCGAACGGTGTTGACGCTGGATCAGGCGTCGTGGGCGACGCCCGAGGGGCGGACCATCGTCGGACCGATCGACCTCAGACTGGTCGGGCCGGAGCGTGTCGCGGTGACCGGGGCGAACGGCGCGGGCAAGACGACCCTGTTGCGGCTGATCACAGGCGATCTGGAACCCACGGCCGGGTCCGTCGAGCGGCCGGTGCGGGCGGTTTTGCTGGATCAGGAGGCGGCGATTCTGAAGCCGGACGAAACGCTGGTCGAGGCGTGGCGGCGGCTGAACCCGCAAGGTAGCGCCAACGACGCCCAGGCGGCGCTGGCGCGGTTCCTGTTTCGCAATACCGCGGGCCAGCGGCGGGTCGGGGACCTGTCAGGCGGTGAGCGGCTGAGGGCGGCCCTGGCTTGCGTCATGACCGGCGCGACGCCGCCGCACCTGCTGGTGCTGGACGAACCGACGAACCATCTGGACCTGGACGCCATCGCGGCCGTGGAGGCGGCGCTGACCGCCTATGATGGGGCGCTGGTCGTCGTCAGCCACGATGCGGACTTTCTGGCCGCGCTGGATATCACGCGCACCTTAGCCCTGTGATCCGACTTGGACTCCAAGTCAGAAAAAACAGTCCAACGAGTCTAACGAGTCCAACTTCTGGATGGATTTGAGTTTTCAAAGACCGAACGGATCATCATCGCACGGCTTGACCCCACGACAGGTCGATTGTCGATGGTTGAAGTCAGGTCTCTGATCTGTCTAGGCTTTGCGGACCGGAATAGGATGGCTAGGTCACCGTTGCCGCCTCTAGCCGTCAGCCCCAGGCCTCGACGGCGCCTTTGCGGCGAACCATCGACGGGCTGCTGAGCTGGGTGCGGGGTTCGGCCTCGGCGCGGCCGAACAGCCAGCCCTGACCGTAATCGACGCCGGCGGTCTTCATCTCGGCGGCGACGCCTTCGGTCTCGATCATCTCGCCGATGGTTTCCAGCTTCATCGAGCGGCACAGTTCGACGATGCTGTGCAGCATGGCCTTTGACCGTTCGTCCGTTTCGATGTCGCGCACGATGGCGCCGTCGATCTTGACCGCATCGACCGAGAGCTTTCGCAGATAGTCGAAGGCGGCGGCGCCCGCGCCGAAGTCGTCGATGCAGACCTTGATGCCGGCTTCGCGCAGGGCGGCCAGGCGCCGGTCGGCCGCCTCGATGTCCGCAAGGGCCGAGGTCTCGGTGACTTCGACCATCAGGCGTCGGCGTTCCTCGGGCGCGCCGGCGGTCATGCGCAGAAGCTGTTCGACATAGGTGTCGTCGCCCAGCGAGGCGCCGGAGACATTAATCGCCATCTTCAGCAGGCCGGCGCCCGACTGGCGCATCCGCTTCAGCACCTTTTCCGCCACGGCCAGATCGAAGGATTCGATGAGGTCCAGTTCCTCGGCCATGCGGATGGCGTCGGCCGGGCCGCTGTTGGCGTTGAAGCGGGTCAGGGCCTCGAAGTGATGAACGGCGCGCGAGTCGAGGTGGACGATGGGCTGGTAATGGACCTGGAATTCACGCGACTTGACCAGGCTGCGGAAGGTCTCGGCGTCGCGGAAGGTGCGTTTCAGCGAGTCCGCGAAGGCGATCTGCGGGTTGGCGAGGCCATCGCCTTTCAGGCAGCCCTCGATGGCGAACCGCATGGCGCGCAGGACGCACAGCGAATCCGATCCCGGCGGCACGGGCGAACTGAAGGCTTCGGCGCCGAGCGACAAACCTTCGGCACGGCCGGCCTCGATGATCTCCGCGGCGATGTCGCGGCGGTCGTTGGCGGGACGCAGCAGGGCGAAACGCGCGCCGGTCACCTGGGCCGCGCTCGATCCCTCGACGGCGGCGGATTGCAGGGTCGCCTCGATGCGGCGGTTCAGACGGTCGGCGACTTCGTCGCTGACGTTCTCCATTCCCCGGACATCGACGAAGGACAGGGCCAGATCAGGGTTGGCGTCCAGCACGCGCCCGGCGTCCGCCAGGAAATCCTCCGGTTCCAGCAGGGGGCGGATGGCCAGGTCGGCCAGGGCGAAAGCGGGACCTTCATAGGAGATGGCGCAGGACACGGCCGGCGCCATCTGAGGCAGGATGAAGGCTCTGAACGAGGCGCGTCGCACGCGGTCGGGACCGGCCGAGACGAGAATGGAGGTGGACGGGATGCGCGACCCCGGCTTCATGTTGCGCAGCGCCGTCAGGGTCGAGGCGCCTTCGTGCAGCAGATCGATCAGCGCCCTGCCAGTCCAGGTCGCGCCGGCGTCCTCGCCTGATACGGCGCCCGCGCCGATCGCGAAGGAGACGACGCCCTTCGGGTCCACCTCGACCAGCGTGTCGGCGGATGCGAAAGCCAAGCCAAGAAGACGAACGGTCAGCGTCATGAAGACGTTCTGACACGTCTTCGCTTAAAAATTAGGCAATGCCGATCAGGCGGTTCGATTGAAGGCCACGGCGCGGCCGTCGCCCTGGGCCGCGCGGCCGTCGGCGGCGTATGCGGAGGCCGGGGTGCGGGCGGCCGTGACCTCTTCGGCGATGGCGCGGACCAGGCCCTCGGAAATCTGGCGGGCGGCGTCGACGGCGCGCCCGTGACGGGTCAGAACGGCGTCGAAAGCGCGGGTGGCTTCGATCAGGGTCTTGCGGTCTTCGAGTGGCGCGCCGCTCAGCAGGGCCGGGTTCGCCTTCACGTGAGCGGAATCGCGGCGGTAGAGATTGGCCATCTCCTGGGTCTCGGCCAGGCCTGAGGCCACGTCCTGGGGGCGGCCGTCGGCGAAGGCGAGGGTCTCGGCTTCCAGGCGCTCGGTCAGGCGCAACGTCAGGGTCGTCAGTTGGCGCACGCGCGCCTGAGCCAGCTCTGTGTCGCTCATTGCCGTCCCTCCTGCATCTTCAGCATTTCGGCCATGACCGTGTTGCTCAGGCCGATGCCGCCGGCCTTGACCGTGTTCTTGGCCATTTCGTCCAGCATGAAGCTGCGCCAGGTCGCCTCGCCCTGACCGCCGCCGAATAGGCCGTCGGTCGACAGGCCTTCGAACATCGGCTTCAGCATCTGCGAGATGAAGGTGGCCTCGAAGGCCTTGGCGGTTTCCTCGATCTTGTCGCGGTTCGGAGCCGTGGGGGCGGCCGCAGCGGGCCGCAACAGATCGGGGGAGACGGTCAGGTCGCTCATGCTCACATCACCTCGATGTCGGCCTGAAGGGCGCCGGCGGCCTTGATGGCCTGAAGAATGCTGATCATGTCGCGCGGGCTGACGCCCAGGGCGTTCAGACCGTTGACCAGGGTGGACAGGTTGGCCCCGCCCCCGACCATGCGCATCTGCGTGCCCAGGTCCTCTTCCACGCTGACCTGGGTGGACGGCACGACAGCGGTCTGGCCCTGGCTGAAAGGTGCGGGTTGGCTGACGAACGGCTGTTCGTCGACCGAGATGGTCAGATTGCCCTGTGCGATGGCGACGCGGGAGATGCGGACGGCGTCGCCCATGACGATGACGCCGTTGACCTCGTCGATGATGACTTTGGCGGGGGTGTCCACGCTGACCGCCAGGTTCTCGATCCGGCTGATGAAGCCGGCCATGCCCAACTGTCCCGGCGCACGCAGGGCGACCACGGTCCCGTTCTCGGCCAGAGCCGAGCCGGGGTAGGCGGCGTTGACCACGGCGGCGACACGCTGGGCGGTGGTGAAGTCGGGGTTGCGCAGGTTCAGGCGCACCTCGTTCATGTTGGCCATCTGGAAGCCGGTCTCGCGTTCGACCACCGCGCCGGAGGCGATCCGGCCGGCAGTCGGCACGCCGCGCGTGACCGAAGAACCCGATCCACCGGAGGCCGAGACGGCTCCGGTCTGAACCGACCCCTGGGCCACCGCATAGACCTGACCATCCGCGCCTTGCAGACTTGTCACGACTAGCGAACCACCCAGCAGGCTCTTGGCGTCGCACATGGAGGCGACCGACACATCGACGCGCGAGCCGGGCGTGGCGAAGGCCGGCAGGTCGGCGGTGACCATGACGGCGGCCATATTCTTGGTGTTTGCGTTGGCGCCGCGGATGTTGACGCCCAGCCGCTCGGTCATGCCTTCCAGCGACTGGCGGGTGAAGGGGCAGTTACGCAAGCTGTCGCCCGTGCCGTTCAGGCCCATGACCATGCCGTAGCCGACCAACTGGTTGCCGCGCACGCCCTCGACGGCGACTATGTCCTTGATGCGCGACTGCGACTGGGCCAGCGCCGAGGTCGCACCGCCGGCGACGACGATCGTCGCGGCGACGGAGGCGATGAGGCGGGCAAGCAGATTTTGCATCGGTCAGACGTCCACGCAAGGTTACGCCTTCTTCCTTGCGAGGATCATGCCGGATAATTAACGACGTGAATTCAACATCGGCTGGCTTTGCAGCGGTATTGAAGCGGCAGGATTTGCCGGGGCGTTAACCAAACAGTCACCGCCGCCCGTCATGCATGGGGTCATGACGCGGAGCACCTACGCATGAAGGTTGTCGGCCCAAACGGCGTCAGCACGCCCGCAAGCACACGCACGACGCGATCCGCCAGCGGCTTTTCGCTGGGCCAGGCGCCGGCTGCGGCGTCGCCATCGGCCGCGACGGCCAGCACTGCCGCCGGCGGCGTCTCTGACGTCTCGGCCCTGATGGCGCTGCAAGGGATCGAGGGGCCGCTGGAGAAGCGTCGCCGGGCGATCCGACGGGGCGGCGGTCTTCTGGACCGACTGGACGAACTCAAGCTGGCGCTACTGACGGGCGATGCGGACGAAGGCTCGCTGGATCAGCTGGCGCGAACCCTGCGCGAGGAGCGCACAGACGACGGTGATGCGGATCTGAGCGCCTTGCTGGACCAGATCGACCTGCGGGCCTCCGTGGAACTGGCGAAGGCTGAAATGCGCGGGAAACGGGGCTAAAGCGGAATAATCCCCTAATCTCAGTCGGCTAAGCTTCCCAGGTGAGTGACATTTGTCACTGTAAGCCCTCGGATCGCCGTAATCGGATCACGGAATCGAGAACCGCGTTGCCGCGACTCGACAGGCTGACTATACGGCCATCTACGCCACAGGGGGGCGTGTTAGAGAGCGTGAGATCGATGAACGCTTTGGCGTCCGTTGTGTCCGACGAAACCGGCCCGTATCGGCCGTCTGACAGCGAGCCGTTCATGAATGAACGGCAGCAAGCCTATTTCAAGAAGAAGCTTCTGGCCTGGAAGGATGACATCCTTCGCGAGTCCAAGGGCACGGTGGTCAATCTGAAGGCGGAGACCGAAAACCACCCCGATCTGGTGGATCGCGCGTCATCGGAATCCGACCGGGCCTTGGAACTGCGCACCCGTGACCGCCAGCGCAAGTTGATCTCCAAGATCGACGACGCCCTGCGCCGGATCGAGGACGGCTCCTACGGCTACTGCGAGGATACGGGCGAACCGATCAGCCTGGGCCGTCTTGAAGCCCGCCCGACGGCAACCCTGTCGGTCGAAGCCCAGGAACGCCACGAACGCCGCGAACGCGTTCACCGCGACGACTGACCTTCAGCCCGTTCAGGCGGAAAGAGCCGGGATCACGTCAGTCTGGCCGAAGTCGTCGCCCTTGAACAACAAGGGGGCGTCGCTTTCCTTGGCCAAGGCGTAGGCGAAGCAGTCGCCGAGATTGAGCCTCGCGGGCGTGCGCTTGCCGAAGTCTCGTTCGGCGCCTGCGGCCAGAGACGCCGTGCGTGATGTGGCGGGGGCAATCCGTATCCCCAAACTTGCGATCACGAGATCCAGATCCGCGACGCCGGCCTCACCGCGCAGTGCTCTCAGACGCGTTGCCGCTTCCCAATAACCGACAGGCGACATGAACAGGTCTGTTTCACGCGCCATGAACCGGCGGAACGCCATATCTTCCGGTTCTCGCAGAAGCACCGCCACCAAGGCGGAGACATCGACCACGATCATTTGGGCAGGCCGTCTTCGTCGTAGATGTCATCGTCCGTGAGTAACGGGCCGATGATCGGCAGGCTGTTGAAATGGGCGACGATTTGTTCGACTGCGGCGAGTTTGGCCTCGATTTCAGCCTCGCGTCTGGCGACCAGCCGTTCGTCTCGCTCTCGGACCATGTCCTCGACCAGATCGGTAATGGATTTGCCTTCAAGGCGTGCAAGTTCGCGCAGCCGCTCGGCGACTTCGGGCTTTCGGATTTGCACAGGCGCATTCATGACGGATGCAAATCTATCATGACGTCCCGCTCAATCCACCCGCGCCTTGACTTCGCCGGGTTGCGGGGTGACCTAGCCGCCTCGCTTTCAAGGTCTCTATCGTATGTCCGTCAAGGTCCGTTTCGCCCCGTCTCCCACGGGTAAGCTGCACGTCGGCAATGTCCGCACCGCCCTGGTGAACTGGATGTTCGCCCAGAGCGCCAAGATCGGGGGGCAGGGCGGGTCGTTCGTGCTGCGGATCGACGACACCGACTTGGCGCGCTCCACGCCCGAGTTCGAACAGGGGATCGAGGACGATCTCACCTGGCTGGGGATGCTGTGGGACGAGCGTTACAACCAGTCCAAGCGGTTTGACCGCTATGAGGAGGCCGCCGCCAAGCTGAAGGCTTCGGGTCGGCTGTATCCCGCCTATGAGACCGCCGACGAACTGGACCGCCGCCGCAAGGTGCAGTTGTCGCGCGGCCTGCCACCGATCTACGACCGCGCCGCGCTGGAGCTGACCGAAGACCAGAAGGCCGCCTATGAAGCCGAGGGCCGTCGCCCGCATTGGCGTTTCAAGCTGGAAGGCAAGCGGGTCGCCTGGGAAGACCTGGCGCGCGGTCATGCCGAGGTGGATACGGCCTCCATGTCGGACCCGGTGCTGATCCGCGAGGACGGCCTGTTCCTCTACACCCTGCCGTCGGTCGTGGACGACATCGACATGGCCATCACCCACATCATCCGGGGCGAGGACCACGTCACCAACACCGGCGCGCAGATCGAGATCTTCGAGGCGCTCGGGGCCTCGGTCCCCGGCTTCGCCCATATGCCGCTGCTCGTCGGCGCCGACGGCGCGGCCCTGTCCAAGCGACTGGGTTCGCTGTCGATCAGCGACATGCGCGACCAGGGATATGAACCCATCGCCATCACCAGCCACCTGGGCCGCATCGGCACATCCGATCCGCTGGAAGTCGGCGCCTCGGTCGAGGCCCTGGGTCAGAGCTTCGCCTTTTCCAAGATGGGCCGGTCGCCGGCCCGTTACGACACGGCGGATCTGGATCGGCTGAACGCCCAGGCTCTGCATGTGATGGACTATGCGACGGCTCAGCCGCGTCTTCAGGCGCTGGGCGCCGATCTGGGCGAAACCTTCTGGTCTGTGGTGCGCGGCAACCTGACCAAGTTCGCCGATGTCGTTGAAATGGCGAAGATCGTCCAGGGGCCGGTACAGCCGGTGATCGAGGACGTCGCCTTCATCGAGACGGCGCTGCGTCTGCTGCCGGACGTGATCGACGAGAACGCCTGGTCGGCTTGGACCTCGGCCGTCAAGGCCGAGACCGGCGCCAAGGGCAAGGCGCTGTTCATGCCGCTGCGTCTGGCGCTGACGGGCCAGCCGCATGGGCCGGACATGGCGGCCATGGCGCCGCTGATCGGTCGCGAGACCATCCAGCGGCGTCTGAGAGGCGAGGCGGCCTAAACCGCCTCGACCGGGATCAGGCGTTGCAGACGGCCAGTTCTTCGGCGCTCAGTTCCACGCCCTTGTAGGAGAAGGCGGTCACGGGACCGAACTTCTGAACCACGCGACGGCAGGCGCGCGTTGCAGGTTGCGGCGTGCCGCCCGACGCGGTGCAGGTTGCGCCTTCGCAAGACCAGCGCGCGCCGTCGATGATGGTGGCGCGGGCGGGCGCCGAGGCGGCGTCGACCAGGGTCAGGCTGGTGGCGGCAGGGGCCTGGGCGACGGCCGGAGCGGCGACGAACAGGGCGGCGGCGATGAGCAGGGCGCGCATGGAAAACTCTCCGAAATGAAGAACGGCGTCGTGCCGCTGCGCCCCCATGTCAGTTTTCCATAAAAACTGTCAATACGTAGTCGCGCGAATATTAGCGTCGATCACTTACCGCTGATCATGTTTCAGCTGCGGCACGTCGCCGCCAGCCTGAACCTGGGCCATCGCCTCTTCGACGGTGTCGGCGACGGTCCAGGCGTCGAGGAACGAAGGCGGGGTCATGCCTTCCTCGACGCTGTGCTTCATCAGGGCGAAAAAGCCGTTCCAGAAGCCGTTCAGGTTCAGGAAGACGACCGGTTTGTGGTGCAGATCCAGCCGCTTCCACGACAGCAGTTCGACGACCTCTTCCAGGGTGCCGATGCCGCCGGGGGCGACCACGAAGGCGTCCGACTGATCGTACATCAGCTGTTTGCGCTCGTGCATCGAGGTGACGACGACGGTCTCGACCTCGTCGAACAGGCGTTCGCGGCTGCGCAGGAAGGCGGGCATGATGCCGACGACCCGGCCGCCCGCGTCATGTGCGCCGCGCGCCGAGGCCCCCATCAGGCCCACACCGCCGCCGCCATAGACCAGCCGCCAGCCGGCCTCGGCCGTCGCCTTGCCGAAGGCGTAGGCGGCCTCGGTGTAGGAGGGATCGGCGGTTTCGGAGGCGCCGCAGAACAGGCAGACGGAAGAGCCGTCGAACGGCAGGAACGAAACGGGGGGCAGGGACATGGAGCCTCGAAGAAAACGAATACCGGATCTGGCCATGGCCAAACCGACGGCGCTCAAGCTAACACAGGCTCAAGCCGCTGGGTCGCCAGTCCTATATCGTAGAGGCGAAGGATGAAACGTCGGATGATCGTCGCGTGTGTCGCGGTCCTGGCTGCGGCGGCCTGTTCCGACCCGCGGGGCGGCGTGGCGGGGCCGACGGGGGCGGACGAGGCATCGCCCTGGGTCCGGCCGCCGCTGATCGACGGTGTGGCACGTGATGGCGGGGTGCTGGTCGTGCGCGGGGCGGCGGGTCCGAATGCGCGCGTCGTGCTGCGTGCGCCGGGTGCGGCAGCGGTGGCCGCCAGCGCGGATGGGGCGGGCCGATTCGAGCTTCGGCTGCCGCCCCTGCACGGCGATGTGCGGTTCACGCCCGAGGTGCAGGTGGGCGAGGACGCGGCCGTCTCGCCAGAGACATTGGTGGTCATCCAGGGCGGGGCGGGGCCTGTCGTGCTGATCGCCGCAGGCCAGCCGACCGTTCGTCTGGATGGCGCGGGCGGGCTGGACGCCGTGGACTCGGACGGGGCGACCCTGATGGCTTCAGGCCGCACCGACGGCGCCGCGCCTGTGGTGACGATCAACGGGGTTTCCGCGACGGCTGCGCCTATAGGGCGAGGCGGGTGGCGCGCCATGGCGGGACCAATCGGCGCGACGACGATCACCGTCGACGGGCGGAGCTTTGACTACCCCGGTCCGGGCGGCGCGGCGGGCTTTTCCATCGAGCGCGCTGGCCAGGGATGGCGCATCAGCTGGCCTGTCGCGCCCAACGGTCGTCAGGCGGCCTGGCTGCCGGATCAGGCGAATTAAGATTTTGGCAACCAATTCGGTTAACGAAAGGGTCGTCCTCAGGGACAACCATCACCGAACCTTTTGCAGCCCGGCGCCCGCGTCGGGCTTCTTTTTGTCAGACGGTCAGAGGCGTCGTCGAAAGCTGTCGTCAGGGGAGGGGGCATGGGCGTGATTGGAGAGCAAAACGCTCGATCCAATCATTCGCCCCGAGTGGCTCCGCGGGTAGGATTCGAACCTACGACCAGCCGATTAACAGTCGGCTGCTCTACCACTGAGCTACCGCGGAACATGCTCGGGAGGCGGGCCTATAGCAGCGGGTGTTCGGATCGTGCAACGGGTAAATGAGCAAATGACCCCGATAATTATCGACGATCTCGAAGACCCGCGTGTTGCGGCGTATCGCGACATCCGCGAGCGTGATCTGACGGGCCGGCAAGGCCTGTTCATCGCCGAAGGGGAGGTGGTGGTGCGTGGGCTGGCGTCGGCGGCGTCGCGCTGCCGGCCGTTGTCGCTGCTGCTGGCCGAAAAGCGCGTGGCCGCGCTGGACGACGTCATTCAGACCTTGCCGCCTGGAACGCCCGTCTATGTCGCACGCCAGCCTGTGCTGGATCGGATCGCCGGATTCGAGCTGCATCGGGGCATATTGGCCCTGGGCGAAAAGCCTGCGCCGCCGGCGCTGGCCGAACTGCTGGCGGATGTGAGGCCTCAGGATGTGTTCGTCGTCGCCAGCGGCATCGGCAATCACGACAATATGGGCGGGCTGTTCCGGAACGCCGCCGCCTTCGGGGCCAAGGCGGTGTTGCTGGATGCGACTTGCTGCGATCCCTTCTACCGCAAGGCCATTCGCGTCTCGGTCGGGGCCGTGCTGCGTACGCCGTTCGCCGTTGCCGAGGGCGAGGTCATCGTGGATGCGCTGCTACAGGCGGGCGTCGAGGTGCTGGCCCTGACGCCGTCGGCGACGGAGCGTCTGTCGGATTATCGGCGCACGGGGGCGGTCGCCCTGGTGCTGGGGTCGGAGGGGCCGGGTCTGCCGCGAAAGCTGATCGACCGCTGCCGGCCCGTCGGCATAGCCATGGCGGGCGGATTCGATTCGCTGAACGTCGCCGCGACCAGCGCGGTCGCCCTGCATCATCTGACCACGACGGCGCTGGCGCGGGGCTGAAAACGCAAAGGCCGCCCCGAGGGGCGGCCTTTGTCCGTGTCATCGCGATGGAGGCCTGACCGGGAATCGAACCCGGGTGCAAGGATTTGCAGTCCTCTGCGTCACCACTCCGCCATCAGGCCGCTTTTTTGTCCCCGATTTCTCGGGGGCGGTCATCGCGAGGGGCGTTCGCTATCAGATCGGATTGTCCGCTGCAACGCACGGACCTATAAGCGCGCGAGTTTTCCTCCCGGATTATCGTTGAAGGCTGCCCTACAGATGGATTTCACCGCCGAGCGCAAGGCTATGGTCGACTCGCAGGTGCGGGTGAACGACGTGACCGATCGCGCCATTCACCTGGCCATGATGGCCGTACCGCGTGAATCGTACTGCGCGCCCGACCGCGCCTTCGCCGCCTATTCCGAAGAATCGGTGGTCATCGCCGGCGAGCGTCGCCTGATGCCCGCCCGCGACGTCGCCAAGCTGCTGCAGGCCGCCGATGCGCGGACAGGCGAGAAGGCCCTGGCCATCGCCGCCCCTTACGCCGCCGCTGTGCTGGCGCGCATGGGCGTGAGCGTCACCGCCCAGGAATCGGACGACGCCGTTTTCGCCGTCGTCGGCGAACCCTTGGCGGCCGAGGGCGTGACGACGGTCGTCGCGCCGCTGGCCCAACCGGCCGGTGAAGGCTGGGACCTGATCATTTCCGAGGGCGGCGTGCAGAGCCTGCCCGAATCGTGGGGCGCCGCTCTTCGTCCCGGCGGCCGTATCGTTGTGGTCGAGCGTCGCGGCGCCATCGGCAAGGCGGCCCTGTATGTGCAGACGCGCGAAGGCCTGTCGCGTCGCGAACTGTTCGATTCGTCGCCGTCGGTCCTTGCCGAGCTGACGCCGGCCCCCACTTTCGCGCTGTAAGAAACAAGGGACGCATGGTTGCGACGGAAATCCCGTTCGCAACCGTGAAGAAAACTTAACTGGCGTGTGGTTCGGTCAGGCCGCAGTTACGCTTGAGAAAACATTCGGGCGTTCCTCGGGGCGTCAGGCAAGGACGGACAATGTTGAAACGCTCGCGTGTGCTGGCTTCGGCCGCAGTGGTCGCCGTGATGACCGGACTGGGTGCGCCTGCCTGGGCAGAGACGCTGCAGGACGCGATCGCCCTGGCCTATCGGACCAATCCCAACCTGCTGGCCCAACGCGCCAACCAGCGCGCGCTGGATGAGACGGTGGTCCAGGCCCGCTCCGGCCTGCGCCCGACCCTCAGCGCCTCGGTGGGCGTGGATTACACCCGCAGCGACTTCCCCACCGTGACCCAGTTCGTGGACACCAACGGCGACGGCGTGCCGGACACCCAGGTTTCGTCCTCCTCGTCGGAAACCGACGGCGCGAATGTGGGCGTCAGCCTGAGCCAGAATATCTGGACCGCCGGCCGCACCTCGCGCGCCATCGACCAGGCCCGCGCCAGCGTCCTGGCCGGCCGCGAGAACCTGCGCGAGATCGAACAGTCGGTCATGCTGTCGGTCATCCAGGCCTATGTGAACGTGACCCGTGACATGGAAATCCTGCGAATCCGCCAGGAAAACCTGACCGTCCTGCAGCGCCAGCTGGAAGAGACCAGCGCCCGCTTCGAGGTCGGCGAGATCACTCGCACCGACGTGGCCCAGGCCGAGGCGTCGCAAGCGCAGTCGGAAGCCGATCTGGCCAATGCCCAAGCCCAGCTGTCCACCTCGCGCGCCGCCTATGCCGCCGTCGTGGGCCAGTCGCCTAGCGATCTGGAAGCCGCGCCGGCCCTGCCGGCCGTGCCCAGCGACTTCGACGTCGCCATCGAGACCGCCCTTCAGCGGAATCCCGGCGTGCTGGCCGCCACCTATACGCTGCAAGGCGCAGAGGCGGCCGTCGCCGCCGCCCGCTCGGAATATCTGCCGTCTGTTCGCGCCACCGCTTCGTATGGCGGTTCGACCAACGATCTGGGCGACCTCGGCGAACTGGCCGACCGTCGCAGCTTCACCGCCGGCGCCACCCTGTCGGTGCCGCTGTTCACCGGCGGTCTGAACCGTTCGCGCGTCGCCCAGGCGCTGGAGCGCGCCAATGCGGCCCAGATTTCCATCGAAGGCGAGCGCCGCACGGTGCTTCAGGACGTCAGCTCGGCCTACGCCCAGGTCCTGTCGACCCGCGCCACGGTATCGGCAGGCAGCGAGGCGGTTCGCGCCGCCTCGGTCGCCGCCGAGGGCGTGCGCCAGGAGGCCCAGGTCGGTCTGCGCACCACGCTGGACGTGCTGAACCAGGAACTGGCCCTGCGGAACTCGCAGACCTTGGTCGCCAGCGCGCGCGCCGCCGAATATGTGGCCC
Organism: Brevundimonas sp. PWP3-1b1; assembly: GCF_049896065.1. Taxonomy (NCBI): domain Bacteria; kingdom Pseudomonadati; phylum Pseudomonadota; class Alphaproteobacteria; order Caulobacterales; family Caulobacteraceae; genus Brevundimonas; species Brevundimonas sp. PWP3-1b1. The sequence continues at coordinate 1,978,701 of NZ_JAFCTO010000001.1, read as the reverse complement.
GCGCCTCGCTGCTGGCCGCCATGGGTCAGCTGGAAGGCCCCGCGCTGAACCCCTCCATCGACGCCTATGATCCCGCGACCAACTACGATCAGGTCAAGGGGCGCGGCGGTCTGCCCTGGGATGGCGTGATCGAGACGCTGGACCGCGTGGCCTCGCCGCCGATCGTCGCCGCCGCCGACGCCGCCGATGCGCCGATCGACACGCAGCTGAAAGGCGAGGTCGTCCGCACCGCGCCGCAGAACTGACGACCGCCGAATACGGACTGAAACCGCCCGTTGATTCCGACGGGCGAAGATGCGACGACAAGGCATAGGCGCCCAACGATCCGTCGTTCGGCGCCTGACCCTTTCGCGGCGTGCGGCCTAGTCCGTAAGCCAACTTCTTCCCAGGCCTCGCCCAAGGTTGCGCCATGACCGATCAGTCCGCCCAGGAACCGACCATGGAAGAGATCCTGGCGTCGATTCGCCGGATCATCTCCGAAGATGACGCTCCGGCCGAGACGCCCGCCGCAGCTGCGCCTGAAGCCACGCCTGAACCTGTGCCCGAGCCGCTGGCGGCCGAGACCATCTTCGCCGCACCCGTCGAGCCGACGCCGGAACCCGCAGCCGTCGAGGACGACGTGCTTGAACTGACGGACCGCTACGAAGCGCCGGCCGAAACCATCGGCGACCTGGACGTGGTCGAGCACACGCCCGAACCGTATCAGCCCGAGCCGGAACCCGCGCCGCTCTATGCCGAATCGGCGCCCGAGCCTGCGCCGTCCTATGACACCCTGGTCGGCGACAGCGCCGCCGCCAGCGCCGCCTCGGCCTTCGCCGGCCTGGCCGCCTCCTTCAAGAAGCCTGAACCGGCGCAGGCCGCGTCGGGCGACCTGCCCTTCGTCAGCGGCAACACCGTCGAGGCCATGGTCGCAGAGATGCTGCGCCCCTTGCTGAAGGACTGGCTGGACGCCAATCTACCCGCCATCGTCCAGGCGGCCGTACAAAAGGAAGTCGAACGCATCGCGCGCAGCGCCTAGCCCTTCGCTTCACCGCAGACTAATCGAAGGGCGGCTCCTGCTGGGGCCGCCCTTTGTCATTCGAGGCCCCGTGCGGCCGCGCCGCTTGCGCCGCACGACAACGATCAAAGAAGTCCCATGCTTGAGAAGACCTTCGAACCCCAGGCCGCCGAGCCCCGTCTGTACGCCCAGTGGGAAGAGAGCGGCCTGTTCGCGCCCCGCGCCGCCGCCGCGACCGACGGCGCCGCCGACGCCTATTCGATCGTCATTCCGCCGCCGAACGTGACCGGCAGCCTGCACGTCGGCCATGCGCTGAACAATACGCTGCAGGACATTCTGGCCCGCTATCATCGGATGAAGGGTAAGGCGGTGCTGTGGCTGCCCGGCACGGACCACGCGGGCATCGCCACCCAGATGGTGGTCGAGCGCCAGCTGGCCGCCTCCGGCAACGTCGGTCGCCGCGACATGGGCCGCGACGCCTTCATCGACAAGGTCTGGGAATGGAAGGCCGAGAGCGGCGGCGCCATCGTCCAGCAACTGCGTCGCCTGGGGGCCTCTTGCGACTGGTCGCGCGAGCGGTTCACCCTGGACGAGGGGCTGAACGCCGCCGTGCGCAAGGTCTTCGTGCAACTGCACAAAGAAGGCCTGATCTACCGCGACAAGCGGCTGGTGAACTGGGATCCGCATTTCCAGACCGCCATCTCGGACCTGGAGGTCGAGCAGCGCGAGGTGGACGGCGCCTATTGGCACTTCGCCTATCCGCTGGCGGACGGCGTGACCTACGAACACCCTGTCGCCTTCGACGAGGACGGCAAGGCGACGGAATGGGAGACGCGCGACTTCATCGTCGTCGCCACGACCCGGCCGGAGACCATGCTGGGCGACACCGGCGTGGCGGTTCACCCGGAGGATGAGCGGTACAAGGGCCTGGTCGGCAAGTTCGTGACCCTGCCCATCGTCGGTCGCCGCATCCCCATCGTAGCCGACGACTATGCCGATCCGGCCAAGGGCTCGGGCGCGGTGAAGATCACGCCGGCGCATGATTTCAACGACTTCGGCGTGGGCAAGCGGGCGGGTCTGCCGTCGCTGAACATCCTCGACGCGTTTGGCCGCATAACCGACATCGATACGCCGGACGTGCCGTCGGATTACGTAGGCCTCGACCGCTTCGCGGCGCGCAAGGCCATCGTCGCTCTGGCCGAGGAAGAGAGCTGGCTGCGCGAGATCGAGAAGACCAAGCACGTCGTCCCGCACGGCGACCGCTCCGGTGTGGTCATCGAACCGTGGCTGACGGACCAATGGTACGTCGACGCCAAGGTTCTGGCCCAGCCCGCGCTGAAGGCGGTGGAGCAGGGCGACACGGTGTTCGAGCCGAAGTCGTACGAGAAGATCTATTTCGAATGGCTGAGGAACATCGAGCCCTGGTGCATCAGCCGCCAGCTATGGTGGGGCCACCGCATCCCGGCCTGGTATGGCCCGAACGGCGAGATCTATGTCGCGGAGACCGAAGAGGACGCCCGCGAACTGGCGATGGCGGACTATGATTCCGAAGTCGCCCTGACCCAGGACGAGGACGTGCTGGACACCTGGTTCAGCTCGGCCCTGTGGCCGTTCTCGACCATGGGCTGGCCCGAGAAGACCGAGGATCTGGAGCGGTTCTATCCGACCAGCGACCTGGTCACGGCGGCGGACATCATCTTCTTCTGGGTCGCCCGGATGATGATGATGGGCCAGCACTTCATGGGCGAGGTCCCGTTCAAACGGGTCATCATCAACGGTCTGGTCCGCGACGAGAAGGGCCAGAAGATGAGCAAGTCCAAGGGCAACGTCATCGATCCCCTGGGCATCATCGACGAGCTGGGCGCCGATCCGCTGCGGTTCACCATGGCCATCCTGTCGGGCACGCGCGACATCAAGCTGTCGAAGCAGCGGATCGAGGGATACCGGAATTTCGGCACCAAGCTGTGGAACGCCGCCCGCTTCAGCCAGATGAACGAGGCGCGGCGCGTCGAGGGCTTTGATCCCGCGACCGTCGAGCAGACCATCAACCGCTGGATCCGCGGCGAACTGACCAAGGCCGAACGCGCCGTGTCCGAGGCTATCGAGGGCGGGCGGTTCGACGATGCGGCGGGCGCTCTGTATCGCTTCGTCTGGAACGTCTTCTGCGACTGGTATCTGGAACTGGCCAAGCCGGTGTTCAATGGCGCCGATGAAGCCGCCAAGGCCGAGACGCGGGCCATGACCGCCTGGACCCTGGACCAGACGCTGAAGCTGCTGCACCCGGTCATGCCCTTCATCACCGAGGAGCTGTGGGCCGAGCTGGGCAAGGAGGGGCCTGCGCGGGAAGGCCTGCTGATCGGCGCGGAATGGCCGGTGCTGCCTGACGGCTTCATCGACGCCTCGGCCGAGGCCGAGATCGGCTGGCTGGTCGATCTGGTCGGGGAAATCCGGGGGTTGCGGGCCGAGATGAACGTGCCGCCGGCGGCCAAGCCGCCGCTGGCGTTCGTCGCGCCGGACGCCGTGACCGCCGAACGGATCGCGCGACATCGCGACCTGATCCTGACCCTGGGCCGGGTGTCCGAGGTCGGGTCGGCGGAGGCCGCGCCGACCGGGGCGGTGACCTTCGTTTCGGGCGGATCGACGGTCGCCCTGTCGCTGGCGGGCATCATCGACCTGACCGCCGAACGGGCGCGCCTGGAGAAGGAAATTGCCGTCTTCGACAGCGACATCGGCCATGTGAACAAGAAGCTGGGCAACCCTAACTTCGTGTCGCGCGCAGCGCCCGAAGTGGTGGACGAGCAGCGCGCCAAGCTGGCCGAGGCCGAGGCGGGCAAGGTCAAGCTGCAGGCGGCGCTGGCGCGTCTGGCGTCGCTGTGAGCCCTTCTCCCCTCGGGGGAGAAGGCGGCCCAGAGGGCCGGATGAGGGGGGTGGTTCAGCTTGATCCCCTCGTTGATGTTCGGTCCGACTTTGGCAGCCCCCTCATCCGTCTCGCTCCGCGAGCCACCTTCTCCCCCGAGGGAAGAAGGGCGTGAGGACGCGGATCGATCAGCTTTTGGTCGCGCGCGGTCTGTTCGATAGCCGGTCCCAGGCGCGGGCGGCCATCGAGGCGGGGCTGGTCGTCGCCAACGGCGTGGTGGTGCGAAAGCCGTCCGAGCAGTTCGCAGACGACGCGGCGCTGGACGCCCAGCCCGCCCACCGCTGGGTCGGGCGCGGGGCGTTGAAGTTGGACCACGCCCTGACCGTCTGGCCCGTGGTGGTCGAGGGACGGGTGGTGCTGGACGTCGGCGCGTCGACCGGCGGCTTCACCGAGGTCTGTCTGGATCGCGGCGCCGCCAAGGTGTTCGCGGTCGATGTGGGCTTTGGCCAGATGCATGAGCGGGTCGCGGCCGATCCGCGCGTGGTCAGCCTGGAGCGGACCGATGCGCGCGACCTGACGCCGGATCTGATCCCGGAGGCGCCGTCGCTGATCGTGTGCGACGCCAGCTTCATCAGCCTGATCAAGGTGCTGCCCGCCGCTCTGGATCTGGCTGCGCCGGGGGCGGATCTGGTGACGCTGGTCAAGCCGCAGTTCGAGGCCGACGGTCCCGGTGGCGGCAAGAAGGGGGTGGTCAAGGATCCCGCCGCCCACGCCGCCGCCGTCGAACGTGTGCGGGACTGGCTGGAGGCGATGGGCTGGATCGTGCAGGCGACGACCGAGAGCCCCATCACCGGCGGCGACGGCAATGTCGAGTTCCTGTTGTGGGCAAAGAAGCCGGGCTAGACGTCAAGTCGCGCGAGGGCCGATAGCCCTCAAACACGGGCTCAAGTAGGCCGAAGGCCGATAGCCCACCAAGATGCGCTCAAGTCGCGCGAAGCGCGATAGTCCCAGAACAAAGAGAAACCGCCGGAGGACTGATCCTCCGGCGGCTCCCGTCACGTCGTCGATCGACAGGGGGGCTGAAAATTAATCGACGACGCGATAGCGGCCGTACTGGTCGGGGCAGGTGCGGACATATCGAGTGTCCGTGCGACCATCGGGCAAACGGACCTGGCTTTCGGCCAGACGGCATCCGTCTGAATTCTGATAGGATTCGACCGGGCGCGAGCGGTCGTCGTAATAGCCGCCACGGTCGTAGGCGTAGTCGTCGCGACGATCGTCGTAACGATAGCCCTGATCGCCGGTGTAGCGATCGTCGTAGTAGCCATAGCTCGGCTGGCTGTAGCCTTGGGCGTAGTAGCCATTCGAACCATAGCTGCTCTGGCCATAGCTGCTCTGGTAGCTGCGGCAGGCGTCCGAGCTGGATCGGCCGACCTGCGACCCGACCACGGCGCCGAGGACGCCGCCCAGGATGCTGCCTTCGGTGCGACGACCGCGCGCGGCCAGTTGCGAGCCGATGACGGCGCCCGCGCCGCCGCCGATCACTGCACCGGCGCCGGTACGACCCTGGCGTTCACGCGCGCAGGGGTCGTAGGACTGCTGATAGCCGCGCCCGTAGTTGTAGGATGGAGCATACGAGCCGGTGCCGTAGTTCTGGCTGTAGCCGTTGCCGTAATAGACTTGCGCCGACGCCGTGAGCGGGGCGGCCGTGACGCCGAGCGCCAGGGCGGCGACTGCGGCGAGCGATGTTTTGGTGAGACGCATTTTCCAAACCTCTGAGGACCGAACGGTTTCCGTCAATCGTTAACGGCAAAGCCTCGTGTCTCGTTGCAGAGAGATTTACCGCCGCGAAGCTGAACGGCAATTGATCGGCTCGTTCATATTCGTTCATCTTGCACGAGCCCGCGATGGCGTCCGCAAAACGCCGCGCGGGTTGAGAAGCAAGGGGCGCGCGGCTAGAAGCCCGCCGATGGATATCTTCACGATCGACCGCGTCGGCGGCCAGGGCGACGGCGTCGCCCAGACGCCGTCGGGGCCAGTCTTCGCCAGCCTGACCCTGCCCGGCGAAACGGTGCGCGGCGTGGTCGTGGACGGCCGGTTGGAGCAGGTCGAGATCGTCACCCCCAGCCGCGACCGGATCGCACCGGTTTCGCCGCAATATGGCGATTGCGGGGGGTGCTCGCTTCAGCACTGGTCCGAGGGACCGTATCTAGACTGGAAGCGTGAGCAGGTTCGGCTGACGCTGGCGCGCGAGGGGATCGAGACCGAGATCGAGGCGACGGTGGCGACGCCGCCCGGAAGCCGTCGCCGCGTGGCGCTTCACGCCCGGCGGACCCAGGATGGTCGCGTGGTGCTGGGGTTCAAGGCGCGTCGCTCGTGGCGGCTGGTCGAGGTGCGGGCCTGTCCCGTCGCCGATCCCCGGATCGTGGCGGCCATTCCGGCGCTGGCCGAGTTGGCCGCGGCCTTCTTCGAACATCCGAAATCCGCGCCGACCCTGCATGTCACCTGGACCCTGTCGGGGCTGGACGTCGATGTGACGGGGGTCGAGCGGCGCTCGGGCGGCGGGCTGTCGGCCGATGCTCAGTGGAAGGCCATCCAGGCGGCGCACCGGGCCGATCTGGCGCGGCTCAGCCTGGCGGGCGAGACCCTGGTCATGGCGCGTCAGCCCAAGGTGGCGTTCGGCCCGGCGACGGTCTCCCTCCCGGCCGGCGGTTTTCTGCAGGCCGTGCCCCAGGCGGAAGACGCGATGACCTCCCGCGCGGTGGCGGCGGTGAAGGGGGCCAGGAAGATCGCCGACCTGTTTTGCGGTGCGGGCGCCTTCACCTTCCCATTGGCGACGGTAGCGCCAGTGATCGCGGCGGACGCGTCCAAACCAGGCATCGACGCGCTGAAGGCCGCCGTCGGCTCGGCCAAGGGACTGAAGGCCATCACCGCCGAGGCGCGCGACCTGTTCCGCCGGCCGCTCAATCCATATGATCTCAAAGGGTGCGACGCCATCGTGTTCGACCCGCCGCGCGCCGGGGCCATCGACCAGACGGCGCAGATCGCGGATACGAAGGCCTCGGTCGTGGTCGGGGTGTCGTGCAACCCTCAAACCTTTGCTCGTGACGCCCGCGTGCTGATCAACGCCGGGTTTCGGCTGGAGACGGTCACGCCGATCGACCAGTTCCTGTGGTCGTCGCATGTCGAACTGGTGGGGGTGTTCAGGCGATGACCATGGACGATCAGAACGATGAGGATGGCGGCGGCTTCGACGCCGACGATTGGGCGCGGCTGAAGCCGTTCGTCGGCGCCGTCGCGACCCTGGACGACGTCCAGGCGCGCCGGGCCGTTTTCGCCCTGGGGGAGACGGATGATCCGCGCCCGATCGTTATGGAGCTGCCCCAGCCCGTGATCTGGTGGGAGGAGGACGGCGAGCAGGCGGCGGTGGCCGTGCAGGCAGAGAGCCACCTTGGCCCTGACGGCGAGGAGATGGAGGTCCTTGGCCTGATCCTGCCGGACGGCGAGGGGGCGGTGGCTCTGTTGGAGGATGTCGATCTGGTCGACGATACCGATCCGACCTGGCGCGACCTGGTCACCCGCGCCATCGACCCGTCAGCGGCGGACGATTAATTAAGAGCTGCGGCGACGCGGGCGACGAAGTTCGGCTGCGCCGGGATGTCGCCATGGTCCGCGCGGGGAAACACCAGACGCTCGACATTTACGCCGCGCGTCTCAAGATCCTGAGCCAGTTTTCGGCTGAGCGCTGGCGGCAGGGTCTCGTCGCGACCGGCTTCCAGGACGACGACCTTGCCCGGATAGCCGTCCAGCGTCGCCGGCACGTCCACGGTTGCCAAGGCATCGGCCAACTGGACACGGACCAGAGGCCGCCATAGGCCGATCATCTCGTTCACAGCGTCGCGGGCGGTGGGCGTGGTCGCCTCAAGCACAAGGGAGTCGGCGCGTATGACCCGCGCGGCTTCAGCGCAGATCGGGCCGCCCAGAGAATGCCCCCAGGCGATCAGTTTACGGCCCTCGGCGTCGGCTTGCGCGCGAGCGGTCGCCGCGATGACCGCGCCAGCGGACCTGTATGTCGCGAAGTTCGCCTGTCCAGGCGTGTCGCCCGAGCCGGGGTAGTCGAACATCAGCACGTCGCCGAACGGGGCGAGTTCGGTCGCCACCTGCGCGCCGTTGACGTCGCGCCGGAACAGGTTGCCGCCGCAGTAAAGGATCAGCGGCGCGTCGGACTTTCCCATCCGCACCCGCGTCGCGGCGACAGCGCCCCCGGAATAAGGCAGGGACAGAACCTCGGCGCCGGGAATGGCGGGGCCGGGCGTGAGCACCATCTTCTCGGCCGTCACGCGGGCGTCGGGATAGAAAAACTGCCCCTCCGGCACGCTGACGGTCATGCACCCGGCCAAGACGCCGGATAGACACAGGGCGGCGACGGTCGCAGACAGACGCTTGATCATGAAACCCCCCAAGGATGCGTGACGCTAACCTCAGGTGTAGGTTCAGGCAATCTTGTCGAGGGGGAGGTCGAAAAGATCCATCTGCGGCCGGGCGTCAGCGGGCACGCGGAACTGGGCTTCGTCCAGCAGGCGGTGAGGCGTGTCGAGGCCGTAGCGTTTGACGGCGGCCTTGAACCGCGCGCCGATCAGTTCGGCGACCGGGCCGGTTCCCTTCATGCGCTGGGACCAGTCGGCGTCGTAATCCTTGCCGCCGCGAGTCTGGCGGATCAGGGACATGACACGCGCGGCCCGGTCTGGTCGGGCGTCGGCCAGCCACTCGCGAAACAGATCCTTGATTTCCAGCGGCAGACGCAGGGTGACGTACATGGCCCGCGTCGCCCCGGCCTTTGCGGCGGCTTCCAGAATGGATTCCAGTTCGTGGTCGTTCAGGCCGGGGATGACGGGCGCGAACCCGACGCCGACGGGACAGCCCGCATCCGCCAGGCGGCTTATGGCCTCCAGCCTTTTCGCCGGGGTGGAGGCGCGGGGCTCCATCGCGCGGGCCAGACCCCGATCCAGGGTGGTGATGGAGACGAAGGCCGAGGCCAGCCCCGCCTTGCCCATCGGCCCCAGGATGTCGGCGTCGCGCCCGATCAACACCGACTTGGTGATGATGCTGAACGGGTGATTGAAGCGTTGCATGACCTCCAGGATCGAGCGCGTGGATTTCAGATCGCGCTCCACCGGCTGATAGGGATCGGTGTTTCCGCCTATGTGGATGCGTTTGCACCGGTATCGGGGTGCGAGGAACGCCTGTTCCAGCAGACTTGCGGCCTGGGGCTTGAAGAAGATCCGGCTCTCGAAATCCAGGCCCGGGGATAGGCCCATCCAGGCATGGGACGGACGGGCGTAACAGTAGATGCAGCCATGTTCGCAACCTTTGTAAGGGTTGATGGAGCGGTCGAATCCGATGTCCGGGCTGTCGTTCCGGGCGATGATGGTGCGGGCATGCTCCGGGGTGAGGGTGGTGCGCAGCGGCGCGGTCTCGGCGTCGTCGCGCGTCCAGCCGTCGTCGAACGACTGATGCTGTTCAGGCTCGTAGCGGCCGGTCGCATTCGAACGCGCCCCTCTTCCCTTGGCGGTTTCCATGGGAAGGACGATGCGACATCATCTGGAACAAAGCAAGAACATTTGTTCTCGCTCTGGATCGCGTCAGTCGGGGCCGATGACCATGCAGGTGACGCGGCGTTCGGCCAGGGCCTCGCAGGCGGTCTTGGCCCCGGCTTCCGTCAGGCCGACGAAGCGCGAGCGATACCAGTCGCCGGCGGTCTGGACGTTGCGTTCCGCGGTGGCGAACTGGCTGCGGAAGCGGCGATTGACCTCGGTCAACCAGTCGGTGGCGACCTTCTCCTCGCGGAAGGCTCCGACCTGAACCGCCCAACGTCCGGCGGGCGCGCGGGCGGCTGCGCGTGCGGGCTCTCGCGCCGGGGGCGGGGTCGCGCGACGCGGCGTGGTCGAGGGCGCGACGGCCGCGCTGGACGGCGCGCCGTTCAGAGAGGCGGTGACATTTTGGGGCGCGCGGGCGTTCGAAGAGGAGGCGGCGGCCTGGCCGACGGCCTGTGCGGTTGCGGCGGCGCGCTGGCTGGCGGCGCGTTCCGAGGGGGCAGGGGCGACGCGGGTCGGCAGGGCAGCGGGCGGAGGGGCCGCCGTATAGGCGACGGCGGTGGATTCGGCGCCGATGCCGTCTTCGTCGTCGTTGACCGAAGCATAGGCGATCGGAGCGTCGGCCGAGACGCTGCCGACGCCGAAGCCACGCTGTTCGAAGAAGGTCTGGGCAATCTGTATCCGTTCGCCCTGGGCGCGACGGCGTTCGACCTCGAAGCCGGTGTCCATCAGTTCGGCGACGTGGGCGTTGCGGCTGGCGGTTGAGCGGCCGCCCAACACGATGGTGATTAGTCGGCGTCCGTCGCGTACGGCCGAGGCGGCGAGATTGTAGCCCGAGGCGTTGGTATAGCCGGTCTTCATGCCGTCATAGCCGCGCCCGGTGGGCAGCAGGCCGTTGGTGTTGCGATAGTTGCGACCGTTATAGGCCCAGTCGTGCAGGCCGAAGTAGCTGTAATATTGCGGGAAATCACGCATGATGGCGCGGGCCAGGATGGCCTGGTCGCGCGCCGATGTGATCTGGCGCGCGTCGGGCAAGCCATTGGCGGTGAAATAGCGGGTCTGGGTCATGCCCAGCTGTTCCGCCTTCAGGGTCATCATGTTGGTGAAGCGAGCTTCCGACCCGCCGATGTGTTCGCCGATGGCCAGGGCCATGTCGTTGGCGGACCGCACCGCCGTGGCGCGCATGGCGTTATCCAGGGTGATGGTCTGGCCGGCGGCGAGGCCCAGCTTGGACGGCGGCTGCGAGGCGGCGCGCGGCGAGATCGTCAGCACGTCGTTCACGTTCACCTTGCCCTGAGAGAGGGCCTCGAACGTCAGATACAGGGTCATCATCTTGGTCAGGGACGCCGGATAGCGGCGGCTGTCGGCGTTGCGCGCAAATAGAACCTCGCCGGTGGCGGCGTCGATGACGATGGCGGCGTAGCGGCTGTTCTCCTGCGACTGGGCCGCGATCGGCACTGAATTCGCACCCAGAACGAGCGACAGCGCAAGAACGGCGAACAGGCCACGGCGGAGAAAAGCGATCATGGGCGGGACAACCCCTCGGTGAACAGGGTGCGACAGGCCCCCCGGCCGTCACGAAGAAAGAGCTAGCATAGGAAGCGCGGGTTTCGTGGTGGTTAACCGCTCGTCAACGGGAATTTGACCCGATGACCAAGGTTATCATCGATAATATGGTGCGTTGCACAATAAGCTTGAAAAACCTTCGCACTTGCAGCATAAGAGAGGCCTGCGAGGACCATCCTCGCCTGAAATTTCCGCCCAGCGCCCGTGCTCACGGGTCACATCACCGGAGAGACGACCATGGCCGACGCCACCGAAAACGTGAAGAAGACTGCCGATCAAGCCACCGCAGCCGCGACTTCGGCCGCCGCCAAGGTCAAGGCTCAGGCCGAAACCATGCAGGCTGCAGGCACCCAAGCCTTCCGTGAAGGCATCGAGAAATCGACCGCCTCGCTGGCCGAGCTGAATGCGCACGGCAAGAAGAACCTGGACGCCATGGTCGAGTCGGCCACAGTCGCCCAAAAGGGCGCCGAGGCCCTGTCGCAGCAGGCGCTGGGCTTCGCCAAGTCGTCCTGGGAAGAAGGCGTCGCCGCCTCCAAGGAACTGTCGACCGCCCGTTCGGTGCAGGAGTTCTTCGAGCTGCAGACCGCCTGGGCCAAGAAGTCGATGGAGCGCTATGTCGCCGAACTGACCAAGACGAACGAGATCGTCACCGCCACGGTCAAGGACAGCATCAAGCCGATCAACGAGCGCGTCACCGCTTCGGTCGAAACCTTCCAGGCCGCCCGCTAAACACGGCGTCCTCTACGGATCGAGAAGGCCCCGGAGTTCGCTTCGGGGCTTTTTTCGTTTCTATGGCAGGGCGGAATGGTCGTAGCTGAAGACGCGCGCCAACTTCCAATCCGTGCCCTCCTGCTTCCACATCTGTGTGAATCGGGCGCGCCCGACCCGGGTTTCCGGTCCGTCGCCCTGACGTTCGTAAAAGACGTGTTCTCCCGTCTCGACCGCCCCATAGTCTTGGACGGGATAGATGGCCAAGGTATCGACCAAGGCCTTACGGCGTGAACGCCAGGCGTCGGGCGCGCTGCGGTCCCGACAGCGACCTGCATATTGTTCGACGAAGCCGTCGGCGTCGGTCGCAACTAGGCCGCCGCGATCATCGAAGAACTCGAAATCATCCGTCAGCATTGTGCGAAGGCCCGCAGGGTCGCAGCCTTCGAAAAACAGATCGAACAAACGGGTGTCCGCCGCCATCACTGCGGTTTCCAGCGGATTGCTCGGCGGCATGACGGCGATGGCGACCGCGGCGAAAAGGGCAACAGGCATGGCGATGTCTAGGCTTTCTTTTGAAGGCTTCAACCTGTGTCCAACGCGCGCCGCGATCACGTGAAATTTTGGTCAGAAGCCGTTCACGAAACCCGTGACTGGACGCCGCTTCAATTCAGGCCATCATTCCCTATCTGTTGGAGACAAGACGACTCCCCGATTACGGAATACGAATGCCCATACAAAGGCCCGGTGATACCGGGGGCGGCGCAGGCGCCGCCACCGTCACCGAAACAAAGCCCAAGCTTCAGAAGCCCTCGCTCTATCGGGTGCTGATCCTGAACGACGATTATTCGCCGATGGAATTCGTCGTCTATGTGCTGGAGCGGTTCTTCCAGAAGAGCCGCGAAGAGGCCACCCGCATCATGCTGCATGTGCATCAGCATGGCGTGGGCGTCTGCGGCGTCTTCACCTACGAGGTCGCCGAGACCAAGGTCGCGCAGGTCATCGAGACCGCGCGCCGACACCAGCACCCTCTGCAATGCACGATGGAAAAGGACTGAGAGGAACCTCCCGATGCCTTCATTTTCCCGTCCTCTCGAAGAAACCCTGCACCGCGCGGTGGGATACGCCAATGCGCGCAGGCACGAATATGCAACGCTTGAGCACCTGCTGCTCGCGCTGATCGACGATCCCGACGCGACCGGCGTGATGCAGGCCTGCAACGTCGATCTGACTGCGTTGAAAGCGGCGCTGACCCTGTATGTCGACAACGATCTCGCCGCCCTGGCCACGGCCGACGGCGAGGACGCCAAGCCGACCGCCGGCTTCCAGCGCGTGATCCAGCGGGCCGTGATCCATGTCCAGTCGTCCGGCCGCGAGGAAGTGTCCGGCGCCAACGTGCTGGTCGCCATCTTCTCGGAGCGTGAAAGCCACGCCGCCTACTTCCTGCAAGAGCAGGACATGACGCGCTATGACGCGGTCAACTTCATCGCCCACGGCATCGCCAAGAAGGCCGGCGCCAACGAGGCCCGTCCCGCCAAGGGCTCTTCGCCTGAGGAGGCCGAGGACGCCTCGGCCGTCAAGTCGGGCGGCGAGGCGCTGGAAGCCTATTGCGTGGACCTCAACGAGAAGTCGCGCCAGGGCAAGGTCGATCCGCTGATCGGTCGCCAGGCCGAGGTGGATCGCTCGATCCAGATCCTGTGCCGCCGCACCAAGAACAACCCGCTGCTGGTCGGCGACCCCGGCGTCGGCAAGACCGCCATCGCCGAAGGTCTGGCTCGCAAGATCGTCAACGGCGAGGTGCCCGACGTCCTCAAAGACGCCACCATCTATTCGCTCGACATGGGCGCACTGCTGGCCGGCACTCGCTATCGCGGCGACTTCGAGGAACGCCTGAAACAGGTGGTCAAGGAGTTGGAGAACCACGAGAACGCGGTCCTCTTCATCGACGAGATTCACACGGTGATCGGCGCCGGCGCGACCTCGGGCGGGGCCATGGACGCCTCCAACCTGTTGAAGCCGGCCCTGGCGTCGGGTTCGCTGCGCTGCATGGGGTCGACGACCTACAAGGAATATCGCCAGCACTTCGAGAAGGACCGCGCCCTGGTGCGTCGCTTCCAGAAGATCGACGTCAACGAGCCGACGGTCGAAGATACGGTGAAGATCCTGAAGGGTCTGAAGACCTACTACGAGCAGCACCACAAGGTCCGCTATACCGACAGCGCCATCCGCACCGCAGTCGAGCTGTCGGCCCGCTACATGACGGACCGCAAACTGCCGGACAAGGCGATCGACGTGATCGACGAGGCGGGCGCCGGCCAGATGCTTCTGGTCGAATCCAAGCGCAAGAAGGTCATCGGCCAGAAGGAGGTCGAGGCCGTCATCGCCAAGATGGCGCGCATCCCGGCTAAGTCGGTGTCCAAGTCCGACACCGAAAGCCTGCGCGAGCTTGAGGTCGATCTGAAGCGTGCGGTGTTCGGCCAGGAGCAGGCCATCGAACAGGTCTCGGCGGCGATGAAGCTGGCGCGGGCGGGTCTGCGCGATCCGAACAAGCCCATCGGCAGCTTCCTGTTCAGCGGTCCGACCGGCGTCGGCAAGACCGAGGTGGCCAAGCAGCTTGCCGCCACCCTGGGCATCGAGATGCAGCGGTTCGATATGTCAGAATATATGGAGCGCCACACCGTCAGCCGCCTGATCGGGGCGCCTCCCGGCTATGTCGGCCATGACCAGGGCGGGCTTCTGACCGACGCCGTCGATCAGCACCCGCACTCGGTGGTGCTGCTGGACGAGATCGAGAAGGCGCACCCGGATGTCTACAACATCCTGCTGCAGGTGATGGACAACGGCATGCTGACCGACGCGGTCGGCAAGAAGGTCGATTTCAGGAACGTCATCCTGATCATGACCACCAACGCCGGGGCCGCCGACAACGCCCGCGCCTCTATCGGCTTCGGCCGGGGCAAGGTCGAGGGCGAGGACGACAAGGCCATCCAGCGCCTGTTCGCGCCGGAGTTCAGGAACCGCCTGGACGCCATCGTGGCCTTCAAGCCGCTGCAGGCCGACACGATCCGCTCGGTGGTGACCAAGTTCATCCTTCAGCTGGAAGCCCAGCTGGCGGATCGCAACATCACCATCGAACTGACCGACGAGGCGGCCGACTGGCTGGCCAAGAACGGCTTCGACGAACTGTACGGCGCGCGTCCGCTGGCGCGTGTCATCCAGGACTCGATCAAGAAGCCGCTGGCCGACGACATCCTGTTCGGACGTCTGACGCGCGGCGGACACGTCAAGGTCCAGCTGAAGGACGGCAAGATCGACTTCGACATCGCCAGCGCCAACGCGCCTGCGAAGGCCGAGGAAGAAGAGACGGCCTGATCCTCGAAGGATCAAATGCGGAAGGCCCGGCTGGAAACAGCCGGGCCTTTTTCTATGTGGCCTTGTAGGGCGACAGGTCCTCGGTCATCGCCGCCATCTCGGCCTGCATCGCCGGGCGTTCGCCGTCCAGATAGCGGGCGACGGGATCGCGCAGGGCCGGGTCGGCGATGAAGTGGGCGGAATAGACGGGGGAGGGCAAGTAGCCGCGCGCGATCTTGTGATCGCCCTGGGCGCCGGCCTCGACGCGGGACAGGCCGCGCGAAATGGCGAAGTCGATGGCCTGATAGTAGCAGAGCTCGAAATGCAGGAAGGGCACGTCTTCCAGCGTGCCCCACTGGCGGCCGTACAAGGCGTCGCGGCCGATGAAGTTCAGGGCGCCGGCGATGGGCGTCTGGTCCCTAAACGCCATCACCAGGGCGATCCGGTCGGCCATGGTTGCGCCGACGCGGCTGAAGAAGTCGCGCGTCAGATAGGGCTGGCCCCATTTGCGCGAGCCGGTGTCCATATAGAAGGCGAAGAAGGCGTCCCAGTGCGCCTCGGTGATGTCGGCGCCGGTCAGGACGCGGATGTCCAGATCGGCCTGGGCGTCGCGGCGCTCGCGCTTGATGGTCTTGCGGCGGTTGGCCGACAGGGCGGCGAGGAAATCGTCGAAGGTCCGATAGCCGTTGTTCTTCCAGATGAACTGGATGTCCTGGCGCGGCAGCAGGTCCGCCTCGGCCATGGCCGACCATTCCGGCTCGGTCGGGAAGTTGACGTGCAGGGACGACACGCCCAGTCGCTCGACCAGCGTCATCGCCCCCTGGATCAGCGCCTGACGCACCGTGGCGGCGTCGGTGTCGGGATGGTTCAGGAAGCGCGGGCCGGTCGCCGGGGTGAACGGCACGGCGCCCAGCAGCTTGGGATAATAACGCCCGCCAGCCCGCTCATAGGCGTCGGCCCAACTGTGGTCGAAGACGTATTCGCCCTGGCTGTTGCCCTTCAGATAGAGGGGCATGACGCCGAGAACGGCGTTGTCGTCACCCCGCAGGGCCAGGTGACGTGGCGCCCAGCCTTGGCGAGGCGCGGCGCTGCCTGACGCTTCGCAGGCGTTCAGAAAATCATAGGAGACGAAGGGATCGCCAGTGGGCTGCGCGCACGCGTCCCAGGCCTCGCGGCCGATGTCGGCGATCCCTTCGTGAACCGAGATCTGATAGATCAGCGGATCTCCACGATCGCATCGATCTCGACGGCGAAGCCGAGCGGCAGCTTGTAGACGCCGACGGCCGAACGGGCGTGCTTGCCCGCGTCGCCGAAGACCTCGACCATCAGGTCCGAGCAGCCGTTGATGACGGCGGGAATGGCGATGAAATCGGGGCCAGCCTGAACGAAGCCGCCCAGTTTGGCGATGCGGACCACCCGGTCCAGATCGCCGTCGCAGGCCGCCTTGATCTGGGCGATCAGGTTCAGACCGCACAGGCGGGCCGCCTCCGTGGCCTGTTCCGGCGTCACGTCCACGCCGACTGTGCCCTTGATCCCGCCCGAGGCGTCGTTCGACAGCTGGCCGGAGATGGTGACCTGATTGCCCGAGCGGACATAGGAGACATAGCTGGCCACCGGCTTGGCGGGTTCCGGCAGGGTGAGGCCGAGTTCGGCGATACGGGCTTCGATGCTCATGGGGGCTCCTTTTATCTGGGCGCGGTTTAGCGCGCGGCAAGGGCGGCGTCACGTCCGTCGCGCGGCTTTAAAGGTTCGCCAACCGCGCCGTGTCATTGTGCCGATCATGGATATGCACCTGACCCCCGATGTCGCCGTCTTCCATGCCGTGCTGGCGCGACTGTCCCCCGACGACCGGGCGCGCGTGGACGCCGTCGCCGGTCCGGCGGCGTACAAGGCCGCCGAGGCCGCGCCGCACTGGGATTTCGAAATGCCGGCCAAGGCGGTGGACGCCCTGTTGGGCGCGGACGCATCGGACCACGTGCGTCGTGGCCTGGTCGCCGCCTGGGCGCTGCAACTGCCCGACCGCGCGGCGGCGATGAGCCTGCCGGCCGAGGTTATGACGCTGTATCCCTACTGGATCGAACAACTGGCGGCGTTTCTGGACAAGGCCGAAGGCGACTACGTCTTCGACCATTGGTCCAAGGACGTGCGGTTCACCCTGGCGCTGAGCGTGCCGGGCGCAAAGAGCCAGGTGATCGACCTGAGTTCGCCGGTCGGACCGGGCCAGATCGTCAAACATGTCCGCGACGGCTGGGGCGTGAAACCCCTGTTCCGTTATCTGGCTGCGGGCGCAAAGCGCGAGCCGTGGCTGGAGGTGCACACCGAAAGCCGCTGGCTGCGGGGCTTCAACGAGGACGGCTGGAACGAGGCCTGGGCGACGGCGGCGGAGCTTTGCCGCGCGCGCCCGGAACTGGCGGGGATGATTGGCTCCAGCTGGTTCTACGACCCGCCCCTGACCGAGATCAGCCCGCGCCTGGCGCACCTGCGGCTCAACCCCCTGAACGGCGGCGCCTTCATGGTCCACCAGGGACCGGCGCCGATCCACACGGAACGGGCTGCGACGGCCTCGGCGTCGCGCAAGGCGCTGATCGACAGCGGGGAATACACCGCCCGATCCTGGCTGATGATCTGGCCCCGCAAGGAACTGATCGCCTGGGCGGATCGGCGCAAGGCCGGCTGAAACGTCAGGCCGTCGCCATCCGCCACGCCGCCGCGACCGGTTGGATGTCCAGATCGGCCGCCTTGGCCAGGCGGATCAGCCGGTCGATATCCTCG
Source organism: Brevundimonas sp. PWP3-1b1 (assembly GCF_049896065.1). Taxonomy (NCBI): domain Bacteria; kingdom Pseudomonadati; phylum Pseudomonadota; class Alphaproteobacteria; order Caulobacterales; family Caulobacteraceae; genus Brevundimonas; species Brevundimonas sp. PWP3-1b1. The sequence goes on along the minus strand of NZ_JAFCTO010000001.1, from coordinate 1,960,856 downwards.
GGACGGCAGCCGTAGGGCGTCGGGGCGTCGCTGACGTCGTGACCATAGGCGATCAGCCAGCCCTTGGACGCCGCCGTCTCCGCCACCAGCGCCTCCAGATCGTAACCGGGCAGACGACGGCTCTCCAGGCCGATGGCCTGCAGCAGGTTGCGGTCGGCGCGGCCGGCGTTGATCCCATCGCGCACGCCGCGCCCGCATAGGAAGCGTTTGTCGATGATCGCCTTGGACCCCAGGGCGCAGTCGCCGAACGGATAGGCGAAGGTCTGCATCTGATACCCGTCCAACCGCTCGGCCACCCAGGCGGCGTTGCGGCCCAGGCTGGCGTCCAGTTCGGTCGGCGACAGGGTCAGGGTCGAGACGTGTTCATAGGTGTGGCAGCCGACCTCGTGACCCGCCTCATGCAGCGCCTGCAGATGCTCCACCTCGAACTGCGGCAGGTCCAGATTGTGACCGCCCGCCAGGCCGCCGCAGACATAATAGGTCGCCTTGACCCCGTGCTGGGCCAGAATCGGTCCGGCCTCGGTCCAGGCCGATGCGGGGATGTCGTCGAACGACAGGCTGAGGACGCCGCGCGCGGGCTGGACCATGGCGGGGCGGACGTCGAGATAGCGGCCGGCGCGGCGACGCATCTTGTCGAGAAAGGCGTTCATCCCGCCCTTATGGCCCAACGGGCTTAAGGCAGGGTTTCAGACCGTGACAGGCTGGGCGGTCAGGCCGCGCACGCCGAAAACCCGGCGATAGCGTTCGATCTCGGCCGGGTCGCCGACCGCTTTTTCCGGGTTGTCCGACAGTTTGACGGCGGGCCGGCCGCCGGCCTCGACCACCTTGCAGACCAGGGAGATGGGCTCCAGCTCCGGCGCGAAGGCGGGCGAACAGTCGCGGAAGTCGTTGGTCAGATTGGTGCCCCAGCCGAAACTGAGCCGGGCGCGACCGTGGAAATGGGCATGGGTCGCCTCGATGCCGTCAATATCCATCCCGTCCGAGAAGATCAGCAGCTTGTCCTTCGGATCGCGGCCATGCGCCCGCCACCAGTCGATCAAGCGGTCTCCGGCCGGAATGGGCGGAGCCGAGTCGGGACGGAATCCGGTCCAGTCCGCCACCCAATCGGGCGCCTGCTCCAGAAACGCCTCGGTGCCGAAGGCGTCGGGCAGGACGATCAGCAGATTGCCCGCATAATGCCTGCGCCACTCGTCCAGAACGTCATAGGGGACTTGGGCCAGCGCCACATCGTCGGGCGCCAGCGCCGCCATCACCATCGGCAGTTCGTGTCCGTTGGTGCCGATAGCCTCCAGATCATTCTCCATGGCGTGCAGCACGTTGGATGTGCCGATGAAGGACGATCCCAGGCCTTCCTTCAGCGCCTGGATGCACCAGCGCTGCCACAGGAAACCGTGGCGCCGCCGCGTGCCGAAGTCGGACAGGGCCAGGTCGGGCAAGGCGCGCAGCCGCTCGACCTTGGACCACAGCCGCGTCTTGGCGCGCGAATAGAGAATGTCCAGCTCGAACCGGCCCAGCCGCCGCATGCCGACGCGGCAACGCAACTCGTTCAGGATCGCCAGCGCCGGGATCTCCCACAGCGTCACCTCGGCCCAGCCGCCCGAGAAGGTCAGGACATACTGCCCGCCCTGAACCGACAGGTCATAGTCCGGCAGGCGATAGTCGGTCAGCCAGGCGATGAAGTCGGGCGAAAAGATTTGCTTCACCCCATAGAAGCTGTTGCCCGCTAGCCAGACCAGTTCCTTGTTGGTGAAGCGCAGGGTGCGGGCGTGATCCAGCTGCTCGCGCAGAGCGTCGATGTCGATCTCGTCGGCCAGGCGGACGGATTTGGTGCGGTTGATGACCTGGAAGACGACCGGCACGTCGCGATGCTCGCGCCAGATCATCTGCAGCATCAGCAGCTTGTAGAAGTCGGTATCCAGCAGGCTGCGGACGATGGGGTCCAGGCGAAAGCCGTGGTCATAGGCGCGTTTGGCGAGGTCCATGGCGCTTCCTACGGCTTCAGCGCGCGCCCCGCCACCACGGCGTCCTTGCCGAACTTCTCGCGCAGTTTGTCGATGGCGCGTTCGGTCTTCAGGGTGCGGGTCTCGGGGGTCTGGAACAGGCCGACGGGCGCATCCTCGGCGTCCTGGACGTCGGCCATGCCGATGCCGATCAGCCGATAGGACGGGCCCAGTTCCGGCTTCAGCAGATCCCGCCCGGCGGCGAACAGGGCGCGCGCCGTCTGGACCGGATCGGGCAGGGTGATGCGGCGGGTGACGATCTTGAAATCGGTGCGGCGCAGCTTCAGCACCAGAACCCGGCTGGCGACGTCGTCGCGCCGGGCCTTGGACGCCAGCTTCTCGCACAGGGGCCACAGCTCCGCCTCCAGCGCCTCAGATGAGGTCAGGTCTTCGTTGAAGGTGGTCTCGGCGCTCATCCCCTTGCGGTCGCGCTCGGGGTTCACGGCGCGGGCGTCGCGGGCGTGAGCCAGTTCGTGCAGGCGCAGGCCCGATTCGCCGTAACGTTTGACCAGATCGCGCACATCCGCCCGGGCCAGATCGCCGATGGTCGAATAGCCGTCGCTGCGCAGCGCCTTGCCGAACACCGGACCGACGCCGGGCAGGGTGGTGACGAGGCGCGGCGCCAGCAGGGCCTGGGCGTTGGCGGCGCCGACGACGGAGAATCCGCGGGGCTTGTCCATCTCCGACGCCATCTTGGCCAGGAAGCGGTTGGGGGCCAGGCCGATGGAGACGGTCAGGCCGGTCTCCTCCTCGATCTGTTTCTGGAAACGGATCAGCTGAAACGCCGGCGGGCCGCCGTTCAGCCGCTCGGTGCCCGACAGATCGACCCAGGCCTCATCCAGCGACAACGGCTGGATCAGCGGCGTCAGCCGGCCGAGCGCGCCGAGGATACGCTGCGATTCGAAGACGTATTTGGTGAAGTCGGGCTTGATGACCACCGCCTCGGGACAGGCCTTCAGCGCCTTGAACATCGGCATGGCCGAGCCCACGCCGTACTGGCGCGCGACGTAGCAGGCGGTGGAGACGACCCCGCGCTTGCCGCCGCCGACGATGACCGGCTTGTCGCGCAGTTCCGGCCGGTCGCGCTTCTCCACCGAGGCGTAGAAGGCGTCGCAGTCCATGTGGGCGATGGACAGCTGGTCCAGTTCGGGATCGGCGACGATGCGCCGCGACCCGCACGCCGGGCAGCGACGGTCGGCCGGCCCGGCGGGGTCTTCGCCGGTCCACAGGCAGTCGCGACAGATGGCCTTGATGGCCACGCTTAAGGTCTCCGTAAGGTTGGCTTCACCCCAACTTAAGACTGCTCGCCTACGAATGCGACCAACGAGGCGTCCCGTGTTCGAGGGGTGCGCAGGTCAGGTGATGATGTCCAAGAAAGTCCTCATCGTCGAGGATAACGAGCTGAACATGAAGCTTTTTCATGATCTGCTTGATTCCCAGGGCTACGAGACCCTGCAGACCCGAGAGGGCTTGCAGGCCTTGGCCCTGGCGCGCGCCCATCATCCCGATCTGATCCTGATGGATATTCAGCTCCCGGAAATCTCGGGCCTGGAAGTCACGAAGTGGCTGAAGGACGACGAGGAGCTGAGCCACATCCCCGTCATCGCCGTGACCGCCTTCGCCATGAAGGGCGACGAGGAGCGTATCCGCCAGGGCGGGTGCGAGGCCTATATCTCCAAGCCCATTTCGGTGATGCACTTCCTCGAAACCATCCGGCAGCACCTCGGATGAGCGCGCGCATTCTCGTGGTCGACGACGTGGACGTGAACGTCCGCCTGCTCGAAGCCAAGCTGACCATCGAATATTACGATGTGCTGAGCTGCAATGACGGCGCGACGGCCCTGGCCATCGCCGCCGAACATCAGCCGGACCTTATCCTTCTCGACGTCATGATGCCGGGCATGGACGGGTTCGAAACCTGTCGTCGGCTGAAGGCCCAGGCCGAGACGCGTCACATTCCGGTGGTGCTGGTCACCGCGCTGGACGGCCGTCAGGACCGCATCAGGGGGCTGGAAGCGGGCGCCGACGACTTCCTGACCAAGCCCATCGACGACGTGATCCTGTTCGCGCGGGTCAAGTCGCTGACCCGGCTGAAGCACGTCATGGACGAACTGCGCGAACGCGAGGAAAGCGGCCGGCGCCTGGGCGTTGATTCGGACAACGCCGCGCGGCTTCGCAGCGAGGGTGGGCGGGTTCTGATCGTCGATGACGATATGCGCCAGGCCGAGAAGATGGCGGCTGAGCTGAGCGGCGAACACCGCGTCACCATCGAATCCGATCCCGAGGCGGCGCTGGTCGCGGCCAAGGGGGCGCTGGATCTGATCATCGTCAATGTCGCCGCCGCCGGCTTCGACGGCCTGCGGATCGTGGCCCAGGCCAAGTCGGGCGACGCACGCCGCGCGCCGATCCTGGCGGTGGTGGAGCCGGCCGAACGGCCGCGCATGGTCAAGGCGCTGGAACTGGGCGCCGCCGACATCCTGCCGCGTCCCATCGATACCGAGGAACTGTCGGCGCGCGTCCGCACTCAGATCCGACGTAAACGCTATACCGACTTTCTGCGCCAGAAGCTGGACAGCAGCATGGAAATGGCCGTCACAGACGCCCTGACCGGCCTGCACAATCGTCGCTACATGACCGGCCAGCTACAGGCTCTGGTCGGCCGCGCGGCCCAGGGCGGGTCTCAGGTCGCCTTGCTGGTGCTGGACATCGACCACTTCAAGTCCGTCAACGACAGCTTCGGCCATGACGCCGGGGACGAGGTTCTGGTCGAGTTCGCCGTGCGCCTGGCCACCAACGTCCGCGCCGTCGATCTGCCGTGCCGGATGGGCGGGGAAGAGTTTGTGGTCGTCATGCCGGGCGCCAGCCTGGAAGACGCAGGCCGCGTCGCCGAACGGATTCGCCGCGACGTCGCCTCCGCCCCGTTCCGGGTCATGGGCGGCAAGGAACAGATCACCATCACCATCTCGATCGGCGTGGCCGCCACGACCGGCGACGGCGACACGCCCGAGGGCCTGCTGAAACGCGCCGACGAAGGCGTCTATGAGGCCAAGGCCGCCGGCCGCAACAAGGTCATCGCCAAGGCGGCCTGACCGAACCTCCAGACAACGAAAAACGCCCGGCTGGAGACCAGCCGGGCGTTTTCAATTCTCAGCAGATCAAGGTCTTACTTGATCTTGCCTTCCTTGAACTCGACGTGCTTGCGCACGACGGGATCGTACTTCTTGACGACCATTTTCTCGGTCATGGTGCGGGCGTTCTTCTTGGTGACATAGAAGAAGCCGGTGTCGGCCGTGGAGTTCAGGCGGATCTTGATGGAAGCCGGTTTGGCCATCGGAATTACCTCTGCGACGGCGAAAGCCGCTTAAAATAAGAGGCGCGGAACATACTCAGGATCGCCCCAAAGTCAACGGGCGCGATGCCACGTTGATGCGGTCGGATGCACATATAGTGTGACCGTATGAAAATCGCATCCTTGCTGGCCGCTGCGGCCCTGGTTTCCCTCTCGTCCGCCGGCGTTGCGGCTGCGGCCCCCGATCCTGCGCAGGACTCGTTCCTGGCCAGGCTGAACGCCCTGTGCGGTCAGCGATTCGAAGGCCGGGTCGTCACGACCGACGCCGCCGACGCCAAGTTCGCCAGCGAGCGGCTGATCATGCACGTCCGCGACTGTTCGGCGGACGAGGTGCGCATTCCCTTCGCTGTGGGCGACGACCGCTCGCGCACCTGGGTCGTGACCAAGACCGACGCGGGCCTGCGGCTGAAGCACGATCACCGGCACGAGGACGGCACGACCGACGTGCTGCACTGGTATGGCGGCGACACGGCCGGCGCGGGCACGGCCGAGCGGCAGGAGTTTCCCGTCGACGCCGAATCGATCGCCCTGTTCAACGCCAATGACGCGGCGGTCTCGACCACAAATGTCTGGGCGATGGAGGTCCATCCGGATCGGATGTTCGCCTATGAACTGCGCCGTCCCAACCGCCATTTCCGCGTCGAGTTCGACCTGACGAAGCCGATCGCCGACTAAGGATCAGACGACGCGCCAGGCCTGAAGCGGCCGCACGGTGGCGCAGGCCGGGCCGCCGTCTTTCGCGCGGCCGGGCAGCATAACTTCGAGCACCTTACCCTCGCGCGCCTGAGCCAGCAGATCGACGGGAATGTCGTGGATGTCGATCTTGGCGCGTCGGCTCCATGCGCTGGCGTGCTGGCCGGCAGACGTGCCGATGGCGATATAGACGAAACGTCGCAACGGCCCCTCGCGCCGCACGAACGTGCCGGTCAGTCGTCCGTCGTCGGACAGGGTGATCGGCGCATCGAAGCTGATCGGTCCGTCGCCGGCGAGGCACGGCTCGACCGGGATGTTGGCCTTGTCCTGCAGGCTGTAGGCGACGCCCGCGACCGGATCGGCGATGGTCAGGCGCAGGGTGATCGTCGATCCGGCCATGTCAGTCCCTGTGTTCGACCGTGTGGCGGCCCCGCACCATCCGCACGAAGGGCAGGGGGCGGTTCGGGTGTTCCAACCGCTCCGCCAGTTCGCCCAGCACGAAACGGGTGATGGCGGGCAGGTCCAAGGCGCGAGCCTCGTCCAGCGGCAGCCAGGCGATCTCGTCCAGTTCGCCCGACCCGGCGGTCGGTTCCGGACTCAGCAGAGCCTCGGCCGGCGCCATGAAGAACCGGGCGTCGAACCGCCGTGTCCGGCCCGGCGGGGTGATGGCGCGGGCGATGTAGGACAGGACCGACAGATCGGGCAGGGCGCCCGCCTGCCGATACTCCCGCCACGGTCCGGCGACTGAGGCGCTCGGCGCGGCCTGCCCCAGGATCAGCCCGGTCTCCTCGAACGTCTCGCGCACCGCCGTCAGCGCCAGGGCGCGCGCCCGGCGGGCCGGCAGCTCGCCTTCCAGCCGCCGCACGACATCGGAGGGCAGGTCGCCTGTCGCGGCGGCGGTAAAGTCGCTCCGGTCGATCCGCCCGCCCGGAAACACCCATTTCGACGCCATGAACACATGCCCCGGCGCCCGTCTTCCCATCAGCACCTCGGGCCGCGACCCACCCCGCGTCAGGATCAGCGTCGCCGCATCCTTGGGCCGCTGCGCGCCGCCGATGCGCGGAGCGTCCGCGAGGTCCTGAGCGGCGTCGAAGGGGGCAGTCACCACAATCCTCCCCTATCGGGGGAGGGGGACCGCGCGCAGCGTGGTGGAGGGGGGGAACCCCAGACACGGTGCGTGGTTAGCCCCCTCCACCGCTCCGCGGTCCCCCTCCCCCGATGGGGGAGGATTAGGAGGCCTTGCGTCACTTCCGCTTGCCCTTGCGCACGCCCTTCAGCCCGCCGGAGGGACGGCCGCCCTTTGCGGGCTTGGGACCGCCTGGGCGACCCTTGCCGCGCATCGGCGGGCCGTCGCCGCCGCGTCCCCGGACGCCATAGCGCGGGGCGGGGGCGTTGGGATCGCGCGGCTCCGGTTCGCTGAGCATTTCGAACACCAGGCCGCCCGTGACGGGGGTGGCCTCCATCAGCTTGACCTCGACCTTGCGGCCCAGGGTGAAACGCTTGCCGGTGCGTTCGCCGACCAAGGCGTGGGCGCGGTCGTCGTGGGCGAAATATTCGCTGCCCAACGTCGAAACCGGAACCAGGCCGTCGGCGCCAGTTTCGTCCAGACGGATGAACAGGCCGAACCGGGTCACGCCGGTGATGCGCCCGGTGAAGGTCGCGCCAACGTGTTCTTCCAGATAGGCGGCGATATAGCGGTCCATGGCGTCGCGTTCGGCGGCCATCGACCGGCGCTCGGTCATGGTCACGCCCTCGGCGATGGCGGGCAGTTCGGCGATCTCGCGGTCCGTCAGGCCGTCCTTGCCCAGGTTCAGCGCCCGGATCAGGCCGCGGTGAACGATCAGGTCGGAATAGCGCCGGATCGGCGAGGTGAAGTGGGCGTAGCGGTCCAGGTTCAGGCCGAAGTGGCCGATGTTCTCGGGGCTGTAGATCGCCTGCATCTGGCTGCGCAGCACCACCTCGTTGACCACATCGGCGTGTTCGGTGTCGCGGGTCTCGTCCAGCAGCTTGTTGAACCGTTTGGTCGTGCCCGGCTCGCCCTTGTTCCACGGCTTGCCGATGGTGGACAGGAAGTCGGCCAGGTTGAAGATCTTCTCCTGGCTGGGCGTGTCGTGGATCCGATAGATCAGCGGAGTTTTCTTCTGCTCCAGCGTCTCGGCGGCGCAGACGTTGGCCTGGATCATCATCTCTTCGATCAGCCGGTGAGCCTCCAGCGAGGCGCGCTTCTCGATCGAGGCTATGCCGCCATCCGGGGCCATGCGGATGCGGCGCTCGGCGGATTCGATCTGCAGGGGGCTGCGCTTCAGCCGGCCCTTCAGCATGGCGTGATAGGCGTTCCACAGCGGATAGAGGATGGCCTCCATGATCGGGCCGGTGGCGTCGTCTGTCTGGCCGTCGATGGCGGACTGGGCTTGTTCGTAAGACAGTTTGGCGTGCGACCGCATCAGCCCGCGCACGAACTTGTGGCCCACCTTGCGGCCGTCCTTGTCGAAGACCATCCGCACGGCCATGCAGGCGCGGTTCTCGCCCTCTTTCAGGCTGCACAGACCGTTCGACAGAACCTCGGGCAGCATCGGCTCGACGCGGTCGGGGAAATAGGTCGAGTTGCCCTTGTCGCGCGCCTCGCGGTCCAGATGGGTTCCGGGGCGGACATAGGCGGCGACGTCAGCGATGGCGACCCAGACGATCCAGCCGCCTTCGTTCTTCGGATCCTCGTCGCGCGCCGCATAGACGGCGTCGTCGTGGTCGCGCGCATCGGCGGGGTCGATGGTGATGAAGGGAACCTCGCGCAGGTCCTCTCGCCCCTTCAGCGTCGGCAGGGCCTGATCCTCGGCCTCGCGCTCGACCGCCTCGGAGAAGCCGGTCGGGACGCCGTGGGCGTGGATGGCGATCAGGGAGGCGGCGCGGGGATCGTCCTCCTTGCCGATATGTTCCAGGATCTTGCCGCGCTTGGGACCGAACCGCTGCTCGCCCTTTTCGATGGCGGCCAGGACCAGATCGCCGTCGCGCAGGTCGCCGGACTGGGCCTGGGGCACGAGAAGCACGTCCTTGGAGCGGCGGTCGACTGGCTCGACGCGGGTCTCGCGCGCCGACTTGCGGATGACGCCCAGGACGCGGTTCGTGCCGACGTCCAGCTTCTTGATCAGCCGGGCCTCCCAGCCTTCGTCGCCGCGCTGGAACTTGACCAGAACCCGGTCGCCCAGGCCAGGGGCAGGACCGGGCTTGGACTTGTCGGGCATCAGGATGGCGCGCGGCGCGTCGGCGCTGGCCTCGACCAGGCGGACATACAGTTCGCCGTCGCCGTCGCGCTCGATCACATCGGCGACCCCGACGGGGGGCAGGGCGCCGGCCTCGGAAAAGCCCTTGCGGCCGCGCTTGCCCAGCCGGCCTTCTTCTTCGAGTTCGCGGATCATTTCGCGCAGGGCCCGGCGGTCGCCGCCCTTCAGTCCGAAATGGCGTGCGATATCGGTCTTCTCGGCCGATCCGGCCTCGCGCAGGAAGGCGAGGAGGGTGTCTTTGTCGGGCAGGCCGGCGGGCGGCCTCTTGGATGAATTGGTCATTATGTCTTTCGTAGCGCGGAACCGCGCCTTTGGGTAAATCTTGGGGGGTCAAATCTTGCGTGAGTTGACCGAGTGAATGCGGGGCTTCAGCTTCCGCCGTCCCCGAATGGAGTCTTCGATGTCCCTGCATGCACCCGCCCTGAGCGCGACCGTGAAGTCGCCGCTGGATCTGATCGGCAAGACGCCGATGGTGGAGGTGACGAAGATCGACACCGGCAAGTGCCGCCTGCTGCTCAAGCTGGAGTCCCAGAATCTCGGCGGGTCGATCAAGGACCGGATCGCGGTCGAGATGCTGGATGCGGCCGAAAAGGAAGGCTGGCTGAAGGAGGGCGGCACCATCGTCGAGGCGACGGCGGGCAATACGGGCCTGGCCCTGACCCTGGTCGGCCGGGCACGGGGCTATAAGGTGCTGCTGGTCATCCCGGACAAGATGTCGAAGGAAAAGATTCAGCATCTCAGGGCCATGGGCGCCGATGTTCGCCTGACGCGTTCGGATGTGCCGCACGGACACCCCGAATATTACACGGACATGGCCGAGCGTCTGTCCCAGGCCATTCCCGGCGCCTATTACGTCAACCAGTTCGCCAACCAGTCGAACGCCGACGCCCATGTGAAGACCACGGGGCCGGAGATTTGGGAGCAGACGGGGGGCGATATCGACGCCTTCGTCGCCGGCATCGGCTCGGGCGGGACCATCACCGGCGTGGGGCGCTACCTCAAGAGCGTGGGCTCGGACGCCCAGATCATCCTGGCCGACCCGGTGGGTTCGACCTTGGCCGGCATCGTCAACGACGGCGTGCCTGGACCGGACGGCAGCTATACGGTCGAGGGCATCGGCCAGAACTTCGTGCCCGACACGGCGGACATGAGCCTGATCGACAAGGCCTATTCGATCCCGGACGCTGAGGCGATCGCCACGGCGCGCGAGCTGTTGCTGAAGGAAGGCATTCTGGCGGGCTCGTCCTCGGGCACCCTGATCGCCTCGGCCCTGCGTTGGTGCCGTGAACAGACGGAAGCCAAGACCTGCGTCACCTTCGTCTGCGATACGGGGGCCAAGTATCTGTCCAAGGTCTATAACGACGCCTGGCTGGCCGATCAGGGCCTGGGCGAGCGCGAGCTGCACGGCGATCTGTCGGACCTGATCAACCGCAAATACGAAAAGGGCGACGTGGTCGTCGCCGGTCCGGGCGACACCCTGGACACCGCCTTCAAGCGGATGAAGGGCGCCGACGTGTCCCAGCTGCCGATCATCGAGGACGGCCGCCTGGTCGGCATCCTGGACGAGAGCGACCTGATCCACGTGATGAACACCGACGAGATCACCCGCAAGGAACGGTTCGCCAAGCCGGTCGCCTCGGCCATGACGCGCGACCTGGACACGCTTCAGGTCAAGGAGTCGCTGGACGCCCTGATCCCGGTCTTCGACCGCGACCGTGTGGCCATCGTGCTGGACGGCGAAACGTTCGTCGGCCTGATCACCCGCACCGACCTGATCAACCATCTCAGCCTGAACCGGTAAGGTCCATGAGCGACAAGAAGAACAGCCAGGGTTTCTCGACCCGCGCCATCCATGCCGGACAGCATCCCGACCCGACCACGGGCGCGGTGATGACGCCCATCTACGCCACCTCGACCTATGCCCAGGAAAGCCCGGGCGTGAACAAGGGCTATGAGTATGCGCGGGGCAAGAACCCGACGCGCGAGACGTTCGAGGCCTGTATCGCGGATTTGGAAGGCGGGACGCACGGGTTCGGCTTTGGCTCGGGCATGGCGGCGACCTCGACGGCGCTGGAGCTGCTGGACGCGGGCGATCACATCGTCACCGGCGATGATCTGTACGGCGGATCGTGGCGGCTGTTCGAGCGGGTGCGCCGGCGGACCATGGGGCTGGACTTCGCCTATGTGGACCTGAGCGACATCGCGGCGGTCGAAGCGGCGATCACGCCCAAGACGAAGATGCTGTGGGTCGAGACGCCGACCAACCCGCTGATGAAGCTGGCCGACATCACCGCCCTGTCGAAGGTGGCCAAGGCGCACAGCCTGCTGCTGATCGTGGACAACACCTTCGCCACACCCTTCTGCCAGCAGCCGCTGAGCCTGGGGGCGGATGTGGTGATGCACTCGGCCACCAAATACCTGAACGGCCATTCGGACATCATCGGCGGGGTGCTGGTGACGGCCGATCCCGATCTGGCGACGCGGATCAAGTTCCTGCAGAACTCGGTCGGCGGGATCATGGGACCGTTCGACGCCTTCCTGGCCAACCGGGGCCTGAAGACGTTGGCGTTACGGATGAAGGCGCACTGCGAGAACGCCCTGACGGTGGCGCGGTGGCTGGAGACGCGGGCGGGGGTGGCCAAGGTCATCTATCCTGGCCTGATCGCCCACCCGCAGCATGAGCTGGCCGCGCGTCAGATGAGCGGCGGCTACGGCGGGATGGTGACGGTGATCCTGGAGGGCGACCTGGAGCGCACGAAGCGCGTGCTGGAGCGGGTCGAGGTCTTCACCCTGGCGGAGTCGCTGGGCGGGGTCGAAAGCCTGGTGAACCACCCGGCGATCATGACCCACGCGAGCGTGCCCAAGGACGTCCGCGAGGCGGGCGGCGTGACCGACAACCTGATCCGGCTATCGGTCGGGGTCGAGAACGTCGAGGACCTGATCGCGGATCTGGATCAGGCCCTGGGCTGATCTCAGCTGGAGGGTAGGGCGGTCTGGTGGCCGGTGACGGGCGGCAGCTTCTTCTTGGGAGCGGCGCGCTTGACCGGGGCCTTGGCGGCCTTGGGCAGGGCGGCGCGGCGGGCGATCTCGGTGTCGATCACAGGCAGGATGTCAGCGGCGGCCATCACCTGAGTGGAGGCGCCGGTTTCGGCCAGGCGCGTGGCGTTGGCGCGCAGGCTGTTGAGGTCGGCGTCGGTCATCGTCGGGATTTTTTCGGCGAGGGTCGTCATGGGTCACGTCCTGATGGAACGGGCTTCAGGGCCGGCGCGCGAGGCACCAGCCCTTCAGCTGATTGAAGGCGATCTCGACCACGACGCGGTCGCCCAGCACGGATAGGCCTTTAGGCGAACCGAGCGAGGGCAGGACCGAGACGACGTGGCCGTTGTCCAGGCGGACCTTGCGGCCGCCCAGAGGCAGGTGCTTCGTCACGACGCCATCAAAAGCGATGGCGTGCGTGTTGAGAAGCGTGTCCTACTCTGCCGCCGTAAGGCGACCAGCGGATTCCTTGCCAGAGCGCGAGTCACGTTCGATTTCGTAGGAAATCTTCTGGCCTTCGTTCAGCGAACCAACGCTCGACGTTTCGACGGCCGAGGCGTGGACGAAGACGTCCTTGCCGCCGTCATCGGGAGCGATGAAGCCGTAGCCTTTGGTGGGGTTGTACCATTTAACAGTGCCGGTAGCCATTTGGAGACCTCCGTCTGGCGTTGACCGCAGGGAGGGATCCCTGGTCGGCCTGTCGGGTCTGAATGGGATCGGCTTTTGGACCTCGGTGCGTGATGCAAAGGGAGCAGCGGCGTTACGCAGAGAGATCGACAGCCCCTATATGGGCCTCAAACGCCCTTTGCGCAAGGCGCGCCCTCAGAAGGCGTAGGCGATCTCGGCCACCAGGCCGTCCTCGTACTGCTCGCCGAACTCGGCTGCGTCGGTGTCATAGTAGCGAACGTCGAGCGCCAGGGCGTCCGTCAGGGCGTAGGTGACCCCGGCGTTCCAGGCGGTGTAGTCGGGCGAGTTGTCCTGTTCGCGACGGCCCAGGGCGACCGTGCCGTCGAGCCGGGGGGTGAAGGCCCAGCCCAGGCGGCCCTCGACCCAGGTGAAGGCCTCGGTCGCGCCGGCGGAGTCGGGCGAATACTGGACCTGGAGCCGCGCGCTGGCGGGACCGATCGAGCGGCTGATGTTGGCCCCGAACTCGAACGTGTCTTCGTCATAACCCGGGTTGGCGTCGAGGCGGTTCTTATAGGCGACGTTGAAGTCGAACTGATAGCCGAAGGCCTCGGGCTGGTAGCCGAAGGCGACCTCGGCCTCGACGTTGGAGCCGCCCGCCTGGATCGTTTCAGCCGCGGGGCTGATGTAGAAGAGGCCGTCGGCGCTTTCCCAAGTCGCCGACCCAAAGGCGTAGCCGTCGTTGCCGGACTTGGACGCGCCCTTGGAGCGGTTGTCCGTGCCGGCGCCGACCTCGAACGACCAGGCGTCGCGAGCGGACGACGCCGGGGCGGATTGGGCCGCTGCTGGGCTGGCGAGAACGGCGGCCATGGCGGCGGCGGAAAGGGCGGCGAGGACGGTCGTGCGGATCATGGCGGCTCCAACGCGCGAGATGCGGATTGGCGCCGCCTTTAGCGCGCTCCGGCCTTGATGGCGAATTCATCCGTGGCCTGAGCGAACTCTTGTCGCAGGCGCGCGACCAGTTCAGCGGTGGGCAGGACGTCGTGGATGGCGCCCGCGCCCTGTCCGGCGGACCAGACGGTCTTCCAGGCCTTGGCCTCGTCGCCCATGTCCAGCTTGTGCTCGGGCAGATGTTTGGGGTCGATTCCGTTCTCGATCAACGACTTGCTCATGAAGTTGGCCGGGATGCCTGAGACCGCCGGGGTATGGACGATGTCGGTCGCGCCGCTGTCGATGACCATCTGCTTGTAGGCGTCGGCGGCCATGGCCTCGGTCGTGTTGATGAAGCGGGTGCCCATATAGGCGAAGTCGGCGCCCAGCATCAGGGCCGCCGCGACATCTTGTCCGGTCGAAAGGGCGCCCGACAGGATGATGGTCCCCTTGAAGAAGCTGCGGACCTCGTTGACCAGGGCGAAGGGGTTGATGATCCCGGCATGGCCGCCGGCGCCGTTGGCGACCAGGATCAGGCCGTCGACGCCGGCCTCGGCCGCCTTTCGCGCGTGGCGGATGTTGGCGATGTCGTGGAAGACCTGACCGCCATAGCCGTGAACCGCATCGACGACGTCGCGCACGGCGCCCAGGGAGGTGATGATCAGCGGCACCTTCTCCTCGACCGACACCATCATGTCGGCCATCAGCCGGGGATTGGTCGGGTGGACGATGTGGTTGACGCCGAATGCGGCGGCCTCGGGCTTCAGCCGACCCTTGATCTCGTGAATCCAGTCGCGATAGCCCTCGGTCGTGCGCTGGTTCAGCGACGGGAAGGTGCCGATGACGCCCGCATTACAGGCCTCGACCACCAGATCCGGGCCGGAGACCAGGAACATGGGCGCCGAAATGATCGGCAGGATCAGACCTTTTTGCAGCGAAGCGGGAATGGCCACGGGCGTCTCCTGGAGTTTTCTTTCGCTACGCTTAGCGGGCTGTCGCGGGGGAAGGCAATCGGGAGGATTTCAGACGGTGAGGCGAAAAACAGAGTCTAATTCGTCTAATCTCGGGGGTGAGGGGGCGTCGGGCAGGGTTGAAATCGGCAAGGGGCCGGCGTTGCCGGAAAACCGGCCATCATACGACGGTTCTGACGGGTAGTCGGTCGATTAACGATGGTCGGTGTGAAGGCGTTGAAATCGAGAAAGAAGTTTTCGCGAAATCGGATGGGTGCGCCTCTTAATCCTCCCCCGTCGGGGAGGGGGACCGCCCCCGGGTCTCGCCGAAGGCGAGCCCGAGGACAGGCTGCGCGGTGGAGGGGGCCGATCGCGCACCTGTCGGTGAATATGATCCACCACCGCCCCCATCTCGCCCAGCACATCCCGCGCAGCGACCCGAACGACGGCGATCCCGCGCAGGTTTAGCCATTCCGTCCGGCGTCTGTCGTGTTCGACGGCTTCGGGCTAGGCGTGGGTTTCACCATCGACTTCAACCGCCAGCCGGGCGTACTCGCAATAGAAGTCCAGGATGTAGGGGCCGATGGGATGCTGGCGGCGAAAGCGTATGCCGTCCAGACGCCGGCCCCGGATTTGGCCCCATAGCAGCACCTCGGGCAGGGTCATTTCACGGCGCAACTCGCGGGCGCGGGCGACGGTAGACTTGGGTGCATAGGTCATTTGCGTCCTCGACCGTGTGCGCGGCCGGCCCCCTCCACCGCTACGCGGTCCCCCTCCCCCGATGGGGGAGGATTTTCAAGCCGGTCGCAAGCGCCTAAATGCGCCCCATGACCCACTACACCGACAACCTCAGCCAGCTCGGCGCCCAGACCGCCGCCCCGACCAGCCCCGAGACGGCCGTGCTGGAGCGGGTGCCGAACCCGCATGCGGATACGCTGTATCTGGCCCGGTTCACGGCGCCCGAGTTCACCAGCCTGTGCCCGGTGACCGGCCAGCCGGACTTTGCTCACATCGTCATCGACTATGCGCCGGGCGACTGGCTGGTCGAGTCCAAGAGCCTGAAACTGTACCTGACCAGTTTCCGCAACCACGGCGCCTTCCACGAGGACTGCACCGTCGCCATCGGGCGGCGGCTGGCGGACCTGCTGGCGCCGAAATGGCTGAGGATCGGGGGGTATTGGTATCCGCGCGGCGGGATACCCATCGACGTCTTCTGGCAGACGGGCGTGGCGCCGGAGGGGCTGTGGCTGCCGGATCAGGGCGTGCCGACGTATCGCGGGCGGGGGTGAATGCTTGAGTCCTTCTCCCCTTGCGGGAGAAGGTGGCCGAGCGGAGCGAGGTCGGATGAGGGGTTGTTCGGTCTCGCCGCCTGTTCTCCCATTTCCGTCGAGGTTTGTTTGACCCCTCATCCGTCGGCCTGCGGCCGCCACCTTCTCCCGCAAGGGGAGAAGGAATGAACCACCGCCTCCCCCTCGAAGCCTGGGGCCGCCGCCTCCTTACGCGCGCCGAGACCTGGGCCGACCGGTCCCGGCCGCGACGCTATGCCTACGAATTCCTCTGGTTCGGGCTGAAGCAGGGGTGGGCGTGTCTGTTCGGGGGGCTGATGCTGGGCTTGATCCTGGCGACCTTCCTGTTCTGGCCGGATCAGGCGCCGATCTCGCGGTATGATTTTCTGGCGGTCGGGGCGGTGGTGATCCAGGCGGCCATGCTGGCGTTCAAGCTGGAGAGCTGGGAGGAGGCGCGGGTGATCTTCCTGTTCCATGTGGCGGGGACGATCATGGAGCTGTTCAAGACCGCGCACGGGTCGTGGATCTATCCCGAGGACAGTCTGCTGCGGATCGGCGCCGTGCCGCTGTTCTCGGGCTTCATGTATGCGGCGGTGGGCAGCTATATCGCGCGGGTGCAGCGCATCTTCCACATCCGGGTGCGGGGGTATCCGCCGCTGTGGACGACCTGGGTGCTGGCGGCGGCGATCTACGTCAACTTCTTCGCCCATCACTGGCTGCCGGACGTGCGCATCGCGCTGTTCGCGGCGACCGTGCTGCTGTTCGGGCGGGGGTGGTTCTATTTCACGGCGGACCGCAGGCGGCGATCGATGCCGCTGCTGCTGGGATACGGGCTGGTGGCGACGTTCATCTGGTTCGCCGAGAACCTGGGCACGCTGGGGCGGGCCTGGGTCTATCCGGGACAGGAGGCGGGGTGGGAGATGGTGTCCCTGGGCAAGCTGGGCAGCTGGTTCCTGCTGATGATCATATCCGTGGTGCTGGTGTCGCTGGTCCACCGGCCGGAGGAAGAGCCGTCAGGCGGTGTGGGCCAGGGGCTGGGTCGCGCGGGGCCATGAGACGGGCGACAGGGCCTCGACCGCCGGCTTGGCCAGCAGATAGCCCTGCATCAGGGTGACGCCCAGGTCGCGCAGGACGTCGTGTTCGGCCAGGGTCTCGACCCCTTCGCAGACCGGCTCGACGCCCAGGTCGCGCAGCATGTTCAGGGTGTTGCGCACGATGGTGCGTTTGACCGGGTCGGTGTCGATGTCGCGGATAAGGGCCATGTCCAGCTTGACGATGTCCGGTTGGAACAGGGCCAGCAGGCCCAGGCCCGCATAGCCGGCGCCGAAGTCGTCGATGGCGGTCTTGAAACCCATGGCGCGATAGGATCGCAGGATGTTCAGGATGTGGGCGGCGTCCATCGCCTCGCTCTCGGTGAACTCGAAGATGATCCGGTTCAGCGGGAAGTTGGTGCGCATCGCCGCCGCCAGGGTGGCGCGGATGCAGGCGCGCGGCTCGTAGACCGCATTGGGCAGGAAGTTGATCGACAGGTTGGCGCCGTCTGCCGTCATGTCCAGACCGGCCGCCAGGTCGATGGCGGTGGTCCGGCAGACCTGGTCGAAGGCGTAGCGGTTGTCGGGCGAGACCTGCGACAGCACCTGGCCGGCGCCGGCTCCGTCCTTGCCCCGCACCAGGGCCTCATAGGCGAAGACGGTCTGGTTCGCGACATCGACGATGGGCTGAAACGCCATGGTGATCGGCAGGTCGAACCCGGCCCCGTCTTTACAACCCACACAGGACATCGGCCGCCACGTCTCCAGTCAAGGCGCTGATGTTAGGGAGGAAAGATTAATATCCGCCACTGCTCCGCTTAAGGCAGGTGCGTGACCTTGGCGGCCATGTCGGGACGAGGACGTTCCAGCGGCGGCTCGGTCAGGGTTCCGATATGGATGAAGCCGGCGACGGTTTCACCGTCTGTCAGGCCGAACAGGGCCGTGGCCTGAGGGTCGTAGCTGTACCAGTCGGTGATCCAGCTGGACGCATAGCCGAAGCCGGCCGCCGCGTGTTCCAGGTTCATGCACACCGCCCCGGCCGACAACTGCTGCTCCCAGACGGGCTTGGCAGCGGGAACAGGGGTCGAGACGACCAGGATGGTGAGCGGGGCGGCGGTCAGCTTGGCCAGGACCGCCTGATCCTTGGCCGGCCGGTTGTGCAGTTCGGCCAGCACCGCCAGACGCTCGGCGATCTCGGCGCGCGATTGCGGCCCCATGACCACGAACCGCCAGGGGAACAGCTTGCCATGGTCCGGCGTGCGGGCGCCGAGGGTCAGGATCTGCTCCAGCTGCGCCTCTGACGGGCCGGGCGCGACCAGGGCCTGGGCCGGGGCCGAACGGCGCGTCGCCAGACGGTCGAGAAAGGCCTGTGACGGAACGGGCAGGGGCAGGGGTTCGTTGAGCGCGACCATGCCGTCTAGCTAGGCTTTCATCCGCGTCTTCGCCATAGGTGAACCATGCGAACTCCCGACGAACCGAAATGGGCTGAGGGCCTGTCCAAGCCGCCGGCGTGGCGCAGCGACGGGACCGAGACCGTGTTCGACAGCCCATGGATGACCCTGACCCGACATCCGGCGACGGCGCCGACGGGGCATGCCGCCGACTATGCCGTGGTGCGGTTCAAGAATGTCGGGACAGGCGTCCTGCCGGTGCATGACGACGGCACGGTGACCCTGGTGGGGCAGCAGCGGTTCGCCCTGGCCAACTATTCGTGGGAGATGCCAGAGGGGGGCGCGCCGCTGGACGAGGATCCGTTCGACGGAATCCGGCGCGAGCTGGCCGAGGAGGCGGGACTGAAGGCCGAGCACTGGCTGCCGGCGCTGAAGGTGGAGATGTCCAACTCCATCACCGACGAGATCGGCATGACCTGGATCGCCTGGGGACTGGCGCCTGCGCCCGTTGCGCCGGACCCGACCGAGATCATCGCCGTGGTGCGCGTGCCGTTCCTGGATCTGCTGGACGAGATCGGGCGCGGGACGGTGCGCGACAGTCTGACGGTGGCGACGGCCTACAAGGCCTATCATATGGCCCTGAACGGGGAACTGCCCCAGGTGCTGGCGCAGGCCATGCTGGGGCGCGTATGATGGGTGCGAAGGAGCCGGTCATGGCCAAGCTTGAAGTCGTCGCGGAAACCGAAACCGACAGCGTGTGGCGCCAGCTGCGCGCCTCGGCCGAGGCCGCGTCGCGCGAGGAACCGCAACTGGGCTCGCAGATGAATGCGGTGATCCTGTCGCACGACGATCTGGCCGGCGCGCTCAGCTTCCAGATCGCGCGCAAGCTGGCGGACGGCGAGATGAGCGCCATGTCGGTGCGCGAGGTCTGCCTGTCGGCGTTCAAGGCGGATGCGGCCATGGTCGAGGCGGCGGAGGCCGATCTTCAGGCGGTGGCCGAGCGCGACCCGGCCATTCGCAATCTGTTGCAGCCTTTCCTGTATTTCAAAGGCTTCCAGGCGTTGCAGGGCTGGCGCGTGGCGCACTGGCTGTGGGGACAGGGGCGCGAGACCCTGGCGTTCCACTTCCAGAGCCGGATTTCCGAACTGTTCCAGCTGGACATCCATCCGGCCGCGCAACTGGGCAAGGGGCTGTTCCTGGACCACGGCACCGGCATCGTCATCGGCGAGACGGCGGTGGTCGGCGATGATGTGTCGATGCTGCACAACGTCACCCTGGGCGGGACGGGCGCCGAGCGCGGCGACCGCCATCCCAAGATCGGCAAGGGCGTGCTGCTGGGTGCCGGGGCCAAGGTGCTGGGCAATATCCACGTCGGCGACTACGCCAAGGTCGCCTCGGGCTCGGTGGTTCTGAAGGACGTGCCGTCCGGCTGCACCGTGGCGGGGGTTCCGGCGCGGCTGGTCAACTGCCCCACCAACGCAGAACCGGCCAGGACGATGGATCACACCCTGGCCGAGGTCGTCTACGACTTCGTCATCTGAGCCGTCGCCTCACAGCGCGATCCTGAGTGACGCGCGCACGCTGCGCGGGGCGCCGGGGAAGATCCACAGGGCGCTGTAGGAGCTGGCGGCGTATCGCTCGTCGAACAGGTTGTCGACTTCGATCCGGGCCGTGACCTGGGGCGTCAGGCCGTAGTCCAGCGCCGCCTTGGCCTTCCAATAGGCGGGCAGACGCACAGGATTGAGCGTCAGGGCGCCGGCCCGATCTCCGACATAGGCGGCGCCGGCCATCACCGACCAGGTCGTGCCGTGCGCCGTGTCGAAGCGCCCGATGGCGAACAGCGAACCGGAATGTTCGGGCACGTTCAGCACGGCGTCCGTGGCGAAGGCGCTGTCGTCGGCCGTGGCGTCGGTCCAGCCATAGTTGGCCACCACCTGCCAGGCGTCGTCGATGCGCAGGGACCCGTCCAGCTCTATCCCGCGCGTCGTCAGCTTGCCGACCGGGGCCAGGTAGTTGGGGTCGACCGGGTCGGTGGTCAGGATGTTCGACTTCTCGATGTCGAAGACTGTGGCCGCCAGATCCAGTCCGTCCCAGGCGCCGGCCAGGCCGATCTCGTAACCCTTGCCGTCTTCGGGGGCGAAGCCCAGACCATCGCGACCTGTCCCTGAGTTCAGCACGAAGGACTGGCCATAGCTGGCGTGGGCGGTCAGGTTGTCGGTCAGGCGATAGCGGGCGGCGAAGCGGTATTTCAGCGGGGTATCGCTGGCCTCGCCGACGGCGCCGGTGCGGTTGTTGCGGATGGTCTGGTCGTAGTCGTCGAACCGCAGGCCGGCCAGCAGGCTGAGACGGTCGTTCACCTCCCACAGGTCCTGGGCATACAGGGTGACGACCTCGCGGGTTTCCAGATTGTCGGTGAAGGGCAGGGGCGTCGGCGGCGTCACCGCGCCATAGACGGGATCGAAGACGTCGATCGGATAGGGATTGGCGGCGGTCGGGTTGATGCGCAGCCACTTCTCGCCATAGGTCAGCTGATAGGCCTTCACCCCGAAGCCGAGGTTGTGGACGCCGAGCCCCGTTTCGACCACGCCGTTCAGCTCCAGCCGGGCCGACAGATCCTCGACGGTGAAATCGCGGCCCCGGCGTTGGCGCCACAACTGGTCCCCGACCAGGCGGGAGTGGTCGCTGGATAGACCCTTCAGCGAGCCGCCGCGCCAGGCGATGCCGCCGTTTACGCTCCAGCCGTCGTTGATCCGGTATTCGCCGGTGATCTGGTGCCGTTCGTTGCGGAACCGGGTCACGCCGTCGCCCGGCTCGCCGTAGTAGTTCGATTCCGGCAGGGCCAGGGCGTCGCCGTCGATGGCCGGCATGCCCCGGTCGAACAGGGTGGTGAAGGTCGTGAACTCGCCCACATAGGTCAGGCGCAGGTCGTCGTTGGGCCGCCAGGTCAGTGACGGGGCGATCACCGTGCGGTCCAGGCCGACATGGTCGCGCCAGCCGGTGCTGGTCTCGCCCGCCACCACCAGCCGTCCGGCCAGGGTGTCGCTGATGGGGGCCGTCAGGTCCAGTTCGCCGCGCCTCAAACCGAACGAGCCGACCGTGGCGGTGAAGGCGGCGCCGGTTGCGAAACGCGGGGTCTTGGACACGATGTTGACGCGTCCCGCCGGGTCGATGTCGCCGAACAGGGCGCCGGACGGCCCCTTCAGCACCTCGATCCGTTCGGCCGTCGCCGGGTCGCGCGGCGGGGCCATGCCGCGATTGGCCAGGAAGCCGTCGACATAATATTCCGCACCGCCGTCGGGCGTGCCCAGGAAGCCGCGAATGGCGAAGTTGTCCATGACGCCGCCGCGATTGTTCTGCTGGCTGACGCCGCTGACCAGCTCCAGGGCGTCGGCCAAGCGCGTGGCGCCCACGGCCTTGATCAGGTCGTTCTCGATGGATCGGCTGGACGGCGACATGGCCTCCGTCACCGGCCCGGCGCCCAGGGTCAGGTCGCGCGGCGCCTGACGCCGGCCCAGGACCACGATCTCGCCCACCGTCTGGGGTTCGGCTGCCGTAGCGGGAGCAGGGGCGGGGGCGTTGGCGGCGACCAGCAGGCACGCGCCGGCGCAGCTCATGAGGAGGGACAAATCAGACTCCGTTTGAAACGTTATACTATATCGGCTATCCGCTCCGGCATGACGATGTCAACCACTGCAACGCCTGTTCCCGCCTTCGGCTCTCCGATAACCGCCGTGGTCCGTTCGGCGGGTCGGATCCGATCCGTCGACGCCCTGCGCGGGCTGGTGATCCTGCTGATGCTGGTCGATCACGCCCGCGAGTCGTTCTTCATCCACGCCCAGGTCTCGGACCCGATGAACCTGGAGACGACCTCCCCCGCCCTGTTCTTCACGCGGCTGTCGGCCCATCTGTGTGCGCCCATCTTCCTGGCGCTGACGGGGGTGGGGGCGTGGCTGTATGGGAACAAGCAGGCGCAAGGCGCAAACGGCGCCAAGTCGGCGTCCGACTTCCTGTGGAAGCGCGGCTTGTTTCTGGTGGTTCTGGAACTGACGGTCGTCGGTTTCGGCTGGAGCTTCTCGTTCACGCCGCAGATCATCTATCTGCAGGTCATCTGGGCCATCGGCCTGTCGATGATCGCGCTTGCGGCCCTGGTGCATCTGCCACGTCCGGCGCTGATCGTCGTGGGACTGGTGATCGTGCTGGGACACAATCTGCTGGATCCCATCACCGTCGCGGCGGGCCAGCCGGGCCATGTCTTCTGGGCCGTGCTGCATGATCGCAGTCTGATGGACCTGCCTTGGGGCGGGCAGGTGCGCACCTCCTATCCGCTGTTGCCGTGGATCGGGGTGGCGGCGCTGGGTTACGCCATCGGGCCCTGGTTCGTGGGCGAGCAGAGGACGCGGTTGCGGCGGCTGGTGCTGCTGGGGGTGGGCGCGCTGGCGCTGTTCGTCGTGTTGCGGACGATCAACCTTTATGGCGATCCGACGCCCTGGACCGTGCAGGCGACGCCCATCCAGACGGTGATGAGCGTGCTGAACCTAACCAAATATCCGCCGTCGGCCGACTTCCTGCTGCTGACGCTGGGTATCGGGGCGCTGGTTTTGGCCGGGTTGGAAAAGGCGTCAGATCGGCTGGTCGGGCTGTTGGCGGTGTTCGGCGCGGCGCCGTTGTTCTTCTACATCCTGCACATCTATGCGCTGCGCCTGTTGAATCTGGCGGCCCTGACCGCCTTCGGTCCCAATCAGGGCGACGGGTTCGCCGTGCCGGGCGTGGCCTGGCTATGGGGACTGGCGGCTGTGCTCGCCGTGCCGTGCTGGTTCGCCTGCCGATGGTTCGCCGGCATGAAGCGGCGCAGTTCGCACTGGTGGATGCGTTACCTCTGAAACGGGGAAAATGCGCATCGCCGGTTTCCCTGAACCGCCGATGTCTCTAGGGTCCGCCGCCAACATTCAGACCATGAGGCCCCCGTGAAAGACACCGACCTGAAGCGCATCGAGGCCCACCTCAAGCGCACCTTCAACACTGGCGGCATCATCCTGAAGGCCCGCCCCAAACAGAACGACTCGGCCGAAGTCTATGTCGGCGACGAGTTCATCGGCATCGTCTTCGAGGACGAGGACGAGGAAGGCTCGTTCATGTTCGAGATGGCGATCCTGGCCGAAGACCTGCCGGACTGAATAGATCCCGCCGAAGGCCGCTGTCGTTCATGACGCCAGCGGCCCAAAGCGTTCGGCGTCAATAAGGCGCAACGATAGCGATCAGGGCGTGAAGTCGATCGTGCGTTCGAACATCGTCTCTACGGGCCGCCCGCCCTTGATTACGGGCGTCACCTCGGCGTCGCGCATCAGAACCAGCGCTGCTTGGCCAAAGCCGTAGTCAGGCCGAGACTCTTCCAGCACGACGCAGTCTGCGACCCGTCCGGATGCAAGAGCCGTACACCGAAGCCGTACCGTAAAGTGATCATCTTCGGATAAGGCTTGGACGATCGCGGGCTCGACCGGGGCGACCGCTGCCAGCATCGCCTCCCGAGCCGGAGAGGCGGTCGGTGCGCCCAGCAGGGCGGCCATCAAGGTCAGGGTGAAGGTCAGGGTCATTATGGGCCTCGCGTGCCCTGTAATAAGGCTTGGGCTGACGCTCTGTTCCCGCCGGAGCGCAGATGGCCAACACATTTTGGGCGCAAATCGCCAAACATTGAACTTCGACTCTTTGGCGGACGGTCAACCCGCAAGGTGGGATGCTTGACTGTAGAAGTCTCGGCCTCGGTGGTGTGCCGGTAGGGCCTATCCGTGATCACAACGCAAAATCCGCCAGCTAGCGTCTTGATGGAGGACGAAAACGCCTGCGGTTGCCACGCCTCATGCGATAAGTGTTGTCGTTACGGTTGCAGAAACAACGCCTTGCGTCTTCGGACACAAGTCGGTGTGCTGGTTTGGGGCGACTCCACAAACTGTGTTCGTTGTGAGAGGAATGTCGCGGGAGGACCGATCATGACAACCCGGAAGACCCTGATCCGATCGCAGGCGGGCGTTCGACTGATGCATGTCGAGCAGTTGGCGGAGCGGCAACGCGTGGTGCAGCAATCCTGGCGGCTGTCCACATTGCGGCACGGCCAGCCGCGTCAGTTCGCCGACGAGACCGAGGCCGAGATCGCCTTCGACATCGAGGTCGTCACCGCCCTGATGGACCCGGTGGTGCTGGACATGCAGCGGCGCGGACTGATCGACTGAATGGCGCCCAGGCTGAAGGTCTTCACCTGGTCGGACGGTTTTCACGCCTTCTCCGTGGCGACCAGCTCGCGGCCCAAGGCGCTGGAAGCGTGGGGCTCGAAGCAGGACCTGTTCGCGACGGGCCTGGCCAGCGAACTGAGCGGCGGGCCGGACTATGAGGCGGCCTTGGCCTCGCCGGGCGAGGTGGTCGAGCGCGGCCTGACCATCGACGTCGGCAAGATATCAAAGGCGAAGACGAAGACCTCGGCCGGCCCTTCGAAGGCCAGGCGCGAGAAGGTCGCGAAGCTGGAGGCGGCGTTGGAAGCATTGGACGGCGATCACCAGGCCGCGTCGACCGAACTGGATGCCAAGCAGCAGGCGCTGAATGACCGGCGCGCCGCCCTGGACGCCGACCATGAAAAGCAGCGCAAGCGGATGGTGGCTGACCTGAAGAAGGCGAGGGGTTAGGCCCGCCGGTCGGCTAGGCTGCGGCGCCGCGACCGGCGGTTTCTGCGGGCGGGTCGATGTCGCGGTCGGGATCGCGACCCTGGCTGCGGTCGAACATGCGCATCACGGGCGTGACCGACACCCCGTGCAGCAGGATCGACATCAGGCAGATCAGACCGACCAGCGCCCACAGGCGATCGCCTTGCTGGAAGGCGGCGCTGTTGAGGCCATAGGCGAGATAGTAGAAGGACCCCACGCCGCGAATGCCGAAGAAGGCGAGGATCAGCTTCTCGCGCGTAGGCCGGCGCCAGCCGATGAAGCCCACAAGCCCGGCCAGGGGGCGGACCACCAGCACGACGACAAAGGCCGCAGCGATGTCGATGGGGCGCAGCGGCGCCAGCAGGCCGGACGCCAGGGCGCCGCCGAACAGAACCAGCACCACCATCATCGTCATGCGTTCGATCTGCTCGATGAAGTCGTGCATCTGGACGTGGAAGTCGTGGTCGCGGTCGGCGTGGCGGAAGGCCAGGGCCGTGATGAAGACCGCCAGGAATCCATAGCAGTGGAGCATCTCCGTCACAGAATAGGAGATGAAGGTCGCCGCCAGAACGATAAAGCCGTCGCGCGTGGCGGCCAGCTTGCTGTTGACCGGAATGGCGAAGGTCAGCCAGCCGAACACCCAACCGATCACCCAGCCGACCGCCAGGCCGGCGAACACTTCCCACAGGACGTTGACGGTCAGCCAGTCGGTGAACCAGTCGGGCTTCACGCCGGACGCCGCCAAAGCCAGGGCGATGGCCAGGTGGACGAAGGGGAAGGCCAGGCCGTCGTTCAGACCGGCTTCCGAGGTCAGGCCGAAACGCACGATGTCCTCGCGTCCCTCCTGCGGCGCGCCAACCTGGATGTCGGAGGCTAGCACCGGGTCGGTGGGCGCAAGACAGCCGGCGAGCAGAACGGCGGCGGCGACGCTGAGGCCCAGCACCGTAAAGCCGATCAGGAAGATGGCGGCGACGGACAGCATCATCGTAATGCCCAGCAACCGCCAGGTGACGCCCCAGCGTTTGAAGCTGAAGATGCTGTCGATCTTCAAGCCCGCGCCCATCAGGGCGATGATGACCACGAACTCCGTCAGCCGCTCGGTGATCTCAGGAAATCGCTGCGGCAAGGGCGCAAAGTCGATCCCCGGCAGGGCGAACAGGCCGGCGCCGAGGGCGACGCAGACGATCGGCAGCGACAGCGGAACCTTGCGGAACACGAGCGGAAGCCAGGCGACGAGGGCGATCAGGGCGCCGACGACGAACAGGACGACGATATAGGGATCAGGCATGCCGCTCCGGACCGAAAGATGCGGGTTCACAATGCATCAGCGCCGTTCCGGTCGCACCGTCGGGCGATCTCGTCGCAGAAACCCAAAAGCTGTTCGCGTCAACCGGACACAGACACGGCGCGGTCAGCCTTCCGAGCCGGCCTCGGCCACGGACGCCGCCGATGACCGGTTCAGCCGCTGCGACAGCCGGCGGTAGGCGGCCAGGGCCTGACCCACGACCTGGTCCATATTGTAGTAGCGATAGGTGGCCAGCCGTCCGACGAAACTGACGTCCGGCCGGGCCAGGGCCAGGGCCTCGTAGCGTTTGTAGAGCTCGTGGTTTTCGGGGCGGGGCACGGGGTAGTAGGGATCGCCCTCGGCCGAGGGATATTCGTAGGTGAGGCTGGTCTTCGGATGGGTCTGGCCGGTCAGGTGCTTGTATTCGGTGACGCGGGTCTGGGGCGTGGCCTCGTCGGGGTAGTTGATCGTGGCGACGGACTGGGCCTGGGGCTGGTCCAGGGTCATGTGTTCGAACCGTAGCGAGCGATAGGGCAGCCGGCCGTAGCGGTGGTCGAAGAATTCGTCGATCGGGCCGGTGAAGACCAGGTGTTCGACGTCGACCTGATCGGCGACCTCGCGATAATCGACGCCGGTTCGCACCTCGATGTTCGGGTGGTCCAGCATAAGCTCGAACAGCCGCGTTTAGCCGTCCAGCGGCATGGCCTGGAAGGCGTCTGTGAAATAGCGGTCGTCGGTGTTGGTGCGGGTCGGCACGCGCGCCGTGACGGACCGGTCCAGTTCGGACGGGTCGAGGCCCCACTGCTTGCGCGTATAGCCGCGGAAGAAGGTCTCGTAGAGTTTGCGGCCGACGGCGGAGACCACGACGTCCTCGGACGTCCTGATCGGGGAGACCGGCTCGGCGCGCGCCTCAAGCCAGGCCGCCGCTTCCGCCTCCGTGTTCAGCGCCAGGCCGTAGAGCTGGTTCAGGGTCGTGCGGTTGATCGGGATCGGGACCTGCTGGTCGCCGACCTGGGCCAGGACGCGGTGCTCGTAAGGCCGCCAGCGCGTGAAGCGCGACAGATAGGCGAAGACCTCCACCGAGTTGGTATGGAAAATGTGCGGGCCATAGCGATGGATCAGCAGGCCGGAGGCGTCCAGCTCGTCATAGGCGTTGCCGCCGATGTGAGGGCGTCGGTCGACGACCAGGACGCGCTTGCCGCCGTCGGACGCAAGCCGTTCGGCCATGACCGCGCCGGCGAATCCGGCGCCGACGACGAGAACGTCATAGGCGTTGCGGATCAGGCGGGGTCGGGCGGCGGCGGAGGATTTGAGGTCCGGGGCGGCCATGATGCGTCTTTCGGCGAGAAGCGAGACGTAACCGACGCGGGCGCGGCAAGTAAAGTTCGGCCGGAGGACGGGTCGGTATGGCGGGCCAGGTCTTGAGGGGCGCCTATGCAAAGGGTCTGAGGCTGGCCTGACGCGCGGCGCACAGCGACTTCAGCCAGGCGCGCACGGCGCGCAGCCGCGCGGTGTCGTGGACCTCGCGGTGGGTGCTGAGCCAGAAGCGGCGCTCGATCAGGATGGAAGGCAGGACGCGCTCCAGCCCCTCGGCCAGGAAACAGGGCAGGACGCCGACGCCGCCGCCCGAGGCGATGATCTCTCTCTGGGCGCGGATGGAGGAGGAGCCGAGGTGGGGCGTCAGGCCGGGCCGGACCTCGTCCAGGTAGCGCAGCTCGGGCGCATAGATCAGGTCGTCGATATAGCCGACGATGTCGAAGCCGGGCAGGTCGTCGACCGTCTCTGGCGCGCCGCGTCGGGCCAGATAGGCGGGCGAGGCGTAGAGGGCCAGCTGATAGGGCGTCAGCGGCTCGACGATCAGGCGGGCGGCGTCCGGCGCGGCCAGGGTGATCGCCATGTCCACCTCGCGCCGGGTGGGCGACAGGAAGCCCGAGGTCGCCGCCAGTTCGATGCGCAGGCCGGGGCTGGCCAGCCGCAGGTCGGGCAGGGCGGGGGCCATGAGGGTGACGCCGAACCCTTCCGATGCGCTGACCCGGACCACGCCGGCGAGCGTGTCGGGGCGGGTGACCCGGGCGGCGGCCTCCATCGCGCTTTCGGCCTCCAGCCCGATGTCCAGCAACTGGGCGCCCGCCGCCGTCAGTTGCAGGCCGGTGGTCGATCGCACCACCAGGGTGGATTTCAAGGTGCTTTCCAGCCGCGCCACGCGCCGGCCCACGGTGGCGGCGTCGATGCCCAGCCGCTGGGCCGCCCCGCCCAGAGACCCCGCCCGTGCGGCGGCGATGAAGATGCGCACATCGTCCCAGTCGAACATGGCGGTCGCCTTCGTGCATTAATGCAGAAACCTTCCTGCATCTTTGCATTATCCGCTCGCTTTGCGCGGTGCTAGGCCAGAGGCAGACAAAAGAACGATCAGGGAGATACGCCATGCGCGACATCCGCCACTTCATCGACGGCGCGGCCTTCGACGGCGCGTCCGGCCGGTTCGGAGACGTGTTCGATCCCAATACGGGCGAGGTCCAGGCGCGCGTGCAGCTGGCGACGACCGGCGAGGTCGATCGCGCGGTCCAGGCGGCGCAGAACGCCTTCGACGGCTGGGCCAGTACCAATCCCCAGCGTCGCGCACGCGTCATGTTCGACTTCAAGCGGCTGGTCGAGGCGCGGATGGACGAGCTGGCCGAGCTGCTGTCGAGCGAGCACGGCAAGGTCATCGCCGACTCCAAGGGCGACATCCAGCGTGGGCTGGAGGTGATCGAGTTCGCCTGCGGCATCCCCCACGCGCTGAAGGGCGAATACACCCAAGGCGCGGGCCCCGGCATCGACGTCTATTCGATGCGTCAGCCGCTGGGCGTGGTCGCGGGCATCACCCCGTTCAACTTCCCCGGCATGATCCCGATGTGGATGTTCGGCGTCGCCATCGCGGTCGGCAACACCTTCGTGCTGAAGCCGTCGGAGCGGGATCCGTCCCTGCCGGTGCGCTTGGCCGAACTGATGCTGGAGGCCGGGGCGCCGAACGGTGTGCTGAACGTGGTGCACGGCGACAAGACGGCGGTGGACGCCATCCTGACCCATCCGCTGGTGCACGCCGTCAGCTTCGTCGGCTCGTCCGACATCGCCCACTATGTCTATCAGACCGGAGCCGCCAACCATAAGCGGGTCCAGGCCATGGGCGGGGCCAAGAACCACGGCATCGTCCTGCCTGACGCGGACATGGATCAGGTCATCAAGGACCTGGCGGGCGCGGCATACGGTTCGGCCGGCGAGCGCTGCATGGCGCTGCCGGTGGTCGTGCCGGTCGGCAAGAAGACGGCGGATGAGCTGCGCGAGCGGATGGTGGCGGAAATCCCGTCCATGCGGGTCGGCGTCTCGACGGACGCGGGCGCCCACTATGGCCCCGTCGTCACCGCCCAGCACCGTGACCGCATCGCCGGCTGGATCGAGAAGGGCGTGCAGGAAGGCGCCGAACTGGTCGTGGACGGTCGCGACTTCAGCCTGCAAGGGCACGAGAAGGGCTATTTCATCGGCCCGTCGCTGTTCGACCATGTGAAGCCAGAGATGTCGTCCTATCAGGAGGAGATCTTCGGGCCCGTCCTGCAGATCGTGCGCGCCGAGACCTTCGAGGAGGCCCTGGCCCTGCCGTCGAACCACCAGTACGGCAACGGCGTCGCCATCTTCACCCAGAACGGCCGCGCGGCGCGTGATTTCGCCGCCCGGGTCAATGTCGGCATGGTGGGCATCAATGTGCCGATCCCGGTGCCGGTCGCCTATCACACCTTCGGCGGCTGGAAGCGCTCGGCCTTCGGCGACATCAACCAGCACGGCATGGAGGGCGTCCGCTTCTGGACCAAGACCAAGACCGTCACCGCCCGCTGGCCGGATAGCGCGCTGGAGCATTCGGACAGTTCGTTCGTCATTCCCACGATGAGGTAGGGTGTGCGTTGGACCGTCCCGCTGCAGCTCGTAACCTACGCTGGGATGTTAGTGACCCTGATCGGCTTCACCGTGGTCGAGGCGCCTCTAGAAGCGGCCGTATTCGGAGGCGCTTCTTTACTAGCCTTTTGGGGGCTGATTGAGTTGAAATGTCCTCGCTGCGGTTTTCATCTCACGCGACGTGATACTCGTCCTCTCGTTTTTCCGAGCTTGGAGCCACTGCCGACCGAGTGCCCGAACTGCGGGCGGTCTCGTCTCGGTGTCTACCCGTTTCAACATAGATTCAGGCCAGAACAGGTCTGATCTCATGGTGCTGACCCGATGAACTTCGCCCTTACCGACGACCAGCGCGCCATTCAGGACGCGGCCCGCGCCTTCGCCGATGCCGAACTGGCGCCGCACTCGGCCCGCTGGGACGAGGACAAGCATTTCCCCGTCGAGGTGATGAAGCAGGCGGCCGAGATGGGCTTCTGCGGCATCTATACGGCTGAGGAACACGGCGGCATGGCCCTGGGCCGGGTCGAGGCGGCGGTCATCTTCGAAGAGCTGTCGCGCGGCGATGTTGCGACGGCGGCCTTCATCTCGATCCACAATATGGCGACGTGGATGATCGACCGGTTCGGGTCGGACGAGCTGCGCGGGCGGTTCGTGCCGGATCTGGTCTCGATGGACAAGATCGCGAGCTACTGTCTGACCGAGCCGGGCTCCGGGTCGGACGCGGCGGCGCTGCGGACGACAGCTGTGCGCGACGGCGATCACTATGTGCTGAACGGGTCAAAGGCCTTCATCTCGGGCGCGGGGACCAGCGACCTCTATGTCGTCATGGTCCGCACAGGCGGGGAGGGCGCGAAGGGGGTGTCCGCCATCGTCGTCGAGGCCGGGACGCCCGGTCTGTCGTTTGGGGCGCAGGAGAAGAAGATGGGCTGGAACGCCCAGCCGACCGCCATCGTCCAGTTCGACGACTGCCGCGTGCCTGTCGCCAACCTGCTGGGGGAAGAAGGCGCGGGTTTCCGCTACGCCATGGCCGGGCTGGACGGCGGGCGGCTGAATATCGCCGCCTGTTCGCTGGGCGGGGCACGGCTGGCGCTGGAGACGGCCCAGGATTACGTGGCCACGCGCAAACAGTTCGGCCGTCCGATCGGCGAGTTTCAGGCGCTGCAGTTCCGTTTGGCGGACATGGCCACCGACTTGGAGGCGGCGCGGCTGATGGTGCTGCGCGGCGCCTGGGCCATCGACAACGATCATCCTGAGAAGACGAAGTGGTGCGCCATGGCCAAGCGGCTGGCCACCGACGCCTGTTTCCAGATCGCCGACGAGGCGCTGCAACTGCACGGCGGCTATGGCTATCTGAAGGACTATCCGCTGGAACGGATCGTGCGCGACCTGCGGGTGCATCGCATCTTGGAGGGGACGAACGAGATCATGCGGGTGATCATCGCGCGGGAGATGGCGCGGCAATGATGACCTTGCACACGCCATATGCTATTCTGACCATAATGGTCAGGAGCCTGTGATGCGTGAAGTCGGCGTACTCGAAGCCAAGACATCCTTCACTCACCTCATCGCCGAGGTCGAGCGAACGGGTGAGGCTGTCACGGTCACGCGGCGCGGCAAGGCGGCGGTCAGGATCGTCCCGGTGCAAAGCGCGTCCGTCTTGAACGCGGATCAGCGCGCGGCCGCCATTCGCGCGCTGCTGGCGCGGCGTGACGCGCGTCCTGTGGTCGAGGGTTTCGACGATCTCGACTGGTCTCAACTGAAGCGGATCGGACGGAATGAAGATCGTCACGGTTGACGCCTCCGCAGCGGCGAGCTGGATATTTCCAACCCAGGCGACCCGCGCGGGTGACGCTTTTCTGGTTGCGACTGAGGCGCGTAAGTTGATCGCGCCCGCCATTCTGCCCTGGGAATTGGGCAATCAGATTCTCAATCGATCCCGCAAGGGCGGGTTGTCGTCTGCGGCCATGCTCGACGACCTGAAAGCCCTGGACGTGGAAATCGACACGCCGCTCGCCCCTGAGAGCGTGCTGGCGTCGGTGGAGACGGCCCTGTCGCGGCGGCTGAGTTTATTCGACAATGCCTATCTCCAACTTTGCCTTGACCGGTCGGCGGCGCTGGCCAGTCGTGACGCGGAACTGCTTCAGGCCGCCTTGGTCCTCGGCGTCGAAATCATAGATTTGCGGGATTGAGCCATGACTGAGATCGAAATCATCACCCGCATCGAAGGCGGCGCCGGCCGCATCACCCTGAACCGGCCCAAGGCGATCCATGCGCTGAACCGGTCGATGTGCGACGCGATGATTGCGGCGCTTTTGGAGTGGCGTTCGAATCCCTCCGTCTCCTCCGTACTCATCGACCACGCAGGCGAGCGCGGCTTCTGTGCGGGCGGCGACATTCGCATGATCGCGGACAGCGGGGCGGGCGACGGCGTGGACGCCAGGGCTTTCTTCCTGGCCGAATACTGGCTGAACGCCCTGATGTTCGGCTATCCCAAGCCGATCACCGCCATCGTCGATGGCATCGTCATGGGCGGCGGGGTCGGGATTTCGGAACCGGCGGATGTCCGCATCGCCACCGAACGCACCACCTACGCCATGCCCGAGACGGGCATCGGCCTGTATCCCGAGGTCGGGGGCGGGTGGTTCCTGCCGCGTCTGCCGGGCCAGACGGGCGTCTGGATCGGCCTGACGGGCGCGCGGCTGAAGGCGGCGGATACGGTGGCCCTGGGCATTCACACGCACTTCGTGCCGAGCGAGAGCGTCGAGGCGTTGAAGGCCGATCTGCTGGCCGAGGCCGCCGATCCGGCTGCGGTCGCCGCCCGTCACGCCAAGGACGCCGGACCTGCGCCTCTGGCCGCGCATCGCGAAGCCATCGACCGGCTGTTCGCCTTCGACACGGTCGAGGACATCTTCGCGGCGCTGGAGGCGGACGGGTCGGATTGGGCACTGGCGCAACTGGCGACACTGAAGACCAAGTCGCCGACCTCGCTGAAGGTGACGCTGCGCCATATCCGCGAGGGGGCCAAGGCGGCGTCGTTCAGCGACAACATGGCCGTCGAATACGCCGTCAGCGGTCGGATCGGCGCGACCCACGACTTCCAGGAAGGCGTGCGGGCCGTGATCGTGGACAAGGACAACGCCCCCAAATGGTCCCCGGCGGACCTGTCGGGCGTTATGGAATCGACGCTGGATGCGCTGTTCGCGCCCCTGCCGGACAATGAAAAATGGACGCCGCTGGCCTAACCGCGACGCCGACATAGGGAGAGAGACCATGACCAAGATCGCCTTCATCGGCCTGGGCAATATGGGCGGAGGCATGGCGGCCAACCAGGCCAAGGCCGGCCATGCGGTGGCTGCCTTCGACCTTTCGGCGCAGGCGCTGGAGCGGGCCAGCGCGGCCGGCTGCGGCGCGGCGGCTTCGGTCGCCGAGGCCGTCAAGGACGCCGAGGTCGTCATCACCATGCTGCCCGCCGGGCCGCATGTGCTGAAGGTCTATTCCGAACAGATCATCGGCGCGGCGCCGTCGTCGGCCCTGTTGCTGGACTGTTCGACCATCGACGTGGAGACGGCGCGCAAGGTCGCCAGTCTTGCGAAGACGGCGGGCTACGCCTTCGCCGACGCCCCGGTGTCGGGCGGAACGGCGGCGGCGGATGCGGGCACCCTGGCCTTCATGGTCGGTTGCGACGAGGGTGACTTCGACCGGGTCGAAGCCGCGCTGGAGCCCATGAGCCGGATCACCATCCGCGCCGGCGATCATGGGGCGGGGCAGGCGGCCAAGATCTGCAACAACATGCTGCTGGGCATTTCCATGCTGGGCACCTGCGAGGCCATCGCCTTGGCCGAGAAGCTGGGCCTGGATCCCGAGCGCTTCTTCGAGATCGCGTCCAAGTCGTCGGGCCAGTGCTGGAGCGTCACCAGCTATTACCCCTGGCCCGGCCCGGTGCCGGCCGCGCCGTCGAACCGCGACTATCAGGGCGGTTTCGCCACGGCCATGATGCTGAAGGATCTCAAACTGGCCCAGGATGCGGCGGCCAAGTCGGGCGCCTCTACGCCGTTGGGCGCCCAGGCCGAGGCCATGTACGCCCTGTTCGACGGCATCGGTCATGGCGGTCGCGACTTCTCGGCCATGCTGCAGATGTTGCGCGGCCGGCTGTCGGATCTGAATCCCGCCTGACAAGGTCGATCGATGATGACGCCCGCACCAGTCGATGGTGCGGGCGTCTTCGTGACCGGTCGGTTGATTCGACCAGAGCATCCGCCGCTGCGACCAAGCCGCGCGGCGCAGCGAGGCCGTGGGACGGAGGGGGGGCGGCCGCCGCCTGGAAAAAATCAAGCGCCCATAACGGCTTGTCGGAAGGGCCGTCTTTCCTAGGCGTTTTCGATGACCAAGCTTCGCTGAAAAATAGCCCGAAATGCGGCCGAACATGGCTTGCGGCTTCCATTGGTCCTGTGTCATGTAACCGCTTACATCATCTATCGACGGATCTTCGAGAAGGGGCCGGGACGGTAGGGAGCAGGGAGAATCCGATTGGACATGGCTGCGCCCAGCGTTGCGTCTGCACGGCAGGAAGGACCGCCTTTCGCCAAGGCCGCCACCATGCGCGACGTAGCCGAGCGCGCCCAGGTGTCGGTGGCTTCCGTCTCGCGCGTGCTGAACGGACTGGGCGTGACGTCGGACGCGACGCGCCAGCGCGTTCTCGATGCCGTCGAGGACCTTCGCTATGTGCCGCACTTCGGCGCCCGCAGCCTGTCGACCAGCAAGAACGACACCATCGGCGTCATCCTGCCGGACCTGTTCGGCGAGTTCTTCTCCGAATTGATCCGGGGCATGGACCTCGCTGCGCGCGCCCACGGCAAACACCTGATCGTCTCCAGCTCGCATGACGGGGCCGAGGACACCCTTGCAGCGATCCGGTCGATGCGGGGGCGGGTGGACGGCATGATCGTGCTGTCGCCTCATTTGGGCGCCACGAACCTGGCCTCCGAGTTCGCCGGGCGCATGCCCGTGCTGCTGATGAACGGCGGCACGGCCGAGGCGGGACGCGCCGCCATCATGATCGACAACCATGGCGGCGCCGTCGGCGCCGTCGAACACCTGATCGCCACGGGACGTCGTCGGATCGCCCACATCCGCGGCGCCGCGGGCAATATCGAGGCCGACACGCGCGCGGACGGCTATGCGGCGGCGCTGGACGGCCATGCTCCCATCATCGTCGAGGGCGACTTCTCCCAGGCCTCGGGTCACCGCGCCGCGACCCAGTTGCTGGCCATGCCTGAGCGGCCCGACGCCGTTTTCGCCGCCAACGACATGATGGCCGTCGGCGCCCTGCTGGCCTTCCAGGAAGCCGGCGTGCGCTGCCCCGAGGACATCGCCGTCATCGGGTTCGACGACGTGCCCATCGCCGCCCTGATGCGGCCAGCGCTGACCACCATGCGCGTCAATATCGCGGAAATCGGCCGGAGAGGCGTCGAACGCCTGATCGGTCTCGTCCAGGCCGGCCAGCACGCCGACGCCCAGGACACCGCTTGCGAAATCGTTCGGCCGATCTTGGTCGAACGCCAATCCACCGCGGCGGCATCGTCCGCCAGGTTCAACAAAGGGTAGGCCGGCCATGTCGCTGCAAACCGATCCCATCAGGAGGGGAGAGCTCAGGATGAACCAGTTCAACACGCGTAAGGCCGCCTTGGCCGCCGCATCGGCCATCGCCATCAGCATGGCGTTCGTGGGCGCCGCCCAGGCGCAGAGCGCTACCACGACCCTGAGAGGGTCGATTTATGACGGCCAGACTACTGAGGCCGGTGCGGCCGTGACCGCAACCGAGGTTTCCACCGGCTATGTCGTCCGCGCTGCGGTTGGTGCTGATGGGCGCTATGTGTTCGCCGGTTTGCGACCGGGCACCTATCGCGTTCAGGTCGCCACCGCAGACGGCCAGACGGCGGAAGAAACCGTCACGCTGGGTTTGGGCCAAGTCGGAACATTGGACCTGGATGTCGCTGCCGCGACAACGGCCGCGCCGGGCGCGGAAGGCGTCGCCGAGCTGGGCGACATCGTCGTCACAGGGCGTCGTGTGTTCGAGGTTCGGACGCCTGAAGTCGCCACCAACGTCACGCAACAACAGATCAATAATCTGCCGCAGATCAATCGCAACTTCCTGAACTTCGCCGCCTTGGCTCCTGGATTGCGCGTCACCGAGGGTGAAACTGAGCGTACCATCTCAGCAGGCGGCCAAAGCGCGCAGGCGATCAACATCTTCATCGATGGCCAGAATCAGAAGTCCACCATCATCGATGGCGGCGCGGCTGGTCAGGACGACAGCCGTGGCAACCCGTTCCCGCAGGCGGCGGTGCAGGAATTCCGTGTCATCAGCCAGAACTTCAAGGCGGAGTACGAGCAGGCGGGTTCGGCCATCATCACCGCAGTGACTCGCTCGGGCACCAACGAATTCCACGGCGAAGTCTTCGGCAGCTATCAGAACCAGGACTGGATCGCTCAGGACGTGTTTTCGGAACGTCGCGGCGACGATCAGCCTGAGTTGGAGCGGCTCCAGTACGGCGTGTCGCTGGGTGGCCCGATCATCAAGGACCGGCTGCACTTCTTCGGATCATACGAGCGTAAGGACGAAACCCGTGCGGCCCAGACCTTCCTGAACCGGACAGAGTACGAAAATCTATTCCAGGATGACCTGGGCACCTTCTCGACCCCGTTCGAGGAGGACCTCTACTTCGGCAAGCTGTCCTGGCAGATCGACGACCGGCAGCGGCTGGAGATCAGCGGCCAGTACCGGACCGAGGAAGACATCCGCGACGTCGGCGGTCAAAACGGCCCAGATCGCGCCACGTCGATCCAGGGCGAAACGACTTCTATCAATGTTCGCCACCAGTTCCAGGGCGGCAACTTCCTGAACGAGGCCAGCTTCGACTTCTTCCAGTTCGGCTACACCAACACGGCCGAGAACTTCGATTCTTACGGTCGTGAATATGTGATTTTCCGTGACAATGACCCGGATACGGAAGCCTTCGACTACAATATCAACAATCGTGACTCGACGGTCTTCATCACGGGCGGACGCGGCGACAGCCAGTTCAACCAACAGACCAGCTACACCTTCCGTAACGACCTGACGTTCACCGATCTGAACTGGATGGGCCTGCACACCGTCAAGATGGGCGCCAAATATTCGATGCAGAACTACCGCCTGGATCGCTTCTTCGGCCGAAATCCACAGTTCGTGTTCGACGTGGACGGTCGCCCGGAAATCAACGGCAGTACCGATATTCCGGTGCTGGTGAACCTGGGTTCACCTCTGCCGTCAGTCGACGTAGATAATGATGTCGTCGGCTTGTATATCCAGGACGACTGGCAGATCACCGACAAGCTGGAGATCAATCTCGGCATCCGTTGGGACTACGAAAGCAACGCATTCAACAACGATTACGAGACGCCGCAGGACATCCGCGACATGCTCGCGGCGCTCGAAAATTCGCCTGGGTACGATTTCCCGGACTATTTCAAGCCCGCTGATTATATCTCCGACGGCGACCGCGATCCCTTCATGAAAGCCTTCCAGCCCCGGATCGGCTTCTCGTACGACGTATACGGCGACGAGCGCACGGTGATCTTCGGCGGCGCCGGCCGGTACTATGACCGCCTCGGCTTCAACTTCGCCGTGGACGAGCGCTTCAAACCCAATCAGTTCAATCGCACCATCTACTTCTCTGAAGACGGTGCGCCGGTTCAGACCGGAACCAATTCAGACGGGTCGCCGATCACGGCGCCGACAGTCGCCTGGAATCCGTCCTATCTGACTCCAGCTGGTCTTGATCCGCTGCTGGCCGCGTCGCAGGGCAAGGGCGAGATATTCCTGATCAACAATGAGGCTGAGCCGCCCCGGACGGATCAGTTCAACATCGGCGTTCGTCAGAAGGTCGGCATGTTCCAGACGTCGCTGACCTTTGCCCTGGGCCATACGGAAAACGAGTCCGGATGGTACAAGGCCAATGTTCTGAACCCGGACGTCAACGCCAACATCGGCCCGACCCCGACGTCGGTCGGTTTCGCCCAGTATAACGACACGGTCTTCTTCCAGAACCAGGACAAGGAGCGTGACTTCAAGGCGATCTATTTCACCGCCGACAAGCCGTATAACGCCGATGATAACTGGGGCCTGAACATCGCCTATACCTATATGGACGCGACCCAGAACGGCAGCCGTGACAACGGCACTGTGGCGTTCGACTTCGACTATCCGACCCCAGCTTATTCGCCGGAGTTCCCGTCGGCGACGGACGAACGCCACCGTCTGGTGGCGTCCGGTACGCTCGGCCTGCCTGCGGACTTCCTGCTGTCGGGTATCGTCACCTTGGGCTCTGGTCTGCCATACAACGTGTTCGATTGCCCGGATGCATCGCCTTATGGCCCGGCGATCTGCTGGAACGGTGGGCGTCCTGAAAAGCGGGCGTTCTTGCCGGGTCTGAACTTCGCCTTCCGGCAAGTCGATCTACGTTTGACCAAGGGCTTCGACGTCTTCGGCGGTCAGCGCGTCGAGTTCATCGTAGATGCGATCAACGTGTTCAACTTCCAGAACTACAATGGGTTCGAGGGGGGCTACAATAACCCCCGTTTCGGTGCCCCGACGTCCCAGTATTTGCCGACCCGCAGCTTCCAGGTGGGTCTGCGTTACTCCTTCTAAAAACCTGAGCCTTGGCCGTCTTCCGCTTGTCGGAAGGCGGCCTTTCTTTTTTGATTTCAGTAAAACAGTGAGCGTGCCCATGAACCGCCGAAACTTTCTGATGCGAACGACGGCTGGAGCGGCCGCGGTGGCGGTCGGGGTTCCGGTGGGGGCGGTGGCGCAGGAAGCAGCAGCGGCTCAGCAGGGTACGGCCGCAGTGAACGGCACGCAGCGGCGCCCGCTGCGGCTGGACCGCGAGATCGGCGAGCTTCAGGAACGCACCTTCCGCTGGTTCGAAAAGGTCACGGATCGGCGCACCGGCCTGACGCCGGATCGTTGGCCCAGTCCGTCCTTCTCCTCCATCGCGGCGGTCGGCTTCGCCCTGACCTGCTGGCCCATCGGCGTCGAGCGGCGCTGGATGAGCCGGGACGAGGCGCGAGAGCGTACTCTGATCACTGTCCGCTACTTCCACAGCCTGCCCCAGGGGCCGGAGCCGACCGGCACGGCGGGGCACAAGGGCTTCTTCTATCATTTCCTCGATATGGAGACCGGTAATCGCTACCGGACCAACGAACTGTCGACCGTCGATACGGCCCTGCTGATCGCGGGCATGCTGTTCGCCGCCCGGTATTTCGATGGCGACCACCCGGACGAGGTCGAGATCCGCAGCCGAGTCCAGGCCCTGTACGAGCGGGTCGAGTGGGACTGGGCCGTCGTGCGCGACAACCGGATCACTATGGGCTGGCATCCCGAGAGCGGCTTCATCCCGTCCGACTGGCACGTCTACAACGAGGGCATGCTGGTTCTGTTGCTGGCCATCGGCAGCCCGACCCATCCGGTCTCGGTCAATGTCTGGCACGAATGGGCCGCCAGCTATGATGAGAGCTGGACCGATCAGTGGGGCAGCTGGCACCTGAATTTCGCGCCGATCTTCGGCCACCAGTACAGCCACATGTATATCGACTTCCGCGGCATTCAGGATGCCTGGATGCGGGGGCAGACGGCACAACTGGGCGAACATCTGGACTATTTCGAAAACAGCCGCCGCGCGGTCTACGCTCAGCAGAAATACGGTCACGACAATCCGGGGCAGTGGGCGGGCTATTCGTCCGAGACCTGGGGGCTGACGGCTTGCGACGGGCCGGGCGATTTCAAACAGACGATCAACGACGTCGAGCGCGAGTTCTTCAGCTATTCGGCGCGCGGCCCGGGCGACCGCGACGACGGGACCATCGCCCCCACGGCGGCGGCCAGCTCCATCGCCTTCGCGCCCGAGATCGTCGTGCCCTGCATCAAGGCGATGAAGAGCCGGTTCGGGGCGGGGATCTATACCGAGTGGGGCTTCCTCGACAGCTTCAATCCGACCCTGACCCAGCGCGACGGGCCCTTGCAGCACGGCAAGATCGTGGACGGGGTCGGCTGGGTCGCCGACGACTATCTGGGCATCGATCAAGGGCCCATTGTCGGCATGACCGAGAACCATCGCTCTGACTTCATCTGGCGCTACATGCGCGGCGAGCCGCACATCCGTAAGGCCCTGGAGACAGCGGGCTTCACCGGCGGCTGGCTGAACGCATGACGCAGACCGCCCACAGGCCCGGTCCACACAGGAGGAGCGCCTTGGCCCTGATGGCGGGAGGGGCGGCTGCGGCCTGCACCCCACGTCGGTCAGGCGAGACCGTGCTGCGCTTCTGGGCCATGGGCAATGAGGGCGGGACCGTGGGCCAGTTGATGCCCGAGTTCGAGCGGCGCAATCCCGGCGTCCGGGTTTCGGTCCAGCCCCTGCCGTGGACGGCAGCGCACGAGAAGCTGCTGACCGCCTATGCCGGCGCCTCGCTGCCGGACGTCAGCCAGATCGGCAACACCTGGGTTGCGGAGCTGAGCGCCATCGGCGCCCTGTCGCCGACCCCGCCGGCGGCCGCCGACCTGTTGACCGACCAGTTTCCGGCGGTGCTGGAGACCAACCAGATCGCCGGTCGGGCCATGACCACGCCCTGGTATGTGGACACCCGGCTGCTATTCTATCGCAAGGATCTGCTGGCCCGCGCGGGCTTCGACGCGCCGCCGCAGGACTGGGCCGAATGGAAGCGGGCCATGCACGGGGTCAAGCGCGTGGCGGGAGGCGATAACTTCGCCATCCTGCTGCCGCTGAACGAGTTCGAACAACTGCTGACCTTCGGCCTACAGATCGACGAGCCGCTGCTGCGCGACCGTGACACGCGCGGCGCCTTCTCCAGCCCTGGCTTCGTCGCGGCCCTGGCCTTTTATCGCAGCCTGTTCGTCGAGGGCCTAGCGCCTCTGGCCTCGGCGGCGCAGATTTCCAACGTCTGGACCGAGTTCGCGCGCGGCTATTTCAGCTTCTACTTCTCCGGCCCGTGGAGCGTCGGTGATTTCCGTTCGCGCCTGCCGGCGTCGTTCCAGCCGAATTGGGCCACGGCCGGGGTGCCGGGGCCGAACGGTCTGGGCGCCTCTGCGCCGGGTGGGTCGAGCCTGGCGGTCTTCCAGTCTTCGCCGCATCAGGAGGCGGCCTGGGCCCTGGTCCGCTATCTGTCCGAACCGGCCGTCCAGGCCCGGTTCAACACCATCGTCGGCGACCTGCCGGCGCGCCAGAGCGCCTGGGACATCGCCCAGGTCGAGCGCGACCCGATGTTGGCGCCCTTCCGGGGCCAGCTGGAGCGGGCCAAGGCCGTGCCCAAGGTCCCGGAGTGGGAACGGATCGTCACGGAGATGCAGATCGTCGCCGAACGGATGGTGCGCGGCGAATATACGCCCGAGACCGCCGCCGCCGAGATCGACCGCCGGGCCGACCGGTTGCTGGAGAAGCGCCGCTGGATGATGGAACAGGGCAGGGCCGTATGACCGTCGCCGATCCGACCTTGGCCCGCGTGAAGCCGTCGCGTGGACGCGCGGCGAGAGAGCGCGCGGCCTGGGCCTTCGTCGCCCCGGCGATGATTGCCATCGGCCTATTCTTCGCCCTTCCCGTGATCGCGGCCCTGTTGCTCAGCCTGACCGACTTCGACATCTACGCCTTGGCGGATCTCGACAATCTGCGCTTCGTCGGCTTGCAGAACTACGAGCGGCTGATGAACAATCCGCTGTTCTGGGGGGCGATGAAGAACACCCTGACTTTCGCCATCCTGGGCGTGCCCCTGTCCATCGCGGCCTCTCTGGCGGCGGCGGTGATCCTGAACGCGCGGGTGGTGAAGTGGCGGCCGATCTGGCGGGTCATGTTCTTCGCCCCCTATGTCACCACCCTGGTCGCGACGGCCGTGGTGTGGCGCTATCTGCTGCACACCCGTTACGGCGTCATCAACTGGGGGCTTGAGAGCGTCGGCCTGCCCGCCGTCGACTGGCTGGGCCAGCCCTCGACCTCGATCCCGGCCATCCTAATGTTCGTGGTCTGGAAGATCTTCGGCTACAATATGCTGATCTTCCTGGCAGTGCTTCAGACCGTGCCGGACGACCTGTACGAGGCCGCCCGCATCGACGGCGCCGGGCCGTGGAAACAGTTCCGCCATGTCACCCTGCCGGCTATCGCGCCGACGATGCTGCTGGTCTCGATCATCTCGGTCGCCAGCTTCTTCCAGCTGTTCGCCGAACCCTATGTGATGACGCAAGGGGGGCCGGCCCAGAGCACGGTGACGGTGCTCTACTTCATGTACGAAGAAGGCTTCAAATGGTGGAACCTGGGTTCGGCCAGCGCGGTCGCCTTCGTTCTGTTCCTGTGCATCCTGGCGATTACTTTGGTCCAGTTGGCCGTGGCCAAGCGGGTGGGGGCGTACCAGTGATGGCGTTTTCCTGTCGCCAGTCTCGCAACCCAAAAGCTCGTCATCCTCGCCCTTGTGGCGAGGATCCATATGCCCGGTGTTTCCGCAGAGTGCGCACCCGTCGAACACCGGGAGTCTGGATCCTAGGGACAAGCCCTAGGATGACGGCAAGGGGGGCGGCGATCGGGACGGCAACAGGGGAGTACTGCCTGTGAAAATCCGATCCATCCTGCTCAACCTCGCCGTCGCCCTGATCGCGCTCATCGTCCTGTTCCCCCTGGTCTGGATGGCGTCGGTCAGCTTCATGCCGACCGGCGAAGCCGCGACCTTCCCGCCGCCCCTGGTCCCGTCGCGCTGGACGCTGGAGCACTATCAGGACCTGTTCCTGAACCAGGGCATGGGCCGGTATCTGTGGAACAGCTTCGCCCTAGCGACCCTGGCGACGATCCTGGCGCTCAGCTTCACCGTCCCGGCCGGCTACGCCTTCGCCAAGCTGAAGTTCGCCGGGCGCGAGCGGC
Source organism: Brevundimonas sp. PWP3-1b1 (assembly GCF_049896065.1). Lineage (NCBI taxonomy): Bacteria > Pseudomonadati > Pseudomonadota > Alphaproteobacteria > Caulobacterales > Caulobacteraceae > Brevundimonas > Brevundimonas sp. PWP3-1b1. The sequence continues at coordinate 1,917,437 of NZ_JAFCTO010000001.1, read as the reverse complement.
TGTTCCAGTTGCTTGTCGCCGCCCTGGTGGTGCCGGCCCAGATCGGCACCCTGCCGCTGTTTCTGATGCTGAAGGGGATGGGGCTGGTGAACACCTATGCCGGGGCGCTGGTGCCCTGGCTGGCCTCGATCTTCGGCCTGTTCCTGGTGCGCCAGTATGCGCTGAGCATTCCCGACGAGATGCTTGAGGCCGCCCGGATCGACGGCGCCAGCGAAGGCCAGATCTTCCGCCGCGTGGTCCTGCCGACGCTGCAGCCGATCATCGTCACCCTGGGTCTGTTCGTCTTCCTGGGCAGCTGGAACGACTTCCTGTGGCCGCTGATCGTCCTGACGGATCAGTCGAACTACACCCTGCCGGTCGCCCTGGCGGCCCTGTCGCGAGAGCATGTGCAGGACATCGAGCTGATGATGGCCGGCGCCGTCGTCACGGTCGCGCCCGTGCTGATCCTCTTCCTCGCCCTGCAACGCTACTACATCCGCGGCATGCTCGCGGGTAGCGTGAAGGGGTGATCCTTGTAGCCCTCTACTGCCGTCATCCTAGGCCTTGTGCCTAGGATCCATAGACTCCCGTCGAGGACGGGACGCACGCCTTCGACACCGGGCGTATGGATCTTCGGGACAAGCCCGAGGATGACGGCAGCAGGGGAAACTGGAGTAATCCGAATGCGTATCCTGACCTCTGCCCTCGCGCTCAGCGCCGCCCTGATAGCCGCCCCCGTCGTCGCGCAGGAGGCGCGCGTCCTCGACAGTATGGACGATGCATCGCGGTGGGAGGCCAGCGCCTCGACCGACGTTCATGCCGCCGTCTCCGCCGTCGCCGGGCATGACGGACGGGCGGTCCGGCTCGACTACGATTTCGACGGCAAGGCCGGTTATGCGGTGCTCAGCCGGCCGCTGCCGTTCGACCTGCCCGACAATTACGAGATCAGCTTCTGGGTGCGCGGCGCGGGGCCGACCAACACCTTCGAGGTCAAGCTGACCGACGCCTCGGCCGAGAACGTCTGGTGGAAACAGACCGCACGCTATGATTTCCCCGACGGCTGGACGAAGTTCGTGATCAAGCGCCGCCAGGTGTCCAAGGCCTGGGGCCCCAGCCCGGAGACGGTGCTGCGCCGCGCCGAGCGGGTCGAGTTCGTCGTCGTCGCAGCTGAGGGCGGCAAGGGCGCCGTCGAGATCGACCAACTGAGCCTTCGCGCCCTGCCGGTCGATCCCGCCGTGCCGCCGCAGCCGGTCGCCGCCGACGGCCGACCGCAGACGACCGCCGTCAACGCCGTCGATCTGGACCCGAAGACGGCCTGGACCCCGCCGGTGGGCGAACCGTCGGCCCTGACCCTGGACCTGGGCTACGAGCGCGAGTTCGGCGGCCTGACCCTGCGCTGGGGCGAGCGGGGCGCGGCGGCGGACTATCGGATTTCGGCCTCGACCGACGGGCGCGACTGGCGGGACCTGGCGACAGTTCAGGGCGGGAACGGCGGCGTCGACTGGCTGCGTACGCCGGAGGCCACGGCGCGGTGGCTGCGGCTGGAGCCGCTGAAGCCGGTCCCCGCATCGGACGTGGTCGGATCCTCCGGCGCCGGCCAGCGGCTGGGCGCGGGGCAGGCGACGACCTATGCGCTGAACGAGATCGAGGTCGAACCCCTGGCCTTCGGCGAGGACGCCACGGCCTTCGTGGAGGCGGTAGCCAGGGAGAACCGGCGCGGCCTCTATCCGCGCGGCTTCTTCGGGGAACAGCCCTACTGGACCCTGGTCGGCGTGGACGGCGGTGGCGAGAGCGGCCTGATCGGCGAGGACGGCGCCATCGAACTGCGCCGGGCGGGGCCAAGCATCGAACCCTTTGTGGTCGACAACGGGCGGCTGATCACCTGGGCCGACGTCAATATCGAACAGGGGCTGAGGGACGACGACCTGCCCATACCGTCCGTGACCTGGACCGCCGACGACTGGACGCTGAAGATCACCAGCTTCGCCGACGGCGCGCCGGACCAGGCGCGTCTGTGGGGCCGCTATGACCTGACCAACACCTCCAACCGGCCGCGTCGCCTGACCCTGGCCCTGACGGCGCGGCCGTTCCAGGTCAACGGGCCCGTGCAGTTCCTGGCCATTCCGGGCGGCGTGGCGCCGGTGGAGCGGATCGCCTGGGACGGCGGCGCCCTGACGCTGAACGACGACGTCCGGGTCCAGCCCCTGACCGCGCCGGACGCTGTGGCGGCTTCGAGCTTCGACACAGGGACTGATCCTCAATCATTGATTTTGCCGACGGCGCGACGGCCCGCGGGCGAGCCGGTCGCCGTCTCCGACGCCACGGACCTGCCGGCCGGCGCGTTACTGTATGAGGTGACGCTTCAGCCTGGTGAAACGCGCACCTTCGGCTTCCTGTCGCCCCTGGCGGGCGATCCGCCGCAGTCCGGGCAGGGCCTCGCCGCCCTGGATCAGGCCGAGCAGGCGCTGGCGGCGGAGTGGCGCGACAAGCTGGACCGGGTGGACCTGACCCTGCCGCCCGCCGCCCAACGGATCGAGGACGCGCTGAAGTCGTCGCTGGCCCATATGCTGATGTCGCGTCAGGGGCCGATCCTCCAGCCCGGCACCCGCAGCTACAACCGCTCTTGGATCCGCGACGGCGCCATGATGGCCGAGGGGTTGAACCGCCTGGGCATGGCCGAGCATTCGGCCGACTATCTGCGCTGGTATGCCCCTTACGTCTTTGAAAACGGCAAGGTTCCCTGCTGCGTCGACGCGCGGGGCGCCGATCCGGTGCCCGAGAACGACAGCCACGGCGAGTTCGTCTTCCTGGCCGCCGAGACCTATCGCTACACCGGCGACGAGGCCCTGCTGCGCCAGGTCTGGCCTCAGGTTCAGAAGGCCATCGCCTATATGGACGAGTTGCGCGCCTCGACCCGGACGGCGGCGTTCGAGGCTCCGGATCAGCGCCATCTCTACGGCCTGCTGCCGCCGACGATCAGCCACGAGGGCTATTCGGACAAGGCGGCCTATTCCTACTGGGACGATTTCTGGGGCCTGCTGGGCTATAAGGACGCCGTCTTCATCGCAGGGACTTTAGGCGACGCCGAGGCCGCCACTCGCTATGCGCAGGCGCGGGACCAGTTCGCCGCCGACATCCGTGCCTCAATCGTCGCGACGGCTCAGCATCACGACATCGACTGGATCGCCGGCGCCGCGGACAGGGGCGATTTCGACGCCACCTCGACCACGATCGCCCTGTCGCCAGCGGGCGAGCAGGATAATCTTCCGCCGGAACTTATGGCGCGAACCTTCGACCGGTATTGGGAAAATTTCCAGAAGCGGCTGACCAATCGGACGGCGTGGAAGGACTACACCCCCTACGAATGGCGGCTGGTCGGCGCCTATGTGCGGCTGGGCCAGAAGGACCGAGCCCTGGCGGTGCTGGACTTCCTGATGGCCGACCGCCGGCCCGAAGCCTGGAACGGCTGGGCCGAGGTGGTGGGGCGCGAAAAGCGCGAGCCGCGCTTCATCGGCGACATGCCGCACGCCTGGATCAGTTCCGACTACATCCGCTCGGCCTTGGACCTGTTCGCCTATGAGCGGGACCGCGACCACGCCCTGGTGCTGGCGGCGGGCGTGCCGGAGGCCTGGCTGGATACGAAGGAGGGCGTAGGGGTGCGGGATCTGCGCACGGCCTATGGCCCGCTGACCTATGGCTATCGCAAGGAACGACAGGGGTATGTGCTGACCCTGGGCGACGGCGCGACGCCGCCGGGCGGATTCGTCCTGCAATGGCCGGCGGGGCAGGGGCGGCCGGAGCGGGTGCGGATCGACGGCCGCGCGGCGACGTGGGCGGGCGACGAACTGGTCATTCCGGCAGGGTCGCGGCGGGTCACCTTGAACTGACCCACGTCTTGTCTTGGGAAGCGTCGCGCGAAGTTTCGGTCGGCGCTCGGCGATGGCCGTTCGGGCGCCGCTGGCCGGTTCAGGCGTAGTTGAAGCTGATCGAAATCCGGTCGGCCTTGGCCAGGTTGGTCGGGACCTCGTGCCGCAGCCAGCTTTCCCACATCAGCACCGTGCCCGCCTGGGGCTTCATATAGACGAAGGGGCGTTCGGCCTCCGATGCCTCTTCGGTCACCGAGGGGCGAGCCATCATGAAGGGCAGGCGGGGGTCTTCCAGCTTCAGCGACGAGGCGCCGTCGGGGATGTCTATATAGACGGTGCCGGACAGGAAGGCGTGGGGGTGGATATGGCCGGTATGGCCGCCGCCGGGCTTGAGGATATTGACCCACAGATTGTCCAGGCGCGGCTTCCTCGCCAGATCGAAGTTCAGCGCCTTGGCGTAGGCGACGGCGTGACGATCCAGGTGGCGTTTCAGTTCCGCGAACTCGGGGAACCGCTGGGGCAGGTCGTTCAGCGAGCCGTAGGAGGTGTAGCCGCGATAGGCGTTGGCCTTGCACCAATGGCGGCCCGCGGCGTCTTCCTCGGCCATCATGCGGATGACGTCGATCAGTTGTTCGTTGAACTCGGGCCAGCCCCGGCCGTCGGCGAGGCTGGCTTCATAGACCTGGGTGACGAAGAGAGGGCGCAGGGACATGGGATTGGCTTAACGCCTGCGGAGGCGGCTGAATACTGTCCCTCCCCATTTTGGGGAGGGGCGATCCCGGAGCGATCGGGGTGGGGCCCGAAGGGGCGTGAGCGAAATGGTTATGACGGCCCCACCCGGGCTACGCTGCGCTTCGCCGTGCCTCCCCATGAAGGGGAGGGAGAAGCTCTCGCCTGCCTCGCACGATCCGGCTAAGAACGCTTCATGTTCAAGTCCGTCCTTGTCGCCAATCGCGGCGAAATCGCCTGCCGTGTCTTCCGTACCGCCAAGCGGATGGGATTACGCACCATCGCCGTCTATTCCGAGGCCGACGCCGACGCCCTGCATGTGCGAGAGGCCGACGAGGCGGTGCTGATCGGCCCGGCGGCGGCGCGCGAGAGTTATCTGGACGGCGCCAAGGTGCTGGCGGCGGCCAAGGCGACGGGGGCGGAGGCGATCCACCCCGGCTATGGCTTCCTGAGTGAGAACGCCGACTTCGCCGAGGCCGTGGCGGCGGCGGGACTGATCTGGATCGGGCCGGATCCGTCCTCGATTCGCGCCATGGGTCTGAAGGATGCGGCCAAGCAGCTGATGATCCAGGCCGGGGTGCCGGTGACGCCCGGCTATCAGGGCGCGGATCAGTCGGAAGAGACGCTGACCGCCGAGGCGGCGCGGATCGGTTATCCGGTGCTGATCAAGGCGGTCGCGGGCGGCGGCGGCAAGGGGATGAAGCGGGTCGATGATCCGGCCGACTTCGCCGCCGGCCTGGCCAGCGCCAAGCGCGAGGGGGCGGCGGCCTTCGGCGACGACCGGGTGCTGATCGAACGCTACATCACCCGTCCGCGTCACATTGAGGTGCAGGTGTTCGGGGACAGGCACGGCGATGTCGTCCACCTGTATGAGCGCGACTGTTCGCTGCAACGCCGCCACCAGAAGGTGATCGAGGAGGCGCCGGCGCCGGGCATGAGCGAGGCTGTGCGCGCCGCCGTGACGGGCGCGGCGATCAAGGCGGCCAAGGCGGTGAACTATGTCGGCGCCGGGACTATCGAATTCATCGCCGACGCCTCGGACGGGCTGAAGGCGGACGGGATCTGGTTCATGGAGATGAACACCCGGCTTCAGGTCGAGCACCCGGTGACCGAGAGCGTGACCGGCGTCGATCTGGTCGAATGGCAGTTCCGGGTCGCGGCGGGCGAGCCGCTGCCGTTGAAACAGGATCAGATCCAGCTGAAAGGCTGGGCCATGGAGGCGCGCCTCTATGCCGAGGATCCGGCGAACGGCTTCCTGCCCAGCATCGGCCGGCTGGAGCATTTCGTCATGCCGGACGGCATCCGCGTCGACACCGGCGTGGAGCAGGGCGGCGAGGTCAGCCAGTTCTACGACCCGATGATCGCGAAGCTGATCGTGCATGAGGACACTCGCGAGGAAGCTGCGGCACGGCTGGCCGAGGCGGCCGGCGAGGTCGAGGTCTGGCCGGTCAAGGCCAACGCCGGCTTCCTGAAACGCTGTCTGGACCATCCACGCTTCGTGACGGGCGACGTGGACACGGGCTTCATCGCGGCTGAGGAGGGGGCGTTGCAGCCCCAGCCGTCCGACGAAGCGACGCTGGCGGCCTTGACCCTGATCGCGGAAGCGGCGGCGGATGCGGTCGAGGTGCGTTCGGATCGGTTCAGCCCCTGGGGCGGGCAACCGGGCTTGTCCTATGGCGCGCGCCTTAATGCGTCGTCGCAGACGACGGTCTGGGCCCATATCGACGGTGAGGGCGTGTCCGCGGCGGTGACGCCGGTCGAGACGGGCTGGCGCGGTCCGCTGGGCGAATTGGCGCATGTCGGTTTCGATCAGGTTCAGGCCGGAGATCGGCTGTTCGGCTATCAGGCCGTCGATGACGGCTTCGTCCTGTTCGTGGACGGCGAGGCGCGTCGCGTGACGCCCTATCGCGCGGTCGTGGGTTCAGGCGCAGGCGCGGTGTCCGATGGCTCCCTTCGGGCGCCCATGCCGGGCAAGATCGTCGCCACGCCGGTCAAGGTCGGAGACGTCGTGACCAAGGGCCAGCCGGTCGTCGTGCTGGAAGCCATGAAGATGGAGCACGCCCTGACGGCCCCGTTCGACGGGGTGGTCGATAGCGTCGCGACTCTCGGCGATCAGGTGGTCGAGGCGGCCGTGCTGGCGGTGGTCAAGGCCGACTAAAGTCCCACGCCGCCTATGGGGCGGGTGAAGACGGTGTCGCCCCATGTGGCGATCAGGGCCAGGGCCGAGCGCATGACGCCGCTTTCGCGGATGTCGGCGGACCAGGCGTCGTGGGCGGGCTTGCTCATCCAGACCTCGGTGACCCACAGAGCGTCGGCGTCGCTCAGGTCGTGGGCCACGACATAGCTGTGGCAGCCGGGGCGTTTCACATTGGGGTCGAGCAGGCACAGGCCCAGTTCGTCGCGACGACCGGGATGGGCCGTCAGGCGGGTAATCAATCCGTACATACTGGTCCTGTGTCGCGCCTGACGCGGGCAGGCGGCGCGCGATCATCCTTATGCGCCCGTGTAGATTAAGAATCTGGCCAATGCGCCTAAGGGCGACTACGTGGGCGCCATGCCGCTTCACATGATCAAGCTGGGCGTCGGGGTCCCCGACGTCGAATGGCTGGAGACCCGCGCCGCCAAGGGCGGCCCCCTGGTGGTCCATACCCGGATGACGCCCAAGCGCGCGTCGGAAATCGAGGACGGCGGGTCGCTGTACTGGGTGGTGAAGGGGACCATCGTCTGCCGCCAGCCCGTGCTGGACATCGCCACACTGGGCGAGGGCAAGCAGAGCCGCTGCGAGATCACGCTTGAACCCAGGGTCGTCCGCACGGCGCCGATGGTGCGCCGGCCATTTCAGGGATGGCGCTATTTCGAGCCCAAGGACGCGCCTGTCGATCTGACCGAACTGGATGCGGGCGAGGCGCCGGAGGAACTGGTGCGGCAACTGCGCGAACTGGGCGCCTGGTAGGCTGAACCCCCAGAGTTTTTGGGTGTTGACCGCGACGGGTCCGCGTGGCCTGTGCCGCCTCCGATGATCGCGCTCAGCCTCCCGACCCGTACCGCCTTCCGAGACCTGCTCAACTTGGCTTGGCCGGTGATCCTGTCGCGCCTGGGAATCATGACCATGGGCCTGACCGACGCTATCGTGGTCGGGCGGTTTTCGAGCCAGGAGTTGGCCTTCCACTCCCTGGCCTGGGCGCCGACGTCGATCGTGGTGACGACGGCGGTCGGGCTGATGCTGGGCGTGCAGGTGATGACGGCGCGCATGCTGGGCGAGGGGCGGCGGCACGCCGTCGGCTCGGTGCTGCGCCGGGGCATGACCTATTCGCTGCAGATCGGCGTGGTCTCGATGATCGCCCTGATCGCCGTGGGTCCTTGGGGGCTCGGTCAGATGGGCTTGGAGGACGGTCTGGCCCAAGGGGCGGGACCGGCCCTGATCGTGTTCGCCCTGTCCATGCCCTTCTATCTGATTTCGGTGACGGGGCAGTTCTTCCTGGAGGCCCTGGGTCGGCCCAAGCCCGGCATGGTGGCCATGTGGGTGGCGAACGGGGTCAATCTGGCGCTGAACATCGTGCTGGTGCCGGACCTGCTGGGCATCGGTTTCGACGGCGCCTTCGCCTCGGCCTGGGCGACGTTCGGGGCGCGGGCGGCGCTGGCGATCTTCCTCGTGGTCTACATCCTGCGCCTGCCCGAGGCGCGGTCGCTGGGTATCTTCGACAAGCCCGAGCGCGATCCCAAGGCGGCGCGCGAACAGGTCAAGGTCGGCCTGGGCGCTGGCGCATCCTATTTCATCGAGGTCGGGGCCTTTTCCGGCTTCACCTTCTTCGCCGGCCAGATCGGCACGGCGGAGACGGCGGCCTGGGCGGTGGTGCTGAACGTCTCCGCCATCGTCTTCATGCTGCCCATGGGTCTGTCGTCGGCGACGGCGGTTCTGGTGGGGCGCAGCTATGGCGCCGGGGATGGACGAGGGGTGTTGAGGGCCGGTTTGGTCGGACTGGGCGTGGTGACGGCCTTGACCTTGATGGTCGCCATCATCGTCTGGCCCAGCGCACATCTGATCGTTGGCGCCTACAACCGCGATCCGGCATTGCTGGCCATCGCCGCGCCGGCCCTGGTTCTGGCGACCCTGTTCTTCGTCGCGGACGGAATCCAGGTCGTGGCGGCCCAGGCGAACCGGGCGGCGGGCGACGTCTGGTGGCCCACCATCATGCATTTCGCCGCCTATGGCGCCGTGATGATGCCGCTAGGCTGGGTGCTGGCGCACCGGATGGGAATCGACGGCCTAGTCTGGGCGGTGGTGATCGCCAGCCTGGCGTCCTCGACTCTGCTGACGGGGCGTTTCATCCGTATTGCGCGCCGTCTGCCGCAAGGCGTTTGAGGAAACGGCCTCGCCGCTCTATATCCCTGCGCTTCCCCGAACTCCTGGACGATCATGGCCCGCATCCTCATCACCTCGGCGCTGCCCTACATCAACGGCATCAAGCACCTGGGGAATCTGGCGGGCTCGATGTTGCCGGCCGACGTCTGGGCGCGGTTCAAGCGGGCCCAGGGGCATGAGGTCCTCTATATCTGCGCCACCGACGAGCACGGCACCCCGGCCGAGCTGGCCGCCGCCGCCGCCGGTCAGGACGTGCGCACCTATTGCGACGAGCAGCACGAGATCCAGAAGGCCGCCGGTCAGGCCTTCGGCCTGAGCTATGACTGGTTCGGCCGGTCGTCCAACCCGCAGAACCATCGCCTGACCCAGCATTTCGCCGAGGCGCTGGAGAAGAACGGCCTGATCGAGGAGCGGGTGGATCGGATGATTTATTCGATCGACGACGCCCGCTTCCTGCCCGACCGCTATGTCGAGGGAACCTGCCCGCACTGCGGCCATGTCGGCGCGCGGGGCGACCAGTGCGACAACTGCGGCCGGCTGCTGGACCCCACCGACCTGATCGATCCCTATTCGTCGGTGTCGGGGTCCAAGAACCTTGAGGTCCGCGACACCCGCCACCTCTATCTGCTGCAGACCAAGATCGAGCCCCAGATCCGCGCCTGGGTCGACGGCAAGAGCGGCTGGCAGGTGCTGGCCAAGTCCATCGCCTACAAACACCTCGACGAAGGGCTGATTGACCGGGGCATCACCCGCGACCTGGCCTGGGGCGTGCCGGTGCTGAAGGACGGCTTCCCCCGTCCGGGCATGGAGGACAAGGTCTTCTACGTCTGGTTCGACGCCCCCATCGAATATATCGCCGCGACCGAGGAATGGGCCGAGGCGACCGGTGGGTCTTGGCGCGACTGGTGGCGTCTGGACGAGGGGGCTGAGGACGTCCGCTATGTCCAGTTCATGGGCAAGGACAACGTCGCCTTCCACACCGTCAGCTTCCCCGCGACCATCATCGGTTCGGGCGAGCCGTGGAAGACGGTGGACCAGTTGAAGGCCTTCAACTGGCTGAACTGGTACGGCGGCAAATTCTCGACTAGCCAGAAGCGCGGCGTCTTCATGGACCAGGCGCTGGAGCTGCTGCCGGCCGACTACTGGCGCTGGCGCCTGACGGCCTACGGCCCGGAACACGCGGATTCCGCCTTCACCTGGGAGGATTTCCAGGCCTCGACCAACAAGGACCTGGCCGATGTGCTGGGCAATTTCGTCAATCGGATCGTCAAATTCGCCGAGTCCAAGTTCGACGGCGTCGTGCCGGAGGGCGGCGAGCCCGGACCGGTCGAGATCCAGCTGGAAGCCGACATCAGGGCGGGGATCGCCGAGGCGACCGAACAGTTCGAGGCCATGGAGTTCCGCAAGGCCGCCCAGGCCCTGCGCGCCGTCTGGGTGCTGGGCAACGAATACCTGCAGGTCGCCGCGCCCTGGACCGCGTTGAAGACCGACCGCGACCGGGCGGCCGTGGGGGTGCGCACCGGCCTGAACCTGGTGGCCCTGTTCGCGCGGCTGGCGGCGCCGATCCTGCCGTTCTCGGCCGAGAAGATCGCCGCCTCGGTGGGCGTCACCGACCTGAGCTGGCCCGGTGCGGACGAGGATGTGCTGAATGTCCTGACCGTCGGCCAGCCGGTCGCGGCCCAGGGCGTGCTGTTCGCCAAGATCGAGGACGCCCAGGTGGCGGAATGGTCCGAACGCTTCGGCGGCGCGGACGCCTGATCGGACGGGTAGGGGATACGCGATGACGCCGACCCTGACGCCTCTGACCGACGAACGTCGCGCCGCGGTTCGCGAGCGGTTGGCGCGCACACGCCGGGCGCAGATCGACGGTGTCCTGGCCCCGGCCGACGCTCAAGGCCTGTATGAGGCGGCGACGACCGCTGACTACAATGTGGTGACGCGGCGCGGGACGGGGCATGTCGATCTGCCCGCCGCCTGGCTGGCGTCTCTGTCGCCGGATCAGAAACAGGGGCTGGGGCAGGCGGTGCAGGTCTCGGCCCAGACCGATTTTCAGTATCTGTACGACAACCATCCCATCTACGATCTGGTCGAGGCGGAGCAGGCGGCCCAGGTGTGGTCCGACCTGTTAGCCTTCCTGAACGGCGAGGCCTTCCTGGATCTGATGAGAGACGTGACTGGCGAGCCGCGCATCGCCCTGGCAGACGCGCAGCTGACCCGCTTTCGCGCCGGACATTTTCTGACCGAGCATGACGACCATGCGGACGGCAAGAACCGCTACTTCGCTTATGTGCTGAACTTGACGCCCGCCTGGCGGATCGAGTGGGGCGGCCTGCTGGCCTTCCACGGCGCCGACGGCAATGTCGCCGAGGCCTTCACGCCGCGCTTCAACACCCTGAATCTGTTGAAGGTGCCTACGCCCCATTCCGTGACCCAGGTCGCCCTGTCGGCGGCGGCGGACCGGATATCGGTTACGGGGTGGTTGAGGGGCCTCTGATCAGGCCTGGTCAGCGACGATCACAGGCAGGCCGGCGGCGTGCCAAGCCTGGATGCCGCCGGTCAGGTTGAAAAGCGGCTGGCCGTCGGGGCCGGTCGGGCCGACGAAGGCGCAGACCTGGTGGCTGCGGCCGCCCTTCAGGCACTGGACGATGATCTTCCTGTCGGCAGGCAGGTCCAGCGCCTCCCAGGCGGCAGGCATTTGGCTGAGCGGGGCCAGGATGGCGCCGTCGATGCGGGCGGCGGCGAACTCGTCCGGCTCGCGCACGTCGATCAGGACCGCCTCGCCGGATTGCAGCCAGGCGGCGGCCTCTTCGACCGTGACCGTAGCGACGGTCATGCCGCGGGCGCCGCAGCCGGCGCCGTCGGTTCGGCGGGCGCCGGGGTCGGGCTGTCCTCGGTGCGTCTTTGGCCCTGGTGCTTGGCGGCTTCCTCGGGACTGATCTCGATGAAGGCCGGGGCCGAGGCGTTGAACTCGTCCATATGGCCGGTGCGGACCACGACCTGACGGGCGCCGTCCCAGATCATGTGGATGGCGACGTACAGGACCACGACCAGGCCGACGTAGCCGATCCAGCGGTAGCGGTGCAGCAGCTTGGCGATGAAGGTGGCGGCCAGGCCCATCAGGGCGATCGACAGCACCAGACCGAAGACCATGATCCACGGATGGTCATGGGCGGCGCCGGCGACGGCCAGCACATTGTCCAGCGACATGGTCAGGTCGGCGATCATGATCTGCAGCAGGGCGGCGCCGAAGGACTTGCGCTTCAGGCCCAGTTCCTCGGGCGACGGCCCCTTGCCGTGCTCGATGCTCAGGGCCAGTTCGAGTTCCCTCTCGGCCTCGGCCTGGTCGTGGGTGCGCTGCTCCTGCAGTTCGCGCCACATCTTCCAGCAGACCCACAGCAGCAGCAGGCCGCCCGCCAGCAGCAGACCGACCAGGGCCAGAAGCTGGACCGTGATCAGAGCAAAGCCGATGCGCATGACGACGGCGGCGGCCAGGCCGATCAGAATGGCCTTCTTGCGCTGTTCCTGGGGCAGGGCGGCGGCGGCCAGGCCCACGGCGACGGCGTTGTCGCCGGCCAGGACCAGATCCATCAGAAGGACCTGGCCCAGGGCGGCGGCCTGGCTGGCGAATTCGGGAGAAGAGAGAAATTCCATTTCCGCTCTCTAACGCCGGTGCGACCTTCTGTCAGCCGCGTTGAGCGCGTGACGCCTCATAAAGCGCGACGGCGGCGGCATTGGAGACGTTCAGGCTCTCGAATCCGCCCGGCATGGGGATCTTGGCCAGGACATCGCAGTGCTCGGCGACCAGGCGCCGGATGCCGTCGCCCTCGGACCCCATCACCAGGACGGTGGGCTGGCGATCCAGCGCCTCTTCCAAGGTCTGTTCTCCCCTTCCGTCCAGGCCGACGGCGCGCCAGCCCATGTCGGCAAGACGTTCCAGGGCGCGCGACAGATTCGTCACGCGCGCATGGGGCAAGCGTTCGGTGGCGCCGACCGCCGCCTTGGCCAGGGCCCCGGCCAGGGCGGGGGCGTGGCGGTCCTGGACGATGATTCCCCGCGCGCCGAAGGCCAGGGCCGAACGGAAGATGGCGCCGACGTTCTGGGGATCGGTCAACTGGTCCAGCATGACGATGACGCCCTGGGCCGGATCGGCCAGCTCTTCCAACGACACGCCTTCCAGCGGCTGGACCTTGAAGGCCAGACCCTGGTGCACGGCGCCGGGGGGCAGCATCCGGGTCAGGGCCTGGACCTCGACCACCTCGATCTTGTGACCGTGGGCCAGTTTGCCCTCTTCGATCTCGGCGGCGCGTTCGGCCGTGGCCAGAAGGCGACCCGTGCCGCGACGCGCGGGATTCGCCAAAGCGGCCAGGACCGGGTGACGGCCCCACAGAAAATTATCGGCGTCCGACTTGTTCCGATCCGGCGCACGGGGCGGGCGGGGCGCATCGTCGCGCCCGCCAAACCCTTGCGCGGCGGGCTTTTGACCCTTGTCGCGCGGTCCGTCAGGCCGGTTTCCGAAGACCGGTTTTTTACCGCTTCTACGGTCGTTGCGTTCTGATTTCGACGACACTATAAGACGCCCTCCGATTTGGAGCCCCAAGGGCTTTCGGGTCTGGGCGCCCCCTCTATCCTAGAGGAGGCGACAAGCCGAAGGCTTTTGTTTCGTCCCGCTTCTTTATGGGCGGAACGAGGGGTCCGGCGGTTCGACAAGGCGCGCTGGGGGAATGTCCCGAGTGGCAAAGGGGGGGGACTGTAAATCCCCTGCGTAAGCTTCGAAGGTTCGAGTCCTTCTTCCCCCACCACGCGCCTTGACGGATACGACGGATCAGGACGACGGAGAGGAACCGGCTGCGGCGTTCCCTTAAGAACTTCCGCAGTCTCCGCGCGGGTATAGCACAATGGTAGTGCAGCAGCCTTCCAAGCTGAGGATGTCGGTTCGATCCCGTCTACCCGCTCCAGGTTTTTTGATCAGCATCGCGCCCCTCAACCCGGGCCATCAGGAGTTTGGCCATGGCCAAGGAAAAGTTCGAACGCACGAAGCCGCACTGCAACATCGGCACGATTGGTCACGTTGACCACGGCAAGACGACGCTGACGGCGGCGATCACGATGACGCTGGCCAAGGCCGGCGGCGCGAAGGCGATGAACTACGCCGACATCGACGCTGCGCCGGAAGAAAAGGCGCGCGGCATCACGATCAACACCGCGCACGTGGAATATGAGACGGCCAACCGTCACTATGCCCACGTCGACTGCCCCGGCCACGCCGACTATGTGAAGAACATGATCACCGGCGCGGCGCAAATGGACGGCGCGATCCTGGTGGTGTCGGCCGCTGACGGCCCGATGCCGCAGACCCGCGAGCACATCCTGCTGGCCCGTCAGGTCGGCGTGCCGGCCCTGGTGGTCTTCATGAACAAGGTCGACCTGGTCGACGACGAAGAACTGCTGGAACTGGTCGAGATGGAAGTGCGCGAGCTGCTCTCGTCCTACCAGTTCCCCGGCGACGACATTCCGATCACCAAGGGCTCGGCCAAGGCCGCGACCGACGGCGTGAACCCGGAAATCGGCGAACAGCGCGTTCTGGCCCTGATGGAAACCGTCGACGCCTACATCCCGCAGCCGGAACGTCCGGTCGACCTGCCCTTCCTGATGCCGGTCGAAGACGTCTTCTCGATCTCGGGCCGCGGCACCGTGGTCACGGGCCGCGTCGAAAAGGGTATCGTCAAGGTCGGTGAAGAAGTCGAAATCGTCGGCATCCGTCCGGTCCAGAAGACGACCTGCACGGGCGTCGAAATGTTCCGCAAGCTGCTGGACCAGGGTCAAGCCGGTGACAACGTCGGCGTTCTGCTGCGCGGCACCAAGCGTGAAGACGTCGAGCGCGGCCAAGTGCTGTGCAAGCCGGGCTCCATCACGCCGCACACCAAGTTCCTGGCCGAAGCCTACATCCTGACCAAGGAAGAAGGCGGTCGTCACACGCCGTTCTTCACGAACTATCGCCCGCAGTTCTACTTCCGCACCACGGACGTGACCGGCATCGTTCACCTGAAGGAAGGCGTCGAGATGATCATGCCCGGCGATAACGCCGAGCTGAACGTCGAACTGATCACCCCGATCGCCATGGACCAAGGCCTGCGCTTCGCCATCCGTGAAGGCGGCCGCACCGTCGGCGCCGGCGTCGTCGCCAAGATCGTCGAGTAGTCGACACATCCTTTTGGCCTAACGCGCTCACGCGCTGCATGAGGCCGAGAGATACAGTAAGCGTAACAGAGCGGCCCCCGGAGAAATCCGGGGGCCGTTTTGCTTTTCCCCATTCCCATGGGGAGAAGGTGGCTTGCAGAGCCGGATGAAGGGGTACGGTGCTGATCGCGTCGCACGGCGTAATCCCTCACCCTTTCGCGCCAAGCTGATCGCTCCGCTCTCGGGCGCTCAAGCCCTCTCCCAATGTGAGAGGGAAGGGGTGGGGCGTGGGGCGTGGGGAGTGGTTGGTTCGCCCATCGCGCGAGGCGTCTTGCCTGCAACCGGGAACCGGGGTTTACGTTCGGTACGGACGTTAACTTTTCGGTAACCAAATGCGACGCGCCATCCGCCTGGGTCTTTTCATCGGCACCGTTCTGGGCATGAGCGCCTGCGCGACCCAATATGACGCCGACGGTCGGCCGATTTCAGGGGGCTATGGTTCGGTCGATGCGGGGCGGGCGGGCTGAGGCTCAAAGGAAAACGTGGCGCTAGCCGCGATCCTGCCCTATTGTAGCGTCGCGGACGCCGAATGTTGCGCCGCGTCGGTCCCCACACCCCCCTAGATGTTACTCATCGCTATTGTCGTCGTTCTGCTCCTGGTGGTGCTTAACGGCTTGTTCGCCATGACTGAATTGGCGGTCGTCTCCTCGCGGAAATCCAAACTCCAGGCGAGGGCGGAACGGGGAGACCGGGGGGCCAGGGCGGCGCTGAAGCTGTCGGAAGAACCGACTCAGTTTCTGTCCGCCGTTCAAGTCGGCATCACCCTTATCGGCATTCTGGCGGGCGCCTATGGTCAGGCGACCATCGCAGGCGAGCTGGATCGTATTCTGGAAGTCAGTTTCCCGGCGCTGGCGCGATACACCGAAGTCTTCGCCACGGCCCTGGTGGTCGTGTGCATCACCTATGTTTCGCTGATCGTCGGCGAACTGGTGCCCAAACGGATCGCCCTGATCTTCCCGGAACCGGTGGCGTCCAAGATGGCGGGGCCGATCTCCAAGATGGCGATCGTGCTGAAGCCGTTCGTGCTGCTGCTGACCGCCTCGACCTCGGGCATTCTAAAACTGCTGGGCGTCAAGGACCGTGACGGTTCGGACGTGACCCAGGAAGAGGTGGCGACCATCCTGGCGGAAGGCACCTCGGCCGGCCTGATCGAGCCCGAAGAACAGGTGATGATCGAAGAGATACTGCGCCTGGGCGACCGCCCTGTGCGGGTGGCCATGACGCCGCGGCACGACGTCTTCTGGATCGCGCTGGACGATCCCGAGGAAATCCTGCGCGAAGAGATTCGCACCTGCCCCTATTCGCGGATCGTGGTGGCGCGCGAGAGCGACGTCGATAATCCGCTGGGCGTGGTCCACAAGAAGGACCTGCTGGACAGCCTGCTGACGCACGGCAAGTTCGACATCGAACCCTTGGTCGCCGAGCCGGCCTTCATTCCCCAGTCGACCTCGGTGCTGAAGGCGTTGGAGATCCTGAAGGGCTCCAAGGTCCACATGGCCTTCATCGTCGATGAATACGGCGCCTTCGAAGGCGTGGTGACCGCGACCGACATTCTGGAAATGATCGCCGGCGACTTCAACGAGGGTCACGACGAGGAACAGGCCTGGATCCATCAGCGCGCCGACGGCAGCTGGCTGGTCGATGGTCAGACGCATCTGGACGAACTGGCCGACAAGCTGGGCGAGGATTTCGGCGATCACGAGGGCTACCACACCGTCGCCGGCCTGATTCTGCACCAGCTGTCGCGCGTGCCGGATGAGGGCGAAGTGGTCCAGGTCGGCCGATTCGAGGTCGAGGTCGTCGACATGGACGACCGCCGCATCGACAAGCTGATCTTCAAGGAACTGATCCAGGCTCAGGAAGAGCGGGACGCCATCGCCGCGCATCAGGAAGACTAGGTGGAAGTGTCATATCGCCCTTGAAATGCAGGGCGGTGTCGGGCATACGCCCCCCTCTGGCGAACGCACGGACCTGAGGGTTCGAGCGGTTGTCTAGGAGTTTAGCTCAGCTGGTAGAGCACCGGTCTCCAAAACCGGGGGTCGTGGGTTCGAGTCCCCCAACTCCTGCCAATCCTCCCTGTCGCTTCCGGATGGGACTTCCCATCTGGGGCGACAGGAACAATTGTGTGAAGAGCAACTGATGGCCAAGGCCAAAACTCCCGGCAAGCGGCCTCAGGGCAGCGCAAAGCCCCAGATGGGCGCCAAGCCCCAGGCGGCCGGCGCCGCCGCCATCACGGTCGATTCGCCCGAGCCCAAGAAGCCCCGCACCAGCCCCGGCCAGTTCTTCAGCCAGGTTCGCGCCGAGGGTCGCAAGATCGTCTGGCCCAGCCGTAAGGAGACCTGGATCACCTCGGTGATGGTCTTCATCATGGTGATCATCGCCGCGATCTTCTTCTGGATCGTGGACACCGGCCTGGGCTTCGCCTTCCGCTACATCATCGCTCTCGGATCCTGAGAAAGACGCGCCCATGACCGATGCAGCGCCCGCAAAGCCCGCCAATCCGCGCCACAAGTGGTATATCGTCAACGCCTACTCGAACTTCGAGAAGAAGGTGGCGGAGCAGATTCGCGACCAGGCCAAGCAGCAGGGTCTGGAAGACGCCTTCTCCGAAATCCTGGTTCCGACCGAGGACGTCGTCGAGATCCGTCGCGGCCGCAAGGTGAACTCGGAACGCAAGTTCTTCCCCGGCTATGTGCTGGTGAAGATGGAAATGACGGACCAGGCCTATCACTTGGTCAAGAACACCCCGAAGGTCACCGGCTTCCTGGGCGCCGCGGGCGGCACCAAGCCCCTGCCGGTCTCGGAACGTGAAGTTCAGAACATCATCGGCCAGGTGGAAGAAGGCGTCGAACGTCCCAAGCCTACCATCCGCTTCGACATCGGCGAGAAGGTCAAGGTCATCGACGGCCCGTTCGCCAGCTTCGACGGTTCGGTCGAGAGCGTCGACGAAGAACACGCCCGCCTGCGCGTCGCCGTTTCGATCTTCGGTCGCGCCACGCCGGTCGAGCTGGAATACGCCCAGGTGGAGAAGGTTTCGGGCTAACGCCTACGCACCTCCCAGATTTGAAGCCGCGTCCGAAAGGGCGCGGCTTTTTCGTTTCGGCGTCGCGAGGACGTTGGCGCGTTGCCTTTACGCCCCCCCTCTGTTACACGCGCGCCTTCGCTCGGCGGGCCTCGGCTCGCGGGGCGGCAAATCCGTGGGAGGCAGCCATGCCGCACCACGGCTCACCGGCCCTGCGTTCAGTCGTCGGGTCATTCATAGGAGAGACCAATGGCCAAGAAGATTCTCGGCTATATCAAGCTGCAAGTGCCGGCCGGTTCGGCCACGCCTTCGCCCCCGATCGGCCCCGCTCTGGGTCAACGCGGCGTGAACATCATGGGCTTCTGCAAGGAGTTCAATGCGCGCACCGAAAAGGAAGCCAAGGGCACCCCGCTTCCGACCGTGATCACCGTCTATCAGGACAAGTCGTTCACCTTCCTGACCAAGACGCCGCCGGCGACCTGGTACCTGAAGCAGGCCACCGGCCTGAAGTCGGGCTCCAAGCTGGTCGGTCGCGAGACCGCCGGTACGGTCAAGGTTTCGCAACTGCGCGAGATCGCTGAAAAGAAGATGAAAGATCTGAACGCGAACGACCTCGACGCCGCGACCAAGATCATCGAAGGCTCCGCCCGCGCGATGGGCCTCGAAGTGGTGGAGGGCTAAACCATGGCCAAGCAAACCAAGGCTCAGAAAGCCCGCACCGGCGTCAGCCAAGACCTGCTGCCGTTCTCCGACGCCATCAAGCTGGCCAAGGAAAACGCCAAGTCGAAGTTCGACGAATCCCTTGAGATCGCCGTCAACCTGGGCGTCGATCCCCGTCACGCCGACCAACAGGTCCGTGGCGTCGTCAACCTGCCGTCGGGTACGGGCCGTGACGTTCGCGTCGCCGTCTTCGCCAAGGACGCCAAGGCCGCCGAAGCCACCGCAGCCGGCGCCGAACACGTCGGCGCCGAAGATCTGTACGAGAAAATCGCCGGCGGCTTCATGGAGTTCGACCGCGTGATCGCGTCGCCGGACATGATGGCCCTGGTCGGCCGTCTGGGTAAGGTGCTGGGCCCGCGCGGCCTGATGCCGAACCCGAAGGTCGGCACCGTGACCCCGAACGTGGCCCAGGCCGTCAAGGACGCCAAGGGCGGCGCCGTCGAGTTCCGCGTCGAGAAGGCGGGCATCGTCCACGCCGGCATCGGCAAGGTCTCGTTCACCCAGGACGCCCTGGAAGCCAACGTGAAGGCCATCGTGGACGCCCTGGTGCGTTCCAAGCCGTCGGGCGCCAAGGGCACCTATGTGAAGCGCATCAGCCTGTCTTCGACGATGGGTCCGGGCATCAAGGTCGACCCGTCCTCGCTGGGCGCCTAAGCCTAAAGACAACCGGTACTGAAGAACGGCGGGGAGCGATCCCCGCCGTTTTTTCTTGCCCGAGAGTAGTCGCAGCCGTCAGGATGCGCGCCTATCTGGGGGATGACATGAAACAACTCATCGGCGGGCTGTGCATTGCCGTGTCGCTGCTGGTTGCGCCGGGCGCCGCCCTGGCGGACGTACGTAGCGACGAGGCGGGGCGCCTGGCCCTGGCCAACAAGTTCGTCATGCTGATCCAGGGCGAGGAAATGACGACCGCCATGGGGCAGATGGTCGAGTCCATGATCCCGGAGTCCGATGAAGACCTAAGCGCCTCCGACGCCGCCGCGATTCGAGAGGTGGTCGTGGACATGACCCAGGCCATGATGCCTCGGATGTTCGAAGCCATGGCTCCCGTCTATGCCGATATCTTCACGCTGGAGGAGCTTCGGGCCATGGTCGCCTTCTATGAGAGCGATGTCGGCCAGAACCTGTTGGTCAAGAGCGTGCAGGCCATGCCGCGACTGAATGCGGCCGCCATGTCTGTGATGCCCGAGATGCTGGCCGGCATGGGCGACGCCATGTGCAGCCGCTTGAAATGCACGCCAGACGAACGTCGCGAGATGAAGGCCGCCATGGCCGAGGCTGCGCAGGGCATGGCGGCCCAATAGACCTCAGTAGGCTGCGGTGAAGCGGGCGCGGCTGTGCCGGGGGTTTTCCAACTCGTCGACCATGGCAGTGGCGTAGTCGGAGAAGCCGATCTTGCTGTCGCCCTTGTCGTCCACGACCAGTTGGTCGGTGCCGGTGCGGAAATGGCCCAGGCGGGGCGTTTCCTCGATCACGGCGGCGGGTGAGAAGAAGGTCCAGTCGACGTCGCTCTCGTGGCGCAGGGCATCCAGGAAGACGATGCCGCCCTGTGCGAAGGGCTTCCACTCCTCGGGGAACGCGGGCGTGTCGATCAGCCGGACGCCGGGCGCGACCTCCAGGCTGGCGGCGCCGCCGGTGACGAGCAGGCGAGGCACGCCGGCGGTCTTGAGTGCGTTCAGCAGAGTTTCGGCCGGCACGTCGAAGTGCAGGGCGCTGATGACGGCGTCCGAACCCTTGATCAGCTTAGCCAGCGCGGCGGCGTCCGAGGCGTCGCCCGCCACAGGCGTGACGCCGTCGGCGGCGGGGATGGCCTCGGGCTTGCGGGCGATGGCGGTGACGGCGTGACCGCGCGCGGCCAGTTCCCTGGTGATTTCCGAGCCGGCGCGACCGCTGGCGCCGAGGACTGTGACTTTCATGGAAGGCTCCTTTGGGTATCCAATGGATACCAGGTGCGCTATGGGATGCGGCCATGCAAGACGGCACCTTTCAGACACCTGGTCACCCCGCAGAAACCTGGACGCGCGGCGATGTGTTCGCGGCGAACTGTCCAACGCGACAGTTGCTGGACCGGATCGCGGACAAGTGGAGCACCCTGATCCTGATCGTGCTGGGCGAGGGGCCGATCCGGTTCAACGCCCTGAAGCACCGGATCGATGGGGTGTCGCAGAAGATGCTGAGCCAGACGCTGAAGTCGCTGGAGCGCGACGGCCTAGTGTCGCGATCCGTCGTGGCGACCGTGCCGGTGTCCGTGACCTATGCGGTGACGCCGCTGGGCCGCACCCTGATGGCGGCGATGCAGTCCATGATCGACTGGGCCGAGACTCAGATGCCCCAGGTCGCGGCGGCGCAGACGGCCTATGATCAGCGGTCATCCGACGCCCACTGATTTTATTATCGCGTGCGGCGAACGGCCACGCTCGACCTGCGTTCCTGTCGCGACCTTGAAGGGGGCGATATGTTCGGACTGGGAAGATTGATGGGCGACAAGGCTAATGTGGGCCTAGGTTCGGGTGGGGGCGACCCGTGGAAGGGGCGGCTGGCGTTCGGCGCCATCGTGCTGGTGTCGGCCTATTTCGCGGTCCAGCTGATCGTGACGCTGCAGACGCTGTGGCTGCTGATCTTCGGGGCCATCGTGGTGGCGGTGGTTCTTCGCGCCCTGGCCGACCCCCTCGTGCGCTGGCTGAAGGCGCCGGATCCGCTGGCGGTGTTTCTGTCGCTGGTGATCGTGGTCGCCGTGCTGGCGGGGATACTGACCCTTTTCGGCGCCCAGATCACCGAGCAGGTCGTGGCTCTGTCCGCCGTCGTGCCCCAGGGTTGGGACCAGGTGCAGTCCTGGATCCAGGCCCAGCCTTACGCCGCCCAACTGTTCGAGCAACTGCAAGGTTTGGGCGACAGAGCGGGCCAGGCCTTGCAGGTGGCGCAGAAGTTTGCGCTGGGTTTCGCCTCCGGCGTGACCACCCTGGTTCTCGTCATCGTCGCCGGCGTGTTCCTGGCCATCGAACCTGCCAAGTCTCGCGAGGGTCTGCTGTCGATGGTTCCGATGGACCGTCGGGCCCGTCTGCGCGAGGTGCTGAACAGCTGTGGCAAGGCGTTGAAGGGGTGGCTGAAGGCGCAGCTGTTCTCGATGGTGCTGGTCGGCACGCTGACGGGCGTGGGTCTGGCGATCATCGGCGTTCCCTCGGCCCTGGGTCTGGGGCTGCTGACGGGCCTGGCGCAGTTCGTGCCCATCGTCGGACCCATCGTCTCGACCATTCCGGCGGTTCTGGTGGGCGCGACCCAAGGGTGGGAGACCGCCTTGATGACGCTGGCCCTCTATGTCGTGGTGTCCCAGCTGGAGAGCAACTTCATCACGCCGATGGTGCAGAAGAACGTGGCCAACCTGCCGGTCGTGCTGGGCATCTTCGCCGTGGTGGGCATCGGCACCCTGTTCGGGCCCCTGGGCGTGCTGTTCGCTACGCCGCTGGCGCTGGTGCTGCACACCCTGATCACCATGCTGTATCGTCAAGACGTCCTGGGGGATCCCGATGCGAAGGCGCCCGGCGAAAAATAGGACGCCTGCGTCAGTTCGCTTGACGCAGGCGGCGCGATCACCTTTGGAACGCGCTGATCCTTTCGCTGGTGCAAAACGTCGCATGGCCTGTCTCAAGACCCGATCCTGTCGGAACCGCGCCTGATGGCGTCGGGCGTCAAACGCACGGCGCGATCCGAGACCCGTCAGGTCGCGGCCCTGCCGTGGCGGCTGACGGACGACGGCCGTCAGATCCTGATGATCACCTCGCGCGAGACCCGCCGCTGGGTCATCCCCAAGGGCGGTCGGATGGTCGGCAAGACCGATCCCGAGGCGGCCGCCCAAGAGGCCATGGAAGAAGCCGGTGTGCGCGGCGAGATGGATCAGACCTCCATCGGCGTCTTCCGCTACGCCAAGGGTCTGAAGGACGGCGGCGTGCGCCAGTGCGTGGTCTCGGTCTATCCGCTTCAGGTGCTGGTCCAGCTGGGCGCCTGGCCCGAGGCGCACCAGCGCGAGCGCCGCTGGATGAGTATGAGCGAGGCGGCGGACTTGGTGCACGAACCGGACCTGGCCGCCCTGATCCGCGACTTCGACGCCACGCCCCTGGAAGATTGAACGACTTCAGTCGTCCAGTTCGGGATACCGGCGGAAGATGCCGTCTTCGTTGAATGGGATGCGCCGCGGGCTGGCCAGATAGGCGGCGATGCGGGGCAGGGCGGCTACGCGGTCGCGCACGGCGACCACATGGGGCGTCGTCTTCAGGACACGCGCCGACGCCTTGGGAAAGGCGTAGGTCAGGCCTTCGATCACCTGAAACAGCGACAGGTCGGCATAGGTCAGGCGGTCGCCGACCATCCAGTCCGAGCCTTGCGGGTTTCGCACCAGCACCTGTTCGGCCCAGCCCAGGAACTTGGCGATCCGTTCCTTGCGAAACCCTTCGGCGCGGCGGGCGGCCTCGGGTTTCTGGTCGTCGTAATAGGCCATCAGATCGACCGGGTGGTGGGTGTCGTGGGCCTCTGCGACCAGGTCGGCCAGGGTCAGCTGGATCTGGTTCAGCCAGGCGCGGTCGCTGTCGCCATTGGGGCTGAGGCCCAGTTGCGGACCCAGCCAGGCCAGGATGGCCGCGACCTGTCCGACGGTGCGGTCGCCCAGGCGCACGAAGGGCGGGGCGAAGGGCGGCGTGGCGGCGTCGGCCATCAGCTTCATCATCGCCTTGCCGTCGTCCTGGCGCGAGACATCGACATAGTCGGCGCCGGCCGCCTCCAGCGCCAGACGGACGAATTCGCCCCGTCCCTGGATGGTCGGCCAATAGTAGAGTTCATACGCCATGCTATCTGCGCCTTGATTTCCGTGATCCGTCCCTGTAAGAGCGCCGCTTCCCGTCACTGGTTCATTCCTTTGACGGTCCTGTCCGAGAACTTCGGGGCGTGGGGGTCACCCAGGCCATAACTGTCAGAGAGCCCTCTGACGCCGTGGGGAGATGGGGACGCGACCCTGCGCTGTCAGCCCGCATTCCGGGACGGACGCCGTCAGACGCATCCTTCGGACAATACGACCGGCTCGAACGCTTTGCAGCGATGCACGGCGCTTTGGCCAATCCGTCGTCGGGAATAAGCCCGGCGGCGAATACCAAGACTGGAGACCGCAATGGACCGCGCTCAAAAAGCCGAGTCGATCGAAACGCTCAAGGGCGTATTCGCCGACGCCGGCTCCGTGGTCGTGACCCAAAACCTGGGTCTGACCGTTGCGGAAATGGAAGATCTGCGTGGTCGTCTTCGTAAAGAAGGCGGCGCGTTCAAGGTGGTCAAGAACCGCCTGGCGCTGAAGGCGCTCGAAGCCGAAGAAGGCAGCGAATTCCACGGCCTGTTCAAGGGTCCCGTGGGCATCGCCTATTCCGAGAACCCCGGTACGGCCGCCAAGGTCGCCACCGAGTTCGCCAAGGCCAACGATCGCTTCAAGATCGTCGGCGGCTTCATGGGCTCGACCATCGTCGACCAAAAGGGCGTGGACGCACTGTCCAAGCTCCCGACGCTCGACGAGGTTCGCGGTCAACTCATCGGCCTGCTCAACGCGCCTGCGACTCGTATCGCTGGCGTGCTGCAAGCACCCGCCGGTCAGCTGGCTCGCGTGTTCAACGCCTACGCCACCAAGGAAGCCGCGTAAGCGGCCCAGCCTTTCATCTCTGCATCACTCTCTAAAACCAATCCTCCGAAGGAACACTGACAATGGCTGACCTCGCCAAGATCGTCGAAGACCTGTCCGCTCTGACCGTTCTCGAAGCCGCTGAACTGTCGAAGCTGCTTGAAGAAAAGTGGGGCGTCAGCGCCGCTGCTCCCGTCGCCATGGCTGCTCCGGCTGCCGGTGGCGGTGCTCCGGCTGAAGCTGCCGAAGAGCAAACCGAATTCACCGTCGTCCTGCTGGACGGTGGCGACAAGAAGATCAACGTGATCAAGGAAGTCCGTGGCGTGCGTTCGGACCTGGGTCTGAAGGAAGCCAAGGACCTGGTCGAAGGCGCTCCGCAGAACGTCGTCGAGAACGTCTCCAAGCAGAACGCCGACGAAGTCGCCAAGAAGCTGACGGAAGCCGGCGCCAAGGTCCAGATCAAGTAAGATCTGACTTTCGGCATTTGCTGAATATCGGAAAGGCCCGGCGGGAAACCGCCGGGTCTTTTTGTTTGCGGGGCCTACCGCGCTTCGCGCTACTTGAGGCCGTTGGGACTGCTGTCGTCCGCAAGGCGCGTGGACGGTCAGCGTTGTGGGCGGCGGCGGGTGGCGAAGAAGGCCCACAGGGCGTCGTTGTCGGCGACCCAGCTATGGCCGCCGCCGGCGGTGATACGGCCCACCACGTCCGCGCCGTCGCGGCAGGCGGCGTAGCCTTCCTCATAGACTTTGTCGGCGACCCAGCGGGTGTCGCGGATTTGCGTGCAACCGTTGATCTGGGCCCAGCGCTGTTCGGCGGCGTGCATGGTGTAATGCCAGTAGCCTGCGCCACCACCCTGGATCGGATTGGTCGTGTCGGCGTCACCGGCGAAGGCGATGATCGGCATGGGGCGCGAGGGACGGCAGGTGGCGGGATCGGGCTGTTCCGGTCGGTCCTTCCTCGGATTGCCGGCGCGCAGGCCCACGACGGGGGCGATGGCGGCGAACCGGTCGGCGGCGACGCAGCCCAGCCAGGACGTCATCCGCCCGCCGCCCGACAGGCCCGTGGCATAGACGCGGCTGTCATCGACGCAGCCCTGATCCGCCAGCACCCGGATTGCGGTCGTCAGATAGGCGACGTCGTCGGCGTCGCCGGGGCCGGGCACCGCGCCGGTGATGGTCGGAACGCCGGGTATGTTCCAGACGAAGCCCTGCTCGACCGGAATGCCGGCGTCGGGCGCGGCGACGATGAAGCCGTGCCTGTCCGCCGCTTCCGCCAACCGAGACGAGGCCAGCATCTTCTCGCCCGTGCCGCCGCTGCCGTGCAGCAGGAAGACAAGGGGCGCGGGCGTGTTCGGATCAAAGCCTGCGGGCAGGTGGAGCAGCATCGTGCGCCCGGTCCGACCGATGGGGACGGCCTGGGTCGCGCCCGCCTGGCCGATGCCGCAGGGCGCTGCCGCATGGGCGGTCTGACTGAAGGTCATCAGGCCCAGCAGGGCGGCGAACAGACCGATCCAACGCTTCATGCGACTTCGCCTCTCGTGAGTGGAACCGGCAGGGTGGTGTGTTTCCCGTTCGGAGGCCAGTCTTGAGGGGCGGCGTGCGGCTTCCCATCTGTGGACACCCCAAGAGACGGAGCCTTCCCATGAACATCCTGCTGGTGCTGACGTCGCACGATCAACTCGGCGACACGGGCAAGAAGACCGGCTTCTGGCTGGAAGAGCTGGCGGCCCCCTATTACGCGCTGAAGGACGCGGGCGCGCAGGTCGTGCTGGCCTCGCCCAAGGGCGGACAGCCGCCGCTGGACCCCAAGAGCGACGACGCCGACGCCCAGACCGACGACACGCGCCGCTTCAAGGCCGATGCCGAGGCGCAGGCCGCCCTGGCCTCGACCGTCGTCCTGTCGTCAGTGAAGGCCGATGATTTCGACGCCGTCTTCTATCCCGGCGGCCACGGGCCGCTGTGGGACCTGGCCAATGATGCGCAATCCATCGCCCTGATCGAGGCCTTCGCCAAGGCGGACAAGCCGACCGGCTTCGTGTGCCATGCGCCCGGCGTGCTGAAGTCCGTGACCAGCGCGGACGGCAAGCCGCTGGTCAACGGCCGCAAGGTGACGGGCTTCACCAACTCCGAAGAGGATGCGGTGGGTCTGACGGACGTGGTGCCGTTCCTGGTGGAGAACGTGCTGATCGCCAATGGCGGTGACTATTCCAAGGGGCCGGACTGGGGGTCGTATGTCGTCGTCGACGGCAAGCTGGTGACGGGTCAGAACCCGGGTTCGTCGCGTGAAGCGGCCGAGGCGCTGCTGGGTCTGTTGAAGGCGTAGGACGACGACCGTCTCCTCCCCGTCGCGAAGCGATGGGGAGGTGGCGAGGCGCCTCTTGCGCCGTGACGGAGGGGCTCCTTAACGGATGTCAGTGGGACGGTGAGAGCCCCTCCACCAAGCTTCGCGCGGTCCCCCTCCCCGCGAAGCGGGGAGGAGACTTGTTTAGCGCCGCCTGGGCGCGAGGATGTCCGACAGGCGGTCCGGCGCGCCCTCGATCCGTTCCAGGCGCGGGTAGCGCAGGCCGTAGTGGTAGTCGAAGGCCACTGTGCGGAAGCGGTCGCCGGATTTCAACAGCAGTTCGATGGGGGCGTCGGTCCCTTTCGCGGCGGTCACGGCGTCGCGCAAAACCTCGGCCGAGCCGGCCTTGCCGTTGACGGCGACCAGGCTCCAGCCGGCGCCGATGCCCTGATCGAAGGCCGGGCCGCCCCAGCGGATGTTGGTCAGCTTGTCCGACGTCAGGGTGAAGCCCAGCGAATACTGGAAGTCGTTGGCCCAGCCGCTCTGAACCGACTTCTCGGCCGCCGACGGCGTGTCGGTGTAGGTCAGCCGCCAGCCGCCGCGTTCGATCCCGGCCAGGGGCGCCTTGGCGTCCTGCCCGACGGCGTCTAGGCGACTGCGCAGGAACCCGGCCCAGTCGTGCGGATAGACGGCGTTCAGGGCGGCGACCACATCCTCGAACCGATAGCCCTGGGGCGCCCATTCGCCGTCGTCGTGGCCGAAGAAGCCCTTGGCGAAGTCGTCCAGGGACTTGCGCCCATTGGTGCCCTCGCGGATCAGGGTATCGGCGTCCAGCCAGACCAGCAGGCTTTCGCGGTAATAGTCGCCGGTGCCGCGCATCCACGAGGTGAACTGGCCCGGCACGCGATAGCCCAGCAGATTGTGGTTGTTGGTGTCCTGCAGCGCGCGCCACTGACGGCCCGGCTGCTCGTCATAGAAGGCGGCGACGTTGGCCAGGGTGGCCAGCGCCACCTCCCTGGAATGCAGGCCCGCGCGGGCGGCCAGCACATCGCCCCAGTATTCGGTCTGGCCTTCATAGACCCACAGCAGGGTGTTCTGGGTCGGAACGTTGTGGTTGGCGGTCAGCTCGTCCGCCGGTCGCATGAATTTGCCGTTCCAGGAGTGGGCATATTCGTGGGGCAGCAGGCCCCGGTCGCCGGCGCTCTTGGCCCAGTCGGTGAAGAAGCCGGGGGCGCCGGTGTTCTCGGAACTGCGGTGATGCTCCAGCCCGATGCCGCCCATCTGATCGGTCAGGGCGAACAGGAACTCATAGTTGTCGAAGTGGCGGGCGCCGAACAGATGGTCGGCCTGCTGGACCATGTTTTCGTACAGCTTCAGTTGCTCGTCGGTGGCGGCGAGACCCTTGGCCTCGTCGGCCAGCAGGTTCAGGTGGACGCGGTCGCCGCTGGGGTCGATGTCAACGCGGCGGTAGTGGGCGCCGGCGAAGATGGGGCTGTCGATCAGGGTGTAGAGGTCGGTCGGGGCGAAGGTCGCCACGTCGCCGTCTTGCGAGGCCGTGCTCAGGGCCGTGCCGTATTTCCAGCCGGCGGGCAGGACCACGCTCGGGGCGACCTGAATCTGGCGGCTGAAATAGCCGGCCGGATAGAGGATGGCCTTCTCCCACTGCAGATTGACCATCGCCGGGGTCATCAGCACGCGCCAGTTGGAACTGTCGGGCTGGGTCAGTTGCTGGAAGGCGACGTCGATGCTGGCGACGCCCGCGGGGATGTCGAGATGGAAGGCATAGGGGTCCAGCGTGTCGCGCAGCCACTCGATCCGCTGACCATTGGCCGTCACGGTCAGGCCGGAGATCAGCTGGATTGGGCCGGTGGCGGCGTGGTTGCCGGGCAGGAACTTCGGGTAGAGCAGGGTCAGCGGGCCGGGGCCGGCGACGGGAATGGTCTGGCTGACGTTGATGATGCGGCGGTCCAGATCGGTGATGTCGGCGCGGTACTGGATGACGCCGGGATAGGGGGTGTCCTGCGGCGCGGGGATGGCCGGCTGGGCGCGGGGCAGGGCCAGCGGCGCCTGGGTCGCATCGGTAATGACGGGCGTGGACTGGAAGGTCTGGGCCAGGGCCGGAGCGGCGGCGGCCGTCATCAAAACGGCGAGGCAGGCGGCGGTCAGGCGGGTACGCGGCATCAGGTCATCCACATCGGCAGGGGGAGCCGCACCGTCGGAGGCGATGGGCGATGCGTCAAGCGTGGCGTTGTGTCTCCTCCCCATGAAATGGGGAGGTGGCGCGGCGTGTCTTCGCGCCGTGACGGAGGGGTTCAGCGACGCACCACGGGCGCCTGTGGGACTTCAAGAGCCCCTCCAACACGCTACGCGCGGTCCCCCTCCCCACGTTGCGGGGAGGAGACGTATGCCTTCAGCGCCTGCGCGGCGTCAGGATGTCGCCGAGGCGGTCGGGCGTGCCTGCGATCCGTTCCAGGCGCGGGAAACGCAGGCCGTCGTGGTAGTCGAAGACGACGGTGCGATACTGGTCGTCGTCCTTGACGATCAGCGTGATGGGGACAGCCGGATCCTTGGCGGCGGTGACGGCTTCGTTCAGGCGGTCGGCGGTGGCGGCCTGGCCGTTGACGGCGACGATCTCCATGCCCGCGGCGAGACCCGATTTGAAGGCCAGGCTGTTCCACTGGACGCTGCGGATCTTGTTGGCCTCGCCGGTCTGGAAGCCCAGGGAATAGGTGAAGTCGTTGCGCTTCAGCTCGGCATACAGGGTCTTCATATAGTCGGTGGGCGTGTCCGTGTATGCCAGCCGCCAGCCGCCGCGCGCCAGGCCGTCCAGCGGGGCGCGGGCGTCGGGGCCGTCGGCGTCCAGGCGCGTGCGCAGGAAGGTCGCCCAGTCGTTGGCGACGACGCCGTTCAGGGCCGCGACCACGTCCTCGAACGTATAGGGAGCGGGCGCGTAATCGCCGTCCTGGACGCCGTAGAAGGCGCGGGCGAAGTCGTCGAGCGACTTGCGGCCGTTGGTCTTCTCTCGGATCGTGGTGTCCACGTCGAGCCAGATCAGCTGGCCCTCCGAATAGTAGTCCTCGTCACGCTGCCACGACAGCCAGCCCTTGGGTTGGCGCTGGCTGATGATCGGGTCGTTGGTGGTGTCCTGCATCGCGCGCCATTCGCGGCCGACGCGCGTGTCGAAGGTCGCGGCGGTCATGGCCAGCGAGTCCATCGCCTGCTGTTTGGTCAGCAGGCCCGAGCGGGCGGCGACGACCTGGCCGTAGTATTGGGTCTGGCCCTCGTAGACCCACAGCAGGCTGTTCTGCATCGGGCTGTTGAAGTTGGGCACATACTGGTCGGCCGGGCGGCGCCATTTGCCGTCCCAGGAGTGGTTCATCTCGTGGCTGAGCAGGTCGCGGTCGGCCAGATGCGCAGCCCAGCCGGTGAAGAAGGCGGGATCGACTGAGTTTTCGGAGCTGCGATGATGCTCCAGCCCTATGCCGCCCAGCTTGTCGGTCATGGCGATCAGGAAGTCGTAGTGATCGAAGTGGCGTGCGCCGTAGAGGCGGTCCATCTGATCGACCATGTTGCGCAGGATCTGGATCTGATCGTCGGTGGCCTCAAGGCTCTTGGCGTCGTCGGCGACGAAGTTGGCGCGGACCGGCGAGCGGCCGCCGGGGTCCAGATCGATCTGGCGATAGTGGACGCCGGCGAAGACGGGGCTGTCGATCAGGACTTCCAGATTGACGGGCTTGAAGGTCTGAACGTCGCCGGTCTTGCTTTCGGGCTCCAGGGCCGTGCCGAACTGCCAGCCGGTCGGAAACTTGACCGTCGGCTGGACCGTGATGTTCCGCGACCAGTGGCCGGCGGGATAGAGCAGCATCTTCTCCCACTGAATGTTCAGCATCTCGGGCGTCATCGTGATCCGCCCCTGGGCGCCGGTGGTCGGCGACAGGTGCTGCATGGTGATGTTCAGCGCGGTCGCGCCGGCCGGGACGACGACGTGGTAGGCGAAGAGATGAAGGGGATCGCGCACCCACTCGACGCGCTGACCATTGGCGGTGATCTCGATGCCCGCCAGCTGGGCGATGGGGCCGACGGGGCCGTGGTTGCCGGGCAGCCATTCGGGAAAGAACAGGGTCATCGGACCCGCCTGGGCGACGGGGATCGTCTCGGTCACCGCGAAGATGTGCTGGGCCAGGTTGGTGGCGTCGACATCCAGGGTGATGACGCCAGGGTAGGCGACGTCCTGGGCGTCGGGGATCGGGGGCAGGGCTGCGGGCAGGGCGGGCGGATAGGTCGAGGCCTGTTGCGCGAGGGCGGCGGGGGCGGTCGAGACAAGCAGGAAGGCGAGGCCAAGACCGAGAGGGGCGGCGCGCAGGGAGGGACGGATCATCGCGGACTCTTGAAGGCTACATGGGGCAGCCGCGACAGTCCGCCGCAGGGGGCGGGGCGTCAACCCGGCCCGGAAGTTGGACTCCGGAAAAAACAGTCCAACGAGTCCAAGAGTCCAACTTCAGCCGATGGGGTCACAAATCCTTTGGGGCCGTGCGCATGGCGCCGATCGAGGCCTTGAGGTCCGCCAGGTCGCGGCCGATCCTGTCGTTGAGGCGCCGCATCCGGTCGGCGTCGCGATCATGGGCGATTGCGGCCAACTCCTTGTGCAGACGGGTCCAGCCGCGCGCCTCGATCATACGTCCGTGACGGATGGCGCGGGCGGCGTTGTACCAGGCCTGTTCGCACAGGTCGGCGGCGGCGGGCAGGGCGTCTTCATATGCGTCCTC
This sequence comes from Brevundimonas sp. PWP3-1b1, assembly GCF_049896065.1. Taxonomy (NCBI): domain Bacteria; kingdom Pseudomonadati; phylum Pseudomonadota; class Alphaproteobacteria; order Caulobacterales; family Caulobacteraceae; genus Brevundimonas; species Brevundimonas sp. PWP3-1b1. Next base: position 1,885,825 of record NZ_JAFCTO010000001.1, on the reverse strand, counting down.
GTTCCCGTGCGAGAAGGAGACGGAAGCAGCATCGTCGGCCGCAGCCGCAGGCGTGTCCGCCGGCGCGCCGGCATCGGCGTCGTCATCCATCGGCGTGGGCGCTGGCATCCAGTTGCGATAGTCGCCCGGGTCGTCGGTGACGTGAAAAGGGGCGGAGAGCGGTTGATCCATTTTTCGCCAGCCCTCCTGTTGAGCTCGCCACCGGAAGGTGGAGAGGGACAGGCTGTGGCGCTCGCAGACCTCGGCGGCGGAACCACCGGCCAGATAGTCTGCGCGGGCGGCCGCCCAGGTCTCGGCGGAACGTCGCGTCTGCGGCGGCGGGGAGTCGGGTAGGTATTGGCTATCATCGGTCATGCCGACCAGATGCGGGCGGCGCTACCTATGGCCGGAAGAAAGCCGGTTCAAAGTGCCAAGCTGCTGAAAGACCTGGGGTTTGCGTTCGGCATTAGGATGGAGAGCCCCGCTTAGCCTGCATAGTTGGTCAGTTCAGGGCCTTCAGCAGGGCCGCGTGGAAGCGGGCCGGATCCTGGGTCTGAGGGGCGTGGCCGAGGGCGGGGAATTCGACCAGGGTCGCGTCGGGAATGGCCTCGGCGGTGCGGCGGCCAAGGGCGGGATATTGGCCGAGGCGGGCCTGAATCTCAGGCGAGGCGCGGTTGGCGCCGGGGGCGGTGCGGTCGGTCCCGCCGATGATCAATGTGGTGGGGGCGGCGATGCGGGCGAACTCGTGCGCGATCGGCTGGGTGAAGATCATGTCCGAGGTCTGGGCCTGGTTCCAGGCGACGGCGTCGCCGCCCGGACCGGCGTACATGCCCGCCAGCATGGCGACGGGTTCGTCGTATTCGGGTCGCCACTGGCCGTCGTAGTAAAATTTCCGCTGATAGGTCTTGATGGTGTCGAAGGTGGTGCGGCGCTCGTTGGCGTAGGCGGCGTCCAGCGGGGCGTAGGGGACGCCCTCGGCCTGCCAATCCTCCAGGCCGATGGGGTTGACCAGAACCAGGCGCTCGACGGCGTCGGGATGCTGGATGGCGAAGCGGGCCGCCAGCATGCCGCCCATCGAATGGCCGACGATGACGGCGCGGTCGATGTTCAGGCTGTCGAGCAGGCCCTTGGTGTTGGTCGCCAGTTGCGGGAGGCTGAACTGATAGTCGGCGGGTTTTGACGCCTTGCAGAAGCCGATCTGATCAACGGCGATCACGCGGAAACCGGCCTGAGCCAGGACGCGGATGGTCGGCGCCCATGTGGCGGCGCAGAAGTTCTTGCCGTGCAGCAGGAGGGCGGTGCGGCCGTTGGCCGGGCCGGTCGGGGCCACGTCCATATAGGTCATCTCCAGCGGCTGGCGCTGGGAGTTGAAGGCGTAGGTGCGGACCGGGAAGGGGTAGTTGTAACCCTCCAGCCGGGGGCCGTAGGTCGGGCGGTCAGGCTGGCTTTCCTTGGCCGACGCCGGGGCGGCGACGGCGAGGAGGGCGGCGAGTGAGGCGGAGAGGAGGGTGCGGATCATAACGGGGCGAACCCTACAAGTCCCGTCGCCGTTCCGCCCCGCGACCTGTTGTCCGGCTCAGCCCGGCTTGACGTCTAGCAGTTCGACGGAGAAGCGCAGGGTCGAGTTGGGCGGAAGCTCGTCGCCGCCGACCCAGCGCGAGCCGTAGCCGAGCGAGGCGGGGATGACGAACTCGTAGATCTCGCCGACCCGCATCAGGGCGACGCCCTCGGTCCAGCCCTTGATGACGCGGTTCAGGGGGAACTCGGCGGGCTCGTTGCGGGAATAGGAGCTGTCGAACTCGCGCCCGTCGATGAAGGTCCCGCGATAGTGGACCTTGACCGTGTCGGAGCCGGAGGGCTGGGCGCCGTTGGGATGGGCCCTGCCGACGCGGCGGTATTGCAGGCCGCTTTCGGTGGTCGTCCAGCCGCGCCGGGCGCCGTTCCAGGCCAGATAGGCGATGTTGCCGGCGTCCCAGGCTTGTTGCGGGGTCTGGGAGGTCTGGCCCGCGACCTGGGCGGCCGCGCGGGCGGCGGCCGAGGCGGTTTCGGCATAGGTGACCGGCTCGCCATGCGTGGCGCAGGCGGCGAGCGACAGGGCGGCGAGCAGGGGCAGGGCGATGCGTGTCATATGGCGACGCTAGATGACGTGGTTGGCCTCTGCAACGGCGGTGATGCGGATGCAGCCCCTCCACCACCGGCTGCGCCGGCGGTCCCCCTCCCCATCGCGAGCGATGGGGAGGAAAAGGTTCCGCGGGGGCCTTTATTTCGTCGAGAATGCGCGTATATGTGCACGTTCCCGCAACACTCCATTTGAGTCTGCGCGCAAGCGCCGAGGCCCGGTCCGTCGCCCTCCGACCGTGCGAAGGCGCGGCTCCTTCCCCAGGGAGCCGGTATATTTCAGGCGTCCTGGCCCGGCAGCGGGCCGAGGGTGGATGCCGAAACCCTGGCTGCGGACGCGGAGACGCGCGCCGTGGCTGCTGCATTTCACGCGCGACTTCCCCGGGTCGCGCGTCATGGGAAACACTGAATGACTGACGTCGCCCACGATCTCGCCATCAACGGTCAGATCGCTTCCGCCACCTCGTTCACCGGCAAGAAGCGCATCCGCAAATCCTTCGGGCGTATCCCCGAAGCGGTGGCGATGCCCAACCTGATCGAGGTCCAGCGCGCTTCCTACGAACAGTTCCTGCAGCGTGAGGTCCGTCCGGGCGTCCGCAAGGAGCAGGGCATCGAGGCGGTCTTCAAGTCGGTGTTTCCGATCAAGGACTTCAACGAACGCGCCATCCTGGAATACGTCTCGTACGAGTTCGAAGAGCCGAAGTACGACGTCGAGGAGTGCATCCAGCGCGACATGACCTATGCCGCGCCGCTGAAGGTCAAGCTGCGCCTGATCGTGTTCGAGACCGACGAGGAAACGGGAGCCCGTTCGGTCAAGGACATCAAGGAGCAGGACGTCTACATGGGCGACATCCCGCTCATGACGGACAAGGGCACCTTCATCGTCAACGGCACCGAGCGCGTGATCGTCTCGCAGATGCACCGTTCGCCGGGCGTCTTCTTCGACCACGACAAGGGCAAGACGCACAGCTCGGGCAAGCTGCTGTTCGCCGCCCGCGTGATCCCGTACCGCGGTTCGTGGCTCGACTTCGAGTTCGACGCCAAGGACGTGGTCTATGTCCGCATCGACCGCCGCCGCAAGCTGCCGGCCACGACCTTCCTGATGGGTCTGGGCATGGACGGCGAAGAAATCCTGAAGACCTTCTACGAGACCGTGCCTTACGAGAAGCGCGGCGAGGGCTGGGTCACGCCGTACAAGGCCGAGCGCTGGCGCGGTGTGAAGCCGGAGTTCGACCTGGTGGACGCCGACACCGGCGAAGTGATCGCTCAGGCCGGTCAGAAGATCAGCGCGCGCGCCGCCAAGAAACTGGGCGACACCACGACGTCGCTGTCGCTGGCCGCCGACGCCCTGGTCACCAAGTACCTGGCCAATGACGCCGTCAACTTCGAGACCGGCGAAATCTTCGCCGAGGCCGGCGACGAGCTGGATGCGCCCACCATCGAAGTGCTGGAGCAAAACGGCTTCACCACCATCGAAGTGCTGGACATCGACCACGTCACGGTCGGCGCCTACATGCGCAACACCCTGCGGGTGGACAAGAACGACAACCGTGAAGACGCCCTGTTCGACGTCTATCGCGTGATGCGTCCGGGCGAGCCGCCCACCCCGGAAGCCGCCGAGAACATGTTCAACTCGCTGTTCTTCGACAGCGAACGCTACGACCTGTCGGCCGTCGGCCGGGTCAAGATGAACATGCGCCTGGAGACCCCCGAGGTTTCCGACGAGATCCGCGTCCTGCGCAAGGACGACGTGCTGAAAGTGCTGCAAATCCTGGTCGGCCTGAAGGACGGTCGCGGCGAGATCGACGACATCGACAACCTGGGCAACCGCCGGGTCCGTTCGGTCGGCGAGCTGCTGGAAAACCAGTATCGCGTCGGCCTGCTGCGGATGGAGCGCGCCATCAAGGAGCGCATGTCCTCGGTCGATATCGACACGGTGATGCCGCACGACCTGATCAACGCCAAGCCGGCCGCCGCTGCGGTTCGCGAGTTCTTCGGTTCGTCGCAGCTGTCGCAGTTCATGGACCAGACGAACCCGCTGTCGGAAATCACCCACAAGCGTCGCCTTTCGGCGCTTGGCCCGGGCGGTCTGACGCGTGAGCGCGCAGGCTTCGAAGTCCGCGACGTCCACCCGACCCACTACGGCCGCATCTGCCCGATCGAAACGCCGGAAGGCCCGAACATCGGCCTGATCAACTCGCTGGCCACCCACGCGCGCGTCAACAAGTACGGCTTCATCGAGAGCCCGTACCGTCGCGTGAAGGACGGCGTTGCCCAGAACGAGGTGGTCTACATCTCGGCCATGGAAGAGTCGAAATACACGATCGCCCAGGCCAACATCGAACTGAAGAACGGCAGCATCGTCGAGGACCTGGTCCCCGGCCGGATCAACGGCGAATCCCAGCTGTTGAACCGCGACGCCGTGGACATGATGGACGTGTCGCCGAAACAGGTCGTTTCGGTCGCCGCCGCCCTGATCCCGTTCCTGGAAAACGATGACGCCAACCGCGCACTGATGGGCGCGAACATGCAACGTCAGGCCGTGCCTCTGGTGCAGTCGGACGCGCCGCTGGTCGGCACCGGCATGGAAGCGGTCGTGGCCGTGGACTCCGGCGCCGTCGTGGTCGCCCGTCGTGAAGGCGTCGTCGAACAGATCGACGGCACCCGGATCGTCGTGCGCGCCACCGGCGACGTGGACGCCGCCCGTTCGGGCGTGGACATCTATCGCCTGTCGAAGTTCCAGCGTTCCAACCAGTCGACCTGCATCAACCAGCGCCCGATCGTGCGCGTTGGCGACCAGGTGAAGGCCGGCGACGTCATCGCCGACGGCCCGTCGACGGACCTGGGCGAACTGGCCCTGGGCCGCAACGCCCTCGTCGCCTTCATGCCCTGGAACGGCTACAACTTCGAAGACTCCATCCTGATCTCGGAGCGCATCGTGCGCGACGACGTCTTCACCTCCATCCACCTCGAAGAGTTCGAAGTGATGGCGCGTGATACGAAGTTGGGCCCGGAAGAAATCACCCGCGACATCCCCAACGTCGGCGAGGAAGCCCTGCGCAACCTCGACGAAGCGGGCATCGTGGCCATCGGCGCCGAAGTCCAGCCGGGCGACATCCTGGTCGGCAAGGTGACGCCGAAGGGCGAAAGCCCGATGACGCCGGAAGAGAAGCTGCTGCGCGCCATCTTCGGCGAGAAGGCTTCGGACGTGCGCGACACCTCCCTGCGCCTGCCGCCCGGCGTCGCCGGCACGATCGTCGACGTTCGCGTCTTCAACCGTCACGGCGTCGACAAGGACGAGCGCGCCATGGCGATCGAACGCGCCGAAATCGAACGCCTGGGCAAGGACCGCGACGACGAGCTCAAGATCCTTGAGCGCAACGTCTATGGCCGCCTGAAGCCGCTGATCGTGGGCAAGAACGCCGTGTCGGGGCCCAAGGGCATCGGCCGTGGCGAGCTGACCGACGAGAAGCTGGCCGAGGTCAGCCGTGGTCTTTGGTGGCAGATCGCCCTGGACGACGAAAAGGCCATGGGCGAGCTGGAAGCGATGAAGCGCCAGTTCGAAGACGCTCGCAAGCAACTGGACCGTCGTTTCGAAGACAAGGTCGAGAAGCTGCAACGCGGCGACGAACTGCCTCCCGGCGTGATGAAGATGGTCAAGGTCTTCGTGGCCGTGAAGCGCAAGCTTCAGCCCGGCGACAAGATGGCCGGCCGTCACGGAAACAAGGGCGTCATCTCCAAGATCCTGCCGATCGAGGACATGCCGCACCTGGAAGACGGCACGCACGTGGACGTCGTTCTGAACCCGCTGGGCGTGCCTTCGCGCATGAACATCGGCCAGATCTTCGAAACCCACCTGGGTTGGGCCGCCGCCGGCCTGGGCAAGCAGATCTCCGGTCTGCTGGAAGCCTGGCAGGGTGGTGGTCAGAAGCAGGCCCTGATCGATCGTCTGACGCATATCTACGGCCCGGAAACCCCGTTGCCGCAGGATGAGGAAGAGCTGATCGAACTGGCGAAGAACCTGTCCAAGGGCGTGCCTTTCGCGACCCCGGTCTTCGACGGTGCGCACATCGGCGACATCGAACGCCTGCTGGAAGAGGCGGGGCTGAACAAGTCGGCCCAGTCGATCCTGTACGACGGTCAAACGGGTGAGCAGTTCAAGCGTCCGGTCACGGTCGGCTACATCTACATGCTGAAGCTGCACCACCTGGTCGACGACAAGATCCACGCCCGCTCCATCGGCCCGTACTCGCTCGTCACCCAGCAACCGCTGGGCGGCAAGGCGCAGTTCGGCGGTCAGCGCTTCGGGGAGATGGAGGTCTGGGCTCTGGAAGCCTACGGCGCCGCCTACACCCTGCAGGAGATGCTGACGGTGAAGTCCGACGACGTGGCCGGACGGACCAAGGTCTACGAGGCCATCGTCCGCGGCGACGACAGCTTCGAGGCCGGCATTCCCGAGAGCTTCAACGTGCTCATCAAGGAAATGCGTTCGCTGGGTCTGAACGTGGAGCTGGGGAACAGCTGAGCCTGACGTCTCCTCCCTGTCCCGAAGGGATGGGGAGGGGGACCATCCGAAGGATGGTGGAGGGGGTTTTGCCGCCCGTGCGGCGTGAAGAGCCCCTCCACCGCTTCGCGGTCCCCCTCCCCATCGCCAAGAGGCGACAGGGAGGAGACGGGTTCGCCGTCCTCCTCTTTGAATTTTCGCGGCAAGTCCGCAGAAGGAAAACAAGATGAACCAGGAAGTCCTGAACATCTTCAACCCGGTCCCGGTCACCCCGACCTTCGACCAGATCAAGATCGCCCTGGCCTCGCCGGAGAAGATCCGTTCGTGGTCGTTCGGCGAGATCAAGAAGCCGGAAACCATCAACTACCGTACGTTCAAGCCCGAGCGTGACGGCCTGTTCTGCGCGCGTATCTTTGGCCCGACCAAGGACTACGAATGCCTGTGCGGCAAGTACAAGCGCATGAAGTACAAGGGCATCATCTGCGAGAAGTGCGGCGTCGAAGTCACGCTGGCTCGCGTTCGCCGCGAGCGCATGGGTCACATCGACCTGGCCGCCCCGGTCGCCCACATCTGGTTCCTGAAGTCGCTGCCGTCGCGCATCTCGCTGATGCTGGACATGGCGCTGAAGGACGTGGAACGTGTCCTGTACTTCGAGAACTACATCGTCACCGAGCCGGGCCTGACCCCGCTGAAGCAGAACCAACTGCTGACGGAAGACGAGTTCTATCGTTACCAGGAAGAGTTCGGCGATGACGGCTTCACCGCCGAGATCGGCGCCGAGGCCGTCCGCAACCTGCTGATGGGCATCGACCTGCACGCCGAGGCTGAAAAGCACCGCGGCGAGCTGGCGGACAGCCCGTCGGAAATGAAGGCCAAGAAGGCGTCCAAGCGCCTGAAGCTGATCGAGGCCTTCCTGGAATCGGGCAACAAGCCCGAGTGGATGATCCTGACCATCGTGCCGGTCATTCCGCCGGAACTGCGTCCGCTGGTGCCGCTGGACGGCGGTCGTTTCGCGACCTCCGACCTGAACGACCTGTATCGCCGCGTGATCAACCGCAACAACCGCCTGAAGCGCCTGATGGAGCTGCGGGCGCCGGACATCATCATCCGCAACGAAAAGCGGATGCTGCAAGAGTCCGTCGATGCGCTGTTCGACAACGGCCGTCGCGGTCGCGTCATCACGGGCGCCAACAAGCGTCCGCTGAAGTCGCTGGCCGACATGCTGAAGGGCAAGCAAGGCCGCTTCCGTCAGAACCTTCTGGGCAAGCGCGTCGACTATTCGGGCCGTTCGGTCATCACCGTGGGACCGGAACTGAAGCTGCACGAGTGCGGCCTGCCCAAGAAGATGGCGCTGGAGCTGTTCAAGCCGTTCATCTATGCGCGCCTTGACGCCAAGGGCCTGTCGGGCACCGTCAAGCAATCCAAGCGCATGGTCGAGCGCGAGCAACCCGCCGTCTGGGACATCCTGGACGAGGTCATCCGCGAACACCCGGTCCTGCTGAACCGCGCGCCGACGCTTCACCGTCTGGGCATCCAGGCGTTCGAGCCCAAGCTGATCGAGGGCAAGGCCATCCGCCTGCACCCGCTGGTCTGTACGGCGTTCAACGCCGACTTCGACGGCGACCAGATGGCCGTTCACGTCCCGCTGAGCCTTGAGGCCCAGCTGGAAGCGCGCGTCCTGATGATGTCGACCAACAACATCCTGTCGCCCGCCAACGGCAAGCCGATCATCGTGCCGTCGCAGGACATCGTCCTGGGCCTGTACTATCTGTCGCTGGTCAAGGACGGCGAGCCGGGTGAAGGCAAGCTGTTCGCCAACATCGGCGAGATCGACGCCGCGCTGGACGCCAAGGTCGTCACCCTGCACACGCGCATCAAGGCGCGCTGGACGGAACAGGACGCCGAAGGCAAGGAGATCACCAAGGTGATCGACACCACGCCGGGCCGGATGAAGCTGGCGGCCCTGCTGCCGCGCAACCCGAACGTCGGCTATCGCCTGCTCGAAAAGAACCTGACCAAGAAGGAAATCGGCAATCTGATCGACGTGGTCTATCGCCACTGCGGTCAGAAGGCGACGGTGATCTTCGCCGACCAGATGATGGGCCTGGGCTTCCGCGAAGCCGCCAAAGCCGGCATCTCGTTCGGCAAGGACGACATCGTCATCCCGGCCAAGAAGGTCGAGCTGGTCGCCGAGACCCGCACCCAGGTCGAGGAGTACGAACAACAGTACGCCGACGGCCTGATCACGCGCGGCGAGAAGTACAACAAGGTGGTCGACGCCTGGTCCAAAGCGACGGACCGGATCGCCGACGCCATGATGGCCGAGATCGCGCAACCGCGCGTGCTGATCGAGGGTGAAAACCCCGACATCAACTCGGTGTTCATGATGGCCAACTCCGGCGCCCGTGGCTCGCAGGCGCAGATGAAGCAGCTGGGCGGCATGCGCGGCCTGATGGCCAAGCCTTCCGGCGAGATCATCGAGACGCCGATCACCTCGAACTTCAAGGAAGGCCTGACCGTCCTTGAATACTTCAACTCCACCCACGGCGCCCGTAAGGGTCTGGCCGACACCGCGCTGAAGACCGCCAACTCGGGTTACCTGACCCGTCGTCTGGTGGACGTGGCGCAGGATAGCATCGTCACCGAGATCGACTGTGGCTCGACGCGCGGCATCACGCTGCGTGCGGTCATGGAAGGCGGCGACGTGCTGGTCTCGCTGGGTCAGCGCATCCTGGGTCGCTATGCGGCCGAGGACATCAAGGAGCCGGGCACCGATAACGTCCTGTTCCCCGCCGACACCTATCTGGTGGAAGAGGTCGCCGAGGTCGTCGAGGCCGCCGGCGTCCAGTCGGTCAAGGTCCGTTCGGCCCTGACCTGCGAGGCGGAAGCCGGCATCTGCGCCCACTGCTATGGGCGTGACCTGGCGCGCGGCACCAACGTCAACATCGGCGAAGCGGTCGGCGTCATCGCCGCCCAGTCCATCGGCGAGCCGGGCACCCAGCTGACCATGCGGACCTTCCACATCGGCGGTACGGCGCAGGTTGCGGAAACCTCCTTCATGGAGGCGACCAACGCCGGCGTGGCCAAGATCACCGGTCCGACCGTCGTCGCCGCCCACGGCGACCTGGTCTCCATGAGCCGCAACGTCATCGTGACCGTGGTCGTGGACGGCAAGGATCGCGAGACGCACAAGGCCCCTTACGGCGCCCGAATCCGCGTCAAGGAAGGCAGCGAGGTCAAGAAGAACCAACGTCTGGCGGAGTGGGACCCCTACACCACCCCGATCCTGACGGAAGTCGGCGGCATCATCCGCTTCGAGGATCTGGTCGAAGGCCTGTCGGTGAAGGAAGAAACCGACGAAGCGACGGGCATCGCCCAGCGCGTCGTCAGCGACTGGCGCGCCAGCCCGCGTGGTTCGGACCTGCGTCCTGCCATGGGCGTCACCCTGGGTGACGGCTACGCCAAGCTGGCCTCGGGCTCAGACGCCCGTTACCTGCTGCCCGTGGGCGCGGTTCTGTCCGTGTCGAACGGCGATGAGGTCAAGCCGGGCGAGATCATCGCCCGCGTCCCGACCGAAGGCGCCAAGACCCGCGACATCACCGGCGGTCTGCCGCGCGTCGCCGAACTGTTCGAAGCTCGCCGTCCCAAGGACTGCGCGGTCATCGCCGAGATGGATGGTCGCGTCGAATTCGGTCGCGACTACAAGAACAAGCGCCGCATCAAGATCACGCCGGAAGTCAACGCCGACGGCGTGCAGGCTGAACCGGTCGAGTTCCTGATCCCGAAGGGCAAGTACATCTCCGTCCAGGACGGCGACCTGATCCAGAAGGGCGACTACATCATCGACGGCAACCCGGATCCGCACGACCTGCTGCGCATCCAAGGCGTCGAGGCGCTGGCCGAGTATCTGGTGAACGAAGTGCAGGAGGTCTATCGCCTGCAAGGCGTGCCGATCAACGACAAGCACATCGAAGTCATCGTGCGTCAGATGCTGCAAAAGGTCGAAGTGCTGGATTCGGGTGAAACCACCCTGATCCGCGGCGACACCGTCGAAGTCGCCGAAGCCGTTCTGGAAAACCAGAAGGTCGAGAAGCGTGGCGGTCGTCTGGCCACCACCCAGCCCGTCCTGCTGGGCATCACCAAGGCGTCGCTGCAGACCCGCAGCTTCATCTCGGCGGCGTCCTTCCAGGAGACCACCCGCGTCCTCACCGACGCCTCGGTCCACGGCAAGAAGGACATGCTGGAAGGCCTGAAGGAAAACGTCATCGTCGGCCGACTGATCCCGGCAGGCACCGGCGCCTACCTGCGCTCCCTGCAGAAGATCGCCAACGATCGCGATGCAGAGCTGACCCAGGCCCGCGAAGACTCGATCGAGCCGTTGCCGGCCGATCTGCAACTGGAGCTGGAGAGCAGCGAAAGCTGATCTTCCGTCTCGGAAGCGAAGACATGAAGAGGGCGGCGCCGGCGACGGCGCCGCCCTTTTTCTATGGCTGACGGCGGCGTTCGCCTCGGTTGATCGTCGTCTCGGCGCCCTGGCGCATGTCCACGCCGGGGACGCTGGGGAGCTGGGCGCCGGCGCAGCCTGTGCCGAAGTTCGAGCCGACGCAGTCCGCCGGGCCGACGACGCCCACGCCGCCGGACAAGGGGCGGCGGCGTTGCTCCCATTCCGCCAGACGACGCGCGCCTTCACGCGCGAAGGCGGCGTCGCGCTCGGGATTGCCGGTGCCGGTGATGGGGGCGGCGTTCAGGCCACGTCGCATGGCGTCCTCGCGACAGTTGGCGCGCTCGGCAGTGCTGAGTTGTTGGGGCGTGGTGCAGCCGATCAGGCCCTGACGCAGGGTGCGGGCCATGGCGTTCGAGCGGTCGTTCGGATTGACCGTCCAGGTGTCGGGCGGGGCGGGGACGCCCTGGGGCGAGGGCGCGGCGATCCGGGGTCGCAGAGGCGCGGGGCGGACATCCTGCGGCGTCTCCAGGCGTGCAGAGGGGGCGGCGGCGACCTCGCGGGCGTTGCGAGGCGTGGTCGTGGCGTCACTGGCGGGGGGCGTCTGGACCGGGATGCGCGGCTGCTCGTCGGGCAGGAGAGGGCGCGGCGTGATGTCGACATAGATCGGCGGCGGCTCCGCGAGGACGGCGGGCCTCTTGATGCCGGGCGCCGTGAACGACAGGAGGGCGATCAGAGCGGTGTTGATGACGACAGAGGCCGTGGCCAGCCCAGCCTTGCGCCAGTCGGGCCGTCCGGGGCGTGGCAAGGGCAGGGCGGTCATTCGCGGCGCTTTCTGAGGTTGGGCAGGAAGCCGTCCCGCGACGAGAATAGCTCGACTTGCACGTTCACGCCTTCACAACCGGCGACCGGGTTCGGGCGTTCGCACGGCGGATCGCTACGGGTAGGCATGGCGCGTTGCGCCTCCCATGCGGCCAGACGGCGCGCGCCGTGTCGGGCGAAGGTCGCATCGCGTTCCGCATTCCCCGTCCCGGCGATGGCGCGCGCGTTCTCGCGTCCGGCCCAGCGTTCCTCGCAGCGGCGTCGCGCGTCGGGGGACAGTCGGTGAGGAGCGTCGCAGGACAAGAACGCGCCGTTCGATCCCGGTGTGATCGGTCCGACCCGCCATCGGGCGTCGATGGCATCGTTCTCGGCAGGGATGATCGAGGGCGCGGAGGCCGGCGCGGTTTCTGAGATCTCCGATCCCGGCGAATCATTCCGCGTCGTGGGCGTCATATCGCGAGGCGGGGTAGCGGACGCAGGCCCGTCAGCGATGTGAGCCGTTGCTTGCGGCGCACGCGCCAGCCGTGGCCAGGCGTCATCCAGATAGACGATCATCGGTTCGCTTCGCAGCGGCCGATTGCGCGGACCGAGGTCGGTCAGGGACAGCAGGGCGATCGCGCCGGCGTTGAGGCCCACGGCGGTCGCCGCCAGCCCGGCCTTGCGCCAGTCTAGCTGTGCCCGCCCCGTTCGACTGATTGCAGTCGCGGTCATCGCCCCGTCACCCTTCGTTCGGATCAAGCTGGACGCGAAGCGTGGCGGGTTTCAGGCAACTTGCGGTTCTAATGGAGACGGCCAAGCTTTGAGGGACTGGGCGGCGGTGGCGAGGTGTTAACGCCGCCTTCTTGACCTTGGCCCCTATCGCGCGTAAAAGCCGCCCACTTTCGAGGCGTGGCCGGTTCGCCGGTTGCTGAGATCGTGACAACTTAACGGACGGCCTGTGCGCCGCCGGAACGCCCAAAGCGCGCGTTCCGGTTTTTCTGTTTGGGTGGTCATGCTCTCAGTCTCGATGACACCCGGGCGAGGGGATGGTCCCCCGTTCACAAGAAGGCGAGAGGCGCTTCGGTCGAAAGACACACGCCTCCATCAGAAGTCGAGATAAGTTTCGAATGCCTACGATCAACCAACTGATCCGCAAGCCGCGCAAGCCCAAGCCCACCCGTAACAAGGTGCCGGCTCTGGAGGGTTCGCCCCAGCGTCGCGGCGTCTGCACCCGCGTTTATACGACGACCCCGAAGAAGCCCAACTCGGCTCTGCGTAAGGTCGCCAAGGTCCGTCTGGCCAAGAACGGCTACGAAGCCGTTTGCTACATCCCCGGTGAAGGCCACAACCTTCAGGAACACTCGGTTGTTCTGATCCGCGGCGGCCGCGTGAAGGACTTGCCCGGCGTTCGCTACCACATCCTGCGCGGCGTGCTCGACACGCAAGGCGTCAAGGACCGCAAGCAGCGTCGTTCGCACTACGGCGCCAAGCGTCCGAAGTAAGCCATTCCTCTCCGGGCCGTCGCGCCCGGAGGCCTTTTCGAGATCTTCCCGGCGTGCGCCGGGCACTGCAAGGAATAACCTATGTCGCGTCGTCACCGCGCCCAGAAGCGTGAAGTTCTGCCGGATCCCAAGTTCGGGGACCTGATCGTCACCAAGTTCATGAACTACGTCATGTACGAAGGTAAGAAGGCCGTCGCCGAAAACATCGTCTACGGCGCCTTCGACATCCTGGCCGACAAGAAAAAAGACCAAGAGCCGGTCGCGACCTTCCACGCCGCGCTGGACAACGTCGCACCGTCGGTCGAAGTCCGTTCGCGTCGCGTCGGCGGCGCCACCTATCAGGTGCCCGTCGAAGTCCGCCCCGAGCGCCGTCGCGCCCTGGCGATCCGCTGGCTGGTCAATGCTGCGCGCAAGCGTGGCGAGAACACCATGACGGAAAAGCTGGCCGCCGAGCTGCTGGACGCCTCGAACAACCGCGGCACTGCGGTCAAGAAGCGCGAAGACACCCACAAGATGGCCGAAGCCAACCGCGCCTTCAGCCACTATCGCTGGTAAGCGTCTTAAAACCGTCTTCCTTTCAAAGGTAATGGGCGGTTCCTATCTAAGGCTATCCGGTGCGGGCGGTTTGAGCTAAATCGCCCGCACTCGCTTATCCGAACACCGACATCCTTCCGAGGGCGCCCTCAAGCGTCCTGAAAACTTTCCCCAGGGCGCCGGCGGCGCCCGAACTTCTGGCAAGGCACGCTCTCATGGCCCGCACTCACAAGCTCGAGGACTACCGCAACTTCGGCATCATGGCCCACATCGATGCGGGCAAGACGACGACGACCGAGCGAATCCTGTATTACACCGGCAAGAACCATAAGATCGGCGAAGTCCACGACGGCGCCGCGACCATGGACTGGATGGACCAGGAGCAGGAGCGCGGCATCACGATCACGTCCGCCGCGACGACCGCTTTCTGGAAAGAAAAGCGCCTCAACATCATCGACACCCCCGGCCACGTGGACTTCACCATTGAAGTCGAGCGTTCGCTGCGCGTGCTCGACGGCGCCGTGACGGTGCTGGACGGCAACGCCGGCGTCGAGCCGCAGACGGAAACCGTCTGGCGCCAGGCCGACAAATATTCGGTGCCGCGCATCGTCTTCGTCAACAAGATGGATAAGATCGGCGCCGACTTCGACGCCTCGGTCCAGTCGATCCGCGACCGCCTGGGCGCCAAGGCCGTGCCGATCCAGTTCCCGATCGGTTCCGAGTCCTCGCTGACCGGCCTGGTCGACATCGTCGAAATGCGTTCGGTCGTTTGGGACAACGACGCCCTGGGCGCCAACTTCACCGTCGGTGAAATCCCGGCTGACCTGGTCGACAAGGCCAATGAAGCCCGCCAGTACCTGATCGACAACGCCGTCGAACTGGACGACGAGGCGATGGAAGCCTACCTCGAAGGCACCGAGCCTTCGGTCGAAGTGCTGAAGAAGTGCATCCGCAAGGCCGTGCTGACCGGCGCCTTCTATCCGATCCTGTGCGGCTCGGCCTTCAAGAACAAGGGCGTGCAGACGCTGCTGGACGCCGTCGTCGACTACCTGCCGTCGCCGCTGGACATCCCGCCGACGCCGGGCATCGACTTCAAGACGGAAGAGCCGGTCGTTCGCAAGGCGTCGGACGACGAGCCCCTGTCGGTCCTGGCCTTCAAGATCATGGACGACCCCTTCGTCGGCTCGCTGACCTTCTGCCGCCTGTATTCGGGCAAGATGGAAACGGGCATGAGCCTGTTGAACTCCAGCCGCGACAAGAAAGAGCGCGTCGGCCGGATGCTGCAGATGCACTCCAACAACCGTGAAGACGTCAAGGAAGCCTACGCCGGCGACATCGTCGCCCTGGCCGGCCTGAAGGAGACCCGCACCGGGGACACCCTGTGCGATCCGATCAAGTCGCCTGTCATCCTGGAGAAGATGGAGTTCCCGGCGCCGGTCATCGAAATCTCGGTCGAGCCCAAGACCAAGGCCGACCAGGAGAAGCTGGGCGTCGCCCTG
This sequence comes from Brevundimonas sp. PWP3-1b1, assembly GCF_049896065.1. Lineage (NCBI taxonomy): Bacteria > Pseudomonadati > Pseudomonadota > Alphaproteobacteria > Caulobacterales > Caulobacteraceae > Brevundimonas > Brevundimonas sp. PWP3-1b1. The sequence goes on along the minus strand of NZ_JAFCTO010000001.1, from coordinate 1,870,447 downwards.
GCCAAGCTGGCCTCGGAAGATCCGTCCTTCACCGTCTCGACCGACCACGAGTCGGGACAGACGATCCTGAAGGGGATGGGCGAGCTTCACCTGGACATCAAGATCGACATCCTGAAGCGCACCTACAAGGTCGAGGCCACCATCGGCGCGCCGCAGGTCGCTTATCGTGAATCGCTGGGCCGCAAGGTCGACATCGACTACACCCACAAGAAGCAGACCGGCGGTACGGGCCAGTTCGCCCGCGTCATGCTGACCTTCGAACCCGGCGAGCCGGGCTCGGGCTTCGTGTTCGAGAACTCGATCGTCGGCGGCGCGGTGCCGAAGGAATACATCCCCGGCGTCGAAAAGGGCCTGAACTCCATCAAGGACTCGGGTCTGCTGGCCGGCTTCCCGCTGATCGACTTCAAGGCGACCCTGACGGACGGCAAGTACCACGACGTCGACTCCAGCGTGCTGGCGTTCGAAATCGCGGCCCGCGCCGCCTTCCGCGAACTGAAGGAAAAGGGCGCGCCGAAGCTGCTCGAGCCGATCATGGCGGTCGAGGTCGTGACCCCCGAGGAATACCTCGGCTCGGTCATCGGCGACCTGAACGGCCGTCGCGGCATGATCCAGGGTCAGGACATGCGCGGCAACGCCACCGTCGTGAACGCCTTCGTGCCGCTGGCCAACATGTTTGGCTATGTGAACACGCTGCGCGGCATGTCGCAGGGCCGCGCCCAGTTCACGATGCAATACGACCACTACGAGCCGGTGCCGCAACACGTCGCCGACGAAGTGATCAAGAAGTACGCCTAAGCTTTCCCTTTTCGGAAAGCGGACCTATATGCGCCCGGACCGTAAGGACCGGGCGTCCTTAACCCCCAAACTGCAGGAACCCCGGTTCGGGGACCTTAGGAGCTAGAAAATGGCCAAGGAAAAGTTCGAACGGAACAAGCCGCATTGCAACATCGGCACGATTGGTCACGTTGACCATGGCAAGACGACGCTGACGGCTGCGATCACGATGACGCTGGCGAAGGCTGGTGGCGCAAAGGCCATGGCCTATGCTGACATTGACGCAGCGCCGGAAGAGAAGGCCCGCGGCATCACGATCAACACCGCCCACGTGGAATATGAGACGGCCAACCGTCACTACGCCCACGTCGACTGCCCCGGCCACGCCGACTATGTGAAGAACATGATCACCGGCGCCGCGCAGATGGACGGCGCGATTCTGGTGGTTTCGGCTGCAGACGGCCCGATGCCGCAGACCCGCGAGCACATCCTGCTGGCCCGTCAGGTCGGCGTGCCGGCCCTGGTGGTCTTCATGAACAAGGTCGACCTGGTCGACGACGAAGAACTGCTCGAGCTGGTCGAGATGGAAGTGCGCGAGCTTCTGTCGTCCTACCAGTTCCCCGGCGACGACATTCCGATCACCAAGGGCTCGGCCAAGGCCGCGACCGACGGCGTGAACCCGGAAATCGGCGAACAGCGCGTTCTGGCCCTGATGGAAACCGTCGACGCCTACATCCCGCAGCCGGAACGTCCGGTCGACCTGCCCTTCCTGATGCCGGTCGAAGACGTCTTCTCGATCTCGGGCCGCGGCACCGTGGTCACGGGCCGCGTCGAGAAGGGTATCGTCAAGGTCGGTGAAGAAGTCGAAATCGTCGGCATCCGTCCGGTTCAGAAGACGACCTGCACGGGCGTCGAAATGTTCCGCAAGCTGCTGGACCAAGGTCAAGCCGGTGACAACGTCGGCGTTCTGCTGCGCGGCACCAAGCGTGAAGACGTCGAGCGCGGCCAAGTGCTGTGCAAGCCGGGCTCCATCACGCCGCATACCAAGTTCCTGGCCGAAGCCTACATCCTGACCAAGGAAGAAGGCGGTCGTCACACGCCGTTCTTCACGAACTATCGCCCGCAGTTCTACTTCCGCACGACGGACGTGACCGGCATCGTTCACCTGAAGGAAGGCGTCGAGATGATCATGCCCGGCGACAACGCCGAGCTGAACGTCGAACTGATCACCCCGATCGCCATGGACCAGGGCCTGCGCTTCGCCATCCGTGAAGGCGGTCGCACCGTCGGCGCCGGCGTCGTCGCCAAGATCGTCGAGTAGTCGACGCCAGGTCTTCGGACCGACAGTAGCGTAACAGAGCGGCCCCCGGAGAAATCCGGGGGCTGTTTTGCTTTGAGTCGTGGCGGATGTCGGCAACGCGGCCTTGCTTCAGGCGTTAGGATCGTCTGCCGAAAAGCCAAGGTTCCCGATGCGTCTGATCTCGTTGCTTGCCTGCCTTGTGGCCCTGTCGGCCTGCGCGACCCATCCCGGCAAGATCGATCATGTCCGGTTCGCCGGCGATGCGAAGACGGTGTTGGCGACGACCGAGGTTGGCGTGCTGCGCGGCGTGGACGGGGCGGGGACGCGGGCGTTTCTGGGCGTGCCCTTCGCCGCGCCGCCTGTGGACGAACTGCGCTGGCGCGCACCGCAGCCGGTGGAGGCGTGGAACGGTGTTCGGGATGCGACGCGGATATCCAAGGACTGCACCCAGGCCATCGGGCGGCGCTCGATCCTGGGAGGCGGCGGCGGGATCGTGGTGGGGTCAGAGGACTGTCTCTACCTGAACATCTATGCGCCGGGCGGGCAGGCGGCCGAGGCCCTGCCGGTGATGGTCTACATTCCCGGCGGCGCCTTCACCGTGGGGTCGGGGGCCAACTATGACCCGTCGAAACTGGCGCGCGATCAGGGGCGGGTCGTCGTGACGATGAACTATCGTCTGGGCGCCTTGGGTTGGCTGGCCCATCCGCAGTTTCAGGCGACGGGGGAAGGGTTCGGCGGCAACTTCGGCCTGATGGACCAGCAGGCGGCGCTGCAGTGGGTCCATCGCAATATCGCGGCCTTCGGCGGCGATCCGTCCAATGTCACCCTATTCGCCGAGAGCGCGGGGGCGTGGACGGCCTGTTATCTGATGGCGTCGCCGCAGTCTGAGGGGCTGTATCAACGGGTCATCATGCAGAGCGGCGGGTGTCTGGAGCCGTCGTCGCTGGTCAGCGCGCAGGATGCGGCCCAGTCGGGGCCTATGTTCGCCGAACGGCTGGGCTGCACCGGCGAGGGTCAGATCGGGTGCCTGAAGGCCCTGCCGGCGTGGCGGTTGTCGCGGGCGCCCTCGCTGAGGGCCGGTATCAATGGGCCGGGGTCGTGGGGGCCAGTGCATACGGATGCGACCGTGCCGGAAAACCCGGCGGCAGCGCTCCGCGAAGGGCGGTTCACGCGCGTGCCGGTGATCGTGGGCACGAACCTGGACGAGGGGCGGCTGTTCGCCAACGAGGTGCAGGACATGGATCGCTATCAGAAGGAGACGATCTGGATGTACGGCGACCAGGGCAAGCGGGTGCTGGCGCGCTATCCGGTCGGTGAGGACGGGCCTGCCTATGCCATCGCGACCAACTTCACGGACCAGAGGTTCGCCTGTCCGTCACAGGCGCTGAGGCGGGTGTTGGCGCAGCATGTGCCGGTGTGGGGCTATGAGTTCGCGGATCGCGGGGCGCCGTTCGTGCTGCCGGACTGGATCGTCGGTCTGGATCTGGGGGCCTATCACGCCAGCGAACTGGCCTATGTCTTCGGGACCAGTTGGGTGTTTGCGGACGTGAAGAAATTCACGCCGGAGCAGAAGGCGTTGTCTGAGCGGATGCAGCGACTGTGGGCGACGTTCGGAACGGCGGACTTCGCCGCAGAGTGGCCCCGCGTCGAGGGCGCGGGGCCGGTTCGGGTGTTCAAGCCGGAAGGCGATGCGATGGACGAAGACTTCTTCGCGCGCCACCACTGCGACTTCTGGGACGGGACGCCGTTCGGCGCCGTCCACTGACCCTCAGATGAAGCGGACCGTGACGCCGGGCTTGACCTTGTCGGCCAGCATCCAGGCGTCCCAGTTGGTCAGGCGGACGCAGCCGTGAGACCCAGTCTTGCCGACCAAGTGCGGGTCTGGCGTGCCGTGGATTCCGTAGCTGGGCTTGTTCAGATCGATCCAGACGATGCCGACCGGATTGTTCGGTCCGGGTTTGACGATGACCTTTTCCTTGCTGTCGCCATAGCTGAGCTTTGACGGGTCATAGGTGTAGTCGGGGTTCCGGGCGACGCCGTTGACCTTGACTGTGCCGGTCGGGGTCGGGTTGTCACCGCTGCCGATGGTGGCGGGGAAATAGGCGATCAGCTTGCCGTCGGCGTCGAAGGCCTTCACCGAGCCTTCGCTCTTGTCGATGTCGATGTGATCGACTTCGGCGGGCAGAGGCGTGGTATTGACGGCCGGCACCAGCAACGCCTGACCGACACGGTTGAAGTCGGCGCCGGGATTCATGGCGCGCAACAGCGCCTCGGTGACATGGAAACGTTCGGCCAGAGCCTCGACGACGTTGGCGTAGCCCATGTGCGCGGCCTGGCCCTGGGCCTCCAGTTCCGTGGGAACGACGCCCAGATAGGGACCGGCGGTGTCCTGCTGGGTGATGGCGTAGGTGGTGGTGATCGCGCCCGGACCGGCAGCGGCGCGCAGCCGGCCCATCACTTCGGCGTCGAGTTCGCCGGTCACGGTCATGGCGTTGGCCTTCTGGAAGGCGGAAATGGCCTGACGCATGTTCGACCCCGGCAGACCGTCGATGGCGCCGGGCGAGAAGCGGGCGCGTTCGAGCAGCACCTGGGCTCGGACCAAGGCCGGTTGAGCCTGAGCCTGAGCGTCGCCGGGCTGAAGCGACTGACCGGCCTGGGGCGTCGACTGGACGGGCGGCGTATAGGCGGTGTTCTCGATGGCGTCGCGCGAGAGGGGGCCGGTCGCGCCAACCTGCACCGCCGGCGCCGAGGCCGGCGCCTGTTCCTCCCTGGGCGAGCAGGCGGACAGAGACAGGACGGCGAGGGCGGCGACGTATGCGGATCGGTTCATTGCGGACTTTCGAGGCAGGCGGGACAGGTGGGCGATATCAGTTCTGTTCGCCTGTGGCGGGATCGGTTTCGGTCTCGCCGGAGTTGGATGAGCCTTCCGAGCCCTTGGGTTCGGTGGCGGGGCGCGGCGGTTCGCCGTCTGCGTCCGGGCGCAGGTTTTCGTTTTCGACGCTTTTGCTGTCGGGGCGTTGGTCGGTCATGGTGGTTTCCCTTTGGATCAAGGCAACGCGCAGAGAGCGGTGCGGCTCCGTCAATGCGTGTTCACCATGCCGGTGAACCCTGATGAAACGCGCATGGTGCAGGGTGCGGTCTGGAATGGACCTTGCTGCACGGGGTTCAATGAGGATGCGTATGGCCGGAATGCTGCAGGTCGAGATCATGGACGCGGGGGCGATGGACGCCGCCGCCGTCGCCCTGTGGCGTGCGTGGACGGACGGCAATCCGGAGCTGGCCAGCCCCTATTTCCGCTGGGAATACGCCGAGATCGCCTCGCGGGTCTGTCCCGGCGCGGCGATCGCGGTGTTTCGGCGCGACGGCGAGATCGTCGGCTTCTTCTCGCACCAGCGGCGCGGCGGCGCGGTGCAGCCGCTGGGCGCGCCGATGAACGACTATCACGGCGTTATCGCGCCGGTCGGTGAGACGATCACGCTGGAAGAGGTGGCGCGGCTGTTGAAGGCCAAACGGCTGAACGTGCCCGGCTGGATCGGCGCCGCCGAGACGGGGCAGGCGCGCGAGACGGTGCAGGTCGTCATGCCCGAGACGGGATACGACGCCTGGTACGCCGAGCGGCGCTCGACCTTCGGGAAATATTTCAAGGACAAGGAGCGGGCGCGTCGCAGCCTGGAGGCCGAGCTGGGGCCGATCCGGGTTGAGCGCGGGCTGCGCGATCCGGTGCTGCTGGATCATCTGATTGCGCTGAAGGCGGCGCAGTATCGGCGTTCGGGCCTGCACGACATCTTCGCCTGCGGCTGGACGCGGGATCTGCTGCACGCGCTGATGAGCGAGCCGCGCGCGGACTTCGGCGCCTCGATGGCGGCGATGCATGCGGGCGACAAGCTGGTGGCGGTGGAGTTCTCGCTGCACGCCGGGCGGCACTATCATTTCTGGTTCCCGGTCTATGAACCGGCGCTGGCGCGCTGTTCGCCGGGCATCCTGCTGAGCATGGACACGATGCGACTGGCGGCGGTCGAAGGGTTCCGGGTGTTCGACTTCGGGTTCGAGGGCGAGACCTACAAAAAGTACTTCGTCAACGCCCGCCAGACGGTGCGCGAGGCCGTGGTGATGAGGCCCGGCGTGACCCAGGTGCTGGGCGACGTGACGGTGGCGGCGCTGAACCGCGCGGGCGGACGGGGCGAGGCGGTCAGGGCCTCGCTGCGTCGGCGCTGGGCCACCATCGAAGCCTGCGAAGCGACGCCCGTCGGTCGGCTGAGGGGGGCTGCGGTCGCGGCGCGATCCGCCGTCCAGAAGGCCGCCGCCAAGAAGAAGGCGCCGGCGCGCGTCGCCCACGTCTGAAGGAGAAGGCTGCCATGACCGAACGCCGCACCCGCTATCCTGGGCCGATCGCCGAGGCGAAGACACACGCCCATACGCTGATCGATCAGGGCTTCGCCGAGGATGCCGCGCTGGCGGCCGTGCTGGACCGCTATCCGGCCGAGCTGTTCGACATCAACCTGTATGATTACGACGACGAGGGGCAGGTCAGCTTGCGCACCGGCGCACGCGGGCGGCTGTCGGGCGAGGAACTGCTGGAGGCGATCAAACAGGGTCGGCTTTGGGTCAATCTGCGCGGGGTCGAGACCGGCTGGCCCGAGCTGTGGGCGGCGGCCATGAAGGATTTCGCCACGATTCAGGCGACCTATCCGGGGATGCGGGCGGTGCGGAATGCGGGACAGTTGATCCTGTCGTCGCCCAAGGCGCGGGTGCCTTATCATTTCGACGCGGCGGGGGTGGTGCTGTTCCACCTGCGCGGGCGCAAGCGGCTGTTCGTCTATCCGGGCGACGAAGGGCATCTGCCCGAGCGCAATATGGAACAGGTGGTGGCGCGTCAGACGACCGAGGAACTGCCCTATACGATGGCGTTCGAGGCCGATGCCCAGGTCATGGATCTGGAGCCGGGGCGGGCGCTGACCTGGCCGCTGTATGCGCCGCACCGGGTCGAGAATCTGGACCGGTTCTGCGTCAGCCTGTCGATGGATTTCCAGACCTGGCCGTCGCGGTTCAGGAATGGGGCGCTGTTCACCAATGCGGTGATCCGCAGCCGGGGCGGGCGGCCGCGCTTTACCGACGGCATGACGACGCCGGAGCTGGCCGCGCGCTGGGCCGCGTCGCTGGCGCTGAAGAAGTCGGGGGCGATGAAGAGCAAGATCGAGAACTTCGAACGCGACTTCGAACCCGAGGTCGGGGCGGCGGATGGGGCGGGCGCGCTGAACACGGCGCGTTAATTCGAGTTCATGACCCCGAGTTAAAATGACTTCGGCGCGGGCGGCGCGCACCTTCTCCTCACATTCGGGAAAGGGAAGCCGCACATGAAGACCGCACTGATCGCCGCCGCCGCTGTCGCCACACTGGCGGGACTGGCCGCCGCGCCCGCCTCGGCCGCCGAGGTCGAAATCCGCAACGCGGTGGCGCGCGTCGTCGTCATCGTCGAGGACCGCCAAGACATCGGCGTCGAGGTCACGCAGGGCCAGACGCGCCTGCCGGCCGTCCAGATCCGTCGCGAAGGCGGCGACGTGAAGATCGACGGCGGCCTTCGTCGCAACGGCATGTGGGGCGGCAATGACGGCATCCGCAGCTGCAACTCGGGACGATCGGACGCCGCCCAGCCGGGGCAGGGCGCGACGGTCGAGGTGCGCGACCTGGGACGGATTCGGCTGGAAGACGCGCCGCTGATCGTGGTGCGCACGCCGCGCGTCGTGGATGTCAGCGCCAGCGGCGCCGTGTTCGGCTCGATCGGGCGTGGCGCGCGGTCGGTCGAACTGGACAACGGCGGTTGCGGCAACTGGAACGTCGCCAATGTGGACGGCGATCTGGAACTGGGCCTTGGCGGATCGGGGGCGATCCGCGCGGGCACGTCGCGTTCGCTGGATGCCAGTGTCGGCGGCTCCGGCTCCGTCGCGGCAGGACCGACCGGCAATCTGAAGGCGGCCGTCGGCGGCTCGGGCAATGTGGACGTGGCCAGCGCCAACGGCCGGGGCGACCTGTCCATCGGCGGCTCGGGCGGTGTGAACGTGCGCCAGGGGCGGATGGACAAGCTGTCGGTCGCCATCGGCGGCTCGGGCGATGTCCGTTACGGCGGCGCGACGCGTGATCTGGATGTCGCCATCGCCGGGTCGGGCAGCGTCCGCGTCGCCTCGGCCACCGGATCGGTGTCTCGCTCTGTCGTCGGATCGGGAACCCTGCACATCGGGCGCTAAGACCCGTTTCTCCGCCGCGAGAGGAAAGGCCCCCGGTCGTGGAACCCCGGGGGCCTTTTTCGTGCGTGGCGTCAGCCAAGAAAAAGCCCCGGCGGATCGCTCCCCCGGGGCTCTTCGTCTTGGATCAGGCGTCGAGGATCAACGCAGGCCGAACAGCTTGGTGATGCTGCCCAGGTTGCGGCCCAGGGTGGCGCCGGCGCGGTCGCGCGATTGCAGATCGCCACCGAAGTTGTAGCGAACGCCGACTTCGAAGGAGTCGATCGTCAGATCGGCATCTTCCAGCTCAGCGCGGTCATAGCCGGCGAAGACGCTGTAAGGCGTTGCAGCGAAGGCGTATTCGGCGCCGACGCCGGCCGACCAGCCGTCGGTGCTGACGCCAGCGAAGTCCACGTCCGAATAGGAGGCGCGAGCGGCCAGACGCAGGGCGGGCGTGGCGTAGAAGGCGGCTTCACCACCAACTGTCCACAGGTCCGCGTCGTCGACGGAGCCGTACGACACGACGCCGGTCAGCGTGGCTTGCTGGAAGTACTTCTGGCCTTCGGCGCCGAACGTCATCAGCGTGTCGCCACCGGCGATTTCTTCAGCGCCGACGAAACCGCCGAAACGCATGTCTTCGATGGCCTTGGTCAGGTGGACGGCGCCCGACAGGGTGGTCTCGTCGCCGAAGTCGTTGTCCGAATAGGTTCCGGCGGCGTTGAAGGTCGCGGTCCAGTCGCCGAAGGCGGGGGTCGCGACGACGCCGGCGACGGTGGCGCCGTCCAGGTCGGCTTCAGCGCCGAAGGCTTCGGCCTTGGAATGGTTGTAGGCGACGCCGACCGAGCCGACGGCGTCTTGAGCGAAGGCCGGGGCGGCGAACAGAGTGGCGGCGGCGGCCGAGGCGAGGAGGATCGTCTTCATTTTCTTTTGTCCTTAGCAGTCTGTGCCCGGATGGGGGTCCAGGGAGGGCGGCTGCTATCAGGATGTGTCGAAGCTGAGCAATAAACCGCCGTTACATAAATGTCTTGAAACTGTCGTGTGGCGGATCGGTCACGCCTTGTGGTTGGAATGTGTCAGTTCGGCGTGCTTCATGAGGCAAGCGGTTAACAGCGCCAATCGCATAAACATATAAGCATATCCTTATGTCTATTGACGTGAGCCGTGCCTTGCGGTCATCTGACTGCGTCGTGGTCTGCACGCGGTCTTCGGAGCGCGTGGAGCTAAGAGGGAAGCCGGTGTGAAACCGGCGCTGCCCCCGCAACTGTAAGCGGCGAGTCGAGGGTCTATCTCGTGTCACTGGCGTTCGCGCCGGGAAGGCCGGGCCCGAGGCGTCGACCCGTGAGCCAGGAGACCTGCCCCGACAGATAACGTCCTCCGGCGGGGTGCCCGGTCAGGCCGCATGAACGCCGCGACGGAACGACCGCGCGCGAGCGGTCGCGCGTCCCTGTCCGCTGTCTCGCCACAGCATCAACGGCAGAGAGCATGGTCAGCAGCGATTTCACTTTCAGGATCAAGCGCACCGCGCTCGACGAGGACTATCGTCCCGCCGAGAACACGCGGATCACCACCAACTTCGCCAACTTGGCGCGAGGGGAGAGCCGACAGGAGAACCTGCGCAGCACCCTTCGGATGATGGACAACCGGTTCAACTCGCTGGCCTGGCGGGACAATCCCCGGGGCGACCGCTATGCGCTAGAGCTTCAGATCGTCTCCGTAGAGATGAGCTTCTCTGGGACCGAAAACACCGACGCTTTCCCCCTGATCGAGATCCTGCAGACGACGATCGTCGATCGACAAACAGGCGCGCGCATCGACGGCATCGTTGGGAACAACTTCTCCTCCTACGTCCGCGACTACGACTTCAGCGTGGTCCTGCCTGAGCACATGAAGGCCCACCCGAATGCGGGTGCGCCGGACGACTTCGGCGACCTGCACGGCAAGCTGTTCAGACACTTCCTGGGGTCGCGCGCCTATCAGGACAACTTCGCCAAGCCGCCGGTCATCTGCCTGAGCGTGTCGAGCAACAAGACCTACCATCGCACGGGCGCCGAGCACCCCGTGCTCGGTCTTGAATACGCGAACGAGGAGTTCTCTCCGACCGATCGGTATTTCGCGAAGATGGGAATGAAGGTCCGCTACTTCATGCCCAAGGGCAGCGTCGCGCCGTTCGCCTTCTACCACATCGGCGACCTGACCGGCGACTACACCGATCTGGAGTTGGTCAGCACCATCGCGACGATGGAGACCTTCCAGAAGATATATCGCCCCGAAATCTACAACGCCAACTCCCCGGCGACAGAGCAGTATCAGCCGAGCCTGAAGGCCCAGGACTATTCGCTGACCCGCATCGTCTACGACCGCGAGGAGCGCAGCCGCTTGGCCGTCGAGCAGGGCCGGTTCGTCGAGGAGCGCTTCATCAAGCCCTACCGCGCCGTGCTCGACCAATGGTCCGCCAACTTCGCCGCCGCCTGATCAGTCCAGCACTTCAAAGTCATTGCTCATGAAAACCATGCTCCCCACCTCGACCGCCGGCAGTCTGCCCAAACCCGTCTGGCTGGCCCAGCCCGAGACCCTATGGTCGCCCTGGAAGCTGGAAGGCGACGAACTGGTCGAGGCCAAGCAGGACGCCCTGCGCCTGTCTCTAGACGACCAGCGCCGTGCCGGCATCGACATCGTCAGCGATGGCGAACAGACCCGCCAGCATTTCGTCACCACCTTCATCGAGCATCTCGACGGCGTGGACTTCGAGAACCGCAAAACCATGCGAATCCGCAACCGCTACGACGCCAGCGTGCCGGTGGTCGTGGGAGCCGTCAGCCGTCCGAAGTCTGTGTTCGTGGAGGACGCGAAGTTCCTGCGGGCCCAAACTGACCAGCCGATCAAATGGGCTCTTCCTGGGCCGATGACGATGATCGATACCCTCTACGACGGCCACTACGGCAGCCGCGAGAAGCTGGCATGGGAGTTCGCCAAAATTCTCAACGAGGAAGCCCGCGAATTGGGAGCCGCCGGCGTCGACATCGTTCAGTTCGACGAACCCGCCTTCAACGTCTTCTTCGACGAGGTGAACGATTGGGGCGTCGCCACACTCGAAAAGGCGGCCGAGGGGCTGAAGTGCGAGACGGCCGTCCACATCTGCTACGGCTACGGCATCAAGGCCAACGCCGACTGGAAGAAGACCCTGGGCTCGGAGTGGCGCCAGTATGAGGAGGCTTTCCCCAAGCTGCAAACCTCCAGCATCGACATCATTTCGCTGGAGGCTCAGAACTCGCGCGTGCAGATGGACCTGATCGAATTGATCCGGGGCAAGAAGGTTATGGTCGGAGCCATAGACGTAGCGACCGACGTGATCGAGACTCCCGAGGAAGTCGCCGACACCCTGAGGAAGGCGCTCCAGTTCGTGGATGCCGACAAGCTGTATCCCGCCACCAACTGCGGCATGGCGCCCCTGTCACGCCGGGTCGCCAACGGCAAGCTGAAGGCGCTGGGCGCCGGCGCCGAGATCATCCGAAAAGAACTGTCGGCCTGAATTCAATGAACACTATTCTGAATCGACTCCGCACTGGCGCGATATGCGTACCGAGGCATACCCAAAAGACTAAGAACTCCGGCTCGCTGACCAATACGCCTATGGAAATCGCCCATCAATGACTGTCCGCCTGATCGACATGGTCTTCCCTGGGGACGCCAATCACCACGGGACATTGTTCGGGGGCGTCGGTCTGGCGCATCTGGACAAGGTCGCCTTCCTGGCCGCCGCGCGTCATGCGCGGCGGCCGACGGTGACGGCCGGGTGCGAGCGGATCGACTTCGCCGCACCGGCCCGGATCGGGGAGATGGTCGAGGCGACGGGCAAGGTCGTGCGCGTCGGCCGCACGTCCATGGGCGTCGAGGTCGAGCTATGGGCCGAGGCGCCGGTCAGCGGCGAACGGCGGCTATGCACGCGGGGCGTCTTTAATATGGTCGCGCCGCGAGAGGCGGGGCAGGGCGACCTGCCGCCTCCGCAGGAAGCTCCGCCCGTGGACGACGGCTGGCTGAGGACGGTGGAGATGGTCTTCCCGACCTGGACCAATCACTACGGCACCCTCTACGGCGGCGATGCGCTGAAGCTGATGGGCAAGGCGGCCTTCATCTGCGCCACGCGCAAGGCCAGGGCCGTCATGGTCATGGCGGCGTCGAACCGCATCGATTTCTCGTCTCCCATAAGAGAAGGGGACATGATCGAACTGGCGTCGCGCGCGACAAAGGTCGGTCGGACGTCGGTGACCATCGAGGTCGAACTGTGGGCCGAGGGGCTGCTGACGGGCGAACGGAGACGGTCTGCAGCGGCCGAGTTCATCATGGTGGCGGTGGATGAAGCGGGACGGCCCAGGCCGATTTACAGGTCGGTGTCGCCGCTGGAGATCGCCTGACGAAATCCTGTGTCAGCACGGGCTTGCGCGCTTGACGAAATCAGAATCGGTAGGCATAAGCCACCACTCTTGTTGGACCGGCTGTGCAGTTCGCTGCAAACGCGGTCCGCAGGAACGACCTAAGTCACTGTTCTTTGCAGCTTCTTGGGACTTCAGCGGCCTTCGCGGGTAACTGCGTGGGCCGATCGTTTTTGCGGATTTGCGTTCCCTGAGGGCTTTTTGCCCGAAGGCCTTCGGTCTTTGAAATAGTTCACAGGGACGCGGTCCTCCGACCGCATTGGAAGTAAGCACCGATATGGATCAAAGCATCCGCATCAGGCTCAAGGCCTTTGATCACCGCGTCCTCGATTTCTCGACGCGCGAGATCGTCAATACAGCCAAGCGCACCGGCGCGACCGTTCGCGGTCCGATTCCGTTGCCGACCCTGATCGAAAAGTTCACCGTGAACCGCTCGCCGCACGTCGATAAGAAGTCGCGTGAGCAGTTTGAAATCCGCACGCACAAACGCGTGCTCGACATCATCGACCCCACCCCGCAGACCGTGGACGCGCTCATGAAGCTCGACCTGTCCGCCGGTGTGGACGTCGAGATCAAGATTTAAAGTAGAAAGAGGCGGGATCCGATGCGCACGGGCGTGATCGCCAAGAAGCTGGGCATGACCCGCGTGTTCGCCGATGACGGCGCGCACGTACCGGTCACTGTGCTCCAGCTCGACGGCTGCCAAGTCGTCGGCCAACGTACCCAGGAGCGTGACGGTTACGTCGCCCTCCAGCTGGGTGCTGGCACGAAGAAGGCCAAGAACACCAACAAGGCTCAACGCGAGACCTTCGCCAAGGCGGAAGTCGAACCGAAAGCCTATGTGACCGAGTTCCGCGTCGATGCGGACGGTCTGCTGGACGTGGGCGCCGAACTGTCGGCCGAACACTTCCTGGTAGGCCAGAAGGTCGACATCCAGGGCGAGACCATCGGTAAGGGTTTCGCCGGCGCCATGAAGCGCTGGAACTTCGGCGGCCTTCGCGCCACCCACGGCGTTTCGGTCTCGCACCGTTCGCACGGTTCGACGGGTAACCGTCAGGATCCGGGTCGCACGTTCCCCGGCAAGAAGATGGCCGGCCACTACGGCACGGAAACCGTCACCACCCAGAACCTGACCGTCGTCCGCGTGGACGCCGAGCGTGGCCTGATCCTGATCAAGGGCGCTGTCCCCGGTCATGACGGCAGCTACGTCAAGGTTCGCGACGCCATCAAGAAGGCTCGCCCGGCCGACGCTCCGTTCCCCGGTGCGCTGAAGTCGAGCAAGTCTGCTGCTCAACCCGCCTCGACCCCGGCTGAAGAAGCCCCCGTCGAAGCGACCGAAGGCGGTGAAGCGTAATGAAACTCTCTGTCATCCAACTCGACGGCAAGGCTGCTGGCGACGTGGAACTGTCGGACGCCGTCTTCGGCATCTCCGACATCCGCGGCGACATCCTGGCCCGCACCGTCAACTGGCAACTGGCCAAGCGCCGCGCCGGTACGCACAAGGTTCAAACCCGCAACGAGAACTCTCGTACGGGCAAGAAGATGTACAAGCAAAAGGGCACCGGCGGCGCTCGTCACGGTTCGCGCCGTGCACCGCAGTTCGTTGGTGGTTCGCGCGCCTTTGGTCCGATCGTTCGCGATCACGGTTTCTCGCTGCCCAAGAAGATCCGCGCGCTGGCCCTGCGTCACGCCCTGTCTTCCAAGGTCAAGTCGGGCGACCTGATCATCGTCGACACCGTCTCGGTCAAGGAAGCCAAGACCGCCTCGCTGCGCGAGACGCTCGGCAAGCTGGGCTGGACCAAGGCTCTCATCATCGCGGGTCCCGAAGTCGACACGAACTTCGGCCTGGCCGCACGCAACATCCCGCACATCGACGTGCTGCCGAACGCCGGCCTGAACGTCTATGACATCCTGCGGGCTGACAAGCTGGTGCTGACCAAGGCCGCCATCGAAGCGATCGAAGCTCGCTTCAGCGATAAGGAAGCCGCGTAATGGCCGCTCAACCTACCGCCAAGCACTACGACACGATCCTCTCGCCGATCATCACCGAGAAGGCGACGATCCTGTCCGAGCAGAACAAGGTCGTCTTCCGCGTCGCCGATACGTCGACCAAGGACGAGATCGCCGCGGCGGTCGAAAGCCTGTTCAAAGTCAACGTCCTGAAGGTCAACACCCTGGTTCAAAAGGGCAAGACCAAGCGCTTCCGGGGTATCCTGGGTCGCCGGGTCGACATCAAAAAAGCGATCGTGACGCTGGCCGACGGCCAGTCGATCGACGTCACCACGGGGCTCTGATCGGATGGCCTTGAAACATTACAATCCGACCTCGCCGGGCCGTCGCGCCCTCGTGCTGGTCGATCGTTCGGAGCTCCACAAGGGCCGTCCGGAAAAGTCGCTGACCGAAGGCCTGACCAAGTCGGGCGGACGCGGGCAGGGCGGTCGCATCGCGGTCCGCTTCCGTGGCGGCGGTGCCAAGACCCTGTACCGTCGGATCGACTTCAAGCGTCGTAAGTGGGACATGGTCGGCACGGTCGAGCGTCTGGAATACGATCCGAACCGCACGGCCTTCATCGCCCTCGTGACCTACGAAGACGGCGAGAAGACCTACATCATCGCGCCGCAACGCCTTAAGGCCGGCGACACGGTGATCGCGGGCGAAAAGACCGATGTGAAGCCGGGCAACGCCATGCCGCTTCGTTCGATGCCGGTGGGTACGATCATCCACAACATCGAAATGAAGCCGGGCAAGGGCGCTCAGCTGGCCCGTTCGGCCGGCGCCTACGCCCAACTGGTGGGTCGCGATCAGGGTTACGCCCAGATCCGTCTCGGCTCGGGCGAACTGCGCATGGTCCTGGACGGCTGCATCGCCACGGTGGGCGCGGTTTCGAACCCCGACCACATGAACCAGAACCTGGGCAAGGCCGGTCGCAAGCGTCACATGGGCTTCCGCCCGCACGTTCGCGGCGTCGCCATGAACCCGATCGACCACCCGCATGGTGGTGGTGAAGGCCGGACCTCTGGTGGTCGTACCCCGGTTACGCCGTGGGGCAAGGACACCAAGGGCACCCGTACCCGTAAGAACAAGGCTACGGACAAGTACATCATCCGTACCCGCCACGTTAAGAAGGCTCGCTAAGAATGGCCCGCTCCTCCTGGAAAGGCCCGTTTGTCGACGGGTATCTGCTCAAGAAGGCCGACGCCGTTCAAACGTCGGGCCGCAAGGACGTGATCAAGACCTGGTCGCGCCGCTCCACCATCCTGCCGCAGTTCGTCGGTTTGACGTTCGGCGTCCATAACGGTCAGAAGCATGTGCCCGTGTCGGTCTCGGAAGAGATGGTCGGCATGAAGCTCGGCGAGTTCGCCCCGACCCGGAGTTTCCCGGGTCACGCGGCGGACAAGAAGGCCAAAAGGAAGTAACTGATGGCCCAGACAAAAAATGAGCGTCGGGTCGCCCCGACAGAGGCCCGCGCAAAGCTGGTCAACGTACGCATCAGCCCGCAAAAACTGGGCCTGGTCGCCGCATCGATCCGCGGCATGCCGGTCCAGAAGGCGCTGAACGAGCTGGAATTCAGCCGTAAGCGTATCGCGACCGACGTCCGCAAGGTCCTGTATTCGGCGATCTCGAATGCCGAGAACAACCACAACCTCGACATCGACAACCTGATCGTCGCCGAGGCCTATGTGGGCAAGAACCTGGTGATGAAGCGCTTCGCGAGCCGTGCTCGTGGTCGTTCGTCGCGCATCCTGAAACCGTTCAGCGAGATCACCATCGTGGTCCGTGAAGCCGGCGAGGCCGCCTGATGGGTCAGAAAATCAATCCGATCGGTCTGCGCCTCGGCGTGAACCGTACGTGGGACAGCCGTTGGTTCGCCGCCGGCGCCGACTATTCCCGCCTGCTGCACCAGGACCTGAAGCTGCGCGAGTGGCTGCGGGAACGTCTGGGCGCCGCCGGTGTGTCGCGCATCATCATCGAGCGCCCTCACAAGAAGTGCCGCATCACCATCTACGCCGCCCGTCCGGGCGTCGTGATCGGTAAGAA
This sequence comes from Brevundimonas sp. PWP3-1b1, assembly GCF_049896065.1. NCBI lineage: Bacteria > Pseudomonadati > Pseudomonadota > Alphaproteobacteria > Caulobacterales > Caulobacteraceae > Brevundimonas > Brevundimonas sp. PWP3-1b1. The sequence continues at coordinate 1,853,687 of NZ_JAFCTO010000001.1, read as the reverse complement.
GGGCGCTGACATCGAGAAGCTCCGCAAGGACATCTCGGCACGCACCGAAGGTGAAGTTCACCTGAACATCATCGAAGTCCGCAAGCCGGAAACCGATGCACAGCTGATCGCTGAAAACATCGCGCAACAACTGGAACGCCGCGTGGCCTTCCGTCGCGCCATGAAGCGTTCGATGCAGTCGGCGATGCGTCTCGGCGCCAAGGGCATTCGTATGAATGTCGCTGGTCGTCTAGGCGGTGCGGAAATCGCACGTATGGAATGGTACCGCGAAGGTCGGGTGCCGCTTCACACGCTGCGCGCCGACATCGACTACGGCTTCTACGAAGCCAAGACGACCTACGGCATCATCGGCGTGAAGGTCTGGGTCTTTAAGGGTGAAGTGCTGGAGCACGATCCCATGGCGCAGGACAAGCGTTGGGCCCAGGAAGCTTCGGGTCCGTCCTCGAACGAAGGCCGCGAACGCGGCGGCCCCCGTGGCGACCGCGGTCCGCGTCGCGACCGGGGACGTGAGAACTAAGTCATGTTGCAACCGAAGAAGACCAAGTACCGCAAGGCCTTCAAGGGCCGGATCCATGGCTCGGCCAAGGGTGGCTTCTCGCTGAACTTCGGGTCGTATGGCCTGAAGACGCTGGAGCCGGAACGCATCACTGCGCGTCAGATCGAAGCGGCTCGCCGCGCGATCACTCGCCAGATGAAGCGTCAGGGCCGCGTCTGGATCCGCGTCTTCCCCGACCTGCCCGTCACGGGCAAGCCGGCCGAAGTCCGGATGGGTAAGGGCAAGGGCGCCGTGGACCACTGGGCCGCGCGCTGCCACCCTGGCCGTATCCTGTTTGAAATCGACGGCGTTCCGGACGATGTCGCCCGCGAAGCGCTCCGTCTCGGCGCAGCCAAGCTGCCGGTCCGCACCAAGGTGGTGACCCGCATCGACGCCGGCGTCGCTCATGTCGAGGTAGCCGCCTGATGACCAAGATCGCCGACTTGCGGTCGCAAACGACCGACCAGCTGTCCGACGAGCTGCTGAAGCTCAAGAAGGAACAGTTCAACCTGCGCTTCCAGGCGGCCACCGGCCAAATGGAAAAGACTCACCGCGTTGGTGAAGTCCGCAAAGACATCGCACGCATCTCGACGCTTCTGCGCGAGCAGCGTGCGGCCTCGTAAGGAAACGAATATGCCCAAGCGAATTCTTGAAGGCGTGGTCGTGTCCGACAAGGGCGAAAAGACCGTCGTCGTGAAGGTGGAGCGCACGCTGCTGCACCCTGTTCTGAAGAAGATCGTTCGTCTTTCGAAGAAGTATCACGCGCACGACGAAGCCAACGCGCTCAAAGTCGGCGACATCGCTCGCATCGTCGAGTGCGCCCCGAAATCCAAACTGAAGCGCTGGGAAGTCCTTTCCAACGCCTCGGCCTCGTAATCAGAAGGATCTGATCTTATGATCCAGATGCAAACTAACCTGGAAGTGGCCGATAATTCGGGCGCCCGCCGGGTCATGTGCATCAAGGTGTTGGGCGGCTCCAAGCGCCGCTACGCCTCGATCGGCGACACAATCGTCGCCTCCGTGAAGGAAGCCATCCCGCGCGGCCGTGTGAAGAAGGGCGACGTCGTTCGCGCCATCGTCGTGCGCACCGCCAAGGACATCCAACGCAAGGACGGCTCGGTCATTCGTTTTGACAAGTCGGCCGCCGTCATCGTCAACAAGCAGAACGAGCCCGTCGGCACGCGGATCTTCGGCCCTGTTCCTCGCGAACTGCGCGCCAAGAACCACATGAAGATCATCTCGCTGGCTCCGGAGGTCCTGTAACATGGCCGCCAAGATCAAGAAGGGCGACCGCGTCGTCGTCCTCACCGGCAAGGACAAGGGCCGCACGGGCAACGTGCTGAAGGTCCTGCCTACCGAAAACCGCGTCCTCGTCGAAGGCTGCAACATGGTTCAGCGCCACACGCGCCCGAGCCAGGCTGACCCGCAGGGCGGTATCAAGAACAAGGAAGCCTCGCTTCACCTGTCGAACGTCGCGATCGCCGACGCCAACGGCAAGGCGACCCGCGTCGGCTTCAAGATCGATGGGGACACCAAGGTCCGCATCGCCAAGACGACGGGAGACGTCATCTGATGGCTACCGAAAAGTACACTCCGCGCCTCAAGGTCGAGTATCACGCTCGCATCCGCCAGGTGATGAAGGAAAAGTTCGGCTACACGAACGAAATGCAGGTGCCCAAGCTGGACAAGATCGTCCTGAATATGGGCATCGGTGAAGCTGTCGCGGACTCCAAGAAGGCGAACACCGCCCTCAAGGATCTGACGGCCATCGCCGGTCAGAAGGCCGTCGCCACCAAGGCCCGTAACTCCATCGCCGGCTTCAAGCTGCGCGAAGGCATGGTTATCGGCGGCAAGGTCACCCTGCGCGGCGAACAGATGTACGAGTTCCTGGACCGGTTCATCACGATCGCGCTGCCGCGCGTGAAAGATTTCCGTGGTCTGAAGGGCACGTCCTTCGATGGTCGCGGCAACTACGCCACGGGTCTGAAGGAACACATCGTGTTCCCGGAGATCAACTACGACCAGATCGATCAGATGTGGGGCATGGACATTGTCGTCTGCACCACGGCCAAGACCGATGAGGAAGCCAAGGCTCTCCTCACCGAGTTCAAGTTCCCGTTCGTGAAGAACTGAGCGGGAAGGGAAGAGCACAATGGCTAAGAAAAGCGCCGTAAACCGTAACGAAGCCGTCAAGGCCCTGGTTGCGAAGTATGCCGCGAAGCGGGCCGCCCTGAAGGCGACCGCCAACGACGAAAACCTGCCGCTGGAGGAGCGCTTCGACGCGCGCCTGAAGCTGGCTGAACTGCCGCGCAACTCCGCGCCGAGCCGCATTCGCAACCGTTGCGAAGTGACGGGTCGTCCGCGGGCGTTCTATCGCAAGCTCAAGATGAGCCGGATTGCGCTGCGCGAACTCGGCAACCAGGGCCAGATCCCTGGCCTGACGAAATCCAGCTGGTAAGGGGAGCGAACAGACATGATGATCAACGATCCCCTGAGCGACATGATCGCTCGCATCAAGAACGCGGCGACCCGCAAGCGTTCCAAGGTGCTGACCCCCGCTTCTCGTCTGCGTCAGCGCGTCCTCGACGTGCTGCAGGACGAAGGCTACATCCGCGGCTACAACCTGGTTCAGAACCCGGGTGAGTTTCCGCAGTTCGAGATCGAGCTGAAGTACTTCGACGGTCAGCCCGTCATCGCCGAGATCGCTCGCGTGTCCAAGCCGGGCCGCCGCGTCTATTCGGCGATCGGCGATCTGAAGCCGATCAAGAACGGCCTCGGCATCTCGATCCTCTCGACTTCGAAGGGCGTCATGTCCGACGCCTCCGCCCGCGACGCTAACGTCGGCGGCGAAGTCCTCTGCAGGGTCTACTGATATGTCCCGTATTGGCAAGAAAACCATCGCTGTGCCGAAGGGCGTGACTGTCACGCTCGACGGCCAGAAAGTCACCGTGAAGGGCCCCAAGGGCGAGAGCTCCTGGACCGTCGCCGAAGAGGTCGAAGTCACCCAGGAAGGCGACGAACTGTCGCTGGGTCTGCGGTCGGACACGCAACGCGGTCGCGCGATGTGGGGCCTGTCGCGCACCCTGGTCGACAACATGGTCGTCGGCGTCACCTCCGGCTTCGAAAAGTCGTTGGAGCTGGTCGGCGTGGGTTACCGCGCCGCCATGAAGGGCGACGCCCTTTCGCTGCAACTCGGCTTCTCGCATGAAGTCGATATCGCTCCGCCGGCCGGCGTCAGCTTCGCAGTGCCGAAGCAAACCGAGATCAAGGTCTCGGGCGCTGACAAGCAAGCCGTCGGTCAGATCGCCGCGGTCATCCGCAAGCTGCGTCCGCCGGAGCCCTACAAGGGCAAGGGCGTCCGTTACGCGGGCGAGAAGGTCCGTCGCAAGGAAGGCAAGAAGAAGTAAGTCATGGCTCTTTCTCTTCGACAACAAGCCAAGCGCCGCTCGGAGCGCACCCGTCGCCGCCTGAAGGCTGTCGCCAACGGTCGCCTTCGTCTGTCGGTCAGCCGTTCGGACAAGAACATCTCGGCCCAGATCATCGACGACGCCCAAGGCGTGACCGTCGCGTCTGCCTCGTCGCTGGAAGGCGGCAAGGGCAAGCGGGGTTCGGACACCGCTGCGGCCGCCGCGATCGGCAAGCTGATCGCCGAACGCGCCATCGAGAAGGGCGTCAAGGACGTCGTCTTCGACCGTGGCGAGTACATCTATCATGGACGGGTCAAGGCGCTGGCGGAAGCCGCGCGTGAAGCCGGCCTGAACTTCTAAGGGACGCGACAGATGGCGCATCAACCCCAACGTGGCGGCGGCGGCAACGACCGCAACCGTCGTGACAACCGCAATGGCCCCCAAGCCGATGGTCCGGATTCGGACATCGTCGAGAAGCTGGTCCACATCAACCGCGTCGCCGCCACCGTCAAAGGCGGCCGTCGCTTCAGCTTCGCAGCCCTTATGGTCGTCGGTGACGGCAAGGGTCGCGTCGGCTTCGGTCACGGCAAGGCGCGCGAAGTGCCGGAAGCCATCCGCAAGGCGACGGAAGAAGCCAAGAAGACCATGATCCGCGTTCCGCTTCGCGAGAACCGCACCCTGCACCACGACGGTAACGGCCGTTGGGGCGCCGGCAAGATCATGATGCGCGCTGCCCCTCCCGGGACCGGCGTCATCGCAGGTGGTCCGATGCGCGCCGTGCTCGAAACCCTCGGCGTCCAGGACGTCGTGGGCAAGTCGACCGGCTCGTCGAACCCCTACAACATGATCCGCGCGACGTTCGAAGCGCTGAAGGTCCAGTCCTCGCCCCGTCAGGTCGCGTCCAAGCGCGGCAAGAAGGTCGCAGATCTGATGGGCCGTCGCAACGACGGCGCTTCGACGCCCGAAGCTGTGGAGTCCTAATCATGGCCCCGTCCAAGAAGACCGACGCCAAGACCGTCACCGTCAAGCAGACCGGTTCGCCGATCCGCCGCAAGAACGACCAGCGCGCCACCCTGGTGGGCCTGGGTCTGAACCGCTTGGGTCGTGAATCGACCCTGGAAGACACGCCTTCGGTTCGTGGGATGATCGCCAAGGTCGCCCACCTGACCGAGATCGTCGAAAAGTAAGCCGTTTCGCCCTCTCCCGAACCCGGGGGAGGGCGTTTCTGCACTTGCGAATACCCCAAGGGTCGCCTATCAGCGGCCCTTAAATTTTTACAGCCGAGTCCGGATCAATGGTCCGGGCGCTAGCACCCGAAAGGATCAGGCATATGAAACTGAACGAAATCCGCGACAACGAAGGCGCGCACAAGAAGCGCATGCGTGTCGGCCGTGGCCCCGGTTCGGGCAAGGGCAAGACCGCTGGCCGTGGCGTCAAGGGTCAGAAGTCGCGTTCAGGCGTCGCCATCGGCGGCTTCGAAGGCGGCCAAATGCCGCTGTACATGCGTATGCCTAAGCGTGGCTTCAACAACGCCAACGCTCTGAAGCTGGCCGAAGTGAACCTGTGGCGCCTGCAAGACGCCATCGACGCCGGCAAGCTGGACGCCAAGTCGGAACTGAAGGGCGACGCCCTGGTCGCCGCCGGCGTGATCCGTCGCGTCAAGGACGGCGTGCGCCTGCTGGGCACCGGCGAGCTGAAGCAAGCGCTGAACCTGGTCGTCTGGTCGGCCACCTCGGGCGCCATCAAGGCCATCGAAGCCGCTGGCGGTTCGGTCGTTCAAGAGCGCATCGCCGCCGAAGCCAAGGCCGCTGCTCGCATCGAGAAGCGCAACCTGGCCAAGGGCAAGGTTCCGCCCGCCAAGGCACGCCTGGGCGACGAGAACAAGATCTCGGCCCGCACCAAGCGCGCCGCCGCCAAAGCCTGATCAACGCGTCGTTGCGGCTGATTGGGCCGTGGCCTGAACACATCGCAGCGACGAAAGAACGGAAGCGGCCTCGCAAGAGCGCCGCTTCTCGCCTATCTGACGACTCAATCAGTCGTGGGGACGCATAATGGCTTCGGCCGCAGAACAACTCGCCGCCAATATGAACATGGGCTCGTTCGCGAAAGCGACCGAGCTGCACAAGCGCCTGCTGTTCACGCTGGGCGCGCTCCTGGTCTATCGGATCGGGACGTATGTGCCGATTCCGGGCATCAACTCGCAGGCCTTTCTGCAGTTCTTCCAGGACCCGTCGGGTCAGCGCGGCATCCTCGACATGTTCAACATGTTCTCGGGCGGCGCCGTCGAGCGTATGGCCATCTTCGCGCTGAACGTGATGCCGTACATCTCGGCCTCGATCATCGTGCAGCTGATGGGCACCGTGTATCCGCCCTGGGAGAAGCTGAAGAAGGAAGGCGGCGAAAGCGGCCGCAAGCAGCTGAACCAGTACACCCGCTATCTGACGGTGTTCCTGGCGCTGGCGCAGTCCTTCGGCATCGCGGCGGGCCTGAACAGCACGGCCGGCCTGGTCGATAATCCGGGCGTCTTCTTCATCGCCTCGACGGTCGTGACCCTGACCGGCGGCACCATGTTCCTGATGTGGCTGGGTGAGCAGGTGACGGCGCGGGGCGTCGGCAACGGCATCTCGCTGATCATCTTCGCCGGTATCGTGGCGGTCCTGCCGTCCACCATCGCCCGCCTGCTGGGCCTGGCTCAGCAAGGCCAGATGTCGGCCTTCGCCCTGTTGTTCATCGCCGCGCTGGCGGTGGCGACCGTGGTCTTCATCGTCTTCATGGAACGCGCCCAGCGCCGTCTTCTGATCCAGTATCCGAAGCGCCAGGAAGGCAACCGCATGGCCGGGGGCGAGCGTTCGTTCCTGCCGCTGAAGGTCAATACCGCGGGCGTGATCCCGCCGATCTTCGCCTCGTCACTACTGATGCTGCCGACGACGGTGGCGACTATGACGGCCAACGCCGACCTGCCCAGCTGGATGAGCTGGCTGCCGCTGGTGACGGCGCAGCTGACGCACGGCCAGCCGCTGTTCATGGCGCTGTACGCCGCCCTGATCGTCTTCTTCTGCTTCTTCTACACCTCGATCACCTTCAACCCCGAGGACACGGCCGAGAACCTGCGCAAATACGGCGGCTTCCTGCCGGGCATTCGTCCGGGCAAACGCACGGCGGAATATCTGGACTATGTCCTGACCCGCCTGACCGTGATCGGCGCCGCCTACATCACCGCGGTCTGCCTGCTGCCTGAGTTCATGGTCGCCCAGATGGGCAACAGCCTGTACTTCGGCGGAACGTCTATCTTGATTGTCGTGTCGGTCACGATGGACACTGTGGCTCAGATTCAGTCCCAACTGCTGGCGCACCAGTACGAAGGCCTGATCAAGAAGGCGAAGCTGCGCGGTCGTGGCGGTCGTGGCGCGCCCACGCCCGTGCGCCGCTAGGTCTTAAGCTGACAGACGCCCAGGGGAGGGCTGAAGCATGAACTTGATCCTGTTTGGACCGCCGGCGGCGGGCAAGGGCACCCAGGCGAAGCGGCTGGTGGAAGAGAAGGGCATGGTCCAGCTCTCCACCGGCGACATGCTGCGCGCGGCGATCGCCTCTGGCTCGGAGCTGGGGCTCAAGGTCAAGGACGTGCTGGCGCGTGGCGACCTAGTCACCGACGAGATCGTCATCGCCCTGATCGAGGATCGCCTGACGGAGGCCGAGGCCGCCGGCGGCGCCATCTTCGACGGCTTCCCCCGCACCGTGGCCCAGGCCGAGGCGCTGGACGAGATGCTGGCCAAGCGCGGTGTCCAGATCGACGCCGTCGTGCGGTTGAAGGTCGATGACGCCGCCCTGACCGAACGGATCGCCAAGCGTTTCGCGGAGCAGGGCCGGCCCGACGACAATCCCGAATCGTTCAAGGTCCGGCTTGAGGCCTACAACCGCAACACGGCGCCGCTGCTTCCCTACTATGAAGCCCAGGGCAAGCTGACCGAGGCGGACGGCATGGGCACGATCGAGTCCGTCGCCAAAGCCATCGACGAGGCCCTGGCCTGATTTGCGATCTCGGGCGTTGATCGCCTGATGATTGAACCCGCCGACCCTACACCTGAAAAGACCCGTCTGCGTCGTTGGCGCATGGCGTGCATCTTCGTCGCCGTCGCCGTCGCCGAGATTGGCCTGTTCCTGCTGCTGGGGCGGGTGAGGGGGCCGACGCAGACGCCTGTGGTCGAGCCGCCGCCGTTCGAGGTCGTGCTTTACGATCCGCCGCCGCCGATCTCGAACGAACCGCCTGCGCCCGAGACGGGCGGCGGCGCGCCCGCGGCCCCCTCCGTCATCCACACGCCTCCGCCTCCGCCCAGGGAACGTCCGCGCGAGGTTCCTGCGCCGCCCGTGAAAGCGCCCGAACCCGCGCCTGTCGTGGGTATTGCGCCCGCGCCGTCGCCCCAGCCGAGCTTCGGCCAGGGCGGGCTGGGGACCGGCAGCGGATCCGGCGTGGGATCGGGCAGCGGCCCCGGCAGCGGCTCGACCGGACCACGCCTGGTCACCGGCCCCACCATCGGCCAGATTCGCGCCAATCACCCCTCGGGCGCGCGCAGCCGCTATGGCCGCGTGGAGCTGTCGTGCATCATTCGGCTGGACAGTCGGCTGGACGGTTGCCGCGTCGTGGACGAGTCGCCGCCCGGTATGGGGTTCGGCGCGGCGGGCCTTCAGGTGTCGGGATATTTCCGTTTTCAGCCCCCCACCGAGGACGGCCGACCCGTCGAGGGTCAGCGGGTCACTGTGGGTGTGGACTTCGGCCGTCCGCCGCGCTGACGCGCCTCCAGATGTTGACGCCTCGTGAATCACATGTATAAGGGCGCCTTCCCGCGAAGGGCGCCACGCTCCTGGTCTGTTGACCGGAGCGTTTGTTGCGTCTGACTAACGCGTATCTGGAGAATTTCGTGGCCCGTATTGCTGGCGTCAACATCCCGACCAACAAGCGCGTAGAGATCGCGCTTCAGTATATCCATGGCATCGGCCCCGCCGCCGCCAAGGACATCACCGAGAAGGTGGGCATCGAGTCCGCCCGTCGCGTGAACCAGCTGACGGACGCCGAAGTCCTGTCGATCCGCGAGACGATCGACAAGGATCACACCGTCGAGGGCGACCTGCGCCGCGAGACGTCGATGAACATCAAGCGTCTGATGGATCTGGCCTGCTATCGCGGCCTGCGTCACCGTAAGGGCCTGCCGGTCCGCGGTCAGCGCACCCATACGAACGCCCGCACCCGCAAGGGTCCCGCCAAGCCGATCGCCGGCAAGAAGAAGTAAGACAGACACATGGCCAAGGAACCGGGTCGCGTAAAGAAGCGCGAGCGCAAGAACATCACCTCGGGCGTCGCCCACGTGAATGCTTCGTTCAACAACACCATGATCACGATCACCGATGCCCAGGGCAACGCGATCTCGTGGTCTTCGGCAGGTCACATGGGCTTCAAGGGTTCGCGTAAGTCGACCCCGTACGCCGCCCAGATGGCCGCTGAAGACGCCGGCAAGAAGGCTCAGGAACACGGCGTCAAGACGCTGGAAGTGAACGTCTCGGGTCCGGGTTCCGGTCGTGAGTCGGCTCTGCGCGCTCTGCAGTCGGTCGGCCTGACGATCACGACCATCCGCGACGTTACGCCGATGCCGCACAACGGTTGCCGTCCGCCCAAGCGTCGTCGCGTCTAAGCGACCCCGCCCAAAGCACCCCCATCTCCGTCCGCTCCATCATGGCCTCGTCGACAAGGCCGGAGCAGGCGAAACCCGTTCGAGGGACAAAATGATCGAAAGAAACTGGCAAGAGCTGATCCGTCCCGAGAAGCCGCAGATCGAGATCGGTTCCGACGCCCAGCGCAAGGCGCGCTTGGTGGCCGAACCTCTCGAACGTGGCTTCGGCGTGACGCTCGGCAACGCGCTCCGTCGCGTTCTGCTGTCCTCGCTGCAAGGCGCGGCTGTCACGGCCATCCAGATCGACGGCGTCGTTCATGAATTCTCGTCGCTGGAAGGCGTGCGGGAAGACGTGGTCGACATCGTCCTGAACATCAAGCAACTGGCGCTGCGCATGCACGCCGAAGGCCCCAAGCGCATGACCTTGCGCGCCACGGGCCCCGGCGTCGTGACGGCCGGCCAGATCGACGTGCCGGCGGACATCGAGGTTCTGAACCCCGACCACGTCATCTGCACGCTGGACGACGGCGCGTCGGTCCGCATGGAACTGACCGTCCAGAACGGCAAGGGCTATGTCGCCGCCGAGCTGAACCGTCCGGAAGATGCGCCGATCGGCCTGATCGCCGTCGATGCTCTGTATTCGCCGGTCAAGAAGGTGGCTTACCGCGTCGAGCCGACCCGTCAGGGCCAGTCGCTGGACTACGACAAGCTGCTGCTTGAAGTCGAAACCAACGGTGCGGTCACGCCGGTTGACGCCGTCGCTTATGCGGCGCGCATCCTGCAGGACCAACTCCAGATCTTCATCACCTTCGAAGAGCCCAAGAAGGCTGTCGAGCAGTCGGACGGCAAGCCCGACCTGCCCTTCAACCCGGCGCTGCTGAAGAAGGTGGACGAGCTGGAACTGTCGGTTCGTTCGGCCAACTGCCTGAAGAACGACAACATCGTCTACATCGGCGACCTGATCCAGAAGACCGAGGGCGAAATGCTTCGCACCCCGAACTTCGGCCGCAAGTCGCTGAACGAGATCAAGGAAGTTCTGACGACGATGGGTCTCAGCCTCGGCATGGACGTGCCGAACTGGCCCCCCGAAAACATCGAAGACCTGGCCAAGAAGTTCGACGACCAGATCTAAGTTCAACCCTCCGCCCGTCTCCCTTGGGAGAATGTCGGGGCGGTTAGAAGATTACGGTTCCAGGTCCGTTCGAGGATACCGGTTCCGGAGTAGGAGAGACCCTGATGCGCCACGGCGCCGCCCATCGTAAACTCGGTCGCACGAGCAGCCACCGCACCGCCATGTTCGCGAACATGGCCGCCTCGCTGATCAAGCACGAGCAGATCACCACGACCCTGCCCAAGGCGAAGGAACTGCGTCCCTTCGTCGAGAAGCTGGTCACCCTCGCCAAGAAGGGCGACCTGCACGCTCGTCGTCAGGCCATCAGCCAGGTTCGCGACGTGCCGCAAGTCGGCAAGCTGTTCGAAACGCTCGGCCCGCGCTACAGCGAGCGTAACGGCGGCTATATCCGCATCATGAAGGCGGGCTTCCGTCACGGCGACAACGCCCCGATGGCCGTCATCGAGTTCGTCGATCGCGACGTCGAAGCCAAGGGCAAGGACTCCGGTCCGGTCCTGGCCTTCGAAGGCGGCGACGAAGACTAAGATTTGGTCGCAGGACCAAACGCCGGAAGGGCGGTCGGAGCAATCCGGCCGCCCTTTTGCTTTGCGCGGACATGAGGCATGACGCGCGGATGAGCGTTTCGATCGTTGATTTCCGTCCTGATCACGCCGCCGCTTGGGCGCGGCTGAACACTGCCTGGCTGGCCGAGGGTGGATTCGCCATTGAGGCGAAGGACCGGCGGTCGATCGACGATCCGCACGGCGTCTTCCTCGCCGACGGCGGCCGTATCTTCATCGTCGAGCGGGAAGGCGAGACGATCGGCTGCTGCGCTTTGATTCGGCTCGATGACGGGTTCGAGGTATCCAAGATGACAGTGACGCCGGCCGCGCGCGGCCTGGGCTTGGCAAGACAGCTGTTGCAGGCCTGCGAGGCTGCGGCGCGCGAGGCGGGGGCGGGGCGGCTCTATCTGGAGACCAACAGCGCGCTGACGCCGGCCATCGCCCTGTACGAGAGCTTCGGCTTCATCCATCTGCCGGCGCGGCCGACGCCCTATGCCCGCGCCGATGTCTTCATGGAAAAGCAGCTTTAGCTGTCCAGGATGGCGGCGACCGCCATGCTCCATATGAGCAGAATGCACAGGCCATAGGCGATCTGGTCCTGGCGTGAGGGGCGGGACGGTCTTGGCGGCGGGTTCGGGAGCGGCATCGCCAAGCTTGAACCCGATTTCCCAAGGCGCAGAAATCGATTAAGCGGGGCGGTGTCTGTGAGGGGAGGTCACATGTCGGGCCGGGCGCCGCCACCGCTGAATGCCTTGCGAACCTTCGAGGTCTTTGGCCGGCACAGGAGCATGACCCGTGCGGCGGCCGAGCTGTGCGTGACCCACGGCGCGGTCAGCCGACAGATCGCGGCCCTGCAGGCCTCGCTGGGCGTGACCCTGGTCACCGGGCCGCGTCATGCGCTGACCCTCACTGAGGCAGGCGCGCAGCTGGCCGAGCGCCTTACGCCGGCCTTTGTGGTGATCACCGATGCGGTCGAGGGCGTGCGGCCGGGCGCGGCGCGCGAGATCGAGATTTCCTGCCTGGGCACCTTCGCCCTGAAATGGCTGATCCCGCGCCTGCCGGGGTTTCTGGAGGCGCATCCCGAGGTGCGGGTCAGGCTGTCGGAATCCTATGCGACGGTCGATTATCGGCGTGATCGGTTCGACGGCGCCATTCGCATCGTCGAGCCGGATCAGATCCATGCCCGCACGGAAGCGACGCCCTTCCTGGCGCAATATCAGGGACCCGTCGGGGCGCCGGCCTTGATGGCGGGGTTGCCGACGCTCGAGGCCGTGGCGCATGCGCCGCGCCTGCGTTCGGCCACCTTCCGGCGGGGCTGGCCGGCGTGGTCGGAACTGGCAGGTGTGGCTCTGCCGACGGCGACGACGGAGCGGGAGTTCGCGCACAACCACTCGCTGGTCGAGGCGGCGATCTCGGGTCTGGGCGTCGCCATCGCGCCGTGGGCCTTCGTGGCGCCGGATGTCCTCGCGGGACGTCTGTCGGCGCCGTTCGGCTTCGTGGAGCGGCCGTCGTGGTTTGCTTTCTTGCGGCCGGAGGGACGCAGGGATGCGGCGGTGGACGCCTTCCGCGACTGGCTGGTCGCGGAAGGTGTGCGGAGCCCGCCGCCGCCTATTCCTTTGAAAGGTCCTGGCGGTTGAACCAAGCGACTGCGGCGGCGAACGGGACGCCGATCCACAGGGCCAGGCTGATCACGCCCTTGGTGAGGGCGTGATCGGGCAGTTCGGCCGCCGCCATGCCGCCCTGGATGACGGCTTTCAGCAGGTCCGTGGCCAGGCCCGGTGACAACAGGGGCAGCAGCCAGCCGTCCGGCGTCACACCCATGGGCAGCAGGAGCTGGGGCAGGAAGAACTGCGCGATGCCGATCACAAGCGGCGCGAACAGGGCCGCCAGCAACGACCGTGTCACCACGGCGCCGAGCAGACCCAGCATGGTGAACTGAAGGATGCGCGCCCAGGAGGTCAGGGTCAGCAGGCCGAAATCCGCCGCAGCTGCGCCGGTCATCGAGAAGGTGACGGGGCGGCCGAACACCGCCGCCTGGATCAGGCTGGCGATCACGTCCGAGATCAGGGCGGCGAAGGTCGCCAGCACGATCACCAGGGCCACGACCACGACCTTGCCCGTCAGCAGGTTGGGCCGGGTGTTGCGCGCGCTGATCAGCCGCCAGGTCTCCCAGCGATAGTCGCCGGCGTAGATGGTGGCCGCGCCGATCAGGACGAACATCAGGATCGCGGGATTGGCGAAGTCGCCGGCGCTCTTGACCAGGGTCAGACCCAGATCGAGCGGTCCGCCCTTCATCAGTTCGGGCGGCAGCTTGCCGGCCAGCTTGGCCTCGTTGGCCTTGGCGACCACGAAGCCCAGGGTGGCGAGAAGGATGCCCATGATCGGGATGAACAGCACGCTCCAGAACAGGGCGGTCCGGTTCTTGGACAGGCGGTAGGTTTCGGATCGGATCGCGTCAGCCAGCACGGTTTTGCTCCTGCACGCCGGTCCAGCCGGTTTCGCTCATGAAGACGTCTTCCAGGTCGGCGCCGATCCAGCGGGCTTCTTCGATGTCGACGCCGCCCTCGACCAGGGCCCTGATGGCGGCGGCGGCCTCGGCGCGGGGCACGGCGGCCACCACGGCGTCGCCGTCCAGGGTGGCGCGATCGCCCAGCACCGACAGGGCCTTGGCCAGCGGCGTGACGGACAGGCGCAGACGCTCGCCCGAGGCGGTCAGGTCGGAGACCTTGCCCTCGGTGATCACCTTGCCCTTGTTGAAGATGGCGACGCGGTCGCAGACGCGCTGAACCTCCTGGAGCTGATGGCTGGCCAGGATGACGGTCACGCCGTCGTGGTCGGCCAGGCTGCGGATCAGGGCGCGCATCTCCTGGATGCCGGGCGGATCCATGCCGCTGGTCGGTTCATCCAGGATGACGAGGTCCGGCTTGGTCATCAGGGCGGCGGCGACGCCGAGGCGTTGCAGCATGCCGACCGAAAAGCCCTTCACGCGTCGGTTCGCCGCCTCGGTCAGGCCGACGCGTTGCAGCCAGTTGTCGATCTCGGCCGAGGTCACGCCGCCGTGCGCACGGGCCAGCCATTCCAGCACCTGGCGGGCGGTCATGAAGGGCGGGAAGCGCGGCGTCTCGATCATCGAGCCCATGCGGCGCATCGACGCCGGATCGCCGATCCGCCCGCCCATTACCGTCGCCTCGCCCTCGGTCGGGCGAATCAGGCCCAGCAGGGTGCGGAACAGGGTGGACTTGCCCGCACCATTGGGGCCGAGAACGCCATAGACCCCGCCACGCGGGATCGACAGGGTCAGGCCGTCCAGGGCCCTCACCGTCCCATAGGTCTTGGTCAGGCCGCGAATGTCGATGACGGTTTCCATGACGCAAGCTTGGCGCGAGAACGATGTTCCCACAAGCCGTCGCAAGCCTGTCGTCCATAAAGTTTAGGCAATGGTTCGATGTCGCCTTGGAGTACGCCTATGTCCCGTCTTTCCACCTCCTGCCTGGCCTTGGTCGCCGCCCTTGCGGTTGCGGCCTGCGCCGCAACGCCGGTCTCGAAACAGCCCATCTCGCAATCTCCGGTCGTTTCCGCCTCGGCGTCGCAGCCGGCGCAACCCGATCTGGTGATTCTGGTCTCGATCGACGGGTTCCGGCCTGATTATCTGGGCAAGGGGCAAACGCCGGTGCTGGACGGGCTGGCAGCGGGCGGCGCCTTTGGGCCGATGCGGCCGTCGTTCCCCAGCGTGACCTTCCCCAACCACTATACGCTGGTGACGGGGCTGCACCCGGACCACCACGGCGTGGTCGGCAATCGGTTCACGGACGCGCAGCTGGGCGTCTTCTCCATGGCCAGCAAGGAGACCGGCTTCTGGGATCAGGGCGAGCCGATCTGGGTCACGGCGGAAAAGGCCGGCGTTCGCACCGGCACCATGTTCTGGCCCGGCTCGGAGGTCGAATTGCAAGGCGTTCGCCCCAGCCAGTGGATGCCCTTCGATCAGTCCATGCCGGGCGACGCGCGGGTGGATCGGGTGCTGTCGTGGCTGGACCTGCCGGCGGATCAGCGTCCGAAGCTGGAGACCCTCTATTTCGACATCGTCGATACGGCCGGACATCGCCATGGTCCCGACGGCGCAGAGACGCGTGCCGCCGTGGTCTCGGTCGATGCGTCCATGGGGCGGCTGGTCGAGGGGCTGAAGGCGAGGGGGCTTTATGATCGGGCGATGCTGGTGATCGTGTCCGATCACGGCATGGCCGCCACCTCGCCGGACCGGGTGGTCTGGATCGACGACATCATCGACCCGGCGGCGTTGAAGATCGGCTATGGCGGGGCGGTCCTGACGGCCGACCCGGCGCCGGGCCGCGAGGCGGAGGTGCAGGCCAAGCTGGTCGGTCGTCATCCGCATATGGAATGCTGGAACAAGGCCGATGTCCCGGCGCGGCTGGTCTATGGCTCCAATCCGCGCGTGGCCCAGATCGTCTGCCTGGTCGAGACCGGCTGGCTGGCGGCGACGCGCGACCGGCCGGTGACCCGCGCGGGCGGCGCACACGGCTATGACAATCAGGCGCCGGAGATGGCGGCGGTCTTCATCGCCCACGGACCGGGAGTCATCGCGGGACGTCGGCTGACCGATCTGGACAGCGTGGACGTTCAGCCCTTCCTGGCGCGCCTGCTGGGCCTCGACGCACTTGCGGGCGACGGCCGCGCCGCCGACACCCTGCCCATCACCACGCCCTGATCGGGCGCCTTGACTGCCTAATTGGCGAGGCGGCCAATTAGGCGCACATAGGTCGCCAAGCGGGGGAGGCGGGAATGCGCAAGGGTCTGTGGGTGGCGACGGTTTCGGCCGCCTGTCTGATGGCGCCGATCGCCGTCGCGGACGCCACGGCGACGGCGGCGACCCTGGCGCTGATCACCAATCCCCAGGTCTGCGGGCGCGTGGACGCGGTCGGCGATGTGCAGCCCACGGCGGACATGGTCATGGTGCCCGGTTTCGGCGACGAGAGTTTCGCCGTCGATACCAAGAACCCTGAGGCCCAGGCCTGGTTCGACCATGGGGTGCGGCTGCGCTGGGCGTTCGAACATTCGGAATCGGTGCGGGCGTTCCGCAAGGCGCGGCAGCTGGATCCGGCGTGCGGCATGTGCGCCTGGGGCGAGGCCTGGGCCATCGGGCCGAACCTGAACGGCGGCGGGAACGACCCTGAATCCCTCGCCGCGGGCCTGAGAACGGCGCGCGAAGCCCGCAGGCTGGCGCGCGACGCCACGCCGATGCAGCGCCAGATGATCGACGCCCTGATCCAGCGTTACTCCGGCAAGGAAAGCACCCGCGGCCTGCGCTTCGCCCGCGCCATGGACCGGATCGCCAAACGCCATCCCGACGACGTTTCGGTCGGCTCGATCACTGCCGACGCCTGGATGCTGCAGCCCGAGGGCGACTGGTGGGACGAGAACGGCAAGGCGGCCGATCCCGCCGTGACGCGCGCCATGGCGATCCTGGAGCACAGCCTGACGGTCAAGCCGAACGATCCGGCGTCCATCCACCTCTATATCCACCTGACGGAATGGTCGGACGATCCGCATAGGGCGCTGGCCTATGGCGAGCGGCTGGCGCTGCTGGCGCCGGGCGCCAGTCACCTGGTGCATATGCCGTCCCACACCTTCTATCGGGTGGGACGGTACAAGGACGCGATGATGTCCAACGTCAACGCCGTAGCGCTGGACAAGACCTACGACCGGCTGGCCAGTCCGCCCGGCGGCATTCGCGGCATGCGGCTGCACGCCCACAACATCCATTTCGGCATGGGCGGCGCCCTGATGGCGGGCGGGGCCGAACGGGGGCTGGAGCTGGCCGACTGGTATATGGCGACCTATCCGCAGCTTCTGGACGCGCCCGAACCCGGCGACGACGGCTATGTCGTTTATCGTCAGATTATGGCGGCCGACGCCTATGCGCTTTACGGCCGGTTCGGAACGGAGGCCCAGGTCGCGGCCCTGCCCGAGCCGGATGTCGGGCGACCGCTGATGCGGGTCGGTTGGCGCTATGCGCGCGGCGAGGCCGCAGCCCGGCGCGGCGATGCGGCGGCCGTGCGGATCGAGGCCCAGGCCATTAGGGCCCTGCTTACAGACAAGGCGTTCAAGGGCGCGATGGCGGATCGTCAGGTCGGATTCGCCGAACTGTTCCAGAAGGTGCTGGAAGGCCGCGCGGCCATGATCGATCAGGATTATCCGACCGCCATCGCCGCCTATGGCCGGGCGGCGGCGATCCAGGCGATGAATCCCGAGGGCGGCGATCCGCCGATGATCTGGTACCCGACGCGCCGCAGCCTGGCCGCCGCCATGCTGGCGTCGGGGGATGCGGCCGGAGCCAAGGCCAAGATCGCCGAACTGCTGACGGACTGGCCCAGCGATCCCTACAGCTACTATGTGCTTTATCGCGCCGAGCAGACGATGGGCGACGAACCGGCGGCGAACGACGCCCTGCGGCATGCGGGCGTCGAATGGATCGGCGGGAAGATGACGCTGGGTGAGGCCTGAGCAGTCCCTTCTCCCGTTGGGAGAAGGTGGAAGGGCCGGATGAGGGTTGGCCGGTGGGCCAGTTCGCACGACCCGACCCTCACCCTTTCGCCTTGCCGATCGCTGCGCTCTCGGAGGCTCAAGCCCTCTCCCAACGGGAGAGGGTAGCCTTAGCGCTTCGCCTCTTCGATCAGTTTGGCGATTTCGGCGGGGTCGATGCCGGGGCTGGCCTTGCCGTTGATGAAGAAGGTGGGCGTGCCGCGCAGGCGCAGGGCGGCGGCCGTGGTGTGGATGTCGGCGATGTGGCGTGTGGTGTCGGGCGAGGCGATGGCGGCCTTGGCGCGGGCCATGTCCACGCCGTTGGCGGCGAGGATGGCGTCGATGGACTCGATCGACAGGGCGCGCTCGGTCATCAGGGCGTCGTAGACCTCCAGATACTTGCCCTGCTGATGCGCGGCCAGGGCGGCGCGGGCGGCGTATTGCGAGGCGATGTCGTCGCCGCGGTCCAGGATGGGCCAGTCCTTGAAGACGAAGCGGACCTCGGGATGGGCGGCCATCAGGGCGCGATAGTCGTGGGCCACCGCCTTGCAGCCGGGGCAGCGGAAATCGAAGAATTCGACCACCGTGACCTTGGCGTTCGCCGGACCGAAGGCCGGGTCGCGTGCGTCGGGCGCCAGGAGGCCGGCGTTGGCGGCGGCGGCCTGGTTGGTCTCTTCCACGCTGGCCTCGGCTTCCTTCGCCTGCAGCGCCAGCTGCGTCTCCTGCAGCACCTCGGGGTGCTCCAGCAGATAGGACCGGACGTCGGACTCACCGGCGTTGAAATAGGGTGCGACCGAGAATCCCAGGGCGATGACCGACAGGCCCAGGGCCAGATAGCCGGCGCGCGCGCCATTCAGCCACGCAGGCTTGGCGGTCTTGGTTTCGGGCGCAGGCGTGGGGGCGTCGTCGGTCATTCAGTCTCGCAGTTGGAAAGGTTAGTTGAGGGTTGTCGGTCGGCGTGCGGCGTCGCGACGGTCCAGGTCGTTGAGATCGTCGGGCGTGGCGCCCGAGGCCAGGACGATGTCCACGGCCCGGCGCCATTCCATGGAGCCGGGGTCCAGCATGGAGCGGGCGCGAAGGGCGAACTGGGTCGCCTGCTGCTCGCTGCCGGCGGCGAAATAGTATTCGGCCGAGGCCAGGCGCGCCTCGCCCTCCTTGCCTTGCGAGGCATAGGCCTGGGCCAGCAGGCGCCAGGCCATGGTGTTGTCCTTCTCGGCGACGACGGCGTGCTTCAGCTGGTCGATGGCCTCGTCCAGATTGGCCTTGTCGTTGGTCTCGATCAGGGCGTGGGCTAGGTTGACGCGCAGCAGGGGGGCGTCGGGCTTGAGCCGAACCGCATCACGGTGGGCGGCGACGGCCTCGGCCGGACGGCCTTCCTCGAACAGGATCTGGCCTTTCAGTTCCTGGAAATAGGGGTTGGTCACGTCGCCGGCGATCAGTTCGTCCACCGCCGTCAGCGCCTTTTCCGTCTGGCCGTCGCGATACCAGGCGATGGCTCGGGCATAGCGGCCGGGCAGGGAGGTGTTGGTCGACGGATAGTCCCGCAGCGTCGCGTTCGGCGGGTCCATGAAGGCGTGGATCTTGGCCAGGATCAGGGCGTGCTGGGCCATGCGTTCGGGGCTGTCGCGGTGATCGTAGTGCGGCTGTTCCTGCACATAGCGGCGCAGGGTCTCGATACGGTTCGACGATAGGGGGTGGCTGCGGAAATAGGGATAGCGACGGGCGTCCGAGAAGACCTCTTGCGAGCGGAAATTCTCGAAGAAGGACACCAGGCCCGCGCCGGATTCGCCTGCGCCCTCCAGCGCCCTCGCGCCAGTCAGGTCGGCCTCGCCCTCCTGGCTCTGCATATAGTGCATCGCACCCAGCGCGCCGAAATATTGACTGGAGCCCAGCAGGGCGACACCCGCGTCGGGCGCACCGGCGGCGATGGCCAGGGCGCCCAGGGCCATGGTCATCAGCATGGGCTGGCGGCCGGCGTCCTGGGCGCCGTCGCGCAGGGTGTGGCGGTTCTTGATGTGGCCCGCCTCGTGCGCCATCACGCCCAGCAGTTCGCCGGGCGTCTTGGTGCGCAGGATCAGGCCGGTGTTGACGCCCATGATCCGTCCGCGTGTGGCGAAGGCGTTCAGGTCGTTGTCATTGACCAACAGGACTTCGACGTCGGACGGGTTCAGCCCCATCGAGACGAAGACCGGATCGGCCCATTCGCGCACGATGCCCTCGACCTCGGTGTCGCGGATCAGGCTCTGAGCCGAGGCCTGGCCGGCGACGACGAGAGCCGTCAGGCCCGCCGCCGCCGTCGCCAGAACGCGAGATGCAGATCGGGGACGCCATCTCATGGCTCTACTCCAATAGCGACCGGCCCCCGCCTGCATCCTGACAGTCTAATCGTGACCGATCAGCGGCGCCACCACCCACGCTTGGGCTTTTCAGGCGGTGCGACGATCTGGTTCGGATCTTCGGCGATGATCGCCTCGACATCGATCTCGGGCGTCGGGGCCACGAACGGTTCGGCCAGGACGGCCTCTGCGACCGGAACCGGGGTCGGCTCCTCTACCGGCGCGACCTCGGCCGGCGCGGAGACCATGGCCTCGTGCGGGGTCACGTCCAGTTCGACCGGCGCGCCTTCGACCGCAGCCTCGTTCGGCTCGATGGCCGTGTCGGGATGCGGTTCGGTCGCGATCTCGACATTGGCGCTGGCCGACTTGCGGCGCACGCGACGACGCTGCGGTTCCGGCGCGACCGCCGGAGTATCGACTTCAGCCGTCTCAACGGGCGCATCGACCATCACGGCCATCGGCGTCTCGGGCGAGCCGTCGGGCGGCATGCCTTCGTTGGTGGCGCGGTTCTCGACCTTGATCTCGTGACCGACAGGCGCGTCGCCACGACCTCGACCGCGACGACGGCGACGGCGCGAACGGCCGCCTTCCTCGCCGGAGCCTTCGCCGGCTGCCACGTCCAGACCTTCGACTTCGGACTGAGCCGCAGCGGGGCGTTCGGCGCGCTCGGGACGCTCAACACGTTCTGGGCGCTCTGGGCGACCTTCCGAACGGCCGGGATTCAGCGGGTCGAACCAAACATAGGGGTCGTCCAGCGACGGCGTGCGACCGCGGACCCAGGTGTAGACGTCGCGCTCGCCGTCCTCGCGGACACGGCGACCGCCACGGCGGCCACGGCGACGGCGACGGCCGTTCTCGTCTTCCTCGTCGTCCGAGGCGTCGTCGACGTTCAGCGTATCGGCAGCTTCGACGGTTTCGGCGACCTCTGCGGTCTCCTCGTCGCGACGACCGCCGCGACGGCGGCGATTGCGGCCACGACCGCGGTCGCGATCACGACCGCCGGACTCGGCGCGTTCAGCCCGTTCGCGCGGCTCGTCATCGTCGCTGTCCTCGCGGTCCAGCGCCTCGATATCGTCGTCGTCGTCGCCGACGATCTCCTCGTCGTCGTCCTCATCCTCGTCTTCGTACAGCGAGGCGTCGAAGTCGTCGTCGAGGTTGGGCATCTCGATCTCGGGCGCGACGAAGTCCTCGTTGGTCTCGGTGCGCTCGATATTGTGCTCGCCCTGGCCCAGGCTGTCGTCGATCTGGACGATGACGTTCAGGCCGCGACGTTCCAGCAGCGACTGCAGATAGGCGCGCTTGTGGTTCAGGATATACAGGCCGACGGCGGTGCAGACCTTCAGCACCACGACGCCCGCGCCGTTCTTGCCGGCCTCGATATCGACCGCGCGCAGGGTCATCAGGGCGGCGGATTCGGCCGAGCGGATGCGGCCCGTGCCCTGGCAGTGCGGGCAGGCCTCGGTCGCGCCCTCGATCACGCCCAGGCGGCGACGCTGGCGGCTGATTTCCATCAGGCCGAAGGGCGATATCCGGCCCATCTGGATGCGGGCGCGGTCGGAGGACAGGGCCTCCTTCAACACGCGCTCGACTGCGCGGTTGTTCTTGCCCTCATCCATATCGATGAAGTCGATGACGACCAGGCCGGCGAGGTCGCGCAGGCGCAGCTGGCGGGCGGCTTCTTCGGCCGCTTCCATATTGGTCTTGAACGCCGTCTGCTCGACGTTGCGTTCCTTGGTGGCGCGGCCCGAGTTGACGTCGATGGCCACCAGGGCCTCGGTCTGGTTGATGACCAGATAGCCGCCGGACTTCAGCGGCACGACCGGCTGGTGGATCTGCGTCAGCAGCTCCTCGATGCCGTTGGCGGCGAACAGGGGCCGCGAACCGCGATACAGGTGAACCTTGTTGGCCTGGGCCGGCATCAGCACGCGCATGAAGTCGCGCGCTTCCTTGAAGCCCTCGACACCCTCGACCTGGATGCCGTCGAAATCCTTGTCGAACATGTCGCGCACGGCGCGGCGGACCAGGTTCTCTTCCTCGTAGATCACCGAGGGGGCGTGGGAGTTCAGCGTGGTCTCGCGGATCGTCTCCCACAGGCGCATCAGATACTGATAGTCGCGCTTGATCTCGGCCTTGGTGCGCTTGGCGCCGGCCGTGCGGATTATCAGGCCCATGCCCTTGGGCACGTCCAGGGCCGAGACGGCGCTCTTCAGGCGGCGACGGTCGGAGGTGTTGGTGATCTTGCGGCTGATGCCGCCGCCCTTGCCCGTGTTGGGCATCAGGACGCAGTAGCGGCCGGCCAGCGACAGCCAGGTGGTCAGGGCCGCGCCCTTGGCGCCGCGTTCGTCCTTGACGACCTGAACCAGCAGGATCTGGCGGCGCTTGATGACGTCCTGGATCTTGTAGCGACGCATCAGGCGGCGCTTCAGGCGTTCCTCGTCGGCCAGGGCGCCTTCGGGATCGACGTCGTCGCCAGTCGATTCCCGATCCAGATCGTCCTCGTCCTCATCGTCGTGCGCTTCGGCCATGATGGCTTCGCGGTCGGCGACCGGGATCTGGTAATAGTCCGGGTGGATTTCGTTGAAGGCCAGGAAGCCGTGGCGATTGCCGCCGTATTCGATGAACGCGGCCTGCAGGCTGGGCTCTACGCGGGTGACCTTGGCGAGGTAGATGTTGCCGCGAAGCTGGCGCTTCGCACGGGATTCGAAATCGAATTCCTCAATTTGGCGTCCGTCCACGATGGCGACCCGGGTCTCCTCGGGATGCGCCGCATCGATCAGCATTGTCTTTGACATGGAAAGTCTCTCTCTGGCGCGCGCAGGCCGACCGTCCCGGAACACCGGGCAGGGTCATGGCGGCTCGCCGAATGAAGGTGAGGGCCGGCGCGCGCGACATCCCCTCGCCGAGAACGGCGAAGCGGGCTTGATCAAGCCGTTGGGGAACGCAGGCGGAAAGGCCCATTGAAGTCGTCGGTCCTGAACCGGGCGCGCCAATCCCTTGGGAAGGCCGCGTCCCTGGTCCGCTCTTCGAACCATCGGCGATGCCGGGGCGGTTCTCGGATTGGTGAAAGTCAACGCCGCGAGGAGGGCGCGCCAAGATTCGCAGAGGCGAAATCGGCGCGATCGGTTCGCGAGCGGTTCACAGCATAGTCACGCAACTGGAGAATTAAAAGGCGTTCGCCTTAACCCCCTGAATACGAGCGTCTGGCATGATGACGGCTTAGTAGGCTTTATTTGGGTTTGGCGTCGCAATGAGCGGTCGCGTTTTGACAGGTCTGATGCGCTGGGGCGCGAAGGAATGGGCGATGACCGCCCTGGCCTTCGTGGTCATCTGCGTGGTCGGTCTGTTCGCGACGCGCGGCTTCGCCTGGGGCGCGCAAGGGGATGTGCTGGCCGTGCGCTTCGGCGCAGACGGCGATCGGACCCGCGTCGTCATCGATCTGGACAAGTCGGCGCAGGGCCGTGTCATCGACGCGGGCGGCGAAGGTCGCGTGGTCCTGGCCCTGAACGGCGTCGCGCCGGGACGGGGCCTGAACGGCGGCGGATCGGGCCTGGTGCGGTCCTATGAGGTCACGTCTTCCGGCGGGTCGTCGCGGGTTCAGCTGGAGCTGGCGCGGGGCAGCGAGATCGAGCGGCGCTTCCTGCTGCCGCCCGGCGACGGGGTCGGACACTATCGCTATGTCGTGGATCTGAAGGCGACCGGCGCGGCCGTACGCGCGTCCAACACGCCTGCGCCGCGACCAAGCGCTCCGCCGCGCCGGGCCGAACGGCCGCTGATCGTCATCGACGCCGGTCACGGCGGCAATGACCCCGGCGCCAGCGGCGCCCGCGCCCAGGAAAAGCAGATCACCCTGGCCGCCGCACTGGCGCTGAAGACCGAGCTGGAGAAGAACGGTCGTTATCGCGTGCGGCTGACCCGGTCCGACGATCGGTATGTCGACCTGTATCGCCGGGTGTCCATCGCGCGTCAGTCGGACGCCGACCTGTTCATCTCTCTGCACGCCGACGCCGGGGCCGATCCGGCGCTGCGCGGGGCCAGCGTCTATACGCTGTCGGAACAGGGTGCGGGCCGGGCGGTGCGCGAGTTCACGCGCGGCGACAACTGGCACCGCGAGCTGCACCTGCCGGGCCGCGACCCGTCGGTGGACCGTATTCTGCTGGATATGACCCAGCGCGCGACCCAGAATCGTTCGGCCCAGTTCGCCCGCGTGCTGCTCACCCATCTGGAAGGCTCGGACCAGCCGCTGCTGCGCCGCAGCCATAGAGACGCAGGTCTGGCCGTGCTGCTGGCGCCCGACGTGCCGGCCGTGCTGCTGGAGATGGGCTTCATCACCAATCCCGAGGACGAGCGGCTGCTAACCGACGAGCGCGCGCGCCGTCGTTTGATGAAGTCGGTCGCTGATGGCATCGACCGCTATTTCCGCGAACCTTCGGCGCCGATGATGACCGCCTCGAACAGCGGGGCGGCGGGTTAGGGCCGGCGCGGCGCAACCAAGCCCGGCTTCGGCGGTTCCAGGCCCATGAAAAGAGCAATCGTTACGGGTGGCGCAGGTCTGATCGGAGCCGGCGTCTGCAAGGCCCTGGCTGCGCGCGGGTGGGATGTCGCATCCTTCGATCTGAAGGCGGGCATGACCACCGACGCCCGCCAGATACTGTGCGACATCGGCGACGAGGCCTCGGTCGCCAAAGCCTATGAGGAACTCGGCTGGTCGGAACTGGACCTGCTGGTGAACAACGGCGGGGTGGCTGATCCCGTCAATGGGCCGCTGGCCGAACTGTCGCTGAAGGACTGGCGCAAGACGGTCGACAGCCATCTGACGGGCGCCTTCCTGATGACCCGCAGCGCCATTCCGCTGCTGGCGGAGGGTGGGAGCATCATCAATATGGCCTCGACCCGCGCCTTCATGTCGGAACCCGAGACCGAAGCCTATGCCGCGTCCAAGGGCGCCATGGTCGCCCTGACCCACGCCCTGGCCATCAGCCTGGGGCCGAAGACGCGGGTCAATGCGATCGCGCCGGGCTGGATTTCCGGCGACGACGACCTGCGACCCGTCGATCACGACCAGCATCCCGTCGGCCGCGTTGGCCGTGTCGAGGACATCGCCCAGGCCGTGGTCTATCTGGCCGACGCGGGCTTCATCACCGGCCAGGTTCTGACGGTGGACGGCGGCATGACGCGCAAGATGATCTACGCCGAATAGGCGAGATCAGGCCAGGCCGGCCTTCTTGAGCGTCTTCCAGGCCTTGATGACACGTTGCAGCTTGGCCTCCGCGCCCCGGTCACCGTTGTTGGTGTCGGGGTGAAAGCGCTTCAGCAGGTCGTGGTACTGGGCCTTGATCTTGGCCTTGTCCGCGCCGGGATCCAGATCCAGGTCGGCCAGGGCCGCGCGTTCCAGCTTGCCGATGCGGCGATCCTCGGTCGGAGACTGGGGCGCCTGATCGCCCTTGCGCCCGAACAGGCCGAAGCTGTCGCGCCATGAGCCGGCGCCGGTGGTGTTGGCCGTACCCATCTTGGCGGCGAAGGCGGCGGCCTCTCGCGTGAACTTTCCGGCCTGCATTTCCCAGGTCGGGCGGCCGCCGGTCATGGCCTCGTTTTCCTGCAGGTTGCGAATCTGTCCTTCGCTCATGCCGGCGTAGAAATTCCAGCCCTTGTTGTACTCGCCGGCGTGGGGCTGGCAGAATTCGTAGAAGTCGTTCAGCCGCTCTCTCGACTTCGGCGCCTTGGCGGCCGCGGCCTTGCGACAGTCGGGCCATTGGCACGGCGTCTCGCCCGGCTTGAGGTGAAGGACATCGGCTTTCGCCGCCTCTTCCTCGGGCTTGGGCGGCTTCACCCGAATGTCGGTGAAGCGCGGCTTGTATTGAAAGGAGGCGGACATCAGCCGAAGTGTAAGGCCGAATGGGACAGCATCAAGGAATCGATCATGTCAGAAGGCCCGGTTGCGACGATTATTCGTGCAAAACTGACCGATGGGCTCTCGCCGCAACGGCTGGAGGTCGAAGATGACAGCTGGCGACACGCCGGTCACCATCACGAAGGCGGGATGGACGCCAAACCCGGTGGGGAAAGCCACTTCAATCTGGTGATCGTTTCGGCTGCTTTCCAGGGGCAGTCGCGTCTGGCGCGTCAACGGGCGGTCAACGCCTTGCTCAAGGACGAGATGACCGGACCCGTCCACGCCCTGTCGATCAAGGCGCTGACGCCGGAGGAGGCGGGGGAATCGATATGACGGAAAAAACAGCGTTCACATCGTCTTAGAACCTTCGTCTTAGCGTCACGCGACCAAACAGAACGTGGGGATCTGGGCTTATGGTGGAATCCGACGGCGTCGCGAAAGCGTTAGAGGGCGATCAGCGCGCCGGCGATGCAGCTCAGGCTCTGACGGCCATCCTGCAAACGCAATATCTGCGCTACCTGATCATCGCCTCGTGGGCTCTCGGGCTGCTGGGTACGGTGGGCCTGTGGCAGGCGGTGCTGTGGTTCGGTGTGACGGTCGCGGCGGGCGCCGTGCGCGGCTTGGTCGAGCAGCGCTTGAGCCATCGCGTGGGCACGAATTGGGGGGTGATCTTCCCCATCGTCGCCACCGTAACGACCGGCGCCTGGGCCATCGCGCCCCTGCTGGCCTGGTTCTCGCCTTCCGATTTCGGCCGGCCTCTAGCCCTGGCCCTGATCAGTTCCGGCTATGTGCTGGTGTTCGCCCAACTGCGGAGTTCGCCCCGTCAGGCCCTGATCATCTCTTCGCCCTATGGCGCGGCGGCGGCGGTCATTCTGTTAAGCCTGTGGGGCACGAGCGAGTTCTGGTCGATGCTGGCCGTCCTGCCGTTCACGGCGGCGGGTCTGTTCGTTCTGGTGACCATGACGCTGCTGCGCGAAGAGCGCATCCGCGCCTTCCAGTCGCATCAGTCCCATCTGATCGAGGAACTGGAAGCCGCCCGCGACAAGGCCAATGCCGCCAATGACGCCAAGTCCAACTTCCTGGGCGTGATTTCTCATGAGCTGCGCACGCCGATGAACGGCGTCCTGGGCGCGGCGCAACTGCTCAGCGCGACACGTCTGGAAGCGACGCAGCGCGAGTATCTGTCGATCATCCGCAACTCGGGCGACAACCTGCTGTCGCTGCTGAACGACATCCTCGACATGACAAAGATCGAGGCGGGCAAGATGAACTTCGAGGTCGTCGATATCGCCGTCGACAGCCTGCACAAGCGTATCACCGGACCGTTCGAAGCCCAGGCCGAGGCCAAAGGCCTGGAGTTCGTCTCCACCTTCGAAGGTGAGATCCCGACGGTGGTGCGAGGGGATCCGCTGCGGGTCTGCCAGGTGGTTCAGAACCTGTTGTCGAACGCCGTCAAGTTCACCGAGGCCGGCCAGATTCACTACACTGTGCGTGGTCATCGCGTGTCGGACCAGCGCGTGCGGTTCGAGTTCATCGTCAAGGACAGCGGAACCGGCATCGCGGCGGCGGACCTGCAGCGGCTGTTCCTGCCTTTCACCCAGGTCGATACCTCCTCCACGCGCCGTTTCGGCGGCACGGGCCTGGGCCTGACCATCGCGCGGCGCATGGCCAACATCATGGGCGGCGACATCACGGTCACATCGCGCCTTGCCGATGGGTCGTGCTTCACCCTGGAGATCGAGGCCGAGGTGGTCGAGTGGGCCAAGCCGGTGGCGGCCGATGAAGTCCACGCCGAGATCGCGGGCGGCGAATCGCTGCGCGTGCTGGTGGTCGAGGACCATCCGGTGAACCGCATGATCCTCGAAGCCTGGATGAGTTCGGCCAGCCACGTCACCTCGACAGCCGAGAACGGCCAGATGGCTGTCGAGATCGCCAAGGATCAGCCGTTCGACCTGATCATCATGGATGTGAACATGCCGGTCATGGACGGCCTGACCGCGACCCGACTTATTCGCGACGGCGGGGGCCAGAACGCGGGCACGCCCATCGTCGTCCTGTCGGCATCCGCCCGTACCGAAGACCACAAGGCCGGCCTGGAAGCCGGCGCCGACGCCTATCTGAACAAACCCATCGATTTCAGCGCCCTGGCGGCGTTGATGGGCCGGGTCGGCGGCGGACGCGAGGCGGTCGGACAGATGGCGCCGCCGGCTTCGCAGAACTCCGTCGCCGCCTGATCGTGGCCTAAACGTGTTCCCACAATGAACGCCAGCCTCTGACGGCGGTTCAGACCCGCCTCAGCCGCCGCGCTCCATAACTGCGATCAAGTCGAAGCCCTTCGACGCAGATGGAGACACGATCATGAGAAAGATCCTCACCGCCACGATGGCCGCGTTGATGGCCACCACCGCCCTGGGCGCCGCCGGCGCCGCCTCGGCCCAATCGCGCGGCGATCATCGTTACGAGCAACGCGATCATCGCCAGGATCGTCGTGACGACCGCCGGGAGTTCCGTCAGGATCAGCGCCAGGATCGTCAGGAGTATCGCCAGCAACAGCGCGCCTATGCTCGCTGGCAGCGGGCCGAGCGTCGCTACAACGCTCCCCGCTATGCGCCCCCGCGCGGTTATGCGGTGCGCACCTGGAGCTATGGCCAGCGCATGCCGTCCTACTATCGCTCCAACGCCTATGTGGTGAACGACTACAACCGCTACGGCCTGCGCGCCCCGCCGCGTGGCTATCAGTACGTCCGCAGCGGCAATGACGTGGTTCTGGCCGCCGTCGCCGGGGGTCTGATCACCGCCGTGATCGCCGGCCTGTTCAACTGATCCCTGAGATCGAAGACGCGCCCCGGAGGGAAACCTCCGGGGCGTTTTTCGTTCTGGTATGCGGCGACGCTTCGAGCGCCCAAGATGGATGACGATGCGCGCCTTCGCCGAGCTTCTGGATCGTTTGTCCCTTACCGCCTCGCGCAATGCGAAACTGGTGCTGGTGAGGGATTATCTGAGGGCGACGCCCGACCCCGACCGGGGCTGGGCGCTGGCGGCGCTGACGGGCGACCTGACGTTCGACGCCGCCAAACCGGCCATGATCAGGAAGGCGGTCGAGGGGCGGGTGGACAGCGTGCTGTTCGGCTGGTCCTACGACTATGTGGGAGATCTGGCTGAGACCGTGGCCTTGATCTGGCCCGTCAGCCCCGATCATCGGCCCAATCGCGAGCCGGAGCTGGCCGAGGTGGTCGAGGCCTTGCGCACCGCCAGCCGGGCCGAGGTGCGGGGGCTGCTGGAAGGCTGGTTGGACGCGCTGGAGCCGAAGGGTCGTTGGGCGCTGCTGAAACTCATGACCGGGGCCTTGCGTGTGGGCCTGTCGGCGCGGCTGGCCAAGACGGCGGCGGCGATGATGCGACCGGATGCCGTGATGGCGCCGCCGTCGCCCGACGGCGATGAAGCCCAGACGACGCTGGAGGCCATCGACGCCTCGGCCATCGAAGAGGTCTGGCACGCGGTCGAACCGCCATACGCCGACCTGTTCGCCTGGCTTGAGGGCAGGGCGGAACGGCCCAGCCCGGATGCGCCCGGCCGGTTCCGACCCGTCATGCTTGCGGTCGCCATCGACGAGGCGGTCGATCTGCCCAAACTGTCGCCGGCCGATTACGCCGCCGAGTGGAAGTGGGACGGCATACGGGTTCAGGCGGTGCTGGAGGGCGATGTCGGCAAGCTGTATTCCCGCACCGGCGACGAGATTTCGGCGGCCTTTCCCGATGTGATGGAGGCTCTGGCGTTCCAGGGCGCGATCGATGGCGAGCTGATCGTCTGGCGCGACGGGGCGGTGGCGCCGTTCGGGGATCTGCAGCAACGGCTGAACCGCAAGACGGTGGACGCCAAGGCGATGCAGGCCTTTCCGGCGGCGGTGATCGCCTATGACCTGCTGGCCCAGGACGGCGAGGATTTGCGGACGTTGCCTCTGCGCGACCGTCGCGCGCGGCTGGAAGCACTGGTGGCCGGTCACACGGGCGAGCGGCTGCATCTGTCGCCCGTGGTCGATTACGCCGACTGGGATCATCTGGCGCGGCTCCGGGCCGATCCGCCGGTCGGGGCGGCGGCGGAAGGCCTGATGCTGAAACGCTGGGACAGTCCCTATCTGGCGGGGCGGCCCAAGGGGCCGTGGTTCAAATGGAAGCGCGATCCCCACGTCATCGACGCGGTCCTGATGTACGCCCAGCGCGGACATGGGAAACGATCCAGCTTCTATTCCGACTTTACCTTTGGCGTCTGGACGCCGGAGGGGGCGCTGACGCCGGTCGGTAAGGCCTATTTCGGCTTTACCGACGAGGAGCTGAAACAGCTCGACAAGTTCGTGCGCGACCACACCATCGACCGGTTCGGGCCGGTGCGGTCTGTGCGGGCCGAGAGGGACTTCGGACTGGTGCTGGAGATCGCCTTCGAGGGGTTGAATCGCTCGACGCGGCACAAGTCGGGCGTGGCCATGCGTTTCCCGCGCGTCAGCCGCATCCGCTGGGACAAACCGGCTAGAGAGGCCAACACCATCGACGACGTGATGGACCTGCTGGACGCCATCGAAAGCGGCGGCGGACGGATCGCCAAGGCCTGAAAACGGGCATTCGGGGGTTCCAATCGGCGCGTCAGGCGTTAGACCCGGCCCATGTCTTCGCCCATCCCAGCCGATATCACCCCTATCGCCGAAGCGGTCGCCGCAGGACGCAAGGCCGTGTCCATCGACGCCGCCGTGATCGCCAAACTGACCGACATGGCCGGTGATTTTGCGATCAACCTGACCATCGCCATCCTGATCTTCGCCGCGACGGTCTTTGCGGCGAAATGGGCGTCGAGGGCGGCGCGCAATGGCCTGTCGCGGGTGCGCGGCTTCCGCCACGATCCGACGGTCCTGAGCTTTGCGGTTCAGGTAGTGCGCGTGGTGGTGTTCATCATCGGCATGATCGCCGTGTTGCAGCGGCTTGGGGTGCAGACCACCTCGATCATCGCGGTCCTGGGCGCGGCGTCGCTGGCCGTGGGCCTGGCGCTGCAAGGCACGCTGTCGAACGTGGCGTCGGGGATCATGCTGCTTGTCCTGCGTCCCTACCGCGTCGGCGACGTCGTGGACGTGGGCGGCATGTCGGGCACGGTGCAGCGGCTGGACCTGTTCACCACCCAACTGTCGAACGCCAACAACCACAAGATCGTCATCCCGAATTCGAAGGTTCTGAGCGATCCGCTGACCAATCTGACCGGACAGCAGACGCGCCGGATCGAAATCAATTTCACCGTCGGTTATGGCGAAGACCTGAACCAGGCGCGGTGCGTTCTGGCGGACATGGCCGAGGCTCATGAGAAGGTGCTGCACGATCCGCATCCGTGGACGGGGGTGACGGGCCTTCTGGACAGTTCGGTCCAAGTGACCCTGCACGCCTGGGTCAAGGTCGAAGACTGGTGGCAGACCCAGGCCGATCTGATGCAGGGCGGCAAGGAGGCGCTGGACGCCGCGGGCATCGAAATCCCGTTCCCGCATCAGGTCGCCGTACCGTATGGCGACGAGGATGTGATGCCGGTGGTCCGTGTGCGGACTGTCGACGATGACGCGGCTGACTTGAAGGCGACGACCCGCTGATGCGCTACGATTTCGGATCCGACAACACCGCCGGCATGATGCCCAGCGCCGTCGAAGGCCTGGTCCGCGCCAACAAAGGTTTCGCCCGCGCCTACGGCGCCGACGACGTCACCGCACGCGCCGCCGATCAGATTCGCCAGCGGCTGGATGCGGACGCCGAGGTGCGGTTCGTCTTTAGCGGAACGGCCGCCAACGCCATCGCCCTGTCGATGCTGGCCCAGCCCTATGAGGCGGTTCTGGCGCACAACGCCGCCCATATCTGCACCGACGAGACCGGCGCGCCGGGCTTCTTCGGTCACGGCGTCGGCCTGATCGGCCTGCCAGGCTTCTCTGGCAAGATCGATCCGCTGGCCCTGCAGGCGCATCTGGGCGAGGCCGAAGTCGGCCACCGCCAGCCGCCAGCGGCCCTGTCGCTGACCCAGGCCACCGAGTATGGCGCGGTCTATACCGAGGAAGAGTTGCGTCACCTGATCGAGCCGACCAAGGCGCTGGGTTACGGCGTCCACATGGATGGCGCGCGTCTGACCAACGCCGTCGCCTCGGGGTTCGACCTGAAGGACATTCCGCGCCTGGGCGTGGACGTTCTGGTGTTCGGCGGCGCCAAGGCGGGCGCCAACTGCGCCGAGGCCATCGTCTTGTTCGACAAGAGCCTGGCGCGGCGGCTGGACAATCGTCTGAAACAGGCGGGGCAGACGGCGTCGAAGGCGCGGATGCTGTCGGGGCCGATGCTGGGGCTGCTGGAAAGCGGCGACTGGGAATCGGGCGGCGCACACGCCAATCTGATGGCGCAGCGGCTGGCGGCGGGGATCGCCGCGCGCTCGCCCTTCGTGCTGGCCCATCCGGTCGAGGCCAACGCCGTGTTCGTGCGGATGTCGCCTGAGGCGCACGCGCGCCTGAACGCCCTGGGCTGGGCCTGCTATCCGTTCGACGATGGCTCGGTGCGGTTCGTCTGTTCGTGGGCGACGCAGGAAGCGGCCGTGGACGAACTGATCGAGGCGGTCGCCGGCCTGGGTTGAGCGACTAATCCCCGGTCGCGCGCCAGCGTGGCCTTTCCCCGGTCGCAATGGGTTTCCATATGCGGATCATGGCGATACGAGGCGAACGCTCCGGCGGCAGGCGTGACCCGATGGTCAAGGCGCAGCAGGCAGGCAGCACACAGGACAAGACGGACGGACCCCCGACGCTGACGGCGTTGGCGGACCTTGCGCGGCTGGTCGCCCGTTCGGGCGCGCCGCACCTGAAACTGAGGCTGATCTTCGCCATCCTGTTGACCCTGGCGGGCAAGGGGCTGGGCGTCATGGCGCCGCTGGTGCTGGGCGCGGCGGTCAATCGGCTGGCGGCGGGGCAGGGCGCGGCGACTGCCGTCGGTCTGGGCTTTGCAGCCTTCGCCATCGGCTGGACCTTCGTGCGGTTCCTGTCGGCCGCCTCTCCCCTGATTTCGGACGTGGTGTTCGCGCCCGTGCGCGCCGCCGCCCAACGCACCACGGCGGCCGAGGCCTTCGC
The DNA here is from genome assembly GCF_049896065.1 of Brevundimonas sp. PWP3-1b1. NCBI lineage: Bacteria > Pseudomonadati > Pseudomonadota > Alphaproteobacteria > Caulobacterales > Caulobacteraceae > Brevundimonas > Brevundimonas sp. PWP3-1b1. Next base: position 1,820,522 of record NZ_JAFCTO010000001.1, on the reverse strand, counting down.
CCATGCGCTGAGCCTGTCGCTGGACTTCCACCAGACCAAACGCTCGGGCGCCCTGTCGCGGACGATGGATCGCGGGTCGCGGGCGGTGGACTTCCTGCTGCGCATCCTGGCCTTCAACCTGATCCCGACCGGGGTCGAGCTGGTGCTGGCGGCGGGGGTGCTGGGCGCGAAATACGACTGGCGGTTCGCGGCCGTCGCGGTGGTCGTGGTCGTCATCTACACCGCGGCCACCTTCGCCATGTCCAACTGGCGGCTGGAGCATCGCCGGATCATGAATGCTGCCGACTCCGAGGCGGCCGGCGTCTCGGTCGACGCCCTGCTGAACTATGAGACGGTGAAGTCGTTCGGCGCCGAGACGCGCGCGGCCCAGACCTATGACCGGGCCTTGGGCGACTATGCCGAGGCCTCGCTGAAGGCCAACAGCTCGCTGGCCATGCTGAACGGGATGCAGGCCCTGGTGATGAACCTGGGTCTGGGCGTCATGGCGGTGATGGCCGGGTTCGAGGCGGCGGCCGGTCGGATGGGGCCGGGCGACGTGACGGCGGCCGTGCTGATCATGATCTCGCTATATGCGCCGCTGAACATTCTGGGTTTCGCCTATCGGGAAATCCGCCAATCCTTCATCGACATGGAAGAGATGCTGAAGGTGACACGTCAGACGCCCCAGGTCGCAGACGCCGCCAATGCGCTGGCCCTGCCGCGTCCGGTCGATGCGCGCGGCGCGTCCGTCCAGTTCGAAAACGTCGGCTTCCGCCACGACGCGCGGGCCAACGGGCTGGAGGACGTCAGCTTCTTTGCGGCGCCCGGCACGACGACCGCGCTGGTCGGGCCGTCCGGCTCGGGCAAGTCCACCATCGTCAAACTGGCGCTGCGGCTGCTGGACCCGCAGGAAGGGCGCGTGCTGATCGACGGCCATGATGCGCGTCAGGTGACCCAGGCGTCGTTGCGCGCCGCCGTGGCCCTGGTGCCGCAGGACGTGGCCCTGTTCAACGACACCTTGGGCGCCAATATCGCCTTTGCGCGCCCCGATGCGGACGAGGCCCAGGTCTGGGCGGCGGCCGAGGCGGCGGAACTGGCCGACTTCATTCGCGGCCTGCCGGACGGGATGGAGACCAAGGTCGGAGAACGGGGCCTGAAGCTGTCGGGCGGCGAGCGTCAGCGTGTCGGCATCGCCCGCGCCCTGCTGGCCGATCCCTGCATCCTGATCCTGGACGAGGCGACCAGCGCCTTGGATAGCCGCACCGAGGCGGCGATCCAGAAGACTCTGCAAAAGGCGCGTCATGGTCGCACGACCCTGGTGGTGGCGCACAGGCTGTCGACCGTGGCGGACGCCGATCAGATCCTGGTGCTGAAGGCCGGGCGGATCGTCGAGCGCGGCGGGCACCATGAGCTGGTGGCGCGTCAGGGCGGGGAATACGCTGCCCTGTGGCGCAAGCAGACGCGCGCCGGCAAGGCGTCTCAGGTCGCGGACTGATCGCTCGCGGGCAGCTTCTTGCGCAGGACTTCGTGCAGATTGGTCAGGATGGCCGTTCGCGCGGCCTGCTCCTCGGGCGGCAGGGCCAGCAGCACCTTCATCGCCTGGGCGTGAACGGTGGCGATGCGCCAGTCGAACCCGCCCTGGCGCGGCGCGGCGTCCAGCAGATCGCACAGACCCTTGGCCGCCGTGCACAGGTCGTCCATCGCAAACGGGCTGGCCGCGTCGATGATCTGGCTGGAAGCGGAATAGGCCAGGTCCAGCCGCATCGGCTCGATCAGGTCGGGCTCGGGCTTGGCCAGCAGGACGGCGATATTGTCGGCGATGATGGCGCGGGCCTGGTCCTGCAAGGCGTCCAGATTGGCCCTGGCCTGGGCCAGGGCGACGCCGACGCTGACGCCGCCGGGGCGATCCAGCATCTCGGACAGGCGCGACTTGCGCTGGGTGTGGGTGATGACGGTCATAGGGCCAGGCTCTCCATCGCATTGGCCTTTCGTATCATGTCGGCCCGGCGTTCGACGCCCTCATAGCCGCTGTGTCGGAACCGGCGGTCCGGTCCCAGATAGTCGCCGACCTCCAGGAAGGGCCGACTGTCGCGCGCGACCCACAGGATCCGCTCCAGCAGCATGGCGGGACTGAAGGGCTTGGTGACGACGAAGTTGGCGCCGCAGTCGCGGGCCTCGGCCACACGCCCGCGCCGGATGTGGCTGGCGGTCATGATGACGGGGGTGAAGGCGTTGGGGTTGGGCCCGGATCGACGCAGCCATCGCACCAGCTCGAACCCGTCGATGTCCGGCATGTCGGTGTCCACGACCAGCAGGTCTATGGGCTTGTCGGTCAGCAGCTTCTTGGCCTGGCTTCCTGTGCCGCAGGCGAAGGCCGGGCGGATGCCGAAGCCGGTCAGGGCGTTGGAGGTCAACGTCAACGAGAAGGGCGAATCGTCGACGATCATCGTGATCGCGCCGCCCAGATTGAAGACGGCGCTTTCGCGCAGGGATTCGCCGCCGCTCATGCCGCGAAGGCCTCGCTCTGTCCCGCCGTCGTCGTGATCATGGCCGGTCGCAAACCCCGAAGCCCCTCGATAAGGGCCAAGGTTGGCAGACGATGGTGGACGCTGCGTTAACGCTGTTCGCTCACAGGGCGCCGATGGCGTAGAATCGGTCGGCGCGGCGCTTCTTGATCTGCTGGGGCGACAGGCCCTCGAAACCCTTCAGTTCTTCGGCCAGGACGTCGCCGACATTGGCCATGGCGGCGTCGCGGTCGGTATGGGCGCCGCCGACCGGCTCCTCGATCAGGCGATCCACGATCTTGAGCCCCATCAGATCCGGGCCAGTGATCTTCATCGCCATGGCTGCGTCCCTGGCCCGCGCGCCGTCGCGCCACAGGATGCCGGCCGCGCCCTCGGGTGAGATGACCGAATAGATCGAATGCTCCAGCATCAGCACGCGGCTGGCCGCCGCGATGGCGATGGCGCCGCCCGAACCGCCTTCGCCGGTGATGGTGGCGATGGAGGGCACGCCCAGCGTCAGGCAGCGCTCGGTCGAACGGGCGATGGCCTCGGCCTGACCGCGCTCCTCGGCGCCCAGGCCCGGATAGGCGCCGGCGGTGTCGATGAAGCTGAGGACCGGCAGGCCGAACTGCTCGGCCATGTCCATCAGGCGCACAGCCTTGCGATAGCCCTCGGGCCGGGCCATGCCGAAGTTGTGGGTGATGCGGGTGGCGGTGTCGTGACCCTTTTCATGGCCCATGATCACGACCGGACGGCCGCGAAAGCGCGCCAGGCCGCCCAGGATGGCCTGGTCGTCGCCGAACTGGCGGTCGCCGTGCAGCTCGTTCCAGTCGGTGAACAGGCTCTGGACATAGTCGATGAAGTGCGGACGCTGCGGATGGCGCGCGACCTGGGTCTTCATCCAGGGGTCCAGACCGGCGTAGGTCTTCTTGCGCAGCTGCTCGGCCTTCTTGCGCAGGCCTTCGATCTCGTTGTCGAAATCGCCCGAGGCGTCGGACAGCAGCGACAGCTCCTCGATCTTGGCTTCCAGATCGGCGATCGGCTTTTCGAAGTCGAGATAGTGCGTGGCCATCAAGGCGTCCGGGAACTGCGAGCGGGCAAGAGCGCCCTTGGGGAAGGCGGGGGAAACTAGAGAGGTCAACGCCGCCGGGCAAGCGGCGGTTCAGAAGGCCTTTGGCAAACCGGCCTGTTTGAGGATTTCGTTGGCCATAATCCGCATCGGCTTTGAGGGAACGGTGACTTGGCGACCTGCCGCGTTACGCCATTTCTCGTGACTGCCTTTGCCGCCAGGAACGCGCTCGAAGCCGGCATCTCTGAGCCGCCGCGTCAGGTCTCGATAGTAGTCCTGAACCATCTAGCAGCCGCCGCTGGACTCAGGCCGCAGCGAGGTCAAGTTGCCGAGATGCCTCGAAACGAATGGCGACAGGTTCGTGGATATTGAGGTTCGACGCCAAAAGGTCAGGCGCGAAGTGCCGGATGAGATCCTCGAATTCTTCCAGCGTGTCCGTTTGCAGGACGAGGCCTGGAATGTCGGACTCGCTGTACCAAACGCTGGCCTCAGCGTCCCAGATCGCCTTGACGTAGAATGAATGCGCCATCGGCCGAATATGCGCTGTCAGTCGTCGCGCGCCAAGGGGTGGTTTTGCTGGACGACCTGGGACAGGCGGTCGGTGGCGACGTGGGTGTAGATCTGGGTGGTGGCGATGTCGGCGTGGCCCAGCAGGGTCTGGACGACGCGCAGGTCGGCGCCGCCTTCCAGCAGGTGGGTGGCGAAGGCGTGGCGCAGGACGTGGGGGCTGACGCGGGCCGGGTCGATGCCGGCCGTGATCGCGGCCTCGTCCAGCAGTTGGGCGAAGCGGCGGGGGGTCAGGTGGCCGGTGCGGCCGGAGGACGGAAAGAGCCAGGGACTGTCGGGCGCCTCGGGCTTTCGCCCATCCTTGCCCTTGAGCTTGGCGTCGCGGGCCGTCAGCCAGGCCTTGATGGCCTCGCGCGCGGCGGTGTTCAGCGGCGCGAGACGTTCCTTGCCGCCCTTGCCGCGCACGATCAGATAGGCGGGGTCGCGGCGGATGGCCTCGACCTTGAGCCCCAGCAGTTCCGACACCCGCAGGCCCGAAGCGTAGGCCATCTCGACCAGGGCGACCAGGCGCAGCCCCGCCGCCGCATCTCGGCTGGCCGAGGCGGCCAGCAGGGCGTCGATCTCGTCGCGGCTCAGCACCTTGGGCAGGGAGCGGCCCTGTTTCGGCGCGTCGAGGCGGCGCGAGGGATCGTCGGTGCGCCAGCCCTCGGCCAGGGCGAAACGGTAGAACTGGCGCGCGGAGGACCGGCGACGGGCGGCGGTTGCGGCGGACAGGCCGCGTCGCGACAGGTCGGCGAACCACCCTTCGACGGCCTCGGCGTCGGCCTTCATCAGACCGCCGGCGTCCGACAGCGCCGTCTCGGCGTCCGCCAGATCGCGGCCATAGGCGGACAGGGTGTGGGGCGAGGCGTCGCGTTCGACCGCCATCATCTCCAGAAAGGCCTCGATCTGGGGCGTCATCGCACCGTCCGTCCTTCGAACGGATGGCGTGGGGGCGGGCTTGGTGTAGAGGTTTGATCGATCATGCCTGCCTGCGTCGCCGCCTTCGCCGTCCTTTCGACCGACCGTTCCGCCGGAGCCGCCGGATGAGGCGGCGCGCGAATCCGGGACCGACCCGCACCATAGCCTTGGTCGGGCTGATGGGGGTGGGCAAATCGTCGGTGGGGCGGCGGCTGGCCAACCGGCTGAAACTGCCCTTCGCCGACGGCGACGTTGAAATCGAATCGGCGGCCGGAATGACGGTGTCGGAAATCTTCGCCGCCCTGGGCGAGGCCGAGTTCCGGGCGGGCGAGGCGCGGGTGATCCGCCGCCTGCTGGAAGGGCCGCCTATCGTGCTGGCCACCGGCGGCGGGGCGATGATGAATCCCGAGACGCGGGCGCTGTTGAAGGCGCGAGCCGACACCGTCTGGCTGAGGGCGGATCTGGCGGTGATCGCGGAACGGGTGGCGCGGCGCGACACGCGCCCCCTTCTGCGGGGCAAGGATCCGCTGGAGGTGCTGACGACCTTGGCCGAGGCGCGCTATCCCATCTATGGCGAGGCCGACGTGACGGTGGACGTGGGCCAGGGCTCGCACGGCCAGGCGGTGGACGCCATTCACAAGAATCTGCGCCGACACTGGCGCCACAGACGGCGCGCGGAGACGAAGACGTGACGATCATTCCGGTCAGCGGCGGGGCCTTCGCGGCCTATGACGTGGTGGTGGGACGCGGGCTGATGGCGCGGGCCGGGGCGCATATCGCGCCGCTGGCCAAGGGACGGACGGTCATCGTCACCGACGAGACGGTGGCGGGCGTCCACGCCGAGGCCCTGACGGCGTCGCTGACGGCGGCGGGTGTGAGGAGCGAGATCGTGGCGGTGCCGGCGGGGGAGGGATCAAAGTCCTTCGCCGAGCTGGAGCGGGTGCTGGATCGGCTGCTGGAGATCGGGCTGGACCGCAAGGATGTGGTGATCGCCCTGGGCGGCGGGGTCGTGGGGGACCTGGCGGGTCTGGCGGCGGCGCTGTTCATGCGCGGCATCGACTTCGTGCAGATCCCGACGACCTTGCTGGCTCAGGTGGACTCGTCGGTCGGCGGCAAGACGGCCATCGATACGCCGCGCGGCAAGAACCTGGTCGGCGCGTTTCATCAGCCGCGTCTGGTGCTGGCCGACATCGACGTGCTGGCGACCCTGCCGCCGCGTCAGGTGAAGTCCGGTTGGGCCGAGGTGCTGAAACACGGGCTGATCTGCGACGCGGCCTTTTTCGACTGGCTGGCCGGCGAAGGCGCGGCGGGCGCGGCGGGCGATCCGGCGGCGCTGGAGCGGGCGGTGATCCGCTCGGTCGAGATCAAGAGCGCGGTGGTCGGCGAGGACGAGAAGGAGGCAGGACGGCGCGCTCTGCTGAACCTGGGCCACACTTTCGGCCATGCGGTCGAGACGGAGGTCGGCTTCGACGAGGGCGCGCTGGCGCACGGCGAGGCGGTCGCCCTGGGCTGCTGCATGGCCTTCCGCTATTCGGCGCGCGAGGGGCTGTGTTCGGCCGCCGATGTCGAACGGGTCGAGGCGGTGGTCGCGGCAGCGGGCCTGCCGACGCGGCTGGATCAGGCGGGCGCGTTCGCCGCCGACCGGCTGCTGGCCCTTATGGCCGGAGACAAGAAGGCCGAGGGCGGGGCGCTGACCCTGATCCTGGCGCGCGGGATCGGTCAGGCCTTCGTGGCCAAGGGTGTGGATGCGGATACGGTGCGGGCCTTCCTGATCGAGGAAGGCGCGACCGCGTGATTCGGATCGCCACGGTCCCGCTGGAGGACCGGTTCGTGCGGCTGGAGCCGTTCGAGGATGGCTTGAGGGCCGAGATGCGAGCGGCGCTGGACTGCGACGCCGCCTCTTGGGACATCATGGTCGCGCCGGCCTATGGCGCGCATTTCGACGGCTGGTGGGACAGCGCCCTGGCGGCGGTGCAGGCGGGCACACGGATCGCCTATGCCGTGCGGCGGCGGTCCGACGACGTCGTGGTCGGCACGACCAGCCTGTACGAGATCAACCCGGCCTATCGCCGCTGCGAGATCGGCTCGACCTTCTATCGGCCAGAAGCGAGAGGCGGGGCGATCAACCCGGCCTGCAAGCGGCTGTTGCTCTGTCACGCCTTCGACGCGGGCGCGGTGCGGGTCGAGATCATCACCGACGCCGTCAACGCCCAGAGCCAGGCGGCCATCCTGAAGCTGGGCGCCAAGGCCGAGGGCGTGCTGCGCAAGCACAAGATCACCTGGACCGGCCGGGCGCGCGACACCGCCATGTTCGCCGTGATCGACGACGACTGGCCCGAGGTGCGCGACGGGCTGGATCGAAGACTGGCGGCGTTCGGGGCCGATTAGGCAGGGCTTTCAAGCCCTTCGCCCATTACCAAAGCTTCACTGGCGGCCTAGTGATTGAAGTGGTCGGTTGCCGGCTTCGCGAACGGGGCCGGCATCATGTTTCGACAGCTTACAGCGACATTGGCGGTCGTCGTCGCGCTGACCGGCGCGCCGCTCTGCGCCGCAGCCCAGTCTTCGACCAGCGCGGAACTGGACGCCTGGGCTCAGCGCCAGATGAGCCTGCGCTCCATTCCGGGCATGCAGATCGCGGTCGTGAAGGATGGGCGGATCGTCCATTCGGGCGCCTATGGCCTGGCCAATCTGCAGACCCCGGTCCCCGTGACCGAAGAGACCGTCTTCTCGATCAATTCGGCGACCAAGACCTTTACCGGCGTCGAGATCCTGCGTCTGGTCGAGCGCGGCGAGGTGGACGTGGATGCGCCGGTTTCGACCTATCTGGCGGACTTGCCGCAAGCCTGGCGTCCGATCACCGTGCGTCAGTTGCTGACCCATATGTCGGGTCTGCCGGGCATCATCACGCCCGACGGCGGCTATGTCGGTCGCGACAGGGCGGGCGCGCTGGCGGCCCTTGCAGACCTGCCCTTGAGGGCGGTTCCAGGCGAGCGGTTCGCCTATAATCAGACCAACTATCTGCTGCTGCAATGGATCGTCGAACAGGCGCAGGGGCGTCTGTTCGAGGCGGTCTTGGGCGAGGACGTGTTCAAGCCGCTGGGGATGATCCATTCGGGGTTCGGCGATTCCCTGGATCTGATCCCCGGCAAGGCCGACAGCTATCGCTACAGCCGTCCTACCGATGACGATGCGCCGCGCCTTCAGAACGTGCACGAGCTGTTTCCGCCGTTCACCCGCGCCGCCGCCGGTATCAACAGTTCGGCGCCCGATCTGGCGCGTTGGCTGATCGCCCTACAAGCCGGCGAAATCCTCAAGCCAGAGACGCTGGAGGCGCTGTGGACGCCGGGACGCTTGAACGACGGCAAGGCAGGCGAATGGGCCAATGGCTGGGTTGTCGTGGATCGTCAGGATCATCCTTCGGTCGGGATGACGGGCGGCGGCCGATCCGCCTTCTTCGTCTATCCCAGGGATCGGGTGGCGGTGATCATCCTGACCAATCTTGCCGGCGCCTCTCCCGAGGAACTGGTCGATTCCGTCGCGACCCGGTTCATTCCCGGCATGAAGTTGACGGGCGTGGCCGCGCTGCAGGAACGGCTTGAAGCGGGAGGATTCGATCAGGCCGAGCGGGTTGCGGCGGAACTCGCAGCACGGGCTGGCGCCGGCGCGCTGTCGGAAAGCGACCTGAACAACTGGGGCTATCGGCTGCTGTCCAGAGGACGGGTCGCAGACGCCCTGACCTTAATGAAGCTGATCGTCAGCCTCTATCCGCAGAGCGGCAACGCCTACGACAGCCTGGCCGAGGCCTATGCAAGGTCAGGCGACCGTGTGCGGGCCAGGGAGAACTACCAGCGGTCGCTGGCGCTGGATCCCGCCAATGCCAATGCCGTCGAGCAACTGCGTCTTCTGGGAACCCAACCATCCTAGAGGCGTCAGGGGATCAGCCGTTCGGCCCTCAGCTGCTCGAACAGGGCGAAGAAGGCGTCGTCGGTGGGCTGGTAGTCGAGGAAGCCCAGGCGGCGGCTCTTGCCCATGTCGGTCACCACTTCGATGGGGCGGCCGAGGTCGGCGTCGGTGTGCCATGGCGAGGCCAGCCGATCCAGATCGGGCTCGATCAGGTTGTCGCGCTCGGCGATCTGGCGCCAGACGGCGTGATCTTCGGCCATCTGGACCTCCAGGGGCAGGATCGTGCCGTCGAACTCGGCTGGGACGAGGCCGAACCATTCGGCGATCCGCGCCCACATCCATTTCCAGCGGAAGACATCGCCGTTGACGACGTTGAAGGCCTGGTTCGCCGCGGCGGGCGTGGAGGCGGCCCAGACCAGGTGACGCGCCAACTGGGTCGCGCTGGTCATGTCGGTGAGGCCGTTCCACTGGGCCTCTGAGCCGGGGAAGCGGAACGGACGGCCGGTCTCGCGGCACAGGCTGGCGTAGGCGGCCAGGGTGGTGCCCATGTTCATGGCGTTGCCGACCGCCTTGCCGATGATGGTGTGGGGGCGGTGGATGCTCCAGGCGAAGCCGTCGCGTTCGGCGGCGGAGAAGACCTCGTCCTCCTGGGCGTAGTAGAAGTTGTCGATATCCAGCCGGCCCTGTTCCTCGCGGAACGGGGTCTGGGGCAGGACGCCCTGGCCGTAAGCCTCGAACGGGCCGAGGTAGTGTTTCAGGCCGGTCACCAGGGCGACGTGGCGGACTGAGGCCGCCGGGCGCACGGCGTCCAGCACGGTGCGGACCATGGCGGCGTTGACGCGGATGTTCTCCGCCTCCGTCGCCTGGCGCGCCCAGGTGGTGAAGAAGACGGCGTCGGGGCGCGCATCGGCGAGAGCCGCCGCTGTCGCCGCCGGATCGTGAAGGTCGGCGACGATCGGGAAGACGCCCGCCTGCGCGACCGGCCTGCGGGCGAGGCCGAGCACCGACCAGCCCTGGGCCACGAGTTCGGCCGCAACCGCGCCGCCGGCGATTCCGCTGGATCCCACGACAAGGGCTGTTTTCGACATCGTCATCTCCGCTTCGTCTGCTTCGTCTTGAGGGCACACCTAGTGGAGCCGGCGCCGGGTCGCTAGAAGGCACCATTTGGGGACCTGGCTCCCGGAAGGTGACCACTATGCTGGCGAACGGCGAAGACGAGGACTGGCGCGAGGACTGCGCGCCCCGGCGGGTGCTGGAGCTGTTCGCGACCAAATGGACCAGTATGGTTCTGCACACGCTTCATGCCCGTCATAGCGGGTGCGCGCGGGCCGGCGTCCTGCTGCGCAGCCTGCCGGGCGTGTCCAAGAAGATGCTGACCCAGACACTACGCGAGATGGAGGTCAGCGGCCTGATCAGCCGCCATGTGCTGGAGACGATGCCGCCCGCCGTCGAATATCGACTGACGGACCTGGGCGTGCGGTTCGTGGAACCGGTCGAGCTGCTCTATGCCTGGGGGCGGGACAATGCGGAGGCGCTCGACCAACTGGCCCCGCGTCCGACCTCGCGCAGAGGCTAGGCTTTTTAGTCCACCGCCCGGCATTCGGTCGGTTGCCGGCCTTCGACGGACCAGGTGGCGAGGACGCCCTTGCCGCGCAGTTCGACGTTGGAGGCGCGGTACCAGATGCCGTCGGCGGCGCGTTCCTGATACAGGTCGATGGCCTCGCCGGACGAGTTGCGGATGGTGGCCATCTGGCGCGGATTGTCGAAATCGACCGACAGGCGCTCGCCATTGTCGCACAGATAGACGGTGTGGACGACGCGGTTCAGGGTGCGGTCCTGAAGCTCGGCGCCGGTGCGTTTTCGGGCGGTCTGAGCGTCGATGGCGCGTTCCTTGACCTCGTCGCCGGTGGTGGGCGCCTTGTCGGGGTCGGGACCGCAGGCGGTCAAAAGAGCGAGGGCGGCGAGGCCGCTGAAGACGATCGACTGCGGCAGATCCGGCTTGAACAACGACATTCCCTCCACGGCGACGCCCAACAGCGCAGCTTTCGCGGCGTTCTAACGTGCGCCGCCTGCCGCCGTTCCCCGCCTTTGACGGAAGAAGGATTTGAGCAGGGTGGACGCCTCTTGCCCCAGAAGACCTGAGTTCGTCGTCGGGCGCCAGTGGCAGGTGGGTTGTTCGAACAGGCGCGGGCCGTGGATCACCGCGCCGCCCTTGGGATCGTCGGCGGCCCAGACGACGCGGCCGATGCGGGCGTGGCTGATGGCGCCGGCGCACATGGCGCAGGGCTCCAGCGTCACATACAGGGTCAGGCCGGTCAGGCGGTAGTTGTCCAGGGCCGTCGCCGCGCGACGCATGGCCACGATCTCGGCATGGGCGGTGGGGTCGCGTGACGCTATGGGACCGTTGGCGCCGGTCGAAATTACCTCACCTGAGCCAGGATCGACAAGAATTGCACCCACAGGCACCTCTCCTGCGTCCGCCGCCGCTTGCGCTTGGTCCAGCGCCATGCGCATGAACCGCTCATCATGGTCCGCCATACAGACGACAACGACAAGAAGCCCCGCGCCCGTCAAGACGAACGGTCGCCCCGGCCCTTTAAATCCTCCGGTCCCCGCAAGAGCGGCGACGGGAAGACCCCTTTCGGCGACAAGCCGCGCGGCCCTCGCGAAGACGGCGCAAAGCGGTTTGGCGACAAGCCGGACCGGCCTCGCAGCGATCGGGGCGCGGGCAAGGACGGAAAGCCGTCGAAGACGCCAGACACGCCCCTGCGCGCCGAACGAATCGCCAAGACCATGGCCCGCGCCGGCATCGCCTCGCGCCGCGAGGTCGAGCGGCTGATCGGCCTGGGAAAGGTGGCGGTGAACGGCCGCATCCTGGACACGCCCGCCACACTGGTGACGCGCGACGACGTGATCACGGTCGATGGAAAGCCCATCGGTTCGACCCAGGCGACGCGGGTCTGGCGCTATCACAAGCCCGCCGGCCTGCTGACCAGCCACAGGGATCCGACCGGACGCCCGACGGTGTTCGACGCCCTGCCGGCCGGACTGCCGCGCGTGATTTCGATCGGACGGCTGGATCTGTCGACCGAAGGCCTGCTGCTGCTGACCAACGACGGCGAGTTGAGCCGGGCGATGGAACTGCCCTCGGCCGGGCTGGTGCGTCAGTACCGGGCGCGGGCGCGTGGCAAGATCACCCAGGCGCAGCTGGACGAGCTGAAGAACGGCGCCGTCGTGGAGGGCATCTCCTACGGTCCCATGGTGGCGACGCTGGACAAGGCCAAGGAGTCCAAATCCGAGGACGGCCGGACGCCGAGCAACCTGTGGATCTCGGTCTCGATCACCGAGGGCAAGAACCGCGAAGTCCGCAAGGTGCTGGAGTCCGTCGGCCTGACGGTCAACCGCCTGATCCGCCTGGCCTATGGTCCGTTCCGCCTGGACGTCCTGCCCGTCGGGTCGGTCGAGGAGATCGGGCCGCGCGTGATCCGCGAGCTGCTGGCCGACTATATCCGGCCCGAGAACCTGCCGATGGGCAATACGGTCGAGACGCCGGCGCCCATCCCCGGTCGTCGGGTGTCCACGCCGATCCTCAAGGGCAACTCCGGCTCGGCCATGTCGGACCCGTCGCGCAAGCCCAGCCGCGTCCGCGCCGCCGAGACGGCCCAGGCCGACGCGGTCGAGCGCCGCGAGCGGCCGCCCAAGAAGGAAGGCTGGGCCAAGGCGACGCCCCGCACCGTCCATCCCAAGAAGACCTTCAAGCCGCGCGAGGACGGCGAACGCCCGGCGCGCGCCTACACGCCGCGCGAAGACGGCGACCGTCCGGCCCGCACCTATACGCCGCGCGAAGGCGCTCCGGCGCGCGCCAGCGACGGGCCCAAGCGCGAATACAAGCCGCGCACGGCGGCCGGCCCAGAGGGCGCCAAACGCGACTTCAAGCCGCGCGGCTTCGGCGCGAGCGGCAGCAGCCGTGAGGTCCGGCCGCCCCGCACCGGCGGCGGCAAGCCGGCCGGGCCTTCGGGCACCAGCGGTCGCGCGCCGGGGGGCAAGCCCCGCACGCCGCGCTAAGAGGCGAATGGAGAGCTGACGATGGATGTACGCCTGTCCGGCCGGTGCCTGTGCGGCGCGGTGAGCTTCACCGCCAAGCCTAACGGCGGCATGCACGCCTGCCATTGCCCCACCTGCCGACGGCAGTCGGGCGGCATCCTGTTCAGCGTCGATTGCGGCGACAGCGTCGAGGTCCAGGGGGATGTGGCGACCTACGCCTCGTCCGAATGGGCGACGCGCCAGTTCTGTCCCGCCTGCGGGACCGGCCTGTTCTGGCGCTCCAATGACGGCGCAATCACCATGGTCTCGGCCCAGGCGTTCGACGATCCGACGGCCTTTGCGCTGGAGGACGAGTTCTGCATCGAGAGCAAGCCGGACGGCTATGCGCTGGCGGGCGACCGGCCGCGCCTGACGACCGAACAGCTGTGGGCGCAGTTCGCGCCGCCGCAGGACTGACGCCGTGCGGATCGTCGCCGGAAGTCTGAAGGGCCGGGCCATCGTCGCGCCGGAGGGGCAGGGCACGCGCCCGACCTCGGACCGGGCGCGGCAGGCCGTGTTCAACGTGCTGGAACACGCCGCCTGGGCCGAGAGCCTGCAGGGCGCGCGGGTCATCGACCTGTACGCCGGCTCGGGCGCCCTGGGGTTCGAGGCGGTCAGCCGGGGAGCGGGGTTCTGCCTGTTCGTCGAGACGGACGACGGGGCCAGGGGCGCCATCCGTGAGAACGCCGACGCCTATGGGGTCATGGGGCGCACCCGTGTGCATCGGCGCAGCGCCACGGACCTGGGCGTCAGGCCCGGATCGGACGGCGAGGCCTTCGACATCGCCTTCCTGGACCCGCCCTATGGCAAGGGGCTGGGGGAACAGACGCTGCTGCGGCTGCTGGAGGGGAACTGGCTCAAGCCCGGCGCCCTGGTGGTGTTCGAGCGCGGGTCGGACGAGCCGGACATCGACACGCCCGGTTATCAGCGGCTGGACGCGCGGGACTATGGGGCGGCGCGGGTGCTGTTCCTCAAGGCCCTGACCCCGACCGCCTGAGCGGGAAAAGTGCACTCCAATTTTTTTGAGTGCACTTTCGTGCAGATTTTTGCGAGCGAGTCGCAACGGGATCAGTCCTCGGGCGGCGGACCCAGCAGGGCCTCGTCCTCCTCTGCGATCTCGCGACGCATCTCGTCGAGGCAGGCGCGGACTTCCTCGCGGCTCTGGCCCTTGAAGAAGTCGGCGTCGTGATCGCGGGACTCTCTGGCGAGTTCGTCGGCCAGACGCCGCCAGCGGCGGGCGTCCGTCGCGCGCCCGCTCTCCACCGCCTCGGCGAAGCGCAGGCGTGCGGTGCGGGCCAGGTCGTCCATGTCCAGGTCGTCGTAGAGGGCGAGGTCGATCTCGCCCGGCGGCGGCTCGACCTGATCGCTGCGCCGCCAGCCGTATTTGCGGGCGCGACGGCGAAAGGCGGACAGGCCCAGGTCGTGGCGGCGACACACGGCCTCGGCGCTGAGGCCGGACAAATAGTCGGCGCGGGCCTGGGCCCAGGTTTGAGCGGCGCGGATGCGATAAACGTCGGTCATGACCGCAGCCGTAAACCAACGCTACGTCAAATACGGACGTGGGTTTCTGCTTCCTTCTCCTGTTGGGAGAAGGTGGCCCGAAGGGCCGGGTGAGGGTTGGATGCGTCCGTCGGCGTCAGCCGTCGCAGCGACTCAAGTCCAACGCCCGACCCTCACCCTTTCGCGCGAAGGCCGATCGCTCGCGCTCTCGGGCGCTCAAGCCCTCTCCCAACGGGAGAGGGTTACAGCTTTTCGACCAACCCGCGCGCGGCGGCCGTCACCTCGGCCCAGGTGATCTCGAACCCGGCATCGTCGCCGAAATAGGGGTCGGTCACGGCCTGGCCCTCGCGGCCGGGGACGTGGTCGAGCAGCAGGCTGAGTTCGGCGGTCGCGTCTGCCGGCGCCAGGCGGCGCAGGTTCTCCAGATTGTCGTGGTCCAGGGCCACCACATGGGTGAAGCGGCGGAAATCGGCCTGCGTCACCTGCCGCGCCCGCAACCCCGAAATCTCGACCCCATGCCGCCGCGCCGTCGCCTGCGCCCTCGGGTCCGGCGGCTCGCCCGCATGCCAGTCCCCGGTCCCGGCGGAATCGACGATCAGGTCGAGGCGGAGCCGGTCGGCCTCGGCGCGAAGGGCGGCCTCGGCGAGGGGCGAGCGACAGATGTTGCCGAGGCAGACGAAGAGGATGGAGGGGGACAATTCATTGCTCCAAAACTGGTTCGGGCCGAACTTGTTTGAGGAGCCAGTTAAAATAATTCTTGTGCCCGCAAGGGTCGCAAGAAAAAGATCCAACCTGATCGTATTTCATTGAGGCCACGGTGCGCCATGGGATGTGATTGCACTTGGTGCACTGTTCGCACTTTATATGCGCCAGTCTAGCCTGAAACCCGATGTCTGCGCCGTCGGTTCGGACATGCCAACTGCCTGCGCATTCAGGATTGATGCAGGATACGACTTGTTCTTGTTTAAGTAAACTTGCACGCCTGCGGTTCTTTGCTCCGCAATCACATTCAAAAGAAACTTCTTCTCCGATTCCAGAGAAGGTCATCGTAGTATTTGATAGTCTTTTCAGTTCTGAAATTACGTCTAGAACCTTTGATTTGATTTTTTCTTTGTCGCCATAGTCCGGGACGGCGTCATTTTTGCTCTGAGGTAGTCGCACATGAAGCGCCAATTTCGCCAAGGCATTCCAAAGTTTTCCGATTAGCTTCGGATCAAATCCGACCTCTGTTCCGATTTCGACGTATTCTTCGTCTTTCGGATTTCTGCCATCCACAGCAGGTAGGCGAGAAATACTTAGAGTTCTGGTGGATGTGGCGTGTTGGTCAACTTCGTTAATGAGAATATTAACTACTTGATTTGGCTGCCATTTCTTCAAGTCTTCATGTGATATGTAGTCGTGGCATTGCCGAAGACGATTGTAACAAACTTTTTCAAGAGCAAGGCGAGCCTCCAGGGCGGCGTACGTGATGCTGGAATCAGTATCTTGATTTAGAAGGTCTGTAATGCGCGCAATGATTGGTGGGATATTTATCACTTGGTGTCATGGTTCCTTAGAATGCGTGACCGCAGGATGCGTCGATTTGTAGACCAGGAGTCTGGATCCTAGGGACAGGCCCTAGGATGACGACGAGTACGGGTCATGGTCAACCCATGATTGCTGGCGCATAGGACGATGCGGAGGGACGCAATGATCAGGAATCGTTTTGTTTTAGGCTCGCTGTGCTTGCTGATCGGCTTGGGCGGCGGTCAGGCTGCAAGTCAGAGCATCTTCGGCCCAAAGGGTAAGTTTTCTTCCTTTCTGAGCCGTTTGGAATGGGAACCTAGCTGCATGAAGCCGGATATTCCGCGATCATGGTCATCAGACTGGGAGCGCGAGCAATTTCCCGCCGAAGTCAGGCGCTGGGCGCAGTGCGTTGATGATGAGGCTGAAAGGGACGCAGTATATGCGGCCGATGTGATCTCGGAGGGGAGACGTGAAGCCGTGAGCGAATTCCGCAGGGAGCTGGAGTTGGCGAGGTAACCTTCGCTGATAGGAACTGTTTGCTCCCAACTTCCCGTCATCCTCGCCCTTGTGGCGAGGATCCATACGCCCGGTGTGTCCGCAGGGTGCGAGGGCATCGGGACCGGGAGTCTGGATCCTAGGGACAGGCCTTAGGATGACGACGGGGGAGGCGGGGCGAGCAGGACGAGTGGAGCCGGCGGGTGCTGAGGATGTGGCCCCCGACTTCCCGTCATCCTCGCCCTTGTGGCGAGGATCCATACGCTCGGTGTGTCCGCAGGGTGCGCCGGTGTCGGGACCGGGAGTCTGGATCCTAGGGACAAGCCCTAGGATGACGACGGGGGAGGTGGGGCGCGGGGCGAGCGGAGCCGGCGGGTGCTGAGGATGTGGCCCTCGACTTCCCGTCATCCTCGCCCTTGTGGCGAGGATCCAGACGCCCGGTGCGTCCGCAGGGTGCGCCGACATCAGACACCGGGAGTATGGATCCTAGGGACAAGCCCTAGGATGACGAGGTGGGGTGGGTGCGGTCCCCCGAAGATGCCGCAACGGGGTGGAGGCGAACACCCGACGACGGGGGTTGGCGTGGGCGCAAACGCGCACCGCTCACCCTTCACCACTCACCGCCGCCCGAACAGCTTCTCCAGATCGTGCAGCTTCAGCTCCACATAGGTGGGGCGGCCGTGGTTGCACTGGCCCGAATGCGGGGTGGCTTCCATCTGGCGGAGGAGGGCGTTCATTTCGGGGGCCGAGAGGACGCGGCCGGAGCGGACGCTGCCGTGGCAGGCCATTGTGCCGCAGATGGCGGCGAGGCGTTCCTTGAGCGACAGGGCCTGGCCGTGTTCGGACAGGTCGTCGGCGATGTCGCGTATGAGGCCCTGAACGTCCGTGTCGCCCAGCATGGCCGGGGTCTCGCGCACCAGGACGGCGCCGGCGCCGAAGGCCTCGACGATCAGGCCCATCTCGGCCAGCTCCTCGGCGCGCGAGGCGACGCGTTCGGCCTCGGCGGGGTCCAGATCGACCACCTCGGGCGTCAGCAGGGCCTGGCGGGTCACGGACCCCTCGGCCATCTGAGCCTTCATCCGCTCATAGACCAGCCGCTCGTGGGCGGCGTGCTGATCGACGATGACCAGGCCGTCGCGGGTCTGGGCGACGATATAGTTGGCGTGGAGTTGGCCCCGCGCGGCGCCCAGGGGGTAGTCGAGGGGGTCGGTGGGGGCGTGAGGGGTGAAGGGTGAGTCGTGAGCGGCGGGGTCGGCGTCGGTGGGCGCTTGCTGGGGCCATGACGGGGCGTCCCAGGACGGTTCGACGCGGGCGCTGCGTTCGTTGAGGCCGGGGAGAACTTGCGCGGCCGCGGCGGGCTGGGACCAGCCGGTCCAGCCGCTGAAGCCTTGGGCCGAGGGGGCGCTGGGGCTGTAGGCGGGACCGGTGGAGAGGCCGGTGTGGGCTTGGAAGCTGGACAGCGTATCGGCGGCGACTGTGGTGGAGGCGCGGTGGCCGGCGGCGTGGAGCGCGTGGCGCAGAGCGCCGACGATCAGGCCGCGCACCAGGGCCGGATCGCGGAACCGGACCTCGGCCTTGGCGGGGTGGACGTTGACGTCCACGTAGAGCGGGTCGATGTCGAGGAACAGGACGGCGGCCGGGTGCCGGTCCCGCGCCAGGAAGTCGGCATAGGCGCCGCGCAGGGCCCCTTGCAGCAGCCGGTCCTTCACCGGGCGGCCGTTGACGAACAGATACTGATGCGCCGCATTGCCGCGCGAATAGGTGGGCAGGCCGGCGTAGCCCGACAGGCGCACGCCGTCCCGCTCCTGATCGATCAGCAGGGCGTTGGCCTCGAAGTCGCGGCCCAAGAGGGCGGACAGCCGCTTCAGCCGCCCCTCGTCGCCGGGGTGTTCGGCGGGCAGGCGCAGGGTGACCTTGCCGTCCAGCGACAGGGTGAAGGCGACGGCCTCGTGCGCCATGGCCTGGCGCTTGATCTCCTCCGAGATGGCCATGGCCTCGGACCGTTCGGACTTCATGAACTTGAGCCGGGCGGGGGTGGCGTAGAAGAGGTCGCGCACCTCGACTCGCGCGCCGTGCGGGCCGGGGAAGGGGGCGGGGGCCAGGGGACGGGTGTCGCCGCCCTCGACCGTGATGGCCCAGGCCTCGGTCTCGTCGCGGGACCGGGTGGTGATCGACAGGCGGGCGACCGAGCCGATCGAGGGCAGGGCCTCGCCCCGGAAGCCCAGGGTGTGGATGCGCAGCAGGTCCACGTCGCCGGCGTCGTCCGGCTCCAGCTTGGACGTGGCGTGGCGTTCGATGGCCAGGGGCAGTTCGGCCCTGGGGATGCCCTTGCCGTCGTCGGCGATCAGGATGCGCGACAGACCGCCGCCGTCGGCCTGGATCTCGATATTGCGGCCCCCGGCGTCCAGGGCGTTCTCGACCAGTTCCTTGATCGCGCTGGCCGGCCGCTCGACCACCTCGCCGGCGGCGATGCGGTTGACGGTTTCGGGCGAGAGGCGGCGGATGGGCATGAGGGCAGAAAGATAGGGCGCGCGGGGGATTCGCGCCATGAGGCTTCGTCTCCTCCCTGCGAAGCGGGGAGGTGGCGCGGCGCGTCTTCGCGCCGTGACGGAGGGGTTCTGTGCCGCATCGCAGGCGGCTGTGGGGCGGAAAGAGCCCCTCCACCACGCTACGCGCGGTCCCCCTCCCCACGTTGTGGGGAGGAGACGTTGGGCGTCAGTCTTCGGTCTTCGGCTTTGCAGCCTTCTTCGCGGCCGGTTTCTTGGCTGCGGCCTTTTTCGGGGCGGCGGCCTTCTTGGCGGCCGAGGCCTTCTTCTTCGGTGCGGCGCCGGCCTTGGCGGCGAGAAGGGGCAGGGCGTCTTCCAGGGTCAGGTCTTCGGGCGCCGTGCCCTTGGGCAGGGTGGCGTTGATCTTGCCGGACTTGACGTAGGGACCGAAGCGGCCGGCCATGACGTGGATCGGCTCGCCCGTTTCCGGGTGGGCGCCCAGGTCCTTGAGCGGGGCCGTGGCGGCGCCGCGACCGGGACGGCCGGCGCGCTTCTCGGCCAGCAGGGCGACGGCGCGGTTCAGGCCGACCTCGAACACCTCGTCGATGTCCGAGACGTTGGCGTAGGTGCCGGCGTGCAGGACGAAGGGGCCGTAGCGGCCCAGGCCGGCCGTGATCATCTTGCCGTCCTCGGGGTGAACCCCGACCTCGCGCGGCAGGGCGAGCAGGCGCAAGGCCTGGTCCAGCGTCAGGGACGCCGTCGACCACCCCTTGGGCAGGGACGAGCGTTTGGGCTTGTCGCCTTCGGGCGGCGTGATTTCGACATAGGGGCCGAAACGCCCGATCTTCAGCTGCACCGGCTGGCCGGTCTCCGGGTCCATGCCCAGTTCGCGGTCGCCGCTCTCGGCCGAACCGTCCTCGGCCGAGGGGCTGGCGACGGGGCGGGTGTATTTGCAGTCCGGGTAGCGTTCGCAGCCGATGAAGGCGCCGAAACGGCTGGTCTTCAGGCTGAGCTGGCCGATGTGGCACAGGGGGCATTCGCGTGGATCGGAGCCGTCTTCTTTGGCCGGGAAGATGTGGGCGCCCAGGCTTTCATTCAGGGCGTCCAGGATGGCCGTGGTGCGCAGTTCGCCGGCGGCCTGGGTCGCGGCGTGGAAGTCCGACCAGAACTCGCGCAGCAGAACCTTCCAGTCCAGTTGGCCGGCCGACACCTCGTCGAGGCGCGTCTCCAGCGCGGCGGTGAAATCGTATTCGACCCATTTGCGGAAGAACTGCTCCAGGAAGGCCGTGACCAGCCGTCCCTTGTCCTCGGGATAGAAGCGGTTCTTGTCGACGCGGACATATTCGCGGTCGCGCAGGGTCGACAGGGTCGAGGCGTAGGTCGAGGGGCGGCCGATGCCCAGCTCTTCCAGCTTCTTGACCAGGGTGGCCTCCGAATAGCGCGGGGGCGGTTCGGTGAAATGCTGGTCGGTGCGGATGGCGTCCACCTTGGCCTTGGCGCCTTCCTTCAGCGCGGGCAGGCGGCTGGTGTCGTCGCTCTCGTCTTCTTCGGCGCCCTTCTGCTTCTCGTCGCGGCCTTCCTCATAGACGGCCATGAAGCCGTCGAAGGTGACCACCTGGCCGGTGGCGCGCAGGCCGGTCAGGCCGTCGGGGGTCTCGATATCGACCGTGGTGCGGTCCATGCGGGCCGCCTCCATCTGGGAGGCGACCATCCGTTTCCAGATCAGCTCATAGAGCCGCTGAAGATCGGATTCGAGGCGCAGGCTGTCGGGATGGCGCGCGATGTTTGTCGGCCGGATCGCTTCGTGCGCTTCCTGAGCATTCTTGGCCTTGGTCTTGTAATAGCGGGGTTCCTGCGGAACGAAGGCCGGGCCGAACGCCTGGCTGATGACCTCGCGCGCCTGGGCGATGCCCTCGGGCGTGGTCTGGACGCCGTCGGTCCGCATATAGGTGATCAGGCCGCCGGTCTCGTCCACGCCCTCATACAGTTTCTGCGCCGCCTGCATGGTGCGCTGGGCCGAAAAGCCCAGCTTGCGCGAGGCTTCCTGCTGCAGGGTGGAGGTGGTGAAGGGCGGGGCCGGGTTGCGGCGGACGGGCTTCTTCTCGACCGAGTTGATGGTGAAGTCGCCGGCGTCGATGGCGGCGCGCGCGGCGGCGGCGGTCGCCTCGTCCTTGATGTCCAGACGCTGGATCCGCTTGCCCTCATGCTTGACCAGGCGGGCGGTGAAGGGCGGGCTGTCGGCGTTCAGGTCGGCCTCGATGGACCAGTATTCCTGCGCCTTGAACTTCTCGATCTCCATCTCGCGATCGACGACGATGCGCAGGGCGACGGATTGAACGCGACCGGCCGAGCGGGCGCCCGGCAGCTTGCGCCACAGGACCGGCGAAAGGGTGAAGCCGACGAGGTAGTCCAGGGCGCGGCGGGCCAGATAGGCCTCGACCAGCTCCATGTCGATCTGGCGCGGATTGGCCATGGCGTCGAGGACGGCGGACTTGGTGATGGCGTTGAAGGTGACGCGTTCGACGTGCGTGTCCTTCAGCACCTTCTTCTTGTTCAACACTTCCAGCACGTGCCAGCTGATCGCTTCCCCTTCGCGGTCGGGGTCGGTCGCCAGGATGACGCGATCGGCGCGCTTGGCGGCCTCGGCGATTTCGGACAGGCGTTTGGCGCCCTTGGCGTCGGCCTCCCAGTGCATGGAGAAGTCGTCGTCGGGCAGGACCGAGCCGTCCTTCGACGGCAGGTCGCGGACGTGGCCGTAGGAGGCCAGGACTTCGAAGTCCGGGCCGAGATACTTATTGATGGTCTTGGCCTTTGCGGGGCTCTCGACGATGACGAGGTTCATATCTGTCCGGTCTCGGGAAGGGGCGCGAACGTGGTTGGAGCGGGGCCGTGAGTCAATCGCACCTGTCGTCTTACAGCCCAAGGTAGTTGTGTTTTAATGAAACGCGGTTAGATTGCGAAACTGGCAACGGAGGCGATCATGGCGACGGCACACCCCCAATCGGCGAGCGCGTCGGAGTTCCGATCCGACATAGAGGCGGCGGCCTTTCCCACGCGGGAATACATCGGCGCCATGGCGCTGGAAATGGCTCGGCTGGCGCGCGACGAGGGCGACGCCCGGCTGGCGGGGATGCTGGAACAGGTCGCGGGCGTGGCTGGCCACCCGCCGGCCTAGATGGACGCCAGACCGCCGGGCAGCAGTTCGGCGCGGCCGGTCAGGCTGAGTTCCAGCAGGGCGGCGGCGACCTGGGAGACGGGGATGTTCAGGGCGCGGGCGATCTCGTCGCGCGGCGTCGGGGTGGGCGACAGCAGGGCGGCGACGCGGTCGAGGAAGGCGTCGTCGATCTCGCCGTCGAATCGCATCGGATCGGCCGCCGGCTCGCGCAGGGTGCGCAGGGTGTTGAAGGCGCGGTCGATGTCCTCGATCCCCTCGCACAGGATGGCGCCCTGACGCAGCAGCTCGTTGGGGCCGCGTGCGCGCGGGTCCAGCGGCGAGCCGGGCACGGCGAAGACGTCGCGCCCCTGTTCGGCGGCGAGGCGGGCGGTGATCAGGGAGCCGGACCTGATCTCGGCCTCGACCACCACGACGCCGCGCGACAGACCCGAGATGATGCGGTTGCGGCGCGGGAAGTCTCGCGCCTGGGCGCGGGCGCCGACGGGACTTTCGGAGACGATGCAGCCGTGTTCCGTCAGGCGGGCGTAGAGGTCGGCGTGTTCGGGGGGATAGATGTCATTCACCCCGCCGCCGAGGACGGCGACGGTCCCGGTCTCCATGCTTCCTTCGTGGGCGGCGGCGTCGATGCCGCGCGCCATGCCCGAGACGACGACGTGGCCGGCCTGACCCAACTGCTGCGCCAGGCCGCGCGCGATTCGCTGACCGCCGGCCGAGGCGATGCGGGCGCCGACGATGGCGACGGCGGGTTGGTTCAGCAGGTCGGCGCGGCCGCGCGTCCATAGGATGGGCGGGGGCGGATCAAGGGCAGCCAGCATCTCGGGATAGTCATCGTCACCCAGCACCAGCAGGCGAGCGCCGATGGCGTCGCCGGCGGCGATCTCACGCTCGACCGCCTCGACCGGCGGGGGCGTGGAGGCGGCGCCGGACTTGCGGATCAGGTCGGGCAGGGCGTCCAGCGCGTCGGCGGCGGAGCCGTAGCGGCCGAGGAGCTGGGCGAAGGTGACGGGGCCGATGCGGTCGGTGCGGGCGAGCCGCAGCCGGGCGAAGCGTTCGGCCGGGCTCAGGCTCACGCCTTCTTGGCCCCGATACGCGGTTCCTCGCCCTTCAGCAGCCGGGCGATGTTCTGGTGGTGACGCACCCAGATCAGGACGGCGGCGAAGACGGTCAGAGCGAGGACGGGCAGACCCACCGGCAGGCCGACCACGGCGAGCGGCAGCAGGGCCAGCAGCGGCGCGGTCGCCGCCGAAATCAGGGCCGCCAGAGAGGAATAGCGGAACAGGAAGGCGCTGATCAGCCAGACGGCGCCCGCCATCAGGCCCAGGGGCCAGGCGGCGGCGAGCAGCAGGCCATAGAAGGTGGCGACGCCCTTGCCGCCCTTGAAGCCCAGCCAGACGGGAAACAGATGGCCCAGGAAGGCCGCGCCGCCGGCGATGGCGCCCGCGACCTCGCTGTCGAACAGGGCTCGCGCGATCAGCAGGGCCACGGCGCCCTTGCCGGCGTCCAGCAGCAGGGTCGCCAGGGCCAGGTCCTTGCGGCCCGTGCGCAGGACATTGGTCGCGCCGATATTGCCTGAGCCGATATTGCGCACGTCGCCGGCGCCAGCCGCGCGGGTGATCACCACGCCGAACGGAATCGAGCCGAGCAGATAGCCGCCCAGCGCGACGAGCGCCAAGGTCCCGATTGCGGGGCCCACCAGATCCTGCACGTTGATTCGCTCCCCGCGTGTCGTTGCGGCAAAATGCGTCGGCGCGCGGCGCGGAGCAAGCGCGATCCGACCTCTTGACCCGACGATCGGCGCAGCGTCTGGTCCGCCCGCCTTGCCGGAGACTGTCATGACTCGAATCCCCGCCGCCGCCGCCGTGATCCTGATGCTTTCCACGGCAGGTTGCGTCGGCGCGCCGCCTGTCGGTTCAACGCCTGCCGCAGGGCCGGCTTTGGCCGCATATTTCGACTGCGTGCGGGACGGCGGCGTGGCGATCTCGGCGCACCGGGCGGTCTCGGCCATTGATCAGCCCGAGAATTCCATCGCCGCCATCGAGGCGACCGGACGGGCCATTCCCAATGCGATCCTGGAGCTGGACGTCGTCCTGACCAAGGACCGGCATCTGGTGCTGATGCACGACGAGACGATGGAGCGGACAACGACCGGGCGCGGGCGAGTCGCGGACCTGACCCTGGCGCAGGTCAAACAGGCGCGGCTGAAGGCGTCGAACGGCGTCCTGACCCGCGCCGCGCCGCCGACCCTGGGCGAGGCGCTGGACGCCGCCGGGCGCGTCGGGGGCATCGCCAGCATCGACCTGAAGCCCGCCGACGGCGAGACGACCGTCGATCTGGCGCGGGCCGTGATCGATCAGGTGCGCCGGTCGCGGGCGGGAGACCGGGTGATCCTGATCACCTATAACGAGGCCGACGCGCGGGCGGTCGCGGCCATGGCGCCGGAGATGATGATTTCGGCCGGACTGAGCGGCGTGGATGACCTGCAGGGGCTGAACGCGCCGCAGATCCTGGCCTGGACCGGGACGCGCGAGGAACGGCCGGTCCTGTGGCGCGCGCTGCGCGATGCCGGGGTCGAGGTGCAGTTCGGCACCCTGGGCCGGGAGGGCGTGCGCCGCGACGACCGATACGCCGCCGACGGCGACGTGTCGGAATACCGCGACCTGGCGCGCCAGGGCGTGACCGTGATCGCCACCGACACGCCGCTGGCGGTCAAGTCGGTGCTGGGCGCAGAGGTGGCCAAGGCGGCGACGTGCGAGCGGGTGCGCTGATCACGGTTTCGCCGGCAGCACCGCCATCAGGGCGCGGGTGAAGCCGACGGGGGCGACGGTCAGGTGGTCTTCGTCGGCCAGGATCGTGGATCGGACGGTCAGGCTCGGATAGGCGCGCGATTTCAGGGTGCGCTCCATCGTGCGGACATCGGCGACCATGTCGGCGCCGGAGGTGTTGCGGCGGTCGGGGCCGGGGACTTCCCAGCCGCCGATGTACATGAAGACGTCGGCGGGCAGGTCGCGATGTGTGCGGGCGTAGTCGGCCTCCATCCCCATGATGTGGCGCTTGTCGTACCAGAAGGACGGGCTGCCCAGGACATAGGCGTGGAACAGGCCGGGGTCGGTGAACAGGATCTGGGCGCCCAGCAGGCCGCCGTAGGAATGGCCCAACAGGATGCGGCGCGCGGGATCGATGCGGAAGCGGCCTTCGACGAAGGGCAGGGCCTGGGTCTTCAGATAGGTCTGATAGGCGGGGCCTTGGCCGTGGACCATCGAGCTGGCGCGACGCGGGCCGTGCGGGGTCGGGGTGTAGTCGCGATTGCGGCTGACCGTGCCGCTGTCGCCGCGCGAATAGGACAGGCCGACCAGGATGAACTCCTCGACCACGGGGCCGTCCAGGTTCACACGCCGCGCGATCTGGCGAAGGATGGGGAAGGCGTAGTCCGCGTCGGTGACGTAGAGGACCGGATAGCGCCGCTGGGGGCTGGTCTCGTAGCTGGCGGGCAGGCTGACGAAGACCTGGTCGTCGCGACCGGAAACGGGGTCCGGCACGGTCCAGACCTGTGTGCCCGTCAGCACATAGGGCGCGGGTTCGGCCGGGGCGTCGGGGGCAGGCGAGGACTGGGCGTCGGCCCGTTCCGAACAGCCCATGACGGCGCCGGCCAGCAGGACCAGCCCAAGGCCTGCGGTGCGTTTCCAGATCGTCATGACCGATTCCCCAATAAGCTTCACTGTCGTTGAGCCTAGGGCGGAATGTGGCGGAAAGCCGAAGGTCAGTGAACCTTGCGGCCGCCGACCCAGGTTCCGATCACCTTGCCCTGGAGCCTGCGTCCGTCGAACGGCGAGTTCTTGGATTTGGAGTGCAGGGCGTCGGCGTCGATGATGACGGGGGCGCCGAGGTCGAACAGGACCAGGTCGGCGGGCGCGCCTTCGGCCAGGACGCCGGCGTCGAGACCCAGCAGGGCGGCGGGACCCTGGGTCAGGGGACGCAGGACGTCCAGCAGGTCCAGCCCGTCCTCGTGGTGCAGGGTCAGGGCGGCGGGCAGCAGGGTTTCCAGGCCGATGGCGCCGGGCGCGGCCTCGGCGAAGGGACGGCGCTTGTCCTCGGCGGGGGCCGGGGCGTGGGCGGAGGTGATGACGTCGATCAGGCCTTCGCGCACGGCCTCGATCAGGGCCTGACGGTCAGCTTCCGAGCGTAGCGGCGGGTCCAGGCGGTAGAAGGTTCGGTAGTCGCCGATATCCACCTCGTTGAAGCACAGGTGGTTGATCGAAACGCTGACTGCGACCTCCAGCCCCTTGGCGCGGGCGCGGGCCAGGGTCTCCAGCGCGCCTTCGGTCGAGATCTGGTCGACCAGGAACCGGGCGCCGGTCTGTTCGACCAGGGCCAGATCCCGCTCCAGCCCGATGCGCTCGGCGATGGCCGGGCTGCCGGACAGGCCCAAGCGGGTGGCCAGTTCGCCCGAGGCGGCGACGGCGCCTTCGGTCAGCCACGGGTCGGAGGGGCGGCAGGCGATCAGGGCGTTGAAGGCGGCGGCGTAGCTCATCACCCGTTGCAGGGTGCGGCTGTTGACGATGACCTTGTCGCCGTCGGTGAAATACAGGGCGCCGGCTTCGTCCATCAGGCCGATCTCGGCCATCCGCTGGCCGTCGAGGGCCTTGGTCGCGGCGCCGGCGGCGCGGACATTGACCAGGTTCAGGGCCGCGCCGCGTCGCTGGATGAAGTCGATCATCGCCGGGTCGTCGACGGCGGGGTCGGTGTCGGGCTGGACGACGATGGTGGTCACGCCCCCGGCCGCCGCGGCCAGACTGGCGGACTTCAGCGTCTCCTTGGGCTCGGCGCCCGGTTCGCCGGTCTTGACGCGGATGTCGATCAGGCCGGGCGCGAGGCACAGGCCGTCGGCGTCGATGACCTGGTCGGCGTCGATGGGCGCTGCGCCGTGGACGACGCGGACGATGCGGCCATTCTCGATCAGGACGCCGCCGGGGCCGTCATAGTCGGTGGCGGGGTCCAGCAGGCGGGCGTTGATGATGGCGACGGTGGTCATCGGAAATCCTCCACCGAGAAGCGAAGCGGAACGGGGGAGGGGGACCGCGAAGCGGTGGAGGGGGCGAGGGCGCGCCCGATGCCGAACGGCTGCAATGGATCGGAAGGTCGGCGGCAGATGCGGAATCCGCTTCCGCCCCCTCCACCACGCTGCGCGCGGTCCCCCTCCCCCGCGATGCGGGGGAGGATTTGAGCGGCGTCCATCACTTGTCCCCCCAACGGGCGGAGAGGGAGGCCAGCACGGCCATGCGGGCGGCGACGCCCATCTCGACCTGATCCTGGATCAGGGAGACGTCCAGGTCGTCGGCCACGTCGGAATCGATCTCGACGCCCCGGTTCATCGGCCCGGGGTGCATCACCCGAGCGCCCGGCTTGGCCCAGGCCAGCTTCTCGCGATCCAGGCCCCAGAAGCGGAAATATTCGCGGGTCGAGGGCACGAGGGCGCCGGCCATCCGCTCCAACTGAAGCCGCAGCATCATCACCACGTCGCAGCCGGCCAGCCCCTCGCGCATGTCGTGGAAGACCTCGCAGCCCCAGCGGTCGGCGTCGCCGGGCACCAGGGTCGGCGGGCCTATCAGGCGCACCCGCGCGCCCATCATCTGAAGCAGGGCGACGTTGGAGCGGGCCACGCGGCTGTGGGTGATGTCGCCGCAGATGGCGACGGTCAGGCTGGTCACATCGCCGAAGGCGCGGCGCATCGACAGCAGGTCCAGCAGGGCCTGGGTTGGGTGTTCGTGGCGACCGTCCCCGGCGTTGACGACGGCGCAGCCGACCTTCTGGCTCAGCAGTTCCGCGGCGCCCGAGGCCGAATGGCGGATGACCAGAATGTCCGGCTTCATCGCGTTCAGCGTCACCGCCGTATCGATCAGGGTCTCGCCCTTCTTCACCGAGGACGAGCCGACCGGCATGGTCACCACGTCGGCGCCCAGCCGCTTGGCGGCGATCTCGAATGAGGAGGAGGTGCGGGTCGAGTTCTCGAAGAACAGGTTCACGACCGTGCGGCCGTGCAGCAGGTCCAGGGCCTTGGAGGACTGGCGATTGAAGTCGACGAAGGCGTCGCCGAGGTCCAGCAACTGCGGCGTCACATACGGATTGAGGTCCGACGCGGCGAGGAAGTGGGGTTTCGGGAACGGAACCAGCCGGTCGCGGATGGTCTGGTCGGTGACGTCTTGGGGCTGGGTCATCGAGACGCGGCTATAGGCGCGACTCGGCCTGAACGCGAGTCAGACGAAATGGAACAGGGCCAGAAGAATGGGGATGACCACGGCGCTGCCCACGGTGGTCAGGGCGATGACCCCGGCGATCAGGGGCGCGTCCCCGCCCATCTGGCGCGCCAGGATGTAGGAGGCGGCCGATCCCGGCGCGGCCCCGCAGATCAGGGCGATGCCCTGGGCCAGGCTGTCGCCGCCCAGGGCCCAGGCGATGAACCACATCAGCGGCGGCATGACCCCCAGCTTGACCAGGGTGACGGCGGCGATGGTGGTGCGGCTTCGCTTGACCTCGGCAAACGAAAGCCCCGCCCCGGCGACGATCAGCCCCAGCGGCAGGGCGGCGGCGCCCAGCAGATCCATCGCATCCGACAGGCCGGGGATCAGGGGCACGCGCAACAGGTTCAGCGCCAGGCCGATCAGACAGGCCAGCAGGATGGGATTGGCGAGCATCGACTTCGCCAGCCCCAAGGCCGACGGCTCGCGCCGCAACGACCCCCATTTGGCCAGCACCGCGACACAGGCGATATTGGTCACCGGAATGATGAAGGCGATGGCGACCGCCGCCATGGCTGTCCCCTCCGAGCCATAGACCGACTGGATCACCGGCACGAAGACGAAGCTGTTCCAGCGGATCACCCCCTGGAAGACGCTGGTGTAGGCCGGGCCGTCCAGGGTGATCAGAGGCTTGGCCGCCAATGTCGCCGCCGCCACGATCAGCGTCGCCCCCACCGCCGCCGCCCCCGCCACCGTCGCCCCGCCGCCGGCCAGGTCCGCGTGCCAGATCGCGGGGATCAGGAAGCTGGGGTAGAAGATGTTGATCGACAGCTTCTCGATCGGCCGCCAGGCCTCATCGGGCAGGAAGCCGGATTTTCGCAGCCCATAGCCCAGGGCGATCATCAGAAAGACCGGCAGGACGCCGGCGATCAGGGCCGTCAAACCCAGGTCGCCTGATCCCGCACCCGATCCAGCGCCCCCTGCAGAATCCAGGCGGCGGCGGTGCGGTCCACGACCTGCGCCCGGCGCTTGCGGTTCAGGTCCAGGTCCTCGATCAGGAAACGTTCGACGGCGCTGGTGGACAGCCGCTCGTCCCAGAAGGCGATGTTGATGGGGCGCAGCCGCTCCAGATTGCGGGCGAAGGCGCGGCACGACTGGGCGCGGGGGCCTTCGGTTCCGTCCATATTGGCGGGCAGCCCGATCACCAGGGCCGAAACCTTGCGGTGGGCCATCAGCTTGAACAGCTGTTCGGCCTCCAGCGTGAACTTGGACTTTCTGATCAACTCCAGCGGCGAGGCGATCAGGCGGGTGGAGTCCGACACGGCGACGCCGATGGTCTTCTCGCCCAGATCCAGCCCCATCCACGGCGTGTCGGGCGGGCAGGCGGCGGGCAGGTCGAGGAGGTCGAGAACGGGCACGGCCTGCGGTTAGGACTGGCGCGGCCTTAAGTCAAAGGCGATGGTGATCGCACAGAAGAAGGAGGACGGCGAAATGCGCAGGGTTTCCCTGACTGCGGCGGTGGTTCTGGCCGTGGGTCTGTGCGGCTGCGGGCCGGCCGAGACGCCGCGCAAGACGGCGGGCGCCCAGCCCGCGCCCACGCCAATGTCCGTGGCCGAGGCCTCGCCCCGGCCGCTCGGTCCGTCCGCGCCTCGTCCCGTCATTCCCCGCGAGGAGATGGGCACGGCAGCCGACGTCTCGCAGTTCCACGCCCTGCCGGCGCTGAGCGCCAAGGTCTTCAGCCTGTCTGGCGGCGATCCTGCGGTGAACGGCCTGGTGACCTATTTCGCCCTGTTCGGCGGCCCGGCCGAAGGCTGGAGCGTCTATTCGCTGGGCGATTACGCCGAATGGCGAGTGGTCGAGGCGAAGGCCGGACGCGTGGTGCTGGCGGTGCGTCAGGACACGGCGGGGCCGGACGGGAATATTCTGAAGGCGGATCGGACGGTGCAGATCGACTTCGTCTGGAACGGCGAGACGCCGCCTAATGCGGTCGATGTTAGCACGACGCAATGATGCGGCGTCGAACGCCCGGCGTCTTATCCTTGTGAATCCCGGTGCGGGCGGCTAATCCGACCGCTTCGACTGTCACACCTAGCGTGTGTTTCAACTTCATATTGTGTGTTTGGAGGGCCGCATGGCCATCGACGCTGCGACGGTGCGCAAGGTTGCGCATCTCGCCCGCATCAAGACCCCCGAGGATCGGCTGGAGCCGCTGGCCCAGGAGCTGAACGGCATCCTGCAGTGGATCGAGCAACTGAACGAGGTCGATGTCGACGGCGTCGAGCCCATGACCTCGAACGTCGCCCAGCCCCTGCGCCTGCGCGAGGACGTGGTCACCGATGGCGACAAGATCGACGCCGTCCTCTCCAACGCCCCGAAGTCCGCCGACGGCTTCTTCGTCGTGCCCAAGGTGGTCGAATAGTCATGAGCGACCTGACCAAACTGACCCTCAAGGGCGCCGTCGACGGCCTGAAGGCCAAGGACTTTTCCTCGGCCGAAATCACCCAGGCCTTCCTGACCAATATCGAGACCGCCAATCCGACCCTGAACGCCTATGTCGAGGTGACGGCGGACAAGGCCATGGACATGGCGCGCGCGTCCGACGCCCGCATCGCGGCCGGCGAGGGCGGGGCGCTGGAAGGCGCGCCGCTGGGGATCAAGGACCTGTTCTGCACCGAGGGCGTGCAGACCACGGCCGGGTCCAACATGCTGCGCGGCTTCGTGCCGCCGTATGAATCGACCGTCACCGCCAATCTGTGGCGTGACGGGGCGGTCATGCTGGGCAAGCTGAACATGGACGAATTCGCCATGGGCTCGTCCAACGAGACCTCGGCCTTCGGTCCGGTCAAGAACCCGTGGAAATCCACCGGCTCGAACGCCGAACTGACGCCGGGCGGATCGTCGGGCGGTTCGGCCTCGGCCGTCGCCGCCGACCTGTGCCTGGCCGCCACCGCGTCCGACACCGGCGGTTCGATCCGCCAACCCGCCGCCTTCACCGGCACGGTCGGGATCAAGCCCACCTATGGCCGCGCCAGCCGGTTCGGCATGGTGGCCTTTGCGTCCTCGCTGGACCAGGCCGGCCCGATCGCCAAGACGGTCGAGGACGCGGCCCTGCTGCTGCAATCCATGTGCTCGTTCGACGCCAAGGATTCGACCAGCCTGGACGTCCCGACGCCCGACTGGACCGCTTCGGTCGGCAAGTCGGTCAAGGGCCTGCGCATCGGGGTGCCGCGCGAATATGTCGTCGACGGCATGCCGGCCGAGATTCAGGCCCTGTGGGATCAGGGCGTGGCCTGGCTGAAGGACGCCGGCTGCGAGATCGTGGACATCAGCCTGCCGCACACCAAATACGCCCTGCCGACCTATTATATCGTGGCCCCGGCCGAGGCCTCGTCCAACCTGGCCCGCTATGACGGCATGCGGTTCGGGCACCGGGCGGATCAGTTCAGCTCGCTGGACGACCTCTACGCCACCTCGCGCGCCGAGGGCTTCGGCAAGGAGGTCCAGCGTCGCCTGACCATCGGCGCCTATGTGCTGTCGGCCGGTTTCTATGACGCCTATTACGTCCGCGCCCTGAAGGTCCGTCGCCGCATCGCCGAGGACTTCGACAATGTCTGGGGTCAGGTGGACGCCATCCTGACGCCATCGACGCCGTCGGCTGCTTTCGCGCTGGGCGACAAGCAGATCGACCCGCTGACCATGTATCTGAACGACGTCTTTACGGTCACGACCAACCTGGCCGGCCTACCGGGGATTTCGGTGCCGGCGGGCGTGGACGCCGGCGGGTTGCCGCTGGGTCTGCAGGTCATCGGCAAGGCGCTGGACGAGGCGACGGTGTTCCAGGTCGGCGCCGCCTTGGAACAGGCGGCGGGCTTCACGGCCAAGCCGGGCAAGTGGTGGTAGTTTAAAGACCCCTCTCCCAGAGGGAGAGGGAGGGGCCCGCGCCGCAGGCGTGGGAGGGTGAGGGGTTACGGTCTGGAAGGGGCGGCGACGGTGATTAAACATCTAAACCGTAACCCCTCACCCTTTCGCCTTGCCGATCGCTTCGCTCTCGGAGGCTCAAGCCCTCTCCCTTTGGGAGAGGGGAGATGACGGGGGCGACGGGATTCGCTCGCGAGCTTCGGCAGCGTGAAACTCACGCGGAGAAGATGCTGTGGAAGTCGCTGCGGGGCGGACGGCTGGATGGGTTGAAGTTTCGTCGCCAGCATTCGGTCGGACGCTATTTCGCTGATTTCGCCTGTGAGTCCGCGCGTCTCATCATCGAACTGGACGGCGGGATTCACGATCAGGACGACGCCCACCTGAACGACCATGTTCGGCAGCAGGAGATCGAAGCCTTGGGCTGGTTCGTGCTGCGGTTTCGCAATGAGCAGGTCATGGGCGCGCTGGATAGGGTTCTGGATGCGATAGGCGCCCAGGCGCGAACGGCAGGCGCCGTAAGCCCTCACCCTCCCGTCGCCTGAAAGCCAAGGGAGGGTGAGGATGGATTTACTCCGCCGGGAGCGCCTTCAGGTCGGTGTCGATGGCGGTGATCTTGGCGTCGGTGATGTTGCCCTGGGAGTAGGGGGCGATCTGGCGCAGGGTCATGGCCTTGAACTGTCCGTAGGCGGGATGTCTGTCGAGGCCGGGCAGGTGCTTGTCCAGGACCGCCTTGGTCGCGGGATCGGCGACCAGGGCCTCGATGGTGCTGTCGATGGTCGGGTGGGCGGCGTGATTCTCATGCTCCTGGGCGGGCGAAGTCGTCGAAGCCGGGGCAGGCGCGGTCTGGGCTGAGGCGGCGCCGGTCAGCAGCAGGGAGGCCGCAGCGGCGGCGGCGAACGGGGTCTTGGTCATGGAAATCTCCGTTGAGAGGCGGAAGTTGATCGCCTTTCGCGACATCATCAAGACAGCCCCCTTTCTCGCCGCCGACGAGGGCGCTAGGACGGACGGATGACCGACACCGCTACAAACTCGAAAACCATCAAGGGCCGCACGGGCGATTGGGAAATCGTCATGGGGCTGGAGATCCACGCCCAGGTGGCGTCGAAGGCCAAGCTGTTCTCCGGCGCCGCCGTTGGCTTTGGCGCGGGGCCGAACGAGCAGGTCTCGCTGGTGGATGCGGGCTTCCCCGGCATGCTGCCGACCCTGAACAAACACTGCGTCGAACAGGCGGTGAAGACCGGCCTGGGCCTGCGCGCGCAGATCAACAAACGCAGCCAGTTCGACCGCAAGAACTACTTCTATCCCGACCTGCCGACCGGCTATCAGATCAGCCAGCTCTATTACCCCATCGTGGGCGAAGGCGTGGTCGAGGTGGAGGCCGAGGACGGCAGCTTCTTCAACGTCGGCATCGAGCGGCTGCACCTGGAGCAGGATGCGGGCAAGCTGATCCACGACCTGTCGCCGACCGAGAGCTATGTCGACCTGAACCGGGCCGGCACGGCGCTGATGGAGATCGTCTCGCGTCCTGACCTGCGCACGCCGGACGAGGCGGTCGCCTACGTCAAGAAGATCAGGACCATCCTGATCTATCTGGGCACCTGCGACGGCGACATGGAGAAGGGCAATCTGCGGGCCGACGTGAACGTGTCGGTGTGCCGCGCCGGGAACTACGAAAAGTTCAAGGCGACGGGCGACTTCAGCTATCTGGGGACGCGCTGCGAGATCAAGAACGTCAACAGCTTCCGCTTCATTTCTCAGGCGATCCAGTATGAGGCGCGCCGCCAGATCGAAATCCTGGAGGACGGGGGTTCGATCACCCAGGAGACGCGTCTGTACGACCCGACGGCCGGCGAAACCCGCTCGATGCGGTCCAAGGAAGAGGCGCAGGATTATCGCTACTTCCCCGATCCCGACCTGCTGCCGCTGGACCTGGAAGAGGCCTGGATCGCCGAGATCAAGGCGTCCCTGCCTGAACTGCCGGACGACAAGCGCAAGCGGCTGATGGCTGACTACGGCCTGTCGCAATACGACGCCATCGTGCTGATCTCGGAACAGGCCAAGGCGGACTATTTCGAGGAGGCCGCCAAGGGACGCGACGCCAAGCTGGTGTCCAACTGGGTCACCAACGAGGTCTCGGCGCGACTGGCGGCCGACAACAAGGACTTCAGCGAGAACACGCTGCCGGCGGCGCATGTGGCGCAACTGGTCGAGCTGATCGAGACGAACGTCATCTCGTCCAAGATCGCCAAGGAGGTCTTCGACCACGTCTGGAACGGCGAGGGCAGCCCCGCCGAGGTGGTCGAGAAACACGGCCTGAAACAGGTCACCGACACAGGCGCCATCGAGAAAGCCATCGACGACATCATAGCCGCCAACCCGGACAAGGCGGCGGCCGTGGCCGACAAGCCCCAGGCCATCGGCTGGTTCGTCGGTCAGGTCATGAAGGCCACGGGCGGCAAGGCCAATCCGGCGGCGGTCAACGACATCCTGAAAGCCAAGCTGGGTCTTTGATGCTTGGGGGCTGCGGCCCCCAAGCCCCCAACTGGTCGCTAACGCTCGCGACGCGGCCGCTCGCTGCTTGAGCGGCGCGTTCAACTAAAAAGGCCCCGCGGATCGCTCCGCGGGGCCTTTTCAGTTCTTGGCTCAGGCCGACGGCGGCGTGGGCGGGGTCGGCGGCTCAGGAGGAGCCGGCGGTGCGGGCGGAACCGGCGCATCCGGATCGGTGGGCTCCGTGGGCTCGGGGGGCGGTGGCGGCGGCGCAGGTTCCTCGACGGGCGGGGGAGCAGGCGGCGCGGGCGGCGTGGGGGTGTTCGGATCCCATGTCGGCGGGGCCGCAGGATCCTGCGGCTTCTGTTGGTCGACCGGCGGGGGCGGCGCAGTCGGGGCTTGCTGAGCCGTCGCGGCGCCGGCCAGCAACAGCGAGGAGGCCAGGGCGGTCAAGGCGATCTTCATAGGACTATCCTTTGCGTGAAAGTGCGTCTTGAAGGCGTTCGGGCGTCGTCGGGGATGACAACGACAAGCAGGCTCGAACCCCAACGAGGCCGTTTTTCGTCCCCGTTCCGTGGAGTAGTTCTGGAGGCGCGATGCTGGATTTCGTCTTTCGATAATCTTGCGACACGCCTTCGCGTCGGGGCGCGGATACACGCCGATACAGTCGCGTG
This sequence comes from Brevundimonas sp. PWP3-1b1, assembly GCF_049896065.1. Taxonomy (NCBI): domain Bacteria; kingdom Pseudomonadati; phylum Pseudomonadota; class Alphaproteobacteria; order Caulobacterales; family Caulobacteraceae; genus Brevundimonas; species Brevundimonas sp. PWP3-1b1. The sequence continues at coordinate 1,785,043 of NZ_JAFCTO010000001.1, read as the reverse complement.
GCGATCACGGCGCACGCGTCCCAAGGTCACGGGAGGGCCATGGTTGGGCGTGTAAGGGGGCGCGAAAAACCGAAAAAAGCCCGACGGCCGGGGGCCGTCGGGCTAAAGCTTCGAAATCGTCAGGCGATCACCAGCGCCAGGCGTCACGGATGACGTCGACAATATAGCCGTCGTATTCGTCGATCAGATAGATGGTGTTGTCGACGGAAACCCAGCGCGTGCCCTCGGGGGGATAGCCCAGGCCATAGGTGCGCCAATCGTTCAACTGATAGCGCCAGAAGGTGTCCGGCAGATACTGGCCGACCGACCATGTGCGGTTCCAATACGAGCGCGGGACGCTGTAGTAGCCCCAGCCCGGCGCGAAATAGAAGCCGGCGCGGACGCCGCTATAGCCTCTGAAGCGGTTGTCGTTCCTCCACCAGTCCGAGCGGTGGTTGCGATAGAAGTCACGCCGCCACTGGTCGGCGTTGAAGCGTTGGCGGAACTCGCGGTGCTGGCGGTCGCGGTCGCGACCGTTGTTCCATCCCGAGCCGGGGCGGTTGGGGCGTTGACCGCCGGCGTTCGGACGGTCGGGGCGGTTCCATCCGCTGCCGGGACGATCCGGGCGTTGGCCGCCGGTGTTGGGGCGATCAGGACGGTTCCATCCGCCGTCAGGACGGCCGGGGCGTTGGCCGCCGGTGTTGGGGCGGTCCGGTCGGTTCCAGCCGCCCTCAGGCCGGTTGGGGCGTTGGCCGCCCGTGGTCGGACGGTCCGGCCGGTTCCAGCCGCCCTCGGGCCGTTCTGGACGTTGGCCGCCGGTGCTCGGACGGTCAGGACGGGTCCAGCCGCTGGGGCGGCCGTTGCTGGTCTGAGGCCGCTCCGGCCGTGCGCCGGCTGTCGGGCGTTCCGCTTGGCCCGTGCTGGTCTCGGGCCGGCTCGGGCGAGACGGACGCGGCCGCTCGGACTGTTCCGTGGCCGAGGCCAATGGACGCGAGGGACGGTTCTCGCGCGAAATCTGGGGACGCTGCGGACGGTCGGCGTCGCGGTTCGGGCGTTCACGACGCGGCTGGTCTCGCTGTTCCTGAGCCAGGGCCTGAGCGGGCGCCGCGAGCGGGCCGGAGACGGCGGCGATGGCGGTGAAAGCCATCAGGAGGCGTTTCATGGTCTTTGGTTCCTGCACGCCGGTTCTCCGGCGGCTTGAGACGATCATCGGCCGGTGGCGATGAACCCAGGCTGAACATCGTTCGCAATCAAGGTGCTGCACGAAAAACAGAACCCCGCAGACAAGGCCTGCGGGGTTCGAGACGTCGATCTGCGTCGCGGTCTAGTAGACGCCCGACAGGACGCTAGCGATCAGGCCGCTGGCGACGGCGATCAACAGGATGTCGTTGCCGGCGTGGACGTAGCGATAGCCGCGCGGGGCTTGGCGGAGGCCGTAAACGTAAGGGTCGCGCACATAGTAGCTGCGATACTGGTGGGGCAGGTAGCCGCCCGTCCGCCAGCGATAGCCGCTGTAGCGCGGCTCGACGCGGTAGTAGCCGTAGCTGGGCGCATACCAGTAGCCTGCGCGTGGACCATTGTAGCCGTGGAAGTCGGAGCGTCCGCGCCACCAGTTGCTGTTGTTGCGATCCCAGCGGTCGTTGCGCCAGTCGCGACGGTCGTCACGGCGTTCGTCGCGATAGTCACGACGGTCGTCGCGGCGGTCCTGACGATAGTCCTGGCGGTTGTCGTAACGGCCGTTGCGCCAGTCGCGGTTATCGCTACGGCGTTCCTGACGGAAATCGCGGCGGTCGTCGCGGCGATCCTGGCGATACTCGCGGCGGTCGCGATCCTGCGCCTGGGCGAGCATCGGCACGGCCGTGGTCGACAGGGCGATGGCGACGACGGCGGCCTTGGTGAGGCGGTTCATCTTCGTGCTCCATTCTGGGCCGCCGACGGAGATGCCGAACCGACCCGTTAATGACGTTCAAGGTCGGATTCTGCGCCTGAACGCCCGCTGAACGATCGCGTCAGGTTTGCGCGGCCGCGTCGAGGCGGGCGCCTGGCGACCTCGGCAGTCGTAAACGAAAGATTTCCAAGAGATTTCCGATGCCTGAATCCCGCTGGAAGTATTCATTTCTGCTTTACTGAAAAGTCGGCACGACCCATTCGCCCGTTAACTTTAACTTCAAACCACGGGTATTTGATGGCGTCTCAGAGGCGGGCCCAGAATGGCGCCCGATCAGGAGATACGGTGATGACCGCGCAAGAATTGGCGCACGACCTGCAGGCCACGCAAGACGGTCTGCCGCTGCCGACCCCGGACATGTCCGGCGACGACCTGTTCAAACTGGGCATGATGTATTCGGCCGGTTCGGGCGGTTGCCCGATGGACCGGGTGTCGGCCCACATGATCTTCAACCTCGCGGCCATGAAGGGCTCGATCGAGGCGCGCGTCTATCGCCGCGAGATGAGCATGGAGATGGAGCGCGAGGAGATCGCCGAGGCCCAGAAGGCCGCGCGGCGCTACATCGACCAGGGCGTGGTTCAGCTGGTCGCCTGAAGCGATCTGTTCAGAACTGTGCGAAGCCGCTGCCGTTCGATCCGTTGATCGAATAGCTGAAGCCGATGGGCAGGGCGGCGCGCACCTGGGTGAAGAAGGCCGCCAGTTCGCCCAGGGTCGAACGCGGCACGAAGATGATGTCGCCCCGGCGCAGGGGAACCACCTCGCCGCGACGTGGACGCAGGTCAACGACGCGCATCATGCGCGACCCGCCCGGACCGCGACGGATCAGGGCCACGCTGTCCTGGCGTGACGTGGGCGCGAAGCCACCGGCCTGGATGACCGCCTGATAGGCGTCCAGATCGCCGATCATTTCGAAGACGCCAGGCGTGCGAACCTCGCCGTCGACCCAGACACGGATAGGGCCGGCCTGGCGCAAGGTCACCTCGACCGTCGGCCTTACCAGTTGCGGCGCATAGGCCGCCGAGACGACCTGCTGCAGCTGGGGCAGGGTGCGATCCGCCGCCATGACCGATCCGATCAGGGGCAGGGCGATCCGGCCGTCGGGGCCGATCCTTACCGTACGGGTCAGTTCCGAGGCTGTGGGGGTGGCCACCTCGATCTCGTCGCCGGGATAGAGCAGATATTCCGGCTCCTGATCCGTCCAGTCGGCGAAGGGAATGCCGGGGTAGTCGCCGTTCATCGGGCGTTCGACGCGCTGCGGGCCGCTGGCGCACGCCGCCAAGGAGGCGGCGAGGGAGGCTGAACCCAGGGTCAGCAGGAACAGGCGGCGATCTGACAGCATGAGAATCGGTCGGCCTCGACGAGGAGATTTGAGCCAACCTCGCCGTTTATGGGTAATCATCGGTTAACGCCGGTGGGCGAAGGGTGGCGAGAACAAGCCTTTCAAGGGATTCGGCCCGCTCTATGCGTTCCACGGCACACGTCACGGCAAGACCACGCTACGGCGTGCTGGACGTCATCGGCCTGCTGTTCCGCGAGCTGTTGCTGATGATCGTGGTCTTCGTCGTGATCCTGGCGCTGGGGTTCGCGGCGGCGATGACGCTGAAGAAGAGCTATACCGCCACCGGATCGGTCTTCGCCGGGGTGGGGCAGGAATACGTCTATCAGCCGCGCGTCGGCACAGCCGAGCGGGGCCAGGCGCCGCAGGGCGACGAGGTCGCCAACTCCGAAGCCGCCATCCTGGGATCGGGCGCGGTGCGTCAGAAGGTGGTGGAGGCCCTGGGGCCAGCCGCCATCCTGGGCGAGGCGCCCAAGGGCGGACCGCAGAAGGCCGAGGCGGCTGCGCGGCGCGTGATCGGAACCAGCCTGGAGATCGCCACCGCGCCGGGCAGCGCCGTGATCCGCCTCAGCTACAAGGCCGACGATCCCGAGCAGGCGGCGCGGGTGCTGAACACCATCATCGAACAGTATCTGGTCTATCGACGCGAGGTGTTTCAGGACAAGACGCCGGCCATCGCCAGTCAGCGCGTCGCTTTCGAGGACGAGCTGGGCAATGCGGACCGGGCCTATGAAAACTTCCTGTCGTCCAACGCCATCGGCGATTTCGCTGCGGCCAAGGCGACGCTGGCGGCGACCTATCAGACGATCTTCACCGACCGGATGTCCACGCAGAGCCTGTTGAACCAGACCGCCCAAAGGCTGAACACCCTGGTCGCGCAGCAGGCGGGCACGCCGGCGGAAGTGGCCCTGCAGCAAGATCTGAACATTTCGGCCCAGGATCAGGTGCTGCAACTGCGCACCGAGCGCGAGCAGCTGCTGTCGCGCTATCAGCCCGACGCCCAGCCGGTGAAGGACATCGAAGCGCGGATCAACCAGCTTCAGGCCTATGTCGCGACCGGCACGGCCGTGGGCGCCAAGGAAGTCCGCACCGGGCCGAACCCCGTCTGGACCGAGCTGGAGACGACGCGGATCAATACGCGGGCCGAGCGGGACTCGCTGGCGGCGCGCCTGGCGGTCCTGGATCGGCAACTGAACGACATTCGCGCCCGCCAGACGCGGCTGACCGCGCTGGAGTCCGAGAACTCGACCCTGGCCGGCAATCGCGAGGTGCTGAGCGCCTCGATCCGCGAGTTCCAGCAGCGCGAGACCCAGAGCCGCGCCGACAACGCCCTGGTCGCCGCCGGCGCCGACAATGTCACCGTCATCGAACGCGCCCAGCCGCCGTCGACGGGCAAGAGCCTGAAGATCCCGCTGCTGGCGGCGGTCTTCCTGTTTGCGGGCTTTACCGCCCTGTGCGTGGGCCTGCTGCGGGTGTTCACGCGGCGCGGCTTCACGACGCCGGCCTCGATGAGCCGGACGCTGGACATGCCGGTCCTGGCCGTCGCGCCCGCCAAGGCGGCGTAGCGAAAGCCGTGCTAGGCTGAGGGCTTAGGGAGCGCCTTGGCGATTCGATGGTCGATCTGACTTCAGAAATGGCGGGCCTTTGGGCGGCGCTGGGACCGGCGCCGGCGCATCGCGCGCGCGTGATTCAGTTCGCCTCGGCGGCGACAGGCGAGGGCGTCTCGACCGTGGCGCGCGAGTTCGCCCGTCTGGCGGCCGTGCGGGCGCGAAAACCCGTCTGGCTGATCGACGGCGACCTGGCCCAGCAGGGACAGCTGGAGACCGTGTCGGCCGAGCCGGATCGGTTCGGCCAGGTCGGCAAGGCGGCGCAGGCCTCGCCCGACGGATCCAGCTTCTACGCCGTGACGCCGCGCGTGACGGGGCGCGACGGCAAGCCGGTGCCGGATTCGCGGCTGCTGACGGCGCGGTCGTGCCTGGGCGGACGGCTGTGGGTGACGCATTTCCATATGGAGGCGCTGCGGTCCGGGCACCGGGTCGAGGCGGTCGGAGAGCCCCGCTACTGGGAGGCGCTGCGGCCCCATGCGGACACCATCGTCATCGACGCCCCCGCCGCCGACCGCAACGACATGGCGATCATCCTGGCGCCCTTCGTGGACATGACGGTGCTGGTGGTCGCGGCCGAGAGCACGGCGGCCAGCGCCCCGGTCATCCTGCGCGACGAGATAGAGGCTGTGGGGGGGCGGATCGCCGGGGTGGTGATGAACCGCTCGACCTACAAGCCGCCCAGCTTTTTGCAGCGGCTGACGGGCTGATCGTGTACGATTCCGCAAGTTCGCGTAGGAAATTAGTGGGTTGAGCTGAAAGCTGACCGATCTGCGGCGCCTTTGCACGCGTCGCGCATTGTGGGGCCATGACCACGTCAATCGCCTTCGTAGGAGCCGGGCCGACAACCCTCTATGCTCTGCACGCCCTTCTCGCGCAGGGCGCCGGTTCGGCGCGTATCACCGTCTTTGAGGCGAGCAAGGTCGCCGGGTGCGGCAGCCCCTACAGTCCGGACTGGAACGATCGGGCGATGCTGTCCAACATCGCCAGTATCGAGATCCCCCCTCTGTACGAGACTCTGGCGGACTGGCTCGGCGCACGGACGAGCGCCGAGCTTGATGCGCTGGATATCGACCGCGCTTCGCTGGACGAGCGCACCTTTGTGCCCCGCATCGCCCTGGGCCAGTATTTCGAAAGCCAGTTCGCGATCATGGTGGAACAGGCTCGGGCCGCCGGGGTCATGATCGACGTCAAGACGGGCTGTCGCGTCGTCGACGCCGCGAACAGGAAGGCGGGCGTGGAGTTGTCGTTCATGTCCCCGCCCTCTCGGCGAACGACCAAGGCGGTATTCGATCATGTCGTTCTGGCGACCGGTCATCAGTGGCCATCTCGCCAGCATGCCCAGCCCGGCTATTTTCTCAGCCCGTGGCCGGCCTCGGTCCTCGCGGAACTTCCAGCGACGACCGTCGGCATCCGTGGCTCGTCTCTGACCGCCATCGACACGGCGGTCGCGCTGGCCACGTCGCATGGCGCGTTCGTCCAATGCGACGGACGGCTGATTTATCAGTCGATGCCGGGGACGGACGGCTTTCGCATCACCATGATGTCGCGCAAGGGCCTTCTGCCGGAGGCCGATTTCTACTTCCCCCTGCCGCATCCGCCGCTGCAGCATTGCACCCCGGAGGCGGTCGCGGCCGCTGTGGACAGGGGCCCGGCGGGGCTGCTTGATGCGGTCTTCGATCTGTTTCGAAGGGAATTGATCGAGATCGATCCCGGCTACGCCGCCGAGATAGGACTGGACCAAGCCACGCTGGAGACCTTCGCCGAGGCGTATTTCGCCCGGCGCGCAGCGGTCGATCCTTTCGTTTGGGCCGCCGCCAACCTGAAGGAGGCGCGGGCGAACCACGCGGCGAAGGTGACCGTGCCGTGGCGCGACGCCATCCTTCGCATGCATGAGATCGTCGCCGTCATCGTCCCTCATCTGGACACAGGCGAGTTCGACCGTTTCAGCCGCGTGTTCAAACCGATCTTCGTCGACATCTATGCCGGCGTGCCGCATGAATCGATCGAGCGAATGCTGGCCCTGCACGCGGCCGGCAAGCTTGAGGTTCTGGCGGTCGGCGACGACTATGCGGTCGATACGCGTTGCCCCGAGGGCGGGGCCCGCGTGACGATCAATGGGGCCACCCGGCACTTCTCGGTCTTCATCGAGGCGACGGGACAGCCGGCCTTGAGCGGCATCCAATTCCCGTTCCTGTCGCTGCTGGAACAAGGAATCGTTCGAGACGAGGTCGCGAATGACGCGCCCGATGTCGTCCGGGGGATCGCCGTCGATGATCTGTTCCGCCCGGTCAGTGCGCCGCTGCCCATGGACCGACTGTTCTGTCTCAGCCTGCCCTTTCTGATGGGGCGCTATCCTTTCGCGCAAGGCATCACCAGTTCGCACGAGATGGGCGGGATCGTCGGTCGGCGACTGGCGTTGATCATGAATACCGCAAAGCCTGCGGTCGATCTCGCCGAGACGGCGGCCTGACGTGAGGATAAATGAGACTTTTTGCGATCTATATCGGCGGAGAGCATCCGGGCGCGAACATCGAGGTGCATGATATGCGTTTCATCGCCGCGCCGACAATCGAGGCGACGTATGAGACCTTGCTCGCCCAGTGGTGGGGGCGTGAGGGCACGCTGCACATCGACTGCTGGTCGGAACTTTCGCAAGCGGACGGCTATGAGATCAGCCTTCTGCCCGAGCCCTACGAGGGCAAGGAAAAACTCTATTACGTGAACCTCGGCGGCTACGACGGCGTGGCCTTCGCCGAGCAGCACCGGAATGTCTTCGTCGTCGCCGACAGCCTGCCTGCGGCCAAGGCGCGCGCCATCAAACAGGCGACGGGATGGACCGACGCGCATCGCGACGAGATGTACGAGGCAGAGCAGGCCTTCGCACTGGACGATGCCGCTCAGGCCGAACGGCTACATATTCACCTGAAGCCGAGCCTGATGACCGGCGATCCAAACTTCACCTGCCATTATACTCCGATCCGCTGAACCGCGAGGTCAGGCTCCAGGTCGGCCGAGCATCGCTGAGCCATAGAGTTTCGGCTCGAAACCCTTGGTCCAGAAGACCTTGCCGAGGCCTCGGGCGCAGCGGTCGTAGGTGTGAGCGCGGTCGGGGCGGCGCAGGAGGGCGGAAGCCAGCGACAGGGCGCCCCAGACGCCGGTCTGGGCCAGGCCGACCAGCATCCATTTGACGACGCCGGGCCAGTCGCGGCGGGCGGCGGCCATCTGGGTCGGGCTCTGGCCATAGGCGAAGGCGCGGGTGAGGGCGTAGTTCAGGGTGGCGCGGTGGGGCGGGGCGAACTCGTCCGCCCAGGCCTCGGCGGCCCAGCCAAATCGGCCGCCGCGCGCCGACAGGGCCGTGAACAGCCGGTCGTCCTCGCCCCCCGTCTCGTTCATGGCGACATCGAAGGGCGCGTCGCCTGGCAGGGCGGTCGCGCGCACCATCAGACTGTTGCCGCAGCCGTGGATGAGGTCGGTCAGGCCGGTCTCCCGCGGGCCGTCGCGGCCGAAGAACCGCTCCAGATAGGCGGTGGTCCAGCCGGTCTGGTCCGGCACACGCCCGCGAATGGGGCCGAAGACGACATCGGCGCCGGTCTGGCTCTGCGCGTCCAGCAGGGCGGCGAGCCAGCCGGGCGAGGCGGCCTCGTCGTCGTCGAGGAAGGCGATCAGGGGCGCGCCGGTCGCGGAAAGGCCGATGTTGCGCGCGGTCGCCACGCCGGGCACGGGGGCGTGGACGTAGGTCAGGGGGACGGGCGCCTCGCCGCGCAGGCGCTCGATCAGGATGGCGGCGGAACCTTGCGGGTCGTTGTCGGCGATGACGACGGCGGCGACGCGGTCCAGCGATCCAGTCTGTACGAAGACGGAGCGCAGAGCGCGCTCCAGGCTGTTGGGGCGACGCAGGGTGGGGATGATGACGGCGACATCGCGCATGGTCAGACGGCGTCCGCATAGACGGCGGCGCGGTAGAGCCTGAGCGCGAAGGCGCGGGCCTTGACCGGCAGGACCGTGGCCAGGGCGGCCCGTTTCATCAGGCGGCGCGCGAGGGGCAGGGCGGGCAGGCGTTTCAGGGCGCGTGCGGCCTTGTAGCTGGGATAGGTCTGGACGATGGCGGGGTGCAGGGCGACGACGCGGGCGAAGTTGCCGGCGCCCTGATCGAACTTGCGCGCCAGGTCCTCGACCGTGTCCAGGCCCATATGGGTGGCGGGATTGTCGATGTGGACGACAGGAAACCGGCGCGAGACGCGCATGGCCCACTCCACATCCTCCCAGCCCCAGCCGCTGAAACCGGGATCGAAGGATTCGGCGGCGAAGACGTCGCGGCGCACCAGCAGGTTGGAGGTGTAGACGTATTTCTCGGGCGTCAGGGCGCGCTGGGACGCCGGCAGGCATTCCGAGGCGCCGGACAGGGCGCGGTGGACGGCGAACCGGGCGTCGGTCGGGGCCTGATCGAGCGAGAAGCCGCCGAAGGCCACGGCGGGCGCATTCTGGGCGATGAGGCGGACCCAGGTTTGTAGGAAAACGGGGGTGTCGGGCCGCATGTCGCTGTCGAGGAACAGATAGGCCTCGCCCCGGGCGGCGGTGGTCAGGCGGTTTCGTCCCCTGGCGCGACCCTCGTTGGCGGCCAGGCTGATCAGGCGCACGGGCAGTTCCAGGGCGTCGAGGGTAGCCTGAAGCCGCACCGTCAGATGGGCGTCGGCGGTGCCGTCGTCCAGCAGGATCAGCTCGACCGCGCCGGACAGCGCAGGCGCCTCGGTGTCCAGCCGGCGCAGTAGGGCCTGGGGATCGTCGCGCAGGAAGGGGATCAGGACCGAGATCGTCGGCCTCGCCACCGCCCAGGCGGCGTTGTCGTGGATATGGGCGCTCATGCCGGCACGCTGCGACGCGCGCGGATCAGGCGCATCAGGACGTCGCGGACGCCGGCGGCGTTCAGCGTCAAGGCGACGACGGCATAGACGATCCCACCCACGCCGGCGTCCAGCATCAGTTCCACGAACCCGCCCAGCGGTGGCAACAACCAGACGACCCCGGCCATGACGGCCGACGCGATTCCGCACCGAATCAGCGCCTCCCACGGCATCGGCAGGGCGATGGCGCGGCGGCTGAGCAGCAGGCAGGCGATCAGGCCGATGGCGAAGCTGGCGGCGGTGGAGACGGCGGCGCCGAGGACGCCCAGCCGGGGGATCAGAATCAGGTTCAAAGCGACGTTGCACAGCGCCGGAATGGCCATGGTGACCAGCAGCAGGCCGGTCTTCTTGCCCAGGGTGAAGCCGAAGCCGAAATAATAGGCGATCATGCCGGACAGGAAGGACGAGGCCGCGATCCACGGCGTGACCAGCGCAGCGGCGGCGCGCAGGTCCTGGCCGATCATCAGCTCCGCCATCGGTCGCGCGACCATCGACAGGCCGACGGCGGCGGGCAGGCCGATCAGGATCAGGGTCGATCCCTGCTCCAGCGCAGTGCGACGCAGGGCCTCGCGCCCGCCGCGCTCCAGCGCCATGACCATGGCCGGCGCTCCGGCCGCCCCCAGCCAGATGAAGATCACGTCCAGGGTCCGGTTCGCCAGACTGTAGCTGGCGTGATAGGCGCCGACCGCGCCTGCATCCATGAAGGCGGCCAGCAGGAACCGATCCGTCGAGGCCAGCACCACGGCCAGCGTCAGCGACGCCGCGATGGGATAGCCGTAGGCCGCATAGGCCTTGAGCCGCGCCCGATCGACCGTTCCGCCGGTCGCCTGGCGCAGCTCGCCGGGCAGGATGAAGGGCAGGGCGAACAGTGGGGCGATGGCCAGGCCCAGCAGAGGCGAGGCCGCGCCGGCCCCGGCCACAGCGAACCCGGCGCCGACCAGAAAGCCCAAGATGGAGACGCCGATGTCGACACGGGCGGCTTTCGACACCTCGCCCGCCGCCCGGAACCGCTCCTGCGCCAGCTTGGCCAGGTTACGCACCGGCGCGCCGGCCAGGCCGAAGGCGACGGCGATCTTGAGCGCGGGCGGCAGGGGCGCCAGCCACACCACCAGGGCGGCGATGGGGGTGAAGACGGCGATGATGGCGAAGGAGGTGCGGTACAGGCTGGCGAAATGGGCGGCCAAGCCCTGGGGCGTGCGCTCGGCCGCCCAGAAGCGGGCCATCGACGCCTCCAGCCAGCTGAAGGTCACGGTGTGGGCCAGGGTGGTGACCGAAAACGCCAGGGCGTAGTGGCCGAAGTCGTCGGGGCTGAGCAGGCGCGTGAAGACGAAGATGGTCAGGAATCCGACCACCCCCTGGATGATCTGGGCCGGCAGATAGCCCCAGACGCCGCGCCAGAACATGCGCTGTTCGCTCAACGCACGGCCGCCCGGTCGCCCAGCAGGACGGGGATGGTGACGGCGATGACCCACAGGTCCAGCCAGAAGGACTGGCGTTCGATATATTCGATGTCCAGCTGAACGCGCTCGCGCACCTGGGCCTCGGTGTCCACCGGCCCGCGCGATCCCTTGATGGCGGCCCAGCCGGTCATGCCGGGCTTGATGCGGTGGCGGTGGGCGTATTCGGCGACCAGCAGGGCGGATTCGGTCTCGCCGGTCTTCATGCCGATGGCGTGGGGGCGGGGGCCGACCAGGGACATCTCGCCCGACAGGACGTTGAAGATCTGGGGCAGCTCATCCAGGCTGGAGGCGCGGATGAAGCGGCCGACGCGGGTGACGCGGTCGTCGCCGGGGCAGACCTGGCGGCTGGCGGTGGCGTCGGCGGCCTCATGACGCATAGAACGGAACTTCCACACCACGATGGTCTCGTGATTGAAACCGTGGCGGCGCTGGCGGAAGAGGATCGGACCAGGGCTGTCCAGCCGCACCGCCAGGGCGACCAGGGCCATGACGGGGGCGGCGACCACCAGGGCGACCGCGCCGATCAGCAGGTCCTGCATCCGCTTGTTGAAGGCCCGCCTATCGGGATCGGCCGGCCCGTCCAGCGACGCCAGCGGCGCATTGGCCAGGCGGTTCAGAACGCCGTCGCCGCCCAGCTCCGAATCGACCAGCACCGTCAGCGGATTGGGCAGGGCGTTCAGCCGCTGCGTCAGGTCGCGCACTCGCTGGCCCGCATTGGGATCGATGGCCAGGACAATCCGGTCCACATAGGGCGTCATGCGGTGGGTCAGCAGGGCGTTGGCGTCGCCCAGCACCGGCACGCCGGCGACGCTGTCGGGCGAACGGGCCAGCCGGTCATCGAACACGCCCAGCACGTTCATGTCGCGCCGCTCCAGCGCCCGCTCGATCAGGGTCTGGGCGTTCCGGGTGGCGCCGACGATGACGATATTGGGCGACAGGGCGCCGAGACGCCGCCAGCGGGCGATCACCGCCAGCCACAGCCCATGCAGCACGATCAAGGCCGCCGTCGTCGTCAAAGCCCAGGGCGCGACCACGTCCAGAGCCGGTCGATCAAGCAGCCACCCCAGGATCAAGGCGACGCCGGCCGAGACCACGCCGACCCCCACAACCCCGGCCAGATGCAGGGTCCAGGGCGTGTCGCGACCGAATCGATAAAGCTGTAGCGCCCGCATCGACACGAGGACCAACGCTGCGCCCCCGATGACGGGCGCGGCGGCGCCGACGGTGATGTCGGCCAGGCCCCTGGGCTGGATCGCCAGGATCGCGCCCAAAGCCAGGCCGACGACGACAAGCACATCGACGAGCCGGAAATAGTGGGCCGACAGCCGCACGGTCGACCGCTGACGCGCATTCAGCCACGCCTCGGGTCGGAACGGGCCACGCGCGGCGCGGCCCTTGGGTGGCGCGTCGGCGGCGAGACTGGCGGAGCGGTCGAGCAAAGGGCGATCCAGAGGCGAAGAACGGCCGCGATACTGGCGGTATCGCCTCTATGTCGCGTTAACGTGGACGCTTTCTCCAGAACCGGATTGCGCGACGCATCAGCCTCCGCTATCGACGCCGTCGCAGGAGACGTGGCCGAGTGGCTGAAGGCAACGGTTTGCTAAATCGTCGTACCCCGTAAGGGGTACCGAGGGTTCGAATCCCTCCGTCTCCGCCATCTTCCTTAAATGATTAAAGGCAGGACCGCATCGCGGTCGTCGCAACTGCGCTTGCGGAGATATGCTTTGAAATCACAGCGTTGCTGGGCTGGGGCGGACGTCGGCGGCAAGTGATTCCGGGCCGAGTCGCCTGATGGCCTGATAGGCGCGGACGAAGTCGGGGACGGTTTCGACCGTCAGACCCGCAAGATTGATCCGCCCGGAACTGGCCAGATAGACGGCGTGATCGTCCCTGAACCGTCCGACCTGATGCGGCGTGAGAGCCAGGCAGGCGAAAAGGCCGTTCTGGTCCTTGAGGGCGACGAGATCCGGGCAGTGGTTTGCGAGCGCTGCCCTGACATCCACCAAACGCTGGCGCATCGTCTCCAGCTCGGTGGTCCACATCGTCGTTAGGTCGCTGTCGGACAGGATGATGCGAACGACCGCGGCGCCGTGATCCGGCGGCATCGACCAGTTGGCGCGCGCCAGCGCCAGGATGTTGGAGCCGGCCTTGCTCAAGCGCTGCGGCTGGTCGCAGACGGCGAAAAGCGCGCCCGTCCGCTCTCGATAGAGCCCGAAATTCTTGTCGCAGGAGTAGGCGACGAGCGCTTCGGGTACGGCCTCCAGAATGAGCCGCATGCCAAGGGCGTCGTCTTCGAGGCCTCGGCCCAGACCCTGATAGGCTAGGTCTATGATCGGAAACAGCCCGCGCTCGGCGACGAGATCCGCCACGATGCGCCACTGATCCTTGGTCAGGTCGGCCCCGGTGGGATTGTGACAGGCGCCTTGCAGCAGTACCGCGTCGCCCGGCGCGGCGGTCGCCAGCGCCTCCATCATCGCCTCGAAACACACCGTCTGGCTGGCGGCGTCGAAATAGTCGTAGGTCACAAGCGTTACGCCTGCGGCCTCGAAGATCTGTTCGTGGTTCGGCCAGGTCGGGGCGCCGACAAACAGCCGCGCCGCAGGCCGGCCCGCCGCCAGCAGCTCGGCAGCGAGCCTCAGCGCGCCGGTGCCGCCAGGGGTCTGCACGCCGAAGACGTCGGCCTGCGCCCGGGCGCCGAAGACGAGCGGCCTCAGCGCCTCCAGATACCCGACGTCGCCTTCAGCGCCGAGATAGGCCTTGGTGTCCTGTCCCTCGACCAGCAATCGCTCCGCCGTCTTGACGGCGGCGAACACCGGCGTGCGCCCAAGGGCGTCGCGATAGACGCCCACGCCCAGATCAAGCTTGCCGGGCCTTGGGTCCGATCGATAGGCGCCGATGAGGGCCAGCAGGCCGTCGGGCGCCTGGGCCGCCAGACCGCTGAAGACGCTTGGGGCGGCGTTCGTCATCGACCCGTCTCCATGTCATGCGCCTGGCCGGCGGCGACTGTGAGGGGGCTGGCGGACTGGACCTCGGCCACCGTTCGGCGGAAGGCGTTTTCGCTGCGCCAGATCAGCGCGGCGGCCAGCACCCAAGCCGGCGCCCCGACCAGGGCGATGGCTGCGATCAGGCCATGCGGGCCGCCGACCGCTTCGGACAGGGCGCCGATGACCAGCGGGCTCAGACCCTGCGGGACCAGGGCGACGACGGTCATGAGGCCGAAGTTACGCGCTCTCAAGTGAGGGGGGCTGATGTCCTGAACGATGCTGGGCAGAACGGAGGCGGCGGCGATCCCGGCGGCGAACTGCACCCCGACCAGGGCCATGGCCTGCCAGCTTTCCGTGACGAACGGCAGGAAGGCCGTCGGAACGGCGGCGGCCAGGAAGGCGACGGCAGCCAGGCGGGGCGCCATGACGACGCGATCGCCCCGCCAGAACTTGACGCACAGGGCGGAAACCCCGACCCCGATCAGGCTGGCCGGCCCGATGGCCAGGCCCAGCTGGACGCTGACGGTGGCCGGATCGATCGCAAAGATGCGGGGCAGGGCGGTGGGCAGCCACACCAGGGTGGAGGCGATGCCGATATTATAGGCGGCGATGGCAGCGAAGACGCAGGACAGGGTGACGATATGTCGTCGCGCATAGGCGACGAAGCCGCTGTCCGCAAGAACGGTCGCGAAGGCGGCCGCTGAGGCCTTGGCGGCGGCGCGGCTGCCCTTCAGCCGCAAGGTTGCGACCAGCAGGATGAACAGAGGGCCGGGCAGGGCGACGAACAGCAGGGTCGCACGCCAGGGCTCCATGTCGCCGAGAAAGCCCGGTAGCGCGGCGCCATTCGCCGCCAGCCAGCCGAAGGTCGCGCCGCTGATCCCCAGGCCGAGCGCCGTTCCAAGGATAGCCGCCAGGAAATAGACCAGGTTCGCAGCGGCGCGTTGGCGTCCCGGGAACAGGTCGGGGATCACGGCCCAGACGATGGGCCCCAGCCCCGCCTCGCCGATGGCGATGCCGATGGTGGCGATCAACAGCCCCTCGAACGTCGTCTGGAAGGCGCAGGCCGCCGTCGCCAGCGACCAGACGGCGATACCGATGCACAGGATGAGGCGGCGATCGAACCGATCCGCCAGCCAGGCGATCGGATAGGTGGCGACCGCCGCAAAGAAGGCGAGGCCCAGCCCCTGCAGGGCGCCAAGTTCCAGATCGGTCAGACCCAGCGACGCTTTCAGGGGCGAGGCCACGACAGCCAGGATCTGGCGATCGACGAATGAGAAGATGGTGACGCCCACAAGCACAGCCACGGCGAACCAGGCCGAGAAGGGGGCGGGGGCTTCGATGATGCCGACTTCGGGGACGTCGGGCTGTGCAATGGTGCTCAAGAGGTCCCCTTCACGGGTGCTATGCGGGCTCGGCCGCGTGTTTGGCTTCTTCTTCGGCCAGACTGATCAACTCGCCCGCCAGGTCGGCGTCCTCGCTGGAGCAGACGCCCAGCACGAGGGCCGTGTCGCAGTCCTTGCAGACGTAGGCGTGGCCCATGGCGCTATCGAGATAGACGCCTTCGCCGGCCTTCAGCACAACCGGCGTGTAGAACTGCAGGTGCACCTCGATCGTCCCTTCCAGAACGAAGACGAACTCCTCGCCCTTGTGCCGAACGGCCTCACCGAACTCGGCGATGTCGCGGGTGTGGATCCGGGTGATGATCGGCACCATCCGCTTCTGGCGAAGGTCGGCGCAGAGATATTCGTAGTCGTAGTTGGGCGTCTTGATGTGGACCGAGTTGCCGGTGGTCGTCAGGCTGCGCCGACCCATGACCGGCGCCGCTTCAGCGGCGGACGGCTCGCCTTCGGCGAGGAACTCGGCCATCGTCAGGCCCAGCCTGGCGGTGAACTGCTGCAGCTTGTCGTAGGTCAGGGACAGTTTGTCGGTCTCGACCTTGGCCAGGGTCGACAGGGGAATGCCGACGACCGCGCTCATCTCGCGCAGCGTCCAGCCTTTGCGCTGCCGCACGATGCGAATTAGGCCGCCGAGGGTGCTGGTGTCGTTCGCCATGATGTCCTGCTCGTCCGACAGGGATGTCGGATCATGTTCGCCGATGGTCGCGGCTGGCCACGACCTCGATCTCTACGCGCGCATTCGGTAGCACGAGCTGAGAAATCACGCACGAGCGGGCGGGGTAGGGCGCGGACAGGCGTGCCCCATAGACGGTGTTGAAGGCGGCGAAATCCGCCGGATCGGTCAACCAGATCGTCGCCTTGATCACATGATCCAGGCTGAGGCCGGCGCCCGACAGAATCGCGGCGATGGCGTCGAAGGTGCGCTCGGTCTGCAAGGCGATGTCGCCCTCCACCCGGCCGTCCACCAGGGCGAGCTGGCCGGACACGAAAACGAGGCCGTCAACCTCGACCGCAAGCGACAGCGGAAGAACGCCGCCGCCCGGGCCCACGAGCGGGCCGCCATGAATTTTCATTGTGCCAACCTCTGCAGGCTCGGTTGCTCGGCTCTGAAGCGCGACGGGGAAACATGGGCGGGGTCGAGCCCCTCGGCAGTGATGTCGGCAGGCAGGGGGCGGCCCTGTGCGAGTGCGGCGGCGGTCCGCGCCCAGGCCGGTGCAGTCTGAATTCCGTATCCGCCCTGGCCGACCGACCAGAACAGGCCGTCAACATCGGGATCGAAGCCGATGACAGGGGCGCGGTCCGGCGCGAAGGTTCGCAACCCCGCCCAGCTGTGGTTGACGCGTTCCACATCCAGCCGAAGGGCGGCCTGCACCCGATCAACCCCGATGGCGATGTCGAGTTCTTCCGGCTGTACGTCGCAGGGTTCGACCAGGGTTTCGTCGGCCGGCGAGATCAACAACTTGCCGGCGTCGGGCTTGAAATAGAAGGTTTCATCGACATCGATCACCGCAGGCCAACCCATGATATCGACCCCAAAGGGAGGGTCGACGAGCACTGCGGTCCGCCGTAGCGGCGTCAGGCCGATGGGCTGGGCGCCGAACGCCGTGGCGACCCGGTCGCCCCAAGCGCCGGCGGCGTTGATCGCCACGGGGGCCGAGACGGGACCGGTGGCGAGATCGACGCGCCAAACTTCGTCGCGTCGCGACACGGTCGTTTCGCCCGCGCCGGTCATTATATGCGCGCCCCGAGCCCTGGCCCCGCGAAGGAAACCCTGGTGCAAGGCGTCCACGTCGATGTCGTGCGCATCGTGATCGATGGCCGCGCCGGCGACATAGTCAGCTCTCAGCAGCGGGACGGCCTTTAACGCATCGGCCATGGTCAGCCGGTCGATCACGCCGCCCGAGCGTCGGATTTCCGCGACCATGACGTCCAGAGCGTCGCCCTGGTTCTCGCGGGCGATATACATTGCGCTTCGCCTTGTCAGGAGCGGCGCGTGCGTGAACCCTTCCGGCGGGGCCGTGAAAAAAGGGTGGCTGGCTCGGGTCAAACCCCGGACCTCTCGTCCGCCGTAGCTGGGTGCAAACAGGGCCGCCGACCGGCCGGTCGCGTGATAGCCGACGCTAGCCTCGCGTTCGATCAGACAGACACGGGCGTCTGCAGACAGTTCGTAGGCGACGGAGGCGCCAGCCATACCGCCCCCGAAGACGATGAAGTCATATTCCATTGCCGGTCCCATCGACGTTCGTCCAAAAGGTCGAACTAGGTTGGTGTCAGCCTGAACGAGGAATGGCGTCTATAGCAAGAGACTTATTCTCTTGACAGAAACGCGACAGGGTCGATGGTGGGCGACAGCAATCGGGGGTTTCTCATGACGTACGCCTGTCGTAACCAACACAAGCTGCTCGGCTTGGCGGCTCTTTTGACCACATCGGCGCTGGGCGGCCTGCCCGCCCTGGCTCAGACCGCAGGCCTTTCGCCTGATCCGGCGACCCAACTCACGGACGTGATCGTGACCGCCCAGAAGCGGGAGGAACGGGCAAGCGATACGCCATTGTCCCTGTCGGTTCTGACCGGCGAGACGCTCCAGGCGACAGGGGCGACGCAGTTGTCTGACTTCGCTGCGACGGTGCCTGGTCTGTCTTTCACCAGCAACGGCGTGGGGCAGGGACAGGTGAACCTGCGTGGCGTGACCACCGGTCTGAATGTGTCGCCGACGGTCGGCATTTATGTCGATGAGGTGCCGTACGGCTCCAGCACGTCGTTCGCCGGCGCGGCGCAACTGGCTCTGGATGTCGGTCTGTTCGATATCGAACGCGTCGAAATCCTGAGGGGGCCGCAAGGCACGCTCTATGGGGCAAGCACCATGGGCGGCCTGCTGAAATATGTGACGAAGGCCCCCGATCCCGCCGGGTTCGGCGGCGGTCTTCGCGCGGGGGTGAACTCCACGGCCCACGGAGGCGTCGGTTATGATCTGGCGGGCGCCTTGAACGCGCCGTTTGCAAGCGACACCGCCGCCGTCCGGCTGAACGGCTTCTATACCAAGGACGCGGGTTTCATCGACAACCTGACCCTGGGCGAGGAAGACGCCAACACCTCCGAGGTGTTCGGCGGGCGGGTCGATGTTCTGTTGAATCCCACGGACGACCTTTCCGTGCGTCTGACGGCCTTCGCACAGGACATCAAGCGGGATGGATCAGGATCCGTGGACTTCAATCCCGCCACGGGCGAACCTGTCGATGGGGAGTACGATCAGCGCCGCTTCTCCGAGCCCTTCACCCAGGACTTCCGCCTGGCCAGCGCGGTCGTGAACTATGATTTCGGCCCGGCCCAGCTGACGTCCGTCACCAGCTACCAGACGAGCGACATCAATCATGTCACCGACGTCTCGGCCCTCTATGTGCCGCTTCTGGGCGGGTTCGGCTTCGCCCTGGGCTCTACCCCCCTGGTGAAAGAGGTCGACACGGACAAGTTCACGCAGGAGGCGCGACTGGCCGGGTCTTGGGGATCCATCGACTGGATCGCCGGCGGCTTCTACACCCGCGAAAAGAGTTTCCAGCTCCAGACCCTGCCGGCCACCGACGTCACCGGCGCGCCGTTCCCGATCCTCTTGCTCAACGCGGAACTGCCCAGTCTCTACGAGGAGACCGCGGTCTTCGGGACGGCCACCTGGCATGTAACGGATCGCCTAGACCTGTCCGGCGGCCTTCGCTACGCCAAGAACGAACAGACCTATGAGCAGATCGCCTCGGGCCTGCTGGTGGCCCCGGCGCCCAAGCGGAGTTCCAGCGAGAACGTGACGACCTATCTGGCCAACGCCAAATATCGGTTGAACGACCGCTCTATCGCCTATCTTCGTTACGCCACCGGCTATCGCCCGGGCGGTCCCAACATGGTTTCCAACGATCCGGTCACCGGCGAGCCGTTGGCGCCGCCGACCTTCGACTCCGATAGCCTGGAAAGCTACGAGGCGGGCTACAAGGTCAGCACGGCCGATGGGCGCTTCGGTCTCGATGCGAGCGTCTATCTGATCGACTGGACGGATCTGCAGATCGTGGCGCTTCGCAATGGAGTGGGCGTCGTGGCCAACGCCAGCGAGGCGGCCATCAAGGGCGCGGAGCTGACGGTCACGGCGCGACCCGTGCCGGCCCTGACCCTGGTAGGGTCGCTGAGCCTGATGGACGCTCAACTGGAAGCAGACTCTCCGGATCTTGGCGGTCAAAAGGGCGACGCCTTGCCCGACGCGCCTGATGTCACCCTGGCGCTGTCCGCAGACTACGCCTTTTCGCTTGGCGGCTATGACGCCGATGTCGGCGCTACGGTCCGCTATGTCGATGACCGGGTCGCAAGCTTCGAGCAGAGCCCGGGTTCTCCCCAGCACCAACTTCCGGACTACACCACCGTTGATCTGCGCGCCGGCGTCGATTTCGGGCAGGTGCGGGCGCAGCTGTATGTCCGCAATCTCTTCGACGAGTTTGGTGAACTCTCTGCGGTCACCAGTTTCTCCGTTGCCGGCGGCCCGATACAGATTACGCCGCTCAGGCCCCGGACCATCGGTCTGACCTTGAGCCGCCGCTTCTAGCTTCAGTGGAATCCACCATGACCGCTCGCATCCCCGTCGCCGTCGATCCCGCCGTCATCGACGCCCTGTTTGCGGCCTATGACACCAGCCATGCGCCGGGCGTGGCGGTCGGCATCGCGGTGGCGGGGCGGCCCGTCTATCGAAAGGCCTTTGGCCTGGCCAGCATCGAGCTGAACCAGACCCTGTCGCCGACGATCCGCATGCGGATCGGTTCGACCACCAAGCATTTTGCCGCCCTGGCCTATATGCTGCTGGTCGAAGAAGGCCTGGCCTCGCTTGACGATCCGGTCCGCAAACACATCCCCGAGATGTCGCCCGCAGTCGCCGACGGCGTCACCATGCGCCAGCTGATGAGCCACACCAGCGGCCTGCGGTGTTCGCTGGACCTGTCGATGCAGTTGAACGGCATGGGCCACTACATGTCCCAGGCCGATACGCTGGATCTGTTCGCAAGCCAGGACGCGACCAACTTCGCGCCCGAGACGGCCTGGTCCTATAACAACGGCGGCTATACGGCCTTGAGCGTCGCCATCCAGCGGCTGACGGGGCAGTCGCTGGAAGACGTGCTGCGCGAGCGGATCTTCACACCGCTGGGCATGTCCGACACGCTTCTTCGCCGCGTCGACACCGACTTCGTGTCCAACAGCGCGACCCTTCATATGCTGGGGGCGAACGGGACCTTCACCAAGGACTATATGGGGATGGAGGTGACCGGCGAGGGCGGCATGGTCTCCACCGTCGACGACATGCTGCGCTGGATGGCCCATATGGATCGTCCCGTCGTGGGGACTCCCGAAACCTGGGCGGCGATGAAGGCTCCCTTCATGCTGCAAAGCGGTTATTCGACCCGGTACGGACTGGGCCTTTCCGTCGGCGAGTATCGCGGACGGGCGACCATCGAGCACGGCGGAACCGTGATGGGCGGCGGTTGTCAGATGATCAAGGTGGTCGACGCCGGTCTCGACATCATCATCATCACCAACCGCGCCGGCGTGGACACCATGAGCCTCGCCGATCGTGTCATCGACGCCTGCGTGTCCGATCTGGGGCCTGCGCTGGAAGACCTGCCCGGCGTCAATGTCAGCGGCCTGTACTACGCCGAAGCCACGGGCACGACCCTGCACCTGCTTGAGCATGACGGACGCCAGTTGATCGGCATGGGCGGGGCAACTCTACCCGCGCGTCGCGACGCGCAGGGCGCATTGCATTCGGCCTACCGGATCTTCGACATGGTCGTCGAGGCGCCGGAAGGCGAGGCGGCGCCGACCGAGGTGGTCTATCGCCAGTGGGGAAATGCGGAGGTGCTGAAGCGGCTCGAACCAGGCGCGACGCCGGATCTGTCCGCTCACGCCGGACACTATGCCTCCGCATCCACCGGAACGGAGGCCGCACTGGACGTCGGCGTGGACGGCGTGACGCTGACCTTCAAGGGGCGGTGGAACGGCGCCCACTACCGATTGGACTATGTGGGCGGGCCGCTCTGGAGAGCGGTTTCGATCGACATGGCCCATTTCGGACTGGGAGGCTTCGTGGAGTTCGACGCCGATGGCGGCGGCTTAAGCTTCAGCGCCGGCCGCACACGGCGCCTGCGGTTCGAGCGGGTTCGCGCATGAACGGACGGCCGCTTCGCGTCTTCGTCGCCTCCCTGTCGCACGAGACAAACAGCTTTTCGCCCCTGCCCACCAGTCTGCGCGCCTTTGCAGCTGACATTCTGCATCGGGCCGGCGACGAGGCCACGCGCGCCCAGGCCATGGCGTTCCCGGCCTATGGAGATGCGCTGGAGATTGGCGCCGAGCGGGGGCATGAGATGATTACAGGCCTCTGCGCCTGGACCCAGCCGTCCGGCCCGCTTCCAAGGCCGGTCTACGAGCAACTCCGCGACGAACTGCTGGCCGACATCGCGGCGGCAGGACCGCTGGACATGGTCATGCTTGTTCTGCATGGGGCGATGATGGCCGATGGCTATGCGGACTGCGAAGGCGATATCCTCGCCCGCACCCGTGCTGCGGTCGGCGCCGATGTCCCGCTTGGAGCGATCCTGGACCTGCACGGCAATGTCACAACCGTGATGGCCGATAGCGCCACCGCGCTCGTCGGCTGCAAAGAATATCCGCATACGGATTATCGCGCTCGCGTGGGTGAGCTGTATGATCTTCTGGAGCGCACCGGACGTGGCGAAATCGCGCCGCGCACCATCGTCCGACGTGGCCCTGTCGTCGGGCCGATCGGGACGACCGAGGACCCCATGCGCAGCTTTGTCGACAGCCTGACGGCGCGGGAAGGCCGCGACGGCCTGCTATCCGTATCCATGATGCACGGCTTCCCCTGGTCGGACAGCGAACATACGGGGGCGGCGTCCATCGTGGTGCATGACGGCTCGCATCCGGAACGGGCCGAGGCCGCAGCCGACGATATTCTGAGCCGGTTCGTCGAGATTTGCGCCGAGGTCTCGCCGGGACGAACGCGCGGCATTGACGAGATATTGGACGAGGCTGTGTCGCTGTCGGCGAACAGCGGGCCGGTCGTGGTCGCCGACGGCGCCGACAATCCCGGCGGCGGCGCGGCCTGCGACAGCACCTTCCTTTTGGCAGCCCTGATCGCGCGTGATGTCCAGGATGCGGCGTTGGGCATGATCTGGGATCCGCAGGCCGCCCTGATCGCGTCGGACGCGGGTGTTGGGGCGCGGCTGCCGCTACGGATCGGCGGTAAGGTCGGACCGATGTCGGGCGCGCCGGTCGATGCCGAGGTCGAGGTCTTGGCCGTCCGCGCGGACGCCTATCAGCGTGGGCTGACCGGCCAGATGAGCGAGCCGCTGGGCCTTTCGGTGGTGGTGCGCATCGGGGGCGTGGACGTGGTCATCAACTCCATCCGCCAGCAGGTCTTTTCGCCGGAGTGCTTCACCGAGCTCGGTATCGACCTCGCGACCAAGACATTGGTCGTGGTGAAGTCCACTCAGCATTTCCGCGCTGCGTTCGAACCCGTGGCCGGAGCGATGCTTTACTGCAATGCGCCGGGTTCGTTGAACATGGACCTGGCGTCCCTGCCATATCGACATCTACGCTTGGCCTGACGCCCTTGGTCGCCGAGGACTGCGCGCCTAATCCTCATCACCGAAACGCCGCCGGCTTGAGCCCATGCCGTTGGAGCTTGTCGTAGAGCGTCTTTCTGGGGACGCGCATTTCGGCGAGCACGGCGGTGATGTCGCCTCGGTGGGCCTGGAGGGCGTCGCGGAGGAGGTCGGCTTCGAAGCGGTTCAGGCGTTCGGGCAGGCTGAGGCCTGCGTCGGCCGGGCGGGCGGTCTCGTCCAGAGACAGGGCGACGCGTTCGGCGAAATGGGCCAGTTCGCGGATATTGCCGGGCCAGTCGGCCTCCAGCAGGCGGCGGCGCACCCCGTCTCTGACGGTCGGCGGCTCGATCCCGTGGCGGTCGGCGGCGCGGCGCAGGAAGTGGGCGAACAGCAGGGGGATATCCTCGCGCCGTTCGCGCAGCGGCGGCACGCGCAGCCGCACCACATTGAGCCGGTAATAGAGGTCTTCGCGGAAGGCGCCGGTGCGCGCCGCCTCGCCCAGATCGACCTTTGACGAGGCCAGGATCCGCAGGTCCAGGGCCCGGGGTTCGTTGGCGCCGATGGGGTGGACCTCGCGTTCCTCCAGCACCCGCAGCATCTTGACCTGAACGGCGAGAGGCATGCTTTCGACCTCGTCCAGGAACAGCGAGCCGTTGTGGGCGCGCTCCACATGGCCGACGCGGCGACGCAGGGCCCCGGCGAAGGCCCCCAACTCATGGCCGAACAGTTCGCTCTCGATCAGGCCGTCGGGCAGGGCGCCGCAGTTGACGGCGACGAAGGGCGCCAGCCGGCGTCGGCCGCCGTTGTGCAGGGCGCGGGCGACGGCCTCCTTGCCGGTTCCCGTCTCGCCCTCGATCAGCACGTCCATGCGGGCGTCGGCGATCTGGGCGATGGTGGCGCGAAGGGCGGTGATGGCGCGCGACGACCCGGCCAGCGGCAACTCCTGCCCGCCGTCCGAGGCCATGGCCAGCAGGCGTCGGTTCTCCAGCACCAGGCCGCGCTTCTCCAGCGCCCGGGTCAGGCTGTCCTGCAGCCGCTCGAACGGGAAGGGCTTGGCGACGAAATCATAGGCGCCGTCGTGCATGGCCGCGACCGCATCTGCGATGTCACCGTGGCCGGTGATCATGATGACGGGCAGGGCGGGGTCCAGCGCCTGAAGCCGGCTGAGCAGCTGCCGGCCGTCCAGGCCGGGCATCCGCAGATCGGTGACGACCACGCCGGGGAAGTCGGCGTCGATCGCCTTCAACGCCGGTTCGGCGGCGGAAAAGGCGCGCACGTCGTAGCCTTCCAGCGTCAGGCGTTCGACCAGGGCCTGGCGGAAGTCGGCGTCGTCCTCGATCAGGGCGACGGCGGTCGGACGGGCGAACTCCATCAGGCGGTCCTCAGTGTGGCGACGAAGGTCGCGCCGTCGTCGCCCTCGGCCAGGTCCAGCTCGCCGCCGAAGCCGGCGACGATGTCGCGGCAGATCACCAGCCCAAGGCCCAGGCCGTTGGCGCGGGTGGTGACGAAGGGGGTGAACAACTGGGCGCGCACCTCGGGCGGCACGCCGGGGCCGTTGTCTGAGACGATCAGGCGGACGCGATCGCGGTCTTGCGTCACCTTCAGCAGCAGGCGGGGGCGGTCATGGCCCTCCAGCGCCTCGGCCGCGTTCTTGAGCAGGTTGACGATGACCTGCTCCAGCCGGAAGCGGTCGGCGCGCACCGTCACCTCGGCGTCGCCCTCTCGCACCAGTTCTATCCCGCCCTCGTCCAGTCGGCCGCGCGTCAGCAGCAGGGCGCCATGAATGGCGTCTTCCAGCCGCACCGCGCCGATCTTGGGGTCGGACTTTCTGGAGAAGACCCTCAGTTCTTGGGTAATGGCGCCGATGCGCTGGGTCAGGTCGCCGATGCGGGCTAGGGTGCCGCGCGCCTTTTGCGGCTCGTCGCGGTCCAGCAGGACGCCGGCGGTCTCGGCCTGGGTCTGAATGGCGGCGACGGGCTGGTTGATCTCGTGCGCGACGCTGGCCACGATCT
Source organism: Brevundimonas sp. PWP3-1b1 (assembly GCF_049896065.1). Taxonomy (NCBI): domain Bacteria; kingdom Pseudomonadati; phylum Pseudomonadota; class Alphaproteobacteria; order Caulobacterales; family Caulobacteraceae; genus Brevundimonas; species Brevundimonas sp. PWP3-1b1. The sequence goes on along the minus strand of NZ_JAFCTO010000001.1, from coordinate 1,759,773 downwards.
GACCCAGGGCCGCCAGCTTGCTGGCCTGAACCAGCTCGTCGCGCAGCAGTTCGCGGGCGGTCTCGGCGCGGCGGCGCTCCTCGATCTGACGGTTCAAGGCGGAGTTTGCGTCGCGCAGTTCGCGGGTGCGTTCGTCAATGCGCCGCTCCAACTCCAGCCGCGCCTCCTCCTCGGCGCGCGCACGGGCCAGGCCCTGCTGACGACGCCGCAGCAAGAAGGCGACCAGCCCCGCCAGCAGGGTCACGACCAGGGCCGCCAGGGCGCGGGCGGCGGCTACGGCGACATCGATGCCGCCCCGTGTCGGCGACAGCAGATGCAGGGTCCAGCCGGGCGTCTCGGTCGGGACCGCCGCATGCATCCAGCGCTGTTCGCCATCGCCGGCCTGCGCCTGGACCAGACGGGGCTGGTCGCCCGGCGGGGTGGCGAAGGGCAGGGGACGCAGGGCCTCGGGCTGGAGCGTCTGATCGGTCAGGGTCAGGCGACGCCGCCGCTCGTCGAGCGGCTCGGTGGTGCGGAACCGCCATTCCGGCACGCTGGTGATCAGCACGACGCCGCCGGGATCGACGACATAGGCGGGCTCGCCCGAGGCGCGCCACTCGGCCTCCAGCGCATCGAACTCGACCTTGACCACGACCACGCCCAGCGGCGTGCCGTTCACGCTGTCCACCCTCCGCGCGAGATAGAGGCCAGGCCGTCCCGATACGGTGCCCAGGGCGAAGAACTCGGCCCGGCCGCCGCGCATCGCATTGATGAAATAGGGCCGAAAACCGTAGTCGGCGCCGACGAAGCTGGTGGGCAGGCGCCAGTTGCTGGCCGCGCGGGTCCGGCCTCCGGCGTCGATGATGTAGATGACCGCCGCGCGGGTCTGACGCGCCAGGTTCTCAAGCTTCAGATCGACTCGCTCGCCTTGCGCCGTCGTGGGCGCGGCCAGCAGGGCTGAGATGTCGGGATCGCCGGCCAAGGCGACGGGCAGTGAGCGATGCTTTTCCAGCTCGCTTCGCAGGACGGCGGCATGCAGGGCGGCGGCGGCCTCTGCCTGACGCGCCAGCTCGGCCCGTGCGTCTCGACGCGCCACCTCGCCTGCGCCCAGGGCGGCGATGAGGGCGACGAGAATCCACCCTCCGGCGAACGCCAGCCACCCTCTGCGGCGGGATCCGACCGAAGCCGGCGATTCAGAAGGACGGCTGAAAGGCATGGCGCATTGTGCGGATAATCGCACTCCGACACTAGATACGCGCGCGAAAAATCGCACAACTTTGCGCGTCTGGCCGTCCAGAGAGATAAAATAGATAAGGAAAACATATCTATAGACGAAGTGAGCAATGAAGTTGGTCTGTCGGATCAACTCGCCGACTGTCTTCGGGCGGAGCGTGGCGAAGATCGCGCCCATCGAGGAGACTGCGGGGATCGCCCCCGCACATCAGGAGCTTGTCGTGATCGCAATCCCGTCAGAGGCCGCGCCGGCCGTTCGTCGGCCGTTCTACCGCCACCTGTATTTCCAGGTGCTGATCGCCATCGCGCTGGGCGCGCTGATCGGCCATTTCTGGCCGACTTTCGGTGAGAGCCTGAAGCCGCTGGGCGACGGCTTCATCAAGCTGGTGAAGATGGTCATCGCGCCGGTGATCTTCCTGACCATCGTGACGGGCATCGCCGGCATGCGCGATCTGGGCAGCGTCGGGCGCGTCGCCGCCAAGGCCTTCGCCTATTTCCTGGTTTTCTCGACCCTGGCCCTGATCGTGGGCCTGATCATCGCCAATCTTGTTCGTCCCGGCGACGGCCTGAACATCGACCCCGCGACCCTGAATGCGGGCGCAGTCGAACAGTACGCCGCCGCCGCGCATGAAAGCACCATTGTCGGCTTCCTGATGGGGGTCATTCCCGACACCCTGGTCAGCGCCTTCTCGACTGGCAACATCCTGCAGGTCCTGTTCGTCTCCATTCTGTTCGGCCTGGCTCTGGCGCTGGTCGGCGAGCGTGGTCAGCCGGTGCTCGACTTGTTCGAGACGCTGAGCCTGGCCGTGTTCAAGCTGGTGGCCATTGTGATGAAGGCTGCGCCGATCGGCGCCTTCGGGGCCTTCGCCTTCACGATCGGGGCCTACGGAATCGCGTCCATCGCCAATCTGGCGGCCCTGATCGTCACCTTCTACGTGACCGCCATCATCTTCGTGGTCGGGGTGCTGGGGCTGGTGGGCATCGCCAACGGCTTCAACATCCTCAAGCTGATCCGCTACCTGAAGGAAGAACTGCTGCTGGTGCTGGGCACCTCCAGTTCCGAGGCGGCCCTGCCCAGCCTGATCGCCAAGATGGAGCGCGCGGGCGCCGCCAAGTCGGTGGTCGGCCTGGTCGTGCCGACCGGCTATTCGTTCAATCTGGACGGCACCAACATCTATATGACGATGGCCGCGCTGTTCATCGCCCAGGCGTTGAACATCGACCTCACCATCTGGCAGCAAATCACGCTGCTTCTGGTGGCCATGCTGTCGTCCAAGGGCGCGGCCGGTATCACCGGCGCGGGCTTCATCACCCTTGCGGCGACCCTGTCGGTCGTGCCGGACGTGCCGGTCGCCGGCATGGCGCTGATCCTGGGCATCGACCGCTTCATGAGCGAGTGCCGGGCCCTGACCAACTTCATCGGCAACGCCGTGGCGACCCTTGTCGTGGCCCGATGGGAGAATGCGTTGGATCGCGACGCCTTGAGGGCCGCACTGGACGGCAAACCGCAACCTGTCGCCGCCGCGCCCAATCCGGCGGCGGGACCAGGCGACGATCTGGTTCTCGCGGACGACTGATCCACGAAGACATTTTTGGAGACGGGATCGCCGACATAACGGCGACCCGCGAGGGAGGAGACAATGAAGATGCAACCCAAGTACGCGCTCATGGCGGGGGCCGCCTCGGCTGTGCTGCTAATGTCGGCTGGTGGAGCCTTGGCGCAGAGCGCCACGGGCCAAGCGTCGCCTACGCAGGATGATCAGGCCGCGCAAGTCGAAGACATCGTCGTGGTCGGATCGCAAATCCGCGGCGCTTCGACCACTGCGGCCCTGCCGGTGACGGTGGTCACGCAGGAGGAGATTCTGGCGACCGGCGCGGTCAGCGGCGACGATCTGCTGCGCTCCATCCCGCAGATGGGCGACGTGCTCTTTTCCAGCGCAAACAACCCGCAGACATCCAACGCGGCGCGCGGCGACGTGAACTCCGTCAATTTGCGCTCCCTCGGCGTGGGCAACACTCTGGTGCTGCTGAATGGCCGTCGGATCGTGGCCCACCCCACCAGCCAAGGCACGTCGGACACCGGAACGGTTCCAGTGCTCAGCTACAACTCCAACGCCATTCCGGTTTCCGGGCTTGAAAGGCTGGAAGTCCTGTTGGACGGCGCTGCGGCGATCTACGGCGCCGATGCGGTCGCGGGCGTGGTCAACACTGTGCTGCAGGAAGACTTCGACGGTCTGGAGATGAAGGCGCAATACGGCGGCGCCGAAGGTACGCACAGGCGCGAGTTCACCCTGGGTCTGTTCGCGGGCAAGGATTTCTCCCGCGGCAACATCTCGGGTTTCCTGGACTATAGCGACCGCACCGCGCAGCGGTCCGAGGATATGGACTACACCGCGACCGACGACCGGCGTGGTTTGTTCGCCAACGTGCCGGGCTATGAAACCAGCACCGACACCGACGGGCGGTCATCCTATACCGCCTGGGCCAACTTCCAGACGCCGTTCCGGGTGCGCCAGGGCACGACCAATCTGACGTCCACGGCCGGCGCGTTTCACAATCAGCCGAGCGATTTCGGTTGCACGGCGCCGATCGGCGGCGACGTCTGCCTGGCCAGCGGCAATATCGGCTACAGCGGCGCGGGCCGCGAACTGCGCTATGATGGCGCGCGCGACACGACGGTTTCGCCCGATGTCGAGCGGCTGAACCTGTTCGTGTCCGGTCATTACGACATGGACAACGGGGTCACCGCCTTCGGCGAGTTGGGCTATTACACCGCCAACACCCAGAACATCCAACCGCCCACCATTCTGCTGAACCAGCTCTGGATTCCGGCCAGCAACTACTGGAACCCCTTCGGTCCCGTCACCTTTGCCGACGGTTCGCTCAATCCCAACCGTCTTGCGGGCCTGGCGAATGTTCCGGCGCAGGGGACGGATGTGAAACTGGTCCGGTATCGCTTCAACGACGTGGGCCGCCAGGTCGTCGATGTTGAGAACTCGCAGTCCCGCATTCTGGGCGGATTGCGAGGCGAATGGCGTGGCTTCGACTGGGAAAGCGCGCTGCTGTATTCGGAAGCGGAAGCCACCGACACGTCCAACGCCATCAACCTGACGGCGCTGCAGGCCAGTCTGGCCCTGTCGACGCCCGACGCCTACAACCCCTTCAGCGGCGGTTGTGTGGACGACACCAGCTTCGGCGATTGCACCCCCAGCTCTCAGACCGCCATCGATGCGATATCGACCGATCTGACGCGGGTGTCGAAGACCACTCTGGCGCTGTGGGATTTCAAGCTGAGCCGACCGGATGTGTTCACCCTGCCAGGCGGTCCCGTCGGCATGGCGGTGGGCGTCGAGGCGCGCAAGGAAACCCAGAGGGACGACCGCGACGAAGACCTTGATGGAACCAACGTCTTCGTCGACGCCATCAGCGGCCAGACCAGCATTTCCAATATCGCCGCCGTCAGCTCGAACCCTGACACCTACGGTGAGCGCGAGGTCTATTCGGCCTATGTCGAGTTCGCGGTGCCCGTTGTCTCGCCCGAGATGAACGTGCCGCTGGTCCACAGCCTGGACCTGCAGATCGCCGGCCGATACGAGCATTATTCGGACTTTGGCGATGTCGCGAAGCCGAAGATCGCCATGGCATGGGACATCTTCGAAGGCGTCCGGGTCCGTGGTTCCTATTCGGAGGGCTTCCGCGCGCCGAACCTGGAGCAGACCAACGCCGCCCAGTATGCCCGCCTTTCGACGAACAACGACTACATCCGCTGCGAAGCGGACCTTCGCCTCGGCCGGATCGCCAACTTCAACGAATGTTCGCAACCGTCCAGCGCATCCCTGCTGGTGTCCGGCAATCCCGAGCTGCAGCCCGAAGAGAGCACCAATCAGTCGATCGGCCTGGTGTTCCAGCCCTGGTTCATTCCTCAGCAGTATGGCGACTTCACCTTCACCATCGACCGCTGGAAGATCGAGCAGGAAAAGATCGTCGGCCTGTTGGGCGCTCAGTCGAACGTGGTGCTGGACTACCTGAACCTTCTGCAGGGTACGACCAACGAGAACGTCAATCGCGCGCCGGTCACGGCTGACGATGTCGCCTTCTTCGAGGGAAGCGGCATCGATCCGGTCGGTCAGATCGTCTCGATCGAGGATCAGTTCGTCAATCTGCTGCCGCAAACTGTGGAAGGCCTGGACATCGGGATTCAGTGGCGTCTTCGCGGCACGCCGTGGGGCAGCTTCCGCGCCAGCCTGAACGCCGCGCGTCTCATGGAGTTCAACCGTTCGCCTGGACCGCTGGTCGAGTCGCTGTTCGAGGCGCGTGAAGCGGGGCTGATCAACGAAAACACGCCTCTCCCGATCTCGGAAACCCTGCTTGCGCGCAACGGGCGACCCGAGTGGCGGGTGTCGGGTTCGTTTACCTGGTCGCAAGGCCCATGGCAGGTCGGCGCATTCACTCAGTACGTCAGCGCAGTGACCGAGACAGGATTCCTCAGCACCGACGGCGATGCCTGGGAAGTCGAAAGCCAGCTGACCGGAAATCTATATGGTCAGTACGAGTTCGAGGACGGCTACGGGTTCGCATCAGGCACGACCGTGCGACTGGGCGCGCGCAACATCACCGACGAACAGCCGCCGCTGACCTCGTCGGGGTATCTGGGCTCGCTGTATCGTCCCTACGGTCGGTACTGGTACGTCAACGTCTCCAAGACGTTCTGATCCGGACGGAGTTCAAGGCGATGTCGGTGCGTTCATTCAAGACCCTTGCGGCGGCGACGTCGACGCTTTGGCTCGGGTTCGCCCCGCTCGTCCTGGCGCAGTCGCAACAAGCCGCTGCGCCCGTCGCCGCGGCGTCCGATCCCTCCCCGGACCCGACCGCCTGTCCCGACTTCCTGCCGCAAGAGACGCAGTGCTGGTCGGGGCGGGCGGCGAAGGGGGGCTTTTACTGGATCGCCGTGCCAAAGGACTGGAACGGCGTGCTCGTCGTCCACGCCCACGGCGGGCCGCGCACCGCCACGCCTGAAGTCAACGACCCGCTGGAGGATCTCGAACGGTTCTCGATGACGGTGAAGGAGGGTTATGCCTGGGCCGGCTCTACCTATCGCCGGGGAGGCTACGGCGTACGGATGGCGGCGGAAGACACCGACGACTTGCGGCAAATCTTCTGGAACACGTTCGGCAAGCCGCGCCGCACCCTGCTGCACGGACAGTCTTGGGGCGGAAATGTCGCGGCCAAAACGGCCGAACTCTATGCGCGCGATGCGGAGGGACAGGTCGTCTGGGACGGCGTCGTCCTGACCAACGGGGTCATCGGCGGAGGGACGCGCACCTATCGGTTCCGCGCAGACCTGCGAGCCGTCTATCAGTTCTATTGCAACAACCATCCCCAGCCGGACGAGGCCCAGTATCCGCTGTGGCAGGGGCTGCCGCTGGACAGCCAGCTGAAGCGCGCCCAGTTGGCGGAGCGGGTGCAGACCTGCACGGGCGTGGGTCTGCCGGAGAACCGGCGCTCGGCCGAACAGAGACGCAACCTCGCCGACATTCTGGCCGTGACGGGCGTGCAGGAAGACCAGTTGGTCGCGCACCTGTCCTGGGCGACCTTCCTGTTCCGCGACATGGTCCAGCATCGGCTGGACGGCCTCAACCCGTTCGACAACAGCGAGACCGCCTATCAAGGCTCACACGACGATGCGGCGTTGAATGCGGGCGTTCAAAGGTTCGCTGCCGATCCGATGGGCGTCGCGCGCCTGGCCTATGACGCGGATCTCAGCGGCCTGATCGTGGCGCCGACCCTGACCATCCACGCCAAACACGACCCCACCGCCTTCGTGTCGAACGAGGCGCTGTACCGCGAGACGGTCGCCGCCGCCGGCCGGTCGGACTTGCTGGTCCAGACCTTTACCGACGAGTCCGAGCACAGCCGACTGTCGCCTCCTGAATACGTCGGTCTGTTCCAGGCCATGATGCGCTGGCTGGACGAGGGCGTGAAACCTACGCCGAGCGATGTCGCCGCGCTGTGTCACGGTGCGGCGTCGCGCTACGATGACGGCTGCCATTTCGACACGGACTTCCGCCCGTCCACGGACCAGAGCCACAACTGATCGTCCTCATCCGTCGGTAAACGGATCAACCGTCGCCGCATCGTCTCGACCTCGTCGTCAAGGCGATGCGGGGATGTCGTCGCCCCGACATTGGCGCGGCGTAGGCACCTCCCCAGCTTAGCCGAATCTGGGGGATCAGATGTCCAAGACCACATTGAAGACGCGCCTGCTCGCGGCCGTGACCCTGACGGGCGCGATGACCACCGGATCGGCCGCCTGGGCGCAGGAGCAGGCGCCGGTCAGCAGCGTCGAAGACGTCATCGTCACCGCGCAGCTGCGTGAGCAGAAGACCATCGACGTGCCGTTCGCCCTGACGGCCTATTCCGGCCAGTTCCTGGAAGATCTGGGCATTCAGGAGTTCGAACAGCTGTCGGCCTTCGTGCCGGGCTTCCTGGTGCAGAACCAGTCGCCGAACAATCCCGGCTTCGTGATGCGGGGCATCACCTCGGATTCCGGCGCCGCAACCTCCGAGGCCCGCGTGTCGGTGTTCCAGGACGGGGTGTCGATTTCCAAGTCGCGCGGCTCCTATGTCGAGCTGTTCGACCTTGAGCGCGTCGAGATCGCCAAGGGGCCGCAATCGACTCTGTACGGACGTGGCGCCCTGATCGGCGCGGTCAATCTGGTGCAGAACCGCGCGCGTCCCGGCGAGACCGAGGCCTATGCAAATATCGAGGCGGGCAACGAAGGCTATCGCATGGTCGAGGGCGCGCTGAACCTGCCGGTCGGCGAGACCGCAGGCCTGCGCCTGGCCACGCGCCTGAAGACGCGCGACGGCTCGGTCGAGAACCTGCGGGGCGGCGAGGATTTCAACGCCATCGAAACCCGGGCTTTGCGTCTGTCGGGCGCCTGGACGCCGTCGGACGCGATGCGGTTCGACGTGATCGGCAACTATCAGAAGGACAACGCCTCGGGCACCTCGTTCAAGTCGATCGCCTATGCGCCGGCCGATCCGAACACCGGCGCCGTGCTGGGCGGCAAGGAACCGTGGGAGGGCGCGGCCCTGACACGCGGCGCGGCCTTCGACGGCGGCAAGGCGCTGGGTCTGGACCGCGAGGTCTGGGGCGTGACGGGTCTGGCGCGCATCGACCTGAACGCCGCCTGGAGCCTGAACGCGACCACAGCCTATCGCGAGTTCACCAACTACGAGACGTTCGACGCCGACGGCGTGTCCCTGCCGCTGCTGACCGCCGCAGAGGATACGCACGGCGAACAGTGGAGCCAGGACCTGCGTCTGGGCTTCGACAACGGTGGTCGTCTGACCGGCTTCGTCGGCGCCGGCTGGTTCCACGAGGAAGGCTATCAGCGCACCCCGACCCAGTTCGACGAGCGCCTGATCCTGGCGCAGCTGTCGGGCCTGCTGGACGGTTCGCCCACGACGGTCGGCGATCGGACCCTGCCGCTCGCCGCCTATCCGGCCATCGCCCAGGCTGCGCTGGGCGGTCTGCTGACGCCGCTGGGCGCCGGCGCCTTCGCCACGCCGATCGCCGCCAATCTGAAATCGGCGCATATCGAGACGCCAATCAACAGCTCGGAACTGACGTCCTATGACGTCTTCGCCGACGCCACATACGCCTTCACCGACCGGTTCGAGATGTCGGCGGGCGTGCGCTACACCCGCGACGACAAGACGACGGGTTTCGCGAACTCGGTCCAGAGCCGCTCCACCCTGGGCGCCCTGCTGGCGTTGCAAGCCGGCGCCATTCCGGCGGCGCAGGTTCCGACTTTCCTCGGCGCCCTGGCCAACCCGGCCTATCTGGCCATTCCCGCCAGCGCCTTCCCGCTGTTCGGCCTGATCGCCCAGCCGACCGCCAACAACGGCGACTTCGCCTATTTCGACTCCGAGGATGACGGCGTGACCTGGCGTCTGACGGCGCGTTACGCCCTGAGCGACGACACGAACGTTTATGCCAACTATGCGCGCGGTCGCCGCCCGGAAGTGATCAGCGCCTCGGCCCCGTCGGCGCCGCAGGGATCGCCCCGCTTCGCAGCCGTCGATGCCGAGACGGTCGACAGCTATGAGGTCGGCGCCAAGTCGTCGCTGCTGGACGGCCGCCTGCGCGTCGATGGCGCGGTGTTCCTGTACGACTATCAGAACTTCCAGACGACGGTTCAGGAAGGCACGACCTTCATCGTCACCAACGCCGGCGAGGCCAAGTCGTACGGCTTCGAGACCCAGGCCAACTTCGCCGTCACGTCGCACTTCGACCTGTTCGCCACCTATGCCTACAACCACTCGCGGTTCGAAAACGGCATCTATGACGGCAACCAGTTCCGCCTGTCGCCGGATAACGCCGCCTCGATCGGTGCTACCTGGCGCCTGCCGGTCAGCGGTGGCGAGATCGCGGTTCAGCCGACCTACACCTGGCAGTCCAAGGTCTTCTTCAGCGACGACAACGACCTGCCGGCGCTGCAGAGCCGCAACATCGTGCCCGACCGGGCTCAGGACGAGTATCAGGACGCTTACGGCCTGCTTAACCTGCGCGTCCGCTACACGCCGGACTCGGCCAACTGGGGCGTCGAGGCCTTCGGCGAGAACGTCCTGGACGAGGAGTACATCAAGGACGCCGGCAATACGGGCGATGGTCTGGGCATGCCGACCTTCATCGCTGGACGGCCTGCGTCGTACGGCCTCGTGTTCAAGCTGAAGCTCTGAGGATCTGACGATGAAAATGGATCGCCGCAGTCTTCTGGGTCTTCTCGGCGCGGGGGCGGCGTCGCCCGCCGTGGCGCAGGCGACGAACACCGGATCGGTCGCCTTCCTGCACGGGGTGGCCAGCGGCGATCCCGACACGCGTTCGGCCGTCTTCTGGACCCGCGTCACCCCGACCGATCCGTCGGTCGGGGAGGTCGCCGTGGTGCTGGAGGTCGCACATGACGCCGGGTTCGGCGACATCGTGCGCCGCTCGACCGGACTGCGCGCGCGGGCCGAGCGGGACTTCACCGTCAAGCACGACCTGGACGGCCAGGGTCTGGAGCCGGGGGCCGAGTATTTCTATCGCTTCGTCGCCAATGGCGTGACCTCGCCCGTCGGGCGTGTGCGCACCTTGCCTGAGGGTGTGACGGCTGATCTGGCCCTGGCCGTGGTGTCGTGCCAACTGTATCCCGGTGGGCTGTTCAACGCCTATGACGCCCTGTCGAAACTGGATCGGCTGGACGCCGTCGTCCACCTGGGCGACTACATCTACGAATACGGGGCCGAGCCGTCTGACTATGGCATGAGTTCAGGCGCGGCCCTGGGGCGGGTTCCGCAGCCGCCGCATGAGATCGTCAGCCGGGCCGACTATCGGACGCGCCACGCCCAGTACAAGAGCGATCCCGACCTGCAGGCCGCCCATGCCCGCGCGCCCTTCATCTGCGTGTGGGACGATCACGAGGTGGCCAACGACGCCTGGATGATGGGCGCCGAGAACCATCAACCCGAGACCGATGGCGACTTCGCGACGCGCAAGGCGGCGGCCCTTCGCGCCTATTACGAATGGATGCCGATCCGCGAGCCCAAGGCCGGCGCGCTGAACGACGCGATCAACCGCAGCTTCGACTTCGGCGACCTGGCCACCCTGACGATGGTCGAGACCCGGCTGCTGGCGCGGGGCGAGCAGATGACCTTCGCCGACATCCCCAAGACGGCCAAGGGCGCGCCGGATGTCGCGGCGTTCGAGGCGCTGCGCCAGGTGCCGGATCGCGACCTGCTGGGCGAGCGTCAGCGTCAGTGGATCGGCGAGACGTTGAGCCGCTCCAAGGCGGCGGGCCGGCCGTGGCAGATTCTCGGCAATCAGGTTGTGATGGCCAAGGTCAAGGGGCCGGACATCTCGCGCATGATGCCGCCGGAGCAGATCCAGCAGATGCTGGCGAGCCTGGCGGACGATGTCCGACCGCAGATCGAGGCGGCGATCCAGCTGTTCAAGCTGGGCCTGCCGTTCAATCTGGACAGCTGGGACGGCTATCCGGCCGGGCGCGAGCGTCTGTATGAGACCTTTGCGGCGGCGGACGTCGCGCCTATCGTCCTGGCGGGCGACAGCCACGCCTTCTGGGTCAACGAACTGCACGACAAAGCGGGCGCGCGCCGGGCGGTCGAGTTCGGCACGTCCTCGATCTCAAGCCCGTCGCCAGGCGACCATGTCGGCGGCCTGCCGCTGGGCGTGGCGCTGTCGGCGGCCAATCCCGAGGTCAAGTTCTGCGACCAGACGTCAAAGGGCTATGTGCTGCTGAACGTCACCCGAGATCAGGTCATCGGCGAGCTGTGGGCGGTGTCGACCATCATGGCCAAATCCTATGAGCTGAAGAAGGTGAAGACCTTCACTGTCTCTCCACAAGGCGATCTGACGGAAGTCTGACCCAGCCATAGGCTCAAACGCAACACGGCCCGCAGGCGACTGCGGGCCGTGTTTTTTTGTGCCTCGTGAGCCGGCGGATCAGACCGCCTTTGCGCGGTCCTTGTCGGAGGAGCTGCGGGCCAGTTCGCGGTTCAGCCACAGGGCCACGAGGGTGCAGATGGCGCCCGACAGCAGATAGGCGCCGGCGGCGATCAGGCCGAACTGGCTGGAGATCCACAGGGCCGCCAGAGGAGCGAAGCCTGCGCCGAACAGCCAGGCCAGGTCCGAGGTCAGGGCCGAGGAGGTGTAGCGATGGGTCAGGCTGAAGCTGGACGCCACCGGACCCGAGGCCTGGCCGAACGACAGGCCCAGCAGGATGAAGCCGGAGATCATGAAGGTCAGCTCGCCCGCCGCGCCGCCGTTCAGCAGTTGCGGCGCAAAGCCCGAGAAGGCGGCGATGCCGGCGGCGGTGATCGCCAGCAGGGTGCGGCGGCCGTAACGGTCGGCCAGCACGCCCGATGCCAGGATGGCGATCAGGCCGAACACCGCGCCCACCATCTCGATCATCAGGAAGCGGACCGGCGTCTCGTTGGTGAACAGGAAGACCCACGACAGGGGGAAGACGGTGACCATGTGGAACATGGCGAAGCTGGCCAGGGGGGCGAAGGCGCCGATGGCGATCTTGGGGCCTTCGGCGCGCAGGGCCTGCGACACGGGCGTGGGCTGCAGCTCGCGGGTCTCGAACAGCTTCTGGAAGGCGGGCGTCACCACGATGCGAAGGCGCGCGAACAGGGCGACCACGTTGATGGCGAAGGCCACGAAGAACGGATAGCGCCAGCCCCAGTCCAGGAAGTCGGGGGCCGACAGGGTGTTCAGGAAGAAGGCGAACAGGGCCGAGGCGACCAGCAGGCCGATGGGCGCGCCCAGCTGCGGGATCATGGCGTACCAGCCGCGCTTGCCCTCCGGCGCATTCAGCGCCAGCAGCGAGGCCAGGCCGTCCCAGGTGCCGCCCAGGGCGACGCCCTGACCGATGCGGGTGAGGGCCAGCAGCACCGGCGCCCACATACCGATGCTTTCATAGCTGGGGATGAAGGCGACAGACACGGTCGAGGTGCCCAGCAACAGCAGGGCGGTCGTCAGCTTGGCGCCGCGCCCGAACTTGCGGTCGATGGCGATGAACAGGACCGTGCCCAGCGGGCGGAACAGGAAGGCGAGGGCGAAGATCGCAAACGACAGCAGCGTGCCGCCCACTGCGCCCGCGTAGGGGAAGATAAGCTGGGGGAAAACCACCACCGAGGCGATGGCGTAAACAAAGAAGTCGAAAAACTCGGAAGTTCGGCCGATAATGACGCCGATGGCGATTTCGCCCGCATCCACCTTGCCATGGTGCGAGTTTATCTTGGCGGCGTCGCGTTCCAGCGACTCTGACGAGGGGGTCGTCGAGGCGGACATGGGCTTGGTCGCTCCGTGTGAGACAGGATTATCAGGCGTACGGCCGATTGCCGCATTATGACCGGGCGCCCTTTGCGATGAAAGCGGCCTCAAGAGGATAGGACAGATTGTCCAATGTCGTTCCAGAACGAAGCTGACTATCCCGCAGCCTACGAACGCCAACCGTCGCGGCGCCTCCCCTTTGCCCGACGCTTTTCGATTGGATCCGCCTTGCGCCGTCTGCGCCTACTCCTGCTCGCGCCCCTCGTGGCCCTGCTGTCGGCCTGCAATCTGGTCGTGCTGAACCCTGCCGGCGACGTCGCCGCCCAGCAGGGCGACCTGCTGATGATCTCCACCCTGCTGATGCTGATCATCATCGTGCCGGTGATGGCGCTGATCGTCTTCTTCGCCTGGAAGTATCGGGCGTCGAACAAGGAGGCCGAGGCCGAGTATCAGCCCGACTGGGATCACTCCACGTCGCTGGAGCTGGTCATCTGGGCCGCGCCGCTGATGATCATCATCTGCCTGGGCGCCCTGACCTGGGCCGGCACCCACCTGCTGGACCCCTATCGTCCGATCGACCGGATCAAGCCTGGTCAGGCCGTCGACGAGAGCGTCGAGCCGCTGCAGGTCAATGTGGTCGCGCTCGACTGGAAGTGGATGTTCATCTACCCGCAGTACGGCATCGCCACGGTCAATGAACTGGCCGCGCCGATCGACCGCCCTATCCGCTTCCACATCACCTCGTCGTCGGTGATGAACAGTTTCTACATTCCCGCCCTGGCCGGTCAGATCTACGCCATGCCGGGCATGGAGACGAAGCTGCACGCCGTGATCAACCGTCCGGGCGAATACGAAGGCTTCTCGGCCAACTATTCCGGCGACGGCTTCTCCAACATGCGTTTCGCCTTCCACGGCCTGGACCAATCCGGCTTCGACCAGTGGGTGTCGGGCGTGCGCCAGGGCGGCCAGACGCTGGATCGTGATCAGTATCTGGAGCTGGAGAAGCCCAGCGAGAAGGTGCCGGTCCTGCACTTCGGCGCCGTCGACGGCGCGCTGTGGGACGCCATCCTCAACATGTGCGTCGAGCCGGGCAAGATGTGCATGGGCGAGATGATGGCAATCGACCGTCAAGGCGGCCTGAGCATGGCGTCGGTGCGCAACACCATGCCGCTGGTTTACGACAAATATGCCGGGCGCGGTAAGTCGCCGGCCTATTTCGGGTCGAACGAAAGCTACGTCATGACCATCTGCACGCCGTTGCAGGCCGAGGCCGCCGCTGCCGACCGCATGCGTCGCGCGGAACTGGACACCGTCGTCGGTCCCACCAGCCTGGAGCGTCTGACCGGGCAGGGGCTGTCGCCCAAGCAGACCCCCATGGCCTCGCTGACGACCCTGGCCCGCAATCCCTTCGCTACGGGGCCGGTTCCGACCGACATCCGTTCCGCCCCCAACGCCTGAGCGAACACAGTCGATGAACGCTGACCAACTCATTCCGCTAATCTTCGGGCGCCTCACGTGGGAGGCCCTGCCTCTGCACGAGCCGATCCTGGTCGTGACCATGTCCGTGGTCATACTGGGCGGCCTCGCCCTGGTCGGCGCCCTGACCTATTTCAAGATGTGGGGCTATCTCTGGAAGGAGTGGTTCACCACCGTGGACCACAAGAAGATCGGGATCATGTACATGATCCTGGGTCTGATCATGTTCGTGCGCGGCTTCGCCGACGCCATCATGATGCGCATCCAGCAGGCCATGGCCTTCGGCGGGTCCGAGGGTTATCTGAACGCCCACCACTACGACCAGATCTTCACCGCCCACGGCGTGATCATGATTTTCTTCGTGGCCATGCCGCTGGTGACGGGGATCATGAACTATGTCGTGCCGCTGCAGATCGGCGCCCGCGACGTGTCCTTCCCCTTCCTGAACAACTTCAGCTTCTGGATGACCACGGCCGGCGCCATCATCGTCATGGCCTCGCTGTTCGTTGGCGAGTTCGCGCGCACCGGCTGGCTGGCCTATCCGCCGCTGTCTGGCATCGGTTACAGCCCCGGCGTCGGGGTCGATTACTACATATGGGCGCTGCAGATCGCGGGGGTGGGGACGACCCTGTCCGGCATCAACCTGATCGCGACCATCGTTAAGATGCGCGCGCCCGGCATGGGCATGATGAAGATGCCCGTCTTCACCTGGACCTCGCTGTGCACCAACGTGCTGATCGTGGCGTCCTTCCCGGTCCTGACCGCCGTCCTGGCCCTGCTGACGCTGGACCGTTACGTCGGCACCAACTTCTTCACGAACGACTTCGGCGGCAACCCGATGATGTACGTGAACCTGATCTGGATCTGGGGTCATCCGGAGGTCTACATCCTGATCCTGCCGCTGTTCGGCGTCTTCTCGGAGATCGCCTCGACCTTCTCGGGAAAGAAGCTGTTCGGCTATACCTCCATGGTCTACGCCACGGTCGTCATCACGATCCTGTCCTACCTGGTCTGGCTGCACCACTTCTTCACCATGGGCTCGGGCGCCTCGGTGAACAGCTTCTTCGGCATCACCACGATGATCATCTCGATCCCGACCGGGGCCAAGATCTTCAACTGGCTGTTCACGATGTACCGGGGGCGGATCCGCTTCGAACTGCCGATGATGTGGCTGATCGCCTTCATGCTGACCTTCGTGATCGGCGGGATGACGGGCGTGCTGCTGGCGGTGCCGCCGGCCGACTTCGTGCTGCACAACTCGCTGTTCCTAGTGGCGCACTTCCACAACGTCATCATCGGCGGTGTGCTGTTCGGTCTGTTCGCGGCGATCAACTTCTGGTGGCCCAAGGCCTTCGGCTTCAAGCTGGACAAGAAGTGGGGCCTGATCAGCTTCTGGTGCTGGGTGCCCGGCTTCTGGCTGGCCTTCCTGCCGCTGTACGTGCTTGGCCTGATGGGCGTGACGCGCCGGATGCGGGTGTTCGACGATCCGTCGCTGCAAATCTGGTTCGTGATCGCCGCCATCGGCGCGGGCGTGATCGCCCTGGGCATCGCGGCCATGTTCATCCAGTTCGCCGTGTCGATCATCAACCGCGACAAGCTGCGCGACGTCACGGGCGATCCGTGGGGCGGCCGCACGCTGGAGTGGGCGACGTCCTCGCCGCCGCCGGCCTACAACTTCGCCGCCACGCCGGTCATCCATGACGCCGACGCCTGGTGGGACATGAAGAAGAAGAACTATCAGCGCCCGCTGACCGGCTACAAGGCGATCCACATGCCGTCGAACACGGGGGCGGGCGTTATCATCTCGGGCCTGTGCCTGGTGATGGGTCTGGCGCTGATCTGGTACATCTGGTGGCTGGCGGCGATCAGCTTCATCGGGGTGCTGGCCGTCTCGATCGGGCACACCTTCAACTACAAGCGCGACTACTACATCCCCGAGGATGAGGTGCGTGCGACCGAAGAGGCGCGCACGCGCGCCCTGGCCGGAACGGAGGCCTGATCCATGAGCGCGACAACGATCAAGCTCGACGACCCCACCGTCTTCCATCTGGAAGAGGAGCCGCATCACGAGGAGGGCTCCAGCACCATGCTGGGCTTCTGGCTCTATCTGATGAGCGACTGCCTCATCTTCGCGATGCTGTTCGCCGTGTTCGGCGTGCTGGGCGGCAACTACGCCGCCGGGCCGGGGCCCAAGGAACTGTTCGACCTGGAGCTGGTGGCGATCAACACCGCCATGCTGCTGTTCTCGTCGATCACCTACGGCTTCGCCATGCTGGCGATGGACAGGAACAACCAGCGTCAGACCCTGATCTGGCTGGCGGTCACGGGCCTGTTCGGCCTAGCCTTCCTAGGCATCGAACTCTACGAGTTCGCGCACCTGATCCATGAGGGCGCGACGCCGCAACGCAGCGCCTTCCTGTCTGCCTTCTTCACCCTGGTGGGCACCCACGGCCTGCACGTCACCTTCGGCATCATCTGGTTGGTGACGCTGATGGTCCAGGTCAGCATGAAGGGCCTGATCCCCGCCAACAAACGCCGCCTGATGTGCCTGTCGATGTTCTGGCACTTCCTGGACGTCATCTGGATCGGCGTCTTCACCTTCGTCTATCTGCTGGGCATGCTGCGATGAGCGCCGACAAGAACGACCACTCGCCTGAGTCCCACGATGCGGACCACCTGGGCCACGAGGGGCACAATCACGGCTCCTTCAAGAGCTATATGATCGGTTTCGTGCTGTCGGTGATCCTGACGGCGATCCCGTTCGCCCTGGTGATGACCGGCGTCCTGCCGACCCAGGCGACGGCCCTGATCGTCATGGGCTTCGCCGTGGTGCAGATCGTGGTCCACATGATCTACTTCCTGCACATGAACTCCAAGTCCGAGGGCGGCTGGATCATGCTGGCGCTGATCTTCACCATCATCGTCGTCGTCATCGCCCTGTCGGGTTCGCTGTGGGTCATGTACCACCTGAACACCAACATGATGCCCATGACGCACGACATGACGAACATGGGCAGCTGAGGTCGAGATCACGGACCCGTCTTCAGCCCCGGCCCCCGATAAGGCCAAGCGCTCGCGACCGATCCGCCTCGTCGTATCGGTCGTGGGGCTGGGCTTGTTCGTCGGCTTTCTGACCTTGGGCGGCTGGCAGATTCAGCGACTGACCTGGAAGACGGACCTGATCGCCCAGGTCGACGCCCGCGTCCACGCGCCGGCTGCGCCCGCTCCGGGACCGGGGCAGTGGCAGAGCGTCACGCGACAGGACGATCAGTATCGTCGCGTCGTCGTGCAGGGGGTCTTCGAGCACGACAAGGAAACCCTGGTTCAGGCCGTGACCGATGCGGGCGGCGGCTTCTGGGTCATGACGCCGCTGGTCGATGCGCGCGGCTTTTCCGTCCTGATCAACCGCGGCTTCGTGCCTGCCGGGCGTCGCGATGCGGCCGCTCGCGCCGATGGACAGGTCATGGGGCCGCAGACCATCGTGGGGCTGCTCAGGATCACCGAGCCCAAGGGCGGCTTCCTGCGCGCAAACGACGCGGTGGGAGACCGCTGGAGATCGCGCGACGTCGCGGCGATCGCGGCGCGGCGTGGCCTGGCGAACGTCGCGCCCTATTTCATCGATGCGGATGCGACGCCCAATCCGGGCGGCTGGCCGCTGGGCGGGCTGACCGTGATCCGGTTCGCCAACAGCCACCTGGTCTATGCCCTGACCTGGTTCGGCATGGCCTTGCTGACGCTGGTCGGCCTTTGGCTGTTCCTGCGCGACGGCAGGCGCAACCGGCCATGACCACGGCCCTGCAACGGCTGCTGGGGTTGGGGCTCAGAGGCGGCGTCGCGTCGCACGGGGGGGCCAACCGGCGCAACATGCTGCTGCTGATCCAGCTGCGCTGGCTGGCGGTCGCCGGGCAGATGGCGACGATCCTGCTGGTTCAGTATGTGATGCGGATTCCGCTGCCGGTGATGTGGCTGCTGGCGGCGCCGGCCGGGCTGGTGCTGGTCAATCTGATCAGCGCACCGCTGACCGCACGCCGCGAGGAGGTCGAGGATCAGGCCCTGATGATCGCCCTGCTGGCGGATGTGGCGGCCCTGACCTGGCTGCTGTTCCTGACGGGAGGAGCGGCCAATCCGTTCGTGGCGCTGTATCTGCTGCAGGTCGTGCTGGGGGCCGTGCTGCTGGCGCCCGTCTATGCCTGGGCCCTGATCGCCATCACCAGCCTGTGTTTCGCCGGGCTTGGCCTGCATTCCCAGCCGCTGAACCTGCCCCCGGCGCGCGAGGATTCGCTGCTCAGCCTGTACCTTCAGGGCAGTTTGATCTGTTTCGTCCTGATGGCTGTGCTGCTGGTTCTGTTCGTCACCCGGATCAGCCAGAACCTGCGCGAGCGCGACGCCTCCGTCGCCGCCATGCGACAGCAGACGGCCGAGCACGACCACATCGTCCGCATGGGCCTGCTGGCTTCGGGGGCCGCGCACGAACTGGGCACGCCGCTGGCGTCGCTGTCCGTGATCCTCAGCGACTGGAAGCGGATGCCGGCCCTGACGCAGGACGCCGATCTGGTTCAGGACATGACCGTGATGCGGGCCGAGGTCGAGCGGTGCAAGGCCATCGTAACCGGCATCCTGATGTCGGCCGGCGAGGCGAGGGGACAGGCGCCCGAGCGCACCACCCTGCGCGCCTTCGTCGCGGGTGTCGTCGCCAGTTGGAGCGGCGCCGGCGTGGCGGTGCAGATCCACGACGAACTGGCTCAGAACCCGTCCATCATCGCCGACCCGGCCCTGCGCCAGGTGCTGGGCGTGCTTTTCGACAATGCCGTCGAGGCGGGAGCCAGGCGCATCGCCGTCACCACGACGCGGACGGACGACACGCTCGGCATCGCCGTGCGAGACGACGGGCCGGGGTTCCCGGACGTCATCCTTCAGGCCTGGGGCAAGCCCTACAACTCGACCAAGCCGCGCGCAGGCGCCGGCCTGGGGCTGTTCCTGCTGATGAACGTGATCCGGTCGCTGGGCGGACGGGTCGAGGCTTCCAATCCCCCGGCCGGCGGCGCAGAGGTTCGGCTGACTTTGCCGCTGTCGGCGTTGGCGCCCAAGGACGAGATCGTTCCATGACCGATGAGGCCAGACTGCTGCTGATCGTCGAGGACGACGAATCCTTCTCGACCACCCTGAGACGCTCGTTCGAACGGCGCGGCTATGCCGTCGTCAGCGCCGCCAGTCCCGACCAGATGACCGAGGTGCTGAAGACGCACCGGCCCGGCTATGCGGTCGTGGACCTGAAGCTGGGCGGTCACTCGGGCCTGACCTGCGTGGAGGCCCTGCACGCCTTCGATCCTGAGATGAATATCGTCGTCCTGACCGGCTTCGCCAGCATCGCTACGGCGGTCGAGGCCATCAAGCTGGGTGCGCGCCACTATCTGGCCAAGCCCGCCAGTTCCGACGACATCGAGACCGCGTTCGGGCGGGCGGACGGCGACGCCGAGACGCCGCTGGGCACGCGCCCGACCTCGATCAAGACCCTGGAATGGGAGCGGATTCACGAGACGTTGGTGGAAACCGACTTCAACATTTCCGAGGCGGCGCGCCGCCTGGGCATGCACCGCCGCACCCTGGCGCGAAAGCTGGAAAAGCGGCGCGTGACCTAATCGAGTTCGGCCGCGATCCGGTCGGCCAGAGCCTGCAAGGTCGCAGTGTCGGCCATGGGCGCATGGCCGTGACCCTTCATCTCCCGATCGGCCCAACGCGGCACGATGTGGAAATGCAGGTGGAACACCGTCTGTCCGCCCGCGTCGCCGTTGAACTGAAGGATCGCCAGACCCTCGGGCTGAAGCGCCTTTTCGACGGCCTTGGCCGTGCGTTGAAGAGCGGCGGTCATGCGAGCCAGAACCTCTGGCTCGACCTCCAGCAGGTTGCGGGCCTGGGACTGTTTGGCGATGATCAGGACGTGGCCTTCCGACTGGGGAAACACGTCCATGAAGGCCAGGACGTGGTCGTCTTCCCACACCTTCACCGAGGGAATGTCCCCGCGCAGGATCTTGGCGAAGATGTTGTTCGGGTCATAGGCGCCGTGCAGGCTCATGGGCGGTCTCCGTGCAGTTTGACGTTGGATAGCAGCGGCGGCCGCGAAGGGGGAGCCTTCGATCGCGCCGTGCATTATGGTCACGCTTGAACACAACGAGGCACGACATGATCCGTTTCATCATCCAGGCGCTGGTCACCATGGCGGGCCTGTGGCTGTCCGCGCGGTTCGTGCCGGGCGTGGACTTCACCAGCACGGGATCGCTGATCGCGGCGGCCATCATCCTGGGGCTGGTCAACGCCTTCGTGCGGCCGATCCTGGTGGTGCTGACCTTCCCGATCACCGTGGTGACCCTGGGCCTGTTCCTGCTGGTGGTGAACGCCGCCATGATCGGGCTGACGTCCATCTTCCTGGACGGCTTCCGGGTCGACGGCCTGTGGGCCGGCATCGGCGCGGCCATCGTGACGGGCGTGGTCAGCTGGATCGCCGGCGCCTTCATCGGTGGCGGCGAAGAGGCGCGCCGCTAGGCTTCCACCGCGATGGCGCCCAGGATGACGCTCTGAAGAGCGGCGATGTCGATGGGCTTCTTCAGCACCCCGTCGGCGCCGGCCGCCCTGTAGCGCGCGACATCCTCGTCGAACACATTGGCCGTCAGCATATGGATCGGCGTGCGCGGGCGGCCGGACGCGGCCTGTTCGGCGCGGATGGCGATCAGCGCCTCCACGCCATCCATAACGGGCATCATCACGTCCATCAGCACCAGGTCGAAGGTCTGTTCGCGCACAGCGGCGACCGCCTCCTGTCCGTTCTCGACCAGGGTCAGATCGACGCCGAACGGTTCGAGCAGCAGCGTCAGCAGCTTGCGATTGGCGGGGTGGTCTTCGGCGGCCAGGATCCGAGGGGCATGACCTGAGGCGATCGGCGCCGGTGCGGCCGGGGAAACGGGTATCGACGCCGGGCCCGCCCGGTCGGCGGTGAAGCGGAACCAGAAGACAGCGCCTTGCGGGCGCGCCGACCGGACGCCCAGCGCGCCGCCCAGCGCCTCGACGCTGGCGCGGCACAGCGCCAGGCCCAGGCCCGAACCGCCCGCCGCGCGCCCGGCTGGGAGCTGTTCGAAGGGTTGGAAGATGCGCTCGCGCTGGTCCGTCGGCACGCCAGGTCCCTGGTCGTGGACCTCGAAGTCCAGGTCTATGCGCCCGTCGGGGGCGGGCAGGGCGCGGGCCAGGATGCGGATCGTTCCGTTCGGCGTCAGCTTCAGCGCGTTGGACAGATAGTTGATCAGCACCTGTTCCACCCGCGCCTCGTCGGTCATGACGACGAAATGCTCTGGCGCGCCCTGGCGTTCGATCTCCAGCGTCAGGCCCAGTTCCTCGACGCGCGAGCGCCAGATGCGGGCGATGGCGTCCAGCTTTTCGGAGAGATCGACGGGGGCGAGCTGGAGGTCGTCCTGGCCGGATTCGATCTTGGATATGTCCAGGGCGCCGTTCAACAGCCTCAGCAACATGCCGCCCGCGTCCGCCATATCCGTGACGACGGCGGCTTCCGCCGCAGGGCGTGGACGGCCGCGCAGCACCTCGGTCAGTCCCAGGATGACGTTCAGGGGCGTGCGGACCTCATGGCTGATCATCGCCAGGAAGCGGGACTTGGCCTTGTTCGCCCGTTCGGCGGCGGCGCGGTTCACCTCGGCCTCGGCCAGGGCGATGCGAAGCTCGCGAGAACGTTCCGTGACCGTGATCATCAAATCGATGGCATCACGATCACTACGCCATTGTCGCCAGGCGGCGGCGCTGACGCCCACGACGAACAGGGCCACGGCGCCCAGAAGGCGGGGGTCAGAACCGACCTGATAGGAGGCGATCACCATGGCGGCGATCGACGGGGGCAGAACGGCAGCGGCGAAGCTCGCGCGACTGATATGCACTTGGTGGGCGCCGACCATCAGATTGCCGGCCAGCAGCAGGCGAAGATAATCGAGATGTTCAGGTTCGGCCTGCCAGGCGGCGAGGATGAACAGGGCGTTGTGGCCGGCCAGACATAGGGTGATGATTTCAGCCGACAGGCGGAATCTGCGGGCCGCACCGGGCGCGTCCGGTCGCGCCCGCGCGGTCTGAACCGCATGCCAGAGCGGGACATAGAGACCGAATTGGAAGAGCGCGAAGTTCGCCGCCCATCCCCATCCCAGCACCCAGAAGGTCAGGAGCACGATGGCGGCGATGGTGGCCAGCCGCACCGGGAACATGTCCCGGTACCGCTCGGCATAGGCCTTTAGGTAATCTGTACTGTCGGCCAATTACGCCAGGTCCCCGCTTCAAGCGTGGCCATAAGGCAGGGAGCTTAACGAGGCCTCAACCGTGGATGGGATCAGCCAATTTTCACCCGCGTCGCCGCCTCGGGCAGGTCCTCGCCGAACGCCCGCTGGTAGAACTCGGCGATGGTGGGGCGTTCCAGTTCGTCGCACTTGTTCAGGAAGGTCAGGCGGAAGCTGAGGGCCAGGTCGCCGTTGAAGATCAGGGCGTTCTGGGCCCAGGTGATGACCGTGCGGGGCGACATGACGGTGGAGATGTCGCCGTTCATGAAGGCGTTGCGGGTCATGTCGGCGACGCGGACCATGGCGGCGATGCGGCGGCGGCCCTCGGCGTCGGACCATTCGGGCACCTTGGCGGCGACGATCTCGGCCTCGACGTCGTGGTCGAGGTAGTTCAGCGTCGTGACGATGTTCCAGCGGTCCAGCTGGGCCTGATTGATCTGTTGCGCGCCGTGATACAGGCCTGTGGTGTCGCCCAGGCCGATGGTGTTGGTGGTGGCGAACAGGCGGAAATGCTTGTTGGGGCGGATGACGCGGTTCTGGTCCAGCAGGGTCAGGCGGCCTTGCGCCTCCAGCACGCGCTGGATCACGAACATCACGTCGGGGCGGCCGGCGTCGTACTCGTCGAATACCAGGGCGATGGGGCGTTGCAGCGACCAGGGCAGGATGCCCTCGCGGAACTCGGTGATCTGTTTGCCGTCCTTCAGGACGATGGCGTCCTTGCCGATCAGGTCGATCCGGCTGACGTGGCTGTCCAGGTTCACGCGCACCAGGGGCCAGTTCAGGCGGGCGGCGACCTGTTCGATATGGGTCGACTTGCCGGTGCCGTGATAGCCCTGAACCATGACGCGGCGGTCGAAGGCGAAGCCGGCGCAGATGGCGATCGTCGTCTGCGGATCGAAGCGATAGGCCTCGTCGATCTCGGGCACATGGCTGTCGCGCTCGGCGAAGCAGGGCACGGTCATGTCGCTGTCCACGCCGAAGGCTTCGCGCAGGGTCACGCGGCGGTGCGGTTCGAGCGTCAACAGGGGATCGGGGGAGGCGTCGAGCGGGGAGGTCATGGACCTCATCTAGAGGCGCCGCGCGCGCGGCTCAACACGCGCGCGGCCCTCAGCGTCGCTTATTTCGCGCTGAGGCGAACATCCACGTTGCCGCGGGTGGCGTTGGAGTAGGGACAGACCTGGTGCGCCTTCTCGATCAGGTCGTCGATGACGGCTTGCTCCAGGCCATGATCGGTGACGGTCAGGTCCACGTCGAGGTTGAAGCCCTCGCCCTTTGTGTTCTTGCCGAAGCCGACGCCGGCCGTGACCTTGGTGTCCGGGCCGACGGGCGTGCCGGCCTTGCCGCTGACCAGGCGCAGGGCGCCGAGGTAGCAGGCGGCGTATCCGGTGGCGAAGAGTTGCTCGGGGTTGGTCCCGTCGCCGCCCTTGCCGCCCATTTCCTTGGGCGTGGACAGTTTGACGTCGATCTTGCCGTCGTCGGTGGCCGAACGGCCGTCTTCGCGGCCTCCGCCAGAGGCGGTGGACTGGGCGCGATACAGAACTTCCATGGCAGGCTCCTTGGGTTGGGATGCTTGAGATGGGGTCTTAACGGGAGAGGGGAAGGGGACGTTGCACGCCCGCTCTAGCAATCGACCGGCGACGCGGGCTAAAGCACCCTTTCGGGGCGCGTCGTCGGAGTACGCAGTGAAGATTGCCGAACGCTGGTTCGTGTGGGCGGGCATGGTTCTGCTGGGCGGCATCGCCCTCGCGGGGCTTGTGGTCGCCGTCTATGCGGCGTGGCTGTTCCACGACCTGCCCGATGCGTCGGAGCTGGCGGATTATCGCCCGCCGACCGCGACGCGCGTCTATGCCGGCGACGGCACCCTGATCGGCGAGTTCTCGGACGAGCGCCGAATCTATGTCTCCTACGACCAGATTCCTTTGCCGGTGGTGCAGGCCTTCCTGGCCGCCGAGGATCGCAACTTCTTCCAGCACGGCGGCATCGACGTGGGCGGCATCGGCCGCGCCTCGATCAAGAACGTCTTCAACCTGGCGCAGGGGCGACGGCTGGAAGGCGGTTCGACCATCACCCAGCAGGTGGCCAAGAACGTCCTGCTGACCAACGAATCCAGCCTGAACCGCAAGCTGAAGGAAGCCATCCTGGCCAATCGCCTGGAGGCGACCCTGTCCAAGGAGCAGATCCTCGAACTGTATCTGAACGAGATCTTCCTGGGCTATCGCTCGTTCGGCATCGCCTCGGCGGCCTACAACTATTTCGGCAAGTCGCTGGGTCAGCTGACGCCGGACGAGGCGGCCTTCCTGGCGTCCCTGCCCAAGGGGCCGAACAACTATCACCCCAAACGCCACCCCGGCGCGGCCAAGGGCCGTCGGGACTGGGTGTTGGGCGAGATGGAGCAGAGCGGCTGGCTGACGCCTGCGGAACTGGTCGCCGCCCGCGCCAAGCCGTTGGTCACGCGCGATGCGCCCCAACGTTCGGACTACAAGGACGCGGACTTCTTCGTGGAGGAGGCCCGTCGTCAGGCCGCCGCCAATCCCCAGTTCGGCGAGCAGCTTCGCGCCGGCGGCTTCTACATGCGCACCACGCTGGATCCGACGCTGCAGACGGCGGCGCGTCAGGCGCTGATGCAGGGGCTGGAAAACTATGACCGGCGTCACGGCTGGCGCGGCGGATGGGGCACGACCGACTTCGCCGACGGCTGGCAGGCGGCTGCGCTGAAGGAACAGGCCCCGCCCGAACGCCGCAGCTGGCAGGCCGCCGCCATCGAGAGCGTCAGTGGCAATACGGTCCGCATCCGCACCGCCCGCGACGACGAATCCGGCACGTTGCTGGCGGCGGACGCGGCCTGGGCCAACGCCAATCGCCAGCTCAAGCGCGGCGAGCTGATTTTCGTGGAGCCCAAGGGCGGCCAGTACGCCCTGAAACAGGTGCCGCGCGCCAACGGCGCCCTGGTGGCCATCGAGCCGCAGTCGGGCCGCGTGCTGGCCATGGTCGGCGGCTATTCCTATGCCCTGTCTAGCTTCAACCGGGCCACCCAGGCGCGGCGTCAGCCCGGTTCGGCCTTCAAGCCCTTCGTCTATGCCACGGCGCTTGAAGGCGACTTTACACCGGCCTCCATCGTGCTGGATGCGCCGATCAGCTTCGCCGGCGGGGCCAATGGCCAGCGCTGGACGCCCGAGAACTACAGCCGCCAATACTATGGCCCGCAGACGCTGCGGCGCGGGCTGGAACTGTCGCGCAACGTCATGACGGTGCGCCTGGCCCAGTCGGTCGGCATGAAGAAGATCGTGGATCAGTCGGCCAGGATGGGCGTTCCCGGCCTGACCCCGAACCTGTCGGTGTCGCTGGGCGCCGGCGAGGTGACGCCGCTGGAGATCACGGCCGCCTATTCCGCCTTCGCCAACGGCGGGCGGCGGGTGACGCCCTATCTGATCGACTACGTCCAAGACCGCGACGGCGAGACCATTTTCCGCGCCGATGCCCGCAGCTGCCGCGAATGCGGACGCGGCTTCTCGGGCCAGGAATCGCCCCGCCTGCAACAGCGCGGAACCCAGGTCATCGAACCGATCACCGCCTATCAGATGAGCTCCATGCTGGAAGGTGTCGTTCAGCGCGGCACCGCCGCCAGCGCTCGGGGCCTAGGTCCGTGGGTCGCCGGCAAGACGGGCACGACGAACGAGTATCGCTCGGCCTGGTTCGTGGGCTTCACCACCGATGTGGTGGTGGGGGTCTTCATCGGCTTCGACGACAACCGCTCCCTGGGTTATGGCGAGACGGGCACGACCGCAGCGGTGCCGGTGTTCATCGAGTTCATGCAGACGGCGCTGAAGGAACGGCCCGCCCGGCCCTTCGTGCGGCCCAAGAACGCCATCTTCCGCACCGTGAACGGCATCGAGGAAGCCTTCCGCCCCGGCACCGAGCGTCAGGCCCCGCCGCCGACGCCGACCGGACCTGTGCAGCCCGCCGGACCGCAGAACTACTATGATGTCATCCGTCGCGAGCAAGAGGCCGCCAGCGGCGCCCCCGCCGCCGCGCCGGCGCCCACAGCGCCGCCGCCGCCCAAGAAGGCGCCGGCCGAGGACTTGAGCGGACTGTACTGAGGCTCTAGGTAGGGCTTTCGAACGGCGCGTCCTCGTGGCGCGCCGTTTTCCATTAATCCGCCCTGTTCGAGGGCGTTGTGTCGCTGGAGAATGCGATGAGACCGGATGTCGAGGCCATGAAGGCCGACATCGAGCAGAGCGTCGCTCTGCTCAGGAGGCGTCTTTGACTGGGATGTCGCTCTAAGAAAGCTCGATGAGCTGAACGCGCGGGTCGAGGACCCGACGCTGTGGGACAAGCCCGAACAGGCCCAGGCCGTCAGCCGCGATCGCTCGCAGCTGGAAGCCAAGATCAACACCGTCAAGGCGATGGAGCAGGACCTCGAAGATGGGGTGATGCTGGCCGAGATGGCGGACGAGGAAGGCGACGAGGGCGCGCTGGAAGACGCGCGCGCGTCGCTGCGGGCCATCAAGGAGCGCGCCGCACGCGCCGAGTTGGAGGCCCTGCTGTCCGGCGAGGCTGACGGCAACGACGCCTATCTGGAAGTGAACTCCGGCGCCGGCGGCACCGAGTCCAACGACTGGGCCGGCATGCTGCTGCGGATGTATTCCCGCTGGGCCAAGGCGCACGACTACGAGGTCACGATCGAGGCCTATGAAGAAGGCGAGCAGGCGGGGGTCAAGTCGGCCACCATCCTGATCTCCGGCCCGAACGCCTATGGCTGGCTGAAGTCGGAGTCGGGCGTGCACCGCCTGGTGCGGATCAGTCCCTATGACGCGGCGGCCAAGCGGCACACCAGCTTCGCCTCCATCGGGGTGTCGCCGGTCGTCGATGACGCCATCGAGATCGACATCAATCCGTCGGACGTGCGCACCGACACCTACCGGGCCTCGGGCGCCGGCGGTCAGCACATCAACAAGACGGACTCGGCCGTGCGACTGACGCACATTCCGACCAACACCGTCGTGGCCTGCCAGGCCGGCCGGTCGCAGCACCAGAACCGCGAACAGGCGTGGAAGATGCTGCGGGCGCGCCTGTACGAGCTGGAACTGCAGAAGCGTGAGGCCGTGGCCCAGGCCTTAGCCGACGCCAAGACCGACATCGGCTGGGGCCACCAGATCCGGTCCTATGTCCTGCAGCCGTATCAGATGGTGAAGGACCTGCGGACCGAGGTCGAGACCTCGGACACCCAAGGGGTCCTGGACGGCGACCTGGACGCCTTCATGGGGGCGGCGCTGGCGGCCCGGGTCGGCGAGACGCGCGGGTCCAGCACGGACTAAAGAAAAAGGGCGGCCTGTCAGGCCGCCCTTTTGTTTGTTGGGCTACCGGCCTTCGGCCTGCTTGAGCCCGTTGTGTCTTGGTCAGGCCGGGGTCTTGGCTTCGGGCTTGTCCGTCTTGGCGGGTTTCTCGGGGGCTTCCAGCATGGCGGCACCGGGCGTGTCGCGCTTGGCCTGGTTGCAGCGGCCCTGGAACCAGGCGCCCTGGTCGATGGACAGCTGCTCCTGGGTGATGTCGCCCTCGACGCGGGCGGTGGCGTAGAGCTTGACCTGTTTGGCGACGATGGCGCCCGTGATGCGGCCGCGTACGTCCAGCACGTCGGCGTGGACGGTGCCTTCGACCGCGCCGCCTTCGCCGATGACGACGCGGGCGACGCGGACGTCGCCCTTGAGGTTGCCTTCGACCTGAAGCTCGCCGGCGCCGGAGATATTGCCCTCGTATTTCACCCCGGCCGCGAGGGTGGACAGGTTGCTGGACCGGGTCGCCGGGCGGGCCGGTTCAGGCGCGCGGGCGGCAGGCGTCGCCGCCGGCAGATTGGGGGTCGGCGACGGCGTCGGTTCAGGGGCGGGGGGAATACCCAGCCCGGTCGATCCGCTGTCGTAGGATTTGCTCTTGGTGAACATGGTGCGCTCCGCATCTGCCAGCCAAGGCCGGCCAAGCCCCTAGTAGCCCCGAAGGCCACTAGGCCGTGGGCGAGGGCATGAGGTCAAGCACGGCTTCCGAACCGTGGTCGTCGATCACAGAGCCTTGACGGCCTCCAGGACGGCGGCCGCGTGGTCCGCGACCTTCACATTGCGCCAGGCGCGGGCGATCCGGCCCTCGGCGTCGATCAGGAAGGTGGCGCGTTCGATGCCCATATATTCGCGGCCGTACAGCTTCTTCTGCACCCACACGCCCCAAGCCTCGCAGGCGACGCCGTCCTCGTCCGAGGCGAGGGTGACGGCGAGGTCGTATTTGGCCTTGAACCTGTCGTGCTTCTTCACCGTGTCCTTGGACACGCCGATGACTGGGACGCCCAGGGCGGCGAAGTCGGGCGCAAGCGCCGTGAAATCCTGGGCCTCACGGGTGCAGCCGGTCGTGTCGTCCTTGGGATAGAAATAGACGACGGCGGGCTTGCCCTTGAGGGCGGCGAGGGTGATGCGGCCGCCGCCGTCCGTGGGCAGGTCGAGGGCGGGGGCGGGGGCGGGCTGGCCTTCGGCTGCGGACATCAGACGGGCCTCACCAGAACGATCTTCTTTTTGCCCGCGGCCAGCTTGATCACGCCGTCCTTGAGGTCGGCCTCGGTCAGCAGCTGGGCGCCGTCCGAAACAGGGGCGTCGTTCAGGCGCAGACCGCCGCCCTGGGCCAGGCGACGGGCCTCGCCGTTCGAGGCGGTCAGGCCGGCCTTGGTGACGACGGCGGCGATCATGGCGCCGTAAAACTCGGCCGAGGGCAGTTCGACGGTCGGCAGGTCGGCGGAGACTTGACCTTTTTCGAAGTTGCTCTCGGCGGCGGCGCGGGCCTTCGCGGCTTCCTCGGCGCCGTGCAGCATGGTGGTGGCGGCGTCGGCCAGGGCCTTCTTGGCGTCGTTGATCGCCGCGCCTTCCAACGCTTCGTATTCCGCGATCTGTTCCAGGGTCAGGTCGGTGAACAGGCGCATGAAGCGGCCGACGTCGGCGTCCTCGGCGTTGCGCCAGAACTGCCAGTAGTCGTAGGGCGACAACTGTTCGGCGTTCAGCCAGATGGCGCCCTGGGCCGTCTTGCCCATCTTGCCGCCCGAGGCCGTGGTCAGAAGCGGCGTGGTCAGGCCGAAGGCGGCCTTCTGGTCCACCCGGCGCACCAAATCGACGCCCGAGGTGATGTTGCCCCACTGGTCCGACCCGCCCATCTGAAGCGTGACCTTGTGGCTTCGGTTCAGCTCCAGGAAGTCCACCGACTGCATCAGCATGTAGTTGAACTCAAGGAAGGTCATCGGCTGCTCGCGCTCAAGGCGCAGCTTGACCGAGTCGAAGCTCAGCATGCGGTTGACGGTGAAATGGGTGCCGAAATCGCGCAGGAACTGGATGTAGCCGTAGCCGGACAGCCAGTCGTCGTTGTTGACCATGATCGCGTCGGTCGGGCCGTCGCCGAAGGTCAGGAATTTGGCGAAGACCGTCTGGATCGAGTCGATGTTCGACTGGATGGTTTCCTCGGTCAGTTGCGGGCGCGACGTGTCCTTGCCGGTCGGATCGCCGACCTTGGTCGTGCCGCCGCCCATCAGGACGATGGGCTTGCCGCCGGCCTGTTGAAGGCGGCGCAGCATCATGATCTGGATCAGGCTGCCGACGTGCAGCGACGGCGCGGTGGCGTCGAAACCGATATAGCCGGGCACCACGCCCGAGGCGGCCGCCTCGTCGAGTTCGACGGGGTGGGTGATCTGATGGATGTAGCCGCGCGCCTGGAGCGTGCGCAGGAAGTCGGATTTGAAGGCGTGTTCGGTCATGGCGGAGGCTCCGTTAGCAGGGATGCCGACGGTCGTCTTCCCCTTCTAGGCTGGCGGTTGGGGCGATTGCGGAACGGCCAGCTTTGGCGCCTGTTTTTCAAGGCGAAAATCCACGGAAGTATGAGGGATGCGGCGGTCGTGGTGTGGGCCGTGAGCGCGTTTCTAGAACCAGCCCGCTTCCTTCAGAACGGGGCTGTAGGTTCGGCTGACCGGCGCTGTCAGGCCGCCGGCCAGGCGTATCGCGCCCGCGCCCCGTCGCCAGCGCACGTCTTCCACCGCATCGGCGGCCACCCACCATGAGCGGTGAACCCGCCAACCGTGGGCCTGGGCCAAGTCATCCAGGGCGTCGGAGAAACGCAGGGTGATCAGTTCGGGACCGACGTCGGTGTGGACTTTCAGATAATGGTCGTGAGCCTCGATGGCGATCAACCGGGCGGTGCGCCGCTTGGCGGATAGCCGTCGTCTGAACGCCGCCTCCGCCTCCGGGAGGGGCGGCTCGACGATGGTTCTGGTTTCAATGCGTGCGGGCGGGCGGCGCCAGACCAGAGCCCGGACCGCCATCGCGGCCAACATGATCGGCCCCACCTGCCAGAGTAGCGGCAGATAGATCGACCAGCGCCGCTCGCCGAACAGGAGGTGCTGGTTGATGACGACGAACAGCGTCACCAACGGCGTGGCGAGCGCCGAGGTCAAGACCACGCGCCGCCAGGGAAAGGGCAGGCGACGGCCCAGGCGTTCATCCACCGCGACCGCAATCAGTCCGCCGCCCAGCATGCAGATTGTCCAGTAGGCATAGCGGGCGGCGAGAGGCGCATCGTCCGAATCGAATGGGCCCAGAAATCCAAGCAGCAAGCCCATGGCGACGAGCATGACGGCGTCGATGGCCCAGCGCCGCGCAGTCGTCGTCCCGTTGGTCTTCGTCTTGTGACCCATGTCGTCCCGTTCACGCACCCACGGCGCCGTTCGCGAAGTCGGGCCTAGCGAGCCGGCGGCGGCGCGGCAATGGCGTTGGGCGAGAACCCCACCCTGATCGGAACACCCATGTCGCAATCCTGGCTCGTCGCCGCCCTGACCCTCATCGTCTCCACCGTCGCCGCCCCAGCCTTGGCCCAGGCTCCGGGAGCCGACGTCGATGAGCGCCCCGATCCGGCCGTGGTCTGTCATGTCGGCGTCTATCGGCTGGAAGACGGCAGTTGGATGGATGTTGCGCCGCTGGCGGACAAGGGTCTGCGTTGGCGTCGGCTGGATGGGACGACGGCCAGGATGATGCCGGGCGCCCAGGGGGAATGGGTCAGCACCCTGGGATCCACCGCTCGCGTCGAAGGGCCTCAGCCGCAGTTGGCGTCCTGCGAAGAGGGCCGGATCATGTTTGAGGGCCAGACCGGCCGCCGTCTGGTGCAGGACGTGCGCGAGACGACCTTCGTCGGCCAAAGCGGGACGCTGCTGAAAGGGCGGCTGATCCTGCCGCCCGGCGACGGGCCGGCGCCCATCATGGTCGAGGTGCATGGGTCGGAGGGCGCCAATGCGCTGGATTTCAACGCTTTTCAGCGGTTCGCTCCGGCGGAGGGCGTAGGCGTTTTCGTCTATGCAAAGCGGGGCTCGGGCGGGTCGGAGGGGCGGTACACCCAGGACTTCCATATCCTTGCCGAGGACGCCGCCGCCGCCGTGGTGGAGGCCCGTCGGCTGGCCGGAGACCGGGCGGGCCGGGTCGGCCTGCACGGCGCCAGCCAGGGCGGCTGGATCGCGCCGCTGGCCGCCAGCCTGACGCCGGTGGACTTCGTCACCGTGGGCTTCGGCTTGGCCTATGGCGCGCTTGCCGAGGACAGCGACCAGGTGGTGCAGGACCTGAAGACCAAGGGGTGGGGCGCCGATGTGCTGGAACAGGCCCGCGAGATCACCGATGTGACCGGGGCTTTCGTCGCCTCGCGCGGGGCGATCGGCTTTGGTGGTCTGGAGAGCGTGCGGGCTAGGTATCGCGCCCAACCGTGGTTCGCCGACATCAGGGGCGAGTTCACCGGATTGCTGCTGAATACGCCGAACGAGCAGATCGTGGCCATGGCGCCGACGCTCGATGTCGGAACATCGTGGGATTACGACCCGCTGCCGGTGCTGAGCCGCCTGGACACGCCGATGCTTTGGATACAGGCCGAGGACGATACCGGCGCGCCGCCTGAGGCCACACGCCGACGCCTGATCGATCTGGCGGCCCAGGGGCGGCCGGTCACCCTGCTGGAATATCCCGACACCGACCACGGCATCGTCCGGTTCGAGACGGCGCCGGATGGCAAGCGCACGTCGATCGGTTACGCCCCCGGCTATTTTCAGGCCGTATTGGATTGGGCGCGAAGGGGATGGCTGGATGGCGACTACGGCAAGGGTCGTGTTTTGGCGCGCGCGCATTGACCGGGCGATTGACCCGCGACCTGCGTGCGATACGAAGGCGGGATGCGTCTGCCCCTGATCCCGCACCCAATTTCGCCCCCCGCCGGGCTGACGCTGGAGGTCGAGGCGCGGCGGGCGGGGCGGGTGTTGAGCCTGGAATATGTCCTGGCCGGGCCGGTCGAGAGGGTGTGCTGGCCGCAGGCGGCGGCGCGGGAAAGGACCGATGAGCTGTGGCAGGCCACCTGTTTCGAGGCGTTCGTGCGGACGGCCAGCGGCTATGTCGAATATAATCTGTCGCCGTCGGGGGCGTGGGCGGCCTATCGGCTCGACGGCTATCGCGAGGGGATGCGGGCGCTGGAGGTCGCACCGCCCTTCATCGTGACGCGGATGGCGCCGGGGCGGTTCGGACTGACGGTCGATGTGGAACTGCCGGAGGATGCGACGGGCGCCGTCGGGCTGACGGCGGTGATCGAGAGGCTGGACGGGGCGATCGCCTATTGGGCCCTGGCGCATCCATCGGATAAGCCGGACTTTCATCATTCCGACTCGTTCGCGCTGGAACTGCCATGAATTTCGGTCTCGACCGCCTGCTGTCCGACGACGCCCTGAGGGCGCAGCTGAAGGGGCGGCGTGTCGCGCTCCTGGCGCATCCGGCGTCGGTGACTAAGGACCTGAGCCATGCGGTGGACGCCCTGGCCGCCTGTCCCGAAATCGCGCTGACCGCCGCCTTCGGGCCGCAGCACGGGATGAAGGGCGATCTGCAGGACAATATGATGGAGAGCCCGGATTATCGCGATCCGGTGCACGGGTTTCCGGTCTTCAGCCTGTATGGCGAGGTGCGGCGGCCCAGGGACGAATGGATGGAGACGTTCGACGTCGTCCTGATCGACCTTCAGGACCTGGGGTGCCGCATCTACACCTATGTGACGACGCTTCTGTACGTGCTGGAGGCGGCGGCGAAACGCGGCAAGTCGGTGTGGGTGCTGGACCGGCCCAATCCGGCGGGGCGGCCGGTCGAGGGGCAGACGCTGAAGCCCGGCTGGGAGAGTTTCGTCGGGGCGGGGCCGCTGCCGATGCGGCACGGGATGACGATGGGCGAACTGGGCCTGTGGTTCATCGACCAGTTCAAACTGGATGTGGATTACCGGGTGGTGGAGATGCAGGGCTGGGCGCCCGAGACGGGGCCGGGCTTCGGCTGGCCGCTGGGCGAGCGGGCCTGGGTCAATCCCAGCCCGAATGCGCCGAACCTGTCGATGGCGCGCGCCTATGCCGGTACGGTGATGCTGGAGGGGGCGACCCTGTCGGAAGGGCGGGGCACGACCCGGCCGCTGGAGCTGTTCGGGGCGCCGGACATCGACGCGCGGGCGGTGATCGCGGAGATGCGGGCGCTGGCGCCGGAGTGGCTGCGCGGCTGCACCTTACGCGACATGTGGTTTGAGCCGACCTTCCATAAGCATGTCGGCCAGCTGTGCAGCGGGGTGCAGATCCATGTCGATCACCCCGGCTATGACCACGCCGCCTTCAAGCCGTGGCGGGTGCAGGCCCTGGGGTTCAAGGCGATCCGGCGGCTTTATCCCGACTACGACCTGTGGCGTGATTTTCCGTATGAGTATGCGTTCGGGAAACTGCCCATCGATGTGATCAATGGCGGACCGGGGCTGCGGGAGTGGGTGGACGACGCAAGCGCCACGCCTGCCGATCTGGATGCGGCGACGAAGCCGGATGAGGCGGCGTGGGAAGAGGCGCGGCGGCCGTTCCTGCTGTATTGAGGATGGCTGACATTCAGCCCTCTAATCTCGTCATCCTCGCCCTTGTGGTGAGGATCCATACTGCCGGTTTTCCCGTTCGTGACTTCTGTCCAAGCACCGGGAGTCTGGATCCTTGGGACAAGCCCAAGGATGACGGTGAGTGTGGGAAGCCAGCGAGATCGCTATAACCAAAATCTATTGTGCATCTGCAAATAAGTGATTGGGCTTATTTGTTGCGGTGCGGTAGGGAGAAGGCCTCCCAACCACCCTGCATTGGATTTTCCCGCATGGCCTTGATCAACACGACCATCAAACCCTTCACGGCCGAGGCCTACAAGAACGGCAAGTTCCTGACGGTCACGGACGCCGATGTCGCGGGCAAGTGGGCGATCTTCTTCTTCTATCCGGCCGACTTCACCTTCGTGTGCCCGACCGAGCTGGAAGACCTGGCCGATCACTATGACGCGTTCCAGAAGCTGGGCGTCGAGATTTATTCGGTGTCGACCGACACCCACTTCTCGCACAAGGCCTGGCACGACTCGTCGCCGGCCATCGGCAAGATCAACTACACCATGCTGGGCGACCCTTCGGGCCAGGTGACCAACAACTTCGACGCCATGCGTCCGGGCGTGGGCCTGGCCGACCGTTCGACCTTCCTGGTCGACCCGGACGGCGTGATCCAGTTCACCGAGACGACCTCGGAAGGCATCGGCCGCAACGCCGCCGAGCTGCTGCGCAAGGTCAAGGCCGCCCAGTACGTTCGCGCGCATCCGGGTGAAGTCTGCCCGGCCAAGTGGGAAGAGGGCGAAGCGACCCTGGCCCCGTCGCTCGACCTCGTCGGCAAGATCTAAGACTGAACGCCTATCGGGTCCGGCCTTCGGGTCGGACCCACCCGGCCGCCTCCCTGTCTCATGGGGGCCGGACGCTATCGCGCAAGCCTCGCCGGGATCGGCTCGAAGGCGGCGCGCCACCCCTGAAATTCGAGGACTGCCCCATGCTGGACGCCAATCTGAAATCTCAGCTTGAGGGCTACCTCAAGAACATCGTCCATCCGGTCGAACTGGTCGCCTCTCTGGGCGCCGGGCCCAAGTCGATCGAGCTGAAGACCCTGCTGGAGGAGATCGTCTCGGTCTCGCACGGCAAGGTCGAGATGGGCCGCGACTATGACGACGAGCGCCAGCCCAGCTTCCTGATCCGCAGGAAGGGCACGGATATCGGCGTGCGCTTCGCCGGGATCCCGCTGGGCCACGAGTTCACCTCGCTGGTGCTGGCCCTGCTGCATGTCGGCGGCCATCCGTCCAAGGCGGCGCAGGAGCTGATCCAGCAGATCAAGGACCTGGACGGCGACTATGTGTTCGAGACCTATTTCTCGCTGTCGTGCCAGAACTGCCCCGACGTGGTGCAGGCCCTGAACCTGATGAGCGTCATCAACCCCCGCATCAAACACGTCGCCATCGAGGGCAGCCTGTTCAAGGACGAGGTGGACGAGCGCAAGATCATGGCCGTGCCGACGGTCTTCCTGAACGGCGAACTGTTCGGCCAGGGCCGGATGGAGCTGGAGCAGATCGTCGCCAAGATCGACAGCGGCGCCGAGGCGCGCGCGGCCGAGAAGATCAAGACCAAGGATCCGTTCGACGTGCTGGTGATCGGCGGCGGTCCCGCCGGGGCGGCGGCCGCCATCTATACGGCACGCAAGGGCATTCGCACCGGCATCGCGGCCGAACGATTCGGCGGCCAGGTGCTGGACACCATGGCGATCGAGAACTTCATCTCGGTGCCCCATACCGAGGGGCCGAAACTGGCGGCCCATCTGGAACAGCATGTCCGCGAATATGAAGTGGACCTGATGAACCTGCAGAAGGCGGCCAAGCTGGTGCCGTCCAAGGTTCCGGGCGGTCTGCACGAGGTGGTGCTGGAGAACGGCGCCAGCCTGAAGTCGCGGACCGTGATCCTGGCCACCGGCGCCCGCTGGCGCCAGATGAACGTGCCGGGCGAGGAGCAGTACAAGAACAAGGGCGTGGCCTATTGCCCGCACTGTGATGGGCCGCTGTTCAAGGGCAAGCGGGTCGCGGTGATCGGCGGCGGCAACTCGGGCGTCGAGGCGGCCATCGATCTGGCGGGCATCGTGGCCCATGTGACCCTGATCGAATACGATAGCGAACTGCGGGCCGATGCGGTGCTGCAGAGGAAGCTGGCGACCCTGCCGAACGTGCGGATCGTCACCTCGGCCCTGACGACCCAGGTGCATGGCGACGGCGAGAAGGTGACGGGCCTGTCCTACAAGGACCGCAACTCCGACGCCCATCATGACGTCGATCTGGAAGGCATCTTCGTTCAGATCGGCCTGGTGCCGAACACCGAATGGCTGAAAGGCGCCGTGGGCCTGACGGCGCGCGGCGAGATCGAAGTGGATCATCGCGGCGAGACGTCTCAGCCGGGCATCTTCGGCGCAGGCGATGTGACGACCGTGCCCTACAAGCAGATTGTGGTTGCCATGGGCGAGGGCTCCAAGGCGGGGCTGGCGGCCTTCGACTACATGATCCGCACCGTGCCGGCGGAACAGGCGGTCGAGGCGGTCGAGGCGGCGTAGGCCGTCTCTACCTCACCGAAACAGCGCCCATCCCGCCAAGGCTGAAAGGGCCAGGACCACGGCCGCAGCATAGCGGCTTTTCCAGAACCAGACTGCTGCGAAAGCCGTCGCAAAGATCAAGATCGCGATGGGGACCGACGGTGCGCGCTGGAGCGTCGTCAGTCCCAGCTGGAGACTGGTGGCCGCAATGATGCCGACGACGGCGGCGGCGACCCCGGCCAGCACGCGGTGCAGGCGTTCATCAGCGACGACTGCTTCGAGCCGCTCGTAGAAGATCATCGAAAAGGCGAAGGCGGGCAGGAAGACGCCGGCCGTCATCGCCAGGGCGCCCACCCATCCGCCCGCGACGAAGCCGACGAACGTGCAGAAGATGACCAGCGGCGCGGGAATGACGCCGGCGAAGGCCAGGCCGTCCAGGAAGGTTCCGTCGTCGATCAGGCCGCGTCCGACGGTATCCTCGCGGACATAGGGAATGGCGGTATAGGCGCCGCCGAAGGTCAGGAGACCGGCCTTCAAACCGGTCCAGAGCATGGCCCACGCGGTCGGATCGGCGGGTGGCGCGGCGCCGTGCGCGTCCATGGGTGTCGTCCAGGGGTGAAGCGCCACGGCGGCGGCAAGCGCGATCGCCATAACGATGACGGCGGGGATGCGCCGTCCGGCCTTGATTAAGGCATAGGCCGCGCCGCCGGCGATCAGGACGATCCAGAAGCCGGTCTCCGCCAGGGTGGCGACGAAGCCGATGGCGGCGACGGCCCAGAGCCAGCGATCCTCAAGGATATGCGCGCCGATCTTGTGGACCGCGCGCATGACGACCGCCACGACCGCCGACTGCACGCCCAGGAAGGCGCCGGCCAGCAGGCCCATGACCGGGGTCAGCGACACATAGGCCCAACCGATCCCAAGCATGATCAGGAAACCCGGCAGCATGAAGCCGAGACCGGCCAGCAGACCGCCGATCCGGCCCCTGGCGCGCATGCCCAGATGCACGCACAGCTCGTGCGCCTCGGGCCCTGGCAAGACCTGAAGGACAGCCAGAAGCCGATTGAAATGGGCGCTGGACATCCAGCCTTCCTGATCCACCAGATCGCGGCGGATCATGGCGATCTGCGCCACCGGCCCGCCGAAGGCCAGAAGACCGAAGCGAAGGAAGCGGAGAAACAGGGCCGCGTAGGACAGGGAGGGCGGGGAGGGCTCTTGATCGCTCAAGGTCACAGGCCGTGCTCCAGTTCACACCCTTCGGTGCGGAAAAAGGAGCGGAGCTTGGACGCCCAGGGCGACTGATCGGGCGTCCGCATGGCCCGGTCCGGCAGCCTAGTGCCGATCCCAGCCTGTTCCAAGCGTCGTCTGAATCAGGCCGCCTCCGCGCCGGTTACGCCGTCTGCGGGATGCGTGCGATCACTTTGATCTCGAAATCGAACCCGGCGAGCCAATTTACGCCGACCGCCGTCCAATTCGGGTAGGGCGCTGAAGGAAAGGCGCGCGCCTTGGCGGCCATGACCGTGTCGAACTGATTTTCAGGATCGGTATGGAAGGTGGTGACATCGACGATGTCGTCCAGGCCCGCCCCGGCCGCCGCCAGTACGGCTGTCAGATTGTCGAAGGCCAACTGGACCTGGGCGGCGAAATCCGGCTCGGGCGAGCCATCCTCGCGGCTGCCGACCTGGCCGGAAACGAAGAGCAGGTCGCCGGAGCGGATGGCGGCGGAATATCCATTGATGTCGTAGAGGGCCTGACGGCCGGCAGGGAAGACGGCGTCTCGCGTGGTTGGGGCGGTCATGGGGCAGTCCTTGATTTTCATATCCAGGCGCGGCGTTGATATACGCTGCGTATGTGAATAGATCGGACGATACGCCGCGTATGTCAAACTTACATACGCATCGTATGTTAATGCGGAGATGGATTTGGCGACGCGGTCAGAAAAGGTCGAGGAAACGAAGGCGCGGCTTGTCTCAGCGGCCCGCCAGGCCTTTGCGACCCAAGGCTATGCAGCGGCGTCGATGGACGATCTGACCGCCGAGGCCGGACTGACGCGCGGCGCGCTCTATCATAATTTTGGTGACAAGAAGGGCTTGCTACAGGCGGTGATCGACCAGATCGACGCGGAGATGCTGGTGCGGATGCGTGCGGCGGGCGAGGGGCTGCCGCCCTGGGACGCCTTCGTTGCCGAGGGTGTCGCCTATATCGAAATGTCGCTGGAGCCGGAAATCCAGCGCATCATGCTGCTGGACGGACCGGCGGTGCTGGGCGATCCCTCGCGGTGGCCCAATCAGACGGCGTGCCTGCGCACCACGACCCAGTTGATCCAGGCGCTGATCGACGATGGAATCGTCAAGCCGATGAATGCGGAGGCCGCAGCCCATCTGGTGAACGGCGCCGCGTTGAACGCTGCCTTGTGGGTGGCCGCAGCCGATGAGCCGGAGAGGGTCTTTGAACGCGCCGTAGACGCTTTCCGGCATCTTGTCGGAGGGCTGTTGCGGCGGGTTTGAAGCTCAGACCGACTTGGCTTTCGCGGCCTGAACCCAAGCCCTGGTCAGGCCGGCTTTTCTTCCAGACGCTTGTCCAGATAGGCGCCGACGCGGCGATCGACGGCGCTCATGTGGTCCTGCCAGAAGTGGCTCGCGCCTTCTTCCAGTTCGTAGTCGATGATGATGCCCTTCTGGGTGCGCAGCTTGTTGACCACGCGCTCGACCTCGACCGGAGGCACGACGGTGTCGGCCGTGCCGTGCAGGAACAGGCCGGACGCCGGGCAAGGGGCCAGGAAGCTGAAGTCGTACATGTTCGACGGCGGCGAGACCGAGATGAAGCCGTCCGTTTCCGGGCGGCGCATCAGAAGCTGCATGCCGATATAGGCGCCGAACTGATAACCGCCGACCCAGGTCTGGCTGGCGCCGGGATTGTTCGTCTGAAGCCAGTCGAGGGCCGTGGCGGCGTCGGCGAGTTCGCCGATGCCCGAATCGAACTCGCCCTGTGACTTGCCGACGCCGCGCGAATTGTAGCGCAGGGTGGCGAAGCCGCGCTGCTGGAACAGCTGGTGCAGGGTGACCGTCACCGGGTTGTTCATATGCCCGCCCGCCTTGGGGTGCGGGTGCAGGATCAGCGCGATCGGTGCGTTCGGGCGCTTGCCCGGGGAATAGCGGCCTTCGATGCGACCGGAGGCGCCGGGCAGGATGACTTCAGGCATAGGGGCTCTGGAATCCGTTCAACTGTCATTTCGCAGGTGCGTAATACTTGACCAAGGAGGTGGGACTTTCTAAGTCCCTCCGCAAGCACGCCGCCTTCGCGAAGGCGCGGGTTCTAGCACAAGAGCCCCGAAAAGCGCGCAATTTTTGAGGCTGCAATATGCGTCTGTCGACCAAGGGACGATACGCCGTGATGGCGATGGCCGATCTGGCCAAGAACGGACGCGGCGAGAGCGGCGAAATCCGGGCGGTTTCGCTGGCCGAGATCGCCGCGCGCCAGGAAATTTCGCTGAGCTATCTGGAGCAGTTGTTCGCCCGGTTGCGCAAGAGTGAGCTGGTCAAGAGCGTGCGTGGACCCGGTGGCGGCTATCGCCTGGCCAAGACTGCGCACGAAACGGTGGTGGCCGAGATCGTGCTGGCGGTGGACGAACCGATCCGCGCGACGCGCTGTGTGGCGCACGGGTCGCCCAAGGGCTGCATGCTGGCCGGCGAACGCTGCATTACCCACAATCTGTGGGAAGACCTGGGCGACGAGATCCATCGCTATCTGGCCGGGGTGTCGCTGGAGGATGTGGTGATGAACCGCACGGGCCAGCGTCGCCGCAATGTCGAACCGCCGCAAGCTGTGGGGGTGGCGGCATGACCGGCGTCTATCTGGATTACAACGCCTCGGGCCTGGTTCGGCCGGAAGTGCAGAACGTCATAGCGCGCGCCCTGGCCGACAACGGCAATCCGTCGGCGGTCCATGCCGCCGGACGGCGGGCGCGGGCGCGGGTGGAGACGGCGCGGGCCCAGGTCGGCGATCTGGTCGGCGCCGATCCGACGGCGGTGGTGTTCAACAGCGGCGGGACCGAGGCGAATGCGCAGGGCATCGCCAGCGCCCTGGCGGCCGGATGCGAGCGGTTGATCGTGTCGGCGACCGAACATCCGTGCGTGGCGGAGGCTGCGGCGAATGCGGGTGCGCCGGTCGAGGTGTTGCCGGTCGATGCGAACGGCGTGGTCAATCTGGATTGGCTGGCGCAGGCGCTGAGCCGTCCGGGCCGTGCCGTGGTCGCCATCCATCATGCGAACAACGAGAGCGGTGTGATCCAGCCGGTGGTCGAGGCCGCCGCCCTGGTGCGGGCGGCGGGCGGCTGGCTGCATGTCGATGCGATCCAGTCGGCGGGCAAGATCCCGGTCGATATGCGGGCGCTGGACGCGGACAGCCTGACCCTGTCGGCGCACAAGCTGGGCGGGCCGCAGGGCGTGGGGGCGTTGATCTTCAAGGAAGGCGTGTCGGGCGTGCGCATCCTGCATGGCGCCGGACAGGAGCGGGGTCTGCGCGCCGGTACCGAGAACGTGCCTGGCATCGCCGGGTTCGGCGTGGCCGCAGACTGCGCCGTGCGGGATTTGGAGAAGATGCAGTCGCACGTCGGTTGGCGCGACGCCGCAGAGGCGAAGGTGAAGGCTGCTGGGGCGACCGTTATTGGCGGTGACGCCGAACGCCTGCCCAACACCCTGTTCATGGCGGTCGAGGGTTGGGATAGTCCTCAACAGTTGATCACACTCGATCTGGCTGGGGTCATGGTGTCGGCGGGCTCGGCCTGTTCGTCGGGCAAGGTCAAGCCGTCCAAGACCATCAGCGCCATGGGATTGAACGCTCTGGCGACCGGGGGCGTGCGCGTTTCCGGCGGCTGGGGAACGATTGAAGGTGACTGGGTGCGGTTCGCCGACGCCTGGATCGCCGCCTATACGAAGCACAAGGCACGCGCCGCCGAGCGCGTGAGAGAGGTCGCCTGATGGCCGCCGTCAAGGAAACCATCGACGCCGTCGCCGCGCTGGAAAAGTACGAGCACGGCTTCACCTCGGACATCGAGACGGAATACGCGCCGCGCGGCCTGAGCGCCGAGATCGTGCGCTTCATCTCCGAGAAGAAGGGCGAGCCAGCATGGATGCTGGAATGGCGTCTCGCCGCCTATGAGCGCTGGCTGGCGATGGAGGAGCCGACTTGGGCGGCGGTGAAGTACGAGCCGGTCGATTACCAGTCGCTGTTCTACTATGCCGCACCCAAGCAGAAGGAAGGACCGAAGTCTCTGGACGAGGTCGATCCCGAGATCCTGGAAATCTACAAGAAGCTGGGCATCCCTCTGAAGGAACAGGAGGTGCTGGCAGGGGTGCAGGGCGCGCCGCGCGTCGCGGTGGACGCCGTGTTCGACTCGGTCAGCGTGGTCACCACCTTCAAGGAGGAACTGGCCAAGGTTGGCGTGATTTTCATGCCAATTTCCGAGGCCTTGCGCGAATATCCTGAACTGGTGCGGAAATATCTGGGGTCGGTGGTGCCGGTCTCGGACAACTATTTCGCGGCGCTTAACAGCGCGGTCTTTTCGGACGGGTCGTTCGTCTACATCCCGCCGGGCGTGCGCTGCCCGATGGAGCTGTCGACCTATTTCCGCATCAATGCGTCACAGACGGGCCAGTTCGAGCGGACCCTGATCATCGCCGACAAGGGCAGCTATTGCTCCTATCTGGAGGGCTGCACCGCGCCGATGCGCGATGAGAACCAGCTGCACGCGG
Organism: Brevundimonas sp. PWP3-1b1; assembly: GCF_049896065.1. Lineage (NCBI taxonomy): Bacteria > Pseudomonadati > Pseudomonadota > Alphaproteobacteria > Caulobacterales > Caulobacteraceae > Brevundimonas > Brevundimonas sp. PWP3-1b1. The sequence goes on along the minus strand of NZ_JAFCTO010000001.1, from coordinate 1,716,697 downwards.
CCGTGGTCGAGATCGTGGCTCTGGACGACGCCGAGGTGAAATATTCGACGGTCCAGAACTGGTACCCCGGCGACGCCGAGGGCAAGGGCGGCATCTACAACTTCGTCACCAAGCGCGCCGACTGCCGGGGCGATCGGTCGAAGGTCAGCTGGACCCAGGTCGAGACCGGTTCGGCCGTGACGTGGAAATATCCGTCCTGCATCCTGAAGGGCGACGACAGCTCGGGCGAGTTCTACTCCATCGCCATCACCAACGGACATCAGCAGGCCGACACCGGCACCAAGATGATCCATTTGGGCAAGAACACCAAGTCGCGGATCATCGCCAAGGCGGTGTCGGCGGGGAAGTCGGACTCGACCTATCGTGGCCTGGTCTCGGTGCATCCTAAGGCGACGGGGGTGCGCAACTTCACCCAGTGCGACAGCCTTCTGATCGGGAAAGAGTGCGGCTCGCACACCATCCCCTATATCGAGGCCCGCAACGGCTCGGCCCAGCTGGAGCACGAGGCGACGACGACGCGCTTGAGCGACGACCAGATGTTCTACGCCCAGCAGCGCGGCCTGTCGCAGGAGGAGGCGGTGGCCCTGCTGGTCAACGGCTTCGTCCGCGACGTGATGCAGAAGCTGCCGATGGAGTTCGCCGTCGAAGCGCAGAAGCTGGTGGCGATCTCGCTTGAGGGGAGTGTGGGATAGTGACCGATCTGCATACGCTTCGCGCTCGCGTCCTGCGGGACCTTGAGACCTACGACATACAGTCACCGCATCCTGACGCGCTTGGCTCCCCACTGCCGCGCCAATGGTTCGAGGAAGGGCTCACCGAAATGCGATCCGCGTTAGTCGAGCCATACCTTGCCGAGGTCCAGGACTACGACCAAGCCCGCGGCGGAGCTTTCACTCGGCCCGTGCCGATTGTCGCTGATGACGGCGACAAAATGCTGCTCGCCTACGATCCGCGCGACGATGCCGATTTTGCGCTCGTTGGACGCGAAGGCGACTCCCTGAAAATCTACAGCATCCGCGGCGACGCCGTCGGCTGCTTCCTGTCGCGTTAAGGCCGCCAATGCTCTCTATATCCAACCTCCACGTCTCCGTCGGCGACAAGCCGATCCTCAAGGGACTGACGCTCGACGTTCCCGCCGGCGAGGTGCACGCCATCATGGGGCCGAACGGCGCCGGCAAGTCGACGCTGGGTTACGCCCTGTCGGGTCGGCCGGGCTATGAGGCGACCGAGGGCGCGGTCAAATGGGCGGGCGAGGATCTGCTGGCGCTGGACCCGGCCGAGCGCGCGGCCAAGGGCGTCTTTCTTTCTTTCCAGTATCCGATCGAAATCCCCGGCGTGCCGGCCCTGACCTTCGTGCGGACGGCGCTGAATGCGCAGAAGCGTGCGCGGGGCGAGGAGGAGGTGGCGGCGCCGGCCTTCCTGAAGCTGGTCCGCGAGGCGTCCAAGGCGCTGAAGATGGACTTCGACATGCTGAAGCGGCCGCTGAATGTCGGCTTCTCCGGCGGCGAGAAGAAGCGGATGGAGATCCTGCAGATGGCCCTGCTGGAGCCGTCGCTGCTGATCCTGGACGAGACCGATTCCGGCCTCGACATCGACGCCTTGCGGATCGTGTCGGAGGGGGTCAACGCCCTGCGTCGTCCCGACCGGGCCATGCTGGTCATCACCCACTATCAGCGCCTGCTCGACTACATCAAACCGGACCGGGTCCATGTGCTGGCCGGCGGCCGGATCGTGGCCTCGGGCGGGCCGGAGCTGGCGCATCAGTTGGAGGCGGAAGGATATGACAAGTATCTTCTGGAACCGGCATGAGCGCAGCCTTCGCCATCGACCTGACCGACGCCGAAACCTTTCCGTCACGGCGGACGGAGGCGTGGAAATACAGTGACCTGAAGCGCTGGCTTCGCGCGGCGCCGGAGCCTTCGGGCACGGCGGCGGTCGGGCCGCCAGGGCCGTTCTACGATCTGGGCGGAGAAGCGATCGTCTTCGCCAATGGGCGCGCCGTGGGCGTGACCGACTTCATCGCCTCGGGCGAACAGACGCTTCGGCTGCGCTATATCTCCGACGCGGTCGGGACGGGCCACACGGCCGGGGCGCGGGTTTCGGCGCGCGCGGGCGCCAAGCTGCTGCTGCTGGAGACGCACGAGGGCGCGGGGTCGGCCTATGTGGCGCACAATACGCTGGAGCTGGACGTGGCGGCCGGCGCCGAGGTGACGCGCGTCGTCCTGATCGAAGAGCCTGAGGACGCCATCTCCATCGCCGAGGCCCATGTGAAGGTCGAGGCGGGCGGCGTCTATCGCCAGACCATCGTCACGACCGGCGCCAAGCTGCAGCGGATCGAGACCCGCATCACACACTATGCCCAGGGCGCGCATGTGCAGGCCGACGGCCTGTATCTGCTGAACGGATCGCGTCACGCCGACCTGACCAGCGTGGTGCGCCACGTCGAGCACGACGGCGCGACCAGCCAGTTGATCAAGGGCGTGGCGCGCGACACGGCGCGCGGCGTCTTCCAGGGCAAGATCGTGGTCGAGCGCGGGGCGGACGGCACGGATGCGCGCATGGGCCATCACGCCCTGATCGCGTCGGAACGGGCCGAGATCGACGCCAAGCCGGAACTGATCATCTATGCCGACGACGTGCAGTGCGCGCACGGCAACACAGTGGGGACGCTGGACGAGAGCGCCCTGTTCTACATGCAGCAGCGCGGCATTCCGGCCGACGAGGCCCGCGCCCTGCTGACCCAAGCCTTCCTGATCGAGGTCATCGACCGGATCGAACATGAAGGCGCGAGAGAGGTGGCGCGGGAATGGCTGACGGCGCGGTTGTGAATAATCCTCCTCCAAGCGTAGCGCAGGGGGAGGGGGACCGCCCGAAGGGTGGTGGATGGGGCTCGCCCCAGACACCGGCCTCGCGGTTAGCCCCCTCCACCGCTTCGCGGTCCCCCTCCCCCGACGGGGGAGGATTTGATCCCTATGCCGTGCGGGCACAGTTCCCGATCCTGTCGCGACAGGTGAACGGCAAGCCGCTGGTCTATCTGGACAATGCGGCCTCGGCCCAGAAGCCGCGCGCGGTGATCGACGCCCTGGTGGCGACGATGGAGGGCGGCTACGCCAACGTCCACCGCGGCCTTCACACCCTGTCGAACGAGGCGACCGAGGCGTTCGAGAAGGCGCGCGAGATCGTCGCGCGGTTCCTCAACGCCGAAAGCCCCGAGCAGGTCGTCTGGACCAAGGGCGGGACCGAAGCGATCAACCTGGTGGCCAACGGGCTGGGGCTGAGCATCGAGCCGGGCGACGAGATCATCGTCTCGGAGATGGAGCACCATTCCAATATCGTGCCCTGGCATCTGCTGCGCGAACGGCGCGGGGCGGTGATCAAGTGGATCCCGGTGCTGGACGACGGGTCGCTGGACATGGCGGCCTATGCCGACCTGCTGGGGCCGAAGACGCGGATGGTCGCGGTCACCCATATGTCGAACGTGCTGGGAACCATCAATCCGGTCGCTGAGATCACGCGTCTGGCGCATGCAGCCGGCGCCCAGGTGCTGATCGACGGGTGTCAGGGCGCAGTCCATGCGACGCCGGACGTGCAGGCCATCGGTTGCGACTTCTATGTCCTGACCGGCCACAAGCTGTTCGCCCCGACCGGCATCGGCGCCTTGTACGGCAAGGCCGAGGCGCTAGAGGCGCTGCCGCCCTATCAAGGCGGGGGCGAGATGATCGAGACGGTCGAGCGGGACCGCGTGACCTACGCCAAGCCGCCGCACCGGTTCGAGGCGGGGACGCCGCCCATCCTGGAGGCCATCGGCCTAGGTGTGGCGCTGGAATGGCTGGCGCAATACGACCGCGCGGCGGTGCAGGCGCACGAACATGCGCTGTATCAGCGCGCCGTGGATCGGTTGGACGGCCAGGGGTGGCTTCGCATCCTGGGCCAGGCGCAAGGCAAGGGCGCCATTCTGACCTTCGCCGTCGAGGGGGCGCATGCCCATGACGTGGCCCAGATCATGGACCGTTACGGCGTCGCCGTGCGGGCCGGGCTGCATTGCGCCGAGCCGCTGGCGAAAAGAATGGGTGTGACGTCGAGCACCCGCGCCTCCTTCGCCCTATATAACACCGTGGAGGATGCCGACGCCTTCGTGGATGCGCTGATCAAGGCGCGGAACTTCTTCGTGTAAGCTGATGACAGATCAACCTATTCAAGACAGCGACGCCTTCAAGGACGCCTGGGACGAACCCCAGAAGAGCGCCCTGTCGCAGGCCGAGCTGGACACGCTGACCGATCAGCTGATTGAGGCGTTGAAGTCTGTCTATGACCCGGAAATCCCGGTGGACATCTATGAGCTGGGCCTGATCTACCGCGTGGACGTCAACGACGACCGCGACGTTGTGGTGGACATGACGCTGACGGCGCCAGGCTGTCCGGTCGCGGGCGAAATGCCGGGCTGGGTCGAGACGGCGGTCGAGAAGGTCGAGGGCGTGCGCAGCGCCAAGGCCAATCTGGTGTTCGACCCGCCGTGGGACAGTTCCAAGATGAGCGACGAGGCCAAGCTGGCCCTGAACATGTTCTGATGACCGAGCTTCAAACCACATCCCGTCCGCGTCGTCCGCGCCCCAAGGCCGTCACCCTGACCGACGCCGCCGCCGAACGCGTACGCGAAATTCTGGACAATGCCGAGAACGACCACATCGGTTTGAGGATCGGGGTCAAGAACGGCGGCTGCGCGGGGCAGGAATACACCTTCGCCTATGCCGACGAGGTCGGTCCCCTGGACGAGGTGGTTGAGGACAAGGGCGTCACCATTCTGATCGAACCCAAGGCCGTGCTGTTCCTGATCGGCACCGAGATCGACTACGAGACGACCCGCCTGGCGTCCAAGTTCGTGTTCAACAATCCGAACCAGACCGACGCCTGCGGTTGCGGCGAGAGCGTCACCATCGTTCCGGTCGCCGCCGACTGACATGGCGTACGACGCCGACTTCGGCGAATGGGTGCGCGAGCATTTCCATGCGCTCGGCCGGCTGGAGATCAAGCGAATGTTCGGCGGGGCGGGGGTCTATGCATCTGGCGTCATGTTCGCCCTGCTGGACAACGGCGTGGTCTGGCTGAGGGGCGACGACGCCTTGGGCGAGGCCTTCGTCGAGGCTGGCTCCCGTCAGTTTACCTATCCGACCAAGGACGGGCGCACGATGAGCATGGGATACTGGACCTTGCCGGAAACGGCGTTGGACGATCCCGACGAAGCGGTCGCCTGGGCGCGGCGGTCGCTGGAGGTTGCGGTGAAGAAGGCGGCAGGGAAAAAGCCGAGCAAAAAGTAGCTCGTCTCCTCCCCACTTGTGGGGAGGGGGACCGCGTAGCGGTGGAGGGGCTCTTGAAGTCCCACAGATGTCTACGATGCGGTGAAGAACCCCTCCGTCACGGCGCTGAAGAAGCGCCGCGCCACCTCCCCGCGAAGCGGGGAGGAGACAGGTTCTATTTCGGCGCTTCCATCAGCACGGCGGGCGTGACCGGCTGACCCGTCGCATGGGCGACCAGTTCGGCGGTGCGGGTTTCGATGACGGCTTCCAGGCGCGCCAGAAACTCATCCTTGGGCAGTCCGACGGGGATGGGTTCCAGGAACTCCAGCGTGGCTGTGCCGGGGTGTTTTTCGTATTTCTCCTCGGGCCAAAAGACGCCGAGGTTGGTGGCCAGCGGCACGACGGGCATGTCGAAGTCGCGGTACATGTGCCAGACGCCGGAACGGTATTTGAACTTCTGACCGACGGGGGCGAGGTGGCCCTCGGGATAAATCAGGATCTTGCGGTTCTCGGCGCGGGCCTCTGCGGCGCGCATAGCCAGGGCCTTGCGGGCTTCATGGCCGCCGCAGCTGTTGACGACGATGGCGCCCAGCTTCTTCAGCACGCCGCCCAGCAGGGGAAACTTCTCCAGATGGTCGCCGGTGACAAAGGCGATGTCGTCGAACTGGTCATAGGTGGCGAAGCCGTCGCCCCAGCTCTGGTGTTTCGATGCGATGATGAAGGCGCCCTCAGGCAGCCGGTCCTTGCCGCGCACGTCCAGCCGGATGCCGGCGAAGATCGCCATGGCCTGGACCATGCGCTTCACATAGCGGCGGATGACCCAACTGGCGGGACCGCGACCGGGCGCGAGCGCCGCGAAGGCCGCCGTCAGGCCGTAGCCGATCGAAAGGATCCAGTAGGCGACATTGAAGGCGAAGCTGCGCATGGGGCGACTATGGCAGAAAGCTTGGCCTTGTCAGGCCCGCTCAGGCCGCCTTTTCGAGCGACGACGCGGGCGTGACGCAGTTTCGACCGGCGCGCTTGGATTCGTAAAGCGCGGCGTCGGCGCGTTCCAGCAGGCTGGCGGCGGTTTCGCCCCTCTGACGCAGAGCGAAGCCGGACGAGAGGGTCACCGAGCCGAGGTCGTCATTCGTCGAGCGGCGGCGCAAAGCGCGCGAGGCCACGTCGTTGCGGATGCTTTCCAGCGCCGCCATGACCACGCCCGCGCCCTCGCCGGGGAAGATGATCGCGAACTCCTCGCCACCGAACCGGGCGGCGAACCGGGTCTTGCCGCAGATGTTGGACAGCACGGTGGAGACATAGCGCAGCACCTGATCGCCGGTCTGGTGGCCCCAGGTGTCGTTGAACCGCTTGAAGTGGTCGATGTCGAGGATGGCCAGGCTGAGCGGCGATCCATCGTCCTCGGCGCAGGCGGCCTCCAGCCGTTCGTCGAAAGCCTTGCGGTTGGCCAGGTTGGTCAGGGCGTCCGTCATGGCGTCGCGGCGCACCTGTTCCAGGTTTTCGCGCAGGCGGATGACTTCCTTGTTGGACTTCTCCAGGCGTTTTTCCAGGATCGCGGTTTCGCGGCGCACGCGGTTGGTGGCGGTCGACAGGCCGCCGACCAGATCCTTGAGCGACAACGAGTCCCCGACGGTTTCCATGGAGTGGGAGGCGTCGGCGAGGGTCTCGCCATAGTCGGCCTGGGTCTTGTGGGCCATGGCGATGGCGCTGGCGACGCTGGCCAGTTCGCGGTCGAGGACGGCGCCGACGTCACGGATCTGATCCGGCAGACGCCCACGCGGCAGGAACTCGGCGGCCAGCATCTCCGACGTCTTGTCGGTGATGACCGTGGACTGTGCGAGAAGGCGTCGGATTTCCTGGGCTAGGGCGCCGTCAGGATCGTTGAGATAATGCAGCCAAAGTTCGAAGTTCAATGGCGTCGGCCAGACGCCCGCTTTTTCCATTTCGGCGATGACATCACGCGCCAGGGCGTAGGCTTGTGGACCCCGGAGCGACGTCTCGACCTGATTGGACATTCTTCTTCCCCTTGGCTCCTGTTCTGGAGCCATCTCGGGGCGGACACTAAGGAGTGTTCCGTAATGCAGGGTAAACGGCGCGGGAGTTCACCGCGCCGTTTATGTGCGAATTCAGGCGCGCACGACGACCGGACGGCGCAGGAAGGCCGGGATGTCGTCGCCAAAGCCGCGCACGCCCTGACGCTGCGTGTCGTCCTTGGCGGCCTTGCGGTCGCCGCGACGGTCGGATTGCAGCAGATGAGGCTCGCGGTCCGCGCGGTCGGGACGCTCTGCACGGTCCGGACGCGGGGCGCGGGGTGTTTCGACCGCTTCGACCGTCTCGACGGCTTCGACCACGACCGGAGCAGGGGCGGCCACTTCTACTGCGGCGGCTTCCGGACGGGCCTTGCGACGGCTGCGGCTGCGGGGCGCTTCGGTTTCTTGAGGCTGAGCAGCCTGGGGCGCCGCGACGGCGGCGACTACTTCGGTCGGCTCGGCGGCGGGGGCGCCGCTATTACGCGAGCGGCTGCGGCTGCGGTCGCCCGTGCGTTCGCGTCCGCCGGAGCGTTTGTCGTCGCGGGCGGGGCCGTCCTTGATGGCGGCGAAGTCGATGCCGTCCAGAACCAGCTCCTGCGGGTCCATCTTGATCAGTTTCAGCACCTTATCCAGCGACTTGTCGTCGGCCGGGGTCACGATCATGAAGGCCTGGCCCAGCTTGCCCGCGCGGCCGGTGCGGCCGATGCGGTGGACGTAGTCGTCGGCGTGGTGCGAGACGTCGTAGTTGAAGACGTGGCTGACGTCCGGGATATCCAGGCCGCGCGCGGCGACGTCGGAAGCCACCAGGATCTTCAGCGCGCCCGAGCGGAAGTCCGCCAGGGTCTTGGTGCGTTGCGACTGGTCCAGGTCGCCGTGGATCGGCGCGGCGTCGAAGCCGTGCTGCTTCAGCGACTTGGCGACGATGTCGACTTCAGATTTGCGATTACAGAAGACGATGCCGTTGCGCACGTCCTCACGGCCGACCAGGGCGCGCAGGGCGGTGCGCTTGGCCTTGGGGTCCGAGGTCGGAATGCGGACGACATACTGGGTGATGGTGTCGGCGGTCATCGCCGGGCGCGAGGCCTCGATCCGGGTCGGATCCTTGAGGAAGGCGGCCGTCAGGCGGGTGATCTCGGGCGGCATGGTGGCCGAGAAGAACAGGGTCTGGCGACGCGGCGGCGTCAGTTTGAAGATCTTCTCGATGTCGGGGATGAAGCCCATGTCGAGCATGCGGTCGGCTTCGTCCACGACCATGATCTCGACGCCGTTCAGCATCATCTTGCCGCGTTCGAACAGGTCCAGCAGGCGGCCCGGCGTGGCGATCAGGACGTCGACGCCTTTGTTCAGGGCCGCGACCTGGTCTCCCATGGAGACGCCGCCGATCAGCAGCACCCAGGTCAGTTTGGTGCCCTTGGCGTATTTGGCGAAGCTTTCGGCGACCTGGTCGGCCAGTTCGCGGGTCGGGGCCAGGACGATGGCGCGCGGCATCCGGGCGCGGGCGCGACCGGTGGACAGGCGATCGACCAGCGGCAGGGTGAAGGCGGCCGTCTTGCCGGTGCCGGTCTGGGCGATGCCCAGCACGTCGCGGCCGGCGAGGGCGACGGGGATCGCCTGTTCCTGAATGGGGGTGGCGGTCGTGTAGCCGGTGTCGGCGACGGCCTGCAGGGTCGTGGGCGAGAGGCCCAGTTGGGAAAATTCGGTCATGAATCCTTGGGGTGGAAAGCGTCTGCGTGCATAGCAGCAACGGAACCGCCCCTCTTTGGGCGAGCGGGCGGCGCGGATCGCAGACCTGTCCCGAGGCTGGTGGCGATATAGAAGCCCCTGCGTCAAAGTCAAGTATTCCCGATATGCGCGGCGCCCGGCCGGGGCGGAATAAATTCCCATGGCCAAGCTGGGACTCCGCTTGACTCCTCACCCGGTGGAGGCGGCATATGAGAGAACAAAAGGAGAACTATTGTGCGGTCCGGCCGCGATCTTGAAGCCCTTCGCCAGCATCTCAGAACCCTGGAGGCCGACGGCCATCCGGTCGACGACACGCGTTTCGAGCTGGGTTGCGAGGCGGCGGATCGGCATGTCGGCGGGCTGGCGACCCATGCGCTGCACGAGATCTACGCCGCGACCACGCCCGATGCGACGGCGGCCCTGGGGTTTGCTCTGGGTCTGGTGCAGCGGGCGGCGGGGGATCGACCTGTGGTCTGGGGAGTCCAGGCCATGGCGGGGCTGGAGACGGGACATATCCATGGGCCGGGGCTGCGCGAGATGGGGCTGGATCCCGGGCGGGTCGTGTTGGTGCGCGTCAAGGAGACGAAGGACCTTCTGGCGGCGGGCGAGGAGGCTTTGGCGTGCGGCGCAGTGGGGGCGGTGCTGCTGACCGCCTGGGGCGAAAGCAAGGTGCTGAGCCTGACCGCTACGCGACGTCTGTCGATGGCGGCGGGGCAGGGGCGAGCGACGGCGATCCTGATCCGGCTGGCGGCTCAGCCCCAGCCCAGCGCGGCCGAGACGCGGTGGCGCGTCAGGGGGGCGTTGTCACGGGCGCTGGAGGCGGAGGCGCCCGGTCATCCGACCTATGCGGTCGAACTGTTGCGGCATCGGCTGGGCGCGCAGCCGAACGCCTGGACCCTGGAGTGGGATCGTGAGCGCGGAGTCTTCGAACAAGGCGGGCGGAATGCCGAACATCAACAGTCGCAACGACCGGCGCTACCTGGCGGTCTGGTTTCCCCTGCTGCCGACGGATCGGCTGCGGCGCGAGGAGGGGCGGTCCGACGCTTCGGCTGAGCCGGAGACCGTGCTGGTCGAGAAGGTGAAGGGCGCGCTGCGTCTGGCGGCCGCGAATGCGTCGGCGTTGGCGCTGGGTCTGTCGCCAGGCATGACCCTGGCCGACGCGCGGGCGAGGGCGCCGGACATCCGGGTGGTCACGCACAGGCCAGAGGCGGATGCGGCCCTGTTGAAGCGGGTGCTGCTGGATTTCGGCCGTTTCACCCCGATGGCGGCGACCGACGGGCCGGACGGGTTGGCGCTGGACGTGACGGGCTGCGCGCATCTGTTCGGGGGCGAAGAGGGGCTGGTCCGGGCGGTTGCGGCACGAGCGCAGGGCGTGGGTCTGGCGGTTCGTCTGGCCATGGCCGGCACGCCCGAGGCGGCGCGCGCCCTGGCCCGGTTCGGGCGTGGTGGAATCCACGAGGGCGATGGGCAGAGCCAGGCCTTACGCCGCCTGCCGGTCGCGGCGCTGGAGCTGTCGGACAAGGAGACCCAGGCCTTGTCGCGCGCGGGGCTTAAGACCCTGGCGCATCTGGCCGACCGCCCCACCGCCCCCATCGCCGCCCGGTTCGGCGCGGCGGCGGCGACGCGACTGAACCGGGTGCTGGGGCGTGAGGACGCACGGATACGGCCCGAACGGCTGGTCCCGCTGATTTCGGTCGATCGGATCCGGGTCGAACCAATCACGGAGACGACCGACATCGAGGCGGTGATCGGCGACCTGCTGGTCGAGGCCATGGATCAGCTCGACCTGCGCGGTCAGGGGGGGCGGGCCTTTCAGGTGGGCTTCTTTCGCCTGGACGGCGAGGTGCGTCACATCACCGTCCGCACCGGACGGCCCAGCCGCGACGCGGCCGGAGTCCTGCGCCTGTTTCGCGAACGACTGGCGGCGCTGGCGCGGCCTCTAGAGCCGGGGTTCGGCTTTGACCAGTTGCGCTTGTCCGTGCCGGTGGCGGATCGACTGGCCTCGCGCCAGCGCGGCTTCGAGCCCACTGCGCCGGGCGCGGAGGATCTGGGGCGGCTGGTCGATCGCCTGACCGCACGCCTGGGACCGGAGGCGGTCAGCCGGTTCGAGCCGGTGGGGTCGCACCGGCCCGAGCGTGCTGTTCGGCTCATACCTGCAGCTTTGGCGCCCGCGGCAATGCCCGCGAGCGGCAACGAAGGTTGGCCCGAACCTGATCCCGCCGACCCGCCTCTGCGGCCCTTGCAGATGTTCGATCCGCCCCAACCCGTTCTGGCGACGGCCGAGGTGCCCGACCACCCGCCGAACCGCTTCATCTGGCGGCGAGTCGATCACCGCCTGGTCCGGGTCGAAGGCCCCGAACGCATCGCGCCGGAATGGTGGCGCACCCTGAAACGCCCGCTGGAACCGACACGCGACTATTACCGGGTCGAAGACCAGGAGGGCCGGCGGTTCTGGCTGTTCCGCTCCGGATTCTACGGCGAGGAGCCAGCGCCGCGCTGGTTCGTGCACGGGGTCTTCGCGTGACCGCCTATGCCGAGCTGGCGACGCGCAGCAACTTCTCCTTCCTGGAAGGGGCGTCGCATCCGAAACATCTGGTGTTGAGCGCCATCCTGCGCGGCCACACCGGCATGGGTCTGGCGGACCGCAACACCCTGGCCGGGGTGGTGCGGGCGTGGAGTGCGTTGAAGACACTGCGCGAGGAGGGCTGGTCGCCGCCGGATCGGGTGCGCCAGGGCGGCGGTCCCGGCGAGACGGTGTTGGTGGAGGATTCGTTTCCGGTCGACATCGACCCGGAGGAGATCAAGGCGCGAGCCAAGGCTTTCAAGCTGATCCTGGGCGCGCGGCTGCGGTTCAACGACGGGACGTCGGACATCCTGGCCTATCCCGAGGACCGGCAAGGCTGGGGCCGCCTGTGCCGCCTGCTGACCCTGGGCAACAGACGGGCGAAGAAGGGCCACTGCGAGATCGGCCTGCGCGATCTGCTGCGTGCGCCCGAGGGCCTGTTGCTGATCGTCATGCCGCCGCGCCGACTGGAGGGGCTGGAGGCCCTGCTGCGCCAGGTGAACGACGCCGCGGCGGGAGCGGTCTGGCTGGGCGCCGCCATGGGCCGAAGGGGCGATGACCGCCGTCGACTGGCGCGGCTGAAAGGCTTGGCCGGGGCGACAGGCGTGTCGTTGCTGGCGGTCAACGACGTTCTTTATCACGACGCCGAACAGCGCGACTTGCAGGACGTGGTCACCTGTATTCGCGAAGGTGTGACGCTGGAGACCGCCGGCCGCCGACTTGACCAGAACGCCGAACGCCACCTGAAACCGCCCGCCGAAATGACCCGCCTGTTCGCCGACGCCCCCGAGGCGGTAGCCGAGACGCAAGACGTTCTGGCGCGGGTGGCGTTCGATCTGGAAGCGTTGAAATACAATTATCCTGAAGAGCCCGTGCCGCCTGGGAAAACGCCCCAAGGCTGGCTGGAGTATCTGGTCGAGCGGAACCTGGGACAGAAATACCCCGAGGGCGTGCCCGACCATGTCCGCGCGACGCTGGCGACCGAGTTGACATTCATCGGCGAGCGAGGATTGGCGCCCTATTTCCTGACCATTCACGACATCGTTCGGGTGGCGCGCGACAAGGGCATCCTGTGTCAGGGACGGGGGTCCGCCGCCAACTCGGCCGTCTGTTACGTGCTGGGCATCACGGCGGTCGATCCTGGCAAGCACGACATGCTGTTCGAGCGCTTCCTATCGACCGCGCGCGATGAACCGCCCGACATCGACGTCGATTTCGAACATGCGCGCCGCGAAGAGATCATTCAGGACATCTATGCCCGTTATGGCCGGGAAAAAGCGGGGATCGCCGCGACCGTCATCCGTTATCGACCACGCAGCGCCATCCGCGAGGTCGGCAAGGTCATGGGGCTGACCGACGATGTGACGGCGCGTCTGGCGGGCAGTCAGTGGGGCAGTTTCGGCTCGGATATTCCAGACCGACACCTGGAACAGGCGGGACTGGATGTCGGAAATGCAACCGTGATCCAGGCCGTCGCCATGACCCGGCGACTGCTGGAGTTCCCCAGGCACCTGTCCCAGCACGTCGGCGGCTTCATTCTGACCCGCGACCGGTTGGACGAGATCGTCCCAATCGGCAATGCGGCCATGCCGGATCGCACCTTCATCGAATGGGACAAGGACGATATCGACGCGCTGGGCTTGATGAAGGTCGATGTGCTGGCGCTGGGGATGCTGACCTGCATCGCCAAAGCGTTCGATCTGATGCGTCAGCACGAGCTAGGCGATCTGGAGTTGGACTCGGTCCCGGACGAGCGGCCGGAAGTCTATCAGATGCTTCAGGAGGGTCGATCCATCGGGGTTTTTCAGGTGGAGAGCCGGGCGCAGATCAACATGCTGCCGCGGCTGAAGCCGAAGATTTTCTACGATCTGGCCATTCAGGTCGCGATCGTCAGGCCCGGTCCGATCCAGGGCAATATGGTTCACCCCTATCTTCGCAGACGGATGGGCGTTGAGGAGCCTGTCTATCCCGAACCGGCGCCGCCAAATCCCAAGGACGAATTGAAGTCTATTCTAAAAAAAACCCTCGGGGTGCCGCTGTTTCAAGAGCAGGCGATGCGGATCGCCATGGAGGCGGCCAAATTTACGCCGGTTCAGGCCAGCGCACTTCGCAAGTCGATGGGGACGTTCAGGGGCGATGGCGACCTGGCCAAATATGAAACCCTCATGGTCGGCACCATGATCAAACGGGGCTACGACCCCGATTTCGCGCGCAACTGTTTCGAGCAAATCAAGGGCTTCGGCTCCTATGGCTTTCCTGAGAGCCACGCCGTCTCGTTCGCCAAGCTGGTGTACATTTCGTCGTGGATCAAATGCCATCATCCGGCGGTGTTCGCCTGTGCGCTGCTGAACAGTCAGCCGATGGGGTTCTATGCGCCGGCGCAGCTGGTGCGGGATGCGCAGGAGAGCCCGCAGAAGGTCGAGGTGCGGGCGATCGATGTGAACCACAGCTTTTGGGACAACACCCTCGAACCGACTGAGCGGGGCAGGGAGTATCCGGCCCTGCGGCTGGGGATGCGCCAGATCGACGGGTTCAAACAGGCTTGGGCGGACCGGATTGTCGAGGCGCGCGACGCGCCCTTCACCGACGTCGAGGAGATGGCGCGGCGGACGGGGCTGGAGGCGGCGGCGATGCGGAAGCTGGCGGATGCGGATGCGTTTCGGTCGATCGGGCTGGACCGGCGTGAGGGGCTGTGGGCGGTCAGGCGGTTGCCGGACGATGAACCGTTGCCTTTGTTCCAGGCCGCGCGGGCGCGGGAGCTGGGCGCCGAGGCGGCGGCGAACCTGCCGCTGATGACGCTGAAGGAACATATCGCCACCGACTATCAGACGACGCGCCTGTCGCTGAAGGGGCATCCGATGGGGATGTTGCGGTCGGTGTTCCGGGCGGAGGGGGTGCTGAGCGCAGCCGAGGTCATGGCCCAGAAGCATGGGCGGCTGGTGCGCACGGCCGGGGTGGTGCTGGTGCGGCAAAGGCCGGGCACGGGCAACGCCATCTTCGTGACGATGGAGGACGAGACCGGGGTGGTGAATGCCCTGTTGTGGGCGCGGCTGTTCGAGACCTTCCGGCGCGAGGTGATGGCGGCGCGGCTGATGGAGGTGGAGGGCACGGTCGAGAAGAGCGTCGAGGGCGTTCTGCACATCATGGTGCGCAAGGTCGTGGATCGTTCGGGCGAGCTGAGCCGGCTGTCCGAGGATTATGACCTGCAGGTCGAGCTGTCGCGGGCGGATGCGGTGAAATATCCGCAAGGTCCACGCAGTCCGACCGGCCGGCATCCGCGCGACGTCCGCATTCTGCCGGGGTCGCGCGACTTTCACTGAGGCGGGGTCAGCCGATGGCGGGGACCGTGGTGGGCGACCGCTTGCGGGTCAGGAAGAGGACCAGCAACAGGCCAAGGCCCGAAGCTATCGCCCCGGCGATAGAGACGGCTGGATAACCCAGGCCGCCGGCGATGACCGCCCCGCCCACGGCCGCGCCGATGGCGTTGCCCAGGTTGAAGGCGCCGATGTTCATGGCCGAGGCCAGGTTGGGCGCGTCGCCGGCGGCGGCCATGACGCGCACCTGCAACGGCGGCACCAGGGCGAAGCTGGCGATCCCCCACAGGAAGACCAGGATCGAGGTAGGAACTGCGAACGGCATGGCGAAGGCGAAGGCGACCAGGATGGCCGACAGCGAGGCCAGGGTGACGATCAGTGTCCGATCGACGGACCTGTCCGCGAACCTGCCGCCCAGCCAGTTGCCCAGGGTCAGACCCAGGCCATAGGTCACCAGCATGGCGGTGACGAAGCCGAGCGAGGCGTGGGTCTGCTCGCTCAGGATCGGGGCGATATAGGTGAAGACGGTGAACATGGCGCTGGAGCCGATCACCGTCAGGGCCAGGGCCGCCAGCACCGGGCCGCGACCCAGGACACGCAGCTCGGCGGCGATGTTGCCGCCGGTCGGGGCGGGCAGGTTGGGCAGGGTCAGACGTAGGGCGGCCATGACCCCCACGCCGATGGCGGCGATGCCCCAGAAGCTGGCCCGCCAGCCCAGGGCGTCTCCGGCCCAGGTCGCCAAAGGCACGCCGACGACGTTGGCGATGGTCAGCCCCATGAACATGGCGGCGACGGCGCCCGCCTGACGGTTCGGCGCCACCAGGCTGGCGGCGACGATGGAGCCGACGCCGAAGAAGGCCCCGTGGTTCAGCGAAGTGATGACCCGCGCGATCAGCAGCATCGTATAGTCGGTCGAGATCGCCGACAGCAGATTACCGACGGTGAAGATGGCGGCGAGGCCGATCAGCAACGTTCGACGCGGCACCCGTCCAGTGGTCAGGGTCATCAGGGGCGCGCCCAGCATGACGCCCAGGGCATAGGCGCTGATCAGCAGGCCGGATGTGGGAATGGAGACGCCCAGGTCCGTGGCGATGATGGGTAGCAGGCCCATCGGCGCGAACTCGGTCACGCCGATTCCGAAGGCGCCGGCCGCGAGGGCCAGGAGGGGAGGATTGAGTTTCATGGGGAGGAAACCTTCGAGGCTCAGACCAGCGGCGGGTTCAGGCGAGCGAACCCTTCTTGCTGGCGGTAAGGCGTGTGGGGATAGGGCGGCAGGACGTCGCTGGCGGCGTCGAGGGCGGCGATCTGGTCAGGCGTGAGGCTCCAGCCGACGGCACCTAGGTTCTGGCGCAACTGCTCCTCGTTGCGGGCGCCGATGATGACCGAGGAAACGGTCGGGCGTTGCAGCAGCCAGTTGATGGCGATCTGGGGCACGGTCTTGCCGGTCTCGGCCGCGACGGCGTCCAGGGCGTCGACGACGCGGTACAGGTGCTCGTCCTCGACGGGAGGGGCGAAGGCGGCGGTCTGGTGCAGGCGGCTGCCCTCGGGGATCGGCGCGTCGCGGCGAATCTTGCCGGTCAGACGGCCCCAGCCAAGCGGGCTCCACACCAGAGCGCCGACGCCCTGGTCCGCGCCCAGCGGCATCAGGTCGGCCTCATAGGCGCGGCCGATCAGGGAGTAATAGACCTGGTGGGCGACGAAGCGGGGGCGTGCGTCGCGCTCGGCGATGCCTTGCGCCTTCATCAGCGCCCAGCCGGGATAGTTGGAGACGCCGGTGTAGCGGACCTTGCCCGAGGTCACGAGCGTGTCGAGCGTCGCCAGGAGTTCATCCGCCGGGGTCGAGGCGTCGAAGGCATGCAGTTGCAGCAGGTCGATATGGTCGGTGTCGAGGCGACGCAGGGCGTCCTCGACCGCGCGGATCAACCGGCCGCGCGACACGCCCCAATTACGCTCATTGGCGCCCGGACCGTCGCCGGTGGGCAGGCCGGTCTTGGTCGAGATCAGCACCTGATCGCGGCGGCCCTTGATGGCCTGGCCCAGCACCTGTTCCGAGGCGCCGTCGGAATAGACGTCGGCGGTGTCGAACAGATTGACCCCAGCCTCCAGGCAGATGTCGATCAGGCGGCGCGCTTCGTTGACGTCGCTGGTTCCCCAGGCGCCGAACAGGGGACCGGAGCCGCCGAAGGTGCCCGTGCCGAAGCTGAGGACCGGAACGCGCAGGCCCGATGCTCCAAGTTGACGATATTCCATGACTGTCCTCGTGACCGCATTCGTGTTCGGAGGCACAGATGGACGCCGGTGTGCGAGGGCGGTAGGCAGGTGTCAGGCCAAACATTTTTGATCTGGACGCAAAGATGCAGATGATCGGAGTGGATCGGGCGCGCGAGATGGAAGTCTTCGTCGCCGTGATCCAAGGCGGCAATTTCTCGGCGGCGGGGCGAGCCCTGGGTCTGACGCCCTCGGCCATCAGTCGGACTATCGACCGGATCGAGGCGCGGCTGGGCGTGCGGCTGATGTTGCGCACGACGCGGGTTCTGACGCTGACGCCTGAGGGGCAGGCCTATCTGGGCGCGGCGCGGCGGATTCTGACCGAGTTGGACGACGCCGAACAGGCGATCGCCGACCAGGGGGCCCCGCGCGGGCGGTTGAGGGTCAGCGCCTCTCTGGCCCACGGCCGCCAGCAGGTGGTGCCGCTGCTGGGTGAATTCGTAGGCCGCTATCCGCATATCCTGGTCGATATCAACCTGACGGACGTCGTGGTCGATGTGGCGGCGGGGCAGGCGGATGTGGCGATCCGGTTCGGGCCGTTGGCCGACAGCCCCCTGACCGCGCGGCGACTGGGAGACACGGGGCGGACCATCGTGGCTTCGCCCGATTATCTGGCGAGGCGGGGCGTGCCGCGCGTGCCCGAGGACCTGCACGATCATGACTGCCTGAACTTCAACTTTCGGCGTCAGGAGCCGGTCTGGCCGTTTCGTCGGGACGGGCGCGACTATGCGCTGACGGTGCGCGGATCGGTGGAGGCGAACAATGGCGAGACCCTGACGCAGTTGGCGCTGGCTGGCGTGGGGGTGACACGAGTGGGGCATTTCAGCGTGGGCGACGCCATCGCCGAGGGGCGGCTGGTCCCGCTGCTGGAGGATTTCAATCCAGGGGATCGCGAGCCGATTCACGCCGTCTTCGTCGGTGGCGCAAACATGCCGGCGCGGGTGCGGGTGTTCGTAGACTATCTGGCCGAACAGCTCCGCTGAGGCGGCCGCAAACGAAAATCGCCGGACGGGAGAACCGTCCGGCGATCTGCAAGCTCAGACGCGAGGTGCGATCAGCGCTTGCCGAAGATGATGTCGCCCAGCTTGGCGAAGAAGCCCTTTTCTTCGACCTTGGCGGCGGCTGGTGCGGCCGCAGGCTTGGGGGCCTCGACCGGCTTGGGCGTCGAAGCAGCGGTCGCTGGTGCGGGTGCGGTCACCGGCTTGGGCGCAGCGACCGGCTCTGCGGGCTTGGATGCAGCAACAGCGGCGGCGGGTTTGGCGACCGGAGCGGCCTTGGGCGTTGCCGCCGGTTTCGGGGCAGTCTTGGTCGCGTCGGCTTTCTGAGCGACGGCCTTGGGCGCAGCGGCTTTCGGAGCAGCAGCCTTTGGTGCGGCGGTCTTCGCGGCGGCTTTAGGCGCCGCTTTCGGCGCGGCGGCCCTGGCGGCGACCGGAGCCTTGGCGGCCGGTGCGGCCTTCGGCTTGGCGGCGGCCTTGGGGGCTGCGGCCTTCGCGGCGGCGGGCTTGGGAGTTGCAGCCTTGGGTGCAGCGACCTTTGCAGCAGCGGGCTTGGGCGCAGTCGCTGGCTTGGCGACAGCCTTGGACGCAGCGGTTTTCGCGGCGGCGGGCTTCACAGCGCTCGACTTCGGCGCGGCTTTAGGCTTGGAAGCGGCGGTCGCCGGCTTTGGCGACGCTGGTTTAGACGTAGACGGTGACTTGGCCATGTATTCCCCGACCCCTCGGTTTGATAAAAACGCGGCGGCGACGGGCAGACAACGCCGGATCGCTACGATTCGCCATATTACCGGTGTTTGAGAAATGTCCGAGTCCGCTCTTCAGATAATCGCTCGCGGTCCCCGCGCCGCCGCAGAGGCCGCCGCAGAGGCCATCGACGCCGATCCCCGGCTGGAAGGCGCGACCTATTCCATCCTGGAAGAGGACGAGGACAAGGGGGTCTGGCGCATCGACGCCTTCCCCACGACCGACGACGAGGTCGAGGGACTGAAGGCCGTGCTGGCCGATCACCCGGTGACGGTGGTGGTCGAGAAGCTGGCCGACGCCGACTGGCTGGCCATGTCGCTGTCGGGATTGCCGCCGGTCGAGGCCGGTAGGTTCTTCGTCTATGGCGCGCATGATCAGGGCAAGGTGCCCGAGGGTCGGGTGACGCTGAAGATCGACGCTGGCGCCGCTTTCGGCACCGGCCACCACGGCACGACGGTCGGCTGCCTGGAGGCATTCGACAATCTGCTGAAGACCGAAACGTTCGAGAAGGTGCTGGACGTCGGTTGCGGCACGGGTGTGCTGGCGATCGCGGCGGCCAAGACGGGCACGCCCATCGCCGTCGGCACCGATATCGACGAGCCCTCTGCGCGGATCGCCAACGAGAACGCCGAGATCAACGAGGCCAAGTGCGACTTCTATTTCGCCGACGGTCTGAGCGATCCGCGCATCGCCCAGCATCAGCCATATGATCTGGTGTTCGCCAACATCCTGGCCGCACCCCTGGTCGAGCTGGCGCCTGAGATCGGGGCGGCGCTGAAGACGGGCGGGGTCGCCATCCTGTCGGGGCTGCTGCGTACGCAGGAAGAGCGGGTGCTGGAGGCCTATCTGCCGCTGGGCTTCGTGGTCGAGCAGACCATCCATCATGACGCGTGGAGCGCGCTGCAACTGCGCAAGGGTTGAGAGACTAAAGACGATCATGCGCCAGACCTTCGACGAAACGACCGATCCGTCCTTCGGGGCCAAGCATCTGCCTCTGTTGCGCGCCGAGATGGGCAAGCAGGGGCTGGACGGCTTTCTGATCCCGCATGAGGACGAGCATCAGAACGAGTATTTGCCGGACGCCAATGAGCGGCTGGCCTGGGCGACGGGCTTCACCGGCTCGGCCGGGGCGGCGGTGGTGTTCCAGGATCGGGCCAGCATGTTCACCGACGGCCGCTATACGGTTCAGGTGAAGGCCCAGACCGATCCGGCCCTGTTGGAGCGGCGCGACCTGACCGAGGTCGCCGCCTATCTGGAAACGGCGGCGAAGGGGGCGGTGATTGGTTACGATCCGCGTCTGCACAGCCCCGACGCCCTGGTCGCCTTCAAGGCGGCGGCGCAAAAGGCAGGGGCGACGCTGAAGCCCGTGGACGCCAATCCGCTGGACCTGGCCTGGGGTGCGGATCGTCCGGCCCAGCCGACGGCGCCGGTCGTGCCGCATGAAGATGTCTATTCCGGCGAAAGCCATGCGGCGAAACGGGCGCGGATCGGCAAGGCCGTAGCCGACGCGGGCGCAGACGCGGTGGTGCTGACGGCGCCGATGTCGATCGCCTGGCTGTTCAATGTGCGCGGCGGGGACGTGATCCGTTCGCCGTTGCCGATCGGCCAGGCCATTCTGGCGGCGGACGGCAAGGCGCGGCTGTTCCTGGATCCGGCCAAGGTGACGAATGCGCTGCCCGGTTGGTTGGGCGACGACGTTCGGATCGAGGCGACCGAGCAGTTGGCGGAAGCGCTGGACAGCTTGGCGGGCCAGCGGGTCATGATCGATCCGTCCCTGTCCTCGGCCTGGTATTTCGACCGGCTGGAAGCGGCGGGTGCGACGGTGGTGCGGGCGATGGACCCATGCGCCATTCCCCGCGCGGCCAAGAATGCGGTCGAGATCGAAGGAAGCCGCAAGGCGCATATCCGCGACGGCGCGGCGCTGAGCCGGTTCCTGCACTGGGTCGACACGGTTGTTCAGCAAACTTTGCCCAATGAACGTGAGGTGGTCGAGGCGCTGGAGCGGTTCCGCGAGGAGACCGGCGCGCTGAAGGACCTGAGTTTCGACACCATCGCCGGCGCTGGGCCGAACGGGGCTCTGCCGCATTACAAGCCGGTCGGCGCGACGATCCGCAACGTCGAGAAGGGCTCGCTGCTGCTGGTGGACGGCGGCGGTCAGTATCTGGACGGCACGACAGACGTGACGCGCACCATGGCGGTGGGCGAGCCGACGGCGGACCAGCGTCACAAGTTCACCCTGGTGCTGAAGGCGCACATCGCCATGGCGACGATCCGATTCCCGGCAGGGACCAGCGGCATGGCCCTGGACGCCATCGCCCGGGCGCCGATGTGGGCGGCGGGGCTGGATTACGATCACGGCACCGGCCATGGCGTCGGCTCCTATCTGGGGGTCCACGAGGGGCCGCAGCGGATCGCCAAATGGGGCACGTCCCAGCCGCTGCTGGAGGGGATGATCCTGTCCAACGAGCCGGGCTATTACCGCGAGGGTCACTGGGGCATCCGCATCGAGACCCTGCAGGTGGTGACGCCGGCCGT
Source organism: Brevundimonas sp. PWP3-1b1 (assembly GCF_049896065.1). Lineage (NCBI taxonomy): Bacteria > Pseudomonadati > Pseudomonadota > Alphaproteobacteria > Caulobacterales > Caulobacteraceae > Brevundimonas > Brevundimonas sp. PWP3-1b1. The sequence goes on along the minus strand of NZ_JAFCTO010000001.1, from coordinate 1,695,232 downwards.
TGTCCAGGAAGGCGGCGAGCGGCCGATGCACGGGTTCGAGCAGCTGACGTTCGCGCCCATTGACCGCAAGCTGATCGCCGTCGATCTGCTGACGCTGGACGAACGGGCCTATGTCGACGCCTATCACGCCGAGACCCTGGCCAAGGTCGGGTCGCTGGTGGATGGCGAGGTGCTGGCCTGGCTCGAAGGGGCGTGCGCGCCGCTTTAAACCTTCGCCTCTGCTGACGGTTTGGGTTTTTCGGTCGGACAGTGTCGGATCTGGGTGACGGGGCAGGGCAGGTCAGCCAGCGCCGCCCTGGTCGCCTCGTAGCCCGTGGCGACGGGGCCGTCGTAGGTCTTCCAGTCGCGGATGTCGGTGCTGTCGAGCTGGGGCAGGATCAGCACATCGGCGTCGGCGCGCGACTGCTTCATCTCGGTGTCGGTGGTGATGGTGGCCGACCGCATCAGGATCGAGACGATGGGCGGGCCGGCCTTCCAGGCGCCCGACAGGATCCATTTCCACCAGGACGGCGGGTTCTCCAGCGCCTGGGGATCGACGCCTCGGGTCTGGGACATGTCCACGCCGACGATGGGGCCGCTGTTCAGCTGGCGCATGACGCTGGTGGGGAAGTTCTTCAGTACGGCGCCGTCCACCAGCACCTGATCGTCGATGACGACGGGCGGCAGGACGCCGGGAATGGCGATGGAGGCGCGCATGGCGCGGCGCATCAGGCCGGTGCGGTGCGCCTCGATCCGACCCGAGGTCAGGTTGGACGAGACGGCGAAGAAGGGCAGGGCCAGGTCCGCCAGGTCGATGTCGCCATAGGCCCGCTGAAGCAGGCCGGCGACCTTGCGGGCGCGCGACATGGCGATGATCGGCACCGCCAGGTCCGATAGCGGGTCGGAATCGACGAAGGCGCGGCGGATTTCGAAGTCCAGGCGTTCGGAACTCCAGCCCAGGGCGGGCCCGGCGGCGACGACCGCGCCCATGGACGATCCGCCGGCGAAGTCGATGGGCACCTTGGCCTCTTCCAGCGCCTTGATCGCGCCGATGTGGCAATAGGCGCGCGCCCCGCCGCCCGACAGGACCAGGCCGACGGCCGTTCCGGTGACGACGCGGGCGATCCGCTCGGCGTCGCCGGCCACCCCCTCGACGCAGTGGAACCAACGGTCGGGCTGAAGCGCCTCCAGCCAGATGCGTGTGTTGGCGGGTTGGCGCATGCGCGGATCGCGCAGCAGGATCAGGTCGGTCAGCCGACGCCCGTCGCCGAAGCCCATGCGGCGCGGCAAGGCGGCGGGCGGCGCCAGAAGGCCGCTGCCGACGATGAACATCCGGTCCACCTGGCGCGCACACAGATTGGCCCAGGCGGGCTGATCCTGTTCGGCGACATAGAGGACGTAGTCATGGTCGCCCTCGACGCGGCTGAACCATTCGGCGGCCGAGGTCAGGGCCGACTGGTCGATGACCTGGCAAGTGAAGCCCATGGCCTGGATGGCGGCGCCGATCCGTTCGACGAAGGCGCGGATCGGGCGGGGGCGGGCCGAGACGAAGCCGAAGACGCTGGGCTCCGACGCGCCGGCGGTGCGCTCGCGGGCGCGGTGGATCATCAGGCGCGACAGCTCGACCATCAGGTCCGGCTCGGTGCGGGCGGCCTCGAAGAAGGCCTCGCGCGGTAATGCCAGTATCTCGCTGTCTCTCAGGGCGACGACGGTGGCGGTGTGCGGCGTGCCGGCCAGCATGGCCATTTCGCCCACCGGCTCGCCCGTCTTGACCACGCCCAGCATGTGCGGCGGCTGATCCGCGTCCAGCCGGAAGACGCCCAGACGGCCCGAACGGACCAGATACAGGGTGTCGGAGGGATCACCTTCCGAGAACAGCGGCTCGCCGCCGGTCAAGGCGAACCAACTGGCCCGGTCGATCATCCGACCTTCAAAAATGCGCGCGAGCGATGCCGCCAGCGTGTCGGGACGAAGCGTGGCCATGATGGGGTTGTAGGCGAGATTCTAGGGTTGGTGAATGAATCAGCGTCATTGTGATGGTTGGCCGCATTTCTCCCTCCCCTTCATGGGGAGGGGCGGCGAAGCGGAGCGCAGCCGGGGTGGGGGCGTGTGAAGCGATACGCCCGTCCTGACGGCCCCACCCTGATCGCTGCGTGATCGTCCCTCCCCATGAAGGGGAGGGAGAGGCGCCTGTGGGCTTTGAGAGCTCCGATGTGGGGAGCAAGCGGTGCGCTTCAGCCGCCGAAACCGCCTTCGTCTAGGAACGCCTGTTCTTCTGCCGTCGTTTCACGGCCCAGGGCGGCGTTGCGGTGGGGGAAGCGGCCGAAGCGGACGATGATGTCGCGGTGGAGCTTGCCCCATTTCTCCAGCTCTTCGTCGCCGGCGATCAGGGCCATGTAGCGGTCCTGGTCCTCGATCCGTTCGGAATGTTCGAAGGGCAGCAGGAGGAAGTTCTTCAATTCCGGCTCGACCTGCATCTGCAGGTCGCCCGCCACGGCCTGATTGGCGAACATCAAGGCCAGCGGGTCGGTCGCGAACTGATGCGCCGTACCGCGGAAGCTGTTCCTGGGATACTGGTCCAGCAGGATCAGCAGGGCGAGGGCGCCGTCCGGCGTCTCCATCCAGTCGTCCAGTTCGCGGCGCGCCGCCGCCCAGTGGACCGCGCGGCCACGGTCGCGGAAATCGGCGTCGAATGCCTCGTCCTTGGCGAACCACTTTTCGGGACCGGCCTCTTTCCAGAAGGCGACGACGGAGGAAGGGGTTATGAAGACGGTCATGACCCAGACCCTATCCAATCCGCTGCCCGTGTTCCATGACCGCGACTGCGACCTTTCGATCATCCGCAGCAAGCGCGTGGCCATGATCGGTTACGGCAGCCAGGGGCGGACCCATGCCCTGAACCTGCGCGATTCGGGGGTAGCGGACATCGTCGTGGGGCTGAAGCCCGGCTCGAAGACCCGTGAACTGGCGCGGGCGGATGGGTTTGCGGTGATGACGGCCGCCGAGGCCGCCGCCGGGGCCGACGTGATCGCGGTCATGACCTCGGACGAGGCGCATCGCGACCTGTGGCGCGACGAGCTGGAGCCCAATGTGCGGCCGGGCGCGGCCCTGGTGTTCGCCCACGGCCTGTCGGTGCGGTTCGGTCTGGTTCAGCCGCGCAACGACCTGGACGTCATCCTGGCGTCGCCCAAGGGGATCGGGCCGCGCATTCGTGATCTGTACGAGGCCGGGGAGGGGGTCTTCTGCCTGTTCGGGGTGCATCAGGACGCGTCGGGCGGCGCGCACGCCCTGGGCCTGTCCTATGCGGCGGCGCTGGGGTGCGGGCGCAAGGGCATTCTGGAAACGACGATGCGAGACGAGTGCGAGAGCGATCTGTTCGGGGAACAGGTGGTGCTGTGCGGGGGGGTCGCGGAACTTATCGACGGGGCCTTCATGAAGCTGGTGGACGCCGGTTATCCGCCCGAGGTGGCCTGGTTCGAATGTTTCTACGAGACCAAGCTGGTGACCGACCTGATGTACGAGCGCGGCATCGCCGGGGCCTTCGCCAAGATTTCCAACACGGCGGAATACGGGGCCTATCTGACCGGACCGCGTATCATCAACGCCGCGTCGCGCGAGGCGATGGATCAGGTGCTGGCCGAGGTTCAGGGTGGAGCGTTCGTGCGCCGGCTGATGGCGGATTACGACGCCGGGTCGCCGGACCTGCTGGCGCGGCGCAAGGCGCTGGGGCTGCGGACCATCGAATCGGTGGGCGCGCATCTGAACGCCGTGGCGCGTCAGGCGATGGAGACGGCGGCGAACGACGATGATGAAAACAGCATGGGCGGCGGGTGAAAACCCGCCGGCGCGCCGTCTACATTTCTAAAGAGAAGATGGTCGGAGTGAGAGGATTCGAACCTCCGACCCCTGCGTCCCGAACGCAGTGCTCTACCAGGCTGAGCCACACTCCGACCGTGGGGGCGGGCCTGGCGGCGTCGCCCCGAAGTGAGGACGAGGCTTATAGCTATGGGTTTGGGAGGCCGCAAGCGTCCATTTCACCCCATCTTCCCGGTGCGTGAAAATAGTCCTGAAAGAGGGTGTTGCATCCCAAAACAGCTTGGCGTATCTGACCGCCTCCGCCGCACAGAGTGCTTCGGAAACGCCGGTCCTGCTGGGGAATGGTGTAATGGTAACACTACGGTTTTTGGTACCGTCATTCTAGGTTCGAGTCCTAGTTCCCCAGCCACCGCCCGCAAATGCTTGTGAACCGCAGCCGTGCTCTGAGAGGCGCTGTCGTTCGATGACCTCTCTCAAAACCGGGTATCGCTCAGCGCGCCGTCAACAGCGTGCGTTCGGCGTGTTCGATCTTCAAGTCGATTGGATAACGGCTGGCGGAAGCGGTGTCCGATTCATCCCGTTTCACCACAGTGCAGTCTGTTCACGGCGGAGAAAAGTTACAACGTCCGCCGATGTCGGCCATTCCAGCGCTTTTCACCTGGTGGCGCCCAGTCGCAAATTTTATGGCGGGTGTATGGGTGGGTGTTTTAGAATGGCGGACGGAAAACGCTATTGCAGAAATGTCGCAGGGTTTCATGCCACGCCAAGCCGCTGAGTTGGGCGCTCTCGCTGTCAGTCGTCTGACCGTTCCAGGCTACCATGCCGTGGGCGGGGTCACTGGCCTCTATCTTCAGGTCCTCCCTGCAGGGGGGCGAACTTGGATCCTGCGGGCTGCGATTGGGGGGCGACGCCGGGAAATGGGCTTGGGCGGTTATCCCAGCGTGACGCTTGCGGGCGCGAGGGACGCGGCGCGAGCGGCGCGAGATTTGATCCGGGCAGGCGTCGACCCAATCATCAAATCCAGGAAAGCCAGGGCGGCGCTCGTCCGCAGATCCGACAATGCCGGTTGGACGTTCCGGCAGGCGAGCGAAACCTATGTCGCCACACATGAGGCGGCGTGGAAGAACGCCAAGCATAGAGCCCAGTGGTCATCCAGCCTCGGAGCCTATGCTTACCCCGTCATCGGGGACTTAAGCGTCGACCGGATTGGCGTACCCCAGATCCTCGATATTCTCACCCCCATCTGGACCACAAAAACCGAGACGGCCAAGCGCGTGCGCGGCCGACTGGAAGCGGTCTTGGACTGGGCTACGACCCGGGAACTTCGCACTGGCCCTAATCCTGCGCGTTGGAAGGGCCATCTGGACAAGCTCCTGGCCGATCCAGGGAAGGTGTCGCGGGTCCGGCACCATCGCGCTCTCCCGATTGACGAGATGCCTGAGTTCATCGCTCGCCTTTCGAAAGTCGGCGGAATGGGCGCGCGAGCCCTGATGTTCGGAATTCTCACCGCTGCCCGCTCCGGCGAGACAAGGGGCGCCACATGGGGCGAGATCGATCTAGCTCGCGGGACTTGGATCCTGCCTGCAGAACGGATGAAAGGTGGTCGGCTGCATCGCGTCGCGCTCTCCAACGCCGCGCTAAGTCTCCTGGGCGTCCCAGGTAAACCCGATGACCTCGTCTTTCCCGCGGCAAACGGCGGCACACTTTCGGACATGACCCTGACCAAGGTGCTGCGCGACATGAAGGTGGACGCAGTTCCTCATGGATTTCGCTCCACATTCCGCGATTGGGCGGCAGAGCGAACCGAGCATGCGAACGAGCTGGCGGAGATGGCGCTTGCCCACACCGTGGGAAGCAAGGTCGAAGCCGCCTATCGCCGGGGCGACCTGTTTGAGCGGCGCGTCGCCTTGATGGATGACTGGGCGGTGTTCTGTGGTCTGGGTCGCTGAGCGGGAGGAGGGCATCTGACCAGGACCGGTCGATTTGGCGCTAATCTACTGAAGAACCGCCGGCTGTGGGCGCCCCCTCAGGCCGCTGGTCGGAGCGCGCGAAAGTCGAGACGGACCGTGAATTCCCGCGTGCGCCAGGGCGCTGTAGCGGGCGGCCTGGGGAAGGGCGCGGCCTCTTTCAGCTGTGACAGGGCGGCCTGGTCCATCGTCCGGACGCCGCTGCTCGCCAACACTTCGCTGGCTCTGACGCCGCCGCGCCGATCGAGCGTGAAGCGCACGGTGACAATGCCGGCTGCGCCGCCGGGGTGTCGCTTGTGGCGTTCGATCCAGGCGAGGACGGCGGCCTCATAGGCGTCGGCGGTCGAGGCCGCCGCCGCGCCGAGAATGGGAGCGCCGCCGCCTGCGGTCAGGCCGGGCGCGGAGGCGGGGCTGGGCAACCCGATACGGCCGCCGCGCTCAGCCGGTCGTGCCGAAGGCGGCGACGGATCGGCCTGGGCCGCTTTCGCATCATGGCTGTCGATGCTTACAGGCGCCGCCGGCGTGGAGCGACGCGGGGTCGGGGAATCCTGACGCGGCGCCTCGGGATCGGCTTGCGGCGGTTCGTCCGGAGCATGAGCGGGCGTGTCGTTGTCCTGGGAGGTCCTTGGGGTGTTGACGCCATCGAAACTGGCCCTTGGGGTCAGGGTGATCTGGATGACGGGAGCGCCGCCCACCATGGCTGGCGAAGACCGCAGGCCAAGGGAGAAGACGGCCACGACGCTGATGTGGAGGGCGACCACCACCGATCCGGCGAGGGCTCTCGCCGCTGGCGCGAAGGTGGGAGAATTGGCGCTACGCGGGGACACGCCCGCTTCTAACAAGATGGCCTCACGAACGCAAATGCGAGTCAGTTGCAATTGATAGCGTGACGGTTTAGGCCGCTTTCCCTGTTCAACGAGGGGCTCTCCACCCATGCGTATCGCTCTGCTGACTTCCGTCGGCGTCACCGCCGTCCTGACCCTGGCCGGGGCCGCAGCCGCGCAATCGACACCGGACGTGCCCACCGTCGTGGTCGAGGATCAGGGGCGCATGGCGCCGACCTATCGTCTGGGGGACGGCCAGGACTCAGGAACCAGCACCTTCACCCGCGAGGCGGTCGAGGCCCGGGCGCCGGGGTCGGGCGACGTGAACGAAATCCTCAAGGCGCTCCCGACGGTGCAGTTCACCTCCACCCAGGGGCGCGCGACCCGTGCGGCGCTTCAGGACCTGCGACCCGAAAACCTCTCGATCTCGGGCGGCTCGATCTATGAAAACCTGTTCCTGCTGGACGGGGTCGGGGTGAACTCCCGCCTCGACGTCAGCAACGACAACTTCGCCATGTTCGATGACGTGGCGAACGGCTCGGCCCAGACGGTCTGGATGGACGCCAGCCTGATCGGCGCGCTGACCGTTCGCGACTCCAATAGCTTCGCCGCATGACCGACGCACCTGATCCCTTGGACCTTGCGATTGCTTCCCGCCTGAGAGCGACGAGAGAATCGCGCGGTTTGACACAGGCCCAGTTGGGCGACGCCATTGGGGTCTCTTTCCAACAGGTTCAGAAGTACGAGCGCGGGGTGAATCGGGTGTCAGCCTCCACGCTGATCAAATGTGCGACGGCCTTGGACACGTCCGTCGCGGCGCTCTGTGGCGAAGACGTGATCGCCCCGGAAGCCCAGCCGCTGGTCCATGCTTTTTCCTCGCTGCGCCAGGATCAGAGACTTGCTGTCCTGGCCGTCGTACGCGCTATGGCGAGGGCCGACTAAGGTTTCTGGGCGCCGGTGTTGGACCAGGACGAACTCTTGCGACCGATCGCCTCCTTGGGTCGCGGCGTGCCGCCTTTCAGACTTCGGGTCGAGATGATCGTCGGCCATCCGGAGGTGACTCGCCGTCGTCGTCCGTCGCCTTCGCGGATCCGGCGGCGCCCGCCTTATGAGACGGCTAGCGTTTGCCGGCGCGCCAGTCCCACGGGTTGACGAAGGCGCCCGCCCACAAACCCTTCCGACCCTGTTCGGCGTCATGCTGCTGTTCGGCGTGCTCGCCGCCGCTGTAGCGTGGCTCATCCAGCGCCCAACCGGCGGCGACCATCCAGCTTCCAAGATCGCGGCGAAACGTCGTGCAGGCTTCGCTCGGCTCGCAGTCGGCCGTGACCGCGCACCGCGCCACCATCCTTCGATACCGATCCGGCCGACCCTGCGGCGTGCAGGTCACCGGCCGGTCGTTGATCAACCGATCGAGATGGCGAGCAGCCTCTGTGCCGCAGCGGTAGGGCGCGCCGGTGCGCTGACAGGACTGGCGGCCTTCGGGCGCATCGACGCCCCACAGCCGCACGCGTTGGCCGCCGATCTCCAGGGTGTCGCCGTCGATGACCGTGGCTCGCCCGATCAAAGGGGCGGCGGGCGTGGCGGACTGCAGGGCGATGGCGAGGACGAACGCGGTGATCATCCTGGCGTCGTACTGAAACGGCCCGGCCAAGGCTATGGCGAGGTCTCTCCCTTTGACGAGCCTGTAGAGGAGCTTCTCTGAGGCACGCCAGAGCCTGGACCGACCGTTAGGGATAGGATCCGGTAACTCGTGAAACCTGACTTCCTCATCCAACTTCCAGACCGCTGCTCTGCGCTAGCAGTGGTCTCTAGCCTAGCGCTGCAAAGCAGACATTCGGTGGGATCAGCCTGAAACTGCCGACTAAAATCGCCAACGCATCAGAAGGTGCCTTCTCGACCGTGTTCAAGTGAGCGACGGCCTTGTCCCCCCGGTCATACAGGCGGCAGTCATCGAACTGAGATGGCCGCCGGCTGGATGGCCCGTCGCGGTTCGAGAGTTCTAAAGCGGCTTGGCAACGGGGCAGTCGTGAGTCCAGGTTTCGTAGTAGGCCGAGATTTTTCCGGTGGAGTTGTCGCTGAACTGATGAGGGATGCCCAGAAGCGTCGATAGAATGTGGACGTGCAATCGGTCGCAGACGATCCTTTCGGCCGATGACAGGAGGTTCAACCCTCGCGCTACACGCCATTCCGCAACGGCATTGAAACCTTCACGGCGACGGGATGATTTCGAAAAGTTGCCACGAAGAATATGATGGACCGCGCCAGGCCATTGTATCCGCCTCGCGTCGTCTGTCCCCTCGACAGGCCAGTCCACCGAGCCAGAAATAGGCCCGCCGACGGCCTCGATGTCCTCTCGACGAAACTCAAGCGTGCCGATGACGGGCTTAACCGTTCGCTTGAGCGGCCCCAAGCCGAAAGCGCCATCCGGAACCAGTCTCACTTCGCATTCAAAGGCCTCGGACGCGAAATCATAAGTCTTCCGGTCGCGAGCAAAGAAACAGAAGTTTCCGTGAGCCTTGATGGCGTCGGCTGTCTCCTTCACGCCCGCCCGATCGGAAAAATGGATGGATTGGGCCATCTGAACAATTCGCCGTCCCGGTAGTGCGCGGAGCACATCGAGGCGATAGTTCTGGTGCATGGGGTAAAGGTCACCGAAATTGCCTCCGCCATGCAGGAAGATCTGCCCAGGAACGGCAGCCCATGCTCCGGCGGCGAGGTCGTCACCGCCGCAGCTGGCCACGTACGACGCCTTCCGGCCGGCGACACCTTTCAGCGCTGCGTATTGACCTACCCAGATAGCCGAATCGCCGATATTCGAATGGTCTGGAAAGTCGAGAACAGACCACTCTTGACCGGGAGCCAGCTCACTCGACAGCGCATCAATAAGGATTCTCCGCTGCCGTTCGATGGAGGATTCACACGGATGCTGCATTGCGGTGACCTTGGGTGAGAGGGATGCCTCTAGGACAGATGTCGCCAAGCCTCAACAAGCCGCATATCTGCGACCCCCTGCTGCGCTGCAGCACAGCGTCAGTGACTGATGGTCAATGGATCAGGCTAAGGCTCTAAGGGCGCCGAGGGGTTGGAGACGTGCGTTTCGCCCAGGTGGGTGAACTCAGCGGCGATGATCCATGCAAATCCCCATACCAATGCGGCAATCGCGCCGGCGCCGAGGGCGATGATGAGTGATCGCCGCATCCGGTGAACTGCATAAAGCAGGCCGCCAAAGGTGGGTCTCATCGCCGCCTCGACAGGCGTTCGAGGGATCTCCTGAAAAATTCGGCGTGCTCTCGCGCTACGTCCTCTCTGGCGGTCTCACCAGACGCCGCCGGCTCGCCTTTCGTATCCAGGACGCGCCATGCCCAGAGATCCGGCGCGGTTTGCGCGAGCGCGACTGCGAAGCCAGTGTGTTCAACGGTCACGGACGTCTCCATTTGAGAAAGGCGGAGAAGATGTTGCAAGCCGCCTGCCGTAGACCTTTCCGCTTCGTCTGTCTGGTGACGCGTATCAGCCCGTTGCGACGCGCCGGGCCTTCAGGACGACGCGTGAGAGGAGCGTCACAACCTCTCGCTCCGGCCCGGTCGGGCGGCCAGCGACCTGCCACAGCAGCAAAGTCGTTCCCACATAAAGGACGGCGCCCAGAGTCGCGCGTAGACCGAGCTCTGTCAGAAGCGCGATCAGACCAGGGTTGTGGTGGTTGAACTGCTCGCCGATCCCGATGACGCCCGCCGCCATCACCGCAACAGCCGACAAGCTTCGAAGATTGGCGAGGAGTTGAACCGTCAAGGTCAGTCCCGTCAGACGACGCACGAGCGTCATGTTTACGACCGCTGCGGTCAGGCCGGTCACGACACGAGCATAGATCAAGCCCGTGAGGCCCCAAATCAGCATCGCTCCGATGATGACGGGCAAGCGCAGGACGAACATGAGCAAATCGCGCTGGAAAAGGTTCCGTGTCGCCCCCGTCGCCATGCCGAGGGGCTGAACGAGCGAGCCGAGCGTCTGGAAGGCGAAGACGGCGGAAAGCGCCTGGATGATGGGTATGGCGGCGCGCCATTTCTCACCCATCATCGCCAGCACCAGCGGCTCCGCCAAAAGTCCGAACCCGACGCCGACCGGAAGCGCGATCGCCGTCACCAATGCTTGGGCCCGCTGGTAGCCCATCGCCAAGCGCGGCTTGTCTTCCGCGATCCGACTGAAGGCCGGAAACAGGGTGTGGGTGAGGGGAGCGATCGCTTCTCGCGTGGGAATCTGTGCGAGATTGTCCCCGACCGCATAAGCGCCCAGCACCGACCGGCCCAGATAGTGGCCGATGAGCAGTTGGTCGAAGCGCCAGTTAATCGTGTTCATGGCCTGGCCAAGCGTGAGCCATATGGAGAAGGACCAAAGCTCGCGCGCTCTATTCCAAACAATCCTCGGCCGGAAAGGCAGGATCGCGTAGGAAATCAACATGGCTGCAAACTGGCCTGCGACCGCGCCCGCCACGAGCGCCCAATAGCTCCGAAAATACAAGGCCACGCCGATCGAGACGATGACTGCCACGAGGCGTTCGGAGACGCTCATCAGGAAGTCCTGCCAGAACACGAGTTGCTTGGACAGCAGGACGATGCGCGGGTTTGTGACCCCGCCGATCATGACGCTGAACGCCAGGGCGTAAATCAGCCACTCAAGGCGCGGCTCGTTGTAAAGCGACGCGAGGGGATGGCCGGCGGCGCCCATCAGCGCTGCGAGCGCGAGGCCGCGGCATGCGTTCAGGGTCCAGGCCGTATGGAAGTGATCGTCTTCCGGCGATTGATGGTGCACGAGCGCCTGAGCCAGCGACATGTCCGTCACAGCCGTGATGATCACCAGGATTGTGGTGCCCAGCGCGACCAGGCCGAAGTCCGCCGGCGTGAGGATGCGCGCCAGCACCAATGTGCTGACGAACCCGATCAGGTTGATTGCGACGCGGGCGCCCGTGATCCAGGCGCTGCCCCTCATCATACGTCCAGCGACGCTCGACACGGTTGGTGACTCCAGGCGCCGAGGGAGGGGCGCAGTGTTCGCCTACCCTATGTCGCAAGACCCGATCAATGGGGATCTGGGACCGCGCCTAGGTCTGCATTCCGATCAGGCGGCCGCCGGTTTTCCGGAGGATCGTGCAACGGCCACGGGCGCCGGTCAGGTCACGCTCAAAAACGTCATCGGACGTTCGTCTCAAGCCTACGAAAGTTTGCGCCTCAATCGCCCACGAGTGTGTGAAGGAAATCCAGGACTGCACGTCTGTCCTTCGCACTATCGATCATCAGCCATCCTGTGACGAGACGAGAAGCGTCGGACTGCTCACGAATCTGAGGCTCCTGCAACAGGGCATGCAGGTCGATCTGGAGGATGCCCGCCACACGCAAGAGATCAGCGACCGGCAATGAAGTCAGGCCTTGCTCCACGCGACGCAGGACCGGAGCAGATATGCTGAGGTCGGCAGCCAGCGCATCCTGGCTCATGTCGAGCGCGGTTCGCCTATCCCGGACGACTTGGCCGAGGTTCGTATCGAACGCACCCGGAGGGGCGATATGCGTCATTCTACCCTCCGATGGCGGGGGAAGCGCCGCGCGGGCGTTCAGTTAGCGCCGATCGAATGGCGCTAATCAAGAGGTCTCGAAGTTTGGTAGGGTTGATGAGCCGGATCCGCGGAGAGGGCGCGGCTCCACCTGCGCGCCTGGCCTAACCTATCCGTGTCCACGCCAGAGACCGTCCGGGCGCTTGGCGTTTCACCCAGGTGTAGTCCGTGCGATTCCACGCCATGATCCGCGGGGTGAGATTGTCCAGGACGACCTCGCCTTCGGTCGTCGCCATCAGAAGGACGGCATGGTCTTCCCCCCAAGGCGTCACGACTAGGGCGATTGAAAACGCCGTCGGCGGATAGCCCTGATCGATCAGAGCGCGCCGTTTAGCCAGGACATAATCCTCGCAATCGCCTCGTGGCGCCCTGCCGCCCGGTTCGGCCCAGTGATCGCTTACGCCGTACTGGCGCTGGTCCGACATCTGCCGAATGTTGCGATTGATCTCCCTGTTTAGACGGTCGAGGCGATCCCGGTCTTTCGCTGTGAGATCAAGTTTCACGCTCGCCTCATCCTGGAGAGCGGCGGCGGCTCCGGATGGCCACGCCTGTCCTGAACGCCGCGGCGGTGTCCAGGAGCGATTCCGGCTCGAAGAGGCGAGGGCCCTGAACAGAACTGGACGGCGCTCGCTTCGATCCCGTTCCGCGGGTGCGAGCACTGCGGCGGGTTCACTGGACGGACTATCGAAGACGCCAGCCCAGAAGAGCTGTCGCGCTTGGCTCCAGACCTGCGTCGGCTCTACACCCTGCTCGGCGCAGACGTCCGGCGATCGGCGGCATAAGTCCAGAAAACCGGCGGGCGCGGTGGTCGAGGCGCCAAGCGGCATGGGCTCGTCCTGGGCGGCGGCCGCCGCCGCCGGACCCAGCCAGGCGACCACCATCGCAGCAGCGCTGATGAGTAGGGAGGCTGCCGAACTGCAGGTCTGGGGCATCGCTTGAAGTATTCCCGGTTGATCGGGTTATCATGCGCTGTCGAAATCAAGCTGTTCCTTACAAGTAAGGTTTCTGATTTGTGCATCGGAGTGGTTACGGCGCGCTTAACGCGAAGTCGTCACCATAATGCTGCGGTCGACCTTTCTGACATCTAGCGTGAGCCGTCTCCGCTGCGTCGTTTTTTGGCGTCGGGGCTTGCCAATCCGGCGCGGAGCGATGATCAACGACGCATGTTCGGCATCCGTCGCAAGTCTCAAAAGCCGCCCGCTGAGCCCCGGATCGCGAAACCGCCTTCCGATACGCTTGTCTGGGCGATCGGCGACATTCATGGCTGCACCGACCTTCTCCGCGTCTTGATGGAGGGCGTGCTGCAGGACGTCGCTGCAACCCGGGCGGCCCAGACGCACATTGTCTTCCTCGGCGATTACATCGATCGCGGACCGGATTCCCGTGGCGTGCTCGATTATCTTGCCGATCTCGGTCGGGAGCCGGATATCGAAGTGCATTTGCTCAGGGGCAACCACGAAGACCGTATGGAGGCCTTCTTGGAAGCGCCGGAGCTGGGCGCGGGATGGTGTGAGTATGGTGGGCGAGATGCGTTAGGATCCTTCGGCGTCCATCCGCCGGATTCCACGGACGGCGCCGAGGTTTGGAGCGTCGCGAGCGCAGCCTTGAATGCGGCCTTGACGGCTGAGCATCGCGCCGTTCTCCAGGCGCAAAAGGCGAGCCTCACGCTGGGGGACTTTTTCTTCGCACACGCGGGTGCGGAACCAGGCGTTCCTCTCGATCAGCAAGATCCCCGCCAACTGATGTGGATCCGACGACGTTTCCTGGACGATGACCAGGCGTTCGAAAAGCTGGTCGTCCATGGGCACACGCCGACCGCTCATGTGCACGTTGATCACCGCCGCATCGGGATCGATACCGGCGCCTACGCCACAGGCGTTCTGACGGCGTTGCGACTTTTCGGGTCTGACCGCCATGTCTTGCAAACGGCGCGTCGCGGGGCTGAAATCAGCCTTGTCCGACGCCCGCTGCATCTGGCCGCGCAGAGCTGACGTCCACCCTGCGGGGGCGTGACAGCACTCTCGCGATCGGTTTTTCTAGGCCGAAGTAGCTGGCTGCCCCGAGGATCAGGCCGCCGGCGATTGAGGCGGGGATGATGATGAGGGGCGGGAGCCCCAGTTTGTCGGCGACAACGGCGGCGATCGAGACGGCGACACCGTGCCAGAGGTAGATCGAATAGGAGGCGTCGCCCATCGTGCGAAGAAGCGGGATGTCCCGGGTGGCTTGGCGCAGATCCAGCGACAGAACTCCGTAAAGGCACAGGGTCGCCCCGATCAGACAGGCCAGTCTCTCCGCCAACCCGCCCCAAAACGGCACGATCAAGAGGAGGGTCAGTCCAGCGACCGCGAAGAGGGCTGCGGCCGGCGCCGCAGGAGACGGGACCCGACGGGCGATGACCGCCAACCAGACGCCGGCGACAAATTCGAGGATCAGAGGATTAGTGTAGGTGACCGCCACTGCCTCCGTCGGTGAGGCGATAAGCCCTATGCTGACCAGCGCCAGGAAACTCAAAGTGAGGGCGGCCAGACGCGCGCGCGGCGCAAGGAAGAGACAGACGGCAAACACGCCGTAGAAGAACATTTCAAGGTTGAGCGTCCAGCCCGGGACGAGGACGGGCCAGATCTGGCCGGATCCCGGCGAAATGTGCGGAATAAACAGCAGGGACTGGATCAGGTGCGTCCAGCCGAGCTCCTGACGCAACGTGGGAAACAGGCCGGCCAGCCCGCCGATCGCCAAGGCGAGGGTTGCGATCCAGTAGAGCGGGACGATGCGCTTGAGGCGCGCGATCAGAAATGCGCCGGGGCGGGTCTCGCGACGGGTCGACACCGTCCACATGATGAAGCCGCTGATGACGAAGAACAGATCAACCCCGCGTGCGCCGACGGCGAAATCCACACCGCTTCGCTGTCCGGCGTGGAATACGAGGACGCCCAGCGCGGCTGCCGCCCGGGCGTACTGGACACCTACAAACTGTTCCCCTCCGGCCGAGGTCCGGGCTTGAAATTCCTGCACGCCTGCCATCGCGTTCCAATCCTCTGTTCGACCCGACCGTCGATGCAACAACCGTGCCCTTGCGCCGCCTCCCTCTCCCAAGGCGACCTGCGATCCGCCGCGACTATCTCTGGGCTTGCAAGGGCGCCGAGCGGGTCGCTACGCTGCGGCGCTCACGCGAGGTCGCGATGTGCAGCAGATGACGGGGCCCGATGCGTATCCTTTTCGCCAGCGGTAACGGATACATTCCCGAATTCAGTGGCGGCGTTCAGTCGAACACCGACCACCTGGCCCGCGAACTGCAGGCGCGTGGGCACGAGATCGGCGTCCTCGCCGCCCTCTTCGGAGACGGCTTGGCAGGGCTGAGGGCGCGGTTGGCGTTGAAGGTCACGCGACGCGCCTATGCCGTCGATCATATCCATGGATATCGCGTGCTCAGGGCTTGGACTCCCGAGGCGGCGGTCGATGCGGTCGTCGCCGGCTGGAATCCAGACGTGGCCGTGGTTCAATGTCACCGATCGGTCGCCATTGGACGCAGCCTGATGAGGCACGGGGTGCCCCTCGTCGTCTACCTCCATAATGTCGAATTCGACGAACTGGCGGGCGATCCGCGGGAACTCGCCGGAGCGACTTTCATCGCCAACTCGGCTTTCACTGCGGACGCCTACAGAAAGGCGTTCGGCATTGAGGCTGTGGTGATTCCGCCCGCTATCGACAAGGCGGTCTTCGCTACACCGACATCCAGGGAGTTTGTCACCTTCATCAATATCGATGAGAAGAAGGGGGTGGGTAAGGCCATCGAGATCGCGCGTGACAATCCCGACATCCCCTTTCTGTTTGTCGAGAGCTGGGTACTTGGCCGCGAGGCCCTGAAAGCGTTTGCCGCCCGGACAAGCGACCTCAGCAACGTCACCTTCATGCGAAGGCAGTCGGACATGGCGAAGGTCTACGGTCGGACCCGCATCCTGTTGGCCCCCAGCCGTTGGGAGGAGGCGTGGGGACGCGTGGCGTCTGAAGCGCACTGCAGCGGCATACCTGTGATCGGCTCGAACCGCGGCGGGCTGCCAGACGCCATCGGAGCCGGCGGCTCGGTGCTCGACTACGACGCCCCGGTGTCCACCTGGTCGGCGGTCTTACGTGATCTGTGGTTCGACGAAGCGCTCTACGAGGAAGTGTCGGCGCGTGCGAAGGACTACGCCGATCGCCCGGCGCTGGACACTGACCATCAGGTCCAGACCTTGATGGCCCTCATCGCCGGCGCCGTCGCCTATCCGGCGGCGGACCGCATTTGAAGAGACTGGCGGTCTGCTCGGCGCGACTTGCTGGACAATTCTGACGAACGTCGAATAGTCGCAACTGCATCGCGTGACCCAGGATTGCGTGGCTCAGCCCTGGGCTATAGTCTTTAGTGGTGGCTGCGGCTTATGCATATTTAACGTCAAGCTCCGCGCTCTGTCTGTTGTTCGCTCTAAAGCGGCGCATTAGTAAGAGAGTTAAGGCTAAATGAATGACGATCCGCATCGGTGGAAATGGCGGTTGCTTGGCCTGGGTGGAGGCGCGTTGTTTTGCGCTGCGGTATGGTACGCGCTGTTTTACTTTGTCTTCATTCGGTAGGTCCGAAGTCCAAGTTCGACGCTAGAACAAGCCCGAGATCGCCGCGCGGGCGGCGTCGCCCAGGTCTGGCCGTTTCAGCGCCAGGGCGACGTTGGCTTTCAGCAGGCCGATCTTGTCGCCGCAGTCGTGGGTCACGCCGGCGTATTCGACCGCTGTGAAGGCCTGGTGCTGCATCAGCCGCGCCATGGCGTCTGTCAGCTGGATTTCGTTGCCGGCCCCGCGTTCCTGGGTCGCCAGGAGGTCGAAGATTTCCGGCTGAAGGATATAGCGGCCCGAGATCGACAGGTTGGACGGCGCCGTGCCGGGGGCGGGTTTTTCGACCATGCCCTTCATGACGATCCGCGAGCCGTCGCGGCTGACGGGATCGACGATGCCGTATTGGTGGGTCTTTTCTTTGGGGACGGATTCAACGCCGATGATGTTGCCGCCGGTCTCGGCATAGACCTCGGCCAACTGCTTCAGGGCGCCGGGCTGCGAATCCACGATCACGTCGGGCAGGATGACGGCGAACGGTTCGTGGCCGATGATGTCGCGTGCGCACCAGACGGCGTGGCCCAGGCCCTTGGGTTGCATCTGGCGGGTGAAGCTCATCTCGCCGGCGGATGCCAGTTCGGCTTTCATCATCTCCAGGATTTCGATCTTGCCCTTGGCCAGGAGCTGGGCTTCCAGCTCGATCTGGTGATCGAAATAGTCCTCGATGGCCCCCTTGGAGCGGCCGGTGACGAAGACGATGTGCTCGATCCCCGCCTCGCGCGCCTCTTCGACGATGTAAGACAGGATCGGCCGATCGACGACGTTCAGCAGTTCCTTGGGCGTCGTCTTGGTCCCGGGGAGAACGCGGGTGCCGAGGCCCGCGACGGGCAGTACGGCCTTGCGCAGGCGCGCGGGCGTGGTGGTCATGGGTTTCGCTTGCTCATGGGGAGATGACGCGCTGGATGACTAGGGTCACGCCTTGAGATATCAGGGCTACGGGGGAAGTCTAGGGCATATGCACTCCCGGCCCGGGGCCTGGTATGCTCAGCCATCCTGGCGTCGGCTTGACGCTGCACAGTCGAAGTGTTCTGTGCGGATCAGAAAAAATCGAGGTTCTCCATGCTGATCAGCGTCGTCGTCTGCACGCGCAATCGCGCCCGGCAGATCGGTGAGTTCCTCGAATCCGCCGCCGCTTTGACGCCGCCTTCGGGTGCGGCGTGGGAGTTGGTGCTCATCGACAATGGCAGCACGGACGGAACCGCCGAGGCTGCAGGCCGGTTCGCGGACAGGCTTCCGCTGCGCCTCTTTCGCGAGGAGCGTGCAGGGCTCTCCAATGCGCGCAACGCGGGGGTCGCCCAGGCGCGCGGCGACTATATTTGCTGGACGGACGACGACGTCTTGCTCGATCCCGAATGGCTCGCAGAGTATGCAAAGGCCTTTGTGGCGCGGCCGGATGTCGCGCTTTTTGGAGGGCCGGTGCGGCCCCGTCTGATCGGAGACACGCCCGAGTGGTTCCATAAGGGCCGACCGCTGTTGGGCGGGCTCTTGGCCGAGCGTCCGGATCGGCCCGACGGTCCGATCGATCTGGATCACCTCGAACGGCTGCCGTTCGGCGCCAATTTCGCCGTCCGGTCGGATGCGCAGCGCCTGGAAACCTACGACCGGGAACTTGGTGTCTCTCCAGATTTTCGAAGGCTCGGAGAAGAGACCAAGGTGATGATCGCGCTGCTTCGGCGCGGCTACACGGCGGGGTGGGCGCCGGGCGCCGTGGTCAACCACCTCATCCCGGAGGGTCGGCAGACACTGGCGTATGTCGCACAGTATTTCCAATCCGCAGCGGCTACGTCTGCGTTTCTGACGGCCAGGGGGGAGGCCGACTTCATCAATGCAGGTCCGGCCGGGCGGCCGTCGAGACGACGCTTCGTCCGTCACGCGATCCTCTATCGAGCCTGGCGCCTTTTGGGCCGATCGCGGCGATGGCTGTATCACTTCATCGAACTCAATCGTTTGAAGGGGTTCCGCGACGCGATGTCCGGCGCCTGACGCTGTCACCCGTCAGGGTTTTGTCGCGGGCGCAAAATCCTTGCATGAACCGTTGCAGTCCTACCCACGTGGCCGAGACCATCCCCATGACGGCCTGCAGAGGCCGGAATGATCGAACAAGGTGAAGAAATGAGCGAGTTGCAGGCCAGGCCAACGGTGCTGGTGACGGGCGGGGCGGGGTACGTGGGCGCGCATTGCTGTCTGGCGCTGGCGGAGGCCGGATTCCGGCCGGTTGTCTATGACAACCTGTCCAACGGTCACGAACGCGCCGTGCAGTGGGGGCCGCTCGAACGGGGCGATATCAGGGACTGCGCACGCCTCGACGCGGTCATCGCCGACCATCGACCCGTCGCCGTCTTGCATTTCGCGGCGCTCATCGAAGTCGGTGAATCTGTCCGATCGCCGGGACGATTCTACGACAACAACGTCGGGGGCGCGATCAGCCTGATCGAAGCTGCTCGCCGAGGCGGCATCGACAAGCTCGTCTTCTCCTCCACCTGCGCGACCTACGGCGATCCTGTCCGACTGCCGATGGACGAGGACCATCCCCAATCGCCGTTGAACCCCTACGGCAGGACGAAGTTGATGATCGAGCAGGCCCTGGCGGATTACGACGCCTACGCGGGCTTTCGCTCGGTCTCCCTGCGCTACTTCAATGCCGCCGGGGCGGACGAGGCCGGGCGCATCGGCGAAAGCCACGAACCCGAGACCCATGCCATCCCCTTGGCGCTTGAAACCGCCCTCGGCCTGCGCGACGGCTTTAAATTGTTCGGCGACGACTATGACACTCGGGACGGCACGGCGGTCCGTGACTATGTCCATGTCCTGGATCTCGCGGATGCGCACGTGCGTGCGCTTCGCTACCTTCTTGAAGGGGGCGCAACCACTGTTTTCAACCTCGGAACGGGGGAAGGGACCACGGTTCGGGAGCTCGTGGGAGCCATTCATCGCACCACCAATCGTCCTCTTCCCGTGGAGGTCGTGGCGCGCCGGCCTGGCGACGCCCCGTGCCTTGTCGCCGACAGCACGAGGGCCAGAACCGTACTGGGATGGCGTCCGACGCGCAGCCTCGATGACATCGTCCGCAGCGCTTGGCGCTGGCATGCCAGGCAGGGCTAATCCCGCTTAACCCTGCCTGTTCGCCGGGCCTTCACCTTCGTGGTCTATCCAGTTGGCCACGGCGGGAGGATCCATGGCTGACATTTCATTCGAGCGCGCTCTTGAGCGCGTCGCCTCGCTCCCGAGACCGGCTGAAGCGCCCGACCAGAAATGGTCTGCCCGCCGTACGCTGGTCTTTGTCGTGGGCAGTTCGCTGCTGCTGTGGTCGCTCATCCTCGCGCCATTCTTCCTCCTGGGCTGACGGATGTCATTTCTTCGGTTCGGATCCCGGAGGATGCTGGAGGAAGGACCGTCTTGAATCGCTGATGCCTGCGTTGACCGCTTGTCGGACCGACGCCGGATCCTGGCGCGCCAGGAGCGCCGGCGACGATCGACGGTTGGAGCCTGGGCCGTCCGCCTCAGGAGTTCCGATGTGTCGGTTTACGGAGCGCGGCGGCTCTTTTGATTGGGCTCACCAACTGGGCTTCGCCACCCGCCGCCTCGGACGTTCGGCCGGAGCCGCCGTCACCGCCTCGGCGGGCGGGGGTGGGGCCGTCTGGACCGAGGGTTGAGACGAGGTCGGCAGGGACGGCGCAGGCGCGACGATCTGCGGCTGGGGGATGTCGATTGGCGCCACAACTGGTTCCGGAGACCCTGCGCTTGGAGGCGCGATCATGACCTCGGGCTCCGCCGGGCTTTCGGCTCCGGGATCGACCTCAGCCGTCATCCGTCCGCTGACCACCGGTTCGCGCCCGGCGTAGGGACTGACGAAGGCGGCGCGTTTTCCGTTCCACCCTTTCCAACGGTAGAAGGTGTGGGCTCCGATGTTCGCCACCTTCAGGAGCGATGGGCTCCAGTAAGGCGCGACATATAAGGCATGGTAGTGCGTGGCCTGTCCGACGGAACTTTCAACATAACCAGACAGCGCGGCCGCCGCGACCTGACGGGCCCGCGCCCATCCCGCCGCCGAGGGCGCGCGCGCGAGCGAGCCGTCGCAGGTGAAGGTGAACTGACATCCTGTGGCGCGTTGCGAACCCGAATAGACCACGCCGCAAACGGAGGACGGAAAGGCGGGATGGCGCATCCGGTTCAGGATCACCTGGGCCACGGCGCGCTGTCCCTGGCTCCCCTCTGAGCCGGCTTCGTAATACACCGCCTGGATCAGGCAGTTGAAGGCCCGGTCGCGCTCCACGCGGCTGAGCGTCGAGGGCAGACTGAAAGGCGCAGCCGGTTCGAGAGGTTCGTCGCTCACCGGTATGGAGGCATTATAGCGATACGCATCGCTGCGATCGATGGCCTGGAAGGTCAGGGGCACCGGATTATCCGCAGTCGTCAGACTCAAATCCTCGGCTGGCGGCGCGTAGAGGAGCCCCGGAAGCGGTTCGAACACATGCTCAAAGCGGGACCGCCACGCATCGGACGTGATCAGAGACAGGGTCGCAACAGCCGCCAGGAGACCTCCGACGAGCACCGAACCGATGATCCGAACGCGTCTCGCTCGGATATAGGCGTTCACGCTGAGATGATGGTCGTCCATCGGCCGGCGTCCTGTTCAGAGCCAGAGGCTGGCCGCGCCACCCAAAGACAGCAGATGTCGTGCCAGGGTTCCGGCGGCTTCAGAACAGTCGTTCGGCGATCCGAATCGTATCGCCCGGCGCGACCTGCAAGCTGGACGTAAGCGAGAAGGCCTCCTCCCTCAAACTGCCATCCCGCCGGATATAGACGCGGCGATCGTCGCTCCTGTAGGTGAAACCGCCCGCCGTGGCGACGGCGTTCAGGACGGTCAGGCCGGCGGCGTAGGGATAGGTTCCAGGCTTGTTGACTTCGCCGAGCATGTAGAAGGGCCGGTAGGTCAGGACTTCCGCACTGACCTGAGGGTTCAGGATGTACCGGGCGCGCAACGATTCTTCCACGGCCCGCTGTATGTCCGTGATGGTCCGCCCTTTTGCGGGGATGTCGCCGGCAAGGGGGATGGACAGGATCCCTGCGCCGCTGACGACGAACTCCCCGGAAAGCTCTTCCTCGCCGAACACGCTGAGTCGAATCTTGTCGCCCGAGTCCAGTTCATAGTCGCCGACCGTCCGGCTCCCCGTCGGCGTGTCTTCGGACGGCGGAACGGACTGACAGCCGGCGAGCGACAGAGCGCCGGCGGCGACAAGGAGACGGCGGCGGCTGAGGATGATCTTGGACATGGGCGTATCGTCATCCGAAGCGCGGGGAATCTCAACCTCCAACATGACAACGGTCGCGGTTTGTTTGGCCTTTGACCGAAAGCAGCGCCAAATCATGTCGGCTTCAGGCTGCTGGCTGCTCGACAAGCTGTCGCCGCTGTCGCATGGGGCTCTTCAAGTCCGAACGGATCGACAGGGACGGGGATGTCCGGGATGCGCAAGACACATTCGAGACGCCGCAGCCGCACGTCGGAACGCAAGGTCACGCGGATCGTCGGCCTGGTGCGGGTCGCAATCGCCAGAGACGGCGTCGGGGTCGGCGCCTGGGTTCTGCTTGCTCTGGTTGGTATCGGCGCGGCCGTCCTGGCGGCGGCCGTGCAGGACGGCGCTGCGCCGCCATCGCGCATCGCCGACGCCCCGACGCTCGAGCGCGCGCTTGCGAAGGTCGAGCGAGAGCGGTCGGCCTTGCCAGCGGACGCCGAACCCGATCTTCGACGCGCCTATCTCGAAGGACTGCGCGCCGGGCCTCTGAACGCCGCCGCGATCGAGGCTCTGCGCCGAAGCTACGCGTTGGAGCCGCTCGGGCCTGACGCCTCGTCGTGGCGGCTGCGGTTCGTCTTCGAACACTGGCCGGACCTGCCGACTGATCTTCGAGACCGGGCGCGGGCGGAACTTACGGCGGCGTTTCCGAGGCACGGATGGGCCATGCGCGAGTTGCCCGAGTCGGTTGCTTCGCCGCAGGGGCGTATGGTGGCCGTCCTGATGTTCGAACAGCTGCGTCTCGCCGAGGCCAGCCCGTCGGCCACGCCGCCTCCGGTTCAATAGTCGAGGTAGGTCGCCGCATAGTCCGTGACATACGGAGCCAGTTTCAGGACGACCACCGCCATGCCCGTGAACAGGATCGCCCCGGCCAGGCCGATCATCGTCCACTGTTTGAGGAAGCGACCGACTTTGAGAAGCCGCGAGGGTTGCGGCGCCGTCTCTCTGAACATTCGGCTGGGCGCCTCGGTCAGCCGAATGCGGCGAGGGGCGGGCGGCGCGTCTCGGGTCTCGCCGATCGCCGGCTTGAGCCACCGGCGGGCGAATTCTTCGCGTGTCATGGCGATGTTCAGTTGCAGGAGGACCCCGGTCCCCCCGGCGGCTGATTGCGCACAAAAGGCGATAGCGGGGGTTTTGTCCAGTATCAGATAGCGTTGGTGTTGGGTTTTGCACGAGAGACGTGTATCGCCGTGGGACAAGAGCTCTCGGGAGACAGAGTTATGACTCACTATCTGCGCTTTGCAGCGCTGACGTCGGTGATTGCGGCGTGCGGCGTCGCCACCGCGCTCGCCGCCCAGACGATCGCGCCGACCATGGCCCGGACGGACCAAAGCGCGCCTGTCGAGGCTGACGCGGCGTCGCCGGCGCTCACGGCTGCAATCCGGCAAGCGCTTGCGCGCGCGCGGCCCAATGCTGCGGCCGATCCGCAAGAATCCGGCGTGGTCACGACGCTCGCAGACATCATCGTCACCGCCGACGTCGCTCCCGTCCAGGCCTTGGCGTCCGTGCGGCTCGCCATCGCGGAAGAGCGGTGCGTGTTCGAGAACAGCGACTGGAACCGTTGGGGGTGCGCCGGTCTGGCCAGCGTCGCCGCCAGCATCGAGCGCGCGATCGGATCGGGACCGGCCGCGACCGTGGGGGAGGGCGGCGTCGCCACGCCGCCGCCGCCGTCGACGCCGGGCGGCGGCGGCGCGGACTACCGCTCGCCGGTGGGCGGTTGAGACAAAAAGATACTGGGGGATGCAATGATGATGCTGAGATACACCGCTCTGGCCGCAGGGCTGGGTTCAATCGCGGCCGCCTCCTTCGGGGCGGGCGCCGCCCATGCCCAGGCGGCGGATCTTTTCGCGCGCGATCGCGGCGTCTCCGTGAAGGAGAGACCTCACCCGGAATATGAGGCGCTGGGCGCACGGGCGGGCGTTTGGCTCGCCTATCCGAAACTTCAGGCGGATGCCGGCTATGACAGCAATGTGCTGGCGACGGACGAGAACGAAATCTCCGACACCATCATCACCCTGTCGCCGGAGGTCGAGGTCGAGAGCGACTGGGGACGGCACTCGGTGACCGGATACGCGCGGGGCAAGATTACGCGATACCTCGACAACGACTCCGAGAACACCGAAACCTGGGCCGTCGGCGGCGCCGGGCGGTACGACATCCAGCGCGGACGCAACATCCGCGGCGATCTCAACTACGCGCGCGAAGTCGAGCCGCGTACGGCGTCCAACACGCCCGCCTCAATCGCTGAGCCCATCGAATACGATCGCTATGGCGGCACTTTGGGTTCGACCTGGACGTTCAACAGGCTGCGTCTCGTCGGGACGGCGGGTGTTCAAACCTACGATTACCAGGACGGGATTTCCAACTCCGGGGTGGTCGTTCCCCAGAACACTCGCGACCAGACCACGACCACCGCCTCGGTGAGGGCCGATTACGCCATCAGCCCGGCGACGGCGGTGTTTCTGCAGTTCGAGGGTAACCAGAGACGCTTCGACAACGGCGACGTTCTGACGCCGTTGCGGAACTCTGACGGCGTCAATCTGCTGGCGGGCGCCAACTTCGAGCTTGGCGCGCTTGTCCGAGGCGACGTCGGGCTGGGCTACATCTCGCAGAGCTTCGACAATCCACTGTATGGCAAGCTCGATGGTTTCAGCGGGCGGGGACGGCTGGACTATTTTATCACGCCTTTGGTCACCCTCGGGGTGAATGCGAACCGCTCGGTCGTCGATTCCGGCATCATAGGCTCGGCCGGCATCCTCACGACCCGTCTCGAAGGGACTGTGGATTACGAGTTTCGACGCAATATCATCGTCGAGGGTCGCGTCGGCAAACTTGTTGAGGAATTCGACACCCTCGATCGTCAGAATGACACCTACTATGGCGGGCTGCGCGCCACCTATCTCCTGAACCGGTCCGTTGGCGTCACCGGCAGCTACGCTTACGAAACCCGCCAATCATCGGGCGCGGCGGCGATCAACGACTACGCGGCCCACCGATTTATTCTGTCTCTCGTGCTCCAGTACTGACGCCGTAAAAGATCCTCAAGGCAATCATGACCGAAACCGGTGTCCCGTCTGCTTCCCCCTCGGCCGCCGAGGCGTTCAGTCTTCGCAACCTGATCAATATCTTCCGACGCCGGGTTCGCCTGTTCGGCGGCGTCGCCTTGCTTGTCTTCCTGGCCGCGCTGCTGGTGACGGCTCGCGCGACGCCGCGTTACACCGCTCAGGCGCAGGTCATGCTCAATGTGCGACAGTCCCAGGTTCTGGACTCGCAGCAGGTCCTTTCAAACCTGCCTGCGGAAACAGGGGTGGTGGACTCCGAGGTCGAGGTCTTGCAGTCCCGCGATCTGGCGCGACAGGTCGCCGAAGTGCTCCGGCTCGAGAACGACCCGGAGTTCAACTGGGTGCTCCGCGAGCCCGGCGGCCTGGGCGCCTTTATTGCCAAGGTCCAAGGCAAGGCTCTGCCCAGGCCGACCCCGCCGACCACGCCCGAGGCGATTCAGCTCGGACGCGAACGTGCGGCCTCGGCGCTTCGCGGCGGTCTGACCGTACAGCGGATGGGTCTGACCTATATCATCGGCGTCAACTTCACCTCGCTCAATCCCGAGAAGTCGGCGCGGATCGCCAACGCCTTTGCGGGCCAGTACATCGCCAATCAGGTGTCGGACAAGGGCGGGGCCAACCGCCAGGCGAACACCTTCCTTGAGGCGCGTCTGAACCAGCTTCGCGGCGAGGTTCAGTCGGCTGAGGCGGCCGTCGAAGCCTATCGTTCCGCCAATAACCTCCTGACCTCCTCCGGAGCCACGCTCACCGAGCAGGAAGTGTCCACCTATAATCAGCAGCTCGCCACGGCTCAGGCCGATCAGGCGGTTGAGGAGGCGCGGCTCCGCGCCGCGCGCAGCCAGTTGGCGCGTGGCTCGACCGGCGGCGACGTGGGCGAGGCGCTGCAGTCGTCGGTCGTCGGACAGCTGCGCGGCCAACGCTCCACAGTTGCGGCGCGGGTTGCGGACCTTCAGGCGCGCTATGGACCGGAATGGCCCGCACTCCTGCGGGCGCGCCAGGAACTCGCCGCCATCGACGGCCAGATTCAAGCTGAAATCCAACGCGTCATCTCGAACCTGGAAGCGCGCGTTCAAGTCGCTCGCGACCGCACGGCGTCGCTGCAATCGACCTTGGGTCGTACCCGGGGCACGCTCGCCAGCAACAACGCCGCGAGCGTGCGGCTGAACGAACTGGAGCGGAACGCCCAGAGCGTCCGCACGCTCTACGAGGGACTGCTCGAACGCTATCAGGAGACGACCAACCAGTCCGGTAACGAGACGGCGGACAGCCGCCTTCTCCAGGCGGCCCAGGCTTCCGGCGCGCCGAGCTCGCCGAATGTGCCGGTCAACCTGGTTCTTGGGTTCATCCTGGCCCTGGGGTGCGGTCTGGCCGCCGTGGTCCTGGTCGAACTGATGGATGACGGTCTGATCACGAGCGAGGACGTCCAGCGTCGGCTGGGTCTTCCGATGCTCGGAACCGTGCCCTTGATGATGTCGATCGCCGACCGCAAGGACCGGCGCATGGCGCCGACGGAGTATCTTCTCAACCGGCCGCTGTCTGCCTTCGCGGAATCCTTCCGGACCCTTCGGACCTCGATCATGTACGCCAAACTGGGGTCGTCCGCCAAAGTCGTCGTGGTGACCTCTGCGCTGCCCGGGGAAGGCAAGACCACGACAGCGGTCTGTCTGGCGATCTCGGCGGCCCAGGCGGGCTTGAAGGTCGTCATCGTCGACTGCGACATCCGCCGTCGCAATGTCAGCAGGCTCCTCGGCGTGGACGCCGACCACGGTCTCCTGGACGTTCTGGACGGATCCATGACGCTCGCGGACGTGCTCCTTAAAGGCGAGGCCTCCGGCGCCTGGGTTCTCCCCACTGCCAAGCGGGATTTCACGCCGCGTGAAGTGTTCAATACGCCGGAGATGGCGGCGTTGCTCAGCCGTCTGCGCGAGGATTTCGACATGGTCATCCTCGACACTGCGCCCGTGCTGGCGGTGGCCGAGACCCGGGTCTTGGCGAGTCAGGCCGACGCGGTCATGTTCCTGACGCGCTGGCGCAAGACGCCTGCAAAGGCTGCGGAGGCGGCGCTGCGGTCGCTCGAACAGTCCGACGCGACGGTCGCCGGCGCGGTTCTGACCCAGGTCGATATGCAGGAACAGGCGCGGTACGGCTACGGCGATCCCGGCTACTATTACACCGCCTACAAGGGCTATTACACAAACTGATGCGCTGGTCGGGGCTGCCTGTTCCCCGGTCGTCGATCCGTGCGCTCTGGCTGGGGTGGACGGCGTTGGGTCTCGTCTTCGTCGGATTTTTTCTCGGGGGAGGCGGGGACGCCTCTGAAGCGCTCTGGCTTTCGTTCGCCCTCGCCGTCGCAGCGGGGGTGGGCTGGCTGTCGGCGCCGTCGCCGATCGCATTGAGGCGTCTCGGTCCTGCGGCGCTGGCGTTCGGCGCCGTGATCGGCGTTTCCCTCCTGACGGTCATGCCCTTGCCCGACACCGTCGCGCGAACCGGCCTCTATGAGGTCGTCGGCGGACGTTCGCTATCGATCGCGCCTGCCGCGACCGTGATCGAGGTCGCCAAGCTGTTCGGGCTTGGGTGCGTCTTTCTTTGCGGCGTCTTCGCGGCGCGCGGCGAGCGTACGCCCGCGCGGCTTGTGAACGCTTGCATCGTCCTGACGGCGCTGTGGGCGGCGTGGAGCCTGATCCTCTTCGTTTCGGCAGGCAGTCAAGGGCGCCTCGGCGCGCCCTTCCTCAGCCCAAACACCGCCGCCACCCTGCTCGGAGCGGGCGTGATCCTGACCCTAGGCCGACTTCTCGCCTGGCGAGACGCCCGCGGCCCTTCCGCGGACAGACGCTGGGAACTCACATGGCTGGGCGGCGCCCTGCTGCTGCTGTCGGTCGCGCTTGTTCTGACCCAGTCGCGCGCGGGGCTGGGTGTCGCAGTTCTCTGCGCCCTGGGTCTGGCGGCATGCTGGCCCGCCCCGTCGGGCGGCGTTCGCCCTCGCAAACGGTGGTTTCTCGCGGGAGCGGCGGCGATCGCCTTGCTGGTCGTCGCCGAGGCGGCCCGCGGCCTCCTTCTGAGGTTGCCTGGCCTTGGGGAGGCCGCAGCCGATCGCAAGGACATCTTCGCCGTCTATTGGACCGCCTTCCTTGATGCGCCCTTGTTCGGCGGCGGACTGGGAACGGCGACCTATGTGACGAAGCTGGGGCTGACGCCGGCGAACTATGGATCTCTTTGGAATGTCCAGAGCGCGCACAACTGGGCTCTCCAGTGGATTGCGGAAGGCGGCCTGGCGGCCGCCTTGCCGATGGCGGCGGCGATCGGCCTTTTGATCCATGGGGCCTTTCGAGGCCTCGACACGCGATCGGCGCGGGTGTTGCTTCCGTTGTTGTTCGTGAATGTCATGGTCTTGACCCATGGATTGACAGACTTCGCTCTCCAAATTCCGGCCTTTGCAATGTACTGGAGCTTCCTGCTTGGGTTGCAGATCGCCATTGGCGGCGCGCGGACCGAACGGCTTGCACGGCCGGACGCGAGCGGGTGCGGAGAAACAGGACAATGATCCCATCGGCAACACCGAACGGCCTTGCCAACATCGCGGTGGTGATCGCCGCGTTCAACGCCGAGACCACGGTCGATCTTGCTGTTCGCAGCGCGCTCGCCGAATCCGAGACGCTTGAGGTCTGGGTCATCGACGACGCATCGACGGACGCAACGGCGCGGGTCGCTGAAAGCTGCGACGACGGATCGGGACGTCTGCGGGTGATCAGGCAGGCGGCCAATGGCGGACCGTCCGCCGCTCGCAATGTGGCGCTCGCGGCGACGCGAGCGGAGTGGATATGCGTCTTGGACGCCGACGACGGGTTCGCGCCCGGGCGTTTGGGCCGGCTTCTGGCGGAGGCGGACGGCGCGGAAATGGTGGCCGACGCCATCACCCGCGTCTCCGCGTTCGACGGGACGGCGACCTTCCATCCCCAGGACACGCCGCAGGCGGCGTCCCTTTGGGCCACGGTCAGTTTGGCCGATTTCATCGAAGGCAATGTCAGCCGCCGCGGGCGTCATCGCGAGGAGCTCGGCTTCATCAAGCCCCTGATGTCCACCGTTTTCCTGAGACGTCACCGCATCGAATACGCCCCACGTCTCCGGCTTGGCGAGGATTTCCTGCTCTACGCGCAGGTGCTCGCGCACGGCGGACGTCTACGACTCGGCCCGCCTTGCGGCTATATCGCCCTGACCCGGCCCGACTCCCTCAGCGGTCGCCATACGATCGACGACTTGGAAGCCCTGAGGGACTGCACACGGAACCTGGAAGGCATCCGGACTTTGACGGCCCCGGAGCGTCGTGCGGTGCGGCGTCATTGGCGAAGCGTGGATGACCGGTTGCAATGGCGCCGGCTGATCGAGGCGGTTAAGGCGCGGGACGCAAGGGCGGCCCTCAAGACGTTCCACGATCCGGCATCCGCGCTGAACCTGCTCAAGAACCTCGCTGGGCAGGCGTGGCTCAGAGGGCCGGGTCGGGTCGGTCGGAGGGCAGGAAGCGGCCTCTGAGGAAGCCGACAGACCACCCCAGATGCATCAGCATCGCGGCGACGCCAGCAAGATAGCCGCAAACGGGCGCGTTGGCGGCGCGAGCCGCGAGCCCGCCGCCCAGGAGACATATGGACACCCAGAGAAGGGCGGGGCCGGCGAGGAGGAAGGCCAAGGGGTGGACCAGCGCCCCGATAAGCACGCCGGCCAGAGCGACGGCGACCGCAGGCCCGACCATAGCGGGCGCCAGTTGCCGGGGCTTCAACGGCATTCGATGTTTGACCACAGTGCGCGCCCGTCCCCGGCCGTGGTTGACGTATTGCCGGAATAGGGAGCCGGGCGTTCGGCGAGGGAAATAATCGATCGCGAGATCGCCCTGAAACCAGATTCGGCCGCCGGACGCGGTCAGACGTCGGTCATACTCGGCATCCTCGTTGTGGCTGAAGGCGGCGTCGTAGCCGCCGATCCGTTTGAAGGCTTCAATTCGCATCAGGGCGTGGTGGCCGTGGTCGATCCAGCCGCTTTCGCCCCCGATCCGATGCGCGGATCCCCCGGCCCCGATCCTGGAATTCTGCGCTGTGGCTGCGGCGATCTGGAAGCAGGAGTCCCCCACCGTCCGCATCGGCACGACGACGGATTCCGCGCGCGTCGCCGTGGCGGCCTCCACCAGCCGGCGCGCAAAGCGGTCGGGATAAGACGCATGAGCGTCAATCCTGAGCAGGAAGGTTCGACCTTCGCCATAGGTTTCGACGGCCTGGTTGATGCCCGCGCTCTGCAGCCTCTGCGCATTATGAAGAAGATGAACCCGCGCGTCCCTTGACGCCCACTCCGCCACGATCGCCTGGCTGGCGTCGTGACTGCCCCCGTCCGTCACCACGATGAGGTCATTGTCGCCGGCGTCTGCGACTAAGGCGGCCATGAGTTGGGGAAGGTGCGCCGCCTCGTTGAGGCAGGGCACCACGATCAGCAGGCCGGAATTCATCAAGGGCGGTCCGTTAGGGTTTCAACCAAGCGACGGCAGTCCTGGTGATCGGCCACCAGATCGGACCGCTCCAGACGCGCCACAGCCTCTGCGTGGTCTGCGTATCCAGACAGGGTCAGATCATCAAAGAAGGTCCCGAGCTCAAGGTCAAGGTTGCTGAACAGAGCGCCAGCCCCGTGGGCTGCAAGCCACCGCCCGGTCTCGACGTCTCGCTGGGCGATCAGCGGCCTGCCGTGAGCGCTCCCTTCGTAAAGGCGGTTGGGAAGGAGCCAATCGGAGTTCTGACCGGCTTCATAGAAGTCCACGGCCCATACGAAATGCACGGCCGAATAGGCTTGGGCGAGATCCTGAGCGGCGTACGGGCCGTGAAAGGTCAGGCCGGGCCACTCGGCCACGGCGGCCTCGAAGTCCTCCCCGAACACGGCCGCGGAGGGCCGCCCCCGGATATCGACTTCGATCCGGCCCGGGCGGCTGGCGGCCAGGCGGCCCAGCAACTCCAGACTGCGGCGACAGCGGAGCATGCCGAACCAGCCGATCCGCCAGGGTGGCGCAGCAGGCGCAGGAAGGCTTGGCGCCAAGCCGTCGCCAAGAACCAGAACCTTGTTTTCGACGAGCAGCCGCGGCGCGGTCGTCGGCTGCAAGGTCTTGAAGTAGGCTCTATCGAAGGCCTCTGAGCTCAGGACGATCAGATCGACACGTTTGAGCAGCAGTCGCTCAACGCCTCGCAGCACTCGGGATTTGAGGCTGCCGGAAAGCATGACGCGATGGATGTCCAGCACCTCATAGCAGAGACGGGTCCGACGGCCGCTAAACACAAGGCCCGCCCAGGCGAGGACGAGCATTTCAAGATTGCGGGCTATGATCGCGTCCTTGTCGCGAACACGACGGCCGAGCGCGCGCGGCTCCATCAGCCGCCTGACCACCATCAGGGCTCTCTGGCCGAGGGCGGCGTCTCGTGTCCGCCCAAGCCGTTCAGCGCCCCAAGCGGCCGGCGGATCAGGCGACTCGCCACGCAAGAAACCCGCCACGGCGACGTCGGCGCCGCCCGCGGTGAGCATGGCCAGGCGTCGTCGAACCGCCGGATCGCTGAGATCCGGCGCCATATAGAGAATCCTGGGGCGCTGGCTTTTGTCGCCGACCGCCGCCCTCATCGAACAGGCTCCTGCGCCGTTCGGTCTTCGGTGGCGCGTCGTGCGGTTTCGCTCGCGGCCATGACCAACCAGGCGGTGACGGCGTCGATCGGGCGATCGCAGAGGGCCAGCAGGAGCCGGCGGCGCCGCACCCAGCGGGGCGCCTGCGACGGCGCCAACAACATGCATTGCAGGTCAAGATCGTCGATCTCCGGCAGGATGGCGCGTTGACGCTCGGCCGGCACGGTCTGGAATACGGCCTGAACGCAGCGGATCGCCAGGTCCAGGGTGCGGGTCAGCCCCATCGCGGCCGCCTCGCGCGCGACGGCGGACCAGCCCTCCGGAGGCAGGCGGCGCAACAGACGCTCGACGTCGCCGACATAGCGACCCGCAGGTTCGCGGTGATGAAGCGCTTTCGCCAGGCTCATCGCCGCGACCAAAAGCGTGTGGTCGTCCCGAAACGTCCGGACCTGACCGCCGAGAAACGGTTGCAGGATCGACTCGGCGATTAGCCGATCGGGCCGCCGCGGCATCGGGCAGCCGGGTTGTTGAAGACGATGGTGAAGGTCGATGTTCTGGGCGTCGACGCCCACCCGAAACTGCTGCTCCGCGAGGAACCAGCGCCACCATAGGGTGTCGGTGTGGGGGTCCAGCCGATGCCCGGCCAACTGCAAGGCGCGGGCGACCTTGGCGTAGGTCGCCGGCGCGGTCAGCAGGTCGATGTCGGAGGCCGGGCGGGCGAATGGCGTGCCATAAAGATTCTGCTGCAGCACGACCCCCTTGTAGAAGATCACGCACGCCGGCGTCCCGGCCAGGGCCGTGGTCAGGCGACGCATCATGATGAGGCTCGCCCCGTTCATTTCAGCCGTCAGGCGCCGGAACGCACCGGTCGTTTCTGCGATCTGGTCGTCGGGCGCGGCCTTCAAGAGCAGCGCGCCCGTCAGTCCCAGCAGACGGTTCTGCGCCAGAAGTGTCGTCGCCGCGCGACCGGTCGCCACACCCGCCGCCGGAACGTCGCCGCGCCCCTGCGCCCAGGCGCGCAGGATTTCGACCGCCAGGTCGACGCCGGGAACGGCGCCATGCCCCGAGGGCGGCGGCTGAAGGGATGGATAAGCGGAAGCCATAAATACGCCTGAGGCGGGAAAGTGTGCTTGGAAGTCAACACCTAACAGGTCTTGTCAAAGGCTGTCAGAACTTTGTTCGCTTTGTCGTTGACTTCGAAGCCTTATCGTTAAAGAGATGTAAATGCTGTTCCAAAATACCACTGAGGGAGAATCTCCGTGACCAACGCAAAGACTGTCTACGAAGCCCCCGCGATGACCTCGCTGGGTTCGTTCGAAACCCTGACGCAAGGCGCTTCGCGCGGCTCCGCGCTCGACGCCACCTTCCCGACGGGCACCCCGTTCGGCGATCTGACCTTCTCCTGATCGATCGGCGCACCCGCGCCGTCGAATTGAAGAAGATAGACCGGCGGGATCTTTCGGGATCCCGTCGTTTTTATGCGTGGGAGCGGTGCGGCGATGAACGTCAACGAAACATTTGTTGCGGATCCGGAAGTGGTCGCAAGCGAGGTCGATGGCGGGGCCGCCTTGCTCGACCTCAGGTCCAGCCAATATTACGGCCTCAACCCTGTGGGGGCCTTCGTCTGGGATCAGATCCAGACACCCAAGACCTTGGATGCACTCGCATCAGCGGTGGCGGACGCGTTTGATGTGGGCGCTCCGGATTGTCGCGCCGACATCGCGCGCCTGCTCGAGGACTTTGCGAGCGCGGGCGTTGTCCGGCGGCATGCCTAGCGCACGCAAGCGAGGCGTTTCTCTCGCTGACGTGCGATACCTCACAGCGACCTGGGCGCTGCTGGTGTTCTATCGTATTGCGCTTGCGTTCGCGCCCTATCGCCTGGTCAGGCGCGTCCTTCCCGTTCAGCGGACCCCGCGAACCGCGCCGTCATGGGCGCTCGCGCGGACGCGCTGGGCCGTGTCGAACGCCGCACGCGCCGCCTTTGGTGCGACCTGTCTTCCGCAAGCGCTGGCGGCCAACGCCCTTCTTTCTCTCCAGGGTTACGGCTCCGTCATCCGCATCGGGGTTCGCCGCAGTGAAAGCGGCGCTGTCCAGGCTCATGCCTGGGTTCTCTCGGACGACCGGGTCGTCGTCGGCGACGATGGCGAATGTCTGGAGAGCTTCACGCCCCTGACCGATTTGGGACCCCGCGCGTGACGGCGATCGCCGGCGTTTGGGGCGACGGCGCCGAGAAGACGGCGGCCATGCTCGACGCCATGGGCAGAAGGGGAGGGGCGAGGCGCGCGTTCGGCCACTTTCCGCCGCATCTTCATCTGGCTTGCGGCCATCTTCCGGCTCGACCGGGAGACGGGGTTGTCGTGCACCAGGGGTATGGCGTCGTTCTCGACGGTCGGCTCGAAGCTGCGGACGGCAGGCGTCTGGCGGAGCCCGGGCGAACCATCGTCGACATTTACCGGTCCAAAGGAATCGCCGGTTTCGCCGACCTCAAGGGGGAATTCGCCTTCGGCCTGTGGGACCCGGAGGGTCGGCGCCTCATTTGCGCACGGGATGTCCTTGGCGCGCGGCCGCTCGTCTTCCGACGGGATCAGGCGTCTTTCGCGTTCGCCTCCGAGGAGCGTGGCCTTGCGCCGCTTTATGGACGTGAGCCGCTTTGTGATCTCCGCGCGGCTGAGTATCTCATCGGCTTGGCTCCGCCTTCCGATCGGGGAATGCGGGCGTCGGTCTCACGCCTTGTCCCCGGCACGGCGGCCGTCTTCGATGCAGACGGCGTCCAGATCCACAAATTCGACGCCCTTGTGCTGCCAAAGGAAACGACGGATGCGCCGGCGCTTCAGGCGCAGCGGTTCTCATCCCTTCTTCGCGACGCCGTCGCGCGCCGGTGCGCGGGGGAGGCGGCGGTGGACTGTTTCCTCAGCGGGGGGTTGGACTCATCAAGCCTCGCGCGTCTCGCGGGGCGTGAAACGGCGGAGACGGTTCGAACGCTCTCGCTTGTCGATTCAGCGCGTCCCGCGCTGAGCGAGCGGCCCTACATCGAGGCGGCGATCCGGGGGCAGGGCTTCGACGCCCATTTCGTGGAGATCGGCGACTACGATCCCTTTGCCGGCGCCCACGCCGCTCTGGAGCGGCATGCCGGTCCGGTCGCTGCGCCCAACCTGCTGATGATGCGGCCGGTGTACGAAAACGCGCGGCAGGGTGCGGTCCTGCTTGACGGCCATGGCGGCGACGAGGTCGTGTCCAAGGGCGTCGGCCGCCTCCTCGATCTCGCACGGGCGGGGTCGTGGATCCGGCTCTATCGCGAACTGCGCGGCGTGGCCGATCTTTACGGGGAAAGCGCGCCAGCGATGCTCCTCGCGCTGTATCGCGGTTTCGGGCCAGGGCGGCACAAGTTCGCGGCCTTGGCGCGGCGGGTGCGAAGGATAGCCGGCAGACCGCAGGAGGCGGAGGAAAGCCCGCTGGACCTTCTGTCGAGCGACTTTCGCGCCGTCTCGGCGATCGACGCCGCCGTGTCCGCGCGATGGAGACCGAGAGCCGCCACGGGTCGAGAAGCCGAACACGAGGTGCTGACCGGGCCGCAGCAGAGCTACGCGCTGGAGGTGCTCGACCGGGAGGCCCAAGACGTCGGGGTGGAGGGGCGCTGTCCCTTCTGGGATCGGGCCTTGATCGACTATTCCATGTCCCTGCCCCCGCAGGCGAAGCTGCAGGGCGGTTGGACCCGGTTCATTCTCCGTCAGGCGATGGCCGACGTTCTCCCGGACGAAGTGCTCTGGCGTCGGGACAAGCACGACTTCTCCAGCCAGCTTCGCGAAGGGCTTCGGCGAAGCCCCCGGATTACGCCGCAAGCCCTTGAAGCCGCCAGGAGCCGACTGTCGTCCCATCTGAATGTGGATCGGGTGATCGCCTTGCGTCGGCGGTTGGACCAGCCTGATCATCCTGTGTCGGGGGACGCGCTGCAGGCGCTTTGGCGGATCGGTCTCTGGGCGATCTGGACCGAATCCATCGCTCCTGGCGACCCGGCCTGTAATTTGAAGGTCGGGGGACCAGATGTCCCGCATTGAACCAACACCACGCCTGCGCCGATACAGCGCCTTCGGGCTGCGCATCGAAGCCGATCTCGCCTTGCCCGAGCTCGAGCCTGACATGGGCAGCGGGCTTCCCGATCTGCGCATCCGGCTGGGATCGGCGCCGTCCATTCTCGACACCGAGGCGCCTGCGGCCTTCCGGTTCCAGGAAGACGAGGCGCTGCTGAGCTGGCGCGACGTCGGCGATTTCCGGATCCTGGGCCGCGACCTCATCGTCTATCAGCCGCGGGCGGGGGTCGACGAAGCTCTAGTGAGCCTGCCGCTGCTGGGCCCTGTGATGGGCGTGCTTCTGGAACGCCGAGGTCTTCTCACCCTTCATGGCAGCGCTGTGGAGCTTTCCGCAGGCGTGGCTGTCTTCCTGGGAGACAAAGGCGCCGGGAAATCGACCACGGCCGCCGCGCTCGTCAGGGCGGGCAAGACCCTTCTCACCGACGACATCGTCGCCGTCGATTGCCGAGGCGCGCCGCGTCTCTATCCCGCCTATCCTCAGGTCAAGCTCACCGAGGAGGCGAACGCCTCGATCGCCGTCGACGGAGAGGCGATGGCGCGTCCTCACCCGGCGTTCGAGAAGCGTCGACTGCGTCTGGACGCGCCCTTCGATCCCGCGCCACGTGAACCGAAGGCGGCTCTCGTTCTCGAGCGCGGTGCGGCGTTCGCGCTCCATCCTCTCCGGGGCGCCTCGGCGCTCACCGCTCTGATCCGGTTTTCGTACGCCACGCGTTTCGGCCGCGACCTCATCAGCGGGCGGTCGGCCGCCGACCATCTTCGCCAGTGCGCCGCCCTCAGCCAAAGAATCTCCGTGTGCCGGATGGTCGTCCCCAACGATCTCGGCGCCCTGGCGCAGTTGCCCGACTGGCTCGAGAGTGAGATCGGTCGCCTTGACGCGGATGCTTCGACATGACGGCCGAACCGGCGCGGCCCGGCGTCTTCCGCGTTGTCGCCTTCGCCCGTTTCATCCTTTCCACGTCCGGTCGCCGGGCCTGGCCTGCGGCCGTTTTTCTGACCCTCGGCAGTCTGACCGAAGGCTTGTCGATTCTGCTGTTGGTGCCTCTCCTGACCTTGCTGGGGCCTGGGGCGCAATCCGTCTCCATACCGCTCCCTGACCTGTTCTCCGCGGGCGCCGGCGGAACGTTGCAGATCGGTTTGGTCACGGCGCTCGCCGTCCTGAGTCTCGTCGTCACCCTTCAGGCGCTGCTGATGCGCGCCAAGACGATCTATATGGCGGACCTTTTGGTCGAGGTCGTCGATCACGTCCGGATGGATCTGTTCAGCGCCATAGGCGCGGCCCGATGGCGCTTCCTGTCGTCGCGACGGCACGCTGACCTGCATCAGACCCTGACGGTCGAGGTCGACCGGGTCCATATGTCCCTGAACCATCTTCTGGCTCTGGTGCAGACGCTGGTGATCCTCGCCATCTACACCGCGATCTCACTGATGATCTCGCCCACGATGACCTTCGTCGCCTCTGGCGTCGGACTGGCCTTCCTGGCTCTGCTCACGCCGCTTCGACGCCGGTCCTCGGCCTATGGCGCGGTCGTGACCGCCCAGAAGCAAAAGCAGTTCCGAACGGTCGACGCCTTCCTCGGGGGACTCAAGGTGGTCAAGAGCCTGACGGCGGAGCCTCGCTACGTCAGACGGCTCGACGCCGATCTGTCGGACGCCAGAAGCGAGTTCCATCGCTATATGGGGGTGGCCTCTCTGGCGGGCGCGCTCTTCCAGATCCTGAGCGCCTTGGGGCTCAGCCTGTTCGTCTATCTCGCGCTGAATGTGATGCGCGTGCCGATGGCCCAACTGATCGTGATGATCTTCCTGTTCATGCGGATCGCTCCGCGGTTCACGGCCATCCAGTCGCATCTTCAGGAACTGATGATGAACCTGGAAGGATTTGACGAGGTGCGACGTTTGACGCGAGCGTGCCGACAGGAAGCCGAGCCGACCCTCGGCCGAGCGTCCGCCTTGCCGCTCAACGAGATGATCACCTTCCGGGACGTGACGTTCCGCTACGGCGCCGATCAGCCGCCGATTCTTGCGGGCCTTTTCCTTGCGATACCGGCCCGACGGATCACCGCCCTGATCGGACCGTCGGGCGGCGGAAAGAGCACGATCGGCGACCTGATTCTCGGCTTGCTGGAGCCCGACGCCGGGGAGATCGCCATCGATGGCATTCCTCTGGGCCCGGATGCCGTGAGAGCCTGGCGCCGATCGGTCGCCTATGTGCCGCAGGATGTCTTCCTGATGCACGACACCATCCGTGAGAACCTCAGGATCGCCTTGCCGACGGCGGACGAGGCGGCGATGTGGCGCGCTCTGGATCTGGCGCAGGCCGGCGATTTCGTGCGGCGTCTGGATTTCCGCCTCGACACGGTGGTGGGACCTCGCGGCACACGGCTGTCAGGGGGGGAGCGTCAGCGCATCGCCTTGGCCAGGGCGCTGCTGATGGAGCCCCAGCTGTTGATCCTCGACGAGGCGACAAGCGCCCTGGACTGGGAGAACCAAAGCCTGATCGCCAAGGCGATCGAGCGTCTTCGAGGCCGAATGACGATCATCACCGTGGCCCATAGACCGTCGATGATCAGTTTCGCGGACTGGGTTCTTGCGGTCGATCAGGGCCGGCTGGTTGAGGCGGGGGCGTTTCGCGAACTTCGTGCGAAACCCGGTTCGGCGATTTCAAAGATGATGGACGGCGAAAACGGAGACGGCGCGGCGAACGCGCAGCGGACCGCTTCGTCTGGGGGGTGACATGACGGTTTGGCCTGAGGAAGGTTTCACTTCGGGGCGGGTCCATGTTCGGACCCCCACCTACCGCCGGCCGGCTCTCTTGGAGCGATGCCTGCGCTCCCTCCAGGCCCAGACATGCTCTGACTGGATTTGCGAGGTGTTCGACGACGATCCCGATCAAACAGGGCGAGCGGTCTGCGAGCGCCTCGCCGACCGACGGATTGTGTATTCTCCAAACCGTCCGCAGAGATTCGCCTCAAAGAATATCGACGGCTGCTTTTCAGCCCTCAACCCCTACGACGCCGAGTATTTCTTTGTTCTGGAGGACGACAACTACGTCTTCGACGGCTTCATCGCCGAGAACATCGCTCTTGCCCGGCGCGAGGGCGTCGAGCTCGTGCTGCGTAATCAGGTCGTCGACTACGACCTGACGGGCGCGGGGAGGGCGATGTCTGAGTTCGGCATCCTGGAGGGCACCTACCGGGAAGGCCGGCAGTCGGCGGAGACCATCCGGTTGGGCGCGCTCGCCGGCATCGGGGTGTCAAACGGCGCCCTGTTCTGGTCGGCCAGGGCCCGGTCGCGGCTGGAGATCGTGACGCCGTGCAACGCCTCGCTCCAGGAGTATCTGCGAACCCTCAGCGTCGTCGATGACGTCTATGTGGCGCTGGAGCCGCTCGCCGCCTGGGCGGCAAACGGGGAACAGACAACGCGGAATCTGGGCGATCGAGCCGGCTATCTCAAGCGTGAGTTGGACCTTAAACGCGCCATCCAGCGCATACGTCGGCGCATCTGGCAGACGACCGAGGCGGCGGGACGCCGCGCATTCCTTGATGGACAAGCGCTCTCCGTCCCCGCCGACACCGTCGCCGAACAGTTGGCGAGAGCGCTGATTTTCGAACGGACCCCAGGCGCAAGGGACCCGGCCACCCGCGTCGGCGCCCTGCTGCGCGGCCTTGCAATCGCAGTCTTCGGCCGAACGGATGAGGATGTGGCGTCGTTCATCGACGCCCAACCCCGACCCCGCGATTAGTCTGGACGCTTCAGCGCGCCGAGACGCCGCGAAAGGCCTTCCCGCACCGAAACCGACAGTCGCCGCCGCCCGTCACTGTCGAGAAGGATCGCCGCGAGCGCAGTCACATCGCCGCGCTTGAGGCGATCCACCCGACGGGCATAGCGTTGGGTTTGGCCCAGCGCGAGCCGCCGCCGATCAACGCTTCCCGTGTTGAACCCCGGCGCAGACGTGTCCAGGCGGTCGAGGGCGCCGATCATATGATCGATTTGATCGGCGGAGAGCCGATACGACAGCGAGGAGACCCTGCGACGGTAACGGTAACCCGCCTCTGCCATATAGCGATAGCTGAACCCGGCGGCAGTCCAGCGCGCCATCAGATCGAAGTCCTCGCCGATCACGAGGGTGTCGTTATAGGGCTTGCCCAGCCTGGCCAGCCGGTCTCTCCTCAACATGGGCTTCAGATAGCCCAGTTCGGGCGCTGGGGGATCCCCCAGCCCGCCGGTCATCAGGTCGTCGAACGAAAGGGCGCGTGACCCTGGCCAGACCGCCGGATCGATCCAGGGATGGTCGCGTGACGGATCCCCCTCGTAGAAGGCGGTCATATTGTCTGCGACAGCATCCGCCGAAGAACCCTCTCCTTCCGCCGTCATGCGTTCGAGCCGATCAGGCGCGATGACGTCATCGGCGTCGATGATGGCGACCCAACGGCCCCGGGCCTGTGCGATCGCCAGATTGCGGGCCGCCGCAGGACCACGACCGGCCCCGTCGATAATGCGCACGCGCGGGTCCTCTCCTGCGTGTCGGGAGAGACAGGCGCGGGTCGTATCCGTGGACCGATCATCGACGACCAGGACTTCAATCGCTTCCAGCGATTGACGCCGGATCGAAAACAGAGCCTCATCAACGTATTCAGCGACATTGAAGGCCGCCACCACCACTGTGACAACCGGATCGGGCTGTGAGCCGGATAGGTTTGGCATGGTGCGGTGTCCTTCAAAGCAATGAGCGCGCAATAATCAGGCGTTCTTCCAACCTTAGCCCCGGCTGTTTCCGTGTCATTAGCAAACCTTCAGCGAAACCCGGCGCGGATCAATTCCGTCGTCCCGGCGGCCCTCTTGTCGGAGGTCGCCGTCTTCTGGTTGATGTTGGGCATGTGGCTCGGCCTGCTGGGTCCGGTGGCGCCTTTGATGATGCTGTCTGGCGCGGCGGGACTGGTCGCCCTGCATCCCGGGCGGATGGTGTTCCTCGCGCGGTTGTGGCCTCTTCTTTTGATCGGCGTTCTGGCCATGGTCTCTGCGATCTGGTCTGCAGAGCCCGGAGTGAGCGGTCGCTTCGGGCTTCAACTTTTGCTCACGATCGGCGTCGGGGCGATCCTGGTTGTGACCTGTCCCCCTGAGCGTCTGTTGCGAGGCCTCTTCCTCGCCTGCGCTCTCGTGCTGGTCCTGAGCATCCTGTCGGGACGTCAGGGCCAATCGCTCAGCGGGCCGGTCCTGATCGGCCTTCTGGGGTCCAAGAATGAGATGGGCACCTTGTGCTTCCTGCTGCTTGGCGCGGCGGTGTCTGTGGGCGTCAGCGAGGCGCAGCCCCGCGCCCTGCGGCTCCTGAGCGCGCCGATCGCCGCATTGGCGGCTCTCTATCTGGTGAAGGCCTTTTCAACCGGCGCCGTTCTTGGCGCGATGATCTTCTTTGGAACCTTCGTGGGTCTGGTGATCGCATCGAAACTTTCCAGTTCGGCGAAGTTTCTTCTCGCGCTCACCGTGGTCGTTCTTGCGGCTCCGCTGTGGATTGTTCGTGACGATCTAGCGGAGATCTGGCGCCATATCCTGGTCGATGTGCTCCACAAGGATGCGGGGTTGACCGGGCGCGATTACCTTTGGGCGCACGCCGACGCCCTTATTGGGGCGGAACCCCTGCTGGGGCACGGGTATCGATCGACCTGGCTCGGACACGGCGTCGATACGATCGGCCTTCTGCGATGGGCGGGCCTCCAGTCAGGCGAAGGGTTCAGCTTCCACAATTCGTACAGAGAATGGCTCGTTGATTTCGGTTTTGTCGGCGCCGGCTTGATCGTCCTGGCGCTCGGCGTCGGGATTATCCGCACCCTGATCCGCGCCAGTCAGCAGGGCGTGACTGCAGCCCAACTATTCTTCGCCTCAATCGGCGTCGTGTTCGCGGTGCGCGCCTATTTCGAATATGTCTTCGGCCCCTTCAGCTCCAGCACCATCCTGGTGGTTGTGGTTGCGGGCTTCGGTTATCTCGGGGCCAGGACCCTGGCTGGGGCGCCGACCGGCTTCGGCCTCCCGAACAGGGCGGTCCAGGAGCGATTTGTTCAGTAGAGCTGCAGGTCACGGACGCCGAGCAGACGCGCCGCCACGCCGCGATGGAGGGCTCCCCTGACCCAGAGCCGACGTCTCGCCACGCCATTCCAGGCCAAGACCGTGCTCAAACCCATGCAGGCTGCCGCCTTGGCCATGGCGGAGACGAGGCCCCTTCCGCGTTGGCCTGACGCCACATAGGTCAGAGCATGGGTCTGACCCGCCCTGAACGCTCTGTGGGTAAGCCACTTCAACGTCAACCGGTCCGCGGCGGTCGGTTCCGAGACCGAGGCCTCCGCAGCCGCCACATAGCGACGCCCTTGGCCATACAGCCGCGTGAAGAACTCGGTATCCTCCCCCCCGGAGCGGCCCAGGGCCTCAAGGAAACGTTCCGGTCCCACGGCCGCCCTGCGGACCAAGGCATTGGAGGTGTAGCCGGTCACGACGCCCTGGCGGGTGTCGACAGCGCGGGTTGAGTGCAGGTCTGACTTCAGGATCCAGTCCGGAGCGTTAGAGGGATAGACGGCTCGGACCGGACCGAAGGCGGCGTCGTGATCACCGATCGCAGCCAGAAGGGCGGCCAGCCATGTCGGATCGGCGATCTCATCGTCATCGATCCAGGCGACGAAGTCGGCCGTGCTCGCGTCAAGAAGCGCGTTGCGGGCGACGGAGATGTTTCGAGCGGG
Organism: Brevundimonas sp. PWP3-1b1; assembly: GCF_049896065.1. Taxonomy (NCBI): domain Bacteria; kingdom Pseudomonadati; phylum Pseudomonadota; class Alphaproteobacteria; order Caulobacterales; family Caulobacteraceae; genus Brevundimonas; species Brevundimonas sp. PWP3-1b1. The sequence goes on along the minus strand of NZ_JAFCTO010000001.1, from coordinate 1,652,607 downwards.
CGCGTGAAGATACACCCTCGGCCAACGTCCAGTCCCGCCGTCGACAAGCGGCTTCGCCGAGGGAGTCTCATCGTTGTCCGCCACAAGAACCCTGACAGCGCCTACGACGCCCGCCTGCGCGTCGATCGACGCAAGGGTTTGCAACAAACTGGCGCGGCGGTAAGTGCAGACACAGACATCGACGCTGGGCGCGACGGCGGGTTTCGGCATGGTCGAGCATCCGATGGAGAGGGACGGGGCTCACTAGCAGCCCTGTCCACAGACGTCTCCGCCTTAGCGCGCTCCGCGCGCGATCAGCACGGCGGGGATCGTCAGCACCAGAACCTTGAGGTCGGTGACGAGCCCGCGGCGGCGGACGTAGAGTACGTCGCAAGCGACCCGGCGGCGATAGGTCGTATTGCTGCGTCCGCTGATCTGCCAGAGGCCCGAAATGCCCGGCCGCACCCGCGCGTAGGCTTCGAACCGACGACCGTAGAAGGGACGTTCGGCGGCGACGATCGGACGAGGGCCGACCAGATTCATTTCGCCGCGCAGGACGTTGATGAGTTGGGGCAGTTCATCAAGGCTGCTTGCGCGCAGAAAACGCCCGAGAGGCGTGACGCGCGGATCGCGAGTGAGCTTCTGCGTGGTCTCCCATTCCAGCCTGGCCGCCAGATCGTGTTGGAGCAAGGCGGCAAGGCGAACATCTGCATCCGGCACCATGGTGCGGAACTTCAGGCAGCCGAACGTCCGACCCCCTTTGCCGAGGCGTTGATGCGAGAAGAACGCAGGGCCCCGATCAGACAGCCATATGGCGGCGATCAAGGCCACGAACAGTGGCACGAGGAAGAGGAGTGCGACCGCCGCGATCGACACATCGAAGAGGCGTGGCGTCGCCAACGGCTTGCCCGGCCCGGAGCGGTACGGACGGGGCCTCGCCGAGGGCGAACGCAAGACAGCTGTGCCAATATCGACCATGGACTTCATTCTTTTTTAACGCTTTGGCGAATTGGCCTCCTCTAAGCAAGAGGCTTGCCACATTTGCGGCCGACAGGCTTTTCGATGACGTCGAGAGGCCACAGTGTGCGCTGCAAAAAGAGCTGGACTATGTTGCAGTGCGGTGCGAATGTTCTTTCAAGACTTCCTGGATTTTTCAACAGTAACGGCGGCGACTTCGACGGAGTCGTATGGAGCTTTCCCATGGCCTTTCCGGTGGTGTCCGATAGACAGTCCAAGCTTGACCGAAGCGAGGCGCCGTTCGTTGCGGCCCGTATCGACTGGATGCGGGGACTCGACGTGGTCATCGCAACTGTAGGCGTGATCTTTATTGCGCCGCTTCTTCTCCTTCTGGCGTTCGCCGTGTTCGCTCAGGACGGGGGCGCGCCCATCTACAAGCAGAACCGGATCGGGCGGGGCGGACGCGTCTTCGGCTGCCTCAAGTTCCGTTCGATGGTGCCTGATGCGCAGGAACGGCTCGACCATTTGCTGGCGACGGATCCTGCGGCGCGATTGGAATGGGCCGTCGATCACAAGCTGCGCAACGATCCGCGCGTCACGGCTTTGGGCCGCTTCATCCGCAAAACGAGCCTCGACGAGTTCCCTCAGCTCTTCAACGTCATCGCAGGCGACATGAGCCTTGTCGGCCCACGGCCCATCGTGCAGGCCGAAACCGTTCGCTACGGCGCTTATCTGCGGCATTATCTGACGGTGCGACCCGGGATCACCGGGGTGTGGCAGGTCAGCGGACGCAACGACGTTTCCTACCGTCGACGTATCGCCTGCGACATTCTTTACGCCCGCCGCCGGAGCTTCAGTAAAAACCTTCAGATCATGGCGGCCACTTTCCCCGCCGTGCTTCAGTCGCGCGGCTCTTATTGAACGTCCTGTGCCGCGGAGCTTGTTTGTGCCAACGATGGGGTCGGGACTTTTGATTGCCGCCATGGCAGGGGCGCTGCTCGCCGGCGCCACGGCCCAGGCGCCGACGCCTTTGCCGCCGCTGCCTGACTTCAGCAATGTTGCGCTTAGACTGTGGGATTGGGACGCGCCTATGGCCCCGTCTCAGTGGTCTGAACCAAAGCTCGGGGGATATGACTGGCGTGCCGATCACGCCGTCATTCGCGACGGTGAACTTGTCTTGTCCGTCAGCGAGCGCGCCTCGGGACAGGTTCAGACGCAGGCTGCGGCATCCGGCGCCACTGAAGCGCTTTGGGAGGTGGACGTCACCTTGCCGTCGATGCGGGACGGCCTCATCGCAGCGCCGCTCTGGACCTTCAACGCCAAGACCTTCGACGAGATCGATTTCGAAGTGGTGGGGCGCAACGGTCTACAGTTGACGCTTTGGACAGCCGTCGATGGCAAACACACGGCGGTTTGGTCCGATACAGTCATTCGAGGCGACCTGTCGGGTCGACGTTTTCGGCTGGCGATCGCTTACGAAGCGGGACGACGCGTTCGCTTCTTCGTCGATGGGGCGGTGGTCGCTGACGTCACCCCCGAAGATACGCCGCTGGGATTCCCCTCCACGGTTCAGAAGCCGTATTTCGACCTCTGGGTGGCGAACGGTCTCGATCCCGGATGGGCGGGACAATGGCGTCCTCTCTCGCGGGGCGAATCGCTTCGCATGCGGGTGCATGGTTACCGCGCGGGGCCTCTGCCGCCGGCGTGAACTAGTCCGCGAGAAGTGCAGCAACCATGGCAGCCAAACCGATCCAGATTGCGAGATTGCAACCGATCAGGCCCCAAAAAACGAGTGGCCGGCGAGGCGAAATCCCCGCGCAAGCCATAGGAAGGTGCTGACTGGGCAGATCCTGCATTTCGTTTCCTCCCGCGATTTTTCGCGTGGTGGGGGAACGCTATGCCGAGTCGTCTCAAAGCTGAAAGCCAGGAACATTCCTGAGGTCGCCCCGCGACCCAGGCGTATTTTTGTGCACGGAATCTTGTGCGCCGCAACGTAGCCGCAATATCCGTGCTATGGAGTCGGCGCCCACCTGGAGTGAATGTTGATTTCGCTGGCTTTGATCCTTTGCGCCTGCGTGGCGATTTGGCTGGTTTGGCCGGTGATCCAGCGTCGCCTAGGTCTGCCGGCTCCGGCGACCGCCCTCCGTCGAATGGTCCGACGCGGGCGATCCTACCGGCGACGCAACAAGAGCTGATACCCGCTCGCGCTGCCGCGTTCAGACGTGGTTTACACGGGTTCACGATATTGGTTCACGTCGCCTTGGCGGGTTGACGGATAGGCAGGGTCTCCATTGGAGAGCCCCGCTTTGATCACACCCCATCGCGCCGTCCTGATCCTACGCGCCATAACCGTTTGCACGATCCTGGGCTTGCTGGTCTTCACCCTGGGACCCTTTCAGGGCGTCGAGTCGCGCGCCGGGTTGAGTGACAAGAGCGCTCACGCCATCGCCTTCTATGTCCTCACCCTTATGGTCTTCGCCGTGGCTCCGCAGTGGCGCCGCAACGATCTCGCCTTGATGACACTGGGCTTGGGTCTACTGATCGAGTTGGCCCAAGGCCTGACAGGGCGCAGTGTCTCCCTGTTGGATTTCCTCGCTGACGCGGTGGGTGTGGCTGCGGCCACGGCGCCCGGCTGGATCGAAAGGCTCCGCTACGATGCGCGCCGCCATCCGTATCTGTCCTTCCGCGAGATATCCGACCGGGACCGTCGCAAAAAGGGTGGGCGCCGACAGTTGCCTTCGTCATCCAGGCGATCCGACGCCGACGATAGGCCGATCCAGAAAGACGGATGGCGTTAAGGCCGTCCTGGCGCCGAAACTTGCAAAGCAAGTGTGGCCCGTCCTGTTCTGGTACAACTGGATCAGGGGTGGGCGATCCGCAGGTTGCTGTTCCGGACGGACCGCCCGGCCGGCGAGGGGAGGGAGAGACCGACCCCCGCCGGCCGACTCGGACCTTAGCAAGTCCGGGCTTGGCGTCGCGGGGGCAGGGTGGTTAACGCCTGACAATTTGAATCCGGTCCGCCAAGAAACGTTGAACCCTCGCCTTCTGGATCTGGGCTGTGTGCCATATTGGCACGCCTGGGTCAGTCTGTGCCATTCTGACGGGCGAACACCGTCGTTTTCAGGCTCGGAACTTGCAGGCTTCAGGGGCGGGTGGCCTCGCCTTGAGGTCAGGGGGACGACACCATGGTGCGGCAGGGCTGGGCGGACGCTGCTCGGGGTTTGGCGATCATAACGATCGTGTTTTTCCACGTGGTTCTCGGGCTCGGTGAGCGAGGAGAAGTCCACTGGACGGCCTGGATGCTGATCAATCTGTTCGCACCCTTCCCGATCGTTCTGTTCTTCGTCGCTGCCGGACGCTTCAGCCAAACGCTCCTCGACGGCGGCTGGTCAGCCGCCGTAACGCGTCGTATCGCCGGACTGTGTTACGTTTTCGCGCTTTGGACGCTTCTCAACGCCGCAGCTGCCGCGACTTTAGGGGATAGGCAGACCGTTGAGCCTCTCGCGTATCTGGCCAATCCGCGCTCGCCTCTATGGTTCATATGGGCCCTGGTTCTTTACACCGCGATCGCCGCCGCAACGCCGCGATCCTGGAGGCTTGCGGTCATCATCGGCGCTGGCGCGCTTTCGTTCTGCAGCTTTGCGGGCCTGATCGCCCTGAACAGTTTCGTCTACGACAACCTCCTCCGGTTTCTCCCCTTTTTCCTGACGGGAGTGGCTGCAGGGGAGATAGAGCGGAGCATTGAGGGGCGACGCTGGCGCCTTCTCCTCGGCGGGGGGCTGCTTTTCGCGGGGCTGACGGCCCTGACCGTATGGATGCCCGTTCCCTTGTCGGGCAAGGGCGCGCTGCTGTTCGGGCTCGCCGTGCTCGCGGCGCCCGTCGGCATCGCGGGCGCCTCCATCGTTGCAGAGGCGCCTTGGATAGGGCGACTGGCGCAGGGGTTTGGGCGCTACAGTCTGGGCGTATATCTCGTCCACCCAATCATGATCCTTATCATGTTTTACGTCATCGATATGACAGGACAGGCTTTGGCGCCCGAGTGGATCGGCACGCCCTTTGTGCTCACGATCGTGAGCCTTGGGATTTCGATCGGTTTCGTTCTGATCTCTCAAAAGCTCGGCTTGACGTGGCTTTATCGACCACCGGCAGGACGGAAGAGTGGCGAGCGGATGGCGGAGGCGCGTGAGCGCTGATCGACGCGACAGACGGCGAGCGAATCGGGGGGGCGCGGGGAACCAAGAGGAGATGGGTGCGTTGCCGGGCAGGCTTCATTGCTCAGGAAACGCGCCGTTTGGGTTGATCCTTCGGGGCAGCGCTTTGGCCGAAACGGATTGCGGGCGCTTCGTGATTTTGATCGCGGAGCGCCACTCTTCGTTTCGGATCAGACGATTGTGGTGGGGGACGCCGCGTCGCTGGACAGGGTCTCTATCAACCGGATTGTTGCGGTGCGCGCTTCGTCATTCGGCAGGCGTGACCATGCGGAGACCAAACGGCGTATCATGGGCTGCTCGTAAGGATCCGGAACGTTGAGAAACTCGGAGGGTAGACAGTCCAAAGCGGCGGCGAGTTGAACGAGCGTCGCTGACGAAACTTTCGCACCTGCTTCGTACTTCAGGACCATGGGCGGACTCATGCCGACCGAGGCGGCCACGACCCTCAAACTCAGGCCAAGTTCCTTGCGGCGAATCCGAAGCGACCGTCCAATGTCGCTGTAGAAAGCTGCGTCGTCACCAATTTCCGGCGAGATCCTGGGTTCCATGATCAATGTAGGGGCTCTGATGTTGAACGGGCGCAGTGTCGGGGGAGGGATGGCCACAGCGCTGGAGCGGGCGGCTGTGACGCGAATGGAGAGAACCGCTCCGTCGGTCCGCAATAGTCCCTCCGTCAAGACACGACGGCAAGGCGTCTTTTTGCGCGGTGCAGCCTTCCTGACCCGATGTCCGGCCGTTGCTGCGCCGCAGCAATTGTGCGCTACTGGCGCCGTTAAAGGATCCGCATGGTTACTGGGCGACGTCTGGTCGGCATAGATTTGGTTCGGTCAGTGGCGATTATCGGCGCCATGGGCAGCCATGCCTTCACCGTGTCCGGGGCGTTCGATGGACAGAACGGGATCCCGATGACCGCCGTCAGACTCTTAATGGGCCTGGCCACGCCGGTTTTCATCTGCCTGTTCGGCTCGATGCTTGAAATCGCATACCGCAAGAAGCTGGATCGAGACGGGCCCGTCGCCACGGTTCGGCAGCTCCTCTCCAGGGCTGCGCAGTGTTATCTTCTTTACGCTCTGGCGATCATCGTCCGTGTTGCGGTGGGCGATTTCTCGATGGGCTACGGCTTGAGATGCCTGCTTCTGATGGGCGTCACCCCCTTTTCCGACATCCTCAAATTTTACGCGGTCATTCTGGTCTTTGCGCCGGTCATCCTTCGTCTGACGCGTGATCGTTGGGGGCTCGCGGTTCTCGTGACCTTCAGCCTGGCGGTCCAACTCGCCCATCCCCTGCTGGCTGATCTCCCGAGGCCTCCGCCGGTGATGGGGCGGAACTATCTGGAGTTCCCCGCGGGATTTCTTTACGGCGGCGGCGATGGGCCCGGTGGACCGTCCGTTCTTCATGGTCTCGGCTTCGTGACCTTTGGGCTCCTGATCGGACACGCCGCCCGGTGGTTGACCAGAAATCCTGATGAGCCCGGTCCGGGGCGGGTGGCGTTCGCCGCTCTCACTTTAATGCCTTTGGTCGCCGTGCTTGCGCTCTGGCCAAGAGACGCGTCGTTCAGCGCTGTCGTAAGCCTTCTCATCAACATGGATTTTCGGAACGACAACCATCCGCTTTACTTCGCCATTGGGGCGCTGACAGCGGCCGGAGCCGTCTGGCTGGCGACCGAACATTATGATCGGGGTCGTGCGCGAACGGCCCGTCTAAGCTTTATCGGCACGGTCAGCCTGTTCACGTTCGCCTTCGGCAATATTCTACTGGTTCTGGCTCGGCGGCTCGTGGTGCCAGAGAGCCTATCCCTTGCGTTCGGCATTGTGCTTCTCGCGGCCGTCGTCGCACTCAGTGGTTTGTTCTGGCGTTCCCTGACGGTGGGTAGGGCGCGAGCCGGCGCCGGCTGCAGCGGTGCGCTCGTCGCCTGGGCTAAGGCCCAGAATTGGGTCGTGTCGAGCATCGGAGCCGCCGTGACGCCGATCGGCAAAGCCTATGCTCGCCTCTTGTGGCCTGATGCGGGATTGAGGCGCTCGGGCGGTGAAGTAGGCTGAATTCCCGTGCCGTCGTGGTGGACGTCATTCACCTGTTGGGTTGTGTCCAGCCCGTCTACACCATGGCTGGGGCTCTGAATCAGGTCTCGGCCGCAATCAACTTCGAATTCCACACAGGACCTGCGGCCGCCGCCGGCTGAGTGTGTCAGCCCTGAAGCGTCAGGTGCGCAAATCTGACCGTGTTCACGCCAGAGCGGTCGTGTTAGCACCCGCTCATGGCACGCAGCAACACCACTGAAGTCGATGTTCGAATTGGAGCCACGATCAAGGCGTTCAGGGTGGCCGCGCGTATGACGCAGGTCGAGCTCGCCACGGCGGTCGGGGTCACATTTCAACAAATCCAAAAGTACGAGCGCGGGCTCAATCGCGTCAGCGCCGCAGCCATGCTGAAACTGGCGAAGACGTTCGACTGTTCCGTGCTGAGCCTTTATGGCGAGACAGAGTTGTCGGCCAATACGCACTCCGAAAGGGTGATGCTGAAGCTGTGGTCTCAACTTCGTGGGCCTGAGCGGGATGCCGTGGTGGCGATGATCCGCGAGTTCGCCAAGCGTGACGCCGGACCGGAGTGATCCAAGGCGATACCGACGACGTGCGGTGTCCGTTCGGCTGGCGCCTCTCTCGCCCGTCTGAATGAGGGGCGGACAAGCTGATCACCGAAAATCCCGGCTCTTCAGACGGATCGTGTCGAGGTGCAGATCGGGGATGTAGATGTCTCTCGCCCTGACCGTCCGGGGCGGGGCGTCGCGGGCGTCGGGCGATCCGCCGCGATGGAATTCGTCGCCGCGACCGTGGGGGAGGGGGAAGGCCGAGGCTCGGTCGCCGACCGAGGCGAGCAGGCCGGATGCGTCGTGAAGTCTGGTCGCGACGATATGGACGACCTCGCCTTCGCGCTGAACCTTGCCGTCCACCGCCAGCATCGTCGCCGACAGGACGATGCGGCGCTGCTGGTCGTAGAGGCTGGGCCAGATCACCAGATTGGCGACCCCGGTCTCGTCCTCGATGGTGATGAACATCACCCCCTTGGCGCTGCCGGGCTTCTGGCGGACCAGGACCAGGCCCGCGACCCGGGTCAGGCGTCCGTCGCGCATCCCTGTCGCATCGGCGCAGGTCATGACGTGGCGGGTCTGGAGCTCGGCGCGCAGGAAGCTGATCGGATGGTCGCGCAGGGTCAGGCCGGTATGGCTGTAGTCCTCGACCACCTCGCGGCCCGGCGTCATGGGTTTGAGGTCGGCGTCCTGCTCCAGGATCTCGGGTTGCGGGTCGCGGGCGTCGGCGGCGGCGAAGAGGGGCAGGGGCGCATCGCGCAGGCCCTTGATGGCCCACAGCGCGTCGCGGCGATCGAGGGAAAGGGCTGGGCGGAAGGCGTCGGCTTCGGCCAGTCGGACCAGGCTTGAGACCTGGGCGCCGGCGCGTCGCCACAGGTCGTCGACCGAGCGGAAGGCGCCCTCCGTTCGGGCCGCCAGGATGCGGGCCGCGTCCGCGTTCGCCAGTCCTCGCACCATCCGGAAGCCCAGGCGGACGGCGAGGCGGCCGTCCGGGCCGGAAGGCTCCAGGGTGCAGTCCCAGCGGCTGGCGTTGACGCAGACCGGGCGGATCTCGACCTGATGCTGCTGGGCGTCGCGGACGATCTGGGCCGGGGCGTAGAAGCCCATCGGCTGGGCGTTGAGCAGGGCGGCGCAGAAGACGTCCGGGTGGTGGCATTTGAGCCAGGAGGAGGCGTAGGCGATCAGGGCGAAGGAGGCGGCGTGGCTTTCGGGAAAGCCGTAGGAGCCGAAGCCTTCGAGCTGGCTGAAGGTTTTTTCGGCGAACGCGGCGTCATAGCCGCGCTCGACCATGCCGTTGATCAGCTTGTCCTTGAAATGGCTGACGCCTCCGGTGAATTTGAACGTCGCCATGGCGCGCCGAAGCTGGTCGGCCTCCGAGGCCGTGAAGCCGGCGCATTCTATGGCGACCCGCATCGCCTGTTCCTGGAACAGGGGCACGCCGAGGGTCTTGCCGAGCACCTTCTCCAGCTCGGGCTTGGGATAGACGACGGCCTCCTTGCCCTCGCGTCGTCGCAGATAGGGATGGACCATGTCGCCCTGGATCGGTCCGGGGCGGACGATGGCGACCTCGATGACCAGATCATAGAAGGTGCGGGGCTTGATCCGGGGCAGCATGGCCATCTGGGCCCGGCTCTCGATCTGGAAGACGCCCAGGGTGTCGGCCTTGCGGATCATCGCATAGGTTTTGGGATCCTCGGCCGGGAGGGTGGCCAGGTCGAGCGCGATCCCCTTGTGCTCGGCCAGCAGGTCGAAGCCGCGCTTCATGCAGCTGAGCATGCCCAGCGCCAGGACATCGACCTTCATGAACTTCAGGACGTCGATGTCGTCCTTGTCCCATTCGATGACCTGGCGGTCCTTCATCGCCGCCGGCTCGATCGGGACCAGATCGTCCAGACGGTCCCGCGTCAGGACGAAGCCGCCAGGATGCTGGCTGAGGTGGCGCGGGGCGCCGATCAGCTGACGCGACAGGTCGAGCGCCAGCCGAAGCCGGCGGTCCTCCAGATTGAGGTTCAGCCCCTCGACGTGCCTGTCCTCCACCCCTTCGCTGGAATAGCTCCAGACCTGGGACGATAGGGTCTTGATCAGGTCCTCGCTGAGGCCGAGCGCCTTGCCGACGTCGCGCAGGGCGCCCCGCGACCGATAGCGGGTGACGACCGCGCAGAGGGCGGCGTGGTTGCGGCCGTAGGTCTCGAAGATCCACTGCATGACGATCTCGCGCCGCTCATGCTCGAAGTCGACATCGATGTCGGGGGGCTCCTTGCGCTCCTGGCTGACGAAGCGCTCGAACAGCAGGTCGTTGCGCCCGGGGTCGATCGAGGTGATGCCCAGGACATAGCAGACGGCGGAGTTGGCGGCCGAGCCGCGACCCTGGCACAGGATATCCCGGCTGCGGGCGAACCGGACGATCGAATGGACCGTCAGGAAATAGGGCGCATAGTCCAGCTTGCCGATCAGATCGAGCTCGTGATGCAGGGTCCGGCGCACGCTGTCCGGCAGACCCTCCGGATAGCGATCCGCGGCGCCGGCCCAGGTCAGCTGTTCGAGGGTCTGCTGCGGCGTCATGCCCGGCGTCGAGACCTCGTCGGGATATTGATAGGCCAGTTCGTCGAGCGAGAAACGGCAGCGGTCGGCGATCTCGACCGAGCGGGCCAGGGCCTCGGGATAGGCCTTGAAGAGACGATGCATCTCGGCCGGGGGCTTCAGATAGCGGTCCGCATGGCGTTCGCGCCGAAACCCCAGTTCGTCGATGGTGCAGCCGTGACGCACGCAGGTGACGACATCCTGCAGCAGCCTCTGGTCCGGATGATGGAAGAGGACGTCATTGGTCGCCACGGTCGGCACGCCGGCCTGGGCCGCCAGGGTGGACAGGTCGTGCAGGCGCAGCGCGTCGCCGGGGCGTCGCCGCAGCGTCAGCGCCAGATAGGCGCCGGTCGGGAAACTCGCCTTCAGTTTTCGCAGACGGGCGGCGCAGGCGTCGTCCGCCTCGTCGGGGACGAGGACGGCGATCAGGCCTTGCGACCAGTCCTTCAGGTCCGCCCAGTCGAGATGGCATCGGGCCTTGCCGGCGCGGCGCTTGCCCAGGGACAGCAGACGGGTCAGGCGGGAATAGGCGGGACGGTCGGTCGGATAGACCAGCAGGCCGGTCCCATCGACCAGGTCGAGGCGGCAGCCGACGATCAGGCGCATGCCCGAGGCCTTGGCCGCCTCATGGGCGCGCACGATCCCGGCCAGGGAGTTGCGGTCGACGATGGCCAGGGCCTCCAGACCGCACAGCCGCGCCTGTTCGAACAGCAGCTCGCAACTGCTGGCGCCGCGCAGGAAGGAGAAGTGCGAGGTGGCTTGAAGCTCGACGTAGGACATCAGGGTTCGCGGGGTGTTCGGCGTCCTCGAAAGCGCTTGCGGGAGGCCGAAGGCAAGCGTCGCCTTGGACAAATGTTTCCTTTTTGTTCTCGCCTTGATATGCAGGGCGTCATGCAGGGATCGGCCATCCGCAAGATCGTCCATGTGGACATGGACGCCTTCTTCGCCTCCGTCGAACAGAGGGACGATCCGGCCCTGCGCGGGCGGCCGGTCGCGGTGGGGCACGCGGCGGCGCGCGGCGTGGTCGCCGCCGCCAGCTATGAGGCGCGGCGGTTCGGGGTGCGCTCGGCCATGCCCTCGACGACCGCCCTGCGCAAATGCCCGGACCTCGTCTTCGCCCCGCCGCGCTTTGAGGTCTATCGCGCGGTCTCGGCGCAGATCCAGGCCATCTTCGCCGACTACACGGACTTGATCGAACCCTTGTCTTTGGACGAGGCCTATCTCGATGTGACCGCCGACCGGCGCGGCCTGGGCACCGCCTCGGCGACGGCGGAGGCGATCCGGCGGCGGATTCTGGAGGAGACCGGCCTGACCGCCTCGGCCGGAATCTCCTACAACAAGTTCCTGGCCAAGCTGGCGTCGGACCAGCGAAAGCCAAATGGCCAGTTCGTCGTGGCGCCCGGCCGGGGCGAGGGCTTCGTCGAGACCCTGCCGGTCCAGCGGTTTCATGGCGTGGGGCCGGTGACCGCCGCCAAGATGGAGCGTCTGGGGATCCGCACCGGCGCGGACCTGCGCCGCCAGTCCCTGGCCTTTCTCCAGCATCATTTCGGCAAATCCGGGCCCTGGTATTACGCCATCGCCCGCGGCGAGGACGATCGGCCGGTCAACCCGGACCGGACCCGCAAGTCCAGCGGCTCGGAAACCACCTTCGCCTCCGACCTGACCGAGCCCGAGGCGATCGAGGCCGGGGTGGCGGCGATGGCGGACGAGGTCTGGGCCTGGTGCGAGACGGCGGGCAGTCGCGGACGGACCGTCACCGTCAAGGTCAAATGGGCCGACTTCCAGCAGTCGACCCGCAGCCGGTCCCTGTCCGAGCCCGTCGCCTCCCGCGAGGCCTTGCGCGAGGTCAGTCGGCTGCTGGTCCGGTCCCTCTATCCGCCGAGCCGGGGCGTGCGGCTCGTCGGGGTCAGCCTGTCCAATCTGGAGACGATGGGCGCGGCGGTGAAACAACTGGCCCTGTCTTGACCGGACCGGCGCAGATCGACCTGTTTGGGGAAGCGCCTGTATTTGCGCCGGTCGTTGCAGGGTTCGACTATTGGGCCGACGTCCTGTCGACGCCCGAACAGGCCGCGCTTGTCGCTGCGCTCCAGACCCTCGCCTTCAGGCCCTATGAGCATCTGGGCTACCTCGGCCATCGCCGGATCGCGGCCTTTGATCGAGCAGCCGACAGCGCGGGATGGCCGGTGTTTCTCTCCCAGGTGATGGCGCGGCTGGCGGATCGTCTTGATTTGGACGGCGCGGCCTTCGTCCAGGTCCTGGTCAATGAATATGCGCCCGGCGCCGGCATCGGCTGGCATCGCGACCGCCCCGTCTATGGCGAGATCCTGGGCCTGTCCCTGCTGGCGCCCTGCGTGATGCGGCTGCGCCGTCGCGAGGGGGCGGGCTTTCTGCGCAGACATGCGCCGCTGGCGTGCGGCTCGGCCTATCGATTGTCGGGGGAGGCGCGCGCGGGCTGGGAGCATTCGATCACGCCGATGACGGCCTTGCGCTATTCCGTCACCTTCCGGACCCTGGCTGTCTAGCGATGGATGGGGCGGTCGGGTGACGTGAAGCGGTCCGGAACGGTCTGGTCAGGCGAGGTCGATCCAGACCGGGGCATGGTCGCTGGCGCCCTCGGCGTCGCGCACCGCGCGATCGACGCCGGCGTCGGTCAGGCGTTCGGCCGCAAGGCCGTTGAGCAGCAGATGGTCGATCCGCAGGCCGGCGTCGCGGGGCCAGGCCTCCCGGAAATAGGACCAGAAGGTCCAGGGCGGCGGATCGTGCGGGAAGCGCTCGCGCAGGGCGTCGGTCCAGCCCTGGTCGAGCAGGGTCTGGTAGGCCGCGCGGCTCTCGGGCTGGAGCAGGGCGTCGGTCTTCCACGAGCGGGTGTTGTAGATGTCGGCGTCGGTCGGCACGACATTGTAATCTCCAGCCAGGACGACCGGCGCCGCCGTGGGATAGAGCGAGGCCGCATGGGTGATGAGCCGGTCGGCCCAGGCCAGCTTGTAGTCGAACTTGGGTCCGGGCCTGGGGTTGCCGTTGGGCAGATAGAGGCAGCCGATCAGCACGCCGTTCACCGCCGCCTCGATATAGCGGGCCTGGCGGTCGTCGGCGTCGCCCGGCAGCCGGCGTCGGGTCACGACGGGCTCGCCGATCCGGCTCAGGATGGCGACGCCGTTCCAGCGGTGTTCGCCGGCCCAGACCGCCGCATAGCCGGCCGCCTCGATCTCGGCGGCGGGAAACTGGCTGTCGGTCGCCTTCAGTTCCTGCAGGCAGACCACGTCCGCCTGGGCCTGTTCCAGCCAGGCGAGGAGGTTGGGCAGCCGAGTCTTGACGCCATTGATGTTGAAGGTGGCGATCCGCATGTCGGTCACCGCGACGCTGGGGTGGCCAGGGTTTCGAGGGCGGCGCGCACATGGGGTGCGAGGGCGTCGGCCATCCGGCCCACGCCGACGGCGTTGGGATGGATCCGGTCCGGCAGGACATAGGCGGGATGCAGCGCCACCCCCTCCATCAGGAAGGGCATGAGGGGCGCGCCGGACGCTCGGGCGACCTCGGGATAGGCGGCGTCGAAGGCCCAGGCATAGGCGCCGAACCAGGGCGGCGCGCGCATGCCGCAGACGAGGACGAAGACGCCGCGCCGGTGCAGTCGGTCGATGATAGACAGGAGATTGGCCTTCACGCGGTCGGCGGGGACCAGCTGCATCATGTCGTTGGCGCCCAGGGCCAGGACGCAAAGGTCGGTCTGGGCCGGCACGTCCCGATCGACGCGGCGCAGACCGTCGGCCGTGGTGTCGCCGGAGACGCCGGCGCCGACGATCCGCACGGGCGGCGTCCCGCCTTCCAGGCGTTTGGCCAACTGACGCGGGAGGCTCTCGGCGGGTTTGAGGCCATAACCTGCGGTCAGGGAGTCGCCCAGGAGGGTGACGACGCGTTCCGCCGGCGCGCCGTGGGAGCGGCCGCTCAGCGGAAGACCCGGATCGGGCCCGTCACGAAGGCGGGGGCGGGGGCGGGGTCGGCAAGGCGGGGAGGGAAGGGCATGGCGTTCTCGTTTCCGAGGATAAGGCGTCGGGCGCGGCTCTCGTTCCGCGAAGGGCAGGGGGCCTGGCCGAACGGGCCGTGGAGCCGCCCGCTGAGGCCTGGGACCCGCGCTGGCGACGAACGGCAACGAGGAACCCGACACTGCCAAGCCCGGCGTGGCCGGAGGCTGGCGGCCTAATCCCGGTCTTGGATATCTGGTCTTGCAAGCCTGGTTGGGTGATTACCAATCGTTATGGTGACCGGGTCGCCGGAGTGGCGGCATGTTCGACCTATGAACCTGCTGGGCCTCCTCCTCGTCGGCGCCGATAGCCTCTTCAAGCGGCTGGTCGGGCGCGCGCGTTTCCTCTGATCTCTCAAGCTTCACAACTGAAACGTGGTTTATGACGCGCCCGTGAGTTGCTTCCGGTTCGTCGTCGGTGTGCTCTGTCCGAGCACGCGATGGGGCGTGCACATGGAGACAACCCGATGAAAATCCGCGTTAAAGCCATGCTTGTCGGCGCCGCCTTGGTCGCCGCCGCCGGCGTCACCTCAGCCGTCGCTCAGACCGACCTGACCGCCTATCACTACGTCTAATACGCCGACGCCGCGAAGACCGAATATCTCGGCGAGATCTCCGATCGCGGCTGCGGCCGATCCGGCAGCTACAGCTACGTCCTGAGGGCGAATGTGCCTTCGCCCTATTACGACGCAACGCCGATCTTCGTGTGCGGCGGCAACGGCCCGACCCTTCCTGAAAACTGGTGAGCCAGGACCCGCCCTCGCGAGGGGGCGGGCTTTCTCGCCATCGAGACTTGGCGTCCGGCCCCTGGCGCTCGACCACGGCGCGCGTCTGCGTCTCGACGCCGGTCGGCCTTCGGCATCCACCACGGACCGACCGGTTGCGGCGTTCCTAGCAGGTCAACGACGACGCCAGACCTCTTTACCCCCGACCGCCACCGACTGGACCTGGTCGTCGTGGAGCGTGCACAGCACCTCGCCCCGGGCCGAGGTCGCCGGCCAGGTCTTCTCCCCCAGCACATAGTCCGGCCCCATGACGACGGTGTCTTGAGCGGGAGCGCCGCCGATCGCGACGCCGTTTCTCGCCGCAATACCCAGGCACGCCGCGGTCGCTTCAGCGCGCGGATCCGATCCCTGTGCATGGGCGCATGCGGCCAGGAGGAAGACGGGAAGCAGGACGAAAGGGCGCATGGCGAGGATCACTACGGTTCTTCGACCCTCTCAAAATGATCCATTCCGTCAGCTGCGTCGAGACCTTCAGCCGCGTCGAGGCCTTCAGCCGTGACGGAGGTCATCTCGCAATAGGTTTGATCGGCGCCCCGGGAGAACGCCTCGTTTTGAGCGCTGTCGGGCTATCCCGGGCATGAGACGGCGTGACCGTCCCTGACGTCGGCGGTCTTCCAGCTTTGACCCTTCGCTGATCGGTCGGCGCCGCCTCCCGCGTCTCGAGGGCCAGTAGGCGCGCGCCGTCGGATTCGACGTTCCGGCCGTTCCGGCCGTTGCGGGTGGCGCAGGCGGCGTCGGGATAGCTTGGGCGGTCTTCGGCGCAAGACAGCCAAAGGGCAGGGCTTCGCCATCATCAGGGCAGCATCAGGCGTTGAGGCGGGACAGGCGGCGGGTGCGACGCCTTTCGCCACGCGCGTCTTCACAGAGGACGCTGTCCGTCATCCAGAAGGTGCGCGGTCCATCCCATGACGCACGAACGCTCGCCCTATTGGACGATCTGGAGACCGACCTCGAAGCCGAAACGTCGGCGATAGAGGCTTCCTCAAGACGCGCCGAAGACAACGGGCTGACAGGACCGAGTTTTGAAGCTAAGCCGCAGCCGTCGCGGTTCGTGCTGGAACGGCGTCAGGCGGTCTGGCCGGTGGCGACGCCGGCCGGACCGCGTCACCGCATCACCGCATCGGGCTGCGATGAATGACGGGACGCTGGAGCCGCGTGCGAGGGGTGCGGAACATCTGGTCGCTGGCGAGATCATCGACTTCAGGGCGCACTTCACCCTGGGCGACCGATCCGCAGCCGAGCAGGTCCGGACTGCCGCTGTCGCCGCTTGAACGTTCATTTGGACGGGACTGATCAGCGGAGAAGCCAGACCTTCCCCCGGCATAATCAGCCTTAAGGCCGAGCTGGTCATCTAAACGACTCGTGTTATCCGAAGAGCATCCGGGAGGGAATGTCCGGGCAGGCCCGTTCCGAACCTTCAGTGGCTCCGGGGCGGGCCGAACTGTCCTGCTTCCGGCCCAGGCGCCCAGCCGTCGATGATTGTCAGGACGAAGCCGTCGACGGCGTTTACGGCGGCCAGGGGCGTGGCTTCAAGGCGGCATTCGCTGATGCTCGCCCGAGGGAATATGTCCCCCTCATCCTTCGTGTGCGAGATGCGGGGTGGGTCATTTCCGTCGTCGCGGAGACGCCTGTTCATCGACGGCTGCGCGAGCCAAGGCCGGTGCGAAAGGGCAGCCTGACGTTAGACCCGTACCGCTCGCCCAAGCTCCGGCAGGACCGGCACGCTGACGCAACGCTATGCGGCGCCTGCTAGGGTCGGACCGGTCCGTCTGGATGGACCAAAGCGCCGCTGCGACGGCGCGGTCGCGCGCGTGACCATAGTCGCTCGAAGGGCCCCAGGGACCTGTGCAGGCTGCGCATCGCGGCGCTGAAGGCCAAGGCCGACATCGGTTGACGATGGACGGGCGTCAGCCGAACAGGCCGTGGAGCCACCAGCTTAGGTCGCCTGTCTGGGCCTGTTCGCCGTCGCCGCGCCGATAGACCCAGAAGCGGGCCCCGGCCTCGTCCTCCAGTTGGAAATAATCCCTCACGGCGTCGCGTTCGCCGTCGCGCCGCCACCATTCGCCGAAGATCCGCTCCGGGCCGTCAGCCTTTTTGACCCGGTGGCGAACGCCCCGCCAACTGAAGGCGACCGGCGGCTGATCCGGCAGGAGGGCGACGGCCTCGATCGCCTCGGGGCGGGCGAGAAGCCGCGAGGGGCGCGGCCAGCGCCGGGTCCAGGTCTCCGTCACCGGCGGGGCGGTGGGGGGGAGTTTGCGGGTCGCGCGTTCGGGGACGTCGCTCTGGGCTGGGGCCAGCCGATACAGGTTTTGCGGGCCGAGACGATTGGCCAGGAGATCGACGAGGTCGCCGATGTCGGGCGTGGCCGGGCCGGTCAGGTCGCCGGACGTCGGCGACCAATCCAGCGGCAGGACGACGGGGGCGGCCAGGACCATGGCTTCGACGCCCAGGCCGGGATCGACGGTCTCGATCCGGTCGCAGAGCAGGCGCGCGAGCCGTTGGATATCGCGGACGGGGCGGGCGAGGCCCACGCGGATGGCCTCGGTCCGGTTGTCGATCCGTTCGAAGCGCAGATCGAGCCGCGTCGCGCCAAGGCCCTGGCTTTCCAGCGCAGCGCTGAGGGCCTCGACCAGTTTGAGCGTATAGCGGGCCAGGGTCTCGGGGGCGCCGATCGGTTCGGCGAACAGGCGTCGGACCTGGATCAGCTCCGGGGCGTCGATGGGGGTGATCGGCTCGGGCGCGCGCCCATAGGCCTGGTCCAGCCGCCGCGTCAGCTCGGGGCCGAACCGCAGGGCCAGGGGCGCGCGCGGCTTGGCCTCCAGCTCGCCGATGGTGTCGATCCCCAGGCGCTCCAGGCCTTCGACCATGTCGGCGGGAAGGCGCAGGGCGCGCACTGGAAGATGGCGGATCGCGGGGCCGCCGCGTTCGACCGCGATCGTTGGTCGAGCGACCTGGCGTGCGAGGGCGTGGGCGGCGCCCCAGGTGTCGGCGAGGGCGGCGCGGGCGTCGAGGCCGACGCCGGCGGTCTGGGCGATCAGATCGTCGAGCAGGCCCTGGTCGCCGCCGTATCGGTGGCCGGCGCCGGTGCCGTCGAGCACCAGTCCGTCCGGCGGGTCGGCGGCGACGATGGGCGCATAGCGGCGCAGCGCCCACAGGGCGAGCTGATCCAGGGCCGCGGCGTCTCCTGCGGGATCGAAGGGGTGGACCACCAGGTCGCCCACGAGCGCGCGCGCCTGGGTCGCGGCCATGCCGGGATGCAGACGATGGGCGAGGGCGGCGGGGTCGGCGGCCAGGACCAGGCGTTTACGGCCCTGACGGCCCACCAGGACGAGAGGCGTCTCAGGCGACGGCGCGTCCGGTCCAAGCCGGCGCCGCAATCGGTCGGTCGGCCAAGTGGGCAGGTAGAGCGAGACGACCCGTCTCATCGCAGGCTTCCAGTTCGAAATCCGCGCAGGCTCCGGCGCGGCAGCGGATCAGTTCGACGAACCAGCGCGGGCGTCCGACGCCGGCGACGGGCAGGGGGGCGGAGGGCAGGGCGGTGACCCGCCACCTCGTGGCGGCCGCCGTGGGCTGGCCGAAGTCCGCCGCCTCGGCCTGGCGACGCCATCGTCGCACCGCCAGGCCGAGGGATCCGCTGTCCTCGGCGACCAGCTGCAGCCGCCGGGACGCGGTCATGGACAGGCGGGCCACCTCGCCGACGACCGCGCCGAAGCCGCCGTGGCGCAGGCCGTCCTCGAAGGCGGCCAGCACGCCGGCCTCGTCGCCGGCCTCCACATAGATCACCCGGTTGGACGAGAGGCCGGCCTGTTCCAGCGCCGGGGCGAACAGATCCGGCCGGGTGACGCACCAGAGCACCGGACCCTGGGTGCGGGCGGCGACGCCCGCGGCGAAGAGGGCGGCGACCGCCCCGTCCACGGCGCCGTCTCCGCCGCCGGCCACCTCATGCAGCGCGCCCAGCGCCAGGCCGCCGGCGGGCAGCCGACGGTCGAGGGCGTCCAGGCCGAACGGCAGGACGCCGCGGGGTGTGCGCCGGAACGCCTCGATGCGGGCGATCTCGGAACGCAAGGCCTGAAACGGGGACGGGGCGACGGACATGATCTCCTGAACTGGGCGAACCGTTCAATGTTCCGCATTTGTTCTTATCGAACGCCGCGAGAGTCAAGGCGCGAGGATGTGGACCTGTGGAGCGGTCTGTGGGCGGCGACATCTCGCGGGTCGGGCGTTGTCCGTCCATGCCCGCGACTTCGCCTCATCCGACCACGCCCGACGGCCGCTATTTCGTGGTGCGCGGCCGCCTGTGGCGCTGCGCCGATCCGACGCTCGCTGCAGAGACGCGCCAGCGGCGCGTCCAGGACCTGATGGCGGCGCGTCGATCCGTCCGTGCGGCCCTGGCTGCGGCGGAAGAGGACGCCCTGGCCGCCGCGCGTCGCGCCGTCGACACGGCCAAGATCGCGCTGGGCGAACGCGGTCCGGTCTGGTGGGACGACGGGGCGCCGGACCTCAACCGCCGCATGGCGCGGAACACCCTCTATGCGGACTGGTTCGCTGCGCTGGACGGAGGTGAAGCATGACCGCCGACCTGGAACGGTTCGTGACGGCGCAGGACGGGGTGTTCGACACGGCGATGGCCGAGTTCGCCGCTGGTCGCAAGGCGAGCCACTGGATGTGGTTCGTCTTTCCTCAGGCCCGATCGCTGGGACGGTCGCCCACCGCCGTCTTCTACGGGATCGCGTCTCTGGCCGAGGCCCGGGCCTATTTGGCGCATCCGATCCTGGGCGACCGGCTTGTCCAAGCCGCAGAGGCGGCCACGACGGCGCCGGCGGCCTCGCTGCATCGCCTGTTCGGATCGCCGGACGATCTGAAGTTCCGGTCCTCCATGACCCTGTTCGCCCAGGTCTCGCCGGAGCCCGCCGTCTTTGACGCTGCGCTCGCCCGATGGGCCCTGGGTCCCGACCGCCTGACGGCGGACCTGGTGGAAAAGGCCCGGAAGGGGCCGGATGTGCTGTGAAGGATCAGGACGGGCGCGGTTCGGACGCAGACGGCTTGCGGCTGCGGCGAAGCTGAGCCGAGCCGCTCCGGGATTGATGGACGTTCGTGTCAGGTCAGGGCGGCCCGGCAGGCGACTGAGCGCTTTCGCGCATAGGAACAGGGGGGGGCAGGGCCACGTTGCGGGCTTATGAATGAGACAGTCGCCAATATCGTGGGATCAGCCGCTGCGATCTGCTCGGTGACCAGTTTCGCGCCCCAGGGGATCAAGATCTGGAAGGAGCGGGACGCCTCGGCCGTCAGTCTCAAGACCTATTCGCTTACGGTGTCCTGCTTCATTCTCTGGGTGGTCTATGGCGTCATGACCCAGGCCTGGCCCGTCACCGTCGCCAACAGCTGCGCTTTGGTCATGGCCTCTGGGGTTCTCGTCATGAAGTGGCGCTTTCGCGACGGCGATCCGAAGTCCGACGCCAAGGTCGCCGGGGACGAACCCGGCGCAGTCGAGTCCGGTCATGGACACAGGCAGGGTTTGGCCCGGCGAGAGGGAACGAACGCCCCGGCCTATGCGATTGACTTGGACAGGGAGAGAACGATGACCGTGGGAGCGGAAGAGGATGATCCTCGGCGGTCGCCGAACCGGAAACAGGCCGCTGACGCCCGCTCCGGCCTGGCCCAGGGCGGCCTGGGCGGAGCCGGGACCGAACTGTTGGACTCGGGCCAGGAGGAAGTCTTTTCCCGGGCGGAGGTCGAAAGCGGGCGCATCGAACATCATGCCGGCGAGACGGCGACCCACGAGCCTCTCCAAGCCCGCAAGCCAGAGGAGATCTGACCGTGGCCGGTCTGCATGCGCCCCTGCCGACTTCGACCGTTCACCTGTGCATCGACATGCAGCGGATGTTCGTCGAGGACACCGAATGGCGCACGCCGTGGGCCGAGCGGGTCATGCCCGTCCTCGTCAAGCTCTGCGAGGCCAAGGCCGACCGGACGATCTTCACCCGTTTCATCCCGGCGGCCCGGGTGGGGGAAGGGCGCGGGACATGGCGCGACTACTGGCGCCGCTGGTCCTCGATGACCCTGGAGGCGATGGGCTCGTCAATGGTCGATCTCGCCGGTCCGCTGCAGAGGTTCACGCCGCCCGGCCGCCTGATCGACAAGAGGGTCTATTCGCCGTGGCTCGGCACGGGGCTGGACGCTGAACTGCGCGCGCTCGGCGTCGACACCCTGGTGGTCACCGGCGCCGAAACCGACGTCTGCGTTCTGGCGGCGGTTCTGGGCGCCATCGATCTGGGGTACCGGGTCGTGGTCGTCACCGACGCGGTCTGCAGCTCCGCCGATGACCCTCACGACCATCTGCTGGCCCTTTATCATGACCGGTTCGCCCAGCAGGTCGAAACCGCCGAATGCGCCGAGGTGCTCGATGGCTGGCGGTGAGGGGAAGGCCTGGCGCCCGATCAGCCCGCCGCCGGCGCATGGCCCCCGCAACGGCGCCCTGCCGGCCTATGTGTCAAACGGCCTGATCGGTCTGCGCGTCCGCGAGATGGCGCTCGCCCCCGGCATGACCCTCGTGAACGGCGTCGCCGGCGAACATCCGGAACGACGGATCGAGGCGGCCGCGCCCGTGCCCTATCCTTTGGCGGCCGACGTCTGCATCGAAGGCGTCTGGCTGTCGGATCAGCCCTGGTGCGTCACCGACCTGGTTCAGGACTACGACTTCTCCACCGGGGAACTGACCAGTCGGTGGACCGCCCGCCTCGGGGAGGTGACAGCTCAGTTCGAGGTGGTCACCTTTGCAAGCCGCACGGCCCCGACCGTGGTGCTGCAAGAGGTCTTTGTGCGACCCGACAGGGCGTGCGGGCTCCAGATCCGCGCCGTCGTGGCGACCGCCGGTCTGCGGGGGCGGGTGACGCGACGGAGCACCGATACGCCGGGCGAAGCCGAGCCCGCCTGCGACGGATCTCTGCTCTGGACCACCGAGGGCGACCTCTCGACCTGCGGCCTCGCCCTCTGGACCGAGACCCGACCGGCTGCGGCTCGGAGCGTCGCCACGTGGGATGTGTCCGGGCCGCTCCAGACCGCCTACGATCTCGGGCGCGTCGGCAAACGGGGCGCGCGCCTGCGACAGATGGCGGCCCTGGTCCCCTCGCTGGTGCACGCCCGTCCGGACGAGGAGGCGGTGCGCCGCGTCGCGCGTGCGGCCGAGACCGGATTCGAGACCTTGCGCGCCCGAAACCGCGAGGCCTGGCGCGCCCTCTGGCGGGGCCGGATCGTGGTCGAGGGCGCCAGGCCCGAGCATCAGGCCCTGATCGACGCGGCCTTCTTCTATCTCAACAGTTCCGTCCACGCCGCCTCGCCGGCCGCGACCTCGATCTTCGGGCTGGCGACCTGGCATGACTATTCCTACTACTACGGCCATGTGATGTGGGACATCGACGCCTTCTGCGTCCCACCCCTGATCCTCAGCCAACCCGACGCCGCGCGCGCCCTGCTGGACTTCCGCAGTCGCGGCCTGGCCGCTGCGGGCGCCAACGCCCGCCTGTCGGGACGTCAGGGGCTGCAGTTCCCCTGGGAGGCGGCGCCCTCGACCGGGCAGGAGGCGACGCCCGGCGGCGGATCGGGCGCGGCGCACGAGGACCACGGATCGCTGCATGTCGCACGCGCCTTCAGCCTCTATGCCGATGCGACGGGCGACGCGGCCTTCCTGCGCGAGGACGCGTGGCCCGTCCTCAGCGGGGTGGCGGACTGGATCGTCAGCCGGATGGTCCGAACCGATCGCGGCTTTGAGTTGATCCGGGCCACCGGTCCGGCCGAGGTGCCGGTTCCGCCGGACAACGACGCCTTCACCCTGATGTTCGCCCGGGATGTCTTGACGCGCGCCACGGCCGCCGCAGAGGCCCTGGGCAGGCCTTCGCCGGAGGCCTGGCGTCAGGTCTGCGACCAGCTCTACCTGCCCCTCCGGGCGGATGGGGTGATCGCCGCCCATGACGGCTTCCGGATCGACGAGCCCAAGGGGGCCACGCCATCACCCCTGGCCGGCCTGTTTCCGGGCGGATATCCGGCCGGACCCGATGTGGCGAAGGCGACGCTCGACTTCTATCTGGCGCACTGGAAGGCCTATGTGGGTTCGCCGATGTTTCCGGCCCTGTATGCCGCCTGGGCGGCGCTCGCCGGCGATCGCACCTTGGCGCTGAAGCTGTTCGAGGAGGGATACGCAGCCTACGACGCCGGACGGTTCCACCAGTGTCTGGAGTATCGGGCCGACCACCCGGACAGCGAGACCGCGGCGGGACCCTTCTTCGCCAACCTCGGGGGGCTGCTGCTCGGCATTGTCTACGGACTGACCGGACTGGAAGCGCGCGGCGCCCCCGCCGACTGGCCGGCCCGGCCCGTGGTCCTCCCTGAGGGATGGAGGGCGATAACCGTGGAGCGCCTATGGCTGGAAGGCCGACCTGTTCATCTGCGCGCGGAGCACGGCGCTGAGCGCGCTGTCCTGTCGCGGCCGTGAGGCGGCGATGATCAGGCTCGACGTGAATTCGCTGGGGGCGGCCCGGCCTGGCCGGGAGGGGGCGTCATGAGACCGAGGACGCCCGTGCTGGGCTATCAACTGCGCTTCCGGCAGGGGGGCGAGCCGGAGACCCTCATCGCGGGCGATGTCGCGGACGCCCTCCGCCAGGCCCGGCGCCGGGCCTTTGCGCTGAAGGCGCCGGTCGCCGTCTGGTGCGACGGTCGTCTGGTCGTCGAATGTGAGCCGCCGCCGACCGAGGATTTCGACGGGGTCGATCCGGGCCTGCACGATCGTCTCGTCGCGGCGGGCGTCTATATTTTTTCGCAGCCGCACGGTCCCGGTCGGACGTGACCTCCACGGCCTCGTCGGCGACCCCAGGCTAGCGGATGTCTTGTGGCGCGGCCGCGACGCCAGGCGTCACGGGAGCGAGCTCGGCGGCCTATGACTGGGGCGCGGGCGCGTCGGCGACGACCGCGCCGTCATCCGAGATCTCCGAAATCGACAGGATGGTCTCGCCCTCCGAGAGCAGAGGGGCGGCGGCGTCGGCCGCCTGAACATCCGTTTCCGATCGGACCTGGACGCTGCGCTCGCGGCCGTCGGTCTGGCCTATTCTCAAGGTGTAGAGACGTTCGGTCATGAAAAGATCCTTGCTGTGACGCCCGCCTTGTGACGGGCCCTTGGGGTTGAAACCTCCCGGTCGGGGCGGTTGTTCCGGGCGCGTGGTCGCTCCGAACCGGGGACGGACGACCGCGGGGCGTCGTCGGCAGGCGGCCCCTCGGCCTGTGGGCCGCCTGCCGGACGCGATCAGTGGGGTTTGAGCACGACCTTCGTCCACTCGTTCGGATTGTCGTGGAAGTTTTTGTAGGCCTCGGGGGCCTGCTCCAGCGGCAGGCGGTGGCTGATGAGGTCCGTGGTGTCGATCTTGCCGTCCAGGACAAGGTCCAGCAGTTGGGGCAGATATTTCTGCACATGCGTCTGACCGGTCTTGATGGTCAGGCCCTTTTGCATGAGGGCCCCGATCGGCAGCTTGTCGCCGAGTCCGCCATAGACGCCCGGTATGGAGATCCGACCCCCTTTCCGACAGGCCATGAGGGTTTCTCGCAGCACATGCGGACGGTCGGTGCCAAGCCTGGTCTCCTGCTTGACGGCGTCGATGACGTTGTCGGGTGAAAAGCCGTGCGCCTCCATGCCGACGGCGTCGATACAGGCGTCCGGACCGATGCCGGCGGTCATCTCCATCAGGGCTTCGCGGATCTTGACCTCGTGATAGTTGAGCACCTCCGCCCCGTTGGCCTTGGCCAGCTCAAGCCGGCGCGGGTGATGGTCGATGGCGATGATGCGTCCGGCGCCCATCAGTTTTGCGCTCTTGATCGCGAACAGGCCGACCGGACCGCAGCCCCAGATCGCCACCGTGTCGCCCGGCTCGATCCCGGCGTTCTCGGCCGCCATCCAGCCGGTGGGGAAGATGTCGGACAGGAACAGCACTCGCTCGTCCTCGATCCCGTCGGGCACCACGATCGGGCCGATGTCGGAATAGGGGACGCGGACATATTCCGCCTGGCCGCCCGCATAGCCGCCGGTCAGGTGGGAATAACCGAACAGGCCGGCGGCCGGATAGCCGTAGGCGATCTCGGACGCGTCGGACTTGTCGGCCGGATTGGAGTTGTCGCAGGCCGAAAACTGCTGTTTGCCGCAATGGAAGCAGGAGCCGCAGGCGATCACGAAGGGCACGACCACCTTCTGACCGACCTGAAGGCTGGTGTCGCCCCGGCCGATCTCGACGACCTCGCCCATGAACTCATGGCCGAGGATGTCGCCATTGGACATGCCGGGGATGACGCTGTCGTAGAGGTGCAGGTCCGAGCCGCAGATGGCCGTGGCCGTGATCTTGATGATCGCATCGCGGGGGTTGATGATCTGAGGATCGGGGACCGTATCCACCTGAACATTATGTTTGCCGTGCCAGGTCAGGGCGCGCATGGGACTTCCTTCCGGGATCAGAAATGACGATCGGCGCGCGGCGCCGCATCGGGGGCCTTGGACGTCGGGACCTCGCCCGTTTCCATCAGTTGCTTGAAGCGCCGCAGTTCGCGCCGGGCCTGAACCCGGGGCTCTCGCTGCATCACCTTCGCGACCAGTTTGCCGACGGCGCCCGCAGGCGGGTCGTAGCTGATCAGAACGCGGACCTCGGTGCCTCGGCCGAAGGCGTTGTCGCGAAACGCGATCCAGCCCTCATGATCGACGTCGCTGTCCTCGGTGGAACGCCAGGCGATATATTCGCCGGGACGGTCGTCGGTGATCTCGCTGACCAGTTCGATTTCCGCGCCCGCCGGACCGGCGACGGTCCAACTGGACCGGGCGTCGTCCAGCACATCGACCGACTTCACATTCTCCATGAAGCTGGGCAGGTTCCGGAAGTCGCGCCAATAGTCATACAGCGCCTGACGCGGCCGATTGATCATGACGGCGCGGATGCTGGTGGCGTCATAGGCGCCCTCCACTTCATCCTTGTCGTTGAAGGCCGGCGACTGGACGTCGGCGTCGGTTGAGAGGGGGTCGGACATGGTCGAGGGCCTCCTTTTCGGTGAACGGTCGGGCTCAGCTGCCCGGGACAGGAACGGGTCGGCATGGCGGGCGAGGCGGGCGCTCGCCCCGGGGTCTGTCGGCGGATGCGGCGCGCGAAAGCGTCGTCGCGGGTCTAGACGGACGCGGAAGCATTCGGCTCAGCCTCGCCGTTGAACTCTCGGAACGCGGCCCGGAAGATTTCGGCGTCGTCCGCTGAGCCTGGCGTGACCGAGACCGCGATTCGCCCTTCCACCGGCGCGTCCGATCTCGCCTCGACACTGGGATCTGCGGCTTCCAGATCGCCGCCGGAGGCCCTGTCGCCCACCGTATTCTCTTGTCCATCGGGAGCGACCCGGATGGCGTCGCGGGAGACCCCATGGGTCTGAACAAGGCGTTCGACCACCATCTCGGCGTCTCGACGCGTTGCGAAGGTTGATGTGATCGGTGCGGTCATAGGCTTCCTCGCTGGTTGCTCAGAGCCGGGAACGCGCGTTCGCGGCTCAGGGTCCAAGAAAGTTGAAAGTCTTCGCCGCGCGGCAAGAAGCGCCTGCGTATTCGTCGGTCCTGAGCCAAGATATCGACTACAACCTACTGCCAGTCATCCGGTCAAACGCGACAGGGCGGAGAGCGGAACCGCACAGAGGAACCGATAGGCCACGGTTGGTCTTACGTCGTCACGTGTAAAACGTTGAACGAGCCCAATATGGCTCGGGTTGGGGCAGGGCCGGAACTTGATGCGCATCGGCGTCATCGCACATCTTAAATATCCCATCGCCGAGCCGTTCGCCGGCGGGCTGGAGATGCACACCCATCTGCTATGTCGTCTGCTGCGGCGGCACGGCCATGACGTCACCCTCTTTGCGGCGACGCGATCCGATCCTGCGCTTGGCCTTGAGGCGATCTGCGAACAGACGGAGATGGCGAAGGTCGGGACCGCTGAAGCGGGCGACGTCGCCTTCTTCCGTGAACATCACGCCTATCTGTCCCTGATGACCCGGCTGCGGCGAAGCCGCTTCGACGTGATCCACAACAACAGCCTGCACTATCTGCCGGTGTCGATGGCCGACACCCTGCCCATGCCGATGGTGACCACGCTTCACACCCCGCCCTTCTGTTGGCTGGAAAGCGGGGTGCGCGAGAGCCGGGGCGGAAACATCCGCTACGTCGGCGTTTCGGAATCCATCAGGGCGAGCTGGCAGGACGTCGTGCCGCTGGATCATGTCATCCTGAACGGGATCGACCTCGAAAGCTTCGCGTTTCACGCCGAGGCGTCCGGACCGCCGCATCTGATCTGGTACGGGCGGATCGTGCCGGAAAAGGGGCTGCACCACGCCCTGGACGCCGCCCGCCTGGCCGGACTGCCGCTCCGGTTCGCCGGGCCGATCGCCGACCCGGACTATCATCATCGCGAAATCCTGCCGCGGCTGTCGTCCGACACCCTGTATCTCGGCCACCTCGACCACCGCGCTCTGGCGCAGGAGATCGGATGCGCCGCCGCTGCGCTGTGCACGCCTTGCTGGGACGAGCCCTACGGCCTCGTCGTCGCCGAGGCCCTGGCGAGCGGCACGCCCGTCGCGGCCTTTGCGCGGGGCGCCATACCGGAAATCCTCACGCCGGCCTGCGGCGTGCTGGCGTCGCCGGACGATCCCGCCGACCTCGCCCGCGCCGCCCGCGGGGCCGTCGGACTGTCGCGCCGCGCCTGCCGGGCGCGGGCCGAGCAGGCCTGTGACGCCGGTGAGATGGTGCAGCGATACGAGGCGCTCTATCGCGATCTGACGGCGGACCGGCTGGCCGTCGCCAACGACAGCCCCGGCGAACGGCTCACGGCGTGAGCGTCGCCCCCTTCTGTGTCTGCGTGCCGGCGCGGGACGAGGCTGACCGCCTTCCGCGCCTGCTCGACGCGCTCGCGCATCAGACCGGCGTGGGCCGGGTCCGCGTGGCGCTCTGCATCAACAATACGACCGACGGGACCCGGCGGCAGGCCGAGGCGGTCGCGGCCGCCCATGAGGCCACACTGACGCTGTCCATCGTCGAACACACGTTTGCGCCGGAGCACGCCCATGCGGGCAGCGCCCGGGCGGCGGCCCTGGACCTGGGCCTGGACCTCCTGGACGGGAAGGGGGTGCTTTTGTCGACCGACGCCGACGCCCGGCCGCCGTCGGACTGGGTCTCGGCCAATCTCGACGCCGTCTCTGCGGGGGCCGATCTCGTCGGGGGCGCCCTGACGCTGGACGAGGACGAGCCGGAGAGCCAGGCGCTCCAGACCGGTTGGGCGGTCTGGCGCGACTACTGGCGGGAGGTGAGGGCGATCGAGGACGCCCTGGACCCGGTCCCCTGGGATCCGGCCCCCCGTCACGGCGACCATACCGGCGCCAGTCTCGCCATCACTACTGCGGCCTACAGGGCGGCGGGCGGGACGCCGCGTCTGCCCACGGGGGAGGATCGCGCCCTGGTGCTGGCGGCCCAGCGCGCCGGCGCCAGACTGGTTCATCCGCTCAGCGTCTGGACCCGCGTCTCCGCGCGCGCGCATGGACGGGCGCAGGACGGCATGGCCCAGGCCATGGCCCTGCTGGCGCGCCAGACGGCGGGACAGGAGCTCCTGAGGGCGCCCGCCTTCTCCCATTGGCGGGCGCGCGCCTTGTGGCGCCGCGACCTTCGCCGTCTGCCCGACGGCGCGCAGCGGATCGCGGAAGCGGAGCCGCACCTGCCGCCCATGCCGCTGGACTATGCGCTGGACCTGAAGCCCAGGCTTCAACCCGCCGGCGTCGCGCCATGACCCGTCCGATCGGCTACTATGTCCACCATCAGGGGGAGGGTCATCGCCAGCGCGCCCTTCAGGTCGCGGCCGCCGCGCCGACACGCTTCGTCCTCCTGGGGACCGGGCTCGCGGGTCGCGGCGGCGAGGTCGCCGTGGTCGATCTTCCCGACGACCGGGCCGACGCCGCCACGGGGTTCGGCGCGGACGGCGGACCGGATCTGCCCAAGGGGCTTCATTACGCGCCCTATGGCGTCGCGGGATTGCGCCAGCGCGTCGCCGACCTTTCGACATGGATCGCGACGGCCGCCCCGGCGCTCGTCGTAGTGGATGTGTCGGTCGAGGTGGCGCTCCTGGCCAGGCTGGCGTCGACGCCGGTCGTCTATGTGCGGCTGTCCGGCGCCCGAACGGATACGGCCCATCTGGAAGCCTTCCGGGGTGCAGAGGCGCTGCTCGCGCCCTGGCATTCGAGGCTGGAGCATCCCGATACGCCGGATTGGGTGCGGGCGCGGACCCGTTACTTTGCGCCGGCGCGGCGCGCCGACGTCGGTCCGGGCGATCCGGACGCGGTCCTGGTGGTTCACGGGCGAGGCGGCGCGCCGATGGACGGGGCGCAACTGGCCGCAGCCGCCTCCGCGACGCCGAACGTCCGATGGACGGCGATCGGGCCTGTGACGGCGCCGTCCCTTGCGCCGCCAAATTTGGTGTTGAAGGGCTGGATCGAGGATGTGAACTCGGAAATCGAAAAGGCCGGCGTCGTCGTCGGGGCGGCGGGCGACGGTCTCGTCGACGCCGTTCTCGCGGCGGATCGTCCGTTCGTCTGCCTGCCCGAACCCCGACCCTATGAGGAGCAGGCGGCCAAGGCCGCAGGGCTCGCCCAGGCCGGCGCCGCCGTCGTCCTGGCCGCATGGCCCGAACCTAAGGCCTGGCCGGGGATTATTGCTGCGGCGCGGGGCCTTGACCCGCAGGCCCGAGACGGTTTGCGCGGGGAGGGGGTCGAGGCCGCCGGCCATTGGCTGGTTGAACTGGCGGATCGAAGACGAGAAAATAATGATGCCTGACGCGCCTGCAATCGTCCCGGACCTCTCCGCAGACGGCGTCCATGACGCCCTGGCGGCGCTCGGCGAGCGCTACGACGCCTCGCCGCGCTTTCCGGTCGACAGCCTGGCGCTGCTCCGGACGCTCGGCCTGCACCGGCGCTACGCCCCGGCAGCCAGCGGCGGCGGAGCCTTCGCCACGCCGGCCCTGAAGGCCCTGGCCCTCCTGGACGATCTGCGCCGGGTCGGACGCGCGGACCTGAGCGTGGGCCGGCTCTTCGAGGGCCATGTCAATGCGCTGGCCCTGTTCGACTGGTATGGCGCGCCCGAGCAGAAGCTCTGGCTGGCGGATGTACTCGCCGCCGGCGGCTGGTTCGGGGTCTGGGCCACGGAACCCCAGCCGGGCGTCCAGCTCCGGGAGGGCCGGCTGTCGGGCGCCAAGATGTTCGCCACCGGGGCGGGCGGGCTCGCCTATGCCGTCGTCACCGTTCAGCCTGCCGAGGGACCGCGTCGTCTCGCCGTCGTGCCGGCGGATTGCGGCGAGCGAGCCGATCTGACGGGATGGCGCGTCCGCGGCATGCGGGCGACCCTGAGCGGTCGATACGACGTCACCGATCTGCCGGTGACGGACCTCAGTCTTTTGGGACAGCCGGGCGACTACGACCGCGAACCCCGCTTCACCGCCGGGGCCTGGCGTTTCACGGCGGTCCAGCTCGGCGGCGTCGAGGGTCTCGTCCTGGCGATGCGCGAGGCCCTGTCCGAAGCGGCGCGGCGCGATCCGTTGCAGCGCGCCAAATTCGCCGAGGCGGTCGTCGCCGCCCGCACCGCCTATCTGTGGGTTCGCGAAGCCGCCGAGCGGGCCGCGACGGAGGCCAGGGACGCGGCCGATTTTGCGCGGGCGACCCGCGGCGTCGTCGAGCGAAGCGCGCTGGACGTGATGGAGCTGGCTGCCCGGGCGACGGGAACCCGCAGCGCCTTCGACGGCGAACGGCTGGACAAGATCATCCGCGATCTGAGCCTGTACCTCCGCCAGGCCGGACCCGACCATGCGCGCGACGAGGCGGCCAAGACCTGGCTGGATCACGACCTCTGGGGTGCGGGAGACGCCCTGTGGTGAGCCCCAAGCTCGGGCCGGTCGGCGCCGCTCCCTTGGCCAGGTCGCGCTGGGCCCGGGCGCGATGGCTCGTCCTGGCGCCGCATGCCGATGACGAGACGCTTGGCGCCGGCGCCCTGATTCAGCAGGCGTCGGAAGAGGGATGCCTCGGCGGCGTGGTCATCGTGACGGACGGCGGCGCCTCCCATCCCCATGCCGACGATCGCGCGCGCCGCCGCCTGGTCGCGATCCGCAGAGGGGAGGCGCGCCGCGCGATCCTCCGGCTGACAGGGCGCGCGACGGCGCAGCCGATCTTTCTCGATTGGCCGGACGCTGCGCCGCCGGTCGTCGGCGACGCTCTCTTCGAGGCGACTGCGCGCCGTCTGGCCTGGCTCTGTCGCCGCCTCCGCATCGACGCGCTCGCCGTCACGGCGGTGTGTGAACCCCATTGCGATCACGAAGCCGCAGGACGGTTGGCGCGTCGGGTGGTCAAACTGGCCGGCCGGCCGGTCGCCCTGTTCGAATATGGCGTCTGGGCGCGGCCGGCGGCGCAGGGCGATCTGCAGTTGGCGACCCGTCCTTTGGCGGCCGGCCGACGAGCCCTCGCCCTGGCCGCGCATCGGAGCCAACGGACGCCGATGATGGGGCCGGGATTCCGTCTGGAGACGCCGGATCGGCTCTCGGCCGCCTGCGACCGACTTTATCTGCGAAAGGCTCCCCATGGCTGATTCCTCCCTCGGCGCGGACTATTTCGAGGACGTCTTCTCGGGGGATCCCGACCCCTGGGGGTTGGAAAGCCGCCCCTACGAAGCCGAGAAACACGCCCGCACGGTCGCGAGCCTGGGCGACCGAAGGTTTCGGCGCGGCCTCGAGGTCGGATGCGCCGGCGGCGCCCTGACGGCGCGGCTGGCGGACCGATGCGAGGCGCTGGTGGCGCTCGACATCAGCCGGACCGCCCTGGACCGGGCCCGGCGTCGACTGGGACACCGTCCGCATCTCGCGTTTCGCCAGGCCGCCTTTCCCCATGACGTGGCGCTCGCCGGCCCCTTCGACCTGATCGTCCTGTCCGAAGTCGCCTACTACTGGAGCGACCAGGATCTGGCGGCCGCAGCGGCGTTCGTCCGCGCCCATCTCGTGCCCGGTGGCCTGGTCCTTCTGGTGCACTGGACGGGAAAGACCGACTATCCGCAGACGGGAGACGGCGCCGTGACGAGGCTTTGGCGCGACCTGGATGACATCCTCAGCGTGTCTCTCGACGCGCGTCACCCGGGCTATCGGCTCGATCTGTGGAGACGACCATGACCCTGAGCGTCCTGACCCTGGTCCGCAATCGCCAAGGCCACCTCGACCAGCTGATCGCCGGTCTTGATCGCAGCGTCGCGGCGCCGGCCGAGCTGATCATCATCGACATGAGCGATCGGCCCATTTCGACGCCGAAGGCGGGCTTTCCGATCCGCATCGAGCGCCTTCCAGGGGAGAGGCTGCCGCTGGCGGCGGCGCGCAACAGGAGCGCCGCCTTGGCCCAAGGCGAACAGCTGCTGTTCCTGGACGTCGACTGTATCCCGGCGGCCGCGACCTGCGGCGTCGTGGCCGGCCTGCTGGAGGCCGAGGATGTCGTGGCCTGTCCGAAGGTCCTTTACCTGCTGTCCGGCGCGGCGCGTGCGGCCTGGACGGAAGCGGACCTCGATCAGGCGGGCGTCGCGCATCCGGTGCGACGGTTTCCCGCGCAGGGCGCGCGGATCGAAATAAATCCCGGCCTGCTCTGGTCCCTGGCCTTCGGCATGCGTCGCTCGACCTTCTTCGCCGTCGGCGGCTTCGACGAAGCCTTTGTCGGCTATGGGGCGGAAGACACCGATCTTGGGTTCAGGGTCGCCAAGGCGGGCGTGCCCATGGTCTTCACGGGCGACGGCGCGGTCTATCACCAGCATCACGACGCCTATGACCCGCCGCTTCAGCACTTCGCCGCCCTGGTGGCCAACGCCCGCACCTTCCATCACCGCTGGGGGGTCTGGCCTATGGACGGCTGGCTCGCCGACATGCGGGCGATGGGCCTGATCGACTGGACATCGGACGACCTGCGGGTCTTGAGGCCGCCCACGGCCGAGGAGCTCGCCGCCGCCAAGCGGCCTTCCAGCGCGGTCTTCTAGCGGCGACGCCGGGCGCGAACGCGCCTTCTCGCCCCGGTGAGGAAGGACCGCCGATCAGGCCGCCGCCAGGGTTTCCAGCAAGGCCTCAAGATCGGCGGGGGCGTGAGGCGCCTCAGCGGCGGTGTCGAAGATCAGCCGCTCTCGCGACCAACGCCGATCCGGCGAGGAAGACAGAGTGGACGAAAGACCCTTCGCCCGCTCGGCGTCGAAGCGGAAGGCCGTGGCCTTGGGACCGCAGCTGATCTCCGTGACGCCGGCGGACGCGGCGAGCGCGGTCAGCCTGTGCGTGCTCAACAGGGTTTCGGCCGCCTCGGGGAGCGGCCCGAACCGATCCTCGATCTCCTCCTGAAGGGCGTCGATCGCCTCGACGGCGGTCATCTGCAGGAGCCGCGCATACAGCGAGAGTCTCACGGTCGCGTCCGGCACATAGTCCGGCGGGATCCGCCCCGTGGTCCCAAAGTTCACGACGGGAGGGCGGGGGTCGGCCGCCGCCTCGCCCCGGGCGGCCCGCAGCGCGCGCGCGAGCACGCTTTGATAGAGGCTGGCGCCGATCAGATGGATGTGCCCGGCCTGTTCGTCGCCGACGAGATCGCCGCCGCCGCGCAGGTCGAGGTCCCGGGCGCTGATGGCGAACCCGGCGCCGAGCCGATCCAGGGCTTCAAGGGTCTGGAGTCGCGTTCGCGTCGTTTCGGCCAGAGGCGCCTCAGGGTCGCTGAGGAGGTAGGCGAAGCCCTGACGGCGTCCGCGTCCGACCCGGCCGCGCAACTGGTGCAGTTGCGCCAGCCCGAAGCGATCGGGACGCCAGACCAGAAGGGTGTTGGCCCGCGGCACGTCCAGGCCGTTCTCGATGATGTTGGTGGTCAGAAGAACGTCGCCCCGCCCCTCGGCGAAATCGGTCATGACCGCTTCCAGGGCTTCGGCCGACAGCTTGCCATGCGCAACGGCGACGGAGAGCTCCGGAACGAGCCTGGCCAGTCGCTCTGAGAGCGGCTCAAGATCCTCGATCCGCGGCACGACGACGAAACTCTGGCCGCCACGGCCTTTCTCGCGCAACAGGACGGTGCGGACGGACGCTTCGTCGAATGCGGTCAGGAAGGTGCGGATCGGCCGGCGTCGGGCGGGCGGACTGGCGATGACGCTGACGTCCTGAACGCCGACCATGGCGCTCTGGAGGGTGCGCGGGATCGGCGTGGCCGACATCATAAGGAGATGGTCCCCGCGCGCCGCCAGATCCTTTTTCAAAGTCGCGCCGAACCGGTGTTCCTCGTCGATGACGACGAGGGCCAGATCGGCGAAGGCGAGCGTCTCCTGCGCCAGGGCCTGGGTGCCGACGACGATCCCGATCGTCCCATCGGCCAGGCCGTCGCGGACGCGCCGCGCCTCGCCGGGCTCGACGAGCCGGGAAAGCGCCGCGACGGTCACGTCCGAGCCCTCGAAACGGCGACGGAAGGTCTCGTAATGCTGGCGGGCCAACACCGTCGTGGGGGCGGCGATCATGACCTGCCGGCCCGACAGGGCGACGGCGGCGGCGGCGCGGAGCGCAACCTCCGTCTTGCCGAACCCGACATCGCCGCAGACCAACCGGTTCATCGGACGACCGGAGGCGAGATCGGCCAGGACGGCGTCGATGGCGGACAGCTGATCGACGGACTCCGGAAACGGGAACCGGGCCGTGAACCGCGCATAGGCGGTTCGGGGCGGGACGACGGCAGGGGTTCGCCTCGCCTCCCGGGCGCGCGCGAGTTCGACCATCCGGGTCGCGGTCGCATCGATCTGGGCGCTGACCTCCGCGCGGCGCTTGGCCCAGCCCTGGGTGTTCAACCGATCCAGGCTGACGCTGGCGGGCTCCGAGCTGTAGCGCCAGATCCGGTTGAACTCTTCGACCGGCGCCAGGAGGGTTGCGCCGTTATGATATTCCAGCCGCACGACGTCGCGCACCACGCCGTCGGCCTCGAACGCCTCGATCGCCGTCAGCACGCCCAGACCGTGATCCTCATGAATGACGACATCGCCCGGACGGATGTCCGTCTCGCCCAGGCCCGGATTCGGGGCGCCGGACGCCCGTGCGATCCGGCCGCCGGTGATATCGGTCGGGGTCAGGACGGTCAGGCCCGAGCGGGCGTCCTCATAGCCGCCGTCAAGGTCCGCCAGGACCGCCGTCAGCCCGCCGGATTCGTTCCCGGCGAGCGGGTTCCACGACGGGGCGGGCGCCGGCGGAACGAGACCGTTTCGCTTCATGAGCCGGGCCATGACGCGATGCTCATGGGCCAACCCGGCCAGGACGACCGATCGCCCTTGGGATTGCTGATCCTGAATATAGTGTTTGAGCGCCGCGCCCGGGCTCCGCTCCGTCGCGAAGCCGGGCGTCGAACTGACGCCCTCCAGGTCCAGCGCGATCGCGTCCCGGAGCGCGCGCGTCGCCTCCGCCGGCGAGAGATAGAGGCGATCCGGAACCGGCGCCGCCGCGCCGTCGGTCTCGCCGAACCCGCGACGGGACTCATAGGCCTCGGCGATCTGGTCCCAGACGCGTGTAAGGCGAGCCTCCACATCGTCGTCGCGCAGGAGGCGGGCGTCAGGGAAGGCGTCGAACAGCGTGCCGAGGGGCGCGTCATAGAAGCGCGCAAGGGCATGCGGGTCCTGGTCCGCCCGGTCGCTGTCGTCGGCCTCGGCGACGACGAGCTCGGAGGCCGCCGTCAGGGTCAGGCTGGCGACGCTGTCGTGGGAGCGCTGGGTCACCGGATCGAACGGCTTGATGTCGGCCACCGTCCCATCCGGATCGATGACGAGCCGATAGGGCGTCAGCGCCGAAGGCGGGTAGACGTCGATGACCTCGGCCAGGATGGCGATTTCGCCGGGCTCGTCGACGCGCTCGTCGGCCATGTAGCCGGTCCGTCGGGCGAAGGCTTCGAGCGCCTCACGATCCAATGGGTCGCCGGTCGTCAGGGAAAAGCGGGCCGTCGCGACGCCTTCGGGCGGCGTCCGCTGCAGCATGGCCTCGGGGGAGGTGATCACCAGACGTGCCGCCGTGCCGGGAACGGTCGCATGATGCAGGACCGCCATCCGCCGCCCCATGCTTTCGCGCGACGGCGCGGCTCGGTCATAGGGCAGGCAATCCCACGGCGGGAAGACGAGGACGACCGGACCCGCGGGCGCGGCCATGGCCTCCAGTGCGCGGGCGATTTCGTCGGCGCGACGCTCGCTTGCGGCGACGAAGATCAGGTCTGAGCCGGCCTCCTGGCTCCAGGCCGCCATAAGCCTCGCCGCCACGGCGGCCGGCGGGGTCTTGCGCGCGGGCGCCCTGTCGTCGGGGGCGGGCGCCGGACCGTCGACGAGCGGGAGGGGGCCGGCGATGGGCGTCGAGGTCTGGGTCATGCAAGGTCCGAAACTGCCGTGCACCAACTCCGAAAAAGGCCGTGGGTTCTGCGCGGTTACAGACACACGAGACGATTGATGCGACGAGGAAGAGCAAGCGAAGCGTCCGCTTCGATCCGTGTCGCATCGGCCGCGACGATGGGGGCAAGCCGCGTCTCTGCTCTGACGGCTCTTGGAGGACGGAGCGAGCGCGTCGAAGGTTTTAAGCCCTGTCCTGAGGGTGAAGACGCCCTCGAGATATCACGGCATCAGATGGATCATTGTTCGCGGCGGACACGCCCCTACCGCGCTCTGACTAGGGGGCATCGCTCAGACGATGCGGGAGGGCGGATCAGGATGGATTGAGGACGCGTCTTCAGGTCCGGACCGAGAGGCGGCATCCGCCGCAGCGATCGTCGCTGCGGCGTGAGCTGTATCAGCCCGCTTCGACCGAAACCTGGGCGCCGACCCCGTCGCTCTTGCCGGCCGGACCGGGCGCCGCGTCGCGTTGGCGAAGGCTCGTGAAGCGACCCCGTTCCTCACGACAGCGGACGACCTCGAAGCCATGACCGCGCAATCCCTCGACGCCGTCGAACGCCTCGGCGGTCGCCGTGTTGAGGTCACTCATGTGTCGCCGTCTTCAGCGGATCCTGCGGGGCGATGTCCGAGGGCGAAATCGATGGCTTCGATATCGACCTTCAGCTTGACCAGATCGCGAATGCGTTCGTGATCGCCGGAACTCGCGGCCTCGACCGCCGTCGGCCAGACCTGGGCTTGAAGGTCCTCGCGGAT
Organism: Brevundimonas sp. PWP3-1b1; assembly: GCF_049896065.1. NCBI lineage: Bacteria > Pseudomonadati > Pseudomonadota > Alphaproteobacteria > Caulobacterales > Caulobacteraceae > Brevundimonas > Brevundimonas sp. PWP3-1b1. Next base: position 1,615,265 of record NZ_JAFCTO010000001.1, on the reverse strand, counting down.
CGCCAGAAGTCGGGCGGTGACCGCCGCGTTGTCAGTGGTCATGGGTGCTATTTCAGGTCGGCGATCGCCTCGCCGGCCTCTTCCTCTTCCAGCAGGGCGGCGTTAGCGGCGTTGGCCGACAGCCGGACTTGGTTGCCTTCGATTTCGGCGACCAGACCGCCGGAGAGATAATGGTGATGATCGCTGTGTGATCCGCTGTCGGCCTTGGTGAGCTTGATGCGGTCGCCTTCCACCTTGTCGACCGTGCCGAGGTGGACGCCGTCTGCGCCGATGACGTCCATATGGGCTTTGATCTGTGAGAGGTCGGTCATGGCGGTTCTCCTTGTGACTGCGACAGCTAACGGAGACCGGACCGCGACGTTCCAGTGCGTTGGAAGTCCGGGGCGTCGCCACTCTTGTCACTCGGGCTCTGACCAGGCCGTGCGGATGTCACGGCAGGCAGGCGAGCGTCGCCCTGGAACGCTTCGCCACGACTGTGGCGACGTCGTGCGGGGTTGCGAGATGTCGAGCTGATCCAGGGTCCGTCCCAGCGAATGGCGCCCGGAGTGTTGCAACGGACGCGTGGGCGCCCAGATCATGGCGGCCCGCAGAAGACGCGCTAGACGGCGACGCCGTCAGCGCCCTCCATCTTTGGCCTCTATAAGGAAACCTCGCCATGACGCTCACCGCACGGGAATTGCGATCGACAGTGGATGAGGAGGGCGGCTTGACGCTGACGCTCGAGGACGTCCTCCTGGACGACCCCGCCCCCGATGAGATCGTGGTCCGGATCGAGGCGGCGCCGATCAATCCCAGCGACCTTGGTTTGCTGCTCGGCCCGGCGGACGCAGCGTCGGTCCGTGCGGAGGGTTCCGAGGGTCGGCCTCGCCTTCGGTTTGACATCCCCGATGCGCGTCGCGGCGGGGTCGCGGGGCGGATCGGCCAGTCGCTCGCCGTGGGGAACGAAGGGGCGGGGACGGTCGTCGCCGCCGGTGACCAGGCGAAAGATTGGATCGGCCGTCGGGTCGGCATGATCGGCGGCGGTATGTACGCCGATCTGAAGAAGATCAGGACGCGCGACGCGCTGCCGATCCCCGAAGGCGTGACGGCCGCCCAGGGCGCGGCCCTGACCGTCAATCCGATGACGGCGCTCGGTTTCGTCGAAACCGCCCGCGCCGAGGGGCATTCCGCCATCGTTCATACGGCTGCGGCGTCCAGTCTCGGCCAGATGCTCCAACGGATCTGCGCGCGCGACGGCGTGCCGCTCGTCAACATTGTGCGCTCTGGCGATCAGGTCCGTCTGCTGAGGGACATGGGGGCGGCCCATGTCCTGAACAGCCGGGACGAAGATTTCCGAACGCAGCTGGTCGACGCCGTCACCGAAACCGGGGCGACGATCGCCTTCGACGCCATCGGCGGCGGTGGGCTGGGCGGCGACATCATGCGGGCGATGGAGAAGGGCGCGGTCAATCGCATGACGGAGTACAGCCGATACGGCTCCGCACAGTTCAAACAGCTCTATGTGTACGGCGCGCTCGATCCGTCGCCTATGGTCCTGGACCGGCTCGCCTTCGGCTTCCAGTGGAGCGTCTCCGGGTGGCTCCTCACACCCTTCCTGCAACGGGTCGGAGCCGAGACCACGGCGCGCCTGCGCAAACGCGTCTTCGACGAACTCACGACCACATTCGCCACGCGTTACACCCGCACGATTGGTCTGGCGGAGGCGCTCAAGCCTGAGGTTCTGCAGGCCTATGAGCGCAAGGCGACCGGCGAGAAGTTCCTGATCGATCCGACCTTGGACTAGCCGGCTAGATTTTGCCGCAGGAGGGGAGGGGGCGGCTTGAGACCACGGGCTGAGCGCTCTGAACAGCCTGCGTCTGCCTGCGGCCTTTGGGGGGGGCTTCACGGCGGGATTTACCTGCCGTGAGCGGCGGCGCTATAGGCTGAATCCTCTCCATGCCGCGCCGCGTCCGGACGGCGTCGATGGAGTGCGGGGCGCAGATGCCGGAGTTGATTGATCAGTTCGACTGGGGACAGACGCCGCTCGGTCCGAAGGCGGGCTGGTCGCCGGCTCTGCAGACGACCTACGACATCCTGATGGGTACGGGGTTCGCCGCCTGCGCCACCTGGGGCGACGCGCAGACGCTGCTCTACAACGCGGCCTACATCCCCTTCCTGGGCGACCGTCATCCCGCCGCCCTGGGCCGTCCCATCCAGACGGTCTGGCACGATGTCTGGGACGAGATTGCGCCGCTCATCGCCAAGGCGAAGGCTGGCGAACGGGTGTTTCTCGAAAACCTCCATCTGGTGATGAGCCGAAACGGCTATCCAGAAGACACCTATTGGACCTTTTCTTACAGTCCGCTTCTTCAGGACGAAGAGGTGATGGGCATTCTGGACATCGCCATCGAGACCACCGGCTCCGTCCTGGCGCAACGCAATCAAAGCCTCCTGGTCCACGAGGCCACCCACCGTGTGAAAAACACCCTCGCCATGGTCCAGGCGATCGCCAAGCAGAGCCTGCGCGGTCTGGCCGATCGGGCTCTGGTCAAGACGTTCGAGGATCGTCTTCAGGCCTTCGCGAGCGCCCACGACATCTTGCTAAGGCGCGACTGGGCGGTCGCTGACCTTGAAGAGATCATCTCCGGATCACTCGACAAGATCCTCGATTCCGAACGGTTTACGCTGCAAGGGCCGGCGATCCAGGTCTCGGCGCGCGTGGCGCAGACCGTCTCCTTGCTGGGGCATGAACTGGCGACCAACGCCCTCAAACACGGCGCCTTGAGCGTCGAGGGGGGCGGGATTGCGGTCGAATGGACCTTGTCCCGTGAAGAATTGGTCTTGGTGTGGCGTGAACGCGGCGGCCCCGCTGCGGCGCCTCCCACCCGTCGCGGCTTCGGCTCCAAACTGATCGATCTCGGGCTGACGGGAACCGGGGGGGCGCAGTTGCGCTACGAGCCTGAGGGTTTGACGGCCGAATTCACGGCCCCTATCGCAATCCTGACGGAGCGATAAGGTGAACGACGACCAAAGCCGCCGACGGGGCCGCTTGTGCTCGTGGTCGAGGACGAACCCCTCATCCGGCTGAGCGCGATCCAGATGGTCGAAGACGCCGGCTATACGGCGGTGGAGGCTCACGACGCCCTCGAGGCGGTGCGGATTCTCGATAGCCGGCCAGACATTCGCATCGTCTTCACCGACATCGACATGCCCGGCGCGATGAACGGCCTCCTGTTGGCGGCGGCCATCCGCGACCGATGGCCGCCGATCGAGATCATCCTGACGTCAGGCGCCCTGGTTCCGGCCGCCGACCTGATGCCGGATCGGGGCCTATTCCTGCCCAAGCCCTACACCCAGACCCAGCTCGAGACGGCGTTCAATCAGATCGAGGCGGCGCGGCCCCCTTACGACGCCTGATTTGCCGGGATCCATCGTTGCGTGAATGACGCGATCGTCGCAGCGGCGATGACTGCCGGTCGTCGCACCCGTCATTTTTCGCCAGGCTTGAGGAGCGTATTGCGCATTCCCATTCCAGCCTGGGCCGTGCGACGGTTCGTTCGATGCCGACGCCCTCTCAGGCCGACTGGGCGTCCCTGTCGCCAGATTGGTCTGAAGGCCGCTCGTCGGCGGGTTGGGGGATCGCCGTCGCAATCGCACGCAGCAACCCCAAGGCGCTGACGGGCTTGCCCAGAACCTCGGCGGCGCCGGCGAGACGGGCCTCGATGATTTCCGGGCGAGAGACATTGGCGCTGATGACGATGATCGGCGGCGGGTTCGCGTGTTCCGCCCGAATGGCGCGCATGGCGGTCAGGCCGTCCATGACCGGCATCTGGATATCCATCAGGATGAGGTCGAACCTTGCCGCTCGGGCCGCCTCGACCGCCTGCAGGCCGTCCCCGGCGAGGACGACCTCCGCGTCCAGGCCGGACAGGATGGCGGTCAGCACCGCCAGATTGGCGGGATGGTCGTCGACGGCCAGAACGCGAAGCGCCGAGGGCGGGGCCTCAGGGGCACGTACGTCGGCGATCGACGCCTCGGCGGATGCGGCGGGCAGGCGAAGGCTGATGCGGCTTCCCCGTCCAGGCACGCTCTCGGCGCTCAACGCTCCGTCTAGCCGGGCCGCCAAACCCTGGGCGAGCGCGAGTCCCAGCCCCATCCCGCCATGGCGTCTTGTGCGGGAGGCGTCTCTCTGATGGAACGGTTGAAGCAGAGTGGAGAATTCGGCGGCGTCGAATCCGCTTCCGGTGTCCGCGACGGTGAACACGAGGGTTGCACCGTCATGGCGCGCCTCGAGCGAGACTTCGCCGGCTTGCGTGAACTTAAGGCCGTTCGCCACGAGCTGGACGAGGATGCGCTTCAGGGCGTCCTCGTCGGTGAGGACGACGACGTCCACATCGGCTGGTCCGTTCAAGACAAGATTTCGGCCGTCCGCGAGGTCCGCGCAGTCCGCCAGCACATCGTCGCAGAGTTTGCGAACCGAGACGGGAGCGATCTGGGTGGCGAAGTCGCCGTTTTCCAGCTGAGAGAAATCCAGAAGCGTCGTCAGGCTCCGGGCGAGATCGGCGCCGGCCCGCGCGACGCCGTCGAGATGGTCCCTGGCTTGAGACGGCAGGTCCAGGCGCTGGATCAGGGCGATCGGGGCCAGGACACCATTCATAGGGGTGCGCAGTTCATGGCTGAGATTGGCGAGGAACCGCGTCTTCGCCCCGTCGGCTGCTGTTGCGGCGTCGCGGGCCTGCACCAGGGCGGTGACGTCGAAATTCATCAAAAGGAGGCCGCCGACCTCGCCCTGAGCGTCTCGCCAGGGGATCACCGCCCATTCGAACCACATGTCCCGATGGACCGACCTCACAGGTCGATCGCTGCTCAAGGACTCTCCGCCCAACCCTCGCGCATAGATGTCCGGCCAGGCCGTATCGGCCGAACCTCGGGGATCAGGGCGCGCGTCGATCCGTTGGCCGACGATCTCGGCGGCGTCGCGGCGATAGAGTTGCTCCCAGGCGTGACTGACCCTTGTGACGACCAAATCTTGGTCGGTCATCACCAGGGGCACAGGCGAATGCCGGACGAAGGCCGCAATGACCGCCGCGGCGGCCTCGCGCTCCGCTTCGGCGCGTCGCTTGGCCAGTGGGACCTCCGCCTCATAGGCGCGTCTTACCGGAGCGCGGGAGATCGAGAGCGCGATGCGCGGCGGGGCGCCGGCCTCGCCGGCCAGCTGTGCGGCATTGACCATCACGGGCAATCGGGAGCCGTCGGCTGCGACGACATCCAGCGCCAGCTCCTCAATGCGACCCCCCAAGGCCAACTCCTGACGAAAGCGGGTCTGGACGAGGATGCGGCTGGCAGGTGTCAGATGATCGAGCAGGCGTCGCCCGTCGGTCTCTGCCCGCCCTGGTGAGAGTCCGAGAATGGCCGACAGATAGTCGTTGACCCACAGAAGTCGGCCCTCAATTGTCATCAATCCCAATCCGCAGGGGGCCTGGCGGACCAGATCGAGCAGCGCAGCCGGGTCCTCCAAGGCCACGGTCAGGCGACCTGACGACCGCGGGGTCTATCCAGGTGGCGCGCGAGGGCGGCGAGGGTGATGTCCGGCGCGGTCATATGCGGAGAATGCCCTTCCGTCGGCAAGACGACCCGCTCGCAGTCAGGGATATTGGCCTGCATCCACGCGCCGACGAAAGAGGGCGCGAGGGCGTCGTCCAGACTGTCCAGAAGCAGGGTGGGGACGGGCACGGCGGCGTAGGCGGCGCGGTGATCGGAAAGGAAGGTCGCGCGGGCGAAGGCCCGCGCCGCTGCGGGATCAAGCCGGCAGACGCTCGCCGCCCAATCGGCCTGCGCCCCTGGCGCCTGTAGTCCTGCGACCGACGGCGCCATCTGGGCGGACCAGTCGATCATGTTCTTGCTCATGAGGTCCAGCAGGTCCTCGACATCCGCCAGGGCGAACCCGCCGCGATAATCGTCCGTATCGATATAGCAGGGCGAGCCGCACACGAGGACGAGTGAGGCGAACAGGTCGGGTCGCTGGTTCGCCGCGATCACGCCGATGGTCGCACTCACCGAATGACCGACGAAGATCACCGGGCCCAGGCCGACGGCGTCGATGACCTCCACGAGATCTGCGGCGTAACCCTCAAGCCGTCCATGCCGCCCAGGATCGAAGGCGGCGCTGTCCGAGTTCCCGGAGCCGACGTGATCGAACAGGACGACGCGGGCCGAGCCGGCGAAGGGCGAAGCGACGGCGCGCCACATGGTCTGGTCACAGCCGAAGCCATGGGCGAAAACCAGGACGGGTCCTGCGTCGCCCGTCACGACGACATTGTTGCGGTGGAGGATAGTCATGATCCGCCACTGTACGCGCGCGAGGTTAAGCGACCGTGGAGAGGATCGATAAGGCGAAACCATATAAGCCCTGGCTTTGCGGCGGGGTGACCCCGACGGACAAGGACGTCGCGCTTCGCGGCGTGGGTTCGGTTCGGCGAGACGTCCTGCGTCAGCTCCCGGTGACCGCGGGACAGATCGAGACCCTTCGACGCTTCTGCAGGACATGAACGAGGCCATGGTTCAATCGGAGTGTCCCCGACCGCCATCCGCCTCTGCAGGAACGGGCTGCGTCAAGCGCCGTCCTCGTGCGGATGAGGGGGCGGGTGAAGTCAGTCGGCAGCGGACGGGTGCGGTCGAGCCGACCGGGGGCGGCGCCGTTGAGATCGACGGCTTCGAGATCGAAGCTGTTTTTGGGGAGCGAATTCGTTGCTGACACGCTGAACCGGCGCACCGGATTGCGGTGGGTCAGGAGACAGCGATGAGCATCAAAGGTCAGATCAAGGAAGCCGCCGGCTTCGTGAAGGAAGAGATGAATGAGCACGGCGACAGCGCCGAAGCTCAGCGCAAAGCGCAAGAAGGCCGCGATCTGCGCAACGAGGGCCGCGTCGAGGACGGCAAGTCGCCCAAGACGACCGAGCCGGGCGACGGCCACCCGGAAAAATAAGCTCACACACCGCCCGCTGACCCTCAGCGGGCGGTCTTGCTTAGGCCTTCAGACGCGCCCCTTCATGCCCTCAGACTCTCGTTCCACACTCGTTTTCCTGCATTCTTTAGGGTCCAGTCGTCACGAATGGGATGGCGTGTCCGAGCGCCTGAAGGCGCGTTTCGACACGATCGCACTCGATCTCCCAGGCTTTGGCGATCGCGGCGACCAGGACGGCGAGGGCATCCCGACGGTCCTCGACGATCTTTGCCGACGCCTTGTCGACCTTGATCTGACGCGCTGGGTCCTTGTCGGCCACAGCATGGGCGGCAAATTCGCGACCTTGATCGCCGCCCGAGCGCGCGACGGCGCAGCGGGTCTGAGCGGCCTCCTCGGCCTCGTGCTGGTTGCAGGATCGCCTCCGTCGCCGGAACCCATGGATGAAGACCGGCGCGCCGACATGCTCACCTGGTTCGACGATCCGACGAAGACCTCAGACACGGCGCGGCGGTTCATTGAGGACAATACCGCCGACGGCCTGCCGGAGGCGGCGGGTCGACAGGCGGTCGCTGATTTCAGACGGACATCACCGGAGGCTTGGCGCGGGTGGCTCGCCGAAGGGTCGCGTGAGGACTGGTCGGCCCAGGCTGGGGTGCTCGCTTTGCCTGGCTTGATCATCGCCGGCGCGGAAGACGCAGACCTCGGGGAGGCGGCGCAGCGAAGGTGGAACGCGCCCCATTTTCGCGCCGCCGACGTCGTGGTCGTCCCGCACGCTGCGCATCTTATCCCTCAAGAGCAGCCAGATCGTCTGGCTGATCTTATCGGCGCTTTCGCCACGACCGTCGGCGCGGCCGCCTTGCCGCCGCCGGCTTGTTGAATGCACACGAACAGGAGATTTTCTATGGACCTTGGGATCAAGGGGCGGATCGCCCTCATTTCCGGCGCCGATTCCGGCATGGGCAAGGAGACCGCGCGGCTTCTGCTGGAGGCCGGCGTCCGCGTGGCGCTGACCGACAAGCCGGATGGCGCATTGGACGAGGCCGTCAGGGACCTCTCTCCCTTGGGAGAGTGCATCGGCGTCACCGGCGATGTCACCAAGACCGAAGAGGTCTTGCGCATTTGGGCGGAGGTCCGCGACCGCCTCGGCGATCCCGACATCTACGTCAACGCCGCCGGCGTGACGGGGGCGACGGGAGACTTTCTCGAAGTGGACGACGCCGGTTGGCTGGAGACGCTCGACATCAACCTGATGGGCGCCGTGCGGATGTGCCGGCAGGCCATCCCGGCGATGCGCCGCGCAGGGTGGGGACGCATTGTCCTCTTCGCCTCCGAAGACGCGGTTCAGCCCTATGTCGACGAACTGGCCTATTGCGCCTCCAAGGCCGGCATCCTCAGCCTCGCCAAGGGCCTGTCCAAGGCGTACGGCGGCGACAATGTCCTGGTGAACACCGTCTCGCCGGCCTTCATCGCCACGCCGATGACCGACGCCATGATGAAGAAGCGCGCGGAAGAACGGGGCGAAACCTTCGAGGCGGCGATCAAGAGCTTCCTGAAGGAAGAGCGTCCCGGAATGACCCTGGATCGCCGCGGCAAGCCTGAAGAGGTCGCGGCCGCTGTCGCCTTTTTGTGTTCGGAGCGGGCCAGCTTCATCAACGGCGCGGGCCTCCGGGTCGACTCAGGGTCGGTCGCCACCATCGCCGGCTGATCAGGCGAAGAAGAAAAAGATCGGCGGCGGGACTGTCCCGCCGCCGATTTTTTGATCAGGCGACGCCCATCCCGCCTGTGACGCCAAAGACTTCGCCGGTGATGTAGCTGCCTTCCTGGGACGCCAGCAGGACATAGACCGGGGCGATCTCGACGGGCTGGCCCGGCCGGCCCAGCGGCACCTGTTCGCCGAATTTCATCACAGCCTCCTGCGGCTGGCCGCCCGATGACTGCAGCGGCGTCCAGAAAGGACCCGGCGCGACGACGTTGGCGCGGATGCCCTTCTCGATCAGCTGCTTGGCCAGGGCCTTGGTGTAGGCGACGATCCCGGCCTTGGTGGTGGCGTAGTCCAGCAGGATGGCGGAAGGTTCATAGGCCTGGATGGAGGCTGTGGTGATGACTGAGGCGCCTGCCGGAAGGTGCGGCACCGCCGCCTGGGCGATCCAGTGCATGGCGTACAGATTGGTCTTCAAGGTCTTGTCGAAATCCTCGGACGTGACCTGGGAGATGTCCTCGCGATACTGTTGGCGCCCGGCGTTGATGACCAGAATGTCCAGTCCGCCGAGTTCCGACACGGCCTGTTCGACCATCTGTCGGCACCAGCCTTCGTCGGTGATGTCGCCGGGGAGATCAATGGCCTTGCGGCCCTCGGCCTCGATCAGGGCGATGACTTCGGCGGCGTCCTGGCGCTCGGACGGCAGATAGGAGAGGGCCACATCGGCGCCCTCACGCGCATAGGCGATCGCCGCCGCGCGGCCGATGCCGCTGTCGGCGCCGGTGATCAGGGCCTTGCGGCCCCTGAGCTTTCCAGCGCCCCGATAGCTCTCCTCGCCGTGGTCGGGTTTAGGATCCATGGCCCGGGCCTCGCCCGGAAGGGGCTGCGGCTGGCGAGGGAAGGGCGGCTTCGGATATTGCTCGCGCGGATCCTGCAGCGTCAGGCGGTCAGTCATGGGAGGTCTCCGTTTCGGGGGTGGGGGAAGAGGTCTGCGCCTTGCCGACGGCGGTCAGCGCGGTCAGGTGGGCGAGGTGGCTTAGGCCCTGAGGCATGTTGCCAAGGTAGGCCCCGGTATTCGGGTCGATCATTTCCGTGAGCATGCCCCAACGGCCGCCCAAGGCTTCGCGCAGGCCGTCCATGCGGGCGCGGGCCTTGTCCGGTTCGCCCAGCGTCGCCCAGGCCTCGGCGATCCAGAAGGAGCAGGCGACGAAACAGCCTTCCTCGGACTCCATGCCGGTGTAGCGATAGTGGAAGACGCCGGCGCCCAGGCGTCGATCGAGCGCCTCAAGGGTGGATCGCAGCCGGTCCGCGCCGTCGAACCGGAACCGCACGGCCAGGGCCACGGCGGCGTCCAGCTTGTCGCTGCCCGGATACATGACGAAGGCCTGGAGGGGTTCCGACCAGCAGTTGTCCTCGACCCAGGCGAAGATACGGTCTCGCTCCCTGGACCAGCGGTCCCGGCAGGTCGTCGGCAGTTGTCCGGCGTCGGCCAGCTCGACCGCACGGGCCAGAGCCTGCCAGCAGCTGATCTTGGACATGGTGTAGTGCTGCTCGTCCTCCAGCTCCCACATGCCGGCGTCGGGCTGACGCCAAGCGTCCGCGCATTGATCCGCCAGTTCAGAAAGCTGCTGGGCGCTGGCGCTGTCGAGGATGTTGCCGCAGCCGACGAAACGCGACGCTGTTTCGAAGATGTCGCCGAAGACGCCATGCTGGGCCTGATCCGCGGCCCGGTTGCCGGTGACGACAGGACGCGAGCCTTTGTAGCCCGGCATGTCCCAATGGGTTTCCGTCGGCACGATCTCGCAGTCCAGACTGTAGCAGACCCTGGCGCCGTGACGCTTCAGCTGCATCAGCAGCCAGCTGAAGGCGGCTTTGGCCTCCGCCTGGGCTCCGGCCGCCAAAAAAGCTTCGATTGTATAGCCGGCATCGCGCAGCCAGGCGTAGCGGTAGTCCCAGTTCTTTTCGCCGCCCAGACGCTCGGGCAGGGAGGTGGTGGCCGCGGCGGCGATGGCGCCGGACGGAGAGTAGAGCAGAAGCTTCAAGGCCAAGGCGCTGCGGATGAAGTCGTCGCGATAGAGGCCGGGACAGTCCAGTCGCGCCGCCCAGTCCCGCCATTCCTGATCCGACAGATCGATCCGGGCGTCGATCTCCGCGATGCACGGCGCGACCAGCGGCTCGTCTCGACCCGCGACGATGGCTACGGTGCGACGCTCGCCTGCGCTCACCGCGATCGTTCCGACGATGCCTTCGTCGGACCATTCACACGCGATGCGGGGATCATGAATGAACAGGCCAAGGACGCGCTCGACATGGAAGACGGTGTGGTCGCCGATCTTGGAATGATACGGGTTGGCGGTGTCGCCCCGGCGTCCCGGACGCATCTCCAGGGCGAAGGCCACCTGTCCGTCGAGGCCCTCGATCCGGCGGGCGAGTTCGCACCAGGGCAGTCGCCCGGCGGTTCCGCTGTTGAGACTCTCGGTCAGTCGGGCGCGACCCGTGGCTGTGGTGAATTCGGTTTCGAGCACATTGCTGTCGGGGCGGTAGCGGCGCGTGGCCGTGAACGGCCCTATCGGCGAGATCGAGAACCGCCCGCCGTCGGCGTCAAGGAGGCGGTCGAAAAGCGGCGGCGCGTCGATCGCGGGCACGCACCACCAGTCGATGCTCCCGTCCAGCGCGGACAGGGCCACCGTTCGGCCTTCGCCCAGAACCCCATAGTCTTCGAGCGCAGCGTATCCATCGGGGCGGAGCGCGTCCGAGGAACGGCCGGGGTGGGGCGTAAAGGCCGTCGTGATCATCGTTTGGCGGATCCGATCGCGAAGCCTGTGGCCACGGCGAGGCTCGCCGCCGCGCCGCAGGCCGCCCACTTGAGGCCAGCGACCTGGCGACTGGAGACGAAACCGATCCAGGGTTTCACCACCCGCGCCGTGTCCGGCCCGTCAATCGCGGCTGGCCCCTCCTCCGGGAGGTCAAGATTGCCCTGGCGGGGGAGTTGAGGGTCGCCCTGCTGCGCTGCGATCATGCCCGCCGCCTTTTGGTCGGCCAACGCCGGCGTCAGGGTCTGGGCCAGGCCCATCAGCCAAGTGGACCGTCCGACGAAGATTTTGCGGCTGGGCCTCCGGACGGCCGACCACACGGCCTCCGCGCAGAGACGGGGATCGAACAAGGGATCAGGGATGACTTGCGCTCTATCGGTGCGATTACGCGACCACAGGGGCTGGGGCGTATTGACGGCGGGGAGGTAGACGGTCGTCAGAGTAACCTTCGAAGCGGCGGCGATGAGTTCGGCGCGAAGCGCCTCGGTGAAGCCGTCAACGGCCGCCTTGGCGCCGCAGTAGGCGGCCTGCAAGGGCGCCGGTCGGAGCGCGAGGCCCGAAGATATCTGGATGATCGCGCCCCGATCCACAGGACGCATGGCGTTGAGCGCTGCTCGCGTGCCGTAGACTTGCGACAGATAGGTGGTTTCCGTGACGCGACGATAGTCGGCGTCGGTCAGGTCCTCGTCGCGGCCGATCACCGTCGACATCGCATTGTTCACCCACACGTCAATTCCACCGAACGCTTCGGTGACCTCGTGACCCACCCGTGCAACGAACTCAGGATCCGAAACGTCGCCCGCCAAGCCTATGGCGCGGCCGCCCGAACGTGTCAGCAAACTCACGGCGCTGACGAGACGCTCGGCCTGTCTGGCGACGGCCACGACTTGCCAGCCGGCCTTGGCGAAGCGCTCCGCGACGGCCAATCCGACGCCGGCGCTAGCACCGGTAATGACGATGACGGACATGGCGATCCTACGGACATTTAGTGTGGAACGGTGATTGCGGCGCCCGCCGGATGAGGCAGGGCTGGGACAACGGAGCGCTGGTGGGAAGGTTGCGGCGAGAGGCAGACCGATCGGGGAATCGGGGCGAGGCGGCGTCGCGGTCACGAAGGCCGCAGACTGCGATCTGACCTTGGCTCTCTTCCCGAGACGTCAGAAGGACGCCAGCCTCTGCGGCGCGGTCAGCAGGTCACGCCGCGCGTTCAGCGGGTGCGCCGCAGATGACGATCCCGGTGCGACTTTCGCCTGACGGTCATCGGCGCGACGTGACTGACGAGCACCGACCCGGACGCCGAAGGCGGGCTTTGCGAGCCGCGGATCCTAGAACGGCGAGACAGGCTCAAATGGACAAGGCGAGTCGTCCATTGTCGAGCGTGGCGTGGATCGCATCTCTGCCGACCGCGACAGGCTCTCTTTTGGGTAGCTCGACGACAAGGCGGCGTCGGCTGGGCGGTCCCGAGACACGCCCCTCCGTGAGGTTGGAACCTCGACGTCGGCCTGGCGCTCTACCGGAGCAGGCGAAGACCTGACGGGAGTGGGAGAGCGCCATGGCTGGCGGTTGGACGCGGGATGGGGCGGTTCTCGATCAGATCGAGGACACGGTGCTCGACGGCGTTCTCAATGCGCGGGCCCGCATCCCGATCGGAGAAGGCACGCGGTACTGCGTCGAATGCGGTGAGGAGATTCCCGAGGCCCGACGCAAGGCGATGCCCGGCGCGACGACCTGCGTCCACTGTCAGTCCGGTCGCGACGGCCGCATCGCGCACTCGGCGATCAATCGCCGGGGGAGCAAGGACAGCCAGTTGCGATAGATCGGGCGCCCCGGCCTGGAGACGGGTGCGACCGGCGGGGTGATCCGCACCGATCGCGATCGGCCAGCGGGCCGTCGGAGCGGGGGAGCGCTGAACCGGGTGGAGGAGAAAGGAAGGCTAGCGGAGGGCGCTCCGTGGTGGAGCGGCAAAGGACACCGCCATGACCGTCAAGCCCGATCCAGCCTCCGATCGTTGTCTCCGCGACGTCGCGGGCAAGCCCCCCTCGATCTCGATTCCTGACTGCGAAACCCTGGACGACCACAGCCTGCTTGCGCTGATTCTGGACCGGTCCCACGGTGATCCGGATCAGTTGGCGGGCGACCTGCTCGCGCGCTTCAGCAGCGTGGCCGCCGTGGCGGCGGCGGACTCGTCGGAGTTGACGCGGCGGTTCCTGATGGGGCCCGCCGCCTTGTCAGACCTGAAGGTTCTGCGTGAACTGGCCGTGCGTCTTGTCCGGGTCGAGGCCTGCCGTCGCCCGGTCATCACTTCCTGGAGCGCGCTCCAGGCCTATGTGCGGGCGGCCATGGCGCATCTGCCGAGGGAGCAGTTCGGTCTCTTCGTCGTGGATCGCGTGTTCGACCGGGCCGAGCTGCGTCTCGGAGACCGCCGGCCTCAGGTGGTCGTGCTGCGCCGGCTGCCGGGAGCGCCGACATGAGCGATACGAACCCGCAGTCCTCGCCCGAACCGTCTGTTCACGACAAGGAGCTTCCGCCGGGCCTGTCCGCGCGCGCGCCTCGACCCAGGGCCGTGCGGCTGCGCGGCTCCGTGGTCAGGCTGGTGATGGTCGGCGGCGTGGTGCTCGTGTCCGGCGCCCTGGCCTGGGCCTTTGTCGTCCAGCCGGAACTGCGCGTCGCGGCGCAGGACCAGGCAGGCGAAGACCAGCGTGACGAGGCGCGCCGAAACGTCCGGCCTGCGGATGCGGTCGCTGACCAGCCCGCCTCCTATGATCGACTGCCGCCTCCGCGCACGGCCCAGACCCAGGGCGCGACTGCGTCGGCTGAAACGCCCCCGCCTGAGGCTGCGCCGAGGGCCGTGCGTTATGACGCGCGGCCGGCCGCCTCGGCGCCGAGCCCCCGGGCGCTCGCCGCCCAGTCCAGCCTCTTCTTCGCCGAACCGGCGGGCGGGGGCGTGAGCGGACGATCGGCTGCGGCCTCGCCCGAGCCGGCGACCGCCGCGTCAGGCCGCCGGGAGGGGGCCGGCGTCAGCGCCGCCTACAATCCCCACCGGCTGACGGCGCCGGTCTCCCCTTACGAGCTCAAGGCGGGAGCCATGGTGCCGGCTGTGCTGCTCACCGCGATCGACACCGCGCGGCCTGGCCCCGTCGTCGCGACGGTGACGCAGAATGTCTTCGACACGATCTCGGGACGATATCTCCTCCTGCCCCAGGGGACGCGTCTGGTCGGCGCGACGGAAGGCGAGAGCCGGTACGGCGACCGTCGGGCCTTCATCGCCTGGGAAAGGATCATCCTGCCCAATGGCAAGAGCCTGTTGCTGGAGGACGAGGCGGGCGTCGACGCCCAGGGCGCCGTCGGGGTCCGCGGACGGGTCGATCGCAGGCTCTTCCCCCTGGCGCTCGGGACCTTGATCGGCGGGGCGATCACCGCGCTCGGGCAGGCGGCGCGGGACGGCGATCGCGGCGGCGGCCTGCTGGGCGACGCCGGAGATGCGGCGGCGATCGAGGGCGCCCAGATCGGCGGCAGGCTCGTGGACCGCGAGCTCAGCGTCCGCCCGAGCATCCGGCTGGGCGCGGGGGCTCCTGTGCGGGTGATGATCACCCGCGATCTGGTTCTGGAGCCGTACCAGCCATGAGCGCGCTATTCGCTTTTCTGAGGGCTTGGGCGGCGCCGTCGGCCTGGGTCGGCCTGGTCTCCAGCCTGGGCCTTGCCGCCCATCACCCGACGGACGTCGCCCTGATCAACGAGAGTCCCAGTCTGCCGCGCGGCCTCTACGTGCGGGATTTTCGCGGACAACCGTCGCCGGGCGCGATCGTCGCCATGCCTCAGCCGGATGTGGCGCGCGCCTATCTCGGCGATCGGGGCATGCCCGCGACCGTCCTGCTCATCAAGCGGGTGGCCGCGCGCGAAGGGGATCGCGTCTGTCGGACGGCCGGTCGGGTCGTCACGCCGGAAAGGACCGTGGTCGCAAGCCTTGTAGACCGCAACGGCGCGGCCTTGCCGCAGTGGCGGGGCTGTCGTGTGCTGGAGAGCGGCGAACTCTTTCTGTTGGGGGACACGGCGGAGAGCTTCGACAGCCGGTATTTCGGGCCGGTCCACCGACGGCGCGTGACCGGCGTGTATCGGGAGGCGGTGCTGTGGTGAGGCGGGCCATCGGTGCGGCTTTCGTCCTGTCGTTCGTCAGCCTGGTCTCGGGCGTTGGCGCGGCGCGGGCCCAGGCCGTCGACTGGTCCGCCGCCGGCGGCGGCCTGTTCGGCGTCGCGCCGGACGACGCGGACGCTGTCGCCGGACTGGAAGGACATGGCGACAGGGTCCCCGTGCTCAGCCAGCCGTATCAGGCGGCTGTCGAGGCGGCGGCCCGGCGTCATGGCCTGGATGAAAAGCTCCTCCACGCGGTCGTCATTGTGGAAAGCGCCTATCGGCCCGAGGCCTGCTCGGTCGCCGGCGCCTGCGGCCTGACCCAGCTGATGCCGGGGACGGCCGCCGACCTTCAGGTCCGGGATCGTTTTGCGCCGGAGGAAAACCTGCGCGGCGGCGCCGCCTATCTGGCCCAGCAGCTGGTCCGATTCGGCGACGTGCGGCTGGCCCTGGCCGCCTACAACGCCGGTCCATCCCGTGTCGCGCGGGTCGGACGGATCCCCGCCATCGCCGAGACCCGCCAGTACGTCGCGAACGTTCTGGACTGCTATCTCGCCCTGGCGGCGGGACGCAGGGTGTTCACCGTCCGGCAATGCCGCGCTCAGGGCGGCGCATTATGACGACGGAATCCCCTGGCTCGACCCTGGAGGAGGGCCCGCTCCTGACGCGCGCCGAGGCCTCCGCCTTCCTGGCGCAGCGCGGCATCAGGCTCAAGCCGGCCACGCTGGCGCGGCTATGGTCAACCCGGTCCGACGGCCCGCCGTGCCGCCACGTCCGGTCCAAACCGCTGTATCCCCGCAATCTGCTCGAAGCCTGGGCGACGAGCCAGGTGTCCGAGCTTCGCACCGGCGCCCCGGCCGCAGCGCAGGGCCGTCGCCGTGGCTGACCGACGGCCGGACCGATCCGACGTCCCGGACCTCTTCGCCGGCATCCCGGAGGCGGCGAGGGGGCGCATCGTCACAGGGGTGATCCTGGAGCGCTTAGAGGCGCCGACGCCGGTTCGGCCTTCAAGAGGGCGGACGACCGCGATCCGCTCACACAACTGGGGCCTTGAGCCCGGCGGTCCGGAGGACCGGCTTCTGCCCTGGCCCGAGGTGCGCAAACTCGTCGGCTTCAGTCGGACGACGGCGTGGCGCATGCAGCGGGCAGGACTGTTTCCGGGGCCTGTCCCGGTGTCCCCGGGACGGGTCGGATGGTGGGAGAGCGAGCTGAACGCCTGGAAACAGGAGAGGCGATCCGCCGAACCGGTGACCGTCCGGCCGCCTGGCGACGGACGGCGTTTCAGCCCGCCGAGCGCGCCGCGATTGCCGGGCATGCCGAGATCGACGCGGGCGCTGCCGGCCGCCCCGCCGCCGATGCGGTCGGTTTCGCCGCCGCTTCCGCCGCCCGCCGCCCCGGCGCCGATCCCTCGACGTCGGTCGCGGGGTCCGGATCCTGCCCAGACGGACTTCGGCTTCTAGCGGGCTTCGTCACCTCGGTTCCGGGACGTGCTCGACGATCGGTCCCAGGGCGAGGGCGGGCAGGAACTGCAGGCCGCTTTTCGATCGCGACCGCGATCATCAGCGCATTCATCCCGGGTCGCTGACCCAGCTCCCCTTCGTCCATGGGATATCCCAAAGCGGGTTCACTAGGCCAGTCGGCGACAGCGCCCGAGACGGTCTAGGTCCGCGCCGCCAGATCGCGATACGGCTCGCCTCGCTCGCCCGCCTCCGCGCGGGGCAAGACCCTGGAGACAACGCCCGCGCTCACCGCGACCTTGATGTCGCGAATACGGATCCCGTCGACGATGGTCTTGGGTTTCGCGACCGGCATGTCCGCCAGTCCATCGACCCATGCGTCGGATCGGACCTCGATCAGACCGGGTCGCCTATTGGCGTCGTCGCCGGCTGCGGCCTGCATTGCGTCCAGGGCGTCATTCAGTTCGTCAGGCCGTCATACGGTCAGCCTTTAGGCCGAGTCGTTCAGAGCGTCGCCAGCGCGCCGTCTGGAAGGGCGCGCTGCAGCGCGCTGGCCTCCGACCAGGGCGCCGTCATCCAGGCCTCGATCTCGTCTCGCTCCGTCAGGATCACCGGCATGGCTTTGGGGTGGATCGATTTTACCGGCTCGCTGGGATCGGTCGTGAGGAAGGCGAACAGGTCGGCTTGCTCCCAGCCGGTCTTGATCTTCCGCACGCCCTCCCAGGCCGGGAGGTGGATGCCGGCGAAGAAGGCTAGAGGGTCAGCGTCGTCGCCCGCCAGCTTGAACCACGCCGGCTGGTACTTGCCGGCGGCGTCGCGGCCGGGTTCGCTGAAGGCGGTGAACGGGACGAGGCAGCGGTGCGACGGCTCCAGCCATCGCTTCCAGTGAGCGGAGCTGGTGTTGCGGACGTTGGTCGTGCCGCTGTCCGGCTCCTTGTTCAGCAGATCCTGGAAGTCGAATTCCGTCGCCTTGGCCCGCAGTCTGTCGGCCCGCTTGGTCGCGGCCTCATAGATCGCCTTCGATGACGACGGCATTCCCCAGCGGGACAGGGCCAGTTCGCGAACGCCATCGCCGGCTGTCCTGACGATCGGGGCGGGGTAGTCGGGATAGACGTCTCCTGGCGCCAGGTTGCCCACCGTCGAGCGCATGGCCTTGGCCATGTCCATGATGGCCTGGGGGCCGGAGCGCTGGCGATAGAGGTTGCACATGGCGCGACGCTCGCACGACAAACCGGGTTTGTGGAGTCAGCTGAAAGCCGACTGTCTTAGAACGGACTGTCCATGTCAGGGGTGGGTGGAAAGCAGACAATGCGGTCCGACCCGTAAGCGGCCGCGACGCGCGGGTTCACACGGTTCCGGTCGGATGCGTCACGCCCGGACGAAGGTGGATACCGTCCGTGGAAGCGCCGCGCCGGTAGATGGCTTCCGCAACGAGCGCGATGGCGACGGACGCGCCCATTGTGGCAAGCACCGCAGTGGCGACCTCATCCCCCCACTTGCGCTCGCCAGGAAGGCCGATCAGGTACGCCAAGCTCACGTTTTTAGCGACATGGGCTCCCATCGAGAATTCGAGTCCTCTTAGTCGGACCACCGGCCAGGCGTAGGCCAAGCCGGAAACGAAGTGTGCAGTCGCCATGGTCCAGTCATCGGAAAGGTGAGCTAGGCTAAAAACGAAGGCTGATGTTGCCGACAAGAATAGGCATCGCAGCGCTGTGCCGGTTCTGAAAAGCAACAGCCAGCGTCGAAAGACGATCTCCTCCAGCGGCGCGGCCAGAAGATATACCAGCAGTGTCGTAAGACCAAAGACTAGGCCCCCTGCGACGTTTGCGGAAACTAAGCCGTACGTACGATCCATTCCGATGGTCGCGATGAGGGCCGCACTCTGGATGGCGAACATGACAGCGAAACCCAAGGTCGCTAAGCGCCAGCGGAATGCGTTGGTTGTCGTGAGTATGGAGAGGAGGCGGGTTCTGAAGATGAGCCGGAGAGGAATGAAGACGCCGAGGCACGTAGCCAGAAGCATCACACCCGTCCACAGAGTGCCCACTAACCGGGTCAGATCCGCTCCCGAGGCCCCGGCTCCGACAAGCGCGCCGGAGGTCGTCGCAACCCACGGCTCTATGACGTCCAACGCCGCTACGCTACCAAAGAGCAGCGTCGTAGTCAGCGCGATTGCCGCGATAACGAATGCACTGATTTTAGCGATGGACATTCGGTCTGACTCGAAGAAGTGGCCACCCGACCGTAGGGAACCCCCGACTTGGACGGCAAGGTGATTGATATTGGGGGCAAATGTATCGAGAGCTTTCGCGCTGTAGGACCTTCCGAAAGTCCGCAAGGGGTCGAGAGCCGCCGAAGGCGTCGCACCGAAAAGCGGACGTTGGCAAGCTCGGAGGTTAAGGCTGAACGTCGTGTATCCGCCGCTCAGCAAATGACCCTTGCTGGCGGGTTGCTGGCCCTCATGTGCAGGCGGGGAAAGGTTGTATCAAAGCGGTATTCGGCGAAAAGGTGAGAACCCAGGTCCGCCTGAAGGCCTCATCTGGGTCAAGGTAACGATCTCAGTCGTGTGTGCGCCGGATCCATGAGCGCCAGAAGGGCGAAGCTGGCCAGCCAGTGCTCGCCCATATAGTCGCCGGTGACGTGGGGGAGGGCGACGTCGAGGTGTCGCTGGGCGGCAGCCGTAGCGACGGCTTTCAGCGGCTCGGATTCGTGGAGGGCCGCCGCGATCGCGCGCCAGCACCAGCCGCGGCTCAGGTTCAAACCGTCGAGATGGGCGATCTTGCCGTCGGTGCGGTCGCTGACGCGGGCCGGCGAAAGCAGGGTCGCCGGTTCGCCTTCGGCGAGGCGCGGCAGGAAGGCGTCGAACCAGGCGCGGTACTCAGCGGCCGGCATGACCCGTCGCATCAGTTCCGCCTCCATCAGGGCCGGCGACAGAAACTCGTCCTGCGACGGTTCCCAGGCCTGGCAGTCGCGGTCGTTCGCGTGCCACCTCAAAGCGGCGTCGCGGCAGGCCGCCGCCAGATCGGCGTCATGGGCGTCGGCGTAGTCCAGCGTCAGCCGCAGGGCGAAGGCGGTGTTGTAGTGGGTCCCGACCCGCACCGGATAATCCGCCAGCGGCAGGAAGGCCTTGAACCGTTCGGCGATGACCTGGGCCAGGGGACGCAGGCTCTCGAACCAGCGGCGGCCTTCATCCGTGTCATGGCGACCCAGTTCGGCGCTCAGCATCAGCAACCAGGCCCAGCCGTAGGGACGTTCGAACCCACGGGCTTCCGGTCGGTCCAGATAGGCCGCTTCGCCCGCCACATTGGCTGGTGTGAACAGGGCGTCGGCCGTGGCGCGAACCTGGTCGGCCTCGGCCATGTCGGGATGCAGGCGATAGAGGGTGAACAGGGTCCACCAGCCGTGAACGCACGAATGCCAGTCGAAACTGCCGAAGAAGATCGGATGCATGTCACGCGGGGTGCGGGCGTCCTGCGGCCCGGTCAGCACATGCATGATGTGGTTCGGATACTCCCGCGTCACATGGCCCAGGGCGGTGGCGGCGAACCGGGCGGCGAGGGCGGCGTCTAGGTTTTGCGTCATGTCAGAACCGGAAGGCGAGGAAATACATCAGCAGCATATTGGCGATGAGCATGATGGCGGCGGTCGGCAGCTGGGCGCGGATGACGCCGTTGAGCGGCGCATTGCGGTCGGGCAGTTCCAGCAGGTTGGCGGGCACGACGTTGAAGTTGGCCGCCATGGGCGTCATCAGCGTCCCGCAGAACCCGGCCAGCATGCCGATGGCGCAGACGATGGCGGGATCGCCGCCGAACTGACGCACCACGATGGGCAGGCCGATGGCGGCGGTCATGACCGGGAAGGCGGCGAAGGCGTTGCCCATGATGACGGTGAACAGGGCCATGCCCGCGCAATAGGCGAAGACGGCGAGGAAGGCCGAGGTCATGGGAATGACCTGGGCCACCAGATCGCCCACCACCTGACCGACGTCGGCGGCGAGGAAGACCGCCCCGAGCGAGGCCAGCATCTGCGGCAAAAGCGCCGCCCAGCCGATGGAATCCATCAATCGACGCCCCTCCTGAACCGGAGCCATGACCGGCGGTCGGAACCAGACCATGGCGACGACCAGCGCCACGACGCAGCCCAAACCCAGCGAGATCAGGGTCGTTTGCACCGGCGAGATCAGCCAGGCGCCGGTCGGCGTGTATTTGGCCAGAAGCGTCCCGCCGACGGCCACCAACGGCACCATCAGGGCCGGCACGAACAGGGCGTTGCGCCAGCGTGAGGCGCTGACCTGGCGCTGCTCGCCGGTGGTGGTGACGGGCTTGCCGACGCCCAGCCTGCCCATCGCGCCGATCACGACCAGGGCGATGACCAGCAGGCCGTTGCCGAGGCCGCCCAACCAAGAGCCGAACAGCAGGGAGACGGCGATCAGGCCCCAGAAGAGGGCGCTGCGGAACCGCGTCGGGTTCAAAGGATCGCGCAGGCTGAGGATCGAGAAGGCCGCAAACATCAGGCCTGTCGCCACATAGGCGTGTTCCAGGGTGATCATCGCCCCATCCCCGTCTTGGGCTCCCCGTCCTCGACGACGTCGGGCACGGTCATGTCCCTTCGCACCTGACGGTCGAACATCAGCAGGCGGGCGCCGTGCACCAGCAGGGCGACGACGGCGGTGGGGATGGCCCACAGCGAAACGTGCAGGGCCTCCACCCGTACGCCGGCCTGCTCCAGGAAGCCGACGATCAGGACGATGGAGCCGATGGCGATGAAGATGTCCTCGCCGAAGAACAGGCCGATATTGTCGGTGCCGGCCGCCATGCCGCGGATCCGGAACCGGGCCTTGTTCGTCAGGGGGCCATGTTCGGTCTCGGCCGCGCCCTCGGCCATCGGCGCGATCAGGGGGCGGACCATTTGCGGATGACCGCCCAGCGAGGTCAGGCCCAGGGCCGAGGTCGCCTGGCGCACGATCAGATAGATCAGCAGCAGCCGACCGGCCGTCGCCGCCTTGACCTGGGTCACGAGATCACGCGCCCGTTCCTGAAGTCCGGCGTGTTCCAACAGGCCGATGACCGGCAGGACCAGCCAGGTGATGTGGAAATAGCGGTTGTCGTTGAAGGCCTCGCCGAACCGGCTGATGGTGTCGATCCCCGCCATCAGCAGGGCGCGCGCATCGACGCCCGGTCCGACCGCCGCCAGCACCCCGGTCGTGATCGCCGCGACCAGGATCACCACCAGCGGATTGATTCGGGCGACGAAGCCCACGACCACGATCGCGATCCCGATAAGCACCAGCATGGTTCATCCCCCTCGATACGCAGGATCGCGCGGTTCGAGCGGCTGCGGAAGCCTCATTCGCCGAAGCCGCCGCCGCCCGGGGTCTCAATGACGAAGACGTCGCCGGGCGCCATGCAGACCTCGGCCGTCGAGGCCAGGGGGGCGACCGTCCCGTCCGCGCGTTCGATGCGGTTGATCCCCGCGGCGCCGGGCTTGCCGCCGTCGACCCCGAACGGCGGGACCCGGCGGCGGTTGGAAAGGATGGCGGCGGTCATCGGCTCCAGGAACCGCACCCGTCGCACGGCGCCGTCGCCGCCCGTCCAGCGACCCGCGCCGCCGGAGCCTCGACGGATCGAGAACTCTTCCAGCAGGACAGGGAAGCGGGTTTCCAGCACTTCGGGATCGGTCAGGCGGCTGTTGGTCATATGGGTCTGGACCGCGCTGGTCCCGCCGAAATCAGGCCCGGCGCCAGAGCCTCCCGCGATGGTCTCGTAATACTGACGCGCATCGTCGCCAAAGGTGAAATTGTTCATCGTCCCCTGGCTGGCGGCCAGCACGCCCAGGGCGCCGTACAGGGTGTCCACCACCGCCTGGCTGGTCTCGACATTGCCGGCGACCACGGCCGCCGGATAGCGAGGGTTCAGCATCGACCCCTCCGGCACGATGAGTTCGATCGGCTTCAGGCATCCCTCGTTCAGCGGGATGGCGTCGTCCACCAGGGTGCGGAAGACATAGAGGGCGGCCGCCCGCGTGATCGACAGGGGCGCATTGAAGTTGGTGGGGCGTTGCTCGCTGGTTCCGGTGAAGTCCACGACGGCGCTGCGGGCCTGAGCGTCAACGTCGATGCGGACGTGGATGACGGCGCCGTCGTCCATTTCATAGGCGAAGGCGCCGGGTTTGAGGGCGGCGATGGCGCGGCGCACGGCCTCCTCGGCATTGTCCTGGATATGACCCATATAGGCCGCGACCACCGGGCGGCCGAACTCCGCGGTCATGCGGACCAGTTCGTCGGCGCCGCGCGTGCAGAACGCGATCTGGGCCTTCAGATCGGCCAGGTTCTGATCGATGTTGCGCGACGGATGACGGCCCGAGGCGAACAGGGCCCGGGTTTCGGCCTCGCGCAGCCGCCCGGCGTCCACCAGCAGGAAGTCGTCGATCAGCACCCCCTCGTCGTCCACCGTCCGCGACGAGGCGGGCATGGAGCCGGGCGTGGTTCCGCCTACGTCGGCATGGTGTCCGCGTGCGGCGACGAAGAAGGCCGGCGCGGCGTCATCGTCCAGGAAGACCGGCATGATGACGGTGATGTCGGGCAGGTGGGTGCCGCCGTTGTAGGGGGCGTTCAGCATATAGACGTCCCCCCGATTCATGCCGCCGCCTCCGCGCGAGGCGATCACCGTGCGAATGCTCTCGCCCATCGAGCCCAGGTGGACCGGGATGTGCGGAGCGTTGGCGATCAGGGCGCCGGTCGCGTCGAATATGGCGCAGGAGAAGTCCAGCCGCTCCTTGATGTTCACCGAATAGGCGGTGGCGCGCAGGGCCTCGCCCATCTGTTCGGCGCAGGCCATGAAGCGGCTGTTGAACACTTCCAGCATGATCGGATCGACATCCGTGCCGATGGCCGTTCGAGCGGGAAGGGCGACGACCCGCTCCAGCAGCAGATTGGCCCGGGCGTCCACCGTCGCGCGCCACCCGGGCTCGACGACAGTGGTGCCTGTGTCTTCCAACAGGATGGCCGGGCCGTCGATGGCCAGGCTGGGCGTCAGGGCGTCGCGGCGGTGGACGGGGGTGTGTCGGTCCTCACCGGCCATGCGGACGGTCAGCTCGGCGACGGTCTGCAGTGAACCGCCCACGGTGGTCGGCGTGTGTGCAGACGGCGCCTGGTCCGAATGGCCTATGGCTTCGACCTCCAGCGTCTCGACGACCAGGGCCTTGTCTTCGGCGAAGAAGCCGAAGCGGCGACGGTGCAGAGCCTCGAAGGCCTCCGCCATCGCATCGGCGGGACCGAAGGACACGACCAGGGGCGTGTCGGAGCCGGCGAACTTGATCTCGGCGCGCGCGACCGTGGAGACGGCGTCGGCCGCGAAACCCTGGGCTTTCAGATCGGCGCGCGCGGCCGTCGAAAGCTCGGCGATCCTGTCGGCCAGGGCCGTGTCGCGTGCGGCGGAGAGCGGCGTCGCCTCGGTCGCCTGGCGGATGGCCCGCACCTCGGCCAGGCCCATGCCATAGGCCGACAGGACGCCCGCGAACGGATGCAGCAGCACCCTGGTCATGCCGAGCGCATCGGCGACCAGACAGGCATGCTGCCCGCCCGCGCCGCCGAAACAGTTCAGCACATAGCGCGTCACATCATAGCCGCGCTGGATCGAGATCGAACGAATCGCCTCGGCCATATTCTGGACGGCGATGGTCACGAAGCCTTCGGCCAGTTCGCCCGGCGTCGTCGCGCGCCCCGTCGCGGCCTCTACCTCGACCGCGAGGGCGGCGAATCGGTCCCGCACGGCCTCGGCGTCCAGCGACTGGTCGGCGTTCGGCCCGAAGACCGCCGGAAAAAAGTCGGGGCTCAGCTTGCCCAGCATGACATTGCAGTCGGTCACCGTCAGCGGTCCGCCGCGCCGGTAGGCGGCCGGACCCGGCACGGCCCCGGCCGATTCGGGTCCGACCCTCAGGCGGCCGCCCTCAAACCGGCAGATCGAGCCGCCGCCCGCCGCGACCGTGTGGATGCTCAGCATCGGCGCCCGCAGCCGCACGCCGGCGACCACGGCGTCCGACGTCCGCTCATAGTCGCCGGCGAAATGGGAGACGTCGGTCGAGGTGCCGCCCATGTCGAAGCCGATGGCGCGGTCGAAACCGGCCGCCCTGGCCGTCTCGGCCATGGCCACGACGCCGCCCGCCGGTCCCGACAGGATGGCGTCCTTGCCGCGGAAGGCGTCGGCCGCCGTGAGCCCGCCCGACGACTGCATGAACTGAAGCGGCGTCGCTTCACCCAGGTCGGCCCCGACCCGGTCGACATAAGCCCGCAGGATCGGCGACAGATAGGCGTCGGCCACCGTGGTGTCGCCGCGCCCGATCAGCTTGATCAGCGCCCCGACCTCATGGCTGACCGAAACCTGTTCGAACCCGACCTCGCGCGCGATCTGCGCCAGCCGGACTTCGTGGTCGGTGAAACGCCAGCCGTGTACCAGAACAATGGCGACGGCGCGCAGGCCTGCGGCATGCGCCGCGATCAGATCCGAGCGCGCCTGGTCTTCATTCAGCGGTCGATCGATCGCGCCGTCCGCCCGGACACGTTCTTCGATTTCGATCACGCGATCATACAGTTGATCGTTCAGAATGATGTTGCGCACGAACAGCTCGGGCCGCGCCTGCCAGCCGATACGCAGGGCGTCGCCGAAGCCCTTGGTGATCGCCAGCAGCGTCGGCTCGCCCTTGCGTTCCAGCAGAGCGTTGGTCGCCACAGTCGTGCCCATCCGCACGTCCTCGACCAGGCCGGAAGGTAAGGGGGCCGAACCGACGCCCAGAATGCGGCGGATGCCTTCGACGGCCGCGTCGGCGTACTGTTCCGGATTGACCGACAGGAGCTTGCGGGTCTGCAACGCGCCGTCGGGTGCGCAGGCGACAACGTCAGTAAAAGTGCCGCCGCGGTCGATCCAGAACTTCCAGGGACCCGATGAAGGGGTTCTTGTCATGACAGTCCCATTGAAAGACGTTCAGCGGCTGTCGGCGATCGATTCAAAGCGAATGCCTGCAGGTCTCGAAAGCGCGGTCGTCCTCCAGGGCGCGACCTGTAGCAGGGCCGGTCGCGTGTGGGCACGGGGCGCGGATAGGCTTGCGAAGCAGGCCGACGGGGCAGGCGAGGGTGTCTTTCGTCCGCGGGTGCAGGCTTTTCATCCTGAGATCTGTCAAAGGCCGTCACATGTCGGGTCGTATTGACGGTCGGCGAGCCTAACCGGCCGCCCATCGCGTGAACAGGAAGACGCCCCCGGCGATAACGGCCCAGGCTGCGAGGCCAGCGACGACCAGGGCCACCACCCGCACCTTGCCCGACCACTTCGGTTCAGGCGCGCCCCATAGTGGGCTTCCATTGTCGTGACGCATCGGCATGGCTGGAACCTAAGCACATGCGCGCGCCGTTCGCATCTCCCTCAAGCGCGACATTGGATCTTTGTGTTTTCCTAGGGGCGCTGGCCGAAAGTGCGCGCCACCCCAACATCGAGGCCGTCACGTCCAGCGATGCGGTCGAGGCCCCCATGCAAAACACGTTGTCGAACTTCGCCGATGGCGTCGGCGTAACAGGTCGCGCCGGATCGATCGAGCAGGCCTGAGGCCGTCAGGTTCGCCTGTATTGAGCGCCAGTGTCGCGGTTGACCTGCTCCATGACGTAGGCGGAAACGCTTTCCTGACGTCTTGGCTTGTTGTTGGCGGCCGCCCAACGCTTGAAATCTTTGACCCGCACGGTGACGGGCTCAGGGGTCAGGCCCAACTCTCTATATTCTGGGAGCTCGGCCTGGGTGCGAGTCAGCCACTCCCTGTATGTCGGGAGGAAGTTCGGATCGATCTTCAACCATTCCTGCCAGTCGCTCTCGACGTACCAGATCACGAGCGCCTTCTGCATGGGGACCTCGAAGTATGCGCTTCCGTCAAGCATCGGTCGTGATGGGCCGGGGCGTTTGCGGAACCGCCGGCCCTTAGCTCCCCGCTAGAGCGAGCCGTCAGAACGGCTCAGCTTTGACGTTATCGTTTGCATCCGTTGCGCGCAATCCCACAATCTGACGGCTGCTTTCCGCCACCCATAGCGGGCTGATAAACCGCGCCAGCGGATTGACCAGGCCATCAGGGCCGATGGGTGCGAGGAGTCCCTCGCCACGGAAATCGCCCGCCGCGAAATCAAGAAAGTTCGAGACGGGCAAGGTCCATGCACGTGCCTGCGCTTCGCTTATCGGCCTCATCACCGGCCGCGTTCTGAAGCGTTCGCCAGATTGTCAGGTGTCGCTGGCGGCGCGCGAGTGGGCAAAATGAACACAGGTGAAACGTCCCGGAACACCCTCCCAATCGGTCGCCGGATAGGCGGGTGTATAGGCGGGTGTCGGCGTAACGGGCCGATTTCTTCAACAAAATCAACGGGAGTGGCGGAAGCGGTGGGATTCGAACCCACGGACGGCTCTCACCGTCGCTGGTTTTCAAGACCAGTGCCTTAAACCACTCGGCCACACTTCCTTGCCGTCGGAGCGGAGGCGGACGCCATAGCAGGCGAACGGGTCATTAACCAAAGCGGAAATGTCTTCGATCATCCTGTTTCTCGTATTCCTTGACGAGGCGGATCGATGACGTGTGGAAAATGGGTGCGCGGCGCCCTGATCCTGGGGCTGTTCTCGCTGCTGGCCGCCTGTTCGACGGCGGGCGGCGCAAGCTTGGGCGGGACGCGCGACGAGGCGCGCATGCCCGTGGTCAAGGATCCGGCGCCGATCGTATCGGGGACGATGCGGCCGTATCAGGTGCGCGGACGCTGGTACACGCCCAAGGAGCAGCCGGATTACGAAGAGGTCGGGATGGCGTCCTGGTACGGCGACGCCTTCAACGGGCGGCCGACCTCGACCGGCGAGCGGTTCGACATGCATGCCCTGACGGCGGCGCACAAGACCCTGCCGTTGCCCGGTCTGGTCGAGGTGACGAACCTGGACAACGGGCGGCGGCTGGTGGTGCGGATCAACGACCGGGGGCCGTTCGTGGACAGCCGGATCATCGACCTGTCACGCGAGGCGGCGAATGAGCTGGGGATGCTGTCGCAGGGCGTGGGGCGGGTGCGGGTGCGCTATCTGGGCCGAGCGCCGCAGCAGGGCGGGGGCACGCTGTTGAGGGCGTCGGCGCCCGCGCCGCGCGTCTCGGCCCCGGTGAGTGCGCCTGTGCAGGTGGCCGCCGTCGCACCGGCTGCGCCCGTAATGGCTGAGGTCTCGATCTATTGGGTGCAGGCGGGGACCTTCTCGGATCAGGGCGAGGCCCGGCGAATCGCCGACAGCCTGAGCGGCTGGGTAAGGGCCGATCTGAACGGCGGACGGTTCAACGTCGTGGTCGGGCCGTGGGACAGCGCCAATGCGGCAGAAGCCGCCCGACAGTCGGTCGTGGCGCGAGGTTACGCGGGCGCCCTGTTGATATCCGGCAACTGATCGCGCGCACGGGCTTGCGCCGGACGGCGCCCGCGCGCCATGAAGGCGCGTGACCCGTGGACAATTCATAAGCTTCGAAGGCGGCGAGGGAGCCGGCAAGTCGACCCAGGTCGGGCGGCTGGTCGCGCGGCTGCAGCCTGTGCTGGGCGAGCGCAATGTGGTGCGCACCCGCGAGCCGGGCGGATCGAAGGGGGCGGAGGTGATCCGCAATCTAGTGGTCGCCAATGACGCCGAGCCCTGGTCGGCCATGACCGAGACCCTATTGATGTACGCCTCCCGCTCCGACCATCTGGAGCGGACCATCCGCCCGGCCCTGGCGGCCGGCGACTGGGTGGTGTGCGACCGGTTCGCCGATAGTAGTCGGGCCTATCAGGGCGCGGGCGGCGGTGTGGCCCAGAGCTTTATAGAACAGATCGACGCCGGCGTGGTCGGGGACGACCAGCCGGACCTGACCCTGGTGTTCGACCTGCCGGTCGAGGTGGGTCTGGAGCGGGCCTTCGGGCGCGGCCTGTTCGAGACGCGGTTTGAGTCCAAGGGGCTGGAGTTCCACCAGCGACTGCGCGAGGGCTTTTTGCGCATCGTCGAGGCCAATCCGCAGCGGTGCGTGCTGATCGATGCGGTCGGGTCGCTGGACGAGGTCGAGGCGCGGGTGTGGCGGGCGGTCCAGGACCGGCTGCTGTGAGCGAGGACCATCCCCGCGACCGGTTCGACCTGGTCCCTGATGCTGCGGCCGAGGCGGCCTTTCTGGATGCCTGGGAGCGCGGGCGGCTGCACCATGCCTGGCTGTTGTGCGGGGTCGAGGGGACCGGCAAGGCGACCTTCGCCTATCGCGCGGCGCGGCGGCTGCTGGGGGGGGCGGCCGATCCGGCGCGCGGGCCGCTGGGCACCGGGCGCGACGATCCGGTCAGCCGGCTGATCTCAGCCCAGTCGCACCCGGACCTGCTGGTGCTGGAGCGGCTGGTCGAGGGCGGGAAGACCAAGAAGTCGATCTCGGTTGATCAGTCGCGCGACCTGCCGGAGTTCTTTTCCAAGAGCCCGTCCCAGGCCCAGCACCGGGTGGCGATCATCGATGCGGCCGACGACCTGAACATCAATGCGGCCAACGCCTTGCTGAAGGTGCTGGAGGAGCCGCCCGAGCGGGGTGTGCTGTTCCTGGTGACCCATGCGCCCGGACGGCTGCTGGCCACGATCCGGTCGCGCTGTCGGCGGCTGAGCTTCCCCATCTGGACGCCCGAGCGGCTGGAGACGCTGGTGCGCAACCGCACGGGGGCCGAGCCGGAGGAGGCGGAGCATGCGGCGGCCATCGCGGGCGGATCGCCCGGCGCGGCCCTGGCTCTGGCGTCGGGCGCGACCTTCGAGATGGATCAGCTGGCGCGGCGCTGGGTCGAGGGGGATGTGGACCGGGCCGAGGCCCTGGCCATCGCCGACAAGTTCCGGGGCGCGGAGGGGCAGGAGCGGTTCGAGACCCTGATGGACCGACTGATCGCGGCGGTGCGGATGCGGGCCCTGAGCAGCCCGGCTGGCGCGGGCAACCGCTGGGCCGAGCTGTGGGAGCGGCTGCAGCCCCTGCCGGAGCGGGCGGCGGGGCTGAACCTAGACAAGGCCGATGTGCTGGCCGGGGCGCTGGCGGACTTGAAGCGGGTCCAGGCCCAGCAGGCGCGGATGGGCTGATGCTGATCGACAGCCATGTGAACCTTCACGCGCCCCAGTTCGACGAGGACAGGGACGACGTGATCGCCCGGGCGCGCGAAGCCGGGGTCGGCCTGATGGTCGAGATCTCGGACAAGCTGACCACCTTTGAGGCGACCCATGGGATCGCCATGGCCAACGACGACATCTGGTGCACGGTCGGGGTCCATCCGCATGAGGCCAAGGATGCGGCGGACCTGACGGCGGCGACCCTGATCGATCTGGCGCAGCGGCCCAAGGTGGTGGGGATCGGGGAGTGCGGGCTGGACTTCCACTATGATTTCAGCCCGCGCGAGATCCAGGCGGCGGTGTTCCGCCAGCATGTGGCGGCGGCGCGGGAGACGGGCCTGCCGCTGGTGATCCATACCCGCGAGGCGGACGCGGTCATGGGGGCGATCCTGAAGGAGGAGCACGCCGCCGGGCCGTTCAAGATGTTGATGCACTGCTACACCAGTGGGGCGGAACTGGCTGGAATCGCAGCGGAACTGGGGGCCTGGTTCTCGGTCTCGGGCATCGCCACCTTCAAGGCGGCCGAGGATGTGCGGGCGGTGATCCGGGACATGCCGGGCGACCGGATCATCGTCGAGACCGACTGCCCCTATCTGGCGCCCATCCCGCATCGGGGGCGGCGCAACGAGCCGGCCTATATCAGCCATGTGCTGGACAAGCTGGCCGAGATCCGGGGCTGGAGCGCAGAGGAGGCGGACCAGAGAACCACCGAGGCCTTCTTCGGCCTCTTTGACCGGATACCGAGACCCGCATGAGCTTCGAAGTCGTCATCCTGGGTAGCGGATCGTCGGGCGGGGTGCCGCGCGGCGACGGGGACTGGGGCGCGTGTGATCCGGCCGAGCCGAGGAACCGACGGACGCGATGCTCGATGCTGGCGAGGAAGACAGGCGCTGACGGCGTCACCAATGTCCTGATCGACACCTCGCCGGACCTGCGAGGACAGATGCTGGCCAGCGGGACGAAGCATGTGGATGCGGTCCTGTACACCCACGACCACGCCGACCAGACCCACGGGATCGACGACCTGCGCACCTTCGCCGCGCGGTCGAGGAAGCGAATTCCGGCGTGGATGGATGAGGCGACGCATGGTTCGCTGACGCATCGGTTCGACTATATATTCGAGAGCAAGTTCGGCTATCCGCCGCTGCTGGACGGGCGGATTATTCCGGCCCACGGGACGGCCTGGTCGGTCGAGGGGGCGGGTGGGGCGATCCCGGTCACGACCTTCGATCAGGCGCACGGGCCGATCCGGTCTGTGGGGTATCGGCTGGGCGACATGGCCTATTCCAGCGACGTGTCCGATCTGGACGAGGCGGCGCTGGCGGCCGTGGCTGGGTGCAAGATCTGGATCGTGGACGCCCTGCGTTACGCGCCGCACCCGACCCATGCGCATCTGGACCGGGCGCTGGAATGGATCGCCGCTGCGGACGTGGAGCGCGCGGTGCTGACGAACCTGCATGTCGACATGGATTACAACACACTGTCAGCGATTGTTCCCGCCAACGTCGAGGTTGGGTTCGACGGCTGGAGCTGGATGACCGGCTGAGGTGGGCAGGTTTGGCGGGGCGGAAAGCGCAGGCAGCCAGCGCAGCCCATGCGCTGCCTTTTGTCTACGCCGCCACCTTCGCGACCATCGAGCGGGCGACGGCTTCGGCCACCTTGATGCCGTCAACGGCGGCCGACAGGATGCCGCCGGCATAGCCGGCGCCTTCGCCGGCAGGGAAGAGGCCGCGCACGTTCAGGCTCTGGAAGTCGGCGCCGCGGGTCATTCGGATCGGGGATGAACTGCGGGTTTCGACGCCCGTCAGAACCGCCTGGGCGTCGTCGTAGCGGGCGATCTTGCGGCCGAAGACGGGCAGGGCCTCACGCATGGCGGCGATCACATAGTCGGGCATCAGGGGCGCCAGGTCGGTCGGGCGCACGCCGGGCTTATAGCTGGGGACGACCTCGCCCAGCGCGGTCGAGGGCCGGCCCGCCAGGAAGTCGCCGACCAGCTGGCCGGGCGCGAAATAGTCGCCACCGCCGGCCGCATAGGCGCGGGTCTCCAGCTCTCGTTGCAGTTCGATGCCCGCCAGCGGATGGTCGCTCCCGTAATCCTCGGGCGAGATGCCGACCACGAAGCCGGAGTTGGCGTTCCGCTCGTTGCGCGAATACTGGCTCATGCCGTTGGTCACGACGCGGCCGGGCTCGCTGGTGGCCGCGACCACGGTGCCGCCCGGGCACATGCAGAAGCTGTAGACGGTGCGGCCGTTGCTGCAATGGTGCGAGAGCGTATAGGCCGCCGCGCCAAGATCGGGGTGGCCGGCGCAGGGGCCGAACATGGCCTTGTCGATCCAGGATTGCGGATGCTCGATGCGGAAGCCGATCGAGAACGGCTTGGCCTCGATATGGACGCCGCGCTCGTAGAGGGTCTGGAAGGTGTCGCGCGACGAATGGCCGATGGCGAAGACCACGTGATCGGCCTCCAGCGTCTCGCCGGTGTGCAGACGCACACCCCGGAGGGCGCCCTTGTCGAGATCGATGTCGGTGACCCGGTGCTCGAAGCGGTACTCGCCGCCCAGGGCCTCGATCTTCTCGCGCATGGCCTCGACCATGGTCACCAGGCGGAAGGTGCCGATGTGCGGGTGGGCCTCAGTGAGGATTTCCTCCGGCGCCCCGGCCGCGACGAATTCGGTCAACACCTTGCGGGCCAGGAAACGCGGATCCTTGATCTGGCTGTAGAGCTTGCCGTCGGAGAAGGTGCCCGCGCCACCCTCGCCGAACTGCACGTTGGATTCCGGGTCCAACTTGCCTTTCCGCCACAGGTCCCAGGTGTCCTTCGTCCGCTCCCGCACCACCTTTCCGCGGTCGAGGATGATCGGCTTGAACCCCATCTCGGCCAGGATCAGCCCGGCAAACAAGCCGCACGGCCCGGCCCCGATCACGACCGGCCGAAGGCGCTCGGTCTTGGGCGCAACAGCGACCGGGCGATAGGCGACGTCTGGCGTCGGCGCCACGTGCACGTCGTCCGCAAGGCGGGCCAGCACCGCCGATTCATCCCTCACCTCGACGTCGAGGATGTAGACTTTCAGAATCGCGGATTTCCTGCGGGCGTCGTGCGCCCGCTTCCATATCGACCAAGAGACAAGATCGTGCGGCGGCACGCCCAAGCGGGCGGCGATTGCGGCGGGCAAGGCCTCCGGCGGGTGGTCGAGGGGCAGCTTGAGTTCTGACAGGCGCAACATCCGGGGCGTTCTAGCTGGTCGCGACGCCAAACGCATGAGGCAAGATTCAAAGGGCGGTGCTGGGAACCACGCCGCTGATGGAGGCGACCAGGGCCTGAAACGATAGCGCTCTTCGCCTCCACCCCAAGTCCGCCGTGTGGAACATCAGCAGACGTGGCGGGGCCCGTCGGATCACCGTCATCCTAGGCACAAGGCCTAGGATGACGGGTGTTGGGTGTTGGGTGTGGGCGAGGCCGCCCCTCAGTCCGACCCAGCCTTATGCCCCTTCCAGTCGAACAGTTCCTCCAGCACCTGCACGGCCTGACCGCGCTCTGACGCCAGGTCTGGGTCGCGGTTCAGGATCAGGCGTGCGTCGTCGGCGGCGGCCAGCATCAGGGACCGGTGGCGGATCGGGTCGGCGAAACGGTAGGCAGGGAAGCCGCTCTGTTTCAGGCCCAGGGGGTCGCCGCCGCCGCGAAGGCGGAAATCCTCCTCGGCGATGACGAAGCCGTCCTCGGTGCGGCGCAGGGTCTCGAGGCGTTCCTTGGCGGTTTCACCGAGGGCGCCGTCCTGGCCGCCGTACAGCAGGA
Organism: Brevundimonas sp. PWP3-1b1; assembly: GCF_049896065.1. Taxonomy (NCBI): domain Bacteria; kingdom Pseudomonadati; phylum Pseudomonadota; class Alphaproteobacteria; order Caulobacterales; family Caulobacteraceae; genus Brevundimonas; species Brevundimonas sp. PWP3-1b1. Next base: position 1,581,302 of record NZ_JAFCTO010000001.1, on the reverse strand, counting down.
TGCAGGAACTGGCCTTTGAGCCCCGGCCGACGCGGCCGCGCAGCTGGTGCAGCTGGGCCAGGCCGAAGCGGTCGGCGTGTTCGATGACCATGATGGAGGCGTTGGGCACGTCGACCCCGACCTCGACCACGGTGGTGGCGACCAGCAGGGGGAGGCGGCCGTCGGCGAAGTCGGCCATGACGGCTTCGCGCTCGGCGCCCGGCATCTGGCCGTGGGCCAGGCCGACCTCGACTCCCAGCAGGCGGCGCAGGTCGTCGGCGCGATCGACGGCGGCGGCCAGGTCGATGGCTTCGGATTCGGCGACCAGGGGGCAGATCCAATAGGCCTGGGCGCCGGCGTCGAGCGCCGTCTTCAACCGGGCGGCGACCTCGCCGATCCGGGCCAGGGGGACGACGGCGGTGGTGACGGGGGTGCGGCCCGGCGGCTTCTCCATCAGGCGGCTGACCTCCAGCTCGCCGTACTGGGTCAGTTCCAGGGTGCGGGGGATGGGGGTGGCCGACATGGTCAGAAGGTGGACGGCGCCGATGCGTGGGTCGCCCTTGGCCTGGAGCCGCTGGCGCTCGCTGACGCCGAACCGGTGCTGCTCGTCGATGACGGCCAGGGCCAAGCGGTCGAAGCGGACGGCGTCCTGGAACAGGGCGTGGGTGCCGATGGCGACCTGGGCGTGACCGGAGGCCAGGGCGGCCAGTTTCTCGCGCCTCTGGCCGTTGGTGTCGCGACCGGTGAGCAGGACGGAGGCGACGCCGGCCGACTCCAGCAGGGGGCCGAGTTTCTCGTAATGCTGGCGGGCCAGGATTTCGGTCGGGGCCATCAGGGCGGACTGAAAGCCGCTGGAAGCCGCGTCGGCCAGGGCCACGGCGGCGACGGCGGTCTTGCCCGAGCCGACGTCGCCCTGAAGCAGCCGGCCCATCTGTTTACCCGAAACCAGATCGCGGCGGATTTCGGCGACGGCCTGGGCCTGGGCGTTGGTCAGGGTGAAGGGCAGGGCCTGGAGCAGGTGGTCGGAGGCGGCGCCCGGCGTGATGATGGGCGAGGGTTTTATCTCGCGAGCGCGGCGGCGGCGGGCCAGGGCCAGCTGATGGGCCAGGAATTCGTCATAGGCCAGGCGCTGGCGGGCGGGGGCGTCGGGCGTCAGGTCCAGTTCGCCCGTCGGGGCGTGCAGGGCGTCCAGCGCCGCGCGCCAAGAGAGCCAGTTCTGCTTCTTCAGCCAGGCGGGGTCCTGCCATTCCGGCAGGTCGGGGGCGGCGGGCAGGGCGGCCTGGACCAGTTTTCGCAGCTGGCGCGAGGTCAGGCCTTGGGTCGCCGGATAGACGGGTTCGGAGGCGGGAATGTCGGCGGCCTTGTCGGGCGTGACGATGTCCGGGTGGACGATCTGGACCTCGCCGTTGAAGCGCTCGACCTTGCCCGAGACCAGCCGGGTCTCGCCGCGCGGCAGCAGGCGGTCGACATGCTGGGGCGAGCCGCCGAACCAGACCAGATGGACGAAGCCGGTCGGGTCGCTGGCGCGGACCTTCAGCGGGGCGCCGGGGCGGCTGGGGACGAACAGACGGTCGATGACGATCTCGAAGATCCCGACCTCGCCGTCCACGGCGGTCGCGGCCTCCATGGACCGGCGAACGATGACGCCGGAGGGGCTGAGGAAGACCAGATCGCGCACCAGCGGGCCCGCGACCTTCTGCACCAGAGGCAGGGCGCGGGGGCCCACGCCCCTCAAGCTGGAGACCTCGGCGAACAGGGGAAAGAGAATCTGCGGACGCATCGCCGGGAACATAGCGTGACCATGACGGGTGGCGAAGTGGGCGAAGGAGCGCTATCTGCGCTTCTTCCATTCCGGGTGCGCTATCGCTTGCCGCGCGGCGGCTCTCTGCTTGAGCGCACCTGGCATATTCAACGGGCAAGGATTCTTGTGACCGACATCGACGCGCAGCCCCAAGACGACAGTGGCGACCAAGCGGCGCTGGCCCGCAAGCAGCGGCTGGGCCGAATCCAGTTCCGGTCCTGGCGGCGGGGCTTCCGCGAGGCCGACATGGTGCTTGGGCCGTTTTCGGACCAGGTGGCGCCGACGCTGACGGACGCCGAGCTGGACCAGTTCGAGTTGCTGATCGACGAAGAAGACCAGTGGCTCTACGGCTGGATCATCGAGCGTGACCCGACGCCGGCCGAGTTCGAGACGCCGGTGATGGCCAAGGTCCGGGCCTTCATGCGCGAGCATGTGGCGGCCGAGGTCGGCAAGGGCATCGGCTGATGGACGCGAAAGTGGAACACCGGACCGACGCCGACCTGGGTGGGGCGCCGGAAGGACTGGACGCACTTGTCGTCGCCGAGCGGATCAAGGCGAGCGGCGGGGTCGGCGTCTTCGTGGCGCGCGACTATCAGCGGTCGGGTGGGTTTGTTCAGGCGTTCCGTTTCTTCTCTCAAGATATAGAAATCCTTGAATATCCGGCCTGGGATTGCTTGCCCTATGACCGGCTGAGCCCGACGGCGGGGATCGCGGCCCAGCGGATGGCGACCCTGACGCGGTTGGCTCAACGCAAGACGAACGACGCGCCGGTTCTGGTGGTCACGACCGTCGGCGCAGCCATGCAGAGGACGCCGCCCCGGTCGGTGACCACCCAGGCGGGGTTCGAGACCAAGGTCGGGCGCGATCTCGATATCCAGGCGCTGGAGCGGTATTTCGCCGCCAACGGCTATGTCCGCGCCTCGACCGTGTCGGAGCGCGGCGAGTTCGCGGTGCGGGGCGGGGTGGTGGATGTCTATCCGCCGGGCTTCGAGGAGCCGGTGCGTCTGGACATGTTCGGGTCCGAGCTGGAATCGATCCGCACCTTCGATCCCGAGACCCAGAGATCGACCGGCCAGATGACGGCGGTGTCGCTGGCGCCCGTGTCGGAGGCCCTGCTGGATGCGGACGCGATCTCGCGCTTCCGCACCGGCTATCTGAAGCTGTTCGGGGCGCCGGGCGACGATCCGCTGTATGCGACGATCAGCGAGGGCGCGCGGCGTCAGGGCATGGAGCAGTGGTTGCCGCTGTTCTACGAGAGCCTGGATTCGCTGTTCGACTATCTGCCGCACCAAGCGCAGATCTTCCTGGACAATCAGGCCGAGAGCGCGCGGGCCGAGCGGTGGGACCTGATCGCAGACGCCTATGAAGGGCGGACGGAAGCGGCGAAAACCAAGGGGCATGCGGCGGCCAATCGCGCGCTGCCCCCCCGGTCGCTGTATCTGGACGCCAGCGACTGGAACCAGGCCTTGGCGGGTCGCGCCGTGCGGCGGTTCACGCCGTTTTCCGGCGGTGGCGAGGACGCCGGCGGCCGGCTGGGCCGGACCTTCGCGGCCGAGCGGGCGCAGGACAGCGTCAACCTGTTCGAGGCGGTGGCGGCCCATGCTGCAGCGTTGAAGGCCGACGGCAAGCGGGTGCTGTTCGCCTCGTGGACCGAAGGCTCGTCGGAACGTCTGTCGACCATGCTGGCCGACCATGGCCTGGATCATATCGTCGCCGTGCGCGACTGGGCCGATGTTCGGGCGGCGCCCAAGGACCTGTACCTGCGCGGCGTCCTGCCGGTCGAACATGGGTTTGCGACGGACGATGTCGCGGTCATTTCCGAGACCGACATCCTGGGCGACCGGCTGGCGCGGCCGCGCAAGAAGCGGCGGGCGTCGAACTTCCTGGCCGAGGCCTCGGCCCTGACGACCGGGGATCTGGTGGTTCACCTGGATCACGGCATCGGGCGCTACGAAGGGCTGAAGACGTTGGAGATCCAGCAGGCGCCCCACGACTGCCTGGAGCTGTTGTACGCCGGTGAGAGCAAACTCTATCTGCCGGTTGAAAACATTGATCTTCTGACCCGATACGGCTCGGACTCGGAAGGCGCGCAGCTGGACCGGCTGGGCGGGGCCGGATGGCAGGCGCGCAAGTCAAAGGCCAAGGAGCGCCTGCGCGCCATGGCCGAGGGGTTGATCGCGCTCGCCGCCAAGCGGGCGCTGCGCGAGACCGATGCGGTCGTGCCGCCGCCGGGCCTGTTCGCCGAATTCTGCGCCCGCTTCCCCTATGAGGAGACGGACGATCAGCTGAACGCCATCGGCGATGTGCTGGAGGATCTGGGCAAGGGCACGCCGATGGATCGGCTGATCTGCGGCGACGTCGGCTTCGGCAAGACCGAGGTGGCGCTGCGGGCCGCCTTCGTGGTGGCCATGACGGGGCAGCAGGTGGCCATCGTGGCGCCGACGACCCTGCTTGCGCGCCAGCACTACAAGACCTTCACCGAGCGGTTCGCCGGCTGGCCTGTGAAGGTGCGCCAACTGTCGCGGATGGTGGGGGGCAAGGAGGCGGCGGAAACGCGGGCCGGCCTGAAGGACGGCTCGGTCGAGATCGTCGTCGGCACCCATGCGGTGCTGTCCGAACAGGTCGGTTTCCGCGACCTGGGCCTGGTCATCGTCGACGAGGAGCAGCACTTCGGCGTCAAGCATAAGGAGAAGCTGAAGTCGCTGCGCGCGGATGTTCACCTGCTGACCCTGACCGCCACGCCGATCCCGCGCACCCTGCAAATGGCCCTGTCGGGCATTCGCGAGATGTCGATCATCGCCACCCCGCCGGTCGATCGCCTGGCGGTGCGGACCTATGTGACGCCGTGGGATCCGGTGCTGGTGCGCGAGGCCCTGCTGCGCGAGAAATATCGCGGGGGCCAGGCCTATTATGTCGCGCCGCGCCTGAAGGACCTGCCGGCCATCGAGAAATTCCTGCGTGAGCAGGTGCCCGAGGTGAAGTTCGTGGTCGGCCACGGCCAGATGTCGGCGACCCAGCTGGAGGAGGTGATGAGCGCCTTCTACGAGGGGGAGTACGACGTGCTGGTCTCGACCACCATCGTCGAGAGCGGGCTGGATATTCCGACGGCCAACACCCTGATCGTGCATCGCGCCGACATGTTCGGCCTGGCGCAGCTGTACCAGATCCGGGGCCGGGTCGGCCGGTCCAAGGCGCGGGCCTTCGCCTATCTGACCACGGATGCGGTCAAGCCGATGACCCTGTCGGCCGAGCGGCGTTTGCAGGTGCTGCTGTCGCTGGACAATCTGGGCGCCGGCTTCCAACTGGCCAGCCACGACCTGGACCAGCGCGGCGGCGGCAATCTGCTGGGCGACGAACAGTCAGGCCATATCCGCGAGGTAGGGGTCGAACTGTATCAGCAGATGCTGGAAGACGCGGTCGCCGAGCTGCGCGAGAAGGGCGAGGGGCTGACCGTAGATCGCGGCTGGTCGCCGTCGATCAACGTCGGCGCTTCCGTTTTGATTCCAGAGGAATACGTCCCGGACCTGAATGTCCGTCTCAGCCTGTACCGCCGCCTGTCCGACGCGGAACAGGCCGAGGATCGCGAGGCCCTGGCCGCCGAACTGATCGACCGGTTCGGGCCTCTGCCAGACGAGGCGCAGCAGCTGCTGAAGATCGTCGGCATCAAGTCGAACTGCCGCCGGGCCTGTATCGAGAAGATCGACATCGGACCGCGTGGGGCCGTTCTGACCCTTCGCGACAACAGCTTCCCCAATCCGGCGGGTCTGATCGGACTGATCCAGAAGAACCAGGCGTTCTGGAAGATCAGGCCGGATCAGAAGATCGTGGTGTCCGGCGACTGGCCGACGGCGGAAGAGCGGCTGAAGGTGGCGGAGCGGATCACAGCCGACCTGGCGCGGGTGGCGGGGGCGTAAGCCCTCAGCGCGTTTTTTCGAACAGGTCGGCGGAGGCGCGTTCCAAGAGGGCGGCGGCGCTTTCGTTCGGCTGCATCTCGGCGGCGCCCACGTCGAACTCGGCGACGAAGGGCGAGCGGTCGGGGCCCGCGTCGAAGGCGGTGCAGCCGATGACGGCGGCGATCCGCTCGGCCGCCAGACGCGCCGGCTCGGCATGGGTGGCGGGCAGGGCCAGGGCGAAGACCTCCTTGGCCAGGCGGGCGGGGGTGTCCTCGACACGGACCAGACGCGAGACCATGGCCCCGATCTGGGGCATGGCGCGGTCCAGCCAGCCGCCCTGACGCGCCCAGGTGACGGATTCGGTTTCGCGAACGCGCAGGACGCAGACGGACAGCGGGCGTTTGCGCGCGCGCGACGCCTCGGCGACGCGGCCCAGGTGGCTGGCGAACAATTCGGGCGTGAACAGACCCGTCGCGGGATCCATCAGCTCTAGGCTGCGTACCGAATCCAGGGTCTTTCGGATGCCCAAGTGAGTGCGGTGGGCGCCGGCCAGGGCCAGGATGCGTTCGGCCGTCTCGCCCTCCGGCGTGTCGGCAGAGGCGACGTCGGCGAAACCGCGGTTGAACAGCTCGGACAGGCTGATCTCGTTCTTGCCACGCAGATAGAGCATCAGCGGGATGTGATAGAGGCGGGTGTTGCGCTTCATGCCCGCCGCGATGGACAGGGCCGGCGCATGATCCTCGGCGCCCCACAGAACGGCGGCGTCGAACGGGCTTTCGTGCAGATAGTCGAAGGCGGTGTAGGGGGTGGGGGCGGCGACGACCTCGACGCCCGCAGCGGTCAGGGCGTTGGACAGGGCCAGGAAGCGGCGATCCGCGACGCCTGCGGCCAGAACCCGCAGCGGCCCATCATCATCGGAACGGACATCCAGCTTTATGTCCTGCTTCGCAAAGGTGGTCACCCGCAGGTGAAACTCTTCCTCGGCGATGGCGGCGCGAGCCAATTGTTCCAGCCGCAGGGCGGCCTGCGCCGGATGGGGCGGGGTGGACATGGTCAGGTCCGCGCCCTGCACCGAATCAGGCCGGGCGCCGATGACCAAGATCGGCAGGCGGCGCGGCTCGGCCGCCGCGCGAAGGCGGGTCGCCACGTCCAGGCCAAAGGCAGCGATGTCGATGATTGCGGCTTCCAGCGGAAAGTCCTGAAGCGTCATCTCGGCCGAGACAAGGTCGCGCGCCGTGACGGTGCGCCAGCCCAGCGCGTCCAGCCCCGCAGCGAGCGGCCCGATCCGGCCGTCGTCAGCCGCCAGGATCAATACACGCGCGTCGAAAGCCAAGCCGGTCGTCTCCGTAAGTCGCCGCGCCCATACCCAGCCGGAGACGCGCAGACCATAGCGACGAGGGTGTTAAGGATGCAATGTCACGGCGGGCGGAACCGAGGCGTCCACGAGAAAGTCCGTCCTCACGCGGATGAGACTTTCGCGACCGACGAAATCCGCTAGGTTCCGCCGCTTGTTGCAACGGTTGTGGGGACCGGCTTGAGCGAACAGCTGACACGATCGGTCCTGAAGGCGCCCGGATTCTGGGGCGGACTGGCCGTGCGGGCCTTCGCCCGCAGTTGGGGCCGCGACGTTATGCTCTATACGGGCGGGGTGTCGTTCTTCGCCCTGCTGGCGGTGTTTCCGGCCATCGCCATCCTGATCGGCTTCTACAAGCTGGGCCTGTCGATCAGCGAGGTCAGCGCCCAGGCGGCCGCCCTATCGGATCTTCTGCCCAAGGCCGCGCAGAACATCTTCCAGGGTGAGATCACGCGGCTCAGCAACGCCTCGGCGCGGACGGTGTCGGCCCAGAGCGCCTTTGCGCTGGTCGTCGGCGCCTATGCCGCGCACAGGGGATTCAAGGCCTTGTTGGCCGGACTGAACCTGATCCATGACGAGACCGAACCGCACGGCTTCTTCAAGTTCAACCTGCTGGCCTTCTTCGTCGCCATTTTCGCCTTTGCGCTGTTCACCGTGGTGTCCGGCGCGGTCGTGACGGTTCGGATCCTGGCCCATGCGTCGGCGGCCGCGGGATCGCCGATGCGCAGCGGCATGGCGCCGCTGGACGCCTTCCTGCCCGCCATCGGCCTCGTGATCGGGCTGACGCTGCTCTATCGCTACGCCATGAGCCACCGAACGCCGGTGGCCTGGCTGCCGGCGACGGCAGGCGGCCTGGTGGCGACGCTGATGTCGGTCGTGTCGTCGTGGCTGTGCGCCATCTATGTCGAGCAGATCGCGCCGTTGGGGGCCACATATGGGTCGGTCGGCGCCGTGGTTGTGCTGCTGATCTGGCTGTCGTGGAACGTCAACGCCATCTTCTACGGCGGCGCCTTCGCGACCGAGATGGAATTGGCGGCCAGGGCGCGGGCTGTGGCCGACCAGGAACCGGCCAGCGTGGTCAATCTGTCGGAGCGTCGCGCGATTCGCCGGTCTCGACCGTAAGACGCAGCAGGCCTTCCGTTTCTTCGACCCCGATCATCCGGCCGTTCTTCTGAGACATCAGGAAGGGCACATCGATCCGCGCCATTGGGTCGGTAGCTAACAGGACGAAGCGCGAGCCGGGCGGTGCGCCGGCCATCGCCTTCATCAGTTTGAGACTCGGCACGGGGCAGCGGTGGCCCTTTGCGTCGACGACTACGGAATCGCTCACGCCAACCGATCCGCCAGCATGTCCAGAGCGACGCGGACGCTGGCCAGGCGAACGGCGTCGCGGCCGATGTCGCCGAATCGCTCCTCGCGGTGGATCTGGCCGGCGGGACCACAGGCCGCGAAATGCACCAGGCCGACCGGTTTCTCGTCCGACCCGCCGCCGGGGCCGGCGACGCCGGTGACCGAGACCGAGACGGCGGCGCGCGACCGGGCGACGGCGCCCAGGGCCATGGCGCGTGCCGTCGCCTCCGACACCGCGCCGTGCGCGGCCAGGGTCGCCTCTGGCACGTCCAGCATCTGCACCTTGGCGTCGTTGCTGTAGGTGACGAAGCCCCGATCCAGCGCCGACGAGGACCCTGGAATGGCTGTCAGGGCAGCCGCGACCAGGCCGCCGGTGCAGCTTTCGGCCGTGGCCAGCATCAGGCCGCGTTCGGTCGCGGTTGCGACGATCTGTTGCGCCTTGCGCTGGATGTCTTGGGCAAACATGGTCTTTTCATAGGCTGCGAGTCCCGCTCTAACCAGAGCCATGACCGAGGCTGTCGATCCGCTGCGCCCTGCCGCCAAGACATGGGATCGCACCCAGCCGATCCTGTTCGCCGTCGCCATCTTCACCTCGGCCTGTCTGGTCTTCGTCGTCCAGCCGATGGTGACCAAGCTGGTGCTGCCGACGCTGGGCGGTTCGCCGTCGGTGTGGAACGCCTCGATGGTCTTCTTCCAGACCGCCCTTTTGGCCGGCTACGCCTATGCTCACCTGTTGCAGCGCATCCCGACGATGCGGGTGCAGGTGGGGGTGCATCTTGGGCTGTTGATCCTGGCGGCGCTTTTCCTGCCTTTGCAGATCAGCGGCCTGCTGGGCGATCCCGATCCGTCGCAGCCGACGCTATGGCTGCTGGCGACCCTGACCCTGTCGGTCGGCGCGCCGTTCGCGGTGCTGTCGGCGACCGCGCCCTTGCTGCAGGCTTGGTATGCGCGAGTGCGCGCGGGCCATGCGGACGGCAAGAACCCCTACGTCCTCTATGCCGCGTCCAACCTGGGCAGTTTCCTGGCGCTCCTGGCCTATCCGGTGCTGATCGAGCCGCTGGCCAGTCTGTCAGACCAGCGGATCGGCTGGAGCCTCGGCTATGGCCTGTTCGTGTTGATGGTCGTGATGCTCGGGGTGCAGGTGTGGCGGCGGCGCGAGGTCGGGACCGCCGATCCGGCGCCCCTGACGATCAGCCCGCCCATCGCCTGGCGCGAGAAAGGGATGCTGGTCCTGCTGGCCGCCGCGCCGTCCAGCCTGATGCTGGGGGTCACGGCGCATCTGACCACCGATGTGGCCTCGGCGCCCTTCCTGTGGGTCATACCGCTGGCGCTGTATCTGCTGACCTTCGTGATCGCCTTCCAGACGCGACCGTCCATTCCGCCGGCCCTGGGGCTGGCGCTGCAGGCCGCGGCGGGGGCGGCGTGCGCGGCCCTGATCGCGTTCCGAACCGGCGAGTGGCTGCTGGTCTTCACGGTCAATCTGGCGGCCTTCTTCTTCACGGCCCTGATGTGTCACCAGCGGCTGGCGGCGCGGCGGCCGGCGCCGGATCGGCTGACGGAATTCTATCTGCTGTTGTCGTTGGGCGGAGTCGTCGGCGGGGTCTTCAACGGCCTGATCGCGCCGGCCGTCTTCAACATGGTGTGGGAGTATCCGCTGGTGCTGGTCGCGGCGGGGCTGCTGCGGCCCTGGAGCCGGCGCGAGATCCGCCCGTGGGAGATCATCTGCTGCGTCGCGGGCGTGGTCATCGCCTTCCTGGGGCCGCTGTCAATGGAGGCTGTGCGCTATGCGCCCGACGTGCGTGCGACCATCCCGGATGCGCAGCTGGTGCGAATCGCGCAGGGCGTACTGGGCATCGCGACCCTGTTCGCGTTTCTGGTGCGGGATCGAGCGGTGCTGTTCACCGTGGTTCTGGCCTCGATCGTCTGGTCTGGTTACCACCTTGCGCGTGGTTATGACTGGGCCCTGTCGGAGCGCAGCTTCTTTGGCGTGATGCGGGTGGCCAAGATCGACGATCCGCTGATGGGCGGGCCGGTCCACGTCTTGATGCACGGCACGACCCTGCACGGAGCGCAGGCGCAAGGGGCGCAGAAACTTTGTCAGCCGACGCTCTATTACGCGACCTCCACACCCTTGGGGCAGGCGATGCTGCAGATGCAGGCGCGCCGTCTGGACGGCGCGCGGGTCGGGGTGGTGGGCCAGGGATCGGGGGCCATGGCGGCCTATAAGCGGGCGCAGGACCAGCTGACCTTCTTCGAGATCGACCCGATGGTGGACCGGCTGTCACGCGATCCCGAATGGTTCAGCTTCATCAACGGCTGCGCGGACGGGCCGGTGCGGACGGTGATGGGGGATGCGCGGCTGACGATGGATCGCGAGCCGGCGGGATCCTACGACCTGCTGGTCATCGACGCCTTCTCGTCCGACGCCGTGCCGACGCACCTGCTGACCGTCGAGGCGATCCGGGGCTATCTGCGACTGCTGGCGCCGGATGGGGTCATGGTGCTGCACCTGTCGAACCGGAACCTGGAGATCACCCTGCCGGCCGAGGCGGCGGCGCAGGCGCTGAAGGTCCCGCACCTGCATCAGGTCTATATCGAACAGTCGGGCCTGGGGCAGATGGCCGAGGCCTCGACCGAGGCCTTGCTGATCGGCAAGAGCCAGGCCTCGCTGGAGGGTTTCAGCGAAGATGGGCGTTGGCGTAAACTGTCGCCGACGGCCGTTCGTCCGTGGACGGATGATTACTTCAATCTGTTCGGGTCGCTGGTCCGGCAGATGGAGATGGCGGCGCGTTAGGGCGCTGGCAGCTCGACGGTCGCCACGGCCTGGGCGGCCAGGCCTTCGCCGCGCCCGGTGAAGCCAAGCCCTTCGGTCGTGGTCGCCTTGACGCTGACGGCGTCCAGCGGGAGGTCCAGCAGGGCGGCGATGCGGTCGCGCATGGCTTGGCGATGCGGCTTCACCTTGGGTCGCTCGCAGATCAGGGTGACATCGACGTTGACGATGCGCCCGCCACGCTGAGCGACCAGTTCGGCGGCGTGGATCAGGAACTGATCCGACGAGGCGCCCTTCCATTTCGGATCGGTGGGCGGGAAGTGATCGCCGATGTCGCCCGCCGCGATGGCGCCCAGGATGGCGTCGGTCAGGGCGTGAAGACCGGCGTCGGCGTCGGAATGGCCGATCAGGGTTTGATCGTGCGGCACCTCGATCCCGCACAGCCAGACCGAACCGCCCGGTCCCCAGCGATGGACATCGTAGCCGGAGCCGATGCGGGTCTGACGGGGCAGCAGGGCCTCGGCCATGGCGAAATCCTCGGGATAGGTCAGTTTCATCAGGCGTGGATCGCCCTGGACCAGTGTGACTTTGCCGCCATTGCGCTGGACGACCACGGCTTCGTCGGCCGGGGCGGCGGCATCGGTCCAGGCGGCGTAGGCGGCCTCGATCACGCAACGGCGGAAGGCCTGGGGCGTCTGGGCGCGCCAAAGGCCGTCGCGTTCGACCACGTCAGTCATCACCTGGGCTTCGCCTCGGCGCAGGCTGTCGGCGACGGCCAGGACGGGCAGGGCGCCGTCGGCGTTTTCGAGGGCGGACAGCAAGCGCTCGATGACGGCGCGCTCCAGCAGAGGGCGGGCGGCGTCGTGAACCAACACCGGCTGATCCGGCGCGCAGGTCAGGGCCGCCAGACCGGCGCGGACCGAATCGGCGCGAGCGTCTCCGCCTGCGACGGCGCGCCAGCGGGGCAGGTCGGACAGCAGATCCGCCACGCGATCCAGGGCGTCGGGCGCGACCACGATGGTCAGTTCGTCGGCGCCGGCGTTTAGCAGAGCCTCGGCTGACCAGCGCAGCACGGGCTTGCCGCCCAGGGTGCGCCACTGTTTGTCGCCGCCGGCGCGCGAACCGGAACCGGCCGCAACGATGATGCCCGAAAATGTCATGGCGGCCTTGATAGTGCGCGCCGCGACGGGGCGAAACCATCAATCGGCCGCGGTCATGCTTGACGAAGGGGGCTGGGATGCTGCGAAAGACGCCTATGGCCAAGACCTTACAGATCGGCGACGTGACCGTGCACGGCCAGGTGCTGATGGCGCCGATGACCGGGATCACGGACCTGCCGTTCCGCGTGCTCGCCTCGCGGCTGGGCGCCGCCTATGTTGCGACCGAAATGGTGGCGGCAAAAGAGCTGGCGCGCGCCCGACCCGACGTGGTGCGGCGTGCGGCCGTGGGGGCGGGCCTGCCGATGACGGTGATCCAACTGGTCGGGCGCGATCCCGAACAGATGGGCGAGGGCGCGCGCATGGCCGAAAAGGCCGGGGCGGACATCGTCGATCTGAACTTCGGTTGTCCGGCCAAGGAGGTCACAGGCTCGGCCGCCGGGTCGGCCCTAATGCGGGCGCCCGATCTGGCCTGCCGGATCATGGAGGCGGCGGTTCAGGCGACGAGCCGGCCTGTGACGGTCAAGATGCGGCTGGGCTGGGACGACGACAGCAAGAACGCCGCCGAACTGGCCCGGCGCGCCGAGGAGATCGGCGTCAAGGCGGTGACGATTCACGGTCGCACGCGCAAGCAGTTCTATACCGGCCGGGCGGATTGGGATGCGGTCGGGGCGGTCAAGGCGGTGGTCGGCATTCCCGTCATCGTCAACGGCGACATCATCACGGCCGACGAGGCGCGACAGGCGCTGGCGAGATCCGGCGCCGATGGCTTGATGCTGGGGCGCGGCGTCTATGGCCGGCCTTGGCTGGCGGCGCATCTGGAGCGGGCGCTGATCGACGGCGTGGCGCCGGACGAGCCGGGGCCGGACGAACGGCTGGCCATCGTGATCGAACATCTGCGGGCGTCGGTCGAATTCTATGGCCTGCCGCTGGGGCTGAAGATGTTCCGCAAGCATCTGGGCTGGTATATCGAACAGGCGCCCTGGCCGGCCGATCCGCAACACCGACGTGAGGCCAAGGCAAGAATTTGCCGACTGGACGAGCCTCAGGCCGTCGAGGCGGCCATGCAGGACCTGTGGCGGCCGGATTTGCCGCAAATCCGTAAGTCTGCTGTTGAAAATGCGCCACAGGTGTTGGAGACTGCTGTGGCATGACGGATACGCCTTCAGCGAAGACCTCTCCGCCCGACCTCGCGTCGGATGACGGGTCATTCTGGGGGTGGGTCGATACGGAGCGTGCGCGCACCGGGTTCGGGTTGGCGTTTTTCCTGGCCGTGGCGATCACGGCGGCGGCGATTTGGCTGGTCGCCGTAGCGCCAGGTGCGACATCGGGCGCGGCACGTGGATCGAGCAGCCAGATCGCGCTGATCGTACTGGCCTGCAATCTGGTCCTGATTTCTGGTCTGGCCTTTATCGTCGGTCGGCGCGTTTTGGCCCTGGCCCGCAGCAAGGAGGAGGCGGGTTCGCGGCTGCATCTACGGTTCGTCGCCCTGTTCTCGATGGTGGCGCTGATCCCGTCAGTGCTGATCGCTCTGGTGTTCGGCGTGCTGGTCAACCGCGGCGTGGACCAGTGGTTCAGCCAAAACGTGCAGGCTTCTGTCGAAAACGGCGCCATCGTGGGGCGCGCCTATATTCAGGACGTGTCCTCGGCGATGGACGCCGACCTTGTGACGATTTCAGATCAGTTGGGCAGCGCACGAAGCCTGTTTAGCGATCGCATCCAGTTCAATGACGCCCTGGGTCAGGTCGGCGACATCTTCGGCTATCCCGCCATCTATATTCTGGACAGCCAAGGCGAGGTGCTGGCCCGCGCGGAAAAGCCGGGCGCGCCTCCGTATCTCGCGCCGCCACGCGACGAACTGGCGGCCGCCGCCGACGGGGGGCAACCGCCGCAAACCGTCACCCAGAACCCGGACGCCGTAAGGTCGATCATCGCTCTGCCGGCCTATGGCGACGCCTATCTCTATCTGGTGCGCCCGCTGCAGGACGGGCTGGTGGCGCGGATGAATACGTCGATCCAGTCGATCCAGGCCTATCGCGAGGCGCAGGACAGCCGTGCGCGGATCCAATCGGCCTTCATCCTCAGCTATCTGGAGACGGCGCTGCTGGTGCTGGTGGGGGCGGTGTGGCTGGGGATGTCGGCAGCGAGCAGCATCTCGGCGCCCATCGGGCGGCTGGTGAAGGCGGCGGGGCAGGTGGCGGGCGGCGACTTCACCGCGCGGGTGGACAGCGAAGGCGCCCCGGCCGAGATCGCCACCCTGTCGGATGCCTTCAACCGCATGACCGGCGATCTTCAGGCGCAGCAGACGGCGCTGAAGGCGGCCAGCGACGAGGCGCACGACCGGAGCCGGTTCATCGAGACCGTCCTGTCCGGCGTCAGCGCGGGCGTCATCGGCCTGGACAAGCGCGGTCGGGTTTCCGCCATCAACGACAGCGCCCTGCAACTGCTGCACATCGAAGACGCCGAGGTGTTGGGCCACGAACTGGCGGCCTTGTCGCCCGAACTCAGCGATCTCGTGCGCCGCGCCGAGGCTCATATCGAGGAAGACATCGACGTCAGTCGCGGCGGGGATACCAGCCGTCTACGGGTCCGCATCGAGGGCGGGCTGGGCGGCGAGATGGTGCTGACCTTCGACGACATCACCCGTCTGGTGACGGCGCAGAGGAATGCGGCCTGGCGGGACGTGGCCCGCCGCATCGCCCATGAGATCAAGAATCCGTTGACGCCCATCCAGCTATCGGCCGAGCGGCTGAAACGGAAGTATCGCGCGCGGATCGGCGAGGACGTCGAGATCTTCGATCGCTGCACCGACACCATCATTCGACAGGTCGGGGACATCGGCCGGATGGTGGACGAATTCTCGTCGTTTGCGCGGATGCCAGCGCCACGTTTCGCCCCCGAAGACCCGGCCGAAATGCTGCGCGAGGCGGTGTTCGCCCAGCGGGTGGCGGCGCCGGATATCGTGGTGGACATCACCGAACCCCTGCCCAAGGCGACCTTGCAGGCCGACGGCCGCATGGTGGGGCAGGCGCTGATCAACATCCTTAAGAACGCCGGCGAATCCGTCGCAGCGCGCCGTCTCGCGGCGGGCGAGGCGGCGGCCTCGGAGACGGCAGGCGTAATGGTCTCCCTGTCGGTCGAGGATGGCCACGCGACGTTCGTGGTTGAGGACGATGGCGTGGGATTGCCTGCACGCGACCGCGACCGCCTGACCGAACCCTATGTCACCACGCGCGAGAAGGGCACAGGCCTTGGCTTGGCCATCGTCAAACGCATCTGCGAGGACCACGGCGGCGAGCTGAAGCTGGCCGACGCCGAGACGCTTCGCGGCGCGCGCGTGTGCATGATCTTCCCCCTGAAACCCGATGGCAAAAGCGGCGACGGTGCGGAGCGCAGGCTCCAGACCCTGGCCGCCGAATAGCGAGGCAAGATGCGACCAACCGGTTCCGACATTCTCGTCGTCGATGACGAGGCCGACATCCGCGACCTGGTGTCCGGCCTGCTGGAGGACGAGGGGCACGCCGTGCGCGTCGCCGCCAACTCCGACGAGGCCCTGGCCGCGATCCGGGCCAGAAAGCCGTCGCTGGCGATCCTGGACATCTGGATGCAGGGCGGGGGGCTGGACGGGCTGGAGCTGCTGGAAGTGGTCAAGGAACTGGATCCCGACCTGCCGGTGGTGATGATCTCGGGCCACGGCAATATCGAAACGGCGGTGACGGCGCTGAAGCGCGGGGCCTATGACTTCATCGAAAAGCCGTTCAAGTCGGACCGGCTGGTGGTCGTGGTCGAGAGGGCCATCGAGGCGGCGACCCTGAGGCGCGAGAACCGTCGACTGCGCGTGCAGACCATGACGCCGTCGGGCCTGATCGGCCGGTCGCAGGCGGCTCAGGCGCTGCGCAGCACCATCGCCAAGGTGGCCCAGGCCAACAGCCGGGTCCTGATTTCCGGACCGGCCGGGTCGGGTAAGGAACTGGTCGCGCGCCAGATCCACGAGGGCAGCCCCCGCGCCCGGGCCGAGTTCGTCGCCATCTCGGCTGCGGGTATGACGCCCGAACGGCTGGATCTCGAACTGTTCGGCGAAGAGGGCCAGGACGGCCGCCCGCGCAAGATCGGCGTGTTCGAACGCGCCCACAACGGCACGCTGTATCTGGATGAGATCAGCGACATGCCGCGCGAGAGCCAGAGCCGCATTTTGCGGGTTCTGGTCGATCAGCGGTTCCGTCGGGTCGGCGGCGAGCAGGACGTACAGGTCGATGTTCGGGTCGTCACCTCCACTTCACGCGACCTGAAGGCGGAAATCGCCGAGGGACGGTTCCGCGAGGACCTGTTCCATCGTTTGAATGTGGTGCCGATCCGCGTGCCGGCCCTGTCGGAACGGCGCGAGGACATCACCGAACTGGTCGAATATTTCGTCGAGACGATCAGCGCCTCGCAGGGTCTGCCCAAGCGGATCGTCGGCGACGACGCAGTGGCGGTGCTGCAGGTCCATCCCTGGCCGGGCAATATCCGCCAGTTGCGCAACAATATCGAACGGCTGCTGATCCTGGCGACCGGCGATCCGGCCGAGACGATCACCGCCGACATGCTGCCGCAGGAGGTGGCGACCTCGAACGGCGGGCCGTCGTCGCTGGGTGGCGAGCGCACAATCGCGCTGCCTTTGAGGGAGGCGCGCGAGGTGTTCGAGCGCGAATATCTGGCGGCGCAGATCATGCGGTTCGGGGGCAATATTTCGCGCACCGCCGCCTTCATCGGCATGGAGCGGTCGGCGCTGCATAGAAAGCTCAAGTCGCTGGGCGTTTCGCCCGCGCGCGGCGGCGAAGAGGAAGAGCCGGCCTGATGTCCCGCGTCGCCTATGTGAACGGCGCCTACAGCGCGCACGGCGAGGCCGTGGTGCATATCGAGGACCGGGGCTTCCAGTTCGCGGACGGCGTCTATGAGGTCTGGTCGGTGTTCGACGGCAGGCTGGCCGATTTTGAAGGCCATATGACCCGCCTGCACCGCAGCCTGAACGCGCTGAAGATCGACATCCCCATGAGCGCGGCGTCGTTGGGCGTGGTGCTGCGCGAGACCATCCGGCGCAACCGGGTCCGCGATGGGCTGGTCTATCTGCAGGTCACGCGCGGAACGGCGTCGCGGGATCATGCCTTTCCGGCGGACGTCGCGCCCAGCGTCATCGTCACGGCGAAACGTCTGGACCTGGCCAAAGGTGAGGCGATGGCGGCCAAGGGCGCGGCCGGCGTGACCCGACCCGACATCCGCTGGGGACGTTGCGACATCAAGACGGTGGGCCTGTTGCCGAACGTGCTGGCCAAACAGGCGGCGCGCGAACGCGGCGCTTATGAGTGCCTGATGTTTGACGAGATGGGTCTGATCACCGAGGGATCTTCCACCAACGCTTGGATCGTCGACGAGGACGGCAGGCTGCGGACACGCGATACGCAGGCCAACATCCTGCGCGGCGTCACGCGCGAGGCGATCCTGAAACTGATCGAGGCCGAGGACATCGAGCTGGACGAGCGCCCCTTCTCGGTCGAGGAGGCCAAGCGGGCGCGCGAGGTGTTCGTCACCGCCGCCAGTTCCTTCGTCATGCCGCTGGTTTCGCTGGACGGCGTGAAGATCGGCGACGGCAAGCCTGGGCCGATCGCGACCCGCCTGCGTGAGGTCTATCTTGATCAGGCGCGCCGAGACGCCATTTAGGGCGTTGCCCGAGCGGGGAGGCGGCGGTTATTGTCGAAGCCGGTCGCACCGGCCACGCCGCTCCCACGGCGACGAACAACGAAGAACAGGAAAAACCTGCCATGTCGCAAGACAAACGTCAGAACCTTCAGGACACCTTCCTCAACTCGGTCCGCAAGACCAAGACGCCGCTGACCATCTTCCTGGTCAATGGGGTCAAGCTGCAGGGCATCGTGACCTGGTTCGACAACTTCTGTGTGCTGTTGCGCCGCGATGGCCAGTCACAACTGGTGTACAAGCACGCCATCTCCACCATCATGCCGTCCGCGCCCGTGCAACTGTACGAGCCCGACGCCGAAGAAGATTGATTGACCCAAAAACTGATCGACCATTCCGTTCCGCTGATCCGGGCGGTCGTCATCCATCCCGACCGACGCTCGGACAGCCCTCGGCTGGCGAGCGAGCGACTTGAGGAAGCCGTGGGCCTCGCCCGCGCGCTGGACCTTGACGTGCGTGCCGAAGAGATCGTGCGACTGCGTGGAACCACGCCTGCCACCCTGTTTGGAAGCGGCAAGGTCGAAGAACTGGCCGCCCTGGTTCGCGCCGCGGACGCAGAGGCGGTCATCATCGACGACGCCCTGACGCCGGTGCAGCAACGCAACCTGGAGAAGGAATGGGAGGTGAAGGTCATCGACCGCACCGGCCTGATCCTTGAAATCTTCGGACGCCGTGCGCGAACCAAGGAAGGCCGGTTGCAGGTCGAACTGGCGCGTCTGGACTATGAGAAGTCGCGATTGGTGCGGACCTGGACCCACCTTGAGCGGCAACGCGGCGGCACCGGCTCGACCGGCGGTCCCGGCGAAACCCAGATCGAGCTCGACCGCCGCCTGATCGCCGACCGAATTGTCAAGCTGAAGGCCGAGCTGGAGGACGTGCGCCGCACGCGCGGCCTGCACCGCAAACAGCGCCAGAAGGCTCCATTCCCGACCATCGCCCTCGTCGGCTACACCAACGCCGGCAAGTCGACGCTGTTCAACCGGCTGACGGGCTCCGAGGTCTTCGCCAAGGACCTGCTGTTCGCGACGCTGGACACCACCCAGCGCACCATCCGCCTGCCGCAGGGCCGCCCGGCCATCGTGGCGGACACCGTCGGCTTCATCTCCGACCTGCCGCACGAACTGGTCGAGAGCTTCCGCGCAACCCTGGAAGAGGTGGGCGAGGCCGACCTGATCCTGCACGTCCGCGACATCGCCTCAGCCGACAGCGACGCCCAGGCCAAGGACGTCGAGGCGGTGCTGAAACAGATCGAGACGCCGGAGGGCAAGACCCGTCGGGTGCTGGAGGTCTGGAACAAGATCGACCTGCTGGACGACGAGGCGCGCGAGGCCGTTCTGGGCCAGGCCGAACGTCTGGCCAAAGAGGGCGAGGCGGTCGCCGTGTCGGCCTGGACGGGCGAGGGAATCGAACCCCTTCGCCAGATCATCGCGGGCCTGATCGACGACGACCCCGAGACACAGTTGACCCTGGAGCCTGAGCACGGCGAGGCCATGGCCTGGCTATATGAACATGGCCGTGTGATTTCACGCAATACGGACGAGCTTGGCCGCACTGAGGTCACGGTGCGACTGCACCCTGCGGCGCTGGGGCGATTCGAACGCCTGTATCCCGACCTGGCCGACTGACATTCCATGCATCTGATCGAAACCGTCCTGCTTCTGCTTTTGGCCGTAGTGGTGTCGGGCTCGGTCGCGCGGATCACGCGCATCGCCCTGCCGTTGGTGCAAATCGGCCTGGGGGCCATAATCGTTCTGGCGACTGGCAAGACGGTCGATCTCGAACCCGACATCTTCTTCCTGCTGTTCCTGCCGCCACTGCTGTTCCTCGACGGATGGCGCATTCCCAAGGAAGCCCTGTTCCGTGACCGGGCGGTGATCCTGGAACTTGCCCTGGGGCTGGTGCTGTTCACCGTTGTCGGCCTGGGCTTCATGATCTGGTGGATGATCCCCGAGATGCCGCTGCCCGTGGCCTTCGCCCTGGCCGCCATCCTGTCGCCGACCGATCCCATCGCGGTCCAGGCCATCGCCTCGCGCGCGCCGATCCCCAAGCGGCTGATGCACATCCTGGAAGGCGAGTCGATGCTGAACGACGCGACCGGCCTAACCTGTATGCGGATCGCGGTGATCGCGGCGACCACGGGCGCCTTCTCCATCGGCAGCGCCATCGGGACATTCGCCTGGCTGGCCCTGGTCGGGGTGGCGGTCGGCGTGCTGGTCACGATGGGGATCAGCTATGCGAAAGGCTTCGTCAGTCAGCGGTGGGGCGAGGATGTCGGCGCGCAAATTTTGGTCAGCCTGCTGATCCCCTTCGCGGCCTATCTGGTGGCGGAAGAACTGAATGCCTCGGGTATTCTGGCGGCGGTGGCGGCCGGCGTGACCATGAGCTTTACCGAACGCAGTCTGTTCGCCGGTCAGTCTATGGCCGTGACGCGCATCCGGCGGGGCGTGGTTTGGGACACGGTTCAGTTCGTCGCCAACGGCATCATCTTCGTGATCCTGGGCGAGCAGATGCCGTCGATCATGTCGCGCGCGGCCGAGGTGGTGGCGGGCACCAGCCGGCCGGAGGTCTGGTGGCTGGCCGTCTATGTGTTCAGCATCGTCGCCGCCTTGGCGACGCTGCGCTTCGTCTGGGTCTGGACCTCGCTGAAGCTGACGCTGTTCCGTCGCCGCCATCGCGAGCCGCCGGCCAAGGTCGGCTTGCGGCTGACGATGGTGATGTCGTTGGCGGGCGTGCGTGGTGCGATCACCTTGGCCGGTATTCTGACTTTGCCGTTCGTGCTGGCGGATGGATCGCCGATGCCGTCGCGCAGCCTGGCGATCTTCCTGGCGGCGGGGGTGATCATCGTGTCGCTGCTGGTCGCCACCTTCGCCCTGCCACGCCTGTTGAAAGGTGTGGAATTGCCGCCTGAGCCCTCGCACGAGCGCGAGGAGGATCGCGGTCGTGTGGCCGCCGCCTCGGCCGCCCTGCGCGCCATCGAAGACGTGTCGCACGCCATGGCCGAGGGCAAGCCGAACCCGGACCTCTATTCCGATATCGCCAGCCGGATCATGGAAATCTATCGCCAGCGGATCGAGACCCACACGCGCTCGGACGAGGACGACGCGGTCCTGGCGCGCAAGATCGATCATGTGGAGCGGCGGCTGTGGCTGGCGGGACTGGCGGCCGAGCGTGACGAACTGGTTCGTCTGGCGCGCGTCAGGCAACTGGACGAGGTGACGGCGAAGAAGATGATCCGAGAAGTGGATCTGCAGGAGCTGCGGTATCTGTAGGCGTCAGCGGTCCATAAAGGCTGCGACCGCCGCGTAGCTGTCGGCGATATGGTGGGCGCCGCGGGCCAGCAGACGCTCGGCATGTCCGTCGCGGATATGGCCGCCGGCGGTCAAGCCGACCACGGTCATGCCCGCCGCAACCCCTGCGGTGACGCCCGCCTCGCTGTCCTCGATCACCAGAACGCGGGACGGATCGACGCCCATGTTTTCGGCGGCGTGCAGGAAGATGTCCGGGTGCGGCTTGCCGCGCTCGACCACCAGGCCGGTAAATACGGCGCCGTCGAAATGGTCGGTCAGGCCGAACAGGTCCAGGCCGACGCCGATCCAGTCGGGGCCGCTGGACGAGGCGATGCAGCGCGCCTCGGGGCGGGCGCCGACGAAGTCGAGCATGCCCGGCACGGGCTTCAGATGGATCGGTGCGCGCTGGCGGCAGGTCGCGAACCAGGTGGTGTGAAAGTCGTCGGGGCAGGCTCGGCCCAGCGCGGCCTCGACCGCTGGCCGGTTGTCGCGCCAGCGTTTGCCGGTATAGGCGGCCAGGACATCGTCCAGGCTGGTGGGCAGGCCGATGGCGGTCAGTTGTTCGGCCATGACGGTGCTGTTCAGCACCTCGCTGTCGGCCACGACGCCGTCGTAGTCGAAGATGATCAGGTCGTAGGTCATGGGCGGCTCAGTTCGCGGGACCGGCCTTCTCGGCGATCTTTGCGGCGTCCCAGAGGCGGTCCATCTCTTCCAGCGTGGACTGGTCGGGGGTTCGGCCGTCCTTGGCCAGTTCCGCCTCGATGAAGCCGAAGCGGCGCACGAACTTGGCGTTGGTGGCGCGCAGGGCGTCCTCGGGCTCGACATCCAGCTTGCGGGCCAGGTTGGCGACGACGAACAGCAGATCGCCCATCTCCTCGCGCGCCTTGGCCATGTCGCCGGCGGCGATCTCCACGCGCAGTTCCGCGACTTCCTCCGCCAGCTTGTCGAACACCTCGTCGGTCGAGGGCCAGTCGAAGCCGACGCGGCCGGCGCGCTTGGTCAGTTTGGCGGCGCGGGTCAGGGCGGGCAGGCCGACGGGGACGTCGTCGAGCACGCCGGGCTTCTTGCGATCCTTGCGTTCGGCGGCCTTGATGGCTTCCCAGGCGACGGTCTGTTCTTTTGAAGACCGTTGAGCCTCGTCTCCGAAGACGTGGGGATGGCGGCGCTCCAGCTTGTCGGCGATGGCCGTGACCACGTCGTCGAAGGCGAACAGGCCCTGTTCTTCAGCCATGCGGGCGTGGAAGATGACCTGGAACAGCAGGTCGCCAAGCTCGCCCTTCAGCTCGTTCAGGTCGTTGCGCTCGATGGCGTCGGCGACCTCGTAGGCCTCCTCGATCGTATAGGGGGCGATGGTGGCGAAGGTCTGCTCCACGTCCCAGGGGCAGCCGCCGTCCGGGTCGCGCAGGGTCTGCATTATGCCCAGCAGGCGGTCGATGGGTTTCAAGTCCGGGCTCCGTCACGGGCTTCCAGGGCGAGACGGATCTCGTCATGGCGCTGGGGCGTCAGGGGATAGCCCTTCAGGACCCAGGCGGCGGCGGCCAGCAGCAGGCCGGGGACCAGGATGAACAGAATCTGGAGCGTCAGCAGGGAGAACTCACTGTTGCCGGCCGGGCCCGGCACCGCCCGGAAGCCCACGCCTTGCAGGATCAGGTAGGGGATCAGGGCCACGACATGGCCGATCTTGGTCGTCGCCGACAGGACCGAGAACATCAGGCCGGTCCGGTCCACGCCGGTCTCCAGACGCACCTCGTCACCCGCATCCGCCATCATGGCCCGCAACAGGAACAGGCCGGCGGCATAGGGCAGGCCGGCGATGAACATGGCCGCCGCCGTCAGCATGAAGTTTCCGCCGGGCACCAGGGTGGCGGCGATGTAGAGGCCGGCGAAGATCAGGCTGGCGACCGCCAAGGCCTTGTCCTTGCCGATGCGGGTGGCCAGCCAGGCCCAGATCGGCGCGCCGCACAGGCCCGCGACGAAGTAGAACAGCATGAACAGGCCGGCCTGGCTGTGGTCGTAGCCCTTGATCTGGCCAAAGAAGAAGAACAGCAGAGACCCGGTGATGCCGGGCGCGACGCCCAGCAGCAGGTCTGCGATCAGCAGCTTCCTGACCGTCGGCATCTTCAACAGGGCCAGATAGGCGCCGGCGCCGCCGTGGGGCTGGTCACCCGCATTGACGGGCTCGGGCACGGCGACCATGGCCAGGCCTATGGTCAGGGGCAGGGCGATCAGGATGGCCCAGCCCATGATCCGCACGCCGTCGGCATAGGTCCCGATGCCGGTTTGGACCACCACGGTCGGCAGGACCAGGATTAGAATAACGCCGATGATGTTGAAGACCTGCCACCAGCCATAGACCCGGCTGCGCTGGTCATATTGCGGGGCGAGCACGGCGGCCCAGCCGAGCTGACCCAGGGTGCCGATCGAGAAGCCGAGATAGAGGACCAGCAGCCAGCCGAACAGATAGGCCGGCCCGGCGCCCGGCTGGACCACGACGAACATCATGAAGGCCGACAGCATCAGGATCGGCGTCGAGAGCGCCATCCACGGGCGATAGCGGCCAAGGCGCGTCCTGGTCTTGTCCATGCCCCAGCCGATGAAGGGGTCGAAGACGATGTCGATCAGGCGCACCGCCATGAAGACGGCGGCGACGACGCCCAGCTCCAGACCCACATGGGTGGCGTAGAACTCAGGCAGGGTGACGGGCAAGGCCACGCCGAAGCCCGCCAGCGGCAGGCATGGGCCTGAAAAGGCGGCGAGCACCGCATTGGAGCGGCGGGGCGCGGTCGGCGCGGCGGTGGTCATGCGTCGGTCCGAAAGGCGCGGCGCGAGTCGGCCGCGCGCCACCATGCCAGCGATCGGCGAAGCATGCACTTGTGAGATCGACCGGCTTGAGGCTTCCTGTGCGCCATGTGGCGAAGCCTTTTTGCGTTCCTGTCCCTTTGCTTTGCGTTGGTCTTCGCTGGCGGCGCGCGTGCGGCTGGCCCCTGCCACACCAATGCCGACGGTTGGCAGGCGCAGGGACTGGCGAATGCGGCCTCGGCCTATGGGATGGAGTGGGCGCCGTTCGGGGCGGCGGAATGGGGGTGGCAGGCCTATCTGCCGCTGATTCAGCACGAGCTGCATACGGCCTGCGGCCCCGGCACGCCGATCTTCGCGTCGCAACTGGCGGGGTTCCAACAGACCCACGGCCTGGCGCCCACAGGCCTGTTCGACGCCGCGACGTTTCAGGTGTTCAGGGGGCTATGGCAGGAGCGGCGGCCGTTCGTGATGGCGCGGGTCGGCGGGGCCTGTCCCGAGCCGCCGCCGATCAACCAGCTGGGTTATCTGGTCGCGTCCGAGGAACATGCGGACCGTCTGACGCGCCTGTTGCGGCGCGACGTGCTGGACGCCTATCGCCGACTGGTGGCCGCCGCCCGCGCCGAGGTTCCCGAGGTCGCGTCCAATCCCGAGCTGTTGCAGATATTCTCCGGCTTTCGCGATCCGGAGGCGGACGCGGCACGCTGCGCCCAGCAGGGCAATTGCGACGGATTGCGCCGCGCCGTCTGTTCACCGCATCGAACCGGGACGGCGGTCGATCTGTATGTCGGCCAGGCGCCGGGGCAGGGCGTCGATTCCACCTCGCCGGTCAGCCGCGAACATATGGCGCGGTCTGCGACCTATCGTTGGCTGGTGGCGAACGCTGGACGGTTCGGGTTCGCTCCTTACGTCTATGAACCCTGGCATTGGGAGTATGTACGGCCGTGGGATCCTTCGTTCGCGCCCTGACAGACGGTGAGGCGGCCCTGGGGCGCGAGGCGTTCGGGGCGGCCTTGCGCCTGGAGACCGTGCGGCTGATCGGCTGGCCGTTCCGGCGCGCCTTTGTCGCCGGGCGCTGGTTCGGGCGCGACTGGATCGTCTGGCCGCACAGGGCGATGGTCGGGGACTTCGCCTCGGCCTCGCTGCATCTGCAGGGCGTGCTGGTGCATGAGCTGACCCATGTCTGGCAGGCGCAGCAGGGGGTGAACCTGTTGTTCGCCAAGTTGAAGGCGGGCGACGATGCGGCCGCCTATGCCTATTCCGCCGACCCGGACTGCCGTTGGGATGGGCTGAACATCGAGCAGCAGGCGATGGTGATGGAACATCGCTTCCATCGGATGCGTGGTGGCAGGGCGCCGGGCAGCGCGGCCTTCTATGATGCGGTCTGTCCTTTCGTGCGTTGAAACCATGCCGGGGGCTTGCATGGGCCGAAGGGACACGCCAAGTTAGCAACGGTCGTTGTTGCGAATGACGGCCGGTCATTCAACGGAGCCTCCCCAATGCCCAAGATCCTCGTTCTCTATCATTCGACCTATGGCCACCTCGAAACCATGGCCGAAGCCGTCGCCGCGGGCGCGCGCGAGGTCGAAGGGGCGGTGGTGGACATCAAGCGCGTGCCGGAAACCGTGCCGGAAGAGCTGGCCAAGGCCTCGCATTACAAGCTCGACCAGAAGGCGCCGATCGCCAAGATCGACGACCTGAAGGACTATGACGCCGTCATCATCGGCGCCGGCACCCGCTTCGGCTCGGCCGCGTCGCAGATGCGCGCCTTCCTGGATCAGGCCGGCGGCCTTTGGTTCAGCGGCGCCCTGATCGGCAAGATCGGCGGCGCCTTCACCGCCACCGCGACCCAGCACGGCGGCCAGGAAACCACCTTCCAGGGTCTGCACAACTTCTTCATGCACCACGGGATGCCGGTCGTGGGCTTGCCTTACTCGTATCAGGCGATGATGACGCTGGACTCGGTCGAGGGCGGTTCGCCCTATGGTGCGACGACCATCACTGGCGGCGACGGTTCGCGTCAGCCCAGCGAGATCGAACTGGGTGGCGCCAGGTTCCAAGGCAAGCATATCGCCGAACTGGCCAAGAAGCTGCACGGCTGATCTCATGCGCCAGCCCGCCGTCTTCTTCGGTCACGGTTCGCCCATGAACGCGCTTGGTGGTCCCTACGGGGCTGCGTGGCGCGCGCTGGGCGAGGCCATAGGCAAGCCCAAGGGGGTGGTGATGATCTCCGCCCACTGGGAGACGCGCGGGCTGGGCGTCACCGCGCAGGACCGGCCCGAAACCATTCATGATTTCGGTAACTTCCCGCGTGAACTTCACGAGATGCAATATCCCGCGCCCGGGTCGCCCGAACTGGCGGCGCGGGTCGCGGAACTGACCGGTGCGGTGCAGACGCAGCAATGGGGTTTGGACCACGGGACCTGGTCGGTGCTGTGCCATGTGTGGCCGGACGCCGATGTGCCGGTGGTGCAGCTGTCCCTGAACCGCGAACTGACGGCGCGCCAGCACTACGAACTGGCCAAGGCCCTGCGGCCGCTGCGGGACGAGGGGATCGTCATCGCCGGCTCGGGCGACTTCGTCCACAATCTGCGGACGTGGAAACGAGAGGATGGCGCCGAACCCTATGGCTGGGCGACCGGGTTCAATGAGGCGGTGAAGACAGCGTTCGAAAAGGGCGACCACGACGCCCTGATCGACTGGGTCGGCCTGGCCGAGGACGCCCAGCTGAGCGTGCCGACCGACGAACACTATCTGCCGGTGCTCTATGTCGCCGCCCAGCAGGAGCCGGGCGAGACGGTCAGCTTCTTCAACGACCGCATCGACGGCGGCTCGATCTCGATGACCGGCGTCAGGATCGGCTGATCAGGCCGACTTTTCGGCCTCGACCATCTTCTGGATCGACACATAGTCCGTCTTGCCGGTGCCCAAAACCGGGACCTCGGCGACCTTGACGATCTTCTTGGGCACGATCAGTTCGGGCGCGCCGTTGGTGCGGGCCCATTCGGCCAAGGGGGCGACTTCGGCCTCGGCGTGGTCGGTGACCAGGACCAGCTTCTCGCCCTTACGGCTGTCGGGGATGGAGACGACTGCGTGACGCTGTTCCGGCCAGACGGCGCCGGCGATGCCTTCGACGGCGGTCAGGGAGACCATTTCGCCGCCGATCTTGGCGAAGCGTTTGGCGCGGCCCTTGATGGTGACATAGCCCTCGTCATCGACATCGACGATGTCGCCGGTGTCCAGCCAGTCATCGCCGATCGGATCCCAGGTCAGGGGTTCGGCCGACGTGACGTAGCCGCTCATGACGTTGGGGCCGCGCAGCATGAGCCGGCCGCCCGCGTCGATGCCCTCGACCGGCTCAAGCGTCCAATCGATGCCGGGCAGGACTTGACCCACGGTGCCAGGCGCGTTGCGGTCGGGGTGGTTGACGGCGATGACCGGCGAGGCCTCGGTCGCGCCATAGCCTTCCAGCAGTACGACGCCGCCGAACTTTTCGTCGAACAGGGCGCGGGTTTCGGGGCGCACCTTCTCGGCGCCGGCAACCACGAACTTCAGCGTCGAGAAGTCGTTCGGCTCGGCGACGCGGCCGTACTGGTTCAGGAAGGTGTCGGTGGCGAACAGGATCGAGGCGTTCACCTGGGGCAACAGGTCGGTGATCTGTTTGGCGTGCAGGGGGGACGGATACTGGAACGCCTTCAACCCTTGCAGCAGGGGCAGGATGACCCCGCCGGTCAGGCCGAAACAGTGGAAGGTCGGCAGGGGATTAAACATCACCCATTCCGGCAGCAGGTCGATATGGGCCGCCACCTGGCGGGCGTTGGCGACGAGGTTCTTCTGGCTCAGCACGACGCCCTTGGGCGTGCCGAAACTGCCGGAGGTGAACAGGACCACGCCCGGCGCGTCCGGGTCGGTCTTGACGCGGAACCGCTTGGGCGCGGCGCCGGCGGCGAGGCCGTACAGCTTGTCGGCCAGACCGATGGTCTTGCGAACGTCGTCCAGCCAGACGACCTCGGCCACCGTCTTCAGGTCCGCGATCAGGTCGTCCAGCTTGGCCTGTTCGATGAAGCGCCGGGCGGTCAGCACCTTCTTGACGCCTGAGGCCTTGATCGCGGCCTTCAGATTGGCCTCGCCGGCGGTGAAGTTCAGCATCACAGGCACGCGGCCGTGGGCGTGCAAACCAAAGAAGGTGACGACGACACCCATGGACGACGGCAGCAGGATGGCGACCCGCTCGCCCAGATCTGTCATTTGCGCGATCTTGCGGCCCAGCACGAAGGCCGCGCGGATCAGGCCGGTGTAGGTGAGGGGGTGGCGATCCTGATCCTCCAGGATTTCCTTGTCGCCGAACCGCGCCCGCGCATCGATCAGGGCGTCGATCAGGGACGAGTCGTAAAGCGAGGAATCCAGGGCCTGGCGCAAGCGCGTCTCCTACGGAGGGCGCGGAAGGCCCTCTCTGTTGTTCGGGCGACTGTCATTAATGACGCCGTGTCCTCTTGAAAAGATGCGTAACGTCGCGTGAGTTCCGAGGCGCGATCACGCCTGCGGCAAGTCTGTTACCCGGTGTGCCTTGCCTTAACGCCTTCAAAGTCCGAAATACCGGGAATGGTCACCCTGATCGACACCCTTCAGCGCAAGCCTTCCGAGCTGCGTCACCCCGAAAAGCAGAACCGGCCCGAGTCGGTCGTTCTGAAAAAGCCAGACTGGCTGAGGGTCAAGGCGCCCGGCTCGGGTCAGTACAATGCGACCAAGGAGATCGTGCGCTCCAAGGGGCTTGTGACGGTCTGTGAAGAGGCGGCCTGCCCGAACATCGGCGAGTGCTGGAGCCAGAAGCACGCCACCCTGATGATCATGGGCGACACCTGCACGCGGGCCTGCGCCTTCTGCAACGTCAAGACGGGCCTGCCCCAGCCGCTGGACCCGGAAGAGGCCGGCAAGGTCGGTCTGGCGGTCCAGCAGATGGGCCTGAACCACGTGGTGATCACTTCGGTCGATCGCGACGACGTGTCGGACGGCGGCGCCGCCCACTTCGCCGAGGTGGTGCGCCAGATCCGCATCCAGGCGCCGGGCACGACCATCGAAATCCTGACGCCCGACTTCCTGCGCAAGGACGGGGCGGCCGCCGTGATGATCGACGCCAAGCCTGACGTCTTCAATCACAACCTTGAAACCGTGCCGCGCCTGTATCTTAAGATCCGGCCCGGCGCTCGCTACTTCCACAGCCTGCGCCTGTTGCAGATGGTCAAGGAGCGTGACCCGGAGCAGTTCACCAAGTCCGGCATCATGGTCGGCCTGGGCGAGACCAAGGAAGAGGTCATGCAGGTGATGGACGACATGCGGTCCGCCGGCGTCGATTTCATCACCATCGGCCAATATCTGCAGCCGACGCGCAAACACGCCGCCATCGACCGTTTCGTCACGCCGGAAGAGTTCAAGGCCTATGAGGCGATCGCCCGGGCCAAGGGCTTCCTGATGGTGTCCTCGTCCCCGCTGACGCGTTCGTCGCACCACGCCGGAGACGATTTCGCCCGGCTGAAGGCGGCGCGCGAGGCGCAGCTGCGTCGCTAAGCCCCGAATGGCCGTCCACCGCGTTACGCGCATCCTTCCCTATGCGCCCGAACAGCTTGCCGATCTGGTCGCCGACGTGGGCGCCTATCCCGACTTCGTGCCGTGGGTCACGTCGATGCGCGTCTGGAACGAGCGGGCCGAAGGCGAGGGCGTCACCGTGCTGGACGCGGAAGCCGGTGTGGGCTTCTCCTTCCTGAAGGAGCGGTTCTCGACCTGGGTCCGGCATGACCGGAACGCGCCCAAGGTCGAGGTCGGCCTGCTGCGCGGCCCGTTCAAGCATCTGAAGAATCGGTGGGAGTTTTTCCCCCATCCCGACGGCGCACGGCTGGAGTTCATGATCGACTTCGCCTTTAAATCGAAGATGCTGGATCTGATGCTGTCGGCCAATTTCGACCGGGCGGTTGAAAAGCTGATCGGCTGTTTCGAGGCTGAGGCGAAGCGGAGATACTCCAGGCCATGAGTTTCGATTTCGACGCGACCGTCGTGGGCGCCGGGGCCGTTGGCCTGGCCTGCGGTCGGGCGTTGTCGAAACGTGGCCTGACGGTGCTGGTGCTGGAGAAGGAAGGCCACATCGGCCAGGGCGTCTCGTCGCGCAATTCCGAGGTGATTCACGGCGGCCTCTATTATCCGACGGGATCGCTGAAGGCGCGCTTCTGCGTCGAGGGGCGGCGGGCGCTTTATGACTTCCTGGCCAGCCGCAAGATCGATCATCGCAAATGCGGCAAGCTGGTCGTGGCGACGCAAGAAGACGAGGTCGAGCGGATCGAAGCCATCTTCGAACAGGCGACGGCGAATGGTGTCGAGGGGCTGGAGCATCTGACCGGCGCCCAGGCGCGGGCGCTGGAGCCCGATCTGAACGCCCACGCCGCCATCCTGTCGCCCGAGAGCGGCCTGTTCGACAGTCACGGCTATATGCTGGCCCTGCAGGGCGAAATCGAGGATGCGGGCGGCTCGGTCGTGGTTTCGGCGCCGTTCGAAGGCGCTGAGCCTCTGCCAGGCGGCGGGTTTCGCATTCGCGTGGGCGGGGAGGGGGCGATGGAGATCACCAGCCGCTTTTTGGTCACGGCGCCCGGCCTGTCGGCGCAAGCCGTGGCGGCGGCCATCGACGGCTATCCGGCCAGCGACATTCCGGCGGGCCATTTCGGCAAGGGAACCTATTTCCGTCTGGTCGGCAAGGCGCCGTTCGACAGATTGATCTATCCGCCGCCCATCCCCGGCGCCCTGGGCACCCATTATCGCAAGGATCTGGGCGGGCAGGCCGTGTTCGGTCCCGACCTGGCCTATGTCGAGACCGAGGATTATTCGGTCGATCCGGCCAAGGCCGAGGTGTTCGCCGCCTATATCCGCCGTTTCTGGCCCGGCCTGCCAGACGCCGCCCTGACGCCCGACTATGCCGGCATCCGGCCCAAGCTGCATGGACCGGGAGAGCCGCAACCGGACTTTCAACTGCACGGACATGAGCATCACGGCATCGACGGCCTGATGGCGCTGTTCGGCATCGAGAGCCCCGGCCTGACCAGCTCCCTGGCCATAGGCGAGGCTGTGGCCGCCGCCCTGACGGAGACCGCATGACCGAACGCGAGAAGATGCTGGCGGGCCTGCCCTATGATCCGGGCGATCAGGACTTGCGGGCCGGTCGCGCCCGCGCGGTCGGCCTGACCGTCGCCATCAATGCCGAGCCGGATCGCGAGCGGCGCGGCGCCCTGGTCAATGAGCTGGTGAACGCCGCCGACGGCAAGGCGGTGATCATGCCGGGCTTCTTCTGTGACTACGGCGTCAACATCCACCTGGGCGCGCGAGCCTTCGCCAACGCCAACTGCGTATTTCTGGACTGCGCCGAAATCCGCATCGGCGACAACTTCCAGGCGGGGCCTGGCGTGCAGCTTCTGACGCCGGAGCATCCGCTGGACGCCGTTGCGCGTCGCGGCGAGGAGACGGCGCGGCCCATCGTCATCGGCGACGACGTGTGGATCGGCGGCGGCGCCATCGTTCTAGCCGGCGTCACCGTCGGGGATCGATCGGTGATCGGGGCCGGTTCGGTGGTGACCAGGGATGTGCCGTCGAATGTCGTGGTGGTCGGAAATCCGGCGAAGATCGTGCGTCGCCTCACGCCTGCTTAAACGCCTTGAAATCGTCGCGGGGTTCATGCATAAGCCGCGCCTCGCGTGGCGGTCCCCCGTTCTTCCTTTGAAGGGTTCAGGGCCGCCGCTATCGTTTTCGCGCTTGATCAGGCTTCGGCTCTGGGCGGCGCCCGACTTAGAAGATTGAGACGGACATGGCCGTTCCGAAGCGGAAAGTATCCCCCTCGCGTCGCAACATGCGCCGCGCCCACGACGCCCTGACCTCGAACGTCTATGTCGAGGACAAGGACACCGGCGAGCTGAAGCGCCCGCACCACATCGACCTGAAGACCGGCACCTATCGCGGTCGCCAGGTCATCACGCCGAAAGAAGACTAGTCTTCTACCGGCGCCCGGCTACGGCCGGATGACGATTTTAACGGCGCGCGGTGACCCGCGCGCCGTTTTCGTGCGTTCAATGCGGTGAAGCTTCCATTGGAGATGCCGCATGATGATTCGTTTCACCGCCGTCAGCGCCTGCGCGCTGCTGACGCTCGCCGCCTGTGATCGCCAGGAACAGCCCGCCGCTCCGGCTCCAGTGACCGCTGCGCCGGCTGTGGAGACGCCCGCGGCGCCTGCTGCAGACCCCAACGCCCTGACGGCCGAAGGGCTGGGTCCTGTGCGAATCGGCATGACGCGCGCCGAACTGGTGACGGCCTGGGGCGATGATTCTCAGCCGAACGCCGTCGGCGGCGCCGATCCGGAGACCTGCGACGAGTTCCATCCGGCCAATGCGCCGGCGGACGTGCGAGTCATGATCCAGAACGGCGTCCTGACGCGAATCACTCTGGCGCGCGGTGCGACGACCAAGACCGATCGCGGTTTCGGCGTAGGCGACGCCGCCATGGCGATCAAACAGGCTTACGGCGGCGCCCTCTTCGCCCAGCCGCACAAATATCAGGATGCGCCGGCCGAAGATCTGTTCGTCTGGTCGCGTGGCGGCTCGACGTCCTATGTCACCGATCCGGCGGCACGCGGCGTGCGCTACGAAATCGGCAGCGACGGCAAGGTGATGATGGTTCACGCCGGCGACCCGTCGATACAACTGGTCGAGGGCTGTTCCTGACGCCAGGTGCCGATGTCGGCATTGGCGTTTTGCGGGGAGGCGGCTAAACCGTCGAACCTCCCTTGCCCCTTGAGCCAAAGAGCCGAGCCATGACCGACATCGCCGACATCGTCGCCCGCCAGATCCTCGACAGCCGGGGCAATCCGACGGTGGAAGTCGATGTCACGCTGGAAGACGGCTCATTCGGCCGCGCCGCCGTCCCTTCGGGCGCCTCGACCGGTGCGCACGAAGCCGTCGAACTGCGCGACGGCGACAAGGATATGTGGGGCGGCAAGGGCGTGCAGAAGGCGGTCGACGCCGTCAACGGCGAGATCTTCGACGCCCTGTCCGGCATGGACGCCGAGCAGCAGCGCCGCATCGACGAGGCGATGATCGATCTGGACGGCACGCCCAACAAGGCGCGTCTCGGCGCCAACGCCATCCTTGGCGTGTCGCTGGCCGTTGCCAAGGCCAGCGCCCTGTCGGCCAATCAGGAACTGTATCGCTACCTCGGCGGCGTTTCGGCCCGTGTCCTGCCGACCCCGATGATGAACATCATCAACGGCGGCGCACACGCCGACAATCCGATCGACATCCAGGAGTTCATGATCTTGCCGACCGGCGCCGAGACCTTCTCGGACGCCGTGCGCATGGGCGCCGAAATCTTCCACGCGCTGAAGAAGCAGCTGAAGGACGCCGGTCACAACACCAACGTCGGCGACGAGGGCGGCTTCGCCCCGAACCTGGCCTCGGCCGACGAAGCGCTCAGCTTCATCACCAAGGCGGGGCAGGCGGCCGGTTATCTGGCCGGTGAAGACTTCCATCTGGGCCTGGACGTCGCCTCGACCGAGTTCTTCAAGGACGGCAAATACATCATGACCGGCGAGGGCAAGACCGTCGATTCTGACGGTATGGCCGCCTATCTGGTCGATCTGTGCGAGCGTTTCCCGATCGTCTCGATCGAGGACGGCATGGCCGAGGACGACTTCGACGGCTGGCGCCTGCTGACCGAACGCCTGGGCGACAGGGTTCAACTGGTCGGCGACGACCTGTTCGTGACCAACCCGGCGCGTCTGGCCGCCGGCATCGGCGAAGGTCTGGCCAACTCGATCCTGATCAAGGTCAACCAGATCGGCACTCTGTCCGAGACGCTGGACGCCGTCGATATGGCCCACCGCGCCGGCTACACCGCCGTGATGAGCCACCGCTCGGGCGAGACTGAGGACTACACCATCGCCGACCTGGCCGTCGCCACCAACTGCGGGCAGATCAAGACCGGCTCGCTGGCGCGTTCGGACCGGGTGGCGAAATACAATCAGCTGCTGCGCATCGAAGAGATGCTGGGGGACCAGGGCATCTATTTCGGCGACGGCATGCTGCTGAAGTAAGAACTGAATTGTCGGCGGAGAATCAGCGTTCTCCGCCGATTATCTTACGGTCAAGCTACATTTCGTTAGGCATTTTCGAGCACAGTCTATGAACTGTGTTTTCGCGCTCAGAAGGAGCGTTTTAAGTGCCCGAACGGATGAAACCTTACCGCCTGTCCTTCGCCCTGTTGTTGTTGCTTGCCTATCTTGGGGTGCAAGCGCTGACAGGCGAGCGCGGCTTGTTGAGCGGCTCTTCCCGCGATGCCCTGCTGGGGCAACGCGAGGACCAATTGGCGCATCTGACCGAACAGCGTCGCGACCTTGAGACGCGCGTTCGCTATCTGCGCACCGACAGTCTGTCCCGTGATCTTCTGGAAGAGCGCGCGCGCGCCGTCTTGGGCTTCTCGGACCCCCGCGACTATGTGATCCGCGTGCAGGGCCCCGCCGTTCAAGGGTGAAAACCCTCGCCACTTGAACTATTGTTACAGGGCGGCTCCCACCCCTTTGCGTTCCGGGAAGGAAGGCTGCTAAAGCCCCTTTCCGTAACGATAAGAAGGCGTCGGTTCTCGACGCCTAGCCGGGAGATACCGGATGGCGAAAGCCCCAGCCAAATCCGCTCAGACGACTTCGCCTGACAAACTGCCCAACACGCCGACGGCGTCCAAGGAGGACCTGCTTCGCTTCTATCGCGAGATGGTCCTGATCCGTCGCTTCGAAGAGCGTGCAGGCCAGCTCTACGGCATGGGTCTGATCGGGGGCTTCTGCCACCTGTACATCGGCCAGGAAGCCGTGGCCGTCGGCGTTCAGGAGAGCGTCAAACAGGGCCATGACAAGATCATCACCGGCTACCGTGACCACGGCCACATGCTGGCCGCTGGCATGGATCCCAAGGAAGTCATGGCCGAGCTGACCGGCCGTAGCGGCGGCTCGTCCAAGGGCAAGGGCGGTTCGATGCACATGTTCGACGTGCCAACCGGCTTCTATGGCGGCCACGGCATCGTCGGCGCCCAGGTGGCGCTGGGCACGGGACTGGCCTTCGCCGGCAAATACCGCGGCGACGATTCGGTGGCCTTCGTCTATTTCGGCGACGGCGCCTCGAACCAGGGTCAGGTTTACGAGAGCTTCAACATGGCCCAGCTGTGGAAGCTGCCGGCCATCTACATTATCGAGAACAACCAGTACGCCATGGGCACGAGCATCGAACGCTCGTCCTCGACCACAGAACTGTATCAGCGCGGGGCCAGCTTCGGCATTCCGGGCGAACAGGTCGACGGCATGGACGTGCTGGCCGTGCGTGACGCCACCGCCCGCGCGGTGAAGCGCGCCCGCGAAGGCGGCGGTCCCTTCATTCTGGAAGTAAAGACATATCGCTATCGCGGTCACTCGATGTCCGACCCGGCGAAATACCGGACCAAGGAAGAGGTGGACGAGGTCAAAAAGACCCGTGACCCGATCGATCACCTGAAGATGCTGCTGTCGGCCGCCAATGCGACCGAGGACGAGCTCAAGGCCATCGACACCGAAATCAAGGCGATCGTCGCCGAAGCTGTTCAATTCGCCCAAGAGAGCCCGGAACCCGATCCGTCCGAGCTCTACACCGACGTCTACGTGGAGGCCTGATCCGTGACCGACATTCTGATGCCGGCGCTGTCCCCCACGATGGAAGAGGGCACGCTGACCAAATGGCACATCAAGGCAGGCGACACGGTGTCGGCCGGCCAGGTGATCGCCGAGATCGAGACCGACAAGGCCACGATGGAAGTCGAGGCCGTGGATGAAGGCGAAGTGCTGGAAATCCTGGTCGCCGAAGGCTCCGAGAACGTGAAGGTCAATACGCCCATCGCGCGTCTGGCTGGCGAAGACGGCGCAGCCGCGCCGGCGCCCAAGGCTGAATCCGACAAGGCTCAGGCCGATGCGCCCAAGGCTACGGCCGAAGGCAAGACGGGCGATCCCGAAAAGGCTCCGGCCCAGACCTCGACTCCCAAGGTCGAGCTGCGCGATCCGGAAATCCCGGCCGACGCCAAACTGGTCAAGACGACTGTGCGCGACGCCCTGCGCGACGCCATGGCCGAAGAGATGCGTCGTGACGATCGCGTCTTCCTGATCGGCGAGGAAGTCGCCCAGTACCAGGGCGCCTACAAGGTCAGCCGCGACCTGCTGCAGGAGTTCGGCGACCAGCGCGTCGTCGACACCCCGATCACCGAGCACGGCTTCGCCGGCCTGGGCGTCGGCGCCGCCATGTCGGGCCTGAAGCCGATCGTCGAGTTCATGACGTTCAACTTCGCCATGCAGGCGATCGACCACATCATCAATTCGGCCGCCAAGACCCTGTACATGTCGGGCGGTCAGATCCGTGCGCCTATCGTCTTCCGCGGTCCGAACGGCGCCGCCTCGCGCGTCGGCGCCCAGCACAGCCAGGACTATTCCGCCTGGTACGCCCAGGTGCCGGGCCTGAAGGTGATTGCGCCCTATGATGCAGCCGACGCCAAGGGCCTGCTCAAAGCCGCCATCCGCGACCCGAATCCCGTCGTCTTCCTCGAACACGAGATGATGTACGGCCTGGAGTTCGACGTGCCGGACGTCGAGGATTATGTCCTGCCGATCGGCAAGGCCAAGGTCCGCCGCGAGGGCAAGGACGTGACCATCACGGCCCACAGCCGCATGGTCGGATTCGCCCTCCAGGCCGCCGAGAAGCTGGCGGAAGAGGGCATCGAGTGCGAGGTCGTCGATCTGCGCACCCTGCGTCCGCTGGACACCGACACCATCGTCGAGAGCGTCAAGAAGACCAGCCGTCTGGTCTCGGCCGAAGAAGGCTGGGGTCCGATGGGCGTCGGCGCTGAGGTCGTGGCTCGCGTCATCGAACACGCTTTCGACTATCTGGACGCCCCGCCGTTGCGGGTGCACCAGGAAGACGTGCCGCTGCCTTACGCCGCCAACTTGGAAGTGCTTTCGCTGCCGGGCGTGGACAAAATCATCGCGGCCGTGAAGCAGGTGATGGCATGACCGATATCCTGATGCCAGCCCTGTCTCCCACTATGGAAGAGGGCGTTCTGGCCAAGTGGCACGTCAAGGTCGGAGACGTCGTCTCGGCCGGCGATGTGATCGCCGAGATCGAAACTGACAAGGCCACGATGGAAGTCGAGGCCGTCGATGAGGGCGAGATCACCGATATCCTGGTCGCCGAAGGCACGGAAGGCGTGAAGGTCAATACGCCCATCGCGCGCCTGAAAGACGAGGGCGCTGCCGCCGCGCCCAAGGCTGAGGAAAAGCCCGCCTTCAAGACCGAGGAAACGCCGAAGGCCGAAGCCGCTCCCGCCGCTGAAGCGCCCAAGGCTGCTGCTTCTGCCGCTCCAGCTTCCGCCGCCCCAAAATCGGATAACGGCGAGCGCATATTCTCGTCGCCTCTGGCGCGTCGCATCGCCGCCCAGAACGGCGTCGATCTGAAGTCGATAAAGGGCACCGGGCCGCACGGCCGTATCGTCAAGCGTGACGTCGAAGGCGTCTCCGCTGGCGCCGCCAAGCCTGCGGCCGCCCCGACCGCCGCCGCCGCGACCTCGGGCATTGAACCGCGCAAGGCTCAGTCGCTGGCCCAGGTGGGTATCCCCGACGGCAGCTACGACCTCATCCCGCTGGATGGGATGAAGAAGGCGGTGGCGCGTCGCATGGTCGACAGCATCCAGAACGTGCCGCACTTCCCGCTGTTCATTGACGTCGAGATCGACCAGCTGATGGCCGTTCGCGCCAAGGTGAACAAGATGCTGGAGCCGCAGGGGATCAAGGTCTCGGTCAACGACTTCGTCATCAAGGCCGCCGCACTGGCCTTGAAGATGGTGCCGGAGGCGAACGCCTCCTACACCCCCGAAGGCATCGCCATGCACCATAACGCCGACGTCTCCATGGCTGTGGCGATCGACGGCGGTCTGATCACCCCGATCATCAAGAAGGCCGAAACCAAGGGCCTGGCGCAGATCGCAACTGAGTCCAAGGACCTGGCCAAGCGCGCCCGCGAACGCAAGCTGAAGCCGGAAGAGTTCCAGGGCGGTACCTTCTCGGTGTCCAACCTGGGCATGTTCGGCATCAAGCAGTTCACCTCGATCATCAACGA
The DNA here is from genome assembly GCF_049896065.1 of Brevundimonas sp. PWP3-1b1. NCBI lineage: Bacteria > Pseudomonadati > Pseudomonadota > Alphaproteobacteria > Caulobacterales > Caulobacteraceae > Brevundimonas > Brevundimonas sp. PWP3-1b1. Next base: position 1,542,981 of record NZ_JAFCTO010000001.1, on the reverse strand, counting down.
GCCCCAGGGCTGCATCATGAGCGTGGGCGCGGGCGAGCAGCGCGCGGTCGTCAAGAACGGCCAGGTCGTTGCGGCCACGGTCATGACGGTGACCCTGACCTGCGATCACCGCGTGGTGGACGGCGCGACCGGGGCCCGCTTCCTGCAGGCGTTCAAGCCGCTGATCGAAGATCCCGTCGCGATGCTGGCGTAAGGGGAGGGCGAGGTCATGACCTCGGTCTATGACTTCTCCGCCCGCGCCATCGACGGCACGGAGGTTTCGCTGGATCGTTTTCGCGGTCAGGCGCTGCTGATCGTCAACACGGCGTCCAAGTGCGGCTTCACCGGCCAATACGCCGGGCTGGAGACGCTGCACCGGACGTTCGCCGACCGGCCGTTCGAGGTGCTGGGCTTTCCCTGCAACCAGTTCGGCGAGCAGGAGCCGGGCAGGGCGGCGGAGATCGCCGCCTTCTGCGCCACCAGTTTCGACGTGACCTTCCCCCTGTTCGACAAGGTGGAGGTCAACGGGCCGAACCGGCATCCGCTCTATGCCTGGCTGACCGAACAAAAGCGCGGCTTCCTAGGCTCCAAGGCCATCAAGTGGAACTTCACCAAGTTCCTGACCGACCGCGAGGGCAGGGTGGTCGCCCGCTACGCCCCGCAGACAGAACCCGAGGCCATCAAGGCCGACATCGAGAAGTTGATCTGATCATGGCTGCTGAATTCGATCTCGTCGTTATCGGCTCGGGCCCCGGCGGTTACGTCGCGGCCATCCGCGCCAGCCAACTGGGCCTCAAGGTCGCGATCATCGAGCGCGAAAACCTGGGCGGCATCTGCCTGAACTGGGGCTGTATCCCGACCAAGGCCCTGCTGAAGTCCGGCGAGAAGTTCGAGAGCCTGAGCCATCTGAAGGAATACGGCCTGTCGGCGTCCGGCGCGTCGTTCGACTTCGACGCCATCATCCAGCGCTCGCGCGGGGTGGCCAAACAGCTGAATCAGGGCGTCGGCTTCCTGATGAAGAAGAACAAGATCGAGGTGATCGAAGGTTCGGCTAAGCTGGAGAAGGGCGCCGCCGCGCCCAAGGTCCTCGTCGATCTGAAGGCGGGCGGTTCGCGCACCGTGGAGGCCAAGTCGGTGATGCTGGCCGTCGGCGCCCGCGCCCGCGCCCTGCCGCAGATCGGGCTGGAAGCCGACGGCGACCGGATCTGGGCCTACCGCGAGGCCATGGCGCCGAAATTCATGCCCAAATCCATCGTCGTGATCGGTTCGGGCGCCATCGGCATCGAGTTCGGCAGCTTCTATCGCGCCCTGGGCTGCGACGTGACCGTGGTCGAGGCCGTGGATCGCATCATGCCGGTCGAGGACGAGGAGGTCTCCAAGGCCGCCCAGAAGTCGTTCGAAAAACGCGGCATGAAATTCAAGCTAGGCGCCAAGGTCACCAAGGTGAGCAAGGACGCCAAGGGCGTGAAGGTCGCCGTCGAAATCGGCGGCAAGGCCGAGACCCTGGAGGCCGAGGTCTGCATCTCGGCCGTCGGCATCACCGCCAATACCGACGGCATCGGCCTGGAGGCCCTGGGTCTGGAAATGGATCGCGGCCACGTCAAGATCGACGGCCACTGCCAGACCAACGTCAAGGGCCTGTACGCCATCGGCGACTGCGCCGGCGCGCCCTGGCTGGCGCACAAGGCCTCGCACGAAGGCATCCACGCCGCCGAACATATCGCCGGCTTCAAGACGCCCAACGTCCATTCGCCCATCGCCGGCTGCACCTACGCCCAGCCGCAGGTCGCCTCCGTCGGCGTCACCGAACAGGCCGCCCGCGCCGAGAAGCGCGAGGTCAAGATCGGCCGCTTCCCGTTCCGCGTGAACGGCAAGGCCATCGCCTCGGGCGACACCGACGGCTTCGTCAAGGTGATCTTCGACGCCAAGACCGGCGCCCTGATCGGCGCCCACATGATCGGCCACGAAGTGACCGAGATGATCCAGGGCTATGTCACCGCCATCACCATGGAGGCGACGGAAGAAGACATCCACGGCATCGTCTATCCGCACCCGACCATGTCGGAAGCCATGCACGAGGCGGCGCTGGACGCATACGGGCGCGTGATCCACATCTGAACCAGAGACTGAAACGGCCCCGGAGCGTTCCGGGGCCGTTTTTCATACAGGGGGCGAGGCGTCAGCGCTTCTTGCCCAACTCCGCTGCAATGTCCTTGGTCATGCGGCCGACCTTGCGGTGGGCGGCGGTGATCTGGTCGCGGGTCACACCCCAGCGCTTCATCCAGTATTCGACCGACTGCCGTTCGGACAGGTCGATGCGGTCCTTGTCGATGAAGCCGCGCTTGTCCTTGAGGCCCGCCATGGTCGGCTCCGTCTGTTGCGATAGATGGTCGGGTTAGGCTTTCTCGACAAAGCTGTCGATCACCCGCTTCTCGCCAGCCTTTTCAAACTCGACCAGCAGCTTGTTGCCCTCGATGACGCGCACGTTCCCGTAGCCGAACTTCTGGTGGAAGACGCGTTCGCCCTTTTTCCAGCCGGAGCCGGACTTGGGATCGGCGGTGGCGATCAGGCGGCCGTCGCCTTCGATCACGGCCTTGCGGGCCGGAATCTTGTTCGGCGTCTGGGCGGCGGTGAAGGATTGGGCGCGTTTCCAGCCGGGGGAGGAATAGCCGCTGCCGAAGCTGGGCGCCTCGTCCCAGCGACTCTTGGCCTCCTTCATTCCGGTCGAGGCGCCGTAGTAGCCGGTGTCGGATTGCGGATCGACGTGGGCGATGGGCAGTTCGTCGACGAAGCGGCTGGGCAGTTGCGAGGTCCAGCGGCCATAGACCAGACGGTTGGCGGCGAAGCTGATCCGCGCGTCCTGCTTGGCGCGGGTGACGCCGACATAGGCCAGGCGGCGTTCCTCCTCGAGGCCCTTTTCGCCCTTTTCGTCGATGCTGCGCTGGCTGGGGAAGACGCCTTCCTCCCAGCCGGGCAGGAAGACCAAGGGGAACTCCAGCCCCTTGGCGCCGTGAAGGGTCATGATCTGGACCGCCCCGTCGCCGTTCGGATCGTCGCTGTTGGCGCGTTCCAGGTCCATGACCAGGGAGACGTGCTCCAGATAGGCCTGCAGCGTCTCGAACTGCTGCATCGACTGGGTCAGTTCCTTCAGGTTGTCCAACCGCGTCTGACCGCTGGTGCGGTCGGCCTTCTGCATGTCGGTGTAGCCGCTCTCCTCCAGCACGGTCTCCATGACCTGCCAGTGGGGCGTGGTCTCGGACAGGGTGCGCCAGCGGTCGATGTCGCGCACGAAGTTGGACAGGGCGGTGCGGGTGCGGGCCTGAAGCTCGTCGGTGTTGATCAGGCCGCGCACGGCCGTCAGGGCGGACAGGTCGTGCTGACGGGCCAGTTGCAGGATCTTCTGTACGCTGGTGTCGCCGATGCCGCGCTTGGGCACATTGACGATCCGCTCGAAGGCCAGATCGTCGTCCTCGGACTGGATCAGCCGCATATAGGCGTGGGCGTCGCGGATTTCGGCCCGTTCGAAGAAGCGCGGGCCGCCGATGACCGCATAGGGGATGGCCAGCATGACCAGCCGTTCCTCGAAGGCCCGCATCTGGAACGAGGCGCGGACCAGGATGGCCATGTCCTTGTATTTCAGCCCCGGCTCGCCGGCGTGGGGGCGACGCGCGGTCTCGATCTCGTCGGCGATCAGACGGGCCTCGGCCTCGCCGTCCCAGACGCCGCGCACCCGCACCTTGTCGCCGCTGTCGTCCTCGGTCCACAGGGTCTTGCCCAGCCGGTCGCGGTTGGCGGCGATCAGGCCTGAGGCCGCGCCCAGGATATGGCTGGTCGAGCGATAGTTGCGCTCCAGCTTGACGATCTTGGCGCCGGGGAAGTCGCGTTCGAAGCGCAGGATGTTGTCCACCTCGGCCCCGCGCCAGCCGTAGATCGACTGGTCGTCGTCGCCCACGCAGCAGACATTGCCGGTCGAGGCCGTCAACAGCCGCAGCCACAGATATTGGGCGACGTTCGTGTCCTGATATTCGTCGACCAGGATGTAGCGGAAGCGGCGGCGGTATTCGTCCGCCAGATCCGCGTGTTTGGACAGGATGGTGATGTTGTGCAGCAGCAGGTCGCCGAAGTCGCAGGCGTTCAGGCTGCGCAGACGCGCCTGATAGGCGGCGTACAGGCCCTGGCCCTTGCCGTTGGCGAAGTCCTCGCCGGGCGGCAGCTTCTCTGGCGTCCAGCCGCGGTTCTTCCAGTGGTCGATCAGGCCGCTCAGCGACTTGGGCGTCCAGCGTTTGGTGTCGATGTTGGCGGCTTCTAGCAGCTGTTTCAGCACCCGTTCCTGGTCGTCGGTGTCCAGGATGGTGAAGCTTGATTTCAGCCCGACAAGTTCGGCGTGGCGACGCAGGATCTGGGCGGCGATGGAGTGGAAGGTGCCCAGCCACCGTAAGCCTTCGGCCGAAGGGCCGATCAGATGGGTGATCCGCTCGCGCATCTCGCGTGCGGCCTTGTTGGTGAAGGTGACGGCCAGCAGTTCCCAGGGCTTGGCCCGGCCGGTGGCGAGGATGTGCGCCAGACGGGTGGTCAGGACCCGGGTCTTGCCGGTGCCGGCGCCGGCCAGAACCAGCACGGGCCCCTCCGTCGTCTCGACCGCTTCACGCTGCTCGGGGTTCAGCCCCTTCAGATAGTCACGCGGCGCCTCGCCCTCGGGCGCGCGGGCTCGCGCCAGGTCGGAAATGCGGGGGGCGGGGAGATCGGTCACAGGCGCAGAAATATCCGTCAATCAGATTCGAAACCGGAACATAAGGGGACCGCGCGGCAATGTCAGGGCCGACGCCACAATGAAACCTCGGAACCGGCAGGGCGACGGCAGGTTCCTAGGTGCGATGCAGCGAAATACTGACACGAGGAAGGCGGCGTCAGGCGGCAAACCGCAGGGCAAGAAAGCCGGGTGGCTGGCCTTCGCTCTGGGCATGGCTGGGATGTTCGTGATCATGGCGGTATGGGTCGCCCTGGTCGAAATGGGCCAAGACCCCCATGCCGAAGTCGAATTCATCGGGCAACCGCAATCCGCCGATGCAGTCTCTCGCGAGACTACTTCAGGCTATAGGTGATGGTCGTGACGACCCTGACCTTCTTGTCGATCGAGGCGGCCTCGTCGCCGCCTGCGCCATCACGCGGCAGGATTTCGAAGGAGCCCTGGGTGGCCTGACGGATCGGCCCCAGCGGCGTGCCGCTGTCCTTGGCGAACTGTTCCGCGCCGGTGCGAGCCGCCGCCGTGCCCTCGGCGATCATCTGCGGGCGGACATCGTTCAGCTTGGTGAAGATGTAGGATGGCCCTTGGAAGTCCTGCAGCACCACATCCTGACGGACCAAGTCGTTCAGGGACCGCGTCGTGGACTGAACCCGCGCCACGTCATTGGTCCGCACGATCACCGTCTGGGCCAGGATGAAGCGTGGCCCGCCGTTCTGGGCGGCGTATTCTCGTGAGCGGGTGTCGGCGACCTCCAGCCGGCCTAGCTCGATGGCCTGGGTCGGATAACCCTGGGCCGCCAGGAACCGTCGCACCAAGGCCAGATCGCCGTCGATCTTGGTCTGCACTTCCGACAGGACATCGCCCGAGGCCGTGAAGCGCAGCGGCAGGACGGCGAGGTCGGCCTTCACATTGCGTTCGGACAGGCCACGCACCGTCACCGTGCGGTCGCCTGCACGCGCATGGATGACGCCCTGACCGATCAGGGCGCCGGCCCCGATGAAACCCAGGGCCAAAAGGCCGCCTACGACGGCGGCGGGGATCAGACGATTGTCGGTCATGACGCGGTCTCCATTCGGCTGACGCTACGCCTGTCGTCCATGATCCGCCACCCAGTCCAGGGCCAGCAGGCGACAGGCGGAGGCGAGGGGGCGGCGGCCGCGATTGGCGTCGATCTCGGCCAGAAGCTGAGCCTTGCTGAGCTCGCGCGCGGCGGCGATCCGGTCCAGCACGGCCCAGAACTCGGGTTCCAGCGCGACAGAGGTCGCATGACCCGCCAGGGCGACCGAGCGTTTGCTCAGGCTGCTCAACGCGCGGACTTCAACACGATCTCGGCCGAAGCCGGTGCGCCATTGGTTAGAATGGCGTGGCGGGTGTCTGTGACGAAGACCAGAGCGCCGGCCGCGTCGCGGATTTCGGCCCGCGCGGCATAGGTGTGACGCGGATCGATCTGAGACGTCGGGAAGCCCAGGGTGACGCGATAGGGTGGTCCACCGGTCAGCGGCTCGCTGGCCTCGGCCAGCACCTGGGCCGGGGCGTCGGCCAGGCTGACATCCTCGACCTTGACCGTCAGGACATGGCCGGGCGGCAGCATGATCCGCTCGCGATAGGTGGCGGTCACGTTCACGACGGTCGTTCCCGTCGTCATTTCCGGTGCGGTCGCACAGGCGGCCATCACCAGGGCGGCGGGCAGGATCAGGGGGGCGTTTCGCATGACGATCTCCTTTGTGGGACACAGTGTGTCACACTCCGGTGCAAGACGTGAGCGGCGCCGCCGGCTTTGCGATGATAAGCGGGCTGTTCGCCGCCGGAGATCGACCTTGAGCCGCCCTTTCACGATCGCCGCCATCGCCATCTGCGCCCTGATCTGGGGCACGACCTGGTATGCGATCACCCTGCAACTGGGGCCAGTCGATTCGATCGTGTCCATCGTCTGGCGGTTCGGCCTGGCGTCGGCGGTGCTGTTCGCCTTCTGCGCGGTGACGCGACGGCCTTTGCGCCTGACCCGCGCCCAGCATTTGGCCGCGATCGGGCAGGGCGCCTTCGTCTTCGCAGTCAGCTATGGCTTCGTCTATGCGGCGGAGGGGCAGGTGGCGTCGGCTGTGGTCGCAGTCATCTTCGCCGCCCTGGCCTTCGTCAACCTGATCCTGTTCCGGCTTATGGGCGGACAGAAGGCGGCGCCCGCCGCGTGGATCGGCGCGGCTCTGGGCGTCATGGGCGTAGGCGTGCTGTCGTACGGTCAGATCACGGCGGCCGGCGCAGGCCTCAATCCGGGGCTGGGGGTCGTCTTCGCCCTGACCGCCGTCCTGGCGTCGGCGTTCGGCAACTGGTTCGCCTGGAAGGGACAGCAGGCCGGCGCACCGGTGATGGCCGCCACGTCCTGGGCCATGGCCTATGGCACGGCCATGTTGGCGCTGTATGGCGTGGCGACCGGCGTGACGTGGCGGATCGAGCCGACGCCGCACTATGTGCTGTCGTTGCTCTATCTGTCGCTGTTCGGGTCGGTGATCGCGTTCGGCCTGTATTTCACCATCGCGCGTCAGCGTGGCTATGCCCTGGCCAGCTACATCTCGGCCCTGACGCCGCCCATCGCCATGCTGGTGTCGGTGATCTTCGAGGGCGCGCGCTTCGGCTGGAGCGCACTGATCGGACTGGCGCTGGTGCTGGCGGGGCAGGTGATGCTGATCCGTGCGCCCAAGACCTGAGGCGTCAGTCGTCCGACTTCGGATCGCGCTTCTGACCGTCCAGCAGCTTGTCTGCCCGATGACGTTCCAGAGCGGTCAGCGTCTTGTCGGCCTTGGTTCGACCGTGGGCGACGCGATTGGCGGCGGCGTGGGCCTTGTTCTCGGCCTTGGCCCGCGTCTTTCGCGCCCGGTTCAGATTGACGATCTCGCCCATGATCAGGTCTTCGGCGGCTCTGCCGGCGTTTCTGCCGGCGTGGGCGGCGGCGCCAGCACGGCCGGCACCTGCGAGTCCGAGATAGTCGTCTGGGGGATGAAGGGCTGGTTCGCCGGACGCTCGCCCAGCCGGGTCCAGGCGTCGGGGCCGAGCCCGCGCTGACGACCCAGTTCGAACATGGCCGTCATGGTCTCCTGGTCGAACTTCAGGCTTGAGGCGGCGACATTGTCGGGAATGGCCGACAGGGCCATGTCCAGGCCGTTGCGCCGCGCGAAAGCCGCCGTCACCGCCAGATGGATGCGCAGCGACGACTTGCTCATGCTGTCATAGGTCCGCGCCAGGATGCCGGACAGACGGCCGGGCGTGACGCCGTCGTTGCGACCGACCTGACCGTTGACGATGACATAGAGGGCGCCGACACGCCCCTCGTCCTCGGGCCGGGTCCAGAGCATCAGGTCCTCGGGTATGGCGAGGAAGGGCGTGTTGACCCCCCCGTCGACGTGCATTTCCAGCACGACCTTGTCGTCGTCCTGAAGCCCTGCGATCAGCACGGGCGGAAAGACGCCGGGAATGCTGGCGGACGCGACCAGAACCTCCTTGAACAGTTCTCGGGCGTTGTCGTCACCCTGGGCGGCCAGCAGACCCATGTCCCAGATGACGGTCTCTTCGCTGTCCAGGTCCGTCGTGGCGACCAGGAGGCGACGGCCCTTGGCGTTCTCGCGCGCGACGGCCTGCATCAGTTCGGGAGTGACGTTCTCGTCCACCAGGTTCCGCAGCGCCTGCGACGAGAACAGGCTGGGGTTCAGGAAGGCGGCGAAACTGCGCCAGCTCAGCAGATTGTTCGCTCCGCCGCTGGTGTAGGCGTGCTGAAGCTCGTCATCCCATTCCGAGCCCAGGAAGGCGAAGGGGGCGGCGAGGGCGCCGGTGCTGACGCCGGTCACCACGTCGAACACCGGACGATCCCCATGCTCGGTCCAGCCGACAAGCAGCCCGGCCCCATACGCCCCGTTAGCTCCGCCGCCGGACAGGGCCAGGATCGAGGTCGGATGATCGGGCCGCAACCGTTCGCCGATTTCTCGGGTGAAGGCCTGCAGTCTCGCACTGTCGTTGGCGCGGATACGAGGATCCTCGGCCTTGACCAGCGTGCCGTCGGTGATCCTGAGCGGCCCGGTTGGCCGATCCAGGGTGCCGCACGCGGTCAGCGCCAAGGCCATGACGATGCCGAACAGGCCCGATCCGATCCGCCGCATGCGCTTGTTTCCAGCCCTGTGTCGAGAAACGCTTTCTACCGCTTCGGGCCGTCTCCTGTCATCACATCACAGAACAAGCGTCGCCGTTTGAAACCCGGCCTGACGCCGCGTGTTCTCACCGGCAGGACAAACCGAACTGTTGGAGACAGACATGGTCGACGTTTCGCTCATCAAGGAACATCTCGAAGTCGTAGGCTCGGACGGCGGCCATGTGGGGCGTGTGGATCACGTCCTGGGCGACCAGATCGAGCTGGCAAAGCTGGATTTCGCCGGCGGCTTCAAACACCACCTGATCCCGGTCAGCTGGGTCGAGAAGGTCGATGACAAGCACGTCCACCTGAACCTGACCCAGGAAGACGCCAAGGCGCGCTGGTCGGAAAAGCCGCACTGATCACGGCGACTTAACGCGAATTCATCTAAGGCCCCGCTGCACAAGCGGGGCCTTATCGCTATCTGGGATGCGTCGCATGAGGCGGCGCTGGAGCTTCGACCTTGATCCGCCTGATCCTGAAGATTCTGTGGTTCGTGCTCGGCGGCTGGCTGTCAGGCCTGCTGTGGTTGTTCGGTGGAGCGATTCTGGCGCTGACCGTCGTCGGTCTGCCGTGGACTTTCGCGGCGTGGCGCATCGCCAGCTATTCGTTCTGGCCTTTCGGCCGCGAGGTCGTGTGGCAGGACGCGCATCCGGTGGCGGGCTGCCTGGGCGTCGTGCTGAACATCGTCTGGTTCGTCGTCGCCGGCTGGTACATCGCCCTGACGCATCTGCTGATCGCCGTCGTGGAGTTCGTCTCCATCATCGGCATTCCCTTCGCCCTGAAGGATCGGGAACTGGCCAAGCTGGCGCTGGCGCCCGTCGGCCGCACGGTCCGCGACAAGGCCTGACGCCAACCAAAAACGCCGACGTCGCTGGACGTCGGCGTTTGAACCTTCGCTTCGGCTGGCGTCAGCCCGGCGAGATCATCTTCTCGGGGCGCACCGCCTCGTCGAACTCGGCGTCGGTCAGATAACCGCCGCCGACAGCCTCTTCGCGCAGGGTGGTGCCGTTTTTGTGCGCGATCTTGGCGATCTTGGCGCAGGTATCGTAGCCCAGCTTGCCGTTCAGGGCCGTGACCAGCATCAGCGAGTTGTTCAGGCCGCGGGCGATATTGTCCTCGCGGGCCTCGATGCCGACGACGCAGTTGTCGGTGAAGCTGATGGCCGCGTCGGCGACCAGACGCACCGACTGCAGGAAGTTGTAGGCCATGACGGGGTTATAGACGTTCAGTTCGAAATGCCCCTGGGAGCCGGCGAAGGTCAGGGCGGCGTTGTTGCCGAACACCTGGACGCAGACCTGGGTCAGGGCTTCGCACTGGGTCGGATTGACCTTACCCGGCATGATCGATGAGCCCGGCTCGTTCTCCGGCAGGGCCAGTTCGCCCAGGCCCGAACGCGGGCCGGACCCCAGGAAGCGGATGTCGTTGGCGATCTTGAACAGGGAGGCGGCGACGGTGTTGATCGCGCCGTGGCTGAAGACCATGGCGTCGTGGGCGGCCAGGGCTTCGAACTTGTTCGGCGCCGTGGTGAAGGGCAGGCCGGTGATCTCGGCGATCTGGGCCGCGACCTTTTCCGCAAAGCCGACGGGGGCGTTCAGGCCGGTGCCGACGGCGGTGCCGCCCTGGGCCAGTTCCATCAGCTTGGGCAGGGTCTGTTCGATCCGCTCGATGCCGTTGGCGACCTGTTGCGCATAGCCGCCGAACTCCTGGCCCAGGGTCAGGGGGGTGGCGTCTTGGGTGTGGGTGCGGCCGATCTTGATGATGTGAGCCCAGGCCTTGGCCTTGGCGTCCAGGGCGGCGTGCAGATGCTTCAGGGCCGGGATTAGGTCGTTGACCACCTGTTCCGCGCAGGCCACGTGCATGGCCGTCGGATAGGTGTCGTTTGACGACTGGCTCATATTGACGTGGTCGTTGGGGTGGACCGGCTTCTTGGAGCCCATCTCGCCGCCCAGGATCTCGATGGCGCGGTTCGAGATCACCTCATTGGCGTTCATGTTCGACTGGGTGCCCGACCCCGTCTGCCAGACGACCAGGGGGAAGTGGTCGTTCAGCCTGCCTTCGATGACCTCGTTGGCGGCCTTGACGATGGCGTCGGCCAGGGCCGGATCGAGCTTGCCCAGGTCGCGGTTGGTCTCGGCGGCGGCGCGCTTGACGATGCCCAGGGCGCGCACGACCGGCAGGGGCTGCTTCTCCCAACCGATCTTGAAGTTGCCCAGCGACCGCTGCGCCTGGGCGCCCCAGTAGCGATCAGCGGCGACTTCGATGGGGCCGAAGGTGTCGGTTTCGGTACGGACGTTGCTCATGCGCGGAATCTCGTCTCTCAGGCGTGGCGATGGGTTGCGCGGCGGTGTAGCACGAGAGCCATGCAGGGCAAGAAGAGCGCAGACATCCTCAGATCGGCAGGCGTCGCATGACCGCCGGCTGGATCGGGACCGGCAAAGTCCGGGCGCGCGAGGATGGCGACGCCGTCGAGATCGTCATCGACGGCCTGACGACCCAGGCCAAATACTACAAGCCGCTGGTCTATGAGTTCATGCGCAAGGAATGGCGCGCCGCACGGCCGTCCTGGGGCGACCATGTCGTCGAGATACGCATGGAGCATGTCGGCGAGCCGCCGTGGATGGATCTGGACAACCTGGCCAAGGCCCTGCTTGATTCCATCAAGGGCTATCTGTTCCATGACGACGCCCAGGTCGCACGTTTGCTGGTCGAACGGCGCGAAGGCGAAAGAGAGCGGATCACGATCCGCTCCTATCCGCGACGGGACTGAAGGCGGCTATTTTTTGCGGAACTGGTCCAGCGAGACGACCTTGGGACCTTCCGAGGATGGGTCGGTGTCCTGCGGCGGGATCGGCTCTTCCTCGACCTCTTCCAGAAGCTGCGGATCCTCGAACTGCAGCAGGAACTGGACGCTGGGGTCGTAGAACCGCGTGACTGCCGAATAGGGGATGACCAGGCTCTTGGGCATGCCGCCGAAACGCAGCTTGACCGAGAAGCGTTCGGGCTCGACGCGCAGATCGTCGTACTGGTGCTGCAGAACGACCGTCATCTCTTCCGGGTATTTCGCCAGGATGTCGGGCGCGACGCTGACGCCGACGGCGCGAGTCTTGAAGGTGATGTAGAAGTGATGCGCGCCGGGCAGGCCTTCGGCCAGCACCCGTTCCAGCGCAGCGCGCATGACGCCGCGCAGCGCCTCTTGCGCCAGCTGCTCGTAATGCATCTCATCGACCGGAGGGGCCTGGTCGCTCATCGTCACCTCGCAATAGAGCGCGACTGATAGACGTGCGGATGCGATGGCGAAAGATGCCTTGAGGGTTAAGCGAACCGATTTGTCGCCATACCGATGATTTGGAAAAGCGCCGGGATTCTGTTGCCAGGCTCCCGACAGGCCCCGCCCAAGGATCTGAACCCCTAGGACTTAAGATTCGAAATCACCCGAACCGCATTACGCGGCGAGAGCGACTTCTCCAGCGAAGTTATCGTTCGCAGTTAGAAAATGGCCCGATACGGTGGGCCAGGACGAGCGAAAGCAATCCTCTTTACACGTCCGTCGATGCTAGTCGGCCCCATGCTGCCTCCGCCGATAACGCGGGGAGAAAGTTGGTGGAGCCGCCGGGAATCGCACCCGGGTCCGGTCCGCTTATTACAAGCGCGTTTATCGCTATAGTCCGGCCGAAACCGGACAGGATCAATATAGGCGCTGACTGGATGCATTCCAAGCGCCGCTTTCAAGTCAGACGCGCGGCCAGTCCGGCGTCTGTTGACGAAACCAGGTCAACTGGCGTTTGGCGTAGTTCCGCGTGGCCTGTTTCAAAGCGGCGACGGCGTCATCCCGCGTGAGTGCTCCAGTCAGATAGTCAGCCAGTTCGCGCACGCCGACGGCTTTCATGGCGGGCAGGCTGTCGGATAGACCGCGCGCGGCCAAGGCGGCGACCTCATCCAGCGCTCCCTGTTCAAGCATCAGGTCCACGCGAGCGTCACAGTTCTGATAGAGGCGCTGCCGGTCAGGCTCGACGACCCGCCCAGTCCAAGACCCGTATGGCAGCAGGGGTTTCGTATCGGCCTTCCAATCGCTGAGCGATCGGCCGCTGGCGGAGAAGACGCTCATGGCCCGCACCAATCTTTGCCGGTCGCCCCGTTCGATGGCGCGCGCAGCGTCGGGATCGGCTTGGGCCAGTCGCGCACGGAAGGCAGCCTCGCCCTCGATCGCATATTCCGCCTCGACTGCGTCACGCGTCGCCAGGGGGACGGGGGGAATGTCCGCCAAGCCCCGAGTGAGGCTCATGAAGTACAGGCCGGTGCCTCCGACGAGGATCGCCGAACGTCCATCCGCGCGAAGTTCGTCGAGTATGTCCAAAGCCGCACGGCTCCAGCGCCCGACCGACCAGACGTCGGCCGCGTCGGCGACGCCGTAAAGGCAATGATCGGCCTGAGCCTCGTCCTCAACGGACGGCCGCGCCGTCAGGATGCGCAGGTCGGCGTAAAGCTGCTGGCTGTCCGCATTGATGATCACGGCGCCGGTTTCACGCGCCATCTTCAGCGCGAGCGCCGACTTGCCCGATGCGGTCGGGCCGGCGATCAGGGTGATTGAGGACGGCTGGGACAAATGGTGGCTCGCGGGACGGGTTCGAGGGCGATAGAACGCGCGCATCATCGCCTGCAAGTCTTCTGGAGACCGCCTTGGTCGAACGCACCGCCGTCATCGCCGCCCTGGACGCGATCATTGATCCGGTTTCCGGCCAGGGGCTGGTCGCCGCCGGTCTGGTTCAGGGGCTGGTGGTGGCCGACGACCGGGCGGGTTTCGCGCTGGAAGTCGATCGCAGCCAGGCCGCCGCCTATGCCCCCGTTCGCGATACGGCGGAGGCGGCGCTGAAGGCGCTGCCCGGAATGGCGCGCGTCTCCGTCATCCTGACCGCCGAGACCAAGCCGGCCGCCGCGCCGCGCACCGCCGGTCTGTCCAAGGCGGCGGTCGATCAGGGGCGGGCCAAGGCGCCGGTTCCGACCGATCGCCCGGCCCATGTCCGCCGTGTTCTGGCCGTCGCCAGCGGAAAGGGCGGGGTGGGCAAGTCCACGGTCGCCGTCAATCTGGCCGTGGCGCTCTCGGCGCGGGGTCTGTCCGTCGGCATCCTTGACGCCGACGTCTATGGGCCGTCGCTGCCGACCATGCTGGGGATCAGCGGCCAGCCGGCCTATGAGGACGGGGCCATCGTCCCGCACGTGGCCCATGGATTGAAGGCCATGTCGGTCGGCCTGCTGACCAAGATGGACGACGCCATGATCTGGCGCGGGCCGATGGCGTCCCAGGCCATCACCCAGATGCTGACCCAGACCCGCTGGGGCACGGCCGAGGCGCCGCTGGACGTGCTGGTGGTCGATCTGCCGCCCGGCACCGGCGACGTGCAACTGACCCTGATCCAGAAGACGCCGCTGGATGGGGCTGTCATCGTCTCGACGCCGCAGGAGGTGGCCTTGGCCGACGCCCGGCGGGCCCATACCCTGTTCCAGCGCGTCAATGTGCCGACGCTGGGCCTGATCGAGAATATGAGCGGGCCGATCTTCGGCCAGGGTGGAGCCAAGGCCGAGGCCGAACGTCTGTCGATCCCTTTCCTGGGCGACCTGCCTCTGGACGCTGCGTTGCGAGAGGGTGGCGACGCCGGCCAACCGCCCGTGGCGTCGGATCCGTCAGGCCAGATCGCCGCCCAGTTCGCCGCCATCGCCGGTCAGGTCGCGGCGGCGCTGGGCCTGTAGAAAAAGCTCAGGACGGGGTTTTCAAACGCAACTCTATTCGCCACCTTGGCTCTTGCCATTCGCAAGGAGTTCCGATGAGCGTCGACGCCCTGTTCCGTCCCTTCACCGTCAAGGGCCTGACCCTGCCCAACCGCATCGTCATGGCGCCCATGACGCGGTCATTCTCCCCCAACGGCATCCCGACGTCCGATGTCGCCGGCTATTATCGCCGCAGGGCCGAGGGCGGGGTCGGCCTGATCGTGACCGAGGGGACGGTCGTCGAACGTCCGGCGGCGCGAAACGACGCCAATGTTCCGGTCTTTCACGGAGACGCCCTGCCGCAGTGGAAGACGGTCGTGGACGAGGTCCATGCCGCCGGGGGGCTGATCGCGCCGCAGATCTGGCACGTCGGCTCCGCACGGGGACAGGGCGAGGACTGGACCCCGCTGGGCAAGGTGGACAGCCCGTCCGGCATGACGGCGCCCGGCAAGACCAAGTTTGAGCCGATGACCGAGGAGGACGTGGCCGACACCATCGCCGCCTTCGGCAAGTCGGCCCGCGCCGCTCGCGAGCTCGGGTTCGACGCCGTCGAGATCCACGGCGCCCATGGCTATCTGATCGACCAGTTCTTCTGGAGCGGCGTCAATGCGCGTGAGGACCGCTGGGGCGGTCCGACCATCGCCGACCGCGCCCGCTTTGGCGCCGAGGTGGTCAAGGCGGTTCGCGAAGGCGTGGGCGACGACATTCCCGTCATCCTGCGCCTGTCGCAATGGAAGCAGCAGGATTTCGCCGCCCGCATCGCCGAGACGCCGGACCAGATGGTCGAATGGCTGACGCCGCTGTCGGACGCCGGGGTCGACGTCTTCCACTGTTCGCAGCGCCGCTTCTGGGAGCCGGAGTTCGAGGGTTCGGACCTGAACTTCGCCGGCTGGACCAAGAAGCTGATGGGCAAGCCGACCATCACCGTCGGCTCGGTCGGCTTGGACGGCGAGTTCATCGCGGCCTTCGGCGGCGAGGGTTCCAAGCCCGCATCGCTGGACGGCCTGCTGCGTCGTCTGGAGAACGAGGAGTTCGATCTGGTCGCCGTCGGCCGCGCCCTGCTGGCCGATCCGCGCTGGGTGCAGAAGATCCGCGACGGCCGATCTGACGAACTGCGCAACTTCGAACGCGCAGACCTGATGACCCTGTCCTGACCTGAGACGTCGAGCCGGTTCAGGCCGGCTCGACGATCACGCCCGTGCCGTAGCACAGCACCTCGGTCACGCCCGGCATGATCTCGGTGGCGTCATAGCGGACAGCCAGAATCGCGTTGGCGCCGTGCGCTTCGGCATGTTTGACCAGTTCGTCATAGGCTTCCTGACGCCCGGCCTCGGCCAGTTTCACATAGGCGCCGACCCGGCCGCCCAGCATGGACTGGACCCCGCCGATGGCGTCGGAAATGGCGTTGCGGGAGCGCACCGTCACACCGCGCACCAGGCCGATATGGCGGGTGACGCGAAAGCCGGGCAGGTCGTTGGTGGTCGTGACGTACATCTGTCTCTCCTAGCGGCGTTCCAGCACGCGGAAGGTGAAGGCGTGATCGTCCTTCTCGCCTGCCGGATGGGATTCCGACGATACCTCGACCCAGGCCGTTTCGTCGAACGCCGGGAAGACCGCGTCGCCGTCGGGCGAGGCCTCGACCTCGGTGATGTAGAGGCGTTTGGCGCGGGGCAGGGCGGCCTCAAACAGGGCCGTGCCGCCGATGACGCAGATCTCGTCCACGCCGTCCTCTTCGGCCGTCTCGCGCCCGATCTCGATGGCTTCGTCCAGGGTGGCGCAGACCAGGGCGCCCTTGGACATGCCGTCGGCTTCGTAGGATTCGTCCCGCGTCAGCACCATGTTGAGCCGGCCGGGCAGGGGTTTGAGCGGCAGGCTCTCCCAGGTCTTGCGGCCCATCAGGCAGGGCTTGCCCACGGTGATGGCCTTGAACCGCTGCAGGTCCGAGCGCAGCCGCCAGGGCAGGTCGCCGTCGCGGCCGATGACGCCGTTGCGTCCGCGCGCGACGACCAGGGCGATCAGGGGAACGGTCATGCTTTCGGCTCCAGCCATTTGAGCCATTTGCGCTGCATGGCCTCTTCCAGGTCGATACCCGAACGGGCGCAATAGATCAGCAGCATTCCCATCACATCCGCCGCCTCGTCGCCCAGCGCCCGGGCGTCGGGCATGCCCCGCGCGCGGCCGGTCAGGCGCAGATGCTCGGCCGTCAGTTCGCCCAGCTCTTCCTGAAGTTTCAGCAGCGCCCAATCCCGGTCGCGGTCGATGTCGTGTTCGGCCGCGTAGATGTCTGAGATGCGTAGGACGTCTGCCTGCAACCCTTTAAGGTCCATCAGACGGCCACGGCCGCCTTGATGTGCGGCCAGGCTTCGTAACCTTCGAGCGTGAAGTCGGACAGCTCGAAGGCGAACAGGTCGGTCTTGGGGGCGATGTGCATGACCGGCAGGGGCAGGGGCTCGCGGGTCAGCTGAAGCTCGGCCTGTTCCAAGTGGTTGAGATACAGGTGGGCGTCGCCGAAGGTGTGGACGAAGTCGCCGGGCTCCAGCCCCACGACCTGAGCCAGCATCATGGTCAGCAGGGCGTAGGAGGCGATGTTGAACGGCACGCCCAGGAAGACGTCGGCGCTGCGCTGATACAGTTGGCAGCTCAGTTTTCCATCGGCGACGAAGAACTGGAACAGGCAGTGGCAGGGCGGCAGGGCCATGTCGTCGACGTCGGCCGGGTTCCAGGCGGTGACGATGTGGCGGCGGCTGTTGGGGTTGGTCTTCAGGCCGTGGACCAGTTTCTCGATCTGGTCGATGACGCGGCCGTCCGGCGCGGTCCAGGAGCGCCACTGCTTGCCATAGACTGGCCCCAGCTCGCCGTCGGCGTCGGCCCAATCGTCCCAGATGCGGACGCCATTTTCCTTCAGCCAGCCGATATTGGTCTCGCCGCGCAGGAACCACAGCAGTTCGACGATGATCGAGCGCAGGTGCAGCTTCTTGGTCGTCAGGACCGGGAAACCCTTGGACAGGTCGAACCGCATCTGACGTCCGAAAACGCCCAGGGTGCCCGTGCCGGTGCGATCGTCACGACGCACGCCATTATCGAGGATATCGCGCAGCAGGTTCAGATATTGCCGCTCGGGATGATCGGCGGGCGCGGCGGCGATGCGTGCCTGGACGTCGGCCCGAAGCGTGGCATGGATCATCTGGACGGTCATGGGGCGAAGGTGACTCAGAAAAGGTGATTCGTGACCTGGAAAACGGGCGTCGTCTGGCGAGCGTCCACAGGAATCGAATCGGTCGGGCAGGGGCTACCGGTCTCGCGCTTTCGCTGCGAAGGTGATGGAGAGCTCAGCGGAACACCGGGCCTTCGCCCGGAGTGTGATTAGAGATTACCGTTTCGACGAAGGGTTGATGCTTCGCGGAGAACCCCTGAATGTCGATTAGCCCTAGCCTTCCCGACGCGACCAACCGAGCTTGCCCAAGGTTTCCATCGGGCGGAAGTCGGCCTTGTAGTCCATCTTGGCCGAGCCTTGGACCCAATAGCCCAGATAGACGAAGGGCAGACCTACCAGCGCGGCCTGACGGATGTGATCGAGGATAGCGAACCGGCCCAGGCTGCGACGCTCCATGGTCGGGTCGTAGAAGCTGTAGACCATCGACAGCCCGTCCTTGAGCAGGTCGGTCAGGGTGACGGCGACCAGATCGCCGGGGCCGCCGTCTGTCGAGGGCAGGCGGTATTCGATCAGATGGGTGCGGACGGCCGTGTCCTCGACCATGGCGACATAGTCGAGCCAGCCCATGTCGCTCATGCCGCCGGTCGGATGGCGGGTGGTCAGATAGCGGCGCAAAAGCTGGAACTGTTCAGTCGTGGCCTCGGCCTCGACCAGGCTGCGCGATAGGTCTTCGTTGCGGGCCAGCACCTTGCGTTGCGAACGGCTGAAAGCGAACTCCGGCACGGGCAGACGCACGGACACGCAGGCGTCGCAGGCCTCGCAAGCAGGGCGATAGGCGATGTTCTGGCTGCGGCGAAAGCCAGCGATGGTCAGTTCGTCGTTGACGTGGGCGCCGTCGGAGAACGGCAGATTGGCGAAGACCTTCCGCTCGATCTTGCCCGGCAGATAGGGGCAGGGCGCGACGGAGGTCATGAAGAACCGGAGCTGGCGGGTCGGTACGTGCTGGGTCACGGCCTCAGGTCCGCATCCGATCTTGCCAATATTGCGACAGGTCAACGCCCATCGCGCGATTTGGCGTCATTCGTGGTCGGGCTGCAAGCGTGTTCGCGTCGCAGCCGAGCGGGGTCACAGAGAGGTGTCCATCGGTAGGACGGGCGCCTCGCGCAGCAGGACGATGGCGATGCGGCGATTTCCGGCCAGGGTGGGATCGTCGGGATAGAGGGGATCGGATCCCGCCTTGCCCGCCACCGAATAGACCCGATCAGGATCGACGCCTGCACCCTGAAGCACCAGGCGCGAGCCGTTGGCGCGTTCCGACGACAGGCTCCAGTCCGCAGGCGCGCTGGCGCGGTTGGAGCCGGCAGTGGCGCTGGTGTGGCCGGTGATGGAGATCCGATTGGGCAACTGGTTGATGACCTTGGACACGGCGCGCAGCAGCACCTGAGCCCGCGCGTTCGGTCGGGCCGAGTTGTTGTCGAACATCGAGCGGCCTTCCTGATCGACCAGCTGGATGCGCAGGCCCTCGGGCGTCTGGTCTACGATCAGCTGTTTCGACAGCTCGGCCAGTTCCGGCATCGACTGCATGGCCTGACGCAAGGATTCGGCGGCGCTGGCGAACTGTTCGGCCTCACGGCGTTCGATCTCGGCTTGGAGCGCCGAGTCGCTGGCCGACGACAGGTTGGAGCTGGGGCCGGCCGTGGTGGCGTCGGCGGGCGCCTCGGGCGCCAGTTGTTCGATCACCGACTGCGAGCCCGAGCTCTTGGGCCCATCGTCGCCCAGGGCAGTCCCGCCCAGAATGCCGCCGGAGCCCGAGGTTGTCTCGGACACGCTGGCTGGCGCGAAATATTCGGCGATGCCGCGCTTTTGCTCGGGGTCGGTCGTGTTGATCAGCCACATCAGCAGGAAGAAGGCCATCATCGCGGTCACGAAGTCCGCATAGGCCACCTTCCACGCGCCGCCATGGTGGCCGCCGGCCGTGACCTTCTTGACCTTCTTGATGAGGATCGGACGATCGCTCACGGACATGGACGCACCCCAGACTTGTGGTGGTCTATTCTGGCACATGTGAGGTTAACCGGGCGTTGACCTTGAACAGCGGTGCGACCCGGCCTAGTCCGGCTGCGAGATCAAGGAGCCTGTCATGAAGATCGCATTCGCCGGCCTGGGCGTCATGGGCGCCCCAATGGCGCGTCATCTGGTCGAGGCGGGCCACGACGTGACCGGCTTCAATCGCACGATGGCGAAGGCCCAGGCCTGGGCGGCGACGACGGGGGCCAAGGCGGCGACGACGGTGGCGGAGGCGGCGGCGGGCGTCGAACTGCTCATCCTGTGCGTCGGCAATGATGACGACGTGCGCAACGTGGTGACCGAGGCCTTGCCGCATCTGGCCCAGGGCGCCGTCATCGTGGACCACACCACGACCTCGGCCAAGGTGGCGCGCGAAATGGCGGATATGGCGCAGGGGCAGGGGCGGCAGTTCGTCGATGCGCCGGTGTCTGGCGGTCAGGCCGGCGCCGAAAACGGGCAGCTCAGCGTCATGGCCGGCGGAGACGCCGCCGCCCTGGCGACGGCGGAGCCGGCGCTGAAAGCCTATTCGAAGGCGATCAAACATATGGGACCGGCCGGATCGGGCCAACTGACCAAGATGGTCAACCAGATCGCCATCGCCGGCGTGGTTCAAGGCTTGGCCGAGGCCGTGCATTTCGCCCAGGTCGCGGGCCTGGACACCGACGCCGCCTATGAGGCCGTGTCGAAGGGCGCGGCGCAAAGCTGGCAGATGGACAACCGCTGGAAGACGGCGGCCAAGGGCGAGTTCGAGTTCGGCTTCGCCGTCGACTGGATGCGCAAGGACCTGGGCCTGGTTCTGGACGAGGCGCGATCGAATGGCGCGCGCCTCAGCCTGACCGCCCTGGTCGATCAGTTCTATGCCGAGGTCCAGGCCATGGGTGGAAACCGCTGGGATACGTCCAGCCTGGCGGCGCGGCTGCAATCGCGGGACTGACGCCTAAAGTTTGCGGTGCATGACGTGCAGGCCGACCAGGCCGTGGACCGGGTGATCGAAGGCCTCGGGGACCGTGCCGACGATCTCGAAGCCCAGCTTTTTCCACAGGCCGACGGCGACGGTGTTGGTCTCGACGACCGCATTGAACTGCATCGACTTGAAGCCGGCGTTGCGGGCGAAGGCCAGCGCGGCCTCGCCCAGGCTGCGGGCCACGCCTCGACCGCGTGCGCCAGCGCCGACCATGAAGCTGCCGTTGGCGACGTGGGCGCCGTTTCCTTGCTGGTTCGGGATGATCTTGGCGGCGCCCAGCACCAAGCCGTCCTCGATCGCGATCAGGGTTCCGCCGGGCGCAGGCGGCATCCACATCGCGCGAGCCTGCGCCTCGGTCATGTTCAGCGGATAGGTATAGGTCTCGCCTGCGCGTGTGACGGCCTCGATGATCGGCCAAAGATCGGGCCAGTCGGCGTCGGTGATCGGCCGAATCTCGACGACCATCAGCCCAGCAGCCGAGCGGCCTGGGGCGCGAAATAGGTAAGCACGCCCGCACAGCCGGCGCGCTTGAACCCGTGCAGCGTCTCAAGGATCGCGCGGTCCTGATCCAGCCAGCCGTTGGCGATGGAGGCCTGCATCATCGAATACTCGCCCGACACCTGATAGGCGAAGGTCGGAACGCGGAAGGTCTCGGACACGCGTCGCACGATGTCGAGATAGGGCATGCCCGGCTTGACCATCACCGCATCGGCGCCTTCCGACAGGTCCATGGCGACCTCCCTCACGGCTTCGTCGGAGTTGGCGTAGTCCATCTGATAGGTCTTCTTGTCGCCCTTCAGCATGGCCGACGATCCGACGGCGTCGCGGTAGGGGCCGTAGAAGGCCGAGGCGAACTTGGCGGCGTAGGACAGGATCAGGGTGTCGGAAAAGCCGTTGGCCTCCAGCGCCTCGCGCACCGCCTGGATGCGGCCGTCCATCATGTCGGACGGGGCGACCACGTCGGCGCCGGCGTGGGCGTGGATGAAGGCCTGTTCGGCAAGGCGATCGAGAGAGGCGTCGTTGACGATCCGGTCGCCCTCCATGACGCCGTCGTGGCCGTGGTCGGTGTAGCAGTCCAGCGCCACGTCGGTCATGAGGCCGATTTCGGGCGCGGCGTCCTTGATGGCCTTGATGCAGTCTGGGATCAGGCCGTCCGGATCGGTCGCGCCCGTGCCGACCGCGTCCTTGATGGCGCCATCGACATTGGGGAATAGGGCGATCATCGGAATGCCCAGGTCGCGGGCCTCGACGGCGGCCTTGGCGGCTTCCCTGGGCGACAGGCGGAAAACGCCGGGCATGGAGGCGACGGGAACACGATCCTCGGCGCCGTCGTGGACGATCAGCGGCCAGATCAGATCGGCCGGCGTCAGCGTCGTTTCCGCCACCAGGCGCCGCACCCACGGGCTGGACCGCAGGCGACGCGGACGGGCGAGCGGGAAGGGGGCGGGCTGATAGGGAAGCATGACGAAACCTTCGAAACTTGGCGTCGGACTAGCGCCGCAGCGACCGGGGCGCAAATCGCGTGATGCGTCGGATCGTTTCGTGCGTGATGACGGCTTGCGCGGATCGGCGAAATGCGAGCCTATCGCCGAAAATCCTGGGAGACGACGATGATCAAGCGATTGGCGGCCGGCGCGGCGGTTCTGGCTCTGGCGACGGGCCTTTCGGCCTGCATCATCGTGTCGTCGGACGGTGGGGAACGGACTGTGGTCGCGAGCGACAACGCCGCCATGGCGTCGCCGTCCTATGTCTCGCTCTATACCGATGCGGTCGCCGATCCGAAGCGTCCGGCCGAAGAAGTGGCCCGCGATCCGCTGCGTCATCCGGCGGACATCCTGGCCTTCGCCGAGGTCGCGCCGGGCGACAAGGTCGCCGACATCCGTCCCGGCGCCGGCTATTTCACTCGGCTGTTCTCTGACGTGGTCGGGCCGACCGGCCGGGTCTATGCGTTCGTGCCCGAGCGGACGATGGCGCGCGAGAATGCGGGAGCTGATGCGCTGGTCGCCGCCTATTCGAACGTGACGCGGGTCAACGGCCTGCTGGACTCGATGACCTACGCCGAGCCGCTGGACATGATCTTCATGAGCCAGGAATACCACGACTTCCACATCCCCGGCTTCAACACCGACGTGGCGAAAATGAATGCGGCCGTGTTCGCGGCGCTGAAGCCCGGCGGTCGCTACATCCTGATCGACCATGAAGCGGCGCCCGGCACGGGCATCTCGGCCGTCCAGACCCTGCACCGGATCGAAGGCGACTATCTGAAGCGCGAGGTCGAGGCGGCGGGCTTCGTCTACGAGGGCGAGAGCACGGCCGTTGCAAATCCAGCCGACGACCACAGCCTGAACGTCTTCGACGAGAAGATTCGCGGCAAGACCGATCAGTTCGTCTATCGCTTCCGCAAGCCGGGCTGACACGGCGCGATACTGAGAACCGTTATCAATTAAGGGTTTGGGTCGTTTTGTCCATGTGGGGCGCATGGACAAGCCCGCGCCGGGGGAGCAAATAACGCAAAGACATCGCCATAAGCGAAAGAACGCGTAGTTTGTTCGACTATAAGGCCGCCTTTAAAAGCTCCGTGGAGCAGGTTCGCAGCGAGGGACGTTACCGCGTCTTCGCCGATCTGAAACGCGTGCGCGGACAGTTCCCGCTGGCGGTGCGTCGTCGCGACGACGGAACCCAGCAGGACGTTGTGATCTGGTGCTCCAACGACTATCTGGGCATGGGCCAGCATCCTGTCGTGCTGGACGCCATGCATGAGGAAATCGATGCGGTCGGCGCAGGCGCCGGCGGCACGCGCAACATTTCCGGCACGACCCGTTCGGCCGTCGATCTTGAGGCCGAACTGGCCGACTGGCACCAGAAGGAAGCGGCGCTTCTCTTCACCTCGGGCTATGTCGGCAACGAGGCGACCCTGTCGACGCTGCAGAAAATCCTGCCCGGCCTGATCACTTTCTCCGATTCGCTGAACCACGCCTCGATGATCGCCGGCATTCGGCACGGCGGGGGCGAGCGTCATGTCTTCATGCACAACGACCTGGCGCATCTGGAGGCCCTGCTGGCCGCAGCGCCGGCCGAGGCGCCCAAGCTCATCGCCTTCGAGAGCGTCTATTCGATGGACGGCGACATCGCCGACCTGGCGGGCACCATCGCCCTGGCGAAGAAATACGGCGCCCTGACCTATCTGGACGAAGTCCATGCTGTCGGCCTGTACGGCGAAACCGGCGCGGGCGTCGCCGAGCGCGACGGCGTGCTGGACCAGATCGACATCATCGAATGCACCCTGGGCAAGGCCATCGGCGTGATGGGCGGCTATATCGCCGCCGACGCCATGATCATCGACGCCGTGCGCAGCTGGGCCTCGGGCTTCATCTTCACCACCTCGCTGCCGCCTGCATTGACGGCGGGGGCGCTGGCCTCCGTGCGGCACCTGAAGGCCCATCCCGAACTGCGCGTCCAGCACCAGGAACGCGCCGCGACGCTGAAGTCGCGTTTCGCGGCGGCCGGCATCCCCGTGATGGAAAGCGAGAGCCACATCGTGCCGGTGCACGTCGGCGATCCGATCCACTGCAAGATGATCTCGGACATGCTGCTGGACGAATACGGCGTCTATGTTCAGCCGATCAACTATCCGACCGTGCCCAAGGGGACCGAGCGACTGCGCTTCACCCCCTCGCCGAACCACACCGACGCCATGATGGATCACCTGGTCCAGGCGATGGACAAGCTGTTCGCCCACTGCAACGTGGCGCGCCGGCCCGTCGCGGCCTGAGGCTCGGCGATGGCGGACGAAGATCTCGGCGAGGTGATCGTCGAGTTCACCCGTAACGGGACCTACGTCAAATGCTCGGCTATCCACGTCGCCACGGGGCGCGAGGTCAGCGCCATGGGGCCGGTCAACGAGCCGAAGTCCGTCGAGCGGGTGGCGATCGCCAAGCTGAGGCGGGCTTTGGCGTCAGGCTGACCACAAGATGTTGTGGTCGGGCACTGTGGGGACTAGATAGGCGGCCTTCTGATTTTCGGGGATTCCAGCGTGACGGCCTTCACCCACGACGCCTATTTCACCAAGACGCTCGCTGACGCCGATCCGGATGTCTTCAAGGGCATTCAGGGCGAACTGGGTCGCCAGAAGGAGCAGATCGAGCTGATCGCCTCCGAGAACATCGTCTCCCAGGCGGTGCTGGACGCGCAAGGCTCTGTGCTGACGAACAAATACGCGGAAGGCTATCCCGGTCGTCGCTACTACGGCGGCTGCGAGTTCGTCGATATCACCGAGGATCTGGCGCGCGAACGGGCGAAAAAGCTGTTCGGCGCCGCCTTCGCCAACGTGCAGCCTCACTCGGGCGCCCAGGCCAACCAGGCGGTCTTCTTCACCCTGCTGCAACCCGGCGACACCTTCCTGGGCATGGATCTGGCCTGCGGCGGTCACCTGACGCACGGCTCGCCCGCGAATCAGTCGGGCAAGTGGTTCCGTCCTGTGACCTACAAGGTCAGTGAAGACACCCACCTGATCGACTACGACCACGTCGCCGAAATGGCCGAGCGTGAGAAACCCAAGCTGATCCTGGCCGGCGCCTCGGCTTACAGCCGCCACATCGACTTCAAGCGGTTCCGCGAGATCGCCGACAGCGTCGGCGCCTATCTGATGGTGGACATGGCCCACTACGCGGGCCTGATCGCGGGCGGCGCCTATCCCGATCCGATCCCCCACGCCCACGTCGTGACCACCACGACGCACAAGACCCTGCGTGGTCCGCGCGGCGGCATGATCCTGTCCAACGACGTCGACCTGGGCAAGAAGATCAACTCGGCCGTCTTCCCCGGCCTGCAGGGCGGACCGCTGGAGCATGTGATCGCTGCGAAGGCCGTGGCCTTCGGCGAGGCGCTGCAGCCCGAGTTCAAACTGTACGCTCAGCAGGTGGTCAAGAACGCCCAGGCCCTGTCCGGCGTGCTCATTGAACGCGGCCTGGCCATCGTCTCGGGCGGCACCGACAGCCACCTGGCCCTGGTCGATCTGCGGCCCAAGGGCGTGACCGGCAAGGCGACCGAGCACGAGCTCGAGAAGGCGCTGATGACCTGCAACAAGAACGGCGTGCCGTTCGACACCGCGCCCTTCACCGTCACCTCGGGCGTTCGCCTGGGCACGCCGGCCGGCACCACGCGCGGCTTCGGCGAGGACGAGTTCAAGCAGATCGGTCACTGGATCGCCGATGTCGTCTCGTCGATGAACGGCGGCGACGAAGCCGATCCGGCCGTGGTCGCAGGCGTGGCGGCCCAGGTTCGCGAGTTGACGAACCGCTTCCCGATCTACGGATAAACTACTGATGAAGTGCCCTTTTTGCGGTCATCAGGATACTCAGGTGAAGGACAGCCGGCCGTCGGACGACGGCTCGGCCATCCGACGCCGTCGGTCCTGCCCCCACTGCAATGGGCGTTTCACCACCTTCGAGCGGGTGCAACTGCGCGAACTGGTGATCCTGAAGCGCAATGGGCGACGCACGCCGTTCGAACGCGACAAGCTGGAACGGTCGCTGGGCGTGGCCCTGCGCAAACGCCCGGTCCAGGCCGATCAGGTCGAGCAGATGGTCAACCGCATTGTCCGTCAGCTGGAAAGCCTCGGCGAAACCGAAATCCAGTCCAGCACGGTCGGCGACTTCATCATGAAGGCGCTGAAGGGCGTGGATGAGGTGGCCTATGTCCGTTACGCCTCGGTCTACAAGGACTTCCGCCATACGGGCGACTTCGCCAAATTCCTGGGCGACGAAGGGTTCGACGAACCGTCCGGCAAGGCCTGATGCGGGTCACCCTGAAACTGGCGACCTCGCTGGATGGGCGCATCGCCACGGCCTGGGGCGAAAGCCAGTGGATCACCGGCGAGGCGGCGCGGCTGGAGGGCCACCGCCTGCGCGCCGCGCATGACGCCATCCTGGTCGGCGTCGAGACGGTTTTGCACGACGACCCCGAACTGACCGCGCGCCTGCCGGGGCGCAGCGTGGACCAGCCGCTTCGGGTCGTGCTGGACAGTCGCTTGCGGACGCCGCAGACGGCGAAACTGGCGCGTGAGAACACCCTGATCCTGACCGTCGCCGAGCCACACCCGGTCGGTGCGGCCAAAGTTAAACGGGTCGAGGCAGACGACGGGCGGCCGGCGATCCCGGCGGTTCTGCAAGCTTTGAAGGCGGCGGGCGCCAAGTCGGTGCTGATCGAAGGCGGGGGGCAGGTCGCCGCGTCTTTCCTGCGCGCCGGCTTCGTGGATGCGTTGGAATGGTTCCGAGCCCCCATCCTGCTGGGCGGCGACGGCAGGTCCTGCGTGGCGTCCCTGGCTCTTGCAAAGCTGGCCGACGCCCCCAAGTTCCGTCGCCTGGGCGTCGAGCCTGTCGGGGACGACCTGTGGGAACGCTACGCGCGTCTCTGACGCGGTCGATTTCAGACGATTAGACTATTCAGACTGTGTTTTTCGGGTCCGAAAGGGGCCAGCGTCCAATGTTCACCGGCATCGTCACCGACATCGGCCGTGTCCGCGAGGTCCGCGAGACCGATCGCGACCGCCGTTATGAGATCGAAACCGTCTGGGACACCGACGGCATCGACCTGGGCGCCTCGATCAGCCATGCGGGCTGCTGCCTGACGGTGACGGAGAAGGGGCCGGACTGGTTCGCCGTGGAAGTGTCGAACGAAACCCTGTCGAAGACCACCCTGGGCGCCTGGAAAGCCGGCGACGGCGTCAATCTGGAGCGCGCCGCCAAACTGGGCGACGAGATGGGCGGCCATGTGGTGTCGGGCCATGTCGACGGCCTGGGCCGCGTCGTCTCGATCACGCCCGAAGGCGGATCGCACCGGGTCGAGGTCGAGGCGCCCGCGCCCCTGCATCGCTATATCGCCGCCAAGGGATCGATCACGGTCGATGGGGTGTCCCTGACGGTGAACGCCGTCGAGGGGCAGATATTCTCGCTGAACATCATCCCGCATACGTGGGAGGTGACGACCCTGGGTCGTCTGAAGGTCGGTGATCCGGTCAATCTGGAGATCGACATGCTGGCGCGTTACCTCGCGCGGTGGCAGGAGACCGCCTGAATGCAATTGGCCGCAAACATGAACGACAGCCCGATCAGTCCCATCGAGGACATTCTGGAGGACGCCCGCAACGGGCGCCCCTACATCCTGGTGGACGCCGAGGACCGCGAGAACGAGGGGGACATCATCATCCCCGCCCAGTTCGCGACCCCCGACCAGATCAACTTCATGATCCGACAGGCGCGCGGCCTGGTCTGTCTGGCCATCACGACCGAGCGCGCTAATCAGCTGCGCCTGCCGCCGATGGCCGCCGACAACCGCGAGAGCATGAAGACCGCCTTCACCGTCTCGATCGAGGCCAAGGACGGGGTCACGACCGGTATCTCTGCCGCCGACCGTTCACGCACCATCCATGTGGCGACCGATTCGTCCAAGGGCATGGATGACATCGTCTCGCCCGGGCACATCTTCCCGCTGGTCGCCCGCGACGGCGGCGTGCTGGTTCGCGCCGGCCATACCGAGGCGGCGGTGGACATCAGCCGCATGGCGGGCCTGACCCCGGCAGGTGTGATCTGCGAGATCATCAAGGACGACGGCGAGATGGCGCGGATGCCCGACCTCGTCGCCTTCGCTCAGTTGCACGGTCTGAAGATCGGCACCATCGCCGACCTGATCGCCTATCGCCGCCGCACCGAGCGGTTCGTCGAGCGGATCATGGATACGCCGTTCGAAAGCGTTCACGGCGGCCCGTTCCGGCTGATGCTCTACAAGAACACTATCGAGGGCGCCGAGCACGTCGCCTTGGTCAAGGGTCGGATCGACCCGACCAAGCCGACACTGGTGCGGATGCACCAGGTGGACTTCGCCTGCGACCTGCTGGGCCATGTCGAGGCGCGCCAGGACTATGTGCCGACCGCCCTGAAGCAGATCACCGATCACGACGGCCCTGGCGTCGTCGTCTTCCTGCGTGATCCGTCGCTGACCTCGCTGGCTGAACGGTTGGCGGGCGTGGACAAGCCGGCGGCTATGGACCGGTCGCTTCGCGCCTATGGCGTGGGGGCGCAGATCCTGCTGGACTTGGGCGTCAAGGACATGATCGTGATGAGTTCGACGCGACCCGAACCGACGGCGCTTGAGGGCTATGGCCTGCGCATCGTCGGCTGGCGCGACATGGATGGAGAAGACAAGGCGTGACTGACGAACCCCGCATTCTGATCGTCGAGGCGCGTTTCTACGACGACTTGGCCGACGCCCTGCTGGAAGGCGCCAAGGAGACGCTGAAGGCGCGGGGCGTGGACTTTGACGTCATCACCGTGCCCGGCGCACTTGAAGTGCCGCCGGCCATCGCCCTGGCCGAGGAAGCCGGGCGTTTCCCGACCGCGCCTCGCTATGACGGCTATGTCGCCCTGGGCACGATCATCCGGGGCGAGACCTATCATTTCGAGATCGTCTCGGACCAGTCGGCGGCCGGCATCATGACTTTGGGCGTCAAGGGCGTGATCATCGGCAACGGCATCCTGACGACCGAAGACGAGGACCAGGCCTGGTATCGGGCCCGTCTTTCGGAAGGGGATAAGGGCGGCGGCGCGGCCAAGGCCTGCCTCGACCTCATTGCATTGAAGAAGCGGTTGCGTCATGGCGTCGGCGCATGACTGAACCGAACAGCGTCAAAGCCGTCCTCGAACAACTCGCCGAAGCCGAAAAGCAGCGCGCCGAGCCGAATCTGAGCTCGAAACAGCGCCGCGCCCGCACCGTGTCGCGCCTCGCCGCCGTCCAGGCCCTGTATCAGATGGAGCTGGCAGGCGAGGGTGTGGAGACGGTGATCACCGAATTCTCGAACTTCCGCTTCGACACCGATATCGAGGGCGAAGCGCTCGCCGAGGCCGACGAGGCCTATTTCGCCGACATCGTGCGCGGCGTGATCGAAAGCCAACGCGACATCGACGCGGCCATCAAGGCGCGCCTGGCCTCCAACTGGAAGCTGGAGCGGCTCGACGCCACCCTGCGCGCCCTGCTGCGCTCTGGCGCCTGGGAGCTGATCAAACATCCCGAGACGCCGCGCGAGGTCGTGATCGACGAATACGTCGAACTGGCCAAGGCCTTCTTCGACGATTCCGAGGCGCGCTTCGTCAATGCAGCTCTGGACGGCGTGTCCAGAGACACGCGCAAATAATGCCGGCGCTCGACGTCGCGGGCGAGTTCGAGACGATCGAGAGGCTGCTGCGGCCCCTGGCCCATCCCGAATGGGGCAGGGGACTTGCCGACGACGTGGCGGTGCTGCCCTCGCGCCCCGGCTACGATCTGGTCCTGACCAAGGACGCGATGGTCGAGGGGGTGCATTTCCTGCCCGACGACCCGCTGGATATGGTGGCCAGGAAGCTGCTGCGGGTGAACCTGTCCGACCTCGCGGCCAAGGGCGCAGAACCGTTCGGCTATCTGCTGGCCTGCTTCTGGTCCGAACGCTGCGGCTGGCCCGAGCGCGAGGCCTTTGCGGCGGGGCTCGCAGAGGATCAGGCGAAGTTCGGCGTGCATCTGCTGGGCGGCGACACGGTCAGGACGTCCGGGCCGGCGTCCTTTTCGCTGACGGCCATGGGTTGGGCGACGACGGGCAAGACCGTTTCTCGCGCGGGCGCCCAGGTCGGAGACCTGGTGTTCGTCACCGGCGTGATCGGCGACGGCCTGTTGGGCCTGCGGGCCGCGCGGGGTGAACTGTCGCTGGAGGCCGAGCGGATCGACGCGCTGACGAGCCACTACCGCACCCCGACGCCCCGTTTGGACTTCGCCGACGTGGTGCGGGAGCTGGCGACGGCCGCGATCGACGTGTCGGACGGGCTGGCGGCGGACCTGGCCCATGTGTCCAGGGCGAGTCGTGCGGGGGTGACGCTGAACCTGAACGTCCTACCGCTGTCGGCGGCGGCCCAGGCCTGGTTCGACGACCGGGTCGATCCGCAGTTGTCGCTGGAAGACTTGGCCAGCGGCGGCGACGATTACGAGATCGCCTTCACGGCCCACCCGCGGCACGAGGAAACCCTTCGTCGCGAGGCGGAACGCCGCCTGCTGCGTCTGACCCGTATCGGCGAGGTCACGGCCGGATCAGGTCTGACCGTGACCTATGACGGCAAGCCCATCAAAATGGTACGCAGCGGCTGGACCCACGGCTGAAGTCGGCAAGGGAATCCTAACGCCCGTCGGTCATCTTGACCTGATGGACCGCAGAACGCTGATCGCCGCCGGAACCGCCGCCCTGACGGCCGCCGCCGCCACGCGCGCCGCCGCATCCAGCGACGCCCCGGCCGCATCCCCCGCGCTCGGCATCGCCGGCCTCGGCCTGCCTGTGATCGAGGGCGGGCGGCTGCGGAACTATGTGTTCGTGTCGCTGCGGCTGGAACTGGGGGCGGGCAAGACCGTCGAACAGATGCGGCCCAAGGAAGCCTTCTTCCGCGACGCCCTGGTCCGGGCCGCGCACAAGAGGCCCTTCACCGTGCCCGGCGACTGGACCCGCCTGGACGAACGCGCCCTGTCTGCCGCCCTGGTCTCGGCCGCGAACACGATCTCCGGCCCTGGATCGGTTCGGCGCGTCGAGGTGATCGCCCAGAACCCGAGACGGCGCACAGGCATGCCGACCACGCGCTGACGGCGCCGTCAGCAGAGACGTCAGCGATCACGGTTGCGTCACTTCGACGCCCATGACACGCTCCCCCTGCAAATCCCAAGGGACGCACTGACGCGTCCGCCGCGTGCGGGGGGACCGGAAGGCGGACAGAGGCGATAACGCCCGACCGCGCCAAGGCCTGCGCGCCTGTTTGCAAGGGCATGGAAACGCCAATGACGAACTCACTTACGCTGGTCTTCGCGGCCGGTGTGCTGGCGGTGCTGTATGGCGCCGCTCAGACCGCCGTGCTGATGAAGGCGAGCACCGGCAACGACAAGATGCGAGAGATCGCCGCCGCCATCCAGGAAGGCGCCTCCGCCTATCTGAAGCGGCAATATCTGACCATCGGCATGGTCGGGGTCGTGATCCTGATCGCCGCCTATTTCCTGATCGGCGTCTACGCCGCCCTCGGCTTCCTGATCGGCGCGGTCCTGTCCGGCGCGGCCGGTTACGCGGGCATGCTGATTTCGGTGCGGGCCAATGTGCGCACGGCGCAGGCCGCGTCCGAAAGCCTGTCCAAGGGGCTGAACCTGGCGTTCCGCTCGGGCGCCATCACCGGCATGTTCGTGGCGGGCGGGGCCCTGATTGGCGTGTCCGGCTACTATATCGTGCTGACCCATCATCTGGGCCTGGCTTCGACCAGCCGCGAGGTGATCGACGGGCTGGTGGCGCTGGGCTTCGGCGCCTCTCTGATCTCGATCTTCGCGCGGTTGGGCGGGGGAATCTTCACCAAGGGCGCCGACGTGGGCGGCGACATGGTGGGCAAGGTCGAGGCGGGGATTCCCGAGGACGATCCTCGCAACGCCGCGACTATCGCCGACAATGTGGGCGACAACGTCGGCGACTGCGCCGGCATGGCGGCGGACTTGTTCGAGACCTATGCGGTGACGACAGTCGCGACCATGGTGCTGGCGGCGATCTTCTTCAGGGATCAGCCCTATGTCGGGGTGATGATGGTCCTGCCGCTGGCGATCTGTGCGGTGTGCATCGTCACATCCATCATCGGCAGCTTCTTCGTGCGGCTGGGCAAGAGCCAGAACATCATGGGGGCGCTGTATCAGGGCCTGATCGTGACTGGCGTCCTGTCCATCGGCGCAGTCTGGTGGGTGATAAACCAGATGGTGACGGGGCCGATCGTGACGGCCAGCGGTCTGGAAATCCAGCCGATGGCCTTGTTCTGGTCCGGCATGGTCGGTCTGGCGGTGACGGCGGCGATCGTGGTGGTGACCGAATACTACACCGGTTCGAACTTCCGGCCTGTGCAGTCTGTGGCAAACGCCTCAGTGTCGGGTCATGGGACCAATGTCATCCAGGGTCTGGCCGTGTCGCTGGAATCCACGGCGCTTCCGGCGTTGACGATCATCGTCGGCATCGTCGCCAGCTTCCAGTTGGCGGGTCTGTTCGGCATCGCCATCGCCACCACAACCATGCTGGGCGTGGCGGGGATGATCGTCGCGCTGGACGCCTTCGGGCCGGTGACCGACAACGCCGGGGGCATCGCCGAGATGGCGGGCCTGCCCAGCGACGTGCGTCATTCGACAGATGCGCTGGACGCCGTGGGCAACACGACCAAGGCCGTGACCAAGGGATACGCCATCGGTTCGGCGGGCCTCGGCGCGCTGGTGCTGTTCGCGGCCTATACGTCGGACCTGCAGTATTTCTCGGCCAATCCGGCGGACTATCCGTTCTTCGCCAATATGGGGCCGATCGCCTTCGACCTGACCAACCCGTATGTCGTTGTCGGCCTGCTGTTCGGGGGGCTGCTGCCCTTCCTGTTCGGCGGCATGTCGATGATGGCGGTGGGTCGCGCAGCCGAGGCGGTTGTCGCCGAGGTGCGGCGCCAGTTTCGTGAGAACCCTGGCATCATGACCTATGAGGTGAAGCCGGAATACGGCCGGGCGGTCGACATCCTGACCAAGGCGGCGATCCGCGAGATGATCGTGCCGTCGCTGTTGCCGGTGCTGTCGCCCATCGTCCTTTTCGTCGCCATCCTGGGCATCTCGGATAAGGCCAACGCCTTTGCGGCCCTGGGCGCCATGCTGATGGGGGTGATCGTAACCGGCCTGTTCGTCGCCATTTCGATGACCTCGGGCGGCGGCGCCTGGGACAACGCCAAGAAGGTGATCGAGGAAGGTTTCACCGACAAGAACGGCGTCGTCCACGGCAAGGGTTCAGAAGCCCACAAGGCGGCCGTGACCGGCGATACGGTCGGCGATCCCTACAAGGACACCTCCGGTCCGGCGGTGAACCCGATGATCAAGATCACCAACATCGTCGCCCTGCTTCTGCTGGCGGTGCTGGCGAGCGGCAATATCGGCTAGGTCGTCAGACTGCGATACGAAAATGCCCCGGAGAGCGATCTCCGGGGCGTCTTTGTTTGGGAAGAAGGTCGCCTTAGTCGGGGCGACGCTGACCCGGCGTGTCTTCGTCGGTGCGGGGCAGTTGGCCGCGGCCGACGTTGCCCAGCAACTGTTCAAGCACCGTCAGCTCGCGACCGCGCGTCGGCGTCTCGTTGCGGTTCATGGCGATCTGCTCGCCGTCCGTCAGGCCCAGTGTGCGCACCGACGCCACCTGGTCCCCCTGAGGAACGAAGGTGATCTCCGTCACCGTGCGGGTGGAGACCTTGGGCAGGTTGTAGGTGTATTTCTCGGTCGTCTGGCTGATGTAGTACCAGACCTGATCGGGCTCGAAGGTCGAGGTGGTCGAGGGCGAGCCCAGCTTGGCCAGGACCGTTTCCTTGGTGTCCGTGCCGGCGACCACGTCTTGCGGCTTGGCGTCGATGGCCTGGAAGCCGTTGGAGCCGATGGTCGGAGCGCAGGCGGCGGACAGGCCGGCCAGCGAAACGGCGACGAAAAGCGGGACGAAACGGGACATGGTCGGGCGCCTGCGAGAGAACAAGGTCTTTGACCTAGACGGACCTGCGTCCTAGTTCAACGGCGCGGCGGAAAAGGGGCCGTTGAAACCCATGTTCAAAAACCTGTTCAAGCCGCGACCCGGCGTTCGTATCGGCGACGATCTGTACGCCAAGGCCGTCAGCCAGGCGCGTAATCCAGCCTTCTACACGCGGTTGGGCGTCGCCGACCGTATCGACGCCCGATTCGAGCTTTATACGTTGCACGTGCTGCTTTTGGTGCTGCGGCTGCGCGACGAGAATACGGCCCAGGGCCAGGATGCGGCCCAGGCTGTGTTCGACGTCTATGTCTCCGCGCTGGATCATGCCCTGCGCGAGGAAGGCGTCGGCGACGTCGCCGTCGGCAAGAAGATGCGCAAACTGGGCGAGGCTCTGTATGGGCGGATGAACGCCTACGAGCAGCCGTTGCGCGCCGGCGACGCCGTCGCTCTGGCGGAGGCGATGGCGAAGAACGTCTATGCGGAGCCGCAGGCGATGCACGCAGAGGCGCTGGCGCGCTATGCGCTGACCACACGCGCGGCTCTGGCGGCGCAGGATTTCAACAAGGTGCTGGCGACGCCGGCCTGGGCGGAAGTTTGAGGCAGATGAGCGTGACGCTCCCCTACAGCGAGACGGTGCGGGTCAATCAGATCGGGGCCGGATTGAACCGGAAGCTCGAACCGGATGCGGACACGCGCAAGCGAATCGCCCGCGCTTTGGATCTGCAGGGCCTTGAAGACTTCGTGGTGGATTTCGACGTGAAACCGACCCCGTCCACCAGCGAGTGGACCCTGAAAGGGCGCATCACGGCCCATGCCGTTCAGTCCTGCGGCCTGACGCTGGAGCCTTTGCCGGTCGATGTGGATCGCCGCTTTTCGATCCAGCTGGTTCAGGCCAAGCCTCAGGAGACTGAGGAAATCGAGGTCACGCTGGACGAGGAAGACGCCGATGTGATCGAGGACGGCAAGATCGACCTGGGTCAGTACGCCGTCGAACAACTGCTGCTGTCGCTGGATCCTTTCCCGCGCAAGCCGGGCGCGGAATTCGTGCAACCGGAGGAGCCGGGCGAGATTTCACCCTTCGCCGCCTTGAAGGCGCTTAAATCTCAGGACGATAAAGGCTGAGGTTGACGCAGGGGCCGGGTGGTTGCATCCCCCGGCTTCGGCGCTATCGTCCAGCGCATACTGCCAAGCGTCGCGCGACAAGACGACGCGCCCAAACGAGGTCCATTTGCCAGCCCCAGTTACGATCTCGCTTGACGCCATGGGCGGCGATCACGGGCCATCCGTCGTCGTCCCCGGCATCCGAAGCTACATCCGCGCAAATGACGGCGAGGGCGTTCGCTTCCTTCTGCATGGCGACGAGGCCAAGATCGCGCCCGAACTGGCGAAATGCGGCCTAGCGGCGGACATCTGCGAAATCCGCCATACCGACAAGGTCGTGGCCATGGACGAGAAGCCGGCCCAGGCCATGCGGCGCGGCAAGGGCTCCAGCCTGTGGAACGCCATCGAGGCGGTGAAGACGGGACAGGCAGGTGGCGTCGTTTCGGCCGGCAACACCGGCGCCCTGATGGCGATCTCGAAACTGATTCTGCGCATGTCCGCGCCGGGGCTGGAGCGGCCGGCCATCGTCGCCAGTTGGCCGACCTTCAAAGGCCATACGGCGGTTCTGGACGTCGGCGCCAATATCGGCAGCGACGCCGAACAACTGGTTGAGTTCGCCATTATGGGCGAGGCCTTCCAGTCCGCGGTGCGCGGCATTGCGCGCCCGACGATCGGCCTGCTGAACGTCGGGTCCGAGGACATGAAGGGCAACGAGCAGGTCAAGGAGGCGCACGCCATCCTGCGCGACGGCCCGTTCGACCTGAACTATCACGGCTTCGTCGAGGGCGACGACATCGCCAAGGGCACGGTCGACGTGGTCGTCACCGACGGCTTCACCGGCAATATCGCGCTGAAGACCGCAGAAGGCACAGCGCGCTATATCTCGGCCCTGCTGAAAGAGGCCCTGACTTCGAACCTGCAATCCAAGCTGGGTGCGGTTATCGCCATGCCGGCGCTGAAGAAGATGCGTCAGAAGATCGATCCCAGCACCATCAACGGCGGGCCTCTGCTGGGTCTGAACGGCATCGTGGTCAAGAGCCACGGCGGCGCCGACGCCAAGGGTTTCGGCAATGCGATCCGCATCGCTGTCGATCTGGCCCGCAGCGACTATATGAGCAAGGTGGGGGACAACCTGGGCAAGCTGGACGCGGTGTTCGATCATGCCGCCAAGCCCGCCGCATCCGTGGGAGAACCCCTCCAGTGAGCGTCACCCGCAGCGCCGTGACCGGCGTCGGTTCCTATCTGCCGGAACAGATCGTCACCAACGCCGACCTGGCCAAGTTCGTCGATACGTCCGACGAATGGATCCAGGAGCGCACCGGCATCAAACAGCGCCACAAGGCGCGCGACGACCAGCCAACCAGCGACCTGGCGGTCGAAGCCGCAAAGAAGGCGCTGGCCGATGCGGGCAAGACGGCGACAGATGTCGATCTGATCATCGTGGCCACCACCACGCCGGACATGACCTTCCCCGCCGTCGCCTCGATCGTTCAGGCCAAGCTGGGCGCCGGTGTCGGTATCGCCTTTGATGTTCAGGCTGTCTGCTCCGGTTTCGTCTATGCCTTGAGCGTCGCCGACGGTTTCGTGGCGCGCGGTCTGTCGAAATGCGCCCTGGTGATCGGGGCCGAAGAAATGACGAAGCTGATGGACTGGACCGACCGGACCACCTGCGTTCTGTTCGGTGACGGCGCCGGCGCCGTGGTGCTGGAACCGCGCGAAGGGCAGGGGACGTCGGACGATCAGGGCATGTTGGGCTTTGCGTTGCGCGCCGACGGCTCCAAGACCGATCTGCTGTATGTCGATGGCGGCCCGTCGACGACCGGAACCGTCGGTCATCTGCGCATGGCCGGCAACCAGGTGTTCCGCCATGCCGTGGTGAATATCGCCGAGGGCATCACCGCCGCCTGCGCCGCCGCGAACATCGAGATTGCGGACGTGGACTGGTTCGTGCCCCATCAGGCCAATCAGCGCATCATCAAGGGCGTCGGCGACCGGCTGGGTCTGGACGAGAACAAGGTCATCTCGACCGTCGCGACCCATGCCAACACCTCGGCCGCCTCCATTCCGCTGGCGCTGGACGCCGCGATCCAGGACGGTCGGATCAAGAAGGGCGATATGGTCCTGTTGGAAGCCATGGGCGGCGGCCTGACCTGGGGCGCCTGCGCCCTACGGCTTTGAGGTGGCGACTTTAAATCGGCCATAGGCATTGATTTTTCGGGGCCTTTGCGGCCCTATGAATGCGAGCGGATCGCATGAGCGGGGATATGATGGCAGGCCAACAGACCGTGACGCGCGCTGACCTGTGCGAAGCCGTACACAATGAGGTCGGCCTGTCGCGTCAGGAGTGCTCAAGCCTGGTCGAGCGCACCCTCGAATTGATCGTCGAATCGTTGGAACGCGGCGAGACGGTGAAGCTGTCCGGCTTCGGCGTCTTCCAGGTTCGCGAGAAACGCGCCCGAATGGGCCGCAATCCCAAGACCGGCGAACCGGCGGCGATCAATCCGCGCCGGGTCATCAGCTTCCGCGCCTCGCAGATCATGAAGAGCCGGGTTCACGACGCCGTCGTCGAGGACTGACGCGCGTGGCCAAGAGCGCCGACGCCTTTCGCACGATTTCCGAAGCGGCCGAAGAGGTCGGCGCGCCCCAGCATGTGCTGCGCTTCTGGGAAACCAAGTTCGCCTTCGTCACGCCGGTAAAACGGGCAGGCGGGCGGCGATTCTATCGTCCTCAGGACATCGCTGTGCTCAAGGCGGTCAAGCGGCTGCTGCACGATGACGGCCTGACGATTCGCGGCGTCCAGCGTCTGCACACGGAACAGGGGCTGAAAAAGCTGATCGGGGCCGAAGCCGCCGCCCTGATCGAGGACGGCGATGTCGCGATCAGTTCCGCCAAGTCCGACATAGGGCGGCTCGAAACCTCGAATTTGCAGCAGGTTCTCGCCGATCTGGAGCAGGCGAAGGCCCGTCTGGACGCCGTTCTTTCAAGGTAGGTGGAAAAGTCGTTTTAGCGTTTGCGGACGACGATCCCCCCGTCTATAGGGAGCGCCTTCGGAGCGTGGCGCAGCCTGGTAGCGCACTTGACTGGGGGTCAAGGGGTCGCAGGTTCGAATCCTGTCGCTCCGACCATTCTTGCAAAAGAATGATGATGGTGGGGTCGTCCTTACGGGCGGCCCCATCGCCTTTTCTGGGCCCAAGTTGGCCTTCAGCCGCGCTCGGCCCACTTCAGCAATGGAATGAGCGGCAGGCCCCAGGCGGTGCCGCCGATGCCGAAGAACAGGAAATCGATCCACTGCGACGCAGGCAACATGCCGCGCAGGGCGATCAGGCCCCAGACCCAGAAGATCAGGAAGGCCAGCACGCCGATCGCGGCGACGAAGCGACGCAGTCGCGGGTGCATCAGCGCTTGTTCCTGAACAGGAAGAAGGCGATCAGGCAGAAGCCCGATCCGATCAGGGCCCACGGCACCCAGACCCAGCTGTCCATGGTGCTGATGGCGAAGACGCGCACGGCCAGGAACCAGCCACAGGCCAGGCCGACGCCGGACACCAGGCTGGTGCCGCCGAAGCCGCGTCGGCCCGTCAGAAGGTCAGCGATCCAGGCCAGCAGCAGGCCGCCCACAACGGCGGCGGCGATATCGGCGTATTGCAACCCTGATCTCCTGCGGCGTCATCGCCGTTAACTCAATCCGACTCGATCTTGGCGCTCCAGGCGGGCATACCGCACCGGTCGCGATTTGGTCATCGTCGAGCGCGACACCATATCCGGGTCAGTGTCGGGCGTCGAATGAACCGTTTCGGAAATCCAGATCGCAATCGCGCCGTCGCCGTGTGGCTGTTCGCCACGGCGGCCATCGTCTTCCTGATGGTTGTGGTCGGGGGCATTACCCGCCTGACTGGATCGGGTCTGTCGATCACGGAATGGCAGCCCATCATGGGCGCGATCCCGCCGCTGAACGACGCCCAGTGGGCCGAGGCCTTCGACAAGTACAAACAGATCCCCCAGTACGCCCAGATCAACGCCGGCATGAGCCTGGGCGAGTTTCAGGGCATCTTCTGGTGGGAATGGCTGCACCGGCTGATCGGCCGTCTGATCGGCATGGTGTTCGCCCTGCCGCTGGCCTTCTTCCTGCTGTGCCGTGTGGCGCCGCCGCGCTCGCTGTTCCGCCAGTGGGCCATGCCGGACCGGCTGATCTGGCGCTGCGTCGTGCTGCTGGTCCTGGGCGGTCTGCAAGGGCTGATCGGCTGGTGGATGGTGTCCAGCGGCCTGTCGGAGCGGGTCAGCGTCGCGCCTGAGCGGCTGGCGACCCACCTGGGCCTGGCCTTCATCCTGTTCGCGGCCCTGATCTGGACAGCGCTGGAGGCGTGGCACGGCGAGGACCACGGACGGCCGCCGTCGTGTTGGGCGCGGGGCGCCGGTTTCGTGTTGGGCGCGGTCTTCGTGCAGTGCCTGCTGGGCGCCTTGGTCGCGGGCGGGCACGCAGGGCTTGTCTATACCGACTGGCCTTTGATGAACGGGGCGGTGTTGCCCCCCGCCGACTGGAGCCTGGGCGCAAGCGCCTTCCTGCACGATCAGGCCCTGACGCAGTTCAATCACCGGCTGGTGGCCTATGGGTTGCTGATCGCGGTCAGCATCTACGCCTTCCAGGCCTGGCGCTGGCGTGTGGCCGAGGGGATGGGCTTGGCCGCCTTCGTTCTGGCGGGCGTGGTCTGGTTCCAGGCCCTGCTGGGGATCGTCACCCTGATGCACGCCGTGCCGGTGTGGCTGGGTGTCCTGCATCAGGGCGGCGCCGCCGTCGTCCTGGCTGTGGCGACGGCGAACCTATGGCTGGTGCTGAGGGCTCAGCCCCGGATCTTCATGTCCGGACCGAGGACCATGGGCCTCTGATCGCCAGGGTCATGCCCGGATACATGATGTTGACGAACAGCACCTCGCCATCCGGCGAGAAGCAGGCGCCGGCGAACTCGGAATTGCCGGTGAAGACATTGCGTCCGATCGTATAGACCTTGCCGTCCGGGGTGACGCCCTTCAGGTGGTTGCGGACGTCGGTGGAATAGTTGTCCTCGCACAGGATCAGGTGGCCCCACGGCGCGATGGTGATGTTGTCGGCCATGTTCATGGTCTTCAGGTCCGTGCTTTCCACGAACAACTGCAGCCGGTCGGCCGCGCCGTTCAGGCCGGGAACCAGCCGCATGACCTGGCCGCGCCGGATCGGTCCGCCCGAGGTGGCGGTGAAATACATCTCGTCGTCGCCCCACCAGACGCCTTCGCCGCGCGCCACCAGGGCCGCGCCGGCCGCATGGCCGCGTTTGGCCAGGTCGCCGTTGGGGGATTCGACATCGTCCATGTCGATCCACTCGATCTCGCGCCAGTCGCCGACGGCCCAGGTGCGGACGTCCTGGTTGCGGGTGTCGGCGGCGGGCACGCCTTTCCAGGCCATGGCCTGAAG
Organism: Brevundimonas sp. PWP3-1b1; assembly: GCF_049896065.1. Taxonomy (NCBI): domain Bacteria; kingdom Pseudomonadati; phylum Pseudomonadota; class Alphaproteobacteria; order Caulobacterales; family Caulobacteraceae; genus Brevundimonas; species Brevundimonas sp. PWP3-1b1. Next base: position 1,502,029 of record NZ_JAFCTO010000001.1, on the reverse strand, counting down.
CCGCCCGCCCTCGGCCAGCTTGCCCGGGACCTTGGGGATGAAGCGGTAGAACAGGCCGGTGTTGTCGTCTTCGGTCAGATAGACCATGCCCGTGCGGGGATCGATGCAGATGGCCTCGTGGTCGAAACGCCCCATGGCCTTCAGCGGCACGGGATCGACCAAGCCAGTCGCCGTCGCCGGCACCTCGAACACCCAGCCATGGTTCTTGGTCACATCGGCGTCGGCCGGCGTCTCCAGCGTTTCCTCGCAGGTCAGCCAACTGCCCCAGGGCGTCGGACCGCCGCAGCAGTTGGTCGAGGTGCCGGCCAGGGTCAAATGCTGGCTGACCATCTGTCGGGTCGCCAGATCGTAGATGATGGTGGAACAGCCGCCGGGCAGGGGGCGGCCGTCCTTGTAGGTGTCATAGGCCTTGGCGGTGTCCAGCAGGCCGAGCCGCTCCTCTCGCAGACCGCCGGGGCCGAGGTTGCGGTGCAGGCCGGACGAGCCCTTGAGCTCGTGGTTGATCACCAGGGCGACGCGCGAGCCTTCGAGCGGGAAACAGGCCATGCCGTCGGGTTGCCCCGGCGCGAACAGGCCGTCGGCCATGGTGTCGCCGCTCTGGGCCACGACCTGGTAGGAAAAGCCCTCGGGCAGGTCGAGCAGCCGGTTCGTGTCGCGCACCAGCGGGCCATAGCCTTGGACCTCGTTGACGTAGGTTTCCTCCCCCGCGGCCTGGGCGGAGGCGTGGCGCGCCAGACCGGCGAAGGCGGCGGCGGCGCTGGAGGCGATCAGGCCGCGACGGTGAAGGATCATGAGAAGGCTCCGAAGGTGTCGCCCCCCGATGCCTCGGAATGATCATGGTTTGATGACGATTTTTGTTATTTCATAACGGCAAATGGCGTCGCGGGACCGGGTATTTTAATACCGTATTTAGAAAATTACGTTAAAACAATGCGGTAGGGTGAATACGTTGCGTTTGCGTGCGTTGACGCGACCAATCGTCTCCTGTATCAGCGCGCCTTCATTCGGTTCCTTCAGGGGCCGGACCCGATTTTCGTCTCCAGGAACCCTCTCAATGCTGAAGAGCACTACGGCTTCGTTGAAGCCGGCCGAGGTCGAGAAGAAGTGGATCCACATCGACGCCGAAGGCGTCGTGGTGGGCCGCCTCGCGACCTTCATCGCCAACCGTCTGCGCGGCAAGCACCGCGGCGACTACACCCCGCACGTCGATTGCGGCGACTATGTCGTCGTGACCAACGTCGACAAGGTCGTGTTCACCGGCAAGAAGTCGACCGACAAGGTCTATTATCGCCACACCGGCCACCCGGGCGGCGTCAAGTCGACGACCCCCGAGAAGGTCCTGGGCGGCCGCTTCCCCGAGCGCGTGCTTGAGAAGGCCGTCGAGCGCATGCTGCCGAAAGAAAGCCCGCTGGCCCGCAAGCAGATGACGCACCTGCGTCTGTTCGCCGGCGGCGCACACGAACACGAAGCCCAGCAACCGGAAACGATCGACTTCAAGTCGGCGTCGCCCAAGAACACCCGGAGCGCCTGAGCATGACTGACGCGACGCAAGACACCGCCGCCACCGGCTTCGACGCCCTGAAGGGCCTGAGCTCCTCGGTCGAAAACGACGCCCCCGTCTATGTCCAGAAGCTGGACGCCCAGGGCCGCGCCTATTCGACCGGCAAGCGCAAGAACGCGATCGCCCGCGTCTGGGTGAAGCCCGGCACCGGCAAGATCACCGTCAACGGCAAGGACCAGGAGCAATATTTCGCTCGTCCCGTGCTGCGCATGATGATCGCCCAGCCGCTGACTGTTTCGGACCGCGCCACGCAATATGACGTGATCTGCACCGTCGAAGGTTCTGGTCTGTCGGGCCAAGCCGGCGCCATCCGCCACGGCCTGTCGCACGCCCTGACGCACTTTGAGCCGGAACTGCGCAAGGTCCTGAAGCCGCACGGCTTCCTGACCCGCGACAGCCGCGTCGTCGAGCGCAAGAAGTACGGCCGCGCCAAGGCTCGCCGTTCCTTCCAGTTCTCGAAGCGCTAATCGCGTTCACGCGGTTTGGATTTGGGGCGCTTCGGGGAGACCCGGAGCGCCCTTTTTCTTGTCTATCTCCTCCCGCAAGGCAGGACGGTCAGGAGCAGCCTATGACCCATACCATCTTCATCGACGGCGAGGCCGGCACCACGGGGCTGGAGATCCGCGAGCGGCTGGAGGCGCGCCCGGATCTGGAATTGATCCTGCTGGGCGAGCGTCGTCGCGATGTGGAGGCGCGGCGCGAGGCCTTAAACACCGCCGACGCTGTGATCCTTTGCCTGCCCGACGATGCGGCGCGGGAAGCTGTGGCGATGATCGAGAACCCGTCGGTCAAGGTGATCGACGCCTCGACGGCCTATCGGGTTGCGCCAGGCTGGGCCTATGGCTTCCCCGAGATGGACGCAGGTCAGCGTGATCTGATCGCGCGGTCGTCGTTCGTGTCGAATCCCGGCTGCTATTCCACAGGCTTCATCGGCCTGATGCGACCGCTGGTGAAGGCGGGGCTGGTGCCTACGACCTATCCGGTCACGGTCAATGCAGTGTCGGGCTATTCCGGGGGCGGCAAGGCCATGATCGCCGAGTTCGAAGCATCAGGCGCCGCGACCGCTTATCGCGCCTACGGTCTAACGCTGAAGCACAAGCATGTGCCGGAGATGACGAAACACACGGGATTGAGCCGCGACGTCCTGTTCGCGCCAGCGGTTGGAAACTATCGGCAGGGCATGCTGGTGGAGGTTCCGCTGCATCTGGCCGCCCTGCCGGAGACGCCATCGGTCGAACGCCTCCACGGCGCACTGGTCGAAGCCTATGACGGACAGCATTTCGTCGAGGTCGCCGATCTGGAAGAAACCGAGGCCATGTCGGGTCTGGAGCCCGAAGGCCTGAACGGCACCAACCGCCTGCGTCTGCACGTCTTCGGCGACCGCAATGGGGAACAGGCGCGACTGGTGGCCCTGCTCGACAATCTGGGCAAGGGCGCGTCAGGCGCGGCGGTGCAGAACCTCAACATCATGCTGGGTCTGGACGAGACGACCAGCCTGATCTGAGCGGCTGAAACCATTTCGCCGCGCCCGTCGTATGAAGGGCATGACCCAGTCCCTGATCGTGCATCGCCGGGGCCTTCTGATGGGCGCCGGCGCGCTTGCCCTGTCCGCCTGTTCTCCCGAACCCTCCGAGGCGGGGGAGGGGCAGTATGCGACCTCGCCCTATCGCCGCGTCTCCGACGCCGACTGGCGACGGCGATTGGGTGACGCCTCATGGCGCGTCATGCGGCACGAGGGGACGGAGCGGCCCTATTCCAGTCCCTTGAACGACCAGCACGGGCGCGGAAACTTCGTCTGCAAGGGCTGCGACCTGCCGCTGTTTCGGTCGCAGTGGAAGTTCGATTCCCACACCGGCTGGCCCAGCTTCTATGACGTGATCGCCGCCAACATCGGCCGCAAGGGCGACCTGGCCATCGGGATTCTACGCACGGAATATCACTGCGCCCGCTGCCTGGGGCATCAGGGACATGTGTTCGAGGACGGCCCTCGTCCGACGGGCCTGCGCTACTGCAACAACGGCGTGGCGCTGAAGTTCGTCGCGGCCTAGCCGCGCCGCGCCCGAATGGCGGAATCGACGGTCAGGCCGAAGATGACTGAGGCGATGATCACCAGCAGCCCATAATCGTGACCCGCAAAGAAGACCGGCGCGCACGCCATGCCGATGACGATCAGAGGGAACAGTCCGGCCCAGACCGCCGTGCCGGGCGTGTCGGGGTGGATCATCGGCTGAACCGCCGGGCGCTTCATAGCCTTGGCCATACGCCCGTTCAGCAGGACGAAGGCGGCCGAGCAGATCACGGCCGAGATGATGTATTTCACCGTATTTCCGGTCTCGCCGAAGACGCTGGCCGTCATGATCAGCAGGATCAGCGCCACCCCCGTGCTGATCGCGAGCAGGGCGTTGGGTTCGATACGGTTCAAGACTTCACTTTCACATAGCTGCCGGGGGCCGGCTCGATGGGCTTGAGCGGCCCCTTTTCAGGATCGCGGGCGGGGAGTTGCTTTCCAGCACGCTTTGCCAACCATGCGGACCAATGCTCCCACCAGCTGCCAGGATGCTCTACCGCGTCGGCCTGCCATTCGGCCAGGGTCGTGGGCAGGGCGGCATTGGTCCAGTGCTGGTATTTTCTGGCCGCAGGGGCGTTGATGACGCCGGCGATATGGCCCGATCCCGCCAGGGTGAAGGTGACGTCCTTGCCCCCGAACAGTTTGGCGGAGCGATAGACCGAGTTCATCGGCGCGATGTGATCCTCGCGGCTGGCCTGGAAATAGAGCGGGATCGAGACCTTCGACAGGTCCGCCGTCAGCCCGCCGATCTCGAACGCGCCCTGGGCCAAGGCGTTGGCCCCATACATCTGGCGCAGATAGTCCAGATGCAGCGTCTTGGGCATCCGCGTCTGGTCGGCGTTCCAGAACAGCAGGTCGAAGGCCGGCGGATCCTTGCCCAGCAGATAGTTGCTGATGAAGAAGGACCAGATCAGGTCATTGGAGCGCAGGGCGTTGAAGGTCTCGGCCATGGCTGCGCCGGGCAGGACGCCGCCGGCCGCATCCATCTGACGCTCGATCTCGGCGATCCAGTGTTCGTCGGTGAAGAGCAGTAGATCGCCCGCCTCGGCGAAGTCGTGCTGGGCGGCGAAGAAGGTGGCGGCGGCGACCCGTGTGTCGCCCTTGGCCGCCATGTGCGCGAGGCCGGCGCCCAGCAGGGTGCCCCCGATGCAGTAGCCGACGGCGTTCAACTGCTTCGCGCCCGCCTGTTCCAGCGTCTTCTCGACCGCGCGATAGATGCCTTTTTCCAGATACTGGTCGAAGCCGAAACCGGCCTTGTCCTTGTCCGGATTGACCCAGGAACAGACGAACACCGTAAAGCCCTGGGCCGACAGCCAGCGGATCAGCGAGTTCGTCGGCTGCAGGTCCATGATGTAGAATTTGTTGATCCACGGCGGGAAGATCAGCAGCGGGATCTCGTGCTGGGTCTCGGTCGTCGGCGCATACTGGATCAGTTCGAACAGCTCGTCGCGCCAGACGACCTGGCCCGGTGCGGTGGCGACGTTCTCGCCGACGACGAACTTGCCATAGTCTGCCTGGCTGATGCGCAGCGACCCGCCGCCGCGTTCCAGGTCGGCGGCAAAGTTCTGCATCCCCTTCACCAGCGATTCGCCGCTGGTCTCGGCCAACGCTTTCAGGGCGACGGGATTGGACGCCAGGAAGTTCGACGGCGAGAAGGCGTCGGTAAGAAGACGCGTGAAGAACTGGGCGCGGCGTTTCAGCGTCGGATCGACATCCTCCACGCCCGCGATCAGGCCATTCATCCAGTCCGCCGTCAGCAAATAGGAACGGCGCATCATGTCGAACATCGGGTTTTCGGACCAGGCCGGGTCCTTGAACCGCTTGTCGTTCGGGGCGGGGTCGGGCGTCTCGCCCGCCGCTTGGCGCGCTGTGGAAGACCACAACTGCATATAGCGACCGAACAGGTCGGCCTGCGCCTGCATCATCTTGTCGGGCTGTGCGGCCAGGCTAGTCATGACCGAAGTCATGGCTGGCGCGACATTGAACGGATCAGGTGACAAGGCGGCTGGGCGGTCGGCCTGGGTCAGGGCGGCTTCTGCAATCGCGCTCTGAGCCATCATGGCCGCCTTGGCCAGGTTCATCGACAGAGTCTCGATCATCTCGGCCTGTGCGGCGCCGGGGAAGGTCGGTTCGGGCGCGGCCTCGGCGACGGTTTCAGCCGGCGCGTCCTGCGTTTCGTTCGGTTTCAGCTTTGGCTGGCGCGGGGGGCGGGGCTTGGCCGAAGTAGGGCGTCCGGCCTTGCGCGCCGGGCGTTCGGCGGCGTCTGTCGGCGTCTTAGGGAGCTTGGCCATGATCGTCCTTCGCGCTTCCTGCATCGGAGGCCGGTTCATCCGCCCTTCCGCGCGTGGCGATGATGGCATAAGACCAGCCAGGAAATGAACGCGCTGAACTCGAAAAAGATGATCCTGATCGCTGCAGTCGCGATCTCAGCGCCGCTGGCCGGCTGCGTCGGCGGTTCTGCGTCCAAGACCGAGCCCGTCTCGCCGTTGGCGCCGCGTGTTCAGGAACTGGTCGACGCCAATCGCCACTATCCCCGCTGGGAGGATTTTCCGGCCGCGCCCACCGACCTGCCGCCCGTTGCACAGGTCGCGGCCAATGCTCAGCGCCTGCAGAATGACAGCGCGACGCTGAACAGCGAGATCGCGCGTATCGACTGGACCCTGACCGATCCCGAGGCTCTCGCCGCCGAGACGGCGGCTGCGGTCCAGTCCGTGCCGGTTTCGCCCGACGCCGCCCGCACCCAGGCGGACATCGAAGCTTTCGCCCAAAGCCTGCGCGATCGCGCCAAGGCGCCGCCGCCGCTCGATCGCCGCCCGACGCAATGACCGGTCGCCGGGGATGTAGAATCCCGCGATGATGTGCTGATGGCGGATGACGGCGGCGCAAAGACACTGAATGCATTTCTGGGCGTGTCCCGGTCTCTCTCAGGGCGCGCCTGGCGTCAGCGACCTGCGGATGCGGCGACGACCCGCGCCCACATGCAGGGCCTCGGGCTGGACGAGCTTCTGGCCCGCGCCCTGGCGTCGCGTGGCGTATCGGCGGATCAGGGGGCCGATTTCCTGACCCCGACCCTGCGCGCTCTTTTTCCCGATCCCTCCAGCTTCATGGACATGGATGCGGCGGCCGATGCGATTCTGAACGCCCTGCAGGCCAAGGCGAACATCCACGTCTTCGCCGACTATGATGTGGACGGGGCGTCCAGTGCGGCGCTTCTGGTGCGCTGGTTCCGGGCGATGGGCCATGAGCTGTCGATCTACGTGCCCGACCGGCTGACGGAAGGCTATGGCCCTAGCGCCAAGGCGTTCGACACGCTGAAGGCCTCGGGCGCCGATCTGGTGATCACGGTGGACTGCGGCGCGGCGGCGAACGAGGCGCTGGCTCATGCCGCCGCTATCGCCCTCAATGTCGTCGTCATCGACCACCATTTGATGCGCAGCGAACCGCCGACGGCCTTGGCGGTCGTCAACCCGAACAGACCGGGCTGCACCTCCGGTCAGGGCAATCTGGCGGCGGCGGGGGTGGTGTTCGTGCTGCTGGCGGCCCTGAACCGCGAGGGACGTCGGCGCGGCCTTTTCGCGGATCGGCCGGAGCCGGACATTCGCCAGTGGCTGGATCTGGCGGCGCTGGGCGCCATTTGCGACGTCACGGGGTTGACCGGTTTCAATCGGGCTCTGACCGGGCTGGGACTCAAGGTCATGAGCGACTGGCGCAATCCGGGTCTGCGCGCCCTGCTGGCGGCGGCAGGGGCGGAACCGGGTCCTGCAAAGAGCAATCATGCGGGCTTTATCCTGGGGCCCCGGATCAACGCCGGCGGTCGTATCGGGCGGTCAGACCTGGGGGCGCGGCTATTGTCCACCGATGATCCGGCCGAGGCCGAGGCGCTGGCGATCGAACTGGATGCGCTGAACCTGTCGCGCCGCGATGTCGAGCGGTCCGTCACCGACGCCGCCGTCCGCCGTGTCGAGGCGACCGGGGCTCATGCCGACAATACCGCTGTCGTCGTGGTCGCGGGCGAGGACTGGCACCCCGGCGTCGTCGGCATCGTCGCTGGCCGCCTGCGCGAACGCTGGCGCAAGCCGGTCATCGTCATCGGCGTCGATCCAGTCACAGGCCTGGGCAAGGGCTCGGGACGATCCCAGCCCGGCATGAACCTGGGCCGCGCGATCCAGGCGGCTTGGGAGAGCGGCATCCTGATGGCGGGGGGTGGTCACGCCATGGCCGCAGGCCTGACGATGGACAGCGCGCGTGTCGCGGAATTGAAGGCGTTCCTGAACGAGCGGCTGGCCTCCGAACGGGTCGAGGCTGTGGCGCAGGACGTGCTGGAGATCGACGCCCTGATCGATCCCGGCGCGGCGACGCGCGAACTGTTCGAATCGTTCGAGCAGTTGGCGCCCTTCGGTCCCGCCAACCCCGAGCCGAGCTTTGCCTTGACCGGCGTTCAGGCGCGCGAACCCGTGGCGATGAACGGCGGTCATGTCCGTTGTCGCCTGGTCGGCGCGGACGGCGCCTCGGTGAAGGCCATCGCCTGGCGGTGCGCCGATCTACCGTCTGGCCAGGCCTTGCTGTCGGGACAGGGCGGGTTGAACATCGTCGGGCGGCTGAAGGCCGACGACTGGAACGGCCGCAGGGGCGTGCAGTTCGAGATCGAGGATGTCGCCGACCCTCGAATGATCTGACGGCGGCCCAAAAAACTCGAAATCCAAGCTTGCACCGCCCCGAGGGCGCGGCTATATCGCCGGCTCTCCCGCGCAGCGGTCCCTTCGTCTATCGGTTAGGACGTCAGGTTTTCAACCTGAAAAGAGGGGTTCGACTCCCCTAGGGACTGCCACGCGGGCAGGTCCATGGTAGAGCCCCAAGGCTCCCGTCAGCAGAAACGCCTTACATTTCAGACGACGTAGAAGCGCAGCCACTGATCGTGGCGCGTCTGCATTTTTCTCGTGTTCCAGACACATGCTTCACCCCAAGCGTGCATTTTCCGCTTTTCAAACTTTCACGGAACAGTGTTAAACATAAAGACGAGTCCGCTGGAGGCGCGGACGGGGGTTCTTAAGTGTCTGAATATAGCGAGACGGAAACGGCGCAGACCGTTCGCGTCACTGGGCGCGTCAAATGGTTCGATGCGACGAAGGGCTATGGATTTATCGTCCCGGACGATCCCGCCCTTACGGAAATGCGAGACATCCTGCTGCACATCAGCAGCCTGCGCGACCTTGGCCGCGACGCCGCCGACGAGGGCGCGCCCATTACCTGCGACTGCGTCAAACGCTCGAAGGGCTGGCAGACGATCGAAATTCACGACCTGGGGGAGGGTGAAGCGGTCCAGGTCGCGCGTCGCCCCGCTGCTGCAATTGCGCCGCGCCCGGCCGTTGAGTCCGATGAGGAGCTGGAGACGGCCCTGGTCAAATGGTTCAATCGCACCAAGGGCTACGGATTCGTCGTGCGTGATCGCGAACCTGGCGATATCTTCGTCCATATAGAGACCCTGCGGCGCTGCGGCCTGGAAGATCTGATTCCCGGCGATGCGGTGCGGGTGCGATTCGCCAACGGCCCGAAAGGCCTGGTGGTCGCGGACATCAGAACGGGCGACTGATCCGGCGCCCAGGAGAGGCGTATGATCGAGGCGACGAGACGTTTTTTGATGGCGGGCATGCTTATGCTCGCCGTCGCCGGCTGCGCCGCCAAGACGCCGCTCGGTCCCAATGGTGAACCGCTGCAGAAGCTGGCGGTCGTCACCACGTCCGGTGAACACCCGTTCTGGGTTGAGATCGCCGATGAAGAGCCCGAGCGGCAGCGCGGCCTGATGTTCCGTCCGCCGCTGGAAGACGACCGCGGTATGCTCTTCCAATGGCCGGGCGAAGCGCCGCGCGAGCAGAGCTTCTGGATGCGCAACACGCCCAGTTCCCTGGACATCCTCTACATCGACCCTCAAGGCCGAATCGTCTCCATCGCTTCGCACGCCACGCCCTTCTCGGAGGCGCCCATTCCATCGAACGGCGCCGCCAACGGCGTGCTGGAATTGCGCGCCGGGCGGGCGGCAGAGATAAACGCCAAGCCCGGGGACAAAGTTTTACATCCTTATTTCAAGCCTTGATTGCGGATCGCGTCGTGAAGTGCCAATAGAGCGCTCCGTTCGGTCCGGGGTGTAGCGCAGCCTGGTAGCGCATCTGGTTTGGGACCAGAGGGTCGGAGGTTCGAATCCTCTCGCCCCGACCAACGGAAGGCCGCTGGATCATAAGTTCAGCGCGCGTTATGGCAGGGCCAGAGGCCCCGCCGTCACTGAGGATTTCGCCATGCTGGCTCGCATTTACCGCCCGGCCAAAACCGCGATGCAGTCGGGCAAGGCCAAGAGCCGCGACTGGCGTCTGGAATTCGAACCGGCCTCGGCACGCACCATCGATCCGCTGATGGGCTGGACCAGCTCCAGCGATATGAACGGTCAGGTCCGCCTGACCTTCGAATCGAAGGAAGAGGCGGTCGAATACGCCGAGCGCCACGGCATCGCCTTCCGCCTGCACGAGCCGAACGATCCGCCGATGATTATCAAGGCCTATGCCGACAACTTCGCCACCAACCGCAAGCAGTCCTGGACGCACTGACGCCTGACGTCTTGCAAGAGCGCCCATAGCTCAACCGGATAGAGCACCCGCCTTCTAAGCGGGATGTTGCAGGTTCGAGTCCTGCTGGGCGCGCCATCCCTGGCGCCTTCGAGGGGCCTGATCCATGACCGACCTTCAGACCTCGCCCAAACATGCCGTCCGGGTCGCGGCGCTTTATCGTTTTGCACCGGTCACCGATCCTGCTGGCGTCCGCGATGCGCTTCAGGTCGTTTGCGACGCCGGGGAGGTGAGGGGGACGCTTTTGGTCGCGCCCGAGGGGCTGAACGGCACCATCGCCGGGTCGGAGCCGGCCGTCGAGGCCGTGCTGTCTGCTATCCACGCCATGCCCGGGTTCGAGACGCTGGAGCTCAAATACGCCTGGACCGACGCCTTGCCGTTTCACCGTATGAAGGTGCGCGTCAAACGCGAGATCGTCACCATGGGCCAGCCAGACCTGGACCCGGCCCAACAGGCGGGCGTCTATGTGGCGCCGACGAACTGGAACGCGCTGATCGCCGATCCGGAGACCTTGGTCATCGACACGCGCAACGATTACGAGGGCGAGATCGGCGCTTTCGAGGGGGCGATCCAGCCCAACACCCGCAGCTTCCGCGACTTTCCCGACTGGTTCCGAACCGAAGGCCGCGCCCTGCTTGAGCAGACCGGCGCAAAGCGGGTGGCCATGTACTGCACCGGCGGCATCCGCTGTGAAAAATCGACGGCCTTCCTGAAGGCGGAAGGCGTCAAAAACGTCCACCATCTGGAAGGCGGCATCCTGCGCTACCTTGAGACGGTGGATGAGGATGAAAGCCTATGGCGCGGCGAATGCTTCGTCTTCGACGAACGGGTCTCGGTCGGGCACGGGTTGACCCAAGGGTCGCACACGCTTTGCAGGGGGTGTCGTTTGCCAGTGGACGATGCCGGTCGCGCCTCGCCCCATTACGTCGAGGGCGTCTGCTGCGAGCGTTGCCACGACACGCGAGACGACGCGCAGCGAGAACGCTATGCCGAGCGCCACAGGCAGATGGAAATCGCGCGCAAACGCGGCGACGTTCACCTCGGGGCCGCCCCTAAGGATTGAGGTCGGTTCAGTGACGGGGCGGGCGAGGGAAGAAGGCGCTGGTGCGGGCGGCATAGGCGTCAAACGCCTTTGGTCGCGAGCGCCGCATATGCTCTTCCAGCAAGGGCACGCCGGACACCTGGGTCAGCAGCCAATACATATAGGCCGGACCCGTCAGCGCCAGCCAGCCCCACGGCCATTCGCCGCTCAAATTGATGGCGAGCAGGGGCCAGGCGCACCAGCCCAGCCATTCGAAGAAATAATTCGGATGACGCGACCAGGCCCACAGGCCGACATCGCAGACCCCACCCTTATTAGCGGGATTGCGTTTGAAAGCCGCCAATTGACGGTCCGATATGGCCTCGCCGATGAGCGCGCCTACGAAGACAAGCGTCGCCAGACCGTCCTGCAGGGTCAGTCCAGGCGTCGGATTGCGCGCGGCCGCCATGACGCTGAGCGCCAGGAAGGCGGCCGCCCCAGCCTGCAGCATCAGGAAGCCGTACATCTTGGCCTGAAACCCGGCGCCCCAATCCTGGCGCAACCGGGCATAACGGGCGTCTTCGCCCTCATGGGCGGCGCGCGCGGCGATGTGTGCGCCTAACCGCAGCCCCCACAGACCGATCAGCAGGGCCGCCAGATATTGCCGCAAGGATGGAGGCGCGCCGTCGATTGGAAACAGCGCCACGCCAACGCCGGCCGCGCCCAGGCCCAGCGACCAGAAGGCGTCCGCCCAGCCGCCTTGGCCTGTGCGCTTCTGCACCAGCCACGCCGCCGACATCACGATGACGAGAAACAGGGCAGCAACGCCCCACAGAGCCCCCAAGCCGGTCACAGGCGAACGAACGGCTGAATCAGCTTGCCTATCCAGCCGTCCAGCTGGATCTGGCCATCCAGCGCCACGACGCAAAGGCAGGCCTCGTCCGATACGACGCGCGGCTGGTGCAGCACTTCCGGATCGGCCTCTTCGAAGTCGCCCACGTCGAATCGCTCTGTCTCCGTCGCATAGGCGCCGGAGATGACGCAGGTCAATTCGATGCCGCCGTGCGTGTGTTTCGGCGTCTCCCGGCCTGATTCGATCTTCAGCAGGATCACGCGACAATCTCCGTCGCGTGGCGCATGCACATCGCGCACCCGCATGCCCGGCCCTACCCAGCGCCAGGGGCTGAGCGCATAGCGCCGCAGCGGCTCGGGCAGTTCGGGCATATCATTCAACGGAGCCAGAGCCTTCACCTCGCCTGCGTCCGTCTCGATTCGCGCCATGGCCAGGGCGAGCGCATCCTGCGACAGGGCCGACGGCGCGGCCTCGTCGAGAAATTCGCCGCCTACGGCCTGAAGATCACGCACCCAGGCGTCGTTCGCCGGCCGCATCGCAAGATGCGCGGCCATCACGACCGCTTCGGGCGGGCTGAGCGTCCCGGCGGCATAGGCAAGCAGCCGTTCTTCGGAAGGATTGCGTTGCGGGTTCATCGCGCGGCCTCCTCGGACGGGGCGAGGATCAGGCGGAGCTTGGTCATGGCGTTACGAATACGGGATTTGACGGTGCCGAGCGGCAGGTCGAGGTGTTTGGCGATTTCGGAATGGGAACTGTCCATGAAGAAGGCGAGGCGCAGGACCTCGACATGATCGGGGCTGAGTCGAGACAGGGCGTCACGAACCCGGTCCGCGTCCTGCGACATCGACAGCAGTTCGTCGGGGCGGCGCACATCCTCGCCCGCCAGTTCGATCTCCGGCGTCGGCAGGGGACGCGCATCGCGGCGCAACATGTCGAGGCGACGATTGCGGGCGATGGTGAAGATCCAGGTCGCGGCGCGGGCCTTTGAGGAGTCGAACAGGTCGGCCTTGCGCCATACGGTCAGCATTGCGTCCTGGGCGAAATCTTCGGCGGCGCCGGGCGTCGCCCCTGACTTGATCAGCCATGCTTTCAGGCGCGGCGCGAAATAGGCGAACAGGGCCGCAAAGGCCTCCCGGTCGCGACGCAGCGCAATCGCCTCGATCAGCCGATCATGGAGGAGGGGGTCTGAAGGATTGTCGAGTGTCTTCATGCGCGGGGACCGGCATGGATTCGACGTGAAGGGCAGTGTCTCGACATGCATGGACCCTAATACGCCTGGCGGAAATGTCTGGATCAATCGCGATCCGATCATGACGGCGACCCGTAATCCGTTCATGCCTAGGCTTGCGCCAGCGGGCGTGTATTTGGAGTTTCCATGTCCCTGTCGCCCGCGAATCCTGCTGCCGATCGCCTGAAGATCGCCGTCATCGGCTCCGGCGTCGCGGCCCTTTCGTCGGCCTGGCTTCTGTCCCAGCGGCATCAGGTGACGATCTATGAAAAGGCCGACCGGCTGGGCGGGCATTCCAACACCGTTACGGCGGGGGTGCCGTCAGGCGACATCGCCGTCGATACCGGTTTCATCTGCTTCAATGACGCGACCTATCCCAACCTGATCGCGCTCTTCGAACACCTAGGAATCGCGACCCGCGCCACCGACATGTCGTTCGCCGTCTCTCTGGACGACGGCCGGTTCGAATATGCGGCGCCCGGCCTTTTCGCCCAGCGTCGCAATGCCCTTCGGCCCCGATTCTGGTCGATGCTGAGCGAGATCCTGCGCTTCTATCGCGATGCGCCCAAGGATCTGGCCGGCATGTCCGATCCGTCGTTGACCCTGGGCGACTATCTGAAGCGCGAGGGTTTCAGCGAGGCGTTCCGCGACGACCATCTGCTGCCCATGGCCGCCGCCATCTGGTCGTCCCCCGCGCACACGCTGATGGACTATCCGGCCGAGTCCTTCATCCGCTTCTGCGGCAATCACGGCCTGCTGAAACTGGTGGGCCGTCCCCTGTGGCGTACTGTCGAGGGCGGCAGCCGCGTCTATGTCGAACACCTGGCCCGCGCCATTGACGACGTGCGCCTGGATCGCGGCGTGACATCGGTGCGACGCACGGAGGAGGGCGTCTTCGTGCATGACAGCCAGGGGGGCGTCGAGCGTTTCGACCAGGTGGTGATCGGCGCCCACGCCGATCAGGCCCTGGCCATGCTGGCCGAACCCACGGCCAAGGAAAAAGCCCTGCTGGGCGCCTTCCGCTACAGCCGCAACCTGACGGTCCTGCATACGGACGCCACCCTGATGCCGCGCCGTCGTCGCGCCTGGGCCAGCTGGAACTATATCGGGGCCGACGACGGGCTGTGCGTGACCTATTGGATGAACAAGCTTCAGGGCCTGCCAGGCGACAACCTGTTCGTGACCTTGAACCCGCCGCGCCCGCCGCGCGCAGACACCCTGTTGCGTAGCGAACTGTACGAACACCCCGTCTTCGATCCCGCCGCCATCCAGGCCCAGAAAGCGCTGTGGAGCCTGCAGGGGCAGGGGGGCGTTTGGTTCTGCGGCGCCCACTTCGGCGCGGGCTTCCATGAGGACGGCCTGCAATCCGGTCTGGCGGTCGCCGAACAACTCGGCGGCGTCCGTCGCCCGTGGTCGGTCCAGAACGAGAGCGGCCGTATCCATCTGTCGCCGCTGCCGACCCCGGTATTCGAGCAGGCCGCGTGACCCAAGCCTCGGCCCTCTATCGTGGCCGGGTCATGCACCGACGCCTGCGTCCCAAGACGCACCAGCTGAATTATCGCGTCTTCTGGCTGCTGCTGGACCTGGCCGAGATCGACGATCTGGATAGAGGCCTGCGGCTGTTTTCCCGCAATCGCTTCAACCTGCTGTCCTTTCACGACGCCGACTATGGGGACGGCTCCGGCGCCTTGCGGCCTCAGGTCGAGGCGTGGATGCACCTTGCGGACATCGACCTCGACGGCGGCCCCATCCGTCTGCTGACCATGCCGCGCGTGCTCGGCTACGTCTTCAATCCGATCAGCCTCTACTATTGCCACCACGCCGACGGCCGGCTGGCGGCGATGGTGTACGAAGTGACCAGCACGTTCGGCATCCGTCACGCCTACGTCATTCCCGTGCCACCCGAAGACCAGAGGCCCGGCCTGATCCGACAGGGCGCAGCCAAGGCGTTATATGTCTCGCCCTTCATGGGGATGGAGATGGACTATCGGTTCCGCGGTCACGCGCCAGGCGAACGGCTCGACATGACGATCGACGGCCTGGACGCCGAGGGCGTGCTGATCACGGCGTCCATGGCGGCTGAACGCCAGAGACTCGACGACCCCCAGATCGCGGCAGCCACAGCGGCGTTCCCGCTCATGACCTTCAAGGTGGTCGCCGCCATCCATTACGAGGCGCTCAAGCTCTGGCTAAAGGGCGTCAGCCTGACGCGACAGCCGCCGCGCGCGAAGACGCCGGTGACGATCCAAAAGCGGGCGCAAAGCAGCCGGCTGGGGCGCTAAGCCGCGCATATAAGACTGTTCGCCTAAGATATATTATGCGAAATTCGTTCGATCTATCAAGCCAGCGCGGACATTCCCGCCTAGCTAGAAAACGGCCCTTCGACTTTATCGGCGCGCCAACCGAATAGCCCTGAGGTCCGTCTCATCGCGAACCACTCTCGCAGCAACGATGTCCTGCGTCGGCGAGACGGCCAGACTGTGCCTCAAACCAACCGTCCCAAGCGACTGCACATCGCGAACCGCGCCGTCCCAAGCGGTCAGTCGCAGAACGATTTCACCGCCTGGGACGCCAGCCAACTGGTATACGCCGTCGCGTGTCGGAGCCCAAACCGCATCGTGGCTGACGCGGATTAGCGTTGAGACGGGACCGGCGCCCTCCTCTCCAAGACGCCAGAGACGGTCGTCATCGCCCTTTACCGCGTAAAGGCCTCTGACACCGGCGCTCTTGATGATCTGCACCCCTGTGGTGTTCGGAACCACCAAGATCCGTCCCTGCGGGTCGATCCGTTCGACCTGCCATACAGCGCCCCTGAATGTCGGGACGACGAGGTTGCCGTTGACTTCCCAAGCCAAATCTCCGCGCGCTGCGCCATCCGATGTAACCCTCCGAAGGCCGGAGCCGTCGGCGTTGATGACATAGACGTCGGTGCGGCGATCTCGTGCGGCGATGAATGCGAGGCTCCGGCCATCCGGCGACCAACGGGGCGAGAACACATTGCTGCCCTTGAGGTCGGTCACTCGCGTCGACGCGCCCTCGCCCCGTCTGACCCAGACCTCGGGTTCGCCGGTCTGGTCCGAGATGAAAACCAGCTGGCCTGTCAACGACAAGTCCGGGTCCCAGTCGCTGGTGTTGCCGTCCGTAAGGGCGACGGGCGCGGCGCCAGCCCGCCAGGCGAACAGATTGGAGCGGTAATCGCCGGCTTCGACCGCCAGCAGGCCGTGTTCGTCGGCGGACAGGCGTCCGAAATCGAGCAGCCCCAAGCTGAGACGAACGGGTGTGGCCGGGCGCTCGACATTCACCGACCAAAGGCCGGAGTCGCCTCCCCGCCTGGTGGAGAATACGAGGCTCCGATCATCTGCAGTGAAGGCGTAGCCCACCGCCTTCGAGCCGTCGCGGGTCAGCGCCCGTTGGTCGGCTCCCGAAACCTTGACGATGTAGAGATCGCCCACCCCGTGGGAGAAGGCGCGCCTGAACACCAGACGATCGCCGCGATGAGTGACGACCGGGTCGCTGTCGCCCAGACTGTCTGCGGGCGGCGAAGTGACATCCCGCATCTGGCCGGTTTCTGGATTCAGGGCCCGGATGCGGCGCAAGGCGTTACGCGTCGGCCGGTCCGAAAGCAGCAGTTCGCCGTCCCGTGTCCAGGCCAGGCGTGTCATCGCTTCCAGGGCGCAACGCCCCACCACACGCGGCTCGCCCTGGGGAACGGGTGCGACCAAAATCTCGCAGGGCGCATCCGTCACCCGGCGCACGAAAGCAATGCTCCGGCCGTCCGGCGACCAGGTCGGCGCCATCTCGTCCTCGGGGGTGTTGGTCATCCGGATCGGCGTGCCGTCTGCAACCCCGCGCAGGAAGATGTCCCTTTGAGCCCCATATCCGCCGCCGCCGGCGTATGCGATCATGCGCCCGTCCGGTGAAAGCGCCGGGTGTGTCTCGACGCCGGATTCGGAGGTCAGGGGGCGCACGTCTTCTGCGGCGAGCGCGCCGGGCGGCTGCATGACGACGAACGCGCCGACGCCCAGCGCCGCGATTGCAACGGCGGCGCCCGACAGTATCCACCGCGGCGACCTCCAGCTTGGGCGAAGCATGGGCATGGGCATGGGCTTGGGCGCGGATGATGCCGCAGCCGCCGCGACCGGCAGAAGGCGCAGGCGATAGCCGACCTTGGGGATGCTGCCGATCTCCACGGCCGGATCGCGTTGGAAGACCTTCCTCAGCTTGACGATGCATCGCACCAGGGCGTCGTCGCCGACGACCCGTCCCTCCCAGCAAAGCCGGGACAGGTCCTCCCGACTGAGCGGCGAGCCGCGCCGGCGGTTGAGCGCGACCAGGACCTGCATCACGCGGGGTTCCAGTTTGCAGCCTCCATCGGGCCAGACCACCTCCAGAGAGGCGGGATGAACCATGCCCGACCCGAGGTCGAACGGCGGTTCAGCCACCAGGTCGATCGGCCTGAGAAGCAGAGCTGACAGGTCGTTCATCGGAAAATCATCGGTTCAAGATCGGGCCCCCGCCCTCGCTCCCAGGCCGCCAGTCTCGTCTATCGCCTCGGACATTACCAGCCACCTTGAAGGGCCCCCGCCGATGCGTATCCACCCCGTCCGACTGCTCGCCCTGACCCCGCTGTCTGTGGCGTTCGGCGCCCCGGCGCTGGCCCAGACCGCGCCGCCGCTTGATCCTCAGACGGCGGCTCAGATCGCGTCACAGGACCAGACCAGCCAGCGGGGCGTCCTGGTCTTCACGCCGGACTTCTTCGCCAGCCAGCAGCCGGTCACGGCCCTGGACATGGTCAGCCGGGTCCCGGGATTCAGCGTCATCGACGGCGACGGCAGCCGCGGCTTTCAGGGCTCTGTCGGCAACATCCTGATCAATGGGTCTCGCCCGGCCTCCAAGAACGACGCCGGCTCCGACGTGCTGGAGCGCATCCTGGTCGCTCAGGTCAAACGGATCGAATTGGTCCGTGGCGGCGCGCCCGGCATCGACATGCAGGGCTTCCCGGTCGTCGTGAACGTGATCACCCGTGACCAGTCCAGCCGCCAGACGATCGTCACCAGCGACGCCATCCTGTACGAGGGCGGGCAGAACTCCTACGGCGGCTCGTGGCAGTTCTCCGCCAGGGACGGCGACCGCACCTGGGGCTTCACGCTTTCGGACGGTATCATAGACAACGACTCCAGCGGCATTGGCCCCGTCATTCGCCGCAGCGGCGCAGGCGACCTTCTGCGCGACGAGACCTATTTCAGGGACCAGGAGGGCGGCGAAACCACGTTGCGGGTCAACTATGCGAGCCCGTTCCTGGGCGGAAAGATCGACCTGACCGCCCGCTATGGCGTCAACGACTTCAATAACGTGAACCTGCAGACGGCGTCCACCGTGCGGCGCGAGACCACGTACGAGGAGGACGGCGCCTTCGGCGAGTTCGGCGCGGTCTTCACCCGGTCCATAGACAGCCGCCTGACCTCCGAGACCCGTTTCATCCACACTTTCGACGCCGAAGAATCCGTCTCCCTCTCGCGGACCCGGCTGAACAACGTCGCCAGCCCCGAGCAACGCTTCTCCACCGAAAGCGAGAGCGCCGAGACCATACTGCGCAGCCTGTTACGCTACGAGCATTCGCCAAGCCTGAGCTTCGAAGCCGGAGGCGAGTTGGCCTACAATATGCTGGAGACCGAACAGGCCCTCAGCAGCGGCGGCGTTCCCGTCCCTCTTCCCTCCGCCTCGGTCCTGGTCGAGGAAACGCGCGGCGAACTGTTTGGCAAGGGAACTTGGCGCGTGCGCGACAACCTGTCCGTCGAGGGCGGGCTGCGCGTGGAGCAGTCGACCCTCAGCCAGTCCGGCGATGCGGATCTGGAGAAGGATCTGTCGTTCATCAAGCCACGTCTGGTGGCCACCTGGACGCCGATCCCGAACAACCAGTTTAACGTCCGGTTCGAGCGGGAAGTCGGGCAGTTGGACTTCAACCACTTCGCCGCCTCGGCCCAGTTGCAGAACGAGAACGTCCTGGGCGGCAACCTCAACCTGGCGCCCGAACAGCGCTGGATCAGCGAACTGGGCTACGAAAGCCGCTTCTGGGGCGATGGCGTCGTGAGCGTCGTTCTACGCCACGATGAGATCAGCGACGCGATCGACGTCATCCCGTTGGAGGACGGCCTGTCGGCCACCGGCAACATAGGCGACGGCACGCTGGACCAGTTGACGGTGAACATCCAGGCGCCGCTGGACCGGTTCGGTTTCAGCGGCGGCCGGATCAGCGCCAGCAACACCTGGAACCACAGCGAGGTCACCGATCCGACCACCGGCGAGATCCGCCCGATTTCGGACCTGCGCAAGTCCAATGCGACCATCGTCGTCGCCCAGGACATCACGTCATGGAACCTGCAGTGGAACGCCTCCTGGAGCCCGCTGCTGGGCGAGACGAACTACGGTCCCGACCTGCGCTTCTCGTGGCGCGGCCACGATTATCTCGTGGGCTGGGTGGAGTACAAGCCGACCCCGACACTGTCGCTGCGCGCCCAGATCAACGTCTGGGACGACTTTTACCAGATGCGCATCGCCTACGGCGACCGTCTGACCCGGCCGATCGACTATGTCGAAACCCGCAATGTCGATCCGCGCACCTACTATTCGCTGCGTCTTCGCAAAACGTTTTGATTGGGAACGCCCTCTTTCTGAAAGACGCGGGCGGCGTGCCGGCGATACCGACTTAGGCGGGCGAGCGCTGACGGCAGCGACCACGTGTGCCGGAAAGCGGACCGTTCCAACCGCCGCTATGAGTCGAGGTCGTGTAAAAACGTGCTGAGCGACCGCGCGGCGGAGTTGGAGAAGGAGCGCAGAACGGCTCCTCGGTTTTTACGTGGGCAGGTTCCTCACCAAGAAGTTGGGGTGGCACATCTAAGGCTTTGATGGTGCTGAATGGGTGTTCGACTAGGCTTCGTCGTTCGCGCTTGGCTCGGGGCCTCAGGTCGTCGCTCACGATAGGGTTCTGAGACTCCAGCCATTCCAACATCTTGTCCGCAGGTTCGCCAGATTTCGGTTCCAGTTTCGTCGATGTAATTTAAGCCTCGGCCTTCGCGCTTTTCAGCCAGATCTGGCTGCTTGGAATACGAGTTCAATATACACGGCTCAATGCCAATTTCTGAGATCGCGGAATTTTGGCCGCATCCCGCAGCACGTTGTCCGAGCAGTCGCTGAAGGCACTAACGTCTATGGCTGATTTCGTCGTTTTCCATTCCAATGTCCGGCCTTCCAGGAGTAACGCCCAAGTGTCCAGTCAGCTATAAAACCAGTCGATATCCCACCCCTGGCTCAGTCACGAGCAAAACCGGCTGAGCGGGGTCCACCTCCAGCTTGTGCCGCAACTGGCCCATGACGACCCGCAGATACTGGACGTCATCGGCATGGCCGGCGCCCCAGACGGTCTTGAGCAGATCGACGTGTCCCAGCACCTTGCCGGCGTTGCGCGCCAGATAGGCCAGGACGTCGTATTCCTTGGGCCGCAGCTTCAACCGCTCGCCCGCGCGGGTGACGATGCGGCGGTCCAGATCGATGATCACCTCACCCGCCGTGACCACGCCGCCCGCGACCGGCGTCAGGGCGCCCTGGCGCAGGCCCGCCCGGATGCGGGCCAGCAGTTCGCCGACGCCGAACGGCTTCTCCACATAGTCGTTGGCGCCCAGGTCCAGGGCCGTGATCTTCTCGGCCTCGCGGTCGCGCGCGGACAGGATGATGATCGGCCCCTGATGGAACTCCCGCGCCCGCGTCAGCACGTCCTTGCCGTCCATGTCGGGCAGACCCAGGTCCAGAACCACCGCATCGGGGCTCCACAGGGCGATGGCGCGCAGGCCCTCCTGACCGCTGTCGGCGCGGCGGGGTTCATAACCGGCGGCGTCCAGGGCGGGGGCCAGGAAGCGGTGGATCTGCGGTTCGTCGTCGATGACCAGAACCTGGGGGCGAACGGCGGACATCACAGCAGATCCGGGTGGGTGGCGATGGATTTGGGCAGGCTGATCAGGATGCGGGTGCCGAGTTTGCTCCCGTCGGGGCCGTCCTGAATCGGGCTGGCGGCGGCGATGCGGCCGCGCATGGCCTCGACGAAGCCCTTGGCGATGGCCAGGCCCAGGCCGGCGCCTTTTGCGCGGTCGGTCGATTCCTCCATGCGGCGGAACTTGTCGAACACCCGTTCCAGCTCGGCGGTGGGAATGCCGCGCCCCTCGTCCTCGATGGAGATGACGACGGAGCCGCGATCCTCATAGGCCGCCAGTTCGATGGTGGTGTCGTCGGGACTGTAGGCGATGGCGTTTTCCAGGATGTTGACCACGGCCTGTTCCAACAGGCCCGGATCGGCCTCGACCATGCTGAGCTGGGCCGGGAAGTCGCGGGTGATGCGGCGCCGGCCCAGGCGGCGCGACACCCGGTCGGCGGCCGCGTTCAGGATGTCGCGCACATCGGTCCAGTCGGTGCGGACGTTCAGCCCCCCGCCCTCCAGCCGGGTCATGTCCAACAGGTCGCCGACATAGCGCGACAGGCGTTCGGCCTCCTCGCGGATGCTGAGCAGCAGGTCGTCGCGGACCTCGGGCTTCAGCGTCGCGCCATAGTCGATCAGGGTGGTCGCCGAGCCCAGGACGGTGGACAGGGGCGTGCGCAGATCGTGGCTGACCGAGTTCATCAGGGCGGCGCGGAAACGGTCGGCGCGGCGCAGGGTCTCGGTCTCCAGCGCCTGGCCGGCCAGATCGGCCCGCTCCAGCGCCACCGCGCCCTGGTCCAGCAAGGCCATGGCCAGCCGCTCCTCGTCCGAGCCCGCCGCCACAGCCGAGGCGTCGATGCCCGCGACGCCGGCCCGGCCGCGCACGCCCTGCAGGGGCTGAAACCGCCAGTGGGTCTGCGGCAGGGTGCCGGTGCCGTGGCCCGCGACCTCGCCGTGGGTCCAGGCCCAGCGGGCGGCGGCCATGGCGTCGGCGGCCAGGGTCACGCCCTCGGGGCTGGCGGCCGTCAGGGCGATGTCGTCGTCGTGGGGCAGCAGAACGACCGCCGCGGCGCCGGCGGCGGCGGAGGCCTGTTCGGCCAGGCTGCGGGCCGTGGTGGCGCGGTCTTCCGCCGCCGACAGGGTCTGGCTGGCCGCCAGCAGGGCCGAGACGGCGGAGGCGCGACGCTGGGCCGCCCTCGCCTGCTCGCGCACCCGTCCGGCTAAAGCGCCCGTGCCCAGGGCCACGCCCCAGAAGACGATCAGCGTCAGGACGTCCGTTGGCGAGCCGATCAGGAAGCTGTAGCGCGGCTGAAGGAAGAGGAAGTTGTAAGTCAGGAAAGCCAGGGTCGCCGCCGCCAGCGCAGGCCGCAGCCCGTTCAGCACCCCCGCCGCCACCACCGCCGCCAGATAGATGACGCCCAGATCGACCCGCTCGAACCGCGTGTCCAGCAACAGGGCGGCGCCCGTCGCCGCCAGGACGAAGGCCGCGCCCGCCGGATAGCCGCGCCAGTCCAACGCCGCCCGCAAGCCCGGCTTCGTCGCCGGTTCAGGCGCGGTCAGGTCGCCCTCGGTCACGACGTGGACGGCGACGCCCTGGGCCTCGCGTAGAAGCTCAGTCGCCAGCGCCCGTCCGGTCCATTCGGCGAACCGCCCGCCGCGCGTCTTGCCGATGACGATCTGGGTGACGTTGTTGCGGTGGGCGTGGTCCAGCACGGCGCGCACCACATCGTCGCCGCTGATCGTCACGGGCCGTCCGCCTAACTGTTCGGCCAGCTTGAAGGCCTCGGACAGGCGGCCCGCCGAGCGGGCGTCGGCGCGCGATCCGCTGGGCCGTTCGACGTGGGCCACCGACCAGGGGGCGTCCATCATCATGTCCGACATGCGCCGGCCGGTTCGAACCAGAGAGGCGGTCATGGCGTCGCCGCCGACCAGGACCAGGATCCGCTCGTTCGCCGCCCAGGGTCCCGATACGCCCCGCTCGCGCAGGCGGGACAACAGCTGGTCGTCCACGGTCTGGGCTGCCCGGCGCAGAGCCAGTTCGCGCAGGGCCGTCAGGTTCTCGATCTTGAAGAAGTTCTCGGACGCCACCCGCGCCGTCTCGGGCACATAGACCTTGCCCTCGGCGAGACGCGCCCGCAGGTCCTCGGGCGTGATGTCCACGACCTCGATGTCGTCGGCCTCGCTCAGGGCGCTGTCGGGCACGGCCTCGCGCTGGCGCACGCCGGTGATGCGCAGGATGACGTCGGACAGGCTCTCCAGATGCTGGATGTTCAGCGTCGTCCAAATATCGATTCCGGCGTCGCGCAATTCCTCCACGTCCTGCCACCGTTTCGGATGGCGCGAACCCGGCGCATTGGAGTGGGCGTATTCGTCGACCAGCAGCAGTTCGGGTCGCCGCGCCAGGGCGCCGTCGAGGTCGAACTCCATCAGCGAGCGGCCACGGTGGTCGATGGGCGCGCGCGGCATGACGTCCAGCCCGCGCAGCAGGCTCATCGTCTCCTTTCGGCCGTGGGTCTCGACCACGCCCACGACGACGTCCAGCCCTTCGGCTTTTCGACGGCGCGCGGCGCGCAGCATTTCGTAGGTCTTGCCCACGCCGGGCGACATGCCCAGAAACACCTTCAGCCGCCCGCGCTTGCGGCGCGGAACGGCTGAAGTCGCGGGCGTTTCAGGCTCCGTCTCGGGCAATCAGCTCTCCGCGCCGAAGCGGGCGTCGAGCGCGCGGTTGGTCAGCAGCACATTGACGCGCGGCTGGCCGATGAAGCCAAGCAGGGCTCCCTTGGTCTGACCGTTGATGATGCTCTGGACCTGCTGCACGGAGACGCCCCTGGCGCGGGCGATCCGCGCGGCCTGTAGGCGAGCGTAGGCCGGAGACACGTCCGGGTCGAGGCCCGAGGCCGAGGCCGTCACCGCATCGGCGGGAATGACGCCCGGACCGTCCTCGGTGCGGATGGTCTGGGCCGTTTCGGCGACGCGCGCGGCCAGATCCGGGTTCAGCGGGCCCATGTTGGAGCCGGACGAGGCGGCGGCGTCATAGCCGTCGCCCGCCGCCGAAGGCCGGGGGTGCAGATAGGTCGCGCCCGCGAACGGCTGGCCGATCAGGGCCGAGCCGACCACCTGGCCGCCCGCGTTTCGCACCAGGCTGCCGTTGGCCTGGGCGGGGAAGACGACCTGCGAGACGCCGGTGATGGCCAGCGGATAGGCCAGCCCCAGCAGCAGGGTGAACAGGGCCATCATCACGAGGGCCGGGCGAAGTTGATTGACCATGGTCGTCGCCTCAGAAGGTCGCCTTCAGCGTCGCCACGGCGCGCGCGCCGTAGATGTCGCCAAAGTCGTGTTGATCGGTGTCGTGATAGCGCAGGTCCAGCGCCAGATTGCTGGTCAGCTGATAGGCCGCGCCCAGGTTCCAGGTGGTGTAGTCGAGGTCCGACGACACCCACTGACGGCCGACGGCGCCCGAGACGGTCCATTTGTCGGCAGGGCTGACGGCGCCGTTGACCTCGGCGTAGGTCGCCTCGTCTTCGGATGCGCCGAAGAAGTCGGGCGAATAATAGATAGCCGCGCCGAGGGTGGCGGGGCCGACGGCGCGAGAGGCCGCCGCTTTCAGCTCGACATAGTCATAGTCCGCGCCGTCCGGCTGACCGGCGTAGACATAGCTGACGACGCCGAAGTCGAGGGCATAGCCCGCGACCTCGGGCCGATAGCCGGCGTAGAGATCGATCTCGGCGTCGGTGTCGTCGCCGAAATCGACATTGGAGGCCCAGGCGCCGGCGTAGAAGCCGTTCTTCGTCAAATCGACGCCGGCCGAGAGGGCGGGGTTTTCCTGGGTCTGGCTGACGCCGCGGAAGACATAGTCGGAGGTCAGGGCGACGTTTGCCGAGACGTCCTGGGCCTTGGCCTCGCTGCACAGGCCCAGGCCGGCGATGCCCAGGATGCAGGCGGCGGCGAACCAGGCGTCGTTGCGACCGGAGGCTTTGGAGAGACGATTACGCATTTGATTTTTCATTCTGGATACGAGTGATGGCGTGGGACGCGTGGACCTTGGGCGGCTCGGAGATCCGCATCGTCGCCACCGCCCAGACGGCGGCGATGATCAGCATCGCGACGACCAGGTTGAGGATACGGGCGATCTCCTGAGCCATCAGGCCAGCCCCAGTCCGGAGATGACGACGTCGATCAACTTGATGCCGACGAACGGGGCGATCAGGCCGCCCAGGCCGTAGATCAGCAGGTTGCGACCCAGGAGGGCGCCCGCGCCGATGGCCCGGTATTTGACGCCCTTCAGCGCCAGCGGGATCAGGGCGACGATGACCAGGGCGTTGAAGATCACCGCCGACAGGATGGCGCTCTGCGGGCTGTGCAGATGCATGACGTTCAGCGCACCCAGGGCCGGCAGGGAGACCACGAACATCGCCGGGATGATGGCGAAATACTTGGCCACGTCGTTGGCGACCGAGAAGGTCGTCAGGGCGCCGCGCGTGATCAGCAGTTGCTTGCCGACCTCGACGATCTCGATGACCTTGGTGGGGTCGCTGTCGAGATCGACCATGTTGCCGGCCTCGCGGGCGGCCTGGGCGCCGGTCTGCATGGCAACGCCGACATCCGCTTGCGCAAGCGCAGGGGCGTCGTTGGCGCCGTCGCCGCACATGGCGACCAGACGGCCCTTGGCCTGTTCGGCCTTGATGAGGCGCATCTTGTCCTCGGGCGTGGCCTCGGCGAGGTAGTCGTCCACCCCGGCTTCCGAAGCGATCGCCGCCGCCGTGACCGGGTTGTCGCCGGTGATCATGACGGTGCGCAGACCCATCCGGCGCAGATCGGCGAAGCGCGCCTTCACGCCCGGCTTGACCACATCCTTCAGGTGGATGACGCCGACCAGGACGCCGTTCTGGGTCACGGCCAGGGGCGTGCCGCCCGAGCGGGCGATCCGGTCCACGGCCTGACGGAACTCGGCCGGGGCCGAACCGTCGGTCAGGTTCAGGTCTTTCAGCACCGCATCGACGGCGCCCTTGCGCCAGCTATCCTTGCCGACGTCCAGGCCCGACTGACGCGTGACCGCAGTAAAGGGAATGGCGACGGCGCCGGTCGGTTGATCGACCGAGACGCCCGCGTTGCGGCCCAGTTCGACGATGGAGCGGCCCTCGGGCGTCTCGTCGGCCAGGGACGCCATGACGGCGGCGGCCAAGGCGGCTTCCGGACGCACGCCGGGGACCGGGATGACTTCGGTCGCCATGCGGTTGCCGAAGGTGATGGTGCCGGTCTTGTCGAGCAGCAGGGTGTCGACGTCGCCTGCCGCCTCCACCGCACGGCCCGAGGTGGCCAACACGTTCACCTTCAGCAACCGGTCCATGCCGGCGATGCCGACCGCAGACATCAGGCCGCCGATCGTCGTCGGGATCAGGGTGATGAACAGGGCGCCCAAAACGATGGGATCCAGATCGACGCCCGAATAGGCGCCAAGACCGACCAGGGTCACGACCGCGATCAGGAAGATCAGGGTCAGACCGGCCAGCAGCACGGCCAGGGCCAGTTCGTTCGGCGTCTTGCGACGATCCGCGCCCTCGACCATGGCGATCATGCGGTCGAGGAAGGTCGAGCCCGGCTTGGCGGTGATGCGCACCTTGATCCAGTCGGAGACGACGGTGGTGCCGCCGGTCACGGCCGAACGGTCGCCGCCGCTTTCGCGGATCACCGGGGCGCTTTCGCCGGTGATGGCGGCCTCGTTGACCGAGGCCACGCCCTCGATGATCTCGCCGTCCGAGGCGATCACGTCGCCGGCCTCGACCAGGATGATCGACCCGACCTCAAGCTCGGAGGCGTTGGTCGGAACCACCGTGCCGGTCTTGGGATCGACGATCAGCTTGGCCTTGGTCGTGACGCGAGTGGCGCGAAGGCTGTCGGCGGCCGCCTTGCCCCGCCCTTCGGCGATGCTTTCGGCGATATTGGCGAACAGGACCGTGGCCCACAGCCACAGCGCCAGCTGCACCGCAAAGCCCGCCGATTGACCGCTCGCGATGGCCGCCGCCGCCGAGATGGTGGACAGAAGCGCCACGATCCAGGTGGTGAAGATGACCGGGTTCCGGATCAGCTTGACCGGGTTCAGCTTGACGAAGGCCTCGCCGACGGCGCGTCCGATCATCGCCCCCGACAGACCGCCCGCGATGGGGGTCGAGCGACCGCCTCCGCGTGGATCCAGTGTGATTTGTGTCATGTCTCTATGTCCGGGGGATCAGGCGCCGGCGACCGCGGCGACCACCTGGAAGTGCTCGACGATCGGTCCCAGGGCTAGGGCGGGCAGGAACTGCAGACCGCCGAGGATGAGGATCACGCCGATCAGCAGGCCGATGAACAGGCCGTTGTCGGTGGGCAGGGTGCCGGGGCTGGGCGCCAGCTTGGGCTTGACGACCAGGCTGCCGGCGATGGCCAGGACGGCGACGGCCGGAATGAACCGCCCGAACAGCATCCCCAGCCCCAGGGTCGTGTTCCACCAGGGCGCGTTGGCGGTCAGGCCCGCAAAGGCCGAGCCGTTGTTCGCCGCCGCCGAGGTGTAGGCGTACAGGATCTCAGACAGACCGTGCGGCCCCTTGTTCAGCAGGCCCGCCAGCGCCGTCGGGAAGACGGCGGAGATCGCCGAGAATCCCAGCACCGAAAGCGGCAGGATCAGCACCGCGATCATGGCGAACTGGATCTCGCGCGCCTCGATCTTCTTGCCCAGATATTCCGGCGTCCGTCCGACCATCAGACCGGCGACGAAGACCGACAGCAGGGCCATGACCACCATGATGGCGATGCCCGAACCGACGCCGCCGGGCAAGATCTCGCCCAACTGCATCAGGAACATCTGCAACGCCCCGCCCAGCGGCATATAGCTGGCGTGCATCGAGTTGACCGAACCGTTCGAGGCGCCGGTCGTCACGACCGACCAGACGGTCGAGGCGGGCGCGCCGAAGCGGACCTCCTTGCCTTCCATGTTCACCGACGCGTCCACCTGGGCCGCGACCAGGGACGGGGCCCGCTGGGTCTCGATCGCATACATGGCGGCGCTGGATACGGTCAGCAGGATCAGGGCCGCCGTCGCCAGGGCCTTGATGTCGCGTCCCGCCAGGGCCGTGCGGCCGAAGGCGAAGAAGGCGGCCCAGCCCATGACGTTGATCGCCACGGCGGTCAGCAGGTTGGTGATCGCATTCGGGTTTTCGAACGGATGGGCGCCATTGACGTTGAAGACGCCGCCGCCGTTGATGCCCAGTTGTTTGATGGCGACCTGGCTGGCCGCCGGGAACAGCGGCAGGGTCTGCGATCCGCCCTCGACGCCGGTCGCATGGACGTTGGCGGCCAGGCTCTGGACGATGCCGAGACTGGACAAGGCCACGGCCAGGATCAGGGCGGCGGGCAGCAGCACATAGAGGGTGGTGCGCGTCAGGTCGGCCCAGAAGTTGCCGACGCCCTCGCCGCGATTGGCGACGAAGGCCCGCGCCAGGGCCGCCGCGATGGTCGCGCCGGTCGCGGCCGAGACGAAGTTCTGCACCGTCAGACCGACCATCTGGGTGAAGGTCGACAGGGTCGTCTCGCCGCCATAGCTCTGCCAGTTGGTGTTGGTGACGAAGCTGACGGCGGTGTTGAAGGCCAGGTGCGGCGACACGCCGACGAAGCCTTGCGGATTAAGCGGCAGCACGCCCTGCAAACGCAGGATGGCATACAGCAGGACGAAGCCCGCCAGGTTGAAGGCCAACAGGGCGCCGGCATAGCCCAGCCACCCCTGGCTGCGTTTCGGATCGACGCCGGCCGCGCCGTAGAAGACGGCCTCCACCGGTTTCAGCACCGGGTCCAGCCAGGTCCGTTCGCCATTCCAGACGCGCGACATATAAATGCCGATGGGCCAGCCGAGCATTACGGCCAGCCCAAGGGTCAGGGCGATCTCGCCCCATCCTTGAATGTTCATGAATTCCGTCCCGGTTCTTCAGAACCGCTCGGGCCGCAGCAGCGCCGCGACCATATAGACGGCGACGACCAGCGCCCCCGCCCCCCAGAGCATGGCGATCATCGTCATACCCGTTTCAACGCAGCGGCCAAGGCGGCGAAGGCGGCGAACGCCCCTGCCCCCAACGCCAGAAAGATCACATCGGCCAAGTCGGCCTCCTCAAGCTCAAGTGAAGCGTGAAGAGATCATGGGCGGCCGTAACGGCGCGATGTGAGTTCCGGCCTTGCGCCTAAAGGATTCATAAAACCTGCGTTTAGCGACGCGAGGTCGCCGCAAGGTGCAGTGGCCTGGATCCCAATGAATCAGGACTCATCAGTCCTATGGAATCCAGCGAATTGGAGTCTTAAGCTTCAGAAGCGCTCACAGATTCGACTTCAGTCGATCCCTCTCGGAATTCTTCTGCGGACACGAAGGCGGAGCCGTCTTCGTCGAGAACCCATACACCGATCAACGATGTATGGTCAGGCGTGATGTCCTCATCGATCAAATCGCCGTCGTAGACACCGACATTGCTGTAGTCGAAATCCAGCAGAAGCTGACTGGCCATTTCGATCATCTCATCGGCCATGCGACGCGCGTAGCCCAGCGCCTCGCTGTCGTTGGAGAAGTCGTCCGTCAGCGTGTTGACCTCGGCGGTGTCGCCACCCTGAACGGCGCTGGTGGTTACGATGGTGTACGCGGACATTTTGAACTCTCTCAGTTTGAATCTCTCAACTAGCCTGTTTGCCTGCTGGAAAGGCCATAATTCGTCCAAGCCTCACGATCTTGAGGAAGGCCTCTCCCGGCCCTCGCCCGATCAGTCGACGGCGCCCCGGTCATTCCTTTTCGTCGCGCGGTAAACTTTCTGGAGCGCGCCGAGTCGTCGGCGCTCGACAGCCTTCGCCGCCCGCTCTTGCTTGTGCTCCGCCGCCGTCGTCTCGAGCGTCAGCTTCTGGAAATGCGCCCACCGATCAGGATCGAGCGTCCCGCCCTGAAGCGCGATCTGCACGGCGCACCCAGGCTCGCTGCCGTGGCTGCAGTTGGTGAACCGGCAGTTCGGGATCAGGCCCTCAATGTCTTCGAAAACCGCGCTCACCCCCGCTTCGGCATCGACCAGGCCGACCTCGCGGATGCCTGGCGTATCGAGGATCAGCCGGCCGTTGGGAAGCAGGACGAGTTGCCGGTGGCTGGTGGTGTGACGCCCCTGGTCGTCGTTCTCGCGAATGGCCTGCGTCGCCATACGATCTTCGTCCAGGAAGGCGTTGACCAAGGTGGACTTGCCCACGCCGGACGAGCCGATCAGCACGCAGGTCTCTCCCCTCCCCACCTGGGCCAGCAGGGCGTCGAGCCCCTGGCCTTGGCGAGCCGAGACCATCAGCACCGGGCAGCCGGGGTCCAGGGCGACGACGCTGGCGGCCTGGGCTTGCGGATCGTCGCACAAGTCCGATTTCGTGAGCACCACGACGGGCCGTGCCCCGCTCTCCCACGCCGCCGCCAGATAGCGCTGGATCCGGCGAAGATTGAGATCGGCGTTCAGGGAGGTGACGATGAAGGCCACATCGACGTTGGCGGCGAGAATCTGCAGCTTGCGCATACTGTCGGCTGCGCGGCGGACGAAGGCGGTGCGGCGGGGCAGGATGGCGTGGATGGTGGCCGTGCGCTCCTTTTCGCTGGGCGACAGGGCGACCCAGTCGCCGACGGCGGGATGACCGATCTCCTTGGCCTCATGCCGCAGCCGGCCCGAGACCTTGGCGCGCACGTCGCCGTCTTCCGTCGCGACGACATAGCCGTCGCGCTGCTGGAGTATGACGCGTCCCGACGTGTGGCCGGCCTGCGCGTGAGGCTCGAAGGTCTCCGCCAGGGAGGCGGACCATCCATAGTGTTCGATCAAACCAAGGGCATCCCTGTTGGCTGCGGCGTCGGAAGGCGTTCGCACCCTATCACTTCTTCAACGCCGCCAACGACTTCGGAATGATTTCGCTCAAATCGTCCGAGATCAGGCCTGGGCCAAAACGCTCCGCCGCATCGGAGTGGATCCAGACGGCAGCACAGGCGGCGTCGAAACTGTCCATGCGCTGAGCCGCAAGGCCGCCGATCATGCCGGCCAAAACATCGCCGGTTCCTGCCGTCGCCAGCCAAGCCGAGCCGTTTTCATTACGGCGAATGCGGCCGTCCGGCGATGCGATGATCGTCTGGGCGCCTTTCAGGACGATGGTCGCCTGGGCTAGGCGTGAGGCTTCAATGGCGGCGGCCTCGTGCCCCTGGGCCAGCAGGCCCGGGAACAGCCGATCGAACTCGCCCTCGTGCGGCGTCAGGATGTCGTCGCGGTCCAGAACGGCGAACAGTTCGGCGTTCCGGCCCTTGAAGACCGACAGCCCATCGGCGTCGATCACCAGAACAGCGCCGCTCAACGCCAAGGCCTGGATATTGGCGATCGTGGCGTCTTCCAGTCCAGCGGCCGGTCCGATCACGACGGCGTCGCTTCCGGCGGCTTCACGACCCAAGGCTTCAGGTGAAGAGAAGGGCGTCAGCATGATCGCCTGGACGGCGGGCGCGATGACGGCGACGGCGTCTGGCGGGCACAGGATTCGCACGACACCGGCGCCCATTCGAAGGCCAGCGTGCGCCGCAAGCCGTGCAGCGCCGGTCTGATGGGCCTTTCCCGACACGACAGCCAATCGGCCCCGCGTATGCTTGTGCGTTTCCGCGCTCGGCCAAGGCAGAAAATTGCGCCAGATCGCCGGGTCGTTGGTTTCTATCATCCGCGTTCCGATTATCCGTGGCTTTTCTGCGAAAATCGCTTGCTTTGAACGCCCTTGCTGTGTCCCATTTGGGCCCGAGCGCCGCTGCATTCCGTGCGCCGCTCAGGGGTCGCCATGAAGAAAATCGAAGCCATCATCAAGCCTTTCAAGCTGGATGACGTCAAAGAGGCGCTCCAGGACGTGGGCGTGCAAGGCATGACTGTGCTGGAGGCCAAGGGATATGGCCGCCAGAAGGGTCATTCCGAACTGTATCGCGGCGCCGAATACGTCATCGACTTCCTGCCCAAGATCAAGATCGAGGTGGTCGTCGCCGACGACCTCGCGCCAGCCGTCGTCGAGGCCATCCAGACCTCGGCCCGCACGGGCAAGATCGGCGACGGCAAGATCTTCGTGTCCGACGTCGCCGAGGTGATCCGTATCCGCACCGGCGAGACCGGAGCCCAGGCCGTCTAAGCTCGACCACCCTCCCCGGCCCTCGGCCCTTGGGTCGCTGACCGGTTTCCTCCCCAAACGCCTAGAAACAGGACTTCCGAGAATGAGCGCCAGCAAGATCCTCAAAGAGATCAAGGATGAGGAGGTCCAGTATGTGGACGTCCGCTTCACCGACACGCGCGGCCGTCTGCAGCACGTCACCTTCGACGTCGACCTGGTCGACGAGGACTTCCTGAACGAAGGCACGATGTTCGACGGCTCGTCCATCGCGGGCTGGAAGGCCATCAACGAGTCCGACATGCTGCTGAAGCCGGACCTGACCACGGCCTATATCGACCCGTTCTACCAGCAGAAGACGATGTTCCTGTTCTGCGACGTGCTGAATCCCGACACCAACGAGCCGTACAACCGCGACAGCCGCTCGATGGCCAAGAAGGCGCTGTCTTACGTGCAATCGTCGGGCGTGGGCGACGTGGTCTATTTCGGCCCGGAAGCCGAGTTCTTCATCTTCGACGACGTGCGCTGGTCGACCCAGCCGCACAACACGTCGTATTCGTATGACTCGATCGAACTGCCGGCCAACACCAACGCCGAATACACCGAAGGCAATATGGGCCACCGTCCTGGCGCCAAGGGCGGCTATTTCCCGGTCAACCCGGTCGATTCGGGCCAGGATTTGCGCGGCGAAATGCTGGGCGTCATGCGTGACCTGGGCCTTCAGCCCGAGAAGCACCACCACGAGGTGGCCCCGGCCCAGCACGAGCTGGGTCTGAAGTTCTCGGACCTGCTGACCATGGCCGACCGGCTGCAGCTGTATAAGTACGTGATCCACAACGTCGCCGCCGCCTATGGCAAGTCGGCGACCTTCATGGCCAAGCCCATGTTCGCGGACAACGGCTCAGGCATGCACGTCCACATGTCGATCTGGAAGGACGGCAAGCCCCAGTTCGCCGGCGACCAGTACGCCGGCCTGTCGCAGGAATGCCTGTGGTACATCGGCGGCATCATCAAGCACGCCAAGGCCATCAACGCCTTCGCCAACTCGACCACCAACAGCTACAAG
This sequence comes from Brevundimonas sp. PWP3-1b1, assembly GCF_049896065.1. Classification (NCBI taxonomy): domain Bacteria; kingdom Pseudomonadati; phylum Pseudomonadota; class Alphaproteobacteria; order Caulobacterales; family Caulobacteraceae; genus Brevundimonas; species Brevundimonas sp. PWP3-1b1. The sequence goes on along the minus strand of NZ_JAFCTO010000001.1, from coordinate 1,468,507 downwards.
CGTCTGGTGCCGGGCTATGAAGCCCCGGTGAAACTGGCCTATTCGGCCCGCAACCGTTCGGCCTCGATCCGCATCCCGCACGTTTCGTCGCCGAAGGCCAAACGTCTGGAAGCTCGCTTCCCCGACCCGATGGGCAACCCCTATCTGACCTTCGTGGCCCTGCTGATGGCCGGTCTGGACGGCATCGAGAACCGCATCGATCCGGGCGCGCCCGCCGACAAGAACCTCTACGACCTGCCGCCGGAAGAGCGCGGCTCGATCCCCGAGGTCTGCGGCTCGCTGCGTGAAGCCCTGGAAAACCTCGACAAGGACCGTGCCTTCCTCAAGAAGGGCGGCGTCATGGATGACGACTTCATCGACAGCTACATCGAGCTGAAGATGGAAGAGGTGATGCGTCTGCAACTGCACCCGCACCCGGTCGAATTCGACATGTACTATAGCTGCTGATCGTCAGATCGGCCGCAGATCGGGGCGTCGGCGGGAAACCGTCGGCGCCCTTGTCAATTCAGGCGGCGGCGCCCTGTTCCGCAGCGGGGATCAGGCTTTGGTCCAGTAGGGCGTGCAGCGCGTCAACATGGCCGTCTCGGGTCGCTGTCGGCGTCGGGTCCGACGTCATCACGACCGTAAGCCTCAGGTCCGGCACCACGAACACCATCTGGCCGCCATAGCCCCAGGCGAAGAAGACCTCATGGCGGCCGGAGCGCCGGATCCACCAGCCGTAACCATAGGGATTGCCGCTCCAGCGCGACGTACCCCTGCCCCGCCAGGACTGCTGGACCCAGCCCTCGGGCAAGATGCGCCGACCATCGTGCAGACCGTCGTTGCGGTACAACTCCCCGAACTTCAGCAGCGCCAGCGGCGACAGCCGCATGTCGTTGCCGCCGAAATAGATGCCTTGCGGATCGGCCGGCCAGGTCGGCACTTCGATCTCCAGGGGGTCGCCCAGCCATTCCCGCGTCAAGGCCAGGGTCGAACGCCCGCTGGCCCGCGTCAGACAGGCGGACGTCAGGTGGGACGTGCCTGTCGAATAGACCATTCGTCCGCCGGGATCGGCCTCGAACGGGCGGGCCAAGGCGTGGCGCACCCAGTTTCGGCTCGACACCCAGGCGCCGTAGTCCGCGCCCGACGTGGACCCCAGTCCCGCCTGCATCGACAGCAGGTCGCCGATGGTTACCTGGCTTAGGCGCGGATCGGGATCGCTCGGGAAACTGTCGGACAGGAAGGTCGAGATCGGCTGATCGACGCCGGAGAACAGTCCCTGGCTGATGGCGATGCCGCCAAGGGCGGCGATCACGGACTTGGACGCGGACTTGACGTTGACAGGCGTTTCCAGCGACGGCCCTCGAAACACCTGTTCGAAAAGACGTTGGCCGTCACGGGCCACGATCATCGCTTGAAGTTTGGGCAGGGCCGCGCCGGCAGTCTCGGCCTGGGCCATCAGTCCGGCAGCCAGGCCTTGGGTGCGAGCAACGGGCGGCGGGATCTCGGCGGCTTCGCTACAGCCATAGCTGAACGGCAAGGCCAGTCCGGCGGCGATCAGGGTTCGACGGTTCATCGCCGATCTAATCGATCAAGGGGACGCTGGTTTCCCCCTGCGACGACTCGACGCTTATGGCGAACGTCAGGCCGCCTCGGCTTCCAGGTCGTCGGCCTTCTTTCGGCGCAGTTCGATCAGCCGCACGCACCAGATCGACACCTCGTAGAGAATCACCAGCGGGATCGCCAACATCAGCTGGCTGATCGGATCCGGCGGCGTGACCACGGCGGCGACGACCACCACGGCGACGATGGCGTAGCGGCGGCCCGCGGCCATGACCGTGGAATTGATCAGCCCGGCCAAGCCCAGCAGGGTCGTGACGACCGGCAACTGGAAACACAGGCCGAACGCCAGCAACAGCGAGGTCACCAGGCTGAGATAGTCGGAAATCTTGGTCGTCTGGGCCACGGAAATGCCGTCGCTGGCCACCTGCTGACTCAAGGAAAAGAGCATCACGAACGGCAGCATGACGTAATAAACGAGCGCGCCGCCTAGGCAGAACATGACCGGCGCCGCGATCAGGAACGGCAGGAAGGCGCCGCGTTCATTGCGATACAGGCCGGGCGCTACGAAGCGGTACATCTGCCATGCCATGACGGGGAAGGTCAGGACAGCGGCGCCGAAGGCCGCGATCTTCATCTTGGTGAACAGCTGCTCCAGCGGCGCCGTCGCGATCAGCTGAACGACGGCCGCGCTGCCGGGCGGATAGGGCTTCAACCCCGTCATCACTGCGATCAGTTCGATGGGGTTGGCGTGACCGCCGCTGGCCATGGCCGCCGCATGGACCGCGACCGCCGCCTGATAGGGTTTTATCAGGGCGATCTGGATCTGATTCGCGAAGGCGAAGCACAGGATGAACGCCAGGAAGAAGGCCACGACGCAGATCAGCAGCCGCCCGCGCAGCTCGATCAGGTGATCCATCAAGGGCGCGCGCGACGCCTCGATCTCGGCCTCGTCACGATCAGGAGACGTCACAGGTCAGCGGCCTTCTTGCGCGGAGTCTTGGGCTTGGCGGTGGCAGGCCTTGTCTTGGCGGCCGGGATTGCAGCCTTAGGCTTGGCCGGTGCGCGCGGTTTGGTCGTCGAGGGCTTAGCCGTCGTCGCCGGCTTCGCCTTCGCAACTGCCCGTTTGGGCTTCGTCTCCACGACGGGCTCGACGGGCGTCGGCGTATCCGGCCATTCGTCGGCGGCCGGCGTCATGATGGGAACCTCCGGCTCGGGCGCAGGCAGTGCTGCCGTGGGTGTCGGCCCCGTCAGTCCCGCGTTGATGTCCTTGAAGGCGGCGTCCGCCTCGGCGCCCAGGGGATACATGCCCCCCTGCCCCGTCCGCAGCGCCTCGACCTCCTTGCGCAGGTCGTCCAGCTCGGATTGGCGCGCCATCTCGTCGAAACTGCTGCGGAACTCGTTGGCCATGGCGCGCGCCTTGGCGACCATCTGGCCGACGCGACGCATCAGCATAGGCAGATCCTTCGGCCCCACCACAAGCAGGGCCACCAGACCGATCACCACTAATTCGAAACCCCCGATACCGGGGCCGAGCCCGCCCATGCGTCAGCCCTTACAGACGACGACTAGCGCTTCAGCTCTTCCTTTTCCGCCTCGGTGCGCGGCAGCGAGCTGACGCCGTCGTGCGGGCCGTCCTTCTTGTCGTCGTCCTTCAGGCCGTCCTTGAAGGCGCGGATGCCCTTTGCGGCGTCGCCCATCAGGCCTGAGAGTTTTCCACGACCGCCAAACAGCACGAGTACGACGATGGCGACTAGAATCCAGTGTGTAGGACCGAAAGCGCCCATAACTCTATCTCCTCGCAGGGGCCAATGATTGACCCCATCCACTATTAGTTACCGCGCATATAGGCCGAGTGATGTCCGGGCGCAAAGCCTACAGACCTATCTGCCGTCAGCTTGTGCGCTTTGTCGCGGCCAATCGCTAAAAGCCATGATCCAAAGTCCGATCAAGCTCACGAATGGGATCACGCTCAACAGACTCGGCCATCCAGGAAGCCCGAGGTGCCGAAGAATCCGCCACACAGGAATGACCGTGATTGCGGCGGCAAATGGCCATAAGACAAACAGCACTATAGCCCAGTGCCAGATGCTCATCGCGCCCATTTTCGATCCTCTTCGTTTCGTTCACCCTAGCGAATGATGGCCCCACGCCAAGGGACGCTGTAGGTCTGCGCGACCATGAGTCCCTCCGATCACGTCATCATCCACACCGACGGCGCCTGCAAGGGCAATCCCGGCCCCGGCGGCTGGGGCGCCCTGCTCCAGACAGGCGGCGGTCACGAAAAGGAATTGTGGGGCGGCGAAGCCAACACAACCAACAACCGCATGGAGCTGATGGCCGCCATCATGGCGCTGGAGGCGCTGAAGCGACCCTGCAAGGTCGAACTGCATACCGACAGCAAATACGTCATGCAGGGAATCACCGAATGGATGCGCGGCTGGAAGGCGCGCGGGTGGCTGACCGCCGACAAGAAACCGGTCAAGAACGCCGACCTGTGGCAGCGCCTGGATGCCGCCCGCCTGCGTCACGACGTGAAATGGCGCTGGGTGAAGGGGCATGCGGGCCATGAGCTGAACGAGCGCGCGGACCAGCTGGCGAATCGCGGCGTCGCCGATCTGAAGCGGCGCTAGACCGCCTCGACTTCCTTTTCCGGCTCGGCCGGACGGCGCCGCACGCGCGATCCACTCATGACCGCGCCGAACAGGGCCGTGACAGCCGCGATCTGAAACCCGTGCCCAACCCCGCCGATCGGCGCGGCCGACAGCAGGAAGGCGACCACGACCGCGCCCAGCGACTGCCCCAGGACCCGCGCCATGCCCAGCGTGCCTCCCGCCGCGCCGGCTCTCTCCCTGGGCGCCTCCGACAACAGGGCGCGATTGTTGGGCGACTGGAAGAAGCCGAATCCTGCGCCACATACCGCCATTCGCCAGACGACGTCGAAGTACGTCGAATCGGCATTTAGGAAGCTCAGCGCCATCAGGCCGCAGGCGAAGACGCTCAGGCCAATCGCGCCCAGAATGCCCGCCGAATATCGATCCGACAGGTAGCCGGCCAGAGGCGCAGCGATCATCGTCGCCAGGGGCCAGGGCGTCATCAGCAGGCCCGTCTCGACCGCCGTCAGCCGCAACGACCCCTGAAGAAAGAAGGGCAAGGCCACGAAGGCCATCATCTGCGCCGTGAAGGAAATGATCGACGTCGCCACCGACAGGCTGAACATCGGCCGCGCCAACAGGTCCAGCGGGATCAAGGGCGACGCCCTCGACCGCTCGTGGCGAATCAGCAAGACGCCCGCCGCCAGACCTGCGCCCGTCAGGCCGAAGCCCAGCACGGCCGCTTCGCCATGCGCCAGCGCCTGCAAGCCCGTGATGACCAGCCCGAACGCCGCGGCGTTCAGCGCGGCCCCCGTCCAGTTCAACTTTCGCTTCTGCAACAGATTATGCGGCAGGGTGAACCCCGCGAGCGACACGGCCAGCAGCCCGATCGGCACGTTCAGCGCAAAGAGCCAGCGCCAGTGTCCGACGGAGAGGATCGCGCTGGCGATGGTCGGCCCGGCCGCTGCGGCCAAGGATACGATCACGGCGTTGATGCCGACCGCACGGCCCAGCAGGCTCTGTGGATAGGTGAAGCGCACCAAGGCGCCGTTGACGCTCATGATGCCTGCTGCGCCGAAACCCTGGATCACGCGTGCAAAGCTGAGCGCCTCGATGGAGTTGGCGAAGACGCAGGCGATGGACGCCAGGGTGAAGACGGCCAGCCCAGCCTGCGATACCCGGCGATAGCCGACGATCTCGCCCAGCGACGCGAGAGGCAGCAGGGCGACGACGATGGCGATCTGATAGGCGTTGACGATCCAGATCGAGGCCGCCGACGATGCCTGCAAATCCTGCGCGATGGACGGCAGGGCGACGTTGGCGATGGCCCCATCCAGGACCGCCAGGGTGATCCCCAGGCCGATGGACGCAATGGCCCAATACCGTCGGGGCGTGGGCAGGCCGTCCGGGGCTGCGTTCTGGCTGGCTTTCATTCCTGACGAACGCCTCTTAGATCGCGTCGTTTCAGACGGGCGACTGAACCGTCAGCAAAGATCCCGTGATCCGCATCACCACCACATCCTGCCCTTCCACCGGCGGTTCACCCTCGATCTCGGCCGGCCATTCGGCGCCCGAGATGAAGACACGACCGCGCCCAGACACGAAGGCTTCGACCACTCGCGCCCTTTGGCCGATCAGGCGGCTGTCGCGGTCATTGATGTCGGGACCGGCAGGATTGGCCTTGGAGATCAGTCGACGAGACAGAAGCGTAGCGATGACCGTCAGAACGGCGAAGACGGCGACCTCGCCCGGCAGACCCAGCCGCACGCCTGCCGCCGTCATCACCGCGACGACGCCGGCCGAAACGGCGGGCCACAACAGCCATTCGGTCGAGAACATCGCCTCGACCGCCAGCAGCAGAACCCCGACGGCCAGCCAGATCCAGAACGGCTGGGCGACATAGAGATCAGCGAGCGACAGCATCGTTCAGCCTCCTACGATCAGGCCGAGGGTGGGACTGCGCCGCCTGCAGGGCGACGCGGGGGTGCGGGACGGACCGGCGGTGTCGAAGCGCCGCCGGAGTTCTGCTCCTTGGCCAGGCCGACCATCTCGCCGATGCCGGCGATGGTGCCGACCAGGGCGCCCATTTCGGCAGGCACGATGACGGTCCGCTGCTGCGGGCTGCGCGCCAGTTCGGCGAAGGCTTCGACATACTTCTGGGCGATGAAGTAGTTGATGGCGTTCACATCGCCTCGCGCAATGGCTTCCGACACCATTGCGGTGGCTTTCGCCTCAGCCTGGGCTTCGCGTTCGCGAGCCTCTGCGTCGCGGAAAGCGGCTTCCTTGCGGCCTTCGGCCTGAAGAATGGCGGCCTGTTTGGCGCCTTCGGCGCGCGCGATGGCAGACTGTTTTTCGCCCTCGGCTTCAGTGATGATTGCGCGCTTTTCACGCTCTGCCTTCATCTGGCGAGCCATGGCGTTCGTGATGTCTACGGGCGGGGTGAGGTCCTTGATCTCGATCCTGTTGACCTTGACGCCCCAAGGTTCAGTCGCAGCGTCGATGACCGTCAGCAACCGCGTGTTGATCGAGTCGCGTTGAAAAAGAACCTCGTCCAGTTCCATCGAACCGACGACCGTTCGCAGGTTCGTCATGCAGAGCTGGGTGATGGCGTACGGAAGGTTTTCGACCCGGTAAGCGCCCGCCGACGCGTTCATCACCTGGATGAACACGATCGCATCGACCTTCACCATGGCGTTATCCTTGGTGATGACCTCCTGGGTCGGGACGTCCAGCACCTGCTCCATCATGTTCATGCGACGGCCGACCCGCTCCACGAACGGGGTCAGAAAGCCGATGCCGGGGCTCAGCGTCTTGGTGTATTTTCCGAAACGTTCGACCGTGTATTCACGCCCTTGCGGCACGATCTTGATGACACTGATCAAGAGCACGATAGCCAGCAGCAGCACTACGCCGGCGAATATGGTGGTGACGTCCATTCAGATCCTCCCTGAGACGTCGAGCCTACGCGCTGGACGCGAGCGGCGCCATAGAAACCGGACGAACTGATCGACGCTAAAGGCCGCGCTTGGCCCGCCATGCCGCCAGCCGGACGCTGACGTCACGCTCGATGTCGCCATAGAACAGGTTGTAGGGCACGATCTTGCGCCGATCCGCCCAGCTTCCGCCGGCGGTCAGGAAGTCCGCATCGGGCGCACTGTGCCACAGCAGTCCGCCACGACATTCGGTCGAAATCAGTCGTCCGGTCAGGGCCGGACGCGCGCCCCACTCCAGCCCCGTCGCGTTGGTCGCTCCGCTATGCTGGCGGGCCTCGGCGCGCGACTGTTGTGTCGAGCCGGTTACCGGATTGACGCAGATCGGCGGGGTCGTCAGTCCAACCAACTCGCCCCGGTCATTCCAGTCCAGCGCCCGCCGCAGCTTGCGCCGCGCCGCCGGTTCGTCCCCGTCCTCGACCGACGACCAGGCGACGATACAGCCTGTCTCGTCCGACGCGTCGCAGGGCGTGACCCTCTGCTGGAACATCTCGCGACTTACCAGGGTCTCGATCAGATAGGCCGCCACCAGCCGGTCCTTGAGCTTCGGATCGGTGCTGAGCGCGTCACGCACCAGCAGCGCCGACAGTTCGCCGCCCTGCTCCACCCCCGCGATCACGATCGGTCCGGTCGGATGATTGCGAAGCCACAGGGTGAAGGCCGCCCTAACATCCTCATAGGCGAAGGCCCGCGCCTCACGCGCATCATCGCGCAGGGTCAGCCGGGTATAGAGGCTGGCCTGGCGATAGAGCGGCGCGCTGACCTTGCCCTCCCGGGCGAACGGCGAGGCGTAGTTCGGCAGGACGACGCGGCGCAGATAGGCGTTCGCCCGTGCATCATCGATCGGTCCGTTCCACTCCGCGCCACCGTCGAAAGTGGTCGGCATGACGAAGAAGACCGACGCCCGATCAGGCGCGCCTTCGTCCATCAACGCCCAGGACGAGGCAGACCGATAATCCGGCGCGGGCGGCGGCTTGTAGGTCTGGAACGGCACTTGGGGGTCCAGGCCCGCCCGCAGGATATCCCCGCTCCAGACCGCCACGGCGGCGGTCAGGATCAGGACGGCGGCGAACCCCGCATAGCCGACCCATTGCCTGAAGGTCAGCCGGCGCATCAGCGATACGGATCAGCGGTGGACAGGAAGTCCTGCACGTAACGCCGCACGCCCTCTTCCAGCGGCGTGGACTGGCCCTCGAAACCGGCGGCCCGAATCCGGTCCATCCGGGCTTCGGTGAAATACTGGTACCGGTCGCGGATCACCTCGGGCATGTCGACATACTGGATGGAGGCTTCCTTCCCGGCGGCGGCGAAGGTGGCCTTGGCCAGATCGTCGAACGACCGCGCCTGACCGGACCCGGCGTTGAAGATGCCGGACACCTCCGGCGACTGCAGCAGGAACTCGATGATATCGACGACGTCGTCGACATAGACGAAGTCACGCAGCTGGCCTCCATCGCGAAAGTTGGGATTGTGCGACCGGAACAGGCTGACCGTCTCGCCCGCCTCGACCTTGGGCCAGATCTGAGCCACGACCGACTTCATTCCGCCCTTGTGGCCCTCGTTCGGCCCATAGACGTTGAAGAATTTCAAACCGGCCCACTGGCGCGGTGCCTGGCCTCGGTCCGACTGACGAACGGCGTGCTGATCAAACAACATCTTCGAATAACCATAGGCGTTTAGCGGCCGAAGCTTCGACAGCGACTCCGCATCATCGTCGTCGTTGAAGCCGGCGTCGCCGTCGCCATAGGTGGCTGCCGAGGACGCGTAGATCATCCGCACGTCGCGGATCGTGCACCAGTCCCACAGGTCGCGCGACAGGGTGAAGTTGGTGCGCAGGATCAGGTCGGCGTCCGGCTCGGTCGTGGAGGAGATGGCGCCCATATGCACCACGGCCTCAATCCGTTCGGCGTGGCGCTCCAGCTGTTCGAACAGTTCCTCGGGCGACCAGAAGTCGGCGATGGCATGTTTGGCGACGTTCTTCCACTTGGCCAAGTCGGCGGTTTCCAGCCGGTCGCAAACCACGACGTCATAGGCCGTCTCGGCCGTCAGTCGCGCCACGATGTTGGAGCCGATGAAGCCGGCGCCGCCGGTGACGACGATCATGCGAGGCGTCATTGCTGGGATCCTGTGGTCATCTTCTCGATCGTCCGCGTGGTGGAGAACCCGTCCTTGAAATCCGCCAGCTTGACCTCGCCGCCCCAGCTCTCGACCAGATCGCCGCCGACCACGCCCTCGCGGGTATAGTCCGAGCCCTTGATCAGCACATCGGGTCTCAGCCGTTCGATCAAGGCGACCGGCGTCGGATCGTCGAAACTGGTCACGCGATCAACGCTGGCCAGGCCACCGATGACGACCGCCCGACTGTCCAGATCGTTGACCGGCCGTCCCTCGCCCTTCAGCAGCTTGACCGAGGCGTCGGTGTTCAACGCCACCACCAGCCGGTCGCACCAGCTGCGCGCCTGGGCCAGATAGGCGACATGGCCCCGGTGCAAAATGTCGAAACAGCCGTTGGTGAAACCGACCTTCAGCCCCTGACGCCGCCAGGCCTCGACCTCGGCCGCCAGTTCGTCCAGCGGCGTCACCTTGGCGACGGCGGCCGTCGCATGCTGGCTCAGCTCGGCCTCGATAAGTTCGGCTGGCGTGACCACGGCCGTCCCGGCCTTTGCGACCACTACGCCCGAGGCCAGGATGGCGAACTCGACCGCCGTCTCCAGCGATGCCCCCGCGCCAAGGGCCAGGCCGATGGCCGCCAGACAGGTGTCCCCGGCGCCCGAAACGTCGAACACCTCGCGCGCCCGGCCTGGGAAATGCTTCACCGGTTCCCCGCGACGGGCCAGGCTCATCCCCTTGCCCGCGCGCGTGACGATCACGGCCTTTGCGGTCGTGGCGGCCAGCAAGGCGTCCAGCGCCGCCTCGACTTCGGCGTCTGTCCCTACCGGCAGACCCGTCGCCCCGGCCAATTCAGAGGCGTTGGGCTTGATCACATCGACCGCTCCATAGCGGGCGAAGTCGCGCCCCTTGGGATCGACCACGACTGGCGCGCCCGACGCTTGAGCCCCGGCCAGCGCAGAGGCGATCAGTGCGTCGCCGACGACGCCCTTGGCATAGTCAGACAGAAGATAGACAGACGCGCCTGTAAAAGCGTTAGAATTGTCGATCTGAACGGGAGCCGTTTCGTCATCCAGCCGCAACAGCTGCTGCCCCCCCGAAACGAAACGCGTCTTGACGATGGTCGCCGCCTCGGCGGGACGAGCCAGGGCGTCCTCGATGCGGGGCTCGGCGGCGATCAGAGCGGTCAGCTCAGCGCCGGCCGCATCATCCCCGACAACGGCGCCCAAACGGGCGACACCGCCCAGCGCCGCGATATTGCGCGCCACATTGCCGACGCCGCCGGGCATGGCAACGGTGCGGGTCGCGCGCAGCACCGGGATCGGCGCCTCGGGCGAGATGCGGCTGACTTCGCCATAGACATAGCGGTCCAGCATCAGGTCGCCGACGCAGGCGATCTTCAGGCCGCACACGCGCTCCAGCAGGCTTTGCAGGGCGCCCAGGTCCAGGGTGTCAGACATGCGCCCGACCTAGAGGATTCAGGCGGCCTGCGCCACCGGCGCCTTGGCCCCGATCTTGATGGCCAGGTCGTCGAAGGCGATCAGTTGCGCGGCCAGGGCCTCGAACTGGTCCAGCGGCACCATGTTCGGGCCATCCGACGGGGCATTGTCCGGGTCCGGGTGGGTTTCCACGAATACGGCGTCCACGCCGACCGAGACGGCGGCGCGCGCCAGAACCGGCACGAACTCGCGCTGGCCGCCAGAAGACGTGCCCTGCCCGCCCGGCTGTTGGACGCTGTGGGTCGCGTCGAACACGACGGGGCAGCCGATCTCGCGCAGCACCGGCAGGGCGCGCATGTCGCTGACCAGAGTGTTGTAGCCGAAGCTGGCGCCCCGCTCGCAGGCCATGACGTTGGGATTGCCGGCGCCGACCACCTTGGCGATGACGTTCTTCATGTCCCAGGGGGCCAGGAACTGACCCTTCTTGATGTTGATTGCCTTGCCGGTCGCCGCGGCGGCCAGCAACAGGTCGGTTTGGCGGCTCAGGAAGGCCGGGATCTGCAGCACGTCGACCACCTCGCCCACCGGGCCGCACTGGGCCTCGGAGTGGACGTCGGTCAGGGTCGGCAGGCCGGTCACTTCACGGATTTCGGCGAAGATGGGCATGGCTTCCTTCAGGCCGATACCACGCGCGGCGCTGGCGCTGGTGCGGTTCGCCTTGTCGAAACTGGTCTTGTAGATGATGCCGACGTTCAGCCGTTCGCCGATTTCCTTCAGCGCATGGGCCGTCTCCAACGCGTGCTGACGGCTTTCCATCTGGCAGGGACCGGCGATAAAGGCGATTTTGGCGCCGCCGCCGATGACGACAGGCGTCCGAAGACCTTCGGACAACGTAATGACAGCGTTGGGTCGGCTCACGAGGCGGCTCTTTCGAAGTTCGAGTGTTGTAGAGGCGGCGTCTGCCGCAGCTATTGGGCCATCAGGTGGCGCTCTGAACGGTTGAGTGCAAGTTATCACGGAGTTCGCCCGCGTGGCCACCAAGCCTGTCATCCTCTGGTTCCGCCGCGACCTGCGCCTGCACGACAACCCCGCCCTGAACCATGCCGCCGAGACGGGACGGCCGATCTTGCCGGTCTTCATCCTGGATCGAAATCCGGATCGCCAGACCGGCGCTGCGTCGCTGTGGTGGCTCGACAAGTCGCTCCGGGCGCTCGACGCGTCGCTTCAAACCCGGGGTTCGCGGTTGATTTTGCGGAGCGGCGATTCGCTGTCGCAACTTCAGAAGCTGATCCAAGAGACCAATGCCGACGCCGTCTTCATGAACCGGCTTTTCGAACCGCAGGCGTTCGAACGCGACGCCGAGATCGCCCATGCGCTGAAAGCCGACGCCGTCGATTGCCGCGGCTTCAACGGATCGCTGCTTTGCCGGCCCGGCGCGGTGCTGAACGGCACGGGCGGCCCCTATAAGGTCTTCACGCCGTTCCTGAAGGCGCTGTTGGCCAAGGGCGAACCGCCCGCCCACACGACCGGCCCTCGCGCGATCGACACCCCGACCGCCGTCCAGAGCGAGTCGACCGACGACTGGAAACTGCATCCGACCGAACCGGACTGGTCCAAGGGCTTCGACTGGACGCCGGGCGAAGACGGCGCTTCGGCCGCCCTTTCCGACTTTTTGTCGGGTGGACTCAAGACCTACGCCGTCGGCCGCGACCACCCCGACCGTCCCGCGACCAGCCGATTGTCGCCGCACCTGCATTGGGGCGAGATCAATCCATGGCGCACTATCGAACGCGCGCGTGACGCGGCCGCAGCAGGCAAGGTCGCCGCCGCCGAAGCCGAGAAGTTCGTCGCCGAGATCGGCTGGCGCGATTTTTCCGCCCACCTGCTCCACCATTTCCCGGCCATGCCCGAGCGCGCATTTCGCCCCGAATACGACGCCATGCCCTGGCGTGACGATCCCAAGGGGCTGGAGGCCTGGAAGCGCGGCCGCACCGGCTATCCTCTGGTCGATGCCGGCATGCGCCAACTCTGGGCGACCGGCTGGATGCACAATCGCGTGCGGATGGTGGTCGCCTCCTTCCTGGTCAAACATCTGCTGATCGACTGGCGCGAGGGCGAGGCCTGGTTCTGGGACACGCTGGTCGACGCCGATCTGGCCAGTAATGTGCAGAACTGGCAGTGGGTCGCGGGGTCCGGGGCCGACGCCGCCCCGTATTTCCGCATCTTCAATCCCATCGCCCAGGGCGAGAAGTTCGACGCCAAGGGCGGCTATGTCCGGCGTTGGGTTCCCGAACTGCGCGCCCTGCCCGACCGCTGGCTCCAGGCCCCCTGGACCGCTCCGGCCGAGGTGCTGCGCGACGCCGGCGTCAGGCTTGGCAAAGACTATCCCCACCCCATTTTGGATCATGGCCAGGCTCGCGCCCGCGCCCTCGACGCCCTCAAGACGGTGTCGGGACGCGGGGACGACACGACCGACCGTGATTGACGCGCAGAAAGGTTCATCATGAGTCTCGCCACGACCGACTTGGAGGCCGCCGCCGCACGGACGCCTCGCGTCTTTGCGATGCTGCTGCGCCTGCTCGCCTCCAACTGGACCTACGGACGCCTGACCGTCCATCTGCCGAATGGCGAGGCCCATGTGCTGGAAGGCGAACAGCCGGGCGCCAGCGGCGTGATGCACGTCAAGGATTATGGCTTCGCACGACGCGTCCTGGCCGCCGGCGACATCGGGTTTGCAGAAGGCTATATGGCCGGCGAATGGGACAGCCCGCATCTGGCCGCCCTGCTGGAGACCCTGGTCGACAACTACGACCATATTCGCCGCCTGTTCGACGGCAACTGGCTGATGATGGCCGTCAACTGGCTGGCGCATCGCAGCAACCGCAACAGCCGCACGGGTTCCAAGAAGAACATCCACGCCCACTATGACCTGGGCAACGTCTTCTATCTGAACTGGCTGGACGCCTCGATGACTTATTCGTCGGCGCGTTTTCGTCGCGAGGACGAGACGCTGGAGACCGGGCAGCGCGAGAAATACGCCAGCCTGGCCCGGATGATGGATCTGAAACCCGGCATGTCGGTGCTGGAAATCGGCTGCGGCTGGGGCGGTTTCGCCGAATTCGCGGCGCGCGAGATCGGCGCGAACGTCACCGGCATCACGATTTCGAAAGAGCAGCACGACTTCGCCCGGCAAAGGCTGTTCAATGCGGGGCTGGCCGACAAAGCCAGGATCGAGCTGGTCGATTACCGCGACGTCCAAGGCCAGTTCGACCGCGTCGCCTCCATCGAGATGTTCGAGGCGGTGGGCAAGGAATACTGGCCCGCCTATTTCGAAAAGGTCCACGATGTCCTCAAGCCGGGCGGCGTCGCGGGGCTGCAGATCATCACCATCCAGGACGCCCTGTTTGAGGAATACAACGCCCGCACCGACTTCATCCAAAAGTACGTCTTCCCTGGCGGAATGCTGCCGTCGGAGGAACGACTGGCGCCCGTCACCTCGGCGGCGGGCCTGTCATGGCAGGCCGTCGAGCGGTTCGGTCTCGACTACGCCTCCACCCTGAAACGCTGGGATGAGCGCTTCCAGGCGAGTTGGTCCGAAATCAGCAGGATTCCCGGTTTCGACGAGCGCTTCCGGCGGCTATGGCGCTTCTATCTCGCCTATTGCGAGGCCGGCTTCCGCTCCGGCCGCACCGACGTCATCCAACTGGCCCTGTCCCGACCATGAGCTTTCTGATTTCCACCGAAGATCTCGCCGCCCGCCTCGGCGAACCCGGCCTGTGCATCGTGGACGGCAGCTGGCATCTGGACGGCAGGGACGCCCACTCTGATTTCGAGCAGGCCCACATCCCCGGCGCCGTCTTCTTCGATCTGGACGCCTTGTCGGACCGCGACAGCCCCCTGCCCCACATGATGCCGTCGCCGCAGTCGTTCGCGGCGTCTGTCGGCGCCCTCGGCATCGGCAACGAGGATCGGATCGTCATCTATGACACGGCCGGCCTGTTCTCAGCGGCCCGCGTCTGGTGGATGTTGAAGGCCATGGGCGCCAAGTACGTCCAAGTGCTGGACGGCGGCCTCCCGCGTTGGCTGGTGCAGGGCCGCCCTGTGCAGACTGGCGGATCGGAAGCCGTCGCGACCCACTTCGAAGCCGCAGATTCCGGCGAGTCTGTCGCCTCGATTGATGACGTCCGCGACGCCTTGGCCAAAGGCGTTCAGGTCGTCGACGCGCGTGGCGCTGCGCGATTCAATGGCCAGGCTGCCGAACCCCGCCCGGGCGTGCGCAGCGGTCATATGCCGGGCGCGCTCAACCTGCCCTACGGTCGCCTGCTGAACGAGGACGGCACGATGAAGCGCGGTTCGGCGCTAGAGCAGGCCTTCACAGAGGCCGGCGTGGACATTGACCGGCCCATCGTCACCACCTGCGGCTCCGGCGTCACCGCCGCCATCCTGACCCTGGGCCTGGCAGAGCTGGGCCGACCGTCAAAACTATACGACGGCTCCTGGTCTGAATGGGGCGCCCGCGAGGACACCCCGGTCGAGACAGGCTGAACCTCAGGCCGGCGGCGCGACAGGCACGACATCGTCGGCTTCGACAGCGTCGTCTTCTTCGCCACGTGACACCACGGTCGCCAGCACCAGGTCGCCGGTGACGTTCAGTGTCGTGCGGCACATGTCCAGGAAGCGATCCACGCCCAGGATCAGGCCGATCCCTTCGGGCGGCACCTTCACCATCACCAGGATCATCGCCACGACGGGCAGCGAACCGGCCGGCACGCCCGCCGTGCCGATCCCGCCCAAGATGCAGACCAGCATGACGATGACCTGCTGGGTGATCGTCAGATCGACGCCGAAGAACTGGGCCAGGAACAGGACCGTCACCCCCTCGAACAGGGCCGTGCCGTTCTGGTTGGCGGTGGCGCCGACCGTCAGGACGAACCGGGCGATCTTGCGCGGCAGTTTCAACTCTTCCTCGGCCGCCTTCAGCGACACCGGCAGCGAGGCGTTGGACGAGGCGGTCGAGAAGGCCACCACCATCGGCTCGCGCACGCCCTTGAAGAAGGCGATGGGCGACCGGCCGCCCAGGATCCAGATCACCAGCGGATAGACCACGAACATATGGATCGCCATTGCGCCCACGGCGACGCCCACATAGGCCGCCAGCCGCACCAGCAGGTCCCATCCAAACAGGGCCGCCAGGTTGAACATCAGGCAGGCGATGGCGATGGGGGCCAGTTTGATGAACAGGTTGATCAGCTTCATCGTGACTTCGAACAGGCCCTCGATGACCTGCTGCAACCGGTCGGTCGAAGGCGACTTGGCCATGACCAGGCCGATGCCGAAGAACAGGGCGAACACCATCACCGGCAGGATTTGGTTCTCGGCCGCCGCCGTGAAGACGTTCGAAGGGATCAGCTCCAGGAAGAAGTCGCCCAGCTGGATCGTCTCTGGCGCGCCGCTCACGATGCCGGCGGCGCCGTCGCGCCCCTGATCCAGCAACTGTTGCGCCAGCACGGGATCGACGCCCCGTCCAGGCTGGAACACATTGACCATGACCAGGCCGATCACCACGGCGATGCTGGACACCAGTATGGTCAGAAACAGGGTCTTGATCCCGGCGCGCCCCAGCGAGCTGAGGTCGCCCATCTCGGCCACCCCGACCACCAGGGCCGAGAACAGCAGGGGGATGACCATCATGAACAGTAGGCGCAGGAAGATCTGACCCAGCGGCCCTGTGACGTTGTCAGTCAGCCAGACCACCCAGCCCGTGTCGGCGCCCAGCGTCAGATTGACGATGAGACCGCCGCCCAGACCCACCGCGAAACCGATCAGCATCAGCCAGTGCAGCGCGAGGCCGCCACGTTTCGTCTCGGTCATCTATCCCCCAGGAAGCGATACAAGCGTCGGCGCTTATCGGATCGGCAGACCATAGATCAAGCCGGCCGGGCGCGCGTTCCATTGTGCGTTCAAACCGCGCGCCAGGTCGAGCGCCGATTGCGACCCCAGATTCCGTTCGAAGATCTCGCCGTAATTGCCGACCGCGCCGACGGCGTCCTTGGCCCAGGTCTCCGACAGCCCCAGCATGGGTCCGAACTCGCCCTCGGCGCCCAGCAGACGCCGGACGCGCGGGTCTGTCGCGTCCTTGGACTGCGCTTCCACACTGGCCTTTGTCACCCCCAGCTCCTCGGCCAGCATCAGGGCGTTCAGGGTCCAGCGAACGGTCGAGGCCCAACGTTCGTCGCCCGCCTTGACGACCGGCCCCAGCGGCTCCTTGGACGCCACGTCCGACAGGATCACATGTTCGTTGGGGTTGGTCAGAACGGTCCGGGCGGCCGCCAGGGCGGAGATGTCGGCGCTAAAGGCGTCGCAATCCTCGCGGCCATAGGCGTCTCGCGCCGCCTCTTCGGTTTCGAAGACGACAGGCCGATACTCGATGCCACGCGACCGGAAATAGTCGGCGGCGTTGACCTGAGAGGTCGAGCCGGACTGCACGCACACCCGCGCGCCGTTCAGCTCGGTCGCGCTGTTCAGGTTCAGCGATCGCCGGACCAGAAAGCCCTGACCGTCGTAATAGTTGATGCCGGCAAAGACGAACCCCTCGCCGGCGTCGCGGCTCATGGTCCAGGACGAGTTACGCCACAGCACGTCGATCCGGCCGTCGTTCAGCGCCGCGAATCGATCCGACGCCGACAGCGGCACGAACCGAACGGCATTCGCATCGCCCAGCACGGCAGCGGCCGTGGCGCGACAGAAGTCCACGTCGAACCCGCGCCACTGACCGCGATTATCAGTATAGGCGAACCCAACCAGCCCCTGATGCACGCCGCAGTTCAGGCGGCCGCGCCGCTTGATCGCCGCCAGGGTCGGGCTTTCGGGAACGGCGCTGGGCGTTGTCGCGGTGGGTGCGACATCGGTCGTCTCCGGCGTCGAATCGGCCTCCTGCCGCCCGCACGCGGCCGTCAGCAGCACCGCCGCCATCGCTCCGATCATCCAGCACCGCATCGCGTTCCAATCCCTCGCCGCTTGCGCCCCGCTGGCTTTAGAGGCCTTTAGGGCCCGATCCGCAACCCATCGGAAACGCCATGTCGCCGCATTCGGACCGCACCCGCCTGATCGCCGCCGCCACACGTCGAGGTCAGGGCCGTCGCGGCGTCAACCCGCCCATCGAGCGCGCTTCGACCATGCTCAGCGACACCGCCGGCGTCATGCGCGACGAAACGGGCGGCCCGAGCTATGGGCTCAGCGGAACCAGTGCGGCGCGCGATCTCCGACGGGCTCTAGCCGATCTGGAGGGCGCGAAGGACGCCTTTCTGGTCCCGTCCGGCCTCGCGGCCGTCACGGTTCCGCTTCTGGCGCTGCTGCGACCGGGCGACGAGGTGATCACCACGGACGCCGTCTATGGACCGACGCGCCGCTTCCTCAGCCGCTATCAGGCCGCACGCGGCGTCACGACCCGGTTCCTTCCCGCCGACGCCGACGCGTCCGCCATCGTCGCCGCCTTGGGCGACCGCACGCGACTGGTGCTGATGGAGTCGCCGTCGTCCTTGACGTTCGAAATGGTCGATGTCGCCGCCGTGGCCCAGGCCTGCCGTGCGCGCGGCGTAATGACTGTGGTCGACAACACCTGGGCCGCCGGCCTGGCCTATCGCCCGCTGGCCCATGAGGTGGATGTCAGCGTCCAGGCCGTCACCAAATATGTCGGCGGTCATTCCGACGTGCTGATGGGCAGTATCGCCTCGAACGATCCCGCCTGCCTGCGCGCCATCGGAGACACCATCGAGGATCTCGGGTGGCATGTGTCGCCAGACGACGCCTGGCTGGCGCTGCGCGGCCTGCGAACCCTGCCGCTGCGCTATGCGGAACAGGCCAGGTCGGGCCTGGCCGTCGCGGAATGGTTGCAAGCGCGGCCCGAGGTTTCCCGCGTCCTCTACCCGCCCCTGCCTGGCTCGATCGGCCATGACCTGTGGCGGCGGGATTTCACCGGCGCGGCGGCCCTGATGGGCGTGGTCATGAAGGGCGGCGACAAGGCGGCGGGCGAGGCTCTCCTGAACGCCCTCAGCCTGTTCGGTCTCGGCTATTCCTGGGGCGGGTTCGAAAGCCTGATCACCCATGAGACCCATCAGATGGCCTATCGCGACCATCCGCCGGTGCTGGAGGGCGAACTGATCCGCATCCATATCGGTCTGGAAGACCCCGCCGACATGATCGCCGATCTGGAACGGGGTCTCGCCGCCTTCGCCGCTGCACTCACGGTTCCTTAAGCGACACAAAGGACTGTGCGCCCGTGCGCGAACCGCCCGTTCAGACCCCGGATGATTCGCCGCCGCTGTGGGAACAGTGGGCGGCCGGTTTCGTCGTCTTCATGCTGACCGGCGCCCTGATCGCCCCCGTCATCGCGCCGACCCAGGTCGAGACGCCGATCCTGCGGTTCATCTGGTTGCCCGTCTATGCCGTCATCGCCGGCCTGATCGTGTTTCGCTTCGACAAGGTCATTCGAGCCTGGCCGGCCTGGCTGATGATGTTCGGCCTGGTCGCACTGTGTTTCGTGTCGAAATACTGGTCCATCGATCCTGGCGTGACCGAGCGTCGGGTGATCGCCATGGCCATCAATAGCGCCTTCGCCATCTATCTGGGCGCCCGCTTCCGCGACGACGCCCTACCGCGCGTCCTGATGTACACCGGCCTGGTGATGGCTGTCGGCAGCCTTCTCATGGTGTTCGGCTATCCCCAGGTGGGCGTGCACCAGTTCGACAACGCCGGCCTTTGGCGCGGCCTCTGGTACGAGAAGAACCAGATGGGGCTGGTCATGGTGGTCGGCGCCGTTTCGGCCGCAGCGACCCTGGCCGCCGATCATATCGCCGGACGCAACAACCGGTTCTGGGTCTGCCTGCTGACCCTGGGCCTGACAACGCTTCTGGTGCTCGCCACCCAGTCGAAGACATCGCTGCTCTGCTGGGGACTGGGCGTGGGCATGGTCGGCGGCTGGTGGACGTTGAAACAGGGCGGCGCGGTGATCACCGTCGCCGGAATCTGGCTGGGCGTTATCACGGCGGCGGCGGCCACCTGGCTGTGGAACTCCGATTCCGCCGCCATCCTGGAAGCCCTGGGCAAGGACCCATCACTGACCGGCCGCACCCTGATCTGGGACGCCTTGATGCGAAAGGTCGCCGAGCGTCCCTGGACCGGCTACGGCTTCAGCGCCTTCTGGGGCGTGGATTCCATTCCCGCTCGCGAAATCCGCATCGAGACCCAGTGGCCCGTACCGTCGGCGCACAACGGCTGGATCGACCTGCTGGTGCAACTGGGCTGGCCCGGCGCGGTGGCGGTCGGCGCCGTCATGGCGATCTCGGCGATCCTGATCGTCGCACGGCTGAACGGGCTGGGCGCGCGCGAAGGTTACTGGAGCATCGCCTATCTGACCGTCTTCACCGCGCTGAGCCTGTCGGAGAGCGTCCTGCTGACCCACGCCAACCTGCCGTGGATCCTGATGCTTGCGATCATGGCCCGCGCCGTGACCTTCGATCCAGCCCCAGTTCGCGCGCCGCTTGCTCGACCGGCCTCACGGGCCTACCAGACCCGCTCCCGAATCGCCTCAGACTATGTGAATGGCCGCCGACCTCTTCGCTTTTGACGACGAACCCGAAGCTCGCAAACCCGAGCCTCCCAAACCTGTGTCGGTGAAACCGCCCGAGGCGCCGCCCGCGCCTGCGCCGTCCCCTGCCCCGATCGCAGCCGCCACTCCGACGGCCGGCAGCACCAACGCCTATTCCGCCTCCTCCATCGAGGTGCTGGAGGGGCTGGAACCCGTGCGCAAACGCCCCGGCATGTATATCGGCGGCACCGACGAGCGCGCCCTGCACCACCTGTTCGCCGAAGTCCTGGACAACGCCATGGACGAGGCGGTGGCCAAACACGCCAAGCTGATCACCGTGGATCTGGACGCCGAGGGCTATCTGTCGGTCCGCGACGACGGGCGCGGCATCCCGGTCGACCCCCACCCCAAACACCCCGGCAAGTCGGCGCTGGAAGTGGTCATGACCGTCCTCCACTCAGGCGGAAAGTTCTCGGGCAAGGCCTATGAAACTTCAGGGGGTTTGCACGGCGTCGGCGTCTCGGTCGTCAACGCGCTGAGCGAAAGCGTCGAGGTCACCGTCTGGCGCGACGGTTTCGAGTGGAAGCAGGCGTTCAGCCGCGGCGCCGTCCTGGCCCCCATTCAGCAGATCGGCCCGTCCAAGAAGCGCGGCACACTGATCCGATTCAAGCCCGACGACGAAATCTTCGGCATGGGCGCCGCCTTCAAGCCCGCGCGCCTGTTCCGCATGGCCCGCTCCAAGGCCTATCTCTTCCGCGGCGTGGAAATCCGGTGGACCTGCGCGCCCGAGCGCATCACCGACGCCACCCCGACCCAGGCCAGCCTGCACTTCCCCGGCGGCCTGGCCGACGCCCTGTTGGACAGGATCGGCGAACTGGACACCGTCACCCCCACCTTCGCCGGCCGCGCCGAGCGTCAGGGCGAGGCCGGCGCCTTCGAATGGGCCGTCACCTGGTCGCCCATCGGTTTCGGCGAATCCGACGGCTTCATCCAGTCCTACTGCAATACCGTCTCCACCCCAGACGGCGGCACCCACGAAGCCGGTTTCCGCGCCGCTCTGGTCAAGGGTCTGAAATCCTACGGTGAACTGACCAACGAGAAGCGCGCCGCCATCATCACGGCCGAGGACGTCATCGCCAACGCGGGCGCCCTGATCAGCGTTTTCATCCGCAATCCCGAGTTCCAGGGCCAGACAAAGGACCGCCTGTCCTCGCCCGAGGGCACGCGCATCGTGGAGCAGTTACTGCGCGACCCGCTGGACCACTGGCTGACCGAGAGCCCCAAACAGGCCAACGCCCTGCTCGGCTTCGTCATCGACCGCGCCGAGGACCGTCTGCGCCGCCGCAAGGACAAGGAGGTCCAACGCGCCGCCGCCACCCGCAAGCTGCGCCTGCCGGGCAAGCTGTCGGACTGCAGCCGCCAATCGGCCCAGGGCACCGAACTCTTCATCGTCGAAGGCGATTCGGCCGGCGGCTCGGCCAAACAGGCGCGCGACCGCACTACCCAGGCCATACTGCCCCTGCGCGGCAAGATCCTGAACGTCGCCTCGGCTACGGCGGACAAGCTGCGTCAGAATATCGAACTGTCAGACCTGGCCCTGGCCATGGGGGTTCAGCCCGGCAACCGCTTCAACATCGACGACCTGCGCTACGAGCGGATCGTCATCATGACCGACGCCGACGTGGACGGCGCTCACATCGCGGCCCTGCTGATCACCTTCTTCTACCGCGTCATGCCCGAAACCATCCGTCAGGGCCGGGTCTTCATGGCCCTGCCGCCGCTCTACCGGATCTCGGCGGGCCCCCTGAGCGAATACGCCCGCGACGACGCCCACCGCGACGAGCTGCTGGCCACCGTCTTCAAAGGCAAGAAGACCGAGATCGGCCGGTTCAAGGGCCTGGGCGAAATGATGGCCTCGCAGCTCAAAGAGACCACGATGGACCCCAAGAAGCGCACCCTGGCCAGGATCACCGTTCCCGACGCCGAGACCGACATCGAGGACCTGGTCGAACGTCTCATGGGCAAGCGCGCCGACGCCCGCTTCCAGTTCATTCAGGAAAATGCGCAGTTCGTGAAAGAAGAACTCGACGTCTGAGACCCTCGCGGCCCTTCCACCGAACGACGACGCCTGACAAAAGGGGGCATGCAGACGCCCGCCCCCTCTCCCGACGTTTTGGACGAACTGAAGGCCGCGCTGGGTCCAGGCGGCTGGACCCAGGATCCCGACGTCATCGCGCCGTCATTGACGGAATGGCGCAATCGATGGACCGGTAACACGCCTATCCTTCTGACCCCGCGTTCGGTCGAGGAAACGGCGAAGGCTATCACGATCTGCGCCCGCGAAGGCGTCGCCATCACGCCTCAGGGCGGCGGCACCGGCCTGGTCGGCGGCCAAATCTCCTTCGGCGAGGTCCTGCTGTCGACCCGCAAGATGCGCGCCATCCGCGACGTAACCCCGCTGGACGACGCCATGACGGTCGAGGCCGGCCTGACGCTGCTGGAGGCGCAACAGGCGGCCACGGCGGCCGGCCGCTATTTCCCGCTCAGCCTCGCGGCCGAGGGTTCAGCCACAATCGGCGGCGTCATCTCGACCAACGCCGGCGGCACCCAGGTTCTGCGCTACGGCATGATGCGCGACCTGGTGCTGGGCCTCGAAGCCGTCATGCCCAATGGCGAGATCTTCCGGGGCCTGAAGCGCCTGCGCAAGGACAACACCGGCTACGACCTGAAACAGCTGCTGATCGGCGCCGAGGGCACATTGGGCGTCGTCACCGCCGCCACCCTGAAACTCTTCCCCATCATGCGCTCGCGCGCCGTCGCCGTCGTCGGCCTGGAGACGGCCGCCGCCTCGGTCGAACTCCTCGCCCGCGCCAAGGCCGAGACCGGCGGCGGGGTCGAGGCTTTCGAACTGATGAAGCGGCTGGGCATGGAGCTGGTGCTCAAGAACATCCCCGACACCCGCGAGCCGCTGGATTCGACGCCCGACTGGTACGTCCTGATCGAGATCGCCTCGGGCACGCCCGGCGGCGCCGAGGCCCAGATGGAGGCCCTACTGGAAGTCGCCTTCGAGCAAGGCCTGATAACCGACGCCGCCATCGCCCAGAACGACGCCCAGCGCGCCGCCTTCTGGCGTCTGCGCGAGGAACATTCGGCGGCGCTCAAGCCCGAGGGCGGCGGCTGGAAACACGACGTCTCCGTCCCCATCAGCCGCATCGCCGAATTCATCGACGAAGCCTCGGCCGCCGTGGACCGCTTCCACCCCGGCGCCCGCATCTCGGTCTTCGGCCACGTCGGCGACGGCAACCTGCACTACGACATCATTCCCGGCGTCGGGCAGGACATTTCCGCCTTCATCGGGCGCTGGAAGGAAGGCTCGCAAGTGGTTCACGATGTTGTCGGAACTTACGACGGCTCCATCTCCGCCGAACACGGTTTGGGCCGACTGAAGACCGAAGAGGTCAAACGCTACAAATCGCCTCTTGAAATCGAAACCATGGCCGACATCCGTCGCGCCATTGACCCAAAACGGATCATGAACCCGGCGGTTTTGTTCTAGCCATCGTCCATACGACTGCGGAGGTTGCTAGGTCGGCCAGGTGGGGCATCGCACCCGGTTCAAATCGTCGCCGAAGCGGCCTATGTGAACCCCGCCACCACGGAGCCGCCTCTTGCTGATCGTCCTTTCTCCCGCCAAACGGCTCGACTTCACCGAGGCCGATCCGGCGATTCCCGGCACTGAACGTCGATTCGTCGAGGATACCGCTAGCCTGGCGACGACCGCACGGCGTCAGACCAAGGCAGATCTTCGCCGCCTGATGGGGATTTCTGACGACCTGGCGACCCTGAACGTCGCGCGATTCAAGGCTTTCGATTCTGAATCGATGGATGGCGTCCAAGCCGCCTTCGCCTTTGCCGGCGACGTCTATGAGGGGCTGAAAGCGCGCGAACTCGACGCCAAGTCATTGGCTTATGCCCAGGACCATCTTCGCATCCTGTCTGGTTTCTATGGCCTACTGCGTCCGCTGGACCGAATTCAGCCCTACCGCCTGGAAATGGGCACGCGCTTGAAGACCCGGCGCGGGACCAGCCTGTACGACTTCTGGGGCGAGCGGATTTCCAAGCGACTGAACGAAGACGCCGAAGGCCAGACCGATCCCACCCTGGTGAATCTGGCCAGCCAGGAATATTTCGGCGCCGTGGACGCCAAGGCGCTGAAGCTGCCGGTCGTGACGCCGCAGTTCCGCGAAAAGAAGAACGGCGAGAGCCGCATCGTCTCCTTCTTCGCCAAGAAGGCGCGCGGCGCCATGGCCCGCTTCGCCATCGACGAGCGCGTGGAACGGGTGGCGGACCTGAAGGCTTTCGACCGCGGCGGCTACACGTTCGACAAGGACGCCTCGACCGAAAGCGACTGGATATTCATCAGATCGGGAAATTCTTGATCCTTGCCCGGTCCTGCCGTTAGTCTCCCGCAAAAGAACCCAAGGCGGATCCATGTCGCAACGGCCCGAAACATCCTCTGACGTCCAAGGCGACACGCCCGCGCTGCGCATGATCGGCGATTTGAAGGGCCAGGTTGCGATCGTGACCGGATCGACCTCAGGCATCGGCCTTGCCCTGGCGCGGGCCGTGGCGGCGGGCGGCGGCGACGTCGTCCTGAACGGCCTGGGCGATCCGGCCGAGATCGAACGCACGCGCGCCGACCTGGAGGCCTCGTCCGGGGTTCGCGTCCGATACCACCCCGCCGACATGACGCGCGGCGAAGAGATCGCGGACATGGTCGCCTTCGCCCAGGGCGAACTCGGCCGCCTGGATATCCTGGTCAACAACGCCGGCATCCAGCACGTCGAATCGGTCGAGAAATTCCCCACCGACCAGTGGGAGAAGATCATCGCCATCAACCTGTCTTCGGCCTTCTACGCCACCCGCGCCGCGATCCCGATCATGAAGGCGCAAGGGCGCGGCCGGATCGTCAACATGGCCTCTGCCCACGGGCTGGTCGCCAGTCCGTTCAAGTCCGCCTATGTGGCCGCAAAGCATGGCGTCATCGGCTTCACCAAGACGGTGGCGCTGGAACTGGCGCGGGACAACATCACCTGCAACGCCATCTGCCCCGGCTTCGTCGAGACGCCGATCGTGACGAAACAGATCGCGGACCAGGCCCGCACCCGCAACATGACCGAGGAGCAGGTGCTGACCGACGTCATTCTGGCCGCACAGCCGACCAAACGATTCGTGACCACGGACGAACTGACCGGGATATTCCTCTATCTGGTCAGTGATCTCGGCGCCTCGGCGAATGGCGCCAGCTTCTCCATCGACGGCGGTTGGACCGCTCAATAATTTCAGACTGGGGCGACCATGGCGATCTTCAAACGCAAGACCGCCCAACCGGCGGAAGATCTGCCCGCTCCCACAGGCCGTCGCCCCGTCTGTCTCGCGCTTCAGGGCGGCGGCGCGCACGGCGCCTTTCAGTGGGGCGTGCTCGACCGACTGCTGAAAGACGACCGGCTGGATGTCCGCGCGGTGTCCGGCGTCTCGGCCGGGGCCATGAACGGCGCGGCCCTTGTGTCCGGCCTCGCGATAGGTGACGCCCGTGCGGCGCTGGACAAGCTGTGGCGCGAGGTGAACCAGTCCGGTGGTCGAAACGTCTTTGGCGACAGCGCCATGTGGAACGCCGCCCAGCCGCCCGACTGGATCAAGGACAACCCCTTCTGGCGCGCCGGCGAAACGCTGGCGATGTCCATGAGCCCCTATGAATTCAATCCGCTGAACCACAATCCTCTAAATCGAGTTCTGAAGGCGGCCGTCGATTTCGGCGCGGTCCAGGCCTCGGACATTCGGCTGTTCGTCGCCGCCACCGCCGTCCGCCAAGGCAAGACCCGGCTTTTCGAGACGCACGAGATCAATGCCGATGTCCTGATGGCCTCCGCCTGCCTGCCCCATCTGTTCCAGGCGGTCGAGATCGACGGCGAGCTCTATTGGGACGGCGGCTATCTGACCAATCCGCCGCTCTGGCCGCTGACCGGCGAGGATACACCGGATGACGTGCTGCTGGTGACGCTGAACCCCCTGGCGCGCGACGAGACGCCCCGCAGCGCCGGCGACATCGTGGATCGGCTGAACGAGATCGTCTTCAACGCGCCGCTGGTCGCCGAACTGCGCGCCATCGCCCTGGCCGGCGAGCTGATCGCCCAAGGCCAGCTGAAGGGCGGCGGATCAGGCCCCTATCGCCACGTCCGCCTGCACGCCATTGAAGCGGACGGCTGGCTATCGGACCTGTCGCTGCGGTCAAAGTTCAATACCGAATGGGGCTTCCTCAACGACCTGAAAGCGCGAGGTCGCGCCGCCGCGGACGACTGGCTCACGACCTGCTTGCCCAGCGTCGGCCGTCAGTCCAGCGTCGATCTCCAGGCCCGGTTCGGCTAACCGACGAAGCCTGCGGCTCGACTCAGCCGATCATTGATGGCCTCGCCCAATCCGGTCATCGGGATCGGCGAAATGGCGATTCCGACTGGATGCGTCCGGTCCGCCTCGCGCAACAGCCGAAACAGATTGGCCGCCGCCTCTCGCAGGTCGCCAGACGAACTCAAACTCCAACGCGGATCACCAACGCCGGGGCCGAACCCCAGCAGGACTTCGCCGCTCTTTGCCTCATCTGCCTCGATCCTGACTGGAGCGTCCGGCGCGTAGTGCAGAGCCAACCGCCCAGGCGACCGATGCCCTTCTCCGCTGTCCGCCAGCGGGCCGACGAGCGCCTCGATCTCGGCCCGGGTGACGGCGCCCGGCCGCAGCAGGGCGACACGTCCGTCCAGCACAGACAGGACCGTGCTCTCCAAGCCGACTTGGCAAGAACCGCCATCGACGGCGGCGGCGACCGCGAAGCCCGTTTCGTCCACCGCATCGGCGAATGTCGTCGGGCTGGGTCGGCCAGAGCGATTGGCCGACGGCGCCACGACGGGACCGCCGAACGCGGCCAGCACCTCCCTCGCCATCGGATGGGCGGGCACGCGGATCGCCACGCTGTCCAACCCGGCGCGCGCCAGATCGCAGACGCGCGTAGCGTCCCGAACCGGCGTTACCAGCGTCAACGGACCCGGCCAGAAGGCCTCGGCCAGGGCACGTGCCGCCGGACCGAATGCTCCGATGACCGCCGCCGCATCCGTATCGATGACGTGGGAAATAAGCGGGTTGAACCTAGGTCTTCCCTTGGCGGCAAAGATAGCCGCGACCGCCTGGGCATTGCCCGCATCGGCGCCGAGCCCATAGACCGTCTCGGTCGGCATCAGGATCAGATCGCCGTTCGCCAACGCCTGCGCCGCCTGATCCGGGGTCTCGCTCACGGCCGGCGGGGGATGATCGGGATCATCCGGTGCAGCACATTGTCCCGGTCGATGAACTGATGCTTCAGCGCCGCAAGAACATGCAGGGCGATCAGGACGTAGAGGCCCTTCACCACCAGCTCATGCAGACCCATCAGGCTGCGCGCCGCATCGCGTCCGCCGCCGATGGGCAGCAGCGGCCAGGAAAACAGGCCGAACCATTCGATTGCTCTACCGCCCGCCGAAGACGCCAGCCAGCCGGTCATGGGAATGACGATCAGCGCCAGATAGAACAACACATGGCTGACGCGCGCCGCGATCCGCTGCCACCGCGGCAGACCGGACGGCAGAGGGATGGCCGGATGGGCCAGACGCCAGCCGATCCGCGCCAGGGTCAACGTCAGGATCGTCAGGCCCAGCGACTTGTGCAGCATCACGAACTGGCCGGAGATCGGCCCTTCCGTATTCTCATGCGCCGTGATCAGCAGCACCTGGATCAGGACGGCCAGGGCGATGCCCCAGTGAAACAGCAGGGAAACGGTCGAATATCGATTGCGGGGCTCGCCCATGTCTTCCCTTCCGTGACGGCACTACGTCACCTTGTACCTAGATGGGGCGCGTCGCCAAGACGCTTGCAGCGACCGGCCCCGACGCGGCACTTAGGCCGCAACGACGATTGAGGAAACCCATGACCTACCGCGCCCCCGTTCGAGACCTGGCCTTCACCCTGGAGGCGGTGGCCGGCATGGCCGATGTGGCGGCGACCGGAGCCTTTCCCGACTATGATGCCGATGTCGCTTTGGCCGTGCTGGAAGCGGCGGGCCAGTTTTCGGAAGAGGTGCTGGCGCCGTTGAACCGGATCGGCGACCAGAAGGGTTCGACCTACGCCAACGGCTCGGTCACCGCCGCGCCGGGCTTCGCCGACGCCTATCGCCAGTTTGCGGCTGGGGGATGGACCGGCCTGTCCGCCTCGACCGAAGCCGGCGGTCAGGCCCTGCCCAAGGCGCTTGAACTCGCGGCTTACGAGACCGTCCATGCCGCCAACATGGCCTTCGGCCTTTGCCCCATGCTGTCCCTGGCCTCCATCGAGGCGCTGGAGCAGGTCGGAACCCAAGAGCAGAAGGCCAAATATCTGACCAAGCTGGTCAGCGGCGAATGGACCGGGGCCATGGTGCTGACCGAGCCCGGCGCAGGCTCCGATCTGGGCTCTCTGATCACTACAGCGACGCCAAACGGCGACGGCACCTACGCCCTGAACGGCCAGAAGATCTACATCACCTGGGGCGATCACGACGCTACCGACAATATCGTGCATCTGGTGCTGGCCCGTCTGCCCGATGCGCCCAAGGGCCCCAAGGGCATCAGCCTGTTCCTTACGCCCAAGTTCGCGGTCAATGACGACGGGGCCCTGGGGGACCGCAACGCCTTCCGCCCGGTCGGGGTCGAGCACAAGCTGGGCATCCACGCCTCCCCCACCTGCGTCATGAGCTATGAAGGCGCGACCGCCGAACTGGTCGGTCAGCCGAACCAGGGCCTGGCCCATATGTTCGTGATGATGAACGCCGCCCGCCTGGCCGTCGGCGTCGAGGGCGTCGGCATCGCCGAACGCGCGTATCAGCACGCCCTCGCCTATGCGCTGGACCGCCGTCAGGGCCGTTCGGTCTGGACCGGCGAAGCCAACGCCCCGATCTTCGACCATCCCGACGTGCGTCGCATGCTGAGCGTGATGAAGGCCAAGATTTCGGCTGCCCGCGCCATCTGTCTGTCCACAGGCGTCGCCGCCGATCTGGCGAAACACGCCGGGACCGAAGAGGAGCGTCGACGCTGGAAGGGCCGCGAGGACCTGTTCACCCCCATCGCCAAGGCCTGGTCCACCGATGTCGGCTGCGAGGTCGCCTCGATGGGCATCCAGATCCACGGCGGCATGGGCTTCATCGAGGAGACCGGCGCGGCCCAATACTATCGCGACGCGCGCATCGCTCCGATCTACGAGGGCACCAACGGCATCCAGGCGATGGACCTGGTCGGGCGTAAGTTGTCGATGGACGGCGGCGAATCGGCCAAGGCTCTGATTGCGGACATGAAGGCCACCCTGATCGATCTCGCCGCCCTTTACAGCGGCAAGCCGGTCGAACGGTTTGCGACGGCCATCGAGGCGGTTCAGGACGCCACCCTTTGGTTGCTGGATCAGAAGGCCGATCCGAATGCAGCGGCCGACGTGCTGGCGGCGGCCGACGCCTATCTGAAGCTGCTGGGCGACGTCGTCGGCGGCTGGATGCTGGCCAAGGGCGCGCTGGCGGCCAAGGCGAAGCTGGATGCGCAGGACGGCGATCCGGCCTGGCTGCAAGGCAAGCTGGACCTCTACGAAGTCTATGCCGCCAATTTGCTGGGCCATGTCTCCAGCCGACTGGCGGCCATCGGCCAAGGGGGCGAATTGCTGCAACGGATGACGGTGGACGCCTTGGCGGGCTAGGCGTTGGGGCGTTTCTTCATTTGACGTTCGACGCCCGCCGCGCCCAAACTTCGCCTTCGGCTATCAAGGGGAGCGACCGATGAATCGTCGGCAACTGATCATGTCCACCGCTGCGACGGCGCTTGCCGCCTCGGCCTCCCCCGCGCTCGCTCGCCAGTCCACCGGATCTCCCATGCCTCAACCGCCCGTCGCCAAGAAAATCCCTGTCGTCATCGAGCAGCTGGGCCGCACCAGGACCGACGACTATCAGTGGATGAAGGACGACAACTGGCAGGCCGTGCTGCGCGACCCGACCCTGATCAAGGCCGAGGTCAAGGAGCATCTGACGGCCGAGAACGCCTATCGCGAGGCCATGATGGCCTCCACCCTGCCTCTGCAGCAGACGATGTTTGCGGAGATGCGCGGTCGCATCAAGGAAGACGACAGCTCCGTCCCCGCGCCGGACGGAGGCTGGAACTACTACGTCGAATACCAGACAGGCGATCAGCATCCGCGCTACATGCGCGTAGAGCGCCAGGGCACATGGATGGCGGATGGTCAGCCGGTGACAAAGAACTTCGTCATGGCCCCCACGCCCCAACTGCTGCTGGACGCCAACGAACTGGCCAAGGGCAAGGCCTATTCGGAAGTCTCGGCCGCGAGCCACAGCCCGGATCATACCCTGTTCGCCTATTCAGAGGATGCGCAGGGTTCGGAAGTCCACAAGATCTACGTCAAGGATCTGGCGACCGGCGAGGTCCTGCCCGACGTGATCGACAGCGCCACCGGCGACTTCGTCTTCTCGCCCGACAGCCAGTGGATCTTCTGGACCAATCGCGACGACAACGGCCGCCCCGACAAGATCTTCCGTCGTGCGGCGCGCGGCGGCGAAACCACCCTGGTCTATGAAGAGGCCGACGACGGCATGTTCATCGGCGTCGGACGCACGGCCGACGACCAGTTCATCGTCATCGGCATCCAGAACCAGGAAACGTCGGAAGCCCGCTACATCCCCGCCGCAACGCCGACGGCCGAACCCGTGGTGCTGGAGCCGCGCGTGGTCGCCATTCGCTATGACGCCGATCACTGGGGCGACCGCTGGGTGATCCGCACCAATGCCGACGAAGCCATCGACTTCAAGATCGTCCAGGCCCCGACGGCGACGCCGTCCAAGGCGAACTGGACCGACCTCGTCCCCCACACGCCCGGTCGCTTCATCGAAGGCCTGGACCTGACGAACGATCACCTGGCGCGCCAGGAACGCGCCGACGCCAACACCCGCATCATCATTCGCGACCGCGCCGGCGAGGAGCACGAGATCGCCGTCGACGAACCTGCCTTCGCCCTGTCGCTGGCCGGCGCATCCGAGTTCGAGACGACGACCACCCGCTACGCCTACAACTCGCCGTCAACTCCGACCCAGACCTTCGACTACGACATGGCGACGCGCGAGCGGACCCTGCGCAAGACGCAGGAGATCCCATCGGGCCACAATATCGCGGACTATGTGGTCGATCGGCTGAACGCCCCCGCCTCGGACGGACAGTTGGTGCCGGTCACTGTGCTGCGCCGCAAATCCACCCCGGTGGATGGCTCCGCGCCCCTGCTGCTCTACGGCTACGGCTCCTACGGCATCCCCATGCCCGCCAGCTTCTCGACCAACCGACTTTCGCTGGTGGATCGCGGCTGGATCTACGCCATCGCCCACATTCGTGGCGGGTCCGACAAGGGCTGGGGCTGGTTCCTCGACGCGAGGAAGATGACGAAGAAGAACACCTTCACCGACTTCATCGCCGCCGCCGAACATCTGATCGGTCGCAAATACGCCGCGGCCGGAAACATCGTGGCCCAGGGCGGATCGGCCGGCGGCCTGCTGATGGGCGCGGTCAACAACATGCGTCCTGACCTGTGGGCCGGCATCATCGGCCAGGTGCCGTTCGTCGATGTGATCAACACCATGAGCGACACCTCCCTGCCGCTGACGCCGCCGGAATGGCCAGAGTGGGGCAATCCTATCGAAGACCCGGCCGCCTACGATTACATGATGAGCTACAGCCCCTATGATCAGGTCGAGCCCAAGGCCTATCCGGCGGTGCTGGCCACAGGCGGCCTGTCCGATCCGCGCGTCACCTATTGGGAGCCGGAGAAGTGGGTCGCCAAGCTGCGGCCCGCCACGACCTCGGGCAAGCCGGTGCTGCTGAAGATCAATATGGAAGCGGGGCACGGCGGCGCCGCCGGCCGGTTCGACTATTTGAAGGAGGTCGCTCACGACTACGCCTTCGCGGTATGGGCCATCGACAAGGGCTGGGAGAAGGCGTGAGCGCACCGACGGTTCGCGACGCCCGTCCCGACGACATCGCCGCGATAACGGCCATCTATGCCGAGAGCGTCGCCAATGGTCGCGGCACCTTCGAGCTGGAGGCGCCTGACGAGATCGAAATGGCGTCCCGGCTGGCCGGGGTCGAAGCTCTGGGCCTGCCGCGACTTGTGGTCGAGATCGACGGTGAAGTGGCCGGTTACGCCTATGCCGGGCCTTTTCGTACCCGTCAGGCCTATCGTTACATGGTCGAGGACTCGATCTATGTGGCGCCCTGGGCCAGGGGACGCGGCGTCGCCGGCGCCCTGCTCGATGTGCTGATCGCGCGCTGCGATGCGATGGGGCTTCGTCAGATGGTGGCGGTGATCGGCGATTCCGAGAACACGGGGTCCATCGCCCTGCATCGCACGCGCGGCTTCACCGACGCCGGCGTGTTCAAGGCGGCAGGATGGAAGCATGACGACTGGCGCGATGTCGTCTTCATGCAGCGAGCGCTGGGCCAAGGGGGGGCGGTCGCACCCGACGCCCCGGGCCTGCCGCTGGTGGACAAGAAGCCGACCCGTTGACGCATTGCGACGCATCGCCCCGACGCCTATCCTGACGCAGTGAAGATCCTTCAATCCCTGTTGCTGCTGATCAGCGCCCTGGCGGTGCTGGCGCTCGGCACGGTCGGCGCGTCCGCGTCGCCTGCCGCCGCTGCGCCCTGTCATGAAACAGGCCAGCCCATGCCGGGTGAGGCCCCCAGTCACGCCCCCAAGGCCATGAAGGCGATGATCTGCTGCGTCGCCTGCGTGGCGACGCCGACATTGGACCCCGCGCCCCTGTCCGGATTGAAGGTCTCGCCCGCGCGTCTCGCCGCCGGACTGATCGACATGCCCGCTGGTCGGCTTCTGTCGCCCGAACCCGGCCCACCCCGCCTCCTGATCGTCTGACACCGCTCGCGCCTTACGAGGGCGCAATCCGTCACGATCATTAAAGGAGGCCTTGAGTGGCTATCCGTATTCTCGCCAGCGCCTGCGCCGGCGTTTCCTTGCTCGCCCTGGCTCAAGCTACGGCGGCGCAGGATCACTCCCAGCACGCTCAACCAACCACGACCGCACCGTCGGCGGACCCGCACGCCGGCCACGACATGCCCATGCCGATGTCAGATGCGACGCCCGTTGATCACGCCAGCATGGATCATCCGATGACCAGCCCCTATGGCCCCTGGCCCATGAGCCGCGACGCCTCGGGCACCGGCTGGCAACCCGACGCCGGTGAACATGGCGGCATCCATACCGTCCGGGGCGACTGGATGGTGATGACCCATGCCATGCTCAACCTGGTCTATGACACCCAGTCCGGCCCGCGCGGCGGCGACAAGACCTTCGTCGCCGGGATGTTGATGACCTCGGCGCGGCGCGACTTCAACGACGGTTCGACGCTGAACCTGCGCGCCATGCTCAGCCCCGACCCGTTGATGGGCAAGTCCGGCTATCCGCTGCTGCTGGCGGCGGGCGAGACGGCGGACGGGATCAGTCCCCTGGTCGATCGCCAGCATCCGCACGACCTCTTCATGGAACTGTCGGCCAGCTATTCGAAGCGTCTGTCCGACAAGAACAGCGTCTATGGCTACATCGGCCTGCCGGGCGAACCCGCCTTCGGTCCGCCCGCCTTCATGCACCGGATGAGCGCGATGGACAGTCCCGAGGCGCCGATCACCCATCACTGGCTGGACTCGACCCATATCGTCTTCGGCGTGACCACCCTGGGCTGGGCGCGTGATCGGTTCAAGATCGAGACCTCGGCCTTCAAGGGACGCGAACCGGACGAGGAACGTTGGGGCATCGATTCGCCACGGCTGGACAGCTGGTCCGTGCGGGCCGCCTGGAACCCGACCGACGAATGGTCGCTCCAGGCCTCCTACGCCGATGTCTCCGCACCGGAACAGCTGGAGCCGGACGAGGACGAGACCAAATGGTCGGCCAGCGCCATCCATACCCGGCGACTGGGCGAGACCGGCTGGTGGTCCTCGACCCTGGCCTGGGGCCGCAAGACCAACGATCACGACGAATCGAAAGACGGCTGGCTGCTGGAATCCGCCGTCCACCCGAACGACCGCTGGACGGTCTTCGCCCGCGCCGAACGGATCGAGACGGATGAACTGGTTCCCGGCGTCGGCGGCGGTCACGGTCCACTCTACACGGTCGGCAAGGCGTCGGTCGGCGTGGTGCGGGACTGGCGGATCGCCGAACACGTCCGGTTCGGCCTCGGCGGCCTCTATGCGATGAACCGTGTGCCGACGGCGCTGGAGCCGCTTTACGGCGGCGATCCCGACGGGGCGATGATCTTCATGCGGCTGAAGATCGACTGACGGCTCAGGCCCGTCCGGCATCGGCCGGGCGGGCCGACGGGTCGCCCATTTGCCGCACGGCTTCGTAGCCGAGCAGGGCCACGCCGACGATGAGCACCAGCCCGCCGGCGATCAGCACCAGGCGGAAATGCCTGTGCAGGTGATAGAGCAACTCGCCGATCATCGACGGCCCACCGCATCTCGGATCGTGCCAATTCGATCCATTCCGCGCAGTCTACTGCAAAACGCGGACCCGATGGAGTCCCTGAACAGCGTTCCGTCAGACGAGGCGGCTCTGGACCACGGCAGCGCCGATGAAGCTGGCGAACAGCGGGTGAGGCGCGAACGGCCGGCTCTTTAGCTCGGGGTGATACTGGACGCCGATGAACCAGGGATGGTCAGGGCGCTCCACCGTCTCGGGCAGGACGCCGTCAGGCGACAGGCCGGCGAAGACCAGGCCGGCCTTTTGCTCGATCGCTTCGCGATAGTTGATATTGACCTCGTAGCGGTGGCGGTGACGCTCGCTGATGGCGGTGGAACCGTAGATTTCCGCGATCTTGGATCCTGCCGTCAGGGTCGAGTCATAGGCGCCCAGACGCATGGTCCCGCCCAGATCGCCGCCCTGCTGGCGCAGGACGCGCTGATTGCCCTGGGTCCATTCGGTCATCAGGCCCACGACCGGCTCGGCGGTCGGGCCGAACTCGGTGGACGAGGCCTTGGGATAGCCGGCCAGGTTCCGCGCCGCCTCGATCACCGCCATCTGCATGCCGAAGCAGATGCCGAAATAGGGAATGTTGCGTTCTCGGGCGAACCGCGCCGCTTCGATCTTGCCTTCCGAGCCGCGCTCGCCGAATCCGCCCGGCACCAGAACGGCGTGGGCGCCCTGCAGCCGCTGTTCGCAGGCCTCGGGGTCGCCTTCGAAGGTGTCGGCCTCGACCCAGTCGATGTTGACCTTCACGTTATTGGCCACCCCTCCGTGATGGAGGGCTTCGATCAATGACTTATAGGCGTCCTTGAGAACAGTATATTTGCCGACCACGGCGATGGTGACTTCGCCGTCCGGCTGCAGGCGGCGCCGCGCGATCTCCTGCCACATCGTCAGGTCGGGCTCGGGCGCGTCGTCGATGCCGAAATGGGCCAGAACTTCGCGGTCCAGACCTTCGCGGTGGTAATCCAGCGGCACGGCGTAGATGTCGGCCGAGTCCATCGCCTGGATGACGCCGCTTTCGCGCACATTGCAGAACAGACCGATCTTGCGTTTCTCCTCGGCCGGGATCGGGAACTCGCAACGGCACAGCAGGATATCCGGCTGAATGCCGATGGAGCGCAGTTCCTTGACCGAGTGCTGGGTCGGCTTGGTCTTCATCTCGCCGGCGGTCTTGATGAAGGGCAGCAGCGTCAGGTGGACGAAGCACGACTGGCCGCGCGGCAGGTCCTGCCCCAGCTGACGAATGGCTTCGAAGAAGGGCAGACCCTCGATGTCGCCGACCGTGCCCCCGATCTCGACCAAGACGAAATCGACCTCCTCGCCCTCGTCGGTCAGGGCCGGGGTCAGGCAGAAGGATTTGATCTGGTCGGTGACGTGCGGAATGACCTGCACGGTCGCGCCCAGATAGTCGCCACGCCGTTCCTTCTCCAGGATGGTCGAATAGATCCGGCCCGTGGTGATATTGTCGGACTTGGCCGCCGACACCCCGGTGAACCGCTCGTAGTGGCCCAGGTCCAGGTCGGTCTCGGCGCCGTCGTCGGTCACGAAGACCTCGCCGTGCTGATACGGGCTCATCGTGCCCGGATCGACGTTCAGATAGGGGTCGAGCTTGCGCAGGCGGACCTTGTAGCCGCGCGCCTGCAGAAGAGCGCCGAGAGCGGCGGAGGCGAGGCCTTTTCCTAGCGAGGAAACCACGCCGCCGGTGATGAACACATAGCGAGCCATGGGCGGACACCTTACTCCATGATTCGCGAACGGCGCATCGCCCGCTGCGAATCGAACTGTTGATCAAAAGAAGAAAGCGCGCCCTGCGGCGCGCTTTCGGAAAGTCGGGTCTTTGGCCTGACCCTTACTGGGCGGGCTGCTGGGCCGGCGGCGCCGTCGTCGCCGACGGCAGGCTGGCTTCCAGATCGTCCAGCGACGGAGCCGTCGGCTGCGCCGGAGCGGCGGGCTGTTGCTGAGCGGGCGCCTGCTGCTGCGTCTGAGGCGTGGTGGCCAGCGAGCCGACGGCGTCGGCGTCGATCACCGAGACCGAAGCGCGATCCATGTTGCCGACGACGGTCAGGACGATGGTCAGGCCGAACAGCAGGAAGGCCAGGATCCAGGTCACCTTCGTCAGAAGGTTGCCTGCGCCGCGCGCCGTCATGAAGCCCGACGGTCCGCCGCCCATCCCCAGGGCGCCGCCCTCGGAACGTTGAAGCAGCACCACGCCCGTCAGGGACACGGCGATGATGATGATGGCGACGAGCAGGATGGTCTGGAGCATGGCGTCATTCATGTGGGCGCGGATCTGCGCCGATCAAGCGGCGGCCTCTATCATCGAAGCCGTTCCGGAGCAAACGTCAGGCGGCCGCTTTGACGATGGGCATGAAATCTTCGGCCTTCAGCGACGCCCCGCCGACCAGGGCGCCGCCGACTTCCGGCGTGGCCAGAATGTCCCGGGCGTTTTCGGGCTTCACCGAGCCGCCGTACAGGATTGGCGCGGTTCGCGCGCTCTCGCCCAACCGCTTGACCATGGCCGCACGGATGGCGGCGTGGACCTCGGCGATCTGTTGCAGCGTCGGCGTCAGACCGGTCCCGATGGCCCATACCGGCTCATAGGCCACGGCGAAGTCGCGCTCGGTCAGGCCCGTCGGCAAGGAACCCTCGACCTGTGCGGAAACCACAGCGATGGCCTCGCCCGCCTCGCGTTGCTCCAGCGTTTCGCCGACGCAGACGATGGGCTCCAGCCCCGCAGCGATGGCGGCCTCGACCTTGGCGGCGACGTCGGCATCGGTCTCGCCAAAGGCCGCGCGGCGTTCCGAATGCCCAAGAATCACGACGGCCGCACCCGCATCGGCCAGCATTTCCGCCGATACCGAGCCGGTGAAGGCGCCGACCTGCTTCTCGTGGCAGTCCTGACCGCCCACGGCGACGCCGCTGCCCGCCAGCGCCGCACGCATCCGGTCGATCAGGGTGGCAGGCGGGCACAGGACGACCCTGGGCCCCTGCCCCGCTGCGCTGACGGCGTCCCTTATCAATTCAGCCTGCGCCAGGGCGGCCGACAAGCCGTTCATCTTCCAATTGCCGACGATCAACTTCACGGATTGTTTCATGGCCGCCTCTCTAGAAGGCGAAAACCCCGAAGCCAAGGGGCCCCGCCGCAATCCGAACATGATGCCGTCCTTGCAGCAGCGTGCCCGGCCCGACTATACGCGACCACTGACGCCAACATCGGCCCCAATCTCGGCCAGTCTCGGGTTTTCGAATGCTCACCGCCTTCCGCGCCTTCTCTCGATCCAAATGGGCGGCCGCCCTCCTTGTCCTGATCGCGATCAGTTTCGTGATCGTCGGCGCGCGGATGGACGTGTTCTCGAACCTGGGTCCCAAGCACGTCATCGATGCGGGCGACCGTTCGATGAGCGAGGTGGAGTTCCGCACGGCCTTCGATCAGGTGCGTGAACGCCTGCAGCAGCAGGTCGGCCGTCCTTTGACCAACGAAGAATTGGTCGCAGAGAACATCCACACCCGATTCCTGACCGAGCAGACCCAGCAGCTGGGCTTCCTGAACTGGGCCTGGAAGGCGGGCATCCGTCCCGGCAAGGAACTGATCGTCAAGCAGATCCGCCAGATCCCGGCCTTCTTCAACTCGGTCACCGGCCAGTTCGACCAACAGGCCTATGAGGCCGCCCTGGCCCAGCAGAACCTGACCCCGGCCATGCTGGAACAGGATCTGCGCGACCAATACGTCACCGAACATTTCGGCGCCGCCGTCTTCGCCGGCGCCCGCGTGCCACGCATCTATGGCGCGCTGCTGGCCGGCTCGGCCTTCGAAAGCCGCGACGGTCGCTGGTTCGAGGTCACGTCTGCAATGGCGGGTCAGGTCCCTGCCCCGACCGACGCCCAGCTGAACGCCTTCATCCAGGAAAACGCCGAGCGCCTGCGTGCGCCGGAGTTCCGCATGGTGTCCGTCGTCCTGTTCACGCCTGAAGCCTCGGCCGCGACGCCGATCACGGACGACCGCATCCGCGAGCGTTTCGAGTTCAAGAAGGACACTCTGGGCAAGCCCGAGACCCGCACCTTCGTCACCTTGACGGCGCCCAACCGCGAAACGGCCCAGAAGATCGCCGCCGCCCTCCGCGCCGGCCAGTCGCCGGCCGACGTCGGTCGCGCCAACAACGTCACGCCCGCTACCTTCGACGCCACGCCCCGGTCGGCCATCGGCGACGCCGCGACGGCCGGCGCCGTCTTCGGCCTGCAAGCCAACCAGGTTTCCGACCCGGTTCAGGCCGGCGTAGGCTTCGCCGTAGCCAAGGTCACCGCCATCCAGCCTGCAGCGCCTGCGACGCTGGAGAGCGCACGTGAAGAACTGGTCCAGGAACTGCGCGCCGAAGACGTGAAGACCCAGACCTACGCCAAGGTCGAGAAATACGAAGCCGCTCGCACGGCCGGCAAGAACCTGGCCGACGCCGCCCGCGATGCCGGCGGACGCGTGGTCGATCTGCCGCCCTTCACCCGCGACGGCAAGCTGCCGAACGGAGAGGCGCTGAACGCCCCGCCGCAAATCTTCGAGACGGCCTGGGGGCTGACCAAGGGCGGCGAAAGCGACGTGATCGACGCCGGCCAGGGCCAGTATTTCGCCGTGCGCGTCAACGACATCCGTCCGTCGGCCCTGCCGACCCTGGCCGAGGTGCGCGAGCCCCTGACGGCCCAATGGATACAGCGCGAGACGATGCGTCGTCTTTCGACCAAGGCGGAAGAACTGACTACCCGCGTCCGCAACGGCGAGGACATCGCCGCCGTCGCCCGCTCGGTCAATGCGCCCTTGACGGTCCGCACCGGCGTCGTCCGCAACCAGGCGACGCAGGACTCGCTGGGTCAGGGCGTGCTGCAAGGTCTGTTCGGCCAGTCCAAGGGTCAGGCCTTCTCGCAACCCGCGTCGCAGACCGCCTACGTCGTCGGTCGCGTGGACAATGTCCTTGCCGCCAATCCCGCCGTCGCAGGGCCGCTGGCAGAACAGGTTCGTCCGCGCCTGACGCAGGAACTGGTCCAGGCCATGGTCGAGACGTCCTTCGCCGCCGGCGCCCAGCGCTCCAAGGCCAAGAACGACCCGGTTCAGGCCCGTTCGGCCCTGGGCCTGTCGGCCGACGCGACGCCCGCAGCCCCGGCGCAATGACCGAGGCTGCGTCTGGGCAAGCCGACTTCGCCGCCTTCGACGCCGGCCTATCGGCCGGTCGGCCGCAGGTGTTGGTGCGCCGGATCATCGACGACCTGGAAACGCCAGTCTCGGCCTATCTGAAACTGGGTCGCCACCGCCCCTACGCATGTCTGCTGGAATCGGTAGAAGGCGGTGCGGTCAAGGGACGGTATTCGATCCTGACGCTGGACCCAGACGTCGTCTGGCGCTGTCGTTCGAACGCGGCGGAACTGTCGCGCGGGCCGGACATCGCCGAGGGCCGGTTCACGGCTGAAGCCCTGCCCACCCTGCAATCTCTGCGCGCCCTGATCGCCGCGTCGAAGTTCGACCTGCCCGATGGCCTGCCGCCCATGGCCGCCGGCCTGTTCGGCGTCTTCGGCTACGACATGGTGCGCCTGTTGGAGCCGCTGGGCGCGCCCAACCCCGATCCGTTGGATCTGCCGGACGCTGTTCTGACCCGGCCGTCGCTGGTCGCCATCTTTGATTCCGTGCGTCACGAAATCGTTCTGGTCTCCGCCGCCTATCCCGACGCCGGCATCGCCCCGCGCGAGGCCTTCGACACCGCCGTGGCGCGACTGGATGCGTTCGAGACCGCGCTGCGCGAGCCCCTGCCCGTCCGCGCCGCGCCGCAGGAAACGCCGGCGCCGACCTTCACCTCACCCGTGGACGAAGCCGCGTTCGGCGAAATGGTCGCCAAGGCCAAGGACTACATCGGCGCGGGCGACATCTTCCAGGTCGTGCTCAGCCACCGGTTTTCGGCGCCCTGGACCGAGGATCCGTTCGCCTTCTACCGCTCCCTGCGTCGCCAGAACCCCTCGCCCTATCTGTTCTATCTGAACTTCGAGGGCTTCCAGCTGGCCGGTTCCAGCCCCGAGATTCTGGTTCGGCTGAAGGACGGCGAGGTCACCATCCGCCCGCTTGCCGGCACCCGCATGCGGGGCGCGACGCCCGAGGCCGACAAGGCGCTGGAAGTCGAACTGCTGGCCGATCCCAAGGAACGCGCCGAACATCTGATGCTGCTTGACCTGGGCCGCAACGATGTCGGTCGGGTCGCCGCACCCGGCACGGTCGAGGTGACCGAGAGCTTCGTCGTCGAACGCTATAGCCAGGTCATGCACATCGTCTCCAACGTGCGCGGCAAGGCTGATCCGAAGCTGGACGCCGTCGACACCCTGCTGGCGGCCCTTCCTGCCGGCACACTGTCGGGCGCGCCCAAGGTGCGGGCGATGGAGGTCATCGACGAGTTGGAGAGCGAGAAGCGCGGCGTCGGTTACGGCGGCGGCGTCGGCTATATCTCGGCTGGCGGCGAGGCGGACATCTGCATCACCCTGCGCACCGCCCTGTTCGCCGACGACCGGATTTTCGTCCAGGCCGGCGCCGGCGTTGTCGCCGACAGCGATCCTGCGGCCGAATACGCCGAAACCAAGCACAAGGCCCGCGCGCCGATGCGGGCCGCAGACGACGCCTGGCGCTTTCGCACCGGCAATCGTTAGCGCGTAACGGTCATCGTCGGATCGTCGAAGTGAACGCCAGGGCCGACGATGACGACGCCCGCCATCAGCACGGCCGCCGTCGCGGCGAATGCAGCGGCGCCGAGGGCGGCGACCGGGTTGGGCTTCGTCTCGACCACGACCAGCTTCGCCTTGGCGGCGGCGATCTTGGCGGCGATATCTTTTTCAGCGGCGAGTTTCACAGCCGCATTTATGTCCGGGTCGGGTTAAAATGCGCTTTACCGCCGCGCCCGCTTGGCGCGGACGCCCGTCGAGCCTAGAAGCCAAGCCATGATCCTCGTCGTCGATAACTACGACAGCTTCACCTACAACCTCGTCCACTACCTCGCGGAGTTGGGCGCGCCGACGCATGTGGTGCGCAACGACGACCTGACAGTGGACGAGGCGTGGGCGCTGAACCCCGCTGCCGTCCTGCTTTCGCCCGGCCCGTGTGCGCCGGATCAAGCGGGCATCTGTTTGCCGCTGATCGAGACCGCTCCGGCGTCGATGCCGATCCTGGGCGTCTGCCTGGGCCATCAGGCGATCGGCCAGGCCTTCGGCGGCGACGTGATCCGCGCCAAGACGCTGATGCACGGCAAGACCTCGCCGATCCTGCACGAGGGCAAGAGCGTCTTCGCCGGTCTGCCGTCGCCCTTCATCGCCACCCGCTATCATTCGCTGGCCGTGAAGCGCGAGAGCCTGCCCGACTGTCTGGAGGTCACATCCTGGACCGCCGATGGCGAGATCATGGGCCTGCAGCATCGCACCCGCCCGATCCACGGCGTGCAGTTCCATCCGGAATCCATCGCCACCGAACACGGTCACGACATGCTGGCCAACTTCCTGGATATCGCCGGCGTGAAGCGCCTCGCGGCCGCCTGACGGTGGGGGACGGATTCAAGCCGATCCTCGCCCGACTGGTCGAGGGCCATCCCCTGACATCGCAACAGGCGCACGACTTCTTCGCCGCCTGCCTGCGCGGCGAGCCGACCCCGTCGCAAGTCGCCGCCGCCGTCACCGCCATGCGGATGCGCGGCGAGACGGTGGATGAGATCGCCGCCTTCGCCGGCGCCATGCGTGAGGCGGCGCTGACGCTGGATCATCCCTACGAGGTGATCGACACCTGCGGCACCGGCGGCGACGGTCAGCACACCTACAACATCTCCACGGCCGCCGCCCTCGTTCTGGCCGGCGCGGGCCTGAAGGTCGCCAAGCACGGCAACCGAGCTATGTCATCGAAATCAGGGTCTTCCGACGTTCTGTCGATCCTTGGCGTGAACCTGATGGCGGATCAGGCCCAGCAGAGGAAGGCGCTGGACGAGGCCGGCATCTGCTTCCTGTTCGCCCCCGCCTACCACGGGGCCATGCGCCATGTCGGGCCCGTCCGGGCCGAGATCGGTTTCCGCACCGTTTTCAATCTTTTGGGGCCACTTTCAAACCCGGCGTCTGCGAAGCGCCAAGTCATGGGCGTCTATGATCCCCGCCTGCTGGAGCCCTTGGCCGAGGTGCTGGGCCGCCTTGGCACGACCCGGGCCTGGACGGTGCACGGACAGGGCCTGGACGAACTGGCGACCGCTGGATCGACCGAAGTCGCGGAATGGAAGGACGGCGCGGTTCGCCGTTTCCAAGTCACGCCCGAGGACGCCGGCCTGCCCCGCGCCTCCATCGAAGACATCCGAGGCGGCGACGCCGAGGAGAACGCCGTCGCCCTGCGCGCCCTGCTGGCGGGCGCGGCCGGTCCCTACCGCGACATCGTGCTGCTGAACGCCGCCGCCGCTCT
Source organism: Brevundimonas sp. PWP3-1b1 (assembly GCF_049896065.1). Taxonomy (NCBI): domain Bacteria; kingdom Pseudomonadati; phylum Pseudomonadota; class Alphaproteobacteria; order Caulobacterales; family Caulobacteraceae; genus Brevundimonas; species Brevundimonas sp. PWP3-1b1. The sequence goes on along the minus strand of NZ_JAFCTO010000001.1, from coordinate 1,425,176 downwards.
CGTGGTATCGGACCGGGCGACCGACCTTGCCCAAGGCGCTGTCCTCGCCGCCGCCGCCATTGACGACGGCCGGGCTGCCCAGGCGCTGGAGCGTCTGGCCCGCATCACCTCCACGCCGCTGGAAAGCCAAGACCCCGCATGACCGACGTTCTGGACCATATCGCCGCCTACAAGCGCCAAGACGTCGCCGCCCGCATGGCCGCGACCTCACAGGACGCGATCGAGGCGCTGGCCCGCACCGCTTCGGCTCCGCGTGGTTTCCGCGCCGCCCTAGAGCGTGTGGTAGAAGAGACCGGCCGTCCGGCTCTGATCGCCGAAATCAAGAAGGCCAGTCCCTCCAAGGGGCTGATCCGTCCCGACTTCGACCCGCCGGCCCTGGCGCGTGCTTATCAGGCGGGCGGCGCGGCATGCCTGTCGGTCTTGACCGATGGACCCAGTTTCCAAGGCGATGACGCCTATCTGGGCCAGGCCCGCGAGGCAGTGGCCCTGCCCTGCCTGCGCAAGGATTTCCTGGTCGATCCCTGGCAGGTCGCTGAGAGCCGCGCCCTGGGCGCCGACTGCATCCTGATCATCCTGGCCATGGTCGATGATCGGCTGGCTGCGGAACTGCTGTCCGAAACCGAGCGCTTCGGCATGGACGCCCTGATCGAAACGCACGACGAGGAAGAGATGGCCCGCGCCTGTGCGCTGGGCGGCGATCTGGTCGGGGTCAATAATCGGTCGCTGCGCACCTTCGAGGTCGACCTGGAAGTGACCGAGCGCCTCTCGATGCTCAGCCCTGTCCGCGCCCTGCTGGTCGCCGAAAGCGGCATCTTCACGCCTGAGGACGTCGAGCGCGTCTCGGCCGCCCATGCCCAGGCCATTCTGGTCGGCGAGAGCCTGATGCGACAAGCCGATGTCGAGGCGGCGACGCGGCAACTGCTGGCGGCCTGATCGCCTTCCTCGCGTCACGCGGCGTCCCAAGGGCGCTGTTAAGTTGACATTAGGAAGGAACACTTACAGAACATCGACAAATGTTCACGGCCCGTTCCGATTCGTCGGCGGGCGCATGAGGGCCTGGCGATGCTCACGCGCAAGCAGCACGAACTGCTGATGTTCATCCACGAACGGATACAGGAGACGGGCGTCTCTCCCTCGTTCGACGAGATGAAGGAGGCGCTGGACCTTGCGTCCAAGTCGGGCATCCACCGGCTGATCACGGCGCTGGAGGAACGCGGCTTCATCCGCCGCCTCGCCCACCGCGCCCGCGCCCTGGAAGTGACCAAACTGCCCGAGCAGGCCACGGCCGGCGCGCCGCGCGGCCGGGCCGGGTTCAAGCCTGACGTGATCGAAGGCGGCGGCGGCCGCGCACTGGCGCCCCTTGCGGCCAACGACACCCGCGAGCTGCCGTTGATGGGCAAGATCGCCGCCGGCACGCCGATCGACGCCATCGAGCACGAGACGGCGCGCTACCCGGTTCCCGAATCCATGCTGGGCTCGGGCGAACACTACCTGCTTGAGATCGAAGGCGATTCGATGATCGAGGCGGGCATTCTGAACGGCGACATGGTGGTCATCAAATCGACGGACAACGCCTCCTCGGGCGAGATCGTCGTGGCGCTGGTCGAAGGCGAACACGCGACGCTGAAGCGGCTTCGCAAGAAGGGCGCCTCCATCGCGCTGGAGCCCGCCAACCGCAACTACGAAACCAAGATCTACGGGTCGGATCAGGTCGCCGTTCAGGGCAAGCTGGTCGGCCTCATGCGCCGCTATCACTGACGTCCGGGTTCGGCTGGCGTGCCCAGGGGCGGTCGCCCCGCACGTCGGCCGTCCAGACGGCGCGCCATCGATCCGTTTCAGACGGACTGACACGCCATAATTCGATCGCGCCGCCTCTGGCGAAATCGATGGCGTCGAGCACCAGGCGTTCCTGACAAGCGCTTGGAATCGATGTGAGGACCGCGCGCACGCTGATGACGGGCGCCGCGCGGCATAGGGCCTCCATCTGGGCCGGACCGGGAGCCTTGCGTCCCCACCAGATCGCGACAGGACCGACTTGCTCAGCCTCTGGCCGACAAGAAAAGCGCTCGCAAGCCCAGCCCGTCTCCGGCCGATCCGTCATGGTCAGGCCGCGCCGTCGTGACCAGAGATCGACGGCGAATTCCCGCACGCCGGGCCTGACGACGACCGCCTCCTTCTCGCGATGAAATGCGGCGTTTGTCCCCCCGTCTCCGATCCACAGATCCGGCGTCGGCGCGCGCGGCCAGACCAGAATGGCCGCCGCCAGCGGCAGGCCCAGCCACCTCAGTCGTCCCTGCCACAGACAGACGAACAGCACCCCCAGGAAGGCGATCGGCAGGACATAGTCCGGCGCACTGGCCACCGTCCGCACCGCCCCCGGCAGCCCCGCCGTCCAGGTTCCGATCGCCAGCATAAGATCGACGCCCCATCCCGCAACCGCCAGGAAAGGCCCGCCCAATCCCAGCGGCTCTAACGCCGCGCCGATGGCCAGGGCCGGCATCAGGATGAAGTCTGCGACTGGCGAGGTGCCCAGGTTCGCCAGCAACCCGTACATTGCCGTGCGATTGAAATGCTGCATGGCGAACGGCCCGGTCGTCAGCCCCGCCACGACGCTGGCCGCCACGGCCGCCGTCAACCAGCCGCCGAACCGTTGGATCGCCAGAATCGGCCACGGGGCGGAAATCTCTCGCGTCCGCTTGGGCCAGGCCTCGACCAGGGCGACCAAGGCGGCGGTCGCCGCGAACGACATCTGGAAGCCCGGCGTGACGATGGCTTCCGGTTGGATGGCCAGGACGATGAAGGCCGCGACGGCCAGGCCGTGCATCGTCACCGCCTGCCGATCCAGCAGGATGGCCAGGAAAGCGATGGAGGCGGTGATGGCCGCTCGCTCGGCCGGGGGCGGCGCACCCGACACCACCAGATAGACGCCCACCGCCGTCAGTCCCGCCACGGCCGCGACCTTCTTGCCGTGAACCCTCAGGGCCAACCAAGGCCAAGCCGCCACGCTCAGACGCACGGCGAAGAAGACGAAACCGCCGACAATGGCCATGTGCAGCCCGGACACCGACAGGATGTGCGCCAGGCCCGAATCCCGCATGACGTCCATGTCCTCCTGACTGATCCAGGTCTCGTGGCTGGTGGTCATGGCGGCGGCGATTCCGCCAGTCCGCTCGCCCAGGCGCGCCACGATCCGCTCCGCCAAGGCATAACGCGCGCCATTTACGGCCATCGCCAACCGAAGCCGCCATGGGGGCGGCGCGAGATCAGCCGACCGCGTCTCACCCAGGGCGAAGGCCACACCGCCCATACCCTGGAAAAAGGCGTTGCGGCCGAAATCATAGGCGCCGGGGCTGGCCGGCGCCGGTGGGGGATTGAGGATGCCGAAGAGACGGATCGCCTCGCCTGGTCTGGGCGGTTCGCCTCGCACCGTCGCCCGCAAACGCACGGGCGTTTGATCTGGCGTAAGCCCCCGTACCCAGACCGGTGCAATCACGATCCGCGCGCCCCTCTGGCCAGGACTGTCGACGTCCACGACCCAGGCCTCGATCACGGTCGGCTCGCTCATTGCGGGCGCGATTGGCGCGGCGACCATTTCGGTGCGGACCTTGGCGGCCGCCAAACCGCCGGCGACGCAGGCCAGCATCAACAGCGGCCAAGTCAGACGCCGCGCCCATCCCCGCCGTCTCGCCGCGATCCAGGCTGAAAAGGCGACGACTGCGCCCAGCAACAGAGGCCACAACCCCGGCTCGATCCGCAGGGCGAAATAGACCGCGGCGCCGGCGCCGAACGCGACCGGCGCCCACAACCGCCATCGCAGCGTCTGCGCCGCGACCTCCCCGCCCAACCACGCGCGCAATCGCGCGGCGGGGGTAGGCTTTGCCGCGTCGGGGCGTATAAGGGCCTCGCTTACGGACCCATCGCCTATGACCTCACCCTCCTCGACTGTCGTCACCCGCTTCGCCCCCTCGCCGACAGGCTATCTGCATATCGGCGGGGCGAGAACCGCTTTGTTCAACTGGCTGTACGCCAAGAGACACGCTGGGCGTTTCCTGATCCGGGTCGAGGACACCGACCGCGAACGCTCGACCGATGAAGCGGTGAAGGCCATCTTCGACGGCCTGAGCTGGCTGGAGCTGTTCGCCGACGAAGAGCCGGTGTTCCAGTACAGCCGCGCCGACCGCCACCGCGAGGTGGTCGATCGACTGCTCGAAACGGGCCACGCCTACCGCGACTTCACCTCTGCCGAGGACACGGGCCGTCTGCGCGACGAAGCCAAGGCCGAGAAACGCACCTTCGAATCGCCTTGGCGCGACCGCGAGCCCACGGTCGATGACCTGGCCCTGCCCCACGTCGTGCGCTTCCGCCGCCCCAAGGCGACGACAGTCACCGTCGCCGACGAGGTCCAGGGTTCGGTCAGCTGGTCCACCGAAGATCTCGACGACCTGGTGCTGCTGCGCTCGGACGGCGCCCCGACCTATAACCTCGCCGTGGTGGTCGATGACCACGACATGGGTGTGACCCACGTCATCCGCGGCGACGATCACCTGAACAACGCCGCCCGCCAGAGCCTGATCTACGACGCCCTGGGCTGGACGCGTCCGACCTTCGCCCACATCCCGCTGATCCACGGTCCGGACGGCGCCAAGCTGTCGAAACGCCACGGGGCCCAGGCAGTGCATGAATATGCCGAGATGGGCTATCTGCCCGAGGCCATGCGCAACTACCTGGCCCGGCTGGGCTGGGCCCACGGTGACGACGAACTGTTCAGCGACGCCCAGGCGGTGGAATGGTTCGATCTCGCCGGCATCGGCAAGGCTCCGGCCCGGCTGGACTTCGACAAGCTGGCTCACGTCAACTCTCACTGGCTGCGCCTTGCGGACGACGAACGCCTGGCCAAGCTGACCCTGGATGCGCATCTGCAGCGCGGACACATCCTCGCCGAGGCGGACGAGGCACGGCTTCAACGCGCCATGCCCTTCGTGAAGGACCGCGCCAAGACGGTGCTGGACCTGGCCGAGCAGACCGCATTCGTGCTGAAGTCCCGCCCGCTGGCCCTCGACGACAAGGGACTGGTCCTGCTGACCGGTGAGACGCTGGAGCGCCTCGGTCGCCTGCGTGACCGGCTGGCCCTTTTCCAGTCCTGGGACGTTTTCGCGCTGGAAGCCGAGCTCAAAGCCTTCGCCGAATCCGAGGGCGTCGGCTTCGGCAAGATCGGTCCGCCGATGCGCGCGGCCCTTACCGCAGGGTCAACATCACCTGATATTGCACGAACTTTGTCGGCTCTTGGGCGCGACGAAAGTCTCGGGCGCTTGGATGATGCGCTGCAACAGACTAAGTGATCACCCACAAACCAAAAAGCGGCCGACGCCTCCCCGCGCCTGGACGTATGATGCAAAGGGGCATTCATGACTGAACAAGCCAACACCGCCGGCTCGGCGACCCTGTCCTTCGAGGGCAAGACCATCGAGTTGCCGGTCCTTTCGGGCTCCACCGGCCCGGACGTCATCGACATCCGCAAGATGTATGCGGGTACGGGCGCCTTCACCTTCGACCCGGGCTTCACCTCCACGGCCGCGTGCGAATCTGCCCTGACCTATATCGACGGCGACGCCGGCGTGCTGCTGCACCGCGGCTATCCGATCGACCAGCTGGCCTCGCAATCGAACTTCGTCGAGGTCTGCCATCTGCTGCTGCACGGCGAACTGCCGACGGCCGAGCAGTTCGAGAAGTTCGAAAACAGCATCACCATGCACACGATGCTGCACAGCCAGTTCGACCGCTTCTTCGAGGGCTTCCGCCGCGACGCCCACCCGATGGCGATCATGGTCGGCACAGTCGGCGCCCTGTCGGCCTTCTATCACGACAGTCTGGACATCCATGATCCGGTCCAGCGCGACATCTCGGCCATCCGCCTGATCGCCAAGATGCCGACGATCGCGGCCCGCGCCTACAAATACCATATCGGCCAGCCGTTCGTGTCGCCGCGCAACGACCTGTCGTACGCCGAAAACTTCCTGCGCATGTGCTTCGCCGTGCCGGCCGAAGAGTATCACGTCGATCCGGCCCTGGTGCGCGCCATGGACCGCATCTTCACCCTGCACGCCGACCACGAGCAGAACGCCTCGACCTCGACCGTCCGCCTGGCCGGTTCGTCGGGCGCCAATCCGTTCGCCTGTATCGCCGCCGGCATCGCCTGCCTGTGGGGCCCGTCGCACGGCGGCGCCAACGAAGAGGCGCTGACCATGCTCAAGGAAATCGGCACCCCGGACAAGATCCCGGAGTTCATCCAGGGCGTGAAGGACCGTAAGTACAAGCTGATGGGCTTCGGCCACCGCGTGTACAAGAACTACGATCCGCGCGCCAAGGTGATGCAGCAGTCGGCCTATGAAGTCCTGGCCGCCACCGGCCGCGAGAACGACCCGCTGTTCCAGGTCGCCAAGGAGCTGGAGAAGGTCGCCCTGTCGGACGAATACTTCACCTCGCGCAAGCTGTTCCCGAACGTCGACTTCTATTCAGGCATCACCCTGTCGGCGATGGGCTTCCCGACCAGCATGTTCACCGTCCTGTTCGCCCTGGCCCGCACCGTGGGCTGGATCGCCCAGTGGCAGGAAATGATGGCCGATCCTTCGCAGAAGATCGGTCGCCCGCGTCAGCTCTACACTGGCCCGACCGAGCGCGACTACGTGCCGATCGAACAGCGCGGCTGATCGACGGCTTCACGCCTGAAAATGCAGAACGCCGGGGAGCCATCCCCGGCGTTTTTTTCTTGCCTTCAGACCAGCTTCAGATCGACGAACCGCGCGGCTAGGTCGTCCAGGTCGCGGTGCATGTGCGCCGCACCGATGGCGGCGGCGCCCAAGGCCATGTCGTCGCCCTCGACGGCGATGGACAAAGCCAGGCTCTGGTCGATCGGCCCCATCGGCGCGGCGGCCCTACCCTGCGAAAGGGCTTCCAGCCGCTCCACCGCACGCGCCGCATCCTGTGACCAGGGATCCAGCCGCGCGCCTGCGCCTTCGGCCTGAAAACCACGCCCCAGAATCACGATGTCGCTGCGCACCCGCCAGAAGGCGCGCGCGAGCGCGGCGCGGTCAGCGGTCTCACGTTGAGGCCCGGGCAGATCGATGACGTTCTTGGCCGCCTGACCCAGCCCATCTAGCCGTCGTTTCAGATCGGCATGGCGTCGGGTGATCTCGGACGCGTCCGCCGGATCACCCTTCGATACCAAAGCCAAAAGCGCCGCCGCTTCGCCCGCCGCCTCGCGCGCCTGCAGCTTGAACGACTGATGGGCATGACGGGGGAACAGCGCCAGGATCGCCATCACACCCACGCCGCTGCCGACCAAGATTTCCATCACCCGATCCAGAGCCAGCGACGCCGGCCCTTCAGCGCCCGTCCCGCCGGCGATGACGATGGTCGCCGTCACGGGTGCGATCTTCAGCCAGGGGCGGCCGGCTCCGAAAAACGCCAGCAAGGCCGTGGATGCGGCGATGCTCAGGGCCATGCTTTCCATGCCGGGCGGACGCAGGAAGGCGAAGACCGCACCGACCAACGCGCCCGTCACCGTGCCGATGGCCCGATCCCGCGCGACGGTCAGCACCCCGCCCCCGACGCTGGCCTGGATGACGACGATGGCGGAGATCACGCTCCAGTAGGGGTGCGGCAGGTTCAGCCATGTGGCGAGATAGAGGGCGGCCATGGCGCCGACCGCCATCTGCAACGCGGCCCGGACTTCTGCGGCCCGTCGGGGACTGAGCGCCCGCGCCACGGTCAGCCCCGTGCTTTTGCAGCGATGACCTTCAACACGGCGTCCGCCGCCAACTCCGACGGGTCCGCTCCACCGCGCCCCATCAAGTCCAGGGCCGCTGTCTGACGTTGCGCCTGTTCGGCCGCCATGGCCGGATCGGACAGCAACCGACCGACCGCCGCCGCCAGGATGGCGGGCGTCGCCTCGTGCTGGATGAACTCCGGTGCGATCCGGTCGTCGGCGGCGACGTTGAACAGGGTGATGTGTTTCGCCGTCACCATCCGCTTCATCAACTGATAGCTCAGCCCGTCGATCTTGTAGGCGATGACCATGGGCGCGCCGGCCAGGGCCAGTTCGGTGGAGACCGTGCCGCTGGTGGCCAGGGCGACCGTCGCGGCGCGCATGGCGTCGTACTTCTCGGCCTCGTCCACCAGATGCGCCCGGAACGGCCAGGCGGCGACCCGTCCCGCGACATCCCTTGCCACGGTCCCGGCGGCGACGACGGCGATTTCCAGCGCTGGATCGATGGCCTTCAACTTGCCGATCGCCGCCTCATAGACCGGCGTCATTCGCGTGATTTCGCTGGGGCGGCTGCCCGGAAGCACCAGCAGCAGCTTGGCGTCGGCGGCGATGCCGCGTCGCGCACGGAAGGCTGCGCCGTCGGCGCCGGCCATATCGACATGCAGGGCGGACGAGCCGACCACGGTCGTCGGCAGACCTTCCCGCTCGAACCAGGGGGCGTCGAAGCCGTAGAGCGCCAGCAGATGATCGACCGCCGCCGCCAGCGTCCTTGCCCGGCCCGGCCGGGACGCCCACACCTGCGGCCCGACGTATTTTATCAGAGGCACATCCGGCCGCGCCGCGCGGATGGCCTTGGCGACCCGGATGGTGAAGCCCCAGCTGTCGATCAGGACCACGACGTCGGGTTTTTCTCGCTCGGCCAGCGCCGCCGTCTCCTCGACGCGGCGCTTGACCTTGCCATAGGCGCGCAGGCCCTCGATCCAGCCCAGGATCGAAAGTTCGGCGATGTCGAACGGGCTCGTGATACCTTCGGCCGCCATCTGGGGACCGCCGACGCCGACGAAAGTGACGTCCACACCCAGCCGCGCCTTCAGCGCCTTGGCCAGGCCGGCGCCGAGCGCATCGCCCGAGGCCTCGGCCGCCACCAGCATGATCTTCAACGGGCGGCTCATCGCGCTTCGCCCCAGACGAACAGACCCAGGCGGTCGGCCGCAGCAATTATGGCCGCGCGGTCGATCAGGATCAGCCGTCCCGCCACCCCGCCGATACCGGCCAGACCCGCCGCCGCCGCCATCTCGACCGTGCGTGGGCCAATCACCGGCATGTCCACCCGCAAGTCCTGGATCGGCTTGGGTGCCTTGCCCAGCGCGCCCTTGCGGTCACCGGCCGAGCCGCGCAGATCGGCCGGCAGCCCGGCGACCCGGCTCAACATGGCGTCGGTCCCCTCCTGCGCCTCGACCGCCAGCACAAGGCCGTCACACACGACCGCGCCCTGCCCGATGTCCAGTTCGCCTGATTTTTCCGCGACATGAAGCGCCTTCTTCAGGTCAACCAATTGCTCCGGCGTGGGCGAAACCGCGCCCAAGGCTCCGGCCGCCAGCATTTCTCCGCCCAGAATGTCGTCGGCGCCTTCGACGGCGAAGCCTTCGGCCTCGAACACCGACAGGATCTTGCGCAACAGGGCGTCGTCGCCCTTGGACGCCGCCGCCACGATGCCAGGCAGCAGGGTCGCGCCCTTGAAATCGGGCTTCAACGTCTTGAAGTCGGGTCGGTTGACGATGCCCGCCAGACAGACGGTCGTACAGCGCTCGGCCTTCAGGGCCTTCAGGATCGCCCCGATCTGAGCCATGCCGAACTCGGAGCCGGGCCAGCGCGCCAGATGGGGATCGGCGAACCCGGCCAAGCGGATCAGGAAGACCGGACGCCCCTCGGCGTCGCACCGCGCCGCCACCGCCGCCGGCAGGTCGCCGCCGCCCGCGATCAAGCCCAGCTTGCCGGAACCGGTCATTCCGCGTTCGGCAGACACAGCGGACGCCGCCCGCCGTCGCGGATGAAGGCGATGATCTCCATGATCTCGGGCAGGTCGGCATAGGCCTGGGCCACGCCGTCGATCCGACCCGCAAATTCGCCCGGGCCTTCGAACAGGTCGCGATAGGCCGCCAGCAGACGGCGCACCTGATCCTTGCCGTAACCTTTGCGCTTCAGCCCGATCAGGTTCAGCCCACGCAGCCGCGCATGATTGCCCCAGGCCGACCCGTAGGGGATGACGTCGCGCGTCACGGCGGCCAGACCGCCGATGATCGCCCCCTGCCCCACGCGCCCGTTCTGGTGGACGGCGCATAGGCCGCCCAGGAAGACCTTGTCGCCGATATGAGCATGGCCGCCCAGGGTGGCGTTGTTGGCCATGACGACATTGTTCCCGACCACGCAGTCGTGGCCGATGTGGGCGCCGGTCATGAACAGATTGTTGGAGCCGACGACGGTCACGCCCGTCCCCTGCGGCGTGCCCCGGTTGAAGGTGCAGTGTTCGCGGATCAGGTTGTTCTCGCCGATCTCCAGCCGCACCGACTCGCCCTTGTAGCCGTTGTGCTGCGGGTCGCCGCCGATCACGGCGAACGGATGGATCACCGTCCCCGCGCCCACGGTCGTATCCTGCTGAACCACCACATGGCTGACCAGTCGCACGCACTCGGCCAGCACCACGTTCGGCCCGATGGTGCACCAGGGCCCGACCTGGACCCCGTCGGCCAGGGTCGCCGTGGCGTCGATCAGGGCGGTCGGGTGGATGGTCATCAGGCGGCAGGCTCTGTCGCTGGAGTAGGCACCGTCACGACCATGGCCATGAACTCCGCCTCAGCCGCCAGCTTGCCGTCGATGAAGGTCTCGCCGCGGAACTTGTAGGCATCGCCGCGCGCCTTGATCACCTTGACCTCCATCCGCAGCTGGTCGCCCGGCCGCGCCGGCTTCCTGAACCGCACCCCGTCGATGGACATGAACATGATGACCTTGTCGGCCACGGCGACGTCCAGGGTCTTGGACATCAGCAGGGCGCCGGTCTGGGCCATGGCCTCGACGATCAGCACGCCGGGCATGACCGGATCGATCGGGAAATGCCCCTGGAAGAACGGCTCGTTGTGGCTGACGTTCTTGATGCCGACGATGGAGGTGCGGGGCACAAAGGCCTCGGCCTTGTCCACCAGCAGGAAGGGATAGCGGTGCGGCAGCCGCCGCATCACCTCGGCGTAATCGATCTTGCCGTCTTCGCTCATCCCTATGATTCCTTCGGGGCCTTCTTTGAAGAGGCCTGTTTGGCGAGCCAGATGGTTTCGCGCAAGAACTGTCGGATCGGACGGGCCGGATAACCGGACCAGGTCTCGCCCGCCGGAATGTTCGCCAGCACCCCCGCCCCGGCCGCGACACGTGCGCCCTCCCCGATGGTGATGTGGTCGCCGATCCCCGCCTTGCCGCCGAAGATGACGTTGTCGCCGCTGGTCACCGAGCCCGAAATGCCCGTGTTGGCGGCCATTAGATTGTTGCGGCCGATGACGCAGTTGTGGCCCACCATGACCAGATTATCGATCTTTGTGTTCTCGCCAATGACCGTGTCGTCATAGGCGCCACGGTCGATGCAGGAGTTGGCGCCGACCGTCACCCCGTCTTGCAGGATGACGCGACCCAGTTGGGGAATGTCCATGGCGCCGGAGGCCGTGCCGGTGGCGCCGAAACCCGCCTCGCCGATCCGTGCGCCGGCGTACAGCTTCACCCGGTCGCCGATCAGGGCGAAGCCGACGGTGACGTTCGAGCCGATCACGCAATCCCGGCCGATCTGCACGCCGGGCGCAATGACGCTGTTGGCGCCGATGCGTGACCCGCGCCCGATGCGCACACCCTTGCCAAGGATCGCGCCCGGTTCGACCACGACGCTGTCGTCCTCGGCCGCTTCGTCAGGCGTGATCGCCGCATCGAGCGTAACAGCACGGTGCAGCAGAAGCGACGCCTTGGCCCAGGCGGCCTGAGGCGTTCGCGAAACGATCACGGCGGCGTCTACAGGCGCCGCGTCCCTGGCCTCGGCCGGCACGATCACGCAGCCGGCTTTCGTCGCCGCCAGGGCGGAGGCGAACTTGCGGTCGCCCAGAAACGCGATCGCGCCCCTGTCCGCAGAGGACAGGGGCGCGACGGAAGCGATCATGCGATCCCCGCCCCGCTCGACCTCGCCGCCGATCTGCGCCGCCAGGTCGGCGACGCTGAGGGGCGACAGGGTTTCGAAGAAGCGAGGATCCGGCATCGGCGGCTTAGTTGGCGGCTGCCGGTTGCGCTTGCGTCTGAGCCGGCACCGGCATGCGGTTGAAGCTCAGGGTCGGCAGGGCGGTGTTCAGGCGCTGGATCGCCAGGTCGGTGACGTCCATGGCCGGGTTCATCATGAAGACGCTCTCGCGGTCGAGCAGCAGGCCGCAGCCCTTTTCTTGATACAGCGCGGTCAGGATCGGCGAGACGGCTTCGGTGATGGCCTGACGCTGCATGCCCAGGGTGTAGCGCAGCTCGTTCTCACGGGTGGATTCCAGCTGCTGGGCTTCCTGCGCGCGCTGCTGCAGGGCCTGACGGCGCTGTTGCAGCTGATCGGCCGGCAGGCTGGCGCCCGACGTCTGCAGCTGCTGAGCTTCGGTCTGGATTTGCGTGGCGTACGGCTGCAGTTCGCCCTGAACTTCCTGAGCCAGTTGTTGCATGCGGGCTTCGACAGCCTGACCGGCCGACGACTGGGCCAGCAGACGCGCGTTGTAATAGACGCAGACGCCGGGGATGACCGGGCCGGGGTTGGCGGGAGCCGCCTGTTGCGCCGAAGCAGCGGTGGCGAGAAGCGAAGCGGCGGCGGTCGCCGCGATGATCAGAGCTTTCATAGGGTTTCCTCGTGCGGTCGAAAAAGCCGCGATTAGAACTGGGTGGAGGTCGAGAAGCGGAAGGATTCCGTCTTGTCGTAGTCTTCCTTGGACAGCACCTTGGAGATGTCGAAGCGGATCGGCCCCATTGGCGATCTCCAGTGAATGCTGATGCCGGCCGACGCGCGCAGCGACAGCTCGTCGGCGATATTGGTGTTCACCGTGCCGGTCGATGTCAGCTTGTAGCGGTCATCCAGCACGCCCAGCGTACCGACATCGGCGAACAGCGAAGTCTTGATGCCGTACTGCTCGGGCAGATAGTTCGGCAGGGTCAGCTCGACCGTGCCGATGGCGTAGAAGTTGCCGCCCAGAGCGTCGGTCGTGGTCAGGTCGCGCGGCCCCATACCCGCCGTCTCGAAACCACGGAAGCTGTTGCCGCCCTTGAAAAAGCGGTCGTTGATGCGGATCGGATCGCCGTTCCAGCCGCTGACATAACCGGTCGAACCCTGAACGCTGACGACCCAGGCCGGCGTAAAGCCGTAGTACCAGCTGGCGTCGGCCTCAGTCTTCACATAGTTCACGTCGCCGCCCAGACCCGCCAGATCCTGACGCAACGACCCCGCCCAGCCGCGCGTCGGGCGGATCGGGTCGTTGGTGTAGTTCATCTGCAGCGTGTACCCCGCCGACGAGTTTATATAGCTGCCGATCTGATCGCACAGCGCCGACGAACCCTGACCCGCGCCGTCACAATAGCCGGTCGGCACGATGATCTCGTCCGACTTCAGGAAGTATCGGGTGCTAAGCAGCATATTGCCGTTCAGAGGATAGGACAGGCGCAGACCCGCGCCGGTTGAGCGATAGTCGTACGAGGAATATTCGCTGAGGTCGTAACGCGAGTGGAATACGTCGAAGCCAGCCCGCAGGTCACGGCCCAGGAACTTGGGCTCGGTGAAGCGGAAGTCCACCTGCTGGCGCAGCGAACCCCATTCCAGACGCGCCACGACGTTCTGGCCACGTCCGCGGAAGTTCCGCTCCGAAATGCCCAGGTTGACGGTGAAGCTGTCGACCGAGCTGAAACCCGCGCCGACGGACAGTTCGCCTGTGGGCTGTTCCTGGACGTTGACGTTGATGACCGAACGATCCGGCGCGCTGCCGCGCGTTTCCTCGACCGTCACGTCCTTGAAGAAGCCCAGCGCGCGCAGATTGTTGCGCGAACGCTCCATCAGGGCGCGGTTGAAGGCGTCGCCCTCGGTCAGCAGCAGTTCGCGACGGATGACCGGGTCGATGGTGCGGGTGTTGCCCACCACATTGATGCGGTCGATGTAGACCCGCTGACCTTCCGACACATTGAAGGTCACGTCCACCGTGTCCGTGTCGGGATTAGCCTTGTACGTCGGGTTGATCTCGACGAAGGCGTAACCTGCCGAACCGGCGGCGAACGTCAGGGCGTCGACCGCTTGCTCGATCTTGTCGCTCTCGTACAGATCGCCCGAACGGAGCGGGATCAGACGTTGCAGGAAGTCTGCGTTCAGACGGTCGTTCTGGGTGACGACCTTCACCTCGCCGAAGTTGTACTTGTCGCCTTCATTCAACGTCAGCGTCAGCTGAAACGCCTGATCGTCCGGCTGCAGCTCGGCGACCGAGGAGACGACACGGAAATCATAGAAGCCGCGGTTGGTGTAGAACTTCCGCAGCTGCTCCTGATCGTATTCCAGGCGGTTGGGGTCGTAGTTGTCGTTGTTGGAGAAGAACTTCCACCACGTGGACTTCTCGGTGACCATCACGCCGCGCACGTCGCGATCAGAAAAGGCGTCGTTGCCCAGGACGTTGATCGCGCTGATGCCGGTCTGCGGGCCTTCGTTGATCTCGAAGATCACATCGACGCGGTTCTGCTCAAGCTGAACCAGCTTGGGCGTCACGGTTGCGGAAATCCGACCTTGAAGACGATACAGTTCGATGATGGCGCCGACGTCTTCCTGCACCTTGGCGCGGGTATAGATGCCGCGCGGCGCCAGGGTGACTTCCTTGGTCAGCTTGTCTTGAGTAAGCGCCTTGTTCCCCTCGAACACCACCTGGTTGATGATCGGGTTCTCGACGATCTGAACGATCAGGTCGCCGTTCTGGATGCCCAGCTGAACGTCGGCGAACAGGCCGGTGCGCGACAGGGTGCGCACGGCGACGTCCAGCACCGAGGCGTCCACCGCGTCGCCTGGCCGGATCGGCAGATAGGACAGGACCGTCGTCTGGTCGATCCGCTGTGCGCCCTGCACGATGATGCGATTGATCGTGATCGTCTGCGGCGCAGCGATCTCGACGCGCGGCTCGGCGCCGGCGACGGGCGCTTGCGCTGTCGCGGTCTGAGCGGGCGCGGGGGCCGGCGTGGCTGGGGCAGTCGCAGGCGCAGTCTGAGCCAAGGCAGGCGCACCGAGGCCGGCGGCGACGGCCAGAGCCAGCAGGCTGGAACGGGCGCTCAATCGAACGGCGGCGCGAGAGGTCATGTCATTCATTCAGGAAACCATCGGGGGCTGGCGTCGGCTCACGAGACGAGCCCGCCGAGGAATTGGAAGAGGTTGAGCTTCTGTAGGTCGTTCCACGTCGCGAACAACATAAATCCCGCCAAAAGCGCAAGGCCTGCACGATAGCCCATCTCCTGGAACCGCGCCGACACAGGCTGCCGGGCTACGGCTTCATAGCCGTAGAAAAGCAGATGCCCGCCGTCGAGGATCGGGATGGGAAGGAGATTTAGAAAGCCGATTCCGATCGAAAGTATGGCGGCCAAGGTTGTCAGGGTCAGGATCAGGTTGATGGCGATGGCGCCGGGAGCCGGATTGGCCTCGACCGCAGCGGTCGTCAGCGACCCTGTCGCCTTGGCGATGCCAACCGGTCCGCTAAACTGATCGCCCGACTCGCGCCCGGTCACCAGACGTCCGAGATAGGTCAGGGTCGAGCCGATCACGTCGCCGGTCTGGCGCACGCCCTCGACCACGGCGCCGACGGGTCCATAGCGGACATGGCGCACATCGCCGGCCGATGACCCAAGGCCCAGGCCGATGCGGCCGACCTTGACGCGTCCGGCGATGGGATCGTTCTCTTCGCGACGCTCCGGCGTCGCGACCAGTTCGACGGGCTGCCCAGCACGCTCGACAGTGAAGCGGACGGGATCGCCGGTGGACAGCATGACGGTGCGCGTCACTGCGCTGCCGTCCTTGATGGGCTTGCCGTTCACATCTGTGATCAGGTCGCCGACCTGGAAGCCGGCGGCGGCTGCGGGCGATCCCGCCTGAACCTGGGCCACGCGGGCGGGGCGCAACGAAACGCCCACGGCCATGAAGACGACCGCAAAGATGGTGATGGCCAGGATGAAGTTGGCGATGGGGCCGGCGGCGACGATCAACGCGCGCTGCCACACCGGCTTGAAGTGGAAATAATCGCGCTCGGCGCCCGGCCCGCGCTCGGCGACCACACGCTGGCGCAGCTCGTCCAGCCCTGCCCTGTCCGGCACGCTGGACGCGTCCAGATCGCCCGAGAACTTCACATATCCGCCTAGCGGCAGCCAGCCCAGCCGCCATTCGATGCCGTAGCGATCGGTGCGGCTGAACACGGCCTTGCCGAAGCCGACCGCGAAACGATCCACCTTCACGCCAAAGGCGCGCGCGACGAGGAAGTGACCCAGTTCATGGATGGTGACGATGAACGTCAGCACCAGCAGGAACGAGGCGATTGAGATCAGGACCTGACCCAGGACGCCCAGCATTCGAAAATCGTCTCCCCTGGCCTGCTATCAGGCCGCGTTCGCAAGACCGGCGATGACGGTTTCAGCCATTCGACGCGTTTCGGCGTCGACCGAAAGGGCCGCGCCGCAGGCGTCTCCAGAACCGAAAGCCATCCCCGCTTTCGTCGCACGCTCAAGGGTTTCGGCGACGACTGCGGCAATATTGAGAAAGGCCAGCTTCCGGTCAAGAAATGCGAAGGCCGCGACCTCATTCGCCGCATTGAACACAGCGGGCGTCGCGCCTCCCGCCTTCAAAGCCTGACGGGCCAGATCCAGGGCCGGGAAACGCACCAGATCGGGCGCCTCGAACGTCAGCCGCCCCAGAGCCGCAAGGTCCAGCTTGGGCGCCGGCCAGGCGATCCGGTCAGGCCAGGCCAGGGCGCAGGCGATGGGCGTGCGCATATCCGGCGGCCCCATCTGGGCCAGCGTCGAACCATCCACATATTCCACAAGGCTGTGGATGATCGATTCGGGGTGCACCACCACGTCGATTCGGTCCTGCGGCATATCGAACAGATAGGCCGCCTCGATCATCTCCAGGCCCTTATTGGCCATGGTGGCGCTATCGACCGAAATCTTGGCCCCCATGCTCCAGTTCGGATGCGCCACCGCCTGTTCGGGCGTGATGCCGGTCATCTGGTCGCGCGGGGTCTGTCGAAAAGGCCCGCCCGATGCGGTCAGTATCAGCCTAGACACCCTTTCAGGGGCGTCGGCGGGAAAGACCTGAAAGATGGCCGAATGCTCGGAATCGACCGGGATCAGCCGCCCCCCTGCCCGCTTGACCCGCTCGATCAGGGCCGGACCGCAGCAGACCAGGCTTTCCTTGTTGGCCAGCGCCAGGGTCGCGCCGGTGGCCGCCGCCGCCCAGGCTGACTTCAGTCCCGCCGCACCCACGATGGCAGCCATGATCCAATCGACCGGCCGCGTCGCAGCCTCGACGATGGCGGCGTCGCCGGCGGCGACCGCGATGTCCGTTCCTGCCAAGGCGTCTCGCAACGCGTCCAGTCGCGCCGGATCGGCCGTGACCGCCAGTTTCGGACGCCAGCGCCGCGCCTGTTCGGCCAATTTGGCGATGTTCGCCCCGCCGGTCAGCGCCTCGACCTCGAAAGCGCCCGTGCCCGTCGCTTCGGCCTGAGCCATCAGGTCCAGCGTCGAGGCGCCGACCGAGCCGGTCGAGCCCAGGACCGTGACGCGACGCCGGATCACGCGCCGCGCTCCAGCAACAGGACGATCAACCGTCCGGCCGCGACCACGACGACGGCGAACATCAGGCCATCAACTCGGTCCAACAGCCCGCCATGGCCGGGAATGGTATTGCCCGCGTCCTTGACCCCAAACCGACGCTTCAGGCCCGATTCCCACAGGTCACCGGCCATGGTCGCCAGCGCCGCCGCCAGCCCCAGAATCGCACCCCAGAATATGGTCAGCCGGCCCATGTCGAACCACGCCGTCATGGCTGCGCCGGCCACCGCCCCCGCCAGGATACCGCCGATGAAGCCCGACCACGTCTTGTTGGGCGAATAGCGCGGCCAAAGCTTGGGGCCGCCGAACGTAGACCCTGCCAGATAGGCCAGAATATCCGCCGACCAGGTCACGGCGAAGACCAGCGCCGTCCAGTGGAGACCCACCGGGCTCTCGCCGTCCCGTAGCCAGATTAGGAGGATTGAAGGCCAGCCGAGATAAAGCACGCCGTAGGCGGCATCGACCGCCTGTTGTCCGCGCTTGCGGGCGAGCAGGCCTGCAGCCGCGGCGCCGAATACCAGGGTGACAAAAGCCACCGACATGACGCCGAAGTAGGCGCTGACAACGGAGGCTACGACTGCAAGAGCGACGGCCAAGCCGATCGGGCGCGGCGCTCTTGGCGCGCTCATTGCGCCCCATTCGAAAGCGAGAACGACGGCGGCGACGACGACCAGCGCCAGGAACCAAACGCCTCCAAACCAGGTCGCAGCGACAGCAGCCGGCGCCAGCACGGCGGCGGAAGCGGCCCTCAACGCAATGTCACGCCCCTTGACCGCCATCAGGCCGTCGCGCGCTCAGGCGCGACCACACGGCCGCCATAGCGACGATCACGTTGACCGAAGGTCGAGATCGCCTCGGCTAGCGCCTTGGGTCCATAGTCGGGCCACAGGATGTCCTGGAACACCAGTTCCGCATACGCGGCTTCCCACAGCAGGAAGTTCGACAGGCGCTGCTCGCCGGACGTGCGGACGATCAGGTCCAGCGGCGGCGAACCCGCCGTCGCCAGCCCCGAGGTCAGGACCGCCTCGGTGATCGGCTCGACCGTTTCGCCGGCCAGCACCCGCTCCATGTGGCGACGGGCGGCGTCCACCAGATCGGCCCGTCCGCCATAGTTGAAGGCGACCTGCAGCAGAAAGCGGTCGTTATGCGCCGTCTGCGCTTCGGCTCTTTCGATGATGGCGGCGATGTCTGCAGGCAAGCCTTCGCGACGGCCCAGGATCTTCAGGCGCACACCCGCCTTGGTCAGACGCGACAGATCGCTGGCGACATAGGTTCGCACCAGCCCCATCAGGTCCGACACCTCGTCTTCCGGTCGGCTCCAGTTCTCGGTCGAGAAGCCGAACACGGTCAGACAGTCGATGCCCAGGTCAGGCGCCGCCTGGATCGTGCGCTTCAGCGCCTGCACGCCCTCACGGTGGCCCAGCGCCCGCGGCAGGCCGCGCGCCTGCGCCCAGCGGCCGTTGCCGTCCATGATGATGGCGACATGGCGCGGCCCATCCGGGCCCCGTTCCTTTGGGCTTTGGCCTGAAGGCGCGGCGCTGTCTGCCGTCATCTGTGGTGTGATCCCTTCAGGGCCAAGCCGTTTCGCCTAGACCTGCATGATCTCTTGTTCCTTGGTCTTCAAGGCCTCGTCGATGCGCTTGATGGCCGCGTCGGTTTCCTTCTGGACCTCGGTCTCCATCTTCTTCTGTTCGTCCTGACTGATCTCGCCGGCCTTCTCGGCCTTCTTCAGGTCGTCGTTGGCGTCGCGGCGGACGTTGCGGACCGAAATCTTCTGCTGCTCGGTGTATTTGCCGGCCAGCTTGACCAGATCCTTGCGGCGTTCCTCGGTCAGGGGCGGCACGGGGATGCGCAGCGTCTGGCCGTCGACGATGGGGTTCAGGCCCAGGTTGGCGTTGCGGATCGCCTTTTCGACGGCGACGACCATGCCCTTGTCCCAGACATTGACGCTGATCATGCGCGGCTCGGGCACGCTGATGGCGGCGACGGCGCTCAGCGGCGAGGCCGAGCCATAGGCCTCGACCCGCACAGGCTCCAGCAGACCGGCGTTGGCGCGTCCGGTGCGCAGGCCGCTGAACTCTTCCTTCAGGGCGGTGACCGACCGCTCCATGCGGTCGCGATAGGTCTTCAGTTCAGGCTTTGCCATGGTCTTGGTCTCTCTTGTCTTTCCTGGTCACGCAGACGTTCAAGCGACGTCCTGAATGACCGTGAACGTGCCTTCGCCGGTCAAGGTCCGGCGCAGCGAGTTTTCTTCCCGAATGGAGAAGACCACGATCGGGATGCCCGTGTCGCGCATCATGGCGATGGCCGAGGCATCCATGACCCGCAGGTCCTTGGCCAGGACGTCCTGATAGGTCAGGGTTTCATAGCGGGTGGCGGTCGGGTCTTTCTTGGGGTCGGCGGTATAGACGCCGTCCACGCTGGTGCCCTTCAGCAAGGCGTCGCAGCCCATTTCGGCGGCGCGCAGGGCCGCACCCGAGTCCGTGGTGAAGAAAGGTGCGCCGACGCCGGCGGCGAAGATCACGACACGGCCCTTTTCCAGATGACGCAGGGCGCGCCGACGGATGTAGGGCTCGGCGATGGCGGCCATGGGAATGGCGCTCTGTACGCGGGTCGAGACGCCGATCTTCTCCAGCGCCGATTGCATCGCCAGGGCGTTCATGATGGTCGCCAGCATGCCCATATAGTCGGCCTGTGAGCGCTCCATACCCGCCGCCGCCTTGGACAGGCCGCGGAAGATGTTGCCGCCGCCGATCACCAGGCAGATCTCGACGCCTTCCGCCGCCACGTCCGCGACGGCCTTGGCGACCGCATCGACCGTCTTCATGTCGACGCCGAACGACTGATCGCCCATCAGCACCTCGCCGGAAACCTTCAGCAGGACGCGTTTGTAGCGGAAGGTCGAGGTGGCGTCGGGCATGCGGGAAGGTCCGTTTGACTGCGGCGCCATTGAATCAGGCGACTTCTTATAGACGAAAGGCGCGCCGGCCATCAAAGCCGAACGCGCCCTTCTGATACAAAACCCTCACGAATGAGGGGAAGATTTCTTAGTTGCCGCCCATCATGGAGGCGACTTCCGACGCGAAGTCGGGGCCTTCGACCTTCTCGACGCCTTCACCCAGCGCCAGGCGGACGAAGCCGGCCAGATGCAGGTTGGAGGAGCCCAGTTCCTTGGCCGAGTTGGCGACCAGCTGTTCGATGGTCACGTCCGGATCCATGACGAACGGCTGCTTGGACAGCACCACGTCCTTCTGGAACTTGTTGATCTGGCCTTCCACGATCTTGGCGATCATGGCTTCCGGGCGACCTTCTTCCTTTGCCTTTTCGGTCAGAACGGTGCGTTCCTTCTCGATGGCGGCGGGGTCAAGGTCGTCTGTGTTCAGGGACAGCGGAGCGGTTGCTGCAACGTGCATGGCGATCTTGCGGCCCAGTTCGCGAAGCGCAGTCTTGTCGCCCTCGCCTTCCAGAGCGACCAGCACGCCGATACGGCCCACGCCGGGCGAAACCGCGTTGTGGACGTAGGTCGAGACGACGCCTTCCGACACCGACAGGCGGGCGGCGCGGCGCAGTTGCATGTTCTCGCCGATAGTGGCGATCATGTTGGTCACTTCGTCCTGGACCGTCTTGCCGGCTTCCAGTTCGGCGCCGTGCAGGGCTTCGACCGAGTGATGGTCCAGACCCAGTTGGGCGAACGACTTGGCGGCGTTCTGGAACAGTTCGTTGCGGGCGACGAAGTCGGTTTCCGCGTTGAACTCGATGGCGGCGGCGACTTCGCCCTTGCCGTCTTCCTTGGACGCCACGGCGACCAGGCCTTCAGCGGCGACGCGGTCGGCCTTCTTGGCGGCCTTGGACAGGCCCTTGGCGCGCAGCCAGTCGATCGATGCTTCGATGTTGCCGTCGTTTTCGACCAGCGCCTTCTTGCAGTCCATCATGCCGACGCCCGAACGCTCGCGAAGTTCCTTCACGAGGGCGGCAGTGATCTCGGCCATGTTCTTCTCCTTGGGGGATTTCGTATGTGGGAACGGCCGGGCTGACTTAGCCCGGCCGTGTGTCAGTTCAACGCACGGCCTTCACCTTAACGCGGGAAGGCCAAGGACAGTCTCAGACTGCGGCCTTCTCGGTTTCGACGGCGTCGTTCGCTTCCGAAGTGGCGGCCTTGGCGGCTTCATCGGCGACGGCCGGTTCAGCAGCGGCTTCCAGCTCGGCAGCGACAGCTTCCGTACCGGCCGGAGCGGCGTCGGCTTCGACCGGGGTCGAGGCTTCACGCAGCATGGGCTCTTCCGGATTGATCGCAGCGCCCAGGTCCACGCCAGAGGCCGAAGCGCCGGCGGCCAGGCCGTCCAGGACGGCGTCGGCGATCAGGTCGCAATAGGTCTGGATGGCGCGGGCGGCGTCGTCGTTGCCGGGGACCGGATAGGTGATGCCGTCCGGATCCGAGTTGGTGTCCAGGATGGCGATGATCGGGATGTTCAGCTTGCGGGCTTCCTGGATCGCGATCGCTTCCTTGTTGGTGTCGATCACGAACATGATGTCCGGAATCGAACCCATATCCTTGATGCCGCCCAGCGACAGTTCCAGCTTGTCCTTCTCACGCTCCAGGTTCAGCAACTCCTTCTTGACGCGGCCTTCGCCGCCGTTCTCAAGAATGCCTTCCAGTTCGCGCAGACGGGCGATCGAGCCCGAGACGGTGCGCCAGTTGGTCAGCGTGCCGCCGAGCCAACGGTTGTTCATATAGTACTGGGCGCAGCGCTTGGCGGCTTCGGCGACAGGCTCTGCGGCCTGACGCTTGGTGCCGACGAACAGGACGCGGCCGCCCTTGGCGGCGACTTCGCGCACGGCCACCAGAGCCTGGTGGAACAGCGGCATCGTCTGCGACAGGTCGATGATGTGGATGTTCGAGCGCGAGCCGAAGATGTAGCGGTCCATCTTCGGGTTCCAGCGGTGCGTCTGGTGGCCGAAGTGAGCGCCTGCTTCAAGCAGGGTGCGCATCGAGAATTCTGGCAAAGCCATGATCGTTCAGTCCTTTTTCCGATCAAACGTGGCGCGGGGGATTAAAGATCTGACGACCCTCGGAATGGTGCGTCTCAGGATTTCTCCCCGAGACGCGCCTCACCCGCGTTGCGAAATGCGGGGGCCGTGTAGGCCGGATGGGCCGCAATAGCAAGCGTCGCCCTCCCCAACGCAAGAAAGGCGGCCCTTTCGGGACCGCCTTTCCAAGATCGATAGACAGCTTTCGCTAGTTCATCGCATCGAGCAGCGCCTGAGCGCGGTCACGATGGGCCGTGACGGGCGCGATCAGTTCGCGAGCCAGGGTCGCGAGCGCGGGGGCGTCTGTATTATCGTCAAAGCCGTTGAGCAGGGTCAGGGTCTCGTTGTGAGCGGCGACCTGCTGGTCCAGATAGACCTTGTCGAAATCGCCCGGCGTGGCGGCGTTCAGATTGTCGATCAGACCCTTGCGACGCTCGTCCAGAGCGGTCGGGATGGCGACGTTGGGCGCAGCGGCAGCGGCGGCCGTTCCAAGCTTCTCACCCGCAGCCGTGTGATCCTTGGTGATCATGGCGGCCAGGGCCTTGACGTCGGCGTTGGTCGATTTGGCGGCGGCGATCTTGGCGGCTTCAAGCTCATACATGTTGCTGGCGCCCAGGCCGGTGACGAAGCCGTCGACCGTATTGGCGCCCATGGTCATGGCCGAGGTCTGGCCGACGACGCCGGAGGTGGCGTCCTGGGTCGCGTTGACGGCTTCGCTGGTGTTCTGGGCGGCGCTGTCGCCACCCTGGTTGCAGGCGGCGAGAAGGGCCAGCGAGGCGACACTGGCGATGGCGAGATATTTCATTGGAACAGTCTCCCTATGGACTGACCAAACCCATCACGCCCCCGTGAGGTTCCGAAATATCAATAGCTTGACCATACCAAAGCCTGTCGCGACCTAGGCGTCCTCCAGCATCACTACGCCCGGCGCGGACTTCAGCGCGCCGCGCAGGGCGCCGTCCAGCCGGTAGCGGCCGGGAAGTTTGACCTCGACCTCCTGGCGGCCCTCCAGCGAGGCGACCAGGGAAATTTCGCCACCCTTGCCGATGGCGCCGGAGCGGGCGCGTTCCAGTCGCGCCTTCAGCGCTTCGGCGTCCGCGCTGCGCGCCGAAACGTGGATGCGCAGACCGATGTTGGCATCGTCCAGAAGGTTGTCCATGCGCGAGGCGTCGTCGCCGAAGAAGCGCACCTCCCCTTCCGACGACTTGGCGCGGACCCGCACCATGACCGACGCGCCGGGCTCCAGCACTTCGCGGCATTTGCGCAGTTGTTCGGGCGGGAACAGGCATTCGAACTCGCCCGTCGGATCCGAGAAGGTCACGAAGGCGAACTTCTCGCCCGTGCGCGCGCTGGCCCGCTCCTGTTTGCGACGCACGACGCCGGCCATCTGGAAGGCCTCGTGGCCGGCCTCGGCCAGGGGAATGGCCTCGGCGACGAAGGTGACGCGCTTGCGCTTCAGGGCCGAGGTCATCTCGTCCAGCGGGTGGCCGGACAGATAGAAGCCGACGGCCGACAGTTCGTGATCAAGCCGTTCCGGCCCGACCCAGGGCTCGACGGTCTTCAGGCGCGGACGGCCGGCGTGCGCTTGATCCCCCCCGAATAGCGAGACCTGCGACGAGGCGCGTTCGGCGGCCACGCTCTGGCAATACGCCATCAACACATCCGCCTGTTCGACCAGTTGGCGACGGTTGGAATGGATGCTGTCGAAGGCCCCGGCCTTGGCCAGGCCTTCCAGCGCACGCTTGTTGACGCTGCGCGGATCGACGCGTTCCAGGAAGTCGAAGATGTCGGCGAAACGTCCGCCCGTCTCGCGTACCTCAATGACGTGTTTCATCGCCTCCAGGCCGACGTTGCGGATCGCGCCAAGGGCGTAAAGCACCGCCCCCTTATCGTCGTCGAAGGCCACGTCGAAGTCGGCCGACGACCGGTTGATATCGGGCGAAAGCACCGGCACCTCGAACCGTCGCGCGTCCTGATAGAAGACCGCCAGCTTGTCGGTGTTCGACAGGTCCAGGCTCATCGAGGCGGCGAAGAACTCCACCGGCTGGTTGGCCTTCAGCCACCCCGTCTGGAAGGAGATCAGCGCATAGGCGGCGGCGTGCGACTTGTTGAAGCCGTAGCCGGCGAACTTGGCCACCAGATCGAAGATGGAGCCGGACTGAGCCTCGGGCACAATCTTTTCCAGCGCGCCGGCAATGAAGCGCGCCCGCTGGAAGTCCATCTCCTCCTTCTTCTTCTTGCCCATGGCGCGCCGCAGCAGGTCGGCCTCGCCCAGGCTGTAGCCCGCCAGGATCTGGGCGATCTTCATCACCTGTTCCTGGTAGATGATGACGCCGTAGGTCTCGGTCAGCACCTCCTTCAGGCTGGGGTGCAGATAATCGACCTCGGCCCGGCCGAACTTGCGGTCGATATAGGTGTCGATCATCTCCATCGGCCCCGGCCGATAAAGCGAGATCAGGGCGGTGATCTCTTCGATGGAGCCGCAACGCATCTTGCGCAGGGTGTCGCGCATGCCCTGGGATTCCAGCTGGAACACCCCGACCGTCTGGCCCGAGGCCATCAACTCATAGGTGCGCGCGTCGTCCAGCGGCAGGGTATTCCAATCCCGCGCGGCGCCGCGCCGTTCCAAATAGGCGCGCGCACGGTCCAGCACGGTCAGGGTCTTCAGGCCCAGGAAGTCGAACTTCACAAGGCCGGCCGGTTCGACCCATTTCATGTTGAACTGGGACGCCGGGATGGTGGAGCGCGGATCTTGATACAGCGGCACCAGCTCCGTCAGCGGCCGGTCGCCGATGACGATGCCGGCGGCGTGGGTCGAGGCGTTGCGGTACAGCCCCTCCAGCTCCAGCGCCGTTTCCAGCAGGGTGCGAACCGCCGGTTCGGCATCCCTCGCCTCCTTCAGGCGCGGCTCAAGCTCGATGGCCTGGGCCAGGGTGACGGGCGCGGCCGGGTTGTTCGGCACCATCTTGCAGAGCCGGTCCACCTGACCCAGCGGCATCTGCAGCACACGGCCCACATCGCGCAGCACGGCCCGCGCCTGAAGCGTGCCGAAGGTGATGATCTGGGCCACCCGGTCCTTGCCGTAACGGTCCTGGACATAGTCGATCACCTCCTCGCGCCGCTCCTGGCAGAAGTCGATGTCGAAGTCGGGCATGGAGACCCGCTCGGGGTTCAGAAACCGCTCGAACAGCAGGCCGAACCGCAAAGGGTCGAGATCGGTGATGGTCAGGGACCAGGCGACCAGCGAGCCGGCCCCGGAGCCCCGCCCAGGCCCCACGGGGATGCCGTGGGTCTTGGCCCATTTGATGAAGTCCGCCACGATGAGGAAGTAGCCCGGGAAACCCATCTGCTGGATGATCCCGACCTCCCATTCCAGCCGCGTCCAGTATTCCGCCTCGGGAAAGGCCGGCGCGACCTCGGTCAGGCGGACCTTCAGCCCCTCGCGCGCCTGATGCGCCAGTTCGTCGGCCTCGGAGCGCCCTGCCCCGGTGTCGAACCGCGGCAGGATGGGCGCATGGGTGTTGACCAGGAAGGCGCAACGGCGCGCGATGTCGATGGTGTTGTCGCAGGCCTCGGGCAGGTCGGCGAACAGTTCACGCATGACGGCGGCCGGCTTGAACCAGTGCTCACCGGTTATGCGGCGCCGATCCTCCTGGCCGGTGAAGGCGCCGTCGGCGATGCACAGAAGAGCGTCATGCGACTTCGCCTGCGCCGCCTTGGCGTAATAGACGTCGTTGGTGGCGACCAAGGGCGTGTCGTTGGCATAGGCCCATTCGACAAGGCCCGGCTCGGCCCGCTTCTCGTCATCGAGCCCGTGGCGTTGAAGCTCGACGTAGAAGCGGTCGCCGAAGGCCGCCTTCATGGTCGCCAGGGTCGCGGCGCCTTCAGCCTTGTTGCCTTGTGCGAACAGCGGATCGACCGGGCCGTCCGGGCCGCCGGACAGCAGGATCAATCCTTCGGAACGCGCGACGACCTGTTCCCAGGACACGCCCGGCTCGGCCATCTCGCCCGCATCCAGATAGGCTGACGACGACAGCGCACACAGGTTCAGCCACCCGGCCGTATTCTGAGCCACCACAACAACGGTCGGAACCTTGGCCCAGCGGGCCTTGATCTGGCCGCCGATGCCGAACACCGGCAGGGCGCACGCCACGAGAGGCTGGACGCCCGCCTCCTTGGCCGTCTGGCTGAACTCCAGCGCGCCGAACAGATTGGCCCGATCTGCGACCCCGACAGCCGGCATGCCCGCATCGGCGGCCAGCTTACCGACCTTGGCGGCCTTGATCGCGCCCTCCAGCAGCGAATAGGCCGAGCGGACCCGCAGATGGACGAAACCCTGACTGTTCACCGGCTCGCTCAATGCCTTCTCCGACTGCCGGCCCGCTCATTCGCGGCCTAGTCCGCCCTGACTCTCATATCGGGCGGCGATCAACCATCGTAAACCCGCTCTCGGGCGGATGGGCTGTGGATCACTGACTTCAGACGGTCATCGGCAAAAACACCGTCTAATCCGTCTAATTCGTCTGACCTCAGGCGCCGGTGACGTTGATCGCTACGGTCCAGACCATCAGCACGAAGCCGCCGCACGACGCCAGCGACAGCATATCTCTCATCAAACGCGGCATGACATTGTCTCCCACCAATCCGATATGTTCCGCTAATGTTCTATGTTGGCTTTTTGTTCTCGTCAACCATCGTGTTTGAAACCATTCGACCGACGCCGTCGTAGTGAGTGGAAAGGGAGATCGACCGATGTCTAATCGCACCACGCTCGCCGCGCTCGCATCCCTGACCATCGGGGTGCTGGCGCTCGGCGCACCCCTGCCCCGCCCGGCCGAGGCCCAGACGACGCCGGCGGTTCAAACGGCCATCTTCGCGGGCGGCTGTTTCTGGTCCGAGGAAAAGGCGTTCGACGACCTGCCCGGCGTGCGTTCGGCGGTGTCCGGCTTCGTCGGCGGCCATACCGCCAATCCGACCTACGAACAGGTGGTGCGAGGCCGCACGGGTCATATGGAAGCTGTGCAGGTCACGTTCGATCCGCAGGTCGTCAGCTATCGCGCCCTGGTCGATCGCTACTGGCGCACCATCGATCCGACCGATCCCAACGGTCAGTTCTGCGATCAGGGGCCGTCCTATCGGGCCGCCGTTTTCGCCACGGGCGCCCAGCGCGCAGACGCCGTCGCCTCACGCGATGCGGCCATGCGTATCTTGAGAAAGAGCTTCACCACGCCGGTCGTCGGCGTTCAGCGCTTCTGGCCGGCGGGGGCGGAGCATCAGGACTACGCCAAGCGACACGCCGCCAGCTATCAGGCCTATCGGGTCGGTTGCCGCCGCCCCGAACGCCTGAGGGCGATCTGGGGCGACGCCGCCGTCAGCTGATTTCAGTACGCCTGGCTCTGGGCTGCGCGCTCTTCCAGATGACCGTCCTTCAGGGCGAAGACGCGGTCCATATGGCCGGCCAGCTCCATATTGTGGGTGGCGATCAGGGCGGCGACGCCTGTGTTCTTGGCCAGGTCGCGCAGGGCTTCGAACACAGACTGGCTGGTGGTCGGATCCAGATTGCCGGTCGGTTCATCGGCCAGCAGCAGACGCGGGCCATTGGCCAGGGCCCGGCCTATGGCGACCCGTTGCTGTTCCCCGCCTGACAACTGAGCCGGCTGGTGCGTCAGGCGTTCGCCCAGGCCCAGGGCCGTCAGGGTGACCTCGGCGCGTTTTCGGGATTCGTCCTGTGGCAGCCCCGCGATCCGCATCGGCAGGGCGACGTTGTCGCGCGCATCGAACTCGGGCAGCAGATGGTGGAACTGATAGACGAAGCCGATCCGGCCCAGACGCAGGCGCGTGCGGGCGCGCTCGTCCAGATTTCCCACCTGTTCGCCGTCGATGGCGACCGTGCCGCTGGTCGGTTTCTCCAACAGGCCTGCGGCGTGCAGCAGGGACGATTTGCCCGAGCCCGAAGGGCCGATCAGCCCGACCAGTTCGCCCGGAAACACGTCCAGATCGACGCCTTTCAGCACGGTCAGGCCACCCTGGGCGGTGTCATAGGTGCGGGTCAGGCCGCGCACCGACAGGATAGGAGCCTTACTCATAGCGGAGCGCCTCCACGGGATCGATGCGAGATGCGGTCCAGGACGGCGGCAGGCTGGCGATACAGCTCATCAACAGCGACCAGAAGGTCACCCAGGCCACGTCGGCCGGATCGACCAGGGCCGGAATGGCGTCCAGCATATAGACGTCGGAATCGAACAGTTTGGTCTGCAGCACGAACTCCAGGAAGTGCTGGATCGAGCCGATGTTCCAGCAGAACAGCAGCCCCAACACCAACCCCGCGATGGTGCCCGCCACGCCGATCATGGCGCCGGCCATGAAGAAGACGCGCAGGATGGACGACGGACTGGCCCCGATCGTGCGCAGGATGGCTATGTCGCGGCCCTTGTTCTTCACAAGCATGACGATGCCGGAGATGATGTTCATGGCGGCGATGGCGACGACCAGACCCAGGATGATGCTCATGGCCACCCGCTCGACCTTCAGCGCGCCATAGAAGGCGGCGAGGCGTTCGCGCCAGTCGCTGACGACCGCGCCGGGGCCGGCCGCATCTCGGATGGCGGCGGTCAGGGCGCCGACCTGATCGGGGTCATCGACCTTGATCTCGATGGCGTCCCAGACGCCTTCCTTGCCGAAGAAAAGCTGCTGTTGCTCCAGCGGCATGAAGATGAAGGCGCGGTCGTAGTCGGCGGCGCCCGAGCGGAACAAGCCGCCGACGAAATAGGTCTTCTCCAGCCCGCCCAGATTGCCAAAGGCGCTGTCGGCGCCGGTGGGCGAATACAGGGTGACCGGATCACCGACGCGCAGTCCCATCGAGGTCGCCAGGGCAGCGCCGACCAGGATGCGGTCGCCGCCGTATGGGCCCTTGCCGAAGCCGGCGCGCTCCTGCGGCGTCAGGCTGTCGAACACATACTGGGTCTTGGCCAGGTCTTCGGGACGGATGCCCTTGGCGATGGCGCCGGTCGTATAGCCGCCGACGCGGATCAGGCTCTGCGCCTCGTTCAGCGGGCTGGCGCTGGCGACGCCCGGCACGGCCTGGATCCGCTTGAGCGCGGCTTCGCGATCCGGCGAGGTCAGGACCGCGCCCTGTACATACATATGCCCGTTGAAGGCCAGCATCCGGCCCAGCAGCTCGCTGCGGAAGCCGGACATGATGCTCATGACGCTGATCAGGACGGCGACGGCCAGCATGATGCCGATGAAGCTGATCACGGCGATGGTGGCGACGCCGCCCTCCTTGCGCTTGGCGCGGAGATAACGGAGGGCCAGGCCGATCTCCCACGAGGAGAAGGCGCCGGAAGGACGGGACGGCAGGCTCAAGCGGTCAGCCTTTCGATGGCTTCGGCGAGCGGCACGGAGACCTTCTCACCGGTGGCGCGGCGCTTCAGCTCGACCACGCCGTCGGCCAGGCCCTTGGGACCGATGGTCAGCTGCCACGGCACGCCGATCAGGTCGGCGGTGGCGAACTTGCCGCCCGGACGTTCGTCGGTGTCGTCGTACAGCACGTCCTTGCCGAGCTTTTCCAACTGGGCGACCGCGTCCTCGCAGGCGGCCGAGACGGCGGCGTCATTGGCGCGCAGATTGATCACGACCACGTCGAACGGGGCCACGGCGTCCGGCCAGATGATGCCGCCCTCGTCATGGCTGGCCTCGATGATGGCGCCCAGCAGGCGCGAGACGCCGACGCCGTAGCTGCCCATGTGGACCTCGGCGTCCTGACCGTCCGGTCCGGCGACCTTGGCCTTCATCGGGGCGGAATATTTCGTGCCGAAATAGAAGATATGGCCGACCTCGATGCCGCGCGCCGATAGGCGGTCGCCTTCGGCGGTCTGGGTCTCGAACTGGGCTTCGTCGTGCATTTCCTCGGTCGCGGCGTAAAGCGCGGTGCGCTCATCGACGATGGATTGGAGATCATCCCAGTCCACATCCGCGCCGGGCGCCGGCATTTCGACCAGGGCCTTGTCGCAGAAGACCGCGCTCTCGCCCGTCTCGGCCAGGACGATGAACTCGTGGCTCAGGTCGCCGCCGATGGGGCCGGTGTCGGCGCGCATCGGCACGGCCTTCAGACCCATGCGGGCGAAGGTGTTCAGATAGGCCACGAACATGCGGTTGTAGGCCTTGCGGGCCGAGGCCTCGTCCACGTCGAAGGAATAGGCGTCCTTCATCAGGAACTCGCGACCGCGCATGACGCCGAAGCGGGGCCGGCGCTCGTCGCGGAACTTCCACTGGATATGAAACAGGTTCAGCGGCAGCGACTTGTAGGACTTCACATAGGCGCGGAAGATGTCGGTGATCATCTCCTCGTTGGTCGGGCCGTACAGAAGCTCGCGCTCATGCCGGTCGGTGATGCGCAGCATCTCGGGGCCGTAGGCGTCGTAGCGACCACTCTCGCGCCACAGATCGGCCAGTTGCAGCGTCGGCATCAGCAGTTCGACCGCCCCGGCCCGCTGCTGCTCCTCGCGCACGATCTGCTCGATCTTGCGCAGCACCCGCAGGCCCAGCGGCAGCCAGGCGTAGATGCCGGCGGCCTCCTGCTTGATCATGCCGGCGCGCAGCATCAGCTGGTGCGAGACGATCTGGGCGTCCGAAGGGGCTTCCTTCAGCGTGGGCAGGAAAAAGCGCGACAGGCGCATGATGGGGAATCCTAGGCGTAGAGACGGAACAAGGCTTTAGCCGCTGGACCGGGGCGAAAGCTAGGCCGGGTTGCGGTTTAGACGGCCGGGCCGTTGGCGAAGTTCGGCAAGGGCAGCCAGCCGGTGAAGATCAGCACCATGACGAACACCCACACCAGGGCCGAGACCCAGGTGGTGGTCAGGAACTTCTTCTTCAGGTTCGGGGTCGTGGGCGCGCCCCATTGCGTGCCGTCGGTCGGCGGCTCGTGCGTCTCGCGCGACGTGCCCAAAGGCAGCACGGCGAACAGCACCGTCCACCAGGCGATGATGTAGATGCCGACCATGGTGAAGACGCCGATGGGCATGACGGACCTCTAGGGATGGGGCCGGCCGACGCCGTAGCGGGCGGCCAGATAGGGGGCGATGGCGTGATCCTGAAGGAAGCGACGCCCGGTCGTTTCGCTGACCTGTGCGTCTGGCCAGTCGAGCGTGTCGTCCAGGATCAGGATGGGGCAGCTTTGATGCGTCTCGCCGACCTGGGCGATGACCGGCTGACGCGGACGGGGGTGGTCGAGATAGACGACCTCCAGCGCGTCGCGGAGTCGAGGATAGAAGGCCAGCACGCCCTCGATATAGGCGCCGGGCGGGCAAAACCACGGTCCGCCCTGATCGTCGTGCCAGTCGGGGTTCAACAGGAAGAGTCGCTCGGCCATTCGCGTGGATATATCCGAGTTGAGCCGGTTGTCGCGACCGCTATTCGCATTCCGCCCCGAACCCCGGCGCGCGAAGGGCCAACAGGATGGACGATCTGGCCTGCTGGGTGATCGCCCCCGACCCCTGCAGCACACAGCCGACAGCGGTGTTGGAGTTCGGCGCCAAGAGACCATAGGTCAGCCCCTCGGCCGCCAGTCGCGCCTGCGCGCCCTTCAGCATCTCGACGGCCGTGGCGACGCGGGCGGGGTCGTTGGTGATGCGGGTCATCTCGTGCAGCGCCTCGCCCGAACTGGGGAAGTCATAGGCGTTCGGGTCGAACGGCGCGATCTCGGCGGACAGGCGGTCGGGGTGGGTGTCGATACCGAACTTGGCGTTCTGGCTGGCGGAAAAGGCGATGGCCGGCCCGCTCTCTGGCACCACCAGAATATAGGCGTGGCGCGGAAACAGCAGATATTGCGCCAGGAACTTGGTCACCGGCACCAGCGGCATATCGTCCGGCCCCAGAGCGTGGGCGCCGACATAGACGCCTGACGGCACGCTGCGCGCATCGATCCGGCCGTTCAGCTTCAGGATCCGATCCACCATCACATGGTCGAGCAGGAAGACGCCGTCCTCGGCCTCGCGCTCCAGGAAGGCGTGGATGGCGACGGTGTCGGGCGCCGGTCCAAGGTCGCGGCCATAGACGGTAGGAAAGGCCGTGGGCGACATGGGCGCCCCGTCCGGCGAGCTGAACCACAGCACGCGCAGTTCGTGCACCGTGCGGGACAGCGGATCCTCGCCGCGAAACGTCGACAGGCTGAGCACCAGATTGACGGCGGCGAACAGGGCGACGAAGCCGACCACCCCCTGCCCCGCGATCACCGCCCAGCGCCGCCAGCCATGCAGCGGATGCCGGGCATGACGCACCCGTTCCAGCAGGCGGCGCGCGCGGGTGGGTTTGTCAGACATGGGTTCCCCCGACCGTTCAGGCGCAGGAAATGCGCCTGAACGGTCAAGGTTGCATCAGACCCGCAGGACGACGGTCTCGACGATGGGACGGCGATCCCAGATCTGCTGGCTGGCCTTCTTCAGTACGCGAGCCACAGCCTGTTCGATGACCATTTCGTCGTCCAGGGCGTCGCCCTTCAGACCCTTGATCACCTGCTCGACCCGCTCGGCCAGCTTGTCCAGTGCGTCGCCCAGGGGCGTGCCGGTGTCGCCGGGCAGGCCGACGCTACGGATGTCGATGTCGCTGGCGATGCGACCGCGCTTGTCCAAGGCGAAGCTGACGATCAGCACGCCGTTGGTCGAGGCGTGGCGACGCTCCTTCAGGGCCTCGCCCTGTTCGGTCACCAGCATGCCGCCGTCGACGTACAGGCGGCCGCTCGGCACCTCGTCGATGATCTTGGCCGGGCCAGGCGCCAGGCGGACCATGTCGCCGTTGCGCGGCGTGACGGTCTCCTTGATGCCGATGTCCTTGGCCAGGTTGGCGTGTTCAAGCAAGAAGCGGCGCACGCCGTGGGTCGGGACGGCGATCTGCGGCCGGACCCAGTCGTACATCTGCTTCAGTTCGTCACGGCACGGGTGGCCCGAGACGTGGATGCCGGGGTGATCCTTCTCGGTGTAGAGGCGCACGCCCCGGTCCGCGAGACGGTCCTGCAGATTGCCGATGGCCAGTTCGTTGCCGGGGATCTGGCGCGACGAGAAGATGCAGTGATCGCCCAGACCCAGTTTGACGACCGGGTGGGTGCCGTCGGCGACGCGGGACAATGCCGCACGGGCCTCGCCCTGGCTGCCGGTGCACAGATACAGGATCTGGTCAGCCGGCCAGACGCGGGCCTCTTCGTCCGACAGGAAGGGTTTCACGTCCTGCAGCATGCCGACGTGTTTGGCGGCCGCCGTGATCTTGTGCATCGAGCGACCGGCCAGGCACACGCGGCGTCCGCAGGCCTCGGCCGCGCGGATCACGCTGTCCATCCGGGCGACGTTGGAGGCGAAACAGCCCACAGCGACCCGGCCCTTGAGGCTGCCGATCAGTTTGGAGATGGCGACGGCCACATCGCCTTCGGACCCGGCGACGCCGGGCACAAAAACGTTGGTCGAGTCGCAGACCATGGCCAGCACGCCTTCATCGCCCATGGCGCGGATGGCGGGGGCGTCGGTTTTCTCACCGATGATCGGCTGGTCGTCGATCTTCCAGTCGCCGGTGTGGAACACCATGCCCAATGGGGTGTCGATGGCCAGGCCGCTCGGCTCGGCGATGGAGTGGCTCATGTTAACGAAGGTCACGCCGAACGAGCCCACATCGACGGTTCCGCCCAGCGGCACCTCGATCACCTGGACCTCGTCAAAGATACCGCGCTCGCGCAGCTTGTCCTTGATCAGATAGGCGGTGAAGGGGGTGGCGTAGACCGGCGCCTTGATGCGCGGCCACAGCCAGCCGAGAGCGCCGATGTGATCCTCGTGCGCGTGGGTCAGCATGATGCCCTTGATGTTCTCGCCTTCCAGGAAGGCGGGATCGGGCACGATCACGTCCACGCCGGGCGTGGACAGGTCGCCGAAGGTGACGCCGACATCGACGATCAACCATTCACGATTGTCCGCCGGGCCGAAGCCATAGGCGTTGAGGTTCATACCGACTTCGTCGGAGCCGCCCAGAGGCAGGAAAACGAGTTCGTCTTGGTTTTGCTTTTTCATTCAATCAGTCAAATGGGCGTTACGACGCCAGATTTCGAGGAGGCCGCGAATAGTTAAATCGGGATCGAAGTGATCGATGCTGTCGGTCGCGCCTTCGAACAGGCTGGCGACGCCGCCGGTGCCGATTACGGTCATGGGCCGCGCCCACTCCGCCTTGATGCGCTGGACCAGGCCTTCGATCAACGAAATATAGCCCCAGAAGACGCCGGACTGCATGGCCTCGACCGTGCCCTTGCCGATGACGTGTTCGGGTTTCTGGATGGCGATGCGGGGCAGTTTGGCCGCCGCCTCGTGAAGCGCCTGAAGCGACAGATTGATGCCGGGCGCGATCAGACCGCCTTCGAACGCGCCGTCAGCGGACACGATGTCGAAGGTCGTCGCCGTGCCGCTGTCGATCAGCAGCAGGTCGCCGGGATACATCAGCGACGCCCCGACCGCATTGACCAGCCGGTCGGCGCCGGCCTCGCTGGGCTTGGCGATCCGCACCTCGATGCCCAGTTCGGCATTCTCGCCGATCACCAGGGGTTCGATGTTCAGATAGCGCCGCGCCAGATTGCGCAGGTTGAAGATCGATTGCGGCACGACGCTGGAGATGATGCAGCCACTCAGGGCGTCGAACTCCAGCCCCTTCATGACCATCAACTGGTTCAGCCAGACGGCGTATTCGTCGGCCGTGCGGCTGGCCTCGGTGGCGGCGCGCCACTGCGCGATCCAATCCGAGCCGTCGTGAACCGCGAACAGCGTATTGGTATTGCCCTGCTCGATCGCCAGCAGCATCAGGCGGCCTTCCCGAAGAAGACGTCGCCAGCCGAGATCAAACGCACCGAACCATCGTCCAAACGCAGGCGCAGCGCACCGTCCGGCTCAACGCCCTCGGCCAAACCTTCCAGGGTTTCATTGTCCAGTCGAGCGACGCACGGGCCGTTCAGCCCGGTCAGGCGGCTGGTCCAGGCGTCCAGCACCGGCTCGAAGCCCATCGTCTGCCAACGGCCCCACCAGACGGCGAAGGTCTCAGCCAGAATCTCGGCGGCGGCCTCGATGGGCGGCGCGAAGGCGAGGTCGTCTCGCAGTTTTTCTGCGATCGCCGCAGATGCTTTTTCCGTGCCTTCAGGGGCATGGGTCAGATTCACGCCGATGCCGATGGCCAGCCAAAGCCCGCCTGACGCATGCGCGCCGCTTTCGACAAGAATGCCGCACGCCTTGCGATTGTCCAGCAACACGTCATTCGGCCATTTGATCGAGACCAGGGCCGGAGAGACGAAGACGTCCAGCAGATCGGCGACGGCCAGGGCGGCGATGAAGGTCGCCTGAGCGGCCTCGCGCGGCGTCGCATGAACCCTGATGAGAAGGGTTGCCGCCAGATTGCCCGGCTTGTCGATCCAGCCTCGTCCACGACGCCCCCGACCCGCCGTCTGACGACGGGCGATGATCCACTTGGGGCCGACTTCGCCGGCCTCAGCCAGCCGTCGGGCTTCCGACAGCGTCGAATCGACTTCGTCGAGAATGACCAGGGGGACGGGCGTCAACGCCCTACCCGTTCCCGAAGCCGGCGCTCGCAACCTTGGTCAGCGGCTCCAGCCAGGTCAGGCCGACAATCACCAGCGGGAAGGCGAAGGCGGCGCAGGCCCACCCGATCCATTTGGCTTCGACCGGGGCGGCATCCGTCGCGATGTCGTCCACGGGCGCATCGAACCACATCAGCTTGAGGATGCGCAGATAGTAGAAGGCGGCGACGACAGAGGCGACCAGACCGGCGGCGGCGACAGGCCACAGGCCGGCGTCCGCAGCGGCGCCGAACACATAGTACTTGCCCCAGAAGCCCGAGAACGGCGGCATGCCCAAAACCGACAGCGACAGGATGGTCAGCGCCACGGCCGTCAGGGGACGATCCTTCTTCAAACCGGCGAGGTCGGCGATGCGACGGATCGGACGGCCCGACTTGGACAGGCTGAGCAGGATGGCGAAGAAGCCCAACTGGTCGATGACGTACAGGGTCATGAACATCAGCATGGCCTGCAGGCCCTCGGCCGTGCCCGCTGCGATGCCCAGAAGCGCATAGCCGATGTTGGCGATCGACGAATAGGCCAGCAGACGCTGGATGTCTTTCTGCGCTAGGCCGCCGAAGGCGCCGACGACGAAGCTGATCAGCGAGATGGCGATCAGAACCTGAGACCATTGGGCGTGGGCGTCGCCGAAGCCGTGCTCCAGCGCGCGGGCGATCAGGACCATGGCGGCGACCTTGGGGGCCGTCGCGAACAGGGCTACGACCGGCGTCGGGGCGCCCTCATAGACGTCGGGCGTCCACATGTGGAACGGCGCGGCCGAAACCTTGAACGCCAGACCGCAGATCAGGAATACCAGGCCGAAGACCAGGCCGGGACCGGGGTTGTCCTGGGCGAAGGCGGCGATGTCCTCGAAGCGCATCGAACCGGCGAAGCCATAGATCAGGCTGGAGCCATAAAGCAGCAGGCCCGACGACAGGGCGCCCAGGACGAAATACTTCAGGCCCGCTTCCGATGCCTTGACGTCGTTGCGGTGGAAGGCAGCCAGCACATAGAGGGCCAGCGAATGCAGCTCGATGCCCACATACATGGAGATCAGGTCGCCCGAAGACGCCATCATCCCCATGCCGACCGAGGCCAGCACGATCAGGACCGGATATTCGAACTTGGCGATGCGCGTGCGCTTCATCCAGCCGTCGCCGAGAACGACCGCCACGGCGGCCGACAGATAGATCAGGCTCTTGGCGTAGATGGCCAGCGGATCGGCGACATAGGCGCCGTTGAAGGCCACGCCCCACGGGCCGACGATGGCGATGACCGATGCGGCGATCAGCAACAGGACCGACAGGATCGAGACCAGACGGGCGCTCTTGTCGCCGATGAAGGCGCCGACCATCAGCAGGACCAGGGCGCCGACCGCAAGGGTGACTTCCGAGGCGGCGAGATGCAGGGCGGAGGACAAATCAGGCATTATGGTCTCACCCGCCGATCGCGGCGCGATAGGCGCTGGTCAGGGCCTCGACGGCAGGCCCGGTGTAATCGAGGACGGCGGCCGGATAGACCCCCAGCCAGATGGTGCCGATGATCAAGGGCACGAACAGCAGCAGTTCGCGCTTGTCGATGTCGGTGATGGTCTCAAGCTTCGGATTGGTGATCTCGCCGAACATGACCGCGCGGTAAAGCGTCAGCGCATAGACCGCCGAGAAGATCACACCCGAGGCCGCCACCAGAGCCGCCCAGGTCGAGGCCTGATAGGCGCCCGTCATGGTCAGCACTTCGCCGACGAAGCCCGACGTGCCCGGCAGGCCGACGTTGGCCATGGTGAACATCAGGAAGATGGCCGCATACCAGGGCATGCGCGACGTCAGGCCGCCGTAGAAGGCGATCTCGCGAGTGTGCATCCGGTCGTAGACCACGCCGACGCACAGGAACAGCGCGCCCGAGATCAGACCGTGGCTGATCATCTGGAAGATGGCGCCCTGCATGCCGACGTCATTGCCCGAGAAGATGCCCAGGGTGACGAAGCCCATGTGGGCCACGGACGAATAGGCGATCAGCTTCTTGATGTCCGTCTGACGCCAGGCGACCAGCGACGTATAGACGATGGCGATCACCGACAGGGTGAAGACCAGCGGACGGAACATCTCGGACGCGACCGGGAACATCGGCACGTTGAACAGGATGAAGCCGTAACCGCCCAGCTTCAGCAGGATGCCGGCCAGGATGACCGAGCCCGCCGTCGGCGCCTGGACGTGGGCGTCGGGCAACCAGGTATGGACCGGCCACATCGGCATCTTGACCGCGAACGAGGCGAAGAAGGCCAGCCAGAGAAGCGGCTGAACCGCCGGGTCGAAGGCGTACTGCTTCAGTTCGGGGATGCTGGTGGTGCCGGCCTCATGCGCCATCCACAGCATCGCCAGCAGCATCAGGACGGACCCCAGCAGGGTGTAGAGGAAGAACTTGTAGGCCGCATAGATCCGGTTGGCGCCGCCCCAGATGCCGATGATCAGGAACATCGGCACCAGCGTGCCTTCGAAGAAAATGTAGAAGAGGAACAGGTCCAGCGACGTGAACACGCCGATGACCAGCGTCTCCAGCACCAGGAAGGCGATCATATATTCGACGACGCGCGTCTCGATCGACTTCCAGCTGGCCAGGATGCAGATCGGCATCAGGAAGGCCGTCAGCAGAACGAACAGGACCGAAATCCCGTCGACGCCCAGGTGATAGCTGGCGCCGGCGAACCAGGGGACCATCTCCACGAACTGATAGCCGGTGTTCGCCGGATCGAAGCCGGCGACCAGCACGACCGAAACCGCCAGGGCGACCAGGGTCGTGACCAGAGCGATCCAACGCGCGGCCGGAGCGGCGGCGTCGGCCGACTTGAAGGTCAGCCGGGCGACGAAGAGCGCCAGGGCCCCGATCAGGGGCAGGAATGTAACGAGGCTCAGGATGTAGGGCACGAGATCAGGCTCCCCACGCGAGGATGGCGAAGGTGAGCAGACCGGCGACCCCCAGCAGCATCACGAAGGCATAATAATAGACGAATCCGGACTGGAACTTCGACAGCCACCCGGCGGATTTCAGCGACACCCAGGCGGCGCCGTTCGGGCCAAGACCGTCGATGATCTTCACGTCGACGATCTTCCAGAAGGCGTCGCCGATGGCCTTGAAGCCGCGCACGAAGACGAAGTCGTACAGCTCGTCGAAATACCACTTGTTGTACAGGAAGTTGTACACGAACCCTCCCCGCTCGGCCATGCGACGGCCCATGCCTTCGCGAGCGACGTAGATCCAGTAGGCGAAGGCCGTGCCGATCAGGGTCAGGATCAGCGGCGACCATTTCACCCAGGTCGGGACGTCGTGGCTTTCGTGCAGGACGTGGTTGTTCTCTCCGGTGAAGATCGCGCCGCGCCAGAACTCGTGCTCGTGATGGCCGATGAAGTGCGGCGCGAAGACAAATCCCGCAGCGACAGCGCCGACCGACAGCAGGATCAGCGGAACCAGCATCACCCACGGGCTCTCATGCGGCTTCAGCGGGCCATGATGGCCGTGGTCGTCGTGAGCGTGATCGTCATGCGCGCCGTGCGCGACGGTAGGGCCGTGATCGTCCGCGTCGGGCAGCGGCTCGGAGTGCGTCTCCAGTTGCGCGTCCGTGGCGTGATCGTCGGCGTGGTGCGCGCCCTCTTCCTTCCACACCGGTTTGTTGTGGAAGGTCATGAAGACCAGGCGCCACGAATAGTAGGCCGTCAGACCGGCGGCGATGATGCCGACGAAGAAGGCGAACAGACCGATGGCGGAGTGACCCGAGGCCGCCGAGGCGTAGGCGCTCTCGATGATCGAATCCTTGGAATAGAAGCCGGCGAAGCCGCCGACGCCGGGGATGCCCAGGCCGGTGATGGCGATGGTGCCGATGGTCATCACCGCATAGGTGACGGGCAGCAGCTTCCACAGTCCGCCCATCTTCCGCATGTCCTGCTCGTGGTGCATGCCGTGGATCACCGAGCCGGCGCCGAGGAACAGCAGGGCCTTGAAGAAGGCGTGCGTGAACAGGTGGAACATGGCGGCCTGATAGGCGCCGACGCCCGCCGCGAAGAACATGTAGCCCAGCTGCGAACAGGTCGAATAGGCGATGACCCGCTTGATGTCGTTCTGGGTCAGGCCGACGGTCGCGGCGAACAGGGCCGTGATCGCGCCGATGATGGCGATGATCTGCGACGCGCCCGGCGCATACTCATAGATCGGCGACAGCAGGCAGACCATGTAGACGCCCGCGGTCACCATGGTGGCGGCATGGATCAGGGCCGACACGGGCGTCGGGCCTTCCATCGCGTCCGGCAACCAGGTGTGCAGGAAGAACTGGGCCGACTTGCCCATGGCGCCGATGAACAGCAGGAAGCCGGCCAGATCCAGGGCGGACCACTGGACGCCCAGGAACTCCCACGTCGTGTTCGCCTTGGTGGCGATCATCGGGAACAGTTCGGCGAACTCGATCGTGCCGTACATCCAGAAGATCGTCATGATCCCCAGCACGAAGCCGAAGTCGCCGACGCGGTTGACGACGAAGGCCTTGATGGCGGCGGCGCTGGCCGTCGGCTTCTTGAACCAGAAGCCGATCAGCAGATAGGACGCCAGGCCCACGCCTTCCCAGCCGAAGAAGATCTGCATGAAGTCGGCGGCCGTCACCAGCGCCAGCATCATGAAGGTGAACAGCGACAGATAGGCGAAGAAGCGCGGCCGGCTGTCGTCCTCGGCCATATAGCCCCAGGAATACAGGTGGACCAGCGACGAGACGCTGGTCACCACGATCAGCATGGTCGCCGACAGGGCGTCGATGCGGATCGACCAGGCCGACTGGAAGTCGCCGACATTGATGAAGGGCGCCAGGCGAATGGTGAAGGGCTCCATATGGCCCCAGGTCCATTGCCCGAACACCGTCCAGGCGACGGCGCACGAGAAGAACAGCAGGCCGGTCGTGACGGCCTGCGACGGGATATTGCCGATCCGGCGTCCGAAGAAGCCGGCGATGGCCGCGCCCAGCAGCGGGGCGAAGATCCCGAGAATGACGAGGGTATGGAAAGTCACGCTCAACCCTTCATCACGGAGGCGTCGTCGACGGCGATGTCGCCGCGGTTACGGAAGAAGGTCACCAGAATGGCCAGGCCGACGGCGGCCTCGGCCGCGGCGACGGTCAGGACGAACATCGCCATGATCTGCCCGCTGATGTCGTTCAGATAGGTCGAGAAGGCGACGAAGTTGATGTTCACCGCCAGCAGGATCAGCTCGATCGACATCAGGATGATGATGACGTTCTTGCGGTTCACGAAGATGCCGAACACCCCGATGGTGAACAGGATCGCGGCGACCGTCAGATAGTGGGTCAGACCGATGTCCATCAGAGAAGCTCCTCGGCGCTGACGCCCTCGCCCGTCGCGGCAGGCTTGATCTCGACCGACTTGCGACGGTCACGGTTCACCTGATCGCCGGGGTTCTGGCGTTTGATATTCGGCTTGTGGCGCAGCGTCAGGGTGATGGCGCCGATCATCGCGATCAGCAGCACGATCCCGGCCGCCTGGAAGAAGTAGACGTAGTCCGTGTAGAGCACGCGACCGATGGCCTCGACATTGGTGACGCTGGCGTCCGGCGCGCCCGGCGCCGGCAGGCCCGCCGCCGCGCCGCCCTGCACCACGGCGACCGAGACGATGATCATTTCCACCAGCAGCACGGCGGCGATGATCGCCCCCAGCGGCAGGTAGCGCGCGTAACCTTCGCGCAGCTTCAGGAAGTCCACGTCCAGCATCATGACGACGAACAGGAACAGCACCGCGACCGCGCCGACATAGACGACGACCAGCAGCATCGCCAGGAACTCGGCGCCCAGCAGGACGAACAGACCGGCCGAGGAGAAGAAGGCCAGGATCAACCACAGCACGCTGTGCACGGGGTTGCGCGCGGTCACGACCAGAAGGCCGGAAACCGTGGCGACCGCCGCCAGCAGATAGAAGGCTATGCCTTGCAGCATGTCGGGACGAAGCCCCTTTCGTATCGGCCGCGACCCCATTTTGGAATCGTCGGCCCGTTCAAGCGAGATGCGCCTTAGCGGTAAGGCGCGTCGAGTTCCAGATTCTTGGCGATCTGCCGTTCCCAGCGGTCGCCGTTATCGAGCAGGCGTTGCTTGTCGTAGAGCAGCTCCTCGCGCGTCTCGACGGCGAATTCGGAGTTGGGCCCCTCCACGATGGCGTCCACCGGGCAGGCCTCCTGGCACAGGCCGCAGTAGATGCATTTGACCATGTCGATGTCGTAGCGGGTCGTGCGGCGGCTGCCGTCGGCGCGCGGTTCGGCCTCGATGGTGATGGCCTGGGCCGGGCAGATGGCTTCGCACAGCTTGCAGGCGATGCAGCGTTCCTCGCCGTTGGCGTAGCGGCGCAGCAC
Organism: Brevundimonas sp. PWP3-1b1; assembly: GCF_049896065.1. Classification (NCBI taxonomy): domain Bacteria; kingdom Pseudomonadati; phylum Pseudomonadota; class Alphaproteobacteria; order Caulobacterales; family Caulobacteraceae; genus Brevundimonas; species Brevundimonas sp. PWP3-1b1. Next base: position 1,382,514 of record NZ_JAFCTO010000001.1, on the reverse strand, counting down.
GTGTTCGCCACGGAAGCGCGGTGACTGCGGGTTCCGCTCGAACGGATAGTTCACGGTCATCTTGGGCCGCGCCATATATTTCAGCGACAGACCGATGGCGCCGATGACGTCCAGCATCATCGCGCCCTTGGTCGCCTGGACGATACGGGTGAACATCAGGGCTTATCCTTGGGGGCGGGCGACGTCTTGGGGGCGGTCTGGGGAGCGGTCTGGCTGGCGCGCCAGTCCTGTTCGATGCGGTCCTGGCGTTGCTGCCACTGATAGCTCGACTCGGGCATGCGCGTATTGTCGGGCGCGCAGGCGGCCGTCAGGGTCAGCAGGCCGAAAGCAATGACAAGACCCTTCATCACGACCCCACCACGAAGACGCGCCAGGCCGAGACGATCACGACCGCCACCAGCGAGGTCGGCAGGAAGATCTTCCAGCCCAGGCGCATCAGTTGGTCATAGCGATAGCGCGGCACGAAGGCCTTCACCATCGAGATGCAGACGAACCAGAACACGGTTTTGGCCATGAAGGTCAGCAGATAGATCGTATAGGCGATCCAGGCCGGCAGCCCATCCATCCAGGCCTGCGGAACGCCGGGGTTCCAGCCGCCGAAGAACAGCAGGCTGATCATCGCCGACATGAAGACGATGTTGACGTATTCGCCCATCATGAACAGCAGGTACGGGGTCGAGCTGTATTCGACCTGATAACCGGCGACCAGTTCGGACTCGGCCTCGGGCAGGTCGAACGGCGGACGGTTGGTCTCGGCCAGGGCCGAGATGAAGAAGATGATCGACATCGGGAACAGGATCACGACCAGCGGCCAGGTGTCGGCGCCACCGCCGAAGCCGTACCAGTTCCAGAACATGCCCTTCTGGCTGTCGACGATGGCCGACAGGTTCATCGTGCCGGCCAGCAGGATCACATTGATGATGATCAGGCCCAACGAGACTTCATAGGACACCATCTGCGCCGCCGAACGCAGCGAGCCCAGGAACGGATACTTCGAGTTCGAAGCCCAGCCGCCCATGATGATGCCGTACACGCCCAGCGACGACACCGCGAAGATGTACAGGATGCCGACGTTCAGGTCCGACACGACCCAGCCGGGCGCGAACGGAATGACCGCCCAGGCCATGAAGGCCAGGATCACGGTGATGATCGGGGCGATGATGAAGACCGCCTTGTCCGCACCGGCCGGGATCACGACCTCCTTCAGCACGAACTTGATCATGTCGGCGAAGGACTGAAGCAGGCCGAAGGGACCGACGACGTTCGGACCCTTGCGCATCTGCACTCCCGCCCAGACCTTGCGGTCGGCCAGCAGCAGGAAGGCGACGGCGATCAGCACGCCGACCGTGATCAGCAGGACCTGACCGACGGTGATCAGCGTCCAGCCCAGAGGCGTGGCCCAGAAGGAAACGGGGTCCATGGCTTACTCCGCCGCCATTGCGACCGGGGCGATCCGCAGGGCGGACAGCTCGGCCATCGTCGCGCTGGCGCGCGCTATCGGATTGGAAAGATAGGGGTCGGTGATCGCCGAGGCGAATACCCGGTCGCCCAGGTCGCCCTTGGCGCCCAGCTTGGCCACGTCGAACGCCGCCGGCGCGGGCAGATAGTCGATCCGGCCGAAAGTCGGATGATCGCCCATCAGCTTGGCGCGCAGCTGCTCCAGCGTGTCGTAAGGCAGGGTCTGATCGACGCGGGCCGACAAGGCGCGGATGATGGCCCAGTCTTCCTTGGCCTCGCCCTTGGGGAAGACGACGCGTTCGGCCATCTGCACCCGGCCCTCGGTATTCACATACAGGCCGGCCTTTTCGGTATAGGCCGCGCCCGGCAGGATCACGTCGGCGCCGTGAGCGCCCCGGTCGCCGTGGCTGCCCAGATAGACGCGGAAGGCGTTCGAACCGGTCGGATCGACCTCGTCCGCGCCCAGCAGGAACAGCACGTCCAGCGCATCCGGCTTCATCATCTCGGCGACGCTCAGGCCGCCGTCAGCCGGCACGAAGCCCATGTCCAGACCGGCGACGCGCGATGCGGCGTGGTGCAGGACGTTGAAGCCATTCCAGCTGTCGGTCACGACGCCGACCTTCTTGGCCAGTGCGCCCAGGGCGTTCAGGACGGCCGGGCCGCCCTCCCCGTTCAGCGCGCCGGATCCGACGATGATCGCCGGACGCTCGGCCTTGGTCAGGAAATCCATCGCCGACTTGGGCAGCTTGCCCAGGGTCTGCGAACCGGCGCCCAGATAGGCGTAGTCGAAGGTCAGATCGGCCTGTTCGCCGATGACGCCGATCTCGACCCCGCCCTTGATCCAGCTCTTGCGCAGACGGGCGTTCAGCAGCGGCGCCTCGATGCGCGGGTTCACGCCCACGATCAGGATGGCGTCAGCCTTTTCAATACCTTCCAGGCCGGTGTTGAACAGCCAGCCCTCGCGCGGACCATAGCCCAGGGCGGCGCCGTCCTGGCGGCAGTCGGTGTTGTTCGAGCCAAGCGCGCGGAACAGGTCCAGCGTCGCCTTCATCGACTCGGCGTCCTGCAGGTCGCCAGCGATCACGCCGATACGGTCGGCCGGGGCGGCCTTCAGCTTGGCGGCGACGGCGTCCAGCGCCTCGTTCCAGGACGCGGCGCGCAGCTTGCCGTTTTCGCGAATCCACGGGCGATCCAGACGACGCGCCGTCAGGCCATCGATGACATAGCGGCTCTTGTCCGACAGCCACTCCTCGTTGATGCCCTCGTTGACGCGCGGCAGGACGCGCATCACTTCGGAGCCGCGGAAGTCGGCGCGGATGTTCGAACCCAGTGCGTCCATGACGTCGATGGTCTCGGTCTTCTTCAGTTCCCACGGACGATAGTGGTACTGCCACGGACGGTGCGTCAGGGCGCCGACCGGGCACAGGTCGTTGACGTTGCCCGACAGTTCCGAGGCGACCGACTTCTCCAGATAGGTCGTGATCTCGGCGTCCTCGCCGCGCGAGATCATGCCGATGTCCGGCACGCCGGCGACTTCGGTGATGAATCGGACGCAACGCGTGCACTGGATGCAGCGCGTCATGAAGGTCTTGATGGTCGGACCCATGACCTTTTCTTCGACCGCGCGCTTGTTCTCGGCATAGCGAGACCCGTCGCGGCCATAGCCCATGGCCTGATCCTGCAGGTCGCACTCGCCGCCCTGGTCGCAGATCGGGCAATCCAGCGGGTGGTTGATGAGCAGGAACTCCATCACCCCTTCGCGCGCCTTCTTGACCATCGGCGTGTCGGTGAAGATTTCCTGGCCTTCGGCGGCCGGCAGGGCGCACGACGCTTGCGGCTTCGGCGGTCCGGGCTTCACCTCGACCAGGCACATGCGGCAGTTGCCGGCGATGGACAGGCGTTCGTGGTAGCAGAAGCGCGGAATCTCCTGCCCCGCGCGCTCGGCGACCTGGAGCACGGTCATGCCGGGCTCGAACTCGGTTTCGACGCCGTTGACCTTGGCGACTGGCATCAGCGGGCCTCTTCTTCAGCGGGAACGGCCAGTTCGGCCTGTTCCGTGGTCCCATCCGGGAGCGTCTGTGTAATGGTGATCGCGTCGCCGTCCATGACGTAACGGATCACCGGGTCGCCCGACTGGTTCATCCAGCGAACGAGCGTTGCATCGGGCAGATCGAGCGGTTTCCACACGATCAGATCGTTTTCGACACGGCAGTCGGCGCGCATCCGCCCGCCGTCGACCGGCGCGCGCCACGAGGCATGGACCACGCCGTTCTCGACGCCGTCGACGGCGATTGCCGCAGGCTCTTGGCCATGCACCTGGGCCAGACCGGCCTGGCACACGCGGCGCAGTTCGCCGACGGTCAGAACCTTGGGCGCCGTCTGCACGGCGTCCGAAGCCTTGACCTCGGCCGACACCTTTTCCGCAGGCGTGGGCGCAGCGTCACGCTCGCCGCAAGCGGCGAGAGCGAAGGCTCCGATCACGATGGCGGGCGAAAGGCGCATTCCTACTCCGCGGCGATCGCATGGCCGGCGAAGTTCGCGCGGCGGCTGCGGTAGTTGGCGATGCGGTCTTCGATCTCGTGACGGAAGTGACGGATCAGGCCCTGCACAGGCCAGGCGGCGGCGTCGCCCAAGGCGCAGATGGTGTGGCCTTCGACCTGGCTGGCGACGTCCAGCAGCAGGTCGATCTCCGACGGATCGGCCTCGCCCACGGCCATCCGCTCCAGCACGCGCCACATCCAGCCGGTGCCTTCACGGCACGGCGTGCACTGGCCGCAGCTCTCGTGCTTGAAGAAGTAGCTGATGCGGGCGATCGCCTTCACGATATCGGTCGACTCGTCCATGACGGTCACGCCGGCGGTTCCCAGCGACGAGCGAACCTCGCGCATGGAATCAAAGTCCATCAGAACCGTCTCGGCCTGTTCGCGCGTGATGACCGGGCAGGACGCGCCGCCCGGAATGATGGCTTTCAGATTGCCCCAGCCGCCGCGAACGCCGCCGCCGTGATCCTCGATCAGCTGACGCAGCGGGATCGACATGGCCTCTTCGACGACGCAGGGCGTGTTGATGTGGCCCGACAGTGACATCAGCTTGGTGCCGGTGTTGTTCGGACGACCGAAGCTGGCGAACCAGTCGGCGCCGCGACGCAGGATGGTGCCGACGACGGCGATCGACTCGACGTTGTTCACCGTGGTCGGGCAGCCGTACAGACCCGCGCCGGCCGGGAACGGCGGCTTCAGGCGCGGCTGGCCCTTCTTGCCTTCCAGCGATTCCAGCAGGGCCGTCTCTTCTCCGCAGATATAGGCGCCGGCGCCGTGGTGGATATAGACGTCGAAGTCCCAGCCGTGGACGTTGTTCGCGCCGATCAGGCGGGCGTCATAGGCCTGCTTGACGGCGGCCTCCATCCGCTCGCGCTCCAGCACATATTCGCCGCGCAGGTAGATGTAGCAGGCATGGGCCTGCATCGCGAAGCTGGCGATCAGCGCGCCTTCGATCAGCAGGTGCGGATCATGACGCATGATCTCGCGGTCCTTGCAGGTCGCGGGCTCGGATTCGTCGGCGTTGATGACCAGGTAGTGAGGACGATCCTTCACTTCCTTGGGCATGAACGACCACTTCAGGCCGGTCGAGAAGCCCGCGCCGCCACGGCCGCGCAGACCCGAGGCCTTGACGTTGTTGATGATCCAGTCGCGCCCAAGGTCCAGCATGTCCTTGGTGGCGTTCCAGGCGCCGCGATTCTTCGCCCCGTCCAGCGTCCAGTCCTGGAAGCCGTACAGGTTGGTGAAGATGCGATCCTTGTCTTCGAGAATGCCGATCATGGCCCTCAGAGTCCTTCCGCCAGACGGCGCTTGTGGTGACGAGTGCGCATCCAGATGGCCGCAATGACCATCACCCAGCCCGCCGCCAGCATGAAGTAGGAGAGATTGACCGCCCACGGCCCGACCGCGCCCTGACGCGACATCAGGATCAGCACGGCGGCGCCGACGACCATGGCCAGTCCGCCCGCGCGCAGCGGACGCCCGACATTGCGCAGTTCCTTGCGATAGGCCGCACGGCCTTCGTCGGTGCTCAGATCAGGCGGCGCCATCAGGCCGGCGCCTTCTCGACCGGCGCCGGGTCGCTGTTGGGCAGCTTCTTGATCGGCTTGGCGGCCGACCCGTCATAGAGTTTGGCGTCCAGCAGCGTCTTGGCGCCGCCCGCCGGTTCCGACGTAATGCGACCGGCGTAGGAGCCCGGCTTCGGCGTCTTGCCGGCGGCGAAGTCGTCGATGATCTGGCCGATGGTCTCGGGCGTCAGGTCTTCGAAATAGTAGTCGTTGATCTGGGCCATCGGCGCGTTCGAGCAGGCACCCAGGCATTCGACTTCCTGCCAGGTGAAGCGGCCGTCGGCGGACAGATGATCCTTGGGACCGATCTTTTCCTTGCAGACCTTCATCAGCTCATTGGCGCCGCGCAGCATGCAGGGCGTGGTGCCGCACACCTGGATCAGGGCGGTCTTGCCGACCGGCTCCAGCATGAACATGGTGTAGAAGGTCGCGACCTCCAGAACCCGGATGAAGGGCATGCCCAGCAGTTCGCCGACGGCGCGGATGGCGGGTTCGGAGACCCAGCCCTCCTGCTTCTGCACCAGCCACAGGATCGGGATCACCGCCGACTGGCGACGGCTTTCCGGGTATTTCTTGATCCACCATTCGGCCTTGGCTGTCGTGTCGGCCGTAAAGGCGAACGAGGCCGGCTGTTCCTTGGCGAGACGACGAACGCTCATCGGTCCACTTCTCCGAAAACGATGTCGAGCGAGCCCAGGATGGCGGACACGTCGGCCAACTGGTGGCCGCGGTTCATCCAGTCCATCGCCTGCAGCGAGCGGAAGCCCGGCGCCGAAATCTTCACGCGATAGGGTTTGTTGGTGCCGTCCGACACCAGATAGATGCCGAACTCGCCCTTGGGCGCTTCGACCGAGGCGTAGACCTCGCCCTCAGGCGTCTTGAAGCCCTCGGTGTACAGCTTGAAGTGATGGATCAGCGATTCCATCGAGCGCTTCATCTCGCCACGACGCGGGGGAACGATCTTGTTGTCCTCGATCATCACCGGCTCGCCGGGGCAGTTGCGCAGCTTGTGGATGCACTGCTCCATGATCCGCACCGACTGCTTCATCTCTTCGATGCGCACCAGATAGCGGTCCCAGCAGTCGCCGTTCTTGCCGACGACGACGTCGAACTCCAGCTCGGCATAGCACTCGTAGGGCTGCGACTTGCGCAGGTCCCAGGCGATGTTCGAGCCACGCAGCATCACGCCGGTGAAGCCCCACTCCAGGGCCTGCTGCTTGGACACCACGCCGATGTCGACGTTGCGTTGCTTGAAGATGCGATTCTCGGTGACCAGGCTTTCGATGTCCTTCAGCGCTGGCGGGAACTCGTGGCACCAGCGGCCGATGTCGTCCATCAGGTCCATCGGCAGGTCCTGGTGGACGCCGCCCGGACGGAAATAGTTGGCGTGCAGACGGGCGCCGCAGGCGCGCTCGTAGAACACCATCAGCTTTTCGCGCTCCTCGAAGCCCCAGAGCGGCGGCGACAGGGCGCCGACGTCCATGGCCTGGGTCGTCACGTTCAGCATGTGCGACAGGATGCGGCCGATTTCCGAATACAGGACGCGGATCAGCTGCGCCCGGTACGGCACCTCGATGCCCAGCAGCTTCTCGATGGCCAGGCAGAAGGCGTGCTCCTGGTTCATCGGCGCGACATAGTCGAGGCGATCCAGATAGGGCACGTTCTGAAGATAGGTGCGCGCCTCCATCAGCTTCTCGGTGCCGCGGTGCAGCAGGCCGATGTGCGGATCGACGCGTTCGACGATCTCGCCGTCCAGCTCCAGCACCAGGCGCAGCACCCCGTGCGCGGCCGGGTGTTGGGGGCCGAAGTTGATGGTGAACTTGCGGTCTTCCATGTCGCGCGCATGGGCGGTGCGCGTGTCGAGCTCATCCTCGAACACATCGACGCCCAGCGGCAGGGTAGGGTTTCCGTCAGCCATTACGCCTGGCCTCCCGCCTTCTCGTCGCCCGGCAGGACCGGTGCGGGGTATTCAGCGCCTTCCCAGGGCGACAGGAAGTCGAACGTGCGGAATTCCTGGGTCAGCTTGACCGGTTCATAGACCACGCGGCGCTGTTCCTCGTCGTAGCGGACCTCGACATAGCCCGTCATCGGGAAGTCCTTGCGAAGCGGATGCCCCTCGAAGCCGTAGTCCGTCAGCAGACGACGCATATCCGGGTGGCCCGAGAACAGCATGCCGTACATGTCGTAGGCTTCGCGTTCGAACCAGTTGGCGGCCGGATAGGCCGAGATGACCGAAGGCACCGGCTGGGTCTCGTCGGTCGACACCTTGACGCGCAGGCGCGCGTTCCGGGTCATCGACAGCAGGTGATAGACGACCTCGAACCGCTCCTTGCGATCCGGATAGTCCACGCCGCAGAGGTCCAGCAGCTGCTGGAAGCCGAACTGATCGCGCAGCGCCGTCAGCACCTCGACGATCCGCTCGCGCGGCGCCACCAGCGTCAGCTCGCCGAATGCGATCTGCGCCTCGACACCCAGCGCGCCGACCATCTCCGCGCCCAGCGGCGTCAGGGCGGCTTCGTGTTGCGCTTGAACAGCCAGAGACGTCATCGGTCGATCGTCCCCGTGCGACGGATCTTCTTCTGCAGTTGCAGCAGGCCGTAAAGCAGCGCCTCCGCCGTCGGCGGGCAGCCGGGCACATAGACGTCCACCGGCACGACGCGGTCGCAACCGCGCACGACGCTGTAACTATAGTGGTAGTAGCCGCCGCCGTTGGCGCAGCTGCCCATCGACACGACGTAACGCGGGTCGGGCATCTGGTCGTAGACCTTGCGGATGGCAGGGGCCATCTTGTTGGTCAGGGTGCCTGCGACGATCATCAGGTCCGATTGGCGCGGACTGGCGCGGGGCGCCATGCCGAAGCGCTCGACGTCGAAGCGCGGCATCGACATCTGGATCATCTCGACGGCGCAGCATGCCAGACCGAAGGTCATCCACATCAGCGAGCCGGTGCGCGCCCAGTTGATCACGTCGTCGGCGGCGGCGACCAGATAGCCCCGCTCGCCAAGTTCCATGTTCACGGCCTCGAAGAACTTGTCGTGGACCTTGGGGTCATAGCCCTCGACGGTCGAGCGCGCGGCGGCGCCGGCCGGAACCAGCGGCGCGCCGGAAGCCGTGACCAGGGTCGTCGGCGTGGAAGTGGCGACTACTCCCATTCCAGGGCTCCCTTCTTCCACTCGTAGATAAAGCCGATGGTCAGCACGCCCAGGAAGACCATCATCGACCAGAAGGCGAAGATCATGCCGCCGTGCGACAGGTCGAACATCGACACAGCCCACGGGAACAGGAAGGCGACTTCCAGGTCGAAGATGATGAACAGGATCGACACCAGATAGAAGCGGATGTCGAACTTCATGCGCGCGTCGTCGAAGGCGTTGAACCCGCACTCATAGGCCGAAAGCTTTTCGGAATCCGGATTCTTCGGCGCCAGCAGAAGCGGCAGCGCGATGAACAGGATGCTGATCAGGCCGGCGACGCCCGCGAAGATGACCACCGGAAGATATTCGAGAAGGAATGCGTTCATTCGAAGAACCTCGTCCGCCGGGGAGAGGCGGGATTCGGCGCTTCTTAGACCCAAGAACGTCGCCGTTCAAACCCCTGCGGACATTGGCTTTTCATTGAGAATGGATCGCAAGTTTCTGCGCCATATGTCGCAGGCCTGACGCTTGCGCGGCTGGCGTCCGCAAAGCCCTATTGCGGGCCTGATCGTGTAACCGAAAGTCATCCGAATGAGCGCAGCCAGCCGCGCCCTGAACGCTGTGGAGCGGATCGGGAATCGCCTGCCCGATCCCGTCTTCCTGTTCCTTTGGCTGATCGGGGGACTGATCGTCCTCAGCATGATCGGCGCGGGCCTGGGGTGGTCCGCCGTCAATCCGGTGACCGGCGATCAGTTGGTCGCCAAGAGCCTATTGTCGCCTGAGAACCTGGGCCAGTTGATCATCGGCATGCCGCGCACCCTGGCCGACTTTCCGCCGCTGGGGATCGTCATCACCATCATCTACGGCGCATCTGTCGCCGAGCGGACGGGCCTGTTCGCTACCGCTATTCGCGGCGCCCTGCTGAACGCGCCGCGCGCCATACTGACGCCGATCGTCGTCGTCACCGGCATGGTGTCCCACCACGCGTCGGACGCGTCCTATGTGGTCGTCATTCCCTTGGCTGCCGTGATCTTCGCCGCTGCGGGCCGCAATCCGCTGGCCGGCCTCGCCGCCGGTTTCGCCGCCGTCTCGGGCGGATACGCCGGCAATCTGTTTCCTGGGGCCAGCGATGCGCTGATCCTGGGCATCACCGAGCCGGCCGCTCAACTGATCGACCCGTCCTATTCGGTGAACATCGCCGGCAACTGGTTCTTCATCGTGGGCGTGGTGTTCGTCTTCACCCCCATCGTTTGGTTCCTGACGGATCGCGTGATCGAGCCACGCCTGGGCGTCTGGAAACCGGCCGAGGGCGTCGCCGCCCCCAACGCGTCGGAAAAACAGCCCCTGACCGCCGCCGAGAAACGCGGCCTGCGGTTCGCCGGCCTGGCGGTTCTGGGCATGATCGCCCTGTGGGCCACGCTGACCTTCCTGCCGGGCTCGCCGTTCGTCGATCCCGAGGTCGATCCGGAGCAGAAGTTCAATCCTCTCTACAAGTCCCTGGTCGCCTTCTTCGCCATCACCTTCTTCGTCACTGGCGGGGCCTATGGCGCAGGGTCCGGCACGATCAAGTCGCACCGCGACATGGTGACGATGATGCGCGACGGCATCGCCCAGCTGGCGCCCTATATCGTGCTGGCCTTCTTCGCCGCCCATTTCGTGGCCATGTTCAACTGGTCGGGCCTGGGACCGATCCTGGCGGTGAACGCCGCGGCCGGGCTTAAGACCCTGGCCCTGCCCGCCCCGCTGCTGCTGATCTGCGTCGTCTTCGTCTCATGCTTCTTTGATCTGTTCATCGGCTCGGCCTCGGCCAAATGGTCGGCCTTGGCTCCCATCGTCGTGCCCATGTTCATGCTGCTGGGCATTTCCCCCGAGATGACGACGGCCGCCTATCGCATGGGCGATTCGGTCACCAACATCGCCACGCCCCTGATGAGCTACTTCCCGCTGATCCTGACCTTCGCCCAGCGCTGGGATCCGCGATTCGGCCTGGGATCGCTGATGGCGACCATGCTGCCCTATGCAGGGGCCTTCCTGGTTGCCGGTCTGGCCATGGTGGCGGCCTGGGTCGCCTTCGACCTGCCGCTGGGGCCAGGGGTCGGCGTCCACTATGAGCCGCCCGCCCCGGCCGTGGCCGCTCAGGAGCCGACGAGCGGCGGCCTGGCGGGCCCGCACAGCCCGCCCCAGGCGGCGATCGTCACGCCGTCCACAGCCCCGTCGCGTTGAGGGTCGCGTTTCTCCGAAAAGGTCGCTTGACGCGATGTGTCAGCCCGCCTAAACGACGCCCCTCGCCGGGGCGCACAGCCGCTTCGGCCGGGAAACGCGGGTGTAGCTCAGTTGGTTAGAGTGCCGGCCTGTCACGCCGGAGGTCGCGGGTTCGAGCCCCGTCACTCGCGCCACTCTCTCTAGCAATAGATAGAGTGGCGCACACCGCCTTCCCAAAAAGCTTTCGAAACAGCTCAAAAGTTTCGACCTGATACGCGGGTGTAGCTCAGTTGGTTAGAGTGCCGGCCTGTCACGCCGGAGGTCGCGGGTTCGAGCCCCGTCACTCGCGCCACTTCTTTTCCAGACATTGCAAAAAGAAGTGGCGCGCCCCGTATCCCGGAGACGCGCCCCATTCGATCGCTGATCGCCGTGCGTCTGCACGACCCCGTCAATGCAGCGGCAGCGCCGTATCCGGGTTCACGAAGGCCGCCTCGCCCGTCAGCTCGCCATAGACCATGCACAGGTCCTCGAACACGCGGTTCCAGGCGAACTGGCTGACCGCCTTCTCGCGCGCCGCCCGACCGATGGCTTCGATGTCGCGCGCGAACAGGGCCTCGACCGCCTCGGCATAATCCCCGGCGTCGGCGCTTACGGCCAACTGGCCCACGGTCTCATCCACCGTCTCGGCGACCCCGCCCGCGTTGACCCCCACCACGGGGCGCCCGCACGCCATAGCCTCCAGCACGATCAGGCCGAACGGCTCCTTGTCGTTGGCGTGAACGAAGGCGTCGCAGCTGGCGATGATCTTGGCGACAGCCTTGGGATCGCTTTCATACGGCATGGAGATCACGCGATCTTCCTCCGGCATCCCGGCGCCCGCGCCGACCAACACCAGATAATAGGGCGCGCCCAGCTTCTGGACCGCCTCGATCAGCACGTCGACGTTCTTCTCCTTGGCTGGCCGTCCGGCGAAGCAAAGCAATCGCGCGTCATCGCCCAGGCCCAGCTTGTTCAGCAGCCATTGGCGGTCCCGGCGTTCCGGCCGGAAGGTGTCGATCTCCACGCCCAAGGGACGGATGACGATATTATTGACGCCGGCCTCCTCCAGCCGTCGCGCGATGAAACGGCTGGGCGACACCACCCTGTCGAACTGTGAAAACAGTTTGGCCCAGCGCTTCTCGACCGGCTTCTTGGCCCATTCGCCGAAGTGCAGAGCCGCCAGACCCGCCGGATCGGAGTGGCAGAAGCCGACGACCGGGCATCCGACCCGCTGACCGGCCTCCAGGGCGCCCTGCCCCGGCGTGTAGGGATCGCCCGCCTCGATGATCGACGGCTTCATCGCCGCCACCCATGCGCTCCAGCGCTTGACCGAGCTGGGCCAGCGATAGCCGTCCCCGAACGGCAGCTTGGTCGCCCGCAGTTGCACGATGCCGTCGGCGCGCGCCTTGTGCCGGGCGCCGGGCACGATCAGCGAATGGCTGACGCCGGGCCGGTTTGATTCGATCCAGGCCTTCTTGGACAGGATGTAGCGTTTCACCCCGCCAGAGCGCGGCGCATACAGCATGGTGGTGTCCACCAGGCGCGGCCGCTCGTCCATCGCCGCCGCCCTCAAGGCCCGCAGCGTGTCGGCGACCTCGACGTCCAGCCCCGGAATCAGTCGGAGTTCGCTTTCCTGAACGTCGAGGTCTGTCATGCTCATGGGGTGTTCTCGCCTGGTCTGGGCTCTCGAACGCCGAAGGGGTTCGTTGGATGCGTCGCCGGGACGCGGCCTTTAGACCTCGCGACGGCCGTAAACCCCGTCGCGGCAAAGCTCAAGACCGACGCGTTGCAAAACCCTCCGTATCCCCCGCAACGCTTGCAAACCACAGAACACGGGTCCGTTCACAGGCAGGGCCGCAAACTGCTGCGGCCTTGTATTCGCCTCAAATTCGATAAACTTGGAAGGCTGGCGCGGACCCTGCTAAGGGATCGGCCGTACCGTGATGCGTGACCACCAGGGGTTTCTACCGAATGCGTATTCTGCTCGCGACCGCCGTAGCGATCGCCCCCTTGATGGCCGCCGCCGGAGCTCAGGCCGAGATCGTCATCTCGACCGCCCGGACGACGCCGATCCAGACCTCCAATGCGACCGGCACGGCCGCCGATAATATCCGCATCGCCAGCGGCGGCAGCGTCGCCGTTGGCACGGGAGCGGCTGTCACGCTGAACTCGAACAACACGGTCGATCTGGACAGCGGCAGCTCGATCACCATGGACAAGTCGGCCGACGGTTCGACGGGCATCCTGGTCAACGGGGGCAACACCGGCTCGGTCATCGTCGGTGGAACCATCACCGTCAACGACACGCAGGAAACGGCCGACATCAAGGATACGGACGGCGACGGCGACCTGGACGGTCCTTTCGCGACCGGAACCAACCGCTATGGCGTGCGAGTGACCGGCGCGTCGCCCTTCACCGGCAACATCCTGATCGAAGGCACCGGAGCGATCGCCGTCGAAGGCAACAACTCCTACGGCCTGTCGGTCGAATCTGCGGTGAACGGCAAGCTGCAAAGCCTGGGCACGGTGCGTGTCACCGGCAATGACAGCACCGCAATCCGGACAACCGGCCCTGTCTCAGGCAATGTCGATCTCGCCGGCTCCATCTCGGCGCTCGGCGCCAACGCGACCGGCGTCTCCATCGAGGGCGACGTCGGCGGCGCGCTGAAGATTCATTCCTCGGTCGTCGCCACAGGCTACCGCTACACGACCCCTCCCCCCGTGCGTCCGACGACGGGCACCTTCGACAATGCCACGACCCTGTTCCTCGATGAGCTGGACGCGGATGACCTGCTCCAGGGCGGGCCGGCCGTGCGCGTGGGCGCCAACGTCGCTGGCGGCGTCCTGCTGGACAAGGCCCTAGCCTATTCCGACGCGGGCATTGAGGGCGACGACGACAAGGACGGCGTCAAGAACGGCGACGAGGACGATGACGGCGACGGCGTCAAGAACCGCGACGACACCGATCGTGACGGCGACGGCATCCCGGACGCCAGCGAAACCGCCGCCTCGATCACCTCTCTGGGCGGCGCGCCGGCCCTGCTGATCGGCTCTACGACCAATGCCGTCACCCTGGGCGCCGTCGGCACGGGCGACGCGGCCTATGGCCTGATCAACCGCGGCACCATCGTTGGTTCCGGCCTCTATTCCGGCGTCGAATCCCGGGCGGTTCAACTCGGCGTGACGGGCGGCCAGGCCGTCAATGTGGTCGGCGGCGTCCGCAACGAAGGCGGCATCTCATCGACCGCCGTAGACGCCAACGCCACCGGCGTGTGGATCGGATCGGGCGTCACCGCTCCCACGATCAACAACTCGGGCGCCATCCAGGCCGTCGCCTCTGGCAGCAAGACCGAGAACGCCACGGCCATTCTGATCGGCGCCGGCGCGAACGTCGGATCGCTGACCAACACCGGCAACCTCGTGGCCTCGTTCGGCGGCAACCATGGCTCGGCCACCGTCATCCGCGATCAATCGGGTTCGCTGACCCAGCTCAACAACGCCGGGTCGATCATCGGCTCGTTGACGGCTAACAGCACGGACACGACACCCGTCGATGGAACCGTTACGGCGATCGATCTGTCCGCCAACACGACGGGCGTCACCCTGCGCCAATACGGCATTCCTGCCGCCTCGGGCAGCACGGCGGTCGATACGGACAAGGACGGCGTGCCTGACGCCACCGAACCGGCCATCGTGGGCGCAATCAAGCTGGGTTCCGGCGCCGATACGCTCAATATCGAGAACGGCGTCGTCAATGGCGACATCGATTTCGGCGCCGGCGCCGACCGCCTGAACATCAGCGGCGGCGCGGTCGTGTCTGGAGCGATCCGGAACAACGACGGCCTCCTCGATATCAACGTGTCCAAGGGCATCCTGGCGGCCACCCAGACGGGCTCCACGGCGATTTCCAACCTGAACATCGGCGCGGAAGGCACCTTGCTGGTCAACCTGGACCCGGCCAACAACACCGCAGGCGGTTTCAACGTCAGCGGCAACGCTACGCTGGCGACGGGGTCCACCCTGGGCGTCCGCTTCTCGTCTCTGCTCGACGGACCAGAGCGGTTTAACGTCATCACGGCCGGCACGCTGACCACGGGACAGATCAACCAGACTTTGCTGTCTGAAAACTCGCCTTACCTTTACGTGGTCGAGGGCGGCGTTGCGGGCAACACCGTCTACGTCGATGCGCGCCGCCGCACCGCTTCGGAAGCCGGCCTGATCCCGGTCGAAGCCTCCGCCTACGACGCCGTCTATGGTGCGCTGGGGTCCAACGAGACGCTTCGCAACCTCTTCCTGTCGCAGACCTCGCGCGACGGCTTCGTCGACGCCTACGAGCAGATGCTGCCCGACCACTCCGGCGGTCCGCTGATGTCGCTGTCGGCCGGGGTCGATGCGGTGACGCGGGCGCTTACGGGTCGCAACGCCGCAGCAGCGCCGGGCGAGACCAGCGCCTGGCTGCAGGAGATCAATTTCTACGCCGACAAGGACAAGACCGACACCTATGGCTTCCGTTCGGAAGGCTTCGGCGTGGCAGGCGGTGTGGAAAAGGGCTCCAGCCTGGGCGCCTTCGGCATCTCGGCCGCCTTCACCTCCTCCGACATCAAGGACCCCGAGGCCGAGGCCGAAGAAGTCCTGTCGGCCAATCTGCTGGAACTGGGACTCTACTGGCGCGCACAGGGCCAGTACTGGACGACCTGGGCCCGCGCGGCCGGCGGTTATGCCAGCTTCAACGCCGACCGTTCGCTGGTCGCCGACGGGGTCTATCTGAACAACACCTCGGACTGGCACGGCTGGACGGCGGCGGTCGCCGGCGGGGCGTCGTATGAGCGTAACTTCGGTCGCCTGAACGTGCGCCCCGAAATCTACGGCGAATATTTCCACCTGTCCGAGGGCGCGCGCACCGAACAGGGCGGCGGCGACGGCTTCGACCTGGACATCGATTCGCGAGACAGCCACATCTTCTCGGCCGTGGCGGCGATGAACATCGGCTACGGCTTCGGACGTAACCAGTGGCTGCGCCCCGAACTGCGCATCGGCTATCGCCAGAACATCTCGGTGGACGCCGGCGAGACCATCGCCCGCTTCGCCAGCGGCGGCCCGGACTTCATCCTGTCGCCCGACGCCATCGAAGGCGGCGGACCGATCCTTGGCTTCCGCGTGAACTTCGGCAACGACCTGGGCATGATCTCGCTGACCGGCGATGCGGAATTGCTCGAAGATTACGTGCGTTATTCGCTGCTGCTTCGAGCCAGCTTCCGGTTCTGATCGGCGGCTATCGCCAGAAACACGAAAGGCCGCCGGAGCGATCCGGCGGCCTTTTTGTTTGGTAGGCGGCGACGGGTTCGAACCGCCGACCCTCTCGGTGTAAACGAGATGCTCTGACCAGCTGAGCTAGCCGCCCTCAATGCAGAGCCGGGCTTATGCCCGTTGGACTTCAACCGTTCAAGGCGCTTTTCAAACCTTCCCCAGCACGAAACCGCGCGGTGCGGGATGCAGGGCGCGCCACGGTGGCCCCCGTCCGAGGATTGCGGGCGACCCCGGCCTTGCGTTCCACGGCCACAAAGCTGCCGAAGCCGATCAGCTTGACGTCCCGACCGTCCGACAAGGCTTCGGCCACGCCGTCGGTAAAGGCCTCCAGCGCCGATTTGGCTTGGTCCCGGCTGATGTTCGCCGCGCTGGCCATTCGGCCGATCAGTTCCGCTTTGGTCATCTGTCCTCCGAACGAATCACTAAAGGTCAGATCGACGGTTGCGTCAAAAACGAAAACGCCGCCGGCATGCTCACCGGCGGCGCTCCCTATTCAACTTGCCGTTAGTGGCTGACGGCGGACGGCGGCCCGTCGAGAGACGGCACTGGCGCCGGCAGCGGATCCGTCGCCTCGTCCCATTCGACCGGGGTCAGGGGACCAATCAAGGCCCATTTCAGCGCTTCGTCCGCCGTGGAGATCGGCACGATCTCCAGCGCCGACTTCACGTTGTCCGGCACATCGGCGAGGTCCTTCTCGTTCTCCTGCGGGATCAGCACGGTCTTGACGCCGGAGCGCAGGGCCGCGAGCAGCTTCTCCTTCAGGCCGCCAATGGCGGTGACCCGGCCGCGCAGGGTGATCTCGCCGGTCATGGCGATGTCCTTGCGGATCGGCACGCCCGTCAGGACCGAGACCATGGCCACCGTCATGGCGACGCCGGCGGACGGACCGTCCTTGGGCGTGGCGCCGTCCGGCACGTGGACGTGGATGTCGGTCTTCTCGAACACCGGCGGCTTGACGCCGAAATCGAGCGCGCGAGATCGAACATAGGAGGCGGCGGCGGAGATCGACTCCTTCATCACCTCCTTCAGATTGCCGGTCACGGTCATGCGGCCGCGGCCCGGCATCTTGATCGCCTCGATGGTCAGGATGTCCCCGCCGAACTCGGTCCAGGCCAGGCCGGTGACGATGCCGACCTGATCCTCCTCGTCCGTCTCGCCGTAACGGAACTTCTTCACGCCCGCGTATTCGGCCAGCTTGGCGTCATCCACGGTGATCGACTTGGCGCCCGTCTTGGCCATCTCTCGAACGGCCTTGCGGGCCAGCCCGCCCAAGGCGCGCTCAAGCGAGCGAACACCAGCTTCACGAGTGTAATAACGGATCAGGTCCCGGATCGTGTCTTCCGGAATGATCAGCTCGTCCGTCTTCAGACCATGATCGGTCAGTTGCTTGGGCAGGACGTGGCGCTTGGCGATCTCGACCTTCTCGTCCTCGGTGTAGCCCGAGACCCGGATGATCTCCATCCGGTCCATCAGCGGCTGCGGCATGTTCAGGCTGTTCGCCGTCGTCACGAACATCACCTGGGACAGGTCGTAGTCCACCTCCAGATAGTGGTCGCCGAAGGTCGAGTTCTGGGCCGGGTCCAGCACCTCAAGCAGGGCCGAGGACGGGTCACCGCGCCAGTCGGAGCCCAGCTTGTCGATCTCGTCCAGCAGAACGAAGGCGTTGGTGGTCTTGGCCTTCTTCATCGACTGGATGATCTTGCCGGGCATGGAGCCGATATACGTCCGGCGGTGGCCGCGGATCTCGCTTTCGTCACGCACGCCGCCCAGGGACATGCGGACATATTCACGCCCGGTCGCCTTGGCGATGGACTTGGCCAGGGAGGTCTTGCCGACGCCGGGAGGGCCGACGAGGCAAAGGATCGGCCCCTTCAGGCTGCCGGTGCGGGCCTGGACGGCCAGATATTCGACGATCCGTTCCTTGACCTTCTCCAGGCCGAAATGGTCCTCCTCAAGGATCTCCTCGGCCTTGACCAGGTCGATCGGCTTCTGCTTGGCCTTGCCCCACGGCACGGACAGCAACCAGTCGAGATAGTTGCGAACCACGGTCGATTCGGCCGACATCGGGCTCATGTTGCGCAGCTTCTTGACCTCGGCCTCGGCCTTGGTGCGGGCTTCCTTGGACAGGCGCGTCTTACGGATGCGCTTCTCCAGGTCCATGATCTCGTCGCGCGCGTCGTCGGTCTCGCCCAGCTCGCGCTGGATCGCCTTCATCTGCTCGTTCAGATAATATTCGCGCTGGGTCTTCTCCATCTGGCGCTTCACGCGCGAGCGGATTTTCTTCTCGACCTGCAGGACCGAGATCTCGCCCTCCATCAGGCCATAGACCTTCTCCAGCCGCTTGGGCACGTCGAAAGTTTCCAGCAGGCCCTGCTTGTCGGCGATCTTCACCGACAGGTGAGCGGCGACCGAGTCGGCCAGCTTGGAGGCGTCGGTGATCTGGGGGATGGAGCTGAGGGCCTCGGGCGGGACCTTCTTGTTCAGCTTCACATAGTTTTCGAACTGCTCGACGACGGCGCGCAGCATGGCCTCCGTCTGCGAGGCATCGCCCGGCTCGTCCTCGATCTCGACGGCCTCGGCCTCAAAATACTCCTCGCGATCGGTGAAGCGGGTCAGGCGCGCACGGCCCTTGCCCTCGACCAGCACCTTCACCGTGCCGTCGGGCAGTTTCAGAAGTTGCAGCACGGTGGCCAGCACGCCGATGGGATAGATGGCGTCGGGCGACGGATCGTCGTCGACGCTGTTCTTCTGGGTCGCCAGCAGGATCTGCTTTTCACCCTTCATGATTTCGTCCAGCGCCTTCACGGACTTCTCGCGGCCCACGAAGAGCGGCACGACCATGTGCGGGAAGACGACGATGTCTCTTAGCGGCAGGACGGGCAGGATCTTTGGTTCAGTCATGATGCGTACTCCTGGGCCATTGATCATCTCCGGCCCGCCGCCACGGTCCGCCGGGCAAGAGGCCCGACCGGCGCATGACGGCCCGTCGATTCCGACGGCGTTCGGATGAGTATGTGGTTTGAAAGACCCACGGTTCAAGCGTGACCGATGAACCGCCCACATCTGCGTGGTCGCAAGGCCCGTGATCGCGCTGATTTAGGCCCGCATTATGCGGCGCGGCGCTTTCGACATGGCGGCTTTACGGGGTTCTGGCGTCTGCTTGATACCCAAGGAGATAGCCCATGAGCCGTTCACACCTGCTGGCGGAATCGCTGAAACGCCCCGCCCCAAAGCCGACCTCCGTCCAGATGGCGATGACCTTCATCGGTGCCCTGTTCGGCGCGCCGATTCCTCGGGGGCCGTCGCGATGATGCAGGGCCATGTCGAAGGCGGGGCCGCAGCCCCCGTCCCACCCCGACGATACAGGGTGGTGCCCCGCGCAAGCGGCTGGGCGGTCGCGGTCAACCAGGCCACGACCCGCCCCCTGCCCGACCGCGCCTCTGCCGAACGCCTGGCCATGCGGTTGCAGGCCGAGGCCGACCGCCTGAACCGCGACCAGCACAGGCGCACGCAATGATCGCGGCTGCACCCCCATCGCCGCCGGCCATCGAGACGCTGACGATCCAGCCTGTCGGAGACCGCTGGCGCGTCACCTCCAGTGACGGTCTGTTCGAGGGCGTCTTCACCGACGCCAAAAGCGCCGTTCAATGCGCCAGGGCCGAGGCGGACGCGCATCCCGGTCACGTCCTAGTGCTGGCGGATATCCGTCCGACGACCTGACACCTCGAACAGGAAACGAAAAAGGCCGGAGCGATCTCTCGCTCCGGCCTTCGCTTTTATCGCTTTCGGCGGCCCGATCAGGCGGCGCCGTCGGCCTTTTTCTTCGACACTTCGGAATAGATCAGCAGGGGCTGAGCCTTGCCTTCGATAACCTCGGCGTTGACCACGACCTCTTCGACTCCTTCGAAGGTCGGCAGTTCGAACATGGTCTCCAGCAGTATGCCTTCCAGGATCGAACGCAGGCCGCGCGCGCCCGTCTTGCGGGTGATGGCCTTCTTGGCGACGGCGATCAGCGCGTCGTCGGTGAAGGTCAGCTCGACATTCTCCATCTCGAACAGGCGCTTGTACTGTTTGACCAGCGCGTTCTTCGGCTCTGTCAGGATGGTGACCAGCGCCGCTTCGTCCAGGTCTTCCAGCGTCGCCAGAACGGGCAGACGGCCGATGAACTCGGGGATCAGGCCGAACCGCATCAGGTCGTCGGGCTCGACGCCCTTGAGGATGTCGCCGGTGCGACGCTCGTCGATTTCCTTGACCTTGGCGCCGAAGCCGATCGAGGCGCCCGCCCCGCGCGCCGCGATCACCTTCTCCAGGCCGGCGAAGGCGCCGCCGACGATGAACAGGATGTTGGCGGTGTCGACCTGCAAGAACTCCTGCTGCGGATGCTTGCGGCCGCCTTGCGGAGGCACGGAGGCGACGGTGCCTTCCATGATCTTCAGCAGGGCCTGCTGCACGCCCTCGCCCGAGACATCGCGGGTGATCGAGGGATTGTCCGACTTGCGCGAAATCTTGTCGATTTCATCGATGTAGACGATGCCGCGCTGGGCCCGTTCGACGTTGTAGTCGGAGGCCTGGAGCAGTTTCAGGATGATGTTCTCGACATCCTCGCCCACATAACCGGCTTCGGTCAGGGTCGTGGCGTCGGCCATGGTGAAGGGCACGTCGATGATGCGCGCCAGCGTCTGGGCCAGCAGCGTCTTGCCCGAACCGGTCGGCCCGATCAGCATGATGTTCGACTTGGCCAGTTCGACGTCGTTGTTCTTCGTCGCGTGGTTCAGGCGCTTGTAGTGGTTGTGAACGGCGACCGAGAGCACCTTCTTTGCGTGGCTCTGTCCGATGACGTAGTCGTCCAGGACGTCGCGGATCTCCTTGGGCGTCGGAACGCCGTCGGTCGTCTTCTTGAAGCCGATCTTGTGCTCTTCGCGGATGATGTCCATGCACAGTTCGACGCATTCATCGCAGATGAAGACGGTCGGGCCCGCAATCAGTTTGCGGACCTCGTGCTGGCTCTTTCCGCAGAACGAGCAGTACAGAGTGCTTTTGGCGTCTGAGCCGGCTGCTTTGGTCATAGACCCTTATCTCACTCCCGCGGGGCGAACCGAAATGGCCCGAAACGCGCTTCCCTCACATTGATGCCAGTACTCTGGCTGCGAAGGTCTTCAAAAAATGACAATTACCCATCCCACGTGCGACGACAACCCCGAAGGCGGCAAGGGATTGTTGCAGTGCGTGGATGGATCAGTGTCGGCGGGGATCAAGGCGAATGTCTGACATGGGGATCGTGCAGGATTTGCGCCAGTCCAAGGCCAAGGAGCGTCCCATTGTCGCGTTCGATTTCGATGGGACACTGACGATTCGCGACAGCTTCACCGAATTCCTCCGTTGGCGCGTCGGTCCCGGCGCCTGGGCGCTGGGTCTGGTCAAGCTGGCGCCCGCCGTGGCGGCCTATGCGCGGGATCGCGACCGGGGCCGGATCAAGGCGGCGTCGGTGAAGGAGTTCCTGCAGGGTGTCGATCGTCAGACGCTGGAAGCCGAGGCCGAGCAGTTCGCACAGGAAGTCTGGCCCAGATTCATGCGGCCCGATGCGCTTTCGGTCTGGAACGACTGGGGCCAGCGCGGTGCCCATCGCGTGATCGTGACCGCCTCCCCCACCACCACGGTCGCGCCGTTTGCCCGAAAGCTGGGCGCGGAAGCTTTGCTAGGCACAGAGTTGGTGTTCGATGGCGACGACCGAATCACGGGCGCCTTTGCGGGTCCGAACTGTCGGGCCGAAGAGAAGGTGCGACGGCTCAAGGCCGCCTATGGCGACGACATGACGCTGGTCGCCGCCTATGGCGACACCTCCGGCGATAACGAAATGCTGGCCATGGCCCAGGAGCAAGGCTTCAGGGTGTTTCGCCAGAAGCCGTGAGGGCCGTCAGTTGCCGTCGGCGTCCACATCGAACACGACGGCCTTGCCGCGCGAGGCCGGATCCCATCCCGCTGCGATCGCCGAGGTGATGGCGGTGCGCACCGCATCGACATTGACCCGCTGCTTTTCGACATCCGGCCGGCCGTTGGGTCGCAGCGGCGGCGGGAACTGCACGATGGCCTCACGCTTGAAATCGACATGGCGCAGGGACACGGCCATGCCCTCCCAGACATTGCCGCCCTTGGGCTGGGGCTGGCGACGAAGCTCCCAAACGTAGGTTTCGCCGTCGACCTCGACCGTGCCGCTTGGATCTCGTGTGAACTGCATGGCGGCCTGATAGCACAAAATGAAAAAGGCGCGCCGCGATCGGCGCGCCTTTCGTCGTTTGTCGGGAAGACTTAGTTGCCGGGCGTCTTCACGCCGTCGGCATCGGCCTGCTCGCGGCGATCATAGACGTGGTCCACGATGCCCCAGGCCTTGGCTTCCTCGGCCGACATGAAGTGGTCGCGGTCCAGGGTCTTTTCGACTTCCTCGTACGTCCGGCCGGTGTGGTGGACGTAAATCTCATTCAGACGCTTCTTGGTGTAGCGGATGTCGGCGGCGTGCAGTTCGATATCCGACGCCTGGCCACGGAACCCGCCCGAGGGTTGGTGAACCATGATGCGCGCGTTAGGCAGGGCGATCCGCTGGCCTGCGGCGCCGGCCGTCAGGATCAGCGAGCCCGCCGACGCCGCCATGCCCATGACCACGGTCGAGACCGGGCTCTTGATGTATTGCATGGTATCGTAGATCGCGAGCGCCGAGGACACCTGTCCGCCGGGGCTGTTGATATACATGCTGATTTCCTTCTTGGGGTTCTCCGACTCCAGGAACAGCAGCTGGGCGCAGATCAGCGACGCCATGCCGTCCTCGAACGGCCCCGTCAGGAAGATGATCCGCTCGCGCAGCAGCCGCGAGAAGATGTCGAAGGAGCGCTCGCCACGGCTGGATTGCTCCACGACCATGGGGACCAGGTTCATGTTCATCAGTTCGATCGGATCGCGCATATAGCCTTCTCGGGAATGCTGGGGACGCGCGACTCAAAGACCGCACGTCTTGTTACTCTGCATATCGGTCATGAAGGCCGCCTTACAAGGTCGGGGCCAGACATGAAAAAGGCGGAAGCCCTGCGACCTCCGCCTTTGGATCATCTGGAAGCGAGGGCGATCAGCCCTCCTCGTCTTCCTTCAGCAGCTCTTCCTTGGTGATCGGCGTGTCGGTCACTTCGGCCTGGCCGACGATCAGGTCGACGACCTTCTCTTCGTAGATCGGCGCGCGCATCTGGGCGGCGGCGTTGGGGTTCTGGCGGTAGAAGTTCAGGACGGCCTGTTCCTGGCCCGGATAGTTGCGGGCTTCCTGCAGGATGGCGGCGTTCAGCTCCTGGTCCGTTACCTGGACGTTGTTGGCGCGACCGATCTCGGCCAGCACCAGGCCCAGGCGCACGCGGCGCTCGGCGATCTTGCGGTATTCGGCCTTCAGGTCCTCGTCGGACTTGGCGGCGTCTTCTTCAGGCAGACGGCCGGCGGTCTTGTCGGCCTCGACCTGTTGCCAGATGCCGTCGAACTCGGCCTCGACCATCTTGGGCGGCAGCGGGAAGTCGTGGGCTTCGTCCAGTTGGTCCAGCAGAGCACGCTTCAGCTTGAAGCGGGCGGCGCCGGCGTATTGCTGGTTCAGGTTCTGGCCCAGCAGTTCCTTCAGCTTGTCCAGCGATTCCAGACCGATGCGCTTGGCGAAGTCCTCGTCGACCTTGGCTTCGACCTCAGCCTTGATGGCCTTCACCTTGACGTCGAAGGTGGCCAGTTTGCCGGCCAGGTGAGCGGCTTGATAGTTCTCGGGGAAGGTGACCTCGATGGTCTTCTCTTCACCGACCTTGGCGCCCGTCAGCTGCTCTTCGAAGCCGGGGATGAAGCGGCCCGAGCCGATCACCAGGTCCGCATCCTCGGCCGTGCCCCCTTCGAAGGGTTCGCCGTCCAGCTTGCCCAGGAAGTCGATCGTCAGTTGGTCACCCTCGGCGGCCTTGACGGTCTTGCCCTTCTTGTCCTCGTAGGACTTGGCTTGGCCAGCCAGCTCGGTCAGGGCCTCGTCCAGATCGGCGTCCGAGGCTTCGTAGGTCGGGCGGTCCAGCTTCAGGGTCTTGGGATCGACCGGGGTGAAGTCCGGCATGACTTCCAGAGCCATCTCGTAGGCCAGGTCTTCCTCGCCCTTGATGACCTTGTCCATGTCGGAAGTCAGCTTCATCTCGGCAGGCGCAGCCGGACGGACCTTGGCCTCGTCCAGAGCCTTCTGGCTGGATTCGTTCAGCTCGGCGTTGATGATCTCGCCCATGAACTCACGGCCGAAGGTCTTCTTGACGTGAGCGACCGGCACCTTGCCCGGACGGAAGCCCTTCAGCTTCACCTGCGGGGCGACTTCCTTGACGCGGGCTTCGAGCTTGGCGTTCAGCTCCGCAACAGGAATGGTCACCGCGATCACGCGGCTGAGGCCTTCGTTCGACTTTTCGACGACTTGCATGGTCGGGATTCTGACGCTCTGTGGCGCATGGGCCTTAAGGACGGCCGGCGCGGAATGGATAAAGCAAGAAGGCCGCCCTGCCCCAGGTCTTGGGAAGGAGCGGCGCCTCGAAGCCCGCCCTTATGTCGAGAAGGGCCCCAAAGGTCAACGCGGGCGTGATCGCGGCCGGTGGTTTCGCGCATCAGGCAGGGTTATGTTGTCCGCATGAGCCAGCCCGCCTCCCCCATCGGCGTCTTCGTCACGCCCGTCACTCCGCTTCAGCAGAACTGCACCACCGTCTGGTGCACCGCCACCAACAAGGCCGCGGTGATCGATCCGGGCGGTTCGGTAGATGCGATTCTGGGGGAGGTTCAGCGGCGCGGTCTGACGCTAGACCAGATCTGGATCACCCACGGCCATCTGGATCATGCAGGCGGTGCGGCCGACATGCAGGAGAAGACCGGCGTCCAGATCACCGGCCCTCAGAAGGCCGATCAGTTCTGGATCGACCGAATCGTCGAGAGTGGCCGGATGTACGGCCTGCCCGACGCCCGCCCATTCACGCCTGATCGCTGGTTGGAGGATGGCGACACGGTGTCGCTGGGCGAGACGACTTGGGAAGTGCGCCACTGCCCAGGCCATACGCCGGGCCATGTCATCTTCTTCAATCGCGCGGCCCGCTTAGCTCAGGTCGGCGACGTGTTGTTCAAGGGATCTGTCGGCCGCACCGACTTTCCGATGAGTGATCCACCGGCCTTGATCCGCTCGGTGATCGAAAAGCTGTGGCCCTTGGGCGACGACGTGACCTTCGTGCCGGGCCACGGGCCAATTTCGACCTTTGGCGAGGAGCGCCGCACCAATCCGTTCGTCTCGGACGCCGCAATGCGGCAGGCCCCAATCCAGCGTGAGCCGGCGGGGCCTGCCTAAAGCTCTCGCCTGGATCAGCGGCGCAGGATCATGCCGATGATCACGCCAATGCCAAGCGCATACAGGGTCGCCTTCATCGGGCTGTCCTGAATGTCTTCCTGGACGCGGTGCACGCGGCCCGAAATCTTTTCGCGCACCAGACCTACGTCTTCGCGCACGGCCTGACGAATGGAGGCGGTTTCGCCGAAGGTGCGGCGTTCGCCGCCGGCAAGAATGGCGTCGGCTTCACGGTCCAGACGCTGCGTAAGATCGTCATCGTCCAGAACGATGTCGTCTGGCGAAGGCGAAGTAATGGGTGTGTTGGTCATGTCGATCTCCGGGTTCGCACAACAAACCGACCGGGCGACCAGTGGTTCCTTTGAACGTCCATGGCGGGGTCGCGTTGGTTACCGGCAAGGAGAAGATCATCATGACATACATCGAACCCACCCCCTCGACACCCCAGCCGGAAATCCAGCCCGAGACCACGCCTCAACCGGAAATCCAGCCGTCAGACACGCCTGACGAAGTTCCACCGATGGAACCCGACGGCGGCGGCGAAGGTGATTCCAGACCTTATGGAGCTGCCTGAAGTCAAACCACGAAGACGTTCAGGGGTGTGACAGTAAAACAGGGTTCCGAACGGAACCGTCACCGAGTCACAGGGTTCACTTCAGCAAGCGCAACGGCAGCACTGAAAGGACCCCGATGGACAGCCAGCCCACACGACCCTCCGGCGTTTCCAAGCGAGGTTTCGCCTCCATGGATCCCGAACGTCAGCGCGAAATCGCGCGCAAAGGGGGCGCCAGCGTCCCCAGCGAAAAACGAAGCTTCTCCCAGGATCGCAGCCTCGCCGCACAGGCCGGCCGCAAGGGTGGAGAAGCGTCGCACGGAACCAAGAAAGATGCGGACGCCCCAGACGGCGAATAACCCGCTGAGACCTCTAAAAATAGGGCGGCCCGTCGATCGACGCGCCGCCCTTTTTCTTTATGCTTTGGGGCGTCGCGCTGTGCGCCGACCCAAGGCCGATTCAGGCCCTAAGCAAAGCCAGGGCGACGCTGGGTTCGGGCGACAAGTCGATGCGCACAACAGACCAGCCGGACGCCTTCGCCATGGCTTCGACGGTATCGGGCGTGAACTTGCGTGAGCTTTCGGTGTGGATCGTCTCGCCGCTCATGAAGCGGAACGACTGATCGCCGATGCGGACCGTCGTCGGGGTGATGGCTTGCAGATGCATTTCCATCCGTGACGCTTCGAGGTTCCACACCGCCCGGTGCGTAAAGGCGTCCAGATCGAAATCGGCGTCCAGTTCGGCATTCGCCCGAACCAGCAGATTGCGGTTGAAGGCGGCGGTGACGCCTTGGCTGTCGTCATAGGCGGCGACCAGGATTGCCGGATCCTTGACCAGATCGACGCCCAGGATGAACAGCGCCCCCTCCCCGAGCATGCGTCGCGCCGCCGCTAGGAAACGCTCGGCCTCGTCCGGTTGCAGATTGCCGATGGTCGAGCCGGGGAAGAATCCGATACGGCGCCCGCGCGGCAAATCGTCCGGTAAGGGCGCCAGATGTTCGAAGTCGCCCAGCACCGGTTGAACCGTCAGGTTCGGATAATCCGCACGAATGCGGGTCGCGGCGTCCAATAGCGCCGTCTCGCTGATATCCAGCGGCACATAGGCGCCCAGGTCGGGCACGGCGTCCAGCAAGATGCGGGTCTTCTCGCTGGCCCCCGATCCGAACTCCACCAGCACGGCGTCCGGCCCGAAATCGGCGGTCAGGGCCGCCGCGCTGTCGCGCAGCAGCGCCGTCTCCTGCCGCGTCGGATAGTATTCCGGCAGGGCGGTGATCTCTTCGAACAGACGCGACCCCTCGGCGTCATAGAACCATTTGGGCGGCACGGCCTTCTGATCGCGCGACAGACCCTCAACCATGTCGTGCCGGAATCCTGCGGTCTGCGCATCGTCCGTCGGCGCGGAGTGCCCGTGCGGGGCGTCTTCGGCTAGTCTCAGACCCATGAAGGCCCACCTCTGTTGCGGGTAGAAGAAGTTCCGATACGTCACGCGGGCATGATCGGACGGCGTGGCGAAGGCGCCGCCGCGCAGAACCATCTGATTGGCCATGAACTTGCCGTTGTATTCGGCGGCCGTGCCGGACGTCGGCTGGAAGCCGGGGTAAGGCGCATAGGCGCTGGACGTCCACTGCCAGACCTCGCCCGACAGGTTCGAAAACCCCTCGGGCGCGGTCGTCGCCGCATGTTCCCATTCCGCCTCGGACGGCAATCGTTTGCCGGCCCAGCGCGCATAGGCGTCGGCCTCATAGAAGCTGACATGGCGCACAGGCGCGGCGGAATCGACCGGGGTGCGGCCGGTCAGGCTCATGACCGTCCAGTCGCCGCCGTCGCAACGCCAGTACAGCGGCGCGGTCCAACCCTGGGCCTTCACCGTCGCCCAGCCGTCCGAAAGCCACAGGTCCGAGCGGGTGTAGCCCCCGTCCTCGACAAACCGGATCCAGTCGCCGTTGGTCACCAGATCGGCGGCCAAGGCGAACGGCTCCAGCCAGACCCGGTGCGCCGGGCCTTCGTTGTCGAAGGCGAAGCCGGCGCCGCCATGACCGATCGACACCAAGCCCGCGTCGAACGCGACCACGCCGCCGCGCCTCGCCTCGACCGGGCGCTCGCGCGGTTCGACCTCATAGGCGGCCGGGTCGAGCGGCGAACGCGACATCAGGTTCAACAGATCCGTCAGGAACAGTTCCTGATGCTGCTGGTCGTGATGCAGACCCAGTTCGAACAGATACCGCTCAAGCCCGCTCGACGGCCCCTGCGCCAGCCAGGCGGCCATGCGTCGGTCGATCTCGCGGCGGTACGCCAGGACCTCATCGACCGACGGGCGGGTCATCAGCCCACGCTGGTCGCGCGGCACCCGCTCGCCCAGCGCCTCATAGTAGGAGTTGAACAGTTGCTGGAAACGCGGATCGACAGGCCGATAACCAGGGTCGGACGCCAGGATCAGCGCTTCGAAAAACCAGCTGGTATGGGCCAGGTGCCATTTGCCGGGGCTGCAATCAGCCATGGACTGCCCCGACAGGTCTTCAACCGACAGTCCCTGGGCCAGGGCGGGCATCGCCGCCCGAACACTCCGGAACCGCGCCACGTCCGACGCCGCCCGCGTATCGGGCTCGAATCGAGCATTCATGTCAGCCGCTCCGTCCCGCGCCAGCCCCGCTGCCCGGACCGGGCGTCGCGTCGTTCAAGCAGATCGAACGTCACGCCACGGTCGGGGTTCCCCGGTGAGTAGTCAGGGATTTGGTAGGTCTGGCTGCGAATTCAACGCACCGGCCTGCCGCCATGCTTGGCGTATTCCAGCCGGGCGATGGTGCGATTGTGCACCTCGTCCGGGCCATCGGCGATCCGCAGGGTGCGCACCGTGGCGTAGAGTTCGGCCAGGGGCGTGTCGCCCGAGACGCCGGCGCCGCCGAACGCCTGGATGGCGTCGTCGATGACCTGAAGCGCCATACGTGGTGCGGCGACCTTGATCTGGGCGATCTCGGAGCGGGCGTTCTTGGCCCCCGCCTCGTCCATCATCCAGGCGGCCTTCAGCACCAAGAGGCGGCACATCTCGATATTGGTGCGCGCGTCGGCGACCCGCTGCTCCCAGACCGAATGTTCGGCCAGCTGTTTCCTGAAGGCGGTGCGGTTCAGCAGGCGCGTCACCATCAGCTCCAGCGCTCGCTCGGCAGCGCCGATCACCCGCATACAGTGGTGGATACGGCCGGGGCCGAGGCGCCCTTGCGCGATCTCGAACCCCCGGCCCTCGCCGGCGATCAGGTTTTCGACCGGCACACGGACGTTCTCCAGCACCACCTCGGCGTGGCCGATGGGGCGTTCGTCATAGCCGAACACCGTCAGCATCCGCTCGACGCGGAAGCCGGGCGTGTCCACGGGCACGATCACCTGCGACTGCTGGGCGTGGGTGGCGGCGTCGAAGTCTGTCTTGCCCATGACGATGGTCATGGCGACGTTCGGGTGCGCCATGTTGGTCGACCACCATTTGCGGCCGTTGATGACATAGTGGTCGCCGTCGCGCTCGATCCGGGTCTGGATATTGGTGGCGTCGGACGAGGCCACTTCGGGCTCGGTCATCAGGAAGGCCGAGCGGATCTGGCCGGCCATCAACGGCTTCAGCCAACGGTCCTGCTGGGCGGCGTCGCCGTACATGTGCAGGACTTCCATATTGCCGGTGTCGGGGGCGTTGCAGTTGAACACCTCCGATGACCACAGATGGGCGCCCATCATCTCGGCTAGGGGTGCATAGTCGAGGTTGGTCAGCCCCGCGCCGTGCTCACCCGGCAAGAACATGTTCCACAGGCCCGCCTCGCGCGCGGCGGCCTTCATCGCTTCCATGACCGGCGGCTGTCGGGTCGAATCCTCGCGCACTTGGGCGAAGTATTCGGCCTCGCGCGGGATCACCTGTTCGTCCAGGAAGCGGCGAACCCGGGCGTGCCAGTCCAGGGCCCGATCGGAATGTCTGAAGTCCATGGCGTTATCCTCTTCCCTTTCGCGCCTCTGCCGGGCGCTCGATACGAAAACGGCGCGGCCCCGATCAGGAGCCGCGCCGCCATAAATGGTCGTTCAGACCGGCATCAGCGCTTCAGCAGCGGAGCCAGCTTCTGGGCGATCATCATGTCGCCGGCGATCTTCAACTTGCCCTGCATGAAGGCCATCATCGGGTCCAGCTTGCCTTCCGACAGGGCCATGAAGTCGTCCCACTTCATCGAGACGGTGGCGTCGGCGGGCTTGTCTTCGTTGGTGACGGTGTTCGGCACCGAGGCGCCGTCGATGTAGATTTTACCTTCGTCGCCGAGGTCGAGCTTCACGGTCTTGCCCAGACCGGAATTGTCGCCGACGGCGCCGCGGATATGTTCGGTGACTTGTGCGAGATCAGGCATTGGGGGCGTCTCCCTTGGACGTTGAGACCCCTGCCGTAGCCCGCATCGGACGAGGCGCCAAGATCACGTCGGGTAAAGCTGTCGTCACTTGTCGGAGGACGAGCGCGAATAGAGGCTGGCCAGGCCCAGCGCGCCCATGAAGAAGACGAAGGCCGCGACGATGGCGGCGACGAAGGGAACGGCGTCGTGGGGCATGGAAAATCTCCTCTGCCCTACCCTCGCGCCGCTGACCCGGCCTCGCCTTGATCCGGATCAAACCTGGAGAATCCGGCAGTCAGGCGTCGGGATCGCCGTCACGGAAGCGCCATTTCATCGCCAGCACGCCCGAGGCCATGAACAGGGCGCATGAGTTGGCGATGGTCACCGGCCAGGCCTGGGTCATGACGCCATAGACGACCCACAGGGCGAAACAGGTCACGGTCAGGGAATAGGTCTTCAGACTGACCGACGAGGCGTCGCGTTCCTTCCAAATCTTGATCGCCTGGGGCGCGAAACTGGTCACGGAACAGACCGCAGCAGCCGAGCCGACGATATTGGCGATCAGGTCGCTCATGCGCATTCCCTGCGGCCGCGACCGCCCGATGTCAGGGCCGGGAGACAGGCGGCGGCCGCCGCGCCTGCGTCGCCTGTTCGAAGGCGTAACCGAGCGAAAGGATGCGCGCGTCATCCCATTTTCCCCCAATAAAGCTGAGGCCTACGGGCATATCCCGATCAAACCCCATCGGCACGGTCAGGTGGGGATAGCCGGCGACGGCGGCGAGACGGCTGGCCGCGCCCTGCATGTCGTCGTCGTCCTTGGGATCATTGGTCCAGGCGCGCGAGGTCGTGGGTGCGATCAGGGCCACCAGATTCTCGCCGCGCATCAGCCGATCGATCCCCTCATCCCCCGCCAGTCGCAGCGAGGTGGCGCGAGCGGCGATATAGTCGGGGTCGTCCAGCCCGCCCAAGGCCTGAGCCTGTTCGAAGATGTCCTGGCCGAAAAGCACGGTCTCGCGCGGTTCGGCGGCGTTGAAGGCGATGACGTCAGCCAGGGTGCGTGCCCTGACCTGGGTCGGGTCGGTCGAGGCCAGATACGCGTTCAGATCGTGCTTCAGCTCATACAGCAGCACCTTGAACTCGGCCTCGCCCAGGGTGCGGCCGTCGGGGCCTTCCGGCAAGTCGACCAGTACGGCGCCGGCGTCGCGCAGGGCCTGGAGGTTCTGTTCGAACACGGCCTGGGTTTCGGGCGAATAGCCCCGGAGGAAGCGCATAACCCCGATCCGCGCGCCGCGCAGCGACCCAGCGTCCAGGGCGGCGACATAGTCGGTCTTGCGAACATCCGCCTCGACCGTGGCGGCGTCGGCAGGGTCCGAACCGGCGATGACGGTCAGCACCCGCGCGGCGTCGCGAACGGTCGCCGCCATCGGGCCTGCGGTGTCCTGGGAATGGCTGATCGGCACGATGTGGGTGCGCGAGACCAAGCCGACCGTGGGCTTGAATCCAACGATCCCGTTAACCGAGGCGGGACAGGTGATCGAGCCGTCGGTCTCAGTGCCGATGGCGGCGGGCGTAAGCCCCAGGGCAACCGCCGCGCCGCTGCCGGAAGAAGAGCCGCACGGGGTGCGGTCGGGGTCATAGGGGTTCAGGGTCTGGCCGCCGACCGCGCTCCAGCCGCTGATCGAGTCCGACGACCGGATGTTGGCCCATTCCGACAGATTGGTCTTGCCGACGATGACCGCGCCCCCGGCCCGCAGCCGGCCGACCAGAGCGGCGTCGCGGCCCGGCGCATTGTTCGCCAAAGCCAGAGACCCGGCGGTCGTGGGCATGTCCGCCGTCTCGATATTGTCCTTCAGCAGGATCGGCATGCCGGACACGGCGGACTCGCCGCTGCTGGTCGGCGAAGAATCGCTCCAGCGCAGGACGGCGTGGGCGCTGTCGTTCAGGCGGCCGGCCGCGACCACCGCCGATGCGGGCGGATAATCCCCCGCCTGACCGCCCGCCCCGGCCGCGCATCCCGCCAGGGACAGCGCGACCGCAGCGGACAGGATCAATCGGCGGCCAGTTCCGCGCGCTTGCCGATCGTGCGGTCCAGGAAGTCGAGATAGGTTCGCCATTGCTGAAGTTGCCTCGGTTCGCCGCGGACGCCGTGTCTTTGGCCGGGATAGAGCATCATCTCGAAGGGCGTGCTCTTGGCCTGAAGGGCGTCGATCACGCGGGTGGCGTTGCCGAAGATGACATTGTCGTCGGCCATGCCGTGCAGGATCAGCAGACGACCGGTCAGGTCGTCCAGGCGCGGCAGGACGTCGGTGGCGGCGTAGCCGTCCGGATTGTCCTGGGGCGTGGACATGTAGCGTTCGGTATAATGGGTGTCGTACAGGCTCCATTCCGTCGGCGCGGCGCCGGCGAGGGCCGAGGCCAGACCGGCCTCGGGCTCGGTCACGGCCAGCAGGCTGAGGAAGCCGCCGAAGCTCCAGCCCATCATGGCGATCCGGTCCGCATCGACATAGGGCAGGGTTTTCAGCCATTTGGCGGCCAGTGTCTGATCCTCGACCGCAGGAATGCCCAGGCGGCGATAGATGCTGGTTTCAAAGGCCTGCGACCGGTCGCCCTCGCCACGGTTGTCGACGCGGAAGACGATATAGCCGGCCTCGGTCAGCAGTTGGTTGGTCAGGGGCTGCCAGCTCTTCTGCACGCCCGCGCCGGTGCCGGGGCCGCCATAAACCTGCATCACCACCGGGTACTTCTTCGACGGATCGAAGTCGGGCGGCGTGGTCATGCGCCAGACCAGGGTTTCGCCGTGGCTCTGGATCGTGCCGAACTCGGGCGTCTGGAGGCGCGAGACATAGGGGGCGAAGGCGTGGTCGGCGTCGAGTTTGTTCTCTTCGATCCAGCGGATCCGCGTGCCGTCGATACGGTACAGGGCCGACTGGGGCGGGGTCTTCGGATCGGAATAGTTGCCGACATAGGCCGTCGCCGGCCCATTGACCGAGACGTTCCACCAACCGCCGGCCGGGGTCACCGCCACGGGATCGACCGTGCGGTTCAGGCTGGCGCGGAACATCTGCTGCTCGATCGGCAGTTCCTTGCCGTCGCGCATCGAGGCGGTGAAATAGACCTCGCCGGTCTGTGCGTTGACGCCGTCGAGATGTTTGACCGGATAGTCGCCCCGCGTGATGGCCCGCAGCTGACGCCCGTTGCGGTCGTACAGATACAGGTGGCGCCAGCCGCTGTCCTCATTCGACCAGAGGAACCGGCCGTCCGGCAGCACATGGAAGTCATTGTTCAGATCGACCCAGGCCTGGGCCTTCTGGCTGAGGATCACGCGCGCGGCGCCGGTGGCCGGATCGACGCTGAGCAGGTCCAGGGTCTTCTGATCGCGCGAGTGCCGCTGGACATACAGGGTCTTGCCGTCGTCAGCCCAATCAACCCGCCCCAGATAGATGTCGGTGTTCGACCCCAGGTCCACCTTGACCCGTGCGCCGGTCTGCTGATCCCTGACATAGAGTTCGACCAGGGCGTTGGGGCGGCCGGCGCGGGGATAGCGCTGCTCGACCATGGTGGCGCCGGCGCCGGTGATCTCGAACCGAGGAACGATGTCCACCGGGCTTTCGTCCACGCGGGTCAGGGCGATGTAGCGTTCATCGGGGCTCCACCAATAGCCGGTGTCGCGGTCCATCTCTTCCTGGGCGATAAACTCGGCCGTGGCCCAGGTGATCAGGCCGGCGCCGTCATCCGTGATCGACGTTTCCTGGCCGGTGGCCAGGTCATAGATCACCAGGTTCTGATCACGGACGTATGAGACGTAATTGCCCTTTGGCGAGACCTTGGCGTCGATCTCGTCGGCGGCGGTTTCGGTCAAGCGGCGGACCTTGCCGTCGCCCCGGCTGGCCAGGAAGATGTCGCCTTCCAGCGGCGCCAGAATGTAGCGGCCCTGTTTGTCCCATGAGTAATCGACCACGCCGCGCGCGCTGATGCGCATCCGCTCACGCCGCGCCTTCTCGGCCTCGGACAGTTCGCCGGCGTCAGGCACCAGGGCGCGGGCGTCGATCAGCTTGTAG
Organism: Brevundimonas sp. PWP3-1b1; assembly: GCF_049896065.1. NCBI lineage: Bacteria > Pseudomonadati > Pseudomonadota > Alphaproteobacteria > Caulobacterales > Caulobacteraceae > Brevundimonas > Brevundimonas sp. PWP3-1b1. The sequence continues at coordinate 1,347,946 of NZ_JAFCTO010000001.1, read as the reverse complement.
GCTTCGCCCTCGCCGGTCGGGGCGGCCCACAGGTCCTGGACGTCCACATTGTCCTCGCGCGAGCGCAGGAAGGCGACCAGTTGCCCGTCCGGCGACAGGCTGACCCCCTTGGCCACCGGCCCGTTCAGACTGGGGCTGGAGAACACCCGTTCCGGCGTCAGGATGTTGGAGGGCGTCTCCTGGGCGAGTGCGGAACCGGCCGAGAGGAGGATGGTCGAAGCAAGAAGAACTGTGCGCATGGTCGGTGACGCTAGCGGCCCTTCTGCAAGCCGTCACGAGGAAAAGTCGCCGTCTGACGAAAGGCTTTTCCTTCCCTGCGAGCGGGTCTCAGATTAGAGAGACCGCACCATGACCGACGCCGCCCTCTCCCCCGCTCCGACCAAGGCTCCTGGCAAAGCCAGCCCCTTCAATGAACTGGAGGTTCTGTGGGTCCGCCACTGGACCGACAGCCTGTTCAGCTTCGGCGTGAAACGGCCCGAGGATTTCCGCTTCCGCTCGGGCGAGTTCGTGATGATCGGCCTGCCGGGTGCAGATGGCGGCAAGCCCGTCCTGCGCGCCTATTCCATCGCCAGCCCCTGCTGGGCCGAGGAGCTGGAGTTCTTCTCCATCAAGGTCGCCGACGGCCCCCTGACCTCGCGCCTGCAAAAGATCGTCGCCGGCGACACCGTCCTGATGGGCAAGAAGCCGACCGGCACCCTGGTTCTCGACGCCCTGACCGGCGGCGAGCGACTGTTCCTGATCGGCACGGGCACCGGCCTGGCGCCCTGGCTGAGCGTGGCGCGCGATCCCGACACCTATGCCCGCTTCGGCCATGTCTATGTGATCCACACGGTCCGCAGCGTCGCCGACCTCGCCTATCGCGACTTCTTCACCCGCGAGATCCACGACGACCCCCTGATCGGCGACGAGGCGAAGGCGCAGCTGACCTATTATCCCACCGTCACGCGCGAAGAATTCGAAACGCCCAGTCTTCTGAAAAAGGGCCGGATCACCGACCGCATCAAGTCCGGCGACTTCTTCCGCGACCTGGGCCTGCCCGAAGGCTTCGACCCCGCCCGCGACCGCGCCATGCTGTGCGGCTCCATGGCCATGATCAAGGAAGTCGGCGAACTGCTGGAGACCTATGGCCTAAAGGAAGGCTCCAACGCCGAACCCGCCGACTACGTGCTGGAACGCGCCTTCGTCGGCTGACGGTCTTGGCTTGCGCGGCGTGACCCGCTAACCCCACCGCCATGCACCACCCTGCTCTTGTCGCCGTCGATCCCCGCGTCGATCCCGCCGAATGCCAGTCGATGGCCGACGTCCGCCAGGGCGTTGACGCCCTCGACCGCGCCCTGGTCGCCCTTCTGGCCGAGCGCCAGCGCTACATGGACGCCGCCGCCCGCATCAAGCCCGACCGCGACGCCGTCTTCGACCAGGCCCGCATCGACGACGTGGTTGCAAAAGTCCTGGTCGCGGCCGAAGCGCACCACCTGTCGCCCGACATCGCCGAACCCGTCTGGCGCCTGCTCATCGACCGCTGCATCGCCCACGAATTTGCGACCTATGACCGGACGCGCAGCTAGGCCGCCAAACGCCAGCCATCCTATTCGCGTAGGAAATTCAGCTTAATTTCAAGATCTTCGGACGCAGCAGCGTCAATCGACCTGCCGCTCGCTCCGCACACCTTATAATGGGCGTCCGGTCTTTGAAATCTCTGCGCGTCTTGCCCGCCGAAATTGCACTTTCTTACACTTTGCACGCGTTTTTGGAGCGCAGTGCAATTTCGGGCGACGGCTCAAGTTGGACTCACTTGGACACTTGGACTGTTTTTCCGAGTCCAACTTCCGCCCCGACGGCCTCATGCCTTGAGACTCCGCAGCATCAAGGCGTGCCGATAGGCTGCGACATCCGCCAGCGCCGCTTGGAGCGCATCCCGGACCCGCTCCAGCGCCGGCGCGGCCAACGTCTGGTCCGCCCCTTCTGCCTCGGCGCAGATCGCGGCCAGATCGCGCGCCCCGATGCCCGCCGCCGCGCCCCGGATCGTGTGGACCCCGTCGCGCCAGCCCTCGGCCTTGGGGTCCAGCATGACGGACCACAGACTGGCCTGGTTGACGAACAGGCCCAGCACCTCCTCGTTGATGGCGTCGTCACCGCCCGTCATGCCGTTCAGCACGGCGAAATCGACCGCGCCCGTCAGATCGCGCAACGCCATCAGGCCGCCGTCTCCTCGCCCTTGGCCAGGCGTGAGTTCTTGGATGACCAACGCAGATAGATCGCTACGCCGACCACGTTCCAGACCAGGAATCCGATCTGCGTCACCGGCTTCAGGCTCAGGAAGAAGACGATGCAGCCGATGACGCTGACCGCGCCCACCAGCGGCCACAACGGCGCCTTGAACACCCGCCGCCGACCCGGCTCGCGGATGCGCAGCACGATCAGGCACACTCCGACCGAGCAAAACGCCGCCAGCGTCCCGGCGTTCGCCAACGACGCCAGTTCGTCCAGAGGCAGCAGGCCCGCCAGGATCGCCACTACCACGGCCGTAAACACCGTCACCACCGCAGGCACGCCCCGGCTCGACACCTTGGCCAGACGACGCGGCAACAGGCCGTCGCGCGCCATGCCCAGGAAGATGCGGCTCTGGCCGAACAGGAAGGCCAGAAGCACAGTCGGCAGGGCGATCACCGCCGCCGCCGCGATCCACTGGGCCGCCGTCCCCTGCCCCATCTCACGCAGAATCAGCGCCAGGGGCTCTGGGCTGCTGGCGAAGCTCGCCACCGGACGCGCGCCGATGGCGGCGGCCGCCACGACCAAGTACAGCGCTGTGCAGATCAGCATGGACCCGACGATGCCGATGGCCAGGTCGCGCTCGGGCTTCTTGGTCTCCTCCGCCGCCGTCGAGATGGCGTCGAACCCATAGAAGGCGAAGAAGATGATGGCCGCCGCCGCCATCACCCCCGTCTGGACGAAGGGCGCGCCGAAGCCGTTGGGCATGAAGGGCGTGAAATGCTCCGGCTTGAACGCCGGCAGGGCGATGGCCACGAACACCACCAGCGCCGCGATCTTGATCAGCACCAGCACGGCGTTCAGCGTCGCGCTCTCCTTGGTGCCCAGCAGCAGCAGCCCCGTCACCACCCCGATAATGGCCACCGCCGGCAGGTTGATGATCCCGCCCGCATGCGGCCCGGCCACCAGCGCCAGGGGCAGGTCGATCCCCAGCCCGCTCAGAAAACCGACGGCGTAGCCCGACCAGCCCACCGCCACGGCGCTGACCACCAGCGAATATTCCAGGATCAGGCTCCACCCCACGACCCAAGCGATCATTTCGCCCAGCACGGCATAGGAATAGGTATAGGCGCTGCCCGCGGTCGGCATCATCGTCGACAGTTCGGCATAGGCCAGGGCCGCGCAGGCGCAGACCAGTCCCGCCAGGCCGAAGCTGATCAGCACCGCCGGACCCGCCAGCCCCGCCCCAACGCCGATCAGCGTCAGTATGCCGGTGCCGACGATGGCGCCCACGCCCAGGGCCAGCAGATGCGGCCAGCTCAGCGTCGGCTTCAGCCGCGGCCCGTCGTGCGGCGCCATCATGACATCGATTGATCGACGCCGGTTCCAGAAGGCCATGAAGCTCGCTCCCCGCCGCTCGCCGCGGCTGATTCCACGGGGGACCATACCCCGTCGCAGAAAGTTTGCGAAAGCGCTTGCCAACCCCCGAACCGCTGGGTAGTAGGAGCGCCCTTCGGCAAGGCCTCTCGCCCCCGAAGACGCAGACGATCGGTCGGGTGATTAGCTCAGTTGGTAGAGCAGCTGACTCTTAATCAGCGGGTCGTAGGTTCGAACCCTACATCACCCACCATCGTCTTTCCTTCCAACAATCCGGTTCCAACGCCTTAGCTCTTGCTATTGGCCGTGCTGACGTTAGGAACCCGGCTCCCCTGCCTGGAGCCCGGCCATGACGGCGACGACACCGATGACCATCGGCATCGACTTCGGCACGACCAATACGGTCGTCGCCCTGACCGATGCGGACGGCGTCGCGCGATTGGTGACCTTCGACGCGGTCGAGGGCCAGACCACCACCTTCCGCTCGGCGCTCAGCTTCCAGATCCATCAGGGCATGGACGGTCAGCCGCCCGAGCGCGTCGTCGAGGCCGGTCCCTGGGCCATCGCCGCCTATGTCGAGGACCCGCTGGAGACCCGCTTCATCCAGTCGTTCAAGACCTTCGCCGCCAGCGCCGCCTTCACCGAGACCCGTATCGACAACCGTCGCTATGCGTTTGAGGATCTGCTGGCCGCCTTCCTGCTGCGCCTGCGCCACCATGCGGGCGACGAACTGGCGAACACCCCGCCCGCCGTCATCGTCGGCCGCCCCGTCACCTTCGCGGGCGGTAATCCCGATGAGACCCTGGCCCTGTCGCGCTATCAGACGGCGTTCGAGCGGCTGGGCTTCACCGACATCCGCTATGCGCACGAGCCGGTGGGCGCGGCCTTCTATTTCGCGCGCACGCTGAAGCAGGACGCCACGGTTCTGGTCGCCGACTTCGGCGGCGGCACCAGCGACTTCTCCATCATCCGGTTCGAGCGGACGGATGACGGCCTGCGTTCGACGCCTCTGGCGCGTTCCGGCGTGGGTGTGGCGGGCGACGCCTTCGACTATCGGATCATCGACCAGCTGGTTTCGCCCGAACTGGGCAAGGGCGGCCTCTACAGCTCGGTCGGCAAGCAACTGCCGATCCCCCAACGGTATTATTCCGCCTTCGCGCGCTGGGACCAGTTGGCCCTGCTGCGCGCGTCGCGGGACATGCGCGACATCCGATCCCTGGCCCGCACCGCGCTGGAGCCGGAGAAGATTGAACGCCTGATCGAGGTGTTGGACGACAACCACGGCCATGACCTCTACCGCGCCGTCTCCACGCTGAAGATGGCCCTGTCGGCCGACGAGACCGCCACCTTCCTGTTCCAGGCCGGCGGCGTCCATATCGAAAAGCCGGTCGCCCGCGCGGATTTCGAACACTGGATCGCGCCGGAACTGGCCGCCATCGAAGGCGCCGTGGACGAGGCCATGGCCCGCAGCGGCCTGGGCCCCGACGCCATCGACCGGGTCTTCCTGACCGGCGGCACCTCCTTCGTGCCGGCCGTGCGCGCCATCTTCCAGAGCCGTTTCGGCTCCGAGCGGATCGAGACCGGCGGCGAGTTCGAATCCATCGCCGCCGGGCTGGCCCTGATCGGCCGCGAGCTGGATCTGGATTTGTGGAGCGAGAAGGCAGCCTAGAACCGAACCTAGAACCCTTGGGCCCGCGCCACCCGTTCGGCGTGGAAACCGGCGTCGCCCAGCAGTTCGTTCAGCACCCGCACCCGCTTCATGAACAGACCCACGTCGTATTCGTCGGTCATGCCGACGCCGCCGTGCATCTGGACTGCCTCCTGTACCGCCAGCTCCGCGACGCGGCCCGCCTTGGCCTTGGCGATGGAGGCCGCCAGAGACGCCCCCTCGCGCCCCTCATCGATGGCGATCTGGGCGCCGATCGTCGCCGCCCGCGCCAGCTCCAGCTCGGAGAAGAGGTGCGCGGCCCGGTGCTGCAGCGCCTGGAACTCGCCGATCAGCTTGCCGAACTGTTTGCGGGTCCGCAGGTAGTCCAGCGTCGTCTTGAACGCCTGATCGCCCGCGCCCGTCAGGCTGGAGGCCGCACAGGCCCGCCCCAGGCTCAGCGCGCCGTCCAGCAACGCCTCCCCGCCCCCGACCGCGCCGATCACCGCGTCCGCATCGACCGCCACGTCGCTCAGCGTGATCCGCGCGGCGTTGTGCGCATCCACCATCATGGTGCGCTCGATCTCGACGCCCGCCGTCGCCGGATCGACCAGGAACAGCGTCGTCCCCTCATCCGCCGTGGCGACCACGATCAGGGCGTCCGCCACATGGCCGTCCAGCACGAAGGCCTTTGCCCCGTTCAGCTTGAAGCCGTTGCCCGCCCGCTCGGCCCGCGTGGCGATCCGCGACGGCGCATGTTTGGCGCCCTCGTCCACCGCCAGGGCCAGGATGGCCTCGCCCGCCGCGATCCTGGGCAGCCACGTCTGCTGCGCCTGCGACCCGTCCTCGATCAGCACCTTGGCCGACAGGATCGACGACCCCAGATAGGGCGACGGCGTCAGGGTGCGCCCCAGACTCTCGGCGATCACGCCCGCCTCGACGGCGCCCAGCCCCATGCCGCCCATAGCCTCGGGAATGATGACGCCGGCGAAACCCATCTCGCCGAACGCCCGCCACAGGTCGCGCGACACGCCGTCGGCGCCGCGTCCGTCCCGCAGCTTGCGCATATGCGCGATCGGCGCGTGTTCGTTCAGGAAGCCGTCGGCGGCGTCCTGCAACATCGTCTGTTCTTCGGTCAGGATCAGCGGCATTTTGGTCCCAGGGCTGTGTGGCGGAAGAACCCATCCACCACTTCGTGGTCCCCCTCCCCACTGACGTGGGGAGGAGACGGTCTCCTCCCTGTCGCGAAGCGATGGGGAGGTGGCGCGGCGCATCTTGCGCCGTGACGGAGGGGCTCTAGGCGCCCGGCAGTTGCAACAGGTGTTTGGCGATGATGTTCAGTTGAACCTCGCTGGTGCCGCCCTCGATGGAGTTGGCCTTGGTCCGCAGCCAGTCACGGGCCGTCTTGCCGTCATGCGACCGTTCGCCTTCCCATTCCAACGCATCGGCCCCGCCGGCCGCCATCAGCAGTTCGTGCCGCCGCTTGTTCAGCTCCGACCCATAGTATTTCAGCATGGAGGCGATGGCCGGGTGCGCCTGTTTGGCCTTCACCTGATCCCCGACCCGCTCCATCGCCAGGCGGAAGGCGGCGGCGTCGATTTCCAGATCCGCGATCCGGGCGCGCAGCATCGGCTCATCCAGCCGTCCGGCCTCGTCCGCGCCGATGGCGTCCAGCGCCACCTGCCCCACGGGCCGCCCGCCGCCGACCTCGCCCATGGCGCCGATCATCGTCCGCTCATGCGCCAACAGATATTTTGCCACATCCCAGCCCCGGTTCAGCGTCCCGACCAGGTTCTCCTTTTCCACCCGCACATCGTCGAAGAAGGTCTCGCAGAAGGGCGACTTGCCGCTGATCAGGGTGATGGGCCGCGTCGTCACGCCCGGGGTCTTCATATCGAACAGCACGAAACTGATGCCCAGATGTTTGGGCGCCTCGGGGTCCGTCCGCACCAGGCAGAATATCCAGTCGGCCTTGTCCGCATAGGAGGTCCAGATTTTCTGGCCGTTGACGATCCAGTGGTCGCCCTTGTCTTCGGCTTTCGTCTGGATCGCGGCCAGGTCCGACCCTGCGCCCGGTTCGGAATAGCCCTGACACCAGCGGATCTCGCCGCGCACGATCTCGGGCAGGAAACGCTTCTTCTGTTCTTCGGTCCCGAAGGCCAGCAGCGCCGGGCCCAGCATCCAGACGCCGAAACTGGCCAGGGCCGGTTGCGCCTTGATGCGCCGCAGTTCGGAGGCCAGCACCTTGGCCTCCTCGCGGCTCAGCCCCCCGCCGCCGTATTCCGCCGGCCACTCCGGCGCGGTCCAGCCGCGCGCGCCCATCCGCTCCAGCCACAGCCTGTGCGCCGGCGTCTTGAACGTGGCGTCGCGCCCGCCCCAGATCATCTCGTCGTCGGCCATCGGCCCGCGACATTCGGCCGGGCAGTTCGCCTCCAGCCAGGCGCGCGTCTCGGCGCGGAATCGCTCCAGATCGGTCATCCATCGTCTCCCATGGCGTGCGTCGCTGACCGGCCGGAGCCCATGCGACACATCGTTGGAAGAGAGCTTATCCGCGAAATCGCCACCTTAGGAAGCGAAACCTGAATGCCGATCACTTAGCTGACGTAACGTCAGATCAGCCCGTGACCCTTGGGCAGTTCGGCGTATCGGTGGACCCGCGTCGCCATCACCAGGCCGAACCCGATCATCACCGTCAGCATCACGGTGCCGCCATAGGACAGCAGCGGCATCGGCACGCCCACCACGGGCGCCAGCCCCATCACCATCGCCCCGTTGATCAGCACATATAGCGCGAACGTCGCCGTCACCCCCGACGCCGCCAATCGCCCGAAGTGACTATGCGACAGTGAGGCGATCCTCAGCGAGATCAGGATGATGGCCGCATAACTGGCCAGCAGGGTGAAGGTGCCGATAAAGCCGAACTCCTCGGCGAAGGCGGCGAAGATGAAGTCGGTCTGGCGCTCGGGCAGGAACTCCAGCTGGCTCTGGCTGCCCAGGCCGAACCCGCGCCCCAGCGGTCCGCCCGAGCCCATGGCGATCTTGGACTGCACGATCTGATAGCCCTTGTCCGACATGTCGGCTTCGGGGTTCAGGAAGGTCAGGACCCGGTGGCGCTGATAGTCGTGCATGCCGAACATGACATAGGGCGGGACCAGCACGACTGCAGCGAGGATCAGCGGCAGGATGATCCGCCAGCTCAGTCCGGCGACGAACATCATCGCCGCCCCCGTCATGCCGATCAGCATGGCCGATCCCAGGTCCGGCTGGTGCGCGACCAGCAGGAACGGCAGGCCGATGATTCCGACCGGGAAGATCAGCTTCCAGTGGAAACTCGCCTCCTTGGCCGAGGCGCCGTGATACCAGCGCGCCAGGGCCAGCACGACGCCGATTTTCATGATCTCCGACGGCTGGATGCGGGTGAAGCCCAAGTCCAGCCAGCGCGTCGCCCCCAGGGCGTGATAGCCCAGCGGCGTCTCGACCAGCGCCAGCAGAAACAGCGCCATGCCATAGATGGGATAGGCCAGGGCGAACCAGTAGCGGATGTTGATCATCGACAGCATCAACATCAGCGCCAGACACATGCCGAACCGGATCAGATGCTTCGCCGCCCACGGCGACCATGACCCGCCCGCAACCGAATAGAGCATCAGGGCGCCGGTGCCGGACACGACACAAAGAAGCGCCGTCAGCCGCCAGTCGATCTGGCCGATCTTGGTCGAGACGCGTTCGCGCTCGCCGGGACGTGATAGGGCCGATGCGGTCAACGGCGCGGCTCGGACAGATAGGGGCGCGGGCCGCTGGTCGTCGTGGGCGCAGGTCGGGGCGCTTGAGGCGTCGCGACCACATCCGGCTCAGGCGCGGCGCCGACCACGCCGTCCTCGACGATGGCGGCGCCGGTCGGCTCGGGCGGCAGCGGCCGTTCGATCCGAGCGCGCATGTCGGGGTCCTTGAGCAGAACGGTCCGCATCACTTCGCGTGCGCGCGGCGCGCCTGCGGTCGCTCCGCCCTTGCCGCCGTGTTCGACGATGATGGCGACGGCGTATCTCGGCGCATCGACTGGCGCGAAGGCGACGAACAGGTTGTGGTCCTTCAGCGCCCAGATCTCGCTCTTGCGTGAGCCGGTGCCATAGTTGCGGACCTGGGCCGTGCCGGTCTTGCCCGCCATCTGAATGTCGCCCAGGCCCAGCTGGCTCTGACGATAGGCCGTGCCGGAGCGGTCGTTGGCCACGGCGATCATGCCTTGACGCACATATTCGACGTGAGCGGGCTGGAACGGCAGATCGGGCGCCTCTGCCCCGCTGGGCTGTTCGACCCCGCCGATCGATTTGATCAGACGCGGCTGCAGCTGCTTCTTGCCGTTCGCCAGGCGCGAGGTCATGACCGCCAGCTGCAGGGCGTTGACGGTGATGGCCCCCTGCCCGATGGCGACCGACGTCGTCTCGCCCGGATGCCAGACCGGATCACGCGGGAAGGTCCGCGCCTTCCATTCCGTGGACGGCAACAGGCCCTTGCGCTGGTTCCCCACGCCGATGTCGAACTCATGTTCAAAGCCCAGCGCCAGGCCGGCCTTGCGGATATTGTCGACGCCCGCGCGGTTGCACATGGCGTAGAAATAGACGTCGCAGGAGTTCTTGATCGCGTCGTGCATGTTCTGGGTGCCGTGCCGGCCCCAGCAGCGCTGCGTCCGGTTGCCGGTGCGATACGAACCCGAGCAGAACACCGTCAGGTTCGGATCGACGCCCGCCTCCAGCAGGGCCAGCGCCGTCGTCGGCTTGAAGGTCGATCCCGGCGGGAAGGTGCCGTTCAGCGTCTTGTCGAGCAATGGCTTGCGCTCATAGTCCGCCAGCGCGCGATAGGTCTTTGTCGGCACCCCGCCGACGAACAGGTTGGGATCGAACGACGGCGCAGACATCATGCACAGGATATCGCCGTTGCGTACATCCATGACCACGCAGGCCCCGGACTCGTCGCCGAACACCTCCAGCGCCCGGTTCTGCACGTCGGCGTCCAGCGTCAGGACGACCTCCTTGCCCGGCACGGCGGGCCGCGAGCCGCCGATGTCCTCGGCGACCACGCGTCCGCGCGCATCGACCTCGACCCGGTTGCCTCCCGGTTCGCCGCGCAACGACAGATCCAGCGCCTTTTCGACGCCTTGCCGGCCGATGCGGAAGCTCGGGTTGAACAACAGAGCCGGCGGCTGCTCGCCCTTGTCGCGGATCGCCTTGACGTCCCTGTCCGACACCTTGGCCACATAGCCGATGACGTGGGCGAACGATCCGCCGAACGGATAGTAACGCGCCTCGTTCATGTCGACCATCACGCCCGGCAGTTCGTTGGCGTACTGATTGACCTTGGCGAACTCTTCCCAGGTCAGGTCGCTCTTGACCGGCACGGGATTGAACTTGGACGCCGCATTGACGTCGCGGATGATGGCGCGCCGGCGCTCCAGCGTATCGGGCAGCAACCGCCCCAGCAGGTCCAGCGTCTGATCCAGATCCTTGGTCTCGTCGCGCACGACCAGCACCCTGAAGCTGGGGCGGTTGCCGGCGATGACCACGCCGTTGCGGTCCTTGATCAGGCCGCGCGGCGGCGGGACCATGCGGAAGTTGAACTGGTTCTGCGACGACAGGGTCGCATACTCCTGGGCCTGCACGACCTGAAGCTGACCCAGCCGCCCGATCAGGGCCGTGATGCCCAGCGCCGAGACCCCGCCCAGCACGAAGGTGCGCCGCAGGAACGACCCCTGACGCTCGTTCACGTCCGCAAAGAAGATGGAGGGTTCGCCGCTCATCTGAACCGAATATCCCCGTCGTCGAACCGCTCCAACATCCAGTTGGCGATCGGAAACAGCAGCAGCGTCGGCACGACCTGACCTATCAGCGGCAGCAGAGCCGGCGCATTCGCCGCCCGCATCGTCACCACAAGATAGGCCAACAAAAAGGCGCCCAGGGTGCAGGCGGCATAGGCGCCGAACCGAATAAGTCCCTCATGGCCCGCCAGCAGGTTACGCGACAACAGCACGGTCCCATAGACCGCCATCAGGCACAGCGCCCAAAGACCGAGAGGCGCATTCCAGAACAGGTCGAGGAAAAGCCCGACCAGAAACAGAACCGCCGGCGCCGTCATCGATGGACGAATCAGCGGCCAGGCGAAGGCCAGGATCATCGGGATCACCGGCTCGGGCAGATGCAGGCCGAACATCTGGATCGGCGTCCCCAAGACGACGGTGGCGGCGAGGACGACCAGGGCCGGATAGACGATCCACTGCAGAGGCCCGACGACGCGGACCGCGACCGGCCGTCTCACGCCGCGCCCCCCGGAGCATCCGTCGGGGCCGTCGGAGTCGCGACTGGCGCAGGCGGCGGCGTCGCAACGGCGGGTCTCGGAGCCGGCCGTGCGGCGTTTGGCGTCGTCGAAGGCCCGGCCGTAGGCGTGACCGGGGCAATCGCAGCGGCGCGAGCGCGCTCCGCCTGGGCCTGCTGCGCCGTCTGACGGCGTGCGGCGGCGTCGCGAATCGCCCCGGCCTCGGCGGCGTTCGGCTCAGGCGCCGTGGCCAGCCCCGCCAGAGGCGGCGCATTCAGGGCGTCCGGGCTGACCAGTTGGCCGAAGGTCTGGAACAGCAGCACACGGACATAGTCCACCGCGCCGTGATCGCTGAACAGTTTGACGCGCCAGGCGCCATCGACGCCCTTGGCCGCCACCCCGACCGGCAGACCGCGCGGCAGACCGCCGCCGTCGCCCGAACTCAGGATCCGGTCGCCCGCCTGGATCGAACCGGCGCCGCGAATGAACTCCAGCCGGGGACTGTCGCCGCCGTCGCCGGTCAGCATGGCGCGCGCATCGGTCCGCTCGATCATGACCGGGGTGCGTGAGGCCACGTCGGTCAGCAGGACCACGCGACTGACGCCGCTGGTGACACCGGATATGCGACCGACCAGGCCGTGTTCGGTGACGACCGGATTGCCGATGCGCACGCCCTTGGCCGAGCCGACGTCGATCAGCTTGGCGCGATTGAACGGTCCACGCGCGTCCGAGATCGCCCGCCCCGTCGCCATGGCGACCGCCGGCTCGGTGCGCAGCCCAAGCAAGGCTTCGTACCGACCATTGATGTTCTTCTGTGCGATTGCTTCATCGCGCCAGCCGCGCAGTTCGGCGATCTCGGCCTTCAGGCGGCGGTTCTCGCCGATCGCAAAGAAATAGCCGCCGACATAGTCTCTGGCCGCGCCGGCCCAACGCACCGGCGCGGCGAACACGCCGCCCACCGGCCCCGCCGCCGCTTCGAATCCGCCGCGCGCGGCGCCCATGCTGGATCCGCCCTCGGGCGTCGTCCGATCGCCCAGCAACAGGACGACCGCCCCGATGATGGCCACGACAACGACTACCGCAGCGGTCCACGCCAGCGGCACCTTGATGTTTTCAAAAGGGCCGTCGCGAAACGCCACGGGCGACCTTCCACTCAAAGGGTTGGAATCGGCAGGACGCCCCCTGCCGCTATGCCTGCCTATCGCAGGATCAAGGCCGGAATGGAACCGTGATCACGCAGGCCTGACAGGGATTCGCGGCCAAGCTCTCACTTGGCCGCAACGATGAGGATCAGAGCGCGGAGTCGAGGATGCCCTTCATCCAGCGCGGGTGTTCCAGAACGCGGCCACAACCGATGGCGACGCACGACAGCGGATCGTCAGCGACCGAGACCGGCAGTCCGGTGTGGTCGCGAATTTCGACATCCAGGCCGCGCAACAGAGCCCCGCCGCCCGTCAGCATGATGCCCTTGTCGGCGATGTCTGCGGCCAGTTCCGGAGGCGTGGCTTCCAGCGCGACCTTCACGGCCTCGATGATCTGCGTGACCGGCTCGGCCAAAGCTTCGGCGGCCTGGCGTTCCGAGATACGGACTTCGCGCGGCACGCCCTGCATCAGGTCGCGACCCTTGACCTCGATCGACAGGCCTTCGCCGTCGGCCGGGATGCGGGCGGTGCCGATGTCCTTCTTGATGCGTTCGGCGGTCGTTTCGCCGATCAGAAGGTTATGGTTGCGACGCATGTAGCTGATGATGCTGTCGTCCATCTTGTCGCCGCCGACGCGGACCGAACGCGAATAGACGATGCCGGACAGAGACAGGACGGCGACTTCCGTCGTGCCGCCGCCGATGTCGACGACCATCGAACCGGTCGGCTCGTGGATCGGCAGGCCGGCGCCGATCGCGGCGGCCATCGGCTCGTCGATCAGACCCACGCGGCGGGCCGAGGCGTTCAGGCAGCTGTCGTTGATCGCGCGGCGCTCGACCGCCGTGGCGCCGGACGGCACGCAGACGATGATCTTCGGGTTCACGAAGCCCTTGCGGTTATGAACCTTGCGGATGAAGTGCTTGATCATCTCTTCGGCGACTTCGAAGTCGGCGATGACGCCGTCGCGCATGGGGCGGATCGCCTCCATGTGGCCCGGGGTGCGGCCCAGCATCTGCTTGGCCTCTATGCCCACGGCGTGCACGACCTTGCGGCCGCCGACATTTCTCAGCGCCACGACCGACGGCTCGTTCAGGACGATGCCCTTGCCCTTCATGTAAATCAGGGTGTTGGCGGTGCCCAGGTCCATCGCGATGTCATTCGAGATCGCGCCGAAAAGGGAAAAACTCATGGGAATCGATACCGTTGTTAGCTGGCAGGGCGTCTGGTTATCTCAGTCGACCTGGCGACGCCCCAACTGCCCTGACATCCCCACGCCGGGCAGTTCCTGATCGTATTCGCCACGCCTACTAGCGGCGGGTGTGCCTGTATGAAACCGGGATTACAAGCCCTGATGACGGTCTCGTCATATGGGGTTCGCATCTGATGTGGATGCAGGGCTCAGACCGAACCGGAGTCCTCGTCCCGCAATGCCGCCGATCGCGCGTCCGCCGCCTCCATCGCCGGATAAAGGGTATCGTCCTCGCGCTCGACCCGGTGCGCCAGAGCGCCGATCAGCCCCTTGGTCGCCACAGCGAACCGGCCTCGATCCGACAGGATGCGGGCCTGCGACCACTCGCCGAAATAATGCGCCCAGGCGCCGCTGATCGCGCCCATGTCATCGACATAATGCTCCGCCAGCTGACGAACCGACGCGTCATCCGCCTTCATCAGCACGGGGTAGAGTTCACCGTCCTCGATTGCGAGGTGTTCGATCAAGGCCGCATTCAATGCGGTCATAAGCTCTCGCGCCCGCAAAACGTCTTCCGGCGTCTTCAGGGCCTCGGCCAAGCCGCCAAGCGCGCTGGCTAGGCGAATTATCAAGCGGTGCTGCGCCTTGAGTATCTTGATGTTCATCTCGATACCTCCCAACCGGCATCATGCAACCCTTGGATGAACCACTTATAAAGGCGCGACTAGGCGTATCCCCTCACTCGCCGCGCGCGATCTCGCGCCGCTTCACCAGTTCGCGCACCACCAGCATCAGGATCAGCCAAGCCAGAGCCACTCCCGCCAAGATGGCCGAGGTCCAGATTCCGTCGCCGCTGACCGCCGTCATGAAGGATCCACCAAAGAAGGCCACCAGCGCTGTCTTGGGCAGCACCCCAAGCGCGCACCCGGCCAGGAACGCCGGAAACGACGTCCGCGCGGCGCCGAACGCCATGTTGACGACGATGAAGGGCGCGGACGGCACATTGCGGATCATGAAGCTGGCGTAGAAGCCGTTCTTGCCCACGAACCGGGTCAGCCGCCCCACGGTGCGCCCCCCATGCCGCTCCAGCAGCCGCGCCGTCGGTCCCCGCCCCAGCCAATAGGTCACGCCCGCCGAAACGACGGTCGCGATCCAGCTGTACAGAAATCCGAACCAGGGCCCGAACGCCACGACGCAGGCGGCGATCAGGATGAACTGCGGCGCGGCGAAGAAGGCGGCGAGCGTGAACACCACGATGGCGGCGGCAAGGCCCCACGGCCCCTGACGGAACCCGACCAGCCAGTCCTCCAGCCGTCCCTCGGCCTCCAGCCCCAGCTGGCTCTTGCCCACGGCGAACAGGGCGATCATCGCGCCCAGCAACAGGGCCGTCGCCAGCACGGCGCGCCAGCGACGCGCCTCCATGTTCGACAGGAAATCGATGATCCAGCGCATCAGAGGCGCCGCTTAACACCCCGCCCGCGCATTGGCGAGCTTCAGCGCATTGTCCCGCGCCGCGACCGCGCGTAAACAACCCCGCCCTCCCCAGGCAAGAATCTTCCAAAACCCACGGGATAGTCATGTCCAGCCTGCAATCTTCCGCCCTCGCCCGCGTCAAGCCTTCGGCCACCATCGCCGTGACCGCCCAGGCGCGAAAGCTTAAAGCCGAAGGTCGCGACGTGATCGGCCTGGGCGCCGGAGAGCCGGACTTTGACACCCCCGAGAACATCAAACAGGCCGCCATTGACGCGATCCACCGCGGCGAGACCAAATACACCGACGCCGACGGCATGCCCGAGCTGAAGGCCGCCATCGTCGCCAAGTTCAAGCGCGAGAACGGCCTGGACTATACGGCGGCGAACATCCACATCGCGCCGGGCGGCAAGCCCGTCATCTTCAACGCCCTGGTCGCCACCCTGAACCCCGGCGACGAGGTCATCGTGCCCGCCCCCTACTGGGTCTCCTATCCCGACATGGTGCTGCTGGCCGGCGGCGAACCGGTCACGGTGGTCGGCGAGGAGAAGGACGGCTTCAAGCTTCTACCCGCCGTGCTGGAGGCGGCGATCACGCCCAGCACCAAGTGGCTGATCCTGAACAGCCCGTCCAACCCCACGGGCGCCGCCTATACGCGCGCCGAGCTGGAAGCCCTGGCCGAGGTGCTGCGTCGCCATCCGCATGTCTGGGTGCTGACGGACGACATGTATGAGCACCTCGTCTATGGGGACTTCGAATACACCACCATCGCCCAGGTGGCCCCGGACCTGATCGACCGTACACTGACGGTCAACGGCGTCTCGAAGGCCTATGCCATGACCGGCTGGCGCATCGGCTACGCCGGCGGACCCAAGCCGCTGATCGACCTGATGCGCAAGGTGGCCAGCCAGACCACCTCAAACCCCGCCAGCATCAGCCAGTGGGCGGCCGTCGAGGCCCTGAACGGAACCCAGGACTTCATCCCCGAGCGCAAGGCCGCCTTCGAGAAACGCCGCGATCTGGTCGTCTCGATGCTGAACCAGGCCACCGGCATCACCTGCGCGACGCCCGAAGGCGCCTTCTACGTCTATCCGTCCATCGCCGGTCTGATCGGCAAGACCACGGACAGCGGCGTGGTCATCGACGGTGATTCCACCTTCGCCGCCGAACTGCTGAACGCCGAGGGCGTCGCCGTGGTCCAGGGCGAAGCCTTCGGCCTGTCGCCCTATTTCCGCATCAGCTACGCAACCTCGGACGCTGTGCTGGAAGAAGCCTGCACCCGCATCCAGCGCTTCGCCGCCTTGCTGCGCTGACGACCATGGGCGGGGGCTTCGGCCTCCGCCCTCCGTTGTACGCGGCCGTCAGGTGCTCGGCTGCGTATAGACGACGCGGCAATCGCCATCGATGGTCGTGTAGCGATTGTTCGCCGCATCCACGAACGAGATCCGGCCGCCGTCGTCGTATTCGACCTTGCCGGTCGAGCGGCCCTTGAAGTTCTCCACCCCATAGGTCCAGCAGGTGATGTCCGCCGGCTTGTCGCCCCAGGTGGCGTCGTTGCGCGCACGCTTGCTGTCGGTGCAGGCGGACAGGGCGCCGGTCAGGGCGATGGCGGTGACGGTGATGGCGAGAGCTTTCATAAGCCCAGCCTTGCATGGACGCCGCCCAAGGAAAAGGCCGCCCAAGCGATGCAAGGGCGGCCTGATTTTCTTCGATGACGCCCGACCTACGGCCGGCTGGCCATGCCCAGCTTGATCGGCTTGGCGTCGTCGGCCAGCGTGCCGCGCTTGACGCCCCACAGCAGGATGATCGGCGCACCGACATAGATCGACGAATAGGTGCCGATGATGATGCCGAACATCAGGGCGATGGAGAAGCCGAACAGGGCCTCGCCGCCGAAAACGGCCAGGGCCGCCAGCACCATGACGGCGGTCACGCCGGTGATGATGGTTCGCGACAGGGTCTCGTTCAGCGACAGGTCGATGACCTCGTGTAGCGGCATGGTCTTATATTTGCGCAGGTTCTCGCGAAGACGGTCGAACACCACCACGGTGTCGTTCATCGAATAGCCGATGACGGTCAGGATCGCGGCGACCATGTTCAGGCTGAACTCCAGCTTGAACAGCACGATCAGCCCGAACGTCAGGATCACGTCGTGCAGCAGGCCGATCACGGCGCCGAAGCCGAACTGTGGCTCGAACCGGAACCAGATGTAGAGGAACATCAGGCCGATCGCGACGGCGAGCGCCAGCAGGCCCGAGGTGAACAGTTCACCCGACACCTTGGAGCCGACGACGCTGACGCCCGAATACTGGACCGCGCCGACGGTCTGGCTGATCGTGCTCTCGACCTGATTGACCACCTGGGTCTGGTCGCGGCCTTCCGGCACCTGGAAGCGCAGAATGGCGGTCGAGCCGTCATCCGCATTGGTGTCGCGCCGCGCGATGCCCTGAACCTGGACGTCGCCCAGGTTCAGGCCGTTCACGGCCTCGCGCACGCGATCCAGTTCGATCACCTGACCGGCCGGCTTGGACACCTCCATCGAGGCGCCGCCCCGGAAGTCGATGCCCATGTTCAGGCCCGGATAGAAGCAGGCGATGATCGAGGCGACGCACAGAACCACCGACAGTACGCCTGCGGCTCGGGCGTATTTGACGAAATGAAAGTTCGTCTTCTGCGGCAGCAGTTTGATGAAGGGCCATCCACGCATCGCCATCACTCCGCGATCGGCAGTTTTTTGGGCTTGGCGGTCTTGAGCCAGTAGGCCAGCAGCACCTGGGCCACCAGAACCGACGAGAACACCGAGGTGAAGACGCCGATGCTCAGCGTCCAGGCGAAGCCACGCACCGGACCGGCGCCGAAGATGAACATGATCCCCGCCGCCACCAGGGTGGTGACGTTGGCGTCCAGGATCGTGCCCCAGGCCTTGTTGAACCCGGCGTCCATGCTGGCGATCACGCTGCGGCCCGACCGGGCTTCGTCGCGCATCCGCTCATAGATCAGCACATTGGCGTCCACGGCCACAGCGAAGGTCAGGATCAGACCGGCGATCCCCGGCAATGTCAGGGTGGCCTGGGTCAGCGACATGGCCGCAACGATCAGCACCCCGTTCAGCACCAGGCCGATGACCGACACGCCCCCGAACAGGAAGCCGTAGGCCAGGATCATGAACAGCACGATGATGCCGAAGCCCACAGCCGTCGACAAGGCGCCGGCCTGCACCGCATCGGCGCCCAGCTCGGCCGTCACGGTCCGACGTTCCTCGACGTTCAGCGGCGCCGGCAGGGCCCCGCCGTTCAGCAGGTTCACCAGGGTCGCCGCTTCCTGAATGGAGAAGGTGCCGGTGATCTGGCCCGAGCCGCTGGTGATCGCGCTCTGGATCGTCGGGGCCGAGATGACCTTGCCGTCCAGGATGATGGCGAAGGGCTTCTGAAGGTTGGCGGCGGTCGCTTCGCCGAACCGGCGTGCGCCGGCCCCGTCGAAGCGGAAATCGATGGCCGGGCGGCCGCTCTGGTCCGAACCGACGCCTGCTCGGGTCAGATTTTCGCCTGACACCAGGACGCGCTTCTTGACCAGATACGGCGTGCCGTCCTCGCCGACCAGCAGTTCGGAATCCGGCGGCACACGTCCGGCGACGGCCTCGGTGACCGAGTTTTCGACATCCACCATCTGGAACGTCAGCTGGGCCGTCTGGCCGATGACTTCTTCCAGCTTGGTCGGATCGCTCTCGCCCGGCGCCTGCACCACAATGCGGTCGGCGCCCTGACGGGTGATGGAGGGTTCGCGCGTGCCCAGGCTGTCGATCCGGCGGCGCACCACCTCGATCGACTGATCCACGGCCGTCGCGCCCATACCGTTCAGCGCGGCGTCGGTGTAGGCGAAGCGGATGCGGTTGTTGCCCAGGCGCGTCGCTGCGCGTTCGACCTGACCGCCCGCCCCGGCTTGACCGGCCAGCTGCTGCAGCGCCGTAAACGCCGCATCGTTCTGGGCCGGATTGGCCAGAGTGACGACCACGCCGCCGGCTTCACGCTGGAAGCCGTTGGTGGCGATGCCTGCGCCGTTCAGCGTGACCCGAACGTCTTCGATCAGGTTGGTGATGCGCTTCTCGCGCATCGCCGGCACGTCGACTTCCAGCAGCAGATACGACCCGCCCTGAAGATCCAGCCCCAGGTTCAGCTTGTTCTTGGGCACGAAGCCCGGCAGCGCCTCGCGTTGGGCATCCGACAGCACGTTCGGGAATGCGAACAGGCAACCGAAGACGGCCGCAGCGACGACGAGTATGACTTTCCAGCGCGACAGCTGAATCATGAGGGCGGTCTCGGTTCAGCGATACGCGAGCGTATCAGGCCTTGGAATCGTTGGCGGCGATGGCGGTGCGGTTGCGCACCTCGGCGATCATCGACTTGACCACGCGCACGTTGACGCTGGGCGCGATCTCGACATTGACCTCGGCCTCTTCGACGCGCGTGACCTTGCCGATCATGCCGCTGCCCAGGACGACGGTGTCGCCGCGCTTGACGGCGCCGATGGCGATCGCATGTTCCTTGGCGCGCTTCTGCTGCGGACGGATCAGCAGGAAGTAGAACAGGATGAAGATGCCGATGATCGGCGCGAAGCCGATCAGTTGCGCCATCAAGCCGCCGTCAGCCGCTCCGCCCATGGGTAGTCTCCGAACATAGAAGGGGCAGCCCTCGTCGGCGCCCCATTAAAACGAGGCGCGGAACCTAGGGCCGCGCCTCGCGGATTGCAACGCGACTAAATCGATCAGCGCGGCAATACCGTCAGCGGATCGACCGCCACAGGGTCGTCGCCGCGCATCTGGCGGGTCTCGAAGTGAATCGACGGACGTCCGTCGCCGGCCGTCAGACCCACGGTGCCGATCTGTTGCCCCGCCCGCACGTCGTCGCCGTCCTTCACCGTGGCCGAGCCCAGATGGCCATAGACCGTGCGCCAGCCGTTGGCGTGGACGATCAGCACCGTCAGCCCCTGCCCCACCAGATCGTCGCCGACATAGGCCACGCGCCCGGCGGCCGACGCGCTGACCGCCGCGCCCGCAGATGCGCCGATGTTCACGCCGTTATTGCGCTCGCCCATCCCGACCGGACCGAACCGTCGCACGATGTCGCCCCGCACGGGCCACAGCAGGTTCGGCTGTCCGGCCGCGACCGGCCCTTGGGCAGCCGGCGCCTGGGCGGCCCCGGAAGTGAAGGGCTGGGTTGCGGGTCGCGTCTGCACCGGCAGGGCCGCATTGCCCGAAGGCGGCGGCGGCGGCGGCGGGATCACGCCATTGTTCGGCACCAGCACCCCGACAGGCGAGGGTCCGGTGGCATAGGGATCGTTGCCGGTGTCCACCGCCGCTTCCGGCAGGATGATTCGCTGGCCCGTCGTGATGGCCCCGCGCGGACCCAGACCGTTCAGGTCGATCAGCGTTTGCACCGGCGTCTGGAACCGTCGTCCGACGCCCGAGATGGTGTCACCCGGCTGGATCACATAGGCAGCGCCCGGACGAACCGGCGCGGACGACGACGGATAGGGCGCCGGCGTGTGGTCGGGCTGTTGAGCGGTCGGCGGCTGATAGGCCGGCTGGCTCGGCACCACGCTGACGGTCGGCGGCAAGGCCCCGCCCTCCACTTGGCCGATGGGCGCCGTCGCGGGCGGCGGCGACTCATAAGGGGCGGGGCGATAGGGCTGGTTCTGCTGACCGTTCGGATAGGCCGGCTGCTGCGGATAGGCGCCCTGTCCTTGAGCCGGCGCCGGATTCGCATGCGTCGAATAGCGCGGCTCGGACGGATAGCTGATGCAGGCCGCCGTGCTCAGCGACGCCCCCGCCACCAGAACCGCTCTCATCCAGCCCGAAATCACCGCCACCGGCTGCTCCTCACATGGTTAAACTCGCCCGCCCGGTGTGCCCGCTCGCGCCCCATAAGCCAACCCCGCAATCGTCGCGGAATTGGGGCGCGAAGGTTAACGGGGCTGCATCCGCATATCGATCCCCACCCTGCGGTTCATCCAATAGGATACGCCGTCGGCAGTCGGTCTCATGAGATTTGTCTCGCCATACGCCGTCGTCTCGACGTCCCGAGCATGAACGCCCAATCGAATGAAGGCGTCCGTGACAGCGTCGATCCTACGCCGGCTCAGCGCCAGATTGACCTCCGGCGATCCTGCCGTGTCAGTAAAGCCATGCAATACGACCCGCATTCCAGGCTGGTAGGTCGCGGCGTAGACCCTCAAAGCCGACATCGCCTTTGGGTCAACCACAGCACTGCCGCTATCGAAGAAAACGGGATAGTAGTGCCATGTTCTCAAAGACGGCGGCCGGCCGGCTTCAAGCCGTCTGACAGATATCGAAACACAGTGTGGCTCCGCGCTTTCATAGGGTTTCAGGATTTCAATCGCGGGCGAGAAGCCAGCGTGAATGACTTCCAGATGGACGACAGTCAGGCGTTCTTTCGCGGCTGGATCAGCTTCATCGTAACCGGGTTGCGCATAGAGCGTAACCGTCGAAGCCCATGCAGGCCCCTGCTCGTAGGCTTCACGCGCTTCTCGAAGGGCACGATATCCTTCCGGCGTAAGTATGGCTCCGTCCTCGAAACAAACCGGCCATGTCTGCGCCCCGACAGTCGTCGCTGAAAACAGAAAGATGGCGGCGGCGAGCGATGAGCGGACCATCGGCGAACCATGCAGGCTCAACCCACGGCTGTCACCCCTCCTTCGCCGTCCCCTCGACCAAGGGCACGAACCGAACCTCCGTCAGGCTCTCGCGATGGAACGACCCGTCGCCCTGACCGACGTAGCGGTGCAGCATCTGCACCGAGGTCCGTCCCACCGGCGCGACCAACACCCCGTTCGGCTTCAGCTGTTTCAGCAGTTCGGTCGGCTCGGTCGGCGACGCGGCCGTGACCATGATCCGGTCGAACGGCGCCTGTTCGGCCCAGCCCAGGCCGCCGTCGCCGTGCTTGGTGATGACATTGTCGATCTGAAGCGTGCGCAGTTTCGCCTCGGCCTCGACCAGCAGGCTGCGATATCGCTCCACAGAATAGACATAGCGCGCCAGCCGGCTCAGCACCGCGCACTGGTAGCCGCTGCCGGTGCCGATCTCCAGCACCCGGTGGCGCGGCTGCACCTCCAGGGCCTGGGTCATCAGGCCGACGATATAGGGCTGGCTGATGGTCTGGGCGCAGTCGATCGGCAGGGCCTGATCCTCCCACGCCTGATCCAGAAACTTCTCGTGCACGAAGACCGCCCGGTCGATGCTCTCCATCGCCTTCAGCACGCGCGGGTCCGTCACCCCCTGCTGCCTCAGCGACAGGATCAGCCTCCCGGCCCGGTCGTCGTGCAGATTCATGCAGCCGTCACCACAGTCTTAGGCGGGGCCCCGCCCAGTACTTTCTTCAAGTCATGCACGCTGGTCATGTGCGTCAGGTCGATATGCAGCGGCGTAACCGAGATCCGCCCTTCCTCGATGGCGCGCAGGTCCGTGCCCTCGGCATGCTCCTGCTTCTCGCCGCGGAAGCTCATCCAATAATAGTCGCGCCCGCGCAGGTCGACGCGCCGCACCGCATGCATCTCGCCCACATTGCGGAAGCCCTGGGTCGTCACCTCGACCTGATCGACGGCTTCCGGCGGACGGTTGGGGAAGTTCAGGTTCATCACCACCCCGTCCGCCCATTTCTGGTCCAGCAGGCGGCTGATGATCGCCGGCGCGAAGGCCTCGGCCGTCTCCCAGTGCGCCACCACCTCGTCGTGGAACCGCTCCAGGCTCTGGCTCAGAGCGATGGAGCGGATGCCGAACGCCATCCCCTGCAGCGCCCCCGCCACCGTGCCGGAATAGCTGACGTCCTCGCCGATATTGTGCCCCCGGTTCACGCCCGACAGCACCAGATCGGGCTTCTCCGGCATCAGGTCGTTGACCGCCAGCACGACACAGTCGGTCGGCGTCCCCGTCACCGCAAACCGCTTCTCGCCCAGCTTCATCACCCGCAGCGGCTCGGTCAGGGTGATCCCCCGCCCCTTGCCCGACTGCTCGACGGCGGGCGCGCACACCCATACGTCGTCGCTCAGGGTGCGCGCGATTCGTTCAAGACATTCAAGGCCCTCCGCCTCGATCCCGTCGTCGTTGGTCAGGAGGATTCTCATGCGTCACCTCCCTGTTCGCGCAGGCGAACGGGGAGGACAGGTCGGCGCATCGCGACGACCAGGAGGGGGCGACTGGGCGCCCGACGTTCGACACCCGGTCGCCCCCGCCTGACCGCTGCGCGGTCTGTCCTCCCCACGCGCCTCCGCGCGCGGAGAGGTGAAGGACGGCTCACTTCGCCGTTCCCACGAACCGCAACCCACCCATATACGGCTGCAACACCGTCGGCACCGCGATCCGCCCGTCCTCCTGCTGATAGTTCTCCATGATCGCCACCAACGTCCGGCCAACCGCTAGGCCCGAACCGTTCAGCGTATGGACGAACTCGGTCTTCTTCTCGCCGGCCCGCTTGAACCGCGCATCCATGCGCCGCGCCTGGAAGTCCCCGCAGTTCGAGCAGCTGCTGATCTCGCGATAGGTCCCCTGGCTGGGCAGCCAGACCTCCAGGTCGAAAGTCTTCTGGGCCGAAAAGCCCATGTCGCCCTTGCACAGCAGCATCCGCCGGAACGGCAGTTCCAGCGCCTTCAGCACCGCCTCGGCGCAGGCCGTCATCCGCTCGTGCTCGGCGTTGGAGTCTTCCGGCCGCGCGATCGACACCATCTCGACCTTGGAGAACTGGTGCTGGCGGATCAGCCCGCGCGTATCCCGCCCCGCCGACCCGGCTTCAGCGCGGAAGCAGGGCGTCAGCGCCGTCATCCGCATCGGCGTGGCCAGGTCGTCCTCGGACAGGATGGTCTCGCGCACGAGATTGGTCAGGGAGACTTCGGCGGTGGGGATGAGGTAGCGAACTTCGTCGATTATCTCAGTATGTTCCGCAGACAGCGAGATCGTGTCGGCTTCTTCATCCCAGGTAAGGCTAGCATCGGGCGTTAGCATTATGCCCTTCGGCTGTTGCCCCGAGCCTTCCCAATCGCCGCCCCAAGGCATTGTAGAAGACGCAAAAAACAAATCCTCCTTGAACTTAGGGAGCTGTCCCGTGCCGAACATTGCGTGTTCCCGCACCAGCAGCGGCGGGTTCACTTCCAGATACCCATGCTGGACCGTCTGCAGGTCCAGCATGAACTGCCCCACGGCCCGTTCCAAGCGCGCCAGCTGCCCCTTCAGCACCGCGAAACGGGCGCCCGACATCTTCGCCGCCGCCTCGAAGTCCAGCATCCCCAGGGCCTCGCCCAGGTCGGCGTGATCCTTAGCCGGGCCGCCTTCGCGGGGCGTACCCCAGCGCGAAACCTCGACATTGCCCGCCTCGTCCTCGCCGTCCGGCACATCCTCGGCCGCCAGGTTCTTCAACCCCGCCAGCAGGTCACGCAGTTCTTTGCCGGCGCGCGCCTCGACCTCGGCCGCCGCCGCGATGTCGCCCTTCAGCGCCTCGACCTCGGCCTTCAGCCGGTCGGCCTCGGCCATGTCCTTCTTGCCCATGGCGGCGCCGATCAGCTTGGAGGCGGCATTGCGCTTGGCCAGGGCGTCCTGCCCCGTCGTCTGGGCATGACGCAGTTCGCCGTCCAGGCGCAGGATGTCCGCCACCAGCCCGTCCGCCTCGTCCACCCCGCGCGACGACCAGCCCGCCACGTAAACCTGGGGGTTCTCGCGAATGGCTCTGATGTCGTGCATGGTCTGAAACTTCGGCTGGGCGGGACAAGCCGAACGCTCTACCCGCCCACGCGGTGTCGGGCAACGCGGGAAGGCAGATGCATCGTCTCTCGACGATGAAACGATGCCTCCTCTGTTCGTCGTTCTCCGGCGAGCGGAGCAAGATCGGGGAATCCCGCGGCGCGCGTAAGCGCGAACCTGTCGCAGAGTTGGATCCGAAACCGTGCGACGGATGCATCGCTTTCGGCGCCGCTCGCGAAGCGGTGGACGGGCTCTCGAAGCTCCTCCGCCTTGTGCCGAGGATCTACGGTCAGGCGAACTCGAACGTAAAAGAATGCGCGTGACGGTTCGTGCGACCCGCGCGGTGATCGTGCGGCGGCGGTGTTAATCGACCTCTCGGCCGCCTACCTGAACTTCCTCAAGCCCCGCGGTCCCTGACGGCCGGCGCCGGCGCGCTTACCCAGCCAGTCCTTCCAGTCGGGCCAGTTGCGACGGCGTCCGCCGCCGTCTGCCCACTCCGGCCCCTGTTCGGCGTTGAACACGGTCACGTCGGCCAGGCCGCCTTGTTTGAAGTTCTGCAGGCGCACGCCCTTGCCGCGTCCCATCTCGGGCAGTTCGGCCAGAGGGAAGATCAGAGTCTTGATGTTCTCGCCTATCGTCGCGACGTGATCTCCGGTCACGCGCAGAACGGCCAGCAGATCGCCGTTCAGCACCTGTTTGCCGCCCCGCTTCTGGGCCAGGGTCTCGTCTTCCGGGGCGATGAAGCCGTAGCCAGCCTTCGACGCGATCAGCAGCTTGCCGCCCGGCTGGTGCGCCAGGACGTTGATGATCTCGGCCTTCTCGTCCAGGTCTATCATCAGGCGCAGCGGCTCGCCGTGCCCGCGACCGGACGCCAGCTTGTCGGCCCCGATGGTGAAAATGCGTCCGTCCGACGCCGCTACCAGCAACTTGTCGGTCGTATAGGCCGGCACGAGGTAGGCCAGTTGGTCGCCTTCCTTGAACTTCAGCTCCGACGGATCCTCGACCTTTCCCTTGGCGGCGCGGATCCAGCCGCGTTCCGACAGGATGACGGTGATCGCTTCGCGCGGGATGAAGGCCTCGGGCGCGACGAAGGCCGAGCTGTCGACGGCCTCGGCGATGGTCGTTCGGCGCGGTGAGATCAGCGCCTTGCGCACCGCCTCCAGCTCCTTGGACACGGCCTTCCACTGTTTGCCTTCCGCCGACGTCAGTGCTTGCAGGTGCGCAAGTTCTTCCGACAGCGCATTGAATTCCTTCTCGATCGCCATTTCCTCGATTCGCGCCAACTGACGCAGACGGGTGTCGAGAATATAGTCGGACTGGGCTTCCGTCAGGCCGAAGCGGGCGATCAGCACCGCCTTGGGCTGCTCCTCCTCGCGGACGATGCGGATCACCTCGTCCAGGTTGAGGAAGACGATGCGCAGGCCTTCCAGCAGGTGAAGCCGCTTCTCGACCCGCTCGATCCGCCATTGCGAACGCCGGTTCAGCACCACGCGACGGTGATCCAGGAAGGCGCGCAGACACTCCTTCAGCCCCATGACGCGCGGCGTGCCGGTAGCGTCCAGAACGTTCATGTTGATCGGGAAGCGGACCTCCAGATCGGACAGTTTGAACAGACTTTCCATCAGCATTTCAGGCTCGATGGTGCGGTTCTTGGGTTCCAGGATCAGGCGAATGTCCTCGGCCGACTCGTCGCGCACATCGCCTAGCAGCGGCGCCTTCTTGTGCTCGATCAGGTCCGCCAGCGCCTCGATCAGGCGCGACTTCTGCACCTGGTAAGGCATCTCGGTCACGATGATCCGCCACACGCCGCGGCCCAGGTCCTCGGTCTCCCAACGCGCGCGCAGACGCACCCCGCCCCGGCCCGTCTCATAAGCGTCCAGGATGGAGGCATGGCCTTCGACAGCCACGCCGCCGGTCGGGAAGTCCGGTCCGGGCACAAGCTGAACCAGTTCGGCCGTCGTCGTCTCTGGCCGCTCCAGAAGCATTTGGCAGGCGTCGATCAGCTCGCCGACATTGTGCGGCGGGATCGAGGTCGCCATGCCCACGGCGATGCCGGACGAGCCGTTGGCCAGCAGATTGGGGAAACCGGCCGGCAGGACGATCGGCTCCTCGTCCTGATCGTCGTAGGTGGCGCGGAAATCGACCGAGTCCTGGTCGATGCCTTCCAGCAGCAGCACGGCGGCCGGCGTCAGCTTGCACTCGGTGTAGCGCATGGCTGCGGCGCTATCGCCGTCGATGTTGCCGAAGTTCCCTTGACCGTCGACCAGCGGATAGCGTTGGGCGAAGTCCTGGGCCAGGCGCACCAGGGCCTCATAGATCGAGGCGTCGCCGTGCGGGTGGTATCCGCCCATGACCTCGCCGACGACCTTGGCGCATTTGCGCGCCGCCGCCTGCGGGTTCAGCCGCATCTGGTGCATGGCGTACAGGATGCGCCGGTGCACGGGCTTGAACCCGTCGCGCACGTCCGGCAGGGCGCGGTTGGTGATGGTCGACAGGGCGTAGGCCAGATAGCGGCGGCTAAGGGCCGTCTCCATCGGCTCGTCGATGATACGGCCGCCTTCCGGCGGCGGGGCATGGATCGTCATGGGCCAGCGAATCGAGGAACGGGAGCCGGAAGTCTAGCCCGAAGCTGCGCCTAAGTCGGGGATAGTTGGCGTGAGGCGAAGCGAAGGTGCAGCCAGCAGCTCAGCACAAAGACGCCGGCGGTCATGATACGGATCGCAATCCAGTCCTGCGGCGCCTCTGTGGTTGCGACACGGGCCGCGAAGCACGCTAGCAGGAAGCCGAAAAACACCGGGTGGAAGAAAACCGCCAAATCCCGCTTCGCATACCAAACGGGCTTGCCGTCAAAACCCCATTGCATCGGCCAGCGCACATCCGCTGCGCTCCGTTTCCGGTATCTCAAGGCGAGCGCCAGGATGGCGCACCAGGCGAGAACGGCGATGATGTCGGCCCAAAGCATGCCGCGAGGTTATGGGCGCTCCCCTTTCGTGACAAGCCGACGGCGCCTAACTGCAAAGGCGACCAAGGAGCGGATCGTGAACAGCCGACTGACGGAAGCCATCGGCCTGGACTATCCGATCATCCAGGCGCCGATGGCGGGAACCTCGACGCCTGCGCTGGCCGCCGCCGTCTCCAACGCCGGCGCGCTCGGCTCCATCGCCATCGGGGCTGTGGACGCCGAGGAAGCCCGGCGTCAGATTCAGGCGACGCGCGCTCTCACCGACCGACCGTTGAACGTCAACGTCTTCTGTCATGCCACCGCTGCGCCGGATCTGGCTGGGGACCAGGCGTGGATAAACCGCCTGCGCCCCCTGTTCGCGCCGTTCGATGCGCAGCCGCCGGAGCAGTTGCGCGACATCTATCCCAGCTTCCGCGACGACGACCCTCAGTTGGAGGTCCTGCTGGACGAACGCCCGGCCGTGGTCAGTTTTCATTTCGGCCTGCCGCAGCCGAAGCAGATCGCCGCGCTGAAGGCCGCTGACATTCTCCTGCTTGCGACCGCCACCTCGCCGGCCGAGGGGCAAGCCGTCCAGGACGCGGGGATCGACATGGTCGTGGCCCAGGGCTGGGAGGCCGGAGGCCATCGCGGCGTGTTCGACCCCGCCGACGACCTGAGTTTCGCAACCCTGCCGTTGACCCGACTGCTGGCCAGCCGGCTGACCATTCCCGTCATTGCGGCAGGCGGCATCATGGACGGCGCAGGCATTTTGGCGGCAATGACGCTGGGCGCGGCCGGGGTGCAGATGGGCACGGCCTTCGTGGCCTGCCCCGAATCCGCAGCCGACGGTGCCTATCGACGGGCGATGGCGGGTCAGGAGGCCCAGCGGACCCGCGTCTCCGCCGTACTGTCCGGTCGGCCCGCCAGAGGGATGGAGAACGCCTTCATGCGCCAGGCCGAACCCGACGCTGTCGCCGCCTATCCCCGCGCCTACGACATCGGCAAGGCGCTGAACACAGCGGCCAAGGCCGCCGGCGACGATGGCTACGCCGCCCAATGGGCCGGACAGGGCGCGCCGCTGGCCCGCGTCATGCCGGCGGATCAGCTCGTGCGGACCCTGGCCGAGGAAATCGGTCGCGCCGCGAACATTTTCCGTGGCGATGAAACCAACCGGCCCGTCGGTTCGAACGTAGGGAAGAACCACCCTCCCCGTCAGGCCGCTCCATGATCCTGTTCCTGCTGTCCTACCTCGCCGGCGTCCTGACCATCGTCAGCCCCTGCATTCTGCCCGTCCTGCCGTTCGTCTTCGCCCGCGCCGGTCGCCCCTTCCTGCGCAACGGCTTTCCTCTGCTGGTCGGCATGGCGGTGACATTCGCGGGCGTGGCGACCCTTGCGGCGCTGGGTGGAGGCTGGGCGGTGCGCGCCAACGAGGTCGGACGGTGGATCGCCCTGTCCGTTATGGCCCTGCTGGGCCTCAGCCTGTTGTTCCCCGCCTTGGGCGACCGCCTGATGCGGCCGTTCGTTGCCGCCGGTTCCTGGCTGACGGACCGTGCGGAACGTCACAGTGGGGATCAGGGCGAGGTGCGGGCCTCTCTGCTGCTCGGCGTCGCGACGGGTCTGCTGTGGGCGCCGTGCGCCGGGCCGATCCTGGGCGTGATCCTGACGGGCGCTGCGCTTCAGGGGGCAGGCGTCGGCACGACGGTGTTGCTGCTGGCCTATGCGGCAGGTGCAGCGACCTCCCTGGGCCTGGCCCTGCTGGTCGGCGGTCGTGTGTTCAAGGCCATGAAGGGTGCGCTGGGCGTCGGCGAATGGGTCCGGCGCGGGCTGGGCGTGCTGGTCCTGATCGGCGTGGTCATCATCGGCCTGGGCGCCGATACGGGCTTGCTGACCCGCATCTCGGCAGCGAGCACCAGCCGGATCGAACAGGCGCTGCTGGGCAGTGTCGGGCGCGGCATGCCGACGAACG
The DNA here is from genome assembly GCF_049896065.1 of Brevundimonas sp. PWP3-1b1. Lineage (NCBI taxonomy): Bacteria > Pseudomonadati > Pseudomonadota > Alphaproteobacteria > Caulobacterales > Caulobacteraceae > Brevundimonas > Brevundimonas sp. PWP3-1b1. The sequence goes on along the minus strand of NZ_JAFCTO010000001.1, from coordinate 1,317,963 downwards.
AAGCCCCGACTGACCTCGCCAACCTGCCGGTCGAGGGCATGATGCCGCCACTGACCGGCGCGACGACCTGGATCAACACGCCGCCCCTGACGACGGAGCAACTGCGCGGCAAGGTGGTGGTGGTCGATTTCTGGACCTACTCCTGCATCAACTGCATCCGCTCCATCCCCTACGTCCGCGCCTGGGCTGAGAAGTACAAGGATCAGGGTCTGGTGGTGATCGGCGTCCACACGCCAGAGTTCGCTTTCGAAAAATCCGAAGCCAACGTCCGGCAGAACATTCAGCGGCTGGGCATCACCTATCCGGTCGCCATGGACAACGAGTTCGCCATCTGGCGTGCGTTCAAGAACCAGTACTGGCCCGCCCACTACTTCATCGACGCCAAGGGCCAGATTCGTCACCACCACTTCGGCGAGGGCGACTACGACGGCTCCGAACGCGTCATCCAGCAGCTTTTAAAAGAGGCCGGCGCGGCTGACGTCGCCCGCGACGTGGTCGACGTTCAGGCCCAGGGTGCAGAGGCCGCCGCCGACATGGCCCAGGTCGAATCGCCGGAAACCTATGTCGGCTATGCCCGCGCCGAGAACTTCCGTTCTCCCGGCGGCCTGGCCAATGATGTCATCAAGGACTACGTCGCCGCGCCGCTGCAACTGAACGGCTGGACCCTGTCCGGCCGCTGGAGGGTCACCCGCGAACACGCCGACCTTCAGACTGCTGGAGGGCGTGTCGCCTTCCGCTTCAAGGCGCGCGACCTGCACCTGGTGATGGGTCCGAGCAAGACCGGCGAACAGCCGCGCTTCCGCGTCCTTATTGATGGCGCAGCGCCCGGCCCGAATGCGGGCAGCGACATCGACGCCCAAGGCATGGGCCGCATCGACGGCGAGCGGCTTTATCAACTGGTTCGCCAGACGGGCGCGGTGCGCGAACGGACATTCGAGATCGAGTTCCTGGATCCCGGCGTCCAGGTCTTCGCCTTCACCTTCGGCTAAAGGCGGCCGGCGTCAGCCAGCTTGTCCAGCATCCAGACGCGCGCGGCCGGCATGGGCTTGTTCTGCGGGTGGAACACAAACTGTTCGAGGAAATGCCCGGTCAGGTCGAATCCCGCCTTCACGTCGCCCTCGATCAACCCCGCCTGTGCGCCCAGCATGAAGGGAGGCAGGGTCAGCATCTTGTCGGCATAGGGCGCGCCGGCGTCGCGGCTGACCGCCCGGCCGGTGCGGGGGCTGACGTAGATCAGGTCGTCGGCCGTGCCCGTCGCCGCGCATTTGGACAGATCGAGGCCAAAGCCCAGGTCTTCCAGCAACCCCGCCTCGAACCGCACGAAAATGGCGGGCCAAACATCCGGCAGGGCGAAGGCCGCCATCAGCGCCTCGAAGGCCAGAAAGACACCGGGATGCGGTTCGCGCTCGGGCAAGGCGCCTTGCGCCACGCCGGCCGCCGCCGCTAGCCCGGTCAGCGCCAGGGCGTCGTCGAACAGGGCGCTGGGCCCCTCGCCCACCGGCTCCAGCCGCGCGGCGCCTAGATGGTCCGAGGTCCGCGCGCGATAATCCGCCACGACCCGCGCACCGGCTTGCAGGAACGGCTTCATCTTGCGCGACGCGCCGCCCGCGACATAGGCCGAGCGCCGGCCGTGGTTCTCGGTCAACAGGTCGACCACGGCGCCGGTGTCGCCATGGCTGCGCGCCGACAGGACGAACGCCTCTTCGTGAAAGTCCATCAGTCGGCCGAACCTTCGGCGATCAGTCCGACCACGCCCTTGGCCTTGTCGTTCGGCACCGTGAAGCTGAGGACATATTGCTCGATCTTCCAGCCCTCTTCGGTCAGGCGCAGCACGCCGGAACCCCGCGTCAGCCCATAGGCGTCGTTGTCGAGCAGTTCGTCGAACCAGACGATGCAGCGGCAGTCGCCCGGCGCCAGGGTCGCCACCCGGTCATGCGGTCGATAGGTCCAGCCCTTGCCGCGCGAGAAGAACGGCGTCGCATAGGCGCGAAACTCGGCCAGCGACCAGCGCTCGGTCGCATCCGTGCCGATGAACCGGGCGTCGGCGGTGAACAGGTCGAAATAGGCGTCGCCGTCAGCGCGCGACGCGGCCTCATGCATCCGGTCCAGAACGACGCCTGCGGCGACGGCGGGGTCATCCGAAGCCTGCATCGGAGACGCGGACAGGGCGAGGGCGGCGATAAGGGCGATCATGCGCCTGTTCTAGTCCTGTTCTCCCCATTGGGAAACCAGGCGGATGCCTCAGCGCGCCAGCGTCGTCGGAAACTCGCGTCCCAGGGCCTCGGCCATCGCCTGCTGGCTGATCAGGAAGACCTGGTCGCGCAGATGATAGTTGTTGGACAGCACGATCACCGTCACATCGGCGTCGGGCTGATACAGCATCAGGTTGCGGAACCCGCCCCAGCTGCCGGTGTGATAGATCTGGCGGTCCTGGAAACTGGGCCGGACCTGATCGCCCAGACGGTTCGAGAAGATGCCGAAGCCCCAGTCCCGACGCGGATGGCTGCGCTCGTTCGGCTTGGTGTCCGTCGGCGCATGGTCGGCCAGCATCTGCTGGTAACTGCCCGGCTTCAGCAGCGCGCCGCGATGCAGCGCCCTTTGCCAGACCAGCAGGTCGTCCAACGTCGAATAGACCGCACCCGCCCCCGCAACGATGGAGGTATTGGCGTTCGGCTGGGCCGTCAGGCCGCCTGGGAAGTTGGCGTAGCCCATAATGACGTCGTGGTCTCCGCCGTCCAGATCAAGCCCGCTGTCCTTCATCCCAAGGGGCTTGAAGAAGGCGTCACGCATATAGGCTTCGTAGGGCTGACCGCTGGCCTTTTCGACGATGGCGGCGGCCAGGTTGAACGCCGCATTGTCGTAGCGAACCTTCGTTCCCGGCTCGAACTGCAGGCCGAACTGCTTCGAGTCCTCGGTCAGTTCGTTCAGCGTCGCCGGGGTCGTGCGGCGCATGCCCCAACCCGGCCGCGCCATCAGGTCGGGAATGCCCGAGGTGTGCGACAGCAGATGGCTGATCCGCACCGACGCCCAGGCCGGCGGACAGGGCTGTATCCATTTGCAGACAAGGTCGGAGACGTTCAGCTTGCCCTCGTCCTGAAGCTTCAGGATCGCCGTCGCCGTGAACTGTTTCGAGATCGAGGCCAGACGGAAGCGGGAATCCAGCGCCAGCGCCCGGTCCTGTTCGTAGTTGGCCTTGCCATAGACCTGGCGGAACAGCACCTGGTCGCCCTTGGCCACCAGAACCGCCCCCATGAACCGACCTGCCGCCGCCTCGCGATCCATCCGCGCCGCCAGTTGCGGCAAATCCTGAACCACGACCAGGGGCGGACGCGGCGGCGCATCGGCCCGCTCTGTCACCAAGGCTGCATCGGTCTTGGGTGGTACGGCCGTGGCGATGCCGCCCCAGACCGCGCCGCCGAGGATCAGCGCCCCAAGGACGCCCAGAACGAGCCGGGGATGGCCCCCGGCGGTACGCGGTACATCAAACACAGGAACTCAGACGTCGAAATCCAGGCCGAACTGGGCGTAAAGAGCCCGCGAATCCTGCCATTTCGGATCGACCTTGACGGTCAGGAAGAGGTGGACCTGGCGACCCAGCAGCTCGTTCAGCTCCTCGCGCGACTTCTGGCCGATCCATTTCAGCGTCTGGCCGCCCTTGCCCAGTACGATGGGCCGCTGGCTCTCGCGCTCGACATAGATGGTCTGTTCGATCCGGGCCGAGCCGTCGGCGCGCTCCTCGAAACTGGTGGTCTCGACCGCCGCCGAATAGGGCAGCTCTTCATGGACGCGCAGATAGACCTTCTCGCGCGTGATCTCCGCCGCAAGAACGCGCACGGGCACATCGGCCGCCTGATCCTCGGGATAGAGCCACGGGCCCTTGGGCATCGACAGGGCCAGACGCTGTTTCAGGTCCTCGACGCCGTCGCCGTTTGCGGCCGAGATCATATAGACCTCGGAATAGACGCCGCTCTCGAACATCTTCTGCGACAGGGCCAGCAGCGTATCGCGGCGCATGCCGTCGATCTTGTTCAGCGCCAGCACCACCTTGGTGCCGGTGGACTGCAGATTGGCGATGATGGTCTCGGTGTCCTCGGCCGAGCGGCGATCCGCCGCCGTGCCTTCGCGGCCTTCCGAGTTGATGTGCGACTGGGCGTCGATCAGGTGGACGACGATGTCCGCGTCCTGGGCGCCGCCCCAGGCCGAGGCGACCATCGCCCGGTCCAGACGACGGCGCGGGGTAAAGATGCCGGGCGTGTCCACCAGCACGATCTGGGCGTCGCCCTCCATGGCGATGCCGCGCACGGGAAAGCGCGTCGTCTGCACCTTTTGCGTGACGATTGAGACTTTGGACCCGGTCAGCCGGTTCACCAGCGTGGACTTGCCGGCGTTCGGCGCGCCGATTATGGCGGCGAAGCCCGCGCGCTGGTTTTCGAAATCGGTCAAATGACGCCTTCACGTTTGAGGAGAGCCGTTGCGGCCGCCTTCTCCGCCTCCTGACGCGAACGCCCTTGCGCGGTCAAGGGCTGCACGTCCTGCACGGAAACTTCGACGGTGAAGGTCGGCGCATGATCCGAACCCGTCCGATCCGCCACGCGATAGGTCGGCAGCGGCCTGCCCTTGCCTTGCGCCCATTCCTGAAGCGCGGACTTGGGATTGGTGACGGTCCGCGACGGCGGGGCCGACAGTTCGTCGGCCCATGCGGCGTCGAAGAAGGTCCGCGCCGCATCCAGACCGCCATCCAGATAGACCGCCGCCAGGATGGCCTCGACCGCATCGGCGATGACGCCCGCCTTGCGACGGCCGCCAGTCTTGGTCTCGCCGGGCGACAGCCGCAGAGCCGGGCCGACGCCCAAGGCCTCGCCGACGCGGGCGCAGGCCGTCTTGTCGACCAGGGCATGCAGGCTGGACGAAAGCTGGCCTTCGTCGGCCGTCGGAAACTCTGCCGACAACCGCTCGGCGACCAGCAGGCCCAGCACCCGGTCGCCCAGGAACTCCAGCCGCTCGTTGTCGCGCGGACCGTGGATTCCGACCGGTGCCCCCTCGCCCACGCTGGCGTGGGTCAGGGCGCGCTCCAGCAGGGCTTTGTCCTTGAACGTGTGTCCCAGACGCGTTTCCAGCGCCGCAACGGATTCAGCTCGCGTATTCGCCATTACTTCAAGACGTTGAAGAACCGGTCGAGCCGCACGTTGAACCAGCTGACGGGGTTCCACAGCGACGAACCGGGCTTCCAGGAGAACAGGATGATCTGGGCCTTGCCGACCAGGTTCTCGGCCGGGACCATGCCCACGCCGCTGGACTGTTCGACGCGGCTGTCGATCGAGTTGTCACGGTTATCGCCCATCATGAAGTAATGGCCGGCCGGGACTTCATAGACCGGAGTGTCGTCCAGATCGTTTCCGGGACCGAAGTCCTGGGTCATGAAGCTTCTGCCTTCCGGCAGGGTCTCACGGACCTCCGTCACCGGGCGCGGGCCGAAGATGTCGTTGATCTCCTGCTCGCTGACCACGACGTCCTGAACCGGCTTGTCGTTGATATACAGCTTGTTGGCGATCATCTGGATGCGGTCGCCGGGCAGGCCGATCACGCGCTTGATGAAGTCGGTCTTGTTGTCACGCGGCAGTTTGAACACGACGACGTCGCCGCGCTTGGGCGCCGAGCCCATGATCCGGCCGTCGAACAGCGGCGGGCTGAACGGGATCGAGTGTTTCGAGAAGCCGTACGACCACTTCGACACGACGATATAGTCGCCTTCGTAGAGGTTGGGCTCCATCGAGGCCGACGGAATGGTGAAGGGCTGGAACAGGAATATCCGCAGCACCATCGCGATCAGCAGGGCGAAGACGATGGTCTTGACGATCTCGCCCGTCTCGCTGGCTGCGGACGGCGTCTTGTCACGAGCGCCGGGCTTTTGCGCATAGACCTTGTGGTTCGACGTGGTCGGCTCTTGCACCGACTTGACCGGAGCGTCCGCCTCCGAAGCCGCAAATCGCTCTTCAGGGGTGGCGTCGCGTTTGGCGTCGTCGGGCTTTTGGTCTTCGCTCATGCGATCAGGCATCCTCGCCGCGTCTGCGCGGTCATCGCGCACGCCTATAACCTGATTACGACTGCGGCAAGGCTTCGATCACCACGAAGGCGAGCGCATAGGGATGTTCGTCGCTCAGCGTCAGGTGGATTTTCGCCTCATGTCCGGTCGGCGTCAGCCGCGCCAGATGCTCGGCGGCATGCCCGGTCAAAGCCATGGTCGGCTGGCCCGAACGCAGGTTCACCACCCCCATGTCGCGCCAATAGACATCGGCCCGCATTCCCGTGCCCAGCGCCTTGGCGCAGGCCTCCTTGGCCGCGAAACGCTTGGCGTAGCTCCAGGCCGGATCAGGCTTGCGGTCGGACCGCGTGCGTTCGAGTTCGGTGAAGCAGCGGGTCTTGAAGCGATCTCCGAACCGATCCAGCGAGGCCTGGATACGGCGGATGTCCGACAGATCCGCGCCCACGCCGATGATCATTTCGCCGCATCCATCGCGGCCCGCATCCGGCGGATCGCGCCGTCCAGACCGATGAAGATCGAATCGCCGATCAGGAAATGGCCGATGTTCAGTTCGCGAATCTCGGGGATCGCCAGCATGCGCGGCGCCGTGTCGTAATCCAGCCCGTGACCCGCATGAACCTCCATTCCCAGGATGTCGGCCTGTGCGGCGGCGGCGGCCAGGCGTTCGAACTCGACCTCCCGCTCTCCGGGATCGGTCAGATGGCAATAGCGGCCTGTGTGGAACTCCACCACCTGAGCGCCTACGGCGGCCGCAGCCTCGACCTGCGCCTCGGCAGGTTCGATGAACAGAGAGACGCGGATGCCGGCATCCGTCAGCGCCTTTACCACCGGAGCGATGCGCGCCTCGTGACCCACGACCGCCAGACCGCCCTCGGTCGTGACCTCCTCGCGCCGCTCGGGCACCAGACAGGCTGCATGGGGCCGGTGGCGCATGGCGATTGCCAGCATTTCCTCAGTCACCGCCATCTCGAAGTTCAACGGCTTTCCCGCCCGCGCGCACAGGGCGCTCAGCACGTCGATGTCGGCGTCGGTTATGTGGCGGCGGTCTTCGCGCAGATGGGCGGTGATGCCGTCCGCGCCCGCCGCCAGGGCCGCCTCGGCCGCGCGGGCCGGATCGGGATGCGTCCCGCCGCGCGCATTGCGCACCGTGGCGACGTGATCGATGTTGACGCCCAGCCTGACCCGTTCGCGCATGGCTCTACTTCGACAATCTGCGGCTGCCAGGATCTTCCACCGGAAGCGCGGCCAGTTCCGGCGGGAGGGCGTCAGCCGCATAGGCCGGCACCTCCAGCGAGGCCAAGGCGATCAGCGGCACGCCCACGTCCACCTTGCCGCCCGAACGATCGACGATGCAGGCGGCAGCGACCACCTCGCCCCCGGCCGCCTGGATGGCGGCGATGCATTCACGCGACGACAGGCCGGTCGTGACGATGTCCTCGACCATGACGACCTTCTCGCCCGGCTCGACCGAGAAGCCGCGACGCAGTTTGAACTGGCCGCCTTCGCGCTCGACGTACATCGAACGGACCTTCAGGTGTTTGGCGGTCTCATAGCCTGGGATGATGCCGCCCACGGCCGGCGAGATGGCGACATCGACCGGGCCGACCGTGGCGACGATCTTGTCGGCCAAGGCCTTGCACAGCCGCTCGCAGCGCGCCCCGTCCATGAAGACCAGGTTCTTCTGCAGGAAGACCGGGCTGTGCAGGCCCGACGACAGAACGAAATGGCCTTCGCGCAGGGCGCCGGCGTCGCGAAACTCGTTGAGGACGTCTTGGGTGTTCATGAAGGGGTTCTAGACCCTGATCGCGCGCGGATGAACCCTCCGGCGACGCTTCATTCGATGTTTTCGTTCGGGCGCAGTCCGCGCGCCAGAAGTTCGGCCCAGACGCTCTCGGCGTCCTCGGCGAAACCGATCAGGTCCAGGTCCGACGGCGCGATCATCCCGTGTTCGACTAGGGCGTCGAAACCGATGACCGAGGTCCAGTAGGCCTTGTCCACCAGAACGACCGGCACAGGCGGCGCCTTCTTCGTCTGGCGCAGGGTCAGCATCTCAAACATCTCGTCGAAGGTGCCGAATCCGCCCGGGAAGACCACCAGCGCATTGGCCCGCATCGCTAGGTGCATCTTCCGCATCGCGAAATAGTGGAACAGGAAGGTCAGTTCCGGCGTCGAATAGGCGTTCGGCTCCTGCTCGTGCGGCAGGATGATATTGAACCCGACGGAGGGCGCACCGGCGTCCACGGCGCCGCGATTGGCCGCCTCCATGATGCCCGGTCCGCCGCCGGTGGCGATGACGTTGTCGCGCGGCTCGCCCACGGAACCCCGAAACGCCCCGCCCCGCTCGGACGCCAGCCGACCGAAGGCGCGCGCCTCCTCGTACCAGCGATGACCCTCGCGGATGCGGGCGCTGCCGAAGACGACGATGGTGGAGCGCACGCCCCAGGCCCTCAGCGCCTCCTCCGGCTTGGCGTATTCCATCAGGAAGCGGACGCCGCGCATGGAATCGCCCAGCAGGAAATCCTGATCCATCGCCGCCATGCGATAGGACGCCGACGCCATCTGGGCCGCGTTCGGCTTGACCGTCTCGCTCATTCGCCCCGCGCGCGCTCGACGGAATCGACCGACGGATTGGCCCGCAGCGCCGCCATGATCATGGTCGCGTGTTTGGCGTCCTCGACCTCGACGTCCACGTCCACGTCGAAGAAGTCCTGCTGGCGGTGCGCCATCGACAGGTTGATGATATTGCCGCCGGCCTCGCCGATCAGGGTCGTGACCTGGCCCAGCACGCCTGGCGCATTGCGGATCGTCGCACGGATGCGGGCGGCGGCGACAGCGTCCGTCTCGGCCTGGGGCGTCCATTGCAGGTCGTGCCAGACGGAATCGTCGTCCGCGAAGGCGGCCAGGGTCTGGCAATCGATGGTGTGCACCGTCAGGCCGGATTCAGGCTCCAGAATACCCACGATCCGGTCGCCCGGCACCGGGGTGCAGCACTGGCCGAAATGCACCGTCACGCCGGGCGTCAGCCCGCCGCCGCGCACGAACAGCCGCGCCTTGTCGCCCTCGATCCGCTGCTTCTCCGGCCCGGCCTTCAGCCGCCCCTTCAGTGCGGGGAACAGGATTTCGGCGGCGGTCGTCGGCGACAGCCGGCCCCGGCCCAGCCCCTCGAACAGATCCTCGTCGTTGGCGACCGCCAGCATCTCCAGCACCGGCTTCAGCGACACGTCGGTCAGGGATTTCTCCACGCGCCCCAGCGTCTGATCCAGCGCCACGCGGCCCAGCTTGATGAACTCTTCCCGCTCTGACGTGCGGATATGGCGACGGATGGCCGAGCGCGCACGGCCGGTGACCGTCAGGCTGCGCCAGTCGGCAGGCACTTCGCGCTTGGAGCCCCGAATGATCTCGATCACGTCGCCGTTCTGAAGCGGCGTCCGCATCGGCTTCAACTCGCCGTTGACCTTGACCCCGACCGCCGTGTCCCCGACCTCGGTGTGGACGGCATAGGCGAAGTCCAGAGGCATGCCGCCGCGCGGCAGCGTCACCAGCTGACCCTTAGGCGTGAACACGAACACCTGATCCAGGTACATTTCGAGCTTGGCGTGCTCGACCCAGTCCTCGCCGCCCTCGCCGTGCTCGATCACCTGCACCAGATGGCGCAGGTTCTGCAGGGGATCGCGGCCCCCGCCCTGCTCCATCGCCTCGCGGTCGAAGCCATAGGACTTGTTCTTGTAGCGCCAGTGGGCGGCGACGCCGTCCTCGGCGATCCGGTCCATCTCCTCGGTGCGGATCTGCATCTCGATGCGCAGGCCGCGGGGTCCGACAACGGTCGTGTGCAGCGAGCGATAGTTGTTCGACTTGGGCGTCGAGATGAAGTCCTTGAACCGCTCGGGCACCATCGGCCATTCGCGGTGGATGACGCCCAGCGCGCGATAGCAGTCGTCTTCGGCCTCGACGATGACGCGGAAACCATAGATGTCGGACAGGGACGAGAACCCGACCGACTTGCGCTGCAGCTTGCGCCAGATCGAATAGGGCGTCTTCTGGCGACCATAGACATTGGCCGTCAGGCCGGCCTCCGACAGCACGCGCTCGACCTCGCCTGCGACGCCTTCGATGGCGCGCCCGTGTTCCAGCTTCAGCGCCTCCAGCCGCCGCTCGATGGCGGTCTTGGCGGTCGGATTCAGGTGGGTGAAGGCCAGCTCTTCCAGCTCGGAGGCGATGGAGTGGATGCCGATCGACCTGCCGAGCGGCGCATAGACTTCGAGCGTCTCGCGGCTGATCCGCTCGCGCTTCTCGGGCTTCACATATTGAAGCGTGCGCATGTTGTGCAGGCGGTCGGCCAGCTTGACTAGCAGCACCCGCACGTCCCGGCTGATGGCCAGGATGAACTTGCGCAGGTTCTCGGCCTGGCGCGTGTGTTCGGCCTGAAGCTCCAGCCGGCTCAGCTTGGTCACGCCCTCGACCAGGACCGCGACCTCCTCGCCGAACATGCCGGCGATGTCGTCGCGGGTCGCCGAGGTGTCCTCGACCACGTCGTGCAGCAAGGCTGTGACGATGGTGGCGGTGTCGAGCTTGTAGTCGGTCAGAATGCCCGCGACCTGGATCGGGTGGGCGAAATAGGGATCGCCCGAGGCTCGCAGCTGCGAGCCGTGCATCTTCATTGCATAGACGTAGGCGCGGTTCAGAAGCGCTTCGTCGGCCGTCGGATCATAAGCCTTTACGGCCTCGATCAGCTCGAACTGGCGCAGGATCGGCGCACGCTTGCTCGGCCGTCCCGGATCGGCGGCGACAGATTTAGGGTCGTTTTTGTTTGCAGCTTGGGGCGCCGGCGGAACCGTTTCGGTCCGCGCCGGCAGGATAGTGACGCCAGGGGCTCCCTCGGGCGTCAGTACCGCTCCTCCTGACCGCCGTCGCGGTCGCTTTGCAGGGCGCGGATCAGTTCCGCCTCGGCCATGTTCATGTGCTGCGGCGCGGCCAGCAGGGCGACCGTCTCCGCGTCGTCTTCGGCTTCCGTACGCTCATCGACGCGTTGCAGCGTGGTGATGATGGTCTCAAGCAGCTCGTCCGGAACGACGGTGTCGTCGGCGATCTCACGCAGGGCGACGACCGGGTTCTTGTCGTTGTCGCGGTCGATCGTCAGGGCGGAGCCATTGGCGATGCTGCGGGCGCGGTGGCCGGCAATCAGCACCAGACCAAAGCGGTTCGGAACCTTCTCGATGCAGTCTTCGACGGTGACGCGGGCCATGAAAATTCCTCGAACGCGGGGGAGAACCGCGTCAAATACAGATGGGGACTGACTTTTGCAACGCCACAGGGGCGAAAGTGCGGCGTCAGTCGGTCCGACGCGCCAGAGGATAGGCGATGATCAGCACCAGATCGTCTGCGCCGACCTGCTGGATGCCGACATTGCCGCCGTCATACAGATAGGCCGTGTCACCGGCCCTCATCCGGGTGGTGACGCCGTCCGTGGTCACGTCCCCCTCCCCGCTGACGACATGATAGACCTCGTCGTGAGCGATGACGTGCAGGCCGATGGACGATCCCGGATGCATGACGCGCTTCCTGAACTCCATCGATCGGTTCGGCGCCACGCCCGAGATGCGATAGGCGGTGCTCATTCCCGTTCCGTTATGGGGCGGCGGCTGGCGGACCATCGTATCCGCCTCATGGATCACCAGCCCGACTCCCGCAGGCGGCGAGGCAGGTACAGGATGCGATTCCTGCACCACCCCGGCAGCGAGCAGGATGGCCATAGAAAGGACGAGCATGAATGTCTCCCGGTGTCAGGAGAGAGATCAGCTCACGAACCGCGTCCTACTTCAAGGGATGGGCGTCGCGACCGACCGACGCGGTCTCGACCAATTCGCTCGCCGTCCCACCCTGCGTCGGATGCAGCCAGCGCGGCGCGATCTCGACGATCGGCCCCATGACAAACCGTCGCTCGGCCGCACGGGGGTGAGGCAGGATCAACCCGTCCAGATCACCGCTCAGTCGGCCGTAGGCGATCAGATCCAGATCCAGCGTTCGCGGCGCATTGCGAACCGACCGCTCGCGACCGAACGCGTCCTCAATCCGTCCCAGGGCAGTCATCAGTTCGTGCGGATCATGGGCGGTGCGCACCATGACGACGCCGTTCAGGAAGGGAGGATCCTGCGGATCGGGCCAGGCCAGCGAAGACCACCACGACGACCGGGCCACGACATCGATCCCCTCGCTGCGAAATCGCGCGAGCGCCGCCTCCAGCGCTTCGCGGCACGATGCCCATGCCCCCTTGTCATTGCAGCCCAGCGCCACGATGACTGCATCATTCAGGTCGAACCCGTCGTCGATTCCGACATCGACGCCTGGCGCGGCCGCGGAGTCCGATTTTTCATCTCTTTCGACGGCATCGACCATGTTTCATCCCACCGACCGGCTGGCGATCTTCATCGACGGCTCGAACCTTTATTCCGCCGCGCGCGCCTTGCAGCACGACATGGACTTCCGACGGATGCTGGACTGGTTCCGCGAGAAATCCATCCTTACGCGCGCCTATTACTATACGGCCGTGGTCGAGGGCGAAGAATTCTCACCCGTGAAACCGCTGGTCGACTGGCTGGACTACAACGGCTTTTCGGTCGTGACCAAGCCGGTGAAGCGTTTTACCGACGGTCAGGGCCACAGCCGGATCAAGGGCAATATGGACATCGAGATTGCGGTGGACATGCTGGAGTTGGCTCCACACATCGACCACGCCGTGCTGTTTTCCGGGGACGGAGATTTTCGGCGGGCGGTTCAGGCGGTTCAGGCGCGTGGCGTGCGTGTCACCGTCGTCTCGACTCAGAAGACCCAGCCGCCGCACATCGCCGACGAACTGCGTCGCCAGGCCGACGCCTTCCTGGATTTGAACGACCTGATGGCCGAGTTCGGCCGTCCCAAGAGCGCCCAATAATGCTGACGCCCGAACCGCCCCGCGACTGTCCGCTTTGCCCGCGCCTGGTCGCCTATCGCCAGGAGAATGCGCGCCAGAACCCCGACTGGTGGAACGGTCCCGCCGCCTCGTTCGGGGATCCGAACGCGCGCCTGCTGATCGCGGGCCTCGCGCCCGGCCGCACCGGCGCCAACCGTACCGGCCGCCCCTTCACCGGCGATCATGCCGGCTGGCTGCTCTACGACACCCTCAAGAAGACGGGCTTCGCGCACGGTCACTATGATCCGAACGGCGACGACGACCTGACGCTGACGGACTGCATGATCACCAATGCGGTGCGCTGCGCCCCGCCCGGCAACAAGCCTCTGCCGGTCGAGGAAACCACTTGCCGGCCCTTCTTGATCGACCGGCTGGCCCTGCTGCCCAATCTGAAGGTGATCGTGACCCTGGGCGACGTGTCACGTCGCAACATTCTCAAGGCGTTCGGCCGTCCCGCCTCCGCCATGCCCGCAGGCCATGGCGCCCAGGGCGAGGCCGGCGGCTACGTCATCGTGAACAGCTATCATTGCTCGCGGTTGAACACGAACACCGGCCGACTGACGCCTCAGATGTTTGAGGACATCTTCGCGCGCGTCCGCATCCTGATCGACGCCTGAGCCTCAGCCCTTGTCCCGCATCAGCCGCGCCTTGTCCCGCTGCCAGTCGCGTTCGGCCGAGGCTTCGCGCTTGTCGTGCAGCTTCTTGCCCTTGGCCAGGGCGATCTCCAGCTTCGCCTTGCCTGCGTCGTTCAGATAAAGCTTGAGCGGAATGATGGTCTGTCCGTCGCGCTGCACCGCCCCGATCAGGCGGTCGATCTGCTTTCTGTGCAGCAGCAGTTTCCGCGGACGGCGCGGTTCGTGGTTGAAGCGATTGGCCTGTTTGTAGGGCGGGATGTCGGCGTTGATCAGGACGATCTCGCGCCCTTCCACCGCCGCATAGCTTTCGGCGATATTGGCCCGCCCGTCGCGCAACGCCTTGATCTCGGTGCCCAGCAACTGGATCCCGGCCTCGATATTCTCTTCCAGGAAATAGTCGAACCTTGCGCGGCGGTTCTCGGCGATGACCTTGGATTTGGACTGGGGTTGCGGCGCCATCAGCCGACGCCCGCATCCGCCATGGCGCGGTCGATCAGCGGCTTGACCACATCAGACGTCGGCGACAGCGGTAGACGCGCCTCTTCGTTGCACAGCCCCAAACGAGCCAGGGCGTATTTGGTCGGCGCCGGCGAGTTGTCGAGGAACAGCGCCTTGCACAGGCCGATCAGCCGGTCCTGCCAGTCGCGAGCGGTGGCGTAGTCGCCCGCCGTCATCGCATTGTGCAGGGCGACCATGGCTTCCGGCGCGACATTGGACGCCACCGAGATCAGCCCGACCCCGCCATGGGCGTGATAGCCCAGATAGCTGGGATCATCGCCCGAGATCAGGTCGAACTGGCCGCCGATATTGGTCCGCATCCAGCTGACCCGGCTCATGTCGCCGGTCGCGTCCTTGATGCCGACGATATTCGGATGGGCCGCCAGCCGCGCCACCGTCTCATTAGACAGGTCGGCCCCGGTGCGCCCCGGCACGTTATAAAGCAGGATCGGCAACTGAACCGCGTCGGCCACGGCCTCGAAATGCGCCGCCATGCCCGCCTGCGACGGGCGGATGTAATAGGGAGTTACGATCAGCGACCCATCCGCGCCCACCGTCTTGGCGTGGCGGGTCAGGTCGATGGCTTCCTTGGTGTAGGGCGAGCCCGTGCCGGCGATGACGCTGACGCGCCCGGCCGCCAGCCGCACGCACAGTTCGATCACATGCTTGTGCTCGTCCAGATCCATGCTGGCGCCCTCGCCCGTCGTGCCCATCGGCACGACGCCGTGGACCCCTGCGGCGATCTGGCGCTCCAGCAATCTGGCGAATGCGGCTTCGTCCACGTTTCCGTCACGAAGTGGTGTGATCAGGGCGGTGATCACGCCCTTGAACAAGGGGGCGGTCATGGGACTAAACTTGGCCTGCGTGGGGAGGGACGATGGACGGATGTTCATCGCCTTTGCAATGAGCGCGGGACGTTAGGTCGCCAGCGGCTTCGCCGCAACCGGATTGAATGAGAACAGGACAGATCATGATAGCGACCAGTCTGGCGGCGGCCCTCGCCGTCCTTGCGCCGAACCCGCAGGACGTCCTGCCGACCCAGCCTGTTCCCTATGCGTCGGCGTCGTCGTCCGTGCCCGGCTATTCCGCGACCTATCAGGGGCGCGTGCTGAACGATCAGGACACGGCGCTGTTTCGCCAGGGCCTCGCCGCCGCCCGCGCACGCGACGTCTTCGGCGCCCAGTCCGCCATGTCCCAGATCCGCGACGCCTCGGCGCGAAAACTGGTCGAATGGGCGCTGATCGACACCTCGGGCGAGCAACTGTCCTATGCGGACCTCGCGCGCGGTCAGAGCGATCTCGCCGGCTGGCCCCGCAACGAATCACGCCGCGCGGCCGCCGAAAAGGTTCTCGACCGTTCCGGCATGGGCGCCGATGCGGCCTTGGCCCTGATGTCCGACGGCAAGCCCACGACGGTGGAAGGCGCCATCGCCTATGCGTCGGCGCTCGAACAACGCGGTCGCCAGGACGAGGCCCGCGCCCTGGTCCGCGACTGGTGGCGCACCCGCTCGTTCGACGATACGCCCCAGTCGCGCATCCTCGGCCAGTGGGGATCCTGGCTGACGCCCGCCGATCACGAGGCGCGGCTGAACATGCTGTTGCTCGGCCCGCACGGCCCGGCGACGCGCAGCATGGTCAATCTGGTCTCGCCTGATCGCGCCGCCATCGCCAACACGGTCATGACCCTGCGCTCGGCATACAGCCCCGACGCCGTCATCGCCAATCTGACGCCTGCCCAGGCGGCCGATCCCGCCGTCGTTCTGGAACGCGTGCGCCTCCTGCGATCGCAGAACCGCCAGTCCGAGGGCTTCGCCCTGCTGGCCAATCTGCCCGGCGCCCCCGGTCACACGACCGGAGACAACACGCTGTGGAGCGAGCGTCGCAACTATTTCCTCGACGCCTTGCAGCAAGGCAACTGGCGCGCCGCCTATGACGCCATGAACGGTCACGGCTTCACCTCGGGCGACCGGATGGTGGATGCGGACTTCTTCGCCGGCTGGGTCGCCCTGACCAAGCTGAACCAGCCCGAGGTCGCCGCCCGCCACTTCGAGGCCCTGCGCACCGCCTCATCCACCCCGATCACGCAAGGCCGCGCCTATTACTGGCTGGGCCGGGCCGCAGAGGCGCGCGGCGAGCGCGACGCCGCCCTCGCCTATTACCGCAACGGCGCCCAGCACTGGCAGACCTTCTATGGTCAGTTGTCCGCCGAGAAGGCCGGCATGACCACGCTTCAGCTGCCGGGCGAACCCGTCCCGTCACAGGCCGACATCGCCCGCTTCGAGGGCAACGAGATTGTCCGCGCCACGCGCATCCTGGGCGAAACCGGCGAGACCAGCCTGCTGCGCGTCTTCGCCTATCAGCTCGACAACGACCTGCCGACGATCAACGACTTGGCCCTGCTGATGGACCTGTCGCGCGGCTATGGCGAAGGCTTCACCGCCATGATGGTCGGTCGCGCCGCCAGCCAGCGCGGCTTCGTCATGCCCGAGCGCATGTATCCCATCCGCGTCCCGCCCCAGGTCGGCGGCGCCGCTCCGCTGGAGTTCACCCAGGCCATCACCCGTCAGGAATCCAGCTTCGACCCACGCGCCCGTTCCGGCGCCGACGCGCGCGGCATGATGCAATTCCTGCCGTCCACCGCCTCGGGCGTCGCACGGCGTCTGGGCATGAGCTATTCGGCCGAGCAGTTGTGGGATCCCGACTACAACATGACGCTGGGCAGCTATCACCTGGGCGAGCTGATGGCGTCGAACAGCGGTTCCATGCTGTTGGCGACCGTCGGCTATAACGCCGGGCCGGCGCGGTCTGGCCAGTGGGTGTCGCGATGCGGCGATCCGCGCGGCGACGCCACCGCCGCCATCGACTTCATCGAATGCGCGCCCTTCACCGAGACGCGCAACTACATGATGCGGGTGATGGAAAACATGGCCGTCTACAAGGCGCGGCTGAACGGCGGAACGGCGCCGCTGACGCCGTCGGCCGACATTTCGCGCGGTTCGGCGGCTGGTCCTCGGCCCTACGCCTACTGAGCTCGGCGGGCCGCCAACAGCGGCCCGTTCGGCCCCTCGATCCAGCCGCCGTCCAGCCCGAATACTTCGCGCAGGACGGCGGGCGACAGGGCCTGGATCGGCGTGGCGTCGGCGACCACCCTGCCCTGATCCAGCACCACGACACGGTCCGCCATGGTCGCGGCCAGGGTCAGGTCGTGCAGGCTGACCAGCACCCCCGCCCCGTCGTCGGCGCGTGCTCTCAGCCGTTCCAGCACCAGCCGCTGCGCGTCCGGGTCGAGACCTGCAATCGGCTCGTCGGCCAGCAGCAGCGGCGCGTGGACTACCAGGGCCCGCGCCAGCAGAACACGCGCCCGCTCGCCTCCCGACATCTCCGCCACACCACGATCCGCCAGATGGCCGGCGCCGACCTCCTCCAAGGCCGCCTTGGCCCGCGCCAAGGATTCGGCGCCCGACAGGAAAGGCGCACCCAAGGCCGCCACCTCGACCGCCGGCAGGTTCCAGGCGATCCGCCGCTCCTGAGGCAGATAGGCCGCCTGTTCCGCCCGCTGGCGATGGGACAGGTCTGCGATGGGCTTCTCGCCCAGCCTGACCTGACCGCCGGTGGTCTCCAGCAGGCCGACGGCCGCACGAATGACGGTGCTCTTGCCGGCCCCGTTGGGCCCGCACAGGGCGACGACCTCGCCCTCCCCGACCGACAGGTCCACCCCCTCCAGAACCACGGTCTTGCCCAGCCGCGCCTGAACCTTCTCCAGCGACAACAGGCTCACAGCCGCCACTCCCGCGCCGCGCGCCAGGCGATCAATGCGAACAACGGCGCGCCGATCAGGGCCGTGAACACGCCCAGCTTCAGCTCCTGATCCGTCGGCGTCAGCCGCGCCAGCAGGTCCGCCACGATCAGCATCAGCCCGCCCGCCAGGGCCGACGGCGCCAAAATCCGCTTGGCATCCCCCCTAACCGTCGCCCGTACCAGATGCGGCGCGGCCAGCCCCACGAAGCCGATGACACCCGCCACCGCGACCGCCGCCCCGGTCGCCACCGCCGCCGCGATCAGGGCGAACAACCGAATTCGCCCCATGTTCAATCCTGACGTCGCCGCCCCCTCGTCGCCCAGGGTCAGCATCCGCAAGCCCGATCCCGACAGACCGGCGAACACCGCCGCGACGATCACTGCGGGCGTCACCCAGGCCACGTCGATCCAGCTTCGGTTCTGCACCGATCCCAAGAGCCACGACATCACCTCCGCCGAGGCGATCGGCGAGGGAGACAGGTTGAAGATCAATGCGGTCGCCGCGCCTGCAAAACTGGATAGCGCCACGCCGAACAGGATCAGCGCCTCGGGCGCCCGCATGGCCCTGGACGCCGCGATCAACAGTCCCCCAGCCAGGACCGCACCCGCCAAGGCCGACAACTCGACCAATCCCGGCACGGCCGCCGCACCCAGCACGATGGCCAGCGCCGCGCCCAGGGCCGCCGTCGCCGACACGCCCAGCACGCCGGGATCGGCCAGAGGATTGCGCAACATCCCCTGCATCACCGCGCCCGCCAGACCCAGCGCCGCGCCGACGACAAGGGCGCAGACCGCGCGCGGCGCCCGCACCTGCCAAAGCACTTCGGCCGGTCCCGACTTCGGATCGCCGAAGGCGGCGGCATACTGATCTCCGCTGAACGCCGTCTCACCCGCCAGGATCGCCAGCGCCAAGGCCGCCACGATCAGCAAGCCCAGGATCAGACACAGTCGCACCGTCCCGGTCACGGCCGGCCCTCAGCCATCATCGCCACCGCATCGGCCGCGAACCAGGCGGGACAGGTCAGGCTCGCCGCCGGCAACCGCGCCGCCGTCCGTCCCTCGGCCGCCCGGCGAACGACCGGATGCCGTCCAGGCCCGCGCAAGTCGGCCCTCAACTGATCGAAAAAGCCCAGGATGAACCGCGCCGGCGGGTTCAGGGCGATCTGCTCAACGCTGACGGCGCCGAAACCGGGGGCAGTGGTCAGGTTGCGAAATCCCGCCGCGCGCATCATGGCATTCATCAGCGTGCCCGGCCCGGACGTGAAGCCCCCCGAGGTCAGATAGACCGCCCCCGGCGCCTTCGTCGTTTGTCCAACCGGCCCCGCCCGCGCCAGCTTGGCGTCCATCCGCTGCTCCAGCCTGCGTCCGCGCTCGACCTGGCCCAGACCGCGCGCCGCCGTGCGGATGTTCTGGCGAACGCCCTCCAGATCGACGGCGTCATTGATCGTGATCACCTTGACCCCGCGCTGTTCCAACGCGGTCAACAGCCGAGGTTCGCCACCCCAGTAGCGGACCACCACATCCGGCCTGAAACCTACCGCAGCCTCCAGCGTCGGCCGTAACCGCCGATGTCCGGCCGCCTCGCGCCGCAACCAGGCGTCGGGATCGTCGGCGCGGGGCGACAGCGCTAATTCCGCATCCGGCGCAAGCGCCAGAACATATTGATCCGCACACTGATCAAACGCCATGACCCGCAAAGGCTTCGCCTGGGCCGCGCCTGCGCCAGCGATCAAGATCAGGGCCGCGAACGCCCCCACGCTTCGCTTCATGGCCGGGGCAGGCCCGCAAACAGGGCGTCCAACATCGTATCGACCAGCGTCTGACGATCCGCCCACGGAAAATACGGCTTGGTGATCATTAACGACACCACCCCATGCGCCGTCGCCCAGATGGCCTGGGCCAGGACGCTGGGATCGCCTTTCAGGTCGCCCGCCGTCACCGCATCGGCCACCGTCGCCTGCAGCGTCGTGAACAGACCGCCACCCAGTTCTCGCGCCATGTCCTGGGCGCCCTCGCGCGCCTCGACCGGCCGCGTCAGATAGATCAGTCGATAGGCGTTGGGATGGGCGAAGCCGAAATCGACATAGCCGTCGATCATCCGCCGCAACCGGCGTATCGGCGGCGCATCCTCGTCCGCCACAGCCGCATTGGCGGCGATCAGGCGCGAAAAGGCGTCGCGACAGATCTCCTGCAGGATCGCACCCTTGTCGGGGAAATGCATGTACAGCGCCGTGGACGACAGGCCGACCTCGTCCGCGATCTTGCGAATCGTCGCGCCCTCATAGCCATGCTCGACGAAGATTCGCTCGGCCGCCGTCAGGATTTCGCCGCGCCGCGAATGGCCTTCGCCCTTGGGCTTTCGGTTCGTGCGCGAAGAGTTCGAAACGTCAGACAAACGGCTGCTCCGGGTGAGGCGCCCTGAATAGCGACAATCCGTCCCAGACGCCAACCAGCTTGCCGAACACAGTTGTTTCAAATAGCGATTAGCGGTTGTGGAGGTGCGGGGGCGGCGACATGGAGGTCTGGACACATCCGGGGATCACGCCTCGCAGAAACGGCGCCGCACGGCGCATGCCCAGCGGTTTCCAGATCACGGCGATGATCTTGCTGGCTCTGGGCGCTGCCGCCGCTCTGGTCCGTTGGCCTCAGGCCGCTTTCCTGACGCTGCTCATTCTGTTCCAGGCCGCCTTCGTCGTCTCGGCGATCTGGAAGACCGTCATCGCCATCGCCAGCCTGCGCCGCCCCAGGCCCTGCGCCCGTCCTATCATATGGCCGCGCTACACCATACTGGCGGCGCTGCATGACGAGGCGGCGGTGACGCCGCAACTGATCGCCAACCTTGCCCGCATCGACTATCCGCCTGACCGGCTCGAAGCCTTCATCGTTCTCGAAACCCACGACCACGCCACCCTCGCCGCCGCCCAGGCCACGCCGCGCCCGTCGTGGATCAAGATTCTGGTCGTCCCGCCGGGTTCGCCCCTGACCAAGCCTCGCGCGCTGAACCACGCCCTGAGACAGGCCTCAGGCGATCTGGTCACCATCTACGACGCAGAAGACCGACCGCATCCGCAACAGCTGCGCCAGGCGGCGGCGCGTTTCGTCGCTCAGCCTCGGCTGGGGTGCCTCCAGGCGCCGCTGCGAATCCGCCCCTCGGGTCGCGCCGGGTCCGCCTTCCTGGATCGGCAGTTCGCCTTCGAATACGCGGCCCTGTTCGAGGTGACGCTGCGGGGCATGGCGCGGTTGGGCCTGCCCTTCCCGCTGGGCGGCACCAGCAATCATATCCGCATGACCGCCCTACGCGCCGCTGGCGGATGGGACGCCCACAATGTGACCGAGGACGCCGACCTCGGCTTTCGACTGTGGTCGCTGGGCTGGAAACTGGACGTCATCGACTGCCCGACCTGGGAAACCCCGCCCGGCGCCCTGGACCGTTGGCTGCCTCAGCGGACGCGCTGGCTGAAGGGCTATATGCAGACCTGGGGCGTCCACACTCGACGCCCGCGTGGCCTGGGACGACGGGGACTGCTGTCCCTGGTCATGACCCTGGGCGCCGGCATCCTGTCGGCCGCAGCCCATGCCCCGACCCTGGCCTGGCTGGCGTCGGCGCTGATGGTCGGGCTTCATGCCGGGATGGCGCCGGCGACGCCTGTAGGTTCGCTGGGCGTGCTGGCCCTGGGCGTCATCGCCGCCTGGATGGGCTGCGCCGTCGGCGCCAAGCGCGCCGGGCTGAATTATCGGCTCGGCGATATACTTGCCGCCCCCGCCTATTGGTCGCTGCTCAGCCTCGCCTTCGTCCATGCCGCCTGGCGCCTGATCGTCGAACCTCACGTCTGGGACAAGACCCCGCACGATGGCGACGCCCAGACGGCGGAATT
Source organism: Brevundimonas sp. PWP3-1b1 (assembly GCF_049896065.1). NCBI lineage: Bacteria > Pseudomonadati > Pseudomonadota > Alphaproteobacteria > Caulobacterales > Caulobacteraceae > Brevundimonas > Brevundimonas sp. PWP3-1b1. The sequence goes on along the minus strand of NZ_JAFCTO010000001.1, from coordinate 1,296,169 downwards.
GACCGTCGTGGCGCAGGAGTCTGGACGCGAGGCCGCCTGAGCGCCTATCAGCCCGACGATGGCGCCCGTCCTTTCAAAAACTCCCGAAACGCTCGTGACCTCCGGCTGGTCCGACTACGCCCTGCTGGACTCCGGCGATGGCAAGAAGCTGGAACGCTACGGCCGCTACACAGTCGTCCGGCCCGAGCCGCAATGTTTCTGGTCGCCACGCGATCCGGCGGCCTTCGAAAACGCCACCGCCACCTTCGACCCCCAGCAGGAAGAGGAAGATTCCGGCCGCTGGAAGTTCGACCAGCACGGCCCCATCGACTCCTTCCCCCTGAAATGGCGCGACGTGAAATTCACAGGCCGCTTCACCCCCTTCCGCCACCTGGCCTTCTTCCCCGAACAGGCCGCCAACTGGGAATGGCTGGACAATCGGTTGCGCGACTTCTCGCGCACAGCCGGCCGGGCGCCGAAAATCCTGAACCTGTTCGGCTACACCGGCGTCGCCAGCCTGGCCGCCGCCGCCGCCGGCGCTGAGGTCACCCATGTCGACGCCTCCAAGAAGTCGGTCGCCTACGCCCGCGAGAACGCCGAACAGTCCGGCTTGAGCCAGCACCCGATCCGCTGGATCGTCGAGGACGCCCGCAAGTACGTCGCCCGCGAGGTCCGTCGCGGCTCCAAGTACGACGGGATCATTCTGGATCCGCCCAAATACGGGCGCGGCCCGACCGGCGAGGTCTGGCGCCTGTTCGAGGACATGCCGGCCCTGCTGAAGGACTGCGCCGCCCTTCTGGCCGACGACGCCGACTTCCTGCTGCTGAACGCCTATGCCGCACGCGTCTCGGGCCTGTCGCTGGCGCACCTGATGGTCGAGGCGACGCACAATCGCGGCGGCCGCATCGACTGGGGCGAACTGGCCCTGTCCGAAGACGGCCCGAACGCCCGCGCCATCGGCCTGTCCTTCTTCGCGCGGTGGAGCCGATGAGCGCCCGAGACGAATATCGCGTCATCACCTCCCTGACGAACGACACGATCAAGAGCGTCCGCGCCCTGCACATGCGCAAGGAGCGCGACCTGACCGGCGCCTTCCTGGCCGAGGGTCTGAAGTTCATCGGCGAGGCCCTGGACCTGGGTCGCGCGCCACGCATGCTGCTGGTCGGCGAGGAAGCCCGCCCTCATCCGCTTCTGGACCGCGCGAAGGCCGCGACACGTCAGGCCGGCGGCGACATCATCATCGTCACCCACGCCATCCTCGAAAAGATCAGCCGCCGCGACAATCCGCAGACCGTGCTGGGCGTGTTCGACCAGGCCTATGCGCCTCTCGACAGCCTGGACCCGGCCTCCGCCCCCTGCTGGGTGGCGCTGGAACAGGTGCGCGATCCCGGCAACCTGGGCACCATCATCCGCACCGCAGACGCGGCCGGATGCGGCGGCGTCATCCTGATCGGAGACTGCGTCGATCCCTATTCGGTCGAGGCCGTGCGCGCGACCATGGGCTCGGTCTTCGCCGTCTCGATCACCAAGACGGCCCCCGAGGCCTTCCTGGCCTGGCGCAAGACCTGGCCCGGCAGCGTCGTCGGCACCCGCCTGGACGCCACCGTCAGCCATCGGTCGGCGGTGATGCAGAAACCGTCTCTGATCCTGATGGGCAATGAACAGGCCGGCCTGACCGACGACCTGGCCGCCGCCTGCGACGTCAACGTCAAGATCCCGATGCGCGGCCGGGCCGACAGCCTGAACCTGGCCATCGCCACCGGCATCATGGTCTACGCCGCGACCGACGAGGCCTAACGCTTCTCTTCGGGCGCCACACGCCCCATGCCCCACAGGGCGACAATGGTGATCAGGGCCGAAATCGCCAGATAACCGCCCACGGCCCCCGGCCCGAATCGCTCCGCCAGCTTCAACGCGATATAGGGCGCCAGCGACGCACCCAGGATGCCCGCCAGGTTGAACGCCATTGATGCGCCAGTGTAGCGCACCGCCGTCGGGAACGGCCGCGCCATGGCCGCGCCGATGGGGCCATAGGTGCAGCCCATCAGGGCGAACCCCAGCGCAAAGAAGATCAGCAGCCCGGTCAGACCGCCCCCGAACAGCGGCGCGAACAGGAAGCCGAACAGGCCGATCCCCACCGACGACCAGATCAGCACCTTCACCTGCCCGTATCGGTCCGCCAGCAACGCCGTCACCGGAATGCAGGCGGCGAAGAACAGCACGCCGATCAACTGGATCGGCAAGACATCCGCCCGCGCCAGGCCCATCCCCGTCGTCGCCCACCCCAGGGCGAACACCGTCATCAGATAGAACAGGGTGAAGGTCGTCACCCCGCTGAACGTGCCCAGCACCAGCGCCGCCTTGTGATGGGCGAACAGGGTCACGGCCGGCGCCTTGACCCGCTCGTCGCGATCAACGGCCTTCTGGAACTCGGGCGTTTCGCTGATTTTCAGCCGCACCCACAGGCCAACGAACACCAATATGGCGCTGGCCAGGAAGGGGATGCGCCATCCCCAGCCTTCGAACGCGCTCTCGCTCATGGTCGAGGTCAGGATGATGAAGGACGCCGTGGACAGGATGAAGCCGATGGGCGCGCCCAACTGCGGGAACATGCCGAACCAGGCCTTCTTTCCCGGTGGCGCATTCTCGGTCGCCAGCAGCACCGCCCCGCCCCATTCGCCGCCCAGACCCAATCCCTGACCAAAACGGCAAAGAGCCAGCAGCATGGGCGCCAGCATGCCGACCTGCTGGTGCGTCGGCAACAGGCCGATGGCCACGGTCGACAGCCCCATGGTCATCAAGGCCGCCACCAGCGTCGCCTTGCGCCCCACCCGGTCACCGAAATGCCCGAAGGCCAGGGCGCCGATGGGGCGCGCGAAGAAGGCGATGGAGAAGGTGGCGAACGACGACAGCAGCGCCGTGCCCGGATCTTCGCCGGGGAAGAACAGCGCCGGAAACACCAGCACGGCGGCGGTGGCGTAGATGTAGAAGTCGAAGAACTCGATCGTCGTGCCGATCAGGCTGGCGAACAGCACGCGACCGGTGGAGTTCTTCGGCAGGACGGCGTCGGACATCATGGGCTCCAAGTTGCCCTCTGCGATGCCCGTTTCCCTGCCGGGGCGTCAAGGCGCTCAGGTCCCGCGCGGCTTCACCCGGTTCGTCGGTTGCGCCTCGGCCGGGTTCTCGGGCCAGGGGTGACGCGGATACCGTCCCCGCATCTCGGCCCGCACCGCCGCCCAGGAACCGGCCCAGAAGCGCGGCAGGTCCTTGGTCACCTGCACCGGCCGTCGCGCGGGCGATAGCAAGGCTAATGTCAACGGCACGCCACCGACGGTCGGATGCGTCGTCACGCCGAACAGCTCTTGCACGCGAATGTCTACCCTCGGCCCACCCTCGGCGCCGTAATCGATAGCCGCCGACCCCAGCGGCGTCACCAAACGCGTGGGCGCGAGGTCGTCCAGCCGCCGCTGCAGATCCCAGGGGATCAACCCGCGCAGGGCCTCGGCCAGACGGCCGTCAGCTATCCCCTCCAGCGACTTCGCCCCGTCCAGCAAGGGCCACAGCCAGTCCTCGCGCGCGCCCAGCAGGGCGTCGTCCGATACGTCGGGCCAGGTCGGGTCGCGGTCGTGCAAGAAGGCCAGCCGTGCGCGCAGTCCCGACGCCTGCTCGCCCCATTTCAGCGCGCCAAGCCCGTCAGCCTCGACCTCGGCCATCAGGGCGGCGGCCAGGGTCTTCGCATCCGGCGCGCCGACGATCTTTTCGTCCAGCACGATGGCCCCGATCCGTCGCGACCGGCGGATCACCGAACGCCCCGACGGTTCACGCACCAGCCGGTCCTCGACCGAGATCAGACGAGCGAGATCGGTCTCGATCCGGTCCGCATCCAGCACCGCCGCCAGCCTCACACGATCGCGCGCATCGCCCCCGCCCAGTTCCGCCACCGCCAGCCAAGGTTCGCGCGCCAGATGATCGGTCACCTCCAGCACCGCGCCTCGCCCGCTGGCCAGCAACAGCTCGCCGGCCTTGCCCCGCGCCTTGGCGATCCGTTCTGGAAAGGCTTCCGCCAGCATAAGGCCCGCATCGATCAAGCGACCCGCCCCGCCGCCCGCCGCGCGCGCCCAGCGATCCGCCAGCTTCATCGCGTCGCGCGCCCTGGGCGACCGATCCCGCTCCAGCCCGATCAGCCGATCCGCCAGATCGACGCCCGATCCGCCCAGCCCCGGCTCGCTCAGCACCGCTGCGATCCGGGCGCCCGTCATGGCATCGCCCCCGTCCGACGCCACGGCGACCATATGGGCCAGCCTCGGCGACAGCGGGATCCGTGTCAGCCGCAGGCCGTGCTTAGACAGTCCCCCGTTCGCATCCAGCGCCCCCAGCCGCGTCAGCACCTTACGCGCCTCGGCCATGGCCCCGGCCGGCGGCGGGTCCAGCAGGGCCAGCCCCTCGACCGACCGCGCGCCCCATCGCGCCAGGTCCAGCGCGAGGCCCGTCAGGTCCGCTTCCTGGATTTCCGGCCGCTGATGCGGGACCAGACCGCGCGTCTGTTCCTCGTCCCACAGGCGATAGCAGACGCCCGGCTCGGTGCGCCCGGCCCGGCCGCGTCGTTGCTCGGCCGAGGACCGACTGACCTTGACCGTCGCCAGACGGGTCAGGCCGCTGGACGGCTCGAAACGCGGAACCCGCGACAGGCCGCCGTCGATCACCACACGGACGCCCTCGATGGTCAGGCTGGTCTCCGCAACCGACGTCGCCAGCACCAGCTTGCGCCGCCCCGGCGCCGCCGGTTCGATGGCCCGGTCCTGCTCGCCGCGGTCCAGTCCGCCATACAGAGGCACGACATCGACGTTCGGCAGTCGCAGCCGGTCGTTCACAATCCGCGCGACCCGGTGGATCTCGCCCTGCCCCGGCAGAAAGACCAGCAGCGACCCCGTCTCTTCGCCCAGCGCCGTCAGACAGGCCCGCGCCACGGCCTCCTCGAACCGTTCGGAAGGACTGCGGCCCAGATACCGGGTCTCGACTGGCCAGGCCCGCCCCTCGGCCTCGATCACCGGCGCACCGTCCAGCAGTCGCGACACCCCCACGACGTCGAGCGTCGCCGACATGACGAGCAGCCGCAGGTCCTCGCGCAGCAGGCCTTGCGTCTCGCGCGCCAGGGCCAGCCCCAGATCCGCGTCCAGGCTGCGTTCGTGAAACTCGTCGAACAGAACCGCGCCCACGCCCTCCAGACCCGGATCGTCCAGAATCATCCGCGTGAAGACGCCCTCGGTGATCACCTCGATCCGCGTCTTCGGCCCGATGCGGCTCTGCAACCGGGTGCGATAGCCCACGGTCCCGCCGGCCTGTTCGCCCAGCGTCCTGGCCATCCGGTCGGCTGCCGCCCGTGCGGCCAGGCGTCGCGGCTCCAGCACCAAAACCTTGCCCTCCAGCCACGGCTGGTCGAGCAGGGCCAGGGGCACGACCGTCGTCTTTCCGGCCCCCGGAGGCGCGGCCAGCACCGCCGTATTGCCTTGCGACAGGGCGGCTTTCAGCGGTTCCAGAACGGCGTGGATGGGCAGCATGTCCCGCCTCTAGCCCGATGCGCCCTGATCACGAAAGCGTCGTCACGCCTTAACCCCCTCGTCATGCGCGTTGCGCGCCGCCTCATCCGTCGCTAGCGTCCGCCTCAAGCAGCCGAGGGGCTGTATCAAAACCGTGGGGGTATTTTATGTGGCGCGTTAAGTCGCTCGACGCGATCCTTGCCACGGCCGAGAAGAAATCTCTTCATCGGTCGCTTGGTCCTATTCAACTGACGCTTCTGGGGATCGGGGCCATTATCGGCACCGGCATCTTCGTCCTGACGGCTGCGGCTTCGCAAAAAGCCGGTCCGGGCATGATGGTCAGCTTCGTCATCGCCGGCGCCGTCTGCGCCGTCGCGGCGCTCTGCTACTCCGAACTGGCGGCCATGGCCCCGGTCTCGGGCTCGGCCTACACCTATACCTATGCCGTCATGGGCGAACTGCTGGCCTGGACGGTCGGCTGGGCGCTGATCCTGGAATATGCTGTCGCAGCGTCCGCCGTTTCGGTCGGCTGGTCGGGCTATGTCCTGGGGTTGATAGAACAGGGGTTAGGGTTCGACTTCCCTGACCTCCTATCCGCCGGCCCCGCCTGGGCCATGAACGGCTTCATTCCCACGCCCGACTTCTCGGTCGGCATCGTCAACATCCCGGCCATCATCGTGGCCCTGCTGGTCACCGGCCTGCTGATGCTGGGGACGACCGAATCGGCGCGCGTCAACGCCGTGCTGGTGCTCATTAAGGTTGCGGCTCTGGCGGTCTTTATCGTCATCACCCTGCCAGCGATCAAGACGGCGAACCTGTCGCCCTTCGCGCCAAACGGCCTGTTCGGCGAGTTTTCGGGCATGGGCATCGTCGGCGCCGCCGCCTCCATTTTCTTCGCCTATGTGGGCTTCGACGCGGTCTCGACGGCGGCCGAAGAAACCAAGAACCCGCAACGCAACGTGCCGATCGGCCTGATCGGCTCGCTGGCCATCTGCACCGTCTTCTATCTGCTGGTCGCTCTGGGTGCAGCGGGCGCCATCGGCGCACAGCCGGTGCTCGGCGCCGCAGGCCAAGCCGTCCAACCCGGCTCTGCGGCCTTCATCGCCGCCTGCGCCCTGCCGGCCAACGCCGAGGCTCTGGTCTGCTCCAACGAGGCCCTGGCCCACGTCCTGCGCGTGATCGGTCATCCGCAGATCGGAAACGCCCTGGGCACCGCCGCCCTGCTGGCCCTGCCCTCGGTCATTCTGATGATGATCTACGGCCAGACCCGCATCTTCTTCGTCATGGCGCGCGACGGCCTGCTGCCGGAAGGCCTGACCAAGATCCACCCCAAGTGGAAGACGCCCTATATCGTGACGGCCGCAACCGGCATCGCGGTGGCCATCGGCGGCGCCCTGTTCCCGGTCGGTCAGCTGGCCGACATCTCGAACTCGGGCACCCTGTTCGCCTTCTTCATGGTGTCGCTGGCTGTGCTGATCCTTCGGGTCAAGGAGCCGAACCGCAAGCGTCCGTTCCGCACGCCATTCATCTGGGTCTTCGCGCCCCTGTCCGCCTTCGGCTGCGCCTTCCTGTTCTGGAACCTGCCGCACGACGCCAAGATGGTGCTGCCGATCTGGGGCGGCATCGGCCTGGTGATCTACTTCCTGTATGGCTATCGCAAGAGCCACCTGGGACAGGGCAGGATCGAAGTCCACGAGACCGACAGCGACCTGCCGCCGCCGCCCGTCCCGCCGATCCGCTAGGCGAAAGTTACGGGGCCTATCGCGCAAGTGCGACAGGCCCCGTAACTAGGCCTCAAGTCGCCCGTAGGGGGGAGGCCAGAAGACCGGCCTCAAGCAGCCCGGGCGCGGTAGGCCCAACAATAAAGAAAAGGCCCCGGAGCGATCCGGGGCCTTTTTGCTTTGGTGCGGATGAGAGGACTCGAACCTCCACGCCTCTCGGCGCTAGAACCTAAATCTAGTGCGTCTACCAGTTCCGCCACATCCGCATGGGCAGGCCGTCGCCTCTAGAGGGTGACGACGGTCAGAGCAAGACCTCAGCGACGCCCGGCCACCAGTTCGTTGCGAATGGACCGCCCCAGCGGATCGCGCGCCTGCCAGGTGTCGCCGACATCGGCGTCAACCACACGACTACAAAAGCGCGGCAGGATCTGACGCGGGCTGAAACCGCTCAGACATATCTTTTCCCCTTCGGCCGACCAGCGCGCATTCAGCCTGCGCCCGTCAGAGAACTGCGACGTATACCGCCCATCCGGCTCGAAGAAATGCTTTACCCACTGCCCGTTCGGATAGTGGGAAATGATCGTATTGCCGAACGCCTTGGACATGTCAGCCGACGCCGGCGAGGCCGAAAGCACCCCGGCCAATGCGATCCCAGCGATTACGAAACCCTGCCTCACACGCCTCTCCTGCGCCGTCTCTGCATCGACTATCGACGATACATAAGACGACGCAAGCGAAGCGGTTCCTCAATCAGACGTTTCCGCGACGACCCGATTCGAACAGGAACCAGACGCGCTTCTCGCTTTCGTCGATCCAGTTCTCCAGCAGGCTGGCGGTGGCGATGTCGTTATGTTCGTCGCAGAGGTCGTGGACCTCGCGCATCCGAGCGGTCAGCTCGCCGTTGTCGTCGCGAAGCTCGGCCAGCATGTCCAGCGGATCGACATAGTCCGCGTCATTGTCCGCGACGCGCGATTCCCTGGCGATCTGACCGATGGAGCGCAACGTCGTGCCGCCGATCTTGCGCGCGCGCTCGGCCATCGGATCGGTCATGGCCAAGATTTCCGCCGACTGCTCGTCCAGCAACAGGTGATAATCGCGGAAATGGGGCCCCGACACGTGCCAGTGGAAGTTCTTGGTCTTGATGTAGAGGGCGAACGTATCGGCCAGCAGCGTGGTGAGCGCGGCCGAAATATCGCGCGTCGCCTCCTCCGACAGGCCGGTCGGCGTCCTCAGCGGCGCCAGGCGCTTTTCTTGTGCAGTCACCATGTTCCATCTCCTTGGCTGTGATGCTGTCCAGCTAGGTAGCAGAACGCACGAAAAGAAGCCCGGATGCGCATCTATAATGTTCATTGGACGCCTCCGTACGCATCGGCCGACTGCCCTTTGCGAGCTGCCGCCAGGTGGATCAGGCGTGATCGGAGTGGTTGCACTTGGATTTGCGGCGGCGCGGCTTAAATGCAAAAGCCTCGCTGAACGGAATACGCACCATGGCCGACTATGACTACGACCTCTTCGTCATCGGCGCCGGTTCGGGCGGGGTGCGGGCTGCGCGGCTGACGGCGCTGGATGGCAAGAAGGTCGCGGTCGCCGAGGAATACCGGGTCGGCGGCACCTGCGTCATTCGGGGCTGCGTGCCCAAGAAGTTCATGGTCATGGCCTCCGAGGTCAGCCACGCGCTGGAGATCGCAGAGGGCTACGGCTGGTCCTTCGACAACGCCAAGTTCGACTGGCCCACCTTCCTTGAGGCCAAGGACGTCGAGATCGCGCGCCTGTCCGGCATCTACGCCGCCAATCTGGGCAAGGCGGGTGTCGAACTGGTCCACGGCCGCGCCGTGTTGAAAGACGCCCATACGGTCGAGATTATCGGCAAGAACCAGACCTTCACGGCCGAGAAAATCCTGATCGCCACCGGCGGCCGTCCCTGGAAGCCTGAAGACCTGCCCGGCATCGAACATGCGATCACCTCCGAAGAAGCCTTCCACCTGCCTGAACTGCCAAAGCGCATCCTGATTGCGGGCGGCGGCTATATCGCGGTGGAGTTCGCGGGCATCTTCGCCGGTCTAGGCGTCGAGACCACCTTGATCTATCGTGGCCCCAACATCCTGCGCGGCTTCGATGACGACGTGCGCGCACACCTGGCCGGCGAGATCGAGAAGCGCGGCATCAAGGTGATCCTGGGCTGCCAGCACGAGAAGATCGAAAAGACCGCCACCGGCCTAGTCAACCACCTCGAAAACGGCATGAAGCTGGAAACGGACGTGGTCATGTTCGCCACCGGCCGCATCCCCCACGTCAAGGATTTGGGTCTGGAGGCCGCCGGCGTCGAGTTAAACGACGAGGGCGCGATCAAGGTCGATCCGTACTCGCAAACAACGTCTGCAAGTATCTGGGCCATTGGCGACGTGACCGACCGGATGAACCTGACGCCTGTCGCCATCCGTGAAGCGGTCGCCTTCCACCAGACCGTCTATCGGGACAACCCCCAGCACTTCGACTACGAGGCCGTCGCCACCGCCGTCTTCAGCCAGCCGCCGGTCGGCGTCGTGGGCCTCAGCGAGTCCGAGGCGCGCCGGTCATGCTCCAACGGCGTGGACGTCTACGTCACCCGCTTCCGCCCGATGAAATACGCCTTCACCGGCTCGGACGAGCGGGTTCTGATGAAGCTGGTGGTCAACGCCGACAGCCAGCGCGTCGTCGGCGTCCATATCGTCGGGCCCGACAGCCCCGAGATGATTCAGCTCGCCGCCATCGCCGTAAAGGCGGGCCTGACCAAGGCCCAGTGGGACGCCACCTGCGCCGTCCATCCGACCATGGCCGAGGAACTGGTCACCCTGAAGGAGAAGCAGTCGAACGCCACCTCGGCCGGCTGACGCCCCTTACGGACGGGGCCGGTCTCGGAACCGTTCCAGCAGATCGAGCCGCCCACTGAACGGAACCGGCGTCGCCGTCGGCCCAGCGTTGCCGAAGTTGATCAGTCGGGTATCCCCTGCCCTGGCGCGCGGCCATTCGACCCGACCGACGCCGTTGGGATCGCCCGAACGCGCGAAGGCGGTCCAGTAGCCGATCATGGCCTCAGACGCCTGGCGATCCCGGTCCTCGACCGGATACGGCAGGGTGTTCAGCGTGCCGAACACATAAGGCCGCTCGATCGCGTGGGTGGCCCCGCCATGAGGCTCGGGGTTTTGCGGCGACGAGATGTCGAACCGGTAGAGCCAGGCCGGATGACCGGCCTTGTTGTGCAGCCGCGCCAGCATCCGCGCCGGCTCCGAGAACACCAGGTCCGTGATGGACAGCCTGTCGAAGGCCTCCAGCCCGCCATAGGCCTGGACCGCGTCGGCTCGCTCCAGCCAGGTCATATCATCGTCAATCTGCCCATAGCCGTTGCGATCCGTCGGCCGCATCCACCAGAACTCGGCGCTGTTCGTGCCGATAATCAGCGGAACCGGCGCCTGGCGACCCGCCTTGAACGCCGCCTCGACCGTGGACGGCACGATCCGCCCGTCGATCAGGCTCAGGTCGCCATTGGCGAACACCGGCGGCGGCGTCAGGAACATCTCGGGCGGCGCAGTGCGCAGATCGGCGGCGGTTCGCAGTCCCGCCCCATAGGCCCAGACCTCGCCGCGCTCGCGCGCCGACGGCGCGCCATGCGGCCCCTTGCGATCCAGCGGCGTCTGCAACTCGCGCCCCAGGCCCGACTGGATGATGGCGCGATCGAACAGGCCTTGGGCCGGCGGGGAGATCATCATGCGCGCGACGATCGCGCCGCCGGCCGACTCGCCAAAGATGGTCACATTGGCGGGGTCGCCGCCGAAGGCGGCGATATTAGCTCGCACCCATTTCAGCGCCGCAATGACATCCATCAGGCCATAGTTGCCGGCCTCCTCTCCCGCAGGCCGCTCGGCCGCCAGGGCCGGGTGGTCGAAGAAGCCCAGTCGTCCCAGCCGATAGTTCAGCGTCACCACGACCATGCCGCGCTTGGCCAGATTGGTCCCGTCGTACAGCGGCGCGGTCCCCGAACCGTTCACCAGACCACCGCCGTGAATCCAGACCATGACCGGCGCCGACTGGTCGCCGCCCACCGACCTCCAGACGTTCAGGTTCAGGCAGTCCTCGCTCATGGGCAGAGGTCCGACGCCCGGGTCGCCGTTGGGCGGCGCCTGGATGCACAGATGGCCATAGGCCGAGGCATCTCTTTGCCCTTCCCAGATCGGCGCCGGGCCGGGCGGACGCCACCGCATCTCCGCGACCGGAGGCGCCGCATAGGGAATGTTCTTGAAGCTGGCCACCTCGCCTTCGACGCGGCCGGCGAGAACACCCTGTTGCGTCTGCACAAGGGGCTGGGATTCGGGCTGGGCCATCACGATCGCAAGGGTGGCGAAGACGCCGGTCAAAGTCATTCGCCGTGCTTAGCAAATTCTTGGGGCGAGCCAATGTCTATCGACAAACGCAAAACCGTACGGCGGCGAACTTTTCTCCGCCCCGTGCGTTAGGGCGACAGTATTGCGGGGCTTTCATTGGGCGAAACGGTTAAACTGGACGATCCGAGGGTCGATCTAAACGCGGCGTTCGACGCCTCGCCCAATCCTTATGTCCTGCTGACGCCGGACCTTCGGATCGTGGAGGCCAATCGGGCCTATCTCGACGTCACCGCATCGCGTCGGGATCAAATTCTCGGCACGCCCCTGTTCGCCGCCTTTGACTCCGGGCCCGGCGAAGAGGCGCCGGAGAACGTGCGTCAGGTGCGGGCGTCGATGGAAAAGGCGCGGGACACGCGCCAGCGCGATCATCTCGCCATGGTGAGATTTTCCATAGGCCATCCCGGCCCGGACGGCGCGGAGGTTTTCGAGGACCGCGTCTGGAGCGCGACCCATACGCCGATCCTGAATACCGACGGCGAAGTCGTCTACATCCTCCAGCATACCAGCGACATCACCGAACTGACCCGCGAACGCGATCGCCGTGACGCCGCGCCGACCAGCGCTCTGGACGCCATCCTGGGCGGGGCGGTGTGGTCTCGCGCCAAGTCGGTTCAGGAGGACAACCGCCGGCTCGAACATGAACGCAACCGACTGGTCGAGATGTTCATGCAGGCCCCAGGCTTCGTCGCCATCCTGTCCGGGCCGAACCACGTCTTTCAGATGCACAACGCCGCCTATCACCAGCTGATCGGCCATCGCGACATCGCCGGGCTGCCGGTGCGCGAAGCCTTGCCGGAGCTGGCGGGCCAAGGTTTCTACGAATTCCTCGACGACGTATTCGTCACGGGCGAACCCTATGAGGGCCAGGAAAGCCTGGTGGAGCTTCAGCGAAAGCCGGACGGCCCGTTGGAAGGGGTCTACCTCAACTTCATCTATCAGCCCGTGCGGGACGAGACGGGGGCGGTGGCCGGCATCTTCGTCCAGGGTCACGAGGTGACCGAGAACGTCCAGGCAGCGCAGCGCCAGAAGTTGATGATCGACGAGTTGAACCACAGGGTGAAGAACACCCTCGCCACGGTTCAATCGATCGCCGTGCAGACCGCCCGATCCCACCACGATCCCGCGACCTTCGCAGAAACCTTCCAGTCCCGGATCATGGCGCTGTCGCACACCCACAACCTGCTGACGCGCACCCACTGGGAAGGCGCGGATCTGCGCGAAATCTTGGACCACGAGATGGCCGCTTTCGGCCCTTCTCAGATCAGCCTCAACGGCCCCCCTCTCCGACTGGAGCCGGCCGTCGCCCTCTCGATGGGCATGATCTTTCACGAGCTCGCCACCAATGCCGCCAAATACGGCGCCCTATCGACGCCGGACGGACGGGTGCTGATCGACTGGGGTCTGGCGGACCAGCGAGATCGCAAGCTGCGGCTCATCTGGCGCGAGATGGACGGTCCGAAAGTTGCGGCGCCGGACAGAAGAGGGTTCGGTAGCCGATTGATTGAACGAAACATTCGCCATGATCTGGCGGGCGAGGTAGAACTGGTCTACGCGGCTGACGGATTGATCGCGGAACTCACTATCCCGCTGGACAGGACGCCTGCCTCATGAACCACCCCCTGAACGGCCGCCGCGTCTTGGTGGTGGAAGACGAGTCGCTCGTCGCAATGTTGCTTGAGACTATTCTCGAAGACATGGGCTGCATACCGGTCGGCCCGGCATCGAATATCGACGAGGGCGAGATCCTTGCTAGCGACGCTGCAGACCTTGATGCGGCGCTTCTCGATGTGAACGTCGCGGGCCGTCAGGTCTTTCCGGTGGCCGAGGCTTTAATGGCGCGCGGCATCCCGTTCATCTTCTCGACCGGCTATGGCGAAGGCGGCCTACCCGAAGAATGGCGCGGCCAACCCACCATCCAGAAGCCCTTCACCGAAGCCGCCATCCGCGACGCCCTGATGAAGGCCATGGGCGTCGCTCAGGCCTGAGCCCTAGCTCGGCATCCGTCGCGGCGCGAACCAGCCGACGTCGGTGCGTTGCACAGAACCCGCGACAGCCAGAACCGCCAGAGTATGGTCGATCATTCGGCGCGCCCGTGGCCTGCTGCCCTCGAATTCGGCGACCAGGGCTGAAGGCGGCATCGGGACACCGGCTTTGCGAAGGAGGGAGAGCAGGCTTGAGGCGAGAGCGCCGGGTTCCTCTGGCAGGAACATCTTCTCGCGCGGCGCCGGCAGGCTGGGTTGAACAGGTTTCACCGCTCCGCCTGCCTGACCTTTCCGGCCTGGTATCCCACGCGAAGAAAACGAATTTCCCCCCTCGCCTCCTGTTCGGCACGCACCTGGTTCAGCACGATGAGGCGATCCACGATCTGGCTGTCCGTCAGGTCGTCAGGCCAGCCGTAGGCATGGGCGACCAGCCGATCGACCCGCTGGTGCGGTGATCCAGAACACCCACGCATCCCGCTTCGTGAGCGACGCGTTCCGCTTCCGTCAGCGGTTGGCCGCCCATCCGCGCCCGGGCATTGTACAATCCGGTCATCGTCAACGCAGCGTGGCGACCCAGAACGTCGGACCGCAGCCTATCCAGTTCTTCGGCGAGCACGCCGATCTCGGCTGCCAAATCTCCCTTCATCTCGGGAAAAGGAAACGCGTCGAAACAGGCGCCCTTCACATAGACGGCCTCGCGCTCATATTCGCCGATTCGGCCCGCGTTTGCGGCGAACCACGCCCGATGTTGGCGTGAGGAAAGCACACCCAACACGGAGGGATCGTCGCTGGCGATCACGACCAGCTTGTTGTCTGGAAGGGTGGAGGCATCCATGAACCGAAACCAGCGATGTTTAGCCGTCTCGACAGTGACGATGTAGCGGTTCAGGCCTTCCAGTGCGGTTCGGAGATCGCGACGCGGCTCACCGAAAATCCACCAGTTATCGCGATAGACGGCCCTGTTGTTGCGGTCCCGATCCGGCTTCACCGTCTCCAACAGATGCTGAAAGAGCAGCGGATGACGTCGCCGCGCCTCGCCTTCGTCCCAGCCAAAGAAGTCGATGACCTGAACGCCCCGCGGCCGGTCGGCCAAATCCCGACCGTTGCGATAGTCACGAATCGGGCACGGCGCCTGCGGGTCCGACCCCGACAACAGCGCCTTCGCCCTCGCCGGGGAGACTTGAAATCCTGCCCCCATCAACTGCACGCCGCGATAGGCCAGACCCGCATTGGCCTTCAACGCCCCAACCCGCGTCAACCGACTGTCCAGCATCAGATCGGCGCCGATGTCGCCATGCCTTTCCTCGAACGTCAGCGCCTCCGCGTCGCGGACCTTCAGCCATCGCCCCTGCCCGTCCGGTTCGCCCCGCTCGGCGACGGACATGGCGATGCGAACGTCGGCGCATCCGACGCCCTTCACCCAGGGATGATCCGGAATCGCGAATGCCAGACGGATCGGCGGATCTCTGTCGAGGTGATGCTCAAGCACGCGACGCGAGAAGGTCTGAGTGATCGAGTTGGTCGTGATGAAGCCGAACCGTCGCAGGATCGACCCGGGCTCAGTCAGGATTTCGGCCGCGCGGTCCCACCAGGCCGTCACAAAATCCGCAGACTGAAACCGCCCGCCCCTGATCATCGCCAGGGCGTCGACATAGCCATCGCCAAGCTCGCGCCTCAGGTCCTTGCCGCCGATGAAGGGCGGGTTGCCGATGATGAAGTGAACCGGAGGCCAGGGCTTCGGACGCGGGTCGACGTAACGGACGGTTTCACGCTCCCTGTCTCTCTCGAACAGAGGCCGTCCTTTGCGATCACCGTCCGACGAACGGCTATGAACGGCGCCGTCGCGAACGATCTCGATACGCGCATATTCCAACAGCGCGTCTGAGCGCTCGATGGTGCGAAAGTCCTTCAGGATCGGCTCGGTGGGCATGGCGTCGCCGGACACGCGGAAATGCCACTGGAGATGGCCAATCCACATGACCATCTCGGCGATCCAGGCGGCGTTGGCGTTCTTCTCCAGCCCATAGAACTGCTCGGGACTGACCACATGGCCTTCCAGGGCCAGAATGCCTTGATGCTCGCCCACCTCGCCCAGGGTGCTGACGACCTCTTCTTCCAGTTCCTTCATCATTCGCATGGCGACATAGAGGAAGTTGCCGGTGCCGCAGGCGGGATCCAGCACGCGCACCTTGCACAGCTGTTCGTGGAAGCCACGGATCAGACGACGCGCACCCAAGGGATCACCGTTCAGATACAGGCCGATGGCCTGGGCTTCGACCGCCTCCCAATCCGAGCGCAACGGCTCCATGATCGTCGGCTCGATCAGGCGCTCCACAAAGGCGCGCGGCGTGTAGTGGGCGCCCAATTCGGCGCGTTCCGCTGGATCAAGCGCCTGCTCCAGCAGGGCGCCGAAGATCGCCGGCTCGACATTGGCCCAATCGCATCGCGCCGCTGCGATCAGCGCCGACAACTCGTCTTCTGTGATCGGGATCGGGTCCACGCGGTGATAAAGCCCGCCGTTGAACCGCCGGATACGCTCCTGCGTCGCCAGGCAGTGGCCGCCTTCATCCATCGTCCTGAAGAATATCCGGGCGGCATCGTGAAATCGCTCGGCCTTGGAGCGATAGGTTTCGAGCAGCCCCAGGAATCCACGCGCGTCGATCAGCCGTACGCTGTCAGCGAACATGGCGAAGATGCACTGCATGACGAACAGCGCCGTCTTTTCGGCCTGAGCCGAAGCGTCCACCCGGTCCAGCCCAACCTGCCGTCGGTTGTTGATCGATCTCACCAGCCAGGCCAGCCGCGACGCGATGGCCGTCGTCACCTCGGCCGCCTTGGCGGCCGGGTCCAGCGACATTGGCTCTGTCCAGACCCGGCGCAGGCGGTCCATCACCTCGGGCGAGCGAAGCTGATCCAGGGTGATCCGATAACCTGCACGATCGGGGAAGGGCGCGTAGATCTTGCCCTGACGCGCGAAGTCAGACCAAAGCTCGATCGATCGCCCGACGTCCACAATCACCAGAAACGGCGGCCATTCATCCAGCGCCTTGGCATAGTTCTCGGCCTGACGCTTGGCCGTCCGCATCAGCCGATCCAGCGCGTCCTGCGAAGGCGCACGTGACTTGGTTGGGGAGCGCGAAAACAGAGCCAGTTGAACGACCGGATCGAACGGCCCGCCCTCACGCCTCTTCTGCGACTGCTTCGCCTCCAGCACGAAACAATCCCGCTTGGCGCAGTCGATGTAGCCAGCTTGGCTCGACCCGTCGTCATGCCGAAACCGAACCGGCCGTTCGAAGCAGTAGTCCAGGTCGCCGGTCCGTTCATCATCCGGCGCCGGCGCTCCGATCAGGCGACACAACTGAATGATGAAGGTCTGGTAGTGGGCCCTCTCGCTGATCGGGACGCTCGACCAGTGGGCGACGAAGGCCTCGACATCGTCTGATTGTTTCCCCTGCATGGAAACAATCTAAGGTTATTCGACGTCACAACGCAATCTATAGGCGCAAACCTCCGCAATAACTCGCCGCGCATAAAGGCTTGCCCAGCCAGTAACAAAGCTCCGCCGGCCGAGAGATGTCCCAGATCGCGAGGTCCGCCACCTTGCCGATCTCCACGGTCCCGATCTCGTCCAGCATCCCAAGCGCCCGCGCGGCCTCACGTGTCGCGCCGGCCAGAACCTCTTCAGGAGTCAGGCGGAACTGGACGCAGGCGAGGTTCAGCGCGGCGGTCATGGAGGCGACGGGCGAGGTGCCGGGGTTGCAATCTGTGGCGACGGCCATGTGCACACCGTGGCGGCGCAGCAGATCGACGGGCGGCGTTTGGGTCTCGCGCAGCATCAAATAGGCGCCGGGCAGCAGGACAGCGACGACGCCAGCGGCGGCCATGGCGGCGACGCCGTCTTCGGTCGCATGTTCGATGTGGTCGGCGGACAGGGCCTGATAGCGGGCCGCCAGGGCCGCGCCGCCGCCGTTCGACAACTGGTCGGCATGCAGCTTGACCGGAAGGCCCAGCGCGCGCGCCTTGTCGAACAGGCGCGACACCTCGTCGGTCGAAAAGGCGATGGGCTCGCAATAGGCGTCGACTGCATCGACCAGGCCTTCGGCATGGGCGGCGGGCAGGATGTCGTCGATGGCCAGATCGACATAGGCGGCGCGGTCGTCGCGATATTCGGGCGGGACGGCGTGCAGGCCGAGATAGCTGGTGCGGACGCGCACCCCGCCTTCGCGTCCGATCCGGCGAGCGACGCGCAGCATCTTCAGCTCCGTCTCGCGATCCAGCCCATAGCCGGACTTGATCTCGACGGTGGTCACGCCGGTGGCCTTCAGCCCCGCCAGCCGCGTTATGGCCGAGACGAACAGGTCGTCTTCCGACGCCGCCCGCGTGGCCTTGACCGACGAGACGATGCCGCCGCCTGCGCGCGCGATCTCCTCATAGGTCGCCCCGCCCAGTCGTTGCTCGAACTCGGCCGACCGGTCGCCGCCAAACACAAGGTGCGTATGGCAGTCGATCAGGCCCGGCGTGATCCAGCGCCCGTCCAGCCGCTCAGTCTCAGTGGCGTCTACGGCGGGCAGATCAGCGCGCGGCCCTACCCAGGCGATCCGGCCGTCGGCGATGACCACGGCCGCGTCCTGAATGGCGCCGTAGGGAACCAGCCCCTTGACCATGGTGGCGACGTGACAGTCGATCAGCAGACGGTCGGCCTTCATCGGCGGGGCTCCTTGGCCAGAATGAGTGAATGGGCTGACGAGAAACGTGCGGTCAGATCGTAGCGGTCGCCGGGGAAGGTCTGCCAGACCCGCGTCACCCCCTGCCCGTCCCGCCACGTCCGCCGCTCGACGCACAGGCAGGCCGCGCCGGGCTTGAGTTCCAGCAGACGTGCGGCGCGGGCGTCGGCCGCGATGGCCGAGATGCGGTTCTCGGCCTCGGTCCAGGGGGCCGAGTCCAGCAGCCAACTTCCCGGCGGAACCGTCTGAAAATCAACATCTGTAGCTTGCGGCGCTGCGCTCAAGGCGATCAGCCGATGCTCCAGCGCCAGCGGCGCGCCGTCGGCGCTGTGCAGACAGGTCAGGTCCAGCAGACGGCCGCCCGAAGCCAGTTCGATCTCGTCCGCGCCCTCCGGCTCGCGCTCGATCAGCTCCATAAGGGCATAGGCGTAAGCCTGCCCTCGCTCGATCACCTCGGCCCGCAGGTCGGGAATGGCCAGAACGGCGGCATGCGCCTTGGGCTGGGCGACGAAGGTGCCGGCTCGGCGACGGCGCGTCACCAGCCCCCGCCCCGCCAGTTCGGAAATGGCCTTGGACACCGTCATGCGCGAACAGTCGTAAAGTTCGGTCAGTTCGTGCTCGAACGGAATCCGGTCGCCGGGCGACAGATCGCCGGACAGGATGCGCCCCTCCAGATCGGCGTAGATGCGGCGATGAAGGCTCATCCCAGCACCGTCGCCAGCGCCTGGCGATAGCGCGCCTCGATGGCGACCCGAGCCACATGCCGGCCGTCCTTCACGACCTCGCGCCCCGCGCGCCAGACCGACGAAATCGAGCCCGTCGGCGCGCCGAAGATCCAGCTGTCGACTAATGCATCGCCCGACCGTCCGGCGAAGGCGACACCGCTCGTATCCAGCGATACGATGTCCGCCGACGCCCCGACGCTCAGAGCCGACGCCGCGCCCGTTGCCTGGGCGCCTCCGGACAGCGCGCGGTCGAACAGGGCGCGGCCCGTCGAGCGCTGCGCATCCGCCATGATCGCACGCCCACGCAGCGCCAGCCGCTGGCTGTATTCCAGCATACGCAGTTCCTCGGCCACGCCGATCTGGACGTTGGCATCCGTGCCGATGCCGAACCGCCCCCCGGCCCGTGTGAACTCGGCCGCCGGGAATACGCCGTCGCCCAGATTGGCCTCGGTGATCGGGCAAAGGCCGACGACGGCGCCGCGCGCGACAACGCCCCGCCACTCAGCCTCGGTCACGTGGGTCGAGTGGATCAGGCACCAGCGCGGATCGACCGGCGCATTGCCCAGCAGCCACTCCACCGGCCGCGCGCCCGACCAGACCAGGCAGTCGTCCACCTCTTTGGTCTGTTCGGCGACATGAATGTGGATAGGCCCGTCGCCCGCCAGCGCCGGCATGGCCGCCAGTTCGTCCGGGCTGACGGCGCGCAGGCTATGCGGCGCCACCCCGACCACGGCGTCCGGCATATCGGCGGTCAGGGCGCGGCATCGCGAGACCAGATCGGCGAACCCGTCCAGATGATTGATGAAGCGTCGCTGTCCATGCGACGGCGGCTGCCCCCCGAACCCGGCATGGGCGTAGAAGACCGGCAGCATCGTCAGGGCGATCCCGGTCGCCTGCGCCGCCGCCACGATCCGCGCAGCGATCTCGGCCCGATCGGCATAGGCGGCGCCCGATGGGTCGTTGTGCAGATAGTGGAACTCGGCGACGCGGGTGAAGCCGCCTTCCAGCATTTCCATGAAGGCCAGGGCCGTGATGGCCTCGATCTCTTCCGGCCCGCCTCGGTCGAGGAAGCGGTACATCAGTTCGCGCCAGGTCCAGAAGTCGTCGTCAGACGGCCCGCGAGCCTCGGTCAGACCAGCCATGGCCCGCTGGAAGGCATGGCTGTGGACATTGGCTATACCCGGCAAGGCGACGCCCCCGCCTTGGTCGTCGCAGGCTCGCGCCACGCCTGTTTCCAGACTGGCGATTCGCCCGTCCGCTACGCCGATCCGCACATCTCGCGCCCAGCCATCCGGCAGCAGGGCCGCCTCGAACCAGAGGGTGCGATCCACGGGCTGCGGCTGAAGGGTCACTGGACAGGTCCGTCGTGTTGCGATCAATATGTCTAGACATACCACGACGGATCGATTTGGCGAGGGAGGCCGAACGGATGCAGGACTGGCTGACCGTGCATGAAGGTTCGGCGCCGCTGGTGATCGGCCTGCCGCACACGGGGACCGACATTCCGGCCGCCATCGAGGCGCGGATGACCTCCCCCTGGCTGGCGCGCAAGGACGCCGACTGGTGGGTGGATCGGCTGTATGACTTCGCCGTCGACATGGGCGCGACCCTGGTGCGCACCGGCGTGTCCCGCAGCGTCATCGACGTGAACCGCGATCCGTCGGGCGTCTCCCTCTATCCCGGCATGACCACGACCGGCCTGTGTCCGACCGAAACCTTCGACGGCGAGCCGCTGTATCGGGCTGGCCAGGAGCCCGACGCGGACGAAATCGCCGAGCGACGCACGACCTGGTTCGATCCCTATCATGCCGCACTGCGAAGCCAGTTGGACCGCTTGCGTATCAACGGCCCTGTCGTCCTCTACGACGCCCACTCGATCCGCTCGATCGTGCCGCGCCTGTTCGAGGGCGAGCTGCCTCAGTTCAACATCGGCGACAACGAGGGCGTGACCTGCGCCGGAGACCTGACCCAGGCCGTTGAGGCCGCCTCCGCCGTCAGTGGCGCCAGCCTGGTCGTCAACGGCCGGTTCAAGGGCGGCTGGACCACGCGCCACTATGGCCGGCCCGAGACCGGCGTCCACGCCATCCAGATGGAGCTGGCGGACCGGGGCTACATCCTCGATCCATCAGGACCCGTGTCGCCGGACAACTGGCCCAGCCCCTACGAACCCGAACGCGCCGAGCCGATGCGGAGACATCTGCGCCGCGTGCTGACCGCCTGCATCGCCTTCGCCGAGAGCCAGAGATGAACACGCCCAACGCCCGGATCGTCCGCAGCCCGCGCGGCCCGGAAAAGACCGCCAAGACCTGGGCGGCCGAAGCCGCCATGCGCATGCTGATGAACAACCTCGACCCCGAGGTGGCCGAGCGGCCCCAGGATCTGGTCGTCTATGGCGGCATCGGCAAGGCGGCGCGCGACTGGGCCGCCTTCGACAGGATCGTCGAGACGCTGAAGACACTGGAAGCCGACGAGACCCTGCTGGTGCAGTCGGGCAAGCCGGTCGGGGTCTTCCGGACCCATGCCGACGCCCCACGCGTGCTAATCGCCAACTCCAACCTGGTGCCCAAATGGGCGACCTGGGAGCATTTCAACGAACTCGATCGCAAGGGCCTGATGATGTACGGCCAGATGACGGCCGGGTCGTGGATCTACATCGGCACCCAGGGCATCGTCCAAGGCACCTACGAGACCTTCATGGAGGCCGGCCGCCAGCACTATGGCGGCGACTGGTCGGGCAAGTGGATCCTGACGGCGGGCCTAGGCGGCATGGGCGGCGCCCAGACCCTGGCCGCGACCATGGCCGGCGCCTCCTGCCTCGCCATCGAATGCCAGCGCAGCCGGATCGAGATGCGGCTGAAGACCCGCTACCTCGACGTCATGGCCGAGACGCTGGACGAGGCTTTGGCCATGATCGAAGACGCCAGACTAAAGGGAAAACCTATATCTGTCGGGCTGTTAGGCAATGCAGCCGATGTCCTACCTGAGATGGTTCGGCGCGGCATTCGCCCCGATCTGGTCACCGACCAGACCAGTGCTCATGACCTGATCAACGGCTATCTGCCCTCCCGCTGGACCGTCGCCGAGTGGGAAGACAAGCGCGTCAGCGACCCTGACAGCGTCGCCGCCGCCGCGCGCACCTCGATCGTCGAACACGTCAAGGCGATGCTGGCCTTCCAGGCGATGGGCATCCCGACGACCGACTATGGCAACAACATCCGCCAGGTCGCCTTCGATGCCGGTGTAACCAACGCCTTCGACTTCCCTGGCTTCGTCCCCGCCTATATCCGCCCGCTGTTCTGCCGGGGAATCGGCCCGTTCCGCTGGGCCGCCCTGACCGGCGATTCCGACGACATTAGGAAGACCGATGCGGCGATGAAGGCGCTCTTCCCCGACAACGCCGGCCTGCATCGCTGGCTGGACATGGCTGGAGAACGGATTGCATTCCAAGGGCTTCCGGCCCGAATCTGCTGGATCGGATTGGGTGATCGCCACCGCGCAGGCCTGATGTTCAACGAGATGGTGGCGTCGGGCGAACTGTCCGGCCCCATCGTCATCGGCCGCGACCATCTGGACAGCGGATCGGTCGCCAGCCCGAACCGCGAGACCGAGGCCATGCTGGACGGCTCAGACGCCGTGTCCGACTGGCCCCTGCTGAACGCCCTGCTGAACACGGCCTCGGGCGCAAGCTGGGTGTCGCTGCACCACGGTGGCGGGGTCGGCATGGGCTATTCCCAGCATTCGGGCGTCGTCATCGTCGCCGACGGCACGCCGGAGGCCGCCCGTCGGCTGGAGCGGGTGCTGTGGAACGACCCCGCCACCGGCGTCATGCGCCACGCCGACGCCGGCTACGATATCGCCAAGGCCGCCGCTCGTGAGCACGAACTCAACCTTCCCAGCCTCGCCTGATCCAGTATTTCAGGGCTGATCGACAGCCCGCCCCGACTTCGAGGAAAGCCGCATGGAATTCGCCGCCGTCGCCCTGCCTCTGGCCCTGGGGATCATCATGTTCGGCCTCGGGCTGGATCTGACGCCCGCCGACTTCGTGCGCGTGGCCAAACAGCCCAGGGCGGCCGCCGTCGCCCTGGGCTGTCAGTTGCTGCTACTGCCGGCCATCTGTTTCGCCCTGGTGCTTCTGTTCCGCCTGCCGCCCATCCTGGCGGTGGGGATGCTGCTGCTGGCGGCGTCGCCCGGCGGCACGACCGCCAACCTCTACAGCCACCTGTTCCGGGGCGATGTGGCGCTGAACATCTCGCTGACGGCGATCAATTCGGTGATCGCCGTGGTGACCCTGCCGGTCATCACAAACCTGGCCATCGCCTGGTTCCAGCCGGGCGACCTCAGCGTCGGCCTGCAGTTCAAGAAGACGCTGGAGGTGTTCCTGATCGTTCTCGCGCCGGTCGCGCTGGGCATGACCGTACGGGCGCTTAAACCCGGTTTCGCCAAGGCCATGGACAAGCCGGTGCGCATCGCCTCGGTGGCGATCCTGGTTCTCGTGATCCTGGGATCGGTCGCCGGCAGCTTCGACCTGCTGGCGGCCAACGTCCTGCTGCTGGGTGGGATCGCCATCGTCTTCTGCGTCCTGAGCCTGACGGTCGGCTACGTCGTTCCGCGCCTGCTGAAGATCGAAAAGTCCCAGGCGGTGGCCAGCGCCTTCGAGGTCGGCATCCACAACGCCACCCTCGCCATCGTCATCGCCCAAGGCGTGCTGCAGCAGCCGGAAATGTCGCTGCCCGCGGCGGTCTATGGCGTCTTGATGTTCCCCATCGCTGCGCTGTTCGGCCTGTGGATTTCACGGCGGCCCGGCTGAGCCGCAGCCAGAAAAGAAGCAGACATGCCCCTTATCCTCGGCCAATCCCCCCTTACCCTCGCCCAGTTGCGCGCCGTTCTCGACGGCCCTGTCATCGTCGAACTGGCGCCCGCCGCCTGGACCGACGTGGACCGGGGCGCGACCGTAATCGCCGACATCGTGGCTCAGGGCCGCACCGTCTATGGCGTCAATACGGGTTTCGGCCTCTTGGCCAACACTTCCATCGCACCGGAGGATCTGGAAACGCTTCAGCGCAACCTGGTGCTCAGCCACGCCTGCGGCGTCGGGCCGTTGCTGCCCGACGCGGTGACCCGCCTGCTGATGGTGCTGAAGATCGCCAGCCTGTCGCGCGGCGCGTCCGGCATACGCCGTGAGACGCTGGAGGCGCTGATCGCCCTGGTCAATGCCGACGTCCTGCCCTGCATTCCGTCGAAGGGGTCGGTCGGCGCCTCGGGCGACCTGGCCCCGCTGGCCCATATGTCCTGCGTCCTGATTGGCGTGGGCGAGGCGCGGCTGAACGGCGAGACGCTGGAGGCCGAAGCGGCCCTGGCCAAGATCGGTCTGACGCCCCTGACGCTCGGCCCCAAGGAAGGCTTGGCCCTGCTGAACGGCACCCAGTGTTCGACGGCGCTGGCCCTGGCCGGTCTGTTCGCGGCCGAGGCGGTCTTCGCCGCCGGCATCGCGGCCGGGGCCCTGTCAGTCGATGCGCTGAAGGGCTCCGACGCCCCTTTCGACGCCCGCATCCATGCGCTGCGCGGTCAGCCAGGCCAGATCGCCGTCGCCGCACGCCTGCGTGAACTGATGACCGGCTCGGCTGTCCGCGACAGTCACCGGGACGACTGCGCCAAGGTTCAGGACCCCTATTCCTTGCGTTGCCAGCCCCAGGTCATGGGCGCGATCCTGGATGTGCTGAATACCGCCGCCGCCACGCTGGAACGCGAGGCCAATGCCGTGACCGACAATCCGCTGGTCTTCATCGAGGACGGCGACGTCATCTCAGGCGGCAACTTCCATGCTGAACCCGTTGCTTTTGCAGCCGATCAGATCGCCATGGCCCTGTGCGAGATCGGCAATATCTCCGAGCGGCGCACCTCCATCCTGGTCGATCCCAAGATGAGCGAACTGCCGGCCTTCCTGGTCAAGGAAAGCGGCCTGAACTCCGGCTTCATGATCGCCCAGGTGACCGCCGCCGCCCTGATCGCCGAGAACCGCATGGTCGCCCATCCGTGCAGCGTGGACACGGTGCCCACCAGCGCCAATCAGGAGGACCACGTTTCCATGGCCACCCACGGCGCGCGCCGCCTGCTGGACATGGCCGAGAACACGGCGACGGTCGTCGGCATCGAACTGCTGGCGGCGGCGCAGGGGCTGGAATTCCATCGTCCGCTGACCAGCTCCCCCGCCCTGGAACAGGTCTTCGCCATCGTGCGAGAGGCGGCCGCCCCCTATACCAGCGACCACTATTTCGCGCCCGACATCGCTCGCGCGACAGACGGCGTGCGCGCCGGTCGCTATCGGGCCTTCGCCGCAGACCTCCTGCCCTCGGCCTGACGGCTTAGCCGCCCAGAATACCAAGGTGTTCCAGCAGGATCGCGGTGCCCAGGCCGATCAGGGCCACGCCGCCGACGATCTCGGCGGACTTGCCGAACCGGGTTCCCACGGCCTTGCCGATCAGCATGCCGACGGTGGTCAGGACGAAGGTGGTGAAGCCGATCGAGGCGGCGATCACCCAGATGTTCACGCCGATGAAGGCCAGACCCACGCCAACGGCCGCCGCGTCGATGCTGGTGCCGATGGCGGTGGCGATCAGGGCCCAGGGGCCGGACCGGCGCGGCGGCGCGTCGTCTTGCGCATCGCGTGGCTTGGCGCCTTCCCAGATCATCTTGCCGCCGACGATCAGCAGAAGCGTGAAGGCGATCCAGTGATCCACCTTCTCGACCAGCCCCGCCGCGATGATGCCCAGCCCCCAGCCGATCAGTGGCGTGATCGCCTCTATGACCCCAAACACCAGCCCCGCCTTGATCGCGTCCTTCACGGCCGGACGATGCGAGGCCCCGCGTCCCACGGCGGCCGCAAAGGCGTCCGTGGACATGCTGAGGGACAGAATGGCGATTGTTCCTGGGGTCATGGACTGCACTCGACCGGACGCAAGACAGCGGCTCCACTCCGGCCGGTGCGGCGGTGGAACGCGCTGGTCTCGCTAGGCGGTGATGGTCCGCTGATCGCGCCACGCGCCGAAACGCGAGTGTGTTGACACGATCCCGACGTCTCGACGTCGGAAGCTACTCCCCAACAGGAGGCGGTCCTCTACACGCGGCGCCGAAGGATTGGCAACCGTGCAGATCAGTCTAAGGGGTGCAGCGGCGCCCGTCTCAGGGCCGCCAGATTGGCGGAGTTGGTGCAGAAACAGGCGGTTCTCAGCTGTCGAATGACCAGCTGGAAATGATCAACGACCGCCTCGGTCGAGAGCGTCGCCGCCGCCAGAACGCCCGCCGCCTGCCCCGCCACATCCGCGCCGAGACGAATCGCCTTGGCGACATCCAGGCCGTTTCGCACGCCGCCCGATCCGATGATGACGGCCTCCGGACAGGCGCGCCTGACGTCCACCAACGCGTGCGCCGTCGGCGTGCCCCAGTCGGCGAAGACCGCGGCATGGGCCTTGTCCGCCGGATCGACGGCGCGCTCGCCCTCGACCAGCCCCCAGTTGGAACCGCCAGCGCCAGCGACGTCCACGGCGGCCACGCCCATGTCCACCAGTCGCCGCGCCGTGTGGCCCGACAGGCCCGCCCCCGTCTCCTTGACGACGACCGGAACCTCCAGCTTGCGGACCAAAGCCTCCAGCGCCGCGCCGACGCCCCACCAGTCGCGGTCGCCCTCGGGCTGACAGGCTTCCTGCAACGGGTTCAGGTGAACGACCAGGGCGTCGGCGTCGATCATCTCGACCGCCCGCCGGGCTTCCTCCAGCCCAAAGCCCCGCGTCAACTGGGCGGCCCCGATGTTCGACAGGATGAAGGTGTCCGGCGCCCGACGACGCAGCGTCCGGTCCAGGCCGCCCGCCGCCCCGCCTTCGACCGCCGCGCGCTGCGAGCCGACGGCCAGGGCGATGCCCAGATGCTGGGCCGCCTCGGCCAGGCGCGCATTGATCGCCTCGGCGCGCGTCGGTCCGCCGGTCATGGCGCTGATCAGCAACGGCGCCTTCAGCCGTCTGCCCAGGAAGTCGGCGCCGAGGTCGATCTTGTCGTGATCCAGATCCGGCAGCGCCTCATGGACGAAATGCACCCGGTCGAAACCCGCGTCGCGCGCGTGTCGGCCGCGCCCGGCCAGCACCACGTCCAGGTGCTGATCCTTGCGATTTGGCGGGGTGGCGTCGGTCATCGCCTTATTTCGGCGTCACGAC
This sequence comes from Brevundimonas sp. PWP3-1b1, assembly GCF_049896065.1. Classification (NCBI taxonomy): domain Bacteria; kingdom Pseudomonadati; phylum Pseudomonadota; class Alphaproteobacteria; order Caulobacterales; family Caulobacteraceae; genus Brevundimonas; species Brevundimonas sp. PWP3-1b1. The sequence goes on along the minus strand of NZ_JAFCTO010000001.1, from coordinate 1,268,879 downwards.
GATGGGCGCCTCATCGTGGGCGACGGCCGACGCTCCAGCCGGCTGACGCTCCACCGTCAGGGCATAGGCGCCTGTCTGGTTGGGGCCATAGGCGCGGGCGCGCACCAGATACCAGCCGTCGTCCGGCGCGGTCCAATCCAGCTTGGCGTGGGCGTCAGACAGGCTGTCGTCGTCGGTGGCCAGGCTGGAGAAGTCGCCGTCGTCATCGACCTGACCCAGGTCGATGAAGGAATCGAAGGCGTTCGAGACCATGGAGATCCGCAGCTTCTCATCCTTCTTGGCCTGGAACCTATAGGCGTCGAAATAGGCGCCTTCGTCGCTGAGCGCCGCGCTGTTGGACAGGGTTCCGCGAACGGTTCCGCCGACCAGCAGACTGCCCGGCTTGGGTTCAGGCCCGCGATCCAGCAGTTCGAGCGAGTAAAGCCCCTTGCCTTCCGAATCCAGCGGCGAGGCCCGCACCACATAGTCGCCAGCCGAAGGCAGGGTGAAGTTCAGGCGCGAATCCGTGCCTTCCGCCAGGCCGTCGTCATCGCTGGCCAAGGCTTCGAACGTATCCCCGACCTCGCCAATCTCCAGATAGGCGTCGAAGTCACCCGAGCGCAGGATCGCCTGGACGCGCTGTCCCTCCGTCCCGGTGAAGACATAGGCATCATAGCGTTTGCCGTCGTCGCCCTGAGGATCCTCGTCCGTGATCTCGCCCTCGACCTTCTGCCCGAGGGTCGCCGGCGTGGGCGGAGGCGGCGGCGCGGTTTCGGTCAGCTTCAGCGTATAGTCGCCCTCCGCCTCGTCGCTGAATCCGCGCGCCTCGATGATGTAGTCGCCGTCGGCGTCCAAAGTGCGGGCGATGCGGGCATCCGTTCCCGATCCGGCGCCGTCGTCATCCTCGACCAGCACGGTATCGTCCGACGCGCGACGTAGGGTCAGATAGGCGTCGAAGTCGCTGGACTTCATCTCAATGGCGACGCGCTGGCCGTTCGTGCCGGTGAAGCGATAGGTGTCGGCGCGCTGGCCGCCGTCGTTCACGGCGCTGTCTGACCCCAGTTCGCCCTTGATCTCGTCGCCCATGGCGATGGGCTTGGACGGCGCGGCGGGCGGCGCCTCGGCCAGACCCACCTCATACCGGCCCAGGCCGTCTTCCAGCGACGTGGCCCGGATCACATATTCGCCCGCCGTCGGCGCTGTGAAGGTCAGGCGCGCGTTCAGCCCGCCGCCGGGCGCGTCGTCGTTGGAGCCGATCTCGACGAAGTCGGGACCGTTCATCCGCCCGACCCGCACCAGGGGGTCGAAGGCTTCGGAATCCAGGGTCACGACGAATCGATCACCGGCGTTGGCGCGGAAGGCGTAGGCGTCGTAGCGACCGCCGTCCTCCTGCTCGGGATCGCGTGCGGTCAGTTCACCGCTCTGGGTCGCGCCGACGCGGATGCCGCCGGGTCGCGGGGCACGCGGCGCGGCCGGGCGTTCCTGCAGCGACAGGCGATAGTCGCCGCCGTCCAGCCCGCTCAACGTCCTGGCCCGCAGGACATAGGCGCCCGCCCGCTCTGGCGTGAAACGCAGACGCGAGTTCGTGCCGTCCTCCAGACCGTCGTCGTCGATCGCCAGCGGCTCGCCCTCGGCGCCGTCCGCATAGACAGCCAGATAGGCGTCGAAGGCGTCGGACCTCAGAATGGCTTCCAGTCGCTGGCCAGGCCGCGCGTCGAACCGATAGTCGTCATAACGATATTCGTCGTCCGTCGCCTTGCCGTCTGCGTCCGTCAGGGCGCCGTTCACCGTCGCGCCGATCCGCAAGGGCTGGGCGTCCTGGGCCAAAGCCGGCGCGGCGGCCCAGAGAAGGGCGACGGTGCTTACTGCGGCGACAAGAGACGGACGATTCATGAATTCCTCCAGCATTGGACGCGGATCATAGACGCCGAACCGTGACGGCTGTAAATCGCCGCCATCCTCATTTCCCGCCAGACGGAGCTGCCATGTCGGCCCAATCCACGCCTGCGACCCTGATCGACGGCAAGGCCTTCTCGGTCGCCCTGGTGGAGCGCGTCGGCGCGGCCGTCTCCCGACTGGAGAGCGCACACGGCGTCAAACCCGGTCTGGCCGTCGTCATCGTCGGCGAGGATCCCGCCAGCCAGATCTATGTGCGCAACAAGGGCGAAACGACCCTGCGCGCCGGCATGCGATCCGACACGCACCGTTTGGCCGACACCACCAGCCAGGACGACCTGCTGGCCCTGATCGCCCAGCTGAATGCGGATGCGGGCATCCACGGCATCCTGGTGCAACTGCCCCTGCCCGCCCACATCGACGCCTCGGTGGTGCTGGACGCCATTTCCCCGGACAAGGATGTGGACGGCTTCCACGTCGTCAATGCGGGTCGTCTGGCCGTCGGCCTGCCAGGCCTAGTGCCCTGCACCCCTCTGGGCTGCCTGATGCTGCTGAAAGAACAGTTGGGCGACCTGTCGGGCCTGAACGCCGTGATCGTGGGCCGCTCCAACATCGTCGGCAAGCCGATGGCCCAGCTTCTGCTCGGCGAAAGCTGCACCGTGACCGTCGCCCATTCCCGCACGCGCGACCTGCCCGACGTATGCCGTGGCGCCGACATTTTGGTGGCCGCCGTCGGTCGGCCCGAGATGATCAAGGGCGACTGGATCAAGCCGGGCGCGACCGTCATCGACGTGGGCATCAACCGCGTCCCCTCGGCCGATCCGGCCAAGGCCGCCGAGGGCAAGACCCGAGTCGTCGGCGACGTGGCCTTCAAGGAGGCGGTCGAGGTCGCCGGTCGCATCACCCCCGTGCCGGGCGGCGTCGGCCCCATGACGATCGCCTGTCTCTTGGCCAACACCTATTCGGCGGCCTGCCGCATCAACAATATCCAACCGGAGCCATTGGACGCTTGATGCATTTATCGGGCCGGTGAATAGTCCCGCTCCACGGCGCTATCGCCGACTGGGAGATGTCATGGTCCGCTTCAACGCTCGCGCCGTCGCTCTGACCGGCGCTCTGATGATCGTCCCCGCCGTCGCGGGCTGCGGCTACAACACCATTCCGACCAAGCAGGAACGCGCCGAGGCGGCCTGGGCCGACGTTCAGAGCCAGTATCAGCGCCGCGCCGACCTGGTGCCCAATCTGGTCGCCACCGTTCAGGGGGCCGCGATCCAGGAACGCACCACCCTGACGGACGTGATCAACGCCCGCGCCCGCGCCACCTCGGTCAACGTCTCGGCCGACGACCTGGATAACCCCCAGGCCTTCCAGCAGTATCAGGAGGCCCAGGGCCAACTGTCCGGCGCCCTGTCGCGTCTGCTGGTCACGGTCGAGGCCTATCCCCAGCTTCAGGCCAACCAGAATTTCTTGACCCTGCAGTCGCAGCTGGAAGGCACCGAGAACCGCATCGCCATCTCGCGCCGGGACTACAACGAGGCTGTTCGCGACTACAACACGACGCTGCGCACCTTCCCGTCGGTGATCTGGGCCAAGACCCTGCACGGCGGCTCACAGCCGATGCAGCTGTTCACCGCCACGGCCGCGGCCCAGTCGGCGCCCCAGGTCAACTTCAACCTGAACGCCCCGCCCGCAAACGCCTCTGCGCCCGGCGGCGGCGCGCCGACCGTGGCGCCGGGCGCGACCCCGCCCGCCCAGTGACAGGCCTTCAAGCGGCGGCGCGGCGTCCGACGGGCCTCGCCGCCCTCCTGCTGAGCCTCATCGCCGCCCTGCTGTTCGTTTTACCGGCGGCGGCACAAACCAAGCTCGACTTCCCGCCCCTGACCGGCCGAGTGGTCGATCAGGCCAATCTGCTCGATCCCGCGACCGAACAGGCTCTGACGGAAAAGCTGGCGGCGCTGGAGGCCGGCAGCACCGACCAGCTTGTCGTCGTGACCGTGAACAGTCTTCAGGATCAGGAGATCGAGGACTACGGCTACCAGCTGGGTCGCGCCTGGGGCATCGGCCAGAAGGAAAACGACAACGGCGCCCTGCTGATCGTCGCCCCCAACGAACGCAAGGTCCGCGTCGAGGTCGGCTATGGGCTTGAGCCGATCCTGACCGACGCCTTCTCGTCTCAGGTCATACGCGACGACATCCTGCCGTCCTTCCGCGACGGCGATTACCAGGCGGGCGTGGTCAAGGGCGTGGACGCCCTGATCGCCCAGCTGTCGCTCGACCCCGCCGAGGCGCAGGCGCGCGCCCAGGCGGCTGCGGTGCAGCAGACTGACACCAAGGCCGAGTCCATCATCCCGGTTGTCATCATCGCGGCCATCTTCCTGTTCATGTTCCTGATCGCCATGCGGTCCGGGCGCGGACGGCGCAGCAACGTCGGATCCGTGCTGCTGTGGGCTGCGTCCGAAGCGCTGCGAAGCTCGGGACGCGGCGGTGGCGGTGGGGGCTTTGGCGGCGGTGGCGGTGGGTTCGGCGGAGGCGGCGGCAGCTTCGGCGGCGGCGGCGCCTCGGGGGGATGGTGATGCAGATCACGGACAACGACCGCAGCCGGATCGGCGAAGCCATCTCGGCGGCCGAGCGACAGACGTCGGGCGAAATCTTCTGCGTGATCTCGCGACGGGTCTCCACCTACCTGGACGTCAGCCTGGCCTGGGCGGCAGGCGCTGCCCTTCTGGCGCCCATCGTCTTCATTCCCTTGGTGCTGGATTTCCGCTGGCCCGGCGATGGCTGGGAAGCCGCGCACCAGGCCGCCCAAGCCGCCACGACGGCTCAGGCCCTGACCCTTTACGCCCTGTCTCAAGCCGTGGTCTTCGTCGGCGTCTTCCTGCTGACGCGCATTCCCGCCGTTCGCAGGCTGGTCACGCCTGCCGGGGTTCGGCGTGGTCGCGTCAGAGAAGCCGCCTTGCAGCAGTTCCTGGCCCAGGGCGTCCATGTCACCACCGAACGCACCGGCGTCCTGCTGTTCGCTGCTCTGGACGAACATCAGGTCGAGCTGATCGCCGACGAAGGCATCTACACCAGGGTGGACGAGGACGCCTGGGCCCAGGCCGTCGCCGTCCTGACCCGCGAACTGCGCGCTGATCGTCCAGTCGAGGGTTTCGCGGCGGCTGTCGACCTGTGCGGACAGGTGCTGGCGCGACACTTCCCGCCGCGTCCCGACAACCCCAACGAACTGCCCGATCACCTGATCCTGCTCTGATCGTCGTATCGGGGTCGCATTCGCGCGCCAGAAGGCCTAGCCCACGGTCACAGTCCAAGAACCGACACGTCCCCAAAAGCCTCATGCCTCGCCTTCTCACCTACAATGTCCACCGTTGCGTCGGCACGGATCGCCGGCTGGATGTCGGCCGGATCGTCGCCGTCATCGGCGAGTTCGAGCCAGACATCGTCTGCCTTCAGGAACTGGACGTCGGCCGCGTTCGCACCGGCAGCGTGGACCAGGCGCAGGCGATCGCCACAGGTTTGGCCATGACCTCGCGCTTTCACCCGGCGATGCGGGTCGAGACCGAACAGTATGGCGACGCCATCCTGACCCCCCATCCTGAACGCCTGATCCGCGCCGGCGCCTTGCCCACAGTATCCGGCATTCCGGGCCTTGAACCGCGCGGCGCCATCTGGTCCGAGATCGAGATCGACGGGACCGTCATCAATGTCTTGAACACCCATCTGGGCCTGGTCCCCCGCGAACAGCGGCTTCAGGCCGCGGCGCTGGCCGGGTCCGGCTGGGTCGGCGCCTGCACAGGACCGACCTTGCTGGCGGGCGATTTCAACGCCACCTCGATCACCCGCCCCTATCAGACCCTATGCCGTAGCCTTCAGGACTGTCAGCGCCAGCTTGGTTTGAAGCCCAGCGTGAAGACCTTCCCCTCGGCCTTCCCCGCCATCCGCATCGACCACTGTTTCGTCAGTCCCGAGATCCGCATCCTCGCGGTGCGCTCGGCCTTTTCGCCCCTGGCGCGCGTGGCGTCGGACCATTTGCCGCTGATCGTCGACTTCGAGGTGGTTCAACCCGGCGCGTGACCGCCCTCGGATGCCGGTCGGGTGCGTTGAGAGCGTTTCAGCCGCTTCCACGGCCGCCAGGCGTCGGTCGAGGAGGTTGGGTCGCCCAACTGCCACTCGGCGAACATCCGTTGAATCCGTGTCGGCGGGTCGGACCCCAACGGCTTTAGCCGATCCGTCTCGAAGCTGCAGATCGCCGCCCCGACCGAGCCGAATACGCCCTCGACCGCCGCATAGTCCTTGGTCGCCACGCCCAGCCAGTGGGCGATGGTGCGGTGACGATAGGCGGTGATCACGGCCCGACCCGCCGCATCCGTCGGCTCGGCGGCGATGTCGCACTCGGTGTCCAACCCCATCGAGCGGTTGTTCAGGTTGGTAGATCCGATCCTCAGCAGCCGGTCGTCGATGATCGTCACCTTGGCGTGGACGATGATCCGATCGCCATATTCGGTCAGCGGGGCGAAGGCGAAGAAGCGGTTGTAGGTGTCGGCCTGCTCCAGCCGATGCAGCACCTCGGCCCGGGCCGTGTCCATGGTCAGGCTGTCGAACCAGCTGGGGCTTTTCGCCGTCGAGATGACGATCACCTGCGGCCCGTCCACCTCGGCCAGCCGTTCGGCCAGGGCGGCGGCGATGACCGGCGAGGTGAAATACTGGTTCTCGAAATAGATCAGTCGCTTGGCGCGGCGAATGGAGTCCAGATGCAGCGCCTCGCTTTCGCGCACCTCGTGACGACCTGACCATTTGGGCTCGGTGCGGGCGATGCCGACCGGCACGTCGGTCATCTGCACCGGCACGCCATCCGGCCAGGGATCGCCTTCGACCTCATCCGGGGTCGTGCGTTCCCACGTCGCCTTGAACCAGCGTTCGCGAGCCAGATCGCCCAGGGCTCGCGCCGCCGGGCCATCCATCACGGCCATGACCTCGTGCCGAGCCTTGCAGATCAGGCCGCTGGGCAGGGCGCGGCGCGGATCGCCGTCCAGGTGCTCGTCGGAATCCCAGCGGTCGGTCGAGATGTCCCCGCCGCCGCAGAAGGCCACCTTGTCGTCGATCACCACCACCTTCTGGTGATGGCAGGCGCCGATCGGCCCCGGCGAATCCAGCCGGAACTCGACCATCCGCTTGCGGAACCAGCGCTGCGCCTTGTGCGGATAAAAGCCCTGCGAGGCCGCGATCAGCAGCGGCGACTTCCAGATCAGCAGTCGCACGTCCAGATCCGGCTTCTTCTTCACCATCATGCGCAGCTGGCGACCGATCTCGGCCGACTTGTCGCCGGGCCGCGTCTCTGGGTCCAGGTGCGTGCGGGGATCGAACTGCCAGCCCAGCAGGACGATGGACCTCTCGGCCTTGTGCAACGCCGACGACAGGGCGTCGAAATAGGCCTCGTTCTCCATCAGCACCGAAAAACGATGCGCGACAGCAGAGGTCCACAGGCCCGGACCGGGCTCCAGAAGACTGCCTTCGTAACTGTCGCCGCCTTGCGTCATGCGACCCATCTGCCTGATTCGCGTGACACGGTGTCGGAGCGCCTGCATCCTCCGTTCCACGCACGTCTCGTCGGGTCAATCTTTCAGGGCGGGATTGTGACGTTCACCCATTTGGCGCATAAGGAGCGTAGCCGTACAGGCAGCGAGGGAGGGTAGAATGCAGGCGCTTGTCGAACTGATCGCTGGCTTCATCGCCCTGCTGGCCGCCGTCGTCCTGTCGCAGTTCGGCGTAGATACCCACACACCGAATCATGCCGACCGCGAAGTGCGCCGTGTCGCCGAGTGTCGCGACGCCGGATCGCAAGCGCCCCTGCTGTCCGAAACCCAGCGCGACTGCTGATCGCATCGCGCCTTCTGCTGCGTCAGCGCTGCAGTTCATCGACAGGTTGCGGTCTTGAGTCGGTTTCGTCCGCACCAATCATGCTCTAGGGTTTCCTCGGCGCTGTCGGACGCCCGCGTAGAGATCGAGTTTTAGAGCTGATGAAGTCTCCCAAACGGCCGCCGCTTAAGCTGACCGACGACGAAGGCGTTGCGCCCGTCGAACTGTCGATCACGGACGAGACGCCGTCGGATGATGCGACTTCAGAACTCGAACCGATCCCCGAGCCTGATTTCGAAATCATTCAGCCGACATTCGAGGCGCCTCCGCTCGACCCACCCCCGTTCGACCCACCCATGTCCGAGCGCCGTCGCCGTCGCCTGCTGGAAGAACAACGCCTCGCCGAGGAACGCGCCCTGGCGGTGGAACGTGGCCCCACCGAACCAGAGCCGATGGCCACGCCCGAGCTGAGCGCAGAGCCCATGCCGGAATCGACAGCCGCCGTCGAAATGGCCGTCGCCGCAGGAAAGCCGCCTGCGACCTTCGAACTGTCCAACCCGCCGACCGTAAAGACGGTCGCAGCCAAGACACAGGCCGAACCCTCCGGCCGGCACGCCTATCTGATCTCCGGCATCGCTTCAGCGCTCTGGATCGGCGGCGTCGCGTCCTGGGCCGCCTATGAATTTGGCGCGGGCGGGGCCGAGCTCGACCCGCTGCGAGTCGCCATCTATGTCTTGATCGCCCTGGCCCCCGCCGGCCTGGCGATCATGCTGGCCCATGCCGTGCGTCAAGGGGCCGGCCTCGCCGCCGAGACCCGTCGCGCCCGGCAACTGGCCGAGGCCTTGGTCGCCCCGACCGCCCTGGCTGCGCAACAGACCGGCGAAGTCCTCCAGTCGCTGCGTTCCGACATCGACCATGCGACCTTGGCGGCCGAACGCGCCCGCAACGACATGGCCCTGCTTCGCGAAGCGCTCTCGCAGGAAACCACGCGTCTGAACGAGGCGGCCGAGAACGCGGGCCGCACCGCCCGACGCCTGACGGAAAACCTGGGGCGCGAGCGCGACCAGATGCAGACCCTGGGCATCCATCTGGACACCCAGGCCGCCGGCGTTATCGACGCGGTGGAGCGGCAATCCCGCATGGTCGCGGACGCCTCCGACCTGGCGCAGGCGCAACTGCGTGAGGCCGAGGCCGCCCTGGCCGCCCGCGCCGCGGATCTGGCCGCCGCCGCCGGCGAGGCCCAGGACGCCGCGCGTGTCGCCTCCGACGATCTGGCGCGCCAGACGATCCGCCTGGAAAACGCCGGCACCGGCGTCGCCGAACAGATCCAGTCCGTCGAAGAAGGCCTGGGCCAGCAACGCGCCGCCCTGGTCACCGCCGCCTACGCCCTGCGCACCGATCAGGAAGACTTCTCCGCCCAGGTCGAGAGCCAGCGCGCGCAGTTGATCGAACACCTGTCCGCCACCCGCACTGCCGCCGGCGATCTGGATCGCACGTCCCAGACCTCGGTCGAGTCGATGCGAGACCTGGTCGAGGCCGCCGCCGATCAGTTCCGCGCCCTGGTGGACATGTCGCAGCGCGAGGCCGACGGTTTCGATTCCGCCACCAAGGTCGCCCTGGACCGCTTCGAAGCCCTGGCCGCCGAAGCCCGCGATGCCCTGATGGAAGAAACCCGCCGCGCGCTGGAGCAGATGCGCGCCACGGCCGAGGATTCCCGCGCCGCCGCCGCCGATGCCGCCGAACAGGCCCGTCTGCGCACCGACCGCCTGGGCGAATCCCTGTTCGAAGCCGCCCAGAAGGCCGACACGGCCGCCGACGCCCGCATCGCCGACGCCCGCCGTATCGTCAACGAAACCTCCGGCCTAGTGGACGAGGCCGGCGAGCGGATGGCCAATCGACTGGAGACGCTGGTCACGAGACTGAGTTCGGCCCTGTCCGAGATCGACACCGCCGTCGCCGACATCGACGAACGCGCCGCCCGTTTGCCGCAGGAAGCCCACGCCCGCGCCGACGCCGTGCGCGCCACAGTCGAGGACGGTCTCGCCGCCCTGTCCGCCGCCTCGCGCAAGGCGGCAGAAGACACCGAGGCGCTGGATGTCGGTTTCCAGGAACGGGTGCGCCGAAACTACGACATGCTGACCGAGGCGGTGCGGCTGATGGGCGTGGTGTCGGGCGACGCCTCGCCACAACGCCGTCGCGAGCCGACGCCGGAGATCGAAGCGCATCCCGAGACACGCGCGTCGCGCACGTCACCGCCGGCGACGCCGCCTGAAGAGCGCCGGTTCGGCCTGCGCAGTCGTCTGCGGCTTGAACCCGCCGAGCCCCCGCGCCCGCCGTCGGAAAATCGGCTGGACTGGAGCGATCTGATCTCCGGCGATGACGAGAACGAGGCCCCGCTGGAGTTGGACACGCCCTCCCCTTCGCCCGCCGAAGCCGAGGCCCTGTCCGAACGCGTGGCCGCCGCCATCCGGCGCATGGGCGTGGATCCCAATGCCCTGTTGCCCCGCTCGCGCGTCGAGGAAGCCGCCCGCGCCGTCAGCAACGGCGATCCTGACGCCGCGCGCCAGATCGTGCGCCGTGTCGCGCCGGCCGCCGTACGCAGCGTCTCGCGCCGCGTGCTCAGCGACGCCGAACTGCGTGGCGACGCCGAACGCTATGTCCGCAACTTCACCGTCATGTTGAACGCCTCGGCCCGTGCAGGCGACGGCGCGGCGGTCCAGACCAGCCTGGCCTCCGACAGCGGACGCGCCTTCATGTTGCTGGATGCAGCCGTCGGCGACCTGGGTTAAGGATCATCAGGGCTTGACCGCGTTCGGAAGTTACAGCCTCCTGCGCGTCACCGAACTGTCATGGATGGGGCTATGGCCGGCACGATGAACGAGATCGACGGCCCTGGCAGCGTTGACCGCCGCCCTGGCATCATCATCTGCACCTATGATGGCGAGGACGACGGCTGGGATCTGGTCGAGAATCTGTCCGGCGAAATCTGGAGCCCCATCGGCGCCCGCGCCGTGCCCATCGCCGCCGCCGACCCCGACGAACTGGCCTCGACCCTAGCCGCACGCCTGAACAGCGGCGATTGCCGCGCCGTCCTGCTGGTGGGACGCACGCACAAGGGGTCCGGTTTCCGTGTCCAGATGCGCGCCGAGAACCGCACGCTGGATTACAAGCATCGCCTGTCCAGCACCGGCCCCGGCATCGCCCGCACCACCGCGCCCGTCGCTGACATGCTGCGCGCCCTGACCGCTGCCGGCCTGCAGGCCGACGCCTCGTCAGAAGCCGAGGAAGATGTCGGCTCGTATCTTCTCTATCGCGTGTTGGCTGACCTGCCCGACGGTCCCCTCACCCCGTCCATCGGTCTACTGCGTGCGCCCGCTCCCGCCAACGAGGCCGCCGTGCGCAAGGGCATCAAGGCCGCCGCCTCCGCAATGGCCAGCCACCTGACGCCGCTGCCTCGCGCCGGTTAAGCTTTTCGGGTCGCAGACATTCGGGATCCGCCAGTCTAGGGTTCTGGAATGCCAGTGAGTCGCAATCTGATCGTTTTCGCCGCCCTGAACGGCGCCATGGCCGTCGCCGTCGGAGCCTTCGCCGCGCACGGGGCCGGGCCGCAGATCAAGACCCTGCTGACCACGGGCGCCCAGTACCAGATGGTCCACGCCGTCTTCGCCTTCGGATGCGCCCAGTGGATTGTCGGCGGCCGGTTGGCGCAGATCGCCGGTTGGCTCGGCGCCCTGGGAGGCCTGATCTTCTGCCTCTCCCTGGCCCTGATCGCCTTCCTGAGCGCCCCCGCCTTCGGCGCGGTTGCACCCGTGGGCGGCCTGCTGATGATCGCCGGCTGGGTCTGCCTGGCCATCGCCGCGCTTCGTTCCTAATCGCTTCGTTCTCGCAGAAAGACCGTTCCTTCATGGCCTTCCCTACGCCCGTCGAGCCGCGTCGTGTGCTCCACCCCGAGATCGAATCCTATGCCTCGGGCTGGATGACGACCGAGGGCGTGCACGAGATCTATTACGAGGAATCCGGCAACCCCCAGGGCCTGCCCGTCCTGGTGCTGCACGGCGGGCCGGGCGGCGCGGTGAATCCCGGCATGCGTCGCTTCTTCGACCCGGCCGTCTATCGCATCATCATGTTCGATCAGCGTGGTTGCGGCCTGTCGCGTCCCCACGCCTCGCTGGAGGACAACACTACCTGGACCCTGATCGAGGACATCGAGCGTCTGCGGAAACTGTGCGGCATCGACAAATGGGTGGTGTTCGGCGGGTCCTGGGGTTCGACCCTGTCGATGGCCTACGCCATCACCCATCCTGATCGGGTCATCGCCCTACTGCTGCGCGGCATCTTCCTGTTGACCAAGAAGGAACTGCACTGGTTCTATCAGGACGGCGCATCGATGATCTTCCCTGACGCATGGGAACGTTTCGTCGCCCCCATCCCCGAGGCCGAGCGCGGCGACCTGATGGCCGCCTATTACAAGCGCCTTATCGGCGACGACGCAGCCGAGCGCGAACGCTGCGCCGTCGCCTGGTCGAGCTGGGAGGGCGAAACCGTCAGCGTCGAGGGCCCCAACGCCCGGCCGGACAAGTTCGCAGAGCCCGACTTCGCCGTCGCCTTCGCCCGGATCGAGAACTGGTTCTTCACCAACGCCGGCTTCTTCGAGGAGGACGGCTGGCTGCTGAAGAATGTGGACCGGATGCGCCACATCCCCTGCTGGATCGCCCAGGGGCGGTTCGACGTGGTCACGCCGATCTCGGGCGCCTGGGCCCTGCACCGCGCCTGGCCCCAGGCCCATCTGGACATCGTCGGCGACGCCGGCCACGCCTCGTCCGAGCCGGGCATCGTCGACAGCCTGGTCCGCGCCGCCGACTGGGCCGCGACCCTCCAGGCATGAAAAAGCCGCCGCGCCCGACAGCGCGGCGGCTCTCCCTGTCCTAGAAATCAGAACCGCTTTGCGCTGCGGTCATCAATGCTCCACGCGCCGGGACCGGCCGTGAAGATGTAGAGGAAGACGAAGCAGAACAGGATGGCCGCATCGCCGCCGTTCACCGCCGGATACGGGCTGCTCGGGAAGTGGAACATCCAGTAGGCCACCGCCATCTGGCCCGAGGCGATCAGTGCAGCCGGTCGCGTGAACAGGCCCAGGATCAGCAGAAGGCCGGTGACCAGCTCGATCAGGCCGCCGATGCCGAACAGCGACAGCAGCTCCTGCTGACCCGGCTCGGCCCCGGCGGGAAAGCCGAACACCTTGACGACGCCATGCGCCAGGAACAGCAGGCCTGAGACGATCCTCAGCGCCGCCAGCGCGCGAGAAGACCAGCCATTCACTTGATTGAACATTTCTTTCCTCGGCTTTCAAAAGCGGACGTCACGGTCGAAACAGGTCCGACCGTGAAGCTTGATCCTAAAATCAGGCGGCGTCCACCAGCACGATCTCGGCGTCCGACAACGCCTTGACCGTCACCACGTCCTCCTGTGCGATGGCCGCGCCGTCGCGGGCGTTCAGCTTGACGCCGTTGAGCTCGACCTCGCCTTTGGCCGGCACCAGATAGGCCCGACGGTCGGCGCCCAGCGGATAGTCCGCGCTGTCGCCCGCCTTCAGCGTCGCCGCCACGATCCGCGCATCGGTGCGGATCGGCAGGGCATCCGTATCGCCCTCAAAGCCCGAGGCCAGGACCACGAACTGGCCCGAACGCTCGCCCTTGGGGAAGGGTTTGGAGCCCCAGCTGGGCGCCTCGCCACGCTTGGTCGGCTCGATCCAGATCTGGAAGATCCGCGTCAGCTCCGGCTCGGCGTTGTATTCGGCGTGGCGGATGCCGGTGCCCGCGCTCATCACCTGCACATCGCCGGCGACGGTGCGGCCCTTGTTGCCCAGGCTGTCCTCGTGGGTGATGGCCCCATCGCGGACATAGGTGATGATCTCCATGTCGGCGTGCGGATGCGGCGGAAAGCCCGAGCCGGCGGCGATCTCGTCGTCGTTCCAGACCCGCAGATTGCCCCAGCTCATGCGCTTGGGATCATAGTAGTTGGCGAAGGAGAAATGGTGTTTGGCGTTCAGCCAGCCATGGTTGGCGCCGCCAAGGGATTCAAATGGTCTGCGCTCGATCATCGAACTCGTCCTTTCGCGTCGGAACCGTCCGACGCCTTTGCTTGACGCCAAGATAGAGATCGGCGACCGAACAGAAATAGAAACAACCGAAACTCATCGTTTCAGCACGCAGAGCCGCCATGTCCCGCCTGCCCGATCTCGAAGCCCTCGCCATCTTCGCCAAGGTCGCCGACAGCCAATCGTTCTCCGGCGCGGCCGAGACCCTGGGCCTGTCCAAGGCCACCGTGTCTAAGGCGGTGACGCGGTTGGAGCAGCAGCTGAAGACCACGCTGCTCCACCGCACCTCGCGCCGGTTCGCGCTGACAGATGCGGGCCGAACCCTGGCCGCCCGCGCCGCCCATATGCTGGCAGAGGCCGAGGGCGCGGTATCCGAAGCATTGGACATGTCGGTCACCCCGCGCGGCCTGGTGCGGCTGGCGGCGCCCATGTCGTTCGGGATGGCCTATGTCGCGCCTGCCCTGCCCGAGTTTCTGGCCACCCACCCGGACGTGTCGATCGACCTGCATCTGTCGGACGAGGTGATCGATCTGGTCGGCGGCGGCTTCGATTGCGCGCTGAGGATCGCGGCCCTGGCGGACTCTTCGCTGACGGCGCGCAAGCTGCGGCCGGTGGCGCGCGCCCTGGTGGCCTCGCCGTCGTATCTGGAACAGCGCGGTCGCCCGAACCACCCCGACGACCTGGCTCGCCACGCCTGCCTCGGCTACGCCTATATGCCCAGCCCCGACACCTGGCGGTTCAGCAATGATGCGGGCGAAGAGGTCGTCGTGCATCCCCGCGGGCCGCTGCGAGCCAACAACTCCGACGCACTCACAGCATCGCTGTGCGCGGGGCTGGGCCTCTTCCCCCAGCCTGACTTCATCTACTGGAAGGATGTCGCCGACGGCTGTCTGGAGACGGTGATGACCGACTGGAGCCTGCCGCCGATCGCGCTGCATCTGGTGGCGCCCAGCGGCGGACCGCGACCCGCACGGGTCACGGCCTTCATGGATTATCTGGCCGCCAAGTTCAGCGGGCCGCTCTGGCCCGGCGATACCGTGGGACGCTGAGCGTCAGCCGCACTTCACTTCGCGCACGATGCTGGTCGCCTCATCATAGACGAAGTTCACCCGGTTCTCGCGGTAGTCCATCGTCGCCGCGCAGGTGGTGCACAGCACGCGGAAAGTCTGGCCTGCAGGCGCGGTGGGGATGGTCGAGCGGTTGCGCCCGACATAGCTCTGGTAATCTTCCACCTTGCAGGCCTTGAAGGCCGTTTCCGACCCCGGCGCGGGCTCGGCGGTTTGCGTCGGCGCACAGGCCGACAGCGTCAATGCGCCAGCGGCCATCAGCGTGCTCAGGATGATCTTCATGGTCGTCTCTCCCTCATGTCGCCGCCTAGCCGCAGCGAACCTGTTCGATGATGCCGGTGTCGGCGTTGTAGAAGATGTTCAGCCGATAGGCCGAGAAGTCCTGGGTCACCGGGCAGGTGGTGCAGGTCACACGCCGGTTCACGACCTCGACGGGGACGGGGATTTCGGTCCGGGACTTGCCGACCAGATACTGCATCTCCCCCGCCTCGCAGACATCGACCGTCTGGGCGGTGGGCATGCGGCTGCCGACCGGCGGGTTCACCTGCGCCTGTTCGATGGTGCGCGGCGCAGGCGCATCGGCGACAGGCGTCGAACAGCCCGCCAGCAGAACCAGCCCGATCAGGCCGCCTTTTCCCAGCGCCCTTCGTCGGTCTGACGCCAGTAGGCCAGGTTCGCGCCCTGCCCCTTCAACGCCTTCCAGCGCCCGCGCGCGTGCTGCAACGCCGGCTCGTCCCGACCGTCGAAAATAATGAAGCATCGTTCGAACCCTTCCGTCGCGCCCAGTTCTGCGTCGTCAACGATGAACAGCGCCTGAGCGCCGTTCAGGTTCTCTCCCGATTCGCTCAACAACACAGGCTGACGATCCGCATTGGGCTGATCCGCCCGCCCGTGCGGCAGGAAACTGTCGTCGCGAAAGGTCCACAGCGTCTCGTCGACCTCGTCCAGCCGATGCGAATGCGACGACTTGATCAGCGCCCGCCAACCCCGCTCGATCGTCTTTTCGAGCAGGGTCGGCAGCACCTGATCCAGCGTCGACCGCTCCAGGTGGTAGAACCAGATTTCGGGCTTGTCGCTCACCCGGCTCTACCCCCGGCGATCAGGCTTCGTAAGCGTCGGCGACCATGCGATCCAGCGTGCGCACGGCAAAGCCGACGCCGCCTTCCGGCACGGTGGGGCTGGGGCTCTTGTTGGCCCAGGCGGTCGGGGCGATGTCCAGGTGCGCCCACGGCACGCCGTTGGTGAAGCGTTGCAGGAACAGGGCGGCGGTGATCGAGCCGCCGGCGCGGCCGTTGCCGGTGTTCTTCACATCGGCGATCTTGGAATCGATGTGCTGCTCGTAGATGGCCGGGATCGGCATGCGCCAGAAGTTCTCGCCCACCTTCTTCGCCGCCACCAGGATCGGATCGGCGACATCGTCAGAGTTGGAGAAGACGCCCGCGTAGTCCAGGCCCAGGGCCACGATCATGGCGCCCGTCAGGGTGGCCAGGTCGATCATGAACTTCGGCTTGAACCGCTGCTGCGTGTACCAGAGGGCGTCGGCCAGAACCAGACGACCCTCGGCGTCGGTGTTGATCACCTCGACCGTCTGGCCCGACATCGACACGACCACGTCGCCCGGACGCTGGGCGTTGCCGTCAGGCATGTTCTCGACCAAGCCCAGAACGCCGATGACGTTCGCCTTGGCCTTGCGGCTGGCCAGGGCGATCATGGTTCCGGTCACCGCGGCCGCGCCGCCCATGTCCCACTTCATGTCTTCCATGCCGTCGGCCGGCTTGATCGAGATGCCCCCGGTGTCGAAGCAGACGCCCTTGCCGACGAAGGCCAGGGGCTGAGCCCCAGCCTCGCCGCCGTTCCATTTCATGATCGCCAGCTGGCTTTCGCGACGGCTGCCCTGGCCCACACCCAACAGGGTGCGCATGCCCAGCTTCTCCATCTCGACCTCACCGAGGATCTCGACCTCCAGGCCCAGGCTCTCCAGCGCCTTGACGCGCTTGGCGAACTCGGCCGGGTACAGGACGTTGGCGGGTTCGGACACCAGGTCGCGAGCGAAGATAACCCCGTCGGCCACGGCCGACAGCGGCTCCAGCGCAGTCTCGGCGGCGCGCAGGTCAGAGGTGACGACGCGGATCGCGGTGATCGACGGAATCTTGTCCGCCTTTTGCGTCGTGCGATATTTGTCGAAGCGATAGGCGGCCAGACGCGCGGCGAAACCGACGCGGGCGGCCTGCTCCGGCGCCAGGTCCGAGGCGTCGATGGTCAGAACCTCGGCGCCCGACAGTTTCACGGCCGCATAGGCGTTGCCGCCGAAGGCCTCGACCGCCAGATCGTCCAGCTTGTCCTTGGCGCCCGCGCCGACCAGCAGCACAGTGTCGGCGTTGACGCCGGCCGGTGCGGCGACGCTCAGGCTCTGGCCCGCCTTGCCGGTGAAACGGCCCTTGCCGGCCGCCTTGGTCAGGGCGCCGCTGGTCTTTGCGTCCAGGGCGGACCCAGCCGGCGTAAACGCACGGTCTTCAAAAATCGGAACCGCCAGAATCTCGGCGGCGTCCACGGCGGCGACGAACTCGATCTTCATTCAAACAACTCCAGCCAGGCCCCACCCGGCGTCTGCAAAGGCAAAAAGACAACGGCGCGTCTGCTTGTCGCGGACGCGCCCTGATGTGCTACTAGATGCGCCTCAATATCGCCGCCTGCAACCGGGCGAAGTCCAACCGCCCATGAACCTGATTCAAAGATACCTTTTCCGCCAGATCCTGTTCCCCGTGATCGCTGCATGCGCAGCCTTGGCGGGAATCGGGATTCTGAGCCAGAGCCTCGACCAACTCCAGGTCATTGTGGAGCGGGGCCAGAGCGTGTGGGTCATGATCAAACTGACCCTGCTGGCCCTGCCGCAACTGCTGTCGGTGATTCTGCCCATCGGTCTTTTCGTCGGCGCCCTGATCGCCCTGACGCGGTTGCAACGCGAACAGGAACTGACAGCGGCCTTCGCCGGCGGCATGACGCGCTGGCAGTTGATCTCGCCCGCCGCTCGCATTGCTGTTCTGGTCGCCCTGGTCACCCTGCTGGTCAACGTCTTCCTCTTGCCCTGGGCGCAGCAGGAGGCCCGGCGTCAGGCCTTCGACATCCGCACCGACCTCGCCGCCCTGCTGGTCGAAGAAGGCCAGTTCGTCCAGGGCCCCGATGGCCTGACCGTCTATGTGCAGCAGATCGAACAGAACGGCCTGCTGAAAAACCTGTTCGTCTATCTGGACGACAAGGAGAAGGTCACGACCTGGAACGCGTCGGAGGCCCGGTTCAGCCGTGACGCAGGCGGGACGCCGGTCCTGACCATGCTCGACGGCTCGGCCCAGCGGTATTCGTCGGGCGGCGTGCTGGAGACCCTGTCGTTCGGACGATACGACTTCTCGCTCGCCCCCTTCGTCGGCGTCACCGACACGATCCGCTACAAGCCGACGGACCTTTATCTGCGGCAACTGCTGAATCCGACGGCCAAGGTGATCGAAGTCGCCGGATCGCGGGGTGAACTGCTGGCCGAGGCTCATTCGCGCCTGTCCTCGCCGCTCTATGCCCTGGTCGCCATGGCTCTGGCCCTGTCCGCGATCTTGGGCGGCGCCTTCAGCCGCACCGGCTATACGCTGCGGATCGCCAAGGCGGCGGGCCTGTTCCTGCTGCTGCGGGTCATCGGCTACGGCCTCGTCGCCGCCAGCGCCTGGAATGGCTGGATGAACGTTCTCCAATATGTGGTGCCCGTCATCGCCATCGCCGTCGCCCTGCGGGTCCTGTTCCGCGCGCTGAAGCCGCGACGCAGCAAACGCTGGCTCTTCGTGCGCGACCTGAAAGCGAGGTTCGCATGACCACCGCGCTCATGCCGGCCCGTCGTTCGCCGCATATTCCCCGTCTCGGCGGGATCGAACGCTATGTGCTGGTCCAGCAGCTCAAGTCGCTGGGCGTGGCCCTGGCCGTGATTTCGGCCCTGGTCATGCTGATCGACTTCGTCGAGGTCTCGCGCGGCGTCGGCTCGGCCCAGGACCTGTCGGCGGTGCGGATCTTCGGTCTGGTGCTGCTCAAGTCGCCGTCGGTGATCGTGCAGCTGATGCCGTTCGTCTTCCTGTTCGGCACCCTGTCGGCCTTCATCAGCCTGAACCGGCGCAGCGAGCTGATCGCCATGCGCGCCGCCGGCGTGTCCGCCTGGCGCTTCGTCCTGCCGGCCGCCGGCATGGCCTTCGTCCTGGGCGTGCTGACCGTGACCGTGCTGGGACCGCTGGCCTCGGCCGGCGACGGCCTGTGGCAACGCGAACGCGCGCGCA
Organism: Brevundimonas sp. PWP3-1b1; assembly: GCF_049896065.1. Classification (NCBI taxonomy): domain Bacteria; kingdom Pseudomonadati; phylum Pseudomonadota; class Alphaproteobacteria; order Caulobacterales; family Caulobacteraceae; genus Brevundimonas; species Brevundimonas sp. PWP3-1b1. Next base: position 1,249,680 of record NZ_JAFCTO010000001.1, on the reverse strand, counting down.
TCTCCGGGACGGCGCCCGGCGGCGACCCCAAGGAGGCGATCTGGCTGCGCGAAGGCGACGACCAGCGTCAGATGATCATCCGCGCCGGACAGCAGGACCGCGCCAACGCCCGCCTGCTGAATGTCAGCTTCTTCATCTACACGACCGCGCCCGGCGGCGGCCGCACCTTCTCCGAACGGATCGACGCCAAGTCGGCCTCGCTGAATGCGGGCGCCTGGCGCTTGACCGACGCGGTCGGCGCCCAGATCGGCCAGCGCGCCGTGACCTATTCCAGCCTGACCCTGGTCTCCAGTCTGGCCGACGAAGAGGCCTTCGACCGTTTCGCGCGCCCGCAATCGACCCCCTTCTGGTCCCTGCCCAATCAGATCAGCCGCATCGAGAACGCCGGCTTCACCTCCACGGCCTACCGCCTGCGCTTCCAGCAGCTTCTGGCCACGCCGCTGGTGTTCGCGGCCATGTCGATTCTGGCCGCCGCCTTCTCGCTTCGGCTGATGCGTCTGGGCGATCTGGCGCGGATGAGCGTGTCCGCCGTAGTGCTGGGTTTCGCCTTCTTCTTCCTGAACCAGTTTTCTTCGGCGATGGGATCGGCCGAGGTCGTGGCGCCCTTTGTCGCCGCCTGGCTCCCGCCCGTTCTGACGGCGCTCGCAGCCTTTACCTTGCTGTTCTATACCGAAGACGGCTAATCGGGCGCTCGCTTCTCAGAATACGGATGGCCTATGCAGGGTGATCGCCGCGATCGGCGCTTCAACGCTTTCAGAGCAAGGCTTCTCGCCGGTGCGACCCTGGTCGCCTGCGCGCCCTTCGCCATGCCTGTTCTGGCGCAAACCGTTCCGGCCGCGACCACGACCGCGCCTGCCGACGGCCTGCCGCCCGAAGCCGTCTATGTCGATGCCGACAACGCCCGCCGCGAAGGCGCTGACATCATCGTCAGCGGCACGCCCGAAAACCGCGCCTATGTGCGCACGCGCGGCCATGTGCTGCGCGGCGAGAACCTGTCCTATGACCTGAACGCAGGTTCGGCGACCGGCGAAGGCCAGGTCGAGGCCATCGCGCCCGACGGAACGGTCGTCTACGCCAGCCGTCTCGAACTGGACAAAGACCTGACCACCGGCGTCGCCGTCGATTTCGCCACGCGCCTGTCGAACGGCGCCAGCCTGATGGCCGCCACGGCCGTGCGCCGCAGCGAAAACGTCAACGAGCTGAACTACGCGCGCTTCACCCCCTGTCCCATCTGCGACGACGGCGGGCCGAAGACGCCGACCATCTCGATCCAGGCCGAGAGGGTGGTGCAGGACGAGCAACTGCGCGCCATCCTGTATCGCAACGCGGTCTTCTACATCGGTCCCGTGCCGGTCTTCTACACCCCCTTCTTCGCTCACCCCGACCCGACGGTCGAGCGGGCGTCGGGCTTCCTGGTGCCGATCGTCAACTATGACGAAGGGCGCGGCGTCTCGGTCGAGGTTCCTTACCTCCACGTCGTCTCGCCGTCCGAGGACTGGCTGATCAGCCCCCAGATCAACACCTCCGTCGCCCCGCTACTGAACCTGCAATGGCGCCGCCGGTTCGCCAACGGCATGATCGTGGCGCGCGGCGGCTATACCTACGCCCGCGAGTTCGGCGATTTCGATCTGGACGGCGACGGCGACTTCGAGAGCAACGTCGATTTCGGCGACCGCAAGAGCCGCAGCTATCTGCTGTCGCACGGCGAGTTCGACCCCGACGGTCCGTGGCGCTTCGGCTTCACGGCCGAGCGGACCTCCGACAAGACCCTGTTCGACCGCTACGACGTGCGCTCGCCCTATCAGGACAACGGCCTCTACTACGGCGACCGCCGCCGTCTGATCAGCCAGATCTACGCCGAGCATCAGACCGACCGCTCCTATGTTTCGGTCGCCGCCTTCTCGATCCAGAGCCTGCGCCTGAACCCCGCCTTCGCCGCGAACGACTTCCGCGACGCCAACGGCTTCAAGGTGTTCGAGAACGACGACACCCTGCCCCTGGTCGCGCCGCTGATCGATGCGCGGTGGGAGCCGCACGAACTGGTCTTCGGCGGGCGTCTGCGCCTCAAGGGCTCGGCCGTCTCGCTTTATCGCGACGCCTTCGTCGGCGCGCCAATTCTCAACCCGGAGATCGTTCCGGCCGTTACGACGGGTCTCAGCGGCGTCGACAGCCGACGCATCACGGGACAGATGGAATGGCGTCGCACCGTCATCCTGCCGGTCGGGATACGCGTCGAGCCCTTCATCGACACCCGCGTCGATCTCTATTCCATGTCCGACCTGCCGCCGATGCTGGGCATCGACAGCGACGCGACCGTCAGCCGCTCGCGCCTCAGCGCCGGCTTGGATGTCAGCTATCCTTTGGTCAAACGCATCAGCGACGCCGACATCATCCTTGAGCCGGTCGGCCAGCTGTCCGTCTCCAACAAGGTCAGCCTGGATCGCCGCATCCCCATTGAGGACTCCCAAGTTCTGGAACTGGACGAATCGTCCCTGTTCCGTATGGACCGGTTCTCCGGCTACGACCTGCTGGAAGGCGGCGTGCGCCTGACCGCCGGTGGACGCGCCACCATCCGCTGGGCCGAGGGTCGCAAGGCCAGCCTGTTCGTCGGCCGCAGCTATCGCTTCGACCAGCAGGACGATTTCCGCACCTCCATCCCCGACGATCCCGCGCGCCTCTACGATCCGACGGGGCTCGCGGCGGAGACCTCCGACTGGGTGGTTCAGGGCGACTATTCGCCGTCCGATCGCATCCGCAGCTGGGTTCACGCCACGATCGACGGTTCGGGCGACGTGCGCCGCGCCGAGGCCGCCGTCGATGGCCGCTGGGGCCGTCGCAACCTGGCCACCGTCAGCTACATCCTGGATCAGTCGAATCCGATCGATGGACCGCTGAACCGGAACTACCAGTTCGTCCAACTGGCGGGTCAGCAGTTCGTGTATGGCAATTGGGGCGTCGCGGTCGCCGGCATCGCCGATCTGGATCAGAACGAGATCACCCGATCCGAGGTCGGAGTGCTCTTCGACGACGATTGCCTTCGCTTCGAACTGGGCTACCGCCGCGACAACACCCGCGCGCGGCCCGGCGGTCCGTCGGAAGGCATCTATGTGCGCCTAAACCTCGCCACTTTCGGAGGTTCAGGTTATGGACAGGGCGATATGCGTTGAGCATGACGCTTTACGGGGCGCGACCGCCTGCCGGCCTGGCTGGTGGACCGCTGTGAGGAATCAGGACGACCAATGGGTTTGATGCGTTATTCGACGGGGGCTGCGCTCGCGGCGTTCCTGCTCGCCGGTTCTGCCCATGGCCAGACGGCGCCCGCGCCCGTTCAGGCTCCCGCGCAAGGCCCTGCGGCCGGTGCGCCCAATCCTGCGGCCGAAGAGGCGCCCGCTGCCGCTCGCGCCGAACCCCAGTTCGAGATGGCCGACGGCATCGTCGCCACCGTCAACGACCAGATCATCACAGGCTATGATCTGCGCCAGCGCATGCTGATGCTGATCGCCTCGTCCCAGGTCCAGCCGACCGAGCAGAACCTGCCCGCAATCCAGCAGGCCGCGCTCAACGCCCTGATCGAAGATCGCCTGAAGACCCAGGAGATGGCCAAGTTCGAGACCCTCAGGGTCACGGACGAAGAGGTTGATGCCGAGATCGCCGAAATGGCGCGTGCGGCCGGCACGGCGCCCGCCGCCTATCTGCAGTTCCTGCAACAGGGCGGCATCCAGCCCGCCGCCTTCCGCGAGAACCTGCGCACCCAGATCGGCTGGGGCCAGCTGATTCCCGGTCGTTTCAACAGCCGCGCCCGCGCCAGCACACTTCAAGTCGACCAGGAAGTTCGTCGCCTGAACGAAGCCGCCTCCAAGCCCCAGTTCCTGATCGGTGAAATCTACATCGACGCCGCGCGCGTCGGCGGCGCACCGGCTGCGCTGAACGGCGCGCGCCAATTGGTGCAGCAGATCATCGGCGGCGCGCCTTTCCAGGCCGTCGCCCAACAGTTTTCCTCGGCCCCGTCCGCCAACGCCCGCGTCCCCGGCGACGCCGGCTGGATCGTCAGGGATTCGGTCCAGCCGGCCGTCCAGGCGGTGCTCGACCAGCTTCAACCCGGCCAACTGTCCAACCCCATCGTCGTCGATGGCGGCGTCTACATCATCTATCTGCGCGACAAGCGCGATGGCGCCGCAACCAGCCTGGTCTCGCTGCGTCAGGTCATGGTCGAACTGCCCGAAACCGCGTCGGAAGCCGATGTCGCGGCCGCCGGCGCCAAGCTGGAAGCGATGCGGAACGGCCTGACCTGCGACAACATCATCTCCCAGGCGCGCGCGAACGAGGGCGTCCTCGGCGCCGACCTGGGCGAATCCGACGTCGCCAACCTGGCGCCCCAGTTCCAGCAGTTCGCCCGCACCGGCGAAATCGGCACGGTCTCCACGCCGATCCGCACGCCGCTGGGCCTGCACCTCGTCGCCGTCTGCGGTCGCCGCGTGGGCGGCCCGGAGGCGCCGAACCGCCAGCAGGTCGAAAACCGCCTGCGCAGCCAGAACCTGGCGGTGCTGGAGCGTCGCTACCTGCGCGACCTGCGCAGCGACGCCCTGATCGAGTTCAAATGACCCCAGCGGTCGCGCCTCTGGTCCTGACGCTCGGCGAACCCGCCGGCGTCGGGCCCGAGATCGTGGCCGCCGCCTGGAAGGCGTTGCACGCCCAGGCCCTCGCCTTCGTTGTCATCGGCGACGCAGCCTTGCTGCGCGCCCAGGGTGTGCCGGTGGTCGAGGTCACCCTGCCCAGCGACGCTCAAAGTCGTTTCGCCTCGGCGCTTCCGGTCATCCACCGCCCCCTTCCCGCACCGGTCGAGGTCGGAAGGCCCGATCCTGCCAACGCCTCCGCCGTCGCGGACGGGATCGAGGAAGCCGTCAGCTTCGCCCTGTCCGGCGAGGCGTCCGGCGTCGTGACCGCCCCCATCGCCAAGGCGCCGATGTACGCCTCGGGTTTCCGCTTTCCCGGCCATACCGAGTTCATCGCCGAACTGACCGCCGACGCCCCCTATCCCGGCACGCGCGGCCCGGTCATGATGCTGACGGCGCAAAGTCTGCGCGCCTGCCTGGTCACCATCCACGTCGCATTGGACCAGGTGCCCGAGTTGGTCACGGCCGAGCGCGTCGCCCGCACCGCCCGCGTCGTCCATGAAAGCCTGAAGCGCGATTTCGCCATCGTCCGTCCGCGCCTGGCCATGGCCGCCCTGAACCCGCACGCTGGCGAAGGCGGCGCCCTGGGGCTTCAGGAGATCGACATCCTGATCCCGGTCGCCCAACAGCTCCGCGCCGAGGGCATCGACATCACCGATCCCAGACCCGCCGACACGATGTTCCATGACGAAGCGCGTGCGACCTATGACGCCGCCATCTGCATGTACCACGATCAGGCCCTGATCCCCGTCAAGACGCTGGATTTCTGGGGTGGCGTGAACGTGTCTCTGGGCCTGCCCATCATCCGCACCTCGCCCGACCACGGCACCGGTTTCGACATCGCCGGCAAGGGGATTGCGCGTCCCGACAGCCTGATCGCCGCCATTCGTCTGGCATCGGATATGGCGGCGGCCCGCGCCGCGCGCTAACAGGGCCTGTGACCGACCTTCCCTCCCTCCGCGAAACCCTCGACGCCCACGGCCTTTCGGCCAAGAAGAGCTTCGGCCAGCATTTCCTGCTGGACCTCAATGTGACGCGCAAGATCGTGCGCATGGCCGGCCCGTTCGACGGCCGGGCCGTGATCGAGGTCGGCCCCGGCCCCGGCGGCCTGACCCGCGCCCTGCTGGAATCCGACGCCGGCCCCGTGGTTCTGGTGGAAAAGGATCCGCGCTTCATCCCCCTGCTGAGCGAACTGGACGACGGCTCCGGCCGCCTGACCATCGTCGAGGCCGACGCGCTGAAGGTGAAGGAGGCCGATCTGGTGTCCGGTCCGACCCATATGGTCTCCAACCTGCCCTACAACGTCGGCACACCCCTGCTGATCAAATGGCTGACCGGTCCCTGGCTGCCGCACAGCCTGACCCTGATGTTCCAGAAGGAGGTCGCCGAACGCGTCGCCGCAGGGCCAGGCGAGGACGCCTATGGCCGTCTGGCGGTCATTTCCCAGGCTGTCTGCACCGCCCGCATCGTCATGCACCTGCCCGCCGCCGCCTTCACCCCGCCGCCGAAGGTGGCCTCGGCCGTGGTCCATCTGGTCCCGCTGGACGAACGCCCGTCGCCCGAGCGCCTGAAGAAGCTGGAACGCGTCACCGCCGCCGCCTTCGGCCAGCGCCGCAAGATGCTGCGCTCCAGCCTGAAACAGCTCGGCGGCGCCGCCCTGTGCGAGGCCGCCGGCATCGAACCGGATGTGCGGGCTGAAACGGTGGATGTCGCGGGCTTCCTGCGTCTGGCGGATGCCCTTGCCTGAGACCCTTGCCATGACCGTCGAACCCTTCCGCGCCATCTCCGTCAGCCGCTTGGCGCACCAGCTGAAAGCCGAAGGCCGGTCGATCATCCACATGGAGTTCGGCCAGCCCTCGACCGGCGCCCCCGCCGCCGCCATCGCCCGTGCGCACCAAGTGCTGGACGCCGACGCCATGGGCTATTGGGAAAGCCCCGACCTGCGCGCCCGCATCGCCCGCCTCTATGACGACCGCTACGGCGTCACAGTCGATCCGAACCGCATCCTGCTGACCTGCGGCGCATCGCCGGCCCTGGTCCTGGCGCTCAGCACCCTGTTCAAGCCCGGCGACCGCATCGCCCTGGCCCGTCCCGGCTATGTCGCCTATCGCAACACCCTGCGCGCCCTGCATCTGGAACCGGTCGAGATCGCCTGCGGACCCGAGACCCGGTTCCAGCTGACCGCCGCCCAGCTCCAAGCCCTGGATCCCGCCCCCGCCGGCGTCATCATCGCCAGCCCGGCCAATCCGACCGGCACCATCATTCCAGACGCCGAACTCGCCGCCATCGCCGAGCTCGGTCGGGCGCGCGACATCGCTATCGTCTCGGACGAAATCTATCACGGGCTCAGCTACGTCGGCCCGACCCCGTCGATGCTGCAGTTCGCCCCCGACGCCGTGGTGATCAACAGCTTCTCCAAATACTGGAGCATGGCCGGTTGGCGCCTGGGCTGGCTGCTGGTCCCCGAAGCCCGGATCGACGCCGCTCGCGCCTATATCGGCAACATGTTCCTGACCCCGCCCAGCCTCAGCCAGCACGCCGGCCTCGTCGCCATGGACGCGGTCGATGAGCTGGAAGGCCATATCCAGAACTACGCCCGCAACCGCCAACTGATGCTGGACGCACTGCCCACATTGGGCCTGAAGAAAATCGCGCCACCGGACGGCGCCTTTTACATCTGGGCCGACATCGGCCATCTGACGGACGACAGCGTGGCCTTCTGCGAACGATTGCTGCGCGACACCGGGGTCGCCACTGCGCCCGGCGTCGACTTCGACCCGGTCGACGGCCATCGCTTCATCCGCTTCAGCTTCGCCGTCTCGACGCCGGAGATGGAAGAGGCGCTTAACCGCCTGCGCCCCTGGTTCGCCGCCCTGGCCTAAGCGGCTTCGGCCTGCGCGCCCGACGACGTCGCCTTGTGCAAGGCGTCGTAAAGTTTCCGAGGCTCCAGCGGCTTGGCCAGCCAGTCCGTCATCCCGGCCGCATAACAGGCCTGAACCTGTTCGGCCTCGGTCCCCGCACTGAACCCGATCACCGGCACAGCAGCGTTGATGCCCCCTGACGCTCGCAGACGGCGCGTCGCCTCGTTGCCGTCGATGCCCGGCATGTTCACGTCCATCAGCACCACGTCGAACGGCCGCTCGGCCAGCAGAGCCAGCGCCAGATGACCGTCCGATGCGGTCGCCAGATCGACGTCCAGCGGCTGGAGCACCAGGGCGATGGTGCGACGGTTGATCTCGTGATCGTCCACGGCCAGCACCCGGATGCGGCGGGCCAACACCGGCGCCACGGCATCCAGGCTGTTCTCGGCTTGCGTCGGCTCGCCCGCAGGCAGGTCTATGCACAGGGTGAAGGCCGCCCCCTGCTCCGGCACGCTCTCGACCGTCAGGTCGCCGCCCATCAACCGCGCCAGTTCACGGCTGACGGTCAGGCCCAGCCCCGTCCCGCCATAGGTGCGCGCCACCTCGGCCGATCCTTGCGCGAACGGCGTGAAGAGCCGGCTCATGGCTTCGGGCGTGATTCCTGCCCCCTGATCGGTGACGATCAGGGTCAGACGATGGCGGCCGTCGGCGCGAGGCGCTGCGGCCTGCAGCCGGATCGTGCCGGCCGGCGTGAACTTGATCGCGTTCGACACCAGATTGTTGATGATCTGCCGCAGACGATAGGGATCGCCCCGCAGCCAGACGGCGTCACCCTCGCCCCCCGACATCTCCAGCGTCAGTCCCTTCTCGGCCGCCGGCGCCGCCCAGAACCGCGCTGTGTCGCGCACCAGGTCGCCCAGTTCGAAGTCGCGACTCTCCATCGACATCGCCCCGGCCTCCATCTTGGAGTGATCCAAAAGGTCGTTCAGCATCCCGGTCATCAGCTGGCCGGCGTCAATGATCAGGTCGGCGGTCTCCTCGCGCTGCTCGGGCAGCTTGCCCCCGCGAATGACATGGGCGCCGGCCAGGATGGCGCTGACGGGCGTGCGCAGTTCGTGGCTTACGATGGCCGCCATCGCCGCGCGATCCGCCATGGCCGCCTGCGCCTGCTCCAGCCTCTGCTCGGCTTCTGCGCGCGACTGGATCTCGGCCTGACGTGCAGCGTGCACCCGCCAATAGACGTTCAGGATCGCCCCCGCGAACAGGGCGGCCGACAGGGTCATGACCACGACGCCGTGGGTGTCGCCCTGAAGGATCTTGACCACAGGCATCAGCGCCAGCACCATCAGATACGGGCCACCGCCGATGAAGAAGATCGAACGCGAGCCGATCCCGGACGCCACATTGGTCAACAGACCGCCCGCCAGCGTCAGGGCTGCCAAGGTCACCAGGGCCGGATGATTGGAAGACCAGATGATCAGCGCCATACCGCCATAGGTCGTCGCCATCAGGGTCGTAGAGGCCAGGGCCAATGCGACCCAAAACCGTCGACGAGAAGGTTCTGCACGCCTGGACGGCGCCATGGCGATTAATTCGAACGCTTGAACCAGCAGCGCGACGGCAAGCCAGAGGGGAATCCACCGCCCCATGTCGGCCGCATACATCGCCCAGGCGACCACGACTGCCAGCAGAAGCCTCACTGGAACCTGCTTGACGCGTTCCTTGGCGCTGCTGGCCAAAAGAGGCCCGATTGAATCCAGAAAGCGCATGATACCCCCGTTCACCGCCTGACGTTAGGTCAAGAGGGCGAACAGGACGTAAACCTCGCGCGTTCGGCCGCTAGGGAATGTCCCCTATCGCCGCATTTACCGTCTGAAACCTTCTGTCCGGCAAAACGGCTTCAGTAGCGTAGCGTTGAGTAACCCGCAGCGCCGCCGGTCACCCCCACGGCTTGCGGCGCTGCTTTTTTATTCAGACGACCTCGCGCAGCAGCGCGGTGCGATAGTCCTCGACCCACAGGTTACGGAACCGGCGCGACCGCTCCGCATGATAGATGTGGGCCAATTCGGCGTAAGATCGGTCGAAGTCCTCGTTCACCAGCACATAGTCGAAGGCGTCGCAGTGTTCGATCTCGCCCTTGGCGTTGGCGACACGGCGCTCGATCACGTCGTCGGCGTCCTGCGAGCGCGTCACCAAGCGTCGGCGCAGCTCTTCCAGACTGGGCGGCAGGATGAAGACGCGCACGGCGTCCTCCGGGCATTTCTCGGCCACGTCGCGCGCGCCCTGCCAGTCGATGTCGAACAGGACGTCGCGACCCTCGGCCAGCGCCCGATCCACCGGCGCGCGCGGACTGCCGTAGCGATTGCCGTGAACGTCCGCCCATTCCAGGAAGGCGTCCTGGTCGATCAGCCGCTGAAACTCGTCGTGCTCGACGAAATTATAGTCGCGCCCATGCACCTCGCCCGGGCGAATGCCGCGCGTGGTCATGGAAACGGACAGCTCCAGGCCGCCGTGATCCGCCATCAACCGGCGACACAGCGACGTCTTGCCGGCGCCCGACGGGCTGGCGACGATCAGGAGGACGCCCCGGCGGGGCGTGCGTTCATTCGACATTCTGGACCTGCTCACGCAACTGTTCGATGACGGCCTTGAGCTCCAGGCCGATTCCGGTGAGCGCGGTCGTAGCGGATTTCGAGCACAGCGTGTTGGCCTCACGCATGAATTCTTGCATCAAGAAGTCGAGTTTGCGCCCGGCGGGCGCCGAGGCCACAAGCTGGCGCGCCGAGGCGACGTGCGCCGTCAGCCGATCCAGCTCCTCGCGCACGTCCGCCTTGGTCGCCAGGGCGGCGGCCTCCAGAAAAATTCGGTCTTCCAGGCCGGGCGCATCCGGCGCCAGCTCAGAGATTCGACGCGTGAAACGCTCACGAATGGCCTCGACCTGGGTCGCCGCCTCGCCCTCGGCCTGCGTCGTCAGCGTTTCGATTCGGGTGATGAAGTCTTCCAGCACCGGCGTCAGTTGGGCACCCTCGTTCTGGCGGGAGGCCTTCAGCGCATCCAGCGCCTCTTCGACGGTGCGGGCCATGGCCGCCTCCACCGCCGCCCGCGCCTCTGGATCGTCCACCTCTTCCGGCGCCTCGATCACGCCGCGCAGGGCCAGCAGGCCATCGGCCGACGGCGGCGTCGCGCCGTCCTCGGCCAGTTCATTGGCCAGGGTCAGATAGCGCGCCAGCACCGCGGCGTTGATCGTGACCGCCGCCTCGCCCGCCTCTGCTCGTTTGGCCTGAACGCCGACAGTGACCTGGCCCCGTGCGAACCGCGCCTGGCCCGCCGCCTTGGCCGACCGCTCCAGCGCATCGAAACCATTGGGTCCACGGAACCTGACCTCCAGATTGCGCCCGTTGACCGAGCGCGCCTCGACCGACCAGGTCCAGCCCTCGCCGGCCCCGTCCGCCCGGCCAAAGCCGGTCATTCCAGATAGGCTGCTCATCGTGATCCCTGCGTCGCGCCGGCCGGAAGCGTGATCGTCGCCTGTCCGCCTGCGACGGGCGCAGCCGCCGGCTCGGCCGTCATCGGCGCCGCGCTGGTCCCCGGCGTCACAGGCGAGGCGGCCTCGGGCGGCAGGCCCGCCTTCTGGCGCTCGATCTGACGCCAGCGCGCCACGTTCTGCAGATGCTCGTCATAGGTCAGGGCGAAGGCGTGCCCCCCCGATCCGTCCGCCACGAAGAACAGGGCCGGATCGGCCGGTGGGTTCAGCACCGCCTGGACCGCCTCCTTGCCCGGATTGGCGATGGGCGTCGGCGGCAGGCCGTTGATCTGATAGGTGTTCCACGGCGTCGGCGCCAGCAGTTCGGAGCGCCGGATGCCGCGCCCCAGGGGCCGTCCCTTGGTCACCCCATAGACGATGGTCGGATCGCTCTCCAGCCGCATACCGGCGCGCAGGCGGTTCGAGAACACCGCCGCCACGCGCGGACGCTCGGCCGCCAGGGCCGTCTCCTTCTCCACGATGGAAGCCAGGATCACCGCCTCCTCAGGCGTGCGCGCGACCGTAGCCGGCGAACGCTGGCTCCACAGCAGACGCAGGTTCTCGTTCGCCGCGCGTTGCATCCGGTCGATCACCGACTGACGCGTATCGCCGCGCGAGACCTCATAGGTGTCGGGCCACAGGCTGCCTTCCTCGGGCGTCTCGGCGACCACGCCGGTCAGCACCGGCTCCTTGTTCAGGATGTCCACCGCCTGCAGAGACGACCAGCCTTCAGGCAGGGTCACGAAATGGCGCACCACCCGTCCCTCGACCAGCAGGTTCAGCACCCCGGCCAGGGACGTGCCCGACGGCACCTCGTATTCGCCGGCTCTCAGCCGACGATCCGCCCCGGTCAGGGTCGCTGCCGCGCGGAACAGGTCCGTCGAACGGATCACCCCCGCCGCCTTCATCCGCGCCGCGATGGCCGAGACCCCCGATCCGCTGGCCAGGGTCACGACCGTCTTGTCGCCCTGCCGCGCCGACGGGCCGGGCGCATAATAGATCGCCCACACCGCGATCAGCGCGGCGAGCAGGAACAGGCCGAAGGTCGCGGACGCGGTCAGCAGCGAGACCGTGAACCCCGACCGCCCGCTGGATTTCTCGACCCGTCCACGCCCGAACATCTCAGTCGACCTTCTTGAAGATCACCGAGGCGTTGGTGCCTCCGAAGCCGAAGCTGTTCGACATCGCAACATCAATTTTCATCGGCTTGGCCTTGTTGGGCACCAGGTCGATGGGCGTCTCCATCTCCGGATCGTCCAGATTGATGGTCGGCGGCGCGACCTGGTCGCGGATCGCCAGCACGCAGAAGGCCGCCTCGATGGCCCCGGCGGCGCCCAGCAGGTGGCCCGTCATCGACTTGGTCGAGCTGACGGTCAGGTTCTTGGCGTGATCGCCGGCCAGGCCCTCGATTCCCTTCAGCTCGATCCAGTCGGCCATGGTCGAGGTGCCGTGGGCGTTGACGTAATCCAGGTCCGACGGCTCCATGCCCGCCCGCTTCAGCGCCATCTTCATGGCCCGCACCCCGCCCTCGCCGTCCTCGGACGGGGCGGTGATGTGATAGGCGTCGCCGCTCATGCCATAGCCGACGACCTCGGCGTAGATCTTGGCCCCGCGCGCCTTGGCGTGTTCGTATTCCTCCAGCACCAGGATCCCGGCGCCCTCGCCCATGATGAAGCCCGCATGGCCTCGGTCATAGGGACGCGACGCCTTCTCCGGCGTGTCGTTATAGGCGGTGCACAGCGCCTTGCAGGCCAAAAAGCCCGCGATGCCGATCGGCACGACCGAGCTTTCCGCCCCACCCGCCACCATCACATCGGCGTCGTCCAGCGCGATCATCCGGGCCGCGTCGCCGATGGCGTGGGCGCCGGTGGCGCAGGCGGTCACCGCCGCATGGTTCGGCCCCTTCAGGCCGTGGCGGATCGAGATCTGACCACCGGCAAGATTGATCAGGGCGCTGGGGATGAAGAAGGGGCTGACGCGACGCACGCCCTGTTCCTTCAGGACGATGGCCGTCTCGGCGATGGGGCCCAGGCCGCCGATGCCGGAGCCCACCATCACGCCGGTGCGTTCCTTGTCCTCGTCGGTCTCGGGCTTCCAGTTCGCATCGGCCAGGGCCTCATCCGCCGCCGCGATGGCGTACAGGATGAAGTCGTCGACGCGCTTTCTGTCCTTCACGGACATGATCTTCTCGGGGTCGAAGTCGCCCTCGCCGCCGCCGCCGCGTCCATCGACGCTCGGAATCTCACCGGCGATGGTGCAGCCATAGCCCGTGGTGTCGAACGACGTGATCGGACCAATGCCCGATCGTCCCCCGACGATACCCTTCCAGCTCTTCTCGACGCCCCAACCCAGGGGGGTCAGCAGACCGATGCCCGTAACGACGACGCGGCGCATGGTGCGTGCTCCCTTATCTCCAGCCCGACCTTTCAGAATCACCGCAGATTCCCAAAGGTCAGAAACAGTAAAGGCCGCCGGGCGTCTCCGCTAGGAGCGCCGGGCGGCCCTGTGAACCGTCAGCCTGTTAGGCCGATATCGGCGACTGAGATCAGCCGGCCGACTTTTCGTCGATGAACTTGACCGCATCGCCGACCGTCTGGATGTGCTCAGCGGCGTCATCCGGGATCTCGATGTCGAATTCTTCTTCGAAGGCCATCACCAGCTCGACGTTGTCGAGCGAGTCGGCGCCCAGGTCGTCGATGAAGCTGGCCTTTTCCGTAACCTTGTCCGGATCGGCGTCCAGGTGGTCGATGACGATCTTGCGAACGCGCTCTAGGGTGTCGGACATGAGTGTCTCTCTGCCTGTTTGAAATCGCCGCGGAGGCGGGGGTAGCTAAGAAATCGCCGTCTCACGGCAGCGATGGCGACGCAAGCCCGAAAGCCCGAACCGCCGTTGCATCAAGCCCTTTAGCACAGGCTTTCGGGCTGGAAATAGTCTGTTGCGCGTCGTGATGACGGCAGACGACCTTAAATCATCGCCATGCCGCCGTTCACATGCAGGGTCTGGCCTGTCACATAGGCGGCTTCGTCGGACGACAGATAGACGGCGGCGGCCGCGATCTCGTCGCCCGAGCCCAGTCGGCCGGCCGGGATACGGCCCAGGATGGTCTCGCGCTGCTGGTCGTTCAGCACATCCGTCATCGGCGAGGCGATGAAGCCCGGCGCGATGCAGTTGACGGTGATGCCGCGCGACCCGACCTCCTGCGCCAGCGACTTGGAAAAGCCGATCATGCCGGCCTTGGACGCGGAATAGTTGGTCTGGCCCGGATTGCCGGTCACCCCGACGACCGAGGTCACGCCGATGATTCGCCCCGAGCGCCGCTTCATCATCCCCTTCACCGCCGCGCGGGTCAGGCGGAAATAGCTTTCCAGATTGACGGTCAGGACGGACTGGAAGTCCTCGTCCTTCATCCGCATCAGCAGGCCGTCCTTGGTGATGCCCGCATTGGCCACCAGGATGTCCAGCGGCGCGCCCGCCGCCGCCTCGGCCGCCGCGACCAGATTATCGACCGACTCGGGATCCGACAGGTTCGCCGTGGCGAAATGCGCTCGCTCGCCCAACTCTTTGGCCAGATCCGCCAGCACCGCCTCGCGCGTGCCCGACAGCACCACGGTCGCGCCCTGGGCGTGCAGCCCCCGCGCCACGGCCCCGCCGATCCCGCCCGTCGCGCCGGTCACCAGCGCGGTCTTGCCTGCAAGATTGAACATTTAGATTCTCCGCTCATCCCGGCGAAAGCCGGGGCCCAGTGCTTTCATGCGCAGGATGGCCGGGATCACCGTTCCTGCGCAAACCCAAACGCTCATCGCCCAAAGATCTGAGTCCCGGCTTTCGCCGGGATGAGCGGCTAAATCAAAGAGCCTTGGCGAACGCTTCCAGCTCTTCAGGCGTATTCAGCGGCAGGCTCTCGGCCTCCGGCGCAATCCGCTTGGCCATGCCGGTCAGCACCTTGCCTGAGCCGATCTCGACGAAGCGGGTCACGCCGCCTTCCGTCGCCATCCACTCCATGCTCTCGCGCCAACGCACACGGCCGGTGACCTGCTCGACCAGCAGCCGGCGGATGACTTCAGGATCGCGCTCCGGCCGCGCCAGCACATTGGCCACCACGGGCACGACCGGCGCCACGATGGTCGCCGAAGCCAGGGCCGCCGCCATCTCGTCCGCCGCCGGCTGCATCAGCGGGCAGTGGAAGGGCGCCGAGACGTTCAGCGGAATCGCCCGCGCGCCCAGTTCCTTGGCCTTCTCGATGGCTCGGTCCACGGCCGCCTTCTCGCCCGATATGACGATATTGCCGTTGTTGTTATCGTTGGCGACCACGCAGATCCCGATTTCCGAACCGGCCGCCGCCGCCGCTTCGGCCAGGGCCAGGTCGGTCTTGGGACCGATCAGCGAGGCCATCGCCCCCTGCCCCACCGGAACCGCGCGCTGCATGGCCTGGCCGCGCAGCTTCAGCAGCCGCGCCGTATCCGACAGCGAGATCGCCCCGGCCGCCGCCAGAGCAGAATATTCGCCCAGCGAGTGACCGGCGACATAGGCCGCCGTCGTCACGTCGAAACCGAACTCGACCTTCAGCGCCCGGATCGCCGCCACCGACACCGCCATCAAGGCGGGCTGGGCGTTCTCGGTCAGGGTCAACTGGTCTTCAGGCCCCTCGCGCATCAGCACGGACAGCTTCTGCCCCAGCGCCTCGTCCACCTCGGCAAAGACGTCGCGCGCAGACTGGAAGGCGTCGGCCAACTGCGCGCCCATGCCGACGGCCTGGCTGCCCTGCCCCGGAAACAGAAGTGCGAGGGTCATCGACCCCTCCCTGAATCATTGATCAAGAGCGCGGACCCGTAAGGCCAGACTTCCGTGAGGGCAAGGCGGTAGCGGCTCCGCCACGCTCACCTGCCCGTCGGCGAAGGTCGACGGGGAGGACAGGCGATCGCGTCAGCGAGCGCCAGGAGGGGGCGGCTCGGTCTCCGAAGCTGGCGTGGTCATCACCCTGTCAGAGTCGCCCCTGTGGTCGCTCCCGCGACCTGTTCTCCCCGCGCCTCCACGCGCGGAGAGGTTAAGCCAACCCGCACAAGCTCGCTTGGCCTGCGACCTTGCGGCGGCGGGAGCGGATGGAATGGGGGCGGGTCTGGAACGGCTCGTGTTGACATCGACTCATGGAGCGGTGTCGGAGGGGCGCGGGGGGGATACTCGGCCGCACTCGGGACAGTCCTCGCAGGGACTGCCGATCCGTCGCAGGCTTATGGGGTTAGGCGATAAGACCGCCACCGCTCGACGCCCCGTCCTCGGGCTTGACCCGAGGGTCAGCAGGCCAACCTTCCGCGCGGAGCGTCATACCCTTCGTCGAAACGGTACTTACAAACTCACACTCCGGGCGAAGGCCCGGCGCTCCGCCCAGCCCTCCAAGAATGGGCCTCCTTCCACGCCCCGGCTTACGCCGAGGGCGGGCTCAGACGCGTCCGGTCTTTCTCAACAGTCTATCCCGCGCCGCATTGACGCGGATGGCCAGGCCTTCGGTGCCGCCCTGATCCGGGTGGGCGCGCGCCATGGCCCGCTTCCACGCCGCGTGAACTTCGGCCTCGCTCGCGCCCGGCCCGACGCCCAGAACGGCGCGGGCGTCGGCTTCGCTGATTGGTTCGGATCGGATCACGGGCCGGATGCGCGAGGACCAGGCCAGATAGAGCCCCGCCCCCGCCAGGACCGCCGCCGTCAGCCACGACCCGCGAAACGCCGCCAGGGCGCCGCCAGCCAGCATGACTGCCCCCAGCAGGGTCGCCGTCACGCGCCAATGCGCCCGACCGCGTCGCTCGGTTTGCCGGCCCAGCCGCACCAGCGCCCAGACGGCGATCGCCGCCAGGGCCAGCCAGATCAAGGCCATCAGGAAATCAGGCCGCCACGTCCAAAGGGCTGAGCGCCTGTTCCAGTCCCATCGCCTTCATCAGGTTGCGCATCTCCTGGCGCGCGGCGACGTGGGCCAGCGAAACCGCCACCGGCCGGATGTCGTTCGACAGGTCCGCCACCGTCAGGCCGAAGGGGAAGAGTTCGCGATAGATGACCCGGTCGCGCAGGCCCGGCCCGACGCGGAAGCCGACCCGTTTGGCCAGCTTGGTCATCCGCTCTTCCAGACGTTTGCGGTTGCGCGCCTCGGCGACGGCCAGGCGATTGGTGACTACCAGCCAGTCGATGGTGGCGTGGCGCCCCTGGGCGATGGCCCGCTGCTTGCGCGCTTCCCAGACGCTCTCGGAATAGATCGACGGCTTCAGCAGATCCAGCGTCACCGGATCGACGTCGCCCAGCAGGTCGAAGTCGACGAAACTGTCGTTCATCGGCGTCACGATTTGGTCGGCGCGAGCATGCGCCGCGTTCGAAACGGCCGTGTCCCCGCCCGGCGTATCGATCAGGATGCAATCCACGCCCTGCGCCGCCGCCTCGTCGAAGGCGCGCTCGAACGCGGCGATCTGTTGGGCGACATCCGCCTTGGCCAGGGCCTTGCCATCGCCCATGTCGGGGATGAAGGGCTGCGGCAGCGTCTGTCCATTCGCGGCCAGCCAGGCCAGGCGATTGTGGAAGAAGCGCTGCATCGACCGCTGACGCAGGTCCAGGTCGATGATCGCCACCGTCCGCCCGGCGTGCAGCATGCCTGTCACGATGTGGATGGCCAGGGTGGACTTGCCCGCCCCGCCCTTTTCGTTGCCGAGAACGATCACATGCGGCTGCGTCATTCGAGGGAATCCTCTGTGCCGACCGCGCGACTCAAGCTGCGCGGTCCTAGGTCCGGCGAGATTCGGCCTCAATGCTGCAAACGTCAACGGAACCTTAACGCAGACCTGTGGACGGCGAGCGGCTGGGCCTCAGCTGTTGCGCGCGCACCATGCGTCCGCGACATCGGCGGACCGGCACACGGCGGCGGCGGTTTCGGTCGAGACCGGTCCGACCTTCAGCCGCGTCAGGCTGCGGCCGTTGACCTGAACGTCCTCGAACACCGGCGACAGGCCCGCCAGATCGGACTTGGCCCTCAGCCGCGCCCACGCCTGTTGCGCGCCGGAGGGACTGGAATAGGCGCCCAGCTGGATCGTGCGCCCCTGCGTTGGAACGCTCAGGCTGGCCGGACGCAACATGGGCGGCTGGATCCGCGCGACCGCCTCGTCCGCTGCGGTCTTGACGACGGCGGGCGCCGCCGCCTGAACCACGGGCTGAGTGACGCGGATAACGGCGTCGCGCAGACCCGTATCCTCGACCTCGTGACGAATGCCGGCTTGGGCGTCGCGGGCGTCCCACATGGCATGCGGGTCCATCACGGCCACCTTGACCGGCGTAAACCGGGCGGGGCGCAGACCATCCTGCTCGGCGGATCGATGTCCGCCTTCGCGGGCGCCGGGCGTCAGCGGAACGTCGATCGCGGCGACGTTCTCGGCCATCGAACGGAAACGATGAGGATCGCTGTCCACCGCACCGCAGCCGGCCAAGGCCAGGCCGCCGGCGCAGGCCAGGGCGATCAGAACTGGACGGGTCGCTTCTGCGGGCGTCATAAGCATGACCCTAGAGCCCAGACTTTGCGGTCTGGTGCATCAACAGGCTTAAGCGGAAAGGTTAATCGCTTCATAATGATAGACGCCGCCCCCCTCCCCGTTGTCCGCACCGTCGCCGAACTGCGTGCGATCGTCCGGGACTGGAAACGACAAGGCCTGAGCGTCGGCATGGTTCCGACCATGGGCGCCCTGCATGAAGGCCACCTGACCCTGGTGCGCGAGGCCGCGCATCGCGCCGACCGCGTCGTGGCTTCAAACTTCGTCAATCCGACCCAGTTCGCCGCCCACGAAGACCTGGGCAAATATCCCCGACAACAGGAAGAAGACGCGCGCCTGCTGGCCGGCGCCGGCTGTCACCTGATGTTCGCGCCTTCGGCCGAGGAAATGTATCCCGACGGCTTCGCCACCAGCATCGCCATGGCCGGTCCGGCCTTGGGCCTGGAAGGCGATTTCCGGCCGCAGATGTTCGGCGGCGTCGCCCTGATCGTCACCAAGCTGTTCAACCAGGTCCAGCCCGATGTCGCCGTCTTCGGCGAGAAGGACTATCAGCAGCTGATGGTCATCCGTCGCTTCGTGCGGGATCTGGATCTGCCGGTCGAGATCGTCGGCGCCCCGACCGAACGCGACGGCTGGGGCCTGGCCCTGTCCTCGCGCAACGGCTACCTGTCAGAGGCGGAACTGGAGATCGCGCGGCGTCTGAACGGCATTCTGGCTGAAGCCGGCATCCAGGCCGCCAGCGGCCGCCCCCTCCCCGGCGTCGAGCGCGAAGCCTATGCCGCCATCCTGAAAGCCGGGTTCGAACGTGTCGATTACGTCGTCATTCGCCACGCCGAGGATCTGACGCCGTTCCGCAACGACATCGTCGACGCCCCCGCCCGCATCCTGGCCGCCGCCTGGTTGGGCAAGACGCGCCTGATCGACAATATGGCCGTCTGAAAAGAAGGGCCGCATCCGTTTCTGGACACGGCTCTCCTCTGCGATCCGAGCTTCAAGCCGTTTCGGCGACAGCGCCAGGCAGGACGGCGAATTGCACGCGTGAAAAATGGTGCTATGGCGTGCAATTGACGCAAAGGATCATTGTTTTCTTTGGAGAAAACAACAGAGCCCGAATTGCACTGTGCAATAAAAGTGCAATTCGGGTCTGAAAGTTGGACTCGGAAAAAACAGTCTAACGAGTCCAAGTCTTGTGGAGGGATGGCGATGTCAAAGACCGAGCCGGTATCATAACCGCGTTTGACATCGGACTCAGGAAAAAGCCGATCCCACCCTTCAAGCCGCTGAAAAGATGCGGTTTCGCTCAGGTGAAAAGGATGGCTGGCGACCGTGACATGGCAGCCGCCGGTCGAGAACCCAGGATTCCATCAAACGCGGACAGGTCTAACCGATCGCGCCGACGCAGCCTTCGGCCTCGCCCGGCGCCAGGTCGGCGTCGGTCAGGGCGATGGTCCAGCCGTGATGCGTATTGAGGCCCCAGCGTCGCGCGCCGCCGCCGTCGCCCGCGTCTCCGCCGGCCGTCACCACGACGCGGCGGCCTCTCGGCAGGGCCGGCGGATCGATCTTGCCCACGGCCAGCGACGTCGGCGTCTCGCCGCCGTATCCGTCGAACACGCTGAGCATCGACCATTCGCGACGCAGGCCCATCCACCAGGCGTCCTCGGTGTTGATCGCCAGCACCGCGATGCCGTGCCCTTCGGCGGCGAAGGCCAGCGCCTTCTGCGGATCGCGCACCATCTTGATGTCGGCGGCGGCGCCGAAGCGCAGGCGGGCGCCGTCATAGGCGCGGGTCGGTTCGATCGGCGCCCAGACCTGCACCTGCAACCGGCCTTGGCGCGCCAAGCCCCAGCCGACGATCTCGCGCCACAGATGCTCGACGGCTTCGGCGTTCTCGGGCTTGGCCTGTTTCAGCATCCGCGACAGCACGGTCTGCTCGCGGTCGGGACGCAGCTTGGTATGCGGGCCTGTCGGCGCATCCTTGGCGCGCCCCACGGTGGCGGCGACGGCGAGGCGTTGCTCGAACAGGGCCAGGATTTGGTCGTCGATGCTGTCGATTTCGGCGCGCAGGGCGGCGAGCGCCTGCTGCTCGGGGGTCAGATCGGCCATGTCAGGCCACACTTGCTGGACGTTGGAATTGGGCATGGAATCGGGCTTTCGGCATTCTGGATTTCGATATGTGCAGGGGCGAACAGCCGCTCTGATCCAGAGCGGTCGCCGGTGAGACTGTCAGGGACGAAGTGCGCCCGACGCCTCAGCCGGCATATCGAAAGCCGTAAAAGCCGTAGCCGAAATAGAGGCCGGAAACCGCGCGCGAACGGTCGGAAGAAACAGAAAGAGCGCGCTGGCGGGACATGGTCCGGTTCCGGTTATGCGGATCGTTTTGCGATCCGTGCAGGTCTTAAGGACGCAAAGACCGTGCGCCGTCAACCCTCAGGGAAGCTCAACAGGACAAAACGCGTCTGATTATCGCTGGAATCCTGCAAGTCGTTGCGCAGGATCGACAGGCCATAGACCTCTGCGGCGCCAACCGGAGCGATGGCCGCCCGCGTCGGATCACCCGCTTCGGCGACATCGCGCGCCGCACCGGCGGTGTCGTAATGCTCGATCACCTTGATGTGCGACAGCGTCTTCAGGGTGCGCTCGCACTGCGCCAAGGCGATCGGATGGCTTTCGACGGTTCGAATGTCCGCCAGACGCGCGCCCTGCACCGCCATCAGGGCGTGACGAATCGGTCGCCAGACCTCGGCCACCGGCGCTACGCCCAGCGCCCGCACCAGCGTCGCGGCCGGCTCGACTATGCCGATGGTCGAGTTTTCTACCGGGATAAGCGCACAACCGCAGTCACCGGACTTCAGCGCCTCGATCGCCCCTTCGAATGTCTCGAACGCCACCGCCTCGTCCCACGGGCGCAGAGCGAGGCAAGCCTCATGGCTGAATGCGCCCGGCGCACCCTGATAGGCGACCCGGCCGGGTTTTTCGTCTTGCGTCGCAGAGTCCATAGATCGTCACCTTCAGACTCACCGCGTACGGCCAGTCTTTTCGTATTCGATATCCAGACGTGGCGCGGCTTCGATGGCGCGGCCATGACCAGAAACGCCCTTATCTGAGGCGACGTGAGCCCTCGGTACAAGCCCGAGGGCTACGAAACCGATCTAAGCCGCCACCGACTGCGCGACCCGCCCCGCCTTGAGCCGCTCGGCGACCAGGAACGCCAGCTCCAACGCCTGGTCGGCGTTCAGGCGCGGGTCGCAGTGGGTGTGATAGCGGTTGGACAGGTCGTCCTCGGTCACCGCCTGGGCGCCACCGATGCACTCGGTGACGTTCTGGCCGGTCATCTCCAAGTGGACGCCGCCGGGGTGGACGCCCTCGGCCTCGGCCACGTCGATGAAGGTCCGAACCTCGCCCAGGATCCGGTCGAACGGCCGGGTCTTGTAGCCGTTGCCGGCCTTCAGCGTATTGCCGTGCATCGGGTCGATCGACCAGACGACCTTGCGGCCCGACGCCTTCACCTCGCGCATCAGCTTGGGCAGACGTTCGCCGACCTTGTCGTGACCGAAACGACCAATCAGGGTCAGGCGGCCCGAGACATTGTCCGGGTTCAGGGCGTCGATCAGCGGCAGCAGGTCGTCGGCCGTCATCGTCGGTCCGCACTTCACGCCGATGGGGTTCTTGATCCCCTTCATGAACTCGACATGGGCGCCGTCCAGCTGACGCGTGCGTTCGCCGATCCACAGCATGTGGGCCGAGGTGTCGAACCATTCGCCCGAACCGCCGTCCAGGCGCGTCAGGGCGCTCTCGACGTTCAGCAGCAGGGCCTCGTGGCTGGTGAAGACCTCGACCCGGCTGAGATCCGGGTGGGTTTCGGGCGTGACGCCCACGGCTTCCATGAAGGCCAGGGCCTCGGTGATCTTGTCGGCCAGTTCGCGGTACTGGGCGCCGGCGGCGTTATCGCCCGCGAAGCCCAGGGTCCAGCGGTGGATATTGTACAGATCGGCGTATCCGCCGCCGGCGAAGGCCCGCAGCAGGTTCAGGGTCGAGGCCGACTGGTTATAGGCCCGGATCAGACGTTGTGGATCGGGCACGCGCTCTTCCGGCGTGAAACCCATGCCGTTAATGATGTCGCCGCGATAGCTGGGCAGTTCGACGCCGTCGATCTCCTCCAGCGGCGACGAACGCGGCTTGGCGAACTGACCGGCGATCCTGCCGACCTTCACTACCGGCTTGCGGCCGGCGAAGGTCAGGACGACCGCCATCTGCAAGATCAGGCGGAAGGTGTCGCGGATATTGTCGGTCGAGAACTCCTTGAAGCTCTCGGCGCAGTCGCCGCCCTGCAGCAGGAAGGCCTCGCCACGCTCCACCTGCGCCAGTTTCGACGTCAGGCGGCGGGCCTCGCCGGCGAAGACGAGCGGCGGCAGGGCGCGCAGTTCGTCCTCGACGACGGCGAGGGCTTTGGGATCTGGATAGTCCGCCGGCATGTGCAGGGCGGTCTTTGTTCTCCAGCTTTCGGGGGTCCAGCGTGTCATCGTGCAAGAATAGGACTTTGCGCCTGTCCAAACAACGAAAAGACGGATGGATTTTGCGGTAAAGCGTCAGTCTTCGGCGGGCGGCGCCTTTTCAGTCGCGGTTTCGGCCTTGCGTTCGGCCTTGGCCGCCGCCTTCTCGGCCGCCTTTATGGCCGCCGCGCGGTCGCGTTCCTGACGCTCGAAGCTGTAGTTGGGTTTGCGGGCCATTGGCGTCCTCGTCTCATGTCCTAGTCTGACGGTGAAGGTGGCGATGCATCGCGTTCAACGCAATCGCCAAATCCTGCCGCGCACGGATTGCTCCTCAGAGCACCCGTTCCTTGCGTGTCAGAATCTTCGTCGTGGCGTCCAGCGTGATCAATATGCGAGCAAGAAGTGTCATGGACGATAAACGCCTTAAAGCACTCCGCGTTCAGTCCCGCGAACCTTCGTCGCACCCAACAGGCGAGCCACAATGACCCAACCCATCCTGCTCGGCGGCGTCGAGGCCGGCGGCACCAAATTCATCTGCGGCGTCGCGGACGTCGGCGGCAGGCTCATCGACCAGATCCGAATCCCCACCACCACGCCTGACGAGACTCTGGATGCCGTCGCCGCCTTCTTCGTGGAGGCCCAGGCGCGGCACGGCAAGCTGGCGGCGCTGGCGATCGGCAGCTTCGGTCCCCTCTCCTTGCGCCCCGACGCGGCCGATTACGGCGCGATCACCACGACGCCCAAGCCCGGCTGGAGCAACGTCAATCTGCTCGCTCATCTGCGGCGCACGCTGGATGTGCCGATGACGCTGGACACCGACGTGAACGGCTCGGCCATCGGCGAACGCCTGTTTGGCAGCGGAAAGGGGTTGGACAGCTTCTGCTACGTCACGGTCGGGACCGGTGTAGGCGTCGGGGTGATGATCGGCGGCGCGCCTCACGGCGGGGCGAACCATCCCGAAGCCGGTCATATCCGCCTGCCCCGCGCAAAAAGCGACGAGACGTTCGCGGGCATCTGTCCCTTTCACGGCGACTGCCTGGAAGGCCTGACCAGCGGCCCTGCCCTTCACGCGCGCTGGGGCGAGCCTGCCGAGACCTTTGCGACAGACCACCCGGCTTGGGCGATGGCAGCCGAATATATCGCCGGCCTCTGCACGAACCTGACTTACACGCTGCGGCCCGAGCGAATCATCATCGGCGGCGGCGTGATGCAGCCGCAGATGTACGATCTGGTTCGAAATGCGCTGAAACGACAGTTGGGCGGCTATGACGCCAGCCTCCGCAGTCTCGACATGGATGCCTATATCGCCGCTCCAACCGCCGGCGCCTCGGCCGGCCTGATCGGCGCCTTCGCACTCGCCTACCGTTCAGTCACGGGCCAATGGCCGCAAGACTGGGCGATGCAAGGCTAGGTAGGAAATGGGGGAGGATGGTGGACGCGACAGGGATTGAACCTGTGACCCCCTCGGTGTGAACGAGGTGCTCTCCCGCTGAGCTACGCGTCCTTGCCTTGCGGAGGCGGCGACATAGCCCGGTCGCCGTCCCCGCGCAAGCGCCTGTTTCAGATTCCGGCGGCGCGAACACCTTCGGCCGTGTCGGCTTCCGGGTCGCCCGGAAGCCAGGCGACGTGACCGTTGTAGATGTCCTCGTTCAGGATGCCCTCCTCCTTGGCCACCAGCACCGGGACCAGCATCTGTCCGGTCACGTTTGTCGCCGTGCGCATCATGTCGATGACCCGGTCGATGGCGACGATATAGCCGATGCCTTCCAGCGGCAGGCCCGCCGTGGACAGGGTCAGGGTCAGCATGACGATCGACGTGCCGGGCACACCCGCCGTGCCCAGCGAGCCCAGCACCGCCGTCAGGCCGATCAGGATGTATTGCGTCAGGGTCAGGTCGATCTTGAAATACTGGGCGATGAAGATCGAGGCGATCGCCGGATAAATGGCGCCGCACCCGTCCATCTTCACATTGGCGCCCAGGGGCACGGCGAAGGCGGCATAGGCCTGGGGCACGCCCAGCCGTTCGACCGTCTGGCGCAGGGTGATCGGCAGGGTTCCCAGCGACGACGAGGTCGCGAAGGCCGTCTGCTGGGCCGCGAAGGCGCCGCGGAAGAAGCTGGTGACCTTCAGCCCATGCAATTTCAGCAGGCCCGAATAGACGATCAGGATGTGGAACAGGCAGGCGACGTAGATGGCCCCGATGAACTTCAGCAGCGGCAGCAGGGCTTCCCAGCCATAGCCGCCGACGACCGAGCCGATCAGGCCGAACACGCCAATGGGCGTCAGCTGGATCACCCAGCGGGTGATGCGGAAGATGACGGCCGCGCCTTCGTCCACCAGCCGCCGCACGCCCTGGGCCCGGTCGCCCAGGGCCACCAGCGCCATGCCGACCAAGGCCGAAAAGAAGATGATCTGCAGCACCTTGCCCTCGGCCAGGGCCGCGAACGGATTGGTCGGCACCACCCCGATCAGCACCTCCAGCGGCGTCGGGATCACCCGTTCCTTGACCTCGCCCAGCGGCAGATTGGACAGGCCGACGCCCGGATTGATGATGTGGCCGAAGGCGAAACCGACCAGCACGGCCAGCAGCGAGGTTATGGCGAACCAGACGATGGTCCGCACGCCCAGCCGCACGGCCCCCGCCCCCTCGCCCAGCTTGGCGATGGAGCTGGCGATGGTGAACAGCACCAGGGGCGCCACCACCATGCGGATCAGGTTCAGATAGACGTCGCCGATCGGCTGCAGCCAGACCTCGGCCCGTTCACGCAGGATCAGCCCGGCGACGATGCCCAGGACAAAGCCGGCGGCGGTGCGCTGCCACAGCGGGATCTTGAAAAATCTGGCGAGCATGAAGTTGCTTTCAACAGGGGTGCGCCAATCTGTCCATCGCGGCGTCGATCCGCAACCGCTCCGGCGATCATTCAGCCGACAGATTTCCTGTCGGCGCCCCTCAGAATTTCAGCGCCTTCATGACGTAGAAGTCCGACAGGATGCCGTCGATGGCCTCCTCGACATCCTCGAAATCGTCGATCAGCACGTCGGCGCCCAGCTCCTCGACCGGCACGGGCGTAAAGCCGAAGGTGACCAGGATGCACGGCATGCCCGCATCCTTGGCCGCCTCCGCGTCGGGCGCCGCATCCCCGACCATAATGGCCCGCTCGGGATCGCCGCCGGCCTTGATGACCGCCTCCTTCAGATGCGCACCCGAGGGCTTGCGGGCGCTGACCCGGTCCGGCCCGACGATGGCGGCGAAATGCCGGGTCAGGTCCAGCTTTTCCAGCAGCAATTCCGACAGATCCGAGCGCTTGTTGGTCGCCACGACCAGACTGGCCCCGCGCGCGCTCAACCGCTCCAGCGTCTCGACCACGCCGTCGAACGGCCGGGACCCGTCGGCGATATGGGCGGCGTAATCGACCAGGAAACGCTCGAACAATGAGTCCGACTGCGCCCGTTCGACCGACGCGCCCGCCGCCTCGAAGCCGTGAACCAGCAGCGCCCGCGCACCCGAACCGATCAGGGTCGAGGCAGCCTCCATCGGCACGGGCGGCAACCCCTCCTCGACCAGCAACCGGTTCAGCGTACCGATCAGGTCCGGCGCGGAATCGACCAGCGTCCCATCCAGATCGAAGGCGATGGTCCAGCCTTCCAGATCGCGATCGGTCATCCACATCTCCCGCTGGCCCGCATGATGGGCTAGATCGCAGGACGACTAGACCGCGAGACGATTCATGACCAGCCAGACGCGCCCCCGCGCCGCCATCATTCTCGCCGCCGGCCAGGGCACGCGGATGAAGTCGCCCCTGCCCAAGGTGCTGCATCCGGTGGCCCATCGCGCCATGCTGGATCACGCCATCGACGCGGCCGAGGGCCTGGGCTGTGAACGGATTGTCGTTGTCGTCGGAACCCACTCGCCCGAGGTCCGCGCCCATGTCGTCAAACGCCTCGGCGAGGCCGCCGTCGCCGTCCAGGACCCGCCGCTGGGCACCGGCCACGCCGTCCGCGCCGCCGAACAGGCGCTTGTAGGCTTCGACGGCGAGGTTGTCGTCACCTACGGCGACGTGCCCCTGCTGAAGGCCGCCGACATCGCGCCTGTGTTCAATGCCGATGGTGTGACCGTGATCGGCTTCGAGGCGCGCGATCCCGGCGCCTATGGCCGGTTGATCCTGGACGGCGACGCCTTGACCGCCATCACGGAGGCCAAGGAGGCGTCGGCCGAAGTCCTCGCCATCACCGCCTGCAACTCTGGCGTCATGGCCGCCCCCGCCGCCCTGCTGTTCTCGCTGCTGGCGGATGTGACCAACGACAACGCCAAGGGCGAATACTATCTGACCGACGTGGTCGAACTGGCTCGCAAGGGCGGCCATCCGACCCGCGCCGTCTTCGCCGCCGAGGACGCCGTCATGGGCGTCAATTCCCAGGCCGAACTGGCCCAGGCCGAAGCCCTTTTCCAGAGCGTCCAGCGCGAGACCTTCCTGGCGGCGGGCGTGACCATGAGCGCGCCCGATACCGTCCATTTCGCCTGGGACACTCAGGTCGGCGGCGGAACCGTCATCGAACCCTTCGTCGTCTTCGGTCCCGGCGCGGTGATCGAGGGCGGCGCCCGCATCCGCAGCTTCAGCCACATTGAGGGCGCCCGCGTCGCCTCCGGCGCCGAGGTCGGCCCCTACGCCCGGCTGCGGCCCGGCGCGGACCTATCAGAGGGGGTCAAGGTCGGCAATTTCGTCGAGGTGAAGAATGTGAAAATGGCCGCGGGCGCCAAGGCCAATCATCTGGCCTATCTGGGCGACGGGTCGGTCGGCGCGGGCGCCAACATCGGCGCCGGGACGATCTTCTGCAACTACGACGGCTTCAACAAGGCCCGCACCGACGTGGGCGCCGGCGCCTTCGTCGGCTCCAACTCCAGCCTGGTCGCCCCGGTCGTGATCGGCGACGGCGCCATCGTCGCCTCCGGCTCGGTGATCACCGATGACGTGCCCGCCGACGCTCTCGCCTTCGGCCGCGCCCGACAAACCCTCAAGCCGGACGCCGGCGCCGCCTTCCGCGAGAAGGCGAAAGCTCAGAAAGCCGCAAAATCCAAATGAGCGATCAGCAAAAGAAGAACGCCGGCGAGGCCGCCGCCGCCCATGTCGAGGCCGGCATGATCGTCGGCCTGGGCACCGGCTCCACCGCCGCCTGGTTCGTCAAGGCGCTGGCGGCGCGGGGCCTGCCCGGCCTGCGCTGCGTCCCGACCTCGGAAAAGACCGCTGACCTGGCGCGCGAACTGGGCCTGACATTGTCCACGCTGGAAGACACGCCCCGCATCGACCTGACCATCGACGGCGCCGACGAGGTCGGCCCCGGCCTGGCCCTGATCAAGGGCGGCGGCGCGGCCCTGCTGCGCGAGAAACTGGTGTGGGAGGCCTCGGCCCGCTGCATCGTCATCGCCGACGCCGCCAAGGTGGTTCCGGTGCTGGGGACCTTCCCCCTGCCCATCGAGGTCGTCGCCTTCGGTCACAAGACCACGGCGAACCGCATCGCCGACGTCCTGATCGACCATGACATCAATCAGCCCGCCCGCGTGCGCCAGGCGGATCGCGGCCTGGTCCGCACCGACGGCGGCAACCTGATCTATGACGCGGGCTGCAAGGCCATCCACGACCCGGTTCGCCTGGCCGACGATCTGAAACTGATCACCGGCGTGGTCGAACACGGCCTGTTCCTGGACCTGGCGGACCTGGCCATCATCGGCACGGACGACGGCGTCGAAGAACGCCTGCCCTGACCGCTATTTCGCCGCCAGAGCCCCTTCGACGCTCAGGGTCGCATCGGCGTTCTCGACCACGTTGAGGCTGGTCGCCTGAACGCCGCGCCCGTCCAGCGCCGCCAGCCAGCCGAAGGCCGCAGCGGTCGAGACATTGGTCAGGGCGAACCCCAGGCCGCCGTCGGGCGACATCCCCATGACGGGCGAAACGCCCCCGGCCGCGCTGACCTCGGCCACGACGGCCTGAATGTCGACGCCGCTCGCCCCCGTCGAACGGGGCGCCGCATCGCCCAGCGCGCGCCGGATCGTCGACAGGTCCGCCTCCGCCGTCGCACGCTGATCGGCCGCGTCGGCGCGCCAGGCCCAGACCGGCCGCACGATCAGCAGCCACGCCAGAACCGCGAACACCAGCACCCCCATCACCGCCAGCATCCGCTGCTCGCGCAGGGACCGTCCGTCCCACCAGGCCATTGTCTGTGCGATCATTCCGTTCATGACGCGCCTTTCAGCACGACTTCGCTGACCACGCGACCGCCGTCCTCGACGGTGCTGGTGTCCGACAGGCTCAGCCCCGATCCGTTCAGCGCCGTCCGCATGGCGTCCAGGTCGCCGAAGGCGGGATAGCTGACGGTCGCCCTCAACCCCTGGCCTGCCGAAGACGACATGCCGTCCAGTTCCGCACCCTCGACGCCCTCCACCGCAGCGAACAGGGCGGCGGACGCCGCCGCCATGCCGCCGGGCGGCGGGGCCGCAGCCAACTGACGGCGCGCCTCCGCGATCGGATCCGCCGCCTTGGCCGCGTCCGGCAGAGCCTCCGCGATCAGCGCCAGGGTCGCCTCGCGGGCCTGGCTGGCCTCATGCTGGTCGTGCGCTGCGCCCGCGACGGCCAGGATCAGCGGCGAGATCACCACCGCCGCAGCCAAGGCCGCGACCCGGCGCCAGCCGCCGCTCGATACCTGGCGTGTCCGCTCCACGCCGGACAGCAGATTGACCGGCGGCTGCGCGGTCGCCAGCGCCGACAGGGCCGCGTCCCAATCCCCAAGGGGCGCCAGCGACCGATCGCCCGCCATGGCCTGAACCAGATCGGCCTGGACCGTGGCGGCGAACCCGCGCCCGCGCAGGGCCACATCGCCGCCGACCGCCACCGTCGTCAGGGTCAGGTCGTCGTCCGGCTCAGGCAGGACCAGACAGTCGGGCACGACGGCCTCGACCGACACGCCCAGGGCGGCCAGATAGTCGATCCAGGCCTCCAGCAGGGTGGCGCTGACGGCGGCGGTCAGGCGGGGACCGTCCGCGACGCCGGGCGCGCCGACGGCGACCACGGTGCGATCCGGCAGGGCCGCCAGGTCGTCCTTCAGCATCCAGCGCGCCGCCGCCCGCGTCTGGGCCGCGCCGCCGACCGGCAGGTCCAGCCAGCGGATCAGGACATCGGCCCCCGGCGCGACCGCGAGGGTGCGCACCTCGGCGTGCGGCGCCTCGCCTTCCAGCAGCAAGGCGCCGCGCTGAATCACCCGGCCCTGGCCATCAAATACGACGAAGGGCGCGGGCATGGACGCCGCCGGAGGGATCTGGACGATGCGGGTCGTGGTCATTCTTCGGGTATCCAGCGGCGGATGACGGTGCGCACGCCCCCTTCGGGCGCGGCGTACAACAGGGCGGTGCGGACGGCGTGGGCGCCGCCGTAATCGACATCGACGGTCAGGTCGAAAAAGCGCGTCAGCAGCGTGGCCTGCGCGCGCGTCTCGTCGTCGGGCGTGAAATCCTGAAGGGCCGGCTGCGCCCAGAAGGCGTCGGCGCTGACCCAACCGGTCGCCGGTCGCGCGGCGATGGCGGTCTTCGCCGCCGCCGGCCCCAGCGCGCCGCGCGTCAGCATCGTCAGCAACGGCGCCTGATCCGGTCTCAGGGTGTTCACATTGATCGCCGACAGCCGGGTCGTCGGCAGGGCGCAGACATAGGGCCGCAGACGCCGGTAAAGCCCGTCGTCCATCCCGGCGACGGCCCGCATCTCGCTGACATCGGCCAGCATGATCCCGGCGGTGCGATAGGGGACCGACAGTCCGGCGTATCGCGCATCCTCCGCGCCCCCCGGCAGGGGGTCGCCGTCCGCGTCCATCCAGTCGGTCAAGGCGGCGCCGACCGTCGCCATTCGCGTACGCGGCAGCCCCAGCGCCGTCCCCAGCGCCACGAACTGCGCCAGCCCCTCCGGCCGCGCCACCAGGTCCTCGCCCTGGCCCAGCACCAGACTATTCAGGTTGAAACAGGCCTGGCCGTCGTGGACCACCGCCTGGATCGCGCCGTCCTCGATAGGGAAGCTGAGCACCCGCCCGTCCCATCGCGGCTCCAGCGGCGTGCGGACGGGGTCTGCGGCGATCAGATCCTCGATCTGGCGCCGCGCCAGGCTTTCGGCGCCGGCGGCGTACCACTGGGCCTGGGCCTGGGTCTCCACATTGGTCGTGCGGCGAACGGAAAAGCGCACGTCGTCCAGGATGGCCACCGCCACGACGGCCATCACCGCCACCAGCAGCAGGACGGTCAGCAGGGCCATCCCCTCGCGTTCTCGACGCCGCCCCCTCACGCCGCCGCCACCAGGAACAGCTGTTCGACGCGTCCGATGCCGTCCAGCGTCATGACCACCCGCACCGCGTCGGGCAAGGGCCGCGCGCTGTTCGAGATGAAGGCCGGGGCCTCGCTGCCGTCCTGCAGGAAGGTGACCGCCACGTCGCGGACGCCGGTGTAGAGCACTTGGGCGGCGCCCGCCCGCGCCCCGTCCAGATAGGGCGACACCCGCCGTTCCAACCGCCCATCGGTCAGCCGATATTCCACGCGTTGCAGCGACGGCCGCGCCGCAGCGTCGGGATTGCTCCACCCGTTGCGGACCAGGACCAGAACCGGATCGCCCGGCGCCTGCGCCCCCATCAGGGCGCGCGGCAGGGGCCGTCCGCTGGGCCCGCGCGTGCGCCGGTCGGAGGCCTGGGCCAGATCAGCCTTCAGCAGGGCGCGCGTCCGTTGCAGGGCGGCGGTGCGTTCGACATTGCTCTGGACCGCAAACCGCGTGTCGATCGTCTGGCCCAGCACCAGGGCGCCCGCCGCCGCCAGCAGGGCGAAGATCAGCAGCGAGACCAACACCTCGACCAGGGTGAAGCCCGCGCGGGCTTTGGCGGTCTTCATGCGCCCGCCGCCCGGAACAGCACACGATCCGCCGCCTGGCCCTCGTCGTTGGCCACCCGCACGTCGATGCGGCCCACGCCCGGAACCTCCGTCCCGCTGACCACGCGCCGCCAGCGCCAGACCTGGCCGCCCAGCGTCGTCTCGCCCGACGTCTCCCCGACCGGCAAGCTAGGGGCGATCATGGCCTCCGCCGCGACGTTTTCGGCCACGATGCCGCCCAGGGTGCGCGCCTCGACACGGGCGGCCGAGCGCGTGCTCTCTCCCGACAGGTTCAGCAGGGCCAGCGCCGCCAGGGCGAACACCGCCAGGGCGACCAGCATCTCGATCAGGGTGAAGCCGGCGCGGTCAGCCATCGACCACCACCTCGCCTGCGCCGTCCACGACGACGGTGCGCCTCCTGCCGTCGCGCATCAGCCTGATTTCGGCCGGGTCCGTCACGCCGGTCGGATCGAAGACGATCCGCGCCCCTCCTGGCGCGCCCAGGCCCTCGTCCCAGGTCTGGGCCGTGAAGACGCCGTTCAGGGCGGTCCAGTCCCGCCCGTCGAAGTTGGAAAAGCGATAGCCGACGCGGTCCACATCCACCGCGACCGGTCGGTTCGTCAGGATCGCCTCTTCCCTGGCGCGCACCAGCCGCGCGGCGAACCTTTCCGCCTCCATCCCGACCGAGGGCCGGGGATCGGGAATGGACAAAACGACGGCGCCGGCCGCCAGGCCGATGATCGTCATCACGACCATCAGCTCGACCAGGGTGAATCCGGCCCGGACGGCGGGCCTAGCCCTGCCAGTTTCCAAGGTCGGCGTCATTGCCCTCCCCTCCCTCCTTGCCGTCCGCCCCCAGCGAGAAGACGTCGAACTGCCCGCCGTGGGCGCTCTGGCGCCGATACTGGTAGGCGTTGCCCCAAGGATCTTCCGGCAAACGGCGCACATAGCCGCCCTCGCGGTAGCGTTCGGGCTGGGTCAGGCCTGCGGGCGGCGCGACCAGGGCCTGCAGCCCCTGCTGGTCGGTGGGGAAGTTCAGATTGTCGAGCCGATAGGTCTCGATCGCCTGTTCCAGCACGGAGATGTCAGCCTTGGCCTTGCCGACCATGGCGCGGTCCTGGCTGGGCAGGACGTTGATGGCCACCACCGTGGCCAGCAGGCCGATGATCACGATGACCACCATCAGCTCCACCAGGGTGAAGCCTTCGCGCTTGCGCCGGCGGGTCCGGGGTTCGGTCTTGGTCATGAGAAGTCCTTTCATCCCACCGCCAGGGTGTTGATCTGAAGGATCGGCAGCAGGATCGACAGCACGATCAGGGCGACCACGCCGCCCATGACGACGATGATGGCCGGCTCAAGCAGGCTCAGCATCACGGCCGTGAAGGTCGAGAACTCGCGTTCCAGATAGTCGGCGGCGCGCTCCAGCATCGGCTCCAGCCGTCCGCTGCTCTCGCCCGAGGCGGTCATGTAAACCAGGATCGGCGGGAAGACGTCGGCGCGGCGCATGGCGGCCGACAGCCCGCCGCCCTCGCGCACGGCGTCGGCCATGGCCTCGGTCGCCTGACGAAGCGCCCGGTTGGACACCGTGCGCGCCGTGATCGTCAGACCCTCCAGCACCGGCAGGCCCGCGGCGATCATCGTCGACAGCGTCCGCGCCATCTTCGCCCCGTGCAGGTCGCGCGTCAGCCGTCCGACCAGCGGCAGACGCAGCACTGCGCGGTCCATCGTCATTCGGATGTTCTGTCTGCGACGCGCCACGACGCCCGCCGCCGCCAGAACGGCCAGGACGACCAGCACCAGCCAGCCCCAGTTCCGCATCAGGTCCGACACGCCGATCACCAGCCGCGTCAGCAAGGGCAGCGTCTGGTTCATGCTGTCGAACTGATCCACCACCTTGGGCACGACGAAGGTCATCAGGGCGCCGATGACGCCCAGCGCCACGACCGCCAGCACGCACGGATAGACCAGCGCCGTGATCACCTTGCCGCGCACCTGCTGGTCGCGCTCCAGCCCGTCGGCCAGCCGCTCCAGGATCGGTTGCAGGGCCCCCGACTGTTCGCCGGCCGAGACCATGGCCCGATAGAGGGGCGGAAAGGCCTGGCCCTGGCGGCTCATGGCGTCGGACAGACGACGCCCCTCCATCACCCCGGCGTGGACGCCTTCCAGCACCCGGCGAACCGCGACACGGTCGGCCTGAAGCGCCAGGGTCCGCAGAGCCTCCTCGATCGGGGCCACGGAAATCAGGGTCGCCAGTTGCCGCGTGGTCAGGGCCAGGGTCTTGGCGTTCAGCTTGCCGCCCGGCCGCGCGGCGGTCTCGGCCCGGCCGACGACGCGTGCAGGCGTGATCTCCAGCAAGGCCAGCCGACGACGCGACAACAGGCTTCGCGCCGCAACCTCGTCCGCTGCGGTCAGGGCGCCGGACACCGTGCGTCCGGCCGCGTCCACGGCGACATAATCGAACGCCGCCATCAGCCCGCCTCGCCCGAACTGTCGCCATCCAGATCGACGGCGGTTTCCTGACGCGACACTCGCACCGCCTCCTCGATCGACGTCACGCCTTGCAGGACCATGTCGCGCGCGCGATCCGCCAATGTCCCGCCCTGTGCGAACGCCGCGGCGCTCAGGGCGTCGCCGTCGGCCTCGGCGGCGATCAGGCGACGGACGCGATCGTCGATCTTCAGCACCTCATACAGGCCGACCCGGCCGACATAGCCGGTGTTGGCGCAGTGGGCGCAGCCGTGCGGACGCCAGACGCGCACCCCGGCCTTGGCGCCGATCAGACGGGCGGTCGTCTTGTCGGCGATCTCGGGCGTCCGGCACTCGCCGCACAGCCGTCGCACCAGCCGCTGGGCCACGACGAGACGCAGGGTCGAGGCCAGCAGGAAGGGCTCCACCCCCATGTCGCGCAACCGCGTCACCGCCCCGACCGCATCGTTGGTGTGGACGGTCGACAGCACCAGATGCCCGGTCAGCGAGGCCTGAACGGCGATGCCCGCCGTCTCCACGTCGCGGATTTCGCCCACCATCACCACGTCCGGATCCTGGCGCAGGATGGCGCGCAGGCCGGCGGCGAAGGTCATGCCGACCTTGGTGTTGACCTGCGTCTGGCCAACGCCGTCAATGGCGTATTCGACCGGGTCCTCGACCGTCAGGATGTTGCGCGTCTGGTCGTTCAGCAACGACAGCCCGGCGTACAGGCTGGTGGTCTTGCCCGAACCCGTTGGCCCCGTGACCAGGATGATCCCGTTCGGCTCGGCCAGCGCCCCCTTGAAGGCGGCGAAGGCGTCCGTATCCATGCCCAGCCGGTCCAGCGTCATGCCGGCCT
Organism: Brevundimonas sp. PWP3-1b1; assembly: GCF_049896065.1. Lineage (NCBI taxonomy): Bacteria > Pseudomonadati > Pseudomonadota > Alphaproteobacteria > Caulobacterales > Caulobacteraceae > Brevundimonas > Brevundimonas sp. PWP3-1b1. The sequence continues at coordinate 1,214,406 of NZ_JAFCTO010000001.1, read as the reverse complement.
GATCCTTGTCCAGGATCCGCAGCACCACCCGCTCGCCGCCCCGCGACGGCAGGGTGGACACCCGCACGTCCAGCGTCTTGCCGCCGAGCGCCAGCGGAATCCGCCCGTCCTGCGGCACGCGTTTTTCCGCGATGTCCAGCCGCGCCATGACCTTGATCCGCGACACCAGCAAAGGCGCAATGCGCGGGTTCAGGGTCAGGACCTCGCGTAGCACTCCGTCGATCCGCATACGGACCAACAGCGCCGTCTCGTAGGTTTCCAGGTGGATGTCCGACGCCCCGGCCCGCACGGCCTCGGCAATCACCCCGTTGATCAGCCGGATGACCGGCGCGTCGTCGGCGGTGTCCAGCAGGTCCGCCGCCGCCGGGATGTCGTCGATCAGGCTTTCCAGCCCCGCCGGCATGTCCAGGTCGTCGCCATCCCCGCCCGTCAGATGGTCGCCGGCGTAGATTTCCGACAGCTGCCGGTCGAACGCCGCCTGGGTCAGAGGCTCGACCGCCAGCGGCCGACCCAGCGCACGCCGCGTCTCGATCAGGGCCATCGGGTCCGCGCCATGCCGCAGCCCCACCCGCGCCACGTCATCGATGTCCAGCAACAGCACGCCGTGCCGCTTGGCGAACCCATAGGGCAGGCTGGGGCTGACCAGCGTGATCACGGGTCAGCTCCCCGCAGACGGCAGGGGCGCGACGTCGATCGGCGCGATGGGGGCGGTCGGCGCGATCACCAGCGGCTCGCCCACGGCCGGAGCCGCCGGCGGCTGGGTGCGCATATAGTCCCGCACCAGGGCGTCCAGGCTGGGCTCGCGATCCGGCTGAACCGACTGCTGCTGGGCGCGCATATAGCCCCAGCGGTCGGCCGCCAGGCCTTGCGCCTCGGCAGGGGTGCGGATGATGGTGGGGCGCAGGAAGACCATCAGATTGGTCCGCCCCCGCTGTCGGCTGGTCGAGCGGAACAACACGCCGACGCCCGGAATGTCGCCCAGCCCCGGCACCTTGTCGGTGGCCAGCCGGTCGTTCTGGTCCAGCAGACCGCCCGCGACGGCGATGTCGCCGTCATCCACAACCAGCGTCGTCTCCAGCTCGCGCTTGTCCAGCACCAGGTCCGAGGCGCCGTTGGTCAGTACGCCGTTGATGGCCGACACCTCCTGGCGCAGGGTCAGGGTGATCGAGCCGCCCGCGTTGATCTGGGGCTTGACCGTCAACCGCACGCCGATGTCCTTGCGGTCGGTCGTGGTGAAGGGGTTGGAGTTTCCGTCCAGCAGCGTCTGGCCCGTCGTGATCGGCACCTCCTGCCCGACCAGGAAGGTCGCCTCTTCATTGTCCAACGTCATGATCGACGGCGTCTGGAGCAGGTTGGAGCCTTCATCGGTCTTGGCCGCATTGATGATGAAGCCGAACAGGCCGTTGCCGATCTTGCCCCCGCCCCCGCCGACGAAACCGTTGGCGCCCAGCAGGCTGTTCAGCGCCAGGCTCTGAAGCTGTTCGCGCAACGGATCGTCCGGGTCCAGCTGGCCCGCCGCGGCGCCGCCGGCCAGCGGGACCAGGGGCGAGGCGCGGTTGGAATAGTTGGTCAGGCCCACGCCGTTCTCACCGCCGTACAGCCACTGGACGCCCAGCTCGCGCACTGCATTGTCGCTCAGCTCGACCACGATGGCCTCGATCAGCACCTGCTGGCGACGCACGTCCAGGCGACGGATCACATCGGCCAGCGTCCGCTGCATGTCCGCCGGCCCCGAGATGACCAGGGCGTTGGCGCCGGGGAAACGGGCAATGGTGGCGCGCTGGCCCGTCGCCGTGACCGTGGAAGAGCCGATGGCGCCGGTGTCGGCGTCCGCGCCGCCCAGGCTGGACGCTGTGCGCGACAGACCGCCGGACCCGCCGTTCGTGGCGCCGGTCGGCGGGGTCCGCAGCCGCTGCGTCCCCTCCGTCGATGCGCTGACGGGCTGACCGACGACCTGCTGCAGCACCGGCAACAGCTGCTCGGCGCTGGCGTGTTCCAGGAAGATGACATTGACGTCCTGGCTGGCGCGCGACCGGCCATCCAGATCGTGGATCAGCCCCCGCACGCGGGTCAGCGCCTGGCCGTCGCCGCGCAGGACGATGGAGTTGGAGCTCTCGACCGGCGTGACCGTGACCATGCCCTGCCCGCCGGCGCCCGGCGCCGACATCACCTGTTGCAGCACGCCTGCGATCTCGCGCGCCGAGGCGTTCTCCAGCGACACGACCTCATAGCTGGACCGATCCACGTCGATCCGCGAGATCAGCGACCGGACCCGCGCCAGGTTGTCGGCGAAATCCGCCACCACCACGCTGTTGGCGCCGGGGTTGGCCAGCACCTGCCCCTGGGCCCCGACCAGGGGCCGGATGGTTTCGGCCGCCGAGGCCGCGTCGATGTTGCGAAGCTGGAACACCTCGGTCGAGAACCGCTCCACACCCACGGTGGACGGCCCTTGCGCCGCGCCCTGGGCCGGGCTGATGCGATAGGCGCCCGACTGGGTCGGCGTGACGACCAGGCCGTTGGCCCGCAGGGTCGACAGGAAGACTTCGAACAGTTGGGTCCGGCCCAGCGGCCGGTCGCTGGTCACCGTCACCGTGCCGGTCACCGCCGGATCGACGATGAAGGTGCGCCCCGTCGTGCGGGCCACGTCCTGGATGAAGGCCCGAATGTCGGCGCCCTGGACGTTCAGCGTCTGGCGCGCTTCCTGGGCGGCGACCGGCACGGCCGACAGCGGGCCTTGCAGGACCAGCACGGCGGCGAGCGCGCCGACGCCGGATCGCATCAGGCGGTTGCGCAGAGAGGCGGTCATGGACGCGTCCTTATGGTGGTGGTGCGCGTCTCTCCGGCGCGCTCGTACTGGATTTCGGCGGCGGGCGCGCTGGCCAGCTGGCCGCGCAGGGCGCCGATGGCCTGGGGGCTGTTCAGCGCCACGCCGTTGACCGACAGGATGACGTCGCCGGACTGGAGCCCCGCGCTGCGCAACTCGGATGCATTGCCGGCCGAGGATACGGTGAAGCCGTTGACGCCCAGACCCTGGATGCGGGGACGCAACGACGCCTGGGCCATCAACCGCTGGGGATCGACGACCGCGCCCTGGGCCGAGGCCGGCGCAGGGCTGGGCGGCGCCACGACCTGGGGCGTCGAGGGCGGCGGCGGCGGCGCGGCGGCGCCGACGGGAGTGTCGGTGAATTCGAGGCGGCTGAGCGACTGGCCGCGCGCCAGGGTGACGAAGTCGGGGCCGACCGCCTGAAGCACCAGCCCCGGCTCCACCTCCTCGCCGACGCCGACGGAGACCTGGCGGCCGTCGGCCAGACCGATAATGGCCGATCCGCTGCCTACGCCTCCCGAACGCACGCCGAACAGGCGCATCTGGCTGGATTCCGTGCCCGAAGCGCCGGCGAGCGCTCCCTGCCCGCCCGTGCGGAAGAAGGCGTCGAACCGCGAGAGAATGTTCGTGTCCACGGGCCGAGTCGCCGCCGCAGCGGCCATCTGCTCGGGCGCCGCATGCGGCGCGACGAATATCCAGACCAACCGCCCGCCCTGGATTAGCAGCAGCAGGATCAGGATCGATTCGACGATCCGGCGCAGCGGCAGGCGACGGGCCGTTTCGGCCGCCGACGTCAAACTGAAATTGCGGAAAGCAGCGATCACGGCGCCATGCTCGTCACGGCCTCCAACGGCCGTGACGCGACTTAGACTAATCGTCCGTATGCGGGCCGCACCAGAGTGTGAAGACACCAAGAACATCTCGTGACAGTCACGGTCCATACGGATGATCCTGAAACGAAAACGACCGGGAAGCCGAAGCCTCCCGGTCGCAAGGTCGCAGCCTGTTTCTGGATCAGAAGCGGGCTGTCAGGCTGACCGAGGCGCTCTGGCCCAGGTCGTAGTTGTTGACCCGGATCTTGTTTCCAAGCTCCTGATATTCGTCGAACTCGGTCCCCAGCAGGTTCCGCAGCTCCAGGGCGAAGCCCATGTCGCGGGCCATGACGGTGAAGTCCTTGCGATAGACGAAGTCTAGGAAGACGCCGGGCTCCTGGATGAAGTCCGGTTCACGGCCGCTGCCGACGCCTGCACCACGTGCCGTGATGCGATCGCTGACGTAGTTGACGATGATCGTCGCCTGCGACCGGGCGGTGTCGTCTTCCCAGCCCAGTTGCAGGTTGGCGACGTGTTCCGACTGGCCCTGGAGACGGCTGCCGTCCTGGATGAAGAACGACGCCTGCTCGGGCGCGCCGGCGCCGCCCAGCGTCAGGACGGTGTCGTCCTCGCCGACCTCAACATCGGAGTCCGAATAGGTATAGTTGGCCTGCACCAGCCAGCGCTTGTTGGCGATGAAGGACATGCCCTGGTCGGGGAACTCGAAATACTTCTTCACCTCGACCTCGGCGCCCATGATGGTGGCCTTGGGCGCGTTCAGGAAGGATTGCTGACGCTGGTTGCCGACGTCGACGATGACGGATTCAACCGGCTTATCCAGATCCTTGTAGAAGACGCCGGCCGTGATGAACTGCTGGCGGGCGAAATACCATTCGTACCGCGCATCCAGGTTCAGCAGTTCGGTGTCCACCAGATAGGGGTTGCCGATGAAGATGCGGTCGCTTTCCGGGTCGGTATAGGCCTGAGGCGCCAGTTCGCGGAACTGCGGCCGACCGATCGTCTTCGATGCGCCGAAACGCAGTTGCTGATCCTCGGCGAAGTTCCAGGTCGCGGTGAACGACGGCAGCCAATACTGTTCGTCGATCTCGGTGGCCTCGAAACTCGACGCGCCGCCGAACAGATCGCGCGGCGTGACGCTCTGCTGACCGTCCTCGAAGCGAACGCCGACCGTGGTGCGGACCAACGGAATGATTTCCGCATCGACCATGGCGTAGGCGGCGTTGACCTGCAACTCGGCGTCATAGGCGCTGGCGCCGTTGCTGCCGGCGATCTCACGCAGCTGCAGGGTGTTTGGGTTGATGTTGTAGTCCGAGAACAGATAGTCGATCCGCGAGTGGCGCTGATCGTCCGTCAAACCGTTGACCGCCTCGAACTGAAGGTCGTGACGCGAGGCTTCGCGGTTGTTGTCCAGCGAGGCGACGCCGGCGCTGATAATGGCTTCACGCGCCGACGACAGCGGCAGGGTGTAGGCCACATCGACGCCGCCCGAGACGATGTCGTCGTCCAGTTCGCTGAACGAGATCAGATTGCCCTGGACGTTGTGGATGAAATCGCCGTCCGCATCGACGCCGTACTGGAAGCGCGATTCATAGGGAGCGTCGCGCGACGTCTTGGCGTAGGCCGCGCGCCAATCGACTTCCAGGGAGCCGTCCATGAAGTGGTGTTCGCCGGCCAGTTGGCTGCTGAACAGCTGGCGAACGAACCATTCGGTATAGTCGTTGCGGATCACGCCGCCGCCGGCGTCGAAGTCCGGTCCGGCGACCGTGCGAGCTTCCTTGGACGTGTTGCGGACGTAGAAGTTGGTCCACTTCACCTCATGGTTCTCGTTCGACAGCGACAGGCCGCCGAGGAAGTTCAGGCGAATGTCGTTCTGGTTCGATTCAACCGCATAGGTGGAGACCGGCACCAGCACGTCGCCCTGGAACTGCCCCTCCTCCTGCACGCCATTCCGGGCATGCCAGCTGTTGTCATATCCCGCGACAGCCACGACACCCAGGGTGCCCAGGCCGGTTTGTTGCGAGAAACCGCCGGCCAGTTCCACGCCGCCGTCGATCGGCGTCTTTTCACGCTGCAACAGACGTAGAGGCGCGTTGACCAGCGACTGCCCCATGGTCTGGAGTTGGTCGGCCGAGAAGTTGGCGGTATTGATCTGCTTGCCCTGCGCAAAGGCGATGCCGATCGCGCCAGGCACTTCGCGGGTGTCGTCATCGAACCCTGTAAAGTCGGTGCGTGAGCCGTAGTAGATCAGGTTGTCCTTGCCGGTCGATTCGGTGTTGCCGGCCAACGAAAGCTTCATGTTGAAGAAGGGTTCAGTCGGCGCGTCGATGGTGCGCAGGTCGATGACGCCGCCGCCGAACTCGCCGGGGAAGTTGGGCGAATAGGTCTTCTGGACCGTCACGCCGGCCAGGATGCTGGAGGGGAACAGGTCCAGCGGCACGACGCGTTGCAGCGGCTCGGGGCTGGGCAGCGGCGAACCGTTCAGCAGGGCCGATGAATAGCGCTCGCCCAGGCCTCGCACATAGATGAAGCGGCCTTCGACGATCGACAGGCCCGTGACGCGGGTCAGGGCGGCGGCGGCGTTGCTGTCGCCGGTCCGTTCCAGGTCCTCGGACGTCAGGAAGGCCGCAACCTCGGAGCTTTCGCGGTTGGGTTCGGGAATATAGCGACCCAGGACGACGATCTCGCTGACCTCGGCCGGCTGCTGCTCGATCTGTTCGGCGGGCGTTTGGGCCGTGGGGGCGGTCGGCTGGGCGGCGGTTTGGGCGAACGCCAGGCTGGGCGCGATCATTGCGCTGCTGGCGAGAAGGACCCCGCTCAGGGTCAGAGTAAGTCTATTCATGGTCTGCGCCTTGAAGGGATCGGGAAACGCGAAGAACCGGCGGCGACCCCATGGTCGCCGCCGGCGCTGTCATCGTCAGCAGGTGGAGCCGGCGGTCAGGCCGCAGGTCCAGCCCTGCCACCAGGTGTCGGACGCGTTACGCACGGCGCCGATGTAGGTGGTGGTGTCGAAGAACGGGTAGACCGCCTTCGCATCGATCGCCGTCACGGCGGTTTCGTTGGCGCCGTTGATGAAGGCCAGGTTCTGGTTAGTCAGGGTCGTGCCCGAGGCCGGGGCTGTCAGGGTCGACGTGCCCGCAGCGGTCACATTGGTGTTGCGGGCGTTGGTGAACACAGCCGTCGAGCGCGCGACGTTCGCCGGACGGTAGGAGACCGAGCAGGACATGTAGATCGAACGCAGCGACGGCGTCGAACCGCTGTCGAAGCTTGTCTGGGTATCGACATCGGCGATGTCGAAGCAGCCGGCGACTGAACCCGCCGTCGAGGTGGCGACGATGTTGATCAGGTTCGGATTGGTGCCGGTGTCGAAGTGCATGACCGTGTGCGCGTCGATCGAAGAATTACGACCGACCAGGGTCCAGTTGGCGATCCTGGGCTGCGACAGGTAGCGCGAGGCGTAGGCCGTCGAAGCGGGGGCGGACGAGAACTCGAAGGCCGCTGAGCGGCTGGTCGAGTTCGGCGCACGCTGGGTCACGATGCCGAACTGGGCGCCACCGCGCCAGCCGGTGTCGGTGTCCAGACCGTCGTCGTCGGCGCCGTTGATGACGATATGCTTGAGGTTGGCGTTACCGCCGAAGATCTCGATGCCGTCGTCAGAGCTGTTGTACGACTGGATGTATTCCAGGGTCGTGCCGGAGCCGACGCCGGCGAGGGTCAGAGCCTGAAGCTCGTTGCCGGTCGAGATCTCGAAGCCCGAATATTTGATCTGGACGTAACGCAGGCGGCCCGAGTTATCGGCGGGCGTGTTGCCGCCGTAGAAGGCGTTGGTGCCTTCGACCTGTCCGGTGCAGGTGACGGGAGCCGTCAGCTGGCAGTTGGCCTGCGGCGCGCGGCCGGTCAGGACGATACCGCCCCACTGGCCCTGCGAGGACTCGGTGGTCGTGCCCTCGATGTTCTGACGGCTGGTGAAGATGATGGGGTTGGTCGCGGTGCCTTCGGCGAAGATCTGCGAACCGCGGTTGACGATCAGATAGTCGCCGCCGCCGGAAGCGAACACCTTGACGCCCGGTTCGATGGTCAGGATGCCCTGCGTGCCCGTCGTCGACGCCGGGTCGATGCCACGGTCGGTGCCGACTTCGGTGCGGCCGGTGATCGAATAGATGGTGCCGGCGCGAACGGCGAGGGTCAGATTGCCCAGGATCTGTTGCGGCAGCTGGCAGACGCGCAGGCTGTTGTTGGCGATGGTGCCGACGTTCGACAGGCCGGTGGGGCAGTCGGCGGCAGGTGTGCCAGGTGCGGGGGTGGTCGGGCCGCCGCCGCCGCCATTGTTGCCGCCGTTGCCGAAATCGCCTTCTCCAGGCGAGGCCACTTCGGCGGAGCCGCAGGCGGCGAGGGCGAGCGCGCTGGCGCATGCCACGAGCAGGGTTTTCATCTGAAGGCCGGTCATCGTCAGTCCACCGTGTGTCTGGTCAAAGAGCTACGGCAGGGGACGTCCGAGCTCATGCCCGGCCGCATCGACGTGATCGCCCCTCCTGCCCGGCTACAGTCATTAGGGACGCCGTGTGACGGCGCATGCGCTGGATGATGAAGGTTCGACGGAGGTTTTGCGGATGATCAACGGCGCTTTTGCGAAAACCGATCCGCCTGCCGACGATAACGACGATCTCGTCCTAACAGGCGCCTCTTCGGCTCAAGACGGCGGGAATCGTCCGGGCCAGGATCATAAGGTAGACGCGGACCGAGGCGTTTCTGACCAGCCAGACATCCATGGCCACACGACGGCAATAAGCCACGTCGTTGCGGCCGGAAATCTGCCACAGACCCGTCAGACCGGGCCGCACCGCGCAATAGGCTTGCAGCCGTCGTCCATACAGTTTCGCCTCGTCCAGCACGATCGGACGCGGCCCGACCAGGCACATCTCCCCCCTCAGGACGTTGATCAGTTGGGGCAGCTCATCAAGGCTGGACAGCCGCAGCACGCGCCCCAGCCGGGTCACGCGGGCGTCGCGCCTGAACTTGCGCGTCGCCGCCCATTCCTCGTCCACCAGATCGGGCAGGCGGGCCTCGGCGTCGACGGCCATCGACCTGAACTTCAGGCAGTCGAACAGCACCCCGCCCCGCCCCAGCCGCGCCTGCCGAAACAAGGCCGGCCCGCCATCCTGCCCCCGGATCGCCAGGGCCGTCACAACCATCAGCGGAAGAAAGAACAGGATCGCGGCCAGCGAGACGACGATGTCGAGCGCGCGGATCAGCCGGGCCTGGTCGCCCCCGCGTCGGGACGTATTCGCACGCACCCGCGCCTGCCGCCGCCCAGCGGCCTCCGCCATCGCCATCGGTCCGCCCTCCCCGGCGGACTATTTCTCAAGGTTGCAATCTTGGCAACTCGTCATGCGTTTACGTCCTGAACACGCAAGACCACACTTCTTGACCGGCGCCGTATTCGCTATCATAGGTTGTATCGTGTCCGCCAAACCCTCCCGCCCGTCGCGCCGTCTCGCCTCTCCGGCGGACGTGCGTCTGAAGCGATCCTCCACAGAGCCCCGCTGGTCGGGAAAACGCTCCGTCAGCCTGCTGGTGGGGCTCAGCCTTCTGCTGTGGGCCACGATCGCCGGCGGGGTCTATCTGCTGGTCCGCCTGGCGCTTTGATCAGTCGCCGCCCCATCGGCTCAGGCTGACGGCCGTGCGCCGTCCCTCCACCATCACCGTCCCGGTCAGGACGGGCGTCTGGTCCCCCAGGTTTCGCCGCGCCGTGGCCAGCGCGCCCTGGTCGAGACGCGCCTGAAACTGGACCACTCCGCCGTCAGGCGTCGCGCCCCTCATCTGCACCGCATCGTCGGTGACGACATAGGCCTCGGGCGTGATCCGCGCCTCCCCGCCCGGCCCGGTCAGCGTCAGAAGCAGCGGCGGCGCCTTGCGATCTCCCGCTTCCCATCTGGCGAAGGCCGCCGCCTGCCCGATGAACAGCGACGCCGTTCCGCCCTCCGCATCGGGCGCCGAGCGATATTCGCCGGAGACGTCCCCGCTCAGCCGGTGGCTGAACGCCGCGGCCGCAGGGGGCGGGCTTGCCGGTGCGGGCGCCCTCGCCTCCCGCCTTTCACACGCCCCCAGCGCCAGGACGCAGAGCGACAGCGCCGCCGCCAGCCGACGCATCACCGGTCCATCGCCCTGTCCAGCGCCCGGAACCCGGCGATGGCGATCTCGGTCGCGCTGGTGAAGACGGCGGGGGTGATCCGCTCGAAGTCGTCGCTGGGGCGGTGATAGTCGGGGTGGTAGTCCACGCCCATATAGAGGAACGGCACGCCCGCCTCGTGGAAGGCGCCGTGGTCGGACGCATCGACCCAGTTGTTCTCGCCCGTATCCTGCGGCGTGTCCTTGCCGAAGGCGAACGAGACCGGCCCCTGCGGCGCGACGGCCTCCAAAATGGGGCGCAACTGCGGCTGCTGATAGGTCCCCGTGACCCACAGATGACCGTCCGTCTCGGCCCGCGCCGTCATGTCGAAGTTCAGGTTCAGGCTGATGGACGACAGCGGCACCGGCGGCGCCCGCACGAACTCGCGCGCCCCCAGCAGCCCCCGCTCCTCGCCGTCCAGGGCGACGATCAGCACGCTGTGTTCGGGCGGGTCCGCCTTCAGCCGCCTCGCCATCTCCAGCATCGTCGCCACGCCCGAGGCGTTGTCGTCCGCGCCGTTGTAGATCTGGCCGCCGCTGACGCCGACATGATCGTAATGCGCCGTCACGACGATATAGCGGTCCGGAACCCGCGCCCCGGGGATCAGCCCGACGATATTGACCCCGCTGAAGGCCTTCACCCCCTCGGCCGTCCGACCCGAGGCCTGAAACGGCTGCAGCCGTCCGAACGGCGGCGCCTGCACCCCGATCGCCTCCAGCCGGGACACGATATAGGCCCGCGCCCGCTCGCCGCCCGGCGATCCGGTGTCGCGCCCCTCCATGTCGTCCGCCGACAGGATGCGAACGTCCTCCAGCAGTTGGCTCGGGCCCGTCTCCACCGCTGCGGCGGGCGTCGGCGCGACCGGAGCGGCGGGGGCGGCGACACAACCGCTCAGCACCAGGGCGGCGGTCAGGAGGATAGGAAAAGGCGATCGATTCATGCAGGCTCCGAGGCTGGGTCGTCAGCCTAGCGTCCCTTCCCCCGGCCGTCAGCATACGGTTCTGTCATGCAGGCGCCGCCGCAGATGATAAGACGGTCCTCATGGCCCCGACGATTCCCTCACCCGTTTCCATCGACGCCCTGACGCCGGACGCGGCGGCCGAGGAGCTGGCCTGGCTGGCCGACGAAATGGCCCGCCACGACGCCCTCTACGCCGAGGCGACGCCCGAGATTTCCGACGCCGACTACGACGTCCTGCGCGCCCGCAACCTGGCGATCGAGACCGCCTTCCCCGACCTGATCCGTCCGGATTCCCCGTCTAACAAGGTCGGCGCCGCCGCCTCCACCCAGTTCGCCGAGGTCCGTCACGGCGTGCCCATGCTGTCCTTGGACAATGCCTTCGACGAGGGCGAGGTGCGCGACTTCGTCGCCCGTATCGCCCGCTTCCTGAAACTGCCCGCCGACGAGCCCATCGCCTTCGTCGCCGAACCCAAGATCGACGGCCTGTCCGCCAATCTCCTCTATGTGAACGGCAAGCTGACCATCGGCGCCACACGCGGCGACGGGCGTGCGGGCGAAGACGTCACCGCCAATCTGAACACCATCGCCGATGTGAAACAGACTTTAGCCGGCGACGACTGGCCCGACCGCATCGAGATCCGGGGCGAGGTCTACGCCCCCAACGACGCCTTCGCCGCCTTCAACGCCGCAGCGGAAGCCGAGGGCCGCCGCACCTACGCAAATCCCCGCAACTTCGCCGCCGGCTCCCTGCGCCAGAAGGACGCCCGGATCACGGGCAAACGCCCGCTGAACTTCTTCGCCTACGCCTGGGGCGAACATTCCAGCGACTTCGCCGAGACCCAGTGGCAGGCCCTGCAAAAGCTCAAGGCCTGGGGCTTCCCCGTCAACGCCCGCTCGCGCCGGGTCGAGGGCGCGGAAGGGCTGATCGCCGTCTATCGCGAACTGGAACGCGACCGCGCGACCCTGGGCTATGACATCGACGGCGTGGTCTACAAGGTTGACCGCCTGGACTGGCAGCGCCGCCTGGGCTTCGTCGCCCGCAGCCCCCGCTGGGCCATCGCCCACAAATTCCCCGCCCAACAGGCGACCACAGTGCTGGAAGGCATCGACATCCAGGTCGGCCGCACCGGCTCCCTGACCCCCGTCGCCCGGCTCCACCCCGTCACGGTCGGCGGCGTCGTGGTCCGCAACGCCACCCTGCATAATGAAGACGAGATCGAACGTCTGGACGTCCGCATCGGCGACACCGTCCGCCTGCAACGCGCCGGGGACGTCATCCCCCAGATCCTGGGCGTCGTCCCAGAGCTGCGGCCCGCCGACGCCGTCCCCTATGTCTTCCCCGACAAATGCCCGGTCTGCGGTTCCGAGGCGGTGCGCGAGGGCGACGAGGTCAAGCGCCGCTGCACCGGCGGTCTGATTTGCGACGCCCAGATCGTCGAACGGCTCAAACATTTCGTCGGCCGCCGCGCCTTCGACATCGAGGGCCTGGGCGAGAAACAGCTGGTCGCCTTCAACGCGCGCGGCTGGATCAAGGAGCCGGCCGACATCTTCCGCCTCGCCCGCGACGAAGCCCGACTGAAGGAACTGGAGCGCGACGACGGCTATGGCGAGACCAGCATCCGCAATCTGGTCGCCGGCATCGACGCCCGCCGTATCATCTCCCTGGACCGCTTCCTGTTCGGCCTGGGCGTGCGCGACATCGGCGAACAGACCTCCATCGTCCTGGCCCGCGCCTTCGAGAACTGGTCCGCGCTGAAGGCCGCCTGTCTCCAGGCCGCCTCGGGCGTGCCGTCCGACGCCTGGACCGCCCTCGCCGCCGCCCACGCCATATCGCCCCGCGTCCTGGCGCTGATGGCCGAGGCGACGCCCCCCGCCGCCGATCCCTGGCCCGACGCCACGATGGATATGAAGATCAGCCACGCCTTCCCCGGCATGGCCGCCCCCGCCCGCCGGTCTCTGGCCACGATGGTCGACGACTGGTCCGGCCTGGTCGAACTGGCCCGCGTGGCGCGCGAGGAAGGCCCGTCGGAAATCCTGAACCAGATCGCCGGCGTCACCGGCGTCGGTCCCGTCGCCGCCCTGGCCCTGGCCCACTTCTTCCACGAGCCCCACAATCTTCAGGTCGTCGCCGCGCTTGAGGCCGAACTGACCGAAATCCTCGACGCCGAACGGCCCAAGTCCGACACCGCCGTCGCCGGCAAGACCGTCGTCTTCACCGGCGCCCTCGAACGCTTCACCCGCGACGAGGCCAAGGCCCGCGCGGAAAGCCTGGGCGCCAAGGTCTCGGGCTCCGTCTCCAAAAAGACCGACTACCTCGTCGCCGGCCCCGGCGCCGGCTCCAAGCTGAAGGACGCCGAGAAGCACGGCGTCCAGGTCCTGACCGAAGACGAATGGCTGGCCCTGATCGGCTGAAACGGCGGGGAAAGCGCCAGCCATCCTATTTCGGCTTAAAAACCGTCGCAGGATCAGCGGCTTGAAGATTTATCACGCCGCAAACCCAGCAGGCTCTCGAACGGGCTTATAATCTCGTCCAGGTCTTTGACATCGCCACCCAACATCCCTGACGCACCGGTTTCGGAGGCCGAAAAGTGCACGAAAGTGCACTGCTTTTTTATTGTGACGGCGTCGTGCACATTTCGTCATGACGCCGCTCGCAAACCTTCCCTAAGGTCCGGTTTTCATTGCGATAAGGTGATCGGTTCAGCCTTGTTTTGAACCGAAACCCGGACCACCCTGCGTCTCAACGGGTCGGCGAACCGATCCAAGCAAAGGGAACGACCATGAAGACCAAGATCCTGCTGGCCGCCGCCGCCCTGGCGACCGCCCTCGCCTCTCCCGCCCTGGCCGGCGACCCGACCGGCCTGTGGCAGACCCCGACCAACGGCGGTCAGGTCCGCATCGCCCGCTGCGGCCAGGCCCTGTGCGGCACGCTGGTGACCTCGAACCACATCCGGGCCGACGCCAACTCCCGCGACGAGCACAACCGCAACGCCGATCTGCGCGGCCGCACCCTGCGCAACCTGCCCATGCTGACCGGCTTCACCGGCGGCCCCACGGAATGGCGTAACGGCTCGGTCTATAACCCGGCCGACGGCGGCACCTATCGCGGCACCATCACCATGACCAACGACAACAGCCTGCGTCTGCGCGGCTGTATCATCGCTCCCCTGTGCAAGACCCAGACCTGGACCCGCATCCAGTAGGCCACACGTCCAGACGGACAAAGGCCCGGCCGGATCGCGCCGGCCGGGCCTCTTCATGGACGCCGTCGTCGTCTCAGCGGTTCAGGGCCGCCCGCGCCGCCTCGGCGTAGCGGTGGCCGACCGCCGCCCCCTTGGGGAAGACCGCCTCAATGCGCGACAGGTCTTCCGACGTCAGCGCGATGTCTGCTGCGGCGACGTTCTGCTCCAGCGTGGCGACCCGTCGGGTGCCGGGGATAGGAACCAGATCCTCGCCCTGCGCCAGCACCCAGGCCAGCGCCAGCTGGGCGGCGGTGACGCCCTTGTCTGCGGCGATCGCCTTCACCGCCTCGACCAGGTCCAGGTTCTTCTGGAAGTTCTCGCCCATGAAGCGGGGATTGCTGCGGCGGAAGTCGTCCGGCGCCAGATCGTCGATGGACCTGATGTCCCCCGACAGGAAGCCGCGTCCCAGCGGGCTATAGGGCACGAAGCCGATGCCCAGCTCGCGCACGACCGAGAACAGCTCTTCCTCCGGCTCGCGGCTCCACAGCGAGTATTCAGTCTGGAGCGCCGTGATCGGATGGGTCGCATGGGCCTTGCGCAGGGTCTCCGGTGCGGCCTCGGACAGGCCCAGGAACCGCACCTTGCCCTCGGTCACCAGTTCGGCCATGGCGCCGACCGTCTCCTCGATCGGCGTGTCCGGATCGACGCGGTGCAGGTAGTAGAGATCGACGTGATCGACGCCCAACCGCTGCAGGCTGCCTTCGATGGCGCGGCGAACGTTCGCGGGGCTACCGTCGATCAACAGCTTGGAGCGGTCGGCGTTGTAGTTGATGCCGAACTTGGTGGCGATGAAGGCTTCGTCGCGCCGATCTTTCAGCGCCTTGCCGACCAGCACCTCATTGGTGTGCGGGCCGTACATCTCGGCCGTGTCGAACAGGGTGACGCCCAGGTCCAGCGCGCGGTGAATGACCGAGATCGACTGGGCCTCGTCGCCGCCGCCGTAGAAGGCGCTCATGCCCATACAGCCCAGCCCGATGGCCGAAACCTCGGGTCCGTTCGGACCCAGTGTGCGCGTCTTCATATGGCGCTCTCCTGTCGATGTGGGGGATCGGCGAACCTGCCGACGATCAGGAGATGGTCGCGGCGGCGGCGGGCTGCAAGCCCGTCCGCCCTTTGCGATGGTACCGCCTCTCAGGCTTGAACTGAGGACCTCCGGTTCCACAAACCGGCGCTCTAACCAACTGAGCTAAGGCGGCCCGCGCATCGCGAGGCGCGTTCTCTACCGGGCCTGCGGGATGCGATCAAGCGACTTCATGACATTTCGCAAGAGATTTCAGACGCAGGCTGCACAAACGAAAACGCCCCGGAGATTGCTCTCCGGGGCGTCTTGTCTATTGCCGTGGCGATCACCCGAGGGTGAAGGGCACCCGGACACGGAACGTAGCGTCCTGAGCCGCACCATCGACGGTCCGCGGGGACAGTTGTCCACGTTGAACCACTCGAATGGCGGCGCGGCCGAAGCCCATGCCGGCGGGCTCTTCCGAGACCACCCGGCAGTTTGCCGGTGCGCCGTTCGAGCGCGCAGTGCACTCGACCGTAGCCGAACCGCTGATTTCCCGTTCCAGCGCACGCGCCGGGAAGTCATCAGCAGTAGGACGCGGCTGACGCGACCACTGAACGTTCGTGATCGTCGACGGGCGCGGCGGAGCCGGAGGGGCGGGCGGAGGCGGCGGTCCAGGAATATTGACGGGCGGGCCCGTATATTCGACGCGATCTTCCTTCTTCGTCGGCGTGATGTTCACCGGCGGAGGCGGCATGACGTTGGGGACCGGAGCCGGCACGCGCACCTGAAGCTTCGGCGGCGGAGGCGTATCCGTCGGCGGAGGCGGCGGGGGCGGAGGCGGCGGAGGCGGCGGAACCGGCTCGACCAACTCGACCTCGACGGACTCGTCGACGTAGTTGAACTCCTTCAGCTTGAACTTCGACTGTTGCAAGAAGAAGATCAGCAGAGCGAACAGGATGGTGACGACCAGCAGGCAGACGATCAGCACGGGGTAGGAAACCCCCATGAAGCCCTTGGCCTTCGGTACGTCGTAACGACTGCGATGATATTCGACGTCTGTCATTCTATCTCCGCACCCTAACTCGTCGCCTGGTCTTCGCCGACCAGTGCAACACTATAGAAGCCGTTATCCTGGAGCGCATTCATGACCTGCATGAAGTCGCCGTAACGGGTGTTCTGGTCGCCCCGAATGAAGATCCGCTCATCCGCCGGGTTCCGGGCGCCGATCTGTTCTTTCAGATCTTCACCCAGGGATCCGACGTCGGTCCTGAAGTCACCCACATAGACGTCGCCGTCGTTCTGGATCGAAATATAGACCGGCTTGGGCGGGTTCGGGGCCGCCTTGGCGACGGCGATTGGCAACTCGACGGGCACCGACACGGAAGCAAGCGGAGCCGCGACCATGAAGATAATTAGCAAGACCAACATGATATCAACGAAAGGCGTGACGTTGATGTCGCTATTGGCCTCGACCTGGTTGCCGCCGCCGCCCGATTTAATCTTGGCGGCCATCCGTCTTACGCTCCCTTGTCGAGCTGACGCGAGATGCCGTTCAGCAGCTCAGCAGCGAAGCCGTCGGCGCGGGTGCCGTAGGCGGCGATCCGCGTGTTGAAGTAGTTGTAGAACACAACGGCCGGGATAGCGGCGAACAGACCGATACCGGTGGCCAGCAGGGCCTCGGCGATACCCGGAGCAACGACGGCCAGGTTGGTCGTGTTGGATTGGGCGATGCCGATGAAGGAGTTCATGATGCCGTAAACGGTGCCGAACAGACCAACGAACGGACCGATCGAACCGACCGAAGCCAGGAACTGTTGACCGCCCGACAGACGCAAGGCCAGACCGGCCTGAACGGCCGAGACGGCTGCGGAAGCACGGCCCACCGCCGAGTCGAGGTGATCGCCCGTGACGGACAGACCGGCCTGACGCGACAGCTCGACTTCTTCGGTGGCCGCGGCGGCCATGTCGGCCAGCGGGTTGCCGTCGAACTCTTCTTGGGTCGAGACGGCGCGCATGTCAGCGATGGTGCGGGCGCCGCGGAAGCTTTCGAGGAAGTTGTCCGTCTTGCGGTTCAGAGCGCCAAACTCGAACAGCTTGATGAGCAGCAGGGTCCACGAGAGGATCGAGGCCAGCATCAGTCCGGCCATGACGACCTTAACGACGACCGTGGCTTCCATGAACATGGAGATCGGCGTGATGTCGCCGCCGTGACCGCCGCCAACGGCTTCGTTCATGGATTCGGGGTTGGCCGCGTCGGCGGCCGGAGCCATGGCCGTCGGGGTCGCCGCAGGTGCGGCAGCCGGGGTCGGCTCGGCCGGGGCCTGAGCCAGGACCGGCGAGCTCGCCATCAGCGCGGCGGCGCCCGCCATGGCGAGAAGGATGTTCGTCTTTTTGCTGTTCAGCATAATTCGCCAGTTCCTGCTTGGTCTGACTCGTGGAACCAAAGGTGCGGCCATAGTCAGCGACCGCCCCCCAACCTGAAATGTTTCCTTCAACGCGCCCCGTCCTATCGAGGATCCGAGCCCGCTGAAATCTTCGGTAGAGACTGTCCGGTCGCCCGCCCAGCCTCTGATGATCGAACCTTGGGAGAACGCGTCTCCTGTAATCCGTATTAACGCCTCCTTGGGAAGGCGTCTCAACCCTTTGACGAACCCTTACCGGAGCGTCAAGGGACAAGAGCGGCTTTTAACCAGTCGAGAGACATGGAGAAAAGTTCCATCCGACCCCCACATTAGAACGTGGTGACGCGACGTTTTCATGATGATTGGGCGTCATTTGGAGCAAGCTTGTCGGAAATCAGCGTCTCGCGGGGGAAACATCCCTGAATGGTCGAAACAAAGACCATTCCCTCCATGAGCCTGCACCGTGACCGTGTGACGCAAGGCTTCCTTGCCTTCGGTGAGGCCTCAAACACGTTACGATGTGATGGGGGAAAGTGATGGTGCCTGGAGGCGGGTTCGAACCACCGACACGCGGATTTTCAATCCGCTGCTCTACCAGCTGAGCTATCCAGGCGCCGACGCGGCGTCGCGAGAGGCGGGTCTATAGGGGAGGCTTTTCCGCCTGTCCAGCGCCCAATCAGTCCTTTTCGCCATCATCTTCGGCGCCTTCGTCCAGGGCGGCCGGAATGGTGTAGCCGCCCGTGAACCAGCGCTGCAGATCGACCTCGGAGCAGCGACGCGAGCAGAAGGGCTTGTACTTTGGGTCGGCGTCGGCCTTTCGGCAGATGGGACAGGTCGCCATGGCTCAACTCTCTTCTATATGGCCGCGCCCGATAGGGACGGCGACGTCGGCCAGAACATGTGCCCTCGGCCCGAGCCGAGCCGCCAGCGGACCAGCAATTGCGGCTTCCTCCGGCGCGCACCGTGCAGTGATGCGCGGAGATAGTGTGTCGGACAAGAGCTGACGCCGCAGAGATCGCACCAGCGATACGGCGCGCGTCTGGACCGAGGGGCGTCCACTGGCGTCGAGCAACACTTCCTCTATCGGCGTGCGTCGCCAAGGCAGCGACACCTGCATCAGGCCGAATCGACTGACGGGTCCGAAGACAGCCTGCGGTTCATGGGCGAAGGCGGTCCTGGCGGTCTTGGCCTGCGCCTCGGCGTCCTGACCATCCCCGACCAAGTCAATGACGACCAGACCGGCCCAGTTCCGAAGCCCGATCAGCCGCGCCGCCTGTCTCAGCCCCTCACGATTCGCGACCGCCCTCGCCTGTTTCGGATCCCGCCCCGGCATGGAGGCGAAATCGATGTCCACGGCCACAAGGGCACGCGTGCGTTCGATAGCCAGATCGATTCCATGTGACGCGAAGACGCACGACCGCGCCAGAACGTCCTCTTCAGCCTCGACGACCGCGTCGATGGCGGCGATTCCGACGATTGATTCCTCGCCGGGCGCGAGTTCCCGCAACTGTTCGGCGATACTGGGCGCGGCCTGAATCAGGCGAGGCGTTCCCTCCCCCGGCCCTAGACGGCGAACCACAGCGCCCTTCCCGGTCCGAGGCTCAGCGGTGACGACGACTTCCAGCCGTTCGCCCTGGCTCAGGCGCTCGTTGCGGGGAAAGGGCAGGAAGGCAGCGGTAGCCGCGCCGATATCGACGAAGGCGCCGCGCAGGCCCTGATTCACTTCGGTCACCCGCCCGATCGACCGCGCGCCGAGCCGCGTCTGGGCCGCGTCGTCTTCGCGATGGATCAGCAGATGGGTGTAGCGCCCGTCGCGCAGGACCGCGCCACGCGTCTCGCCAGGCGTTTCGTCGAGGAAGACCTCGACCGCGCTGCTCATGCGCGCCAGCCGACGCCGTTCAACAGCTGGACGGCCTCATAAACCGGCAGACCCATCACCGAAGGATGGCTGCCGACGATTCGCTGGACGAAGGCCCCGGCTGGTCCCTGGATGCCATAGCCGCCGGCCTTGCCGCGCCAGTCGCCCGTGGCGACATAGGTCGCGATCTCATGGTCCGACAGCGGCTTGAAGGTCACGCGAGTCTCGTTGACCCGCGACGACAGCTTGCCGTCACGCACCACCGCCACGCCGGTGAAGACGCGGTGATTGCGGCCGGACAGCAGTTTCAGGAAACGGATCGCCTCCGCCTCATCCGCGGCCTTCTCCAGGAAGCGGCGGCCAACCGACACGACCGTATCGGCGGCGATGACCACGGCGTCGGGACGCCGTGCGGCGACCACCTGGGCCTTGGAGGTCGCCAGACGCTCGGCGAGACGCGGCGGCGTTTCGCCCTTCAACGGCGTCTCGTCGATATCGGCGGGATCGATATGGTCGGGCGTGATCCCGACCTGCGCCAGCAGTTCGATGCGGCGCGGGCTGGCCGAGGCCAGCACCAGTTCGGGACGACCCGCGCTCACTTACTTGAAGCGATAGGTGATGCGACCCTTGGTCAGGTCGTAGGGGGTCATTTCGACCAAGACCTTGTCGCCGGCCAGCACGCGGATGCGGTTCTTGCGCATCTTGCCCGCCGTGTGGGCGATGATCTCGTGGTCGTTCTCAAGCGTCACGCGGAAGGTGGCGTTCGGCAGCAGTTCGCTGACGGTGCCGGGAAACTCAAGTAATTCTTCCTTAGCCATGCGGCCTCTCACGCCCGATTAAAATGCGTTCGACCCCACGCCGGGCGGGCGCGAGGGGCGGAATGGAGGGGCCTAATGCCCGAAAATACAGAGATAGTCGAGGTCAGCCGCGACGGTAGAGCGCACACAGTAACGTAAACAGCCGCCGCGCCGTTTCATGATCGACGACGATCTTGCCGTCCAGTCGTGTCTTCAACTGGTCGGCCCCCTCGTTGTGCAGACCACGCCGGCCCATGTCGACCGATTCGATCTGGCTGGCCGACGACCCGCGGAGGGCCTCGTAATAGCTGTCGCAGATCAGCAGATAGTCTTTGATCACGCTCTTCAGCGGCGTGAGGCTGATCGCGTAGGTGCGGTTGAAGTTCTCGCCGTCGATGTCGAACACCAGCCGGTTGTCCTGCAGCGACAGCTTCAGCTTATAGGGTCCACCTTCGGCGCCCACGGGCTCGAAGCTGTTCTTTTCGACCAGATCGAAGATGGCGACCCGGCGCTCGTGCTCGATCTCGGCCGTTGCGGCGGGCAAGGTCAGCGCGTCCAGTTCGACCGAAGCCAGCTTGTGGGAACCGCTCATGCCGCATTCCCTTCATCGCGTTTGGGGGCGTCCAGATCCGGACCGTCGAGGTGGGTCGGCGCGATCCGCGCGGGCCACCGCTCTGAAATATCCGTGACCACGGCGTCTAGGCATTCGACGTCGATCCGCAGATCCCCGCCGCCGGCGAACATCAGGATGACCTTGCCGCCGGGTGAATCCGTTGGGATGAAATCAAGCGCTAGAAGCTCCAGCGAGGCGTCCGGGCTCCGCGACAGGCGACGGCTCTTGACCGCCAGCACATCGCCGAACTGCATGGCGCACATCACCCGCGTCTCACCGCATTCCCAGCAGAAGCGGCTGAAGGCGATGGTCAGGGTGCGCGCACTCTTTTCCCACACGATATCGACCGGCCGCAGGATGGCGTCCTGCAGCGCTGCGGAGATGATCTGAAGATCGTCGGCGTCCTCGGCCAGCAGGCGCAGCGGCTCGACCGGCGCCTTGGGTTCGGAGATGACGCCGTCGATCTCAGTGCTCATCACCCGTTCCTTTTATGCGTCGAATGTCCGCCCCGCACGCGCCCAGCTTTTCTTCCAAACGCTCGAAGCCGCGATCCAGATGATAGACACGTCCGACCGTCGTCTCACCCTCGGCGACCAGGCCAGCGATGACCAGACACATTGAGGCCCGCAGATCGGTCGCCATCACCTGGGCGCCGTGCAGCACCTCGACGCCGTTGACGTGCGCCTCGCCGGCATGGACCGAGATGTCCGCCCCCAGCCGGGCCAGTTCCGGCACATGCATGAAACGGTTCTCGAAGATGGTCTCGCGCACCGTGCTGACGCCCTCGGCCGTGGTCATCAGGGCCATGAACTGGGCCTGCAAATCAGTGGCGAAGCCCGGATAGATGGCGGTCTCGATGTCCACGGCCTTCAGCCGCTGTTTCGGATCACGCTTGATCAGCACCCCGTCGGAGGTGGGCGACACCTCGACCCCGGCCTCGATCATCTTGTCGGTCAGCGAGCCGATCAGCTCGGCCCGCGCCTTGGTCAGGCGCACCTCCCCCCCCGCCATGGCGGCGGCGACGGCGTAGGAGCCCATCTCGATCCGGTCGGGAATCACCGACCAGGTCGCGCCGTTCAGCGACGAGACGCCGGTGATGGTCAGGACGTCGGTGTCGATGCCCTCGATCTTGGCACCCATGGCGGTCAGACAGTGGGCCAGGTCGCCGATCTCGGGTTCGCGCGCCGCGCGGCGCAACACGGTCGTCCCCTGCGCCAGCACGGCGGCCAGCAGGGCATGTTCGGTCGCCCCGACCGAAACGAACGGGAACTCGATCTCGGCTCCTTGCAGCCCCTTGGGCGCGCGAGCAGTGACATAGCCCTCGTCCAGCTCGATCTCGGCGCCCAGCGCCGTCAGCGCCTGAAGGTGCAGGTCCACCGGACGCGCGCCGATGGTGCAACCGCCGGGCAGCGACACCTTGGCCTCGCCAGTGCGGGCCAGCAGCGGCCCCAGCACATTGAACGAGGCCCGCATCTGGCGAACCAGATCATAGGGAGCGAAGGTCGAGGTAAGATCCTTGGCGTGGAACAGGCTCTCCTGCCCGTCCGCGCCGTCGCGCTCGGTCACTTCGATACCGAACTGGCGCAGCAGTTGGCCCAGGAACCGGGTGTCCGCCAGACGCGGCATATTGGTCAGCAACAGCGGCTGATCCGTCAGGATCGAGGCGGCCATCAGCTTGATGGCGGAGTTCTTGGCGCCGCTGACGGGAATGTCCCCGAAAAGCTGGGCGCCGCCCTGAATGGCGATGCTGTCCATGACGTCCTTAAGCGCGCCCGAAGGAAACGCCTCGGGGGGATGGTTCTCTAGCAAGCCGTTGGGCGCTTGCCAAAGGGCTGCGAGGTCGCGAGCCGATGACTTTCAGTTGCGATGCGTCAGTTGCTGTCGCGCGGCGTCGCAGGCGTCCGCGCCGGGGCCTTGCGACGACGCAGGTTGGCGCGCAACGCCGAGGCCAGCCGGATCGCTTTCTCGGCCTTGGCCCGCGCAATCTCGAATTCCGGCCCCGATTCGACGGGCGGCGTCGCCGCAGCGGCGGCGGCAGGCGTATCGGCGTCATGCGGAGGATGAGTCATGGCCGGATGATGCCGTGATAACGGGCCATGTCCAAACTTTCTTTCAGAGGATCAAAAAGGCGCTTCCCTCCCCGGATGGGTTTGGCTATACGGCCGCTTCCTCAGTCGGGGCCGCCGTAGCTCAGTGGTAGAGCGCATCCTTGGTAAGGCTGAGGTCGTGGGTTCGATTCCCCCCGGCGGCACCATCTGAGAACTGAAAAGGCCCGGCTTTCGCCGGGCCTTTTTGAGTTTCCAGAGCAGGCCTAAATCCGTCAGTCGTAGCCGTACTGCTCACGACGATAGGGATCGCCCGCGTCCGCGTCGCCGTCCTTGCTCCAGCTGAAGCCCATGGACATCGATTTGGTGGTGGTGTCCGCGCCATAGCCTCGACCACGCCAGCCGCCGCCGTAGGGCGAATAGAAGCCCGGGCCACGTAGGCCGTAGCCCCAAGGCTCGTTGCGCCCCTCGCGATAGGCTAGGTCCAGACGACCGTTCTCGCCGACAGGCAAGGAGACGGCGGCGCCATAGCTGCGATAGCCGCCGGTGCCGATTCCGGCCTCGACCATGCCGTGCATCTTGCGCTCCGCCGGCGGACCGACCTCGGCGGCTTCGTCGAAGCTGGCGCCCGACGTGCGCGAGCTGATCCAGTTCTGGATCTGCTGTTCGGTGGTTAGGCCGTGTGGAGCAGCGTCCTGAGCCGTGGGAGCGGTCACCGATTCCTGAGGAGCCGCCGCCATGGCCTGGGCCAGGGTCGGGGCGTTGGACGGCGCGGTCGTGACGACGCCGTCGGGGTCACCGCCCGCCACGGCAAGAGCCGCACTCGCCAAGAAACCTGCAATCAGCATGGGCCGCCTCCGTTCGAAATCATCCTAGCACAGCGATTGAGGCCAAGGTCAGGCGACGCCGTCGCCCCGCTGAAGCGGGTCGGGCAGAGCCTCGCCTTCGGCGACGAAACTGAGCGCGACCGAGTTGATGCAATAGCGATTTCCAGTCGGCGGCGGGCCGTCGGGGAAGACGTGGCCCTGATGGCTGCCGCAGCGGGCGCACTGGGTCTCGATACGGATCATTCCGTAGCTGGTGTCGCGAATCTCGTGAACGTGGCTGTCGTCCACCGGCTGGGTGAAGCTGGGCCACCCCGTGCCGCTCTCGAACTTGGTTCCGCTCTTGAACAGCGGCAGACCGCACTCGCGGCAGCAGAAGACACCCGCCCGCTTCTCGCCCAGCAGAGTGCCGCAGAAGGGCGCCTCGGTGCCGTGCGACAGCAGGACGCGTTTCTCCTCGGGGCTAAGGTCGGCCTCCAAACGGGCGCGTTCCTCATCGTTCGGCGGAGTCAGGTCGAAGCCGGAGGGCGAGCGCAGGCTTTCGTGTGTTGGGGCGAGATCGGTCATGGTCTGCAAATGGGAAGGGGCGGGCCGGGGTTCCACCCCCTGCCCGCCCCCTGTTCCGCCAGATACAGCGATTTCTTACTGGAACAGCGTGCCGACCCAGGCGCGCACGGCGGTCTCGTCGGTCGCCGAGCCCGTGTAGGCCAGGCCCTGCGCCGGGGTGAAGGGTGCGTCGTTGCCGCGCTGACGCGTCGTCCAGGCCTTGTGACCATAGGTCAGCTCGGCATAGTTCGACGGCAGGCGCAGCACGGTGGGCTCGATGAAGATCGAATCCTCGGCTGTCACCGATCCGGCCAGGCGCACGTTCGGCAGGCGGGTCAGCAGGTCCAGCGTATCCAGGCAGCCGCTGGTGCAGCCGCTGTCGACCAGGACCACCACCTGACCCGCGACCGGGTTGGCCGCGCCGCTATCCGCCACGGACGGACGTCCCGGCATGGTGAAGGTCGGCTGATTGGCGGCGAGCGCCGAATCGAAGGCTGCGACGATGGCTTGAGTCTGTTCGATCACCGGACCGGATTCGGCGACGAAGCGCGGATCAGCCTGCATCCGCGCCAGGGTGTCGGCGAACCACTGACGGTTGGCCGTCGTGGCGCGATAGGTGATCGAGCCGGCTTCAGGCTGGCGACTGACGGTGAATTCCGGCGTCCAGATGCGGTTGGCCAGGCCATAACCCTTGCCCGTGGCGTTCAGCGATGCGCCGTTGGCGCCGCGCAGATCGATGACCAGGCCTTGCGCGCCGCGAATGGCGGGCAACTGGCCCTCGACGGCGGCGAAGAAGGCGTCCCATCCGGCATCGTCGGCCAGAGTGTGGACGTGGATCCAGGGACGGCCGTCGACCGTCTCGACCGACAGGGGATTGGCGCCGGGCATATAGATGGTGGCGCGATAGGCGGCCTCCAGGCTGGCGGCGTCGGCCGGCTGGGGCTGCATCTGGAAGTCACGATCGCGACGACCGACCTTGAAGGTGCACAGCGACGGCACGCCGCCGGTGAAGGGGTTGTTGCGGTTCCACAGCAGATAGGGGGCGGTGCGGACGCGACCGGCCTCGGTCGTCAGATCGCCTTCCCAACGGTCCAGCCGCTCTTCGGCCAGTTGAGCGGCGGTCTTGTCGCCGCATTTGACCAAGGTCGCGCCGACCGGCGGCACGTTGCGCACGCCCGGCTTCACATAGGAAACGACATATTCGCCATTGCGCCAGGCCGTGGTCACCCCCGGCCAGCTGGTCGCGAAGAACGGGCCGAGGCCCTCGTAGGTCGGGCGGATCGCGATGTTCGAATCGCGGAAACCGTTGGCGTAGTAGCGCATCAGATAGGCGTGGCTGTCGCCGCTGTTGACGCGCCCGACCTTGCCTTGCGCGTCGGCCAGGCCGGCGTCGATCCAGGTGCGGAAGGCTTCGCTGGGCGCGCCGGGGATCACGGCGGCGGGATGGTTGGCGGCCAGGGCGTCATGCGCGGCCTGAAGGTCCTGTTGCGCCAGGGCGCGAAAATCCTGTGCGACTGCAGCGCCGGCTGCGACGGTCAGCGACAGAACGGCGGCCGATGCGGCGGCGATCATGCGGTTCATGGAGGTTTCCTGCGGCCTTCTATTTCAAGCTCGTGATGAAGGTTAAACCCCATGCGTCACGCGCTTGCCAACCCCGCAGGTCAGGATTTCGCCCGATTGTCACACGCCCTGCGGCGATGCAGCGCGCTCAGAACGGCGCCACAGCCTCGGCCGCCGCGCCGAAGATGCGGTCGAAGCTGCGTCGCAAGGCCTCGTCCGCCTCGTCCATCGTCGCCAGCACGCCCAGATCGACCAGACTGGTGACGCCATGGTCCTGAATGCCGCACGGTACGATGCCGCCGAAATGGTTCAGGTCCGGTTCGACGTTCAGGCTGATGCCGTGGAAGCTGACCCATTTGCGG
The DNA here is from genome assembly GCF_049896065.1 of Brevundimonas sp. PWP3-1b1. Lineage (NCBI taxonomy): Bacteria > Pseudomonadati > Pseudomonadota > Alphaproteobacteria > Caulobacterales > Caulobacteraceae > Brevundimonas > Brevundimonas sp. PWP3-1b1. Next base: position 1,188,371 of record NZ_JAFCTO010000001.1, on the reverse strand, counting down.
ACCTTGACGCCGATGGCGGCGATCTTGTCCTCGCGCGACCAGCCGGCCCCTTTGCGCTCGACCCACACGCCGACGCGTCCGGGCCGGATATCCGCCTCGATGCCGAACTGGTCCAGCGCGCCGATCAGCCACAGTTCCAGCCCACGCACGAAACACCGCACGTCCTTGCCACGCCGGTTCAGGTCCAGCATCACATAGGCTACCCGCTGGCCGGGCCCATGATAGGTGAACTGCCCGCCCCGCCCCGTCCGGTGCACCGGGAACCGGCCCGCATCTAGAAGATCCTCGTCCTTGGCCGAGACCCCAGCGGTATAGAGCGGCGGATGTTCCAGCAGCCACACCATCTCCTGCGCCTCCCCGGCCGCGATGGCGGCGACGCGCGCCTCCATGAAGGCTTCGGCGGCGGCATAGTCGACATAGCCCTGCGACACGGCCCATTCGACGGGCCGCCCGTCGTCGAGACGCAGTTTCTGAAGGGACGGGCTTAACGGCTCAGCAAGCATGACGCTTCAATGTGGTCGGCGAGGCGTTTGCGCAAGAGACGGCCTTTCAGTGATCGAGAGCTTTACGTGACCCAAATCAACGCCGTCGACGTCGAAATCTCCGTGGTTCTGGGTCGATCGGTGCTGCCGATGTCGCAACTGCTGCGCATGGGTCGCGGGGCGGTGATTCCACTGGACGCCGCAGAGGGCGACGAGGTCTGGATTCTGGCCAACAACTATCCCGTGGCGCGGGGCGAGATCGAGATCCGCGACGACCGAATCGCGATCACCGTCACACGCCAGGCCGACGTCTATGACTTCATGGCCGGGTCCGCCTGAGGCTTGCATCCGTCGCTCGCCACGAACCGATCAATTCGCCCTTTCCTTTTCCAGCGGCTTCGTCTATTCGCCGCCGCTCCGATGCGAGCGGTCGTGGCGGAATTGGTAGACGCGCAGCGTTGAGGTCGCTGTGGGGCAACCCGTGGAAGTTCGAGTCTTCTCGACCGCACCATCTGGCTAAACAGGGCGATTCATCGGCTAACTACGGCTGGACATACCAAGGGAGGCGACCACGTGAACACCACGGACTCCGCCTTCGCTCCAGCCGAAGCGCCTGATAACGAAGACCACGCCGCCCTGGACGAGGACTATGTCCTCACCCCTCAATTCGTCGAGAAAGTCGTGGACGCCGCCGACGACGGCGATGGGGTGCGACTGCGGTCGCTGCTGGAAGACCTGCACCCGGCCGACGTCGCCGATCTGATGGGCTTTCTGACGGCGGAACACCGCGCCGTCGTGGTGTTGTGGTTGCCGCCGGAACTGCTGGCCGAGACCCTGCCCGAGCTGGACGACAACATCCGCGAGGAGGTGCTGGAGCGCGTGCCGCACGGCACCCTCGCCGTGGCGCTTCAGGAACTGGACTCCGACGACGCCGCCGCCGTGGTCGAGGATCTGGAGGACGACCAACGTGAGCGCGTCCTGGCCGCCATGCCCGAGGTTGATCGCGCCGCGATCGAGAACAGTCTGGGCTATGACGAGGAGTCGGCCGGCCGCCTGATGCAGCGCGAGGTGATGGCCGCGCCCCAGTTCTGGAGCGTGGGCGACACCATCGACCACATCCGCAAGCAGGGCGACGATCTGCCGGAGCTGTTCTTCGACATCTACGTGGTCGATCCGTTGAACCGGCCGGTCGGCGGCGTGCCGATCAGCGGACTGCTGCGCGCCGCGCGCAGCATCGCCCTGTCCGACCTGATGGAGCCGATCAACGTGATCGCCGTCGGCCAGGACCAGGAAGAGGTCGCCTATATCTTCGAGAAATATCACCTGATCTCTGCGCCGGTCGTTGACGCCGGCGGGCGGCTGGTGGGCCAGATCACCGTCGATGACATCGTCAACATCATTCAGGAAGAGAACCGCGAGGACATCCTGCGTCTGGCCGGCGTGTCCGACGAGGACCGCGGCTCTTCCGTGTCCGAAATCGTGCGCGGTCGCGTGCCGTGGCTGGCGATCAATCTGGCGACGGCGGCCCTTGGCGCCAGCGTCATCGGCCTGTTCGAAGGCACGATTCAGCAGATCGTCGCCCTGGCCGTGCTGATGCCGATCGTGTCCGCCATCGGCGGCAATGCCGGCACCCAGGCTCTGACCGTGACCGTGCGTGCGCTGGCGACGCGCGAACTGAACAGCTCGAACGCCCCTCGCACCTTCTGGCGCGAGATGGCGGTGGGTCTCGCCAACGGAATGATTCTGGCGCCCTTGATCGGCATCGCCGCTGGTTTCTGGTTCCGCGACGAAGATTGGAAGATCGGTCTGGTGATCGGCGCCGCCATGATCCTGAACCTGCTGATCGCCGCCAGCATCGGCGTCTTGACGCCCCTGACGCTGTCGAAGCTGAAGTTCGACCCTGCCGTGTCGTCCGCCGTGTTCGTCACGGCGACCACCGACTTCTTCGGCTTCCTGATCTTCCTTGGTCTGGCCACACTGGTGCTGCTCTAGACATCATCCACGCCGATCCGGCGCGGGCCTTGCTGATGATCGTGCGAGCGCCGCGCGCCTGTTTCCAATTGGGTCAACTGTGTCTGACGTCCTCCCCAAACCAAGCAAGGTGTCCCGCGAGGGCGTCCTGCTGATCAAGAGCTTCGAAGGCTTCCGTCCTCGCGCCATGCAGCGCGGCGACGGCCGATGGGTGATCGGTTACGGCCACACCCATTCGGCCCGCGAGGGCGCCACGGTGTCCGAACAGGACGCCGAACTGCTGATGCAATACGACCTGATCCCGGTCGTGAAGGCTGTGGCCGATCATGTTCGCGCGCCCCTGAACCAGCACCAGTTCGACGCCCTGGCCAGTTTCGCCTTCTCCATCGGCGCCGATCGGTTCGCCTCGTCCGACGTGGTCGAGCAGTTGAACGCCGGCGCCCCTCGCCAGGCTGCCTTGGCCCTGTCCGAATGGGCGGATGACGCCGCCGCCCAAAAGCCGACGCGCAGACGCTCGGCCGAACATGCGCTGTTCAACGCCGCGCCCGGCGCGCCCGTGACCCTGGCGGACCTGCTGGCCGCCCCTCTACCGTCTCCTTTCGAGACGCCCCAGCCGACCCTTGCCGCCGTCGAGGGCGCGCTGGATGACGCCGTCGCCCCCTTCCCCGCTCACGACGAAACCGCCGCCCCGGCTGCGCCTCAGCCCCATTCCATTTATCCCGCCACAGCCGTCGGTCCCATCGCCGCCAATGACCTGCAGGCCCCGCTCGAAGCCGAGCCCCTCGCCTCGAAGGCAGAGTTCACTAGCGCCGAGAAAGCCAGCGTCGTCCTGACCGCGCCAGGCCTTTCGGAGCCGGAAGCCGTTGCGCCCGTCGATGCCGAAGACGCACCGACCTCCGAACCGGACGCGACACCCGTCGAACAGTCGCTTAGCACGCGCGAAGTCCTCGCCCGCGCACGGGCCGCAAAACGCCCCGGTTGGGGCGAGACGGCCACCTTCCTGATCATGGGCGGTCTGGGCATGCTGTCGCTGGGCGTCGCCATGGCGGCCTTTCGCCGCGCGTCGGTGTCGAACAGCAGCGACACGGCAACCGTCGCCTGGGTGCTGGCCCTGATCGCCGTCGCCTGCGTCGGGGTGTCGGGCTACAATCTCTATCGTCGCTGGGGACGGGCTGACCGCACCTGACAGCGCTTGGCGAAAGGCCGTGCGCAATGCTACGCCTTAGCGCATGAGCATTCCCTTCGCGCCCCAATCCATGGAATTCGGCCTTGGCGAAAACGCCGACGCCATTCGCGACACGACCGCCCGCTGGGCCGCCGATCGCCTGGCCCCTCTGGCGGCCGAGATCGACGAGAAGAACGCGTTCAAGCGCGAGCTGTGGCCCGAGATGGGCGAACTGGGCCTGCACGGCATCACAGTCGAGGAAGAGTTCGGCGGCCTGGGTCTGGGCTATCTCGAACATGTCGTGGCGATGGAAGAAGTGTCGCGCGCCTCGGCCTCGATCGGCCTGGCCTACGGGGCGCACTCCAACCTTTGCGTCAATCAGATCCGTCGCTGGGGCAGGCCCGAGCAGAAGCAGAAGTATCTGCCCAAGCTGATCAGCGGCGAACATGTCGGCTCTCTGGCCATGTCCGAGGCCGGGTCCGGTTCCGACGTCATGTCGATGCGCACCCGCGCCGACAAGAAGGGCGACCGCTACATCCTGAACGGCACCAAATTCTGGATCACCAACGCCCCCCACGCCGAGACCCTGGTGGTTTACGCCCGCACGGGCGAGGGCAATGGCGGCGTCACCGCCTTCCTGATCGAAAAGGGCATGAAGGGGTTCAGCGTCTCCAAGAAGCTGGACAAGATGGGCATGCGCGGCTCCGACACCGCCGAACTGGTGTTCGAGGACTGCGAAGTGCCGGAGGAAAACATCATGGGCCCGCTGGGCGGCGGCGCCGGCGTGCTGATGAGCGGCCTGGACTACGAACGTGCGGTCTTGGCGGCCGGCCCCCTGGGCATCATGCAGGCCGCGTTGGACGTGGTCCTGCCCTACGTTCGCGACCGCAAACAGTTCGGCAAGCCTATCGGCTCCTTCCAGCTGATGCAGGCCAAGGTAGCGGACATGTACGTCGCCCTGAACAGCGCCCGCGCCTATGTCTATGCCGTCGCCCGCGCCTGCGATCAGGGCAAGACCACCCGCTACGATGCGGCAGGCGCGATCCTGCTAGCGTCCGAGAACGCGGTGAAGGTGTCGCTGGAGGCCGTCCAAGCCCTGGGCGGCGCCGGCTACACCAAGGAATGGCCGGTCGAACGGCTGGTCCGTGACGCCAAGCTGTATGATATCGGCGCCGGCACCAATGAAATCCGTCGCTTCCTGATCGGGCGGGAACTGCTGGGAAGCTGACGGTTTCTTGAGGCGGAAGGAGACATCCCATGCCCGCCAAATCCGCAGCTCAGCAAAAGGCCGCCGGCGCCGCCCTGTCGGCCAAGCGCGGCGAGACGCCGAAGTCGAAGCTGAAGGGCCCGTCCAAATCCATGGCCGCGTCCATGACTGAAACTCAGCTCGAAGAGCTTGCCGCCACCAAGCGTAAGGGCAAGCCGGACCACGTGCAGGACTGAGACACAGGCGAACTATCTGATCGCCTTTTCGTTCTGTAAGTGGCGATCCACGCGCCGACCGCCTAGATGGGCGCAATCCCCAGCCGAGCGCCCTGTCTGATGCCCGCCCAACCGCCTCCGAACGACGACCTGCGGCGGTTTTCCGACGTCCTCGAAGATCTTGGCCACGCCCCAGAACCCAAGCTGACCATGGCCGAACTGGTCGCGTCCTTCGGCGAGCGCGGCTTCGGGGCCATGATCCTGATTCTGTCGCTGCTGGCGCTGTTGCCCTGGCCTCCCGGCGGCAAGGCGGTCTTCGCCGTGCCGATCATCCTGATGTCGCTGGAACTGGCTTTCCAGAGACGGAGCGTCTGGCTACCGCGCTGGATGTTGAAGGCCTCGGTCTCGCGTACCGCCTACAATGCCCTGATCGCCACGCCCTTCGCCGCCCCAGCCTGGCTGCGTCGCTGGATCCTGTCGTCCAGAATTCGCATCGCGCACCGCCGCTACATCTTCGCCGACGGCATCCGGCGCGCCGTGCGTCGGCGGCCAAAGGGCGCCAGCGTCCTGAAACTGGTGCGCGCCATCGAAAGGCTGACAAGACCGCGCCTGCCGCTGCTGACGGGCGATGTCGCCGACACCTTCACCGGCCTGGTCTGCGTCGTGCTGGCGCTGATCATGGCCCTGCCCATCCCGTTCGGAGACGCCCTGCCCGGCATCGCCTTGGTCCTGTTCGCCCTGGGCATGATGCAGCGCGACGGCTTCGCGATCCTTTTGGGCATTCTGGCGACGGCCGCCAGCGCGCTTTATCTTTTCCTGATCTGGGCGACCGTCGTCGAGGTCGGCGAACACGTCGCCGGCTGGTTCGGGCGCCTTTTCCACTAGCCCAAACAAAAGGGCCGCCGGGTTTCCCCGACGGCCCTTCATTGCCTGACCGCTAACGGTCCGGCCGCAACTGAGTCTGAAAGGATCAGACCAAGCCCTCTCCGAGGGCCAGGGTCGCGGTCGCCGCTCGCGATTGATGACAATGAGACACTGGATCACCTCCTTTCGACTGTTGAACAGGGAGATGAAACATAAGCCGCCTCAACGCCTTGCGCCAATAGGCTTCGCGCTTTCGTGAACCAAGCGGCGCGTCAGGCCGCCTGCCTTCCGCCTGACAGCCCCTGCATGATCATCCGATTGATGTCGATCAAATCCTGGAACGTCTCCTCGCCCCGCATCACCGCCGAGGAGTGGCGATTGACGAACAGGCTCAACGAAATGATTTGCGCCCGCATAGGGTTCGCCAGCGCATTGGCGGGATCGCTGCAGTCGCTGGCCAGCGTCGACCATAGGCGCCGGTTCCAGTCCAGCGCATCAATGCGCGTGGCGATGTCCGACGCATCAACAGTGGAGGCCTGAACCAGAGCGCGTGTGACCTGACCGAACAGTCGGTACTCCAGGTCGCGCGGGCTCTCAGCTCTCGCTGTCGCCGCTGTGTACGCCTGAAGCGACATTCAGCACTCTCTCTTCATATTCGACAATCTTACGCGCCGACATCAGGGCCTTGTAGTATTCGCGCGCCAGTACGTGACGCGAGGCCGAGACGCATTCGGCCAGGATGTCCGGGTTCTGCGTCGCGCCCATGAATTCGGTGATCCGCAGCGCCAGCTCATCATAGAATTTCGCCGCTGCGCTCTCGTCCAGATACATCATCATGATCGGGAAATAGATCCGCCGGCCAGGCGTGGTGACGTCCTCGGCCTGCATGATGTCCTTCTCGCGCAGCACGCTGGCGCGGTTCTGCAGGATCAGCACGCCGCGGCGGTCGCCGTTCTGGACCACGGCGCCATTCAGGACGAATTTCTCGCCGGGTTTCAGCGACAGCTTCAGGGCCATTGAGCACCGAACTCCAGACAAGGGGCGAACCCGCCACGCGGGACAGGCTCGGTTGAATCAAACTTAGACCGCCATCAGTTAACCATCTCTTGTGCACCGCCTCCGCTGGAACGCGTATCGTCGCCGCTGCGTTGGTTTCTCGAAGAGGAGACGACCATGCCGGACAACGATTATCAGGACGACCAGGAACAGTCGGAAACTTTCGACGAGACCCATCTGGACGACGAAGGCGACGGTGAGTTCCTGCTCGACGAAGCCGATCAGGTCTTGGACGTGACGCAAGCCGACGGTGACGCCGACGAAGAGGAGTTCGACGAGGACGCCGAGGTCGATCTCGACGATCAACTGTCGTTGGACGGGATCGAGCGAGAGGCCGACGCCCTACTGGGTGTGGACGGCGAAACCCGCAGCCAGTCCGATCCCGACGGCGAGCCCCAATCAGCGCCCAACGAAATCGAACTCGTCTATTCCGGCTTGATGGAAAATGAACGCGGGGCCCAGGCCAGCGCCGCCCATTGGGAGGCCAAACGCCTCTCTGACGACGACATCTCCGATCTGGGCTACGGCCCGGATGGCGATCAAGACACCCCAGCTCGATAAGGGAGACATCGACATGACCGATCACAAGGCCCGCCACGACGCCTCGTCCGACACCCCTCACGCCAAGCGCAGCCCGTCCGAAGACGGTATGCCCGATCAGTTGGACAAGATCGAAAAGAACGAAAGCCGCCAGGAGGCCCTGGTCGATGAAGGCCTGGAAGAGACTTTCCCCGCCAGTGATCCCGTCTCGGCCAAACGCATCACCTGATCACTGTTCATGCGGATGGCGATCCGCTACCCACTTCGTGGAGACACGGAGTGGGTTTTTCATGAGCCGGTTCGAAGGCACAGATCGATACATCGCCACCGGCGATCTGAAGGTGGCGGTCAACGCCGCCGTCGCGCTGGAACGCCCCCTGCTGATCAAGGGCGAACCCGGCACCGGCAAGACGGTCCTGGCCTACGAGATCGCCAAGGCGTTCGACGCGCCCCTGATCACCTGGCACGTCAAATCCACGACCAAGGCCCACAGCGGTCTTTATGAATATGACGCCGTTAGCCGTCTGCGCGACAGCCAGCTGGGCGAGGCGCGCGTTCATGACGTCCGCAACTATCTGAAGAAGGGCAAGCTGTGGGAGGCCTTCACCGCCCCTGCCCGCCCCGTCCTTCTGATCGACGAGATCGACAAGGCCGATATCGAGTTCCCCAACGACCTGTTGCAGGAACTGGATCGCATGGAGTTCTACGTCCAGGAGACCGACGAGACGATCCGCGCCGAGGTCCGCCCGATCGTCATCATCACCTCGAACAACGAAAAAGAACTGCCCGACGCCTTCCTGCGCCGCTGCTTCTTCCACTTCATCCGCTTCCCGGACGCCGAGACCCTGTCGGCCATCGTCGATGTCCACTTCCCCGGCATCAAGCCACGACTGGTCTCGGAGGCGCTGAAGACCTTCTACGAAATCCGCGACACGCCGGGGCTCAAGAAGAAGCCCTCCACATCTGAACTTCTGGATTGGCTGAAGCTGTTGCTGGTCGAGGACATCGACGCCGAGACCCTGCGCGAGAAGACGCCCAACAAGCTGATCCCGCCTCTGCACGGCGCCCTGTTGAAGAACGAACAGGACGTGCATCTGTTCGAACGCCTGGCCTTCCTGAACCGTCGCGAAGGCTCGCGCCCCGGCGGCTGACCTGTGATTACCGCGATTTCACTGGATCGCACGGCCGCGACGCGCAGTATGGAGGCCACGAGAGGTTCGACCATGCGTCATATCCTGCTTTATCTAGCCGTCAGCGCCAGCCTGACCGCCTGCGACGGCGACAGTTCGGTCCGCATCACCACCACCTCGTCCGGTGACGATCAAGGCGCGGGCGTCCTGAAGGTCATCGACGCCCTCCAGTGCCCCGACAGTGTCGGCGTGCTGACCCGCAAGGGTTTGATCGCGGCCGGCGGCACGAGCTGCGTCTATGGCGGCCCCAAGGGCGCCGATGTGGTGTTGCATCTGGTCAAGCTGGACGGACGTTCCGTCGATGACGTGCTGCGCGACTTCGAAACGCGGGCCAGCACGGACCTGCCCCACACTGCGGCGCGTCTGGCTCCTGGCGCTGGCGACGCCTCGCCCGCGCCATCGACGACAGATCCGACCGAGACCGCCTCGGTCCAAGCGCCCGGTGTCGATATCAAGGCGCATGGCGACGACGCCTCGGTCAATCTGCCCGGCCTGAAAATCGAGACCCAGGGCGACAACGCCAGCGTCCGTATCGGCGGCATCAACATCCAGTCCAAGGATGGACAGAACACCCGCACGGAAACCTCCAGCGTCAGCATCGACACCAACGACAACTCCACACGCGTGCGCACCCGCGCGCCGGGCGCCGCCACCCGCATGACCTACATCCTGGCCGACGATCAGCCCAGCAACGCCGGCTGGCGCCAGGTCGGGTTCGAGGCCAGAGGCCCCAGCGGAGGCCCTATCGTGGTCGCCGTGGTCCGATCAAAGGATCGCGAGAACGGCCGCATCTTCGACGATGCCAAGGATCTGGTCTCGCTGAACGTCGGCCGCTGACGCCCGTCGAAAGGGCCCCTTTTCATCGTCCATCGGCGCGGATGGGCCCATGCGGCTTGATCCCAGCGCGTCTTTGGGTCACCTGACCCCCCGACAAGCGATCAGGACACGCCCTTTGGCCGAGCGCACACCCAAGAAGAACGCACCGCGCGCATGGCAGCGCATGCTGTCAGGCCGTCGTCTGGACCTGCTCGATCCCTCGCCCTTCGACATCGAGATCGAAGACATCGCCCATGGCCTGGCTCGCGTCGCGCGCTGGAACGGCCAGACCATCGGCGAACACGCCTTCTCGGTCGCCCAGCACTCCTGCGTCGTCGAAGAAATCGCCGCCCACATCAAGCCCGGCCTGGATCCGAAATGGCGCCTGGCCGCACTGCTGCATGACGCCTCTGAATATGTCATCGGCGACATGATCTCGCCGTTCAAGGCGGCCCTGGGTTCGGGCTACAAGGACTTCGAGGCCCGGCTGGAGGCCGCCATCCACCTGCGTTACGGCCTGCCGCCCAAGACGCCGCAGACAATCAAGACCCTGATCAAGAAGGCCGACAAGGCCTGCGCCTTTTTCGAGGCGACGCAATTGGCCGGATTCACCGAAAAGGAATCGCTGGGCTTCTTCGGCAGCCCGCCAGAGGGCTACAGCCTGATCATCGAACCCCAGCCCGCCCCGGTCGCCCAGGCCCGCTATCTGGAACGCTACCGTGTCCTCGCCGGCGCGGTCGGCCTGATCCCCGCCGACGACGCCTGGCACACGGAATAACGCCATGACCCAGGGGGCGGAGGACGGCGTGCGCATCGGTCTGTCGGCGGTCGTCATGACCCTGAAGGCCCGCCAGGCCGTCGTCCTGACCACCCCAGCCGAGGACGGGTCGCGCGCCCTGCCCTTCGGCCCCTTCGACCCGCTGCGCGATCGAACGTTCGAGCGCGCCCTGCGTGACTTCGTGACGGCCCAGACCGGTTTCCGCCTGGGCTTCGTCGAACAGCTCTACACCTTCGGCGACGCCGGCCGCGCCTCACCGCGCGCCACGCCCGGACCTGGCCGTCACCGCGAGGTCTCAGTCGGTTATCTGGCCCTGACGCCCGACGCCGCAGAGGGCCAGACCCACGACGCCCGCTGGGACGCCGTCTTCGACTTCTTCCCTTGGGAAGACCGGCGCGGCGACCACGACGCCGCCTTGACCGACGGCCTGCTTGCCTGGGCCGCCGGCGACGAACACCGCCTGGCCCGCGCCCGCGCCCTGTTCGCCCTGACACCCGCGCATCGCTGGAATGAGGAGCGGGTGCTGGAGCGCTACGAGCTGCTCTATGAGGCCCGCCTGGTCGCCGAGGCCTGGCGCGACGCCGGTCAGCCCCCGCCCCAGCTCATGCCCGGCCGCCTCATGACCTCGGATCACCGACGCATCCTGGCGACCGCTCTTGGCCGCCTGCGCAGCAAGCTGAAATACCGCCCGGTCCTGTTCGACCTGACCCCCGGCGTCTTCACCCTGTCCCAGCTTCAGGCGGGCGCCGAGGCCGTCTCGGGTCTCAGCCTGCACAAGCAGAACTTCCGGCGCGGGGTGGAGCGAACGGGCCTGGTCGAACCCACCGGACAGCTCTCCTCGACCACAGGCGGCCGGCCCGCCGAACTGTTTCGATTCAAGGGCGTGGACGCCCAGACCGGCGCCGCGCCGGGCCTGTCCCTGCCCGCCCAAAGATAGCGTCGGATTTCTTTCACAGACGGGTTGCGAAGCGCTGCGGCTCCGATTAGAGAAGCCCCTCGCTCGACCAAGCGATATCGGCGCCGCGGAGAGGTGGCAGAGTGGTCGAATGTACCGCACTCGAAATGCGGCGTGCCTGGAAGGGTACCGTGGGTTCGAATCCCACCCTCTCCGCCATCCGTCAGCCTCGGCGCGGACGACCGCCGAATAAGCTATTCTAACTACAGAATATGCGCGCTTAGGGACAATCTCCCTGCGGACTCAGTTCGCCTCGCCCTAGCTACGAGCACGAAAAAACGGGCGGCCCTTCGACCGCCCGTTTGTTATCTCCGATTTGGAGCGCCAGGCTACTGAAGCAACCCGTCCCGCGCATCAGAACCTGTAACGCGCGCCCACGAACACCTGACGGCCGGTGTGGTGGTAAACGTAGGTGCTGTCTCGCGGCCCGTCGAGATCGCCGTGGTTCTGGCGATTTTCCTCGTCGGTGAGGTTCAATCCTTCCAGCGTCACGCTGAGGTTTTCGGTGAGATTGTACGAGGCCGAAGCGTCGATGGTCGTCGTCTCGGTCTTGCCCTGGTAAGGGATGCCGTTCGAGCCGCCGTTCGAGCCAGGCACGGACTGGTAATAGGCGTCACGATAAGCCGCAGACACCCGCGCATTGAATTTGCCGTCGTCATAATAAAGCGTGGCGTTCCAAGCGTTCGGCGACAAATTCACCAAATCCTCGGTCACGAACACTCGGCAGGACGAGTCCGTACAGTAGTCGATTTCCGATTCGACGTGTGTGTAGTTCAGCTGAGCACCCAGGTTGGCGAACAGACCAGGCAAGAAGGTGAAGGTCTGCTGGTAGCTGATCTCGAAGCCCTTCAGAGGGCCACCTGGCGTGTTAGTCGGCGTGCTGAAGACATACTCTTCTCCCACGGGACGGTTCGGTGCCGCGGGGAAGGCGACGGGGTTCAGGGCCGTAAGTTGGGCATATGTCAGCGTCTGCTGCGTCGTTTGCACATAGGTCGAGATGTCCTTGTAGAAGTAGGCGAAGGACAGCAGGGCCTCAGGCGCGAAATAGTACTCGACTGAAAGGTCGTACGTCTTGGCGCGATATGGGTCCAGCGCCACGTTGCCGAGCGACGCCGTACGGTTAGCGGCATCCAACGCGCTGAGGCCGAACACGGGGATCAGACTGCCGACCGGCGGACGCGCCATGACCTTGGCGGCGCCGAACCGGACGATCAGGTCCTCAAAGGGTTCCAGCGAGATGTTCAGCGACGGCAGCGTGTCTTCATACTCGTTTTCGCCGGTCGTGGGCGTCGCCACCCCGCCGACGTTGGAATAGCCGAGAGCGTTGACCTCGGTCTTGACCTGGCGGACGCCGACGTTGCCGCGGAAGGGTATTGAACCGATCGTCGTGTTCCAGTCGGCCTGGACATAAGCGCCGGTGTCTTCTTCCGACACTTCACGCCAGCCGCCGAAGGTCGAGGTATTTTCGTTGAGGCCGAGCAGCCGGAAATCGCCACCCGAAACTCCGGTGTTGCACTTGCAACTGTAGTTCCAGACGTCGTCGAGCGCGCCCAGATCCGGACGGACCCAAGAAGTCGCCGAACCCGCCGGCAGATCCAGGTTTCTGCCGAAGTCCTCCAGCATGTTCGTGACGTCGGCCAAGCTTACTCCGGCGGGCAGTGCAGGCGCGCCGTTGTTGAGACGTGCGAAGCTTCGGCTGCTGGATTCGAACTTCTTCCAGCTGGCGCCGGCCTTCAGGGTCAGCCAATCGTTCAGGTCGTAGACGAAGTTTGCCTCGGCGGTCGAATAGACGTTGTCCTGAAAATTCGAGCTGGAGCGGAGTTCGGAACGGGGCTGGGCGCCGGTCGGGCCGACAATGGACCATTGCGCCGGATCAGTGACGTCGAAGCCGTAACCAATCAACGGCAGGTCACGGTTGTCACGGAAATCGATCGTGTAGCCATCGACGTTCTGACGGTCGATGATGGCGCTGACCTGCGTCGGATTGCCGAACTGCGAATCCGCGCGGCCGACAAGGCCGTTGAAGCGGAACTTGTCCGAGAACTCGTGTTCGACGCCGAACGTCAGCTGAGTGAATTCGGTCTCTAGGATATCGAAGCGCTGCTCGCTGCGGATATCCATATTGTCGAGCTCGGCGTAGATCATCTCGCCGGTGTTGGGATCGATCTCATAGTCGACGATTTCCACCTGGGGCTTGCCGCCTTGCGTCGCGTTTCGGCTCAGCGACCAGGCCTGTAGGAAGTTCTCGCTGCGGGTCGAGTCCAGCTTCGAATACAGGGCGTCGAAGGTGAACAGGGTCGGTCCGTTATCCGGACGTGCCTGGAACGACAGGGTAGCGCCGAGACGCTTTTGCCCATGCTCTAGACGACCATAGCGGGGAATACGCGGGTGATAGGTTCCGCCCGGGTTCGGCAGGACGCTTGTATTCAGGAAGCCGCTATCGGCGCTGGCTGGCCCCCATCGAACGGAGCTGAAGCCTTCTTCCAGGCTTTCCTTCTCGCTGTAGGCGATCGAGAACAGCGCGCCCAGCTGCCCGTCGGCCCAGGTGTTGGAAATCAGGCCTGCGAAGCGCGGGTCCCAGTTTTCGGAAAGGTCGTTGTACCCATACTGGCCAGAGATCGCGCCTTGGAAACCCGGCTTGTCGAACGGGCGGCTGGTCTTCAGATCGACAGTGGCTCCCAGCGACCCCTCTTCGACCTCGGCCGAAGCGGTCTTGCGCACCGTGATGTTGTTGAAGAGTTCGGACGCAAAGACGTTAAAGTCGAAGCCGCGGCCGCGGTTCACGCCACCCGAGGAGTCCGTGGCGCTGGTGGTCGCCTGCGCCTCGATGCCGTTGATGCGGGTGCGCGTAAACTCCGAGCTCAGGCCGCGCACGGTGATTGAACGGCCTTCTCCGGCGTCGCGGTCGATGGAAACGCCGGGAATGCGCTGGATGGATTCGGCCAGGTTGGTGTCGGGAAAGTCAGCGATATCTTCGGCCGAAATGGCATCGACGACGCCGGCCTCGTTGCGCTTTATGTTCAGGGCGTTTTGCAGGCTTGCGCGGAAGCCCGTGACGACGATTTCGCCGACCTCGGTTGCATTTTCGTCCTGCGGGGCGGCAGCGGCCTCGGCCGTCTGGGCGGCGGCGTCATGCGCCATCATGGCCAGGGCGAGCGCGCCCAGCGAGGCGGTGGCGACCAGCGCGTGGCGCGCAAATTTGTGGCGTTGGGTCATTCTCTTGTCTCCTCCCAAGTGTGGCGTACCGAGGATCGAAATGTCCCCGTTTCAGCCGCCCGCTGCTGGCGGACGACACCGGTGTCAGCGCTTGTTCGCCAAGCTGCTGCTACCGGTGTCATAAATGTTTAGCCACACATGTCGCCGTGTGGCAAGAACGTGACCGCCATGATCTCGAATTTGTAATCTAGCGAATACAGCAGTGCTCAGAGGCTTCTGAACCAACGCCCAGCGCGCAAGACGCTGGCGATAGGAGGGAAGAATGATGTTCAAGACATACACTTCAGTGTTTTACACGCCGATGGCGGTAAGAGCGGTGCTTCAGCCTGTTGTCAGTGTGGCGACATGATCACCAGACGCTCGGCCATCGCCGCCAGCCTCGCAGGCGCCGCCTTGCCCTTCGCGGCAAGAGCTGATTCTCGCGATCCCCAGGTGCGCACCACGGCTGGACCGGTGGTCGGAATGCGCCGCGAGGGAGTCAACGTCTTCAAGGGCATGCGTTACGGCGCGCCGACCCGACGTTTCCAGCCGCCGGAGCGGCCCGTCACTTGGCGCGCGCCAATCCGCGCCACCGAATACGGCGCGGCCAGTCCCCAACGCGGCGAGGAAGCGAATCAGAGCGAGGACTGCCTGTTCCTGAACGTCTGGACGCCGGGGACCGACGCCGCACGACGGCCGGTGATGGTCTATATACACGGCGGCGCCTATTCGAGCGGATCGGGATCGGACCCGCTGTATGACGGGACGCGGCTGGCGGCGCGCGGCGATGTGGTGGTGGTCACGCTGAACCACCGGCTGAACGTCTTCGGCTATGCCTATCTGGCGCGGCTGGCGCCGGGGTTCGAGGATTCGGGCAACGTCGGTCAGTTGGACCTGATCCTGGCGCTGCAATGGGTGCGGGACAATATCGCGGCCTTCGGCGGCGACCCGTCGCGGGTCATGCTGTTCGGTCAGTCGGGCGGGGGCGCCAAGATCGCCACCCTGATGGCCACGCCCGCAGCCCAGGGCCTGTTCCACCGCGCCGCGACCATGAGCGGACAGCAGGTCACGGCGTCCGGCCCGATCAACGCCACGACGCGGGCGACGGCGTGGCTGAAAGCCCTAGGCCTGACGCCGGACAGGGCGGCCGAGGCGGCGACTATGCCCGTCGAACGGCTGCTGGAGGCACAGAGCGCCGAGGATCCGATCCTGGGCTTCGGCGGCCTGTATTTCGGGCCGGTGCTCGATTTCCGCACCCTGCCCCGCCATCCCTTCTATCCCGACGCGGCGCCGCTGGGTCGGTCGATTCCGATGATCATCGGCAATACCCGCGAAGAGACGCTGGGCTTCATGGGCAATGACACCAAGAATGTCGGCCTGACGTGGGACACTCTGCCCGCGCGCCTATCGCCCGGCGTCATGCGCATCGACATTACGCCCGAGGCGGTGATCGCAGGCTATCGCGCCATGCATCCCGACTGGTCGCCCGATCAGGTGCTGATCGCCGCCACGACGGCGGGGCGGTCCTGGCGCGGGGCAGTGATCGAGGCGGAAGAACGGGCCAAGGCCGGGGCGCCCGCCTGGGTCTATCAGCTCGACTTCCCCGGCGAGATGGCCTCGGGCCGCAAGGGCGCCTTCCATACCGCCGACATCCCTCTGGTTTTCGACAATGTCGAGGCCGCCGGATCGCGGACACGAGGACCCGGCGCGCAAGGCTTGTCCGACCGGATGAGCGACGCCTTCATCGCCCTGGCCCGCGACGGAGACCCCAATCATGCCGGACTGCCGCGCTGGGACCGCTATGAGTTGCCGCGCCGCCAGACCATGCTGATGGACGTGCAGCCGCGCATGGCCGACGACCCACGTGGCGACGAACGGGCCTTCTTCTCGGCCATCCCCTACATCCAGCCGGGAACCTAAAGCGCGAAATTCAGCCGACCGGCCCAGGCGCGAACCAGATCGGGCCAGACCTGGGCGGGCTTGTCCTGGATCAGACGGACGCCGAAGCCGTGGCCGCCTTCCTGGAACAGGTGCGCCTCGGTCGGGACCGCAGCGGCCTTGAACGTGGTCAGCAGTTGCAGGCTGTTCTCGACCGGCACCGAGGCGTCGTCGATGGCGTGCAGCAGGAAGACGGGCGCCGCGCCCCGCCAGTTCATCCGCTCCAGAGAATAGGCCGCGATCCGCTCCGGCGACGGCGTCTCCCCCAGCAGGTGGGTGCGCGATCCGGCGTGGACATAGGGGTCCGCCATGGTCTCCACGGGATACATCAAGACGGTCAGGTCCGGGCGAAGCGACAGGGCGTCGGCGGCGTCCGTCGCAGCATAGGTCGCATCCGTGCGCGCACTGGCCAGCCCCGCCAGATGCCCGCCGGCCGAGGCGCCGAGGACGGCGATCTTCTTCGGATCGACCCCATAGTCGGCGGCCCGGCTGCGGATCAGGCGGATGGCGCGCTGCGCATCCTGAAGCGGGGCGTCAGCCCCGGCGGCCCATCCGTCGGCCGGCAAGCGATAGCGCAGCACAAAACAGGTCGTGCCGCTGGCCGCAAAGACGCGGGCGACGTCGTAACCTTCCTTGTCCAGCACGGCCCAGCGATAGCCGCCGCCGGGGATCAGCAGCATGGCCGATCCGTTCGGCCGCTCCGGCCGGAACACGGTCAGGATCGGATCGGTCGTGTATTGTGCGTAACGGTCGTGGAAGGCGGGATCGGTCGAACGCTCGGGCACGATCGGCGTGACCGTCACCCCCTCCCCGCCCGGCGCGCCGTCGGGCCACAGGCGGATGATCTCGGTCGGATCGGCCGGGCCGGCGCGTCCGCCGTCGGCGATCGTCTGCGCCCGTGCGTCCTTGACGCTGAAGGCTATCCCGGCCCCTGCGGCCAGTCCAAGAAGTGTCCTGCGTTCCATATCCATCGTCGTGACTCGCATGGTTGAACGGAAAACGGCCGGACGATCGCTCGCCCGGCCGCTCTCATTGCATTGGTCAAGCCGGGCGAACCCTACTCAGCCTCAGAGCTTGGCCGGCTCGTATCTCGGCGTGATCAGATGGATCACCAGAAGCGCCAGCAGGTAGGCCGAGGCCGCCACAATGAAGATGGGGGTATAGCTGCCGATCTGATCCAGCACGTAGCCGGCGTATTTGGCCATGGCCATGCCGCCGAAGCCGCCGATCATGCCGCCGATACCGACAACCGACCCCACGGCCGAGCGCGGGAAGACGTCACCCGGCATGGCGTACAGATTGGCCGAGAAGCCCTGGTGGGCCGCCGTGGCGACGCCGATGATCAGCACCGCGACCCAGACGTTGGCGGCCATGCCAGCAAAGGCGACGGGCACGACGGCCAGGGCGCAGATCAACATGGTCAACTTGCGCGCCGCATTCAGGCTCATGCCGCGCTTCAGGAACTGGCCGGACAGCCAGCCGCCGCCCACCGAACCGACGTCGGACATCAGATAGATGGCGATCAGCGGCGGGCCGAAGGTCAGCAGGTCCAGATTGTACTGCGAGCCCAGGAAGCCCGGCAGCCAGAACAGGAAGAACCACCAGATCGGATCGATCAGGAACTTGCCCAGCGCATAGGCCCAGGTTTCCTTGACTGTCAGCAGCTTCAGCCAGCCGATCTTCTCGGCCGGATCGGCGGGATCCTGTTCGATGAAGGCCAGTTCGGCCGGCGTGACCTTCTTGTGCTGGCGCGGCTCGCGATAGATCAGGAACCAGATCGGCGCCCAGATCAGACCGGCGACGCCCAGGATGATGATGGCCATTTCCCAGGCCGGGTTCTCGCGCGAACCGAACCAGACGGTGGCGATCAGCGGGATCAGCAGCGGCGTCAGGATGGCGCCGATATTGGTGCCTGCGTTGAAGATGCCGACGGCGAACGCCCGCTCCTTCTTGGGGAACCACTCGGTGACGGCCTTGATGCCGGCGGGGAAGCCGCCGCCCTCGCCGATACCCAGGGCCACACGGGCCGCGATGGCGCCGCCCATGCCGCGGATGCCGGCGTGAGCGATAAAGGCGATCTGCCAGATGATGAAGGCCAGACCGAAGCCCCAGCGGGCGCCGATCCGGTCCACGATCCGTCCCCACAGCAGGTAGGACACGGCATAGGACGCCTGGAACCAGAAGATGATGTCGGCGTAGTTGGTCTCGGTCCAGCCGAACTCTTCCATCAGGGTGGGTTTCAGAACCCCGATCGCCTGACGGTCGACGTAGTTGATCACCATGGCTGCGAACAGCAGCCATACGACCACCCACCGGTATCGTCCCGGCGATGGCGCCTTGATCTTGATGGGACCTGCGCTTGCAGCGTCAGTCATGGTTAGCACCCGTTCCTGTAGTCCTCGACGCGTCCCTGCTCTTTTCCGTCCCTGAACGGCGGCGGGGTGGGCGTCCGATGATGTTTACTTGGCTTCGGCCCTGACGACCGAGCAATGAAGTTCTGCGATACCCTTGAAGATGCACACGGCCTCGTCGCCCGCGTGAACGCGGTGGACGCCGGTGACGGCGCCGGTCGAGACCAGCGTGCCCGCCTTCAGCGGACGGCCCCAGCGCGCGCAATGCTCCAGCAGGAAGCGCACCGATTCCATCGCGCCGCCGGCTAACGACAGCGAGCCGCCCGTGCCGACGCTGGCGCCGTTGATGACGGTTTCGACCTCGATGCTGTCCAGCCGCTCGCGCCAGTTCTCGACCTCGGGGCCGATCATCAGCCCGCCGTTGTTGCCGAAGTCGGAAGCGACGACGGCGGAGCCCAGGTCGTTGATTGCGGAAAGCGGGCTGCCGGCCAGTTCGACGCCGATGAAGACCTTGTCCACGGCGGCCGTGGCTTCTTCGAGGGTCCAATCGGTTTTGGAGGGATCGGCGTCGGCGCCGATGCGGGCGATGAACTCCGATTCGACGGCGGCGAAACCGCCCTCGATCTCGGGCAGAGGCACGACGGTGTCGCCGGGCGCGGGCCAGACGTTGCGCGCGAAAATGGCGCCGGCCAGGCGGTGGATGCCCAGTTTCGGCTGCTGCTCTGGCGGCACGCCGCCCACCTTCCAGCCCACGACCTCGTCGGAGAACAGGCCGATGGCGATGTCCTGAATGGCGTAGGATTCGGCCATGCTCTGGGGAATCGCGCCCGGATAGTCGGGCGTGCAGCGCGCAGCCAGGCGCGCCTCGACGAACTGTCGAGCGATGTCGGCGTGATCGGCCGACAGCGAAGCGGCCGAGCCGGAATCCGGGACGGACGTCGCGCTCATAGGGCGTGGCTCGCGAATGAAGGGGTCGAAGTCAAAGCAGTTGCCTCGTGAACAAGCTTCGATAAGAGCGGCGAAGGAAACCGGTGTCAATGCGCTTTAGCAACGCCCCATGGCGCTGACGGCGAGTCGCGGCTATGCCTTTGCATTGCACATAGAGAAGGAGCCGAACCTTGGCTCAGGACGATCCGCGACCCGGCAAACCGGGCAAGCGGGCCACGATCAACGATGTCGCCAGAGAAGCGCAGGTCTCCAAGAAGACCGTCTCGCGAGTCATCAACCAATCGCCGTTCGTCAAGGAAGACACGCGCGAACGGGTCAACGCCGTCATCAAGGCGCTGGGCTTCACCCCCGACCCCCAGGCGCGGGGACTGGCGTTCCGGCGCTCGTTCCTAGTCGGTCTGATCTACGACAACCCCAGCCCGACCTATGTCGTGAACATGCAGCAGGGCGTTCTGGACGCGCTGAAAGGGTCGGGGCTGGAGCTCGTCGTCCACCCGTGCAGCCGCAATTCCCCCACCCTCCTGGAAGACATTCGCGGGTTCGTGGAGCGCCAGCGCCTATATGGCGTCATCATGCCGCCGTCGATGTCGGAGGACGAACAGGTCATCGCGCTGCTGCGTGAACTGGATTGCCCCTATGTCCGCATCGCCTCGGTGGCGCTGGACGAGCCGCAGGCCATGGTGGTCACCAACGACTGGGTCGGCGCGGCCGAGGCGGCGGCGCATTTGGCCGATCTGGGACACAAGCGAATCGGCCTGGTGCGCGGGCCGGATTCCTTCCGGTCATCGGCGGTGCGGGGCAAGGGCTTCCTGGACGCCCTGGCCGAGCGTGGGATCCCGCTGGACCCCGTTTATGATTTCACGGGCGCCTATACGTTCGAATCGGGCGTCGAGGCCGGGCACGCCCTGCTGTCGCTGGACACGCCGCCGACCGCCATCTTCACCCTGAACGACGACATGGCCATAGGCGTGATGCAGGCTGCGCGCGATCGCGGGCTGGAGCTGCCGCGCGATTTGTCGGTCGTGGGCTTCGATGATTTGCCGATGGCGGCGCGGGTCTGGCCCAATCTGACGTCCGTGCGCCTGCCTATCCGCGACATGGGACGGATGGCGGCCGAGAAGCTGCTGGCGCCGATGCGCGGCGTCGATCCGGCCAAGATGCGACAGCCGGAAGTCCGCCCGGCCCTGGTGGTGCGCAAGTCGGCGATTCCTGCGGCTTGAAGACAGTCGGTCGGCGCGCGTGATTGCGCGCCGACCTCTATGCCTTAAGCCGTTTCGAGAACGGGCTTGGCGGCGAGAACGCCCTTCAGATACTCGCGAATGCCTTCGTCGGTGGCGTTGGCGAAGAAGTATTCCTGGAAGCGCTCGCCGGCGATGGCGGCCTTCAGCAGGTCCTGATCCATCGTCCTCAGCACCGTCAGCATGTCGTGGCAGGTCACGGCCTTCAGGTCGCTGAGCACGCCGCGGTTCTTGCGCATGATCTCGGCCCGCTCCTTGGGATAGCCCAGGCCCCGCTCGCCTTCGAACAGCTTGCGATAGACGTCCTGCAGGTTCAGTTCCGCAGCCCAGCCGAAGCCCTTGGCGTAGGGCATGGCGATGGCGTTGCCGTCATTGATCTGGCCGAACAGGAAGGCGTCGGTCGGGTCGATGATCAGACCGCAGAAGACGCCGGGCATGGCGTTGGCGGCCAGCATCGAGCCCGTGCCCGTCCCGCAGCCGGTGACGACGAAATCGGCCGCGCCCGAGTTCAGCAGGATGCCGGTCAGGACGCCGTTCATCACATAGGTCAGCGACGCCTTGTCCTCAGCCGCATACATTCCATAGTGGAAGACTTCGTGGCCCAGGGGCTCCGCGACGGCGGTCAGGGCGGCATGCACCGTCTCGCTTTTGGCGGCCTGGCTGTTTTCGATGATGAGAGCGATCTTCATGGGGGAATCCTCAAGACGGTGGCGAAGCGATGCCGAACAGATGTCGGCGATTATGGTGTAATCCATTGCATCATAATATGACACCGGTTACCTAGTCCACAGAAGGACGGACGCAAGATCCGTCACCGTGGCTCGCGCTGCGAGCTCCCAGGGAGACCCGCATGTACGACCCCATGTACGACAAGGTGTATCAGGCCACCCATCCGGACATGATGGACGGCGCTTCGAACCAGCAGCTGCGGGATCGCTATCTGATCGAGGGCCTGTTCGTTCCCGGCAAGATCAGCCTGAACTATTCCCACCACGAGCGCATGATCATCGGCGGCGCGACCCCGGCCGGGACCGCCCTGACCCTGCCCACCCATTCGGAGCCGCCGTCGCTGGCCGGCGCGCCGTTCTTGCAGGCCCGCGAACTGGGCGTGGTCAATATCGGCGGCGCCGGTTCGATCACCGTCGACGGCGAAACGATCGAACTGGGCTTCCGCGACGGCCTGTATGTGCCGATGGGGTCCAGCGACGTCAGCTTCGCCTCGAACGACGCCGCCCAGCCCGCCAAATTTTATCTGGTCGCCACCCCGGCCCACGCCCGCTACGACCTGACCAAGATCTCGATCGACGAAGCCGTGCCGCTGGAAATGGGCGCGCTGGAAACCTCGAACGAGCGCACGATCTACCAGTACATCGTGCCTGCCAAGGTCAAGTCCTGCCAGCTGCTGCTGGGCGTGACGGTGCTCAAGCCCGGCTCGGTGTGGAACACCATGCCGCCGCACATTCACGACCGCCGCTCCGAGGCCTACCTCTATTTCGGCCTCGGCGAGGACGACCGGGTCTTCCACTTCATGGGCGAGCCGGACAAGTCGCGACACATCGTCATCGCCGACGGCGAGGCCGTCATCTGCCCGCCGTGGTCGATCCACACGGGCGCTGGCACGTCGAACTACACCTTCATCTGGGGCATGGGCGGCGAAAATCTCGACTACACCGACATGTACAAGCTCGACATCTGCCAGTTGAAGTAATCAGGACAAGAGGAAGAAAAACATGAGCAATCCGTTCGACCTGACCGGCAAGGTCGCCCTGGTCACCGGCGGCAACGTGGGTCTGGGCCAAGGCATCGCCCTGGCCCTGGCCGAGGCCGGCGCCGACATCGTCTCTGTCGCCCTGTCCGATTCCGACGATACGGTCGCCAAGGTCCAGGCCCTGGGCCGTCGCGCCCACGCCATCAGCGCCGACCTGACCTCCATCGAGCCGGTCGAGCGCGTGGTTCAGGAAGCCTTGGCCGCCATGGGCCGGATCGACATCCTGGTGAACAACGCCGGCCTGATCCGTCGCGCCGACGCGGTGGACTTCACCGAGGCCGACTGGGATCTGGTGATGAACATCAACCTGAAGACGGTCTTCTTCATGAGCCAGGCGGTCGCCCGCCTGTTCATCAAACAGGGCGACGGCGGCAAGATCATCAACATCGCCTCCATGCTGTCCTTCCAGGGCGGCATTCGCGTGCCCTCCTACACGGCGTCCAAGTCGGGCGTCGCCGGTCTGACCAAGCTGATGGCCAACGAGTGGGCCCCGCACCGCATCACCGCCAACGCCATCGCCCCCGGCTATTTCGCCACGGCCAACACCCAGGCCCTGCGCGAAGATCCGGTCCGTTCGGCCGAAATCCTGGGCCGTATCCCGGCCGGGCGCTGGGGCGAGCCTTCGGACCTGGGCGGCGCGGCCGTCTTCCTGGCCAGCCGGGCCTCGGACTATGTCCAGGGCGCCATCCTGCCGGTCGACGGCGGCTGGCAGGCGCGCTAACGCCCATACCCTCCGTCATCCTCGGGCCTGTCCCGAGGATCCAGACTCCCGGTCTCAAGGCCGGCACACTCTGCGGACGCACCGGGGGTCTGGATCCTCGCCACAAGGGCGAGGATGACGGCGAAATATTGAAGGCGTTCGCCATCGCATCGCTTTCAGGCACAGTGCCGTTCCGATTCCGCTGCGGTTAGTCTCATGTCCCAGAACGCCTCATCCAGACGCATCCTCTGCTTCGGCGAAATGCTGCTGCGGTTTTCGCCCAATCAGAACGAATTGCTGATGCAGTCCCCTGCCCTGACGATCCGTCCGGCGGGGGCCGAGGCGAACGTCGCCGTGTCCCTGGCCCGCTTCGGCGCGCCGACAGGCATGGCGACGGTCCTGGCCGACAATGCGCTTGGCCGGGGCGTGCGCGATGAGGTGCGCAAGCACGGCGTCGACACCTCACAGGTCGTGTTCAAGCCGGGCCGGATGGGCCTGTACTTTCTAACGCCCGGCGCCGTGCGTCGTCCATCGGAAGTTCTGTACGACCGCGCCGGTTCGGCCTTCGTCGAACATGTCGATACCGCCTTCGACTGGGATCAGCTTCTGGACGGGGTCGAATGGCTGCACGCCTCGGGCGTGACGCCGGCGACGGGGCCGAACGGTTCGGCCGCCGCCGTGGCCATCATCGAGGCCGCCGTCCGCAAGGGCGTCAAGGTCAGCTATGACGGCAACTTCCGCGGCAAGCTGTGGGAACAGTGGGACGGCGATCCGCCCGCGACCTTGGGCAAGATGCTGGCCGGCGCCACAGTCGCCTTCGCCGACGACCGCGACTTCGCCCTGGTGCTGAAGACGAAGTTCAACAGCGCCGATCCCGCCGTTCGCCGCCGCGAGGCCGCCAAGGCCGCCTTCGCCGCCTTCCCCCGCCTGCAACGCATCGCCTGCACCCTGCGCGTCCAGGAAAGCGTCGCCGACCAAGCCCTATCGGCGGTCATGCTGACCCGCGACGGCGAGGGCGTGATCGAAACCAGCGCCGAGGCCATTCACATGGCGGGCGTCGTGGACCGGGTCGGCGGCGGCGACGCCTTCGCCTCGGGCGTTCTGTTCGGCCTGTGGAGCGGATGGTCGGATCAGGAATCGCTGGACTTCGGTCTGGCGGCGGCGGGCTTGAAACATTCCGTGCCCGGCGACTTCAACCTGTTCACGGCCGACGAGGTGCGCGCGGCCATGGGCGACGGCGGCTTCGATATCCGCCGCTGAATATCGTCTCCTCCCCACATCGTGGGGAGGGGGACCGCATAGCGGTGGAGGGGTTCTTCACCGCATCACAGGCGCCTCCGATGCGGTGAAGAACCCTCCGTCACAGGGCGAAGACGCGCCGCGCCACCTCCCCATCGCTGCGCGACAGGGAGGAGACAGGAGGGCTAGGAAACCGGTGTCAGTCATGCTTGAGTGACGCTTCGAAACGGTCGCCAAGAACCGTCCGAGAGAGGTCACACCAGGAGTTCCCATGTCCGTAACGTCCATGAACCGCCGCGCTCTGCTGGCGGCCGGCGCCGCCGCCACCTTCCTCGCCGCCTCCGGCCCCGCCTTCGCCCAAGCGTCTCCCGAGCGCGCGGCCGTTCTGGACGCCATGAAGCGCGCAGCCCGGTTCATGAGCGAGGAGGCCGCCGTGGATGGCGGCTATGTCTGGCAATATCTGCCCGACTTCTCGCGCCGCTGGGGCGAACTGGAAGCCAGCCCGACCATGATCTGGGTCCAGCCGCCCGGCACGGCGACCGTGGGTCACCTGTTCCTCGACGCCTATCACGCCACCGGCGACGCCTTCTATTACGAGGCCGCAAAGAAGGCCGCCGACGCCCTGATCAAGGGCCAGCACCCGGCCGGCGGCTGGAACTATGTCATCGACACCGCCGGCGAGGAGTCGCTGAAACAATGGTACGCCACGGTCGGCGCCAATGCCTGGCGGCTGGAAGAATTCCAGCACTACTACGGCAACGCCACCTTCGACGATGCGGGCACTGCCGAGGCGTCGCAGCTGCTGCTGCGCGTCTATCTGGAGAAGAAGGACCGCAAATATCTGGCGCCCCTGAACAAGGCGATCAGCTTCGTGCTGGAGAGCCAGTACGAAAACGGCGGCTGGCCCCAGCGCTATCCGCTCGTCCAGAACGGCGGTCTGCATGGCCGCGCGGACTATACGCCCTACATCACCTTCAACGACGATGTGGCGGGCGAGAACCTGGAGTTCCTGATCTACGCCTGGCACGGCTTGGCGCGGGAGGGCCGGGGCGATGCGAAGATTCTGGACGCCATCAACCGCGGCATGGACATCTTCGTGAAGACCCAACAGCCGCAACCGCAACCGGCCTGGGGCCTACAGCACTTCCCCGACACGCTGATGCCGGCCGGGGCCCGGACCATCGAACCCCAGGCCTTCGTCACCCATGCGACGGGCACGAACATCAAGTCGATGCTGGGCTTCTATCGCCTGACCGGCGACCGCAAATATTTGGCGCGCCTGCCCGAGGCCATGGACTGGCTGGATCAGGTCGCGACCAAGCCCCCGCTGAACACGCCAGGGCGAACGCATCCGACCTTCGTCCTGGAGGGCGCCAATACGCCGGTCTATATCCACCGGCGCGGGTCCAACATCGCCAACGGCCAGTATTACGCCGACGACAATCCCACCAATCTGATCGTCCACTACGGCTCGTTCCGCAACGTGGACACCCCTGCCCTGCGCGCCGAATATGCGCGCCTGTCGGCCTTGCCGGTCGAAGAAGCGACGCAAGGCTCGCCGCTGAAGGCGCGCCCCGGCTCGCTGAACCTGCCGAAATATTTCACGCTTCAGGACGTGGACGTGTGGGACATGTCCAGCGAAGCCCGCCGTGCGACCCGCCCGCACGCCAACCGCGCCGCCGAGGTCATGGCCGGGCTGAATGCGCGCGGCTACTGGTCCACGCCCCTGACCACGACGTCCAACCCGTACAAGGGACCGTCCCCCACAGCGGTGACCGGCGGCGAGTATCAGATGACCCGCGTCGGCGACCTGTGGGACACCTCGCCCTATCAGACCGACTTCCCGGTCGAGGGGGTCTCGACCGCCGTCTTCATCCGCAATATGGGCGACCTGATCGAGGCGTTGGGGGCGTAAATGCCCTCCCTCCACGTTCGTCATCCTTGGGCTTGTCCCAAGGATCCAGACTCTCGGTCTCAGGACGGATACACCGGGAGTCTGGATCCTCGCCACGAGGGCGAGGATGACGGGTTGAGGAGGCGGCCGCTTGGCTAGAGCGCCAGCATATCCCGCGTGATGCCCTCGACCGACTTCGCCCCAGTCAACGTCATGGCCACCCGCATCTCCTTCTCGAACAGGTCGAGCAGGTTTTCGACCCCGGCCTCGCCCCCTGCCGCCAGGGCATAGACGAAGGCCCGGCCCAGCATCACAGCATCGGCGCCCAGGGCGATGGCGCGGACCACGTCCAGCCCGTTGCGAATGCCGGAATCGACCAGGATCTTCAGATCGCCCTTCACCGCCTCGGCGATGGCAGGCAGGGCGCGCGCCGACGACAGCACGCCGTCCAGCTGACGTCCGCCATGGTTCGACACCACGATGCCGTCGGCGCCGAAGCTGACCGCGTCACAGGCGTCCTGAGCGTCCAATATGCCCTTGATGATCATCTGCCCGTCCCAGAAGTCGCGGATCCACTGCAGGTCCTTCCACGATATCGACGGATCAAAGTTGTTGGCCAGCCAGCCGATATAGTCGGTCAAGCCCGTCGGCTTGCCCAGATAGGCCGACACATTGCCCAGGTCGTGCGGCCGGCCGTTCAGGCCCACGTCCCAGGCCCAGGCCGGATGGGTCATGGCCTGGACCATGCGTCGGATCTCTGCGTTGGGGCCGCTCATGCCCGAATGGGCGTCGCGGTAGCGGGCGCCGGGGGTCGGCATGTCGACGGTGAAGACCAGGGTCTTCACCCCCGCCGCCCTGGCCCGCTCCAGCGCGTTCCGCATGAAGCCCCGGTCGCGCAGCACATAGAGCTGGAACCACATGGGCCGGTCGATGGCGGGCGCCACCTCCTCGATCGGGCAGACCGAGACGGTGGACAGGGTGAAGGGCACGCCGCGCGAGGCCGCCGCCTTGGCCGCCTGGACCTCGCCACGCCGGGCGTACATGCCGGTCAGACCGACGGGGGCCAGGATGATCGGCAGACGCAGAGTCTCGTCGAACAGCCGGGTTTCCAGGCTGAGAGTGGTCATGTCCTGCAGCACGCGCTGGCGCAGGGCGATGGCCTGCCAGTCCTCGACGTTGCGGCGCAGGGTCTGTTCGGCGTAGGCGCCGCCGTCGATATAGTGGAACAGGAAGGGCGGCAGCTTGCGCCGCGCCGCCTCTCGGTAATCGCCCGGCGACGAGATGATCACGCGCCCGTCCTACTGGAAGTTGGCGAAGGCGCCGCCATCGACCAGCAGGGCCGCGCCGGACATATAGCCGGCCATGTCCGAGGCCAGGAAGGCGACGACCGAGGCGATGTCTTCGGGCCGGCCCAGACGCCCCAACGGAATGCGGCCTTCCATATATTCGCGCTTGGCCGAATCGGCGAGATCGTCCTTGTTGATGTCGGTGGCGATGGTGCCCGGCAGCACCGAGTTGCAGCGGATGCCGTGACGCCCCAGGGCGACGGCGCACGACTGCATCAGGCTGTGCACCCCCGCCTTGGTCGGGGTGTAGTGGGTCTGCATCTCGCCACCGACCAGGGCCGAGATCGAGCTGATGGCGACGATCGATCCACCCTCCCCCTGCTTGACCATCTGGTTGGCCGCCGCCTGGGTCATGAAATAGGCTCCGTGGAGATTGACCTCCATCGTGCGGCGCAGGGTCTCGACCGGCATGTCGAGGAAGGCGTGGAAGGGGCAGATGCCGGCGTTGGAGACGAAGACGTCCACGCGCCCGAACGCCTCGACCGCTGCATTCACGAAGGTCGTCGCGCTGTCCGGCAGGGCCACATCGGCGTCGACGACTATCGCCTTGCGACCCAGAGCCCCGATCTCGGCGACGACCTCGGCGGCTACGGCCTCGTCCTTGTAGGTGTTGATGGCGACATTAGCGCCCTGGCGTGCGGCCTCGATCGCCGTCGCCCGTCCGATACCCCGCGATGCGCCCGTGATCAGGACGACCTTGTTCTCAAGCAGCATGCGGGCTCCGGCGTTTCACTGTGTTCAGGGTTTCGGCAGCCAACCAAGGTCGGCGCTGATGGCGTTGGCGGCGTCCGTGACGGTCTTGGTCAGTTCCGTCATCCGGGCGTCGGACATATATTGGGCGGCCGAGGAGACGCTGAGCGCGGCGACGATATGGCCGTCCACCGAACGGATCGGGGCGGCGACGCAGCGGATCTGGTCCTCGTTCTCTTCCAGGTCAAAGGCGTAGCCCTTCTGGGCATAGCCGTGCATCCGCTCCAGCCAGACGGCCCGGGCCGACGAATCATAGGGCGCGCCCTCGGGCGCATAGAAGTCGATCCAGTCCGGCTCGGACTTGTCGAGAATCAGAGCCTTGCCCAGACCGGTCGATGCGATGGGATGCCGTTCGCCCAGGCGAGAGCCGATGTTGATGCGGCGACGACCGGCGACCTTATCCAGATACAGCGCGTGGCGGCCATCGAGGACGCCCAGGTGAACCGTGTCGTCGGTCTGGGCTGACAGCTGTTCCAGCCAGGGCCGGGCGACGCGCGGCAGATGCATCTGCTGGCTGGCGGCATGGCCCAGCTCCAGCAGTTTCGGCCCCAGGGAATAGCCCTCGCGCGGACGGAACGACAGCAGGCGACGATCGACCAAGGCCGAGGCCAGCCGGTGGGTCGTGCTGCGGGTCAGGTCCAGCTTCTCCGACAGCTCGGCCAGAGGCAGCGAGCCTTCCATCAGGGCGTCGATCACGTCCAGGCCGCGCAGCAGGGTTTGACTGCCGGACGCCTTGGCGCCGACCTCTTCTTCCCCATCGACCTGTGCGGTCTTGATTGACGCCACTCGTCCCATTTCGTAATCCTCATTCTCAGAATGTAGCAAAACACGCAAGCTTGTCCGGGAAACAGGATCGAGTTTGACGCGGCGCACGGAGGAAAGCCAGTGAAATCCCGCATGATGGGAGCAAATCACCAGATGCCGGTGATTTCTCAATGAGCCGCCTGCCGAAGATCAAACACGTCCGCGCCTTCGTCGTGAAGAACGACGGAACCGGCGGTGGGGCCGACTATCACGATCAGGGCGATGGCCATTGGATCGACGATCATATCGCCACGCCGATGGCCAAATATCCCGAGTATCGCCAGAGCCGTCACAGCTTCGGCATCAATGTGCTGGGCACCCTGGTGGTCGAGATCGAGGCCGAGAACGGCGTCGTCGGTTTCGCCGTGACGACCGGGGGCGAACCCGCCGCCTATATCGTCGAGAAACACCTGGCGCGCTTCCTGGAAGGCCGCGACCCGACCGAGGTCGAGAAGATCTGGGACCAGATGTATTTCTCGACCCAGTATTATGGCCGTAAGGGCTTGGTGGTGAACGCCATCTCCGGCGTCGACCTGGCGCTGTGGGATCTTCTTGGCCGCCTGCGCCAAGAGCCGGTCTTCGCCATGCTGGGCGGCGCCGTGCGCGACGAGCTGACCTTCTACGCCACCGGCGCCCGACCCGACAAAGCCAAGGAACTGGGCTTCATCGGCGGCAAGATGCCCCTGCACCACGGCCCGGCCGAGGGAGATGAGGGCCTGCACAAGAACCTGGCCGAGCTTGAGGCCATGCGGAACGCCTGCGGCGACGACTTCTGGCTGATGTTCGACTGCTGGATGGCGCTGGACCTCAACTACGCCACCCGGCTGGCGCATGAAGCGCACAAGCTCGGCCTCAAGTGGATCGAGGAGGCGCTCAGCCCGGACGACTACTGGGGCTACCAGGCGCTGAAGAAGGCCGCGCCCAAGGGCATGCTGGTCACCACCGGCGAGCACGAGGCCACCCGCTGGGGCTTCCGTATGCTGCTGGAGATGGAATGCTGCGACATCATCCAGCCGGACGTGGGCTGGTGCGGCGGCGTGACCGAACTGATCAAGATTTCCGCCATGGCCGACGCCAAAGGCGTGCTGATGATCCCGCACGGATCCAGCGTCTATTCCTACCACTTCGTCGTGACGCGCCATAACAGCCCGTTCGCGGAGTTCCTGATGATGGCTCCCGGCGCCGACCAGGTCGTGCCGATGTTCCATCCGCAACTGATCGGCGAGCCTGTTCCGGTGAACGGCAAGCTCAAGGTGCCGGATGCGCCCGGCTTCGGCGTCGAGTTGAACCGCGACATCGCCCTGCATCGCCCCTACGCGCGCTGATCCAATCCTCTCCTACGAGACGCACTGATGAAACTGCTTCGCTACGGCCCCAGGGGTCAGGAAAAACCCGGAACGCTCGATGCCGGGGGCCGCATCCGCGACCTGTCGGGCGTGGTCGCCGACATCACGCCCAACGAATTGCACGGCGACGGACTTGCGGCGCTGAAGGCGATCGATCCGACGACCCTGCCGCTGGTCGAGGGCGAGCAACGCTATGGCGTGCCGGTCAACGGCGCTCGCAAGTTCATCGCCATCGGCCTGAACTTCGCCGATCACGCCGCGGAGTCAAACCTGCCCGAGCCGTCCGAGCCGGTGGTCTTCATGAAGGCCATCTCTTGTCTGACGGGTCCGAACGACACCGTTGTCATTCCCCGTGGTTCCGAAAAGACCGACTGGGAAGTGGAGCTGGGCATCGTCATCGGAAAGCGCGCGTCCTACGTCGAACAGGCGGACGCTCTGGATCACGTCGCGGGCTATGTGCTGATCAATGACGTCTCCGAGCGCGCTTTCCAGACCGAGCGCGGCGGCACCTGGGACAAGGGCAAGGGTTGCGACACGTTCGGCCCCGTCGGCCCCTGGATCGTCACGACGGACGAGGTCGGCGACGTCCAGAACCTGGACATGTGGCTGGACCTGAACGGCAAGCGGATGCAGACCGGCAATACGAAGACGATGATCTTCGGCGTGGCCGAAATCGTGTCCTACGTCAGCCAGTTCATGACGCTGGAACCGGGCGACCTGATCACCACCGGCACCCCGCCCGGCGTCGGTCTGGGCCAGAAGCCCGAGCCCTTCTACCTAAAGGCCGGCGACGTGATGGAGTTGGGCATCGACAAGCTGGGCAGCCAGCGCCAGGCGGTCGTCGCCTGGTCCAGGGACGCCGTCGCATGAGCGCCTATCAGGGACGTTTCACCGGCCGCACCGCCGTCGTCACCGGCGGCGCCTCGGGCTTGGGCAAGGCCTCGGCCGCCCGCATCATCGCCGAGGGCGGCCAGGTCTCGCTGTGGGACCTGAACGCAGACGCCTTGGCGGCCGCAGCCGTGGAGGTCGGCGCGCAACATTTCTTGGCGCTGGACGTGTCGGACGCCGATGCGGTCGCCGCCGCCGCCTCTGAGGCGATCCAGACGCTGGGCAAAATCGACATCCTGATCGCCTCGGCCGGCATCACCGGCGCCACCGTGCAGGTGCACGAGTTCCCGATCGACAGCTGGAAGCGGGTCGTCGAAATCAATCTGAACGGCGTCTTCTACTGTTCGCGCGCCATCGTGCCCTTCATGCTCGAGAACGGCTATGGCCGGATCGTCAACGTCGCCTCGGTCGCGGGCAAGGAAGGCAATCCTAACGCCAGCGCCTATTCGGCGTCCAAGGCCGGCGTGATCGGCTTCACCAAATCGCTAGGCAAAGAACTGGCCGGCAAGGGCGTCATCGCCAATGCCCTGACCCCCGCCACCTTCGAAAGCCCGATCCTGGCCCAGATGCCGCAAAGCCAGGTCGACTACATGCGCTCCAAGATCCCCATGGGTCGTCTTGGCGAGGTCGACGAAAGCGCAGCCATGGTCTGTTTCATGGCCTCTGAGGAATGCAGCTTCACCACCGCCTCGACGTTCGACACGTCGGGCGGACGCACGACCTATTAGGCGCGCGCGGGTGGGGTCTGATCTTCGCATCGTCGACGGCCACGTCCACCTGTGGGACCTGTCGCGTGCGCGCTATGGCTGGCTTCAGGACGATCCCCTGCCGAACAATCCGGCGGGGGACATGTCGCCCATCGCGCACAGGAACTATCTGCTGAAGGACTACCTCGCCGACACGGCCGGCTGGCGTGTGGACAAGATCGTTCACGTCGAGGCCGGCCAGCCTATCGGCCGGCAACTGGACGAAACCGATTGGCTCCAGTCGCTGGCGGATGAATACGGCTATCCGCACGCCATCGTCGCCGGCGCTGACATGCTCGATCCCGATCTCGACGCCCTGCTGGAGGCCCATGCCGAGCGTCCAAACGTGCGCGGCGTGCGCCAGATCGTCTGCTGGCACGAGGATCCGCTGAAGACTTATACCGACCGCGACCTGTTGCACGATCCGCAGTGGGTCGAGGGGTTCGCCAAGCTGGGGCGTCACGGTCTGTCGTTCGACCTACAGCTCTATCCGTCGCAGATGGCGACCGCCGCCATCATCGCCGCGCGCCATCCCGACATTCCCATGATCGTCAACCACGCCGGCCTGCCGACCGACCGCGATACCATCGGCATGGAGCGCTGGCGTACGGGCCTGCGCCTGCTGGCTGCCCAGCCCCAGGTCTCGATCAAGATCTCCGGCCTTGGCATCACCGACCGCGCCTGGACGCCCGACAGCATCCGGCCTGTCGTTCTGAACTGCATCGACGCCTTCGGGACACAGCGCACCATATTCGCCTCCGACTTCCCCGTCGAAAGCGTCCACGGAAGCTTCGACGCCTTCTACTCCGCCTTCGACGCGATCACGGCCGACTTCTCGGCCGACGAGCGCGACCGCCTGTTCGCCGCCAACGCCGAGGCGATCTACCGCATCTGACACCCAGTCCGCCGAAGCCGCATCAAGACGGCTAGGCCCCGAGGAAATCCAGGAGAGTATCCCATGGTCATCGAGACCGACGCCGCCCACACCCCCGGAGGCCTGGCCAAACCCGCCGGTTCGCTGAAGGGCCCGCTGGCCTTCGCCATCGCCTGCTTCCTGATCTGGGGCCTGGCCTATGGTCTGCTGGACGTGCTGAACAAGCATTTCCAGGAAACGCTGAGCATCAGCCAGGCCGACAGCGCCTGGCTGCAGATCGCCTATTTCGGGGCCTATCTGCTGCTGTCGATTCCGGCGGGCATGTTGCTGCATGCGCGCGGCTACAAGTTCGGCATCGTGTCGGGCCTGACGGTCACCGCCATCGGCGCCCTCTTGTTCATCCCGGCGGCGGGCGCCGGCGCCTTCCTGCCCTTCGTCGGTTCCATGTTCGTGCTCGCCGCAGGCCTGTGCATCCTGGAGACCAGCGCCGACACCTACGTCAACGTCCTGGGCGATCCGGCCAAGGCCTCGCAGCGGCTGAACCTGGCCCAGTCGTTCAACGCCCTGGGCGTCTTCTTCGGCCCGCTGATCGGCGGCGCCGTCTTCTTCAGCCCGACCACGACCGAGGCCTTGGGCGGCGCGACCCGCTCGATCCAGATCGTATATGGCCTGATCGCCGTCGGCGTGGTCCTGTTCGCCGTCGCCGTCTGGCGCGCTCGCCTGCCCGAAACCGGCCTGTCGGACCATGGCGGCGCGGTCGAGGGCGACGCTCCTGCCCTGCCCCTGTCCAGACAGCCGCACTTCATCGCCGGCGTGATCACCCAGGCGCTCTACATCGGCGCCCAGGTGGGCATCGGCGCCTATTTCATCAATCTGGTGACCCATAACTGGCAGGGCCTGACCTCGCAGCAGGGCGCCTTCATGCTGTCGCTGGGCGCCATCGGTTACCTGGTCGGCCGGTTCGCGGCGACGGCCCTGCTGCTGAAGGTGAGGCCCCGCATCCTGCTGACCACCTACGGCGTCATCAATGTGGTCCTGACGCTGATCGTGGCGGCGGGGATCGACAAGGTGTCGCCCATCGCCCTGATCGCCGTCTTCTTCTTCATGTCCACCATGTTCGCCACCATCTTCGCCCTGGGCACGACCGGCCTGGGCGCCGGAACCAAGAAAGCCTCGTCCCTGATGGTCATGGCCATCGGCGGCGGCGTTCTGCTGCCCTGGCCCATGGGCAAGATCGCCGACCTGTACGGCGCCAATGTCGCCTTCCTGCTGCCCGCCGTCTGCTTCGCCGTCGTCGCCTGGTACGGATGGAAGGGCGCTGGCCTTGGACTGAAGAAGGATGCCGCCTGATGCGTCTTCGCACCGCCCTGCTCGCCTTCACCCTGCTGGCGGGTCCCACGGCCGCCTGCGCCCAGGCCGTTGCGCCCACGGCCGTCGTCGCGCCCGCCGCGCCGATCGACCGCCACGACTTGGTCACCCGCCATAACGTCAACCTGACGGCCATCGACCGTCATGCCCCCATCATGCTGGGCAATGGCGACCTGGGCTTCACCGCCGACATCACCGGGCTCCAGACCTTCCCGGAGCAGTATTCGGAACTGTCGCCCCTGCTGACCATGGCCCAGTGGGCCTGGCACAGCTTTCCCAATCCGAATGGCTATACCGAGCAGGACGGGCTGATCGACGTGCCCGTGCCGGGTCGGGGCGAACAGCCCTATGCCTGGATGAAATCATGGGACGTGGCGGAAACCCAGCCCGCCTACACCTGGCTGCGGGCCAATCCGCATCGGTTCTCGCTCAGCCGCATCGGCCTGACCTTCGCAGACGGCCAGGCGCTGGACTTCGCCAAGGTCGCCGACACGCGCCAGACGCTGGACCTGTGGTCCGGCGCCCTGACCAGCCGTTTCACCTATGACGGCCAGCCGGTCGAGGTCGTCACCCGCGTCCACCCGACGCTGGACATGGTCATGGTCGAGATCGCCTCGCCCCTGGTCGCGTCTCAGGGTCTGGGCGTCCAGGTCCGCTATCCCGGCGTGAACTCCGCCATCAATCCCGATCCGACGACGTTCGAGGCCTCTGGCGCGCAAAGCCTGAGCGTCGTCACCCACGACACGGGCGACGTCCGCATTCGCCGCACCCTGGACGACACCACCTACTATTCCGGCGTCACCGCTTCAGGTAAGATTGAGCAGAGCGGCGCCGACAGCTTCCGCGTGGCCGCCGCTGGTCGCGACCGGCTGACGGTCATGGTTCGGTTCGACCAACAGGCCCAGACGCCCGCCACGCCCGCCTACAGCGCCGGCGTCCAGGCGACGACCGCCCACTGGAACGGTTTCTGGACCCAGGGCGGCGCCGTCGATTTCACGGGGTCCACCGACCCGCGCGCCGCCGAGTTGGAACGTCGCGTTGTCCTGTCGCAATATCTGTCGGCCGTGAACGGCGCCGGCGAACTGCCGCCCCAGGAAGAGGGCCTGTTCTCCAACAGCTGGTACGGCAAGTTCCACCTGGAAATGCACCCCTGGCACGCCGGCTGGCAGGCCATGTGGGGCCATCCCGACATGCTGGAGCGCAGCCTGCCCTGGTATGTCGGCAATCTGGACAACGCCCGCGCCGAGGCCGCTCGTCACCATGTGAAGGGCGCCTGGTGGCCCAAGATGGTCGGGCCCGAAGGCCGCAACAGCCCCAGCCTGGTCTCGCCCTTCATCATGTGGCAGCAGCCGCACCCGATCCTTCTGGCCGAACTGGTCTGGCGCGCCGAAAAGAATACGGCCGTGCTGGATCGGTATGGCGAGGTGGTCGAGGCGACCGCCGACCTGTTGGCCTCCTGGCCCATCGAACACGACGGCCGGCTGAACCTCGGCACGCCGATGATCCCGGCGCAGGAGAACTACGATCCCCTGACCACGGTGAACCCGACCTTCGAGGTCGAGTATTTCCGCTGGGCGCTGGAAACCGCGCAAGCCTGGCGTGAACGCAAGGGCCAGGCCCGCCGCGCAGACTGGGATCAGGCCCTGGCGAAGATCGCACCGCCGCCGATGAAGGACGGCCTGTATCTGCCGATCGAGAACCTGCCGGACTTCTGGGAGACGGCCATGTCCGACGCCTGCCGCAAGCACGCGGCGGCGGCCCAGTGCAAGAACCGCGACCACCCCTCCTTCCTGATGGCCTATGGCTTCATCCTCGGCGCGCGGATCGATCCCGCCGCCATGCGCCGCACCTTTGAGGCGGTGGAGCAGACCTGGGACGTGCGCCAGACCTGGGGCTGGGACTTCCCGATGATGGCCATGACGGCGGCCCGCATCGGCGAGCCGGAAAAGGCCGTCGACTGGCTGTTCGCCGATCTGAAGAACAACCAGTGGGGCCCCACCGGCATGACGCCGCGCGTCCACCTGGACGAGCACGCCGACGAACTGGTGCCGGTGTCCGCCGGCGCGGG
This sequence comes from Brevundimonas sp. PWP3-1b1, assembly GCF_049896065.1. Lineage (NCBI taxonomy): Bacteria > Pseudomonadati > Pseudomonadota > Alphaproteobacteria > Caulobacterales > Caulobacteraceae > Brevundimonas > Brevundimonas sp. PWP3-1b1. Next base: position 1,151,671 of record NZ_JAFCTO010000001.1, on the reverse strand, counting down.
CGGGGTCGAGATGGCGGTCAATCCGGACGGCCCCGGATACCGGCGCGCGGCCGAGACCTACTTCCCGTCCAACGGCTCGCTGCTGATGGCCGTCGGCCTGATGGCGGCGGGCTGGGACGGCTCGACGGGTCACGCGCCCGGATTCCCCAAGGATGGCTGGACGCTGCGGGTCGAAGGCCTGACGCCCGCGCCCTGAAACCAGAAAAAACGAGAGAGGAACGCCCCATGACGACCTCAAGACGCACCGCCCTGAAGGCCCTGCTGGCGGCCCCCGCCGTCGGCGCCCTGGCGTCGACCGCCCACGCCCAGGCTCAGCAAGCCGCCGCCCCAATGACGCCGCCCGTGCCGGGCCAGACGCCCGTCTGGCCTGCGCCCAACACCGCCCCGCCGTCGACGCTCGAGACGCCGGTCGAGCGGCCGCGCTGGGACGGCCCGGTCCCTATGGAATGGGTCGATCCCAAGACCGGCCACCGCGTCCGCCGCATTTCGCCCGACGCCGGCGGCGGCAAGCCCTATTTCTACAAGAACATGTTCCTGCCGCCCAAGGCAGGCGCGCCCGACCTGATGATGATTTCGTCGCCGCAGGGCATTTCGACGGTGGACCTGAAGACCTGGGCCGTCAGCGTTCTGGTGCCCGACACCAACGCCGACCTGATGTTCACCGGCCGCAAGGGTCGCAACGTCTACTATTCGGTCACCGCACCCGGCGAGGGCCAGTTGATGGACCGCGCCAAGACCCTGTTCGTCATCGATGTCGACACCAAACAGACCCGCGAGATCGGCCGCATCCCGAACGGCCAGGTCAACTCGGTCAACTCTGACGAAACGATGCTGCTGGGCTTCGTCGCCTATGACAGCCAGCCGCTTCAGCCGACCGTCCCCGACCCGCGCAATCGCCGTTTCGACCAGGCGGAATACGAGGCCAACGGCCCGGACGGCCGACCGCTGAACTTCGCCCGCGCCAAGGGCGTTCGGATGCTGCAACGCTGGGCCGCGCGCTATCCGATGGAGATTTTCGTCATCGACCTGGCCACGGGTGAGCGGCGCGTGATCCACAAGACGAACGAATGGATCGGCCACACACAGTTCTCGCCCACCGACCCGCAGCAGATCATCTTCTGCCACGAGGGGCCGTGGCACCGCGTGGACCGGATGTGGGCCATCCGCGCCGACGGCACGGGCCTGAGGAAGACCCACCAGCGGACGATGAACTTCGAGATCTTCGGCCACGAATGGTTCAGCCCGGACGGCAAGCAGGTCCTCTATGACCTGCAGACCCCGCGCGGCCAGGTCTTCTGGGTCGCCTCGGTCGATCTGGAAACCGGCAGACGCGTCTATCGGCGGGTCGAACAGAACGACTGGTCCGTCCATTACAACGTCTCGCGGGACGGGACCCTGTTCGCCGGCGACGGCGGCGACGGCGACATGGTCGCCCATGCGCCCGATGGCAAATGGATCGTCCTGCTGCGTCCCGAACCGATCGTCGACGCCGATCCGTCCAGCGACAAGGACGACCAGATCTTCGTCGAATATCTGCGCTCGGAACGGCTGGTGGACCTGTCGAACCACGACTACCGGCTGGAGCCGAATCTGACCTTCACGCCGGACGCCAAATGGATCGTCTTCGTGTCGAACATGCACGGCGCCAACCACGTCTACGCCGTCGAAGTCGAGCGCCGCGCCTAGAAACATCGACAATTTGTCGAGACCCGACGCCTGAATTGTCGAGGTTTTGTCGAGAATTTTCGACGGATTGTCTCGGCCTGCACATCACCTTGTTGCAAAATGCGGGAAGCTGTTGCAATAAACGGCACGTCGCTAATCCAACTATGCGCGACAGCATACCAAAAAATGACACCGGTGCCAGATGGCCGCCGGGATGGGGAGAGAACGAATGCGACGGATCAACACCCGGACTCTGTGCGCCGTAGGCGTATCCCTGGCGGCCCTGATGGGCGCTTCGTCGGCGCTGGCTCAGACCGCCCCGGCCGCTGAACCCGTGGCGAAAGACGCCGCCCAGGACGCGACCGTCGTCGATGAAATCGTCGTCACCGGCTTCCGCTCCAGCCTGCAACAGGCGCTGAACATCAAGCGCAGCGAAGCCGGCGCCGTGGACGCGATCTTCGCCGAAGACATTGCCGACTTCCCCGACCAGAACCTGGCCGAGGCCATCCAGCGCCTGCCCGGCGTGACCATCGACCGTGAAAACGGTCAGGGCCGCAAGATCTCGGTGCGCGGCCTCGGCGCCGACTTCACCCGCGTTCGGATCAATGGCCTGGAGGCCCAGGCGGCCTATGGCGGCACCCGTGATCGCGGCTTCGACTTCTCCATGTTCGCGTCCGAGCTGTTCAACAGCATCAAGGTCCGCAAGACCCAGTCGGCCGAGATCGAAGAAGGCTCGTTGGGCGCCACCGTCGATCTGCAGACCGGCCGTCCGCTGGACTTCAGCGGCAGCGGCTTCAACTCGGCCCTGTCAGTGCAGGGCTCGTACAACGACCTATCCGAAAAGACCGTACCGCGTATCGCCAGCCTGCTGAGTTGGTCCAACGACAGCCGCACGTTCGGTGCGCTGGTGTCGGTGGCCTACTCCGAGCGCGCGCCGATCAGCGAGAGCTTCAACACGACGCGCTGGCAGTCGGGCGATCCAAACATCCAGGTTCCGGACGAGTCGATCTACCCGAACTTCCCTTATGGCGCCGGGAACAATTTTGGTGGCTGCATTCCTTGCACCACCGACGCTCAACGCGACGAACTGCTGAGCGCATTCTACCCGCGCATCCCCCGCTACACGTTCGGCACGTTCAACGAGGATCGTCTGGGCGTGACGACGTCGCTGCAATGGCGCCCCAGCGACCGGACCGAGGTCGTGCTGGACCTGCTGTGGTCGCGCTTCAACATCGAGGCCGAAAGCCCCAACATCGAGGCCATCAGCTTCAGCCGCGCCGCCGGCGGCGTGCGTGACACCATCGTGCGTGATTACGCGATCGATGCGGACAAGAACGTCATCTCCTACGGCGTGTTCGACCGCGTCGACATCCGGTCCGAGAACGGCTTCACCCGTGATGAAAGCAACTTCTACCAGGCCTCGCTGAACCTGCGTCACACCTTCACCGATCGCCTGCGCGGCACGGCCAAGATCGGCGCGAACAAGTCCGAAGCGCGCACGCCTCAGTCGTTCTCCTATATGTTCGACGCCAACGACCAGAACGGCTTCACCTACGATTTCCGGGGCAATGACCGCCTGCCGCTGATCAACTACGGCTTCGATGTCACCTCGGGTTCGCGCTTCACCCTGACCGAGCGCCGCAAGAGCACAGGCGGCGCCAACTTCGAGAACGCTGTCTTCGCCGGCAATCTAGAATACGATTACACGCCGGACTTCACGATCAAGGCCGGCGGCGAATATCGCACCTACGGGTTCGACACCTTCGGCATGCAGCAGGCCGCATCCGTCCTGTCGGGCGCGGACCGGGTCGTCGGCGTGGACGCCCTGGGCAAGATCGTCAGCATCGACGGCAAGCTGGACATCCCTGATGGGTCGAACCTGAACTACATCGTTCCCGACATCTGGAAGATCAACGAGTTCCTCAGCGTCTTCGACGATGAGCTGGTGCCGACCTACAACGGCATTCGTGAGGTCGAAGAGACGGACAAGGGCCTGTTTATCCAGGCCGACTTCAACACCCAACTGGTGGGCATGACGGTTCGCGGCAACGCCGGCATTCGGCGCGCGGTCACCGAGACGACGTCCAAGGGTTTCCTGAACACCGACTACGTCACGGTGGAAAACGAGTATGCGGACACCCTGCCCTCGTTCAATCTGGCCATCGAACCGCGCGACGACCTGGTCATCCGCATCGGCGCGGCAAAGGTGATGTCGCGCCCCGCTCTGGGCGACCTGACGCCGGGCGGTAGCCTGTCCACCCCGACGCGTCGCGTGTCCTATGGCAACCCTCTGCTGGAGCCGTTCCGCGCCACCAACTTCGACCTGGCGGCCGAGTGGTATTTCCAGAGCGAAGGCCTGCTGGCGGCGGCGGTCTTCTACAAGGAGATCGACAGCTTCATCACCACGATCACCGACGTCGTGCCGTGGCGCAGCCTGGGTCTCGACGACAGCCTGCTGGCCGGCACCCCGGCCTCGCCGGACGAAGACTTCGAGGTCACGCGCAAGGTCAACGGCGACGGTGGCTCGCTGCACGGGCTGGAAATTCAGTATCAGCAGCCCTTCACCTTCCTGCCCGGCTTCTGGTCCAACTTCGGCTTCATCGGCAACTACACCTATGTCACCTCCGAGGTGACCTACGGCGACGGCCGCAAGGGACCGCTGACGAACCAGTCGAAGAACGCCTTCAACACGACCCTGTACTATGAGGTCGACGGCTTCCAGGCGCGGGTTTCGGCGGCCTATCGCAGCGGCTATCTACTGTCCTTCCCGGGCGGCAACGGCAATACGGAAGAAGGCGTCAACGACACCGTCAACTTCGACGCCTCCATGTCCTATGAAATCACCGACAGCCTGACCTTCTCTCTGGAAGCTCTGAACCTGTCCGACGAGTTCAACGACCGCTACGTCGATGTGACGGACCGCGTCTCGAACTACCGTCACACCGGCCGAGAGATCGCCGTGGGATTGCGCTGGAAGTACTGATCTTCCCTCCCTGACGCTTCTAGCGCGATAGACTAAAGGCCCGGAGCGAACGCTCCGGGCCTTCTTTTTTGTTCGGTGCTGAAGGTTTGCAGGCGGGTGTGTCAGGCGACCCGTGGGCGCAGGCCGGTGACGCCCGTGGAGTCAGTCACCTTGGGGCCCTTGCCGTCCAGGGTGTCGATCTTGCAGTCGCGGAAGCGCCAGTTCTCGGCGTTGGCGATGGCGCCCGCGTCCTGCACGTCCCAGTCCAGCCGTTCGAAGGTGAAATCCTTCAGCGGCGCCTCGGGATAGGCGGCGGCCGCAAAGCCGACCTTGCCGCCGACGGCCTTGATGTTCGACAGGCGGACATCGTGGATGCGGGGAATGCCTTGTTCGCGCGGGACTGGCGTGGCCAGGGCGCGCCAATAGTCGGGGATGTCCGTGATACCCGCCGGGATCTGGGCGTAGCTGTAGTTCGGATACCAGTTCAGATTGACCTGCATCAGCGTTCGCACGTCCTGCAGATGGATGTCGCGCAGATGGATGTTGGAGATGACGCCGCCGCGCGTGTGGCCCGACTTGAAGAAGATGCCCAGCGGCACGGGGTATTCGATCCGCAGGCCCGACACCTCGATGTCGTCGAAGCCGCCCGACGTCTCCGACCCGAACGTCATCCCGGCCAGGGCGTCGCGGACGATGCAGTCGCGGATCTTCACCTGACGGCAAGGACGCGCCACGCGCAGACCATCCCAGTCACGCCCAGCCTTGATGCAGATGGCGTCGTCGTTGACCGACAGGTCGCACCGCTCGACCAGCACCCGCTCGGACGAGTCGATGTCGATCCCGTCGGTCGAGGGGCCGCGACCGCCCAGATTGTTGCGGATGATCAGGTCGGCGACCTTCACGTCGCGCGAATAGCAGACATGCACGGTCCAGAAGCCGGACCGCGCCAGGTTCAGGCCCGAGACCTCGACCTGTTGCGAGTCATAGACATGGATCAGGCGCGGACGGCGGCAATCGTAGTCGGCCGCCCAGCGCAGGTCGCGCGGGTCATAGTCGCGACGCATGGCCCAATAACTGTCCCAGAAGACCTTGCCGTCGCCATCGATCAGGCCCTCGCCGGTGATCTTGGCGTTCTGCTGCTGATAGACGTTCAGAAGGCCGGCGGGCCAGTCCATCTCCACCCCGGCGACACGGGTTCGGACCATGGGATAGGCGGCGATATCCTGAAGCCCCCGGATGGTCGCGCCGCGCCCGATCATCAGGGTCACACCGGACTTCACGAACAGGGAGCCGGACAGATACAGGCCGGGCTTCAGCACCACGGTCCCGCCGCCCTGCCCGGCCGCCGCGTCGATGGCGGCCTGGATCGGGCGGGTGTTGATCGTCTCACCGTCGCCGACCGCGCCATAGTCGGCGGCGTCCAAAATCTTGCCCGACGATTGGGCGAAGGCGGGCGCGGCTGAAGCCAGAGCGCCGGTCAGGCCGAGTTGCAGAAGGGATCGACGATGCATGGCGCGCTTCCTGGCAGGCGGAGACATTGTGTCTCACATTTTGCTTTATCGTCCCACGATAACGAACACACGGAGACGCGCAAGCGTGCGGGTGTCGCAGCGGCCTACAAGTAGGCCCCCACCTGCCAGGGCACGAACTCGTTGTCGCCGACGCCCAGGGCCTCGGACTTGGACGGTTCGCCCGAGGCGACATCCAGCATCTTCTGGAAGATGACGGCGCCGACCTCGGCCAGGCTGGTCCCGGTCAGGACGGGCGAGGCGTCGATGTCCATGTCCTCGTCCATCCAGTTCGCCAGCTTGGCGTTGGAGGCGACCTTTATCGACGGGGCGGGCTTCGCGCCGAAGACCGAGCCCCGGCCCGTGGTGAAGACGATCAAATTGGCGCCCGAGGCGATCTGGCCGGTGGCCGAGCACGGGTCATAGCCGGGGCTGTCCATGAAGCTGAGCCCCTTGGCCTGAAGCGGTTCCGCATAGCCGATCACGTCGTTCAGCGGCGTGGAGCCCGACTTGGCCACCGCGCCCAGCGATTTCTCCAGGATGGTGGTCAGGCCGCCTTTCAGATTTCCGGGCGACGGATTGTTGTTCAGCTCCATCTGGTGACGGTCGGCATAGTCGCGCCACCACGCCAGACGCGCATTCAACTTGTCCGCCACGTCCTGCGAGGCGGCTCGGCGCAGCAGCAGATGTTCCGCGCCCCAGATTTCGGGCGTTTCCGACAGCATGGCCGAGCCGCCGTGGGCGACCAGCAGGTCGACCGCCGCGCCGAGGGCGGGGTTAGCGGTGACGCCGGACCAGCCGTCCGAGCCGCCGCACTGCAGACCGACGGTCAGGTGAGACGCCGACACAGGCTGACGCTGGACCGTGGCGGCTTCGGCGACGAGGTCGCGCACGACCTCGATCCCGGCCTCAATGGCGCGGGCGGTGCCGCCGGCCTCCTGAATGGTCAGGGCGCGTAGGTGCGGGCCGGATTTCAGCCCTTCGTTGGCAAGCCAGACGGGGATCTGATTGGCCTCGCAGCCCAGGCCCACGATCAGGATGGAGTGGAAGTTCGGATGTTTGGCGTAACCGGCCAGCGTCCGCTGCAGCAGGGTCACGTCGCTGCTGAGCGACGAGCCGCCGCAACCGCCCTGGTGTGTAAAGGCCACCACGCCGTCCACGCCCTCGGGCAAGCCGGTGTCCGGAAAGGCGTCGGCGATGCGGCGCGCCACGGTGGCCGAACAGTTCACGCTGGTCAGGACGCCGATGTAGTTGCGGGTGCCGATCCGGCCGTCCAGGCGGACGATGCCGTTGAAGGTCGCACCCGACAGCGGGCTGGGCGGATGAATGTCGGCGCCGACCTCGGCCTCGCGCCCGTCCTCGGCCATGGCCAGGTTGTGGACGTGGACGTGGTCCCCGGCGGCGATGGCGGTCCTGGCGCGGCCGATGACCTGGCCATAGCGGCGAACCAGACCGCCCTCGTCCACCGCATGGCGGGCGATCTTGTGTCCGGTGGCGATGTCGGCGCGGGCAGGCGCGTCCAGCCCCGAGGGCGTGTCGCTGGTCGCGATGTCGTCCAGGGCGATGGCGACGTCGTCAGCAGGGTTCAGGATCAGGACGCGGGACATGGTCTAACCTCGTGTGTTCCTTCTCCCCTCGGGGGAGAAGGTGGCTCGCGGAGAGAGACGGATGAGGGGGCTGCCAGATGCAGGCCCGCTCTTGCCGTCAGCGAGGCGGACAGAGCCCCCTCATCCGAGCCCTTCGGGCCCACCTTCTCCCCCGAGGGGAGAAGGAAGAAAATGGCGCGCTCAGCCATCATTCTAGCCCACGACCTGTCTCGCGGCCTCCACCGCGCCGTTCTGGCTCAGCGACAGATAGGCGGCCGCGAACCGGTCGTCGGCGGCGAGCGCAGGCGGGAAGACGGCGGACAGGCTCAGCAGGGCCGAAACCCGCGCCTGATCGTTGTCGGCCCCGGCCAGAAGTTCGGCGGTCTTCGACGCCAAGGGATCATCGACGACGACGGCCTCGCCGCTTTCGGTCACGCCCGACTGCCATTTCATCCAGGCGGCGACGCCGAGCGCCATGGCGTCGATATCCTGCCCAGCCGCCACACGTTCGGCGGCGCCGGCCAGCAGGCGCTGGGGCAGTTTCTGCGACCCGTCCATGGCGATCTGGCGGGTTCGGTGCATAAGGGCTGCGTTGGAAAAGCGAGCCATCAGCGCGTCGCGATAGGCGGGGATGTCCAGACTTGGCGGCGGGTTCAGCGTTGTCTCGGCCTCGTCCCACAGGGCCTCGACATAGGCGCGGAAGGCGGGGACGGCGACGGCCTCGTGGACATGGTCATGCCCCGACAGGGCGCCGAGATAGGCGATGGCCGAATGGGCGCCGTTCAGCAGCCGCAGCTTGGCGTCCTCCCACGGTTCGACCGCATCGGTCAGTTGCACACCCAGAGCCGCGAAATCCGGCCGCTCGCCGGCGAACCGGTCCTCAATCACCCACTGGGTGAAGGGCTCGGCCTTGACCATGCCCTGGTCCTCGACGCCGAGACGGGCGGTCAGGCGGGCGATGTCGTCGGGAATGGTCGCCGGGACGATCCGGTCGATCATGGTCTGGGGGAAGGCGCCCTCCGCCTCGATCCAGTCGGCCAGCGACGGGTCGATCCGGCGAGCCATGGCGATGACACCGGCGCGGATCCGTTTGCCGTTATGCGGAAGATTGTCGCAACTGATGACGGTGAAGGGCTTCAGCTCTGCGGCCTTTCTCGCCCGCAGCGCCGCCACGATGAAGCCTGGCGCGGTGCGGGGCGCGGCGATATCGGCAAGGTCAGCGGCGACGTCCGGATCGTCCAGCAGCAGGTCGCCGGTCGCCGGGTCGAGGCGATAGCCCTTCTCGGTCACCGTCAGGGTGACGATGTGGACATCGGCGTCGGCCATGGCCGCGACCAGGGCGGCGGGGTCTTCCGGCCCGACCAGAACGCCGCGCTCCGCGCCGATGACGCGCAGATGCTCGTTCGCCCCGTCGCGCACGACCAGGGTGTAGAGCCCGTCCTGCGGGTTCAACTGGTCGCGCACGCCGGGCGAGCGCAGCGAGGCGCCCAGCACGCCCCAGCGCAGGTCGCCGCTCTTGATCGCATCATCGAACACCACCGCCTGGTGGGCGCGGTGAAAGGCGCCGATGCCCAGATGGACGACGCCGGTCTTGACCTGGGTGCGGTCGTATCCGGGAACGGCGACATCGGCGGGCAGGCTTGAAAGAGCCGCTTGGTTCAGACGGGTCACAGCTTGTAGGCCGCCTTGACCAGACCATAGGTCAGGGCGTGGGCCAGCTCATGGGCCTCGTCCTCCTCCATCCGGTGTTCGACCACCAGCTTGGCCAGGAAGCCGCAATCCATACGCCGCGCCACGTCGTGACGGGCCGGGATCGACAGGAAGGCCCGCGTGTCGTCGTTGAAGCCGACGGTGTTGTAGAAGCCCGCCGTCTCAGTGACCTGTTCGCGGAAGCGACGCATGCCCTCGGGGCTGTCGTGGAACCACCAGCTGGGGCCCAGTTTCAGCGCCGGATAGTGGCCGGCCAGCGGCGCCAGTTCGCGGCTGTAGGAAGTCTCGTCCAGGGTGAAGAGGATCAGCGACAGGCGTGTGTCCGAACCGAACCGGTCCAGCAGCGGCTTCAGCGCCCGGACGTAATCCGTCTGGGTCGGGATATCGCAGCCCTTGTCGCGGCCGAAGCGGTTGAAGACGGTGGCCGAGTGGTTGCGGAACGATCCGGGGTGGAGCTGCATCACCAGCCCGTCCTCGACCGACATGGCCGCCATCTCCGTCAGCATCTGCCCCCGGAACAGTTCGGCGTCGGCAGGCGTCGCAGGCGCGGTCGAGACGCGGCGGTACAGGGCCTCGGCTTCAGACTTCGACAGGTCGGCGGTGAAGGCGGTCGGATGGCCGTGGTCGGTCGAGGTGGCGCCCATCGCGATGAAGAAGGCGCGACGGTCACGCAGGGCCTGCAGATAGCCGTCCCAGCTCATCGTATCGCGGCCGGTCTGTTCGGCCAGCGCCTTCAGATTGTCGCGGAAGCCTTCGTAATCGGGGTCCAGCACCGGGTCGGGGCGATAGGCGGTCAGGACCCGCCCCTTCCAGCCCGAGGCCGCAATGGCCTTGTGGTGCTCCAGCGTGTCGAGCGGGCTCTCGGTCGTGGTCAGGACCTCGATATTGTAGCGGTCGAACAGGGCGCGCGGGCGGAAGGCGTCGGTCTTCAGCGCGGCGTCGATGATGTCGTAGTAGTGGTCAGCCGTCTCGGCCGACAGGCGCACGTCGATGCCGAAGGCCTCGGCGTAGACCCAGTCGTGCCACATGCGCGACGGCGTGCCGCGGAACAGGTGATAGTTCTCGGCGAAGCGGCGCCAAATCACACGCGGGTCGGTCTCGACCGGACCGCCGTCGGCGCGGGGAACCCCCAGATCCTCCATCGCCATCCCCTGCGAATGCAGCATGCGGAAGACATAGTGGTCGGGCGTGATCAGCAGTTCGGCCGGGTTGGCGAAGTTCTCATTGCCGGCGAACCAGCTGGGGTCCGTGTGGCCGTGCGGGCTGATGATCGGCAGGCCCTTGATTTCGGCATAGAGGCGACGCGCGACCGTGCGGGTGTCGGCGTCAACCGGAAACAGGCGGTCGGGATTGAGCTTGAGCGGATGAGCCATGGCGTCCTTCACTGGTCCTCAATACGGAGGCGTTGGATCGCCTCGCGAGTCTGATCTCACCAGATACAATGTCGCATCAGAAAAGACACCGGTTACCTTGGCGAGAAGCAATGCCCATCTTATGGTACGAGAAAGCAAATAATGGAAGGCGTCGCCTGTCGGCGTTTCGGAGGATGTATGGCGTACCGTTCGTTTGCCGGCCTGACGGCCGTTTTGATGGCGACAACCCTGCTGGCCGGCCCGGCGGCGGCGCAGACCACCCTGCCCCCCGGCGTCGAGGCGGCCTGGATGGAACCCACGGCGAGGCCGGCGCTTGATTTCGATCCCAACGTCCTGCCGTCGCACGCCGAAGCCCTGGCGGCCGCCGAATATGTAACGGCGTCCCAGATCGCGGCCATGGCGGGCGAGCCGTTGGCCCTGTCCACCGGCAGCAACCTGACGCAGATGTCGTCCAACTGGGTCGCCGCGACCTTCTATGTCGGGGCGGCGCGGCTGGCGCGGGTGTCGGACGATCCCGAGACCCTGCGGTTCCTGACAGCCGTGGCCGAACATTATAACTATAGCGTGCGCGGCGCCCGGTCCGGGCCGACCATGCTGAACGCCGACGATATCGCCATAGGCGACCTGTACGAGGAACTCTACGCACGACGCCGGCAGGAAGGCGTGCTGATGCCTCTGCGCCAGCGGCTGGACTGGCAGGTCCCGCACCTGAATCGATCGGTCGATACCCCGGCTCTAGTCTGGTGGTGGGCCGACGCCCTGTTCATGGCCCCGCCGGTGCTGGCGCGCATGACGGCCCTGACCGGCGATCCCAAATATTTGACGGCGGCGGACCGGGAATGGCGGCGCACGGCCGAGCATCTGTGGGTTCCCGAGCAGCGGCTGTTCCTGCGCGACGAACGGTTCAAGGATCGCACCGAGGCGAACGGCGCGCCCATCTACTGGTCGCGGGCCAACGCCTGGACCATGGCGGGTCTGGCGCGGTGGCTGGAGAGCCTGCCGGCTGACCATTCGAACCGGGCCTACTACGTCGATCTATTCCAGAAACTGTCGAGCCGGATCCTGGAACTGCAGCAGGACGACGGCCTGTGGCGCGCCAGCCTGTTGGCGCCAGAAGTCTATCCCGAAGCCGAGACCTCGGGGTCGGGCTTCTATGTCTATGGCCTGGCGTGGGGCATCAACCACGGCCTGCTGGATCGCGAGACCTATCTGCCCGCCGTGACCAAGGGTTGGGCGGCGCTGAACCGCCATGTCCTGCCCAGCGGCCTGATCGGTGCGGCCCAGAAGACCGGCGACATGCCGGTGCACACCCGGCCGGAAGAGACCGGCCTCTACGCCACCGGCGCCTATGTGCTGGCGGGTCTGGAGATCGCGGACCTGAACGGCCCGCCCCAGTCCCTGCCCCAGGCCGAGCCTGAGCGCGACACGCCCGAGGTCATCGCCGCAACGACGCCCACGCCTCCCGCCCCCGTCACTGTCGTCGGCGAGGAGGAACTGCGTCGCCGCGCCGAGGAAATGCGCGCCACCGCCGCCCTGTCCTACGATCCCGCAGGATTGAACCGGCCCTCGACCATCGAGCGGCTGACGCCGCCGACGGCCGAAGAGCAGCGACCCCGCGCGGTCGCTCGTTTCGCGCCGGATCGACTCGACGACCTGCTGTGGGAGAACGACCGCGTCGCCCACCGCATCTACGGCCCCGCGCTGGAAGGCCGCGAGCCGCCGTCGGGATCGGGCATCGACGTCTGGGCCAAGCGCGTCCGCTACCCCTTCATGGACCGCCAGCTGAAGTTCCCGAACTATCACACCGACCGGGGCGAGGGCCTCGACTACTACGATGTCGGGCGCGGTCGCGGCGCCGGCGGCCTGGGCGTTTGGCAGGACAACAAGCTGTGGACCAGCCGCAACTTCAAGACCTATCGCATTGAAGAAACAGGCGAAGACGAGGCGCGCTTCAGCGTCGATTACGCCCCTTGGCCCGTCGACGTGAACCGCCGGGTGTGGGAGACGCGCGACTTCTCTCTGCCGATGGGGTCGAACTTCACCCGCATGACCTCGACGCTGAACTCGGACAGCACCGAGCCCCTGATCGTCGGCATCGGCATCACCCGGCGCACCAATGACAACGGCTCGGGCTTCGTCACTCGCGACGCCGCCAATGGCCGACTGACCTTCTGGGAACCGGAGAACCCCGAGCACGGCGGGATTGGCATCGCCATCCTAGTCGATCCCGCCATGGTCGAGGGCTTCGCCCAGGACGCGGACAACTATCTGATCCTGCTGCGCGTCACGCCGGGCCAGCCCTTCACCTACTATATGGGATCGGCCTGGGACGGCGGGCTGGACTTCAAGACCCGCGAGGCCTGGGAAAGCTTCGTCGCCGCCTACACGCCGCCCGTTCCGTGGCGCTGATGGGCGATTTGTCCCTCCGGGGCGCAAGGCCGTCTTGCGTCCCGGCGCGAGGCTGGACATAAGGGCCGGACACCGCACACGCGGGCCGGCTTAGCTCAGTTGGTAGAGCGCCAGTTTTGTAAACTGGATGTCGCGGGTTCGATTCCTGCAGCCGGCACCATCTCTATGCGACCATCGGGGACATGGCCGACACAACCAACAAGCTGGGCCACAAGATCGGTGCGCGCGGCGGGAGAACCCGCCAGGCGATCCTCGACGCGACCCAACGCCTGTTGAACGAGCGGCACTACGGTGAAATCCGCGTCGCCGATCTGGCCTTGGCGGCGGGTGTGTCGCCATCGAATTTCTACACCTATTTCAAGACGGTCGAAGAGCCTGTTCTGGCGCTGTGCGAAGTCGCGGCGAAAGATTTCCAGGGTCTGGCGACGCATTTCCAGGCCGACTGGCCGGGCGACAAGGCCTCTGCAATCGCCCGAGCCTTCATCCTGGACGTGATGGCGATCTGGCGAAACCACGGTCAGGTGCTGCGGGTCGAGCACATGCTGGCGGACAACGGCGACGTGGCCTTCGTCGAGAGCCGAGTGCGCCGCCTGCGCCGTCTTCATCTGGCCATTGAACGCCGCGTGGCCCAGGCCCACGCCAGCGGCCTGCACCCCAAGGATTACAATCCGCGCCTGGCCTCGTACCAGATCGCCTCCATCGCGGAATCGACGGCGGCCAGCTTCGATCTGTTGCGGCGGGCCGACACGCCAGAGGCCATTCTGGACACAGCGGCGATCATCATCGTCAAGCTGACGACAGGGCGTTAAAGCCCCAACGGCCCGTATAGCCAGGTCAGCCATATCCCCACGGCCAGGAAGACGCCGAAGGGCAGCTTTTCGCTTCCGCTGACCGTGCGACGCACCACCAGCATTCCGAACACGAGACTGAGCCCGACGGCGCATGCCCACAGCAGCACGCTGGGCAGACCGATCCAGCCGACCCAGGCCCCTGCCCCGGCGAACAGGAAGGGGTCGCCCCCGCCGAGGCCGTCGCGCTTGCGGATCACCTTGTAGAGCCAGCCGACCATCCATAGTCCGCCGAACCCGACCACGGCCCCGATCAGATGCGACAAGGCAATATCCCAGCCGATCATCGCCGCCGCCGCCAAGCCCGTCGCGACCAAAGGCCAGGTCAGTATGTCGGGCAGCCAGAAGTTCTCGCCGTCGATGATGGCGATCAGCAGCAGTTGCCAGCCCAGAACGGCCGTCGCCCCCGCCATCAGCCACGAGGCCCCGCTGAGGCCCGCCCAGACGCCGATGGCGGCAGCGGCCAGCTCGATCAGGGGGTAGCGCTGGGAAATGCGGGTCGAACACCGCGCGCAACGGCCTCGCAGGGCCAGCCAGCTGAACAGCGGGGCCAGCTCCCAAGCGCGCAAGGGCTGGTCACAGCCCCGGCATCGCGAGCGGGAGACGACGATATCCTCGTCACGCGGCAGGCGCACGCTGACGGCGGCGATGAAACTGCCGAAAATCAGGCCCAGCCCGCCCATGACGGCGGCGGCGATCACAGGGTGCATCAAGACGTCCAGACGGCGGCGAACGCCTGTGGCTTACCCGCCCCCGAGCGCCACCGCCACATGATAGGTCACCAGCGACGCCAGATAGGCCAGACCGAACATGTAGCCGATCATGATCCAGGTCCATTTCCACGAGTTGGTCTCGCGCTTGACCACGCCCAGTGTCGCCACGCACTGGGGCGCGAAAATGTACCAGGCCAGGAAGGACAGAGCTGTCGCCAGCGACCATTGCGCCGACAGGGTCGAAGCCAGGAGACCGGTGGCGTTGTCGGTGTCGGCGATCGCGTAGGTGGTGGCCAAAGCCGCCACGGCGACCTCGCGCGCCGCCATGCCGGGGATCAGGGCGATCACCATCTGCCAGTTGAAGCCGATTGGCGCGAAGATCGGCTCCAGCGCCCGACCCAGCATGCCGGCGAACGAATAGTCGATGGCCGGTAGGGTCGCGTTCTCGGGCGGATAGGGGAAGGTCGCCAGCACCCACAGGATGATCACGGCCGGCAGGATGATCCGACCTGCGCGGTTCAGGAAGATCTTGGCCCGGAGCCACAGGTTGAAGCCCACGCTCTTCAGGTCCGGTGCCTTGTAGGTCGGCAGCTCCATCATGAAGGGCTCGACCGCGCCGCGCCAGAACACCTTGCGGATCACCAGCGACACCAGAAGCGCGCTGACGATGCCGGCGGCGTAGAGGCCGAACATCACCAGTCCCTGCAGATTGGCGAAGCCCCAGACCGTCTCATTGGGAATGAAGGCGGCGATGATCAGCGTATAGACCGGGATCCGCGCCGAGCAGGTCATCAACGGCGCGACCATGATAGTGGTCAGGCGGTCGCGCTTCGAATCGATCACCCGCGCCGCCATCACGCCGGGAATGGCGCAGGCGAAGCTGGACAACAGAGGAATGAAGGCCCGGCCGTGCAGCCCCGCCCCGCCCATGATCTTGTCCATCAGGAAGGCCGCGCGGGCCATGTAGCCGAAGTCTTCCAGGGCGATGATGAACATGAACAGGATCAGGATCTGCGGCAGGAAGACCAACACGCTGCCGACGCCGGAAATGATCCCGTCCACGATCAGGCTTTGCAGCAGGCCGTCTGGAATGACCGCAGCGACCAGACCGCCCAGCCAGCCGATGCCGGCCTCGATGCCGTCCATCAGGGGCGCGGCCCAGCTGAATACGGCCTGGAACATGACGAACAGCAGGGTGAACAGGATGACCAGGCCGGCGACCGGATGCAGCAGGATCGAATCGATCTTGCCGGTCAGGGTGTCGGGCCGCTCGGGCGGGCGCACGCAGGCCTTCATGATCCGCTCGGCTTCACGGGCGGCGGTGCGCAGCTCGGCGGCATCGGGGCTGTGCCACTGGCTTTCCGAAACGGCGGCGACGGCGGCCCGGTCTTCGATGGCGACGATCAGATCGTCGATGCCGCGCTTGCGCGTGGCGACCGTGGTGATGATCGGCACGCCCAGTTCGGCGCCCAGCTTCTCCAGATCGATCCGCAGCCCCTGACGCTGGGCGATGTCGTACATGTTCAGCGCCAGAACCATGGGCCGGCCGACAGCCTTCAGCTCCAGGATCAGACGCAGGACCAGGCGCAGGTTGGTGGCGTCGGCGACGCAGACCACCACGTCCGGCGGCGTCTCTCCGGCCAGACGCCCCAACACGGCGTCGCGCGTGACCTCCTCGTCCGGGCTGCGGGCGCGCAGGGAATAGGTACCGGGCAGGTCTAGCACCGACATGGTCCGGCCCGAGGCGGCGCGGATCAGGCCTTCCTTGCGCTCCACCGTGACACCGGCGTAGTTGGCGACCTTCTGGTGCGCGCCGGTCAGGGCGTTGAACAGGGCCGTCTTGCCGCTGTTTGGATTGCCGACCAGGGCGACGCGAGCGGTCTTCAGGGCGTTGTCCATCAGTTGGCCTCAGACTGGGCGGCGTCCAGCTTTATCGTCAAGCTCTCGGCTTCATGGCGGCGCAGGGCCACGCGCATGTCGTCCACCTTCATGGCGATGGGGTCCTGACCGAACAGGCCTTCGTGCAGTAGTTCGATCTGCGCGCCCTCGACGAAGCCCAGTTCGAGCAGGCGGCGTTCCAGCTCGACCGCTTCTCCCTGATGGTGACAATGGGCGCCCACCTGGACGATGACGCCGCGATCGCCGCGTCGGGCCTGGCTCAGCTTGATGGTATCAGTCAATTTTACGCTCGCACGGGCGAGGCCGCTCCCCAGCGGCTCCGCGTTTCTTTGACACTGATTATCAGGTGCGAGGCCCCCGCGTCCAGCAGGACAGCTTGACCAATTGCCGCGCCGACGCATTGCGCTATCACAGGCTGAACAGGAGCCGCCATGACCCGTTTCACCCTCGCCGCCCCGCTTCTTCTCGCCCCCATCCTCGCCTTGGCCGCCTGTGGTCAGGACGAGCCGTCGTCGACGGCCCCGGCCAAGCCCGTTCATGTCCTGACGGAAACGGAGAAGGCGACGCTGCTGGCCTCCCTGCCCGCCCCTTACAATGCTGGCGATCTGGAGAACGGCCGCCGCGCCTTCGCGCGCTGCCGCGCCTGCCACACCGTCGGCGAAGGCGGCCCAGACATGGCGGGCCCGAACCTGTACGGCGTGTTCGGGCGAAAGGCGGGGGAGCGGCCGCGCTACAACTATTCCAACGCCATGCGCACTGCAGACTTCATCTGGGATGCGGAGAAGCTGGATCACTGGCTGGAAAACCCGCGCAGCTTCCTGCCCGGCAACAAGATGACCTTCCCCGGCCTGCCCGACGCTGCGGATCGCCGCGACGTCATCGCCTTCCTGAAGGTGGAGACGGGCTACAAGCCGGAGCCGGCGCCCGCCTCCTGAGCCATCAGCCTTCGGGCAGTTCCTTGGGTCCGCCTTCGCGCATTTCCTGGGCTTCCCATTCCTCGATCTTGCGCGAGGTCCATTCCGGCGACTTGGTGAAGCGGGCCAGGACGCCATAGATGACGGGCACCACGAACAGGGTCAGGACGGTGGCGAACATGGCGCCGGTGAAGATCACCACGCCGATCGTCTGACGGCTGCCCGCGCCCGCACCCTGCCACAGCACCAGCGGCAAGGCGCCGAAGGCGGTGGCGATCGAGGTCATGATGATCGGCCGCAGACGCAAGGACGACGACTCGATGATCGCCTCGCGGATCGACCGCCCCTGGTCGCGCAGCTGGTTGGCGAACTCGACGATCAGAATGCCGTTCTTGGCCGCCACGCCGATCAGGATGATCAGGCCGATCTGGCTGTAGATGTTCAGGCTGGAACCCGCCATCAGCAGGCCGAACAGACCGCCCGCCGCCGCCAGCGGCACCGTCAGCATGATCACCGCAGGCGTGATCCAGCTCTCGAACTGGGCCGCCAGCACCAGGAAGACCAGCAGCAGCGCTAGGCCGAACGCCGCGAACACCGCTCCGCCCGCCTCCTGCTGGTCGCGCGCCGCGCCGCCCCATTGGGTGACGACACCGCCCTGGGGCTGTTTGGCCGCCTCGGCGCCGAGGAATTGGATGGCGTCGTCGATGGTGGTGCCGGGGTTCAGGTCGGCCTGCAGCGAGATCGACCGCTGACGATCCAGACGGCGACGGTCCGGCGTGTCACCGCTGGTCTTGGTCGTGACCACGGCCGACAGCGGCACCAGCTGCCCGCCGCCGGTCGCGACATACAGGGCCTCCAGGTCCGCGACCTCGCGCCGGTTGTCGCGCTCGGTCTGCAGGATGACATCGTATTCCTGCCCGCCCTTGATGTAGGTGGTGGCGGTGCGCGATCCGAACATGGTCTCCAGCGTGCGGCCGATGGACTGGGACGACACGCCCAGCGCCGCCGCCTTCTGCGGATCGACATCGACCAGCAGGCGCGGCGAGTTCGGCTCATAGTTCAGGCGCGGACGCGAGAAGCCGGGATTGGCCTGGGCCGCCGCCAACATGGGTTGCAGCCAGTTGTAGATCTGCTGGTAGTCGGTGCCCGTCGCGATCAGCTCGATGGAGTTGGAGTTGCCCCCCCCGCGCTGGAAGGCGCCGGGAGTCGAGGCGTTGACCTGGGCGTCCGTCTGGCCGCGCAGCTTGCCGTTCAGTTCCTGGGCGATCTCGGCCGCCGTCCGGTCGCGCATGGACCAGTCGGCCAGGGTCAGAACGGCGTTGCCTGAGTTGAAGCTGCCGCCGCCGAAGCCGGGCGCGGAGACCAGATAGCTGTCGGCCTCGCCGTTCGCCTTGTATTCGGCCAGCAGGGGTTCCAGCCCCAGCATGATCTTCCGGGTATAGTCGAAACCGGCGCCCTCGGGGCCGGCGACGCGCACCGTCACGCGGCCGCGATCCTCGTCCGGCACCAGTTCGTTGGGCAAGGTCAGGAAGATGCCGCCCGCGCCCGCCGCCACCAGCAGGATCAGGGCGCCGACGCCGATCACCGCAATCCGTCGGCCCAACATCATGTCCAGCGATCGCGCATAGGAGCGCTTCAGCCGATCCATGCCCCAATCCACACGACGCGCGACCCAACCGCCGCCGTGCGCTGGCTTCAGAATCTTTGACGCCAGCATCGGCGACAGGCTGAGCGCCAGGAAGGCGGAGAAGGCCACGGCGGCCGCGATGGCCGCCGCCAGTTCGACGAAAAGCCGCCCGACATAGCCCGGCAAGAACAGCAGGGGCGCGAACACCGACAGCAGCACGATGGTCGTGGCCACGACGGCGAAGAAGACCTGACGCGCGCCGCGTTCCGCAGCGACCAGGGGAGGCTCGCCCAGGTCCAGACGACGTTGGATGTTCTCGACCACGACGATGGCGTCATCCACCACCAGGCCGATGGCCAGCACCAGGGCCAGCAGGGTCAGAAGGTTCAGCGAGAAGCCCAGCGGCGCCAGAACGATGAAGGTCGCCAGCAGGCAGATGGGCGCTACGATGGACGGAATTAGCGCCGCCCGCAGACTGCCCAGGAAGATGAAGTTGACCAGGGCCACCAGGGCCATGGAGATGCCGATGGTGATCCAGACCTCGTCGATGGCGTGCGAGGTGAAGACGGAGTTGTCCGACCCGATCTCGATGGTCACGCCCGGCGGTAGGGTCGGCCGGATTTCGTCGATCATCGCATGGACGCCGTCGGAAATGGCCAGGTCGTTGGACTGGGCCTGACGGGTCACGGCCAGGCCGATCTGGTCCATGCCGTTGCCGCGGAACAGGCGACGATCCTCTTCCGGCGCCTCCTCGACGCGCGCGACGTCGCCCAGACGGGTGACGTAGGTGGGCTGGCCCTGGATGATGGCCGACGAGCCGCTGCCCGTCCCGGTGGCGACGGACGCCGAAGCAGAGGCCGAACCGCGGGTGCCGATGGGCAACTGCCGGAAGTCTTCCGGCAGGGCGTAGGTGCGCGCCACACGGACGGTGTAGTCCTTGTCCGTGGACTCCAGCGAACCGGCGGGCAGTTCGACGTTCTGATTGGTCAGGGCCGTCTCGACGTCGTTGACCGTCAGCCCGCGCGCCGCCAAGGCGGCGGAATCCAGCCAGACCCGCATCGAATAGCGCTGCTCGCCATAGATGTTGACCTGGGCCACGCCGGGCACGGTCGCCATCCGGTCGACCAGATACCGGTCGGCGTAGTCGGTCAGCTGAAGACGGTTCATGCTGGTGGAGCGCAGGAAGACGATGATGATCGGCTGGCTGTCGGAATCGGCCTTGGCCACCTCGGGCGGGTCGGCCTGGTCCGGCAGGCGGCCGACCACGCGGCTGACGCGGTCGCGCACGTCGTTGGCGGCGTCGTCGATGTTGCGATCCAGCGAGAACTCGATGTTCACGTTTGAACGGCCGTCGCGGCTGGTCGAGTTGATGCGCTCGACGCCTTGGATGCCGGCGATCTGCTGTTCCACCGGCTCGGTGATCCGGCTCTCGATCACCTCGGCCGAGGCGCCCGCATAGCTGGTGTTGACCGAGACGATGGGCGGGTCGACGTCCGGCAGTTCGCGCACCGGCAGGAAGAAGAAGGCCGCCGCGCCGATCACGCACAGCACGATGGCGGCGACGGCCGCGAAGACGGGCCGCCGAACCGAAACGTCGGACAGCATCATTGGGAGGCGCCCGACTTGCGGTCGGCAGACGACTTGCGATCTGCGCCCGCGACGCTGACCGGCGCCCCTGGCTGGATGCGGTTCAGGCCCGAGCCGACGATGCGGTCGCCGGGCTCGATGCCCGACAGAATTTCGACGAAGCCGTTCTCGACGGCGCCGGCCTCGACCTCGACCCGTTGGGCGGTCGATCCGTTCTGGCCGGGCGCAATGCGATAGACGAAGGCGCCGGCGCCCTCATATTGTACGGCGGATTCCGGGGCAGCCGCCGCCTGGCGCTGGCCCTGTTGAACCACGACCCGCAGCAGCATGCCGGGGCGGATGCGACCACCGGGGTTGGCGAACTCGGCGCGGGCTGTGGCGGCGCGGGTGGCCTCATTGACGCGGGTGTCGATCAGGGCGATCCGGCCCTGGAAGGGTTCGTCGCCATAAGCGTCCGCCGTCGCCGTCAGCTGGGCGCCGGGCTGCAGCAGGTTCAGGTAGCGCTCCGGCAGGGGGAAATCGACGCGAATGGTCGAGGTGTCGTCCAGGGTCGCGATCACCGCGCCGGGATTGATCAGCGTGCCCGCCGTCACCGTCGTCAGACCCATGCGGCCGGCGAAAGGCGCGCGGATGACGCGGTCGCCGCGTCGCGCCTGGGCTGCTTGCAGCGAGGCGCGGGCGGTCTCCAGCCCCGTCTCGGCTTGTTCCAGCATCACCTGGGGCGCGATGCCCCGGTCGGCCAGGGCCTTGTAGCGATCATACTCACGCTGGGCCTGATTGACGGTGGCGCGGGCCTCGATGATGGCGGCATCTTCCTCGCGCGCCTGAAGCTCGACCAGCGGCGTGCCGGCCGACACCAACTGGCCGTCGGCGAACAGAACGCGCGTGATCAGTTCGGTGGTCGAGGAGGTGATGTTGACCGACCGCTGGCCCCGCGCCACGCCCAGCACCCGGATCTGGTCCGAGAACTGACGCTGGCCCACGACGGCCTGCGACACCTCTTGGCCGCCACGTCGGCCGCCTGCGGCGCCCGGCCCTTGGGCGGACTTTCCGTCTCCGGTGGTGATCTTGACGATGGCGGCGATGACCATCAGCCCCAGCAGAACGGCTGCGGCGATGAGGAAGAAGTGACGTTTGATCACGCGGGGGTCTCTCGGTCAGGGGACGCCGCATGCATTACCGGGTAATGAAGTGCGCGCAATGTTACGTATCAGTAACGTGGCGGATCACATTTTCCGTCGCAGAAATCTTGCCCTAAAAACGACGCCAAACCGCCAGAACCGGCCCACGGGCGATTGCGGCCTCTCGGCCTGCGACGGTTTGTCTCCATCCGGCCTGCACGCTCCAGCCCCCGAAATCGCGCACCACCGAGGTTTCCAGCGATAGCCAGCGCGACCCGCCGTCCGCCGCTCCGCCGAACGCCTGGCCCAGCACCATCCAGTCGCGACCAATCCGGGCGCCCGCCGTGGCGTCGATGCGGGTCTCGTCCGGCAGGCCGTCACGCAAGCGCCGCGCGGCCTGAAGCTCGACGAACGATCCGTCCATGCCCCAGCGCGCGCCCATTTCGCCCAGGGATCGGCCGACAGACACCCTCGCCTCCCAGTCGTGTTCGCCGACGCCGGGCTGGGCATAGCCGGCGTTGCGCCCCTCCCCGGCCCAAGCATAACCGCCATAAAGGCTGACGGCGTTGCGGTCGTCGCGCCAGACCTGCCAGGTCCCGCCGATCTCGATGGGGCCGCGCCCGTTGTAATCGACGAAGGCGTCCTCACCGTCCTGCCAGTCGGCCTTCAACTGCAGGGTCAGCCGGTCCGATGCGCCATATTCGGCGAACACGCCCAACGCTGCGTCGCGCCGGTCGCCCGGCAGGTCGCGCTCCTCGCCCGAGGCGTCGAAGCCGCTATCGGCGCTCAGCCGCTCATATTTGACGATCGCCTGTCCCTTGCCCTTGGGCTGGACCCAGGCGCCGGCGAAGGCCGGAGCGGGCGCCAGCGCACCTAGCGCCAGCACCGCCGCAGCCCCGGCAAGACCTAGGCGTCGTAGCCCGGCGACTTGCGATCCAGCTGGCGCAGGGCGCCCGGCCAGGCCAGGGCCGAGATGAAGCCGATGCCCCGCCCCTGTTCCTTGGTTTCCGCCTGCGCCTCGTCGGGGGCCAGCAGGATGTGCTGACGCCCGCCCGACAGGGCCGCCACCTGCTGCGCGCAGGCCCTCTCCAGAAAGAAGATGCCGATCCATGCCTGAGCCGCCGTTTCCCCGACCGCCAGCGTGCCGTGGTTGCGCAGCAGCATCAGCGGTTTGTCCCCCAGGTCGGCCACCAGACGTTCGCGTTCGTCATGGTTCAGGGCCAACCCCTCGTACCCATGATACGCAACCTGATGCTGTAGTAAACACGCGTTCTGGCTGATCGGCAGCAAACCTTCGGCCTGAGCCGCCACGCCGACGCCGTTCACCGTGTGCAGGTGGATGACGAACCTGGCGTCGTCGCGCGCCGCGTGGACGGCGGAGTGGATGGTGAAGCCCGCCGGATTGATGAAGTGGGTCGTGTCCTGGACGATGTTCCCCTCCAGATCGACCTTCACCAGCGACGAGGCCGTGATCTCGTCGAAATAGAAGCCGTAGGGATTGATCAGGAAATGATGCTCGGGGCCCGGCACACGCGCCGAGATATGGGTGAAGATCATGTCGTCCCAACCGTGCAAGGCGACCAGCCGATACAGGGCCGCCAGCTCGACGCGGACCTGCCATTCGGCCTCGGACACGCGCGATTTGATCGAGGGACTCGTTCCGTCCGCCATGGTTTCCTCCTGCCTCTGAACGGGCTTTGAGAAACCGTCGCCCTGCCCGCGTGCGCCGTCAACCCGCCATGACCGATGTTGACGCTGCGTCATCAGGCAGTCGTTAGCTTTGCTTAACGCCGTCTTCACGACCGCACCTTATGGTTAAGCATCGTCGTCGGTTCGGGGAGCCGCTGTGTCTGTCGTTCAATTGGAGCCGCCCCGCGACACCTGGGACGACCGGACCGTTTCCCAACTTCTGACCCTGGCGCAAAGCCGCTCGGCGGAGGATCGCCAGCGGCTGCTGCTGAAGGTCACATCCCTTTGTGAGGCGACGCGCCCGCCGGCCGAGGTCGGCCCGCTGCTCAGCGACATCTTCCTGACCCTCGCCGCCCAGGCCGAGCGGGACATTCGTTTGGCCTTGTCCGAGCGAATCGCCGGCGTCGACTGGGCGCCGCCCGCCCTGATCAACATGCTGGCGCTGGACGAGATCGAGATCGCCCGGCCGGTCATCACCTCCAGCCCCCTGTTGAAGGACACCGACCTGATCCGGCTGCTGATCGAGGCGACGCTGGAGCATCAGATCGCCGTGGCGCGCCGGCCCCAGCTGTCACGGCCCGTGGCGGACACGATCATCGACCGGGGCGAGGCCGTAACCATGACCGCCTTGGCGTCGAACCGTTCGGCGGACATCAGCGAAGACGCCATGCGCAAGCTGGTTGACCATTCTCGCCGCATCGCCGGCCTGCGCGCGCCGCTGACGCGGCATCCCCGACTGAACGAACAACTGGCCCAGCAGCTGTATCAATGGGTCGGCCAGGCCTTGCGCCAGTCGATCGGCGAACGGTTCCGCATCGACGACGCCCAGCTGAACGCCGCCGTCCAGCAGGCCGCCGCCAAGGCCGTGGGCAGCCCGGAATGGCGCACGGCGCCGACCAGCCGGCTGGCCGAAGATCGCGAACGCTCCGACATGGAACGTCGGCTGGTGGACAAGCTTCAGGCCGCCGGCCAGCTGCGTCCCGGCCTGCTCGTCCGCGCCCTGCGGGAACAGCGGTTCGAACTGTTCGAACAGGCGCTCGCGGCCTTGGGCGGTTTCAGCGACTCACAGGTGCATCACGCCGTGCGCGCCCCGACCGCCGAACCCCTCTATCTGGCCTGTATCGCCGTGGGCGTGGACAAGGCCGTCTTCGCCTCCCTGCTGGTCGAGGTGCGCAAACTGTCGGGCGGCTTGCCTGCGGACGGCGGCTGGACGGCGACGCCGATGAACGCCCATTCCGCCTCGCGCGCCTTCCGTCAGATGATGGAAAGGCCCGCGATCGTTTGACTTCGCCGTCAAGCTCGGCTCACGTCCCGCCGTGACCCAGCCCACTCCCTCCTCCCCCATTCCAGGCTCGCCGGGGCTAGCCTTCGTCGCCAGCGACCGCCCAGAGGCCCAGGCGGCGCGAAAGGCCCTGATCGCGCGCTATGGCGCGGTATCCGAGCAGGAGGCCGACGTGATCGTGGCGCTGGGCGGCGACGGTCAGATGCTGGAGACGCTGCACGCCAACCTGCGCCAGCGCACGCCGGTCTATGGCATGAACCGCGGCTCGGTCGGTTTCCTGATGAACGACTACGAGGAAGAAGGCCTGCTGGAGCGAATCGCCGCCGCCGAACGCACCGTCATCCACCCGCTGCAGATGGACGCCTGGACCGAAAGCGGCGAGGTCCATACCGGCCTGGCCATCAACGAGGTCTCGCTGCTGCGCCAGACGCGCCAGACCGCAAAGCTGCGGATCACGGTCGATGAGCGGGTGCGGCTGGAAGAACTGTCCTGTGACGGCTGCCTGGTGGCGACGCCGGCGGGATCGACCGCCTATAACCTATCGGCGCACGGCCCGATCATTCCGCTGGACGCCCGCATCCTGGCCCTGACGCCGATCAGCGCGTTTCGGCCCCGGCGCTGGCGCGGCGCCCTGTTGTCGCATGGCGCCAAGGTGCGGTTCGAGGTTCTGGAGGCCGACAAACGCCCCGTCTCGGCCACCGCCGACAACTTCGAAGTCAGGCGCGTCGCCCGCGTCGAGGTGCGCGAACGGCGCGACCTCAGCCTGACCATGTTGTTCGACGCCGGACGCTCGTTCGACGAACGCGTGATGGCCGAACAGTTCGCCAACTGATCCGGTCACGGGTTCTTAAGCCCGATCCCGTACCTTGCCTTCAAAGTCCAATGGAGCCCGCCATGAGCAATCCGGCGCAGATCACCCCCCCGACGAACGCCCTGCGCATGAAGGTCGGCGGCGGTTTCGGCATCAATGCCGACGCCATCGCCAGGGCCGAAGAGGCGCTGAAGGCCATGTCGGCCCAGTTCGGCCAGTGGCTGAACGACGAAATCGTCAAGCTGGACAAGGCCCAGGCCGACATCCGCGAACAAGGCTACAATCCGACCACCGCCGAGGCCCTGTATTTCCGCGCTCACGACCTGAAGGGTCTGGGAACGACCTATGAGTATCCGCTGGTGACGCGCATCGCAGGTTCGCTGTGCAAGATGCTGGACGACGCCGACCGCCGCATGACCGCGCCGGTCGTCGTACTGGACGCCCACATCGACGCCATCCGCGCCGTGGTCCGCGACCAGATCAAGACGGACGAACACCCCACCGGCCGCGCCCTGGCCGAAACCCTGGAAGCGCGCGTCGCAGACCATCTCGCAGGCTGAAACGTCCCCCTCAGCCATGATGCGAAAGGCCCGCCGAATGGCGGGCCTTTTTTATGCGGCGTTGGCGGCGGACAGCGCCGGAGACGGCGACTGATCCAGCCGTTCCATCAAATAGGCCAGGTCGTCGCGCAGCACGTTCGGCCGCTGGGTCAGGAACCGTTCCAGCATCTGCTCGCGGAAATAGGCGCTGGACGTGTCGATCCCCTCGGACGCCAGCGTCCTCCAGGTATCGACCCCGGCGCGGAAGGCCTGGAACAGGCGCGGCGGCAGGCCTGCCCGATCATAGATGGCCTTCAGTCCCAGCGGTCCCGCATCATGCACCATCAGCCAGGCCCGGTGATGGGGCGTGTTGGCCAGTTCGGCCAGGCCATGTTCGAACATCGCCATCTGACCGCGCGCCAGGCCGCGCAAAAGCAGCGAGGCGTTAAGGACGCGACGCGCGTTCAGATGGGTCATGAAGGCGGCCAGATCCGCACTGACGGCGGCCTGATCGACCAGATCGACGGTCGTTCTCTCGCGCGCATATTGGGCCAGACGGATGGCGGTTTCCGGCGCGACGGCGTGGCGGCTGATCAGATGCTCGCGCACCGCGTCGCTGGCCAGCTGAATCAGGCGCTCGGTCACACTCATCGGCAAAACTTGGCGGTAGGCCACGGCCGTCAGCACCTCTGGCGCCTCGGCGAAGCGATCGACCACGGCCGCCAGCGCGGCTTCCGACAGGTCGGCGTTGTCGTTGGCCGCCACGGTGCGAACCGCCTGTTCGCAGCCTTCCTCGGCCAGCACGGTCGCGACATCGCGTGAGACCCGCGACCGCCCCGCCACCGCGACCTGACGCACCACCGACCCAGCGCGCACGATCTCGATCAGATCCTCGTCGCTGAAGGCCGGAGACGCGGCGATGATCGGCAGGGCGATGCTGTCCAGATCGCCGGCCAGCTTGCGTGCCACATCGTGGGGAATCAGGTCCGACGCCTTAAGGGTGACGGCCATGGCGCGGCGCACCAGTTCGGCGGCGTCATTGGCCAGCAAGTGCAGGATTTTCTGCGCCGCGGCCCTGTCGTCCTCGTCCAGGTCGGCGCGTTCCATGTTGCGGCACAGCTTGTGCGCCGCCTCGGCCCGTTCATCGTCGTCCGTCGCCTTGATGAGGCGTCGAATGTCCACTTCTGTGAGGCGTGCGCGGAAGGCGGTCATAGACGGCTCGTCATGGAATCGGGCGTGGATCCCAGAATGAGACTGCCATGCTTAACGGCTGGTTTACCATCGGTTGCAATGCAACGACTCAGGTGGATTGTTTGCCATTTGGCGAGAAAGCGCCGCCGAAGCCGCTGCTGGACGATCCGTCCTGACCAAGCAGCAGGGCCAGCAGCCCCTGATCCTGCTTCAGCCGATCCATCCGCGCCGCCAGCATCTGATCCTTGTCGCTCAGATTAGGGACAGAATATTTGGTTTCGCCCGTGCCGGCCGCCGGGGCGCCCTCGCCTGCCGTGCGTTGCAGATTCGCGTGAACCTCGGCGACGGTGGCGGGGCGGCCGCTGCGGTAGAAGATGCTGCGGTTGGCCCGCGCGGCCTCGGGGAACATGGCCACGGCGCTGGCGCCGGGATTGCGATCCATCGCCTGCATCAGGCCCGCCGCCCCCGCCGGACCCAGGAAGTGGGCGGCGTACAGATCGCCGGCCCCCGGCTCCTTGCCCGTGCGCCCCCGCAGATAGGCCGCATTCGAGGCCGTCAGTTCGGCCGCCATCGTCGAGGCGGCATGCGGATCGAACCTCAGGTCCAGCACCACATTTCGCGCCGAACCCTCGACCCGCCAACGCCCGTCGCTGCCCCGGTGGATCAGGTCGGCGTACTGGCCATAGCCGTGCTGGGCGCCGTGTTGCTTGACCGTGCCCAGCCACGTCTGTTCGATGAACTGGAACAGACCGGCCGCCGAAGAGGTCGGCGCCTTTGCGGACGGGTTCATCGCGCTTTCGCGACGCGCCGTCTTGATCAGAAAGTCGTAGTCCACGCCCACGGCGTTCGACGCGCGCCGAATGGCCGCCTCTACCCCGCCTGTCGATGGAATCGCTCCGATGCCCATGTGCGGATGGTCGGCGAACGTAGTTAACCAACCCTTAATTCTTAACGCCGCCGTTAACGGATCGACATTGGTCGAACCCCGAAACCTCCGCCGCAAAGCCGCCACAACCTGCGCGCTCAACTTGCAGTTACGGGCGCTGCGGGGGCGGTGAACGAGGGAGTGAAGTTATGATGATCCGTGCCGCCGGCGGCCCCGGCTTGATCAGCCCCATCGACTTCGGGGAACGCAAGAAACCCATGCCGCGCTGGATGCTGGGCGCCATCGGCGTCTCGGTCGTCCTGCACGTCGCGGCGGGGGTGGCGCTTTATAATCAGCGGTTCGAGTTGAGCGGGATGACGCAACCCGCCGAGCCCGACAAGCCCATCGATGTCTTCTTCCAGACCCCGCCCAAGCCCAAGCCGCTCCCGCCTACGGTCACGGCGGCCCCGCCCACGCCAATCCACAAGCCGGCGCTGACCGTGCCCGCCGATGTGCCGACGCTCGCGCTGACCCCGCCCGAGAACCCGACCAACACGGCCCCGCCCGGACAGGTGATCGTCAGCACGGCGCCCACCGGCGTCGAAGGCGGCACGGCCACGGTCGAGACCCCGCCGCGCGCACCGTCGGTGATCAACAACCCGACCTGGGCCAGCCGCCCGTCGCCGGCGCAGATGGCGCGCGCCTACCCCACCCGCGCGGCTGAGAACGGCACACCCGGTTCCGCCAGCCTCAGTTGCATGGTTCGCGTGGATGGCGGCCTGACCGGCTGCCGTGTCGTGGGCGAGACGCCGAACGGCCAGGGCTTCGGCCGTGCGGCTCAGAGCCTGACGCGCGACTTCCGCATGAACCCGCGCACAGTCGACGGCCGCCCCGTCGACGGGGCTACGGTCAACTTCACCGTGCGCTTCGCGATGGCGGGCTAGAACCGACCAGGATCGAGGGCGCGGGCATCCATCAAGGCCGCCTGCCCCTCGATCGCATCGGCGACAACTGCACCCACCAGCGGCCCCAGCAGCCAGCCGTTCCGACGCGGCGCCAAGGCCATGAACAACCCCTGCCCGCCCGGCGCTGCGCCCGCCAGCGGCAAGCCATCGGCTGTCGCCCCACGCACTCCCGCCCGCCAGTCGATGTCCAGCGGTTCGGGTATCCGATCCAGCACGCGCCAGGCCGCCTCCATCAGGCGTTTTGATGTCTCGGCATCCGGCGCGGTGTCCCGCCGCCCCGGCTCCATCGTCGCGCCGATCACAGCACCCGAGGCCATCGGCGCGATATAGGCCCCCGGCCCGCGCACGACATGACCCACCAGATCTCGGGCCGCGACGCCGATCTGTCCCCGGATCGGCTGGATGGCCTCGATCAGAACCCGCGCGGCTTTGGGCAGACCCGCGACAGCTTCGCCCGCCCCGGTCGCTAGCACCACCGCCTCGGCGTCCAACACCGTGTCGCCGACAGAGACGCGCCAGCCGTGGTCGGCGCGGACGATACCCGTCACCCGCCCCCTAATGACGGCCTTGGCCACCGCCTGCCTCAGCGCCGCCAGCGCCTGTGCAGGATCGACCTGATAATCTTCGTCGGTCGTGACGCAGTCGCCCTCGCGCCACGCGTCGAAGCCCAGCGCATGCAGTCGCGCCGCCATCCCGTCCACGTCGCCGCCCCGCCACTCGGCCGGTCGATGCGCCAGAGCGATCCCCGCCGCCGCCGCGAATTCGGGCCACAGGTCGCGCCCCGCCCGGAACAGCCGGGCATGATCGGGCGACACGTCGTCGATAGCCGATTCCATCGCGGGCGCGATCATCCCCGCCGCGACCAGGGAGGCGTTCACCTCCCCCGGATCGACCACCATCACAGCCCGGCCGCGCCGATGCAGTTGGAACGCGGTGCAAAGGCCAAGCACCCCGGCGCCGACGATCACGATGGGAGGGGAAGACATCACGGGTCGTTTGATCGACCCGCGACGCCCCTATTGCAAGATGGCTTCAGCCTATTCCGCCGCCATCGAGGCGGCGCCCGCATCGTCCAGGCGCGCGACCAGGGCCGCGTGCTGGTCCCACAGGGCGGTGGGCAGACGGTCGCCGAACTGGCGATAGAAGTCCGGGATCAGCGCCGCTTCCTCGGCCCAAACGCCCGCATCGACATCCAGCAGGATCGACAGTTGCGCCGGCGTTAGATCCAGACCCGACAGGTCCAGGGCTGCAACGGACGGCACCCGCCCCACCGCCGTCTCCACCGCTTCGGCCTCGCCATCAATCCGCTCGCTGATCCATTTCAAAACACGAACGTTGTCGCCAAATCCGGGCCAAACGAACCGCCCGTCCTGATCCTTCCTGAACCAGTTGACGAAGAAGATGCGCGGCAGTTTCGACGTGTCGCGCCCCTGCCCCATCTTCAGCCAGTGGGCGAAATAGTCGCCCATGTTGTAGCCGCAGAAGGGCAGCATGGCGAAGGGATCGCGGCGCAGTTCCCCGACCTTGTTCTCGGCCGCCGCCGTGCCTTCGGACGCCACGGTC
This sequence comes from Brevundimonas sp. PWP3-1b1, assembly GCF_049896065.1. Taxonomy (NCBI): domain Bacteria; kingdom Pseudomonadati; phylum Pseudomonadota; class Alphaproteobacteria; order Caulobacterales; family Caulobacteraceae; genus Brevundimonas; species Brevundimonas sp. PWP3-1b1. The sequence goes on along the minus strand of NZ_JAFCTO010000001.1, from coordinate 1,120,844 downwards.
GAGCCCATGAAGACGCTATGTTCCCAATCGAACGCCTCGGTCACCAAAGGCACGGCGCTTGCGCGACGCCCGCCGAACAGGATGGCGTCGATCGGCACACCCCTGGGATCTTCCCATTCCGGCGCGATGGCCGGGCACTGGCTGGCCGGGGCGGCGAAGCGGGCGTTGGGATGCGCCGCCGGTTCACCGGACGCGGGATCGTGCGGCTGGCCCTTCCAGTTCGTCAGGCCCTGCGGAGCCTCCTTAGTCAGCCCCTCCCACCATACATCGCCGTCCTGCGTCAGGGCGGTGTTGGTGAAGATGGTGTTGGTCGCCAGGGTCTCCAGCGCATTGTGGTTGGTGTTGCGGCTGGTGCCGGGCGCGACGCCGAAGAAGCCGGCCTCGGGGTTCACGGCATACAGCCGGCCGTTTTCGCCGAACCGCATCCAGGCGATGTCGTCGCCGATGGTCTCGGCCTTCCAGCCCGGCAGGCTGGGTTGCAACATGGCCAGGTTGGTCTTGCCGCAGGCGCTCGGGAAGGCGGCGGCCACATATTTCGCGCGCCCCTTCGGATCGGTCAGCTTCAGGATCAGCATATGTTCGGCCAGCCACCCCTCGTCGCGGGCCATGATCGAGGCGATGCGCAGGGCGTAGCATTTCTTGCCCAGCAGGGCGTTGCCGCCATAGCCCGAGCCATACGACCAGATCTCCCGCGTCTCGGGGAAATGCACGATCCACTTGTCGTCATTGCAGGGCCACGGCACGTCCGCCTGACCGTCGGCCAACGGCGCCCCCAACGTATGGACGGCGGGCACGAACACACCCGTATCTCCCAACTGGTCCAGCGCCGACTTGCCCATGCGGGTCATCACCCCCATCGACAGGGCGACATAGCCGCTGTCGGTGATCTCCACACCCAGCGCGCTGATGGCCGATCCCAGCGGCCCCATGCAGAAGGGCACGACATACATCGTCCGCCCCGCCATGCAGCCGTCGAACAGCCCGTCCAGACGCTCGCGCATTTCGATCGGATCGGCCCAGTTGTTGGTGGGACCGGCATCGGCCTCGTCGTCCGAGCAGATGAAGGTCCGGCTCTCGACCCGCGCCACGTCACGCGGATCGGACGCGGCGTAATAACAGCCCGGCCGCTTGTCCTGATCCAGCGCCTTCAGCGTGCCCTTGGCCAGCAGATCGGCGGTGATGGCCGCCTTTTCACTTTCCGACCCGTCGCACCAGTGGACTTGTGCAGGCTTGGTCAGGGCGGCGATCTGCTCGACCCAGGCGACGAGGCCGGCGTGGGCGGTCGGCGCCGGATGGAGTCCGGGCGTGGCGGAAAGGGGCAAGGGCGTCTCCTGAGCGAACAGGCCCGACGATCTGACGCCGTCGTGACCTTCAGCACGCGACGATCACGCACTGTTACAGGCGAGATGCTCCGGTCTTTCCTCCACGTCAAACCGTGCAAGAAAGCGCCGATGTCCACCGGTGTCTCTGGCAAAAGAACGCAGGTGTCAGCGGCGCGATCCGGCGCTAGAAAGGCTTGTGCAAACGCTGGATTCCCTCTCCGCCCTGCCTGACGGCGCTCTCAGTTCGCCCGCTGCGCGTCGCAATGCGGAGGCGATTCTACAGGTCCTGCGCGCCCACCTGCCGGCGCGTGGACGCGTGCTTGAGATCGCCTCTGGATCGGGTGAACACGCCACCGCCTTCGCCGCTGCACTGCCCAGCCTGGACTGGACGCCCAGCGACCCCAGCGAACAGGCCCGCGACAGCATCGCCGCCTGGACGCACCAGTTGGCGCTGACCAACCTCCATTCGCCGCTGGCGCTCGACGCGGCCGATCCGGCGACATGGCCAAAAGGACCGTTCGACGCCCTCTATTGTGCGAACATGACGCACATCAGCCCCTGGTCGGCGACCGAGGGGCTGATGGATCAAGCCGGTCGCGTCCTGCGACCCCCCGGCGGTCTGCTGGCGCTCTATGGCCCCTATCGCGAGGCCGAAGTCGAGTTGGCGGCGTCGAACGCCGCCTTCGACGACAGTCTGAAGGCGCGAAACGCTGAATGGGGTCTACGCGACCGTGAAACGGTCGAGGCCCTGGCCCGCTCGCATGGCCTTGCGGCCACGCTGCGGGTTCAGATGCCGGCGAACAACCTCATCCTGCTGTTCCGCGCCGTCTGATCAGGCGATCGCGCCGACGATTTTGGACAGTGCGCCATTGTCGCTCAGCAGGGTCACGGCGCCGTCTTTGAACACCGCGCCATCCGCCTCGGCCGACACGCCGAAGCTCTCAGCCGCCAAGGCCACGCCATCAGCGAAGGCGATGACCGTCAGGGCGTTGGCGCGCGCCAGGTCCAGCAGCGACTTGACCGCCGCCAGCGACGCCTCGTCTGTCGAACCACCCGGAACGATCAAACCCTTCAGCCGACCTTCGACGATGTCCTTGGCCGTCGCGGTGGCCAGCACGGTCACGCCGCCGGTGATCAGGCTGGCGTCGCCCGTCGAGATCGGGGCCAGGCCCACGCCTTCGGCTCGCAACGCGCCCTCCACGTCGCCCAGCTCGCCGAACTCCATGTCACGCCGCATCACCAGCCCCATGCGCAGACGGGTGGGAACAGGACGGTTGTAACCGGTGCGACGGGGGCCTGCGGAAGATTTGTTTTGAGCGAACAAGACGTCTCCTTGAAATGTTTCAATACTGATCCAGATCCGACGAGCGACGCTGTCGAACCGCCCACGCCAATGATCAGAAAAAGGGAAATCGACGGGTTCGACGCCTGTCGTCCCGCACTCTGGATCATTTGTGGAATGTCGTCATATATAGTGGAGATCCCATCAGGATCAACCTGCCAATTGGAACAGGCTGGCTATCCTAATCCTGAAAACCGTGTCCGGCTTGCTCGCGACCTCGCCCGGCTCTAGACAGCGACATCGACTGGACGACGGAATCGCATGGCCTTCACCCGCACCTATGACGGCGACGAACCCGTTCGCGTGAACAAGTGGCTGGGCCAGACCGGCGTCTGTTCCCGGCGCGAGGCCGACACCCTGATCGCCAACGGCCTGGTCTCCATCGACGGCGAGACCATCACTGATGCGGGCCGCAAGATTCAGCCGGGCGAGACCCTGACCTTGAACGACACCGCCCAGGCGGCCCTGGCGTCGGGCATGACCCTGGTGCTGCACAAGCCGGTCGGTTATGTCTCGGGCCAACCCGATCCCGGCAAGATCCCTGCCGTGCGCCTGCTGACGAAGCCCAACCGTATCGGCGAGGGCGAGATTCCCGCTCGCGACGCCTCCCTGCCCCCCATCGGCCGACTGGACGAGGACTCGCGGGGTCTGTTGCTGCTGTCGTCGGACGGCGTCGTCGCCAAGGCGGTGATCGGCCCGGCTTCCGAACTGGACAAGGAGTATCTGGTCGTCGTCGAGGGCTTGATCACCGAGGGCAAGCTCAGCCGCCTGCGACACGGCATGGAACTGAACGACAAGCCGCTCAAGCCCGCCCGCGTGACCCAGATTGGGCCGCAGCGAATGCGGTTCATCCTGGACGAGGGCAAATACCGCCAGATCCGTCGCATGTGCGAACTTGTCGGGCTGGAGGTCGTGGACCTTTACCGCACCCGCATCGGCCCGTTGGAACTCGGCGACCTGCCGGAAGGCCGCTGGCGTCACCTGACGAACGAAGAGCGCGCGATGCTCATCGCCCACTCCGCATCCTGAGTTCAGCGCCCTAATCCAGGGCTCTGAACCATTGATCCAGCAGTTGCGCCTCGGCGCGACGCGCTTCGGTGCGCTCGGCGGCCTCGGCGTCCACGCCCCACTGGTCTTCCTGAAACAGCTCGTCGATCCGCGACAGATCGAACGCCGCGCCCCCGTCCAGCGCGCCCTGCTCCACCGCCAGGGCCAGCACCGCCGAGCCCAGCAACGGCACGGCCGTCGCCAACCCCGTCAGGCGGAAATCATCCAGCGACAGGGCGTGCGCCTTGACCCGCGCGATGGCGTCCGGCGACTGCGGCCGATGCACGATGCCGGCCACAGGCTCCAGCACCACGCCCATCTCGCGCGCGGCCCAGTCGCGCCAAGGCCCCCATTCCCGCGCCTGGCGCTGGACCAGCGGCGTCGGATGTTCGGCCAAATAGCAGACCACATCCGACCCGGCGTAGGCGGCGATCTCGTCCGCCACCGGCTCGCGCGCCTGACCGATCCGGTCGATGGCGGTCGAGGCCAGCCGCGTCGCCGGCATGGTCGAGGGATCCAGAAACTTGCCCTGCGCCGCCCATTCGTCGGCGACCAGCTGGGCTGCGGCCTGCGTCGGCAGGACCAGCGCCGCCTTGTCAGGCGTCTTGGGCGAGCGACCGTCCAGCAGCACGGCCCAGCCGCCGTCTGAATGCGGACCGACGACAGCCTCTTTCCAGAAGCGTGAGATCCGGTCCGGCGATTGTTCGACGAAACGCGGACGATGCGGGGCGGGCTTGTCAGTCATCAGAGGTCCGTTGAAATCAGGCCGGCACGACGTCAAACGCCAGCGTCAGACGCGACGCCTCGCCCCCAAACGGCTGGGTGCCGTGCCACATATAGGAAGGAAACAGCACCAGCGTCCCCGGCTGGGGCTGCACATGGTGTTCGGCTGCAAGGCTCGGCAAGCTGGGCGGCGCGCCGAACCGCAACCAGCCCTCGCGTCCCTCCCCGGCAACTTCAGGCGGCAGTTCGATATGGCAGGCCGACGACAGCCATCCGTTCGAATGGATATGGTCGGCGTGAAACCCGTTCGGCCGCAACCGCACCGACCAGCTGCCCTGGATGCTATAGTCGCCGGTATTGCGCGCCCTCAGCGGATCGTCACCCTGACCCACCGCCGCCATATAGTCGCGGATCGGCTTGTCGATGGCCTGGAAGAAGGCCCGGATAGCCGGGTCGTCGCTCTCGGACAGCGCGGCGGCGGTCTGCGATCCCCCGCGCAATGACTGCCCCACCGGATGGGTCTTCAGCGTGTGCAGCTGATGCAGCGCCCGGGCCAGATCGACCAGATAGGCCTCCAGCGACGCCCACCCCTGTGGCGCCTCCAGCCGATAGGGACGCACGAAGGCGTCGTAGTCGTACATCCGCCCATAGCGATCATCGCCCAGCATCCGCCAGGCGGTCGCCTGGAAGGCCAGCACATGCTGGTTCAACGGCTCTCGCGCCCGCAGCGCCTCGATCGGAACCAGCGCCGCCTCGGCCTCGCCCAGAGCCAGTAAGCATTCAGCCTGTGTCACCATGATCGCCGCGACCTCGCCGCCGGCCAAAGCCGCCGCCCGGTTCGCATGATCCAGGGCGCGTCGCGCATCCAGCATCAGGCACGACTGCGCCGCCGCCAGCTCCCCCGGCCCATCCAATGGCCCGGCGACTAAAGTGCGATACGCCCGCTCAGCCTCCCCGGCGTACTCCAGCAGCCGCGCCTTGATCTGACGCGGCATAGGAGCGTCGGGCGATGCGGCGATGGCGGCGTCCAGCGGCGCGCAGGCGGCCTCAAGATCGGCGTCGCGCATCCAGATCAACTGGCTCAGATCCCTCAGCGCATCGCCATAGCCGGGCCGTCGCGCCAGCGCCTGACGATAGGCGTCCTCGGCCTCATCGAACCGGCTCTGCGCCTGAATTGCGCGCGCCAGCACCAGCCAGGTCTCCGGCGCATCCCCGCCGATGGCCATGGCGCTGCCACAGGCGGCCTCCGCCTCGACCGCCCGGCCCAGGTCGCCCAAGGTGGATGCCAGATTATGCCGCGCCGGCACGCTGTGCGGTCGAACCGCCACCAGTCGCTGGGACAATACCGCGCTGTCCGCCAGGCGCCCCGCCCGCTTCAGCAGATCGGCCTGAGCCGACAGCGCCTGCCACGGCGCATCGCTCCGTTCCACTACCGGCGTCAGCATGTCCAACGCCTGGTTCAGTCGCCCGGCGGCGGCTAAAGCCTTGGCCCGTTCGACCTGTGCCTGGATGTCTGCCGTCACCGGATTCGTTTCACGCCCAGGAAGGGATCGTCCTCCGCCTCGTCCTCGGAGAAGCCGAAGTGGGCGAAGCCGGCCTTCATTTCGGGGCTCAGCGGAGCCGTGACCTTCAGTGTCCCGCCGCGAGGGTGGTCCAATTCGATACTGCGCGCATGCAGTTGCAGCTTCAGCGGTCCGGACAATTCCCTGGATTTCTCGTCGCCGTATTTGGGGTCGCCCAGAATCGGGTGGCCGATCCCGGCCATATGGGCGCGCAGCTGGTGCGTCCGTCCGGTGAAGGGCCGCAGCGCCATCCAGGACGCCCGGTGGGAGGCGCGGCTGACGGTGCTGAACGCGGTCTCGGCCGGTTCGGCCTTGGGGTCCTTGCGTTCGGCCGGGCGCATCATCTCGAAGTCGTTGATGCCGGTCTTCTTCAGCGGCATGTCGATCTGGCCCGAATAGGGTTTCGGATTGCCGATCACGATGGCCCAATAGGTCTTCTTGGCCTGACGCCGCGCGAATGCGCCCGCCAGCCGCTTGGCCGCCTCCGGCCCCTTGCCCAGCAGCAGCACGCCCGAGGTGTCGCGATCCAGACGGTGCACCAGACGCGGCCGGTTGACCCCCTCGCCCCAGGCCGAAAGCAGACGGTCGACGTGACGGCTGGTCTTGGTGCCGCCCTGGACCGCCAGGCCGTGCGGCTTGTTGATAGCGATGACCATGTCGTCTTCGTACAGGACCAGCGACTTGACGAACCGGATGTCCTGTTCGGACAGGGTGTGCATGTCCCCGGCCTGGCGAGATGTGTCGTCCGGGATCGGCGGCACGCGCACGGCGGCCCCGGCGGTCAGGCGGCCTTCGGGCTTAATGCGGGCGCCGTCCACGCGGATCTGGCCGCTGCGGGCCATCTTCTGCACCTGGATGTTCGATAGGTGCGGCCAGCGTCGGCGGAACCAGCGGTCCAGTCGGATGCCGTCCTCGTCTTCGGCGACATAGATCGTCAGGACTTCACGCTTGGGGGCGTCCTTGGCGGCGTCCTTTTCAGCGCCATGCGGCTCGTCGGCGGGAGAGTAGTCGGTCAAAGCGTAGCTCCAAGGGCGCGGCGGGCGATCATCAGGCCGACGAAAAGGGCCAGGATAGCCAAGACGACCGAGCCGACTACATAGGCGGCGGCCAGGCCGATTTCGCGGCGCTCGATCATCTGCACCGCCTCCAGCGAATAGGACGAAAAGGTCGTGAATCCGCCCAGCACGCCGACGGCGGCGAACAGCCTGACGGCCTCCTGCTGCGCCCCGCCCCGGAACGCCAGCCAACCGACCAGCAGACCCATCAGCAGGCCGCCGATGACATTGGCCGCGAACGTGCCCAGCGGCCAACCGACGTTGGGCGCCAGCCGGCCTACGGCGAGCCCCAGCCCATAGCGGGCCATGGAGCCGATGGCTCCGCCCGCCGCAACGAGAAGAAAACGTGTCATCGTGCGGCCTTCTATACGCCGCACGCGCCGAAAGCGATGGTCAGCGCGGGATGGAACCCTGGACCGAACGCGCATCATAGGCGTTGGGCCGGTCCGGCTTCTGACCCCGACCCAGAACGACTTCCAGCGTGGTCGATGTCGGTTGCGGACCGCTGAAGTTCAGACCCACGCCAACCCCGACGCCGGACGCGGAATAGCCACCGTAACGGCTGCTGCCGCCGCCGATTGAAACGCTGGGGCGCACGCCGCCCGCACCACCCGGCCGCCCGTCGGTCCAGCTCTGGGTCACCTCGAACCAGTCATAGCCCTGCTCGGTCGTCAGGTCGGCGGCGCGCAGCAAGGCCCAGTCAGCGACGCGCCCTGCCGCCCCGACGCCGTTATAGCTGACGCGATAGCGGTTGGACTCGATCCTCTGTTCAGAGAACCCCTGCCCGTTCGGTCCCTGCTGGGCGCCATAGGGGGCCAAGCTGGCGCAGGCGCTCAGAGCGAGGGCGGAAAGGCCGGTCAAGGCGATGGCGAGACGCTTCATCATAGGTATCCTTTCAACCACATAGCGCCAAAACCGACACGACGTTCCCTAAAGAGACGGGCGACCTACAGGCCCAGAGCCGCGCGCAGTCTGGCGAAGTCCTCGGGCGGCGGCGCCTCTACCGTCGTCGTGCCGCCTTCGGGATGGGGAAAGCTCAGCCTGGCGGCGTGCAGCATCAGGCGCGGCGCCGGCCCCACCGCCGTGGTCAGGGCGCCGCCGTAACGCACGTCCCCGATCAGCGGCCGACCAATATGGGCCATATGCACCCGCAGCTGGTGCATCCGCCCGGTCAGCGGCTCCAGCTCGACCACCGCCCCCTCCGGTCCCGAGGCCAGGGTCCGGTATTTGCTCTGCGAGCCCTGCGCACCCGGCGCATCGAAGGCGACGACGCGCATATAGCTTTCGCGCCCGATTTCCTCGCGGCGCAGCGGGGCGTCGATGGTCGCCGACGCCGGTTCGGGTGCGGCCGACAGCAGGGCGAGATACTGTTTCCTGAACCGCCGCATCTGCAGCGCCTTGCCCAGGAAACTCGCCGCCGGCTTGGTCTTGGCCGCCAGGATCACGCCCGAGGTGTCGCGGTCCAGCCGATGCACCAGCTCCGGCCGCTTGCCGTTCGACCGCGCAAACGCCCACAGCAGATCGTCCAGCGTATGGGCCTGGATCCGCCCGCCTTGGCTGGACAGGCCGGGCGGCTTGGAAAAGGCGATGACATGGGCATCCTCGTGAATCACCCACGAACGGACGGCGGCGATCTCATCCTCGGACAGGGCGACGGGGGTGCGGGTTGTCATCGGGGGCTTCTAGACGTTTCATCGCCAAAAATCCGAGTCCGGCTTCATGTCCTTGCTGGATAATGCCTCAGGCCTCGTCTTTCAGACGCCATGGCGGATTGATCCGATTATCGCCTGCAAAATACAGACAGATCCGATTGCCGTCCGGGTCTCGCAGCCAGGCCTCTCGCCACAGCCAAGTCTGATCGACGGGATCGACATCAAACGCCAGACCTGCCGTCTTTAGAGCCGCAACGCGCGCATCCAGATCCTGACATTCAAAATAGACCACTGTCCCGTTCGCTCGCACATCGGATGCGTGATGGATTGAGAAGGTCGCGCCGCCTGGACACAAGAAGCGTGCGTAGTGGGGGCTGGAAACGATGAGGGTCAGACCCAAGGTCTCGTAAAATACGCGCGCCGACGGGATGTCCGCGACCTGAACGGTGACCTGGTTCAGATTCATGTTTGTTCCGCTGCTTGACCCGCCATCCGTGCCCGCATCTCGGCCCAGCGGCCCAGCCGCGTCTTGACCTTCTCCTCATGCCCCTCGCCCTTGGGCTTGTAGAAGGTGCGGCGTTCCATCTCGTCGGGGAAGAAGTTCGCGCCCGAGAAACCTTCGGGCGTGTCCGGGTCGTACTGATAGCCCTTGCCGTAACCTAGCGACTTCATCAGCTTGGTCGGGGCGTTGCGGATATGGGCCGGCGGCATCAGCGAGCCGGTCTCATAGGCCGCCTTCTTGGCCGCCTTGAAGGCCTCGTACACCCCCACCGACTTGGGCGCGGTCGCCAGGTGGACCACGGCTTGGGCTAGGGCCAGTTCGCCCTCGGGGCTGCCCAGAAAATCGTAGGTGTCCTTGGCCGCGTTGGCGACCAGGATCGACAGCGGGTCCGCCTCGCCGATGTCCTCGACCGCCATCCGCACGATCCGCCGCGCCAGATAAAGCGGGTCCTCCCCTCCATTCAACATCCGCGCCAGCCAGTACAAGGCGGCGTCCGGGTCCGAACCCCGCACCGATTTATGCAGCGCGGATATGAGGTTGTAGTGTTCTTCTCTCGACTTGTCGTAGGCGGGCGCTCGCCGCTGCAGCACCCCGGCCAGCCCCTGCACGTCCAGCATTTCGCCGTCGGGCAGGTCGAACAAGACCTCCGACATGGTCAGCAGATATCGCCCGTCGCCGTCGGCCAAGGCCAGCATCGCGTGCCGCGCCTCGGGCGACAGCGGCAGGGCCTTGTCCATATGCGCTTCGGCCCGGCTCAACAGCTGATCCAGCGCCGCATCGTCCAGCCGCTTCAGCACATAGACCTGGCTGCGCGACAGCAGCGCCCCGTTCAACTCGAAACTGGGGTTCTCGGTCGTGGCTCCGACCAGGGTGACGACCCCGGCCTCGACGAAGGGCAGGAAGCCGTCCTGCTGGGCGCGGTTGAACCGGTGGATCTCGTCGACGAACAGCAGGGTCGACTGCCCCGCCGCGCGTCGCATCCGCGCCGCCTCGAACGCCTTCTTCAGATCGGCCACGCCCGAGAAGACCGCGCTGATCGCCTGATATTCATAGCCAGCCGCCTGGGCCAGCAGGCGGGCGATGGTGGTCTTGCCGGTGCCGGGCGGCCCCCACAGGATCATAGAGCCAAGCCGGCCGGCTTCGATCATGCGCCGGATCGGTCCGCCGGCGCCCAGCAGATGATCCTGGCCCACGACCTCGTCCAGCATGCGCGGGCGCAGGCGGTCGGCCAAGGGCGCGTCGGGCGGCAGAATGCCGGAGGCTTCGAACAGATCGGTCATGCGTGCGACCTATGTAGTCATTCGCCGGGCGCTTTTCACGCGCTAGTATGGCGGCCCGCCACGGAGCCTGCCCGATGACCGACGCCAATCCGAACCAGGGTCCGACCTCGGGCCTGACGCCCCATCTGACGATCCCGTCGCGCGGCGCCTCTGCGGCGGTGGATTTCTACATCATCGCCTTCGGGGCCGAGGTGCTGGACCGCAAGCTGGCCGACGACGGCGAACGCCTGATGCACGCCCATCTGAAGATCAACGCCGCCAGCGTCATGCTGAACGACGAGTTCCCGGAGTACACGGGCGTTCAGGACGTGCGGCCCGCCGGCGTTACCCTCCACCTTCAGGTCCTCGATCCTGACGCCTGGTGGACCCGCGCCATGACCGTCGGCGGCGCAGAGCCGGTCATGGACATGGCCGACCAGTTCTGGGGCGACCGCTATGGCGTCCTGCGCGACCCCTTCGGCCACACATGGTCCATAGGCGGGCCGACGAAGGGTTGAGGCCTTCACGCTCGGCGGACTTGGGCCAGGGCCCAACTGACAGGCAGACCGATGACGGCCATGACCGCGAGCAAGCCGAATTGACCGCCCCATTCGGCCGGAAAATGATCGCGCCCCAAAACGAAGATGGCAGCCATGCACAGGCCCAAAGCAAAGGCTTGGGAGCGAGGCACGACCAAAGTCTCGCCGCAGCCGGCGCAGGCGAATCTCCGACCATAGCCGAACTGGGTCTTGAGGAAGGGAACGCGCGTCTGGCACTCGGGACAGGTCGGTCCGAGCTTCATCAGTTGCACACCACGGTGTTCGACCGCGCGATGTGTTGGCGCCGGAGCGCGCGGCGGCGTCCCTCGCTCAGCCATTCGCCGCGCCTGTCGGTCATGTATTCGACGAGCGTTTTCGGCAGGCAGGATTTCGCCATGGTTTCCTCGACGAGCCAGGCCTTCGTGTCGGCGTCGAAATCCGCCCAGGCGCCGTCCAGTCTTGTGACCGCCGTCGACCCGGCTTCTCGGTAAAGCAGCCACCCAGGATTAACCTGATTGCGCGCCATAAACGCTGCCTGTCGTCCTGCGATTTCTTCCAGATTATCGACCTGCCCATCGACCATGCCATTCGCCGACGCCTGAGTTCGAGAAATCAGGCTGGGATCGATGCCACCGTGAACCACGATCACCGCGCCCGGCTCGACAATCAGCCGTCCCGCCAGCGGCAGGAAATAGTTGGCGCAGGACGAGTTGCACTCGCCCCTGACCCGCATGGTGAGACGCCGGCCTTCGAACCGTTCCGCGATTCTCAACGCCTGGTCTGCCGAGCCACCGCGACTGGTAAGCACCAGTTCGTTCGTTGTCGGGGCGAAACGGCTCTGAACGCAGTCAGTCATGGCGGCGTCGATGGGACCGGACAGGACGAAAGACTCGGGTGTGGCCTGACGGCAAAGATCTTCATTCTGCGCGGCGTTTGCGGAGCCCACTCCCAAAAGGGTCAGAACCAGTGCCGCGCAAACTAGTCCAAGCCCGTATCTCATGCTGCCCCATCCCACCAAGTTGGCGACGATCTAAGCGAGTAGATCGTCAATCCAAGGTAGACATGCATTGACGGACAACAAGCCTTTTAACGCAACACTCCCCGGATCTGACGGCCGCCACGATTGACGACGACCTCCCATGGGCCGCGACCGGAACTGGCGGTCTCGACGTCGCGGGCGCTGGCGATGGTGCGGCCGTTGATGCTGACGATCAGGTCGTTTTGACGGAAGCCCGCGCGGGCGGCGTAGCCTCTGCCCGAGACGCCGGTGACGATCACGCCCGTAGCGAACGGATCGCCGCCCAGGCGGTCGGCCAGGGCCGGGTTCAGGGCCACGACCTCGGCCCCGGCGAAGGGACCGGCCGCGATGGTGACGCCCTGTTTCGGATCGGCGTCACCCGGCAGGGGCTGTACGCGCGCCGTCAGGGTCTGCGCCCGCCCGTCGCGCAGGATGGCGACCTGGACCTGGTCGTTCGGATTGCGCGAGCCGACGCGGTAGTTCAGCCCGCCCTGATCGTTGATCTCCTGTCCGTCGACGGCGGTGATCACATCGCCTTGGCGCACGCCCGCCCGGGCGGCCGGGCCGTTGGCGTAGACGTCTGTGACGACCAGGCCTTGCGGCCGGGTCAGGCCCAGGCTGCCCGCGATGTCGCCGGTGACCGTGTCGCCCTTGACCCCCAGCCAGGGCCGAACGACCGTCGTCGCGCCGCCCAGCGCCGAATCCACCACCCGCTTGACCATGGCGGCCGGCACGGCGAAACCGACCCCGGCCGACGAACCCGAGCGCGAGAAGATGGCGGTGTTGATGCCGATCAGATCGCCGTCCATATCCACCAGCGCACCGCCGGAGTTGCCGGGGTTGATGGCCGCGTCGGTCTGGATGAAGGAGCCGCTGTCGGAAATGCCGGTCTCGGTCCGGTTCAGGGCCGAGATGATGCCGTTGGTCACCGTCTGGCCCACGCCGAAAGGATTGCCGATGGCCAGGACCAGGTCGCCGACCTGCTGCTCTTCCTGATCGTCGATGGCCAGGACCGGCAGGCGGTCGCTGACGTTTTCCAGCCTCAGCACCGCAATGTCGCTGCGCTCGTCGGCCAGGATGACGGTGGCCGGAAACTCGCGCCGGTCGTTCAGCACGACCTTGATCTGCTGGGCGCCGTCGATGACGTGGTTGTTGGTCACCACGATCCCGTCCGAGCGCACGATGACGCCCGAGCCGACCGATTCCGCCACGCGTGCCTGGGGGATGCCGCCGCCGAAGAACTGGAAGAAGGGATCTGCCTGGACCCGCTGCACGCTGCGCGCCGAGATATTGACCACGGCGGGCGCGGCCGACCGCACCACGGGGGCGAAGCTGGACTTCATCCCCGCCGCATCGGACGGCGCCGTGCGCGTCGGCTGGGCGAACTCGCCTTCCTGCGCTTTCGAACTGTTGGGATTGCCGCACGCCGACAGGGCGAAGGCGGCGACGAGCACGATCGATCGGGTCTTCATGGGCATCCAGAAAGTCAGGCTTCAAGCGACGCCATACCGCACCCGGTTTCGGGCCGGATCAAGGCGTGGGAGCCTGATCAACGGACAAGCTTGCGGGCCGTTCCGTGGGTCTCGTGAGGACAGACTGAAACGCTTCTCCTCCCCACAGAGCGAGGAGGAGATGCGGTGCGCGCGCCTTACCTGGCCCAGTTGGCCTCGCGCTTTTCCAGGAAGGCCAGCACGCCCTCGCGGCCTTCGGGGGAGACGCGCGCGCGGGCGATGCGTTTGGCGGTCTCGTCCAGCAGGCCCGAGTCGATCTTGTGGTGGGCGATATCGTTGACGAGGCGCTTGGCCTCGCCCATCGCGCCGGGCGCATTGCCGATCAGGCTGTCGGTCAGCATGGAGATGAACTCGTCCACCGAACCTTCGGGCAGGACCAGATCGATGAGGCCGGCGTGGGCGGCATAGTCGGCGTCGAAGCTGTTTCCGGTCAGGAACAGCTGGCGGGCGCGGCGGGCGCCGATGGCCTCGACGACATAGGGGGCGATGGTCGCGGGGATCAGGCCCAGCTTGACCTCGGAGAAGGCGAAGCACGCACCCTCGACCGCCACGGCCATGTCGCAGGCGGCGACGATGCCGGCCCCGCCGCCCATGGCGTTCCCCTCGACCACAGCCACCGTCAGGGCCGGAATGTCGTGCAGCGCCTTCAGCATTTTCGCCAGGCCCATGGCGTCGTCGCGATTGTCGCTTTCGGACCAGCCGGCGGCATCGCGCATCCAATTTAGGTCGGCGCCGGCGCTGAAGGTGCCGCCCGCCCCGCGGATGAAGACGGCGCGCACGCGGTCGGCGCCGTGCAACGTCTCGAACGTCTCGTGCAGCGCGGCGATGGTCGCGGCGTCGAAGGCGTTCTTCTTCTCGGGCCGATTGATCGTGATGAAGACGATGCCGTCGGTGGTCGAATCGATCTGGACCAGGTCGTCGTTCGCGTCCGGCGCGGCATCGGGGACCAGCGGCTGGGCGATGGAATTGATCTCGGCCGCCTCCGCGTCGGTCACGTCCCGGGCGTTGAGGTCGGTTTCGGTCGGTTTGTCGGTCATGGGGGACTCCTTCAAAGGATCAACGCGCGACGAGGCGAACGGCGCCGCTTCAGTGAAAAGTGCGAGTGAGCGAGGGGTGAGCGGCTGTCTGGCTGAGGCGACAAGCTCACTTCTTGCTCACTAACACCCCTCGCTCACCCCAAATCACATCCGGAACAGGCCGAAGGTCGTCTCGGGGATCGGGGCGTTCAGGCTGGCGGAAATGGCCAGGCCAAGGACGTCGCGGGTCTGGGCCGGGTCGATGACGCCGTCGTCCCACAGGCGGGCGGTGGCGTAATAGGGATTGCCCTCGTCCTCGTACTTCTGACGGATCGGGGCCTTGAAGGCCTCGGCGTCGTCCGCGCTCCAGGTGTCGGCGTCGCGGTGGACGGTGGCCAGGACCGAAGCCGCCTGCTCTCCGCCCATGACGCCGATCCGGCTGTTGGGCCAGGTAAAGAGGAAGCGCGGGGAATAGGCGCGGCCGCACATGCCGTAGTTTCCGGCGCCGAAGCTGCCGCCGATCAGGACGGTGAACTTGGGCACCTCGGCCGACGCCACGGCCGTGACCAGCTTGGCCCCGTCCTTGGCGATGCCGCCCGCCTCGTATTTGCCGCCGACCATGAAGCCACTGATGTTCTGCAGGAACAGCAGCGGGATCTTGCGCTTGCAGGCCAGCTCGATGAAGTGCGCGCCCTTCTGGGCGCTCTCGGAGAAGATGACGCCGTTATTGGCCAGGATGGCGACCGGATAGCCCCAGATGCGAGCGAAGCCGCAGACCAGGGTCGAGCCGTACAACGTCTTGAACTCGTCGAACTCGGACCCGTCCACCAGCCGAGCGATGACCTCGCGCACATCATAGGGGGCGCGGACGTCGTCGGGGATCAGGCCGTAAAGCTCTTCGGCGGCGAAGGCCGGCGCGCGGGGTTCGCGCACGTCCATGTCCACGGCCTTGGTCGTGTTCAGATTGGCGACGATGGACCGCACGATCTCCAGCGCATGCTCGTCGTTTTCGGCCACATGATCCACCACGCCCGAACGACGGCCGTGGGTCTCGGCCCCGCCCAGTTCTTCGGCCGAGATGACCTCGCCGGTCGCGGCCTTCACCAGGGGCGGGCCGGCCAGGAAGATGGCGCCCTGGTTGCGCACGATGATCGTCTCGTCGGACATGGCGGGCACATAGGCGCCGCCGGCGGTGGACAGGCCCATGACGCAGGCGATCTGGGCGACGCCCTTGGCGCTCATCCGGGCCTGGTTGAAGAAGATGCGGCCGAAATGGTCGCGGTCGGGGAAGACCTCGGCCTGATGCGGCAGGTTGGCGCCGCCGGAGTCGACCAGATAGACGCAGGGCAGGCGGTTCTGCTCGGCGATCTCCTGGGCGCGCAGATGCTTCTTCACCGTCATGGGGAAGTAGGCGCCGCCCTTCACCGTCGGGTCGTTGGCGACGATCATCACCTCGCGGCCCGAGACGCGGCCGATTCCGGTGATCAGGCCGGCACCGGGGGCCTCGCCGTCGTACATGGCGTGGGCGGCCAGTTGGCCGATCTCCAGGAAGGGCGAGCCGGGATCCAGCAGCCGCTCGACCCGGTCGCGGGGCAGCAGCTTGCCGCGGGCGACATGACGCTCGCGCGACTTGTCGGATCCGCCGCGCGCGGCCTTGGCCACGTTGCCGCGAAGTTCGGCGACCAGGGCGCTGTTGTGCGCGTGCAGGGACTTGTATCTGGGGCTTTGCGGATCAACCGCTGACGTCAGCTTCGGCATGAGGCTGGTTTAGGCGGGGTCGCGAGGCGTCACAAGGAATTCTCCCTCCCCTTCATGGGGAGGGACGATCGCGCAGCGATCAGGGTGGGGCCGTGCGGGCAGCGGAGACGCTTCATACCGCCCCACCCCGGCTCCGCTCCGCTCCGCTGCGCTGCGCCGCCCCTCCCCATGAAGGGGAGGGAGAAGCCATCCTTGCCTCTCCGCCCCTTTTCCCCTATAGGCCCCGCCTTTCCAGGGCTTCGGTCCTGTCGCGGAACACCAAAGGGTTGGACGTTCGGTCCGGCCGCCGCGCCAGGAGCCATCGTGGGGATCGACTTACCCGGTCGTTTCCACGCCGACGCCCACAAGGGAGAATACCGCATGGCTCTTTACGAGCACACGGTCATGTCGCGCCAGGATATCTCGGCGCAACAGGCCGAAGCGCTGAACGACACCATCAAGGGCTTGATCGAACAAGGCGGCGGCTCCGTCGCCAAGATCGAGTACTGGGGTCTGCGCAACCTGACGTACCGCGTGAAGAAGAACCGCAAGGCTCACTATTCGCTGCTCGCCGTCGATTGCCCCCCGGCCGCCATGGCCGAGGTCGAGCGTCAGCTGTCGATCAACGAAGACGTGCTGCGTTGGCTGACCGTCCGCGTCGAGGAACTCGACCTGGAACTGTCGCCGCTGCTGGCCCGCCGCGAGCGTGAACGCGAGCGTGAGCGCGAGCGCACCCCGCGCGAAGACGCCGCCGCCGACGCCGAATAAGGAACCCGGAACATGACCGATACAACCGCCCCGACCCCGGGCGCACCGGCGGGCTCCGGCGCCGCCGGCCGTCGCCCCTTCTATCGTCGCCGCAAGGTCTGCCCGTTCTCGGGCGCCAATGCGCCGAAGATCGACTACAAGGACGTGAAGCTGCTGCAGCGTTACGTCTCCGAACGCGGCAAGATCGTGCCCTCGCGCATCACCGCCGTCTCCCAGAAGAAGCAACGCGAACTGGCCAAGGCCATCAAGCGCGCTCGCTATCTGGCCCTCCTGCCTTACGTGGTGAAGTGAGATGAAGGTCGTTCTGCTTGAACGCGTCGAAAATCTCGGCGCCATCGGCGACGTCGTGTCCGTCAAGGACGGCTTCGCCCGTAACTTCCTTCTGCCGCGCGACAAGGCCCGTCGGGCCACAGCCGCGAACCTGAAGGCGTTCGAACTCGACCGCGCCGCCATCGAGCAGCGCAACGAGAAGAACAAGGCCGATGCACAGAAGGTCGCCGACAAGATCGACGGCCAGACCTACATCATGATCCGTCAGGCCGGTGAAACCGGTCACCTGTACGGTTCGGTCGCCGGCCGCGACGTCGCCGAGGCCATCCAGGCCGAAGGCGGCAAGGTCGAGCGTTCGCAAGTCGTCCTGAACACGGCGATCAAGAACCTGGGCGTCCACGAAGTGCCGGTCCGCCTGCACGCCGAGGTCCGCGCCACGGTCAAGATCAACATCGCCCGTTCGATGGACGAAGCCGAGCGTCAGGCCAAGGGCGAGGACGTGATCCGCAGCCAGTTCGACGATGAGCGCCAGGCCGCCGAGCAATCGGCCCAGGAACTGATCGAAGGCGGCGCCGGTCAACAAGAGGGCTTCGGCGACGAAGCCTGATCGACCCCGGCCTTCGGGCCGGATCGCCAAGACATCGAGGGCGCGTTCCGAAAGGGACGCGCCCTTTTTGCTGCGCGCCACCCGCCGCCCTGTCTATGACAAGTTTACAACAAGCAGCGATCGTTGTTCGCCCAGGATGCAACTTAGACAAAGAGCTTGCTTGACGCCGCCGGTTTGCGGTCACAGCCTCCAATCACGACCGATTTCGGCCCGAACGGCGAAAGATTATTGCGCCAGAGGACAAGTCGGACGAGGGGCGACGGCATGGCGGCCTGTCGAGCGTCCGCGCACATGGCCGTCGTGCTTCGTCGGGGATCATCAATGCAAATCGGACACGGCCGTCGGGCCCTGCTGGCCTTCGCCTCCACCAGTGCGCTTTTCATGGCGTCATCGGCCTTCGCCCAATCCACGCCGCCGCCGACTGACGACACGACCGAAGTGGGCGAGATCATCGTCACCGGCACGCGCACCGTGGGACGCAGCCGCTTGGACAGCGTCGCGCCCGTGGACGTGATCACCGGCGAGACCCTGGCGAAACAGGGCACGGGCACGGAACTGGCCGCCGCCCTGGCCGCCACCGCCCCCTCGATCAACTTCCCCCGTCCCGCCATTTCCGACGGCTCCGACCACGTCCGCCCAGCGACCCTTCGCGGCCTGGCGCCCGACCAGACCCTGGTGTTGATCAACGGTCAGCGCGGCCACGTCGGCGCCCTGGTCAACGTCAACGGGGCCCTGGGACGCGGCTCGACCGCGTTCGACCTGAACACCATCCCGTCGATCAGCCTGGGCTCGGTGGAAGTCCTGCGCGACGGCGCCTCGGCCCAGTACGGCGCCGACGCCATCGCCGGCGTCATCAACCTGCGTCTGCGCGAGGCGTCGAGCGGCGGCGGCGTCACCGCCAACTACGGCATCTACGACACCGACTTCACCACCGCGCGCGGCGACCACAGCCGCCGTGACGGCGAACAGACCTCGCTCGCCGGCTGGGTCGGCCTGCCGCTGTTCGGCGATGGCTTCCTGACCCTGTCGGGCGAGGTGCAGAAGCGCCAGCCCACCAACCGCTCCGACTATGCCGCGACCGGCGCCGTGAACGGCGGCAGCGCGACCACCGTCATCGGCCGTTTCGGCGACCCCTATACCGAGGCCTACACGGGCTATTTTAACGCCGGCAAGCCGCTGAGCGGCGAATGGGAGGCCTATGCCTTCGGCGGCTATCAGAAACGCAAGTCGGAGGCCGCCGCGACCGCCCGCGCCTTCAACAACTCCAACAACGTCGCGGCCATCTATCCGAACGGCTTCCTGCCGATCATCGCCGCCGACATCACCGACTACAACATCTACGGCGGCGCCAAGGGACCGGCCTGGGGCTTCGACTGGGATCTGTCGGTCGGTTATGGCCGCAACGAGCTGGATTACAGCGTCCTCAACTCGCTGAACGCCTCCTACGGCGCGGCGTCGCAGACCGAGTTCGACGCCGGCTCCCTCAGCTACGGCCAGCTGACCATCGGCATCGACGCGGTGAGACAGGTCGAGGTCAATCTGTATGAGCCGTTGAACGTCGCGTTCGGCGTCGAGTATCGCCGTGAGGACTTCAGCGTCTCGGAAGGCGAACCGACCTCCTACAACAAGGGACCGGTCACCGCCGGCGGCGCAGGCTCGCAAGGCTTCCCCGGTTTCGCGCCGTCCAACGCCGTCGATGTGGATCGCAACAACATCAGCGCCTACATCGATCTGGAGGGCAAGTTCTCCGAACAGTTCACCGTCGGCCTTGCCGGCCGGTACGAAGACTATTCCGACTTCGGCGATCAGTTCACGGGCAAGGTTTCCGCACGTTACGACTTCACCGACGCCTTCGCCTTGCGGGGCGCCATCTCGACGGGCTTCAAGTCGCCGGCTCTCCAACAACAGTTCTTCAGCTACGTCGCCACCAACCTGGTCGCGACGGGCGCCGGCGTCGTGCTGCAGCAGAACGGATCGTACCGGGTCGATGATCCCATCGCCATCGCCCTAGGGTCCAAGCCGCTGGAACCCGAGACCTCCACCAACTACTCTCTTGGCGCCGTCTTCCGGAACGGAGGCTTCGAGCTGACGGTCGATACCTACCGCATCGAGGTCGATGATCGGATCATCTATTCCGAAACCCTGGGCGTCGCGCGGCCCAGCCAGACGGCGCAATCGACCGCAGCGATCCAGGCCCTTCTGGCGCCCTTCGGCGTGACCGGCGCCCGCTTCTTCCTGAACGGGGTCAACACCACGACCAGCGGTGTGGACGTGGTGGGTCGCTATCGCACGACGCAGGACTTCGGCCGCTTCGACTTCACCCTGGCCGGCAACTTCAACAACACCGAGGTGACCCGAACCCCGGCCGTTCCCAGCAACCTGGCCATCGCACCCTCCGGCGACTTCTTGTTCGACCGTTCGTCCAGGCTGTCATTCGAACAGGGCACGCCCGAGCAGAAGATCGTCGCCAGCGTCGATTGGTCCTTGGGCGACTTCGGCGCGACCCTGCGCGGCACCAGCTACGACAGCGTCCTGGTCGCCAACAACAACGCCACGCTCGACTACGAGACGGGCGACGCGCTGCTGCTGGATCTGGAGGGACGCTACACCCTGCCCTTCGGCGTCGCGCTGGCGGTGGGGGTCAGCAATCTCACCGACGAATATCCGACCGCCACGCCGATCAACATCAATGGCGCGACCGGGTCCGTGGGCTATCCCAGCTACTCGCCCTACGGCTTCAACGGCCGGTTCTTCTACGGTCGCCTGAGCTACAGCTTTTAGGCCAACCGACCGATCCAGGGAACGGGGCGCTCTTCGGAGCGCCCCTTTTTGCGTGCGATAGATTTTCTGCCGACTGCTGCAGAAAACATGGCCCCCTGCGTCGATTGACCCGCCGCACCTTCGCCCTGATATGGCCATGACCGCCGGGATCTCCCCGACCGTGCGGTTGGAGACGGCGATGACGACTATGCTTTATTTTGCGGCGACCCCGCCCGCCCAGAGGCGATGTTGCGGCTGAGGCCGCAAGACACCTGACCTCCAGATCGACTTCAAAGCCCGCCCCGATCACCGGCGGCGATGCGCGCTCGCGCCAAAAACAAGCCTTAGGAAATCTCTCAATGCGCAACACCCTGCAACGGGCCGCCGTCCCGGCCCTGTTCGCGACCGTCTCGACGCTCGCCCTGCTGACCGCCGCCCCCGTCTTCGCCCAGACCGCCGAGCCGACCGTCGATGACGCCGCCCAGGTGGACGACATCGTCGTCACCGGCACGCGGGTCCAGAACCGCTCGCGCCTGGACACCCTGGCCCCCGTGGACGTGGTGACGGCGCAGGCGCTGCAGACGCGCGGCACGACCGAGTTCGCCACCGCCCTGGCCCAGGCCGTCCCGTCGCTGACCTTCCAGCGCCCGTCGGCCAATGACGGCACCGACTCGATCCGCCCGATCACCCTGCGCGGCCTGTCGCCGGATCAGACGCTGGTGCTGGTCAACGGCACGCGCCGCCACGCCTCGGCCCTGGTCAACGTCAACGGCGTCGTGGGGCGCGGTTCGGCCGCCGTCGATCTGAACACCATCCCGACCGGCGCCCTGGACCGGGTCGAGGTGCTGCGCGACGGCGCCTCGGCCCAGTACGGTTCGGACGCCATCGCCGGCGTCGTGAACCTGCGCCTGAAGGAGGCCTCCAGCGGCGGCGGCGCCAGCGTGACCTACGGCCAGTATTTCACCACGGTGAAGACCGCGCGCGGCGAACGCGACGAACAGGACGGCGGCACGGTGACGGCCTCGGCCTGGCAGGGTTTCTCGCTGGGCGACGACGGCTTCCTGACCCTGTCGGCCGAATATCTGAACCGCGAATCGACCAACCGCTCGGACTATGATCCCCGTGCGGCCGCGAACGGCGCGATCACCGCCCGCTTCGGCGACCCGGACGTCGAGCAATGGACGGTCTTCGCCAACGCAGGCAAGGGTCTGGGCAATGGCTGGGAGGCCTATGGCTGGGCCGGCTATCAGGATCGCGACAGCGAAGGCGCCGCCTTCCCTCGCCTGTCCGACAACGCCAACAACGTCGCCGCCATCTATCCCAACGGCTTCCTGCCCAAGGTCGCCATCAACTCTCAGGATGCGTCGCTGGCCGGCGGCCTTCGAGGCGAACTGGCCGGCTGGAACACCGACGTCAGCCTGACCTACGGCCGCAACGCGCTGGACTTCCGCACCGAGGATTCGCTGAACGCGACCTATGGCGCGACTTCGCCGACCAGCTTCGATTCCGGCAGCCTGATCTATGATCAGCTGGTGCTGGGCGCCGACTTCAGCCGCAAGTTCGAGGTCGGCCTGTCGGGCGGCCCGCTGAACTTCGCCTGGGGCCTGGAGCAGCGCTGGGAAGGCTACCAGATCGAGGCGGGCCAGCCCGAGAGCTACAACCGCGGCCCGCTGGGCGCCAATGCGGCCTTGACCGGCGGCGCCCAGGGCTTCGTCGGCTTCCAACCCTCGAACGCCGTCGATGTCGATCGCGACAACTTCGCCGCCTACGCCGACGTGGAAATCCCCCTGACCGACAAGCTGCGTGTCGAAGGCGCCGTGCGGTTCGAGGACTATTCCGACTTCGGCGACACCCAGACGGGCAAGTTGTCGGCCCGCTATGACTTCACGCCCAGCTTCGCCCTGCGGGGATCGGTCTCGACCGGCTTCCGCGCGCCCTCGCTGCAACAGAGCTTCTTCACTTCGACCGCCTCGGTGATCCAGAACGGAGCGGTGGTCGAGACCGGCACCTTCCCCGCCACCAGCGCCGTCGCCGCGGACCTCGGCGCCCGTCCGCTGAAGGCCGAGACCTCGACCAACTATTCGCTGGGCGCCGTCATCCGCCTGGGCCGGTTCGACCTGACGGTGGACGCCTACAAGATCGACATCGAGGATCAGATCGTTCTGTCTGAGCTGATCAACCGCACCTTCTCGGGGCAGGTCGCCAGCCTGCTGGATCCACAGGGCATCCAGGCGGCGCGCTTCTTCCTGAACGGGGTCTCGACCTCGACGGAGGGGGTGGACATCGTCGGGCGCTATCGCCTGCCCACCGACACGCTCGGTGACTTCGACTTCACCGTGGCGGCCAACTTCAACGACGTGTCGGTCAACAGCCTGCCGACCTCGTCGTCGGTGCTGAACCCGGTCCCGACCCTGTTCGCCCGCCAGCGCATCCTGACCATCGAGGACGGCACGCCCGACACCAAGGTCTCGGCGGCGGCGGACTGGAGCCGGGACAAATGGGGGGCCACCGTGCGCGCCACCTACTATGGCGACGTGCTCCAGGCGGGATCGACGCCGGCCAACGACTACAGCACGGGCGCCAAGACCGTCGTCGATCTGGAAGGCCGTTTCCAGCTGACGGAACGGGTCGGGGTGGCGATCGGCGTGGACAATGTGTTCGACGAATACCCTGACTTCGTGCCGGGAACGCTGAACTCCAACGGCGTGCTGGGCTTCCCCTACTATTCGCCGTTCGGCTTCAACGGGCGCTACGGCTATGCGCGCGTCAGCCTGAAATGGTGAGGTCGCGCTGACGAGCGATGAGGCAAGGGCGCTCTGCGGAGCGCCCTTTTCTTTGGCGGATTACCAAAGCTTCAGACAACCCCGCCGATCGCGCCGCAGTTGCGACACATATCAACCTTCAACCTCGACCTTCCAAAAGGCCTTGGGAGGGGTACGACAGACATGAAGACCAGATTGATCGCAGCAGGCGTCTTGGCGCTTTCGCTGATCGCCGGCGCAGCCAGCGCCATGACGGTGCAGGAGTTCCTGACCACCGCCAACGCCATTCCCCAGAACCCGACGGCCCTGCTGCGCTCCGACACGCGCCGGCTGATGGCCGAGTTCCGCGGCGCCGTCCGCACGGTTCGGACTGAACAGACCGCGGCCACGACGGCGGGGCGTCCGTCTGCGACCTGCATGCCGGACAAGGTTGGCCTATCGCCGAACCAGATCCTGGCCCGCTTCAACGCCATACCCGCCGCGCGTCGCAACATCAGCGTGACCCAGGCGATGCGCGAATGGATGGCGGCGGACTACCCCTGTCCATAAGGTCAGATGGATCGACGAACCTTCGCAGGACGGACGAAATCCGATTGAGGAATTCCGGTTCGTCCCCAGCCCCAACGATCTGTCCACGGCGCAGGCGGCGTCCCCGTCTGACGTAGAGGCGTGAGAGGGCTAAAGCGTTAATCGATGAACGCCTTCGCCCCCATGCCCTTCTCGTCCTCGCCCATGGAAAACGGCGGCGTCAGTTCGATGCCGCACAATCTGGAAGCCGAGCAGGCGCTTCTGGGCTCGCTGATGTTCGACAACGCCGTGTTCGAGCGGCTGAACGACCGGCTGCGCGGGGTGCATTTCTACGAACCCTTCCACCAGCGGCTGTTCGACGCCGTCGAGGATCACATCCGCCAGGGCATGCTGGCCGAGCCCACCATCCTGATGGAGCGGTTCAAGCAGGATCCGGCCTTCCAGGAGTTCGGCGGCCTGCGCTACCTCGCCGATCTGGTCGACCGCGCGCCCCCCGCCGCCAACGCCCCAGACTATGCCCGCGTCGTCTATGACCTGGCCCTGCGGCGCGATCTGATCCGCATCGGCGGCGAGATGATCAAGGAGGCGCCCAATCCCGAGACACCCGCCGACGAACAGATCGAACAGGCCGAACAGACCCTGTATTCGCTGGCCGAGACGGGCAAGCCGTCGTCCGGTTTCGTCAGCTTCTCCAACGCCTTGTCCGGCGCCGTTCAGATGGCGGCCGAAGCCTATCAGCGCGAAGGCAAGCTGGCCGGCCTGGCCACCGGCCTGAACGATCTGGACCGCAAACTGGGCGGCCTGCACCCCTCCGACCTTCTGATCCTCGCGGGTCGTCCGTCGATGGGCAAGACGGCCCTGGCCACCAACATGGCCTTCAACGTGGCCCGCGCCTATCAGTGGGAGCCCACGCCGGAGGGCCGCAAGACGGTCAACGGCGGCGTGGTCGCCTTCTATTCCCTGGAAATGAGCGCCGAACAGCTGGCCATGCGTATCCTGGCCGATGCGTCGGGCGTGTCGTCGGACAAGCTGCGCAAGGGCGAGATCGACGCCACCGACTTCGGCAAGCTGCGCGACGCGGCCGTCGAGATCGGCGAGGCCCCGCTCTACATCGACGCCACCGGCGGCCTGTCCATGTCCAAGCTGGCCGCGCGGGCGCGCCGTCTGAAGCGGATGGAACACGGGCTGGACCTGATCATCGTCGACTACCTGCAACTGGTCACGACCGGCAACGCGGGCGGCCAGAAGAACCGCGTGCAGGAGGTGTCCGAGATCACCGGCGGGCTGAAGGCCCTGGCCAAGGAACTGTCGGTGCCGATCATCGCCCTGTCGCAGCTGTCGCGTCAGGTGGAGCAACGCGACGACAAGCGGCCGCAACTGTCCGACCTGCGTGAATCCGGCTCGATTGAGCAGGACGCCGACTGCGTGATGTTCGTCTATCGCGAGAGCTACTACCTGGGCCGCGCCGAACCGCGCGAGGGCACCGAGGAACACCTCCAATGGCAGCAGGACATGGACCGTCTGCAAGGCCAGGCCGAAGTCGTCATCGGCAAGCAACGCCACGGCCCCATCGGCATCGTCAAACTGGCCTTCGACGCCGACACCGTCCGCTTCGGCAACCTGGCGCATGGCTATGAAGAGGTCAGCTACGAATAGGCGGCTGTTCCATCGGCCGGAACTTGGCGCATAAGGGCGCAATGACCGCCTCTGTCCCCGCCCCCGCCGTCCTCTCCGTCGATCTCGGCGCCCTGGCGCGGAACTACCACACGCTGGGCGCCGTCAGCGGCCAGCCGGTGCATCCGGTGGTCAAGGCGGACGGCTATGGGCTGGGCGCGCAGGCGGTGGCGACCCGGCTGATGGCCGAGGGGGCGCGGACCTTCTTCGTGGCGCGGGCGGCCGAGGGGGTGCGGCTGCGGGCCGCGCTGGGACCGCAAGGCTCTGGCGGGCCGGTCATCTATGTTCTCGACGGCTGCCACGGCGACGACGCCGAGAGGCTGCAGGCGGCGGACCTCCGGCCGGTGCTGAACCATCCCGCGCAGATGCAGGCCTGGGCGGCGGCGGGCGGCGGAACGTGCGGCCTGCAGATCGACACCGGCATGAACCGGCTGGGCGTCCGGCCCGAGGATGCCCCCGAGGCCTTCGACGGCCTGGCCCTAGTCCTGACCCACCTGGCCTGCGCCGACGAACCGACCAATCCGATGAACCGGCGCCAGCGCGACGCATTCGCGGGCGTGGTGGAGCGCTATCCGGGCGTGATCCGGTCTTTCGCCAACTCCAGCGGTTGTTTCCTGGGCCCCGATTTCGCCTTCGACACCGTGCGGCCGGGTATCTGCCTGTATGGCGGCGGGCCGGAGGGACGGCCGGATGCGCGGATCGCGCCCGTGGCCGCGCTTACGGCCCAGGTGCTTCAGGTGCGCGACGTGCCGGCGGGCGAGAGCGTCGGCTATTCGCGCGGCTTCATCGCCGAGCGCCCGATGCGGGTCGCGACCGTGGCGGCGGGCTATGCGGATGGGTTGCTACGGTCCTACTCGCCCAGGGGCGCGGTCTGGATCGCGGGCGAAACCCGACCGCTGCTGGGCCGGGTCTCGATGGACGTCTGCGCGGTGGACATCACCGGCCTGGATGTGGCGGTCGGCGATCCGGTCGAGCTGTTCGGCGCCAACCGCTTGCTCGACGATGCGGCGGCGGCGGCGGGGACCATCAGCTACGAGCTGCTGACCTCGATCACGACGCGCGTGCCGCGTCGCTACGTGGGTTAGGCGGCGCGCAGACGCTACTCAGCGCGCGTCCTTGACCACCTCGCCGCCCTTGACGACCACGGGCACGCTCTGGAGGGTGGTCACGTCGGCCAGCGGATCGCCCGCCACCGCGATCAGGCCGCCATAACGGCCGACCGACACAGCGCCCACGTCGGCCTCGCGTCCCAGGGCCTGCGACGCATTCCAGGTGGCGGCGCGGATGGCCTCGGCCGGGCTCATGCCATAGCGGACCATGACGGCGAACTGTTCGGCGTTGCGGCCGTGCGGATAGATGGCGGCGTCGGACCCGAACACCATGCGCGCCCCGGCGTCGTGGGCGCGGCGGAAGTTGTCGCGCTGGGCCTGGGCGATCTCGCGGTCCTTGCGCAGATTGTCCTCGGTGACGCCGAACTCGGTGCCCGTCGCCTGGGTGAAGTCGGTGTTGTAGATGTCCATCGACAGCCACGTCCCGCGCTCGCGCGCCAGGCGGATGCCCTCGTCATCGATAAGCGAGGCGTGCTCGATGGTGTCGATGCCAGCGCGGATAGCGGCCTTGATGCCCTCGGTCCCATGGGCGTGGGCGGCGACCTTCAGGCCCCACATATGCGCTTCATCGGCGACGGCGCGCAGCTCGGCCTCGGTCATCTGCTGCTGGCCGGGTTCGGTGTTGTTGGAGAAGACGCCGCCGGTGGCGCACACCTTGATGACCTGGGCGCCGTATTTGCGCACCTCGCGCACGCTGTGCCGCGCGGCGTCGGGGCTGTATTCGTTGCGCATCTCCATCGCGTGCGGCAGGCCGGTGTGATCGCAATGACCGCCTGTGGCGCCGAAGGAAACCCCTGCGGGGATCACCCGTGGGCCCTCGACGAAGCCGCCGTCGATGGCCTGACGCAGGGCGACGTCGGCGAAGGGCGGACCGCCCAGATTCCGCACCGTCGTGAAGCCGGCCATCAGCGTCGCGCGCGCATGCGGGACCTGCAGGATCGGCTCGAAATCGTCAGCGAACCGCAGAGCCTCGAAGCCCGCGACATAGGGGGTGCCGCCCAGGTGGACGTGCATGTCGATCAGGCCGGGCAGCAAGGTCAGGCCCGGCAGGTCCAGGCGCTTTGCGTCCGCCGGCAGGTCAGAGGGGACGCGGTCGCCGACGGAGACGATACGGCCATCGGTGATCACCACCACGGGAGCGGCGACATAGACGCCGCGTTCGACATCGACCATGCGGTCGGCGGTGACCACCAGCGTCTCGGCCCAGGCCGCGGTTGCAATCAAGGCCATCGCCAGCGTTGCTGCGCCGGCGATTGCGCGTTTGCAGAGTGTCATGAAAATCCCCATCCCCGTGATCCGCCGATCCTGCCACGGAATCGGCAGACGGGAACCGGGAAAGCGATCAGAGGCCGGTCGGGGCGAGGGCCATCAGCTAGGAGGCTGACCTCGATCCCCACCGCGCGCCGCGTCTATCTCAGTAGCCTGCGCCGATGGCGGCCAGACCAGCCGTCGAGGCGACGAAGGTCAAGGCGATGGCGCCGACGATGGCGGCCATGATGAAGCCCAGAATGAGTCCAGCGATCAGGACGACGATGAAATAGACGACCTTCTTGTCTTCCGGCACCTTCATCAGGATCGGCAGGCCCAGGAACAGCAGGACCAGGCTGTAGATGCCGCCGATGATCGACACCCAGCCCAACAGCGGGATCAGGTTGAACACGCCCGCGATCCACGATGCGGTCGAGGCATAGACCGCCAGCTTCATCGCCTGCACAGGATTGGGGGCGCCGCCGAAGCTGGATGCCAGGGCGTTGATGATCAGGCCCAGAATGAAGACGCTGGCCAACGACAGGCCATACGAGACGATGGCCAGCACCAGGGCGCTGACGATCGAGGCGTGGCCGAACACCAGACTGCCGACCAGGGTCGCGACCGGACCGATGGCGGCCAGGATCATCGCATAGCGGGTGAACAGGCTCTTGTTGGTGGCGAACTCGCCATCGATGCGCAGCCACTCGATCTTTGGCTGCAACAGGATGCCCTTGACCCTGGCGACGAGCGCCGGATCGACGGCGGGCTGGGATTGGGACGTCGGATCGGTCATGGGCGCCTCGGCGATGGATAAGGTCGGATGTTGACGTTGCGTCGCCTCAAGTAGCAAGGGCGTGCGACAGATTCTCAATACCTTGTTATGGCAAAGGTTGCACCTGCGACCGAAACTGTCGTGGATACGGCCCATGCGCAGTCGAACAGGCGGCCCAAACCGTCCGATCTGCCCCGTCCGATCTGCTAAGGAAGCCCATGGCTCGCGATTCCGCCCTCTATGTCTGTCAGTCCTGCGGCACGGTTCACGGCAAATGGTCAGGCCAGTGCAGTTCCTGCGGCCAGTGGAACACCCTGAGCGAAGAAAGCCGTTCGGCCCCGCCCGGCGCGATCAAACCCTCGGCTGCCACCTCGGCCCGGTCGCGCGGCATCCAGTTCGAGACCCTGCAGTCCGACACCCCCGAACCGCCGCGCATCACCACGGGCGTGGCCGAGTTCGACCGCGTCTGCGGCGGTGGGGTCGTGCCTGGATCGGCCATATTGCTTAGCGGCGACCCCGGCGTCGGTAAATCCACCCTGTTGCTCGAGGTCGCGGCCAAGGCGGCGCTGAAGGGATCGCGCGTCGCCTATATTTCGGGCGAAGAAGCGGTGGAGCAGATCAGGGCGCGGGCCAAGCGGATGGGTCTGGCGGACGCGCCGGTCAATCTGGCGGCCGCAACGGCCCTGCGTGAAATCCTGGGCACGCTGAAGCGCGAGCATTTCGACATCGTCATCGTCGATTCGATCCAGACCCTTTGGTCCGACGTGCACGAAAGCGGCCCAGGCTCGATCACCCAGGTCCGGGCCTGCGCCGGCGAAATGGTGCGGCTGGCCAAGTCGCAGGGCGTCGCCGTCATCCTGGTCGGCCATGTCACCAAGGACGGCCAGGTCGCCGGTCCCCGCGTGGTCGAACACCTGGTCGACGCGGTCATGACCTTCGAGGGCGAGCGCGGCTATCCGTTCCGCATCCTGCGCGCCGGCAAGAACCGCTTCGGCGCCACCGACGAGATCGGCGTTTTCGAAATGGGCGACAGCGGCCTGCGCGAGGTCGCCAATCCGTCCGCACTCTTCCTGGGCGAAGGCAAGGAACGGGCGCCCGGCGCCGCCGTCTTCGCCGGAATCGAAGGCTCGCGCCCTGTGCTGGTCGAAATGCAGGCCCTGGTGTCCAAATCCGCCTATGGCACCCCGCGTCGGGCCGTGATCGGCTGGGAGACCGGGCGCCTGGCCATGGTGCTGGCCGTGCTGGAGGCCCGATGTGGTTTCGGCTTCGGCGATCAGGACGTCTATTTGAATGTTGCGGGCGGCTTGCGCATCAACGAACCCGCTGCGGATCTCGCGGCGGCGGCGGCCCTGATCAGTTCGGCGACCGGCGTCTCTCTGCCCCAGGGCTGCGTCGTCTTCGGCGAGATCGGCCTGTCGGGCGAGGTCCGCAGCGTCGGGCGCGCCGAGGCCCGCCTGCGCGAGGCGCAAAAACTGGGCTTCGATCAGGTGCTGAGCCCCACCCTGACGGCCAAGACCAAGGGCGTGAAGGTGACGTCGGTGACGCGTCTGACGGATGTGGTCGAACGAATCTCGCAGAACCGCTATTAGACCCCGGTAGCAACCGCAGGATCCCGAACGCGTGACCGGATACGACGTCTTCGCCATTGTGGTGATCCTGTTTTCCGTCGCCGCCGGCTGGGTGCGCGGCGGGGTGCGCGAGATCATCACCCTGCTCAGCGCCACCCTGGCCGCCCTGGTGGCGCTGATCAGCCTGCCGTGGACCGCAAGCATCGGCCGGTCGTTCGTAGATCCCGAATGGGCGGGGTCGATCCTGGCGGCCGTCCTGACCTTCTTCGTCGTCTATTTCGGCCTGCGCCTGGTCGGATCGATGATCTCCAAGAGCGCCAAGGACAATCCGCACCTGGGCGGCGTCGATCGCGTGTTCGGTCTGCTGATCGGCGGCATCCGCGCCCTGGTCCTGATCGGGGCGGTGCATCTGGTCGTCGTGGCGGCCCTGCCGGGCGAGCGGACGCCGCGCTGGCTGACCAATGCGGCCCTCTATCCGGTCAGCGCCATGGGCGCCCGCGCCATCCAGATCGTCCTGCCCAGCCTCGGGCGGGGCGCCGATGCGATCACGCCGGTGGTCGATTCGTCCGTACGCAGGGGGTTTTCGGACGAGGAAGCCTTGCCCCGGACGCAATCAGAGCCTAACTCGCCGCGCGAAGCCGCCCCTTAAGTTTCCCCGGTCATCGGAGCCCCACGATGCGCCACCATATCGCCGATCCCGTCGTTCACCGCGAGCACTGGCGCGAGCCGGAGGATGACCAGCTGCGGCTGGAGTGCGGCGTCTGCGGCGTCTGGGGCGCAGACGAGGACGAAGGCTCGGCCATCGTCGCCCTGGGCCTGCACGCCCTCCAGCATCGCGGCCAGGAAGCCTGCGGCATCGCCAGCGTCAAGGACGAGCGGTTCCACACCGAACGCCACCAGGGTCTGGTGGGCGAGGCCTTTGGCGGCGCCGACCTGATGACCCGCATGCCCGGCCGCGCGGCCGTGGGCCACACCCGTTATTCGACCGCAGGCGGCAGCTTCCTTCGCAACATCCAGCCGATGTTCGCCGACCTGGACCAGGGCGGCATCGCCATCGCCCACAACGGCAACCTGACCAACTTCAAATTCCTGCACAGCCAACTGGTCAGCGAAGGCGCCATCTTCCAGTCGACCTCGGATTCCGAAGTCATCCTTCACCTGATCGCGCGCAGCCGCAAAGCCAAGATCGTCGATCGCTTCATCGACGCCCTGGCGCGGATCGAGGGCGGCTATGCGCTGGTCGCCCAGACGCGCACCAAGATGATCGGCGCGCGTGACCCGCTGGGCATCCGGCCGCTGGTGCTGGGCCAGGTCGGCGAGGCCTGGGTGCTGGCGTCCGAGACCTGCGCCCTGGACATGATGGGCGCCACCTTCGTCCGCGACGTCGAGCACGGCGAAATCGTGGTCATCGACGACAGCGGCCTGCGTTCGCTCAAGCCCTTCCCCGCGCGCGTCGCCCGCCCCTGCCTCTTTGAATACGTCTATTTCTCGCGCCCGGATTCGGTCGTGAACGGCCGCTCGGTCTATGAGGTCCGCAAGGAGATGGGCCGGGGCCTGGCCCGCGAGCTGGGCGTCGACGCCGACATCGTCGTGCCGGTGCCCGATTCTGGCGTGCCTGCCGCCCTGGGCTACGCTCAGGAAAGCGGCATCCCCTACGAAATGGGCATCATCCGCAGCCACTATCTTGGCCGCACCTTCATCCAGCCCAGCCAGGGCGCCCGACAAAAGGGCGTGCGCATGAAGCACAGCCCCAACAAGTCGGCCCTCGCCGGTAAACGCGTCGTGCTGATCGACGATTCCATCGTGCGCGGCACCACCTCGCTGAAGCTGGTTCGCGCCGTGCGCGCCGCCGGCGCGACCGAGGTCCACCTGCGCTCGGCCAGCCCGCAGATTCTCTTCCCCGACTTCTACGGCATCGACATGCCGGAGCGCGCCCAACTGTTGGCCGCCAACAAGACGCTGGAAGAGATGCGCGACCTGCTGGAGGTCGATTCGCTCGGCTTCCTGTCCATCGACGGCCTGTATCAGGCAATGGGCGAGACCGGCCGCAACAACGCCGCCCCCCAGTTCACCGACCACTATTTCACCGGCGACTACCCCACCCGTCTGCTGGATCGCGAGATTCAGGAAGGCGGCCGCGAGTTCGGCGCCAAACAACTGTCGCTGCTGGTCAGCGCCTGATCGAAGCTCGGGCGCGGCAGGCCTTGGCTTGAGGGCCAAGGCCGCGCTATCAGCGCCCCATGTCCGAACTTCCCCTGAAAGACCGTATCGCCCTCGTCGTCGGCGCCTCGCGCGGCATCGGCTATGAGAGCGCGCTGGCCCTGGCCAAGGCGGGCGCGCACGTCATTGCGACCGCTCGCACCCAAGGCGGTCTGGAAGAGCTGGACGACGCGATCTTCGCCGCCACGGGCCGTCACGCGACCCTGATCCCGTTCGATCTGGTGGACGGCGGGGCCATCGACCGACTGGGCGGGGCCATCTTCGAACGGTTCAAGAAGCTGGACATCTGGGTCCATGCCGCCGCCACCATGGGGCCGTCGGGCCTGACGCCGGTGTCCCACGCCGATCCGCGCGAGTTCGCCAAGATCGAGAAGACCAACTTCACCGCCGTCTATCGCCTGATCCGCTCGCTGGAACCGCTGCTGCGCGCCTCCGACGCCGGCCGCGCCATCCACTTCACCACCAGCGTCGCCAGCGCGCCCAAGGCCTTCTGGGGCATGTACGCCGCGACCAAGGCCGGCGCCGAGGCCCTAGTTAAGGCCTGGGCCGACGAGATCGAGAGCACGCCTGTGCGCGTCAGCATCGTCGATCCCGGCCGGATGCGCACCGCCATGCGCGCCCAGGCCTATCCGGGCGAAGACCCGTCCGGCCTGCCCCACCCGTCCGAGATCGGACCTCTGGTCGTCGAACTGGCGAACGGCGACGCCACGCCCCCGCTCACGATCCGGTTCCGAGACTGGAAGGCTGGACCGACGATGGAGGCGCTGGTCTAGGCCGGGATCAGCCCCAGGCGCTGGCGCCCGGTTCCTCACGGAAAGAGAAGTCGCCGTCGGTCGATTGCGACAGGTCGCGCCAGGTCTCAAGCTCTGTCGTCAGGCCGGCGATCTTGCTCTCGATCATGCCCACGGCGTCCGTTCCGGCCGCCCATCGCACGGGCGGATTTTCCGCATTGGCGATGGCCACCAGCGCCTGACCCAGCTTGGCCGGATCGCCCGCTTGGTTGTGGCTGCGGGCCTCATAAAACTCGCGTAGCGCCGCCGAGGCCTGGGCATAGTCGGCGATGGGATTGGCGGCGTAGACGACCGAGGTCGCGTCCAGGAAGTCGGTGCGGAAGAAACCCGGCTCGACGATGGTGACATGCACGCCGAAGGGGCTGACCTCCTGGGCGATCGACTCGCTGAAGCCCTCAATGGCGAACTTCGACGCGCAATAGATACCGCCGGACGCCCCGCCGACCATGCCCCCAACCGACGAGACGTTGAACACATGACCCGAGCGCTGGGCGCGCATGACCGGCAGGACGGCGCGGGTCATGTCGAACAGGCCGAAGACATTGGTGTCGAACTGGGCGCGGGCGTCCTGTGCGGTCGTCTCCTCGAAGATGCCGAGGTGTCCGTAACCGGCGTTATTGACCAGCACGTCGATGCGGCCGAAGCGGGCCATGGCGGCCTCGACGGCAGCGGCGATGGCGGCCGCGTCCGTGACGTCCAGCGCCACGGACTGGACGGCGTCGCTATCGGGGCCAAAGGCCTTGATCAGGGCGTCGCGGTTTCGACCGGCGACGACGACGCGGTCGCCGGCATCCAAAGCGGCGCGAGCGATGCCCGCGCCTAGGCCACGGGCCGCGCCGGTGACGAACCAGGTCTTTTGAGTGGTCGTTGTCATGGGAAATCTCCTCTGTCTGACGAGACGGAGAAGACGCCGTTTCAGCCGGATGGCGTTAGGGCGATCCGGGCGAAATCTTGCACGATCCTGTCAAACCGCCCTCGCCCGCTTGCGCGCACGCGACGACGAGCGTTGGATGTATCCATGAGCCTCTTGCCCGAAATGACCGACATCGTCGCCCGCCACGCGCCACCGGATCTGTCGCGATCGGCCGTACCTGGCCTGCGCCTGTATGGCAGCGACGCACAGACACGGATGATCGCCGTCGCCTATGATCCCATGCTGTGCCTGGTGGTGCGCGGCGCCAAACAGACGATCCTGGGCGAAACGGTCTATTCCTATCGGGCCGGCGATTGCCTGGTGGTGTCGGCGGAACTGCCTGTGTGCGGCAGCATCGTCGAGGCGCCGTATCGCGCCCTCAGTTTCGATCTGAACCCCGCCACCATCGCCGGCCTGATGCTGGAGATCGACGCCCCCGACGCCTCGGATCAGCCGCCGCCGACCGGCATCCAGGTGACCCGGCTGGAGGATGAACTGCTGGATCCCATGGCCCGCCTGCTGCGCCTTCTGGATCGACCCGGCGAGATCGCCGTGATGACGCCGATGATCGAGCGCGAACTGGTCTGGCGACTGCTCCACAGCCGGCACGCCGCTACCGTGCGCCAGATCGGCTCGGCCGAAAGCCGCCTGTCCGGCGTCAGCCGCGCCATCAGCTGGATCCGCGCCCACTACGCCGAGCCGATACGGCTGGAGACCCTGGCGGACATGGCGGGCATGAGCCTGTCCAGCTTCCACCGGCATTTCCGCACCGTGACGACCATGAGCCCGCTACAGTTCCACAAACAGGTGAGACTGCGCGAGGCCCGCGCCCGGCTGCTGACCGGTCTCGATGGCGCGGCCGAGACCGGCTTCGCCGTCGGCTACGACAGCCCGTCCCAGTTCAGCCGCGAATACACCCGCCAATTCGGCCTGCCCCCCGGCCGAGACGCGGCGCGAATGCGCGAAAGCCTGATGGTCGGCTGACGGAGCGCCGAGCCGCTTAGGGCAGGTGCGCCAGAACCCGCAGCCAGCCCTCGGCCTGGGCCAGGTCGATGGCTTCGAACAGCGGGATCGCCAGCAGGAAGACCAGACCGTCGCGGATGGTGGTCAGGAAGAAGGACGGCCGCACCGACAGTTCCGCCTCGTCGCGCCACAGGGCGAAGTTGGGCCAGAAACGCGGCGTCAGGGCCTTGTAGGCCGCATAGTCGGCGCCGAAGGTCGCGCCCAGCCAAGCCTCTTCACGGCGAACGGTCAGGTAGAAGACCGCCAGGGACGCCAGGGTGAACAGTACCGCCAGGGTCAGGCTACCGCTCTGGGCGCCGATGCCGAAAGCGCCGAAGAAGCTGAAGATATAGAGCGGGTTACGGCTGATCGAATAGGGACCGCGCGAGACGATCTCGGCCTTCTTGCGCCCGCCGATATAGAGCGAGCACCAGGCACGGCCCACGATGGCGAAGACGATGGCGGCCAGACCCACGGCCTCGATGCTTTCGTGCAGCGGACTGTCCACGCCAGTGAGGGATTGGGACACCATAGTCAGGGCGACCAGGCCGAGAAGAGCGACGAGAACCGCCGCCTTTCGCACCTTCTGAACCGCCTGAAGATCAAAAATCTGGGTCGTGGTCATGACGCGCTCCAATGCGCCAAAACCCAAGCGCCGCTTTCCCCAGCGGGGCAAGCGCTATGTTTGCGAGCGAAAATCGGTCTCGAAAAAGAAGTCAGAACAGCGCTCATCCGCTGCCCCGCGAACCTCAGTCTTCGTAGGACAACTCTTCAGATGCAGGGCGGATCGGCTCTGGCAGCTCTGGCGGCGTCGAGTCGGCGTAGGTGAGATAGTCGCGCCACACGACGTGGGTACGCTCTCGCGTCATGTCGATGCGGCAACGCAGAGCCGCCACATTGCGGATCGAGCCGCCGTTCCACTTGTCGTACACGCCCTTGCAGACAAGGTCGGCGTAGGCAGTCCACGCCGCCTGGGCCTGATCCAGATAGGCGCGTTGCGACAACGAAACCGTAGCTTTCCCCGCCCCCTGATCCGCGGCGTCCGCGTTTCGGCGGGCGGCGACGAGATAGTGATCCATCCGTTCCACCTCGCGCGACAGGTCACGCGATGCGCAGGCATTGATGGCCAGCGTGTCCTGCGCCTTCGCGCAATCGGCGGGCAGATGATCGGGGGACTGGCTGACCAGAAGGAGCGAAACGATTGTGAAGAGCATACCGGGTTCCGAGACTGAGGCACCGCACCAGCTTCACACGCCTCGCCCCATCTCGAAAGACGGTTCACAGCCCTTCTAGAATATCCGCCAACTCCGCCGGCCAGATCGTTTCGGTCGAGGCGCGAATGTCGGCGAGGCTCCACCAGCGATGCGCGACCAGAACGTCCCGCTCTTCCTCGGTCCATCCGGCGGACGACAGGTCGAAAGCCTCGGTGCGCAGCAGGAAGAACCGCTGATCCACATCGGCCATGCGACCGTCGGGCAGGCGGAAACTGACGCGGACCTGGGCGACCTCTGGGCCGGGATCCGCGACGACCAGCCCGGTCTCCTCGAACAGTTCGCGACGGGCGGCGTCCTCATAGGTCTCGCCCGGTTCGCAGCCGCCGCCCGGCGTGGCCCAGAAGGCCGTGCCGGACAGAGGCCCGTTGGAAAAGACGAAGTGCAGCAGCAGCACCCGCCCCTGCCCGTCCAGGATCAGCCAGCGCGAAGTCGGCCGATCGGGAAGGACGGGCGCGACCGCGTCGGTCACGCCGTCACTTCTTGGCGCCGCCCTTTTGGCCCGTGCGAATCCGGCCGGAGCGCGAGACCTGACGCGCGCCGCCACGGGCGCCCTTCTGGACCGCAATGGACGAGCCGGCCTTCTTGGAGGCGCTGGATTTCAGCCCGGCCAGTATCTTGGGCTGAGCCTTGCGAGTCTTCTTCTGCTCCAGCGCCTTGCCGGGCAGCTTGGACAGGGCCTCTTCCTTCTCGGCCTTCTTGATCACGCGGCGCGGCGCGGTCTTGGCGTCGCCCTTGTAGCGTTCGGGCCCCGACTTGGCGCCGCCCTCGGCATAGGGGTTCACGCCGCTAGACTTGACGTTCAGGCGGATCGGCGTGCCCGGCAGGTCGAAGCTCTCGCGGATCGAGTTGACCAGATAGCGTTTGTAATGCTCCGGCATCGACTCGGCGCGGTTGGCCATCAGCACGAAGGTGGGCGGACGGGCCTTGGTCTGGGCGATATATTTCGGCTTGATGCGCTTGCCATCCACGGCGGGGGGCGGGTGCCGCTGGGTGGCCATGGACAGCCAGGTGTTCAGATCCTTGGTCTTCACCTTGACCGACCAGGTGTCATAGGCCTGAAGCACCGCCGGCATCAGCCGTTCGACGCCGCGCCCGCTGTGCGAAGACAGCACCACGAAGGGCGAACCCTTCAGTTGAGGCAGCTTGTCCTCGGCCATGCCCTTCAGCTTGGCCATGCGGGCCTGGGGCTCTTCTTCCAGGTCCCATTTGGACGCGACATAGACCAGGGCCCGACCTTCGCGCTCGACCAGGTCGGCCAACTGCAGGTCCTGGGTGTCGAAGGCGTCGTCCTTGTCCATCATC
Organism: Brevundimonas sp. PWP3-1b1; assembly: GCF_049896065.1. NCBI lineage: Bacteria > Pseudomonadati > Pseudomonadota > Alphaproteobacteria > Caulobacterales > Caulobacteraceae > Brevundimonas > Brevundimonas sp. PWP3-1b1. Next base: position 1,082,988 of record NZ_JAFCTO010000001.1, on the reverse strand, counting down.
AGGATGACGACTTCGGCGAAGGTGATGGCGCGGATGGTGTCAGCGACCGACAGCTTCTCCAGCTTCTCCTGAACCCGCGCCTTGCGACGCATCCCGGCCGTGTCGACCAGGCGGATGTTCTTGCCCTCGAACTGCCAGTCGACCGAGATGGAGTCGCGGGTGATGCCCGCTTCCGGCCCGGTCAGCAGGCGGTCGTCGCCGATCAGGCGGTTGATCAGGGTGGACTTGCCGGCGTTCGGACGGCCGATGACGGCGATGCGGATCGGCTTGTCCGGCTCGTCGATCTCTTCGATGAAGATGTCTTCGGACGCCGCGCGGATGGCCTTGTATAGATCGGCCATGCCCTCGCCGTGCTCGGCCGAGATGGCGACGGGCTCCCCAAAGCCCAGGGCGTGCGCCTCGCCGACGCCGCCGCCGCTCTCGCGGCTCTCGGACTTGTTGGCCAGCAGGATGATGGGCTTGTGCACCTTGCGCAGACGCTCGGCGAAGATCCGATCCAGCGAGGTGACGCCTTCGCGGGCGTCCATCATGAACATGACCAGTTCGGCGTCGTCCAGCGCGGCCTCGGTCTGCTCGCGCATCCGGGCTTCCAGGCTGTCGTCGGTGACGTCCTCGTAGCCGGCCGTGTCGATCAGCGTCAGATCCATGTCGCCGATATTGCCGTCGGCATAGCGCCGGTCACGGGTCACGCCGGGGCGATCGTCGACCAGCGCAAGGCGCTTGCCGACGAGGCGGTTGAACAGTGTCGATTTGCCCACATTGGGGCGGCCGACGATGGCGACCTTCAGAGCCATGTCGGCTTTCTAGCTTAGTTCGGGCTGAAAATCAGCGGATGCAGATCAGCTGACCGTTATCGGTCAGCACGTACAGGGCGCCGTTGTAGGCGGCAGGCGCGATATAGGCGGGCGCGCCCAGCTTCAGGGTCGTCTGCGCCACGCCGGTCTTGGGATCGAAGGCCACGGCCTCGCCGAACGAGTTGACCATCACCAGACGGTTGGAGGCCAGCAGCGGACCCGACCATTGCGGCGTCAGTTCGCGGTCGAAGAAGCCGAAGAAACCGCCTTCCTTGCGGATGCGTCCCTCGTTCAGCTCGCGGGTCCAGTAGATCTGGCCCGTGTCGCGGTTGACGGTGATCAGTTGGCCCGACTTGGACACCACGAAGACGGCGTCGCCGACCGGCAGGGGCGCGTTCACGCCCGTCACCGGCAGTTGCCACTTGGGTTGGCCCGAACGCAGGTCCAGCGCCGACAGGACGCCGGAGTGGCTGACGCCATAGACCATGCCGCGGCTGATGACCGGACGGCCCGCGACGTCGCGAACCTCGGACAGGGCGCTGGTGCGGCTGGTGCGCGAGAGGGTTTCTTCCCACACGGCCTGACCGTTCAGGGCGCTGAGGGCGACCAGTTGGCCCGAGGCGAAGGGCGCGACGACGGTGTTGCCGCTGACGGCCGGGCTGGAGGCCCGCATGACGCGCGCCGGCTCGGCGATGCCGCGATAGGTCCAGTCCTGGGCGCCGGTGGCGGCGTCGAAGGCGAACAACTGGCTGTCCACATCGACCACGAACACTCGGTTGCCCGACACGGTCGGCGCGCCATGGATCGGCGCGTCCACCTGCTGGGTCCAGACGACTGCGCCGGTGTTGGCGTCCAGCGCCGACATCGACCGATAACCCGAGGAGACGAACACCTTGCCGCCGCCCACGGCGACGCCGCCGCCGAAGCCGCCGTTGCGGTCACGGTCGGCGTTCTTGACGTTGGCCTTCCACAGGACTTCGCCGGTGTCGGCCGACACGGCCGAAACGGTCGATTCGCCGTCGAGCACGAAGATCTTGCCGTCTGCGGCCACGATGGGCGCCATGACGTTGCCGACGTGGGCCGAGCCCTCGCCGATGTTGCGCTTCCAGGCGATCTGGAAGTTGGGGGCGGCGATGACGTGTTCGACCAGGTTCTCGGTCGTCCCACCGGGCTGGGTCCAGGCCGTGATCGCCTGGGGTCCGGGCAGGAAGAAGTCGCGGCCCGACAGGGCGGCCGACGGGGTCAGCGTCTGTTCGAACTCCAGCACCGAAATCCGCTGGCCGGCCGATGCAGTCGCCCCCGCCTCCTCCTCGCCACCCAGGCCGAACGGCAGGTTGCGGCGCACGGTGCCGCAGGACGCGACCGTCGCGGCGACGCCGCAGATCAGCGCGACTTTCAGAACTCGGTTCATCTGGGGCGTCCTGTAAGGGGTCGTCACTATTGGGCGGCCGGGGCGGCGGCGGGGGCCGCCGCTGCAGGCGCCGAGGGGGTCATCGCATTCGCGGCGCCGGCGGCGGGCGGCGTGGCCTTGGCGGCGGCGTCGATGATGGGCTTGATCGCGCCTGCGGTGCCGGCGTCGATGGATTCCACCGCGATCTGGGCGCGTTGACGCACGGTATCCGGCACGTCCTGACCCAGTTGCAGCAGGACGAAGGCCTCGCGGGCCTCCTTGGTCTTGCCGTGTTGCAGACGCGCCAGGGCCAGGGCTTCCTGGGCGAAGGCGTGCAGCGGACGGTCGTCTTCGGCCAGCGGCGTCAGGCGGGCCTCGATATCGGCGAGCGGCGCGGTGTCCATGATCAGGAAGGCGGCCTTCAGCGCGGGCGGATCCGACAGCAGCGGATCGCTGGACGCCTTGGCGGCTTCGTCGAACAGGCGGACGGCGTCGGGGAACTTGTTGGCGCTGACGGCCAGGCCGGCCTGCTGTTGCAGGGCCATGACCTTGTAGGCGCCGTTGCCTTCCTTGACCGCTTCCTCGAAGGCGGCGCGGGCGTCCATCGGCTTGTCGGCCCTCAGGGCCTCCATGCCGCGATCATAGGCCTCGGCGGCCTTGCCGGCCTTGCTGGAGTTGAGGCTGTCCCAGCCCCACCAGCCCAATGCGCCGATCAGGGCGACAACCAGCACCACGCCGAAGACGGGCAGCCAGGTCTTGGCCAGACGCTTCAACTTGTCGGAGCGAAGCTCCTCCTCGACCTGCTCGAAGACATCAACCACTGAAACGTCGCCCCAAAATCGCGAAATGCAAACCGGCGCGGACCCTAGAAGGTCGGCACCCCGCCCGCAACGTCGTCCGTTACTGCGAAGCCGGCTTTTTCGAGAAGTAGGTCTCGACTTCGGCAGGAAAACGGCGGGTTTTCACATCAGCGGCGAAAGCGGCGGCCGCGCGGTCGATCTCAGTGCGCAGATCGGCGTATTTGCGCACGAACCGCGGGGTCCAGTCGAACATGCCCAGCATGTCGTTGATCACCAGCACCTGACCGTCGCAGGCGGCCGATGCGCCGATACCGATGGTCGGCGTGTCGATGGTCTCGGTGATTTCGCGCGCCAACGATTCGGCGACGCCTTCGATGACGATGCAGAAGGCGCCCGCCTCTGCCGTGGCCTTGGCCTCGGCCATCACCCGTTCACGCTCGTAGTCGGTGCGCCCCTTGGCCTTGAACCCGCCCTCGGCCAGGATCGCCTGGGGACGCAGGCCCACGTGGCCCATGACCGGTATGCCGCGCTTGACCAGGAAGGCGACGATCTCGGCCAGTTCGATGCTGGTCTCCAGCTTCACCGCCTGGGCGCCCGTTTCCTGCATCACCCGCACGCAGTTGGCGTAGGCGACCTCCTTGCCGCCCTCGTACGAGCCGAACGGCATGTCCACGACCACCATGGCCCGCTTGGCGCCCCGCATGACCGCCTGCCCGTGCAGGATCATCATCTCCAGGGTGACGCCCACAGTGTTGGGCAGGCCGTGAACCGCCATGCCCAGGCTGTCGCCGACCAGCAGCACGTCGCAGTGCGGGTCCAGCAGCGCGGCCATCGGCGCGTCATAGGCGGTCAGGCAGACGATCGGCTCGCCGCCCTTGCGACCGGCGATATCGGGAACGGAGATCCGCTTGACGGTCTCCTGCGTTTGAATGGACATCCGGCGGGCCTCCTGTCTGAACGCAGTTCAGATAGGCCCGCCCGCCGGCGAAGTCACCTTCAGACGTCCTGCGACAACCGCGCCGCGCCCGCCGCCAGCGCCGCAGCCATGGCCCCGGCCACGATCCAGAAGGCCAGAACGCCGGTGCTGCCGGACAGATCGACCGAGCCGACACCCAGACCTTGAAGACCCAGGCCGTCCAGTCCCGACTGGGCCGCGCCCTGCGCCGTCGCCGCCGCCGCGCGAATTCCCTGGTCCAGGGTCGTCTCGCCGCCAGAGGCGAAGTTCACGCTCAACCCCTCGCGAATCGCCAGCGTCCCCCCGATCAACCCGGCCGCCGTCAACGCCAGCACCCGCCAGCGCGACTGCTTCTCCATCCGCGCCTGCAGCGTCGCCAGGAACAGGGCCTCGTCCGCCAGTCGTGGGCTTTGCGCGAACATCCGCTCGATCATCGGATCGAATTCATCAGCCGACATGGATCGACCTCCCGTCGCCCTGCGCCGGTTGAAGCCGCGCGCGAAGTTTATCCAGACCACGTTTGACATGGGATTTCACCGTTCCGAGCGGCAAATTCATGGCCGCCGCGATTTCGGGATGGGACATCCCCGCGCCGTGGCACAGGGACACGCACACCCGCTCGGTTTCGTTGAGCGTCTTCAGCGCCTCATCCAGATCCATCAGACCGCCGCGATCGACCACGACATCCGCCTGATCCGTCTCGACCTCGGCCACATAGCGGGCCTCCTTGGCGACCCGCTTCAGATAAAGCCGCGCGGCGATCTTCTTGATCCAGCCCGCAAAGGTGCCCTGCCCCCGAAACTCCGAGCAACGCTGGAACCCTTGCAGAAAGGCGTCCTGCGCCACGTCGTCGGACAGGGACGGCGTGGCCCCCATCCGTCGCAGCAGCCCCCGCACCGCCGACCCGTGCCGCCGGACCAGTTCGCCATACTCGCGCCGCCCGCCGGCCGCCGCCTGGGCGGCCAGCTCGACATCGTGAAAGTCTCTGAGTGTCTTGACCATGACGTTTCCCCCTTCCGGCGGACGTCAGTCTTTGTTCGGGTTGAAGAAGCCCAGGATGATGAAGGCGACGCCGATGGCGGCGGGAATGCAGGCCAGGCCCAGCAGAGGCCCCTCGCCGTTTCCGCCCCATTGGCTGGTGAAACCGCCGACCGTGAACGCAAATCCGGCGATGCCCACGCCGCTCGCCAGGCTGAGAACGCCCTTGCGAATATCCTTGCTGCGCGATGGCAGCCCCTTCTGAACGTCCTTGGTCATGGCGTCGATCAGCTCGGGCGGCAGGGTTTGGCCCTTGTCCACCGCGTGGCGGACGGTCAGTTGCACCTCGCGCCGTTCGCGGCTCTTCAGATAGCTCGGGCCGACCACCACCGCGACGATCGAGGCGAAGATGGTGAAAACGATGAAGACCGGGGTCCATTCCATAACGGTTCTCTCTTTGTGTGCAGCAGCCTGATGCGGCGGCCTTCTGATCACAAGAGGCTGCAGGGCGCCTCCACGGATGCGCCGCCTTACGTGAAATCTTCGTAAGGTCGCCGTTCCAGCCGGCGCCGGTTCGGTCTAGGGTCCGAACATCAACCTCAGGAGCGCGTCCCATGGCCCATGTCACCTATCGCATCGTCGAACACGACGGCGGCTGGGCCTATATGTCCGGCGGCACCTATTCCGAGACCTATCCCACCCATGACGACGCCAAGGCCGCCGCCGTCCGCGTCTCGCGCGAGCAGCGCGTTCCGGACGAGACCGCCTCCATCGAATATGCGACCGCAGACGGAACGTGGGTGACCGAACGCGCCGACGGCCACGACCGCCCCGTCACGGACGTCGAGGGCTGAACACGGCGTGATCGGGCGTCGCACCCTTCTGGCCGCCGCAGCGTTCGCGCCGCTGGCGGCCTGCGCCACCACCCCGGCGGCGCGCCCGGCCGCTGGGCTAAGGCTCGTCACCTTCAACATCTGGCACAATCTCGGCGACTGGACCGCCCGCCGCCCGCTGCTGATCGCGGCGCTTAAGGCCCAGGACGCCGATGTCATCGCCCTTCAGGAAGTACTGGAGGATGCGAACGTCGGTCTGGAGAACCAGGCCCGCATGCTGGCGCGCGAGCTGGGCGGTTATCACGTCGCCTTCGTCTCGACCGATCCCGAGGGGGCGCCGCGCCGATACGGCAACGCCCTGCTCACCCGCCGGCCGGTGCTGGCCGAAGACTCCATCAAGCTGGACCCGCTGGACGACTTCCGCACCGCGCTGCGTCTTCGCGTCTCGGTTCAGGGGCGGCCGGTCGATGTCGTCGTCACCCATCTGGCCTGGCAGCCCGACGCTGGCCCGGTGCGCGCGCGCCAGATCTCGTCCCTGCTCAGCTGGCTGCCGCAAGAGAGCGTGCCGCTGATCGTCATGGGCGACTTCAATGCGCCCCTGGAGGATTCAGGCCTGGCGACCCTGACCGGCCCGCGCTTCCTCAGCGCCCTGCCCCGTGATTCGGTCGCCACCACCCTGAACCCGGCCAAGGGTCACCCCGACCGCGTCATCGACCACATCTTCGTCGAGCCGGAGTTCTTCGTCGCCGTCGAGGCCCACGTCTTCGGCGATGCACCCACGAACGGCGAATACCCCTCGGACCACTTCGGCGTCGCCGCGACCGTCCGGCTCAGGTGAGCGCGGCGGCATAGACCTCGGGCTTGAACCCCACCAGCCGCCGATCCCCCAGGTCCAGCAACGGCCGTTTGATCATCGACGGCTGCGCCAGCATCAGCGCGATCGCCTTGGCCTTGTCGATGTCCGCCTTGTCCGCATCCGGCAGCTTTTTGAACGTCGTCCCGGCCCGGTTCAGCACCGTCTCCCACCCATGCTCGTCGATCCACAGCCCCAGCTGCGCCGCATCGACCCCGGCCTTCTTGTAGTCATGGAAGACAAAATCGACCCCCTGCTGCTCCAGCCAGACCCGCGCCTTCTTGACCGTGTCGCAGTTGGGAATGCCGTAAAGGGTGTAGGTCATGGGTGTCTCGAAGGTCGGTTTCGTGCGGGCGATTTCATAGCCGATTTCGACCCACAGCGGACATTATTGGGCGCGAGACTGGCTCCCATCTCAGATTACAGATGGGTCGGTTTGTCCAAGGGTCCCTAGAATGCTCAGAGCAATTTCGATCGCGTGTGCCGTCCTTTCGTGGCCCGCACTGGCGATGGCACAGGAGCCGGATGCTGTCTCGCCGCCGCGCTATGGTATGCGCGCCAGCTACGATCATGCTCCGCAAGGCGCCTTGGTCATAGCCTTTGCCCGCAACGATCCTGCCAGGTGGATTACGGAATTTTGGGTCGTGTCTTCCGGGTGGATGCGTGAGGGCGTTGATCCGGTTGTTTTTGCGCGACGCGCGCTCGACTCTTGGGACGGCCAAGAACAGATCAAATGGGCGGATAGCCGGGATTGCCCTGGGCTTGTCGAAGCGCTGTTGAGCGCGAACGAGTTGCGGGTGCCTGGATTGATCGTCCCGTTGGACGATCAATCCAGATCACAGGCGCGAGAGGCGGGCTACTCCAATCCTCCTGCGCCCGACGGCGTTGGCCCTCACGTCTTCTGGGCACCCGGTCGTGGACCGGCCGGTTTGGAGGTTCAATTCTCCACATACGGCGGACCTTGGGTCGAGTGGAGCAACACCACCGCGTCCGTCACGGAGTCGTGCTGGCAGTCCCAGCGTCCGCCGTATCCTGAACGGGGCTAATGCTGGGACGACCGCATGAAGGCCGCTTCTCGCTCCGCAGCACACGTCCGCTTTCCACCCCTAGCTGACATTAGAAATGTCCGTCTTGAGGTGTGGATTCCGCATAGGACCAGGTTGATATCGACAACGGCCTTCACGCCTCTCCCATCCTAATCCTGCAACCGATCCGCAGCTTTTTCAGTCGCTTCGGAGCCACCATCGTCAATCGACCCGGCACCCTTCAACACCGGCCTATAATCCCGGCCGGTCTTTGAAAACGTCAACGCCATCGAGTTGCACTTTCTTGCACCTTGCACTGTTTTCGCCGTCGCAATGCAACTTCGCCTGTCGTCGATTTCAGACGAAGTGCACAGATTGCACCCTGTTTTTCCGCGCCGCGTCAGGCCGACGAACCACATGCCCTGCGAATAGGGGATTGCGAAGATAACAGTGTATGGTGAAACCTCTTCTGGAGAAGATCGCCATGGATCGCCGAAGTTTCGTCGCCGTCGCCTCGATGGGCGCACTGATCAGTTCCTCCGCCTCCGCCGCCACCACGATCGACGATGCGAGGGCGGTTTCGGCCCTCCTGACCGAATATCAGGCGTCATGGAACGCCGGCGACGCCGCCAGAATGTTCCGCCTGGCCACCGATGACATTCACTGGGTCAACATCGTCGGCATGCACTGGCAGGGCAAGGCGCAGGCCGAACTGGCGCACCGGGTTTATCTGGAGACGATGTTCCGCAGCGTGCCGCTGACCCTCGAAGAGGTCGAGAGCATCGTGCCCCTGGGCGCCGATGCGCTGATCGTCGTCGCGCGCTGGAACATGGGCGCCTTCACGCCCCCGGATGGACAATCGGTCCCGCCTTCAAAGGACCGGATGTCACTGGTTCTGCACCGCACAAGCGCGGGGCTTCGGATCGCCCATGGCGCCAATGTGCAGATCAATCAGGCCGTTCAGCAGTTCGATCCGGCAAAGGGTAAACGGCCCGCCTGAGCGGTCGGCACAGCCGCTTCCCATCCCAAGCTCGCGACCGACCCGCTGCGTTTTCAGACCCCTGGGATCCAGCAGCGTCAATCGACCTGACGCCCCTTCAAACCGCGCGATGATCCCGGCCGGTCTTTGAAAACATCAGCGCGCTCGCAAATTGCACGGTTTTGCACTTTGCACTCGTTTTCGGGGTGCAGCTCAATTTCGTCCGCCGCCGATTTCAGACGAAGTGCACAGATTACACCCTATTTTCGGGATGGTCCGCCTCGGGTCGATACTCAACAGCGGCCCCTGCCCTCAGTCGCCCTCGCCTCTGCTGGCCTGCGCCTCCGTGACATTGTGTCCACGCCCTGAAGGATCATCCTGACAAGGTTGGAAAGACAATGTTCATCGTGCGGTTCTACGACAGCTCGGACATCACCATACGGTTCCGTACATGAAAATCCACGCCGCCTTCACGCGCTTAAGGGCCTTGATGAAGACCCGCGCGGGGCGCTCCGCCGCGCTGATGATCGGCACGATGACGGCGATGATGGCTGCGATGGTTTTCGTGGTTTTCAGCAACCTGTCCACCATCCAGACCGCCGACCGCTCGTTGCAGCATACGGCCGACGTCGAGAAGGCCGCCGCCGACCTGCTCGCTGCAGCGCTGGATCAGGAAACCGGCGTCAGAGGCTATTCCGAAAGCAATGGCGACCGGGCCTTCCTGCAACCCTATGTCGCCGGCGAGCAGGAATTCGCCTATGGTCTGGCCACCCTGTCGCGGTTGACGGCGGACAACGCTTCGCAAACCATCCGGCTGAACAAGCTTCGTCTGGCCATGGTCCGGTGGCGCTCCATCTACGCCGACCCGCAACTGTCGCGGCCGCAAAGCGAGGCCCGAGATCCGGCCTTGGCCGAGCACGGCCGCGTGGCCATGGACGATCTGAGACGGTTGGTGGGCGACCTTCGGGCGGAAGAGGCGGCGCTCACGTTGGAACGCGAGGATGCGCGTGACCGGGCCTATGCATCCGCCCGTCTGACAGTGGCCGGCGTCGCGCTGGCGGCGCTGGGACTGGGCGCCAGTCTGGCCATCTGGGCGGTTCGGGCATCAGCACGCCGAGAACGCGAGACCCTCGCCTACGCCAAGGCCAAGACCCAAACCCTGGCGATCGTCAGCCACGAAATTCGGACGCCGCTGAACGGCATGCTGGGCATGCTGCAAGTCATGGCCAGCGAACCGATCCCCCCGACGCAGAAGGAGCGCCTGGAGGTCGCGCTGGAATCCGGGGAGACGCTGACGGCTCTGCTGAACGATCTGTTGGACGCATCGAAGATCGAGGCCGGCCGCCTGGAACTGTTGGACGCGGATTTCGATCTGACACGGCTGCTGGCCCGCATGGATGCGGCCTTCGGCGAGGTGGCGCGCAAGAAGGGCGTGGTCTTGCGGCTCGACGTGGCCCCAGACGCCGCTGGCGACTGGATCGGCGACAAGGTCCGCATCGGCCAGATTCTGGCCAACCTGATCTCAAACGCCGTGAAGTTCACGGACAAGGGCGAAGTGCTTGTGTCCGTCAGCGCCTTGGGCGCGGGCGGTCTGCGCATTGCGGTGCGCGACAGCGGCGTCGGCATGGACGAGACCACACAGGGGCGCCTGTTTGCACCCTATGTCCAGGCGAGTGCGGAAACGGCCCACAAGCACGGCGGCACGGGTTTGGGCCTTTCGATCTCTCGCTCTCTTGCGCGGATGATGGGCGGCGACATCACGGTTGAAAGCGAACCGGGCCAAGGCTCGTGCTTCACCGTCGAGCTTCCGTTGTCGCGGGGCAAGGCCGTCATGGCCGACGCGGACAGCAGACCTGTCCTGGCCGATCTGCGCATCCTTGCGGCCGACGATAACGCTGTGAACCGCCGGGTTCTGTCCGCAATCCTGCCGAACCTTGGCATGCAGGTGACTGTGGTGAACGACGGCGATCAGGCGGTCGCGGCCTGGCGTGACGGCTACTATGACCTGGTCCTGCTGGATCTGCGCATGCCGATCTGCAACGGATTCGAGGCCGCCCGTCGCATTCGCGCCGAAGAGACGCCGGGACAGCGCACCCCGCTGATCCTGTTGTCCGGCGATGTCTCCACCGAGGTGCGCCGGCAAGGTGTGGACGCCGGGTTGGACGGCTTCGTCGCCAAACCGCTGGAAATCCACACTCTGATCGAGGCGATCACCGCAGCCCTCCCTCCCGTCAGGCGCCTGGCGGCCTGACGATCCGATCAGAACCGTTTCGTCAGGCCGAAGCTGAACACACGACCGCGCGGATCGGCCACGACCGGGTCGTAACCCAGGGCGAACTGGGCCAACGGCGGCGCCTTGTCGGCGACATTGACCACCCCAACCGCCAGATCCAGATCGGCGCCTATGGTGCGGCTGTAGAGCAGATCGACCGTCGTCTGGCTGGCGATGCTGGCGTCCGTGATCCCGCTGCGGTCGTTGGCGTAGGCGTCGGTATAGTGGACCAAGGCCGTCATGGCGTGGGCGCCGCCGCTCCAGCCCAGCGAGAACTCCCCGCGATTGCGCGGCAATGACCGGCCGATGTTGTTCAGATTGGTCGAGCCGACGCCCGACACCTGGGCCGCCGAGGCGTTCAGCCGGATGTCGTAGGCGTCCACGTAGGTCCAGGTCGCAGCGGCCGACGCCTCCCCGCGCCACAGGCCGTGGCGATAGCGGGCCGACAGGTCGATCCCTTGCGTCTCGATGGATGAGGCGTTGACGAAATAGAGCTGGACGAAGGTCAGGGCGCCGCTGGGCGAGCGGGTGATGCGGCCCTGCGCATCGGTGCCGGTCAGGCCCCCGGCCGTGTCCGCCGCCGCCTGATCGATGATGGCCTGCGCCGATTCCTTGATCACCTGGTCCGTATAGTCGAACCGCCAGGCGTCCAGGCCCAACTCCAGCCCATCGATGGGTTTCCACAACGCGCCCAGGCTGAGGCTCTCGGACTTCTCGGGCTTCAGGTCGGCCCGACCCGAGGTCAGGGTGTTGACGAAGACGAAGGCGCCTCGGTCGAACACCGACGGCTGCGACGCCTGGGCGCCAGCCTGCGCATAGACAGACGGGGCGCGGAACCCCTGCCCCCAGGACGCTCGCAGGGCCAGGGCGTCGCTGACGTCCCAGCGGATGGCGGCCTTGGGGCTGAACCGGCCCTCGTCGCCGTCGTAGGACTCGTAGCGCCCGGCCAGTTGCGCCTCGATCCGGTCGCCCAGATGGAGCCGCGCCTCGGCGAAGGCGGCCAGCGCCTCCTGATCGCCTTCGAAGTCGGGCGACACGCCCGCCGTCAGCAAGTCGCCCGCATTGACCAGATCGCTCCAGTCGTGGCGGAAGGCGCTGCGGCGATACTGCGCGCCGACCGCGACATCGACCGACCCGCCCGCCCAGGCATAGGCCTCGCCGCTGGTCGAGGCGTCTGCGGTCGTCAGTGTCGAGGCGCCCCGCAGGCCGGTCGAACCGATCAAACTGTCGATCAACGCCCAGCTGTTCGCCGTGCCCGTCCCCAGATAGGCGCTGCCGAACGGGTTGAAATACTGACAGGCGCCGACGCCGGGCGCGCCGGTCGCCGGGTTGCAGCCCGCTCCGCCCAGGCCGTTCAGGGCGTTCTGCAAGGCGCTGCCGATGGTGTCGGGCTTGTCGTAGACGACGTGCTGACGGCTGCTGGTCGCGCTCAGGTTCCAGGTCCAGCCGTTGGAAAAGCGCCCGTCCAGACCGCCGGCGATGCGCCAGGTCCGATAGTCGAACTCGGCCTGCGACGCCCCCGCCTCCGCGCCCAGCAGACGCCCCCGGAACAGGACCGCCTCGCCGAACGGATTGTCGGGATGCGACGCCGGAACCGTCAGCGACCGCGCCAGGATCGGCAGCGACGGCGACTGGCGCGCGATGGTGTTCGTCGCCGACCACGCCGCCTGCAACGACAGGGTCATGTCGCCCACCGGCCGACGATAGTCCGCGAACGCTTGCGTCCGCGTCTCTTCCGGCGTCAGGTCGAAGAAGTCGGAATAGTCCAGCCGGCAAAACGAATCCGTCGGCGAGTTCAGATAGGCGCTGGAGAACGCCGGATCGCCGCACGACGGATCGGGCGAGAACCCGTTGCGGCTGGGGCGGAAATAGGATCCCGGCTGGCCATAGCTGGTCACGGCGGTCCAGGCAGCGCGGCCATAGCGTTCGGCCTGGGTGAAGTCCCGCTCGTCCGATCCCAGGGCCGACCGATGGAAGTGCGAGGCCGCCAGCGTCAGGTCGCCGCCAAGTAGCTTCAAACCGCCGACAGCCTCGATCACGCTCTCTTCCGACCCGTCGGCGACGGCGTATTTGGCGCTGACCTCGGGCCGGGTCACATCGCGACGCGTGATGAAGTTGACCACGCCCGCCACCGCATCCGAACCATAGACGGCCGAGGCGCCGTCCTTGACCACCTCGACCCGCTGAAGCGCGATCATCGGCACGAGCGAGTTGATATCGACGAAGGCCGAGCCATCGACCGCCACCACCGCGCTGTTGGTCCAGCGCTGGCCGTCGACCAGCACCAGGGTCGAACCCAGGCCCAGGTTGCGCAGGTTGAACTGGGCCGTGCCCGAACTCTGCGGCTGGTTCAGTTGATCGACCTGGGCTTCCGAGCCCGAGTTGGCGGCGACCAGGCGGACCAGTTGTGACGCGTCGGCGACTCCGGCGGCGGCGATGGTCTCGCGTCCCACCGTCTCGACCGGCGCGATCCGGTCCCCGCCCGGGATCCGCGAGCCGGTAACGACGATGTCCTCGACCTGAGACGCCTCCTGCGCCTGGACAGCCGAGGCCGCCAGCCACGCGACCGAAGCCGTCGCCATCAGAAATCTGCGCTGCGTCATCTCGTGCTCCCCGCGATCAGTGGCGGGCTTCTAGCCAGCACCAAGGATTTGCGAAAGATCAATTTTGCAGTTTTGCAAATTCGACTGCGGCTGAGACCTATCGCGCCATTGATCCGGCGATGTAACCGGTTACGGTGCGGCAAAACGGAAACGGCCCAAAGAACGGGCCAAGAAAACGGGCAAGGGAAGCAGGAAGCATGGCGAACGTCCGTCTGGTCGACGTGAAGAAGGCGTTCGGCGCCGTCGAGGTGCTGAAGGGCGTCGATCTGGAGATCGCCGACGGCGAGTTCATCGTCTTCGTCGGCCCTTCAGGCTGCGGCAAGTCCACCCTGCTGCGCACCATCGCCGGTCTGGAAGAGGCGACGATGGGCCAGGTCTCCATCGGCGACCGCGTGGTCAACGACCTGTCGCCGTCGGACCGGGGCATCGCCATGGTGTTCCAGTCCTATGCGCTTTACCCGCACATGACGGCCTATGAAAACATGGCCTTCGGCCTGAAGCTGGCCAAGACGGACAAGGGCGAGATCGACCGCCGCGTCCGCGCCGCCGCCGAGGCGCTGAGCATCACCGACTATCTGGACCGCAAGCCCAAGGCCATGTCGGGCGGCCAGCGCCAGCGAGTCGCCATCGGCCGCGCCATCGTGCGCGAGCCCGAGGTCTTCCTGTTCGACGAGCCCCTGTCCAACCTGGACGCCGCCTTGCGGGTGCGGATGCGATACGAGTTCGCGCGGCTGCACGCCGAACTGAAGACCACCATGATCTACGTCACCCACGACCAGGTCGAGGCCATGACCCTGGCCGACCGGATCGTGGTGCTGAACGGCGGGCGCATCGAACAGGTCGGGGCCCCGATGGACCTGTACGACCACCCCGCCAACCTGTTCGTCGCCGGCTTCATCGGCAGTCCGAAGATGAACCTGCTGAGCGCCGAAATCGTCGAGGCCTCGGCGACCGGTGCGACGGTGAAGACCACCGCCGGCGAGACGATCCACGTCGCCGTGAACGCCGCGACCGCCAAGCCCGGCGAGGTCGTGACCCTGGGCATCCGCCCCGAACACCTGACCACGACCGGCGACGGCGATGTGCTGAACGCCGAGGTCATGTTCGTGGAAACCCTGGGCGCGACGACCATGGCGCACCTGAAACATCCGGCGTCGCAAGACACGCTGACGGTTCAGTTGGCGGGCGAACTCCGGGCCAAGGCCGGCGAGCGATTGACGCTGCAGGTCCCCGCCCGACAGGCGCACCTGTTCGACACGAACGGCAAGGCGTTCACCCGACTCTGAGGGCGCCTTCCTTGGGGGTAATCCGACAGTAAAAGCCCGTAGGAAAAAACTCGCCTGCCCGTCGCCTTATTTGCTCTCTCGCCCGAGGATCGCTACATCCGCGCCATCCTCCCCGTTAGACGAACCCGAAGGGCGAAACCGCACCTCATGGCGCAGCAATATATTTTCCAGATGCAGGGTCTGACCAAGACCTTCCCCGGCGGCCGCAAGATCTTCGAGAACATCTGGCTCAGCTTCTACAACGACGCCAAGATCGGCGTTGTGGGCGTCAACGGCTCGGGTAAATCCACCCTGCTGAAGATCATGGCCGGCCTAGACACCGAGTTCACAGGCGAGGCCCGCGCCGCCGACGGCATCAAGCGCGGCTACCTCGAACAAGAGCCCAAGCTCGACGACAGCCTGAACGTTCGCGAGAACGTCGAGGCTTGGTGTGAAGAGAAGCAGTGGGTCAACCGCTTCAACGCCATCGCCACCGAAATGGCCGAGAACTACACCGACGAGCTGATGGAGGAGATGACCGCCCTCCAGGAGAAGATCGACGCCGGGGATGTCTGGGACATCGACAGCCGCATCGAAATGGCCATGGGCGCCCTGCGCTGCCCGCCCGACGATTGGGAAACGGCCAACCTTTCTGGCGGTGAAAAGCGCCGCGTGGCCCTGGCCCGCCTGCTGCTGTCCAAGCCCGACATGCTGCTGCTCGACGAACCGACCAACCACCTGGACGCCGAATCCGTCGCCTGGCTGCAGCATCACCTGGAAAACTTCCCCGGCTGCGTCATCCTGGTGACCCACGACCGTTACTTCCTGGATCTCGTCACCAAGTGGACGCTGGAACTGGACCGCGGCAAGGGCCACCCGCACGAGGGCAACTACTCTTCGTGGCTGGAAGCCAAGACCAAGCGCGTCATTCAGGAAAACTCGGAATCCGAAGCCCGCCAGCGCGCCCTCAGCCGCGAACTGGACTGGGTGCGCTCCGGCGCCAAGGCCCGTCAGGCCAAGTCCAAGGCCCGTCTGGCCGCCTACGAGCGGATGGTCGACGAGCAGGAATCGATGCGCGGCGCCCAGACCCACGCTCACATCCAGATCCCGCCTGGCCCGCGCCTGGGCAATGTCGTGCTGGAAGTCGAGGGACTGAAGAAGTCCTATGGCGACAAGACCCTGTTCGACGACCTGACCTTCAAACTGCCGCCCAACGGCATCGTCGGCGTCATCGGCCCCAACGGCGCCGGCAAGTCGACCATGTTCAAGCTGATCACCGGCCAGGAAACCCCTGACGGCGGCACCGTAAAGGTCGGCGAAACGGTCAAGCTGGCCTATGTCGACCAGTCGCGCGACGATCTGAAGCCGGATGAGACCATCTGGCAGGCCATTTCGGGCGGCACCGAAGTGATGATGGTCGGCAAGCGCGAGATCAACACTCGCGCCTATGTCGGCAGCTTCAACTTCAAGGGCGGCGACCAGCAGAAGAAGGTCGGCCAACTGTCCGGCGGTGAGCGCAACCGCGTCCACCTGGCAAAGACCCTGGCTTCGGGCGGCAACCTGATCCTGCTCGATGAACCGACCAACGACCTCGACATTGAAACCTTGCAGAACCTCGAAGAGGCTCTTGAAGGGTTCGCGGGCTGCGCAGTGGTCATCTCCCACGACCGCTGGTTCCTTGACCGCCTGGCCACTCACATCCTCGCCTTCGAAGGCGACGGCCACGTGGAATGGTTCGAGGGCAACTTCGAGGCCTACGAACAGGACAAGATGCGCCGCCTGGGCGCCGACAGCATCATCCCCAAACGCATCCAGCACCAGAAGTTCGGGCGCTGATCGCCTGACCTGAAAAGAGGAGCCGCTGCATGACCCAACGCCCCGCCGTTCTTATCATGCAGCGGCATCTCGCCCCCCTCTCCGGGTTTCTTGAGAGCGCCTACGACGTCTATCGCTTTTGGGAAGGTCCGCCGATCGAGGCCGCCCACGACATCCGCGTCATGGTCGTCGCTGGCGAGGCTGCACTGGACAAGGCGCTGATCGAACGCCTGCCCAACCTCGACCTGATCGCCTGTTTCACCTCGGGCTATGACGGCATCGACGTGGACTGGTGCCGCGAACGCGGCCTGCCCGTCACCCACGCCCCCGGCGTCAATCACGAGGATGTCGCCGACCATGCCCTCGGCCTGATCCTGGCCGCCCGTCGCCAGATCGCCTCCGGCGACCGCCAGGTCCGCGCCGGCGATTGGACCGCCGAGACCCGCACCATCACCGCCTCCCTCGGCGGCCAGAAGCTGGGCATCGTCGGCCTGGGCCATATCGGCAAGGCCGTCGCCGACCGCGCCGAGGCCTTTCGCATGGCTGTCAGTTGGTGGGGGCCGCGCCCGCACGACGCCGAATGGCCTCGCGCCGACAGCCTGCTCGCCATGGCCAAGGCCAGCGACATCCTGGTCGTCGCCTGCAAGGCGGACGAAACCAATCGGGGCCTGATCTCGCGCGAGATTCTCGACGCGCTTGGCCCCGACGGCCTGCTGGTCAATGTCTCGCGCGGCCAGGTCGTGGACGAAGACGCCCTGATCGCCGCCCTGAAATCAGGAAGCCTGGGCCAGGCTGCGCTGGATGTCTTCGTCGAGGAGCCGACCGACCCGAACCGTTGGGCCGATGTGCCCAACATCGTCCTGACGCCCCACACCGCCGGAGCCACGACCGCCGGGGTGCAGGGCATGCTGATGTTGTTGATGCAGAACCTTCAGGCGCATTTCGCGAGCGAACCGCTGAAGACGCCCGTGGCCTGACCTCAGCGTAGACGCTGCGGCCGCTCGTCCGCCGTCACGACGCCGTCGCCGTTCTTGTCCAGCGCCTTGAACTGGGCGTCGACGCCGATGTTGAACTCGTCGCGCGTCACCCGACCGTCCGCGTCCGCATCCATCCGCGTCAGCATCCGACCGCCACGCGCATTGGCCAGTTCGTTTGCATCGACCAGATCGTCATCATTGGCGTCCAGCCGGTCGAACATCTGGGTCATCCGCGCCTGCATCTGCGCCAGGTTCTCGCGTTCCGGCGGCCGCATCCCGCCCATCTGTCCCCCCATGGGCGGACCCGACATCTGCGGCGTCGGCGGTTCAGGGAAGTCGCTCTGAGCCAACGCCGGACCGGCGGCGGCGAGAGCGAAGGCGGTGATCAACAAGCGACGCATGGGACTGCTCCAAAAGGGCTGTGAACCCTTGAACGCACGCACGAACTATTCCCGTCGCGGCCTCGCCAAGGAACCGATTTCACTTGCCAAATCATATAAGGATATCTTTATATGAGTACATGAGCCTGTCCGCCGATCAGACTGTCGAAGCCCTGCGCGCGGCCGGAGAACCCACCCGCCTGCGCATCCTGTCGCTGCTGGCCGGCGAGGAGCTTTCGGTCATGGAGATGTCGCGTATTCTGGACCAGAGCCAGCCTCGCGTGTCGCGTCATCTGAAGCTGATGACCGACGCCGGCCTGATCGAACGGTTCCCAGATGGCGCCCGCGTCTATTACCGCCTGTCGCACGACGCCCAGGCCCGCCGCCTGATCGACACCGTGCTGGACATCCTGGCCGACGATGCCGGCGAGGCCGATCACCGCCGCCTCGACGAGGTTCGCAGGGATCGCGAGGAAGCCGCCGTCACCTATTTCGAACAGATCGCGCCCCAGTGGGATCGCCTGCGCTCGCTCTATGTCAGCGAGACCGCCGTCGAAGCCGCCCTGGAAAAGGCCGTCGGTCCCGGTCCGTTCGAACGCGTCGTCGATCTGGGCACCGGCTCGGGTCGGATGCTGACCCTGTTCGGCAAGAAGGCCAAGATGTCGGTCGGGCTGGATCTCAGCCAGAACATGCTGAACATCGCCCGCACCAATGTCACCAAGGCCGGGCTGGACAAGGTCGAGCTGCGTCATGGCGACATCTTCGCCACCCGACTGCCCGCCGCCAGCGCCGATCTGGTGATCGTGCACCAGGTTCTGCACTACCTGTCCGACCCGTCCGCCGCCGTCGCCGAGGCCGCTCGCCTGGTCAGTTCGAACGGCCGCCTGGTCATCATCGATTTCGCCCCCCACGACTTCGAACATATGCGTGAGGCGCACCAGCATCGCCGCCTGGGTTTCGCCGACAGCGAGATCAACGGCTGGCTGCTGGACGGCGGCCTGACGCCGTCTACCCCCATCGCCCTGCCGCACGACGCCGAGGGCCTGACCGTGACCATCTGGACGGCGGAACGCCGCGTCCAGGACAGAAAGACCGCCTGATGGCCTCCTTAGCTGACGCTCGCGCCCTGTTGCTGTCGCCCCTGGGCCCTGTCGCTCGCGCCGGGTCCAACCGCGACGACGTGCGCGTCTCGTTCGAGTTCTTCCCGCCCAAGACCGACGAGGCCGAAGCTAATCTGTGGAAGGCGATCCGCCGGCTGGAGCCGCTGAACCCCGCCTTCGTCTCGGTGACCTATGGCGCCGGCGGCTCGACCCGCGAGCGGACCCACCGCACGGTCCAGCGGATCATCGCCGAGACCAGCTTACGCCCCGCCGCCCACCTGACCTGCGTCGAGGCCAGCCGCGACGAGGTGGATGAAGTCATCGCCGGCTACAAGACCATCGGCGTCGATCACATCGTCGCCCTGCGCGGCGACCCGCCTGGCGGGTCCGGCATCGGCGGCGTCTATCAACCCCGCGCCGACGGCTACGCCAACGCCACCGAACTGACCGCCGCCATCAACCGCGTGGGCGGGTTCGACGTCACGGTTGGCGCCTATCCCGAACGCCACCCCGAAAGCCCCTCCATCGACCACGACATCGAGGTGCTGAAGGCCAAGGTCGATGCCGGCGCGACCCGCGCGGTCAGCCAGTTCTTCTTCGACATCGACGCCTTCCTGCGCTTCCGCGATCGGGTGCGGGCGGCGGGCGTGACCATTCCCCTGATCCCCGGCGTCATGCCCGTGTCCAACTTCGCCGGTCTGACGCGCATGTGCGGCGCCTGCGGGACCAGCATCCCCGACTGGCTGAAGGCCCATTTCGACGGGCTGGACGACGATCCCGAGACCCGCAAACTGCTTGCCGCGTCCGTCGCCGCCGAGACCTGCGCGCGTCTGCAGGAAGAAGGCTTTTCCGACTTCCACTTCTACACCCTGAACCGCGCCGATCTGGTCTATGCGATCTGCCGCGT
This sequence comes from Brevundimonas sp. PWP3-1b1, assembly GCF_049896065.1. NCBI lineage: Bacteria > Pseudomonadati > Pseudomonadota > Alphaproteobacteria > Caulobacterales > Caulobacteraceae > Brevundimonas > Brevundimonas sp. PWP3-1b1. The sequence continues at coordinate 1,063,062 of NZ_JAFCTO010000001.1, read as the reverse complement.
GCTGGGCGTGCGTGAAACGGCGGTGACGGCGTGAAGAGCCCCTCCACCACTTCGTGGTCCCCCTCCCCATCTTTGATGGGGAGGAGACAGGCGGCTCGATCAGTCTCCTCCCTGTCGCGCAGCGATGGGGAGGTGGCGCGGCGCGCTTGCGCCGTGACGGAGGGGTTCTTGCCGTCCCACGGAGTTCAAGCATGACCCGCGCCCAACGCATCGCCGCCCTGCATCAGGCGGCCAAGGAACGGATCCTGGTCCTCGACGGAAGCTGGGGCGTGATGATCCAGCGGCGCGGCCTGTCCGAAACCGACTTCCGCGCCGACCGGTTCGTCGCCGCCAACGGCTATGACGAGAAGCACCAGATGAAGGGGAACAACGACATCCTCTGCATCACCCGCCCCGATGTCATTGCCGACCTGCATGACCAGTATTTCGGCGCCGGCGCCGACATCTCCGAGACCAACACCTTCTCCGGCACCACCATCGCCCAGGAGGACTACGCCCTGGACGCCCAGGCGGTGTGGGACATCAATCTGGAAGGCGCCAAACTGGCCCGGGCCGCAGCCGACCGCTGGACCGAGAAGGAGCCGCACAAGCCGCGCTTCGCCGCCGGCTCCATCGGTCCGCTGAACAAAATGCTGTCGATGTCGTCGGACGTGAACGACCCCGGCGCGCGGCTGGTCACCTTCGACCAAGTCTATGAGGCCTATCGCCATCAGGTGAAGGCGCTGAACGAGGGCGGCGTCGATCTGTATCTGATCGAAACCATCACCGACACGCTGAACTGCAAGGCCGCAATCAAGGCCATCAAGGACCTTGAGGACGAGGGCATGGACGGCCTGCCCATCTGGATTTCGGGCACCATCACCGACCGTTCGGGCCGCACCCTGTCGGGCCAGACGGCGGAAGCCTTCTGGAACAGCGTGCGCCACGCCAAACCCTTTGCCGTCGGCTTCAACTGCGCCCTGGGCGCCGACCTGATGCGGCCCTTCATTGCCGAACTGAGCCGCGTCGCCGACACCCTGGTCGCCGCCTATCCCAACGCCGGCCTGCCCAACGCCATGGGCCAGTACGACGAGGAACCGCACGAGACGGCCCACTTCATCGAGGAATGGGCGGCGTCGGGCCTGGTCAACATCGTCGGCGGCTGCTGCGGCACCACGCCGGACCACATCAAGCACGTCGCCGAAGAGGTCGCGCCGCTGAAGCCCCGCGCGATCCCGGAACGGCCGGTGGCCTTGCGGCTATCGGGGCTGGAACCGTTCGAGATGGTGGCGTGACACACTCCCCTCCCCGCTCATCCCCGCGAAAGCGGGGACCTAGTCCTTTGGGCGATAGCCATCACCATGATGTCTTCGCTCGCGATCCCATGCACCGTGCCTCCCAAAAGCACTGGGTCCCCGCTTTCGCGGGGATGAGCGGAAGTCTGTAATGCGCCCCACCTTCATCAACGTCGGCGAACGAACCAACGTCACCGGCTCGGCCAAATTCCGCAAACTGGTGGTCGAGGGCGACTATTCGGCTGCGCTGGACGTCGCCCGGCAACAGGTCGAGGCCGGCGCCCAGATCATCGACATCAACATGGACGAGGGCCTGCTGGACGGCGTGGTCGCCATGCGGACCTTCCTCAACCTGATCGCGGCCGAGCCCGACATCGCCCGTGTGCCGGTGATGATCGACAGTTCCAAATGGGAGGTGATCGAGGCGGGTCTGAAGTGCGTCCAGGGCAAGCCCATCGTCAACTCGATCAGCATGAAGGAGGGCGAGCAGGCCTTCCGCGACCATGCGATCAAATGCCTACGCTATGGCGCCGCCGTCGTGGTCATGGCCTTCGACGAGGTGGGCCAGGCCGACACTGCCGCCCGCAAGATCGAGATCTGCACCCGCGCCTACAACATCCTGGTCAACGAGGTCGGCTTCCCGCCCGAGGACATCATCTTCGACCCCAATATCTTCGCCGTGGCGACGGGGATCGAGGAACACGACAACTACGCCGTCGACTTCATCGAGGCGGTGAAGGTCATCAAGGCCACCCTGCCCTACGCCCGTATCAGCGGCGGGGTGTCGAACGTCTCGTTCAGCTTCCGCGGCAATGAGCCGGTGCGCCGGGCGATCCACAGCGTCTTCCTGTACCACGCCATCCAGGCGGGCATGGACATGGGCATCGTCAACGCCGGCGACCTGCCCGTCTATGACGACATCGACCCGACCCTGCGCGAGGCGGTCGAGGACGTGATCCTGAACCGGCCGCAGCGGACCAATGTCTCCAACACCGAGCGGCTGGTCGACATCGCCCCCAACTACAAGGGCGACAAGGGCGTCGCCCGCGTCGTCGATCTGAAATGGCGCGACCAGCCTGTCGCCGCCCGCATCGCCCACGCCCTGGTCAACGGCATCACCGAATATATCGACGCCGACACCGAAGAAGCCCGCCTGTCATTCGACCGCCCGCTGCACGTCATCGAAGGGCCGCTGATGGACGGGATGAACGTGGTCGGCGACCTGTTCGGCTCGGGCAAGATGTTCCTGCCCCAGGTGGTGAAATCGGCCCGCGTGATGAAACAGGCCGTCGCCTGGCTGGAGCCCTTCATGGAGGCCGAAAAGGCCGGCAAGCCACGCGAACAGGCGGGCCGTATCCTGATGGCCACAGTCAAGGGCGACGTCCACGACATCGGCAAGAACATCGTCGGCGTCGTGCTGCAATGTAACAACTACGAGGTCATCGACCTGGGCGTCATGGTCCCGGCCGACCGCATCCTGGACGCCGCCGTCGAGCACAAGGCGGACATCATCGGCCTGTCGGGCCTGATCACCCCGTCGCTGGACGAGATGGTCTTCGTCGGCGCCGAGATGGAACGGCGCGGCTTCGACATCCCCCTGCTGATCGGCGGCGCCACCACCAGCCGCACCCATACGGCGGTCAAGATCGAGCCGGCCTATCGCCGGGGCTCGACCACCTATGTCGTCGACGCCAGCCGCGCCGTCGGCGTGGTCTCGGGCCTGCTGTCCAAGACCGACCGGGCCAAGAACGAGGCCGCCACCCGCGACGAATATATCCGCATCCGCGAGCAGTACGCCCGCGGTCAGGAGGTGAAGGCCCGCGCCACTCTGGCCCAGGCCCGCGAGAACCGGTTCCGCATCGACCCGACCCAGCCCATGCCCGGCAAGCCGTCGTTCATCGGCGTGAAGGCCTTCGACGCCTGGGACCTGCAGGACCTCGCCGAACACATCGACTGGACCCCCTTCTTCGCCAGTTGGGAGCTGATCGGCCGCTATCCGCTGATCTTGGACGACGAGATCGTCGGCGAGGCCGCGCGCGACCTGTTCGAGGACGCCAAGGTCATGCTGAAGCGGATCATCGACGAGAAGTGGTTCACCGCCAAGGGCGTCGTCGGCTTCTGGCCCGCCCACGCCGTCGGCGACGACGTCGTAGTCTATGCCGACGAGAGCCGGGACGCCGAGATCGCCCGCTTCCACACCCTGCGCCAGCAGATCAAGAAGTCCAACGGCAAGCCGAACCTGGCCCTGTCCGACTTCGTCGCCGAGGACGGCGACGACTATATCGGCGCCTTCGCCGTCACCGCCGGTCACGGAGAACTGGAAGTCGCCAAACGGTTCAAGGACGCCGGAGACGACTATTCATCCATCCTGGCGACCTCGCTTGCCGACCGCCTGGCCGAGGCTTTCGCCGAACGCCTGCACAAGGAAGTCCGCACCCAGCTGTGGGGTTACGCCGCCGACGAAACAGCCGACGTCGATGCACTGATCGCCGAACAATACCAGGGCATCCGCCCCGCCCCCGGCTATCCGGCCCAGCCCGACCATACGGAAAAGGCCACCCTGTTCCGCCTGCTCCAGGCCGAGAACAACGCCGGCATGGCACTGACCGAGAGCTATGCCATGACGCCGCCCGCCTCGGTCTCCGGCCTCTATTTCGGCCATCCGGGCAGCCATTATTTCGGCGTCGGCAAGATCGATCTGGACCAGGTCGAGGATTACGCAAGTCGCAAGGGCTGGGACGTCGCGACCGCCGAACGCTGGCTTGCGCCCATACTCAACTACGATCCCTACGCCGCCAAACGCGAAACGGCGGCCTGAGCAAAAGCTCAAGCCGCCGCGTTAGTCAGATAGGTCGCGCGATCCCGCCTAGTTGATGCCGACGCTCTCCAGCGTGGCGGGCGGTGTCGTGACATTGTTGCGGATACGCCGCGCGGCATGTTCGCAACGGCCGGGCAGACCGAAGAACAGGCCGAACGACTGGCTGCGGGCTTCGGCGTCGGGGTTGCTCATGAGCGTCGCCCACTGGGCCTTGACCCCGGCGATGGCCTGTTCGGCCTCAGCCTTTGAGGCTGCCGACTGACGCGGCGTTGCGACGGCCAGGGCGCTGCGGAAATCCTGGGCTTCCAAACGGCCCAGACGAACCAATTCCACGTCTTCGGGCGCCTTGGTCGTCAACGTGTCGCCCAGATCGGCATGCCCCGTCACCAGCGCATCGCACCACGCCACCAGCGGATAGTCGGCGGTGGGCGCCCCACGCGGCAGCGGCCGCGCATAGGCGATGGCCTCGCGGGTCTTTAGCGCGTCTGCGCTCTCGGCCGAACTGTTGCCCGTGACGATGGGCCCGTCTTGAGCCTGTGCGACCACAGAGCCTGCGGCCAGCAGCGACAAGGCCGAGATACCGGGAACGAGGAGTTTGAGCATGATCTTCCTTCAGGAGCGCCGCGAACGGGCGACGATCATCAACGCTCGGCCACGCCAATGGTTTTTCTACGGCGGCGCTTAAACGAAAAAAGGCGGCGGAGCGTTGCTCCGCCGCCTCAGTCTCGTGTCGTTGACCGGCCTTAGAACTTGGCGGTCAGACCGACGTAGTAGCGGCGACCCAGCACATCATAGGTCGACGGGTCGGTATTGGCTTGAACGCCCGGAACGAAGACGTTCGGCTGCTCGTCGGTCAGGTTGTTGACGCCGGCGCGCAGGGCGACCGTGTCGTTGACGGACCACGAACCGTTCAGGTCGAAGTAGTCGATCGAAGGCAGAACCTCGGTGGTGTTGATCACCGTGACTTCACCCACCCGGCGCCAGCGTGCGCCGACCGAGAACGGACCGCTGGCCCAAGTCACCGAGCTCAGAGCCTTCCATTCGGGGAAGGTTTCTCCGAACGAGCTGTCGATCGTGCCGGTGCGATCCGTGAAGACGCCGCCTTCGACGACGTTGTCTTCATAGTTCTCAAGCCAGCTGATGACCGTGTTGAACTTCAGGCGGCCCCAATCGCCACCACCGATGTCGGCGATGTTGAACGCCCAGTCAGCCTGGAAGTCGATGCCGGACGTCTTGACCATGCCGAGGTTGGCTTGGTTTTCGATGGCCCCGACGATGTTGCCCGACAGCGGGTCACGGCGGAACAGCTGGCAGTAGCTGTTGGAGGCGTCAAACGTCGGGTTTTCGCCCGTCACGTTGAAGCAACCCGCCAGCGAGTCCGGCGCCTGGATGGAGCCGATCGCGTCGGTGATCTCGATATTGTAGTAGTCGATCGAGGCCGAGAAGCCCGAAAGCCAGGGCGAAGCGAACTGCGACTGATACACCAGACCGGCAGACCAGCTGTCCGACGTTTCTTCGAACAGGTTCGGGTTACCGCCCGTGCGGCTTTCGACTTGGTTGTTCGAATAGGTGTACTGGTCGATTGCCTGAGACGAAACGCCTTGAGCCAAGCACAGCGCCCGCACCGCGGCCGCGTCGGAGCCGCGTCGGAAGCTGCTGCGGATATCGCAAGGGTCGCCGCCCGTACCGGCCGCCGTAGGCGAGCCGATGTTCGGGAAGTCCGTGCTGGCGGTCGCAAACAGCTCGCCGATCGAAGGCGCACGAACCGAGCGGCTGTAACCACCACGAGCGCGCAGGCCGCCGGCGACGGTCCAGTCCAGTTCCGCACGGTAGGCTTGGGTACCGCCGGCCGTGCTGTAGTCGGCGTAGCGATAGCCGAGGTTCAGATCCAGTTGTTCGACGAAGGGCAGGTCCGAAAGCAGCGGCACCAGGGCTTCGATGAACAGTTCCTTGGAGCTCGTGCCGCCGGTCAGTGACGGCGTCGGGTTGAAGCCCGCGATTTCCGAACCGCCGACATTGCCGCCATCCGGCAGGCCGTTGGCGCCAAGGTGGGGCGTCACAGTGTTCTGTTGTGCGAGCGAGGAGTCGGCGCCGAATGCGAAGTCATCCTGGCGATACTGGGCACCGAGAGCGACGCGGACCTCACCGGCGGGCAGATCGAAAGCCTTGCCTTGCAGAGAGGCTTCGATGACACGTTGTTCCGTAACAGTAGAGTTACGAGCCGAGCGACCGATGTAGCTGTTGCAATCCGCCGACAGGGTCGTCACGCCGAACGGATCGAAGCCGCCTGCGCAAAGGCTGGCGCCGCCATCCGCCGCGTCCAGCAGGCGCTGAACCGAAGAGCGCGACACGTTGCCCGTCTGCGTGGTCGTGTTCGAAACGCGACCATACGAACCGTAGACGTCATAGGTCCAGCTGCTTTGCGGAACCTGACCACGGACGCCCGTCGTGATTTGGTAGATGTTGTACTCTTCCGTCGAGTGACGGCCGCCCAGCGAGGTGAAACGCTTGTTGAGCAGGAACGAGCCGTTCGGGTTGGCGCGCGTGTTCAGCAGGCCCCGCAGATCAGCAGTGATGAACGGGTTGGTCGCGGGAACGCGGAAGCCGGTGCCGCTCGCTGCCGGGCTGGCGGCCAGTTCGGTGTCGGCGATGTACTGTGTGAACAGTGCATTCGCATAGACTTCGGCGTTGTCGTTGATCTTGTAACGACCGCCGCCGTACACGTTGTAGCGCTCAAGCGGCAACTGCAAGTAGTTCAGCGGACCGGTGTTGAACGTATAATCAGCGCCCGGAGCCGTGTATTCGTTTCCAGCACCAGCCGGATTCTTGACGTTCAGCTTGCCCGTATACGAAAACAGCGAGTTGTCATCGTTGAAGCCGAAGGCGCCAGTGTTGGACAGGGTCGCATTGCCGAAATAGGCGCGAACTGCTGCCAGGCTGGGCAGGTTGTTGCCGTCGAAGATCGTCGAACCCAGCGGCGAGGTGCCCGAGGGACCCGATATAGCGGAGAACTCACGAGCGGCGTTGAAGATGACATCACGGGTCGAGCGACCCAGCGACAGCACCATGTTGCCGCGGTCGTCGTCGAAGTTGCCGCCGACGGTGACAGAGTAGCTTTCGGTTTTGCCGTCGCTACGGTCGGTTTCGCCGTACTGAGCGTCTACCTGAACGCCCGAGAAGTTTTCGTCGAGGATGAAGTTGGCGACGCCGGCCAGAGCGTCCGAACCATAGGCAGCAGATGCGCCGCCGGAGATGACTTCGATGTTCTTGATCAGAGCAGTCGGGATCAGGTTGACGTCGACCGAGCCGTCCGAGTTCGACGGAACGACGCGACGGCCGTTCATCAGGACCAGCGTACGGTTGGAACCCAGGTTGCGCAGGTTGATGTTGGCCTGGCCACCATTCGACGGGTTGTTCGAGGTGGAGGAGATCGACGGCGTGAACTGAGGCAGGTCGTTGATCAGGCTGTCGATGGTGACGGCACCGGTCGCCTGGAAGTCCTGGGCGGTGACTGTGACGATCGGGCTGGTCGAACGATAGTCCTGACGCGCGATGCGCGAGCCGGTGACGACGATTTCGCCCACTTCGGTCGCCTGATCGTCAGCGGACTGTGCGAACGAGGGGGACGCGGCCATGACCAGGGCGGCGCCGCCGATCATCGTGCTCGCCAACAGGCTGCGGCGGTATCTGATATTGTTCAAGGCTGGTTCTCCCGGGAAGACGTTCGTTCGCCAAGAAGCGAACAGATCAATCATTGGCTATTTGCCGACCCCACGTCGGTTGGACGGCAGAGCATACCAACAGCAGCGGCAAGTCCAGCGGGAAGGTACCGGCTTGACACATTGTAGACACGCCTGTCGCAAAGACGACACACCATGGTCGCGGGCGAGACATGCGACGCGCCCTCGTTTCTGATGATATACTTCCCCAAATCATGAACTTTTTTGAGAATAGAATGCCCCCTATCTCCCAGCTACGCTGGTCAGGAATGTCGATTCTGGCATTGCTGGCGGCAACTCTCGTCTCCGAAAGCGCTTCCGCGCAGCAGTCTCCCCCGCCAGCCAATCGCGACCTGGTCGGCGAGGTCACACGCTGCCGAGATATCGGTTCAGATTCTGCGCGCCTGGCATGCTTCGACGCGGCCGCCACAAGCTTGGCCGCTGCAGGAGAGATCGCCGTGGTTAGCCGCGAGGATGTGGAACAGAATCAGCGACGATTGTTCGGGTTCAACGTCTCGACCCTGAATCCCTTTCAGACCTCTGGAAAGCCAGAAAGTCTGAGCTCCATATCCGCCACCATGGCGTCGGTTCGGGATCTGGGCCGCGGCGAATGGCTGATCACGCTGGACGACGGGTCCGTATGGCGAAAGACCGACAATGTCGTTCCGTCTTTCTCGACGCGCCGCCAGTATCCAGTCACCGTGCGAAGAGCGGCGCTGGGAAGCTATTTGATGAAGGTGGGCGACAATCCGCCCTTCCGTGTCCGCCGCGAATAGCAGCGCTCAGCGCTCGATCACTGCCCGCGCCGCATAGGGCGCGGGTTCGGGGGTGCAGGAGGCAGCGATCAGTTGCACCGCGGCGAGACAGAGGAAGGCGGTCGCGACGAGCGGGAGCCGATTTGATACAGCGAAGGCGATCGAACGGGCCATGGCGGGCGCTCCAAGCATGATTACCGAGTCGTTAACGCAAGCTCTGCGCCAGATGGAGCCGCCGAGATGATTCCTTTCGTTCGGGCGTTCGACTTCGCCTATGGGCGGCGTGATCAGGTTTCGCCGCTGATCCAGCGGGTGATCGCAGCCAATCCGGGGCCGTTCACCTTCACCGGCACCGGGACCTATATCGTCGGGCGGGCTGACGCGGGGGCCGAGGTGGCGGTGATCGATCCGGGACCGCTGGATCAGGCGCATCTGGCGGCGTTGATGGCGGCGGTCGAGGGGCGGCGGGTCAGCCATGTGCTGGTGACCCATACGCATCGGGATCATGCGCCGCTGGCGAGGCCGTTTGCGGAGGCGACGGGGGCGCGGGTTTTGGCGGCCCAGCCCCCGGATCGAGAGACCCATGCGGCGGGTGCGCTGGACGAGGATGACGATGCCGAGTTTTCGCCCGACGTGGTCCTGACGGGCAATGAAGTGGTCGAAGGCGACGGCTGGACGATCGAGGCGATGTTCACGCCGGGTCATGCTTCAAATCACATGGCCTTCGCCCTGCGCGAGGAGAACGCTCTGTTCTGCGGCGATCATGTCATGGGCTGGTCCACGACGGTCGTGGCGCCGCCGGACGGGAATATGCGCCAGTATCTGACCAGCCTGGATGCGGTCATTGCGCGGGATTTCGACGTGCTGTGGCCGACGCACGGGGCGCCGGTAACGCAGGTGCGGCCGTTTCTGGAGACGTATCGCGCCCACCGGCTGGAGAGGGAAGCGCAGATCGTTCAGAGGCTGGCGGCGGGGGATCGGACGGTCGCCCAGATGGTGCCGGTTCTGTACGCCGCCGTCGATCAGCGGCTGTGGCCGGCGGCGTCGCTGTCGGTGCTGGCCCATCTGATCAAGCTGGTCGAGGACGGGACGGCGGTGAGCGACGTCGAGCCGGACCTGACGGCTCGCTTTCGTCTGGTCTAGAGTTCCGCCTCCAGGTTCCGGGCGATCTTGGTTGCGAGACGGCAGGTGGCGCCGCCGTCGGGGCGGGCGTCGCGGGCGGCGACGCGGATGTCGGTGCGGCCGGGGCGTATGCGCACGACGGCGTCGGTGACGAAGCCGAACCAGGCCCCCTCATGCACGGCCTCGACCTGGAAGGTGGTGGCGCGGGTGACGACGAAGCCGGCGTCGACCAGGGCCGAGGTCGCCTGCTGGGCCAGGACCTGGGTCGGGATGGCGCTCAGGTCGGGACAGGTCTGGGGCGTCGATCCGCGATGCTGGGCGGCGCGCGAGAAGGCCGGCGGTTCCTCGACATGGGTGGTCACGTCGCGTGGGTTAGGCGTGGCGTCCTGCCCCTGACGCAAGACGAAACCGCCCACCGTCGCACCGGCCAGGACCAGGGCCGCCAGCGCATAGAGCCCCCTGCCCTTCAGATCGCGCAGCGCCAGAACAGCCGCCGCCAACGCGCCCGCCAGTCCGATCCAGGCCAGGATGCGCGCCACGGTCCAGGTCAGCAGGTCGTAGCTGACCGACAGATCGACGCCGCCGAATCGCGTCGCCGCAATCGCCGCCACGATCAGCACCACCGGCGCCGCCGCGAGCGCCGTCAGCCACGGCAGGACGGCGGGGACAGGCTTTCTGGTCGGCATTCAGGCTCCGGTTCGGTTAGACGACGGCAGGCAGACGGTAGTCCTTCATCCGCTCGCGCAGAAGCTTCTTGTCGATCTTGCCCGTGGCGCCCAGCGGGATGTCCTCCACGGCGACCACGTCGTCCGGCATCCACCATTTGGCGATCTTGCCCTGCAGGAAGTCGAGATGCTCCTGCTTGACCAGAGCATGGTCCGGCTTGAGCTTGAGGATCAGGACCGGGCGTTCGTCCCATTTGGCGTGGGCGGCGCCGATGACGGCGGCGATCTCGACCTTGGGATGGCCGACGGCGATGTTCTCGATCTCGATGGAGCTGATCCACTCACCGCCCGACTTGATGACGTCCTTGGCGCGGTCGGTGATCTGCATGAAGCCCATCTCGTCCACTGTCGCCACGTCCCCGGTGTCGAAGAAGCCTTCATCGTCCAGGATCGAGCCCTCTTCCTTGAAGTAGGCGTTGCTGATGGTCGGGCCCTTGACCATCAGGCGGCCGAAGGTGGCGCCGTCGTGCGGCAGTACGGCCCCAGCCTCGTCCTTCAGCTTCAGTTCGATGCCCAGCGGAGGCGTGCCCTGTTTCAGGCGGTATTTCATCTGCTCGTCATAGGGCAGACGCAGGATCTCGGGCGGCAAGTTGGCGATGGTGCCGATGGGCGAGGTCTCGGTCATGCCCCAGGCGTGGGTGACCTCGACGCCGAAATCGTCCTGGAAGCCGCGGATCAGGCTTTCGGGGCAGGCCGAGCCGCCGATCAGCACGCGCTTCAGGGTCGAGAAGCCCAGGCCGTGCTGTTTCATATGGGCGAACAGCCCCTGCCAGACGGTGGGCACGGCGGCCGAGAAGGTGACGCCTTCCTGTTCGATCAGTTCATAGATCGACTGACCGTCCATCTTGGCGCCCGGCATGACCAGCTTGGTCCCGGCGGCGGGGCCGGCGAAGGCGATGCCCCAGGCGTTGGCGTGGAACATCGGCACGACCGGCAGGATCACCTCCTTGGGCGTCGCCCCCATGACCGTGGCCTGAAGCCCCATGAAGGTGTGCAGGAAGTTGGAGCGGTGCGAATACAGCACGCCCTTGGGATGGCCCGTCGTGCCGGAGGTGTAGCACAGGCCGCAGGCGGTGTTTTCCTCGAAGTCGCCCCAGACGACGTCGGTCGACTGACCGGCGATGGCGTCCTCATAGGCCTCGGCCTTGGGCAGCTTGGTTTGCGGCATATGGGCGGCGTCGGTCATGATGACGACGCGCTCGACCTTGGGGATGTGCGGCAGGATGGCTTCCAGCAGCGGCACGAAGGTCAGGTCGACGAAGATGATCCGGTCTTCGGCGTGGTTGATGATGTAGATCAGTTGTTCCGGGAACAGGCGCGGGTTCAGGGTGTGGCACACCCCGCCGATGCCCATGATGCCGTACCAGGCCTCGATATGGTTGGCGGTGTTCCAGGCCAGGGTCGCGACGCGGTCGCCCGGCTGGACGCCCCAGGCCTTCAGGGCGCTAGACACGCGTTTGGCGCGCTCGTGGATCTGGGCATAGGTCGTGCGGACGATGGGGCCCTCGACCGAGCGGGTCACCACCTCGCGGTCGCCGTGCCAATGTTTGGCGTGGTCGATGATCTTGTCGACCGTCAGCGGCCAGTCCTGCATCAAGCCCAGCATATCGTTTCCTGTTCCTTGGTTGCGTCTGATTGGATGCGACGCTTGGGCGGACGCTAACATCGGTGATCGGCGATAAGCAACGTGACGTAACGTCAGCCGCCGCGCGGCGGATCGTCCCCCGTGGCGTCGGCTGCGCGACCGCACTAGAAGACCGCCCATGACCATATTGATCGCGATCACGGGGGGCTCCGGCTCCGGCAAGAGCACCCTGGCGGAGGCGCTGGTTTCGGCCTTGCCGCAAGGGTCGGCGGTGCTGGTGCGCGAGGACAGCTATTACCGCGACGCTGCTTCCCTGCCCGGCTTCGACGCCGCGACCTTCGACTTCGACGATGTGGCCGCGCGCGATCACGACCTGATGATCTCGGACCTGAAAGAGCTGAAGGCCGGCCGGGCGGTGACGGCGCCGGTCTATTCCTTTATCCATCATGGGCGCGAGCCGGGTGGCGAACCGATCCCCGCCGCCGAGGTGGTGATCGTCGAGGGCACCCACGTGCTCTGCACCCCCGACCTGACCGCCCTGTTCGACATCCGGGTGTTCGTGGACACCCCCTCCGACATCCGCTTCATCCGCCGCCTGTTGCGCGACCAGGCTGAGCGGGGGCGGTCGGCGGACTCGGTCGTGGCGCAATATCTCGCCACCGTGCGTCCGGGCCACGAGCGGCTGACCGAACCGTCGCGCACCCACGCCGACTTCATCGTCGCCGACGCCACGGCGGCCGTGCGGCTGGAAGACCCGCAGGCCGTGGTGCGTCTCGCCGCCCCGGTCCTGGCCCATCCGCTGCTGCAGGGCTTGCTGGACGATTAGCAGTCCTCGTCTCCTCCCTGTCGCGAAGCGATGGGGAGGTGGCGCGGCGCCTCTTTGCGCCGTGACGGAGGGGTTCTCACCGTATTACCGACGCCTGTGGGACGTCGAGAGCCCCTCCACCACGCTTCGTGCGGTCCCCCTCCCCACGATGTGGGGAGGAGACGATGTGCGCCGACCTCTTAAATCAGCCCCGCCAAGGGCGACGACGGATCCGCATACATCCGCTTCGGCATCCGCCCGGCCAGATAGGCGTCGCGGCCGGCGATGACGGCGTGTTTCATGGCGCGAGCCATGCGGATCGGGTCCTTGGCGCCGGCGATGGCGGTGTTCATCAGGACGGCGTCGCAGCCCAGTTCCATGGCCAGAGTCGCGTCCGAGGCTGTGCCGACGCCCGCGTCGACCAGCACCGGCACCTTGGCCTGTTCGACGATCAGGCGGACGTTGATGGGGTTCTGGATGCCCAGCCCTGAGCCGATCGGCGCGGCGGCGGGCATGATGGCGGCGGCGCCGGCGTCTTCCAGACGCTTGGCCATGACCACGTCGTCGGTGCAATAGACCATGACGTCGAACCCGTCCTTGATCAGCAAATCCAGCGCCCGCAGCGTCTCGATCATGTCGGGATAGAGGTGGGCGGTGTTGGACAGCACCTCCAGCTTGACCAGACTCCAGCCGCCGGCTTCGCGCGCCAGACGCAGGGTGCGAACCGCATCCTCACCCGTGAAACAGCCGGCGGTGTTGGGCAGGAAGGTGAATCGGTCGGGCTTCACATAGTCGACCAGCATCGGCTGGGTCGGGTCCGACAGGTTCACACGGCGCACCGCGACGGTGACGATCTCGGCCCCGGCCGCCTCGGCGGCGGCGGCGTTCTGGGCGTAGTCGGCGTACTTGCCAGTGCCCACGATCAGACGTGAGTTGAAGGTGCGGCCGGCGACGGACCAGGTTTCGTTGGCTGTATCGGTCATGGATGCTGACCTAGGCCTCTCCGGCGCGCGGGGGAACCCGTCGTAGCCGGATTTGATCTGATCACCCGCCGCCGACGAACTGGACCAGCTCGATACGATCGCCTGCGGCCACCGGCGTGGCGGCGTGCAGGGACTTGGGCACGATCTCGAGATTGCGTTCGACGGCGACCTTGCGCGGGTCCAGCGACAGTTCCTCGACCAAGGCCAGGATGGTGGCGGCCTGGACCTGGCGTGGTTCGCCATTGAGATGGATCTGGTGCACGCGCATTCTCCCTGACCTTCGCCCCTCCGACCGTCGCGCGTCAGATAGACGGTGACAGGCCGCTTCGCCAGACTATGCGTTCAGCCCGCCTCGAACAGGAAGGCGCCGACCGCGACGGCCAGGGCCGCCAAGGTCGCCACCACGGTTCTCAGGATCAGTTTGCCGTCCTGGCGCATCCTCGGCGCTCCCTCAGGCCGTCCCGACCAGGGACGATGGCAGCCGGCGCTGCGAAATCCACGCCATCGCACGTAACGTCGGGTAAGGTTCGACGCTGCTAGCGTTTGACCCACGCCCTGCGTCCGCTAAAAGGCCCCTCTTGCGCCGCGCTGCGCCGGATCGATTCTGGAACCATGGCCGAAACGCCCGTCATTCATGTGCTGAACGGCCCCAACCTGAACCTGCTCGGGGTTCGGGAGCCGGACATCTATGGCCGCGACACCCTGGCGGACATCGAGCAGCGCTGCGTCCGGGCGGCCGGCGAGGCGCAGATCGTGTTTCGCCAGACCAACCATGAAGGCGTGCTGGTGGACTGGATCCAGGAGGCGCGCGAAGGCGCCCACGCCCTGATCCTCAATCCGGCGGCCTATGGGCATACGTCGGTGGCGCTGCATGATGCGTTGAAGACGCTGTCGATCCCGGTGATCGAGCTGCATCTGTCCAATCCGGCGGCGCGCGAGGCGTTTCGCCATCACTCCTATGTGTCCTCCGCGGCGACCGGCGTCATCGCCGGCTTCGGCGCGGCGGGCTATGAACTGGCCGTCCAGGCGGCCCTCACCCAGGTTCGGGAACGCGGCTGAGGCCCGTCCCGTTTATCAAAGACCACGAAAGACAAGGCGCAACTCCAATGGCCGATGACAAGAAACACGCCGAGATCGACGCCGCCCTGGTTCGCCAGCTGGCCGAGATCCTGAACGAGACCGATCTGACGGAAGTCGAGGTCGAGCGCGGCGAACTGCGTATCCGCGTGGCGCGCGAAGTCACCATCAACGCCGCCCCGGTTCAGTACGCCGCCGCCCCCGCCCCGGTTGCCGCTGCGCCCACTGCCGCTGCTGCGCCGGCCGCCATGCCGTCGGACCCCGCCACCATCGTCGCCCGCGCCGGCGAAGAGGTGAAATCGCCGATGGTCGGCACCGCCTATCTGCAGGCCTCGCCGGAGGCCCCGGCCTTCGTCCAGCCCGGCGACAAGGTCAAGAAGGGTCAGACCCTGCTGATCGTCGAAGCCATGAAGACGATGAACCCGATCCAGGCCCCGCGCGACGGCGTTGTGGCCGAAATCCTGGTCGGCGACGCCCAGCCGGTCGAGTTCGGCGAACCCCTCGTCCTGCTGGAAGCCTAAGCCGTGTTCACCAAGGTCCTGATCGCCAACCGCGGCGAGATCGCGCTGCGCATTCACCGGGCGTGCAAGGAGATGGGCATCTCCACCGTCGCCGTGCACTCGGAAGCCGACCGCGGCGCCATGTGGGTGCGGCTGGCCGACGAGAGCGTCTGCATCGGCCCCGCCTCGGCCGCAAAGTCGTATCTGAACATCCCCTCGATCATCGCTGCGGCCGAGATCACCGGCGCCCAGGCGATCCACCCCGGCTACGGCTTCCTGTCCGAGAACGCCCGCTTCGCCGAGATCGTCGAGGCCCACGGCATGAGCTTCATCGGTCCCAAGCCCGAGCATATCCGGGTTATGGGCGACAAGATCAGCGCCAAACAGACGGTCAAGGACGCCGGCATCCCCGTCGTCCCCGGCTCGGATGGCGAGGTCGAAACGGTCGAGGCCGCGATCGAGGCGTCCAAGTCCATCGGCTTCCCCCTGATCGTCAAGGCTGCGGCGGGCGGCGGCGGACGCGGCATGAAGGTCGCCCTGACGCCTGACGATCTGGTCGAGGCAGTCCAGACCGCCCAGTCGGAAGCTCTGGCCGCTTTCGGCAACGGCGCGGTCTATATGGAGCGCTACCTCCAGAAGCCGCGCCACATCGAGATCCAGGTCATCGCCGACAGCCACGGCAATGTCGTCCACCTGGGCGAACGCGACTGCTCGCTGCAACGCCGTCACCAGAAGGTGCTGGAAGAGGCCCCCTCGCCCGCCCTGTCGGCCGAAGGTCGCAAGCAGATCGGCGAGACGGTCAACAAGGCTATCGCCGCCATCGGCTATCTGGGCGTCGGCACCATCGAGTTCCTGTGGGAGGACGGCGAGTTCTTCTTCATTGAGATGAACACCCGCCTGCAGGTCGAACACCCGGTCACCGAAATGATCACGGGCGTGGATCTGGTTCGCGAACAGGTGCGCATCGCCGCCGGTCTGCCGCTGTCGTTCACCCAGGACGACATCGAGTTCAAAGGCCACGCCATCGAGGTGCGGATCAACGCCGAGAACCCGGAGACCTTCACCCCGTCGCCGGGCAAGATCACCGACTTTCACGCACCGGGCGGCCTGGGCGTGCGCCTGGATAGCGCGATCTATGCCGGCTATTCGATCCCGCCCTATTACGACAGCCTGATCGGCAAGCTGATCGTCCACGGCCGCGACCGCGAGGAGGCCATTGCCCGACTGAAGCGTTCGCTGAACGAGGTCGTCATCGGCGGCGTCGATACGACCATCCCCCTGTTCCAGAAGTTGCTGGCCGAGCCGGACATCCTGTCGGGCGACTACGACATCCACTGGCTGGAGAAGTGGGCGGCCCGTCAGAAGGGCGACGCCTGACCGACCCCGATTTCAGCGCCAGCGGGCCTTTCGGCGGTTTCGGCCCCGACGACCTGCTGGCCTGTTACGCCCGGGGCGTGTTTCCGATGGCCGAGGCGCGCGATGATCCGCGCGTCTTCATTATCGAGCCGGAACAGCGCGGCGTCATTCCGCTGGACGCCTTCCACATCCCCAGCCGCCTGCGCCGCACCGTGCGGGGCGAGCCGTTCGAGGTGCGGGTCGATACCGCCTTCGAAGCGGTGCTGGACGGCTGTGCGGCGGCGCAAGGACCGGATCGCGAAGACACCTGGATCAACGGCCCGATCCGGCGGCTGTACGCCGCCCTGTTCGCCATGGGTTTCGTCCATTCCATCGAGTGCTGGCGTGACGAGCGGCTGGTGGGCGGCCTTTACGGCGTGTCGCTGGGCGGGGCCTTCTTCGGCGAGAGCATGTTCAGTCGCGAACGGGACGCGTCCAAGGTCGCTCTGGTGCATCTGGTCGCGCGCCTGCGAAAGGGCGGCTGGGACCTGCTGGACGCGCAGTTCTTGACCGACCATCTGAGCCAGTTCGGTACGGTCGAAACGCCGCAAGCGACCTATCTGGAGCGGCTTCAGCCCGCGCTGTCGGTCAGGCCGGACCAAGGGGCCTTGCGCGCGCCTCTGACCGGTGCAGAAGCGGTCGCCTTGGCCAGCGCCTAGTCTGTCCGGACACGATTTGGGGCCCGTCCCGACAGGTTCGGATTCGCGTCTTCGGCCGGCCTGACGATCAATGGCGGCATGACCCAGACCCCGCTCAGAACCCCGCCCCGTCCGTCCCTTCTTCGCGAGGTGCGAGAGATCGCCCTGACGCTGATCTTCGCCATCATCCTGGCGCTCGCGATCCGCGTCGTCCTGTTCCAGCCCTTCACCATCCCTTCGTCGTCGATGGAGCCGGGGCTGGTGACCGGCGACTATATCGTCGTGTCGAAATATCCCTATGGCTGGAGCACGGCGTCTCTGCCGTTCAATCCGGCGATGTCGCCGGGACGGCTGCTGGGGCGCGAGCCGAGACGCGGCGACGTTGTGGTGTTCCGCCTGCCCCGCGACCCCAGCGAGGCCTGGATCAAGCGCGTCGTCGGGCTGCCGGGCGACACGGTTCAGGTGCGGGGCGGCGTTGTCTTCGTCAATGGCGACCCGGTGCGACAGACCCGGCTGGATGTCGTCGCCGATCACGATGCGCCGCAGAGACGGGTCCTGCAGGTGCGCGAGACCCTGGCGGACGGACGATCCTACGTCACCTATGACGGCGGGCCGGGCCTGCCGGGCGACGACACGCCTGTGCGCCGTGTGCCGGCGGGCTGCTATCTGATGATGGGCGACAATCGCGACAACTCGTTGGACAGCCGCTGGCCGCCCGAGGTCGGCGTGGGCCTGCTGCCGGCCGAGAACATCATCGGCCGGGCCGAAATGGTGCTGGCCTCATGGAAGCCGGGCGCCAGCCTGTTCAAACCCTGGACGTGGTTCGACCTTCAGTGGGGCCGGTTCCTGGTCCGGGTGCGGTAGACTAGATGTCGTCACTCCGGGGCGTCCGCAGGACGAACCCGGAGCCCGGGTGGGCATCGCGGCTTTGGATGCGTTCGAGAGCCAGTCCGCAGCCCTGGATTCCGGGTTCCGCGCTGAGCGCGGCCCCGGAATGACGACGTGCGCAAGGCCGGCTCTATCTCGCGCGGTACTCGTCGAAGCTGACGACCCCGTCGTGATTGCGGTCCAGCCGGTCGAAGTCGGCGCGGGTGGGCGACGATTGGGCCAGGGACGGCGCGGCGACGGCGCCCAGCGCCAAGCCCGCGACGGCGGCGGCCAGCAGGGGCCGCCAGCCCAGGCGGGGCTGAGGACGCGCGGACGACGTTGCGTTCAACTCGGCGTCTATGAAGCGGCGAATGGCGTCGCTAGCCGTCCTGCCCTCGTCACGGCACCGCGCCATGAAGGCGGTCTTGGTCGCGTGCGGCAGTCGGATCTCGACCGTTTCGGTCTTCTTGGGCGGCTTGTTGCGATCCATGGCGCGCCTCCTCGCGGCGTGAAAGCTCAGTTCTTACAGCCCACGACCCAGGCGTCATAATAGGG
This sequence comes from Brevundimonas sp. PWP3-1b1, assembly GCF_049896065.1. Lineage (NCBI taxonomy): Bacteria > Pseudomonadati > Pseudomonadota > Alphaproteobacteria > Caulobacterales > Caulobacteraceae > Brevundimonas > Brevundimonas sp. PWP3-1b1. The sequence continues at coordinate 1,044,244 of NZ_JAFCTO010000001.1, read as the reverse complement.
GTTCTGGACACCGCTGACGGCGGGCGACGAGGCGAACATCCAGCCGCGGAAGATCTGGCGACCGGCTTGCCGACCGCGCGGCTGGAGCGAGACGTCCATATAGGCGACGGCGTCTTCTGTCAGTTCGTCCGGCGTCGTCACCTCGCAGGCGCGGGCCGCGAAGATCAGATTCTGGTTGAAGCGCACGGGACGACCGCCGACCTCGACCTCGAACTTCATCGTCTCGGCGGTGACCTTGTCGATGGCCTGGATGATCGCGAACTTGCGACGCTGGCGGCGCGCAGGCGTGGCGGGCTGGTCGATGGCCTTGGTCGCGACGGGCTTCTCGGCCGCGACCTCCTCCTCGGCCTTTTCCTCGACGGCGGCGTCTTCGGCGATGACGACGTTGGGCGGCGGGGCCACAGCGACCGGAGAGCGCGGAGCCGGTGCGCCCGCGGGCGGCGTCTCGGTCGGCACCGACGGCTGGGCCGGAGTTGTGCGCAGAATGTCGCCGATCGGATCCTGGACCGGACGCGCATCGCGCGGCGTGTCCTGAAGCACGCTGGCGGTCACCGCGCCGGCGCTCAGCACGGCCGCGACGGACGCCGCGCCCAACAGGATGCGGCGGATTTTCACTCGGGCGTCCAGGCCTGATAGTCGCCGGTCGCGGCCGGGCGCTTGGCGTCGCCCGCCAGCGAGCCGGGCGGACGCCAGGCCAGGGGCGTGCCGGTCAGATTGGGCAGATGCTCCTTCTCCCAGGCGCGACGCGGCAGCGGCTGCTCGGTCGGCGGCAGGTCGAAGGTGTAGTGCAGCCAGCCGTGCCAGTCGGGCGTTACCTTGGACGCCTCGGCATAGCCGTCATAGATGACCCAGCGACGCTTGCGGCCGTCGTAGCTGACGTTGTCGCGGCTCTCGTAATAGCGATTGCCGTTCTCGTCCTGGCCGACGAAGCGACCGCGCTTGGCGATGGTGAAACGGGTGCCGATCGTGGCGCCCTCCCACCAGCCGAAAATCTTGCTCAACACGTCGTGGAATCCAACCGTAAGGGTTCGCCGAAAAGGGAGGCGGCGTCTGGCGCGGATCATAGAAACCCGCGCCCCCTTCGTCCAGCGTTGAGAAGGGTCAGGTCGAATCGATATCTTGTGGGCAACATGTCCTGATCACACCAGATGTATTGGCGAAGGGGTGCGCGACCGCTTAGGCTGAGGCGAACCTTTCGGAGAGACGCCGCCATGCGCTTCCAATCCGGCTTCGCCACCCGCGCCGAGCGAGTCGCGATGGAGACCCGCGCCGTCGAGCGCCCCGCCTGCGTGCAGCAGGTGCTGGCGCCCGCGGGCTGGTCCGACCCGCAGATCGAAGCCTGGCTGGACTGGGTGGATGCGGCGGGATTCGCGACGCCGATGTCGGGCGACTGGCTGAACGGCGGCGTGGACGCCTGGGCCGAGGGTCTGGCGGCGACGGGCGTGACGGAGGGTGTGTTCGACCGGGCCGAGGCCGCAATGTTCGCCGCCGAACTGTCGGGCGCCTTCAGGCTGGGCCTGGCGGCGCCGGCGGGATCGGGGCCGGTCGCGGCCGGCGTCGTCGATCTGAACGATCCTGGCGCGGGCGCGCACATCAAGGCGCACAGCGGCAAGCGGGCCGCGGCGCGGCTGGGCGCCCAGGCGGCGCAGGCCCTGGCCGAGGCCCTGGCGGGGGTGGCCGATGCGGTGGACCGTTGCGAAGGCCCGCGCGGCGACTGCGGCGATCCCTCGCGCAATCCGGCGCTGGGGCGGGCGGCGGCGCTGGCGCGACGGTGCGGGGCGAGCGACGCCGACATCCTGAGGGCCGTCGACGGCGAACGGCCGGCGATGGCGCTGGACCCCACGGTCGAGGGCGCGCCCCTGGTCGCACTGGCGGATCGGACGCAGATCGCGGCGGGCGCGCCGGAAGCCCTGCTGGCGTCGGAAGCGACGCTGGACGGCGGGCTGATCGTCGCCTTCGACCCACGCGATGCGGAGACCGCGACGATGGCTGCGGGTCGGGCCGTGATCGACCTGGGCGCCGTGCTGGCCCTGGACGGCGACGCGGCGACCGATCTGGCGGGCCTAACGCGGTTGTTGACGGTGGCGCTAGACCTTCAGGCGGCGTCGCCGGGCGTGATCGCCCTGGGTCTGGACGGAGTGCTGGAGGCCTTGGCGGCGGACGACGACCGCACGGCTCGGGCGCAGGCGTTCGCGGGACTGGTCGCGGCGACGGCGGCGCAGACCTCGGCCGAGTTGGCGAGCGTGCGCGGTCTCTGCCCCGACTGGGACGACCTGAAGGGCGCCGCCGCCGAGACTCAAGGCGCGCGGCGCGATGTGCTGAAGGGGCTGGCCAATCCCATCGCCGCCGTCGCGTCGAAAGCCCTGGCGGTCGCGCCCAAGGCGCGGCGGCATTCGGCCATCGGCCTGTTCGTCGAGGATGCAGAGGCGCGGCTGCGGCTGGGCCTGGGCCGGATCGCGGCGGTCGACGTTTTCCAGACGGCGGACGGCGAGATCGGTCGCCGGCTGCACCCCGCCCTGGCGGCGGCGCTGACGGCGGCGGGAGGCGATATCGAGGCGGCGGAGCGGTGGACGTTTGGACGGCGCACCCTGGTCGAGGCGCCGGGCATTGATCATGCGTCTCTGCGCGCGCTGGGCTTCACCGACATCGAGCTGGCCGCCATCGAGAACGCCCTGGCCTGGGCCGAGGATTTCGACACGGTCTTCGCCGCCCCGGTGCTGGACCCCGGTTTCATCCGTGACGTGCTGGGCGTCGAGGACGGCGACGGCCTGCTGCTGACCCTGCTGGGCGTGTCCGAAGAGGCCGAGACGGCGGCGACGCGCTGGGTCTTCGGCCATGGCGACCTTTGTGATTGGCCCGAGGCGCCGGCGTCCGTCGCCGCCCTGCTGGCCGATCCGGCGGCGGCCGCAGCCGACCTGCGGCGCGCCATCGAACCGTTTAGCGACCTGGCCGACATCGCGGTCACGCCGATGGACTGGCGCGCCACCTCGGCCCAGGCCGCGCGCCTGCTGAGCCAGGGCGCGCTGGACGGTCGTCGCGCCATCCGCCTGGCCCGCGCTGCGCCGCCGGCCGTTCCGCTGCTGTCGCTGCCGAACATCGAGGCAGGGCGGGTCGAGCCTGTGCGCGAAGCCCCCCGCCCTGCGCCCACCGAACGGGTGGTCGAGCGCGTGATCGAGCGGGAGCGGGCGCGCCGCAAACTTCCCGACCGGCGCAAGGGCTATATCCAGAAGGCCGCCGTCGGGGGCCACAAGGTCTATATTCACACCGGCGAATACGAAGACGGCGAACTGGGCGAGATCTTCATCGACATGCACAAGGAAGGCGCCGCCTTCCGCAGCCTGATGAACAATTTCGCCATCGCCATCTCCATCGGCCTGCAATACGGCGTGCCGCTGGACGAGTTCGTGGACGCCTTCGTCTTCACCCGGTTCGAGCCGGCCGGGCGGGTCACCGGCAACGACTCGATCAAGTCCGCGACCTCGATCCTGGACTACATCTTCCGCGAATTGGGCGTCTCCTATCTGGACCGCGATGAACTGGCAAACGCGGGGACGGACGACCTGAACGCCGATGGCCAGAATCTTGGGAATTGGGGCGACGGAAAGCCCGACGCCAACGCGGCCGTGCCCGCCGCCCGGTTCATCTCCAAGGGGTTTGCGCGCGGCTCGGCGCCCGACAATCTGGTCGTCCTGCCCTTCGGCAAGAAGGCCGAACCCGAGCCGCGTCACGTCGCCAATAGCGAAGCCGTCGCCTGCCCCGCCTGCGGCGACTTCAGCCTGCAGCAGCGCGGCGCCGCCTGGGTCTGCGACACCTGCGGCGCGGCGCCGGCGCTCAAGGGCGGCGATCAGGGCTAGGTTAAGGGTTATGGCCTAGGGTTTGCTGCAAGACGATCGAACGTCGGAGCCTGGTCCATGAAACGCACACTTTCCCTCGGCCTGATCGCCGCCCTGCTGGCCGTCGCCGCGCCCGCCCTGGCCCAAAACGCGGGCCAGATCGCCAGCGTGAAGCGCGGGGCGTCCTGCGCCGGATGCAACCTGTTCCAGGGCGATTTCTCGGGGCTGGAGGCGCGGGGCCTGAACCTGTCTGGCGCACGGCTGCGTCAGGCGGACCTGAGCCTGAGCGTCATGAACCGCACGCGGTTTTCCAACACAGACATGCGCGACGTCGAGGGCTATGGCGGCGTGTTTTCAGGCTCCAACTTCTCGCGCGCCAACCTGACCAACGCCAGTTTCGTGGGCGCCTATCTGGAAGGCGCAAGCTTCTCGGGCGCGACCTTGTCGGGGACCAATCTGTCGGGCGCCCAGCTGACGCGAGCCACCGGCCTGACCCAGGGTCAGTTGAACCAGGCGTGCGGCGACGAGTCGACCGTCCTGCCGCGCGGGCTTCGCATTCCCGCCTGCTGAGGGTCTTCGACCTTGCCGGGATTTCATGAAGTTACCTCGATTTAAGTAGGTATGGCAGGGGTTTCGGGGCATTCAGGTCTCGTGAAACAGATCGCTGAACATATCCGGTTCCGACCCGCCCTGGCCCTGATGGCGCTGGGCGCGGCGCTCGTCGCCTCTCCCGCCTTCGCCGGGGTCGAGATGTCGATGCAGGATCGCGACGTGGCCCGTTCGGTGTCGCTGGGCGGATCGTGCAACCGCTGCGAACTGTCGGGCCGTAACCTGTCGGGCGCGACCTTCACCGGCGCCAGCTTCATGAACGCCACCCTGGTCGGGGCCAATCTGCGCGGGGCCGAGATGATGGGCTCCAACTTCACCGGCAGCGACTTCAGCCGCGCCAATCTGTCCGGCGTCGAGATCGTTGGGGCCAACTTCACCTCCGCGAACTTCACGGGCGCCCATTTGAACGGGGCAGAGGCGCAAGGGTCGTCCTTCGTCCGCGCCAATCTGACCCGCGCCGACCTTTCGGGCGGCGAGATGCACGGGGTCAACTTCAACGGCGCGACCCTGGCGGGGACTAACTTCTCCAACAGCGAACTGTTCGGGGCGACGATCACCAACGTCCGCGCGGCCGGCGCCAACTTCTCCAACGCCGAGGTCAACGCCTCCAACCTGTCGGGCGGCGACTTCTCGAACGCGGACTTCTCGAACTCCAGCCTGGATGGAGCGCGACTGAGCGGCGCGAGCTTCTCCCGCGCCGATTTCTCGAACGCCTCCCTGCGCCGTACAGACATCCGGGGCGCCGACCTGTCGAATGCGCGTGGCCTGACCCAGGACCAGATCAGCGAGGCCTGCGGCGACGGCTCGACCCGCCTGCCCGGCCGCCTGACGCCCCAGGCCTGCCGCAGCAACTCGATCCGCATCATCCGTTCGCCGCCGGCCCCGCCGCGCGTGCGCAACTTCGTCAACGCCGGAAACTGAGGTTTCTTCCTCTTTCGTCATCCTCGCCCTTGTGGCGAGGATCCAGACTCCCGGTGCGTCCGCAGAGCGCGCAGACGTAGAAACCGGGAGTCTGGATCCTCGGGACAAGCCCGAGGATGACGGTATTGGCGGAGTGTATCCCGCAGCAAAAAGGGGACGCCTCGCGGCGTCCCCTTCATCGTATTCGGCGATGCCCGCCCGATCAGACCTTGATCGGCAAGGCGGTACGGATGTGGACGTCCTTCAACTGGCGCTCTTCCGCCTCGGTCGGGGCGTTCATCAGCAGGTCCTCGCCCTGCTGGTTCAGCGGGAAGGCGATGACCTCGCGGATGGCCGTCTCGCCGGCCAGCAGCATGACGATGCGGTCGATGCCGGGGGCCAGGCCGCCGTGCGGCGGCGCGCCGTAGCGGAAGGCGTTCAGCATGCCGCCGAACTGTTCTTCCACCACCGAGGCGTCGTAGCCGGCGATGGAAAAGGCCTTCAGCATGATCTCGGCCTTGTGGTTCCGGATCGCGCCCGAGCACAGCTCATAGCCGTTGCAGACGATGTCGTACTGATAGGCGCGGATGGTCAGCGGGTCCTGCGTCTCCAGCGCCTCCATCCCGCCCTGCGGCATCGAGAAGGGGTTGTGGCTGAAGTCGACCTTCTTTTCTTCTTCCGACCATTCGAACATGGGGAAGTCGACGATCCAGCAGAATTTGAACTGGTTCTCGTCGATCAGCTTCAGCTCCGTGCCCACGCGGGTGCGGGCTAGGCCGGCGAACTTGGCGAAGGTCGCCGGCAGACCGGCGGTGAAGAAGGCGGCGTCGCCCTGGCCGAGGCCCAGCGACGACATCAAGGCCTGCGTCGGCTCCTGGCCCAGGTTCTTGGCGATGGGACCGCCCCAGGCGCCCTGGTCGTCCGACCAGAAGATATAGCCCAGGCCCGGCTGGCCCTCGCCTTGCGCCCAGCTATTCATGCGGTCGCAGAAGGCGCGGCTGCCGCCGGTCGGCGCCGGAATGGCCCAGACGGCGTTCTTCTCGTCCGCGCCCAGGATCTTGGCGAACAGGCCGAAACCGCCGTCGCGGAAGTGGTCGGAGACGACCTGCATCTTGATCGGGTTGCGCAGGTCCGGCTTGTCCGAACCATACCAGGCCATCGACTGGGCATAGGTCAGGCGCTCGAAACCCTTGTGCTCGAACGTCTCACCGAAATCGTTGGTGAAGACATGGGCGCCGTCGATGGGCGACACCGGCTTGCCCTCGCCGAACTCCTCGAACACGCCGTGCATCAGCGGCTCGATGGCGGCGAAGACGTCTTCCTGGGTCACGAAGCTCATCTCGACGTCGAGCTGGTAGAATTCCAGCGACCGGTCGGCGCGCAGGTCCTCGTCACGGAAGCAGGGCGCGATCTGGAAATAGCGGTCGAAGCCCGAGACCATCAGCAACTGTTTGAACTGCTGCGGCGCCTGCGGCAGCGCATAGAACTTGCCGGGGTGCAGGCGCGACGGCACCAGAAAGTCGCGCGCGCCTTCCGGCGACGAGGCGGTCAGGATCGGGGTCTGGTACTCCAGGAAGCCCTGGGCGACCATGCGCTGGCGGATCGAGGAGATGACCCTGGAGCGCAGCACAATGTTCTTGTGCAGCCGCTCGCGACGCAGATCCAGGAAGCGGTTGGCGAGGCGGATGTCCTCGGGATACTCCTGATCGCCGAAGACCGGCATCGGCAGTTCGGCGGCCTCCGACAGGACCTCGACGCCCTGCACCCGCACCTCGACCTCGCCGGTCGGCAGGTTGGGGTTCACCACCCCGGCCTCACGCGCCACCACTTCGCCGTCGATCTTGATCACGCTCTCGGCGCGCAGGCGCTCGACGGCGGCGAAGCCCGGCGTCTCCGGGTGCAGCACCAGCTGCGTCAGGCCGTAATGGTCGCGCAGGTCGATGAACAGCAGGCCGCCGTGATCGCGCTTCCTGTGCACCCAGCCGGACAGGCGAACGGCGGAACCGGCGTCGGAGGCGCGCAGGGCGCCGCAGGTATGGGAGCGGTAGGCGTGCATGGAACAGACCGTCTGGAGACTTTGGCGGTGGAATCTGACGCCGTCGGCGCCCGAAATCGAAGCGGCGTAGGGCGCATCATCGCCCCGGAAAGTCAAGGTTTCAGCCGTTGCAAAGCCTGCCGCCACGCATGATATCTGGCGTTCCTGTTCCACCCGAGGCCGCCATGTTCATCGTCACAATCACCTACACCCAGCCAATCGAAGCCATCGAGACGCGGACGGTCGAGCATCGCGAGTGGCTGGATCAGCATGTTGCCAGCGGCCTAATCATCGCCGCCGGACCGATGGTTCCGCGCACCGGCGGCATTCTGGTGGTGCGCAGCGGCGGGACGAAAGAGGAGTTGGAAGCCCTGTTGGAGGCCGATCCGTTTCAGGTCCACGGCCTGGCCGATTATCAGGTCACCGAGTTCAAGGCCGGCAAGTTGAACCCCGCCCTGGCCGAATTCGCCTGATTCCATCCACAGGGGCGAGGTTCGCTCCCCGGAACCAACAGAGCGGGCGTGACGCGATTAACCCTGGCCTCTGCTAAGACGGGGGCATGACCGCGCTGAGCGCCCTGCCCTGTCCGACCGCCGAACAGCTGCGTCTGCCGCTGGAGCGTCATGTCGTGGGCGAGGCCTTCGTGACCTCCGACAGCAACGCCGAGGCGGTGCGCGTGCTGGCGCGCTGGCCCGATGGGGCGGGCGCGGTGCTGGCCCTGCATGGGCCGGCGGGCTCGGGCAAGAGCCGCCTCGCCGCAGATTGGGCCGAGCGGGTCGGGGCCGTGCCGCTGAACGGCGCCGAGGCCGCCGTAATGGATCCGCTGGAGCTGGAAGGCCGGCCCGTGCTGCTGGACCGGGCGGCCGATGCGGACGACGAGAGCCTGTTTCACCTGATCAACCTGGCCAACTCGGGCGGAGGCGCCCTGCTGCTGGTGTCGCGTTCAGCGCCGCGTCAGTGGTCGGTAGACCTGCCCGACCTGCGTTCGCGCCTGGACGCCGTGCGCGCGGTCTCAATCGCTGCGCCCGACGACGCCGTCCTGTCGGCCATCCTGCGGGCCCGCTTCGCCGAGCGCAGCATCACCCCGGCCGACGACGTGATCGACTATCTGGTGCGCCGCCTGGACCGGTCGGCCGAGACCGCTGCGGCCGTGGTCGAACGGCTGGACGCCCTGCATCGCCCGGTCACCCGCGTCCTTGCACGCCAGGTGCTGGATGCGATGGACGCCGCCGACTAAGGCGCGACATTTTCTACGCACCCGCTTGCGGCCGTCACAGACGCGCGCGAGAACCGGATCATGACCGACGCCGCGATCCATGACGACACCCGAGGCGAGGAAGTTCCCGCCTCTCGCGCCCCTCAACTGGCGCTGAGCGAAGAGCTGATGGCCTCGCCGACCCGGTTCTTCAACCGGGAGATCTCGTGGCTGGCGTTCAACGAACGCGTGCTGGAAGAGGCGGCCAACCCCAACCACCCGCTGCTGGAGCGGCTGCGGTTCCTGTCGATCTCGGCCAATAACCTGGACGAGTTCTTCATGACCCGCGTCGCCGGCCTGAAGGGCCAGTTGCGCGAGCGCGTGCGCGTCCTGTCCGCCGACGGCCTGACGCCCGCCGAACAGCTGGAGCAGATCAATATCGCCGCCGGCGAGCTGATGGCCGAGCAGCAGTTGCGCTGGCGTCAGCTGAAGAAGGAACTGACCACGGCCGGCATCGAGGTGGTCGATCGCCAGAAGATCACCAAGACCGAGCGTGATCGGCTGGAGCCCGAGTTCCTGAACCAGTTGTTCGCGGTCCTGACGCCCCTGGCCATCGACCCGGCGCACCCCTTCCCCTTCCTGCCCAACCTGGGTTTCTCGCTGGCGCTGAAGCTGAAGCGCAAGGGCGAGACCAAGACCTTCTACGCCCTGGTGCCGGTGCCGACCCAGGTGCAACGGTTCTGGCAACTGCCCACCGACGGCCGGTCCACGCCGGGGCACAAACGGTTCATCACGCTGGAAAACGTGCTGCTGCTGTTCATCGACCACCTGTTCCCCGGCTGCGAGGTTCAGGAAAAGGGCGTGCTGCGCCTGATCCGCGATTCGGACATCGAGATCGAGGAAGAGGCCGAGGACCTGGTGCTGGAGTTCGAGGAGGCGCTGAAGCAGCGTCGCCTGGGCTCGGTCGTGCGGGTCAAGATCGAGGCGTCCATGCCGTCCGACCTGCGCGACTTCATCGTCGGCGAGCTGGAGGCGGCGCCCCAGGACGTGGTGCTGGTGGACGGCATGCTGGGCCTGGCCCAGTTGTCGGACCTGATCGGCGGCGGCCACCCGGACCTGAAGTTCAAGGGCTATGAGCCGCGCTATCCCGAGCGTGTGCGCGACAACGGGGGCGACGTCTTTGCGGCCATTCGCGAAAAGGATCTGTTGATCCACCACCCGTTCGAGAGCTTCGACGTGGTGGTGCAGTTCCTGCGTCAGGCGGCGCGGGACCCCAACGTCATCGCCATCAAACAGACCCTGTACCGCACCTCCAAGGACAGCCCCATCGTCGCCGCCCTGATCGAGGCGGCCGAGACCGGCAAGAACGTCACCGCCCTGGTCGAGCTGAAGGCCCGGTTCGACGAGGAGGCCAACCTGCGCTGGGCGCGGGCGATGGAACGGGCCGGCGTCCACGTCGTCTTCGGCTTCGTCGAATACAAGACCCACGCCAAGCTCAGCGTCGTCGTGCGGCGCGAGGGAGAGGCGCTGAAGACCTATTGCCACTTCGGCACCGGCAACTATCACCCGGTCACAGCCAAGGTTTACACCGACCTGTCGCTGTTCAGCTGCGACCCCGTGCTGGGGCGCGACGCGACCAAGGTGTTCAACTACATCACCGGCTATGCCACGCCGGACCATCTGGAGACCGTGGTCGTCTCGCCGCTGAACATGAAATCCACGCTGATCGACTTGATCGGCAAAGAGATGTCGGCCGCCGCCATGGGCAAGCCCGCCGCCATTTGGGTCAAGCTGAACTCGCTGGTAGATGTCGAGATCATCGACGCCCTGTATCGCGCCAGCCAGTGGGGCGTTCGGATCGATCTGGTGGTGCGCGGCATCTGCTGCCTGCGGCCCGGCGTGACCGGCCTGTCGGAGAACATCCGGGTCAAGTCCATCGTCGGACGGTTCCTGGAACACAGCCGCATCGTCTGTTTCGCCAACGGCAAGGACCTGCCGCACGACAAGGCCAAGGTCTTCATCTCCTCGGCCGACTGGATGACGCGCAACCTGGACCGCCGGGTCGAGCTGATGACGCCGATCCGCAACGCCACCGTCCACGACCAGGTGCTGGACCAGATCATGGTCGCCAATCTGAAGGATGACGCGCAAAGCTGGGTTCTGGACGCGGAAGGGCGCTATACACGCGTCACCCCAGCGGACCCGGAGCGGCCTTTCTCGGCCCACAAATATTTCATGACCAATCCCAGCCTGTCGGGCCGAGGCCGCAAGGCCAAGAGCCTGCCCGCCGTCCTGCGTTACGAGCGTCCCGGCCGCTGATGCCCGACATCACGCTTACCGACCGCGACATCGCCGCGATCGACATCGGTTCCAACTCGGTGCGGCTGGTTCTGTACCGGCTGGAGGGTCGGGCGATCTGGACCGTCTTCAACGAGAAGGTGCTGGCCGGCCTGGGCCGCGACCTGCCGACGACGCGCAAGCTGTCGCCCGAGGGCGTCGTCATGGCGATGACGGCGTTGCGCCGCTTCGCCGCCGTGCTGGAAGGCGTTCGCCCTGACACGACCCTGATCGCCGCCACCGCCGCCGTGCGGGAAGCCATCGATGGACCCGAGTTCTGCCAGCGTGTCGCCGCTGAGACCGGTCTGAACATCCGCGTCCTGAGCGGAGAGGAAGAGGCGAAATACGCCGCCATGGGCGTTCTGGCCGGCGCCCCCCTGGCGCACGGCGTTTCGGCCGACATGGGCGGGGCCAGCCTGGAGTTGACCCGACTGAATGGAAACGGGGTCGAGCACGGCCTGACCCTGCCGCTGGGGCCGTTCGCCTTGGCCGACGGTAAGGGGTTCGACGCCGAGCGCATCAAGGCCCGGATCGACCAGGCGCTGAAACCTGTCGCGGCCCAGTTCCAGAGCGATCGCCTCTATGCCGTCGGCGGCGCCTGGCGCACCCTGGCCCAGGTGCAGATGGCGCTGAAATCCTATCCGCTGAAGGTCGTTCACCAGTATCAGATGTCGGCCGAGGACGCGCTGGAGACCGCGCGTCTGGTGGCCCAGCAGTCGGTCGCGAGCCTGGCGAAACTACCGGGCGTGTCCAAGAAAAGGGCCGAGACTCTGCCCTATGCCGGACTGGTGCTGGAGGGGCTGATCCAGCACCTGGGCCTGAAGTCGATCGAGATGTCCGCCTGGGGCGTGCGCGAGGGCCTGTTGTTCGAGACGCTGGACGAGGCGACGCGCACGGCCGATCCGCTACTGGCCGGCTGCAGGGCCTTGGGCGGACGACAGGGCGTGGCCCCGGCCCTGCCCGGCGCGCTGAACGGCTGGATTTCCGAGATCGTCGCCGCCCTGCCCGCCGTGTTCGGCGAGGAACGCGACGCGGTTCTGGTCGCCGCCGCCTGCCGCCTGGCGGACCTGGGCGCCCGGCTGCATCCCGACCACCGGCTGGAACTGGTGTTCGACCAGGTGCTGCGCGCGCCGGTCGCGGGCATCAGCCACGTCGAGCGCGCCTTCCTGGCCAGCGCCCTGAACGCCCGCTATGGCGGCGGCCCGGCGACGCCCCAACCCGAGATCATCGAGCGGCTTCTGAGCGGCGACGCCGCCAAACGCGCCCGCGCCATCGGCCTGGCCATCCGCCTGGCCTGCGACCTGTCGGGGCGTTCGCCACAACTGCTGGCCAATGCGACGGCCAAGGTGAAGGGCGGCGACTTGCGCCTGACGGCGACCGAAGGCTACGCCGACGTTCTGCTGGGCGAACAGACCAAGAAGCGCGCCAAGGCCCTGGCCGAGGCGATGGATCTGGGACTGAAGATATAAGGCAACCCGTCTCCTCCCTGCGAAGCAGGGAGGAGACGACGTCCCTACTCGATCTCGACGATCTCGACCCGCGCGCCGTTCAGCACCAGGGCGATCTCGCCGCGTTTGAGCTTCAGCGCGTCTTCGCCGAACAACTGACGACGCCAGCCCTTCATCGCATCCACATCGGCATCGTCGCTGATGGCGATCTTTTCCAGGTCGGACACGGTGGCGATCAGCTTGGACGCCACGCCGGCGTTGTCGCTCTTGGCCTTCAGCAGCACCTTCAGCAGTTCGACCACCGACGGCGGCGCCGGCTGGCGGTGGGCCGGACGCTCCATGTCGGGGGCATGCGATTCGGGATCGGCCAGGACGCGCTTCAGCTCCTCGGCCAGTTCCAGACCCAGGCGCGACCCGCCGAAGCCCTTCGGCACCGACCGCAGACGGTTGAAGGCCTCGACGTCCGTCGGCGTCTGCTGGGCGATCTCGTCGATGCCCTCGTCTTTCAGAATACGGCCGCGCGGCTGATCCCGCTCTTGCGCCGCACGCTCGCGCCACACGGCGACCGCCTTGAAGGCCGCCATATATTTGGCCGAGAACTTCTTGGGCTTCAGCCGCTTCCAGGCGTTTTCGGGATTGGTGTCGTAGAGCGCCGGATCGACCAGACTTTCCATCTCCGACATCACCCAATCCAGCCGCCCTTCCTTGCTGAGCCGATCGCGCAGCTTTGGATACAGGGCCGCAAGGTGGGTCACGTCACCCAGCGCATAGACCAGCTGGCTGTCTGACAACGGGCGACGGCCCCAGTCGGTGAAGCGGCTACCCTTGTCGACCTCGATGCGAAGCATCTGTCGCACCAGCGAATCATAGGCCACCTGTTCTCCGAACCCGGCGGCCATGGCGGCGACCTGGGTGTCGAACATCGGCTTGGGCATGGCCCCCAGGCGCACGAAGATTTCGACGTCCTGGCGACAGGCGTGGAAGACCTTGATGATCTTCTCGTCGCGCAGCAGCGCCAGGAAGGGCTCAAGGTCCAGCCCTTCCGCCATCGGATCGATGATCGCGGCGTGTTCGGCCGTGGCCGCCTGGATCAGGCACAGCCTGGGCCAGTAGGTCGTTTCCCGCATGAATTCGGTATCGACCGTGATGAAGGGGGCTGTGGCTACGCGGGCGCAGAATTCGGCCAGCGCCTCGGTGGTGGTGATCGGCGTCATTCCGATGCTATAGCCCCCCGCATCCTACCTGTGGCAAGAGCCGCGCTGCATTTCCGCCCCGATTCAGGCCCGAGATCTCATGAGCGACACCCAAAAGCCTCTCGAAAACGGCCTGACCTACGCCGATGCGGGCGTGGACATCGACGCCGGCGAACTGCTGGTCGAACATATCAAGCCGCTGGCGAAATCGACGGCGCGCCCCGGATCGGAGCCTTCGCTGGGCGGATTCGGCGCCCTGTTCGACCTCAAGGCCGCCGGGTTCGAGGATCCGCTGATCGTCACCACCACCGACGGCGTGGGCACCAAGCTGAAGATCGCCATCGAGACCGGCCGTCATGACGGCGTCGGGATCGACCTGGTCGCCATGTGCGTCAACGACCTGCTGGCGCAAGGCGCCGAGCCCCTGCTGTTCCTCGACTATTACGCCACCGGCCGTCTGGAGATCGACGCCGCCCGCCGTGTCGTCGCCGGCATCGCCGAGGGCTGTCGCCAGGCCGGCTGCGCCCTGGTCGGCGGCGAGACCGCTGAAATGCCGGGCATGTACACCGACGGCGACTATGACCTGGCGGGCTTCAGCCTGGGCGCGGTCGAGCGCGGCCACGCCCTGCCCTATCTGGATCGCCAGGCGGCCGGCGACATCATCATCGGCTTGGCCTCCACCGGCCCGCACTCGAACGGCTATTCGCTGGTGCGCAAGGTGGTCGAGAAGTCCGGCCTGGCCTGGGGCGACGACGCCCCCTTCGCCAAGGACCGTTCTCTGGCCCAGGCCCTGATGGAGCCGACCCGCATCTATGTGAAGCCGGTCCTGCCGCTGATGAAGGCGGGCCTGGTCAAGGGCGCGGCTCACATCACCGGCGGCGGTCTGATCGAGAACCCGCCCCGTTGCATCGCCGAGGGACTGCAGGCGTCGTTCGACTGGGACGCCTGGCCCATGCCCGCCGTCTTCCAGTGGCTGGCAGAGACCGGCGGCATCAGCGACCACGAGATGCGCCGCACCTTCAACTGCGGCGTCGGCTTCATGCTGATCGTCTCGCCCGAAAACGCCGAGCCGGTTCTGGCCGCCCTGCTCAACGCGGGAGAAGTCGCCTTCGTCTGCGGACAGCTGGAAGCGGCCTGATATCGTGAAGACGCGCGTCGCCGTCCTGATCTCCGGGGCCGGCTCGAACATGGCCGCCCTGATCGACGCGGGTCAGGCGCCGGACAGCGGCTATGAGGTCGCCCTGGTACTGTCGAACATCGAGGGCGCGGGCGGTCTGGCCATCGCGGCGGCCAAGGGGGTTGCGACCGTCGCCATCCCGCACAAGCCCTTCGGCAAGGATCGCGAGGCGCACGAGCGCGTCGTGGACGAGGCCCTGCGCGCCGCCGGGGTCGAGGTCGTGGCCCTGGCCGGATACATGCGCGTACTGACGCCCTGGCTGGTCGGCGGCTGGCGCGACCGGATGCTGAACATCCACCCCAGCCTGCTGCCTCTCTATCCCGGTCTGGACACCCACGCCCGCGCCATCGCCGCCGGCGACGCCGAGGCCGGCTGCACCGTGCATCTGGTCACCGAAGGCGTGGATGAAGGCCCGATCCTGGGCCAGGCCCGCGTGCCGATCGTTCAGGGCGATACGGCGGAAGCCTTGGCCGAACGGGTCAAGACGGCGGAGCACACGCTTTATCCGCAGGTGCTGAGCGCGTTCTGCCGGGGTCTGGAGAGGGCCTGACCGCCCCAAGATTACAAAAACGTCATGCGACAGAGCGCCGCACCGGCGCGATGGTGCCGCCGATCAAAATCGGGACCCAGTCTTCCATGAATCGCATTCGTCTGATGGCCGCCTGCTCGGCCTGTATCGTCGTCGCCTTGACCGGCGGCGCGGCCTCGGCCCAGGACCATTCGCCCCAAGGCCATTCGCACGGCGCGCCAGGCATTACGCCCTGGGGCTTCGACCTTGCGGGCCGTGACACGGCGGTCAAGCCGGGCGACGACTTCAACGAATACGCCAACGGCGCCTATCTGCGCACGACCGAGATCCCGGCCGACAAGGCCCGCTTCGGCCCGTTCGATGTCCTGTATGAGAACGCCCAGTCCCAGCTGAAGTCGATCATCGAGACCAGCGCCGCCAACCCGACCAACGCCAACGCCCAGAAGGTCGGCGCCCTGTACGCCAGCTTCATGGACGAGGCGAAGATCGAGCAGTTGGGCGCCACGCCGCTGGCCGCCGACCTCGCCGCCGTCAAGGCCGTGAGCGACCACGCCGGCATGGCCCGACTGATGGGCGAAAGCCACTCCGGCTTCGGCGCCTCTCTGTTCGGCATCGACGTGTTCGAGGACCTGCAGAAGCCGGACCTGAACTCGGCCTATATGGGCCAGGGCTCGCTGGGCCTGCCGGACCGCGACTACTATCTGAAGCCCGATTTCGCCGCCCAGCGCGAGGCCTACCTCGCCTATCTGACCACCACCCTGACCGCCATCGGCTGGACCGATCCGGCCAAGACCGCCGCAGACATCCTGGCCTTCGAGACCAAGGTCGCGGACAAGCAGTGGACCACGGTCGAACGTCGTCAGATCGACAAGCTCTACAACCCCACCAAGGTCGCGGACCTGGCCACCCTGGCCCCCGGCTTCGACTGGTCCGGCTTCCTGGCCGGCGCCCAGGTGTCGGACGTCGACACCCTGGTGCTGATGGAAAACACCGCCATCCCCGGCATCGCTCAGGTGTTCGCCGACACGCCCATCGAAACGCTGAAGGCCTGGCAGGCGTTCAACGTCGTCGATCAGGCCAGCCCCTATCTGTCCAAGGCCTTCGTGGACGCCCGCTTCGACTTCCGCGGCAAGACCCTGCGCGGCCAGCCCGAGAACCGGCCACGCTGGAACCGGGGCGTGGCCTTGGTCGACGGTCAGCTGGGCGAGGTCCTGGCCCAGGAATACGTCCGCCTGCACTTCCCCGCTTCGTCCAAGGCTCAGATGGAGACCCTGGTCGGCAATATCCGCGCAGCCATGACCGAGCGGCTGAAGACCCTGGACTGGATGAGCGAGCCCACGCGCGAGCAGGCCCTCTACAAGATGTCCAAGTTCGGGGTGAAGATCGGCTATCCCGACAAGTGGCGGTCCTATGACGGGCTGGAGCTGACGGCAGACGACCTTTACGGCAATGTCGAACGCTCCTCGGCCTTCGAGTGGGCCTACAAGCGCGGCAAGATCGGCCAGCCGGTCGATCCGCTGGAATGGGGCATGACGCCCCAGACGGTGAACGCCTATTACAACCCGCCGCGCAACGAGATCGTCTTCCCGGCCGCCATCCTGCAGGCGCCCTTCTTCGATCCAAACGCGGACCCGGCCGTCAACTATGGCGGCATCGGCGCGGTCATCGGCCACGAGATCACCCACGGCTTCGACGACCAGGGCCGCAAGTCCGACGGCGACGGCGTCCTGCGCGACTGGTGGACGCCGGAAGACGCCGCCCGGTTCGAGGCGCGCGCCAAGGTGCTGGGCGATATCTACAACGCGCTGGAGCCCCTGCCCGGCGTTCATGTCAACGGCGACCTGACCATGGGCGAGAACATCGCCGACCTGGGCGGGCTGCTGCTGGCGCTGGACGCCTATCACAAGTCCCTGAACGGCCAGCCGGCGCCGGTGATCGACGGCCTGTCGGGCGACCAGCGCGTCTTCCTGGGCTGGGCCCAGGTCTGGCGCGAGAAGTCGCGCGAGGCGGCGCTGAAGGAACAGCTGACCACCGATCCGCACTCGCCCGGTTCGGTGCGCGCCGCCACCTCGCCGCGCAACATCGACGCCTGGTATGCGGCGTTCGGCGTCTCGCCGGATCAGAAGGAATATATCGCCCCCGAGGCCCGCGCCCGCATCTGGTAAGCGGCCGGTCTCAAGACGCAGAAAAGGCCCGGAGCAAACGCTCCGGGCCTTTTTGTCATCCTGGGCTTTCGCCCTGGATTTTAGCGGGGCGTGGTCGCCGCACCGGCGACAGCGCCGATGGCGGCGCCGGCCACGGTCGAACCCGTGTTGCCGCCGACGACTTGACCGGCGACGGCGCCGCCCAGGGCGCCGGTAGCAGCGCGTTGTTCCATCGTCTGGCCGCAGGCGGCCAGCAGGGCGACAACGCCGATGACGGGGGCCAGTTTGATCATGGTCTTCATGGGTCTTCTCCGGGAGGGGGATGAATCGATGAAGCTCAAACGACAAGGCCCGCGTCCGGTTCCGGACGCGGGCCTATATAGTCACGCTATGTGAAGAGGATGGATCCTCTTTGCGCTACGCTCGGGACGCAGTCCCTCGCGACTTGAGCGCGATGCGCTTAGCCGACGATCTGGTCGTCGTTGAAGAACTGGGCGATCTCGATCTTGGCGTTGTCCTGGCTGTCCGAACCGTGGACCGAGTTCTCGCCGATCGACAGGGCGAACTGCTTACGGATCGTGCCGTCTGCAGCGTCCTTCGGGTTGGTGGCGCCCATGACTTCACGATAGGCGGCGACGGCGTTGTCGCCTTCCAGCACCTGAACGACGACCGGCTCGGCGGTCATCTGCTCGACCAGTTCGCCGTAGAACGGACGCTCGGCGTGGACTTCGTAGAATTTCTGAGCTTGCTCGGTCGTCAGCTTGACGCGGCGCTGGGCGACGATGCGCAGGCCTGCGCCCTCGATCACGGCGTTGATCGCGCCGGTCAGGTTGCGGCGCGTGGCGTCGGGCTTGATGATCGAGAAGGTGCGTTCGGTCATGGGAGTTGACTTCTTGTTAGGGAGAATAAGGTCGCGGGCTTATAGCGACGCCCCGCCGCCGCGCCAAGCCGACTCTTTCAGCAGGAGATCGCGCGGACATGGCCCGCAGCGGCGTAGTCGAGGATGGCGCGGTCGCGGGTGACGAGGATCAAGTCGTGAGCTCGCGCCGTCGCGATCAGCATTCGATCGGCCGGATCTCTGTGAGCAAGATCAGGCAACTCACCCACATCAATCATGAGATCGACGTCAAGAGACAGCAGTCGCGCGCGTGTGGCTCTTACAGCTTTGGACAGCCAGCCCCTGACGTCTCCACCAATCACGACCTCCAGTGATTTTTTCTGGCGGATTATTCCCAGCTCCCATGCCGTTGCAGCGGAAACATGGACACCGCCATTGGCGCTAGCCGCCACGACCGCAGTGGCGGCTTCCTCACGTATGGATGCCCCCAAAACGATCCAGATCAGAGCGTGAGTGTCGAGCAGCACGCCGTCGCTCATTTCTCGCGCAGTCCCATCCTGAGGTCGTAGTCAGGATCGTCCAGGCCCATATCGGCCTCAACCGTCGTTCCAAAGACCTGTTCGTAAATAGGTTTTTCCAAATCTATGCTCGGGTCGATGATGAGCGATCCCTTCATGCTGCCAAACATGCTGTGTGGGTCCCAGGGCTCTTTGGCCGCTGCTTCTGGAGCAACCAGAACGGCCGCCGCCTTACCACGTTTGGTGATGTGAACCTTCGTCACAGCGCCGCTGTTCACGCGGTCCAGCAGGTCCAGGCACTTGGCCTTGAACTCCGTGGCCGTTATGACGACCTCGCCGCTTACAAGATCATACGTCATGACTGGTCATATAGAGATGACCGGTCAGAAAGTCCATTGCGCCTCCCATGCTCCAGATCACCGACCTGACCTTCAACGCCTGGGGCCGCAAATTCCTCGTGGACGCCTCCGTTAGCCTGCCGCCCGGCGCCAAGGTCGGCCTGGTCGGACGTAACGGCATCGGCAAGTCCACCCTGTTCAAGCTGATCCTGGGCGAGCTTCACGCCGCCGGCGACGAGATCAGCCTGCCCAAGACCGCCCGTATCGGTTCGGTCGATCAGGAACACCCGGCGACGCCCGTCAGTGTCATCGACACCATCCTGGAAGCCGACGTCGAACGCCACACCCTGCTTGGCCGGCTGGAAACGGCGCGCCCCGAGGAGATGGGCGAGATCTGGGCCCGCCTGATCGAGATCGACGCCGACGCCGCCCCCGCGCGCGCCGCCGAAATCCTGGTCGGCCTGGGCTTCGACCAGGAGAACCAGGCCCGGCCGATGTCCGAGTTCTCGGGCGGCTGGCGCATGCGCGTGGCCCTGGCGGCGGCCCTGTTCGCCGAGCCGGACATGCTGCTGCTCGACGAACCGACCAACTACCTCGACCTGGAAGGCGCCCTGTGGCTTGAGGCGCGGCTGAAGAAATATCCGCACACGGCCCTGATCATCTCCCACGACCGCGAGATGCTGAACGAGGTCTGCACCCATATCCTGCACCTCGCGAACCACACCCTGACGCTCTACACCGGCAACTACGACGCCTTCGAAAAGGCCCGCGCCGAGAAGGCCCGGCTGCAGCTGTCGGCCAAGGCCAAGCAGGACGCCGAACGCGCCCACCTTCAGTCCTTCGTCGACCGGTTCAAGGCCAAGGCCTCCAAGGCCGCCCAGGCCCAGTCGCGCATGAAACGGCTGGAGAAGATGCAGCCGGTCGCCACCACCATCGAGGAACGCGTCGCCCCCTTCACCCTGCCCTCGCCGCCCCGCCCGCTGGCGCCGCCGCTGATCCGGCTGGAGCGGGCCAATGTGGGTTACGACACCGGCAAGCCGATCCTGCGCAATCTGAACCTGCGGATGGACCTGGACGACCGGATCGGCCTCTTGGGCGTCAACGGCGCGGGCAAGTCCACCTTCGCCAAGATGATCGCCGGCGCCCTGAACGTCTCCGAAGGCGAACTGCACCGCGACAAGAAGATGCGCGTGGGCTGGTTCCACCAGCACCAGATCGAGGCGATGGACCCCACAGACACGCCGCTGGAGATCATCCGCCGCGCCATGCCCGACGCGCCGGAAAGCGCCCGCCGCTCCAAACTGGCCCAGTTCGGCCTGGGCTACGAGAAGCAGGAGACTACGGTCGACAGCCTGTCGGGCGGAGAGCGCGCTCGCCTGCTGCTGAACATGGTGGCCATGGATGCGCCCCACGTCCTGATCCTCGACGAACCGACCAACCACCTGGACATCGACAGCCGCCGGGCGTTGCTGGACGCGCTGAACGACTACACCGGCGCCGTCATCCTGATCACCCACGACCGGTCGCTGATGGAGATGGTCGCAGACCGCCTGTGGCTGGCCGCCGACGGCACGGTGAAGCCCTACGACGGCGACATGGAAGACTACGCCAAATTCGTCCTCGACCGCGCCAAGGCCGCCATATCCAAGCCCAGCCAGATCAAGAAGGAAGAGGCCGCGGCCGCTGCCCCCGCTCAGAGCAACAAGAACCGCAAGAACGACAAGAAATCAGGTCCTTCGCCCTCGACCTTGCGTCACGCGGTCAAGAAGGCGGAGGAAAACATGACCCGCCTGACCGCCGAGATTTCCCGCATCGACGACGACATGGCCACCGCCTCGGTCAACAATCCGAAAGCCCTGGAGGGCCTGACCCGCGCCCGCGCCAAGACCGAAGCCGATCTCGCCACGGCCGAAGCCGCCTGGGTCGCAGCGGAGGAAGCCTTGGCCGAGGTCGCCGGGTGAAACCCATCGAGTTCTCCAAGGACGAACGCGCCGCCGCGACCGGCAAGCTGCGCGACTATTTCGCCCGCGAAGTGGATCAGGATATGGGCCAGCTTCCCGCCGAGATGCTGCTGGACTTCATCGGCAAGGAGATCGGCGGCGCCTTCTACAACCGCGGCGTCCGCGACGCCCAGCGACTGGTCCAGCAGAAGGCCGAAGACATCGTAGAGGCCCTCTACGGGCTGGAGCGCGCGACGCCGACACGCTGACAGTTGTTGCGCGTTGATCGTCCAGCTCTCGTCGCAAACATTCCTTGGCTAGGCCGCACGGGTGGAGTGACGCGCTCCCTAACCGTGCTCTTCGTCCAGAGGTTGGTGCGTAAAGCCTTTGACGCCGCTTAACGGCTTGGCGTCGCGGACGATTTCGACATCGCTTTCGGCATAAACGATCAACAGTCGGGCCAGATCGGTCAGCGCGCTTTCGTGGATGCGTTCGTAGCCGTGGCTGGCGTCGATGCCGAAGGTGACCAGGGCCGTGCGGATGTCGGCGCCCGCCTCCAGCGCCGAGGCCGAGTCGGAGCGGTAATAGCGGAACACGTCCTTCTGGTGCGGGATGTCGTGATCGCGGGCCAGTTGGACCAGTTTGCGCGACAGGTGCCAGTCGAAGGGCCCCGTCTGGTCGGCCATGGCGATGGTGACGCCGAACTCGGACGAGTTCTGGCCCGGCGCAGTGGTGCCGTTGTCCACCGTGACCATGGCGGCCACGTCCGGGATCAGGACGGACGACGCGCCCAGCCCGACCTCCTCGGCGATGGTGAACAGCCACCAGGTATCGACCGTCGGCGTGCGTTGCTCGCGGACCATGCATTCAAGCGCGGCCAGCAAGGTGGCGACGCCCGCCTTGTCGTCCAGGTGGCGCGAGACGATGAAGCCGCTGTCCATGAACTCGGGCTGGGGGTCGATGGCGACGATGTCGCCGACCTCCACGCCAAGCGCCAGGGTGTCGTCGCGCCCGTGGGTCACGGCGTCGATGCGCAGTTCGACCTGGCGCCAGTTCACGGGCTGGGTGTCCACCTCCTCGTTGAAGGTGTGGCCCGACGCCTTCAGCGGCAGGATGGTGCCGCGATAGGCGCCGCCTTCGGAAAAGATCGTCGCCCGCGCGCCCTCGGCGAAGCGCGAGGACCAGTGGCCGATGGCGACCAGTTCCAGTCGGCCGTTGTCCTTCACCTGTTTGACCTGGGCGCCCAAGGTGTCGACGTGGGCCACGATGGCGCGGGCGGGCTTGGGCGTGCGGCCCGGCAGGCGGGCGCGAATGGCGCCGCGCCGGGTCATCTCGTAATTGAGGCCGAGCCGATCCAGTTCACGACACAGCAGCCAAACGGCCTCGTCCGTATAGCCGGTCGGGCTGGGCGTGTTCAGCAGGTCAGTCAGGCGGGCCTTCAGGTAGTCGAGGTCTATTGCGGGGCGGGCCAAGAGGCCTCCTTCAGGCTTCGGATCGGGGGGCCGTCCGCGCAGAGGTCGGGGCGGACAGGGGGAAGAGCAGATCGACGAAACGTTCGGCGGTCGGCTGGGGTTCGTGATTGGCCAGGCCGGGGCGTTCATTGGCCTCGATGAAGGCGTAGTCGGGCTCGCGCGGCGACTTCACCATCAGGTCGATGCCGGTGACCGGAATGTCGATGGCGCGAGCGGCGGCGATGGCGGCGCGGATCAGGGCAGGATGCACCTCCTCCGTCACGTCGTGGATGGTGCCGCCCAGATGCAGGTTGGCGGCCTTTCGCACCAGCACCTCAGCGCCTTCGGGCGCCACGTCGTCGAGGCCATAGCCAGCCTCGGCCAGGGTGCGTTCGGTCTCGCCGTCGATGGGGATGGTGGACTCACCACCGGTGGCGGCGGCGCGGCGGCGGCTCTGATGCTCGATCAGGGCGCGCAAGGTGGATCGTCCGTCGCCGATGACGCGCGGTGGACGACGCAGGGCGCAGGCGACGACCTTGTAGTCGATCACCACCAGACGCAGGTCCTCGCCCTGAACCTGTTCCTCGATCAGCACTTCGGAACAGATGCGGCGCGCGCGGGTCAGGGCGGTCTGGACCGCGCTCATGGTCGTCAGGCCGACGGCGACGCCCTGTCCCTGTTCGCCCCGGGCCGGCTTGACCACCAAGGCGCCGAACTTTTCGAGGGCCGCATCGATGGCCGAGGGGTTTTCGGGGTCGATCCGTTCGGGCACGCGCACCCCGGCCGCCTCGACGATGCGCCGCGTCATCCGCTTGTCGTCGCAGATGCTGAGCGCCACGGCCGAAGTCAGTTCCGACAGGCTCTCGCGACACCGCACCGACCGGCCGCCCCAGTTCAGGCGGAACAGCCCGCCCTCGGCGTCGATGATCTCGGTATGGATGCCGCGCCGGCGCGCCTCGTTGACGATGATCCGGGCATAGGGATTCAGGTCATGATCGTCGGTCGGGCCGACGAACAGGGCCTCGTTGATCGGGTTCTTGCGCTTGACCCCGAAGAAGGAGACGCGGCGGAAACCCAGCTTCTCATACAGGGCGATGGCCTGTTCGTTGTCGTGCATGACCGACAGGTCCATGTGCGCCAGGCCTTGGGTCTTGAAATGCTCGGCCAGACGCCGGACCAGGGCCTCGCCGACGCCCGGCTGTGTCGCCTGGGGATCGACCGCCAGACACCACAGTGACGAGCCGCACTCCGGGTCCTGGAACGCACGCGCATGGTTGACGCCCGTCACCGTGCCGATGACCACACCGGTCGCCGTGTCCTCTGCGACGAAATAGGTCAGGGTCCGGTCGTCACGGCGCGACCAGAAGAAGTCGGGCGGGACCGGCACCATCTTGCGCTTGGCGTAGATGTCGTTGACCGCCTGGGCGTCCATCTCCGACGTCAGGCGACGCACGGTGAAGCCCCGCGGCTGGCGACGGCTGGCGCGATAGGTGGCCAGTTCCAGCCTGAAGGTGTGCGACGGATCCAGGAACAGTTCCTGCGGCGCCGAAGCCAGCAGCACATGCGGATTGCGGACATAGAAGGCGATGTCTCGCCGGTCCGGCCCCTCGGCGCGCAAGGCCTCCACCAAAGGCTCAGCCGTCTCGAAGGTCTGGGCGAACAGCAGCCGCCCCCAGCCGCAGTCCAGAACGGCGTCGGGCGCAGGCCCATCGCCCGACTGCACCGGCGGCTTGAGGCCCTCGTGGCGCAGGCGTTTAAGCCGGTGGGCTTTTGACCGCTCGGGACGGATGTCAGACGCCATGCTGCTGCATCCACATTTCGAGGACTGCGACCTGCCACAACTCCGAGCCGCGCAGGGGCGTGATGTGCTCGGTCGGATTGGCGAACAGGGTGTCCAGATAGGTCTTGTCGAACAGGCCCCGGTCGCGCGCCGCCTGGTTGGTCAGGGCTTCGCGGACCATGTCCAGATACGGACCCTGGATGTATTTCAGCGCCGGAACGGGGAAATAGCCCTTCTTGCGGTCGATCACCTCGGACGGGATCACCAGACGGGCGGCCTCCTTCAGCACGCCCTTGCCGCCTTGCGACAACTTGTGCTCGGGCGGGATGCGGCCCGCCAGCTCGACCAGTTCATGGTCCAGGAAGGGCACCCGCGCCTCCAGACCCCAGGCCATGGTCATGTTGTCGACCCGCTTCACCGGGTCGTCCACCAGCATCACCTGGCTGTCGAGGCGCAGGGCTTGGTCGACCGGGGTCGCCGCGCGGCCTTGGGCGAAATGGGCCTCGACCAGGGCGCGGCTGACGTCGGTGTCCGCCATGTATGCGCCGTTCAGCTGGGTCTTCAGGGTCGCGTGGCTGCGGTCGAAGAAGGCCTTGGCATAGGTCTCGACCGGGTCTGTCGTGCCCAGCATCGGCGGGTACCAGTGATAGCCGGCGAACACCTCGTCCGCCCCCTGCCCCGACTGCACCACCTTGATGTGTTTCGAGACCTCCTGGCTCAGCAGGTAGAAGCCGACGTTGTCATAGCTGACCATCGGCTCCGACATGGCGCCGATGGTGCCCGGCAGGGCCTCCATCAGCCGCTGGTGCGGCACGAAGATCTGATGGTGCTTGGTCCCATAGTGTTTGGCGATCAGATCGGAATAGACGAACTCGTCGCCCTTCTCGCCATTGGCCTCTTCGAAACCGACCGAAAAAGTCATCAGATCTTTCTGACCCAACTCGGCCAGGAGGCCGACGATCAGGCTGGAATCCACCCCGCCCGACAGCAGGACGCCGACCGGCACATCCGCGACCATGCGGCGCTTCACGGCTTCGCGCAGACTGTCCAGCACCCGGTCGCGCCAGTCCTCGGCGCTTAGAGACGCGTCCTCGGCATGGCGGGTCATGTCGGGCTGCCAGTAAAGACGATCCTTCGCCGTCCCGTCGGCCTCGATCACGCGGATCGTCGCCGGAGGGAACTTCTTTACGCCCTTCAGTATGGTGTGCGGCGGCGGCACCACGGCGTGGAAGGTCATGTAGTGGTGCAGGCCGACCGGATCGATGGTCTTGTCCACGTCGCCCGCCGCCAGCAGGGCCGGCAGGGTCGAGGCGAAACGCAGACGTTTGCCGCTCTCGGCCAGATACAGCGGCTTGATGCCGAACCGGTCGCGGGCGATCACGGTGCGGCCGGTGTCGCGTTCATGCAGGACGAAGGCGAACATGCCCTTGAACCGCTCGACGCAGGCCTCGCCCCAGGCCTTCCAGGCCTTGATGATGACCTCTGTGTCCCCGTGCGAGAAGAAGCGGAAGCCCATCCCCTGCAGCTCTTCGCGCAGTTCGGGATAGTTGTAGATGCAGCCGTTGAAGGCCAGGGTTACGCCCAGGTCGGCGTCCACCATCGGCTGTTGCGCCTTTTCCGACAGGTCGATGATCTTCAGGCGTCGATGACCCAGCCCCACCGGGCCGCGCATCACGATGCCGGACCCGTCAGGTCCACGGGGCGAGAGCGCATCCGTCATGCGTTGCACGGCGCCGGCGTCCGCCGGTCGTCCGTCGAAATTGATCTCGCCGCTAAGACCGCACATGGGCCCTCCTTGAATTGTGGAAGCAGCGTGTACAAATGGTTCGTGTACGAAAGAGTTCAACCCGATGAGCGATATTTCTCCTCAGCTGGCCCCTGACGCCGTGGCTGATCCGACCGCGTCCCTGGTCCGCTCGGTCAGGCGCATCGCCCAGGCGATCGACGTCCGCTCACGCGAGATCGCTCACCTGACGGGCCTGACCCTGCCCCAAATCCTGGTGCTGCAATCCATCCGCGCCCTGGGCGAAGTCAGCACCAGCGCCATCTCGCGCGACGTCTCCATGTCCCCCCCGACGGTGGTCGCCGTTCTGGACAAGCTGGAGACCAAGGGCATGGCCGTCCGCTATCGCTCCACGACGGACCGCCGGGTCGTCCACGTGCGTTTGACGGATCAGGGCCGCGAGGCGCTGGCCGGCTCCCCCAGCCTGTTCGGCCAGGGCTTCATGACCGCCTTCGCCCGCCTCCCTCACGCCGACCGCGTGGCGATGGCGACGGCCGTGGAAGGCCTGGCCGCCATGATGCAGCATCGGCAATCGCCCGCAGTCTTGGCGCCAGAAGGCGATAGCGGCACCAGAGACGGCGTCAACCTGGGCTCAAAACGGTAGCGGCGAGAGCGACGGCGGATAGGAAGACGGTCGGGTATCGATCATAGCGGGTGGCATGCCTCGCCAGTTCTTGCGACTGTGACTGTGCCGCCATCGACCAGCCCTCATGAGGGTCTATGGGCTCGCAGATTAGAGGGCCTTGGCTGAGGTCTATGCTGGCCACCCGTAGACAGCGGCGTTCAGCGCCATGTCACGACCGGAAATAACACGACGGATCATTCGAGCGGCGTCGCGTTAGGACGCCACGACCTCGGCAAGTCGCGGCCGGACATTCGAAATGCGCTTGGAGCAGGCACCTTTGCACGCCGCCCCGTGACCACTGAACTACCGTCGGTCGATGACTTCCCGCCCCTTGCTGGATTTCTCGATATCGAATGCGTCCAACCGGCGTCCGGTCGCGTCGAAGGTCCGGAACGTCAGTCGGTCCGTGCTCACATCCACGACCTGAAACAGCTGGGTGTCCCCAATCCTCACGTCGGCCTGCTCCGCAGACTGCGGGTTGAGCGCGTACATTTTGGAGCCGGCGATCGAGACGACATAGACCGGCCCTTTCGTGAAACGACGGCCGCCCGGCTCAAGCGCGCCCCCGTCCGGATCCGAGGTACGGCTGTAACAGTGATCGTGCCCTTGCAGGACAAGGTCGGCGCCGCCCGC
This sequence comes from Brevundimonas sp. PWP3-1b1, assembly GCF_049896065.1. Taxonomy (NCBI): domain Bacteria; kingdom Pseudomonadati; phylum Pseudomonadota; class Alphaproteobacteria; order Caulobacterales; family Caulobacteraceae; genus Brevundimonas; species Brevundimonas sp. PWP3-1b1. The sequence goes on along the minus strand of NZ_JAFCTO010000001.1, from coordinate 1,016,938 downwards.
CTCCAGCACAGTCCGGAAGGTCGAGCGGATGCGGGTCGGCTCGTAGTTTCGACCACAGCTGAACAGGGGATGGTGCATCACCACGATGTTCCAGCGCGCGTCGGAATGGTCCAGCGCCTGGCGCAGCCAGTCCCTCTGGGCCTCCAACGTGCCGAAATTCAGAGCCGACGTGGTATCCAGAACGATGAAGCGGACGGACTGGTAATCGACCATATAGGTCGTGTTCTCCGCGCCCGTCGCGCCGCCCTCGGGCAATGCGAACTGGACCGGCCAGTGCGGCCCCAGCCGGGTGTAGTCGGTGTCTCCGTCGGCAGCGCGGGTCTCAAGGTATTCGTGATTGCCGGCCGCCGGAACTTGAGGGATCGACGCCAGCAAGGGGCCCCCGCTCTCGATCCATTCGCCCCATTCGGCGTCGTGTGGATCGCCGTCGCGCTGTTGAACCAGATCGCCGGCGTGAAGGACCAAGGCGGCGTCCGGCGCCGTTCGCTGCGCTTGGCGCATGACCCGCGCGCCGACTTCCAGCACGTCGTTCTGGAGGTCGCCCAGATAGACGAAGCGGAACGGCCGTGCATGATCCGCCGCTGTGCGGAACGCGCGCCATTCGCCCCACCCGTCCGCCCCCCTCAGCCGGTAGGCATAGGCGGTATCAGGGCGCAGTCCGGTAAAGCGCGCCTGATGCCAGGCCGACGCGCCCAGCGGTGTTTCAAGCATGACGGTGCGCCCGTCGATGTCACGGGCCTGATCCTCGATCTCGGGCCCACCGTCGTCCAAAGCCAGCTCTGCCCTGGCGGCAGCTTGGCGCGGATCAGTGCGCCAGGCCACCGCCATCTCCCGCGCCGGATCCGAGCCCGGCGTCAGGACCACGCGGTCCGGCCAGCCGCCCGCCCGCCACCGCTCGGCCACGTGGGGCGGCACCGTCTCCGGATGCAGTTCCTGCCCCGCGAGCGGAGAACTGGCCAGCAGCGCGCCGGCAAGGAGACCGATCATCATCAGAAGGCGGCCCGCACGCCAACTTTGAATGTCCGCCCGAACGCGGAGTTGGTGTAGAGGATCGGACCGTTCTGATCGCCTCGATAATAGTCGATCTCGGCCTCATCGGTCAGGTTGGCCGCGTCGAGGTAAAGGCGGACATTTTCGGTCAGATCATAGCGCAGGTTGAAGTCCAGCTGGGTGACGGCGCGACTGTAGACGTCGGCCTCCGGGTCGCTTGCCAGGACCGCAAGCGCCTTACCCTTGTGGTTGGCGGCCAGGCGCAACGACAGGCGATCGTCTTCCCAGCCGACTGACAGATTGCCCAGGACATCGCGCTGGTTCGGCAGGGAGAAGGTTTCGCCCGCCCGCACGCTGGCCGAGGATTCCGAGTCTGCAAAGGTTGCGTTGGCCTGGACGAAGACACCCGACAGAAGGCCCGGCAGGAAGGTGAAGCTCTGTGTGGCGGAAAGCTCCAGGCCGATCACTTCGGCCTCGTCGCCATTGATGACGGTCTCGATCGAGGCGAATTCGTCGGAAACCCCTGCCGGAAGCTGCAGGCCCAGCAGCGGCAGGTCTGCGCCGTCGCCCTCGAAGTCGATGAAGAAGTTGTCGATCTTCTTGTAGAAGACCGCCGCCTGCAATGCGGTGTCCGACGAGGGATACCAGGCTGCCGAAACGTCGATCGAGTCTGCAGTCAGCGGCTCCAACCAGGGATTGCCGGCGAACAGGTCGCGGTCGGTCGGGTCGTTCTCGTCGAACTGCACCCGCATCCGGTTGGCGCGATCGGTGAAGTTGGGGCGCTGGATGCCGCGGGTGGCCGAGGCCCGGACCAAAACCTCGTCGGTCGGCTCCCAGCGCAGATGCAATCCGGGGAACCAGTCGGTGTAGCTGCGCGAAAGATCTCCCAGGTCGATGATAGTGCCCGTGCCGGGTTCTCTGTCCGGCCCGCGACCAGAACCGTCGAACTCGGTGAAAAATCCCTGCCCGGACGCCTCGGTGTGCTCGACGCGTACGCCGGCGATGACTTTGACGTTGTAGGCCGGCTCCATCGTCAGCTGGCCGTAGCCAGAAGTGACGTCCTCGGCGGTCAGATAATCGACCGCAACCGACAGGTCTTCGCGCTGATACTCCGGCTGGGCCAGCAGGACGGCTCGCGCCTCCAGGAAGGCCTGATAGGCGCTGTCGGCGGTCGGGAAGAAGCTGTCATAGCCCTGGCCCTGCACATCGAAGATATCCAGGTCGGCCATGTCGATCGAATAACCGAAGCTGCGCGGATTGCCGGTGTACTCGCTGCGATCGTTGAACTTCTCACGCCAGCGGGCCTTTACGCCGAAGTCGATCCGGGCGGGCATGGCGAAGCCGAGGTCCCGACCCAGGTCCAGACGCGCGGTCCAGATTTCGTCCTCACGCACCTCCGGCACGAACAGCAGCTGGTTGAACTGATAGTCGCCGGGATCGAAGGGATCATCGCCGTCGCCGCCATCGCCGATCGTCGGCAGCAGGGTGAAGTCCTCGCCGCTGAACTGCAGATCGACCAGCACGTCCTCCGTGCGGAAACGACCGCGCATGGCGCCGGTGTTCTCGAACTTCGACAGCGAGTAATCCAGCTGGGTGCCGACGTCCCACCCGCCGCGCGTCATCTTCAAGCCCGTCGACAGGCTGGTGATGGTGTCGTCGATGTCCTGAAAGAACAGCCGACGCTCGTTCTCGACGATGTCGAAGCGTCCGCCGCGCGGTCCCAGCTCCAGAATGTCCTCGTCCTCGGACTCTTCGATCACCCAGATGTCCTGGAAGCTGAGATCCTCGTCGTTCAGCTTGCTCCAGGTCCCGCGAACGAAAAACTCCGCGTCTTCGATCGGCCGGTACTCCAGATTGACCGAGGCGTTCCAGCGGGTGCGTTCGCCAGTCTCAGTGACCTGGATCACCTCGTTGGGCCGCAGGTATTCGGGTTCGTCAGCCTCCAGGGCGGTGACGTAGTCCACCCCGCTATCGGCCTCCAGTTCGGTCCCGGCGATCGGACGGCGCGAATAGGCCAGACTGGCGCCGAAGCCGAGACGGTCATCCATCAGACGGCGGGTGAAGTTCGCCGAGACCTGTTCACCCCATTCCTCGACGACATCGCCATAGTAGCCCTCGACACGTATCTGGGCGGTCTCGCGACCCGAGAAGGCGGAAAGAGTCTTCAGGTCGATCACGCCGCCGATGGTGTCGGCGTCCTGGCTGGGCAGGGTCGATTTGCTGATCTCGATCTGGGCTAGTTGCTCGTTCGAGACGGAATCCAGCGATACCGAGGCGTTGTCGACATTCGAGGTGCCGAGACGGACTCCGTTGACGGTGACGGCGGTGAATTCGGACGGCAGGCCGCGAACGGAAACGCTCCGCCCCTCTCCTTCTGAGCGCCCCAGGGACACGCCTGGCAGCCGCGACAGGGATTCAGCCACGTTCTGGTCGGCGAATTGGCCGATGTCCTCGGCCGAGACGACATTGACCAGATTGTCCGCCCGGCGCTCGACCGCCTGAGCCTGCAACAGGGCCGCGCGGGAGCCGTTGACGACCACCTCGGACAGGGTCACTGCATCGGCCGGCGGCAAGCGGCTCGCCTCGTTCGTGGCGCGCAGGGTGATGGCGCCGCCGGTTTCCTGAACGATGGCCAGCGGCAGGCCGGCGATGACCTGGCGAAGGGCCTGCGATCGGGTCATGGCGCCGCGCACGCCGGGCGAGCTCAACCCATTGACGGCCGCATAGGGATAGAGGATCTCGGCGCCTGCCTGGGAGGCGAAGGCGTTCAGCGTCGCCGCAGCCGGTCCGGCCGGCACGTTGAACTGGATCGTTGCAGCTTGTTGCGAAGGGGCCTGTGCGAAGGCTGCGGCCGGCAAGGCGGTCAGCAGAGTCGTCGAAAGAAGCAGGGCGAGCGTGCGCGAGCCGTTGGAAGGCATGATGGATCCCCGATGGCGCCTTGATCGCCGGTCGGCTGTCCCGCCGGCTTCTGACATCAAGGACGAAAGCGGTCCGACAAACCGCTACCCGGCAGACGCTTTTCTTTCGATGATGATGCGGCCATCCGCCGGCCGGGCCGCCAGATTGAACCCCTGCTCCAGCGCATCGAGAAAGGGCTCGGGCCTTATGGTGTCGAAACGACCGCCGATGCGAATGGCCGCGACGGCCGGATCGGCGATCACCAGTTTGCGTTCGAGATAGCGATTATACTCCGCCACCGCCTCGCCCAGGGTCTGGCCGGTGAAGACGATCTCGCCTCGCCGCCAGGCGGTGGCGGTCCCGACGTCCGCCGCCGACTCGGGCTTCGCCACCCGCCCCTTTGACAATCGAATCTTCTGTCCGGTGTGGGCTGTCGCGACGACGGATGCTGCTCCCGCTACGCGAGCGCCGCCGTCGATCACCAGCACTTCGGGCGCATCGTCGACAACACGCGTGGCATAGGCTCCCGGCGCCAGCAGGATCTCGTCCTGGCCCAGCTTGAGGGCTACCCCGTCCAGTGCGCCGTCATCAATGAACAGCGCGGCCTCGCCCTTTTCCAGCCAGACGTCACAGGCGCGACCGCGCGTCTTCCATGACACCCGGCTGTCGGTATTCAGTTCGATCATCAGACCGGGCGCGGCTTCGAAGCGCCGCATTTCGCCGACCACGGTTGCAGCATGGGCGCGGTCGTCGCGCAGCAGCAGGGCGCCGCCGGCGCCGACAGCCAGCACCGGCCCGACGACAGCGGCGGCGCGAAGCAGGGCGCGACGGCTGTGACGTTCGAGGGGCGGGCGTTGCAAACCTTCGGGAGTTTCCTGCTCCACCGCCCCAGCCCGCCCCATCGTCTCCCATGCGGCGAGGGCTTGGGCAAAGGCGAGGCGATGACGAGGGTCGGCGTCGCGCCAGCGCGCGAAGTCGTCAGGCCGAGCGGTCCCGGCGTCGAGCCGCACCACCCAGTCCGTCGCTTCCGCCTGCAGGTCCCTGTCGCTGCTCACCGCGCTGATCGTTCCCTTCCGCCAGGTCGCTGTCCAGCGCCTGCATGACTGATTTCAGACCCTTGGAAAGATGGGTCTCCACCGTAGAGACGGACAAACCCAAACGATCCGCTATCTGACGAGTGCTGAGGTCGTTGAATTTTCGCATCTCCACGCATTTTCGCCGCTGCGTCGGCAGGGCGGCGATGGCGTCGCGGACGATCCGCAGCCTCTGTCGGCCGGCCAGCTGAGCGAAGGCGTCCGGCGCATCGTCCTCCATGACCAGCAATGCGTCATCGCCCCGCCGGTCAAAGGGTGTCAGCCGGGCGCGCCGCAATCTATCGATCGCCACATTGCGCACCACCAGCAGGACATAGGCTTTTGGATTGGCCACAGCACGCCAGTCGGAGACGCCGATGACGCGGACATAGGCCTCCTGCACGATGTCCTGCGCGGCCTCGCTGTCGGTCGCCCAGCGCTTCGCCTGCCGGAAATAGGACGATTCATAGGGAAGAACGTGGTCGATGAACCACCGATCAACCTCCGACACCCAGGCCATGCGCCGCTCCTGAGTCCACCGGGACGGCGCAAGACTAGAGTGAAGGCGTCACAGTTCGCTGACAAACGTTTGTCGGTTCGGTGAAACAGCATCACCGTTGGTCAGACCTCAAGAAGCGGTCCTTCCGACAGACCGCAAAGAATCAGCAGCAGTCTCAGCTCACGCTACCTTCGCGTGCAGGATATACGGCCAGAAGTACCGTAAGAATGCTTTGACTGCTGCTGGAAATGCGACTCTGCCGCTGGGAGTACTAATAAATTCGAGCCTGGCGGGCGGTCCCTGCGCTGATTGCGCATCGAGACGGGCAGATCAGGTCTCAACTCGTTAAAATATAAGTTGTTTATTTCGACGCACCCCGCCCACTCACTCCCACTCGATTGTTCCACGGTCCAGAAGGCACTGACTTATAAGTGCCTTTATTCGATCATCGACACATGCCGTCAGCGCGACCGTCATCGAGATCTGCCTTTTGAAAAGATAGGGAAATTTAGCCGTGATAAATTTGCATGATGTCGGCTTCTATCGGTAAGGCATGCACTGCCCCGGTCGCCAAGGCTACGTGACGACAAGTCCCGTAACGCTCGCTCAATACGGTCGGTTCGATACCGACAGGTGCGGCCAAGTATCCCCACCCCACCATCTTTATGAGGTTACGCGAAGTCGCAGAAGCGCCACAACCGATCATCGGCTCAAGACCCGGAATGCGACACTCATCAATGCGCCGCGAATGATCAGCCCGGCAACGGCCCGGTATAGGTCGCCCGCGGACGCTCCACCCCCGCGATCATCTGTTGTTCCTGGGCGTGAGCGATCCAGCCGATCGCCCGGCCGATGGTGCCGATGCCGATTTCATTGCCTTCGAGCCCAAGCTTCTGGCCGAGAAACATGATCGGCAGGATGAAACTCGGTCGCATGCCTGTCAGCTCGACGGCCACGCTGATGGCGCGCGTCAGGCGATCGAACGCCAGGTCATCGACGAACGTCTGTTCAAAAGCAGACAATAACGCCTCGGCGCGGGGATCGCCCGTGTCGTGGATGTCGTAGCGATCGAACGCCGGAATGGTGTCGCCGGCCCGGAACACGCCGACCACGACATCCTCGGGACGGTCGCTGAGGGTGATCTCGCGAAGCAGTCGGCGCATCGTTTCGGTCCGCTTGACGCGCAGTTTCTGGCCGCGCCCGGCGAGCATCCCGACGAGGACGGCCGAATAAGGCGTCACTCCGGTCGCCGCCGAGCGAACCGCGTGGGTCGTCGGATCGAACTCGTGGTCGGCGGCGAGGATCAGCGCCCTCCGGATCAGATCCGCCACCCCCTCGGGCGCGCCCCTCGAGGCCGCGATAAAGCTGTGAAGCGGGGCGGAGGACGGCTGGTCCCCATCGACTAGGATCGCCGCCAGCCACCGCAGGGCGTCGGCGCCCGTCCGGGCGAAGCCCTCGGCGGAAAGGTCGAAGGCCAGCGGATTGGCGTGTTCGACCAGGGGCAGGACCGACAGGGCGCGATCATGCGCCGGCATCCTCCCCAGCACCGGGAAGAGGATGTCGTGGGAGGTCGGCAATCGCGGGAGGCGGTCCGTGAAAATGTCCGCCGGGTCCGCCTGCCAGAGCAGGGCCGCGACGGATTCCACCGAGGCGGTCTTCGACAGCTCGATCGCGTTTTGGCCCCGATAGTAGGTGCCGTTCTCGGTCAGCAGGGTGATGGCGCTCTCGCGCGGCGTCGGGGCGAGCGTACGGGTCCGCTGCACGCCCGTCATCAATCCGAGAATGTCGGAGCGCCAGTACCGCCGCGTTCGGCTGCCGGGTGTGGGAAACGACCGCAGCTTCTTGCGACTGACATAGGCATAGAGGGTGGCGGTCGAGACTCCGAGCATCTGGGTCGCCTCCGCAGCGTCGACATAGAGTTCGTCATCCATGGGGCCTGCATCGCATATTGACTCGATCAGTCAAGATTGACGTACCTTGATCGCCAAGGTTCCCTGTCATCAAGCACGACCGAAAAAGAGTCGGGCGATTGGGAAGGGGACGATCATGACCAAGGGATTTTACGCCATCATTCCGCTCGGGCTGGCCTTGGCGGCTGCCGGAGCCGCCCAGGCGCAGACGCCGCCCGTTGCGCCCGACACAGGCGCGACAAGCCAGGACGCCGCCCGCATCGACGACATCATTGTCACCGCCCAGCGGCGCAGCCAGAACCTGCAGGACGTCCCGATCACCATGAACGTCATGGGCGCCGAGGAGGTCGAACAGGCCCGGATCGTCCAGGTCAGCGACGTCGCCAATCGCACGGTCGGGCTGAATTTCGACGCCTTCCCGGCCTCCCAGCCCCGCCCCGCGATCCGCGGCATCGGCTCGTCGGACCGCGGCGCGGCCGGCGATCCGTCCACCGCGGTGTTCATCGACGAAGTCTATATGGGCCGGCCCGCCGCCGTGGCCTTCGACGCCTTCGACGTGGCGCGGATCGAGGTGCTGAAGGGCCCGCAGGGCACCCTATGGGGCAAGAACGTGGTCGGCGGCGCCATCCACGTCGTCAATCAGCGCCCCAGTCTTTCAGGGTTCGACGCCAGCGTCGCGGCCACCTTCGGGAACTACGACCGCCTCGACCTGGCGGGGTTTGCCAACCTCCCCCTCGGCGACACCCTCGCGCTTCGCCTCAGCGCCAGTTCGCGCACCCATGACGGCTACGTCCACAACACCTACCTCGACAACCGCGTCGAGGATCAGGACACCAAGAGCCTGCGGGCCCAGCTGCTGTTCCAGCCGTCCGACAATCTGAGCATCGTCCTCGGCATCGACGGCACGCGCGATCGCGCCACGGCCCAGGCGCGGCACACGATCGGGGTGGACCCGGCCAGCGGCACCGCCGCCGTCTGGCGCCCGACCATAGACCGGGATCGCGACACCACGCGGATGGACACCAACGGCTATGACGAGCGCGACACCTGGGGCGTGCGGCTCGGCGTCGATTGGACCTTCGACGACTTCGTGCTGTCGTCGATCAGTTCGTGGCGCCGGCTGGACTACAACAGCTTCGGCGACGGTGACGGCGGCAACCCCACGACCAACGCCCTGAACATCCGCGGCGACCAGATCGAGGAGACCAGCTTCGGCAGTCAGGAGCTGCGCCTCTCCGCCCTGCCGGGCAGCCGGCTCGGCTGGGTTGTCGGCGCCTACTATTTCCGAGCCGACACGGACCGCTCCGACATCTTCAGGCTGGACAGCCCGCCGCAGCCCTCGGGGACCTTCGGCGCCATCGATCGCTACGACCAGTCGAACATCACCGAAAGCGTCGCCGCCTTCGCCGACGCCACCTGGGCGGCGACCGACCGGTTCAACATCTTCGGCGGCCTGCGCTGGTCGAAGGACGAGAAGGACTATGATGTCTCGAACGCCGCCAGCACAGCCCTGCTGCGCGCCCGCGAGCGGTTCACCATCAGCGCCTCCGACTCGTGGGACGAACTGACCTACCGGGTCGGCGGCGACTATCAACTGGCCGACCACGTCATGGCCTATGGCGTGATCTCGAGCGGGTTCAAGAGCGGCGGCTTCCAGGACACGGCCGCGACCGGCGTCAGCGCCGCGACCCCCTTCTCGCCCGAAACCGCGACCAACTACGAGATCGGACTGAAGGCGGAGTTGTTCGACCGCGCCCTGCTGCTGAACCCAAGCCTGTTCTGGACCGACTACACCGACCTGCAGGTACGCCGCACCGTCGGGTTCGACACCATCACCACCAATGCCGGTTCGGCGCGGATCAAGGGCTTCGAACTGACCTCGCGCTGGGAACCGGTCGAGGGGCTTTCACTGGGTCTGGCCTATGCCTGGAATGACGCCCGGTTCGAGGAGCTGGTCGACAACGGCCGAGATTTCTCGGGCAACCGCCTGACGCGAAATCCCGAGCACAAATGGACCTTCTCACCCGCCTACGAACGCACCCTCGGCTCAGGCGCCGTGATTTCGGGGGCCGTGGACGTCCAGTACGAGAGCTTCATCTTCGACGACATCGATAACAACGAACTCAACGTCCGGCCGGCCAAGACGCTTGTCGACGCCCGTCTCGGCTTCACCAGCCCGGACGGCCGCTGGGAGGCGTCGCTGTGGGGCAGGAACCTTGGCGACGAGGTCTACATCACCCATCAATACATCCTGACCGGCGGCCAGTTCGCCTTCTACGGCGAACCGCGGACGTTCGGCGCCACCGTGCGCTGGCGCTACTAGGATCCCTGTCTTGAGCCCCAGTCTCCTCGCCCTTTTCGGCTTCGGCATGGTCATCGCCTTCATGGCGCTGATCATGACCCGGCGCCTGTCGGCCCTGTCCGCCCTGATCGTGATCCCGCTGGTCGTCGCCGCCCTGGCGGGCTTCGGACCGGAGATCGGCGGCATGGCCATCCAGGGCGTCGTGGCCCTGGCCCCCACGGCGGTAGTGCTGCTGTTCGCCGTCCTCTATTTCGGGATCATGATCGACGCGGGTCTGTTCGACCCGCTGGTCCGCCGGGTGTTGAAGGCGGTCGGCGGCGACCCGCGCAAGGTCGCCCTGGGGACCGCGATCGTGGCGCTGATCGTCTCTCTGGACGGCGACGGCGCGACCACCGCCATGGTCACCATCACCGCCTTCCTGCCCATCTACCGCCGGCTGAAGATGAATGTGCTGGTGCTCGCCGTGTTGCTCGGCTCGGCCAATGCGATGATCAACATCCTGCCCTGGGGCGGGCCGACCGCTCGCGTGGCCAGCGCCCTGCAGCTGGACATCAACGACGTCTTCCTGCCCCTGATCCCGGCGATCCTGATCGGCGTCGCCGGCGTGATCGCCCTGGCCTGGTATCTGGGCGGGGTCGAACGACGACGTCTGGGCGTCATGGCCCTGGAGCCCGGGACAACGGCCTTCACGGCCTTGCGTGAGGACGCGCCTGAGGTGGCTCGTCCGCGCCTGATCTGGGTCAATCTGATCCTGACCCTGGCCGTTCTGGCGGCTGCCATCACCCGCGTCCTGCCGCTACCGCTGGTGTTCATGATCGGACTGGCGATCGCGGTCACGGTCAACTATCCGCGCGTGATCGAGCAGCGCGCCCGCATCGCCGCCCACGCCCCCAACGCCATCGGCATCGCCGTCCTTGTCTTCGCCGCCGGCGTCTTCACCGGCATCCTCGACGGCACGGGCATGGTGGCGGCCATGGGCGCCGCCTTCGTCCATGTCGTTCCGCCGGCGCTGGGCCCGCACATGGGCTTGGTGACGGCCCTGGCGAGCGGTCCGCTCAGCTTCGTCATGTCCAACGACGCCTATTATTTCGGCATCGTGCCGGTCATCGCCGAGGCCGCCGGCCACTATGGCGTGGCCCCGGTCGAGATCGCGCGGGCGTCCCTGCTGGGCCAGACCATTCATAACCTCAGTCCGCTGGTGGCGGGCGTCTATCTCGTCGCCGGCATGCTGGATGTGGAGGTCGGCGCCATGCAGCGCTTCGGCCTCAAATGGGCCGTCGCCCTCGCGCTTCTGCTCGTCTTCGGCGCGGTGATCACCGGCGCGGTTCCGTTCGTCGCCGCTGGCGTGGGAGGATGATCATGACCGGGGCCCAATCCTCTTCCGAGATCGACGCCGCCGCCTGGACGACGGTGGTCGTTCCCGTGGGAGCCCTCGGCGCCGGCGTCCGCGCCGATCTTCTGGAGCAGGCGATGGCGGCCGGGGCGGACGCGATCGCGCTGGACGCCGGCTCCACCGACAGTGGTCCGGCCTATCTGGCGACCGGGAAATCAAAATACAGCCGGGACTCGCTCAAGGCGGACCTGACGGTGTTGATGGCGGCGCGCGACCGGTGGAAGGTGCCGCTGCTGATCGGCTCGTGCGGGACGTCCGGCTGCGACGACGCCCTGGACTCGACGCGCGACATCGTCCTCGAGATCGCCGACGAACTGGGTCTCAAGCCCCGCATCGCCCTGCTCTACTCCGAGGTCGATCCCGAATATCTCAAGGCCCGGAACACGAACGGCGGCGTGCATCCCCTGGCTCCGTTCGGGGCCTTGGAGAACGGGACGATCGACCAGTGCGAGCATATCGTCGCCCTGATGGGGCCGGAGCCCTACATCGCCGCCCTGGAGGCCGGGGCCGATATCGTTCTGGGCGGACGCACCACCGACACCGCCGTCCTCGCCGCCGTCCCCCTCATGCGCGGCGCCGGCGCGGGGCCAGCCTGGCATGCGGGCAAGATCGCCGAATGCGGCGGACAATGCACCGTCAATCCGATCGACGGCGGGGTCGTCATCCGGGTCGGCCCCGACCGTTTCGAAGTCGCCCCGATGAGCGCCGCCAACCGATGCACCCCCTTCACCGTCTCCGAGCACATGCTCTACGAGAACAGCGATCCCCATACCCTGTATGAGCCCGGCGGGGTCCTGCGCGTGGAGAGCGCCCGGTACGAGGCGCTTGACGACCGACGGGTGCTGGTGACCGGCGGCCGCTTCGAGGCCGCGCCCTATACGATGAAGCTGGAAGGCGCGGCCAACGGGCCCTTCCAGACCTTGATGATCGTCGGCATCGCGGCTCCGGAGGTCATGACCTCCGTCGATGTCTTCCTCGAACGGATGCAGAAGGCGCTCGACGACCGGACGCGGAGCGTTCTGGGCCTGGCGCCGGACGACTACACTATCTCCCTGCGGCCCTATGGCTGGAACGCCGTCACCGGTGCCCCGGTGGACAAGGGCTTCGTCCCCCGCGAACTCGGCCTGATGTTCGTGGCGACGGCGGCGACGCAGGATCTGGCGACACGCATCGCCAAGACCGCCAACCCGTATTTCTTCCACTTCCCCCTGACGATGGGGATGGAACTGCCCAGCTACGCCTTCCCGTTCTCACCGGCCGAAATCGAGCGGGGGCGCAGCTACGCCTTCCTGCTCAACCATGTGATCGAGGTCGCCGACGGCCATGAACTGGTCCGCACGACGATGATCGATCTCTCATCCGACGCGGGGGGACGGCGGTCATGACCAAACTGAAGGACGCCTGTTCGCACCTCCGGTCCAAGAACGCCGGACCCTTCTGGATCACCGTCGATCTGTTCTTCGACGGCCCGGCCTCGTTCGCGGTCTGGAAGGATCGCCCAGGTTTGAGCACCGAGGCGCTGGCCGCCGTTTTCGGCGTCGACCCATCCAGAACGAAGCGGATCGAAGCCCCGAATCTTTCCGTTATCAAATTCTCCTATCCGCGCGCCAATCCGCAGGGCGGCGTAGGCGAACGCGACATGCACAGCGGGCAACAGTATGTGCTGCTGCTGGATCACGAGGTTTGAACAGGAGGCGACGGCGGAGCGCCGCCGCCGTGGCGTCAGAACGGTGGGACCGCTCTCCTGTTATCCGGCTTGACCCCGATAGGGCTCGGAGGCGCCATGAGCGGACGTTGATTGCCTCGCGCAAATGGGCGGGCGCCGACGCCAGTGCCCTGCCTGGTTGGCCGGGCAATAGGCTTCACTCAGGTATGTTCCCGCCGCCGAGAACGGACCTAAGCTCGCGGCCAGAAAGGATGGTGCACTGAAGGCCGGAGGCGGCCGCTGACACGATATTCAGTGGATCCGTCGCATCGGCCCTGCTCGTGAGCCGCGATCGGCTGATCGCACGACATTTCTGTGCATAGCCGATCGCGAAACTCTCAGCCCCTTGCCTGCATATCGATCACGATCTTGCCGAACGCGCTGCGATCCAGGTGATCAAGCGCAGAGAAGAGATCCTCAAACCGATATCGCGTATCGATCACGGGCTTGAGGCTTGTTTGGTCCACCGCCCGCACGAGACGTTCCAGCGCCCGCCGGCTGCCCGTGCCGATGCCATGAATCGTGACGTCCTTCAGCATCAACGGCATGGCCGGAGCGGAGATATCGAACCCTTCCAGGGCGCCGATCTGGCAGATATGGCCCCCAACGGCCGCGAGCCTCACCGAGCTCGCCAGATGCGATCCGCCGATCACCTCGAGAATATGATCGGCGCCGCGATCCCCGGTGATGGCGAGCACCGCCTCCTCCCAATCTCCGGTCTGATTGTCGACGACATGGTCCGCCCCGAGCGCCATGGCGCGGTCGAGATTTTCGCCGAAGCCGCATACGATCACGCGGGCCCCGTGAGCCTTGGCGATCTGGAGGCCAAAAATGGCGACCCCGCCGGTGCTGGGGATCAGCACCGTGTCCCCGGCTTGAAGCCCTGCACGCTCGACTAGGCCGAACCAGGCCGTCAGCCCCGAGACGGGCAGCGTGCTCGCTTCTCCGTCGTCGAGAGTCGTCGGAGCGTGAACGAACCAGTCTTGCGGGAACGCCACATATTCCGAAAGCACCCCCGGATAGAAGCCGCCGAGTGTCCGATAGGCCGGCGTGCGGGCGTCGCCTGGCCGCAGACCGTCGATCCACTCCGGGGTGAAGGTCGAGATCACACGGTCCCCTATGGAGAGGCGCGTGACATCGGTTCCGAGCGCAACCACCGTCCCGGCCAGATCGGATCCCGGCGTAAACGGAAAGGCGAGCAGAAGGCCCCGACCGGTCTCGATCACCATCTTGTCGCGATAATTGAGCGCGACCGCCGCCACCTTGACCAGCACCTCGCCGGGTCCCGGCGAGGGGATCGGAGCCTGTTTCAATTCAAGCCTGTCCCGTCCAGGGGCGTCCATTTCCCAACGCCGCATCATGTTCGTCATCACGTGATCCTTCCAATCGGAAGACACCCGTCAGAAACGCCGGACGGCGCGCCCGTGGCTGTCAGCACAACAATCTGGGGGGTCGGATTGTCGACGATAATTCTCTATAATCGGGACGGGCTGTTGCCTTTGGAGACATCAATATGAAGGGTGGAGAGTTCGCCGAACTGACAGCCTTCATGGCCGTCTTCGACGATCGGAGCTTCAGGAAGGCCGCTACCCGCCTCGGTGTGTCCCCGTCCGCCCTGAGCCGGACCGTCCGGGCCCTCGAAGATCGGCTGGGAGTCCGACTGCTCAACAGGACGACCCGGAGCGTGGCGCCCACGGAAGCGGGCTTGGCTCTGGTCGATCGTATGCGGCCGGCGATGGCCGAACTGGACAGCGCGGTTCAGGAGGCCGGCGCCCGGCAGGGTCAGCCCCGGGGTCTGGTCAGGCTGAACCTTCCTCGCATCGCAGCCCGGCTCATCCTTACGCCCCTCTTCGCGGAATTCTTTGCCGCCTATCCGGACATTCGGTTCGATCTGGTGATCGATGACAGCCTCACCGATGTCGTCGCCAGGGGCTTCGACGCGGGAATCCGATCCGGCGCCCTGGTGCATCAGGATATGATCGCCTTGAGGTTGACGCCTGACCTCAGAATGGCGGTCGTGGCTTCGCCGGACTATTTTTCACAGCGCCCACCGCCGCGGACGCCGCTTGATCTTCACGACCATGTGGGCGTGACCTACCGGTGGAGCGAGAGCGGGGCCCTGTATCGGTGGATCTTCGAAGGTCCCCACGGGCCGATCGAAATGGACATCAAGAACAGGATCACGGTCAATGAGACCGATCTGATCCTTGCGGCGGCTTTGGAAGGGGTCGGCGTGGCCTTTCTCCCAGAAAGCTTCGTCGCCCCTTGGCTGCAGACCGGAAAGCTGGTGCGGGTGCTGGAAGACTGGTGCAAACCCTTCCCCGGCTTTCACATCTACTATCCGAGCCGGCGGCAGATGCCCGAAGCTCTGCGGGCCTTCATAGACTTCGTCAGGACAGCCGAACCCTGAGCCGGGTCGAGCCGCGAGCGGCGATTTGGACCCGAGCAACAGACGGTGTCCGCCGGCGACATGGCGAGGCGCGACAGGGAGTCGGGTAAGCGGCCATTCGAAACGTCCTGGTCAAATCACGAGCGGTCATCAGCTCCTCATCTGGAAGGAGGCATCCAGAAGCCCCAAGACGGCGAGACCTCTCATTCTCAGGCGTCTTTACAGGATCACGTCCTGAAGCATGGCCAGGAACGCTCGCACAGCCGGACTTGCCCGCCTGCTCTCTGGCCAGAGAGCCGTGATGTTATGTTGCTCAACTGCGAACCCCGTCATCACAGGGACCAGTTGCCCCCTCGCGACCCAGGGCGCCGCCATGAAGCTCGCGCAGATGCCGACCCCGCCCCCCGCCACAACGGCTGCCACCACCGCTTCGCTGGCGTCCACGACGATTCCGGCCGGCGGCGTGAACTCCGCCTCCCGCCCCCCGATGTTGAACGGCCAGCGGAACAACTGACCCGTGCTCTGGTAGCGCAGGTTGACCGTGTCGTGCCCTTCGAGGTCGTCCGGCACCAGCGGCACGCCGCGCTCCGCCAGATAGTCCGGCGACGCGTAGGCGCAGAGGCGCAGAGGTCCCAGCCGACGCGAGATCAACCGCGAGTCCGCCAGATCGCCTATCCGGATTGCGACATCGCAACCCTCCTCGATGATGTCGATGATCTGGTCGTTGAGACGCAGGTCCACGCTGACCTTGGGGTAACGCCGCCGGAACGCCGGCAGGGCGGGTGCGATCACGTGAATTCCCAGCGGCAAGGACGCGGCGATGCGAAGTATCCCCGAAGGTTCGGAACGCGACGCCATCGCCACCTGCTCGATCGCGTCCGCGTCCAACAGCAGTTTGACCGCCCGCCCGTGCAACGCCTGCCCCTCCGCCGTCAGGGTCAGCGATCGCGTCGTGCGGGTGAAGAGCGGGACGCCCAGCCGTTTCTCGAGCCTCTGCACGCTCTTGCTCACAGCCGAAGGTGAAATGGACAGGGCCCGCGCCGCGGCGGTGTAGCTCCCGAGCGAGCCCGCCTTAGCGAATGCGATAAGGCCGGTGAGCCGCTCCAGACCAACCTGTTCCTTCATGGCATGACTAAAGCGACTTTCGCCCCGATTATCAACTGCTCAGACCGACATCATCTTGATCTCCAGAAGACGCTTCGGCGCCCATCAAGGATCAGGACGATGTTGAACCAAACCATGAAGGCTGTCCGCCAGCACGCGTTCGGCGGCCCCGAGGTGCTTCGCTACGAGGACGCGCCGAAACCAACGCCGGCCGCGGCGGAGGTCCTCATCCGCGTTCACGCCGTCGGCCTTAATCCGCCGGACTGGTACCTGCGCGACGGCTACAGCGCCCTTCCCGCTGAGTGGCAGCCAAAGGTGGAATTTCCTCTGACCCTGGGAACGGATGTGTCCGGCGTCATCGCCGCGGTTGGTGACGGCGTTACAGCCTTCGCGGTCGGCGACGAGGTCTATTCCATGGTGCGCTTCCCTGCTGGCATGATGGGCGGCAGTCAAGGTTACGCCCAATACGTCACCGCCCCCGCGTCTCAGGTCGCACTCAAGCCGCTGAACCTCGGTCACGCCCAGGCCGCCGGCGCTCCGATGTCGCTGCTGACCGCGTGGCAGTTCCTGGTCGAGCTGGGCCATAACGAACCCAATGCCCTTCAGCCCGACCAGCACCAGCCGCAGTCGCTCGCGGGCAAGACCCTTCTGGTCAACGGCGCCGCCGGCGGCGTCGGACATTTCGCGGTACAGGTTGGCAGGCTGAAGGGCGCGAAGGTGATTGCGGTCGCCTCGGCCGCCCAGGCGCAGCTCCTGCGAGAACTCGGGGCCGACGAGATCATCGACTACCAGACGACCAGGATCGCCGATGTGGCGCACGACGTCGATATCGTCATGGATGTGATCGGCGGCGCCGCGGCGGAGGCGCTCATTCCGGTCATCAAACCAGGCGGGGCCCTGTTCCTCGCCTTCCCGCTCGGCTTCGAAGGCGCCGCGGCCGCGACACAGCGGAACATCACGGTCTCGACAACCCAGGTCCGGTCCAACGGCGACCAGCTGAAGGACCTCGCACGTCTGCTGGACGACGGAAGCCTGCGCACCGTCATCGACAGCCGCTTCCCGCTAGCGGACGCCGCCAGAGCGCACGAACGGGCGGCACGCGGACACATCCAGGGAAAGATCGTTCTCGACGTCGCCTGACCCGGCCGCGCGCCCGTGACGTCGCCCGACACCGATCATCCGCCCTTTCGACCAAAGGATCCCAAGATGGACCATTCCAAGATTAGGCAAGGCACGACGGCCTGGTTCCACATGGTCGGCCAGCTCCTGACCCGGGCCGCCAACGAAGCCAGCCTGCCGACCTCGCTCAGCGTCTCGTTTGTCGAGCGGTACACGGACGGGTCCGAGGTCGCCGGGGGCCTGGTGCAGGGCATCCGCTTTGACATCGCGGACGGCCGGCCTTCGTTCAGGGTCGGGGCAGGACGCGACGAGACGGCGGACGTCGTGGTGGAGCTCACCGCGGACGCCGCCCGCCGGCTCAATACCTTGAGGACGGCCGACCAGGCCTACTCCGCAGCACTCCAGAACTATCTGGAGGGAGGCGAGATGCGCGTCACGGGCGACCCCTCCCGGCTCGGCTCATGGTTCGAGGCTGTCCACGACGCGATCGTCGAACGAACCGGCTGATCTCCTTCGTCGAGCTCATCAACACACCGCCCCAAGCACCCTGTCTCTCACCCACCGTCGTGAAGAACCCCCTCATGAGCAAGCTCACAAAATGGCCTCAGCGCTCGGGGCCGCCCTGGCGATCGCCGGCGCCGGATTCCCGGCGATCGCGTCGTCTGCCGAACAGGCGGCGGCGATCAGACTCTACGCCCTTGATTGCGGCCTGACCCAGTTCACCGATGCAGCGGTGTTTTCGGACACCGGGGAGTACGACGGCAAACCGATCGAGCTGCCCACCCCTTATCTGCGCCTGCCGTGCGCCCGTGGGGGGCGAAGGCCTGGGCGTGCTCCTTGTTCGCCGGACAGTAGAGCATGTGCCCGGTCTCATGGACTTCGTCGCGGCCCCGTATCTGTTCCGAGTATCGTCCCCCCACGATCAGGCTGAGGCTGGCCTCCCGGTGGGCGTGGGGTTTGATTCGCCTGTCAGGCTCGTAGTCGACCAGTCTGACAGCACCAAACCACGCCATGACTCCCAAACGTTCCTGCTCGTTACAGGAAAGGTGATTCGGCCTCATCCCGGCAAACGTCAAGCTTGGTTTATGGATGGGCCGATTCAGCCCCGGGTTTGGAGCCGTCGCCGGAACTCGCCCGCACAGGCTCGCTTGACCTCCGATACCGACCACGATGGCAGCCCGGCGCCCGACGGGGCAACACGAACAGGATCGGTTCGCCTACGATGCTCGACCCGGTCTTACAGCGCTATGGAGTGGCACGCGCTCTCGCGATCAACTGGTCAACGGCCTCGATGACCAGAGGCTGAGCCTGCTCAGCCGGCATATTGGCCAGGGTCTGCAAATCGTGGGTTCGACCCAGTTGCTCGGCGACCAGAAATCCCAGGTAATAGCCACGGCGTTGCGGCAATGACGATGTGGCAGGCCCGCCGAAGCCGAACAGGTCGCTGTAGGCAGACGGGTCTTTCAGGGTCAGAACCTGGCGCAGCGCGAGCAACGACGGCTCCAGTTGCAAACGCGTGGCGGCGGCCATGTCGTCGGGCAGTGTGAGGAGAAGCTCAGCTTCGCTGGCGGCCGGATTCAGCTTCGACGCGACGTAGGTCGCAAGACCTTCTTGCCAGAGCGAACACCAGATCGCCTCGCACGCGCCAAGTCGGGGGCGGTGATACAGGTGGAAAAGCTCATGATGGAAGAACGCCGCTTCGTTCGTCACGTCGGCATCGTGGAACGCCACCATCCCGTCCACGCCGAAGAGCAGGAACGCCTGACCATCGATGACCCGGGTGCCGCCGTCGAATTCACCGAGGGAATGGAGCACCCATATGGGCCGATCAGGCTGGAAGTCCGGAAAGGTCTCGGCGAAAACGGAGGTGTTGCGCGCGAGATCCCTGTCGAAGGTCTCGAGCTTCAGGACGTAGGCGTCGCGGATGGCACCGAAGCTCTCGATCGACCTTGCGATCGTACCGTCTCGCTGCTCTTCCGTCATCAGCCCGTTGAAGCGGGCATGGCCGTAGAAACCCGGAAATTCAGGCGCGACGTCGCGTTTGAACAGAACGACGCGTTCGGCAGTGGTCTTGTCCCGGGTCGAGTCCCAGAAGCCCAGGAACTCGCCGGCGATATTGTGAACCTCCAACGCCGGGGCCCTCCGCCCCGACGTCGGGAGGTGCGAAGTCCTGCTCTGGCTGTGGCCCGGTGTTCCGATCGCTGAGGTCAGCAAGATCGCGGCGCCCAGCACCGCGAGCTGCGATCTTAATGAA
This sequence comes from Brevundimonas sp. PWP3-1b1, assembly GCF_049896065.1. NCBI lineage: Bacteria > Pseudomonadati > Pseudomonadota > Alphaproteobacteria > Caulobacterales > Caulobacteraceae > Brevundimonas > Brevundimonas sp. PWP3-1b1. The sequence continues at coordinate 997,302 of NZ_JAFCTO010000001.1, read as the reverse complement.
GTGTGTTGAATGTCGATCTCCCCCGGCGATCACCCGGCGATCACCCGGCGGCAGTTACATGGCTCGGGATCATATGCAACAAACCGGATGCTGCGGTTCCTGACCCGCCACGCCGCAGAATTGCGCCAGCAGGGTGCCGAAGCCGAGGCGCGATGGAGGATCGACGACCGGCTCTCGGCGTCCGTCGGCGCGGCGTATCTCGACTCTGAATACCCCTCCTATCCCGACGCCAACGCCCCTGCTTGGGCCCTTGGCATGGAGTTGCTTTGGAGGCGCGGGTGCGACAGCAGCAGACATTGGCTCACCGCCAGAAGGCGGACGCTCCGAGAGTCGCGAATGAGTCAGAGGCGGCCGTTGGTGGAAGGTCTGAGAAGCGCATCAAGTGGTCTTTGCCTAAGGGCACAGAGCGGAAGTTCGTCAGCCACCCTGCGCCCCCAGGAGTTAATCACCGCTTCAGAACGTCAGGCCCACCCTGAAGAACATCGACCGGCCGCTGAAGCCGAACGGCGAGATGGCGTTGTAGGGCTGGGTTCCGGCGTTGTCGGCGCCGTTGGTCCCGGCCGCGACGCTGGCGACGCTTGAGGCGATATTCTCGTCCGGATAGACGTCGAACAGGTTCTGGGCCCCAAGGCTGAGACGGACGGCCGGGGTCACTTCCCAGCTGATTTCGAGGTCGGTCAGCCATGCGGCCCCAAAGGTCTGGATCAGGTCGGCGTTGCCGGCGGCTCCCACCGGAACCTGGCGCACATCATAGCCGGGCGTAAGGACGGCGATCTGGTCCGGCGTCCGGTTGGTCAGGGCGACGGTTGAGACCTCGCCGTATCGGGTGTTCGTCAGCGAGACGCCGAACGGACCCCGCGCATAGTCCAGATCCAAAGTGACCTTGTCTCGGGGCAGGCTGTCGGAGAAGCGAAGCTGCTGCGTCAGGTCGAACAGCGGGGTGGTGATGCCGAGCGCTGCGAGCGGAGCCGGCGTGCCGGCGATGCGATCAAACTCGGTCTGGGTGTAATTGCCCGCCAGCGTCCCCCTCAGCTGGCCGCCGTCGGCGAAGTCATGCCGGTAGGCCACCACCAGATCGACGCCTTCGGTCGTGGTGTCCACGGCATTGGTCACATAGGAGATGGCGCTGAAATTCCCCTGGCCGTTGGCGGCCAGATAACCCGTCAGGCGTGCATCCTGGAAGGTCGACGAGATGGCGATCCGATCCTCGACCTCGATGCGGTAGGCATCCAGGGTCGCGGTGAGGCCGCCCCGTTCGAAGACCAGGCCGGCCGACAGATTGCGCGACGTCTCCGGCTTCAGGTCCGTCGCCCCGACCAGGCGGGCGGCCGGACTGTCCACGGCCGCGACGCGGACGATGGCCTGCTGACCGTTGAGGATCAGCGTATTCGACGCATTGTATCCCGATTGGGCCAGGGCGGGCGCGCGGAAGCCGGTGTTCCAGGATGCGCGGGCCGCCAGGCCGCCGATCAGGTCCAGGCGGCCTGACACCTTGTAGTTGGTCGTGTCTCCGAAGTCGGAATAGCGCTCATGGCGCAGGGCCGCCTGAAGCAGCAGCCGCTCGCCAAAGGCCTTCTGCACCTCGCCGTAGACGGCGTAGCTGTCGCGATCGAGGGCTGCGGTGTCATCGGGGCCCGCCGAGGGGCCCGGTTGGGCGCCGATGGGCGCGGGTCGCCCCGCGTTCGGCCCGTCGAGAATGGGGACCCCGCCGCTCCGGAAGCCGTCGAGATCCCCGGACTCCAGCCCGTAGGCTTCGCGTCGATACTCGAACCCCAGCGCCAACTCGATCGGCGCGCCTGAGCCCGCAGCGATCCTGCGCGTCAGGTCGAGGTTCGTGGTCCACTGGTCGAAATCCGCACCGAGGCGACGGAAGCGGATCGGCGAAGCGGCGCCAAGGGAGACGTTGACGCTGTTGTCGTAATAGAGGTCCTGAACGTTCCGCCCGAAGACGCTGGACAGATCCCAGCCGAAGCCCAGCAGGTCGTCGCCCCGAGCGCCGACGGCGACTGATACGTTCTCGATCCGCGTGTCCAAAAGCGGCCGATAGCCGTCCGGATAGAAGGCGCGCAGCGTTTCGTCCTGGCCTGCGCGGCGGAAGAAATATTCGATGTCTCCGTCGAGGCGACCGTAGCCGCCAAAGGAATAAAGCTCCACGTCGCCGGAGGTCGGCAGGACGAGGTTGTAGAAGATTTGACCGTTGGTGCTGGGCTGGTCGCCGAAGCGGAAGACGCGCCGGTCGATCGTCGCCTCGCGCGGATCCAGTCGCCCGTTCGAAGGGGTCAGCCCAACGCCTGAGCCATAGTTGCCGGAAATCGTTGTCGGCAGACCGGCCGCGTTCGTTCCGAAATACTGCTGACGGGTGTCAGGACGCGACCGGTCGGTTCCTTCGCGCTTCTGGAACGAGGCAGTCAGGCGCAGTACGCCGCCATCACCGATCGCGAAGCCGGATGAGGCGCTCGCCTCCCAGAATGCCCCGTCACCTTCGGCGGTGACGCCCGTCGTAGCCTGGGCCCGGCTTCCCAGCGAGCCGTCAAGCATCAGGTTGATGACGCCTGAAATGGCGTCGGATCCATACTGGGCTGAGGCGCCGTCGCGCAGCACCTCCGCCCGCGACAGGGCGAACGAAGGGATGGCGTTGAAATCAACGGACACATCGCCCCGGCCCACGCCATTGCTGGCGTTAAGGTCAGCGGAGGTATGACGTCGCTTGCCGTTCAGCAGCACCAGAACCTCGCCGGGTCCCAGGCCACGCAGCGAGGGCGGGGTGAGGTAGTCGCCCACGCCCGATCCAAGGGGGCGAGGCGCGTTGAAGCTTGGCACCTGCACCTTGAGCATCTGGATGAGATCAACCCGGCCGCTCTGCTGCAAGGTATCGCGCGAGATCGCATCGACCGGCGTGGTCGATTCCGTCGATGTGCGGGCGCCGAATCGGCTTCCGGTCACGATGACCTCGCCCAACTGATCGGCCGCGCTCCGTGACGAGTCCTGAGCTGCAACCGGGCTGGCGAATGCGAACGACGCGAGGGCCGTTGACGCCATCAGCGCCGGTGCGAACGTCTGTAGTAGGGACAAAGGAGCTCCGCTTGTAATGTTATATCGTAGCGTCTATTCGGCAGCAGTCGTTGCGGTCAAGGGCCGTGACGATCCGGCGAGCGACAGTGGTCGTCGCCAAGGTGGAAGGCGGCTGTGGCCGCGCCAGGCAAGGAAACGAAGATGACCGCTGCGATCGAACTCGACACCGTCAGCCTCAGCTATGGGTCGCACCGCGTTCTGGACGGCCTGTCCCTGAGCGTGCCCGCCGGCAGCATCACCGCCCTCCTGGGCGGGAACGGCGCGGGCAAATCGACCACCTTGTCGGTCCTGCTCGGGTTCGCCCGCGCCCAGTCGGGACAGGTCGCGGTCTGCGGCGTCGATCCGGGTCGGGACGCAGATGGCGCGCGTCGCAATCTGGCCTATCTGCCCGAGAACGTAGCTCTCTACGAGCATCTGACGGCGTTCGAGAACGCCGATTACCTGCTTGCCCTTTCCGGCGCCCGTCGGGACCGAAAGGAAATCGCCGACGCCTTCGCCGCAGCCGGTCTGCAGGACCGCGCCTGGACCCAGCGCCTCGGCGGTTTCTCCAAGGGGATGCGGCAGAAGGTGGCCATCGCCGTCGCCCTGTTGCGGCAGACGCCGGTGCTCCTGCTTGACGAGCCGACCTCGGGTCTGGACCCGCGCGCCACGGCGGATTTCAACACCCTGGTGTCGGCCGTCCGTGATCGCGGCGCGGCCGTCCTTATGGTCACCCACGACCTCCTGAGCGCCGCCGATGTCGCCGACCGGATCGGCTTTCTGGAAGCGGGACGCATTGCGGACGAAGTCTCCGCCAGCGGTCCTGAACGGTTCGATGTCCGCGCGCTCCATGCCCGGTTCTCCTCCGGTCGCGAGGCCATGGCGGCATGAACGGCGTCGCCCTGATCGCGCGGGATGAACTGCGCCTGATGATCCGCAATCGCGTCGCGGTCATCGCCTTCGCCCTCCTTATCCTGCTCACCCTCGTCGCCTCCCTGAGTTCCTGGGCGCACCAGCAGGGCATCGCCGAGTTGCGCGCACGGCATCAGGCTGAAGCCGAACAGGCGTTCGACGCCCAGCCGGATCGTCACCCCCACCGGGTGGTCCACTATGGCTCCTTCATCTTCCGCCCGCTGGGGCCGCTCGCCGCCTTCGATCCGGGCGTCGACGCCTTCACCGGCAACAGCATGTTCCTTGAAGGCCATCGCCAGAACTCGGCGAACTTCGGCGATGTCCGCCAGAGTTCTCTCCTGGTCAGGTTTGGCCAACTCACCCCGGCCTTTGTGCTCCAGATCGTCGCGCCGCTCCTGCTGATCTTTCTCGGCTACGGCGTGCTGGCACGCGAGACCGAGCGGGGGACCCTGCGGCTCCTCCTCCTGCAAGGCGTCTCTCGCCGTCAGATCGTGCTGGGCAAGCTTTCCGCCCTCGGAGTAGTGGCCATTCTGGTGGGGCTTCCGGCGATGATCGGCTTCTTGCTGATCGCCGGTCAGCCCGGCGCCCTGGCGCTGCCCATGTCCGTCATCGCCGTCGGCTACGGCCTCTATCTCGCCCTCTGGATCGTCATCATCGTCCTGGTCTCCGCCAGGGCCGGACGGAGCCGCGACGCCCTCATGGCCTTGGTCGCAGTCTGGGCGGTCGTCGCCGTGCTGGCGCCCCGGATGACGCCCGACATCGCCAGCGCGGTCACGCCCCTGCAGAACCGGTTTCAGACCGATGTCGCAATCGCCCGCGATCTGCGCAGGACGGGCGACAGCCACAATCCCGACGACCCGCATTTCGCAGCGTTCAAACAGTCGGTGCTGGACCGCTACGGGGTGACCCGCATCGAGGACCTGCCGGTGAACTACAAGGGCCTCCTGGGCATGGAGGGCGAGCGGCTGACGTCGGGTCTGTTCGACCGTTACGCCAGGGCCAGCTACGACGCCCAAGCCCGTCAAAACGGCCTGGTCAACGCGATCGGCCTCATCAGCCCGGCCATCGCCGTCCGGTCCTTGTCCATGGCCGCCGCCGGCACCGACTTCGCCGGTCATCGTCGCTTCCTCGAGCAGGCGGAGGCCTATCGCTACGACCTTGTGCAACGGCTCAATCGTCTTCAGGCGGAGGATGTCAGCTATAGCGACGACACCGCCCAGGATCCTGGAGCCGACCGGCGCAAGCGCATCGGCTCTGACAATTGGCGGCTCATGCCTGATTTCGCCTATCAGCCGCCGGCCGGAGAGACCCTCGCGACGGCCGCCCTTCCAGGCCTGGCGATCCTGCTCGCCTGGTTTGCGTTCGCCAGCCTGCTCCTGAGCCTGTCCACCCGTCGACTGGGAGCGCGCTGATGACCCTCTTGAGCCACGAATTTCGACTGTTCCTGCGGGCGCGTCTGTCGGTCATCGCCGTGATCCTGCTGACGGTGCTTACGACGGCCTCGGTGATCGCGGGTCTTGCCGAGATCGGCCGCCAGCGCGCCGCGATCGCGGCCATCGCGCCGGCCCAGGCCGAGGACATCGGCGCCGTAGCCGACTGGATCGACGCCAAGAAGGACGCCGGCAGTGCCGGCTACTACAGCTTCCATCCGACGTGGGATCCGCCTTCACGTCTCGCCTTCGCAGCTCTCGGCATGCGGGACGTCTCCCCCTACATCCTGCGTGTCCGGGCCCTGGGGCTCGAAGCGCAGATCTATGACGGCGACACCTTCAACCCCGAGCTGGCCCTGCCGGGTCGTTTCGACTTCGCCTTTGTCCTCGTCTTCCTGGCGCCCCTGTTCGTCATCGCCCTGTTCCACGATCTGGTCTCGGGAGAGCGAGAGGCCGGCCGCCTGCGGATGCTGCAGGCTCTTCCCGGCGGCGGCCTGTCCTTCTGGCTCCGCAGGAGCGGGCTGCGTCTGGGTCTGCTCTGGGCCGCGCTGGCGCTACCCTTCCTGATCGCGGCCATGGTGTCGGGCGTCGCGCCGCTGACGATGCTGGCCGTGCTGGGTCTGGCGTTCGTCTATCTTTTCTTCTGGGTCCTCGTGTGCGGCCTGACGAGTCGGCTGCGGTGGAGTTCGGTGGCCAACGCCGCGACGCTCGCCGCCGCCTGGCTCGTCCTGGTGCTGATCCTGCCCACCCTGGCCAACGTCCTCGTCAACCGCGCCATCCCGGTCGACCAGGGCGCCGAGATCGCCTTGGCCCAGCGCGAGCGGGTCAACCGTGCCTGGGACGTCCCGCGCGAGGAGACCATGCGCCGGTTCTACGCGGGCCATCCTGAGTGGGCCGACTCGCCGCCCCTGACAGACGCCTTCCATTACAAATGGTATTTCGCCTTCCACCAGGTCGGAGATGAAAGCGTCGCCGATCAGGTCCACGCCTACAGGAGCGGGCTCGAGAGCCGCGACGCAACGGCTCGTGCGCTGGGTTGGGTCCTGCCCTCGGTCGGGGTGCAGGCGCTCATGACCCACATGGCGGAGACCGACCTGCAGGCCCAACTCGCCTACCAGGACCGCATCCGCGCCTTCCACCGCGACCTGCGCCAGTTCTACTACGGCTACCTGTTCCGGGACCGACCCTTCGCGAAAGCCGACTTCGCAAAAGCCCCCCGTTTCGAGCCTGCCGCAAACGCGCGCAATCCAACGCCCTAGGTCGCTGGAAGACGCGCCTCAACACGAAGGCCCCCATCTGCTGACCGGAGAAACTGCACCTGTCCCCCATGGGCCTTCACAGTGGCGAGGACGATGGAAAGTCCCAGACCGCTCCCTCCGGAGGGTGCGTTCGATGCGCGGAAGAAGCGCCTGCCCAGCCGATGCAGATCCGAGAAGGCCACGCCCGGTCCGTCGTCCTCGACGATCAAACGTCCGGAAGTCGGGTCGTAGCTGATCAGGATTGAGGATGCCGCGTGCGCCTGTGCGTTGGCGAGCAGATTGGCGGCCGCTGCACTGAAGCGATCTGGATCCACGTTGAGCAGCGCGTCACCGTCGACGAACGAGACCCGACCATCGCCTTCCGCTCCTGCAAACAGCGATCGGAGCGTCACCCAGCGGCGATCTTCCTCGCCGACCGGCATCTCGTCCTCGCGCGCCAGGGCGAGCAGTCCTGTGACGAGGCGGGCGGTGCGATCGACAGAGGTCTGAATCTGCTCCAGCGCGCGGCTTCGAACGGCAGGATCCGAAGACGACGCCGCAATCTGCGCCTGAACGCGCAGGCCTGCCAGAGGGGTACGCAACTCGTGCGCGGCGGCGGCCGTGAACTCGGCCTCGCGACGCCGTGCTGCGCCAAGGCGTGACATCAGGTCGTTCAGCGCCAGGGCGAAGGGACGGAGTTCGCGGGCGTCCGGCGATACGTCTAACGCCGTCAGATCTTCCGCATCCCGTACCGCAAGGCTGCGGGTCATTTGTCGAATAGGCGCCAGCCCCCGCCCAACCGACCACCAGATCAGCACACCCAGCGCCAGCAGACCAAGGACCGCCGGACCGATCAAGGCGGTGACGACATTGCCGACCAGGTGTTCGCGAACGGCCAGATTGTCCCCGACCATGACCCGGAAACCGGCGTCACGATCATGCACAGTATAGACGCGCCAGCGCTCGCCCCGGATCGTGCGCTCAGAAAATCCGTCGCCCCCTTCCGACAACCGCTCGGCAGGTGCGCTTTGCGACCGACCGATCAGATCGCCTTCCAGCGACCAGATCTGGCAGGAGAGCTGACGGTCGTAGACATCGGCGGCCCCGGTGTCCGGAGCCTGGATCGCCGGGCGCACGCTGCCGGCCTGCATCAGGGACGAAACCATGCGGGCCGACTCCATCAGGCGCCGGTCCAGCACCCGTTGCACTTCGGCCCGGGTCTGGATTTCGACCCAGACGACCGCGCCGCCCCAGACCAGGGCGGTCACGAGCGCGAGAGTGACGAACAGACGCAGGCGGATCGAGCTCATTGCAGGGTGTATCCCACGCCGCGCACGGTGCGGATGAAGCCGGCTCCCAACTTGGCCCGCAGATAGTGGATGTGCACTTCCACGGCGTTGGAGCCGATCTCCTCCTGCCAGCCGTACAGGCGTTCTTCCAACTGACCGCGCGAGAGGACCTGTGCGGGCCGTTCCATCAGGGCCTCCAGGATAGCGAACTCACGTCTCGAAAGGGGCAGGTCCCCCTCTTCACGCCAAGCCAGACGCGACTTGGGATCGATGGTCACCCCGCCGTGGCGCAAGGCGGGGGTCGAACGTCCGAGCAGGCGACGCCGCACCGCGCGCAATCGCGCGGCCAGCTCGTCGAGATCGAACGGTTTGCCGACATAATCGTCCGCGCCGGCGTCCAGACCCACAATGCGGTCCCGACTGTCATCGCGCGCCGACAAGACCACCACCCCGACATCCATGTCGCGCTCTCGAACGAAACGCAGCACCGAAAGGCCGTCGCCGTCCGGAAGGCCCAGGTCCAGCACGACCGCATCGAACGCCGAACTCTCAAGCGCCGCGAGGGCATCCTCGACCCGCCCGACGACCTCGACCGTCCAGCCACAGGCGCTGAGCCCGACCTGGAGGCCGTCAGCGAGAACGGGATCGTCTTCTATGGCGAGCAATCTCATGCGGTGTGACGTGCAAGCTCCGGCTTAAGCCTGACTTAAGCTCGCTTGCCGACGAGATGGCCATGAGGTTTTTCCGCCGACTGCTGCCCGCCGCTCTCGCAATCCTGTCCTTCGCCCTGCCGGGTTCGGCTCTGGGTCAGGCTCCGCTTTCGCCTGACAAGGCCTTCGCCCTGACGGTGACGCGTGAGGCTGACGGCGACCTGGCCTTCGCCTGGGACATTGCGCCTGGCCATTATCTCTATCGTGACCACACCGTCGCCAGCACGCCGGGCGGGAAAGAGTCTCTGCCGCTGGAACTGGCCGCCGGCGAAACCAAGGACGATCCGGGCTTCGGCGTCGTCGACGTCTGGCATGACGCGGGTCGCGCGATCCTGTCGGCGCAGACGTTGACGCAGGCCGGCGAGCCGACGTCGGTCAACATCACCTATCAGGGCTGCCTCGAAGACTCGATCTGCTACCCGCCGATGACGCGCACCATCGACGTGCCGACCCGGCCGCAGTCCGACGTGGCCGCGCGGGAGGCCGATGCGCAGACCGCACAGGCCGCGGCCATGCTGGCGATCCAGGCGCCGGGCGCTGCACCCGCGCCCGAGAACGACGAGGGAGCGGCGGCGCCTTCGCCGGTCGCGTCATCGCCGGCGGTCACTCTGGACGCCAACCCGGGCTTCGTCGATCGCCTGGCGCTGCAGGGCGGGGCGACCTGGGTCCTGCTCGCCTTCTTCGGCTTTGGCGTGCTGCTGGCCTTCACGCCCTGCGTCTTTCCCATGTATCCGATCCTGGCCGGCGTCATCGGACGCGGCGTGGACGGGCGCGGTACGCGCCGAGGCCTGATGCTCTCGGTCGCCTATGTGCTGGGCCTTTCCATCGCCTTCGCCCTCCTGGGCGTCGCGGCCGCCTGGTCCGGACAGAACCTGCAGATGGCGCTCCAGTCGGTTTGGGCCGTGGGCGCTCTGGCTGTCGTCTTCGTCATCCTCGCCGCCTCCATGTTCGGGGGCTTCGAGTTGCAACTGCCCTCGACCTGGACCAGCCGCCTCTCCCGCGACGGCGGCGACGGCCGGCGGTCCCTGCCCTCAGCCGCAGGTCTGGGCTTCGTCTCCGCCCTTATCGTGGGCCCTTGCGTGACCGCGCCCCTGGCGGGCGCCCTGCTCTATATCGCCCAGACCGGCGACGTTGGGCTGGGCGCGGCGGCCCTGTTCTTCCTGGGCCTGGGCAAGGGGGTGCCCTTGATCGTGTTCGGCACGGTCGGCGCGCGCTTCCTGCCCAAGGCCGGGCCGTGGATGGACCGGGTGAAGATGCTGTTCGGCTTCATCTTCCTGGGCATGGCCTGGTGGCTGGCCAGCCGCATCCTGCCGCCGACCGCGACGCTGGCTCTCGGCGCGGCGCTGGCGCTCGGTCTGGCGGCGGCCCTCGGCCTGTTCCAGCCGCTGAGCCCGAACCTGAGAAACGGCGTCGCCCGGGTCGCCGGCCTGGCGGCCGCGACCTGGGGCCTGTTGCTGCTCGTCGGACTCAGTCTCGGGGCGGACGACCCGTGGCGCCCGCTTGAGCCCCTGGCGCGTCCCGCTGGAGCTGGAGCCGCAGCCGCCGCGCCGGTCGAAACCGCGGCGGTCGTGCTGGATCAGACGGCGCTGGACCGCGCCGTCGCCGATGCCGGCGCGCGCGAACGTCCCGCCCTGGTCTATTTCACCGCTGACTGGTGCGTCAGCTGCAAGGTGATCGAGCGGACGGTGTTCGAGGACCCCGCCGTCATCGCCGGCCTTTCGAACACCGACCTCATCAAGGTCGACGTCACGCGCAGCACGCCCGAGGCGCGCGCGCTTCTTGAGCGGCACGAGGTGGTCGGGCCGCCGACGATGATCTTCCTTTCGCCCTCGGCGACCGAAGCGCCGGGCAGCCGACTGATCGGAGAGACGTCGGCCCAAGACGTCGCATCCGCCCTGCAGAGCGCCGGAGCCGCCGCATGAACGCCATCACCCTGGGCCCGCTCGTCCTGTCGGGAGAGCGGTTCGCCATTATCGCGGGCGTGTTCGTCTTCATGATCGGCGCCGGACTGCTGGCCAGCCGGGTCAGCCCGCGCTTCAACCTGTGGAGCACAGTTCTGGTCTTCGGCGGTCTGGCGGCCGCCCGCCTCGGTCACGTGGCGACGCACCGGGAGTATTTCGGGGCCGACCCGTGGCGAGCGCTCGCGATCTGGCAGGGCGGGTTCAGCTGGATCTGGGTCGCGCCGGTCGTGATCCTGGCCACGATCCTGCTGCTGCGCACGACGCGCGAACGCGCCTGGGCCATTGCGCCTGTGCTGGCCAGCGCCCTGGTTTGGACCACCGCCCATCAGTTGGCCTCGGCGACGCAGCCCATGGCGCCGCCCGCCCTGACGCTGGCCGCGATGGACGCCCCGCCCATCAATCTATCCGCTCCGGGCGACCGGCCCACGGTGATCAATCTCTGGGCCACCTGGTGCCCGCCCTGCCGGCGCGAGATGCCGGCTTTGGCCCAGGCCGAAAAAGCCCATCCGAATGTGCGCTTCCTCTTCGTCAACCAGGGCGAGGGCGAAGCCGGCGTTCGCGCCTTTCTGCAGAGCCAGGGGCTGGCCCTCGACCATGTCCTGTTTGACGAGGCCATGGCGGTGCCGCGCCACTACGGCACGGCCGGCATTCCGGTGACCCTGTTCCTCCACGCCGACGGCCGTCTGGCCAAGGCCCACATGGGGGAAATCGCCCCCGAACAGATCGCGACCGAAATCGCGCGTCTGCACTGACCCCTCGCCTCACGGAGCTTCCATGAACCGCACCTTCGCCCCTGCCCTCGCCGCCGTCCTGGCGCTCGCCGCCTGCGGCCCCGCCGACGCCGACAACGGCGCGGCGCCCGCCAGCCCTTCCGCCGCCTCTGGACAAGACATGCCGCCCATCGCCCAGGTCGGCTTCAACGACCTTCTGCGCGACCCAGCAGCGCCCTTCATCGGCGCCCAGAACGCCGATGTGACCATCATCGGCTTCGTCGATTACAACTGCCCCTACTGCAAGAAGATGCAGCCGGAGATCGACGGCCTGCTGAAGGCGGACCCCAAGGTGCGCGTCCTGTACAAGGACTGGCCGATCTTCGGCGACGTGTCGGAGACCGCCGCCCGGACCGCCCTCGCCGCCAGTTACCAAGGCAAGTACGAGGCCGTCCATAACGCCTTCATGCTGTCGCCGTCGCGCATCGGCGACCAGGCGGACATCACGCGTCTGGTCCAGTCGGCCGGCGTGGACATGGCGCGCCTGAATCAGGACCTGGCCGATCACCGCGCAGACATCGACGCGGTGCTCGACCGAAACGGCCGAGAAGCGGCGGCCCTGGCCCTCCAGGGCACGCCCGCCTTTATCATCAACGGCAATCTGATCCCCGGCGGCATGCCCCAGGCGCAACTCGCAGCCGTGATCGGTCGTATCCGCTCCGGACAACCGCTGCGCTGAGAGTCGCCATGGCCGCCCTGACCCTGCTCCAACTGAACGACCTGCACGGCTATCTCGAGCCGCACCCGGAACTGGTGCGCACCGAAGGCGGCTGGCGGTTCGAAAGGCTGGGCGGGGTCGCCCGCATCGCGCGCCTCTTCGAAGAGGCGCGCGCCGAAGGCCCATGTCTGACCCTGGATAACGGCGACACCTTCCACGGCACGCGGGTCGCCGTCGCCAGCCGGGGCGAGGCCTTGGTCCCGATCATGAACGCTCTGAAGATCGACGCCATGACGGCGCACTGGGAGTTCGCCTATGGCCCCGCGGGGTTCAAGGCGTTGGCGGCGCGACTGGAGTATCCCGTCCTGGCCGCCAATGTCTTCCGCAAGGATGACGGCGCGCCCGTGTTCGACGGGCGATGGGTGTTCGAGCGCGGCGGTCTGAGGATCGGCGTGATCGGCCTGGCCTGCCCCATCGTCGACAAAACCATGCCCCCCGCCTTCTCTGAAGGCGTGCGGTTTGAAATGGGCGTGGCCGAAGCCCGCGAGCAGCTGCACCGGCTCCGCGAGGAGAAGGTCGATCTGGTCGTCCTGCTGTCGCACCTGGGCTTTCCGCAGGATCTCAAGCTGGCCGCCGAGACGCCGGGCATCGACGTGATCCTGAGCGGCCATACCCATAACCGTCTGCACGAGCCGGCCCGCGTCGGCGACACCCTGATCATTCAGTCCGGCTGCCACGGCGCCTATATCGGCCGGCTGGACCTGGAGATTGCAGAGGGCCGCCTGTCCCTGCGCCGCCATCGGCTCATAGCCGTGGACGCTGGCCCCGAAGACGATCAAGTCGCCGGCTTGGTGGTGACGGCCCTGGCTCCCGAGCGGGAGCGTCTGGCGCGCGTCATCGGCCGCACGGTCATCCCCCTTCACCGCTACGCCATGGCCAGCGCGCCGATGGACGACGTCCTTCTGGCCGCAGCGGCGCAGGCGGCGGACGTGGACATCGCCTTCTCGAACGGCTGGCGATACGGCGCGCCCGTCCCGCCGGGTCCGGTCACTCTGGGCGACCTCTACAATATGGCGCCGATGAACCCACCCATCTCGCGCACGACGCTGACCGGAGCCGAGTTGAAGGCGATGCTGGAAGAGAATCTTGAGCGCACCTTCGCCGGCGACCCGTACGAACAGATGGGCGGCTATATCAAACGCTGCCGGGGCTTGACGGCCTTCGTGAAGCTGGAGAACCCGAAGGGACAGCGCCTTGATCGCCTGCTGGTCGGGGACCGCCCTTTCGAGCCGGAGGCGGACTATCCGGTGGCCTTCGTCACCGCCCAGGGCGTGCCCGAACATTACGGGCGGGACCGCCGGACGCTCGACATCGACACTGTGGGCGCGCTTGAATCCTGGTTCGCCGACCATACGCCTGGCGAGACCGATCTGCCCGCCAGCGTCCTCATCATCTGAAGGAAGACCTTATGGACTCCATCGCCGCCCGCGACTTCTGGAACAGCCGCTATGACCGCCAGGACTATCTGTTCGGCGAGACGCCCAACGCCTTCCTGGCCGCTCAGATCGCGCGGCTCCAGCCCGGCATGACCGCTCTGGCGGTCGCCGACGGCGAGGGACGAAACGGCGTTTGGCTCGCCGAACAGGGCCTGACTCTCACGACCACGGATATCGCCCCACGCGCGGTCGAGAAGGCCCTCGCCCTGGCCGAGCGACGCGGGGTCACACTGGACGCTCAGGTGGCGGACCTCGAGACCTGGGCCTGGCCGCAGGACGCCTTCGACGTCGTGGTCGCCGTCTTCATTCAGTTCGCCCCGCCTCCGCTGCGCGACCGCATTTTCGAGCGTATGAAGGCGGCCGTGAAGCCTGGCGGCCTGATCCTGCTGCAGGGCTATCGGCCGGAACAGATCGCCTATGGAACGGGCGGCCCGGGGCAGGTCGAGAACCTCTACACCGAGGCGCTGCTCCGCGAAGCCTTCGCCGACTTCGACATCCTGCATCTGAAAAGCCACGACAGCGACGTCTCCGAAGGCGCCGGCCACAGCGGCCGGTCCGCCCTGATCGATCTCGTCGCCCGCCGTCCCTGACCCCCAGCGCCCGCACACCGGAACCGGCCATGAAAACCCTCCTCCTCGCCCTGTCCCTGGCCGCCTCCCTGGCGGCCTCCCCGAGCTTCGCCCAGGCTGTCTCTGGCTTCGGCGGCTTCAAGCCCCTGCCCGAGGCCGGCGAACAGCCGGATCCGTCGCGCGTCTATCGGGTCATCTTCGACGTCTCCCAGGGCGGTCCGGACGACAGGCCGCTGAAGGGGCTGGATCGCGTTGCACGGCTGGCGAATATGCTGGCGGCGGGCGACGTGGACGCCGACCAGCGTCAGATCGTCGTCGTGCTACACGGCGCCGCCACCCCTGCGGTCCTGTCCGACGCCGCCTGGGCCGCGCGCGGCAAGGGCGACGCCAACCCCAACAGCGCCCTGATCCGCAGCCTCATCGCCGCCGGCGTCCAGGTTCGGCTGTGCGGCCAGGCCATGGCCGGGAACGGCATCGCGCAAGCCGACCTCGAACCGGGCGTGAGCGTTGATCTCGCCGCCCTGATGACGGTCATCCACCTTCAACAGGCCGGATATGCCCTGGTTGTGAACTGACGTCTCGGCATAGGCGGAACCTTCACTGGCCATAAGAACTATTAGTTTGGGTAAGTGTGTATGTAAGTGTTCAATGGGGCGTCTGAAGGAGACATCGACATGACCGGACTGCCCCGCCTCAACGAACCCGCCCCCGACTTTCACGCCCGTACCACGCACGGGGATCGCAGCCTGGCCGATTACCGCGGCAAATGGCTGATCCTCTTCTCCCACCCGTCGGACTTCACCCCGGTCTGCACGACCGAGTTCATCGGCTTCGCCAAGCACGCGGATGAATTCGCCGCCTTGAACTGCGAGCTCCTGGGGCTTTCGATCGACAGCATCTTTTCGCACCTGGCCTGGACCCGGAACATCAAGGAGAAGTTCGGCGTCGAAATCCCCTTCCCCATCATCGAGGATCTGAAGATGGAGGTGGCCCAGGCCTACGGGATGATCCACCCCGGGGCGGCCGATACCTCGGCTGTTCGCGCGACCTTCCTGATCGATCCGGAAGGCAAGCTGCGCGCCATGGTCTACTATCCCATGAGCAATGGCCGCAGCATCGAAGAGTTCGTTCGGCTGCTCACCGCGCTCCAAGCGTCAGACGCCAACGGGGTCGCGACGCCTGAGAACTGGCGCCCTGGCCAACCGGCTATCGTCCCTCCGCCCAAGACCGCCGAGGCGGCCGAGGCTCGCGCTTCCGAGGGTTACGTCTACACCGACTGGTATTTCTCAACGCGCGACCTCCCCGACGCCCCGAAAGCCGCCTGATCGGACGCTGGCCGGACCGCGCAAGCGGTCCGGCCCTTTTCTTCGCAAACCAAACGGAGCCTTAATGCAGATCATCGACCACGGCGGAGCGCGCATCGCAGCGCTCCACGACAAGAAGACCGGCAGTTGGCAATGTCGTCTCCGACCCGGTCAGCCGCAAATGCGCGATCATCGATCCGGTCTGGGATTTCGACGAGAAGGCGGCGGCGACCTCGACCCGCAACGCCGACGCCATCCTGGACTACGTCAAGGCTGAAGGCCTGACCGTCGAATGGCTGCTGGACACCCATCCCCACGCCGACCACTTTTCGGCCGCGCCCTACCTTAAGCAAAAGCTGAGCGCGCCCACCGCCATCGGCGAGAAGGTCATCGGCGTCCAGAGGCTGTGGAAGGACATCTACGGCCTGGACGACGACGTCCCGACCGACGGTCGCCAGTGGGACCGTCTCTTCCAGGCCGGTGATACGTTTGCTGTCGGCGACCTGCAGGGGCGGGTCATCTTCTCCCCAGGCCACACCCTGGCGTCCATCACCTATGTGATCGGCGGCAACGCCTTCGTCCACGACACCCTGATGATGCCCTATGCCGGCACCTCGCGCGCCGACTTTCCGGGCGGCGATTCCAAGGCCCTCTACCGAAGCATCCAGGACATCCTGGCCCTGCCCGAGGAGACCGGCGTCTTCGTCGGCCACGACTACGGTCCCGATGGCCGCGAGCCCGCCTGCTTCAGCACCGTGAGAGAGCAGAAGGCGGACAACATCCATGTCGGCGGCGGACGCGGAGAGGCGGATTTTGTGCGGCTTCGCGACGGCCGGGACGCCACCCTACCCCTGCCGAGCCTGATGCTCTACGCGCTTCAGGTGAACATCCGCGGCGGGGTGCTGCCGCCGCCCGCGCCAGATGGGCGGGTCTATTTCAAGATCCCCGCCAATCACTTCGCCCCGCCCCAGGAGAACTCTTGATGCGTCTTTCCACCCTGGCCCTTGCCGCCCTTTTGAGCACGACGGCCCTGGCCGCCCACGCCCAGACGCCCGCCGATCCTCTTCATGTCTACGGCCCGGGCGGCCCCGCCCCCGCCATGCGCGAAGCGGCGAAGGCCTATGAAGCGCGCACCGGTCGCGCCGTGGCCGTCGTCGCCGGACCTGCGCCCCAATGGCTGGACCAGGCCAAGGCGGACGGCGACCTGATCTTCTCAGGCTCCGAGACGATGATGACCGACTTCGTCAGCGCTCTGGAGGGCCGCATCCGCGCAGAGGCGGTCGAGCCGCTCTATCTGCGCACCGCCTCCATTCTCGTTCGCCCGGGAAATCCGAACGGCATCGGCGGCCTGGAGGATCTTTTCCAGCCGGGTCGCCGAGTCCTGGTCGTCAACGGCGCGGGCCAGAACGGCCTGTGGGAAGATATGGCCGGTCGCACCGGCGACATCGCCAAGGTGCGCGCGCTGCGTCGCAACATCGTCGTCTACGCCCGCAACAGCGCCGAGGCCCGACAAGCCTGGATCGACGACCCGACGCTGGACGCCTGGATCATCTGGGGCATCTGGCAGGTCGCCAATCCGGACCTCGCTGATGTGGTCGAGGTCGAAGAGCCCTACCGCATCTACCGCGACGCCGGCGCCGTTGTGACCGAGACCGGCCGCCAGGACGCCGACGCCCAGCCGTTCCTTGAATTTTTGAAGTCCGACGATGGGGCCGCCATCTTCGCGCGTTGGGGCTGGCGGACCGGCCAACCTTAAGCCTGCCTTAAGGTGAACCCCGCGGTGTCGGCGGCATGGCCAACCGTCGCTCCTTTACCTTGAACCGCCGACACCTGCTCGCGGCGGCCGCGGCGCCGCTCTGGCTCTCGACGACCGCGCGAGCCGTATCGGCGCCCGCCGCGTTGAACATCACTGCCCTGACCACAGCCTTCTACGCCGCCCGCGGCGGACGCACGGCCTGGGCGGGGCCAGCGCGCCGGCAAGCCGTGGACGCCCTGGCTCTGGCGGACCGCCACGGTCTATCCGCGCCCGACGGTCTGGCCCTAAGTGAAGCCGAACTGACCCAGGCCGTCCTGACCCTGGCCGAGGCGCTCGCCCATGGCCGGGTCGACCCGGCATCCGTCGAGACCCTTTGGGAGATGGGTCGCAACCAGGTCGATACGCCGCCGCTGCTGGCGACGGCGGTCGACGACGGAACGTTGGCCGAGACGATGGCGGGCCTTGCGCCTCAGGACCGCGGCTATCAGGGCTTGTGCGACGGCTTCCTCCGCTATCGCGCCATCGCCGACCGCGGCGGCTGGCCGCCCTTCGCCCTGGGCGCGACGATCGAACCGTTTGCGTCCGACCCCCGTCTTCCCGCCCTCCTGCCGCGCCTTCGGGTGGAAGGCGATCTCAGCGACGCCGCCGCCTCCATGATCGGCCCGTCTGGTGGTGACTACGGCTCTGTTCTGCAAGAGGCCGTTCGGGCGTTCCAGGTGCGCCACGGTCTGGAGGCGGACGCCCGCATCGGCCCGGCGACCCAGCGGGCGCTGTCGATTTCGGCCGAGGCCCGTGCTCGCCAGATCGCGCTCAATCTGGAACGCCGCCGTTGGCTAAAGAGAGACGTGGCCCCGGAGCGGATCGAGGTGAACACCGCCGCCTCCATCATGGTCTACTGGAAGGACGGTCGGCCCGTGCATTCGATGCGGGTCGTGACGGGTGACGCCGACAATGCGACGCCCAGCCTCGAACGACCCTTCGCCTCGGTCGTCGCCAATCCGCCCTGGACGGTGCCGACCTCCATCGCCCAGCGCGAGATCCTGCCGCGCGGCGCCGCCTATATGCGGGCGAACAACATGACGATCCAGAACGGCATGGTGGTTCAGCGCGCCGGCCCGAACGCCGCCCTGGGCCAGGTTAAGTTCGAACTTCAGGACAGCTACGCCATCTTCCTGCACGACACCCCGTCGCGGGGCGCGTTCAATCAAAGCTTCCGCCATCTCAGTCACGGCTGCGTGCGGGTGCAGGACGCCGTCGGCTTCGCCCGCCTTCTGCTGGCGCCCGACCCCGACAGGCTCGCCCGCTTCGACGCCGCGCTGGACAGCGGCCAAACCGTCCGGGTGGCGACCGGTCGGCCGATCGACGTACGTCTGCTGTATTGGACCGCCTTCCTGGACGGCCAGGGCCGCGTCGCCTTTCGCGATGACATCTATCGTCGCGACACCCGTCTGGCGGAGGCGTTGGGTATCGCCCT
This sequence comes from Brevundimonas sp. PWP3-1b1, assembly GCF_049896065.1. Taxonomy (NCBI): domain Bacteria; kingdom Pseudomonadati; phylum Pseudomonadota; class Alphaproteobacteria; order Caulobacterales; family Caulobacteraceae; genus Brevundimonas; species Brevundimonas sp. PWP3-1b1. The sequence goes on along the minus strand of NZ_JAFCTO010000001.1, from coordinate 978,684 downwards.
GCACCTGCCGCGGCCCGACGACCGGCGCGCCGATGCGGACGACGTCGGCCCCTGACGGTTATTCGGTCGTGCGGCCGTCGAAATGCTCGTGGTCGGCGGAGGCCTCTTCCACCGTGGCGTGAACCGTCCCGTCGAGATGCTCCGGCGGGCCATAGAGGGTGTAGAGCCGAAGCGGCTCGGAACCCGTGCTGACCACATTGTGCCGGGCGCCCTGAGGGACGATGACACCGTCGTCCGCCTTCACGGCGTGACGCACGCCGTCGATCCAGATTTCGCCCTCACCGGCCTCAATGCGGAAGAACTGGTCGCGGTCGTCGTGGACCTCTTCGCCGATCTCCTGACCGGCCGGAATGGCCATGAGGACGAGCTGCAGATTGTGGCCGGTGTAGAGAACACGGCGAAAGTCTGTGTTGTCTTCCGTCAGACGTTCGATATTGTCGATGAAGCCCTTCACGAGAGTCTCCTGTGCGGGTTGGCCGTCAGCGACGTGCGACGGCGGTGATGCGAGCGAATTGCGCCGTGTCGCCGCGCGCCGGCGTCGATGGGCGGGGCGCCGGGGCGGCGACGCGGGCGCCGACCGCCTTCGCATCGCCGCAGAAGATTTCGTACAGCATGCCCATCACCGCCTGGGCCCGTTCGTCGGCGATCGAGTAGAAGATCGAGCGCGACTGCCGACGCGTCTTGACCAGACCGTACTGGCGCAGCTCAGCCAGCTGCTGGGACAGGGCCGGCTGTTTGATGCCCAGGTCCGCCTCGAGCTGCCCCACCGAGCGCTCCTCCTCGGCGATATGGCACAGGATCAGCAGCCGGTTGGCGTTGGCCAGCTGGCGCAACAGCTCTGCGGCCTCCGGCGCCTTTTCCTTCAACCGCTCCATGGCGGCCGCTTGATCGTCGGTCATGCGCGGCGCTCGCGATAGTACCAGGGCGCATCGCCTTCACCGTCGGCGATGGCGGCGTCCAGGGTGGTGGCGGCCGGCTCCAGCAGAGCGTCACCGGGCGTCCAGCCCGCCGGCGTGGAGGCCGCCTCGCGGTCCGAGGTCTGCAGGGCGGTGACAAGACGCAGCAGTTCATCAACCGAGCGGCCGATGTTCATCGGGTACCAGCTGATGGCGCGCACCACGCCTTCGGGATCGATCACGAAGGTGGCGCGCACCGTCGCGCTGTCGCTCGAGCCGGCGTCCACCATGCCGAAGGCGTGGCCGATGGCCATGGAGGGATCCTCGATGATCGGGAACGGCACCTTCACGCCGAAGCGGCGGTAAATGTCCTTCAGCCAGGCCAGGTGCGAATAAAGACTGTCCACCGACAGGGCCATCAGATCGCAGTCGATCGCCGCGAAGGCGTCGGCCTGCCGGGCCAGGGCCACGAACTCGCTGGTGCAGACCGGCGTGAAGTCCGCCGGATGCGAGAACAGCACCAGCCAGCGTCCGCGATAGTCGCTCAGGCGCTTTTCGCCCTGCGTCGTGCGCGCGCTGAAGTCCGGCGCCGTATCGTTGATGCGCAGGGCGCGCATTGCGGGGGGATAGACGGCTGGCCCGGTGTCGATCGTTTCCATAGCCGCAAGCTAAGCGCTTCCCACCGTTTCCGCTACATTAAAATACATACTTGCACGAACTATGAATAGGTATATGTGTTGAGTCACCGAAACGGAGACACGCCATGTCCTCGCCCATCCCCGATCCCGCCCGCGACCACGCCGCCGACATCGTGCGCGCCGCGCTGGGCGATCCTCGCCAGCGCCCTGTCGTCAAGTCATTCTTCGACGAGGCCACCTTCACCGTCAGCCATGTCGTACGCGATCCCGGCTCCGACGTCTGCGCCATCATCGACAGCGTGCTGGACTACGATCCAGCGTCCGGCCGCACCGCACACGCCTCGGCGGACGCCCTCATTGATTACGTGAAATCCGAAGGTCTCACGGTCCAGTGGCTGTTGGAGACCCACGCCCACGCCGATCACCTGTCGGCGGCGCCCTATCTCCAGGAAAAGCTCGGCGGTCAGCTGGCCATCGGCCATGAGATCCTCACCGTCCAGGCGGTCTTCGGCAAGATCTTCAACGAGGGGACCGACTTCCGCCGCGACGGCAGCCAGTTCGATCAGTTGTTCAACGACGGCGACCGGTTCGAGATCGGCGAGCTGAAGGCCACGGTGCTGCATGTGCCCGGCCATACCCCGGCCTGTCTGGCCTATGTCATCGGCGACGCCGTCTTTCCCGGGGACACCATGTTCATGCCCGACTACGGCACGGCGCGCTGCGACTTCCCCGGCGGCGACGCCGGGACCCTGTATCGCTCGATCCATCGCCTGACCTCCCTGCCGGACGAGGCGCGGGTCTTCCTGTGCCACGACTACAAGGCGCCGCCAGGCCGGACCGAGTTCGCCTGGGAGACCACCATCGGCGCCCAGCGCACCGGCAACATCCATATCCGCGACGGCGTCAGCGAGGACGAGTTCGTGGCCATGCGCACCCAGCGCGACGCCACCCTGCCCATGCCCAGGCTGATCCTGCCGTCAGTCCAGGTGAACATGAACGGCGGCCGCCCGCCCGAGCCCGAGGACAATGGGGTGCGCTACCTCAAGGTCCCGCTGAACGCGCTGTGAGGCGAGCCCCCCATGCTTGAACCCATTTCCTTCGTCTGGCCGCTGGCCGGCGGCCTGCTGGTCGGCCTGTCAGCCGGCCTTTATCTGCTGCTGAATGGGCGCGTGGCCGGGATCTCCGGCCTGACCGCCGCGGCGACCGGCCTGTCGAAAGGCGCGCCGCGCACCCTGGGCCTGCTTTTCATCGCCGGCCTGCTGGGCGGTGCGGCCCTGGCCTCGGCGCTGATCCGCAGGCCCGAGGTGCAGATCACCTCGGACATCTGGCTGCTGGTGCTCGGCGGCCTGATCGTCGGCTTCGGCACCCGCTGGGGCTCGGGTTGCACCAGCGGCCACGGCGTCTGCGGCCTGGCTCGCCTGTCGCCCCGCTCCATCGTCGCCACCGGCGTCTTTATGGCGGTTGCGGCCCTGACCGTCTTCGTCACCCGCCACCTGTTGGGAGGCCTGGCATGAACCGGCTGATCGTCGCCGTCCTGTGCGGCCTGCTGTTCGGCGCCGGCATGGTGGTGTCCGACATGATCAATCCGGCCCGCGTCCTGGCCTTCCTGGATGTGACGGGCGCCTGGGACCCCTCGCTGGCCTTCGTCATGGGCGGGGCGCTGATCCCCTCCGCCATCGCCTATCTGATCCGCCGGCGCATGGATGCGCCGGTCGCGGCCGAGACTTTTCACGTCCCCGAGAGCCGGAGCATCGACACGCCGCTGGTCGGCGGCGCCGTCCTGTTCGGCCTGGGGTGGGGGCTGGTCGGTCTGTGCCCCGGCCCGGCGCTGGCGGCCCTGACGACCGGCGCCTGGCAGGCCTTCGTCTTCGTCGGCGCCCTCGTGGCCGGCATGGCGCTGTTCCGCCTGACGCTCGACCGAAACGCCTGAACCAGAAAAGACCCTAGGGAGACAAAGCCATGGATATCCGCCCCCTGGACGAGGCCCTATCCGCCTCGCCCCAGATCGCCCCGGAAGACCTGCCCGCCATCGCGGCCCAGGGTTTCCGGTCGGTGATCTCCAACCGACCCGACGGCGAGGAGCCCGGCCAGCCCAGCGCCGAGGCTCTGCGCCAGGCCGCCAAGGCCGCCGGCCTCGCCTTCGCCCACGTTCCCGTGGTCGGCGGCGCCATCTCCGACCAGGACGTGGCGGACTTCCGCGAGGCTCTGGCTGACCTGCCCCAGCCCGTGTTCGGTTTCTGCCGCACCGGCACGCGCACGACCACCCTGTGGGCGCTCACGAACGCCGGCTCGGAGAGCCCCGATCATCTGATCGCCCGCGCCAAGAGCGCCGGCTACGACCTCGGCGCCCTGCGTACCCGTCTTGAAGGAGCCGCGTCATGAGCGCCCAATACGCCCCCTTGGATTCCTGCGATGTCCTGATCGTCGGCGGCGGATCCGCCGGCATCGCCACGGCCGCCAGCCTCCTGCGCCGCCGCCCAGGCCTCGATGTTCGCATCGTGGAGCCGTCCGAACATCACTACTATCAGCCCGGCTGGACCATGGTCGGCGCCGGCGTCTTCACGCCCGAGCGGACCCAGCGCCGCACCGAGGACCTGATCCCCCAAGGCGCCCAGTGGGTGCGTGGCGCGGTCGCGGCCTTCGACCCCATCCATGATCGCGTCGAACTGACCGACGGCCGCTGGATCGGCTATCGGATGCTGGTCGCGGCGCCGGGGCTGAAGCTGGACTGGGCGGCCATCCCTGGCCTGGCCGAAACCCTGGGACGCAACAACGTCACCTCCAACTACGGCTACGAGACTGCGCCCTACACCTGGAAGCTGGTGCAGGCGATGCGCAGCGGCCGGGCGATCTTCACCCAGCCGCCCATGCCGATCAAATGCGCCGGCGCCCCGCAAAAGGCCATGTATCTGTCGGCCGACCACTGGCGCGACAACGGCCGCAACGACATCGAGATCGAATTCCACAACGCCGGCCCGGTGTTGTTCGGGGTCAAGGACTACGTCCCGGCGCTGATGGAATATGTCCGCAAATACCGCATCGACCTGAACTTCGGGTCGAAACTCGTCGCGGTGGACGGCCCGGCGCGGATCGCGACCTTCGCCGTGACGGGTGCGGACGGCGAAGTGCGCCAGGCGCGGCGCGAGTTCGACTTCCTGCACGTCTGCCCGCCGCAGACCGCGCCGGACTTCATTCGCGAAAGCCCGCTGGCCGCCGAAAGCGGCTGGATCGAGGTGGACGACGCCACCTTGCGCCACAAGCGGTTCGAAAACGTCTTCGGCTTGGGCGACGCCTGCTCGGCCCCCAACGCCAAGACGGCTGCGGCAGCCCGCAAACAGGCGCCCGTCGTGGCCGAGAACATCCTGTCGCTGCTGGACGGCCAGCTGATGCGGGCGGTCTATGACGGCTATGGCTCATGCCCGCTCACGGTCGAGCGCGGCAAGATCGTCCTGGCCGAGTTCGGTTATGGCGGCAAGCTCCTGCCCAGCTTCCCGAAATGGCTTCTGGACGGCACCAAGCCGACCCGCCTGGCCTGGCTGCTGAAGTCCGAGGCGCTGCCGGAGATCTACTGGTCCGCCATGCTGAAGGGCCGAGAATGGATGGCCCACCCCCAGCACATCGAGCCCGCGCCTCAGCCTCGTCCCGCCGTCGCCTGAGCCTGATCATGGACCTGTCTCCGCTGCAGTACGGCCTCGGCGCCGGCGCCGGCTCGCTTGTCGGCTTCACCCTCGGCCTCGTCGGCGGCGGCGGATCCATCCTGGCCGTGCCGCTGATCGTCTATCTTGTGGGGGTCAAGGATCCGCATCTGGCGATCGGCACCAGCGCCTTCGCCGTCGCGGCCAACGCCTTCGCCAATCTGCTCAACCACGCGCGCCACGGCACGGTGAAATGGAAGATCGCCGGCCTGTTCGCCTTGGCCGGCGTCTTCGGCGCCTTTCTCGGCTCCAGCCTGGGCAAGGCGGTTGACGGTCAGAAGCTGCTGGCTCTGTTCGCCGCGCTGATGCTGGTGGTCGGGGTGCTGATGCTGAGAGGCCGCTCGGCCTCGGGGGACCCCGACGTGGTGCTAACGCCGGGCAATGCGCCGAAGCTCGTGGGAGCCGGCGCCCTGACAGGGATCATGTCCGGCTTCTTCGGCATCGGCGGCGGCTTCCTGATCGTCCCTGGCCTGATGGTCTCGACCCGCATGCCCATCTATTATGCGGTTGGCTCGTCGCTGGTCGGCGTGACGGCCTTCGGCCTGACGACGGCCTTCAACTACGCCCTGGACGGCTGGGTCGACTGGCCCCTGGCGGCCGTCTTCATTGGCGGCGGGGTGTTGGGCGGTCTGGTCGGCGCACGGCTCGCGAAAGCCCTGTCAGGACAAAAAGGCCTATTGAACACAGTGTTCGCCGGGCTGATCTTCGTCGTCGCCTTCTATATGCTTTACCGTAGCGCCGGCGCGCTCGGCCTGATCGGGTGAGACCACACCATGGAACTTGACGCCCTGATCCTGGCGCGGATGCAGTTCGCCTTCACCGTCGCCTTCCACATCGTCTTTCCGGCCTTCTCCATCGGCCTGGCCAGCTATCTGGCCGTGCTGGAGGCCCTGTGGCTGAAGACGGGGCGAGACCTCTATCTGAACCTGTTCAAATACTGGCTGAAGATCTTCGCCGTGGCCTTCGGCATGGGCGTCGTCTCGGGTCTGGTCATGTCCTACCAGTTCGGCACCAACTGGTCGGTCTTCTCCGACAAGGCCGGGCCGGTCATCGGCCCCTTGATGGCCTATGAGGTGCTCAGCGCCTTCTTCCTGGAGGCGGGTTTCCTGGGCGTCATGCTGTTCGGCCTGAACCGCGTCGGCAAGAAGCTGCACTTCCTGGCCACCCTGATGGTCGCGATCGGCACCTTCGCCTCGGCCTTCTGGATCCTGTCGGTCAACAGCTGGATGCAGACCCCGCAAGGCTACGCCATCAACGAGGTCGGCCAGTTCGTACCGGCCGACTGGTTCAAGATCGTCTTCAATCCCTCCTTCCCCTATCGCCTCGCCCACATGCTGTTGGCGGCCTATCTGACCACCGGCCTGGTGGTCGGCGCGGTCGGGGCCTGGCACCTGATGAAGGAGCGGACGAACAAGGGGGCGCGCAAGATGTTCGCCATGGCCATGGGCATGATCCTGGTCGCCGCCCCGGTCCAGATCTTCATCGGCGACATGCACGGGCTGAACACCCTGGAGCATCAGCCCGCCAAGGTCATGGCGATGGAAGGCCATTTCGAAAGCCATCCGGACGGAGCGCCCCTGATCCTGTTCGGCCTGCCCGATCGCGAGGCCGCCACCGTCCACGGCGCGGTCGAGATCCCCAAGCTGTCGTCCCTGATCCTGAAGCACGATCCGAACGCGCCGCTGGCCGGTCTTGACACCATCGCCCGCGCCGACTGGCCGCCCGTGGAGATCGTCTTCTGGTCCTTCCGCATCATGGTCGGCCTGGGCATGGCCATGCTGCTGCTGGGGCTCTGGGGGCTATATGCTCGCCTGCGCAAACGCCTCTACGATGCGCCCTGGCTGCACCGCTTCGCCCTGGTCATGGGACCGATGGGTTTCGTCGCCGTGCTGGCGGGCTGGATCACCACCGAGGTCGGCCGTCAGCCCTGGACCGTCTATGGCCTGTTGCGCACCGCCGACAGCGCCGCGCCCTTGGCTGCGCCTGCCGTCGCAACCTCCCTGGCCGCCTTCGCTGTGGTCTATTTCACCGTCTTCGGCGCCGGGGTCTTCTACATCCTGCGTCTGATGAGCCATGCGCCGCACCGGGACGAGCCGGGCGTGGCGGAAACCCCAATCCGCACGGCGGGCATCACCCCCGCCCCCGCCATCGACCCGGACCGCCCCATCCCGACCGGCGAGGAGACCGATCATGAGCGTTGATCTGACCCTGGTCTGGGCCGGCCTGCTGGCCTTCGCCGTCTTCGCCTATATCGTCATGGACGGGTTCGACCTGGGCGTCGGCATCCTGTTCCCGACGCTGAAGGCCGGCGATCAGCGCGACAAGGCGATGAACTCGATCGCCCCGGTGTGGGACGGCAACGAGACCTGGCTGATCCTGGGCGGCGGCGGCCTGTTCGCGGCCTTTCCTCTCGCCTACGCCGTGTTGATGCCGGCGGTCTATACGCCGATCATCGCCATGTTGCTCGGGTTGGTCTTCCGGGGCGTCGCCTTTGAATACCGCTGGCGCACGGTGCGGGCCAAGCCCGTCTGGGACATCGCCTTCTTCGGCGGCTCCCTGCTGGCCGCCTTCTCCCAGGGCGTCACCCTGGGGGCCATCCTGCAGGGGGTCGAGGTGTCAGGCCGCGCCTATGGCGGCGGCTGGTGGGACTGGCTCAGCCCCTTCAGCCTGCTGACCGGCGCTGCCGTCGTCGTCGGCTACGCCCTTCTGGGCGCCACCTGGCTGAACATGAAGACGGAAGGCGCGCTCCAGGCCCACGCCCGCGCCCAGGCCTGGAAGCTGGGTCCGGCGACCCTGCTGATGATTGGCGCAGTCAGCCTGGCCACGCCCTTCCTCGACGGCGAATACGCCCGGCGCTGGTTCGACTGGCCCGGCGTGCTTCTGACGGCCCAAGTGCCGTTGCTCGTTCTGATCGTCGCGGCCGCCTTCTTCTGGACCATGCGTCAGAAGCGTGAGGTCTGGCCCTTCCTGCTGTCGCTGGCCCTGTTCGCCGTCACCTTCGCGGGGCTGGGCGTCAGCGTCTTCCCCTACGCCGTGCCCGACGAGATCACTCTCTGGCAGGCCGCCGCCCCGGCCTCCAGCCAGCTATTCATGCTGGTGGGCGCCCTGATCCTGATCCCGATCATCCTGGCCTACACCGCCTATGCCTACTGGGTGTTTCGCGGCAAGGTCGGCGACGACGGTTACCACTGATGCGTCGCGGCTCCACAAACGGGCTCCGGCAGGGCCTTTGGTTCGTCGCCCTCTGGGTGCTGGGCGTGGGCGTCCTGGGCGTGATGGCCTATCTGCTGCGCGGCGTTCTCAAGCTGGCCGGCGGGTGAGGCCGCAGGCGCCTAACCGCTGGCCCTGGCCGCCGCTCATCACGGGCGGCGCCGTCCTTGTCGCGCTCCTCACGGCGCGTCTATGGTCCCCGCCCGCCCTCTTCCCCGGCGCCTTCGCCGCCGGCGGCCTCCTGGTCGGGCTCGCCCTTGGTCTGGACCTCTGGGCCATGCTGGAGATGCGGCGGCGGCGCGCCAACATCCTGCCGCACCGGGCGGCGACCGCTCTGGTCACGACCGGTCCGTTCGCCTGGAGCCGCAACCCGATCTATCTCGCTAACGGGCTGCTTCTGCTCGGCCTCGGGGGCCTGTTCGACAACGCCTGGTTCTTCGTGGCCGCCCCCGTCGCCGCCTTCGCCACCGACCGTCTCGCCATCCGGCGCGAGGAACGACACTTGGAGGCCCTCTTCGGCGCGGCGTGGTCCGTGTACGTGGGTCGGGTGCGCCGCTGGCTAGGCCGGCGGATGACGTCGTGATCACCTTAAGGCTGACTTAAGCTTGACCCGGCCTGTTGCGACAAAACGCAGCAGGAAACGACGATGGGAGACATCAAGAGGCCCGCGCCAGCCACGGGAACGCGTGTCCGGTGCTGATTTCTATCCTCATGAGCGGCGCTCTCGCCGCCAGCGGGCAGCAGGCGGTCGCCGACAACGGCTGGCGCGTGTCCGGATCGGCGCGCGCGCGGGGAGAGACGCTGTCGGGTCAATTTCGTCCGACGGCGGAGCCGAGCGACGCCGTCCTGACAACGCGGCTGACGCTTGCCGCCGAGCGGGATGTGGGTCGCGTGACGTTCGGCGGCGAGGTTTTCGATTCCCGGGCGTTTGGTCAAGGACCGCTGTCGTCGGTCGGCGTTGGCGAGGTCAATGCGCTGGAGCTGGTTCAGGCCTACGCCAAGATCCGTCTCGGCGCGCGACGTGAGCGGACGCTGCAGTTCGGCCGGTTTACCATGGACCTGGGATCCAAGCGTTTCGTCTCTCGTCAGAATTTTCGCAACACCACCAACGCCTATACCGGCGCCCGCTTCGACACGCCCCTGGCCGACGGCGCGCTGACGGCCTTCTGGGTCATGCCGCAGGTGCGGCTGCCCGACGATAGGCCCGCCATCGAGGACAACCGGATCGCGTGGGACCGAGAGAGTCCCGATTTGCAGTTCGCCGGCCTGTTCTGGACCCGCGACCTCGGCCGGGGACAATCGCTCGCCCTCTATGTCTACGGCCTGACCGAAAGCGATGACGCGGCTCAGCAGACCCGCAACCGCCGGCTGGCGACGCCCGGCGTCCGTTGGCGCAAGGCTCCGGCGGCTGGCGCGTGGGATGTCGAGGTCGAGGCGGCGGCCCAGGTGGGCCAGGTTCGACGCTCGGCCTCGCCCGCAGACACCCACGATGTGGATGTCAGGGCAGGCTTCATTCATCTGGAGGCGGGACGCACCTTCGCGCACGACTGGTCGCCGAGACTCGCCGCCCAGTTCGACTATGTCACGGGTGATGGGGGACAGGGCGACTATGGCCGGTTCGACACCCTTTACGGCGCACGCCGCTTCGAGTTCGGCCCCGCCGGTCTCTACGGCGCGGTCTCGCGCGCCAACCTCGTGTCGCCCGGCGTTCGCCTCGAGGTAAAGCCCAACCGCAAGCTGGACGGCTTCGTCGCGGTGCGGGGCCTCTGGCTGGAAGACGCTCGCGACAGTCTGGGCGCGACGGGGGTCATGGACCCGTCGGGCGACAGCGGCCGCTTTGGCGGAACCCAGATCGAGGCGCGGGTCCGCTACAAGCTGACCCCTGACGTCACTCTGGAGACCGGCGGCGCCCGGCTCTTCAAGGGCCGCGCCCTGACCGACGCGCCGAACGCGCCGTCGCCCGGCGACACCACCTACGGCTATGTGGACGTAACCTATGCCTTCTGACGGAGTCCTCACCCCATGTCGGTGACCATTGGCCTCCTGCTGGCGCTCAGTTTCCTCGTGTCGTTGCTGGCCCTCGCCTTTCTCATCTGGGCGGTGACAAACCGGCAGCTCCAACTGCACCAGGGCCAGGCCTATACCGTCTTCACGCCCGGCGAGGCGGGCACGCCCGACGATGCGACGATGGCCGGCGAGGACACCCAGTCCGTCGGGCCGCATCACTATGACACCGAGCGCGAGGGCATCGATGCGGTCTCGCGCCGCCCCGTGATGATCCTGATCGGCAGCGGCATCACCTGGCTGGTCATCGGCTCCATCTTCGGCCTGATGGCCTCGCTGAAGCTGCATTGGCCGGACTGGCTGACGGACGTCGCGCCGCTGACCTTTGGCCGGGTCCGCACGCTTCATCTGAACCTTGTGATCTATGGCTGGCTGTCGATGACCGGCATCGGCGTGGCGCTCTGGATCGCCCCGCGCATCTTTCATACGGCGCTGCGACATCCCCGACTGCCGGTGATCGGGGCCGTGCTCTGGAACATCGCCGTGGCCTGCGGCGCTCTGGCGATCGCCTCGGGGTGGACGGACGGCGAGGAATGGCTGGAGATCCCCTGGCAGATCGATGGGCTGTTGGCCCTGGCCGGGGCCTTCTTCGTCTGGCCGCTTCTCCACACAGCGCTGCGGCGCAACGTGGACCACATCTATGTGACCGGTTGGTACTATCTCGGGGCGCTGTGCTGGTTCCCCATCCTGTTCTTCATCGCCAATCTGCCGGGCATCCATTCGGGCGTGCAGGAAGCGACGGTCAACTGGTGGTTCGCCCACAATGTCTTGGGGCTCTGGCTGACCCCGCTGGGCGTGGGCGCGGCCTATTATTTCATTCCCAAGATCATCGGCAAACCAATCTACTCCTACAGCCTGTCGCTGCTCGGCTTCTGGGCGCTGGCGCTGTTCTACAGTCAGGTCGGCATCCACCATCTGATCGGCGGTCCGGTGCCGACCTGGGTGGTGACCCTGTCGATCGTCCACAGTGTGATGATGTTCGTCCCGGTGATCGCCGTGGCCATCAACCAGCACGTCACGGTCGCCCGCAACCTCTGGGCCTTCAAGGCCTCGGTCCCTCTGCGCTTCATCTCGCTAGGGGCGGTCATGTACACCCTGGCGTCCTTCCAGGGGTCGATCGAAGCCTTGCGCACGATCAATACCGTAACCCACTTCACCCAATACACGGTCGGCCACGCCCATCTGGGCGCCTATGGTTTTGTGTCCTTCATACTGTTCGGCGCGGTCTACCACATGGGGCCGCGACTGACGGGACGGCAATGGCCCGCGCCCGCCCTTATCAAGGTCCATTTCTGGCTCGTGGTGGTGGGTTTCTCCATCTACTTCTTCGCCCTGACCATCGGCGGCGTGCTCCAAGGCCTGGCCATGCTGGACGCGACGCGCCCCTTCGCCGACAGTGTCACCGTCCTGGCGCCCTATCTTGAGGCCCGGTCTGTCGGCGGCGCGCTGATGACCCTGGGCCATCTCATCTTCGCGGGCCAATTCGTCGCCTTGCTGGCGCAGGGACGCGCGCCCCAGGCCGGCGCCGCGCCCACCGACACCGTTCCGGCGACCGCAGCATGAACCGCGTCATCCCTCTGGGCGTCCTCGCCCTCGCCATCCTGGCGTTCGCCACCCTGATGCTGGTCATCCTTCCCGGCATCCAAATTCGCGAGCAAGCGCCCACCCCCGGTCTGCTGCCCTACACGGAGGCGGAGCTTCGGGGACGGGCGGTCTATGTCTCCGAAGGCTGCGTCTACTGTCATAGCCAGCAGCCCCGTGCATTGGATCAGGCGCCAGACGGCGAACGCGGCTGGGGGCGCGCGGCGGTGGCCTCCGACTATTTCTACGACCAGCCCCACCAGCTCGGCACCATGCGCACCGGGCCGGATCTTCAGAATGTGGGCGCGCGGCTGCCGAGCGAAGCCTGGCATATGACCCATCTCTATCAGCCGCGCGCGATCTACGACTGGAGCATCATGCCGGCCTATCCTTATCTGTTCGAGATCAAGGATAAGGCGGCGGCGGGCGATGTTGTGGTCGCGTTGCCGGAACGCTATGCGCCCAAGGGCAAGGTCGTCGTGGCCAGACCGCAGGCGCGCGACCTCGTGGCCTATCTGCGCAGCCTGGACCGCACCTTCCCTGCCCCGCCCACCGCCGTCCGCGACGACGGCTACAGCGAAAAGGGCGAGCCGAAATGATCCGCAGGCCGCCCGACGCCCCTCAGCCCCGCGAACCGGACGAGGCCTTCGAACCCTACGAGGAGTTCCGGCGCATTCCGCTGCCGGTCTATTGGATCGCCATCGCCCTGGCGATCTGGGGCGCGGTCACCTTGTGGGACAACGCCCAGGCGGTCGGCGTCGGGCGCGAAGAACGCGCCGAGCAGATCGAGGACATCCCCGCCCTCGCCTTGAACAGCGGCGCTCAGGTCTTCGAGGCACGATGTTCGACCTGCCATCAGCCCAACGCCGTGGGCGTGCGCAGCGCCATCCCGCCGCTGGCGGGTTCACGGTTCGTCGCCGCTGATCCGGCCGTCATCGTGCAGATCCTGCTTCACGGGATCGACGGCCCGATCGATGTCGGCGGCAAGGTGTTCGACGGCCATATGCCGAGCTTCGCCAGTGTGCTGTCCGACGCCGAGCTGGCGCGGGTCGCCACCCATGTCCGCCAGACCTGGGGCGGCGATGGCCAAGAGATCACGCCCGCCTTCGTGGCGGCGCAGCGCGATCGCTTCCCCGGCCGCGGGGCCTGGCGCGGAGGCGAGGAGCTGGCGCGGGTCGTCGATCCCGGTCTGGCGCCTCAACCTTCGGTCGGACCTGTCCGGATCTCCAGTTTCGACGATCCTCGCGTGATGCGTCTGGTTACACAGGGCCAGGGCGAAGCCTGGGCCTGCGCCTCCTGTCACGGCGCCGCGGGCGAGGGCGGCGCCAACGTGCCCCGGCTCGCGGGTCTGCCCGAGGGCTATATCGTCAAACAGCTGCAGGACTATGTCTCGGGCCGCCGTCGCAATGAGACCATGCAGACCGTCGCCGGCGCCCTGAGCGACGCCGACCGGCGCGGCCTCGCGCGGTACTATTCGGCCCTTCGCACGCCCTCCACCGCGCAGCCGGAACTGGGCGGCGACATGGCGCGTGGCGAGCAGCTGGCGCTGTATGGCGACTGGTCCAAGAACCTTCCCGCCTGTTTCAGCTGCCACGGCCCCTCGGGCTTTGGCGTGGCGCCGCACTTCCCCTCCCTGGCGGCCCAGCATCCCGCCTATACCGCCTCGCAGCTGGCCGCCTGGGTCGGGGGGCAGCGCGACAACTCCGAGGTCCAGCTGATGAACGAGGTCGCACGCAATCTGTCCGACGCGGACCGACGCGCGGTCGCCGACTATCTTGCAACCCTTCCGCCGGTGCCGGCCGTTTCCGATGATGAAAGGCGATGACCATGGACGACGACGCTCCGCCTCCCGCCCCACAGGACCGGCCCGCCAAGGGCCGGTTCGCCCGCGATGTGATCTACGCCGTCGGCGGCGGCTTCGCCCTGTTCGCCATCGCCGCCTACGCCTTCGACGCGGGCTGGCTGCGCGATCGCAAGGCCGGCGAGGCCGACGGCGACGATAACGTCAATGCGGCCCTGTTCCAGCCGCCGCCGGACAGCGCCATCCCCGACGGACCGGAAGGCGATGCGATCCGGCGCGGCCAGGCGATCTTCATGAACACCTCGGCCAATGCCTCGGATTTCGTCGGCAACAATCTGTCGTGCTCGAACTGCCATCTCGACGGCGGCCGACGGCCCAACTCGGCGCCGATGTGGGCGGCCTGGACCGTCTATCCCAAATACCGGTCCAAGAATAAGCAGATCAACACCATGGAAGACCGGGTGAAGGGCTGTTTCACCTATTCGATGAACGCCCAACACTCGCCGACCGGCGGTCCGCCGCCGGCCGGGGACGACGTCTACAAAGACCTTCAGATCTATATGCACTGGCTCGCCAGCGGGGCCCCGACGGGCCAAGACCTGGAGGGCGCCGGCTATCCGGAGCTTGAAAAGACCGCAGCGGGATACGACCCGGCGCGCGGGAGACAGGTTTACGCCGCCAACTGCGCGACCTGCCACGGTGCAGACGGCCAGGGGCAGTACGACCTCAATGGGCGCCCGGTCTTCCCGGCGCTCTGGGGACCCCGGTCCTATAACTGGGGCGCCGGCATGGCGCGGGTGAACACCGCCGCGGGCTTCATCAAGGCCAATATGCCGCTCGGCCAGACCGATCGTCTCACAGACCAGCAGGCCTGGGACGTCGCCGCCTTCATCAACAGCCACGAGCGCCCCAAGGACCCCCGCCAGACCGGCACGGTGCAGGAGACGGCGCAGAAAAACCACGGCGGCGAGGAGACGTTTTACGGGCGGACTTATCAAGGCCGTCTGATCGGGGTGGGCACCCCTGAACCGACCTCCCGCGCTCGGCCTTGAGCGCAGAACCCCGCCAGCAGCTGTTCGCCGTCGACGGCCTCTTCTGCGGCGGGTGCGCCCGCGGTCTGGAGCGTCGGCTTGGCGAAACCCCGGGCGTCCTCCTGGCCCGGGTCCATCACCTCTCCGCCTCGGCCCTGGTTCGATGGGAAGCCCAGCGCTGCGACGTCGCTCATCTTCGCGCCGTCGTCCGTCAGGCCGGCTATCGCCTGATCGAGCGCGCCGACCCCCAGGATGCGGTGGACCGGTTCGACGGTCAGATCCGTCAGCTCACGCTCAGGCTCGCCGTGTCGGTCGCCTTCGGCATGTGGGCGATGGTCGCAGCGATCGTGATCTATGTGACACCGAGCCTCGGCGCGGACCTCGCCTGGAGGCTGGCTATCGCCAGCGGTCTCCTGGCCCTGCCGGCCCTCGTCTACGGCGGTTGGGACATCGGCCGCATGGCGATCCGATCCCTACGTCTCCGCGCGCCCGGGCTCGACCTCCTGGTCACGCTCGGCGTTCTGGGCGCCGTGGCGGCCTCGCTCGTTCATCTGGGGGCCAGCGATCGCCACGTCTATTTCGACACGGCGGTTATGCTGATCACCCTGCTGCTGACCGGACGTCTGATCGAGACCCATATCCGCCGCGGCGCGGCCCAGGCCGTGGTGGCCATGGGCCGTCTGTTCGACGACACGGCCCTGGTCTGGCGGGGAGCGGACGGCTGGCGAACGGCGCCCAGCGCCGGCCTCCGCCTCGGCGACCGCGTGCGGATCCCCGCCGGCGCCGTGGCGACCGTCGACGGCCTGGTTTTGACCGGCGAGAGCCGCCTAAACGCGGCCGTTCTGAATGGCGAGTCCGCGCCGCGCGCCGTCGCTGCGGGCGATCGCGTCAGCGCGGGGGCCGTCAATCTCGACCGGATGATCGAAGTTTCGGTTGATCGCGAAGCTGGGGATCGCGACGTGGATCGGATGGGCGGACGGGTGGCCTTAGAACTGGCGACGCGCGGCGGTGACGAGGACCGGATCGCGCGCTTGGCCGGCACGCTGACCCAGGGCCTGATCCTGGCGGCCGTCCTGGTGACGGCGGCGACGCTGGCGCTCACGGCCGATGTGGGCGAGGCGGTGATGCGCGGTCTGGTCGTGCTCCTGGCGGCCTGCCCCTGCGCCCTGGCCTTGGCCGCGCCCTTGGCGCAGGCGCGGCTCTCGGCCAGGGCCGCCAGACACGGGCTGCGGTTTTCCGATCCCGGCGTCGTCGATCGCATGGCCGGGTTGCGCACCGTCTTTCTGGACAAGACCGGGACCCTGACCCTCGGCCGCCCCGAAGTGGTCGCCGTCGCCCCCTGCCCCGGCTGGTCCGCAGCGCAGGTGCTGGATCTGGCGGCGCGTGCGGAGACAGGGGTCGCCCATCCCCTTGCGCAAGCCGTCGTCGCCGCCGCGCCGATCGGCGACGCGGACGTCGTCGGCGGCCAACGCCTGAATCGCGGCGCCGAGACGACCCTGGCGGACGGAACCCACATCCATGTCGGCGGCGTCGCTAGCCTGCAGGGAGAAACCCGTCTTCGGGTCACCGTGGATGGTCTCGCGGTCGGCGATCTTCTGCTCGCCGATGCGTTGGACCCCAGCGCCGCTGACGGCGTTGCGCGGCTCAAACGGCGGGGATTGCAGGTTATCATGGCCACCGGCGACGCCGAGGGGCCGGCCCTGGCGGTCGCGCAGCGGATCGGCCTGGACGCCGCTGCGGTCCATTGGGGCTGTACCCCCGCCGACAAGGCCGACAGGGTCAGGAACACGAGCGGACCTGTGCTCTTCGTCGGCGACGGCGTGAATGACGCCCCCGCCATGACCGCAGCCGCGTGCGGGGTCTCGGTGGCCCGGGCCCATCCGGCCGCGACGGCCACGGCGGCGATCGTCATCCTCGAAGGTGGTCTTGAACAGATCGACGTGGCGCTAAGCCTGGCTGACGAGACGCGACGCACCATCCGCCAGAATGTCGTCCTCGCCCTCGCCTACAACGTCATCGTCCTGCCCCTGGCTGCCTTGGGCCTGTTGTCGCCCTTTGGGGCCGCAGTCGCCATGACCGCCAGCTCCCTGCTGGTGATGCTGAATGCGCTGCGCGGGCCAAAGACGCGCCCTTCCAGCGAGAAAAGCCCTCGGAATCGGTCCTGGCCGCCCGACACGCTCACGGTTCGCCTTGACCCCTAGCTTGGAACGAGCGCCCCCGCTGTTCGCCCATAATCCCCGGCCCTAGGCGGGCTTGGCTTTCCGTTTCAGGGGCGTAGGATGTCGAACGGCGGGCCTCGTCCGGATAGCCTTCGATCTGGAGCCAGGGGACGCAATGCGTCGGCAGCGATCGCGGGTGAAGACGTCGAGCTTCACACAGAAGTTCCCGGCCCGCCCCCTCCACCCTGCCGACGGTCTGAATGCGGCTACCATCGCGCTCCGCCCAAGCGGCGCCAGAGGTCCGTTTCCGCCTTGGGCACCTCCGCCAGATCGGCATGATCCCGCCAGTGGGTGATAACGCCCTGGTCGACCTCGAAGATGCTGATCGCGCGCACGTCCACCAGACCGCCCCGGCGGGCGGCTAGGAAATAGGCGCTGTCGGCGATGACCAGATCCTCCTCCACGACGCATTTGAGGATATGGAGCTCGACGAGCGAATAGGCTTGAAACAGCCGCCGCCAGAACCCGAGCAGCGCGGCTTTGCCGACGAGGACGCCAGCGACGTCGAACCGGGCGTCGATATCGTCTGCGACAAGAGACTCAAGCCGTCGGACGTCGCGAAACGCGATCTCCCTGGCGAAAGCTTGAACGACGTCTCCGGGCATGGACGAAATGATCACGGTTCAGATGATCGATCATGACCCGATTCTCGATGAAAAATCGCGCGTCGCGTGTGGATCCCCCATCAGTCCGGCTCAATCAAGCCGGCCCGGACCGCAACTACGACAGCCTCGATTCTGGTCCGGACCCGGAGTTTCGCAGCGACCTTTTCCAAATAGCTATCGACCGTGCGCGGGGACAGTCCCAGGATGCTGCCGATGTCGCCCGAACTCTTGCCGCGGCAAACCCAGGTGAGGCATTCGAGTTCTCGCGGGCTCAGTGCGAGGTTCTGTGTTCCGACGTCTGTCTGACGGTGTGGTGTCATGGGATCACTCGTCTTTAGAGGCGCACGATGACGCGGTCCGTCAGCCTGAACAACGCCGTCGATTTGCGGAGACTCCGCAACAAACTTGCGGAAATCCCGGAGCGGTTTTCATCAGCGCCGCGCGTCTGTCGCGCTTTACCCATCGCTTGCCCTGCCGGCTCCCGAGCCCTAAATCCTGAGACGTCGGGCGCCGCCAGATAGGGGCGGAACTTGAGCCGGGGACTGCCTTTGGCGGTGGCGGCGTTTCATCCTGAAGTAGCGGGCCTCTTCGCAGAGGATTCCTCGCCCGACCCCTCCGCCTTGCACCGCGACTCGGATTGATTCATTGTCGGTTGTCGGCGTCCGCGTCGATAGGGGCCGGGAATCCCCTGTGCGAAGCTCAACCTTAACGGCCGCGCCTTGACGCGTGGCGTCCGTCCGCCATCGCCTGCGGCGCACCTTTGCGTGCGCCCGGACGCCACGCGGTCGCGCTCTCGGATTCCCGCCGTCTGACAGCCGGCTGGAGGTCGCGTTGAGCGATGTGAAGGAGTTGAATTCGGGCGCCGCGGCGAGCCTCAACGGGCTCTACCGCCGCTATTCGGGATGGCTGGGCAAGCGGCTTCGTGGACGCGTCGGCGTCGATGAGGCCGACGACGTGGTGCAGGAAACCTATCTTCGCCTCACGCCGTACCTTCTCGAAGACATCCGCCATCCGAAAGCCCTGCTTCTTCGGGTCGCGCTCAACCTCGTCCGCGACGAACGGCGCCGTCTTGTGCGCCGCGAGCGCGCCTTGCAGGGTACGGGTTCGACCTTGGACGCGGCGGCCGACGCGCCTGTCGATCGCCTCTACCTCAAGCAGGTCCTCCAGACGATGCCACCCCTCTACAGGGACGTCTTCGTCTTGAGCCGGTTTGACGGTATGACATATCCGGAGATTGCTCTGGCTCACGGGATCAGCTTGGCTACCGTCGAACGGCGCATGGCAAAAGCTATTGAGCACTGCATGGCGCAACTGGACGTCTAAGGCACGAACGATGACTGCCGATAAAGACCTGGACGCGAGACGTCGTGAAGCCGCGTCGTGGTTCGCGACCCTCAATCAGAAGCGTGTGACGGCCGCGGACGTCACAGCCTTCAGCCAATGGCGCCGCGACCCAAAGAACGCCGAGGCCTACGCCCGCATCGAAACGATGTGGGAGACGGCGGGCAGCCTCAAGGGGGACGCCGACATCGCCGTCTTGACCGAAGGTGCGCGCGCTCGCGCTGACGCGTCGCGCAAAACCCAAAGCCGATTCTCCAAAGCGCTCGTACCGACCGGCGCCATCGCCGCGATCGCGGCCGCAGCGATCGGCGTCATGATATGGTCCGCCCGTCCGCTGTCTTATGAGACGGGGCTGGGAGAGCGACGGGTCGTGGTCCTGGCCGACGGCTCGAAGGTCACGCTGGACACCGAGTCTCGCATCACCGTGAAACTCACCCGTGGCCGCCGCGCTGTCGAATTGGCGAGCGGCCAGGCCTTTTTTGACGTTGAGGGCGATCCGACCCGTCCGTTCGTCGTCAGCGCGGGTGGCACCGACGTCACCGCCGTCGGAACCCGGTTCGACGTCCGCCGAGCGGGCGACGGCGCGCAGGTCACCCTCGTCGAGGGCAAGGTCGATGTTCTGGACCGAGAGGGCTCGTCGCCACGCTGGTCCCTCACGCCTGGCCAGCAGATTGTCACCGCCTCCCCGCGTCCCGCCGTACGATCGGTGGATGTGGCGTCGGAAACCAGCTGGACGGCCGGTCGTCTCGTCTTCGCTGGCGACACCGTCGAAACCGCCGTCGCCGAGGTCAATCGCTACAGCCGCACCAAGGTCGTTCTTCAGTCGCCTGGCATCTCCCGCATCGCCGTCAGCGGCGCTTTCAACACGGGCGATGTCGAGGGCTTCGTCTCCGCGCTCGTCGAGCTCTATCCCGTCGTCGCCGAGCGGACTCCAACCGGCCAGATCGTCATTCGTGACGCCCCCGCAAAAAATGCGGCGGTGCGCTGAGGGGTTTTACCGCTCCCCTTCGTCTCTTCCCCAACCCGCGTTTGTGCGGGTATCCATTTCGGGGGAGTGTTATGCGTATCGGTCCTTGTTCCACTGCGCTTGGCGTATTGATGCTCGCTGCGGCGACGCCTGTCATCGCCCAGGCGCAAACGGCTGCCGTGCAGTTCCGCGTTCCCGCCAGCCCGCTGCAAACCGCACTGCCCCTGTTCGCGGCCCAAAGCGGCGAGCAAATTCTCTACTCCACCGACCTCGTCGCAGGCCGCCAGTCCCCCGGCGTCAATGGCGCGCTTGGGACGGACCAAGCGCTCACCGCCCTGCTGCAGGGCACCGGACTACGGGGTCGGCGGACGAGTTCCAACACGCTCGTCGTCTTCGATCCCACCGCCCGTGCAGAAGCGACGGACGAGGCGGTCGAGATCGCGGAAGTGATCGTCACTGGCAGCTTGATCCGCGGCGTCGCCGACGGCCCCTCGCCCGTCATCACCGTGACCCGGGACGATATCGACCGGCAAGGACATGGAACGGTCGCCCAAGCGCTTGCCGCCCTGCCCCAAAACTTTGGCGGCACCGGTAACGATGCCGCCATGAGCAACGGCGGCGACCGGACGGGTACGAACAGCTTTTACGCCTCGGGCGTCAATCTGCGCGGCTTGGGCAGCGATGCGACTCTCGTTCTGGTCAACGGCCGACGAATGGCGGGCACAGGAAACAAGGGCGACTTCGCCGATGTCTCCACAATACCGACCAGCGCCGTGGCCCGCATCGACGTGCTGCTCGATGGTGCGTCAGCGCTTTACGGAGCGGATGCCGTGGGCGGCGTCGTTAACATCATCCTGCGTGAGGACTATGACGGCGCCGAGACGCGGGTCCGGTACGGCGTCACCTCGGATGGGACGAGCGATGAGTTCCAGATTGCCCACACCGTCGGGGGCCGGTGGTCGTCAGGCTCGATCCTGGGCACCTATGAATACAATGACCGCAGCCGCCTGGCGGCATCCGAGCGGGACCGGGCGAACGACGCGGACTTGCGGCGGTTCGGAGGCTCCGACCGGCGTCGCATCTTCAGCAACCCCGGCAACATCGTCGTCTTCGACACCGCAGCCGGCGGCTATATCCCCACCTACGCCATCCCCAGTGGGCAGAATGGCGAAGGCCTGAGCCCGAGTGACTTCATCGCCGGTCAGGGCAATCTCTACAATCACCGCGAGGGCCTGAACGTTCTGCCGGAGCAAACCCGACACAGCGCCTATCTAGTCCTCAATCAGGACCTCGGCGACCGCGTCTCGGTCAACGCCGATGTTCGCTATGGCCTGCGCGAGTTTGAGGCGGTGTCTCAAGGGTTTCCAACGACCTTCACCGTCACCGCAGCGAACCCCTATTTTGTGTCTCCGACAGGCGCGACATCACACATCATCGCCTATAATTTCGGCCGCGATCTCGGCAATCCGAGGATCGAAGGCCGTGCCGAAAGCTTGGGCGGTTCGATCGGGGCCAAGATCGATCTGGCAGGAAGCTGGCGGCTGGACACCTACGCCGCCTACGCGCGCGAACACGGCGAAAACTCGAGCAGCAATCAGCTGAACTCCACCTTCCTGCGCGAGGCGCTCGGCGCGATCGCCGATAATCCGGCGACCAACTACAGCGCACCGCGCGATGGATACTTCAATCCCTTCGCCGACGGCTCGAACAGCTCGCCGGCAGCCTTGGCCTTCATCGGCTCCGGCTGGGCGCGCGGTGTCGGGGAGACGACGGTTTCGTCCGTCAATGCCCTGGCGGACGGGTCCCTGTTCACCCTTCCCGCCGGGGACGCCAAACTGGCCGCGGGCGTCGCCTTCCGCCGCGAGACCTTCGAACGTCAGGACACAAGCTTCACATCAGGCGTAGCGCCGTCGGTCGGCGTCCCCGTCGCCTTCGACCGCGAGGTGGCGTCCGCCTTCGCGGAAGTCCGCATCCCCCTCTTCAGTGCCGCAAACCGCCGCGCTGGATTCGAGAGGCTTGAGCTATCGATCGCCGGTCGGTTCGAGAATTATTCCGACGCCGGGCAAACGACCAGCCCCAAGGTCGGGGTTCTGTGGCAGCCCTATTCCGAACTGGTGCTGCGCGCCAACTACGGCGAGTCCTTTCGCGCGCCGGCGCTGCGCGAACTGAACGAGACGGCGGACCAGAGCCCGACGTTCCTCCCGCGCGGATCGCAGCAGGTGCTTGCCGAAATTCTCTACGGCGGCAATCCCGACCTTGAGCCCGAGCAGGCCAAGAGCTGGACGCTTGGCGGAGACTATCGGCCAGCGGCCCTTCCCGGCCTTCGCGTGGGCCTCAATCTGTTCCGGATCGATTTCGACAACCAGATCGGTCAGCCCGCCTTCACGGCCCTCACCACCGCCCTCACCAATCCCGCCCTGTCGGCCTTTGTTCGCATCATCGATCCGATCAACAACGCGCAGGACCGCGCCGACATGCAGGCGTTGCTGGACCTGCCGACGACAGCGCTTGCCGATCTGTTCCCCGCCGAGGCCTATGGCGCCATCGTCGATGCCCGGTTTGTGAACACGTCCAGCGTGCTGCTCGAAGGGATCGACGCCAATCTCGGCTACGCTTTCGACGTCGGCGACCATGCGTTCGAGCTCGACGCCAACCTGACCTATCTCGACCAGTTCGATACCCGCGCGACCCCGACCGCGCCCGTTCAGTCCGGCATCAACAGTCCCAACCTGCCCGTCGATCTGCGGGCGCGGGCGTCGGCAAGCTGGACCCGTCGCGACTGGGGCGCCTCGGCGGCTTTCAATTATGTCGACGGCTACCCGGACGTCACGGGTCGCCCCATCGGCTCATGGACGACAGCGGACGTCCAGCTTCGCTACGCGCCGACGCGCGGACTTTTCGAAAGGACGACGCTGACGCTGAATGTCCAGAACCTCCTGGACAGCGACCCGCCCTTCTACGACGCGCCCGAGGGCGTCGCTTACGACGCCGCCAACACCAATATTCTTGGCCGATTCATCTCCATCCAGTTGACGCGGGCCTGGTGATGAAACCGATCCTCGGCCTTGTGGCCGCGGCGACCCGGCCGAATACGGCGAGATGATCGAGTTCAGCACCCAGATCCGGACGCGTCTGGACGCCCTGCCGGCCAACCCGGCCAAGGCCGCTCTGGCGCGCGACGCCGCGGGCCTGCAGGCGGCCATCCGGGACAAGGCCGATCCGGCCGTCGTCGGCGCCCGGGCGAAGGCCCTGGCCGGCGCGGTGCTGACGGCCTATCCGAGCCCGCTGGCGCCCTCATTCCCGCCCGACCTGGCTCGCGGCGCCGCCCTCTATGCCGAGCAGTGCGCTGTCTGCCACGGCGCGACCGGTCGCGCGGACGGCCCGGGCGCCGAGGGGCTCGACCCGCCGGCGATCGCCTTCGCCGACGTGGAGCGCGCCCGCCAGCGCAGCGTCTTCGGCCTCTACCAGGTGATCGACCAGGGGCTGGAGGGCACGGCGATGGCCAGCTTCTCGCACCTTCCGGCCGAGGACCGCTGGGCGCTGGCCTTCTATGTCGGCCGCTTCGCCTTCACCGACGCCGAAGCCGCCGAGGGCAAGCGCCTGTGGGACGGCGATCCCGCGGTCCGTGCGGCTTTCCCCGACCTGGCCGCCCTCACCCAGACCACGCCGGCCGACCTGGCCACCCGCCTCGGCGAACCCCGGGCGCGGGCCCTGACCGCCTATCTGCGACGTCATCCCGAAGCGGCGACGCGCCCGACCGGATCGACGCTGACCCTGGCGCGGACGCGCCTGGCGGAGAGCGAGGCGGCCTATCGCCGGGGCGACCGCAAGGCGGCGACGGACCTGGCGCTGTCCGCCTACCTCGACGGCGTCGAGCCGATCGAGCCGGCCCTCGGCGCCCGGGACGGCGCCCTGATGCGCCGGGTCGAGACCGCCATGACCGAGCTGCGCGTCTCGATCAGCCGGGGCGCGCCCGCCCGGGAGGTCGCGGACCGGGTCGCGCGTGCGAACGCCCTGCTGGACACGGCCGAGCGGGCCCTCGCGCCCCAGGAGGCGGACAATCTCGCCAGCTTCCTCGGCGCCTTCACCATCCTGCTGCGCGAAGGCCTGGAGGCCCTGCTCATCGTGGTGGCGATGATCGCCTTCCTCAGGAAGGCCGAACGCCCCGAGGTGCTGCGCTACGTCCACGGCGGCTGGGTGGCCGCGCTGGTCGCCGGCGGCGCCACCTGGGCGGCCGCGACCTTCTTCATCTCCATCAGCGGCGCCAGCCGGGAGCTCACCGAGGGCTTCGGCTCGCTTCTGGCCGCCGTCGTGCTCGTCTCGGTCGGCATCTGGATGCACGGCAAGTCGCACGCCGACGCCTGGCAGACCTATATCCGCGACAAGCTCTCCCACGCCCTGTCCAAACGGTCGGCCTGGTTCCTGTTCCTGCTGGCCTTCGTGGTGGTCTACCGGGAAGTGTTCGAGACCATCCTGTTTTATGCGGCGATATGGAGCCAGGGCGGCCATGTCGGCATGCTGGCCGGCGCCCTGACGGCGGTGGCGATCCTGGCCGTGGTGGCCTGGGCCCTGCTGGCCTACAGCAAGCGCCTGCCGATCGGCCGGTTCTTCTCCCTGAGCTCGATCCTCATGGCTGTCCTCTCGGTCGTCCTGGTCGGCAAGGGGGTGGCGGCGCTGCAGGAGGCGGGCTGGCTCGATGTCCACCCCCTGGCCTGGATCCCCCGCATCGAGATCCTCGGCCTCTATCCGACCGTCGAAGGCGTCGCCGTTCAGCTGTTGACGATCGCCATCCTCGTGGTCGGCTTCTCTCGGCACCCGCTGGCCGGCGGCGTCGATGACGACCTCGCCGTCCTCCTTGGTGAAGGGCTTGAGATCATCGGCGGGCAGGAGGTCCAGAACGGCCTCGGACGGTCGGCACAGGCCGACGCCGAGCGGACTCACGACGATCGGGCGATTGAGCAGGATCGGATGGGCCTCGATCGCATCGAGCAACTGATCGTCCGTCAGGCCCGGGTCCCCTAGGCCCAGTTCGGCGAAGGGCGTGCCCTTCTCGCGCAACAGATTGCGCAGCGGCTTGCCGGCCCGTTCGGCCATCCGCATTCATGAGGGCGCGGTCATCTATACGATCGTCGGCTCGAACGAAGAGCGGCGTCTGACCCCCGACCAGCCGGGACTGGTCCTTCCAGAGCAATTGCATTTCGTAACACCCGACGGGCCAATGCGCATGCAGGTGGAGTTCTACGACCATCGACCCGTGCTAGCGAAGCAAGCTGTACCGGCAGACAGGCGGCCCACGGTTGACCGCGTGCTAGTCAACTCGCTCGCGTCGGGGCTTCCGTCGAAGCCATGATCTAGTTTCTCGCCCGTCTCCAGATCGCCTTCGGAATTCTTAGCGGGATAGATCACGTTCGACGCTCCCAATCTTTGAGCGCCGGGCGTTGGGGTCGCCTCAGCGGATTTACCGATAGCCATCAGGTGTGTGACTTCCTCCCCGCGGAACAGCAGATGGTTGGTAATGATGCGGCGATGGCAGCGCCACCAGCTAAGTCGCCAAGTCGAAGCTGTCCGCCCTCGCGAGGCGCCATGCCGCGCCATAAAAGTCCCGCTCACAGTTGCCCGCCAGCAACTCGCCCTTCTCGAGGAAAATATGCAGCTGCGCGAACAGTCTGATCTCCGTCAAACTGACACGACGCACGAGATGGTGGGCACCAAGCCTGCTCGGGTGATCCAGACCCGCTGCAGCGATCATCTCAGCCAAAGCTAGTAGAGTGTTCCGATGGAAGTTGTGCACGCGCTCGGCTTTGTCGCTTACCACGAGCGCTCTCTGCCGCATGGGGTCCTGCGTAGCGACGCCGGTGGGGCACTGGTTCGTATGACACGACAGGGACTGGATGCAACCGATGGCGAACATGAAGCCGCGGCCCGCATTGGTCCAATCCGCGCCAAGGGCCATCACCGTCGCGATATCGAAAGCGCTGACGATTTTGCCGGCGGCGCCCACTTTGATCTGGTCCCGCAAGCCCGCACCCACGAGGGTGTTGTGGACGAAGAGCAGGCTCTCACGAAGCGGCATGCCCAGGTGGTCTGCAAATTCGAGAGGCGCGGCGCCCGTACCCCCCTCAGCGCCATCGACGACTATGTAATCAGGCAAGATGTTTGTTTCGAGCATTGCCTTCACAATACCCATG
The DNA here is from genome assembly GCF_049896065.1 of Brevundimonas sp. PWP3-1b1. NCBI lineage: Bacteria > Pseudomonadati > Pseudomonadota > Alphaproteobacteria > Caulobacterales > Caulobacteraceae > Brevundimonas > Brevundimonas sp. PWP3-1b1. The sequence goes on along the minus strand of NZ_JAFCTO010000001.1, from coordinate 952,448 downwards.
AACTCCCAAGGCTGACCCACACACAGCTTGAACCCAACCGGCTTTCCGTCGGACAACTCACGCAGCTGAGCGATAAAATGTATCAGCTCGAGAGGGGTGCTGAAGGCCGAGTGCCCAGGCGGGGAAATGCAGTCGCGGCCGACCGGAATGCCGCGTGTAAGAGCGATCTCGGGGGTGACCTTTGGCCCAGGCAAGATTCCGCCTTTCCCGGGCTTCGCACCTTGGCTGATCTTCAACTCGATCATTCGAACCTGCGGATCCGCCGCTTGCTCGGCAAAGCGTCGTGGATTGAATCTGCCCTGATCGTCGCGGCATCCGAAGTAGCCGCTTCCAATCTCCCAAATGAGGTCGCCGCCATGCTCGCGGTGATAAGGGCTGATAGAGCCCTCGCCCGTGTCATGGGCGAAACCACCAAGCTTGGCGCCCTTGTTCAGCGCTCGAATGGCGTTGGCGCTCAGCGCGCCAAAGCTCATCGCAGAGATATTGAAGATTGAAGCAGAGTAAGGCTGCTGACAGTCCTTGCCACCTATCAAAATCCTGAAAGCGCCGGGATCGGCTGCGGGAACCGGCCTCGTCGAGTGCGCGATGAATTCGTAGCCGTTCTCGTACACATCCAGAAGCGTGCCGAATGGACGGTCGCTAACCTCATTTTTGGCGCGCGCGTACACCAGCGAGCGCTGGCTACGTGAAAACGGCGTCTCCTCGTGCTCGTCTTCGAATAGATATTGCCTGATGCCAGGGCGGATAGCCTCGAAGAGCCAGCGAAGGCGTCCGACAACGGGGTAGTTCCGTCGAACCGAGTGCGCCGGCTGGCCCAGATCGTACACTCCCAGCGCAGACAGGGTCGCCGCCAGGGCGAACACTAGCCACGCCCAAGAGGCAGGAAGCGCTGGGATGACCAAAAGCAACCCCTCTATAGCGTTCCGTCTGCGACGCTGAGCAATTAGCTCCTAAGGGTGCTGTCAGTCTAACTCTAACTTGTCTCCACTTCAGGGCCGCCTAACGGTCTGATCGGAGATCGCATTTCGTGAAACCGCTATCCTTCAAGCGCCATCGCTTTCCAGCGGCGGTCATCCGTCAAGCTGTGTGGCTCTACTTTCGCTTCAGCCTCAGCCTTCGTGACGTTGAAGAGCTGATGGCCGCGCGCGGAATCGATGTGAGCTACGAGACGATCCGCTGCTGGACGATCAAGTTTGGACCTCAGATCGCACGGCGGCTGACGAAGCTTCGCCCCTCCCCGTCTCCCCGCTGGCACCTCGACGAGGTCGTTTGCTCCATCGGCGGAAAGCGCATGTTTCTATGGCGCGCCGTGGATGATGAAGGCGAGGTGCTGGACGTCGTCGTTCAGAGACGGCGAAACACCGAAGCGGCCTTGAAGCTGCTCCGCCGCCTGCTGCGAAACCAGCCTGTTGAGCCAAAAAAGATTGTGACCGACGGGCTCGGGTCCTACCAGGCGGCTCTGAGCCAGTTGGGCATGCGACATGTCCATTCCCCCGGCCGTCTGCGAGAAAACAATCGTGCGGAAAACTCGCATCTGCCGATCCGGCGGCGAGAGCGGCAGCAGCAGCTGTTCAAGTCCCAGGCGTCAGCCCAGCGCTTTCTCACCACCCACGCCGCAATCTACAACACCTTCTACGCCCAACGACATCTCATCAGCAGACCAAACCTCCGCCGCTTCCGCGCTGGGGCGGACGCGGCGTGGGCCGTCGCTGTCGCCTGAGATTTCGTCGCGTTGGGGCAAGTTGCGGTCCGCCTCGATTAACCTGACAACACTTTTCAGGCTGGTGTCAGGCCGGAACTAGTCAGTCGCAATTGACGAAGATCGACGCCCATTTCGTTTCTGAACCGAGTAACGGCCGCATCGCCCAAACGACGCGCCATGGCGTTGTCGCCGCGCTGCATGGCGTCCACATAGGCCGCATGCTGCACCAAGAAGTTCAGCATCAGCACCTCGGCCATTTCTTGACGACCGGCGTCGTCGAGCCTCGCGATCGGTCCGCCAGCGATCGAGCGACGAACCTGGTCACGAACCGCTAGGGTCTGGGTGCGGTTATTGTCTCCCTGATTGGCGATGACCCAGTTCATCACCCAATAGGCGGCCATGGCGTCGGCCACATCGCCGGATCGCAGGCCGTCGGATCGGACGATGCCGGACCAGCTGCCGACGGGATCTCCGTTCGTGAGCACGGATCGCACGCGCTGCTCCGTCTCACGACCCGAATTCTTGCCGACGAATTCCGCAAACTGAGACCTGACCCGCGTGGAGACGGCAGGCGAGGCGCGATAGGTCGTGCGGACCACGGCCCCGGACGGAGCCGCAGGAACGCGAGGTGTGGCCCGTCTGGCAGACGAAGGCGAGCCATGGCCCGAGGACATCATATTGTCCCGCATGGCCGCGTGCATCTGGTTCATGGCGTCTGAGGTCGCGAACCCCTGGAACGCGTAGTCCTGAGCCCCGGTCGGCCCGGCCCCCAGAAGCGCGACTGCCGCGACTGCGCCGAGAATGTCCGTTCTGATGCTCATGGTCCTCGCTCCATTCAACCGGTTTTCATTAAAACCAAGACGGCGGGCGAAGGTTTCGCCCGCCGTCCGATGTCGTCTGTCCCTCAGGACTAGCCTTGCTTTCTCGCCAAGGTCGAGGCGGACTCGCCGATCGACTTGAGGGCGTTGTTCAAGGCCTGGGAGACGAAGTCCAGTTCCTTGCCCACCGCCGTCATTTCTGCGGACAGGCTGCCCATCTTGGGCTTCTTCTTCTGGCTTTCGGCGTCGATCTTCTCGCCGATCTCGGCCATGCGTTCCATCTTGGCGTCCAGGACGCTGCCCAAGGCTAGGGCCAGACGCAGCATGAAGCTCTTGCCGTTGGCGCCGCCGCCGACGGTGTTGCCGTCCTCGTCGCGACCGCCGGTGCGGGCCTTCTCCAGGGTCTTGTCGACCAGATCCTGAACGATGTCGTTCATCTGACGATCGATCTCGCCAGCCTCGAAGGCGCCGCCGCCCGTCGCCGCCGCCAGGCCTGCGGCCGATTCACCGATGCTCTGGAAGGCGCCGCCCGTATTTCCCGAGGTGGCGGCGAAGGCGCTCTGGGCCAGGTCGATGACCGACTGCGGCAGGCCCAGTTGCTGACCGACCATCTGGATGACCTGCTGGCCGATCGAGGAAATGGCCTGGGTCAGAGCCGCCTGGATGAGGGCCGAGGCGCCGCCCGTCACGGTGGCCAGAGCCGTCTGAGCCACCGTGCTGACCAGGGTGCTGAAGAGGTTGCCGCCGCCGCCGATACCAAGGAATGACATCTGAAATCTCCGAGTTTGGGTTTCCGGTCCGCCGGGCAGGCGCATCGCCCGGAAACCCGACGTCGTCACAAAACCACCCCTCCCCTATCGCCGGTAGTCAGGCCGTTCCCCAGCTAGGGATTTCCCTAGCAGCGCCTTCAGACGTTTCGGCATGGCCGCCGTCTGGGCCTGGGCGGCCTCGACACGGGCGGCGTCCTCGGCGATTTCCTCGGGGGTGCGCGTGCGGCGGTCCAGCACGGTGACGCCGCCCGCCGTGACGCCCAGCAGCAGCACCTCGTCGCGCCAGATCACCACCGTCGCTCGCTCGCGCGGCCCAAGAATTTGGAGATTGGCCAGGGAACCTCGCCTGATTACAGAAGCGCCAGCCTCTGGACAGGATTGAAACTCCCCCCCTGTATAGTATGCTGAAGCGATTTCTCGGGAAAACGCGATGCCACATTCATCAGAGGACAAAAAGCGAGCCATCACACGCTTGCGGCGTATCAAGGGCCAGGCGGACGCTCTGGAACGCGCGATCGAAGCCGGGGCCGATTGCACTCCCCTACTGCAGCAAATTGTCGCCATGCGTGGTGCGACAAATGGACTGATGGCAGAAGTGATGCAGAGTCATCTCAGGGAAACATTCGGTGCGGGCGCAGATCGGGCCGTCAGAGGCGCAGGTGGCGATCACGATGACGGCGTGGAGGGCGTAATGAAGATTCTGCGTACCTATCTTAAATGACAATTTCAGGCTCATTTTCTTGCCTGTGTTCTCCCGCACCTAGAAGCCAGCCCCTGCTGCCTTCCCGGGTTTGAGATCCTCGTTAGGACACATGTTGTATACTGCCAGGGAGTATGATAAAGATACTCCCTGGCAGTATGAGAGTGTCGACGACTTTCGCTGACGCAACGGCCTCGCACCAGCAATCAGTTTAACTCATGAGGGTATCCCAACATGAAATCTCGCGCCGCTGTAGCCTTCGAGGCGGGCAAGCCACTCGAAATCGTCGAGATCGATGTCGCCCCACCCCGGAAAGGCGAAGTCCTCATACGGGTGACGCACACCGGTGTGTGCCACACCGACGCGTACACGCTGGCGGGGAGTGATCCGGAGGGTGTTTTCCCGGTGGTTCTGGGCCACGAGGGCGCGGGCGTCGTTGTCGAGGTCGGTGAAGGCGTCACCAGCGTCGGGCCGGGCGATCACGTGATTCCGCTCTACACCGCCGAGTGCCGCAAGTGCGACTTCTGCCTGTCGGGAAAGACGAACCTGTGCGTCGCTGTCCGCGAGACGCAGGGCAAGGGCTTGATGCCCGATGGGACCACCCGCTTTTCGTACAATGGTCAGCCTCTCTATCATTACATGGGCTGTTCAACCTTCAGTGAATATACTGTCGTCGCCGAAGTCTCGCTCGCCAAGATCAATCCCGAGGCAAACCCCGAACATGTCTGCCTCCTCGGCTGCGGCGTCACGACCGGCATCGGCGCAGTCCACAATACCGCCAAGGTCCAGCCCGGAGACTCGGTTGCCGTGTTCGGCCTCGGCGGCATCGGCCTCGCGGCGATTCAGGGTGCGCGCCAGGCGAAGGCGGGTCGCATCATCGCCATCGACACCAATCCGTCCAAGTTCGAGCTGGCACGCCAGTTCGGTGCGACCGAGTGCATCAACCCCAAGGACCATGACAAGCCCATCCAGCAAGTGCTGATCGAGATGACGGGCTGGGGCATCGATCATACCTTCGAGTGCATCGGCAACGTCCACGTCATGCGCGCCGCGCTTGAATCAGCGCACCGTGGCTGGGGTCAGTCGATCGTGATTGGCGTTGCCGGCGCGGGCGAGGAAATCTCCACCCGCCCATTCCAGCTCGTCACGGGCCGCGTATGGAAGGGGTCCGCTTTCGGTGGCGTCAAGGGACGGACACAGCTCCCCGGCATGGTCGAGGACGCGATGAGAGGCGATATCGATCTGGCCCCATTCGTAACCCACACGATGGGTTTGGAGGAGATCAACGAGGCCTTCGAACTGATGCACGAAGGCAAGTCGATCCGCACGGTCATTCACTACTGACCCGTCGATCAGAAGCGGCGCGAGGCGCTCGGATCGACAACTCGGCCGTCATCATGGCTCGACCCCGACCATGATGACGCGCGCTCTGGCAAATGGGCAACGCGTCGCGATGCGGTAACAAGCGCCGAAGTGCGGTCGTTACATGCCGATAGCGGCACGGACCAGGGCCGCTTGGCCCAGGCGCTTACCACCGGAGTGTGTGTGGCCTCGTCGCGCGACCCAACGGGAAAAATGGTTTTGTCGTAACCTTTGTCTAGTGCTGGAAAAATATTTCAAAGGTGCCGAACACCGGGCCAGCCTGGCCGTTGGATGTAGTGAGTCGGAAATGCATTCATCTGTTACCCGACTGTGATCAACCACGGGCCGAACGGGCGTATAGGGCAGGAAGACTGAATTGAAGAGCAAGGATATTCACGCGACGACGCCGGCCACCGATCATGGGCATACGGGGCCGCCCGCTTGCGTGCAGGTTCGCGGCGCGCGCCAGAATAACCTCAAAAATATTGACGTCGATGTACCTCGCGACGCCTTCGTGGTGTTCACCGGCATATCGGGTTCGGGCAAGTCATCGCTTGCGTTCGGCACCCTTTATGCCGAAGCGCAGCGGCGTTATCTGGAATCGGTTGCGCCCTATGCCCGTCGCCTTATCGACCAGGCCGGCGTGCCGGAGGTCGACACGATCGACGGATTGCCGCCTGCGGTCGCGTTGCAGCAGCAGCGCGGCTCGGCCAACGCGCGATCCTCGGTCGGCAGCGTGACGACGCTCTCCAGCCTGGTGCGGATGCTCTATTCCCGCGTCGGCGAATATCCGCGCCATCAGCCCATGCTCTATGCGGAGGATTTCTCCCCCAACACGGTCGCGGGGGCTTGCGCGACCTGCCACGGCATCGGGCGCGTATATGACGCGACCGAAGAGACGATGGTTCCTGACGACAGCCTCACCATTCGCGATCGGGCGATCGCCGCCTGGCCGACCGCCTGGCATGGCCAGAACCTGAGGGATATCCTCGTTTCGCTCGGCTATGACGTCGATACGCCGTGGCGGGACTTGCCGAAAAAGGATCGCGACTGGATCCTCTTCACTGACGAGGCGCCGACGGTGCCGGTCTATGCGGGCCTGACGCCTGAACAGACTCGGAAGGCCCTCAAGGGCCGCATGGAGCCGAGCTACCAGGGCACCTTCACTGGCGCGCGCCGCTATGTGCTGGAAACCTTCGCCAACACAAAAAGCGCGCTAATGAAGAAGCGCGTCTCGCAATATATTATCGGCCGCGATTGCCCGACCTGCGACGGCAAGCGCCTGAAGCGCGAAGCCCTGTCGGTTAAATTCGCCGGGCTCGATATTGCCGAGTTCGGCGACCTGACGGTGCTCAAGCTGAAGGACTTGCTGATGCCCGTCGCGCATGGCGAGTATGGGGCAGTCTCCGACACCTCAAAGGGCCATGTTCTGGAAAAAGCGGCCCGCGAAGCAGCGGTCGAACAACGGGTTGCCGCGGGCGGCTCTGCGCACAAGAGCGCGCCCGACGTGCGCCGCACGCCCAATCTCTCCGACGAGAAGCGGATCGCCGCCCAACGCCTTGCCTGCGAATTGATCGAGCGGCTCGAGGCGCTGATCGATCTTGGCCTTGGCTACATTTCGCTCGACCGCAGCACGCCGACGCTCTCCTCCGGAGAGTTGCAGCGCTTGCGGCTTGCCACCCAATTGTCGTCACAGCTTTTCGGGGTGGTCTATGTGCTTGACGAGCCTTCGGCAGGGTTGCACCCGGCAGATGGCGAAGCCTTGCTCACCATCCTCGAGCGTCTCAAGGCGGCGGGCAACTCCCTGTTCGTCGTCGAACATGATCTCGACGTGATCCGGCGCGCGGAATGGCTCGTCGATGTCGGGCCAGGAGCCGGAGAAAAGGGTGGTGAAGTCCTCTACAGCGGGCCGATAGAGGGGCTTGCCCACGTCGAGACTTCGATCACCCGCCGCTACCTGTTCGCAGAGCCGCTCCGCAGTGAGCGCACACCGCGCGATCCCAAGGCGTGGCTACGCTTGGAAGGGATCAGGCGTAACAATCTTCAAGGTCTCGACGTTGAGTTTCCCATCGGCTGCTTCACCGCTGTCACCGGCGTTTCGGGATCGGGCAAATCCAGTCTTGTCAGTCAGGCGCTGCCCGAGCTCGTCACGGAACACCTCGGCGGCTCTCCGGTGGCCGAGGAGGAGGATATCGATCCTCTGCTCGACGTTGCTCAGAACGATACTGAAGGACGCATTGTCGCGGGCATGGAGCATGTTCGCAGGCTAGTGCGGGTCGATCAGAAACCGATCGGCCGCACGCCGCGCTCGAACCTATCCACCTACAGCGGCATGTTCGACCATGTGCGAAGGATCTTCGCTGATACGCCGCTCGCCCGCCGGCGGCACTATAACCCGGGAAGGTTCTCGTTCAACGTCGCGCAAGGCCGCTGCCCTGTGTGCGAGGGCGAGGGATACGTTATGGTGGAGCTGCTATTCCTGCCGAGCGTTTTTGCGCCGTGCTCGACCTGTCATGGCTCTCGCTACAACCCGCAAACGCTCGAAGTCGAATGGAACGGGCGCAATATTGCCCAGGTGCTCGAACTGACGGTCGACGATGCGTGCGATTTCTTCGCTGGCGAGGCATCCGTGATGCGCTCCCTCGATGTAATGCGGGAGATCGGTCTTGGCTATCTGAGGCTCGGACAGCCGGCGACCGAGCTGTCTGGCGGGGAAGCGCAGCGCATCAAGCTGGCGGCTGAACTGCAACGCGCTCAACGCGGCAACACGATCTACATCCTCGACGAGCCAACTTCGGGGCTTCACCCCTCCGATGCGGACCGGCTGATGCAACATCTGCAGGGCCTCGTCGACGCCGGCAATACGGTTGTAGTCGTAGAACATGACATGCGCGCCATCACACAGGCGGACTGGATCATCGATCTGGGACCGGGGGCCGGGGAAGATGGTGGCCGTATCGTTGCCAGCGGCGTCCCTGGCGTCGTTGCGGAAGCGGAAGGCAGTCTCACCGCCCCCTATCTTAAAGCGGCGCTGTAGGTCGTGAACCTAGTCGGTATCCAGGTCGCAAGAACAGCAGAGCTAGTGTGGTGGCGGTCGGTCGGCTGGGACCGCCCGGTAACGGTCGGGAGGCCACGAGGGGACCGAACCTGGAGTCGACTATGTGAAAGAACCCGGAGGCTACAATGGGTAAAGCCTAGAAGCCTATCAGAGCCGCCGAGGAGTTCACCGCGGTTGACGCGACTTAACGTTTGACTGCTCGTCCGGCGCGCCGTGTTCGTCTGATACGCGGCGTAGCGGATGACCATCATCAGCGGCCATCCGCTACGCCTGTCTCGCGTGGACCTTCTTCCGTGAGCGGGCCTCAAATGGTTTGCCGAGGCCGCCCCGTCTTTACTTGCCGGCTGCGAGCCCAGCGCTCACGCCTGCCGCGACTTCCTCTATGAGTTTGGCACAGAAGGCGGGTAAATCATTGGGGTCGCGGCTTGTGACAAGGCCGTTGTCGACTACGACTTCGTCATTGACCCATGTACCGCCGGCGTTCTCGATATCGACCTTCAGCGTTGGGTAGGACGTCAAGGAACGCCCCTTAAGCACGTCAGCCTCAATCAATGTCCAAGGTGCATGGCATATAGCCGCAACCGGTTTTTTTTGATCGAAGAAAGCCCGGATGAAACCAATTGCCTCGCCGCTGCCGCGAAGCTTGTCGGCGCCGACAGTCCCTCCGGGCACAACAAGGCCGTCGAAATCGTCGGCTTTGACCTCGGCAAACGTCTTGTCGATAGTATAGCTGCCGCCCTCGTCAAGGTCGCTATTGACTGTGCGAGCCACGCCCGCTTCAAAACTGACCACGGTCACTTTGCCGCCAGCCTCCTCGATAGCTTGCTTGGGCTTCGAGAATTCTGGCTCTTCCGTCCCGCGGGGCGCGATCAGAACGGCAACTGATTTGCCCTCTAACGTCATAACTTATTCCCTATTCCGTAGAAGACTAAGGTCAGGCGGTCGGCTTAAGCGCGACCTTTGTCCATCCATCATCGCGCGCATCGAAATGCTTGTAGGCGTCTGGCGCCTGATCGAGCGGCAGTCGGTGCGAGATGATTTGGCCAGGATTGGCCCGGTCTTGCTCGATAAGCTTCATCAGTCGCCGGTTGTAGTGCTTTACATTGCACTGGCCGGTGCCGATCTTCTGGCCCTTGAACCAGAAGTTGCCGAAGTCGAACGCCATCTTGCCTTCCTTCTGGAGATCGTCGGGCGCGTTCGGGTCTTCCGGAATGAACACGCCGACGACGCCGATTCCGCCGGTGGCCTTCGTGCTTTTGACGAGGCAGTTCATCGTGTAATTGCTGCGCTCCTTGCCGTGGCGATCGCAACACTGATACCCGACCGCCTCGACCCCCCGATCGGTCCCGAGGCCGCCGGTCGCGTCAAGGATCTGCTGGGCGGGATCGCCCTTGCGCATGTCGATCGGAATAGCGCCCATCGCCTCGGCCAGTTTCAGACGGTCATCGTGGGAATCGACCACGAAGATCTGAGCGGCACCGCGAATTTCGGCTGAGTGCGCGGCCATCAAACCGACCGGACCAGCCCCGTAGATTGCGATACTCTCACCAGGCAAGAAACCCGACAACTCGACGCCATGCCAACCCGTCGGGAAGATGTCGGAGAGCATGACATAGTCATCCTCCTTCTCCTCAGCGTCCTCGGGCAGCTTCAGGCAATTGAAGTCGGCATAAGGTACGCGCATCATCTCGGCCTGACCGCCTTGCCACGGCCCCATCTCGGCAAAGCCATACGCTGCGCCGGCGGTTCCAGGATTGGTCGTGAGGCAAAAACCCGTCAGACCGCGTTCGCAATTTTCGCAGAACCCACAACCGACGTTGAACGGCATGCAGACGCGATCGCCCTTCTTGATCCGGTCTACGGCAGCGCCGACTTCGATGACTTCGCCAAGGTTTTCGTGGCCAAAGACCCTGCCCTTCTCGAAGCTGGTACGGCCCTCGTACATGTGAAGGTCCGACCCGCAGATGTTGGTCGTGGTCAGCCGAATGATTACATCGGTGGGCTTTTCGATCTTGGGATCATCGATGGTATCGACGGAAACGTCTTTGGGCCCGTTGTACACGACAGCTTTCACGGATCTTCTCCTTTTGTAGCTCTGCTCTGGGCGTCATCAAATCGAGAGCTTGCAGACGCTCCGTTCCAGCGCATCTTTCCAACTGATCTCAGTGTCCTAAACAGCCTGACGCCTGAGAGGATCCATCCCGTTCGGCAATTCTCGGATCGATTTTCGCCGGCTTTTCGATTGCCTTGGCCACGACGCTCCAAAATAGCGCTAGATTGATGACCTCAAGAAGTTCCTGCGAAACCAACGGTGCCATGATAACGCAACACGTAAACGCCGCCTTATCAGCAGCAACATCAAAGGCGGGTAAAACTCAAAAGACAAGGCCATCCACTATCGCGGATGGCCTGTCGTATTGCTTCTATTGATTTCCCAAAGCCGTCCCGTCCATTCCGGAGCGCAGACGTCCCAAACCGTGCAGTCGAACGGCAGCTTAGGGTGCCGATCGATCCGCTATTTGGCGGCCAAAAGGGTGAACTTGTGAATCTGCGGCGGTTCAGAAAACAGTTCTTCCGCCTTGTCCATCAGTGCGGCGGCAACCTTTCCGTCAAGATGCGCCTGCCGATCCTCCTCTGTGTCGAACGTATCGAAGATCGCGTACGCACCGGGACCTTCCTCGATCGCATACCAGGTCAGAGTACCCGGCTCAGCTTGAACGAGCGGCAATGCCGAGGTCAGGAAATCGGCGACATCGCTCTCCTTTCCGGGCCTGGCCTTCAGTGGCACATACAGCGCAAGTTTGGGCATCATCGGCTCCTCAAGTTAAAACGGACAGATATCATTTGGCAAAGTAACGGACAAGCGGGCCGGAACGTTCCTAGGAGGCGGAGCACACGCGGCCCTGCCTCCTCGTCGAAATCAGAACTGCTGTGCGGTCGGCCGGATGACGATCGCGTTGACGTCGACGTCATCAGGTTGTTCTACAGCGAACGCGATAGCACGCGCCACCGATGCCGCCGGGATGGCCTGCTCGTAGAAGTCGAGCACCGTCTCGGCAGCCGTGCCAGACGTCGTGAACTTCAAATCGCTTTCGACAGCTCCAGGCTCGATTGACGTGACACGGACCTTTTCACCCACCTCGTGGCGCAAGCCCTCGCTGATCGCGCTGACGGCGAACTTGGTGCCGGAGTAGACCGTGCCGCCCGGTGCGAAGACCTTGATGCCCGCAACCGAGCTCAAGTTGATGATGTGACCGCTGCCCTGCTCGAGAAAGCCGGGAAGGGCCGCCGCGATGCCGTAGAGCGTACCCTTCAGATTGACGTCGATCATCTGGTCCCACTCGTCGGTGTTGACCTCGGCCATCGGACGGATCGGCATCAGCCCGGCGTTGTTGATCAGCACGTCGAGGCGGCCGAAGTCGGCAATGATTGCGGCGACGACGGACTGGACCGCCGACTTGTCGGTGACGTCGAGCGCGTAGCTGCGTGCCGTGCCGCCGTTTGCGGCGATGTCCGCGACGACCTCGTCGAGCCTGTCCTTGCGCCGCGCGGCGATGGCCACCTTCGCGCCGCGTTCCGCGAGAAGACGCGCGGTTTCTGCGCCGATGCCGGTGCTGCCGCCGGTAATGAGAACGACCTTGCCTTCGATACCCGTGGTCATGACTGTATTCCTTCAAGTCAGTTGTTGATTTTTCGCCGGATCGCGGCTCCGCCTCAGCGGTAGCCGCGTGGATGAATGAGGCCCAAAAGGCACCACGCGAAGCGCAGGTGCCAACAGGCCGATAATCCGCAACTCGTCTGTGTCGAACGCCTGTACAAGCCGTGCCGAACCCACCCATTCTTCAGGCTTGCCCATTGGCACCATCCTCAGGTCGCCGAGACGGGGTTGAGGACAAACGCGGCGCGCTCGGCCAGATCGCCGATCTGAGAGAGGTAGTTCTGGAAGTGGGGCGTCGCACGGTGGGCGGCGACTGCATCCGCGTCCGCGTACAGCTCGTCGAGCACGAAACGGTTCGGATCGCTCTGGTCCTGCCAGAGATCGTAGCGCAAATTGCCCGGTTCGGCGCGGCTCGGCTTTAGGCCGAGCTGATGATCGGCTGGTGCGCCGGCGTGCTGGACACTGGCGCCCTGGGCACGACCGAAAGCTCGATGACCAAGGTCGCCGTGTCCGAGGCCCTGTTCGGCGTCGCCGACCGCTGCGTCCAGATCATGGGCGGGACCGGCGTCTCGGGCGACACTGTGGTCGAACAGATCTTCCGCGAAGTCCGCGCCTTCCGCATCTACGACGGCCCCAGCGAAGTCCACCGCTGGAGCCTCGCCAAATCCGTCAAGCGACAGGCGACAGGCGTAGAAAGCTTGGCAACCTAGAAAGCACCGTCAGAAATCACGTCATCAGAAAAGAGCCACCGGTACCTGCCGGGTCGGGCAACCGGTTCCCGGGATGGGCGTCGTCTATCAACAGGGGCCTGCCGACCTCACGCCCAACGGCGGCCTTCATGGTTGCAGCCATGGTCACGTCCCCTCGCCTGTCTGGTCCAAAACAAAGGACGCGGGCTGCACGCCCGCGCCCTCAAATGAATCAGAAGAAGCCCAGCTTGTCGGGGCTGTAGCTGACCAGCAGGTTCTTGGTCTGCTGATAGTGGTCCAGCATCATGCGGTGGTTTTCGCGCCCGATGCCCGACTTCTTGTAGCCGCCGAAGGCCGCGTGGGCCGGGTACTGATGATAGCAGTTGGTCCAGACCCGGCCCGCCTGGATGGCCCGACCCGCCCGGTAGGCCGTGTTCATGTCGCGCGACCAGACGCCTGCGCCCAGGCCGTATTCCGTATCGTTGGCGATCTCCATCGCCTCTTCGAAGGTTTTGAAGGTGGTCACGGCCAGGACCGGACCAAAGATCTCCTCCTGGAAGACGCGCATGTTGTTGGTGCCCTTGAACACCGTCGGCTTGACGTAATAGCCGCCCGACAGGTCATCCGGCAGCAGCGACTGCTCCCCGCCCGTCAGGACCTCGGCCCCTTCGTCCTTGCCGATCTTCAAATAGCTCAGGATCTTCTGTAGCTGCTGGTCCGAGGCCTGGGCGCCGACCTGGGTGGTCGGGTCCAGCGGGTCGCCCTGCTTGATGGCCTCGACTCGGGCGATCGCCTTCTCAATGAAGGCCTCATAGATGTCTTCGTGGATCAGGGCCCGGCTGGGGCAGGTGCAGACCTCGCCCTGGTTCAGCGCGAACATGGCGAATCCTTCCAGCGCCTTGTCCAGGAAGGCGTCGTCGGCGTCCATCACGTCCTTGAAGAAGATGTTGGGCGACTTGCCGCCCAGCTCCAGCGTCACCGGAATGATGTTCTGCGTCGCGTATTCCATGATCTTCTGGCCGACAGCGGTCGAGCCGGTGAAGGCGATCTTGGCGATGCGCGGATTTGTGGCCAACGGCTCGCCGACCTCGATCCCCGTGCCGGAGACGATGTTCAGCACGCCCGCCGGCAGAATGTCCTGGATCAGCTCGGCCACCAGCAGGATCGAGGCTGGGGTCTGCTCCGCCGGCTTCAGCACGATGCAATTGCCCGCCGCCAGGGCCGGGGCGATCTTCCACGCCGCCATCAGGATAGGGAAGTTCCAAGGGATGATCTGGCCGACCACGCCCAGCGGCTCGTGGAAGTGATAGGCGACCGTGTCGTTATCCAGCTCCGAAATGCCGCCCTCCTGGGCGCGGATGCAGCCGGCGAAATAGCGGAAGTGGTCGATGGCCAGGGGGATGTCCGCCGCCAGGGTCTCACGCACCGGCTTGCCGTTGTCCCAGGTTTCGGCCTCGGCCACGGCCTGAAGATTGGCCTCGATGCGGTCGGCGATACGATTGAGGATCAGCGCGCGCTGGGCGACGCTGGTCTTGCCCCACGCGTCCTTGGCGGCGTGCGCCGCGTCCAGCGCCAGCTCGACGTCGGCCGCGTCCGAGCGAGCCACCTCGCACAGGACGCGACCGTTCACCGGGGAGGTGTTCTCGAAATAGCGGCCGTTGACCGGAGCGACCCACTGGCCGCCGATGAAGTTGTCGTAGCGCGTCTTGAACCTGGGGGTCGCGGCGCGGATGAATTCGGGCTTGGTCACGGAAAGAGCCTCCTGCTGGTTTCCTCGGGCGTCGATTGTTCGACGTCGTTTGAGACCAGTTTGGTCGGCAGGGGACGAAGCGCCAGACGCCGTCGCAATGGTGCGGCGCAAACCTGTCGCAGGATTGCGACAGGTCAGTGCAGGTCGATCAGACCCAGGCGATGCAGCTTGCGATGCAGGGTGGCGCGACTGACCCCGAGCGCCCGCGCGGCGGCCGAGACATTGCCCCCGCTGCGGGCCAGAGCCCGCCGCACGGCCCCCCGCTCGGCCTCCCGCAGGTCCGCCTCAGCCCCGCCGGGCGTCAGCAGGTCCGAGGCCGGCAGCTGGGCGGCGATCCGCTCGTCGGTGATGGCCAGCGACAGACGCGCCGCCCTTGTAGCCCCAATCACCAGATCATGCCTGTCGACCGCCAGCAGGGCCGCCGCATTCCGCTCGCTGGCTCCGCCCGCCAGCACGATGCGCGCGTCGGCGAAGGCCTGCCGGAAGGTCTGGGCCTCGATGGCCTTCGCCGCATCCGACACCGCCGTCGAGATCAGCCCCAACAGCGCCTCGGTCGCATCCGCCCGACAGGAGGACACGTCCAGCGCCCCGGCCAGCCTCCCCATGTGGTCGTGAATGGGATGGGTGATGCAGCTCAGGCCAGTGTTGCGGGCGTGGAAATGCTGTTCGCGATGGATGGTCACGGCCCGGTGCTCGGCCAGGGCCGTGCCGATGCCGTTGGTGCCCTCGACCGCCTCGGACCAGACCGCGCCGGGCCACAGGCCCCAGCGGTGGAAGGTCTCGTCGTCGGCCGCCGCACCGCGGCGCTCGACCGGCACGCCCTCGGCGTTGGTCAGCAGGACGCAGCACCCGACCCCGCCGACCGCCAGGAACAGCCGATCCAGCACGCCCTCGGCCGCCCGCGTCAGCGGCTCCATGGCCTGACGCGCCTCAACAAGCTGCTGCTCGGTGACGGTTTCGACCCGGCCATGCTCGACGGGATCGAGGCCGTAAAGGGTGATCGAGCGCCGCCACGAAGCAGCAAGAGCCGAGCGCGCGCCCGCTCCCTCGTCCAGCGCCTGCCGGATCAGACTGCCGTGATCACCGCGCCACCGATCAGCCATGGTCGGTCCCCAAGGGTTCTTTCAGCTCGACTTGACGCCTCACTCCGCCCGCCGTCAACATCCTCTTCAAGGCATCCAAACGCCGACTTGGGCTGTCAATGGTGGGGACATTGCCGGTTGCGTCTTCAAGGCTTCGGAGAGGAGCTTGGCTCGACAGGGCGCGATCAGCCCTCTCCACCGAATTGCACGCTTCTCGCACATCGCGAAAGAACCCGGGTGTCGCCAAGCCACGGCCATGTTGAGGCCCCGCCTTTGATAAATCGTGAGACGCTCACATGGTGACAGCATGGGCGACAGCCCACCGAATCTCGAGCCTGACCTATCGCTTAGATCTTAGCACGACTGCGCCTTTCCCACGACCTCAACGACGGACATGACGAATGAGCGCGACCGACGCGCAAGCTGAGTACGAGGCCAGGCTCACGGGGTTCGCCACCTTGATCCATGGCAATAGCCCTCCAGGCTTGGCGGCGAAGCTTGCCATCTTCTCGGAGCTTCTGAGGCAGCAGAGGAACTACGGAGAAGAGCTCTGGCACATCGAGCCCTTGCTGCTCCCTCTCATGCACTCGGTGGAAGTCGACCTACACCTATCGATGGCGAGACTTCTGGAGCCTCCCAAGCGCAGCGATCGAAGCCTCTTCAAATTCCTCACGTTCTGTGAGGGAAATCTGTCGAAGATTTCCTGGAAGAATGGTCAGCCAACGAATGCCCTGATCTCTCAGCAGCGAGCCGCGCTGGAAGCTCATCGCGCGACGATTGACGCGATCATGGGACGACGTGATCGCTTCTTCGCACACCTCGACAAGGAGTATTTCGCCAAGCCTACCGCGATCTATTCCGACTACCCATTGGACGAAGATGAGGTGATCGATTTGGCGAACGCCATGATCGGCATCGTGGCGGAGCACGAAGGCGGACTGCAGGCCTCTTGGACCATCAACGTGGCGGAGCTCTACACGATCAGCGTCGACAACATGGTCAGGAATCTGCGCACCGGGCGACAGATCAACTTCCCCGACCAGGCCAAGGATTTCTAGGTGAAGGCATTGGAGCGGCGGAGGCAGCCCTCCGCCGCTCAGCTCTAAGTCAGGCCCAAACCCGGTTCAGGACGGCCGCAGCCAGCGCCGCCTTGTCCTGAGGCAGGAACCGACCGTAGTGGGCTTGCACCGTCGCGGGCGTGTCCTGGATCGCATAGCTCCCCTGCTCATAGGACCCCGTGGTCTTTAAGACGTGGATCGCAAGCACGTCCCGAACGCTGTGGGGAGCCTCCCCGGTTCAACTTAAGCTTTGCAGGCTGAACCCGTTCGCCGTGCACGGAATCAGCGCCTATACTGCAAGGCTGAAACGAAGAACCGCCTCCCTTGAGGAGCGGCGACGACGAGGAACGCTGTGACCCCCATTCGCCTGGCCATCGTGGGCGGCGGCCCCAAGGCCGCAGCGCTCTGCGCCAAGATTGCCTGCCTGCGCGATCTCTTCCGCGTTCCCATCGAGGCTACCGTGTTCGAACGGTCGACGCCCGGGGCGCACTGGAGCGGCGGCGAGTCCGGCTATACCGATGGCGTCCAGTGCCTGTGCACGCCGGCGGAGCGCGATCTCGGCTTCCCCTATTCGGACGCCTTCGGAGAACCGGGCAAGATCGCCGAGCGGATGCTGGCCGAGTATTCCTGGGCCGCCTACCTCATCCGCAATGACGAGTACGCGCGCTGGGTGGGCGCCGGCCGTCATCGGCCGTCGCACGAGGCCTTCGCGGCCTACATCGCGGACGCGATCGCGCGGTCCGGAGCCGTTGTCGAGATCGGCGAGGTGTTCAAACTTCGCCGCCAGGACGGCGCCTGGACGGTCTTCTATGATCGTGACGGCAACGAAGAGGATCTCTCAGAATTTGACGGCGTCGTCATCACTGGTTCGGGCCCCCCGCGGCCGGCGATGGGTCAGGATCTCGGCAATCGGTGGGTGTTCAACGGCCAGACCTTCTGGACCAACCGTCATGGGATCCGCGACCACCTCGCCCGCATCGACGACGAGGCGGTGCGATTCAGCGCCTTCATCGGGGTCGTGACCGTCGAAGCCGACGGTCGCCTCAAGATCGGGCCCGAAAAGCTCAAGGCGAGTGCGGCCAAGGCGCTTACCGATCAACCGGCGCAGGCGCTGAAGCGCGCCGAACGGCTTGGCTATTGGTTCGCCGACGCGGGATCGACGCGTACCGTCTTCGACACGATGGGACTGACCGTATGATCCGCTGGAATATCGCCACGATCTTCTTCCTGAGCGTATCTGGCGAACGTCGCGACGTCACCCTGACGCCCGATGCGATGAATATCATCACCGGCGCGTCCGGCACCGGGAAGTCGACGCTCATCAAGGCCATCGACTACTGCCTCGGTTCCAGTAAATGCGAGCTCCCGGCCCATGTCCGCAGACGGGTGGTGGCCGTGGGCGTCAAATGGGTCGCCGGGCCCGATGAGATGATCATCGCCCGGATTGTCCCGCCCGTCGGTCAGGACACCAGCGGCTACATGTATGTCCAGTCGGGCCGGGACCTGTCGCTGCCCGATCAGGTCGAGGATCTCGACGGCGCCACCAATGTGGAAGGGGCACAGATGTTGCGCCGTGCGATCGCCACGCTAAAATCCTCCCCGGCGGGCTCCGGGACGATAGGCGCCAATCCAGAGCCGGGGGACGCCCAGTGCGTCGGCAGCGGTTGGCGGTGAAACGCCGGGCTTCCACACAGAAGTTCCTGGCCCGCCCCCTCCTCCCCGATGCGCGCTAGAGTCGGTCCGCGACCGCGGCGATCCGCGCCAGAATGGCGTCGAGCGAGGGCTGGTCCCGATAGTAGAGCGCGCGGGTGGCGCCGTAGGCGCGGTCATAGAGTCTGCGGGTGTCGGGATCGTTCAGCCAGAAGGCCTCGTTGCGCCGGATGTCCGGCTCATCGGCGCCGCGAAAGCGGGCCGTCTTGTGCGCGACGTAGGCGTCCGAGCCGATGAAGGCCTGGACGTCGTCGTCCCCGAGCAGGCTGTAGACGTCGTAGTAGTGCCGCATGAAGTTGGTCGGCATCTCGCCGTTCGCCTGCTGCTGGCGGAACTTGGTCGAGATGGTCTGCAGCTTCTCCACGAAGGTATATCCCGGCTCGTAGCAGGCGACATCGATGGCGCGGTTGTCCGTGAGCTCCTCAACACCCTGCTGAATGGCGAAATCATAGGCCCAGGACGAGATGGTGATGGGCCGGTTCGGCGACACCTGGTCAAAGCCGGCCTCCAAAAGGACCCCGGTTTTCACGCCGTCCGGAAGCGGATTGAGCTCTGGATAGCGCAGGCGGACACCAGCGCCGCGCATCTGGCCGGTGGGGTCGTCGAAGGCGGCGTCGCGTTCGACGGCCTGGAAGCCGGGGATAACGATCCGTTCGGCCAGGCCGTCGAAAAAGGCCTGCCGCGCCGCGACATGCGCCGCCTTGGTGTGGTTCCGCCCGACGGGCAGATCGCCGTCCGGATGGATGAGGATGTCGATGTCTTCCGAGAACCGATGGATCAGCTGGTAGCCCTTCGACAGGGAGGTGCCGCCCTTGAGCTCGAAGGCGAAGCCGCCGGCCTGCAGCCCCCAGAGGGCCTGCATGATCCAGTAGTCTTTCTCCACCAGGCTCGGGTCGATACCCCTCTGGCCGGCGAGGACTTCGATCAGGTCCCGGAAGTCCGGGGTATCATGCAGGAAGACGGTCACGACCTCACGCGGCCTCCAGCGCCTGGCTGAGAAGCCGTTCGGCGCGCACGGACCCGAAGTCCCGCGCCGCCTTGAACAGGCGCGCGGGGTTCATGCGCCGGGCGCGATCCAGGGCGCGCGGCAGGACCTCGGTGCGGGTCTCGGCGAGCCGGTCTAGGTTCTGCAACAGATCGACGAGAAGGACCTCCTCGGTCAGCTTGGCCGGGACCGAGGGCTTTTTGCGGAAGTCATAGACGCGGCCGCCGAGGTCGAACCGGCCATGGCGTTTGAGATTGTAGACAACGGGTTCGTTGTACAGCTGGGTCGTCCCTACCCCCAGGCCGTTGTAGGCGTTCGGCGAGACCAGCAGGAAGCGGTCGTCCTTGAGGAAGCTCTCCACCAGTTTCTCTGGCCGGGCGGGAGCCCTGCCGTAGCGCGTCTGGCGCGGCGCCAGATAGAGGCCGCCGGAGACCTTCTCCAGTCGCCCTTCCTCCACGAGCTGGCGCAGATGCCGATCCACGGCATTGGACCACTTCTCGAAATCCTGACGACGATAGACCTGACCAGGCCGCAGTCGTTTCTTCACATCGTTGAGCGCCGACATTGGGAAAATCCTTCGCCACCTACGTAGGAAGCGTCCGACGCTTATGCAAAGATTTTGATTTAAATTCCATGCATATTTTGCGCAGCCGCGTCTGTTGGGGGTCACGGTCGCGCGAGACATCGGCGCGTCGGCGTCATAGCGCGACGGCAGGAGGTAGCTAGAGTTCCCCGCGCAAGTCTTCAATGCAATCAGAATGTCCAGCATCTGGGTGGAGAGATAGACGTTATGAGGGCGCGACCGCTTCATCCGCGCCTTCGGGATCGACCAGACCGCGTTGGCGAAGTCCACCTCATCCCAGGTCGCGTCCTGCAACTCGCTCTTCCTGACCATGCTCAGGAGGATGAACTTGAGCCCAAGCCGTATGGTCGGAAGCGTCGCGACCTCGCCGAGCAAGCCCAGCATGATCCTGACCTCCGCCGGTGAAAGGTTGCGATCGCGCGGCCGGAAGGTCGCGATGGACGCTGGCCCCACCCCGTCGGCTGGATTGTCGATCTTCTCACCGTGCAGGATCGCCCAGGCGTAGATCTGTTTGACGATGTCGCGGACGTGGATGGCGGTCGCCGGGGCGCCTCTCTCGACGATCGACTTGCAGTGAGCCCTCAGATCGTCTGGCGTGATCTCCGACAAAAGACGATTGCGCCAGTGCGGCAGCACTTCGCGGTTGAAGATCGATCGCCGCATGTTTCGCGTGCTGTCGGCCATCGGAGCGGTGTCCATCCAGCGGTTCGCGACATGCTCGAAGCTGGAGGCCTCCTTCAGACGCCGTTTCGCCCTCTGCTTTTCGATCGCCGGAGACGCGCCTGCGGCGATGGTGCGCTTGATCTCGAACAGACGCTCGCGCGCCTGGGCGAGGCTCAATCCGCCGCGCCCGTACCGCCCCAGGGTCAGCGTCTCGCGTCGTCCGTTGAAGCGATAGTCGTAGCGAAACGAGATCGCTCCGCCGGGCGAAACATAGACATACAAGCCGTCCCTGTCGGTACTCTTGTAAGGCTTTGATTGCGGGCGCAAATTCTTCAGTGCAACGTCGGTAAGCACGGTAAAAACACCTCGATCCACGCAAGTGCGGATTTGCCCGATGCACGACCGGTATTTTCCTTCAAGATCAATATGTTGATCCAAAATAATACCGTCACCGCCTTGCGATGATGCTGACGGTACGAGGGAGCTTCCTGCATCGCAACAGGAGGCGACACCGTCGCCAGTGACGGTAAAACGAAAAAAGACCTTCCGAATGATATCGAAGGGTCCCGTCAGAATTCACAATGTTGTCAGGCGCTTATCGAGGTTTTCGGAAGCGATACCGAAAGGTAGCGAGAGCCCCGAATTATTCCAAGTCCATGGTCAAGCAACTCGCCTCCAAAGGCATCCGTGTGAATGCCGTGGCGCCAAGCCCCTCCTGGACCCCGCTGCAGGTCAGCGGCGGGGCCACGCCCGAGAAGCTCCAGAGCTTTGGGTCACAGAGCCCGCTGGGTCGCCCCTGCCAGCCCGCCGAGATCGCAGGCCTCGATGTCGCCGCGGCCAATGCCGCGCTCAGCTATTCCACCGGCCAGATCTTCGCAGCAACCGGCCGCGGCGGGCAGCCCGCGTAATCGGCTGACGCGCCACAGCCGACGCTCAGAGAGGGATCATGTGATCGCCGACCTGGAACTGTGGGTCTTAGCTATTGGCTCGGGAGTTCGAACCGCCTTTGCCCCCCCTTGGGGGCCAGTTTCCCGACCGGCGACGATGCTCGGGACACAATTTTCCGAGGAACGACGAACGTCCGGCGCCGCAGGAAAAGCATAGCGAGGGATGCCCTGTACCGCGTCAAATCAGGCCCCTTCGCCGGCTTACCCAAGAGTTTGATCGTAAGGTCTCGCATCGGCGGCTGGCTCGCAATCTTGATAGCCCCGTGCAACAAACAAATACCAGTACGGGTGTGCGGGTTCATCAGCCGAGGCCCGACCTTTGGAATGCTTTGGCCCATGGCCCGCCCGGCGCCTAGACACCGAGATGTTCCGGCAAGGCCCGGTCCAACATCGGGGGCAAGGTCAAATCAACAAAGGACTCTCGTTATGGGTGGATGAGAAACGGGGGTCATCCTTTAAGTCAAAGTAACGTCAGGACAACGCATGCGAGGATGGCGCGTGCGGGGAATGCACGTGTGGCCGCTAGGTTGCCGGCGCCTCTGGGCGGCTGATGCGGCCGAGGAAGAGAATGGCGCTGGTCTCCTTGTCGCGGATCAGAAAGAGGAAGGGGTGGTCGGCGCGGAAGGTCGGCGGGGGCGTCACAGGCGCGCTCGTCTGTTCGACAGCGATCCCGGTGGCCGCCGCGGCTTCCGTCCCCTTCTCATCAATCCGCAAGAAGGGCTTGTGCACCACCTGGCCGATCGCCAGAGGGGCGTCGGCGATGCCGCGGAAGTCGGCGCCATCGGTGAAGGCGATCCCCATGCCCAGCATGGTCAGTTGCGGGATGAGATCGTAGCTGAGCGCCGTCTCGGTCTTTGGAAGATAAAGCAGGACCCGCCGAGGCTCCTCCTCATCAAGTGCAGTGAGCCAGCCCGCAAGATTGGCGCTGAGTTGAGCCTCCACGTCCGACAGGCCGCCGCGCGTGCGCGGCAGGATCACAGTCATCGACAGCCGATCGCCCCTATAAGGAAGATCGATGGCCTGCAAGGCGCCGGTTTCCAGCAGACGCAGGTACCCGCGCTGATACATCATCGGCGTCGACAGGCGCGATCCGTCCGTAAGGTAGAATGTTTGGTCGCTTGTGTTGGAGGCGTTGAACGGCTGGGCCCAATCACCCAGGAAATAGACCGCGTTGGTGACGATCAGGCGCGTGGCGTCGTTGATGCTGGAAGGGCTGAGCAACTCCGGGATGCGCCTGCGCGTCTGTCCCGAGACCCAGGCGTTGATGCGCCCGGCCGCCTCATCAGGCGCGTCCCGAAAATCCACGGGCCGGGCCAGGGCGCCGTAATCCCGCTGGACGCTCTCAACGAAATCGGGTTTGAGGCCAAAGCCGTCCTGCACCCACACCGCGTTGGCGACGCTGAGCGTGGTCTGTCCGTCCTCGCGCTCGAGCGCACGCAACAGTGCGCCCAGGTCTGCGTTGAGCGAGGGGCTGTCGGGGAGACTGAGGCTGCTCAGGAGGGCTATGCGCGTCTGGCCCCGGGCTCCCGCCGAGACCACCCCGAAGGCCCCCATCAGGCTGACCGGAGAGATGACGACATTGTCGTCTCCAGCGCGCAACTGATCGTAGAGCCTCACGCCGAGCGTTTGCCCGCTGAGATCGGCCGGCGCGTTGACCGCGGGCGCATCGGTCAAAACAGGGTCATCGGGAAGAGAGGCCGGAGCCGTCGTGCAGGCGGACGCCGCCAGGGCGAAGGCGGCCAGGGCTGCAGAGGCCCCTAACCGCGCAACGTCGCCCTGTCGCCGCCGGACCATCAGTCCCTCAGGCTTGCCGGGACCTGCCCGCCGTTCTCGGCCAACTTGGCCCAGACCGCACCGGAAAGGGCGATGTTCTGCTCCGCGGATCCGTGAGGACCGGCATGCACGCCGAGTTCCTCCGCAAGGTCCTTGCGAGCGGCGAGACTGGAGTCGAGACCCAGCAGCTTCAGGAGGTCGACGATGGAGGTGCGCCAGTTGCCGCCGCCGCCCTTCATCTCCGCCATCTGGGACAGGACCTGCTCGACATCGACCGGTTGGGAAGCGACAGGGGCCGCCGTCGGCTGCACAGGAGGGGCTTGAGGTGTGGGCGCCTGGGGCGCCGCCGGCGTCTCAGGCTTCTTGTGCCCTGTGATCTTGTCCCAGATTTTTCCGAAAATACTCATGATCGACCTCGATATGCGTGTGTTGGGATCCCGGGCGCGGATCGCGCCCGGGGTCATAGGGATCAGCGTTGGACGACAACCAGTTCGGTGCGGCGATTCTCCGCCAGCCCGCCGGCCGTGGCGTTGCTGTCGACCGGGTTGGTCTCGCCACCCGAAAGCGACTCGATACGTCGTCCATCCACGCCTGAAGCGATCAGAGCCGACCGCACTACATCCGCCCGAGCCTGGGCCAGCGTGCGATTGGCGGCATCGGACCCGCGTGCATCGGCGTAGCCGTAAAGCCGGACGTGCGCGTTCGGATAGCGGCTGAGGACGGCGGCCACGGCCTGGATTTCGGGCCGATCCTGAGGACGGATCGTGGATGCACCCGTATCGAAGTTGACGCGCTCGAAGGCGAAGGTCCGCGGCGCGGCGTCAGATCCGGCGAGATAGGCGTCCAGGCCTGAGACGCCGGCGGGGCTGGCGGGACCCGCGGTCGGCGGCAGAACGGGACCGGTTTCGACGGGGAACGCAGCGGCGTCCGTCACTGCCGGATCGACCGCCGCACGATCATCACCGCAGCGCGTGAGCATGAGAAGCAGAAGCAGAAGGACCACGGCTCCGATGATCCACGGAAGGTATTTGCGCCAAGAGGGCGCCACAGGATCCAGGCGGGGATCGCGATCTCGGTTGTCGGTCATGTCGGGCTCCTTGTTGGAAGCGAAGTCAAAAGACCGGGCCGCGAAATGCGGCCCGGTCCGGGAGGGTTATTGCGGCGGGATCTTCGTGACCTTATCGGCCCACATCTGAGCCACTTTGCCCGCCGCGTCGCGTCCGCCGAGACCAAAGGCCAAGGCCGCGGCGACCGCCGCGGCTCCCAGGATCAGGCCGAAGGCGAGAAGAACGATGTCGTCGGCGATGCCCATGAAGCGCAGGCCCATGGCCGTCGCCAGCGCGATCGTGGCCCAGCGGACCAAGGTCGACGCGAAACCGTCGGCGCCGCCAGTCCCCTTGTTGATCAGGTTGGCCAGAACGCCGCCGATCAGGACGCCGGCGGTGATGATGATCCCGCCGACGATGACATGACCCGCCAGCGCCAGGATCTCCTGGAGGGTGACGGCGATCGTGCCGAACTGCAGCAGCTTGGCGGCCTCGACCGCGGTGAAGGCGACGATCGCCGCCATGGCGATCTTGCCGACGATGGACGACGGTGTCAGGGCCTTGGGCGTCTCTCCGCCGAGCGCCCGAGCCGTGGCGGGCGTGACGTCGCCGGCATAGGGCGCGGAGGCAGGAACGGGTTGGGCCGGCGTCTCGGCAGTGGCCGTGAGGCTGGTCAGGCTGGAGATGCTGCGATCGAAGCCGGTGGCCGGCAGGATGCGTTCGATCAGCTGGGCGACCCAGCGACCGATGAACCAGCCTACAGCGAGGACGATGGCGGCGGCGAGGACGTGGGGAATCGCCGCCAGGACGGTCGAGAGGACGGCCACGGCGGGAACCGTGAGGGATTCGATGCCGAGCTGTTCCAGGGCGGCGATGGTGATCGGGATGAGGATCAGGACGAACACCAGGGTACCGATGGCCGTGCTGACACCGGTCGATCCGGTCGCCTTTGTCAGACCGGCCTTCTCAAGCCAGCGATCGGCGTTGGCGGCCTGCAGGGCGGCCTCGACGACCCGCCTGGCCAGGGTGGCGACGACGAAACCGATGAAGAAGATCAGGACGGCGCCCAGCACGCTCGGGACGAAGGCGGCGACCTGGGTCAGAAGGGTGTTGAGGGGGATGACGACCTGGCCGAGGTTGAGGACGCCGAGCGCCGCGACGACGCCGAAAAGCAGGATCAGCCAGAAGGCGACGTCGCCCAGGCTCGCGCCGATAGAATGTTTGGGATTATCGCTGGCGGTCGCTTTCGAGGCGCCCGGAATGCGGTTGATGCCCTTAGCCAGCGCCCATTTGACGGCCTTGCCGATAAACCAGGCTGCGACCAGGATGACCAGGGCTCCGAGCGCCTTGGGACCCCATTCGTAAATGAGCGCGGTCCAGCCGATGAACTCGTAGTTTGCTGTTTGCATTCAACCCTCCACGACGCTCCCTCGCAAGCGTCGCCGAACTAACGGTGCAAAGCTGAGGGGGTTCCGCCTGGCGATGGCTTTCACGCGGGGAACCGCCCATAAGCAGTCGGGTTGGTCGATCGCTACTCGTCGCTCACAGTTCTGGATTATGATGTTCATTCGCGTCATCCCGCTTTCACTGTTGGTAGGGCTGGCCGCCTGCGGCGCGCCGTCTCCTGACCAAGCGGCTCGGCCGGAACCTGCGCCCGTCGCTGTCGCTGCGCCAGAGCGTCCGATGGCTGCGGGCCTGTCGCGGCAGGCGATCGAGGCCGCGACATTCGAGCCGCCGGCGAAGCTGTCGCCTTCTAACGCGCCCGCGGCGACGCCAGGGTCGACGCCGCCTTTTGCAAGCACGCCGACCAAGGTCCCAGCGGGTGAGGACGTCGTTCCCACGACACCAGCACCGACCGCAGCCCTGATCCGGGCGCAGATTCTCCTGGATCGCTCGCCCTTTTCGCCCGGAGCCATCGATGGTCTGGACGGGGAAAACATGCGGCAGGCGATCGCGGCCTTTGAGACCGCCAATGGTCTGACCGTCGATGGGCAGCTCGACGCCGAAGTGTTCAGCCGCCTGGCGGCGGACAGCCGGCCCGTACTGAGCGACTACGTCATCACCGCCCAGGACCTTGCAGGTCCCTACATTGGGGCCCTGCCGGACGACCTTGAGGGCAAGGCGCGGCTGACTGCGCTCGGATACGCCACGCTGAAGGAAGCGCTGGCGGAGCGGTTCCATATGACCGAGGCCCTATTCGACGCCCTCAATCCCGGCGTCGATCTCAGCCGGGCCGGGCAGACCATCGTGGTGCCGGCGGTGGCGACGCCGTCGCTGGCCGAAGTCGTGAGGATCGAGGTCGACAAGACTTCCAGCCGGGTCACCGCCTTCGATCGCTCGGGCGGCGTCCTCGCCGTCTATCCCGCCACCATCGGCAGCAGCGAGCGGCCGGCGCCGACGGGGAACCTGAAGGTGGTCGGCGTGGCCAAAGCGCCCGACTACACCTACGACCCGTCGCGCCTGAGCTATGGCGATGGGAAACAGAAACTGGTGGTCGCCGCCGGGCCCAACAATCCGGTCGGCGTGGTCTGGATCGACCTGTCACGCGACACCTACGGCATCCACGGTACGCCGGATCCCGAACTGATCGGCAAAACCGCGTCCAATGGCTGCGTGCGCCTGACCAACTGGGACGCACAGCAGCTGGCGGCGGCGGTGAATCCCGGCATGGATGTGATCTTCCGCAACTGATCCGCCGCCCCGCACGCCACAGCTAAGGTCTTGATTTCCTGACACCAACCTTACGCTGATGCGTTGGAGCGCTGAGTAGGGAGATTTCGACCTTGACCGCGACATCCAAACTTCGACTGTCCTGGGACGCCTTTCGGACGAGAACCCTGGCGCGCGCGGGGGTTCGGGCCGGGGAATGGCGCGACTGGGTCAAGACCAACGATCCCGTCTACAACAGCTTTCGTCATCCCGGGCGGACGGAGAAGATCGCAGCTTCGATTGTGATGCTGCTGATCGCCGCGATCGTGATCTTCTTCCTCCTGTTCGACTGGAACTGGCTGCGCGGGCCGATCGGCCGGTGGGCCTCCGCCAAATATGATCGCGAGATCGCCTTGCGCGGCGACCTGGACGTCAAGTTGTTCACCTGGACGCCTACGGTGATCGTCAACGATCTGAAGTTCGGCGGCCCGCAGTGGGCCAAGTCGCGCGACACCGCCACAGTCTCGCGCATCGAGGCCTCGGTCCGACTGCGCAAACTGTTCGCGGGCCAGATCGAGATGCCTCTGCTCTCCTTCACCCAGCCCGAAGTCTATCTCCTCGCCACGAAAGACGGTCGCCAGAGCTGGGAACTTGAGCCGAACAAGCCAGACACCGGCGAAGGCATGAAGCTGCCGGTCATCCAGCAACTCATTATCCAGAACGGCCATATCGTCATAGACGAACAGAAACGGGGCCTGACCCTCGACGCCTCTGTCGACGCCCGCGAGACCGCCAACGACGACGAAGCCGGCTTTGTTCTGGCCGGCGAGGGCTCGGTTAATCGCTCGCCCCTGACGCTGCGGATCGAGGGCGGACCCTTCATCAACATTCGCCGTGACCGCCCGTATCACTTCAACGCCCTGATCGAGGGCGCGCGGTCGAAGTTGACCGCCGACGGCGCGGTCACCCGACCCTTCCACCTGGGCCAGTTCACCTCAACCCTGACCCTCCAGGGGCAAGACCTCAGCGACCTGTACCTGCTGACCGGCGTGACCCTTCCCAATACCCCGCCCTACCGGCTGGCGGGGGCGTTGAAGCGCGACGACAGCACCTGGACCTTCAACGACTTCACCGGCCGGGTCGGGTCGTCCGACCTGTCCGGAGACGTCAAGGCCGAGACGGGCGGCCGCCTGCGGGTGGAGGCGCAACTCGCCTCGCAGAGGCTGGATATCGACGACCTCATGGCCATCTTCGGGGCCCGGACCCAGACGAATGCGGCCGGCACCAACACCACCACGGTCAGTTCGGGCGCGCCGGGCAAGCTGTTGCCTGACGCCACCTTGAACGTCGATCGCTTGCGGACGATGGACGGGAGCCTGACCTACCGGGCGGCTTCGGTGAAGGCCAACGAGATGGACATTCGTGCAGTGCGTCTGGGCGCAGAACTTGAAGCCGGGGTCCTTAACCTCAATCCGGTCGCCTTTACCTTCAATCGAGGAAGCCTGACCGGAACGGCGCGGATCAACGCCGCGCGGGACATGCCCTACAGCGCTATGGACTTTCGGCTTACCGGCTATCCGCTGGAATCCATCGTGCCTGCGAAGAATGGCACGGCGCCGATCACAGGCCAGGCCACCGGGCGGATGCGCCTTGAGGGACCGGGAAACTCGATCCATCGGTTCGCCGCCGCGTCGAAGGGTTCGGTCAGCCTGGTGGTGCCGAACGGAGAGATGCGCTCAGCCTTCGCCGAACTCCTCGGCATCAACGCCAGCGCGGGACTGCTCAAGCTGCTGCGCGGCGACCAGTCCAAGGCCGACATCCGCTGCGCTGTCGCCGACTTCAACGTCTCCAACGGCGTCGCCCGGGCCCAGACCCTCGTGATCGATACGGATGTGGTTCTGGCCAATGGCTCGGGATCGATCAATCTTGGCGCCGAGACGCTCGACCTGAAGATCGACGGCGATTCCAAGAAGCCGCGTCTGCTGCGGCTCTGGACGCCCATTCTGGTGAGAGGATCACTGACCTCGCCGCGGGTCGGTGTCGATACGGGCCAGGTGGTCGCGCAGGGCGGTCTGGCGGCCATCGTCGGGGCCGTCGCGGCGCCGGTCGCGGCCCTGTTCGCCTTCGTCGATCCCGGCCTAGCCAAGGACGCAAACTGCGGGGCGCTCATCGCCAGTGCGCGATGAGCGCAGAGGCTGCGTTTGATCCAATCGAGAGCCGGAGCGCTCACAAGGAATGGCGGAGTCGATGATGCCTTTGTCCACCCATCCTGACCTGGCGGACCTGATCGTTCGCAACGTCAAGGCCTACGCCATCGTGGTTCTTTCTGAAGACGGCGTCGTGCCCGAATGGTCGGGAGACACCCAGGCGGTGACGGGCTACGCCGCGGGCGATATCGTGGGCCGCTCCTTCGATATCCTGTTCACAAAGCCGGACAGGGCCGCAGGCGTCGCCGCCCAGGAGATCGAACTCGCGCTCCGCGATGGGCGCGCTGAAGACAGTCGGTGGCATCCTTGCGATCGGCGTCGAGGACCGGGTCGCGATTTTGGGCGAAGGCTCGTCGAGATCCTTGGACTCCGGAGACCCGCGCTGCATCAGATAGGCGGTCAGGACGACATAGGTCCTCATC
The DNA here is from genome assembly GCF_049896065.1 of Brevundimonas sp. PWP3-1b1. Classification (NCBI taxonomy): domain Bacteria; kingdom Pseudomonadati; phylum Pseudomonadota; class Alphaproteobacteria; order Caulobacterales; family Caulobacteraceae; genus Brevundimonas; species Brevundimonas sp. PWP3-1b1. Next base: position 922,816 of record NZ_JAFCTO010000001.1, on the reverse strand, counting down.
TGCAGAAATTCGCTCTCCCAGTTCTCGAACAGGGAGGACAGAAAGGCGCCGCCTGGTCGAGCGGTTGACACGGAGATCGCCGCCCCGCGGGTCCTGGCTTTCCTGGCGAATTGAGCTGACCCTGCGAGAGGCCTAGCCTTGGCCTTGCTCGTCGTCGGACCGTACAGCGTGCGACTCGATCCATGACAGCATTTCCAGCGCCGCCATTCGTTCTTCGCCGGAGTAATCGTACTCGATCCGTGGCCTCAATCCTTCGACGAGCGCCCGGTGCATGAAAGCCTCGGGCCGCTCGGGGTCCATGAGCGCTTCCAGCGCGACGAGCGTGACATGCAAGCCTTCGGAAAGGACCCCGACACAACCGTGCAGCCGGGCGACTTCTTTCTCCAGATCAAGCAAGCGACCTGCGTCGTCGGCCTCCGCCATTCAGATAATCTCCAGCCGCACCGACATAATGAGCCCCCGAACTAGGGGTCTCGCCCGTCGTTGTCCCGCGTCAGGATCAGGACCTCTTCCCCATCACGGTGGACAGAAACCCGCAATAACCCGCCGGTCAAGAGAAGACGCAGTTCCGCCAGATCTCGCGCCTCTTCGTCGTCCTGGGCATTGGCCAACTCGGTGACCGGCTCCCCGTCGGGCGTTGTGTAAAGCTTGAAAAGGTAGGAGGTCATCGGCCATCGCGAGCTAATGGCCACGCTTAGCACCTTGGTGTCGTAGAGGAAATGCAGCTTTTCGAAAGTCCGCTGACGGACGCTCGAAGCGCGCAACCCCTGGATGTCGGCTATCGACGAACCGGAGCGCCGACACCGCCTCGGCATGTCAAAACGTCTTAGGGCTCTATACCCGCGTCGGCGGCGGAAAAGCTTCGCGCGGCACTATCTCTCCTGCCGTCAGATACCCAAGTCGAACGCCTTGGCCATGACGGGGCGACCGAACAGATAGCCCTGCGCTTCCGGACACCCGTTCTCGGCGAGGAAGGCCAGCTGTTCTTCGCTCTCCACACCTTCGGCGATCACATCCAGGCTAAAGTTCCGGCCGAGATAGATCACGGCGCGGACGATCGCCGCGTCTTCCCGGTTCGTTGTGACGTTCCTGACGAAAGACTGGTCGATTTTCAGCCGGGTGCCGGTGTCAACCGCAGCATGAGAAACCCGCGCACCGTCTCGGCCGCCGCGCGCGGATGGCGACGGGCAAGCGTTTCCTGCTCACGCCGCGCTGCGTGGTGTGGGACCTCGCCGAGGTCGAAGCCTGGCTGAAACTTCGCCGGGATCGGCCAATCCCGAGGGCGGCTGGTCCGGACGTCCGCTTGCGGCGCTCGCGCCCTGTCAGACACGCGGATCAAAACGCGGAGCCGAGGTCTCCTGCACCGTGACCACTGGTGTGAAGGACTTGCCGGCCTCCCAGGCGTCGACCGCATCTGACCATTGCTGGGCCATATGCCGGCGCTGCGCTTCGAACTCCGCCTTGTTGTAGACGCCGCGTGACGATCGCTCCTCGTGGGCCAGCCCCTTCTCGATCCAGTCTGAGTTGAACCCCATTTCGTGGAGCAAAGTCGAAGCCGTCCGCCGCAGGTCGTGGACCGTGAACGGTTCAAGTGGCAGGCCCTGGCTTGAAGCTCGCTCCGCTATGGCGCTGGTCACCCTGTTGAAGGTCGCGCGAGACATCGGCGCGTCGGCGTCATAGCGCGACGGCAGGAGGTAGCGAGAGTTCCCCGCGCAAGTCTTCAATGCAATCAGAATGTCCAGCATCTGGGTGGAGAGATAGACGTTATGAGGGCGCGACCGCTTCATCCGCGCCTTCGGGATCGACCAGACCGCGTTGGCGAAGTCCACCTCATCCCAGGTCGCGTCCTGCAACTCGCTCTTCCTGACCATGCTCAGGAGGATGAACTTGAGCCCAAGCCGTATGGTCGGAAGCGTCGCGACCTCGCCGAGCAAGCCCAGCATGATCCTGACCTCCGCCGGTGAAAGGTTGCGATCGCGCGGCCGGAAGGTCGCGATGGACGCTGGCCCCACCCCGTCGGCTGGATTGTCGATCTTCTCACCGTGCAGGATCGCCCAGGCGTAGATCTGTTTGACGATGTCGCGGACGTGGATGGCGGTCGCCGGGGCGCCTCTCTCGACGATCGACTTGCAGTGAGCCCTCAGATCGTCTGGCGTGATCTCCGACAAAAGACGATTGCGCCAGTGCGGCAGCACTTCGCGGTTGAAGATCGATCGCCGCATGTTTCGCGTGCTGTCGGCCATCGGAGCGGTGTCCATCCAGCGGTTCGCGACATGCTCGAAGCTGGAGGCCTCCTTCAGACGCCGTTTCGCCCTCTGCTTTTCGATCGCCGGAGACGCGCCTGCGGCGATGGTGCGCTTGATCTCGAACAGACGCTCGCGCGCCTGGGCGAGGCTCAATCCGCCGCGCCCGTACCGCCCCAGGGTCAGCGTCTCGCGTCGTCCGTTGAAGCGATAGTCGTAGCGAAACGAGATCGCTCCGCCGGGCGAAACATGGACATACAAGCCGTCCCTGTCGGTACTCTTGTAAGGCTTTGATTGCGGGCGCAAATTCTTCAGTGCAACGTCGGTAAGCACGGTAAAAACACCTCGATCCACGCAAGTGCGGATTTGCCCGATGCACGACCGGTATTTTCCTTCAAGATCAATATGTTGATCCAAAATAATACCGTCACCGCCTTGCGATGATGCTGACGGTACGAGGGAGCTTCCTGCATCGCAACAGGAGGCGACACCGTCGCCAGTGACGGTAAAACGAAAAAAGACCCTCCGAATGATATCGAAGGGTCCCGTCAGAATTCACAATGTTGTCAGGCGCTTATCGAGGTTTTCGGAAGCGATACCGAAAGGTAGCGAGAGCCCCGAATTATTCCCACTCGATCGTCCCCGGCGGCTTCGACGTCACGTCGTAAACCACCCGGTTCACGCCGCGCACCTCGTTGATGATCCGTGTCGCGGTCTTGGCCAGCACATCCCAGGGGAATTGGTAGAAGTCAGCGGTCATACCGTCGGTGGAGGAGACGGCGCGCAGGGCCAGGACCTTTTCGTAGGTGCGGGCGTCGCCCATGACGCCGACGGTCTTGACCGGCAGCAGGACGGCGAAGGCCTGCCAGATCTGGTCGTAGAGGCCGGCCTTGCGGATCTCGTCCAGATAGATGGCGTCGGCCTGTTGCAGGGTCTCGACGGCATCCGGCGTGATCTCGCCCGGGATGCGGATGGCCAGGCCGGGTCCGGGGAACGGATGACGCCCCACGAAGGCGTCGGTCAGGCCAAGTTCGCGGCCCAGGGCGCGGACCTCGTCCTTGAACAGTTCGCGCAAGGGCTCGACCAGTTTCAGCTTCATATAGTCGGGCAGGCCGCCGACATTGTGGTGGCTCTTGATCACATGGGCCTTGCCGCTGGACGAGGACACGCTCTCGATCACGTCGGGATAGAGGGTGCCCTGGGCCAGGAATTCGGCGCCCTCGATCTTCGAGGCTTCGCGGTCGAAGATCTCGATGAAGACGCGGCCGATGATCTTGCGCTTGGTCTCCGGGTCCGACTGGCCCGCCAACTCGCCCAGGAATTCTTTCGACGCATCAACATGAACCAGCGGGATATTGTAGTGCTCGCGGAACAGGGTGGTGACCTGTGTCGCCTCGTCCTTGCGCAGCAGGCCGGTGTCCACGAACACGCAGGTCAGCTGGTCGCCGATCGCCTCGTGGATCAGCACGGCCGCGACCGATGAATCGACGCCGCCGGACAGGCCGCAGATGACCTTGGCGTCGCCGACCTGTTCGCGGATCTGGGCGATCTTCTCGTCGCGATAGGCGGCCATGGTCCAGTCGCCCTTCAGCCCGGCGATGCCGTGGGTGAAGTTCTTCAGCATCTGGTGGCCGCGCGGGGTGTGCATCACCTCCGGGTGGAACTGCACGCCGTAGAAGCGGCGGGTCTCGTCGGCGATCACCGCATAGGGCGAGCCGGCCGAGGAGGCGACGACGTCGAAGCCCTCGGGGATGGCGACGATCTTGTCGCCGTGGCTCATCCAGACCGTCTCCTCCTCGCCGACCGGGGCCAGGTCGGCCAGCAGGGGCGAGGCCTTTTCGACGGTGATCTCGGCGCGGCCGAACTCGCGGGTGTGGCCGCCCTCGACCTTGCCGCCCAGCTGTTCGCACATGGTCATCTCGCCGTAGCAGATGCCCAGCACCGGCACCCCGGCCTCGAACACGGCCTGGGGGGCGCGGGGGCTGCCCTCTTCGTGGACGCTCTCGGGACCTCCCGACAGGATGATGGCCGCCGGGTTCATGCCCGCCAGCGCCGCCTCGGCCTTCTGGAACGGATGAATCTCGCAATAGACGCTGGCCTCGCGCAGGCGCCGCGCGATCAGCTGCGTCACCTGGCTGCCGAAATCGACGATGAGAACCTTCTGGTGCGGCGTGGTCATGACGTGATCGAATCCGGGGAGAGTTGCGCGGGGTCTTGGCCTTGTGCGGCCGGGATTTCAAGGGCGGCGAGGCCGTCGGCCTCCAACACGGCGACCAGACGGTCCAGGGCGACGGCCAGGTTCTCGTCCACGTGATGCAGGGTCGAGGTCCAGTCCTCCAGCGCCTTCAACTCGGCCCGACCGTCAGACACGCCTCGCAGGGCGACCAGGGGCAGGCAAAACGTCTGGGCCGACCGGACCAGGGCCCAGGTCTCCATGTCCACCATCTCGGCGTCGATGGCGTCATAGCCGGCGCCGGAGACGACATTGGCCCCGGTGGACAGGCTAGCGGTCGGCACGCCGGGGATGGGGCACGGCAGGGACAGGATCGCAGGCTGGTCCAGCAGTGGCGTCACGCCTTTGGCGAAACCCAGGGCGCTGGCGTCCATGTCGCGATAGGCGACCGACGACGCCTGATACACGCAGGCATGCTCCAGCACCCGCGACCCGCACGACCCCAGCGACACGATCAGGTCCGGCAGGTCGCCCGCCGCCCCCAGCCGCGCCAGGGCGGCGGTCAGGACGACGGCGGCCTCCACCGGGCCGACGCCGGTCATCAGCGGCTGGATGCGGGCGCGCAGATGGTCGCCGTATTCGGCGGGCGCAGCCATGACGTAGAGGACCGAAACCTCGCCATGCCGCGCCAGCCCAGACCCCATCAGGCGGCGCGCTGATAGACGGCGGCGAAGAAGCCGTCGGTGTCGGCCGTGGCCGGCGACAGTCGCAGACGCGCGCCGGACGCCAGTTCGGCGAGCCTGGCGCGGGCGGCCTCGGTCAGTTGCGGCGCCGATAGGACGTCGGCGACCGGCACCGGGCGGAAGTCGGGATTGGCGGCCTCGAAGGCGTCGGCGCTGGCCTCGTTCTCGCGCGCCAGCATCGAACAGGTGACATAGACCAGCCGCCCGCCCGGCTTCACCAGCTTGGTCGCCTGGCTCAGGATGCGCACTTGGAGCGCGTGCAGCTTCTCGACCTCCTCCGTCGTCAGACGCCAGGCGTCCTCTGGGCGCCGCCGCCAGGTGCCCGACCCCGAACAGGGGGCGTCGACGAAGACCAGATCGGCCTGGCCGTTGACGGCTTCCAGCCCGCCGCCGTTCTGACCGATCAGCACCAGGTCCGCCTCGACGCCTGCGCGTTGCAGGCGGGGCCGGATGTTCTCCAGCCGCTTGTTGACCACATCGGACGCGATCAGCTTGCCTTGCTTGCCCATGGCCTGGGCCAGCCCCAGGGTCTTGCCGCCGCCGCCGGCGCAGTAATCCACCACCGTCGTGCCGGGTTGCGCCCCGGCCAGCCAGCAGACGACCTGGCTGCCTTCGTCCTGGATCTCGAACTTGCCGGTCTTGAAGCCGTCCAGGGCCTGGATGTTGGGCGGCGGTTCCGACGGGACCCGCAGGCCCAGCGTGGACCAGGGGGTGCGCGACACCTCAAGCCCGGCGGCCCGCAGTTCGGTCTCGACCGCGTCCACCGTGGCGGCCGCATCATTGACACGCAGGTCGATGGGCGCGCGCGGCGTCATCAAGGCGTGGGCTTCCTCGGCCCACCGGTCGCCGAAGGTGGCCTTGAAATCCTCGACCACGAACTCGGGCAGACCCGCCGCGACCCAGCCGGGCACTTCGCCCTGCCCTGCCGTGATCCGGCTCCGCTCCTGTTTCGACAGCGGGCGCGGGCCATAGCCGTCGCCCGAGTGCAGGGCCTCGATCTCTTCCAGCGACAGGCCGTCGATGGCGTGCAGCGATCCGATCACCAGGGCCCGGCCGTCCTCGCGCCCGCCCATGATCCACGACAGTCGGCCGCGCGCGCGCAGCACCTTGTAGACGTGATCGGCGATGGCCCGCCGATCCTTGGACCCGGCGTATCGGTTGGCGGCCCCCCAGGCCTTCAGGACGGTTTCGGCCGGTTGGCGGCCCTGGGCCATGGAGTCCAGGACGGAGGCGGCGGCGGCGAGGCGGGCGGCTGGGGTCAATTCAGGCTTTCAGGAAAAACAGGGACGCCAGGACCATGACCAGTCCCGCAAGCGAGACCACCCAGACCAGCGACCGGACATAGGGAACGCCAAGGGCGTAAAGGGGCACATAGACGACGCGCGCCCAGAAATAGAGCGCCGTCCCCCACAGGGTCAGCGGACCGGCCGCGCCGATCACATGGGCGATCAGCACCGCGCCGATGAACAACGGCAGGGTCTCGAACAGATTGGCCTGGGCCCGTTCGAGACGGCCTGTCAGCGGCTTTCTCGCCGCCGGCGTCTCGTCGCGCGGACCCGCATTCCACTTCGAACCGAACTCGACCGTCCGCGCCCCGGCCGGCAGGAAGATCTGCACCAGCGCCAGGATCAAGGTCAGGGCCAGATAGGTCAGTTCGGTCGTCATGGCCTTATCCCTGTCTGTAGTTCGGCGCCTCGCGCGTGATCATCACGTCGTGGACATGGCTCTCCCGCAGGCCCGCGCCGGTGATGCGCACGAAGCGCGCGCGCTCCTGGAAGTCGGCGATGGTGCCCGCGCCGACATAGCCCATCGAGGCGCGAAGCCCCCCGACCATCTGGTGCAGGACCGGGCTGATCGGCCCCTTGTAAGGCGTCTGGCCCTCGATGCCCTCGGGCACCAGCTTCTCGGACGAGACTTCCTTCTGGAAATAGCGATCCGCCGATCCGCGCGCCATGGCGCCGACCGACCCCATGCCGCGATAAGACTTGTAGCTGCGCCCCTGGTACAGGAAGACCTCGCCGGGGCTTTCGTCGGTGCCCGCGAACATCGAGCCCATCATGGCCACGTTCGCGCCGGCCGCGATGGCCTTGGCCAGGTCGCCGGAATATTTGATCCCGCCGTCGGCGATGACCGAAGCGCCCGTGCCCTTGGCGGCCCGCGCCGAGTCCATCACCGCCGTCAGTTGCGGCACGCCCACGCCCGCGACGATTCGGGTGGTGCAGATCGAGCCCGGCCCAATGCCGACCTTCACCGCATCCGCGCCCGCATCGATCAGGGCCCGCGTCGCGTCATAGGTGGCGACGTTGCCGGCGATGATCTGAAGCCGGTTGTTCTCGCGCTTGATCCGCTCAACCACCTGGGCGACCGAGGCCGAGTGACCGTGGGCGGTGTCGATCACCACCACGTCCACGCCCGCTTCGGCCAACGCCATAGCCCGCTCGTAGCCGGCGTCGCCGACCGTCGAGGCCGCCCCGACCAGCAGGCGACCCTGCTCGTCCTTGGCGGCGTTCGGGAAGGCCTGGGCCTTCTCGATATCCTTCATGGTGATCAGGCCGACGGCCCGATAATCCTCATCCACCACGATGACCCGTTCGATCTTGCGGGTCTTCAGCAGGTCGCGCGCCTCTTCACGGCTGGCGCCCTCGCGCACCGTGATCAGATCGCCCGTCGTCATCAGCGAGGCCGCCGTGACGTTCAGGTCGCTCTCGAACCGCATGTCGCGGTGGGTCAGCATGCCGACCAGCTTGCCCGTCGCCGGATCGACGACGGGGAAGCCGGTGATCTTCTTGCGCGCCACGATCTCGCGCACTTCGCCCAGCGTCGTCTGCGGGCCGACCGTCACAGGATTGACCACCATGCCGCTCTCATAACGCTTCACGGCGCGGACCTCGTCGGCCTGCTCCTCGATGGTCATGTTGCGATGCAGGATGCCCAGCCCGCCGGACTGGGCCATGGCGATGGCCAGGCGATGTTCCGTCACCGTGTCCATGGCGGACGACAGCAGCGGGATATTCAGTCTGATGTCGCGTGTCAGCTGGGTCGAGACATCGACCATCGCCGGCATGAACTCGGACGGGCCGGGTTCGAGCAAAACATCGTCGAAGGTCAGTCCTTCGCGTATCTCCATATGGAGTCTCCGTTTTGCGGGCCGCGTATAACGGGCGGCGGGGGGCCACGGCAAGGGTCTTGCGGCTTATCGACCCAATAGATTTTATTGCTTTGCAACCGGCGGGGCCGATTACCATTCTCCCTGCATGGTCGGCGTCATCCTCAGCACCGCGCGCAAACTGGCTCTGAAGATCGCCAGCTATGGCGTCATGCACCTTGTCGTGGCCGTCCTGGTGGCCTTCGCCATCACGCGGGATTGGCGCATCGCCCTGGCCGTCGGCATGGTCGAGCCGATCTTCCAGACCATCGCCTACACGGTCCATGATCGTGTGTGGCACAAGGTCGAGCGCCGACGCATGGCGTCCAATATCGAAGAGGCGACCGAAGCCTTCACCGCCCGCCTCGACATCATGTCGCCCGAGGAACAGCGGCGTTCGCACGACGCCCACGGTCATGGCGGCCACAGCCACGCCCTGCCCCGCTCCCTCAAACAGGTCGCGCTGAAGACCGTGACCTATGGCGTCATGCACTTCGCCGTCGCGGTCACGGTCGCCTACGCCCTGACCAACGACATTCGCACGGCGCTGGCCATCGGAATGATCGAGCCCCTGGTCCAGACCGTCTTCTTCACCCTGCACGACCGCATCTGGGCCAGGATCGAAGACCGCCGGGCGCGCGAGAGCACGGCGACCGCCTGACGCCTCAGCGCTTGTTCAGCGCCACCAGGAAGACCTCGGCGCTGTTCTTGCGGCTCGATTCCGGCTTGACGTATTTCACCGTCTCGAACTCCTCGCGCAGCCGCGCCAGAACCCCGCCCGCGTCGCCGCCCTGGAAGTTCTTGGACACGAAGTTTCCGCCCGGCTTCAGGGTGCGGATGGCGAAGTCGGCGGCGATCTCGATCAGGGCGATGATCTTCAGGTGGTCGGTCTGGCGGTGACCCACCGTATTGTGCGCCATGTCCGACAGCACCAGGTCCGGCGCCCCGCCGATGGCGTCGATCAGTTGCTGGTCCACGCCCGGATGGGTGAAGTCGGCCTGCAACAAGGTCGAACCGGGGATCGGCTCGATCATCAGCAGGTCCACCCCCGCGACCGCCCCGGCCCCGCGATTGACCGCCACCTGGATCCAGCCGCCCGGCGCCGCGCCCAGGTCGATGACCTTACTGCCGCGCTTGATCAGGCGGAACTTGTCGTCGATCTCGATCAGCTTGAAGGCCGCGCGCGAGCGCCAACCTTCAGCTCGCGCCTTCTCCGACCATTTGTCGGCCAGCTGGCGTTTGATCCACTGCTGGCTCGACATGGACTTGGTGTCGGCCGTCTTCATCTTGGTGCCCATGCCGCGCCCGGCGGCGGTTCCGCCCGTGGGCGGTTTGACCATGCGGCGGCGTTCTTGGGGCTTTTCGTCTTCACTCATCGTTCCCACATAGCCCCGACCGGCGTTGCGGGCTATGTCCCGCCTCAAATCAACCCCCAAGAGGACGACCGAAATGGCCGAAACCCTGACCTTCACCCTGGACACCGGCGACGGCGAAGCCCGCGACGTGGTCATCAAACTGCGCTCGGACCTGGCCCCCGGCCACGTCGAACGCATCACCGAACTGGCCTCGGAAGGCTTCTATGACGGCGTCGTCTTCCACCGCGTGATCCCGGGCTTCATGGCCCAGGGCGGCGATCCGACCGGCACCGGCACCTCGGGCTCCAAGAAGCCGAACCTGAAGGCCGAGTTCTCGGCCGAGCCGCACAAGCGCGGCGTCTGCTCGATGGCCCGCACGTCCGATCCCAACAGCGCCAACTCGCAGTTCTTCATCTGCCTGGACGACGCCACCTTCCTGGACCGCCAGTACACCGTCTGGGGTGAAGTCGAGTCCGGCATGGAACACGTCGACGCCCTGCCCAAGGGCGAGCCGCCGCGCGCGCCCGGCAAGATCGTCAAGGCGACGGTCGCCTAAGTTACAATCTTGACGTTCTCCGACGATCTCCTTCAGTTGCAAGACTGAACGATCGTCGGGGGACGGCTTGCGCATACTTCTGGTCATCGAGCCGTCCGGCGGGGGTTCGGGACGCCACGTCGCGGACCTCGCCCAGGCCCTGATCCAGGCCGGGCATGATGTCTCGCTGATCTATTCCCCGCTGCGTGCCGACAGCGTGTTCCAGGACGCCGTCGCCGCCCTCTCCCTCAAAGCCCTGGAACGCCTGCCGATGCGTCGTGGCGTCGGGCCGTGGGACATCGGCGCCCTGTCGGCGCTGAACCGCCTGATCGCACGCCTGGGCCCCTTCGAAGTCATCCACGGACACAGCGCCAAGGCCGGCGCCCTGGTTCGCCTCGCCAAGGCCCCCGGCGCGGCCCGCCTCTATACGCCCCACGCCCTGCCGATGATGGGACCGCTTCGCCCCGCGACGATGCTCGCCGGCGCCGCCGAGTGGCTTCTGGCCTGGAAGACCCACAGCGCCATCATCGCCGTCTCCCAGGAAGAGGCCGCATGCGCACACCGCTGGGGCCTGCCCGACAGCCGCCTGCACGTGGTTCCGAACGGGCTCGCCGCCTGGCCGTCCTCGGACCGACAGGCGGCGCGGCATGGGCTCGGCCTGCCGGATGACGCACGGATCATCGGCTTCGTCGGTCGCCTCTGCGCGCAAAAGGACCCGGTCCGTTTCGCCCGCGCGGTGCGGCTAGCGCAGGCGAAGGATCCGCGCGTCGTCGGTGTGATGATCGGCGACGGCGATCTGGCCCCCGCCGTGCGAACCGCCGGCGGCGACGCCGTCCGCCTCCTGGGCGCTAGAGACGCCGGGCCGCTGATGGCGGGCTTCGACCTGTTCGCCATGACCAGCCGTTATGAAGCCGGGTCCTACGCCATGATCGAGGCCGCCGCCCTGGGCCTGCCCATCGTCACCACCGACGTCGGGGGCGTGGCGGCCCTGATCGACGCAGGCGCGCGCATCGACCGACTGCCCCTGGACGCAACGCCCGAACGCCTGGCCGAGGCCCTGCTCGCCGCCCTGCACCACCCGGCGGTTACATCACCCCTCAAGAACGACAGCCTGTCCGCCGCTCGCATGGCCGCGCAGACCCTGCGCGTTTATCGCCACGCCTTCGTCCTGCGGAGGCTGGGTGGCTGAGACCCTCTTCATCAACGGCCGCTTCCTGACCCAGCCGCTCAGCGGGGTGCAACGCTACGCCCGCGAAATCGTCCGCGCTTTGGACCAACGGCCCGGCGCCGCCGAACGCTATGTCCTGCTGACCCCCGTCAACGCGACCGATCCGGGCCTGACCAACATCCCCGTTCAGATCGTGCGCGGCGGTCGCGGCCACCTGTGGGAGCAGACCGCCCTGGCCTGGGCGGCGCGCCACGGCCGCCTCTTGTCCCTCGGCGGCGCCGGCCCGGTCCTGCATCCCCGGCAGGTCGTCGTCCTCCACGACGCCGCCGTCTTCCGCCATCCCGAACATTTCCGCCCCGGCTACGCCCGCTTGCACCGCGCCCTGAACCATCGGCTGGCCGCGCGCGCCGTCCTGGCCACCGTGTCCGAATTCTCCCGCCGCGAACTGGCGGCCGTGCTGAACCTGTCCCCCGCCGACATCGCCGTGTCCCCCAATGGCGCGGACCACCTCAGATCCCTCGTCCCCGACCCGGACGTGATCGAGACGCTCGCCCTTTCAGGCCGCCCCTACTTCGTCGCCCTGGGCAATCTCGCGCCGAACAAGAACATCGCCGTCATGATCCGCGCCCTGGCCTGCCTGCCGGACCCGGACCTGCGCCTCGTCCTGATCGGCGGGCGCCCCGAGACCATCTTCGCCGCATCCCCCGCCCCCGCCGACCCCCGCCTGATCTTCGCCGGTCGCTGCTCGGATGCCCAGGTCGCGGCCGTGCTGCGCGGCGCCCAGGGCCTGCTGTTCGCCAGCCTCTATGAAGGCTTCGGCATCCCCCCGCTGGAGGCCTTCGCCCAGGGCTGCCCCGTGATCGCCTCCGACATTCCCGCCACGCGGGAAGTCTGCGCCGACGCCGCCCTCTATTTCGACCCCGCCGACGACGCAGCCCTCGCCGCCCACATGGCGCGCCTAATGACCGAGCCCAACCCCGCCCGCCGTGACGCCGGACGACGGCGCGCCGATCTCTACGCCTGGTCCCGGTCCGCCGAAATCCTGGAAGACCGGCTGCTCAGCACCTGGCGATAGACCGCCCTATGCGCCTCCACGATCGACGTCTCCGTCCATAGCGCCCGCCCGCCCTCGCCGAATCGCCAGCGCTCCGGCGCCGCCATCACCCGCCGCATCGCCTGCGTCAGCTCCCCGACATCGCCCGGCTCGACCAGAGCAAGCCGGTCCGCCCCGTGCGCCGCCTCGGGCAGCCCTCCGATGCGCGAGGCGATGACGCCCCGCCCGTGCCCCACCGCCTCGACCACCACCCGCCCGAACGGCTCGGCCCACACCGCCGGCGCCACGACCACATCGACCGCCCCATAGAAGTCCGCCGCCTCCGCCTGCCCCAGCCAGACGATGCGCGGATCGGGATAGTCACGCCTCAGCCGCGCGACATAGCCAGCCTCCCCCCGTCCCGCGATCCGCAGCCGCCAGTCCCCGTCCAGCCCCGCCGTCGCCTGCAACAGGACATCGATCCCCTTCTCCGGCTCCACCCGTCCCATGAAGCCGAACACCACCGTCGGCGCGTCCGCCCACGACGGCCGACGAACCACCGCCGCCTCCCCCGCCGCATTGCCGATCACCGAGGCGGGCGTCCCTCGAAAATACCCGGCGTCCACATGCCCCTCCAGCACGGGCCGGCTCAGCGCGATCACATGGTCCACCGCCTGCGAGCGCGCGCGTTTCCCCGCCGTCAGCAACACGCACGACCCGCACCGCGCCTCGCACCGCCGCCCCCGCCGGAACATCGACGCCCGCGCGCACAGCATCGACCAGTCCCTCAAGCTCTGCACCAGCGGCAACCCCCGCCCCGCCGCCGCCCGATAGACCGACAGCGAAAACCCCGTCGTCAGATGAAGATGGATCAGATCCGGCCGCGCCCGCTCCACCGCCCGATCGACCGCCCGATCCATCAAGGGGTTCACCGCCTCCACCCCATGCCACAGCGCCCGCTGAACCCCCGGCCTGCGCGCCCCGCCATAGGGCCAGTAGAGGTTCCTCAACGGCAGCCGCCGCACCGCCACCCCGCCCACCGTCTCGTCCGCCGCCTCGCGCCCCGCATGCAAGGTCAGCACCGAAACCGTCGTCCCCGCGCGCGCCAGCCCTTGCGCCAACTGCGCCACGCTGCGTTCCGCACCCCCGACCTCGGCCGGCGGATACAGGGTGTTGACGATCAGCACCCTCACGGCGCCAGCCGTCTTCGCCACGCCAGCACCGCCACCAGGCAGGCCAGGAACACGAACCCCGCCCCCTGCGTCAGGTCCTCGCTGAACATCGCCGCCAGCACATAGACCGACAGCGGCGTCAGGGCGTCCATCCGCGCCGCCGACCAAAGGTGCAGCCCCAGAAGGATCAAAGCCACAATCACGCCCGCGGTCCGCGCCGTGAACAGATAGCCGTTGTGGCTGACCGACGCCGCGCGATAGGCGCCCATCTCCTTCGCCGTCGTCCACCCCGCGCCCAGCGGTCGCTCCATCACCTGGTCGAGCGTCCGCCGCCACGTCTCCATCCGCCCGGCCAGATTGTCCGCCAGCGTCGCCCGATCGAAGCGGCCGGCCAACCGCTCGCCGTCCATCTCGATCCGCCCGCTCTGGGCCACCGCCAGTCCCCCCGCCAGCAGACAGACCGCCAGCATCACGCCCAAGGGGTTCGCCCGCTCGCCCCGCTGCCGCCCGACCACGACCCGCGCCAGACCCGCCAGCACCGCCGCCGCCATCCCCCCGCGCGACAGGGTGCTCACAAAGCCAAGGATCGCCACGCCGAACCCCGCCGTCGCCGCCGCCCGGCCCCTCGCCAGGATCAAGGCGGCGGGAACCGCCAGACCGATCATCGCCATGGCCGCGTTCGGGTGCTCCGCCAGGGTCGTCATCCGCACATGCGCCGCCGCCGTGGTCACGACCGCGCGCGGCGAGACCAGCCCCACCGCCTGCAAGGCCTCGCGCCCCGCCAGAATCGCCAGCCCATAGGTCGCCAGATGACAGACCGCACCAGTCAGGATCGCCGCAAAGAACAGCCTTCGTCGCCCCGCGTCCCTCAGGATCACGCTCGCAGCCGCCGGCGCGACCAGCACCGCCGCGATCCACCGAAACCAGAAAACGGCGTCCGCCGTATTCAGCCCCGGCCCGACCGACGACGCCTGCACCAGCAACGTCACGACCAAAACCAGCGCCGCCGCCGGCCCCGCCGCCCTCAGCGTCGCCGTCATCCGCCCCCATTCGACCCCCGCCATCGGCAGGGCGACCGCCAGCGCCAGATCCCCCAGCCGTGGCCCGCTGACCTGTCCCGGCGTCAGGAACACCGGCAGCGTCACGCCCAGCCCCAGCAGCGTCAGCGCCGTCCGCTCATAAGCCGCGCGAACGCTCGACCACCGCAGGCCGGACCGCCGCCGCCCCGTCGCTAGGGCGCGCAATGCTCGACCTCGGGATCGAACCGGGCGCCGTCCGCCACCCCGGCGACCAGCACGCCCGCCTTGCGCCACCGCCCCTGCACGGCCAGCCGCCCGGCCAGACGCAGGCGAGACGCGGCGTATCGCAGCGCCGACCCCGCCCCTTCGTGGCGCCGCTTGGCCAGGATGACGTTGCGCGTCAGGCACCGGTGCAGCCGCTCGCGCGCCGCATCGGCCTCGGTCTCGATCGACAGCCGCCCCGGCGCCGCGCGCACATGGACGACCCGGCTGGCGGCCACCAGATGCCCCGGTCCCTCGCGCGACAGCCGCAACGTATATTCCGTATCGTCGCCCCAGATGAACATGGGCGCCAGCGGCAGGCCGTGCCGCGCCACCGCCGCCCGGCTTACCAGCACCGACACGAAGGTCGCCTGCCGCACCGGGATCAGCCCCCGTTCCAGCCGCTCGCCCCAGACCGCATAGCCCAGGGCGTTCTCGCCCCGGTCGATCTCCGGCGTATTGGTCAGCAACCCCTCGGGCGACCGCACGCTGGAACACAGGAAGGCCGGGCTAGCGCCTTCGGCCTCCAGCGTCGCTTCGGCCTGCAACAGGGCCTCCAGCGCATCGGGCGCCGCCAGGACGTCGTCGTCCATCAGCCACAGCCGGTCCGCGCCCGCCTGCATCGCCGCGCGTATCCCGGCGTTGAACCCGCCCGCCCCGCCGGTGTTGACCGGCATCCGCACCACCAGCGCCTTTCCTGCCCAGGCGTCGGCCAGCATCTCGGCGGTGCCGTCGTCGCTGGCGTTGTCGACCACCACCACCCCGTCGCAATGACGGGTCTGGGCGATCAGATGCGCCAGGCACCGCTCCAGCAGTTCGCGCCGGTTCCACGTCACCACCACAGCCCAGACCGACAGGCTCATGCCGCCACCCGTGCGATCCGCCGCGGGAACAGCGACGCCCAATGCGGCCTCAGCCACACCAGACAGGCCGCCACCACCGCCGCCTCGCCGACGATCCGCGCCCACGCCATGCCGTTTGCCCCCAGCGACGGCGCCAGCAGAACCGCCGGCCCCAGCGTCGCCACGCAACCCAGCCCCACCGTCAGGGCGAAACCCCGATCCATCCTCAGCGGCGTCATCACCTGCAACCCCAGCACCTGACTGACCGCCACCAGCGGCAGCATCCAGGCCAGCAGACGCAACACATCGACCGCCCCCCCAAACCCGTCTCCAAACAGCACCGGCACAAGGATCGGCGCCGCCACGGCCAGACCGCCAGCTATCGCCACGAAGGCGGCCAGCGAAAGCCCCAGCGTCCATCGCGCCGTCCGAAACGCCGTCTCAGCATCCTCGACCAGCAGGCCCGCGATACGCGGCGCGATCAGCCCCGCCATCGGCCGCATCAGCGACCCCGCCGCCGCCACCATCCGGTCGACCACGCCATAGATCGCCGCCTGCACAGGTCCGGCCAGGGCCGCGACGACCAGCACCGCCGCGCCCGTATAGGCCACGACTGCCGCCCGGCTGAGGAACAGTGGCCCGCCCTCGATCAGCGCCCGTCTCACGAACCCCCGCCCCGGCGCCGTCACCCTCTGGCGACGCAGCAGCATCACGGCCCCCACGACCACCCCGGCCCAGACGCCCGCCGCCTGCACCGCCAGCACTCCGCCCACATCCAGCGCGGGCCAGACCAGCACCACTGCTGTCGCGGCCAGGGCCAGCCCGACCTCCACAACCGCGAGCGGCGCCGGATCGCGCACTCCCTGAAAGAACCACAGCAGCCCCGCGCCCTGCCCGACACCCAACAGGATCGCCATGGCCACGGCGGGCGTCGCGCCCTCCAGCACCGGATGGATCGCCGCCAACCCCACGCCCAAGGCGACGGCGGGCAGGACCAGCACGGCGCGCAGGGCCAGGGCCTGGCCCACGATCACGTCGCGCGCCTCGACCGCGCCTGCGATGTCGCGCGGCCCCGACAGGGTCAGTCCATAATCCACGACCACCGACACGATCAGCGCCAAGGCGACCGCCGCCGCATAGACGCCGAACCCTTCAGGCCCCAGTCTGCGCGTCAGGACCGGATAGAGCAGCAGCGGCGCGACATAGCGGGCGACATGCGCGCCATACAGCAGCCCCGCATCGGCTGCGCCCCGCGCCGACAGCACGCCATGCCCGCCGTTCCCCACCATCGCCCCCGATCAACCTGGAGGCGAGCTTAGACACGCTGAAGCTCTCGACCGCAAGGGCGCGGCCAGACGGTGGGTGTCAGCCGAACTGGCCCTCGGCCCAGCGCGCGGCGAAATATCCGCCGGTCGCCGAGACGCACGTCAGGACCGTGCCCCACATCAGATCGATCACCGTCAGCTTGGTCTGCCACACCGCCAGCGTCGCCTGATTAGTCAGGTCGTAGGTGGCGTAAGCGACGAATCCCAGGACTGCCCCGTTGATCGCCGCCCGCGTCCAGTTCCCTTCCTTCAGGGCCGGCGCGATAGCCAGGAAGACCGTTCCCGCGATGGAGATCAGGTAAAAGGCCACCGCCGCCTTCATATCCGGCTTGTCCAGCATGATCGGCTCCAGCACGGGCTTGTAGAGCCGGTCGGTCATGGTCGTCAGCCAGACGAAGTCGATGGCGGCGAACGTCAGGCCCGCCCCGAGGTATGCCGCGACATATTTGATCATGCTCGTGTCCTCACTTGGGTTTCAGGCGGCCGGTTTCAGGCGATAGTGGCTGACCGCCCAGGTGCGGCCCTCGTCGTTGCCGAACAGGCCCGCAGTAGCCAGGTAGAAACGCCGCCAGCGTCGGGTCCACAGCCTGGCATCGTCGCCATAGGTCTCGCGCATCAACACCGCGACCCGCTCCGCGTTCCGGTCCATGTTCGCCAGCCAGTCGTTCGCCGTCCTGGCGTAATGCGCGCCGTTCCAGGTCCATTCCTGCTCGACCGCGAACAGGTCGGGGAACTGACGGATCAGGCCGTGGCTGGGCATCACCCCGCCGGTGAAGAAGTGCTGGGCGATGAAGTCGCCGCTGTCGGTATGGTCGAACCGGTAAGGGGCGTCGCGGTGCGTGAAGACGTGAATGAACATCCGCCCGTCGGCCTTCAGCCAGCCCCTCGCCTTGGTCAGCAGGGCGCGCCAGTTGGCCATATGCTCGAACATCTCGACCGAGACGATGCGGTCGAACTGCTGTTCCGTCTGAAACGCGTTCATGTCGGCGGTGACGACGGTCAGGTTGGTCAGACCCCGCGCCTTCGCCTGCGCCTCGATGTGGCCGCGCTGCCCATGGCTGTTCGACACCGCCGTGATCCTGGCGTTCGGATAGGTCTCGGCCATCCACAGCGACAGCGAGCCCCAGCCGCAGCCCATCTCCAGAATGGCCTGCCCGTCGGTCAGCTCGGCATGGGCGCAGGTCTCCGCCAGCGCCGCCTCCTCCGCCTGATCCAGCGTCTCGCGCCCGGTCGGATAGAGGCAGCACGAATATTTCAGCCGCTCGCCCAGGCACAGCTGGAAGAATTCGGGCGGCAGTTCGTAATGCTGCTCGTTCGCCGCATCCGCGTGTTCGGCGATGGCGCGCTGGGCCATGTCGCGCGCGAACGCCGCCTCGTCATGCGGCCCGTCGCGGTCCAGCCGCTTGCGCGCCTCCGTCACCAGACTGTCGATCGCCGGACGGGTCACGAAATCCGGGAAGGGCGCGTCCTGCAACTGGCGAATGGCGACATTGGTCAGGTTCATGAAGACGTCCTTGGCGATCAGGCGCAGCGTGCAGGTGTCATGGAATACGCCGTTCCGCCACGGGCGGATGCATCCGCCCTTGAACACGGCGTCGACGATGCCGACATCAGGTCCGAGCCTGCATGATTTCAGACGAAGTGCACACTTTGCACCCTGTTTTTCCAAGCCGGGCCGGCGTCGTTTCAGACGAATTAGACTCTGTTTTTTGCGTCGACCGTCTGAAATCGCCGCGTCGGATCGACGCCGCGACTTGCCCCCCGCCTGCCCCCGCGTTAGGCGTGGTCAAAGCGCCGATATTCATCAGGCAATGAAAAAAGGGAGAGCGATGGGAAAGATCTACGCTGACGTCACGTCCGCGCTGGAGGGGCTGACCTTCGACGGCATGACGGTCATGTCCGGGGGCTTTGGCCTGTGCGGCATCCCCGAGAACCTGATCGCCGCCCTGCGCGACAGCGGCGTCAAGGGGCTGACGGTCATCTCCAACAACGCCGGGGTCGACGGTTTCGGCCTGGGCCAGCTCCTCGGCACCCGCCAGATCGCCAAGATGATCTCGTCCTACGTCGGCGAGAACAAGGAGTTCGAGCGCCAGTACCTGGCCGGCGAGCTGGAGCTGGAGTTCAATCCCCAGGGCACCTTGGCCGAGCGCATCCGCGCCGGCGGCGCCGGCATCCCCGCCTTCTTCACCGCCACCGGCGTCGGCACCCTGGTCGCCGAGGGCAAGGAAGTCCGCAACTTCGACGGCCGCGACTACGTCATGGAGACCGGCCTCATCGCCGACCTGTCCATCGTCAAGGCCTGGAAGGCCGACGAGCGCGGCAACCTGGTGTTCCGCAAGACCGCCCGCAACTTCAACCCGATGATGGCCACCGCCGGCAAGGTCACGGTCGTCGAGGTCGAGGAGATCGTCCCCGTCGGCTCGCTCGACCCCGACCACATCCACACGCCGGGCGTCTACGTCGACCGTCTGGTCCAGACCGTGTCCGAGAAGCGCATCGAACAGCGCACTGTGCGCCAGAGGGAGGCCATCTGATGCCCCGCACCCGCGAACAACTCGCCGAACGCGCCGCCTTGGAGCTTCAGGACGGCTTCTACGTCAACCTCGGCATCGGCATCCCGACCCTGGTCGCCAACTACATCCCCGCCGGCATGACCGTGACCCTCCAGTCCGAGAACGGCATGCTGGGCATGGGCCCCTTCCCCTACGAGGGGGACGAGGATCCCGACCTAATCAACGCCGGGAAACAGACGATCACCGAGATCCCGGAGAGCAGCTACTTCTCCAGCGCCGACAGCTTCGCCATGATCCGCGGCGGCCACATCAACCTGTCGATCCTGGGAGCGATGGAAGTGGCCCAGAACGGCGACATCGCCAACTGGATGATCCCCGGCAAGCTGGTGAAGGGCATGGGCGGCGCCATGGACCTGGTCGCGGGCGTCAAGCGCGTGGTCGTGGTCATGGAACACGCCAACAAGCACGGCCAGTCCAAGGTGCTGAAAGCCTGCACCCTGCCCCTGACCGGCACGGGCGTTGTCAGCCGCATCATCACCGACCTGGCGACCTTCGACGTCAGGCCTGACGGCGCAGGGCTTGAGCTGGTCGAACTGGCCGACGGCGTCACCCTGGACGAGGTCGCCGCCAAGACCGAGGCCGCCTACACCGTCGCGGAAGGGCTGGCGGCCTAAAGCCTGCGGGCGGCCCCGGCCGCCCGCATCGGCCTCAGCGCGCCGACTGGATCGTCCAGTCGGCGATCTGGATGTTGATGTCGCGCGTGGCGGTGTCGAAGGCCGAGACGATGGCCCCCACGCGGTTCTCGCTAGCGGGCTGGGTCACGGTGAACACCCGCTCCACCGATCGTGCCTGTTCAGGTCGGATCGCTGCGCCGCCCGCATGGCGCTCGGGCGTGGAGCGCAACTGGGCCCGCGCCGTGATCACCACGTCCGGCGTCGCGCCCGGTGCGGCATAGCGCGCCTCGAACGACGTCACCGTGACTTGCAGCACCAGCGGCGGCGTGCCCGGCTCGCGACGGCCCAGCACACGGATCTGGTCGGCCCGATTGGCGAAGGCCGCCTTCAAACTGTCGTCGAACAGGGTCGCTGCCGGCGACACCCAGCGCGCAGCGCCGATATAGGCCGTCTCGGTGCCCGTCACGCCCAGAATGCGGTCGTCACGGGTGGCTTCCGGGAATTCGATACGGCGGATCGATACCGACAGCGGCGCAGGCGTGTCGCCCTCGGCCGATGGCGCATCGGTCGGCAGGCCGAAGCGATAAAGCTGCACCGGATCTGGCGTCGACAGCAGCGAGCATCCGCTCAGCACGGCGGCGGCGCCGGCGGCGACCGCCATTCGAAGGACAGGACGAAGGATCACGGCTGCACCTCCAGCTCTTTGGATTGGGGACGACCGATGAAGTCGCGCGGACTGGCGCGGACATCGTCGATCAGGGATTGCAGCGACCGGGTGGCCTCCTGCAGTTCCTCGATGGTGCCGCTCAGTTGCGGCAGGCTCGACGTCGCGAAATCGCCCAGCGGCCGTTCCAGCCCACTGATCGACCGGTTGGCCGAGGCGATGGCCGTCCGGGCCTCCGACGTCGCCTGGTTGATGTTGGCGATGGCTTCGCGGCCGTCGGTGTTGATGATCTGGCGCGTATCGACGGCCAGGGCCTGGTATTCCTTCACCGCAGCGTTGGCGTTGGTCACGGCCTCTTCCAACTGCTGGAAGATGGCCTTGCGGGCCTCAAGCTCGGTCGTCAGGGATTCCACGTTCTTCACGCTGGTCGAGAAGCTGCGGATATTGTCGTCGGACATAACGCGGTTTATCCGGTTCAGCGCATCCACCGTCTGGGCCAGCACCGTGCCCGAACCGCTGAGCAGCTCGGCGATCGGCGACGGCTGGCTTTGCAGCACCGGCACGACGTTGTCGGGATACTGCTCCTTCAGCAGGGCGCTGTTCGGCGAACCGGCGGTGATCTGGATGTAGTTCAGGCCCGTGATGCCCTGCGGCTCCAGCTGGGCGCGCGAGGTCACGCGCACCGGCGTCGTGCCGTCCACGCGAACGCGGGCGATGACCTGATCGCCACGCTTGGTGTCGATGTTCAGGTCGGTCACCTCGCCCACGCGGATGCCGTTGAAATGCACTTCGCCGCCTTCCGACAGGCCGTTCACCGGCCCGTAGAAGACGATGTCGTACATGTCGTAATCGCTGTTGAACTGCAGCCGGGCCAGCCAGATGGTGAACACGGCCAGCGCCGCCAGAAGGCAGACGGTGGCGATCCCGACTGCGGCATAATGTGCGTCTCTTTCCATAGTCGGCTCTCCTCAGGCCGCCGTCTTGGTGGCTGCGCGACCGCGCGGCCCCAGGAAGTATTCCTTGATCCACGGATGGTCGGAGCGTTCCAGCTCCTGCACCGTGGCCTTTTCCACGACTCGCTTGTCCGCCAGCACCGCCACCTTGTCACAGATGGCGTACAGCGTATCGAGGTCGTGGGTGATCATGAAGACGGACAGACCCAGGTCGTCCGCCAGTTGCCGGATCAGCTCGTCGAACGCCGCCGCCCCGATGGGATCCAGACCCGCCGTCGGCTCGTCCAGGAAGACCAGTTCCGGGTCCAGCGCCAGGGCGCGCGCCAGGCCGGCGCGCTTCTTCATCCCGCCCGACAGCTCGGCGGGCTTAAGGTGATGGTGCTCGGGCTTGAGGCCCACCATGGCGATCTTGAGTTCGGCCAGCTCATAGATGATCGCCTTGGGCAATTTGGTGTGCTCCACCAGCGGCGAGGCGACATTCTCCAGCACGCTCAGCGACGAGAACAGCGCGCCCTGCTGGAACAGGATGCCGGTGCGGCGCTCGATGTCCGCCGACTGATCGTCGGTCAGGGTCGCGCGGTCGTAACCCAGGACATTGACCGTGCCGCCCTCGGGCTCCTTCAGGCCGATGATCGTGTTCAGCAGCACGGTCTTGCCCGCGCCGGATCCGCCGACCACGCCCATGACCTCGCCCCGCACCAGGTCGAGGTCCAGGTTCTCGTGAATCGTCCGCTCGCCGAATTGGCTCAGCAGGCCGCGCACCTCAATCATGTTTTCCGGTGCATCGGTCATATGTTCAGCTCCAGGAAGACCAGGGCGAACACGGCGTCCAACAGGATGATGGCGAAGATCGCCTGCACCACGGCGGCCGTCACGCGACGGCCCAGGCTCTCGACATCGCCGGCGACCGACATGCCCTGGCGGCAGCCGATGGCGGCGATGACCAAGGCGAAGACCGGCGCCTTCACCAGGCCGACCATCATATGCTGGGCCATGGTCCCGTCCTCGACCAGGCGCTGGAAGAAGAAGGCAGGGCCGAGATTCAGCGAGGTCCAGCACACCACAAGGCCGCCCATCAGACCGCCGATCATCCCCATGAAGGTCAGCAGCGGCAGCATCAGCACCAGGGACGCCACACGCGGGATCACCAGGGCCTGGAACGGATTGACGCCCATGACCTGCATGGCGTCGACTTCCTGGTTCATCCGCATCGAGCCGATTTCAGCCGCGAATGCGGACGCCGAACGCCCTGCCAGCAACACCGAGGCGATCACCACGGCGAACTCGCGGAACATGGCCACGCCAATCAGCTGAACAGCGAACACCTGGGCGCCGAAGTCGGTAAGCAGGTCCACGCCGATGAAGGCGACCACAGCGCCGATGAAGAAGTTGGTGATCATGACGATCGGGATGGCGTCCAGCCCGGCCCGCTCGGCCTGGCTGACCCAGGCCGGCCAACGAATGCCGCCGGGGTGTTTGGCCGCCTCGACGACAGCCGCCATCAGCCGCCCGAGGAAGGCCAGCGACAGCATCGCCTCGCCGCCGAAATCATAGACGCCCCGGCCGATCTTGGAGAAGGTCCGGATAAAGGCGCTGGGGCGTTTCGGGGCCGGGGCGCTCTCGCGCTCCAGCAATTCGATCATGTGGTAGATACGACCAGCCTCGGGCCGGTCCTTCCACTGGCTCTTGGACAGACGCCCGCTTGAGGCCTGTACCAGGGCCAGGGCGCCGGCGGTGTCGAACCGGCCCAGATCGGCAGTATCGATACTGGCGATCTCGCGGCCTTCCAGGTCGCGGCTCAGCTCGGTCGGCAGACGGCCGAGCGCCGTCGTCGTCCAGTCACCGGACAGGCGCAGATTGGCCGCGCCGTCCGCGTCCACGATTTCATACTGAGGCTGGCTCATCGGGCCTCGAACGACCGGTCTGACATCGCGATCTTCCCCAGGCCGCCTCTCCAGGCAGCCGAAATCCCTACCGCGCTAATGGTCAAGCGGGCAGATGATGTCAACGCGCGATGACATTCGCGCGGATGTTTGTCGTTCGACCGTGTCGAGACCGCATCCCCCAATCGATTTTCCCAACTGTCACGCTGGCGCTGATGCCAAACGCAGCCGAACGGGATTCGTTCTCGGATCAATCCATACGACACCGAACCGCGACCAGATCGTCGATGAACAGCCGACGCGCCTGAGCTTTAGCCTCCGCATCGGGCAGGCGCAGCAGATAGGAGGGATGTACGGTCAGGACGGCGGTCGATCCATGCTCCAATGCGATCGGCGCGCCGCGTTCCTGCATCACGGCGGGCTTGCGCCCCAGCAGCGCCAGACCGGCCGTCGCGCCCAAGGCCAGCACCACCCTGGGCTTGATCAACCGCCGCTCCGCATCCAGCCACCAGCGGCAGGCTTGGACCTCGCCCGCGTTCGGCGTCTTGTGCAGACGGCGCTTGCCGCGCGGCTCGTGCTTGAAGTGTTTGACGGCGTTGGTGACATAGACATCGGATCGGTCGATGCCCGCCTCGGCCAGCGCCGCGTCCAGCACCTGACCCGCCGGCCCGATGAAGGCGCGGCCCGCCAGATCCTCCTGATCGCCCGGCTGTTCGCCAACGATCATCAGACGCGCCGTCGCCGGTCCCTCTCCGCACACCCCCTGGGTCGCGTCACGATAAAGGGGACAACGGCGGCAAGCCTGAACCCCGTCCTCCACATCCGCCAGACTTTCGGGCACAGCCTCGGCGTCCGGCCGCGCGGCATGCAGGTCCGGCGCCGTCAGGCGCGCGAAACGCGGATTGGGTTCGGGCGCGGGCGCGGCGACCATGGTCTCGGTGCGAACCGACGAGGCGGCGATCAGTTCCGGGATCAGCGCGGCCTCGGGCAGGTTCTTCCAATAGGACTTGGCCATCTCGCCCTGCATGGTCTTCACCTTCAGGCGCGCGGGATTGAAGGTCGAGGCGTAGTAGGTCTTCCAGAAATCCTCGATCTCGTCCTCGGCTGGCGCCATGTCGCGCGTCGCGGGCGGGCCGAACCGCAGCGTCTCGCCGTCCCAGAAGGCCGAGCCGTCCGGTGTCAGGATCGACCACCGCATGGTCGTGAACCGTCGCTGGAAGAAGGGCGCGGTCTTTTCAAGCACGCGGTGCGGCGGCTCGAACCACGCCACCCACGCCTCGCCGCGGTCGTCATGCACCTGGCGAAAGCGCACGAAGGCCTTCATCTTGTGGGACGCCCGACTGACGTTCTTCACCCGCTCCAGCGCGTCCGCCACATCGCGGTCCGAGATCACCTTGATCAGATCCGGTTCGTCCCGCAGGCGCCACAGCAGCCGATACATTAGGTCGAACCGGTCAGCGGATCGGTGCAGGATCAGGTTCTGGGCCAGATCGACGAAGGCGGCGGGGACGGTGAACTCACTCTCTTTCCGCTCATCCCCACTCTCATCCGTCATCCTCGGGCTTGTCCCGAGGATCCAGACTCCCGGTGTTTCCGCCGTGCCCCCCGTCTCCGTCACGGCGTATGGATCCTCGCCACAATGGCGAGAATGACGAAGGGTATCGGGATCGTCGAACAATCCCCCCTGCTCCTGCCCGCCGCGCACCACGAACCGCGCCGCCGCCGGCTCCACGCCCGCCAGCCGCAAAGCCCGCGCCGCCTTGCGCCAGCCGTCGAAGTCCGTTTCGCCGTCCAGCATCGCCGTCGCCATCAGAACAGGCTCAACTGCTCGGGCGTGCGGCTGGTCACGCGCGCCCTCAGGTCCGCCCCATCCGTCAGCCCGCCCGGCGTCCAGTCCAGCGCCGTGATGAACGGCCGGATTTTCGCCACCGACCGCGTCAGCCGCCCGACATCCTCAAGCCGCAACGTCCGATACCGCCGCACCGATACGATCCGGTCCACCGCCTTCACGCCCAGCCCCGGCACCCGCAGCAGCATCTCGCGCGGCGCCCGGTTCACATCGACCGGAAACTGCTCGCGCTTGTTCAGCGCCCAGGCCAGTTTGGGATCGACCGCCAGGTCCAGCATGCCGTCCGATGCCCCTTCCCCGATCTCTGGCGCGGAAAAGCCGTAGAACCGCATCAGCCAGTCGGCCTGATACAGGCGGTGCTCGCGCATCAGCGGCGGCTTGGACAGCGGCAGGACGGCGCTCGAATCCGGGATCGGGCTAAACGCCGAATAGTAGACCCGCCTCAACCCATAGCCGCCATACAGCGACGCGCTGCGGTCCAGGATTTCGGTGTCCGGCGCGCCGTCGGCGCCGATGATCAGTTGGGTGCTCTGACCGCCCGGCGCGAACTTCGGCGGCTTGATCTTGTCGCGTTTGCCCGGCTTGGCCGCCTCGACGCCCAGCCGCACCTGGCTCATCGCCTTCTTGATGACGCCGACGTCCTTTTGCGGGGCCAGTCGGGCCAAGGCCTCGTCGCGCGGCAGTTCGATATTGGCCGACAGACGGTCGGCGTACAGGCCCGCCATCTCCACCAGCTTGGGATCCGCCTCGGGGATCAGCTTCAGGTGGATGTAGCCGCGAAAGTCGTGAACCTCGCGCAAGGTCTTGGCGACCAGAACCAGCTGCTCCATCGTATGGTCGCCGGATCGGATGATGCCCGACGACAGGAACAACCCCTCGATATAGTTGCGCTTGTAGAAGTTCAGCGTCAGGTCGACGACCTCGTCCACATCGAACCGCGCCCGCTCCACGTTCGACGACACGCGATTGATGCAATAGGCGCAGTCATAGATGCAGAAGTTGGTCAGCAGTATCTTCAGCAGGCTGATGCACCGCCCGTCCGGCGTATAGGCGTGGCAGATGCCCATACCCTCGGTCGAGCCGATCCCCTTGCCGCCGACAGAGTTCCGTTTCGACGTCCCCGACGACGAACATGAGGCGTCGTATTTCGCCGCATCAGCGAGGACGGACAGTTTTCGACGCAGATCGAGACGAGCCATCGTTCATGATACGTTCTCGCTCGGGAAAAGGTCTAGCGTAGCCTTGGAATAATTTTTCGCTGCTAGCGCAGCAGGTTGAGCAGCGAGCTGATCTTTAGCGAGTTGATGATCTGAGCCGACGCCTCGATCGCGACCTGGGCCATCTGCAGATCGGTGATGGCCTGGGCGGGATCATAGCCGGACTTGTCCTGCATCATCTTCTCAAGCGCGTTCTTTTTCCCTTCCTGCGCGTCCAGGGCCGATCCGACGTGGTTTTCCATCAAGCCGTTCTTGGCGTTTTGATTGGTCAGGCTCTCGTTGGCCTTGTCCAATTCGCCCATCTGCGCGGTCAGGAAGGCGGAAATGTTGGCGTCAGGCTGGCCGGTCAGAGTGCCGGGGCCGGTCGGCGTATAGGTCACCCCGTTGACCGTCACCGGCGTTCCATTCTGGAAAGCCTGCATATTGCGAAAGACGTCGGTCAAAGGCCCGCCCAGCTCATTGGCCAGGAAACCGGTCTCTACGGTCGTCTTCTCGTCGATCCGCGACTTTTGTTTCAGCGTGTCGTTGGCGAAGGTCGAGGCGGCGGACGGGGCGGCCGCAAGGTCGGTCATGGTCGCGGCCGTCGCCGGCGCCACGTCGCTCTGGCCGCCGGCGAACAGATAGACCCCCTGATGTTGGGCGTTCAGACCGCCCTGAACCGTCTGATAGTGCAGACCAAGCTCGGTCATCAGATTGTCGATCCGTCCCGCCGCCAGGCTGGTGGCGATCGCCTCGCGTGCGCCGGTCCCGCCCTCTGCGATCCGGCTCATGGCCAGGTCCTGCGCGCTCAACCGCGCGGCTACGGTCTCCCCCGTGGCGATGAAACCGTCCAGCCGCGCCTGAGTCGAGGTCAGGCTGGTCAGTTGCTCGGCGCCCCGACCATAGCCGGACATGTCGGTGGCGATTTTGCCGCTGTCGATCCGCTCCTGCGCCTGCTGCGCGCGGTTCTGGGCATTCATCAGACTGAGGAGTGCCGACTGATAGTTCGCGTTGGTTGCGACGCGCGTCATTGCATAATTCCGATCAGAACGTCGTACATATCCTTGCTCGCCTGGATCAGCCGAGCGGAGGCGTTATAGGCCTGCTGGAAGGTGGTCATATTGACCAGCTCTTCATCCATATTGACGCCCTCGGCTGACGTGCGGCGACTGTCCGCCTCCTTGGCCAGGGCGGTGGCGGTCTCGCTGCGGGTCTTGGCCGCCGCCGCCTTGCCGCCGATCTCGCCGGCGAAATCGGACGCATAGGCCGACAGGGTCTTGACGCCCCCGGCGTTTCCTCCGGCAGCGCCGAAAGCGACGTTGCGCTTGCCCGCGTCGCCCAGAAGCAAACCGCCGCGGCCGTCGTTCTTGCTCAGCGCGGGCGTTCCGGCCGCAGCCGACAGGTTCAACTGAGCCAAGGCCAGTTTGCCGGGATCCTGCTGAATATCGCTGCGCACAGAATAGGCGCCCGCGCGGGTGGCGCCTGTCCCGCCCAAGCCGAAGATTTGCGACATCGACAGACCCGACGGATCCTGGGTCGTGCCGTCCTTCACCACGCTCATCGTCGTGGAGGCAGGATCGTAGGCTTTGAACGCCAGCTTGCCCGAAGCATCCAGGCTGAACGAGCCATATCGGCCGACGCCCATCACCGGGTCGTTCAGCGCCGACAGCATCTCGCCCACTGTGCCCGTGCCCGCAGGCATCGCAACCGTGATGTCCCGCTCCCGCGAACCGGAGCCCCCCGCGATCCGGAACGTCAGGCTTTCACCCGCATCGAAGCCGTGCTGCGAAGCCAGGGTTAGTCCCGTCTCGTAGAATGTGGGCGTCGTGGTCGAGACCAGATCGTTCAGACCGAACCAGTGCGAGAAGCCGCGTCCACCCTTGTCGCTGGGCGACGTCGCGTCGTCGGCGATGGCGACCCCATTGCCGCCCACGCCCGTCATTTGCAGCTTGCCTTCGGAGAAGCTGGCCGTCGCCGCCCCGCCCATCTGGGCGTTCAGAACGGTGAGGAAGGTGGTCGGATCCGCCGCCACGCCGTTGATCGTCATCGTCGCGCCGGAGAAGACGATGTCGGCCGACGCCTGCACCACGCCAGCCGCGTCCACCGCCGTGATCGTGGTCGTGCCGGTAAAGCCCATCAGAGCATTCTCCAGCGACTGCCCCGTATTCCGCCCCGTCAGCGTAGTCGGCGCCGGCACGCTGCTGTTGGCGTTGTGAGCGCGGTTCAACTCGTCCGCCAGCTTCGCCGTCAGCTCGCCCAATCTGGCGGCGGCCGCTGGGGCGTCGATGTCGCGCATTTCGACCAGGCCACGAATCTGTCCCGAAGACACGCCGTCCAGCAGCGGCCATCGCGTGCCGCTGGGCTCGGTGATCATGATGTCGGAGAAGGCCGTCGTCGCATCGACGGTCCCGGCGGACTGGTACGACAGTGTCGCATGGCCCTCGCCCACAAGGGTCGTGCCGGTGTTGGTCCGCAGAGTCACGCCACCATTGGCGCGCTGCTCGACCCGCACATCCATATATTGCGACAGCTCGTTGATCAGGCTCAGCTGCGCGTTCTGGGCGCCGGTCACATCTTGGTTGATCACCGATCCCGAGGCGATCGTCTTGTTCAGCTTGTCGATCTGCTCCAGCAGCGGATTGACCGTTTCTATCGCGCTCTGCAACCGGCCGTCGGCCTCTTGGCGCGCGGCCTGAATCTGGCTGGCGATCCCCGCCGCCTCGTTGAACATCGACTGGGTCTTGTAGATCGTGTCCTGGCGCGCGGCGGAGGAAGTGGGGCTTTCGGCAAGGGTCGCGTAGCTGGCGAACAGCTTGTCGACTTGGGCGAAGAAGTTGCTGTCGCTGCTGGGATCGCCGAACTGGTTCTGGATCTGGTCGTACAGCTCATAGCGCACGCCCTGACGCGCTGCATCCGCACCGGCGCTCCACCCGGCCGCCTGCAAGAACCGGTCGGTCGCCAACCGCACCCGCGTCACATCTACGCCAGCGCCATATCCACCCGTGACGGCGGCCGACTGGTCGGCGATCTTGCGGACGTAGCCGGGCGTATCGACGTTGGCGATATTGTCGGCGGTGATGCGCAACTGGGCCTGCGCGGTCTGCAGGCCCGACGTCGCGATGTTCATGATCGAGTTCAGCGACATGGACGCATCTCCCCTGCCTCACCCGGCAAGCCCTGCACCATCACGCGCAATTCTTGCCCAGCCACACGCCGTTCCCGCTCATGCAGAGCGTTGTTTTCAAAAGAGATCACAGATCGGACAAGCGTCATGATCGGAAAGATGCGCAAGGGCCGGGCCAACTGCGTCACCGCTCCCGTCATCCCGATCTAAGGCCGCGTTGCGCGTCGGATGCAGCCAGCCGCCCAGCCGGGCAAAAAGTGGCGACGGCGCGGCAATAAACGACCATCGCCCCGCTTTCGCCTCAGCAAAATACGGTGATTTCCATTGTTTTTGCTGGGTTTATTTCATGGCCCAACCCTTGCGTTGAAGAGGGCGAACCCTTGGGCGCAGCAGGTGCCGCCTTCTCCGTTTCGAAAGCCGCCTACGCTTCATGCCGACCGCCTCCGCCCTTCTTGCGCCTGTCGCCCCGGTTTCGACCGGGACGGGCTCGGCTGCACCCGGCGCGACGCAGGCGGACATCGGCCTGTTCTCAAGCAAGATCGCCGGCGTGCTGGACGCGGCGCTGGGGGGTGAGCAGATCACTGCGCCTCCCGCCGGCCGCCTGACGTCGGCCCAATCGCTGGGCGCGCTGCTGGTCCAGGCGAACGCAGGCAAGACCGACACTGCCGTTGCCGATCCGGATGCGGAGGCCGTCGTCGCGCCTGAGACGGTCGCCGTCTCGAAGGACTCCCTATCCGCCGAGGATGCGGTCATCGACGAGGAAGCCGCGCCTGCCGATACGAAGCCTGGTGTCGCCTCAACCGACGCTTCCACGGCGACGGTTACACCTCCGATCACGCCTCCCGCTGTACCACTGACCCCCACCACTACGACACCGCCGTCGATCGCGGCGCCCGAGGCATCCGAAGCGAACAGCGAAACGCTCGAACCCACCACGGCTGATGCCGCCTCGGTCGTCGGCGCCGCCGTTCTGCGGCCTTCCGAATTCCAGACGGGCATGGCGGTTGCGCCTGTCGTGTCCGCTGTTCCCGCCAAGATCCTGGCCGGCTCTGAACCGGACGCCGATGGGGAACAGACCGCCGCGACGAAGGTGTCGGGTGTTCCTGCCAGCGACGCTCGCTCTATCGAAGCCGCCGTCTCGCCCCCCACGACGACACCGGTCGAGGTGAAGATCCCATCGCCCGTGAACACCGCAGTTCGCGCCGAGGCGCCGCCTGCGCCCGACGCGGCGAAGATTGAACCGGCGGCCTCGCCTGTTTCTGCGTCGAAACCGTCGGAAGCCGCCCCGACGTCGGGTGATCGGCCAATGGGTGCTGGGGAGGCCAAGCTTGCCGCGCCGCCGCCCTCGCCGCCTCCGGCAGCCGCTCCCCAAGGTGAAAAGCCGGATGGTCGGTCAGAGGCTGCAGCCGCCGCTCGGTCCCAGCTCGCCCAGGCACTGACGGCCGCCCAGATTCCCACGGCCCAGGTCCAGGTCTCGGTCGCCGCTGCAGCACCCAAGGTCGTTCAGCCTGCCGCCATTGATCTCGCCGTTGCAGCGGTCGCAGCACAGGAGGCGTCCGCGGACGTTGAACCTGCCGTCGCGCCCGACGACATCGCCAAGGCTGACGATGATGCGTCCGAACCGACGAAATCCCAGACGCTCCCGCCCGTAACGCCGCAACCGACGCCGATCCGTCCTGCGCGGCACGAGTTGGCGCAGCGCGTGGGCGTCGACGTGGGCCCCGCGCATTCCGACAAGGGCGAGACAGCGAGCGCCGCAGCCCCCTCAATGGCCGACGCCGGTGCGTCCGCCGCCCAACTGGCGGCCCAGCCTGCAGGCGCATCCGCCCCAGCGGTCGCTTCCGCACCGGCTCATGCCGCAGCCCAGCCGCCCGCCGAGCCGCCGACCAGCGCCGTTCCCGCAGAGACGCAACCGATCCAGCAGGCTGCGGCGTCAGAGCGCGACCTAGGCCTTTCGACCCTGTCTCGCGCCACGGTCGAGACCACCGCCCAGCTCGCCGCACAGATCGCGCGCAAGCTGGACGGGCGCTCGACACGGTTCGACATGGTCCTGACGCCCGAAGATCTGGGCCGCGTCGATGTGCAGTTGGAGATCGGAAAGGACGGCCAGCTTTCGGCCCGCCTGGCCTTCGACAATCCTGCGGCGGCGGCCGATCTCAAAGGCCGCGCGGACGAACTTCGTCGCCAGCTTCAGGACGCCGGCTTCCAGGTCGCGAGCGATGCGCTCGACTTCTCGCAGCGTGATCCGTCCTCCGGCGGCGGCGCCTTCGAGCGTCAGCAGCAACGCAATGCGCTGTTCGCAGGCGGCTCTCGCCTGGCGGCTCAGGCCGACACCCCCATCGTCCCGGCGCCCGGCGCCTGGATCAACCATTCCATGACGCCCGAGCGCGTCGATCTGAAGGTCTGACCCCATGGTCGACGCCATCTCAACCGCCGACGCCTCTGGTCGTCTGAACAGCAGCACCACCATGCTGGCCTCGAACTTCGAGACCTTCCTGACGCTGCTCACGACGCAGATGAAGAACCAGGACCCGCTGTCGCCGCTGGATTCCAACGAGTTCACCGGACAGCTGACCCAGATGGCCGGGGTCGAGCAACAACTTCTGACCAACGATCTGCTGACCAGTCTGCTGTCGGCTCAATCCGCCGGTGGGCTCGACAACGCGTCCAACTATATCGGCAAGAGCGTGACCGCCGCCTGGACGGCGACCGAGTTCAACGACGGCAAGGCCTCCTGGGCCTACGAACTGGGCGCCGACGCCGACAAGGCCACGTTGCAGGTCGTCGACAGCAAGGGCGCCGTCGTCTGGGAAGGCGCCGCGCCTGACAAGACTTCCGGCCTGCACACCTTCGACTGGGACGGCACGCTGAAGGACGGCGGCAAGGCCGAGGACGGCGGCGTCTATACCCTGAAGGTCGCCGCGACAAACGCCACCGGCGCCAAGATCGATGCTCAGGCCCTGATCCAGGGTCGGGTGACCGGCGTCGAAATGTACAACGGCGCGCCGTACCTGGTGATCGGCGACTCCATCCTTCCGCTTTCGACCGTGATCTCGCTGAACGAGATCAAGGCGCAGGCCGACAACGACACCGACGATACGGAGAATCCGAACGTCCCCACCGAGGAGGCGGCCGCATGATGCGATCCGCCGCCTTCCCGATGACCTTCATTTAAGGAGCGTTCTACGATGAGCCTCAACAGTGCAATGCTGGCCGGCGTTTCCGGTCTCGCCGCCAACTCCGCCGCCCTGGCGGCCATTTCCCAGAACATCGCCAACGTCAACACCGTGGGCTACAAGCGCACGGCCAGCGAGTTCCAGACTCTGGTCAACAGCCAGTCGGCCTCCGGCGGCAGCTATTCGGCCGGCGGCGTCACCACCAACACCCGGTCGTTCATCGGCCAGGAAGGCCAACTGCAGCGCACGAGCGAGAGCACCGATCTCGCCGTCAGCGGCCAGGGCTTCTTCGTCACCACGACCCAGGCCGAGGGCGTCGGCGCCACCGACAGCCGCCTGTTCACCCGCGCCGGCGCCTTCCGCGTCGACAAGCAGGGCTATCTGAAGAACAGCGCCGGCCTGTATCTGCAGGGCTGGCCGGTGGACTCCAACGGCGAGATCGCGACCGACCCGTCCGACCTGTCGCGCCTGCGCTCGATCAACATCGGTTCGGTGGGCGGCACGGCCGAACCGACCACTCGCGTCCAGATCAACGCCAACCTGCGCTCGACCCAGGTCGCCACCCCTGCCGGCAGCGCCAGCTCCTATACGGAACCCTCGACGCCCCCCACCGCTACCGATCACACTGTGGACGTCAAATACGAACCGGTTCGCGACCCGCTCGTCGCCGGGGGTTATGTGCCCAACCAGTATACCGTGAAGATCAAATCCGGCACGCAGACCGCGACGGGCCTGGCGACGTTCGATCCCGCCACCGGCAACATCACGTCGTTGACGATGAACGCCCCCAACAACGGCACGATGACGCCCGTGGGGACGACAGCACTCACGTTCACTCCCGCGACCGGCGCGCCTTTCACGATGGACCTGTCGGACATCGGGCTCGCCACGAATGTCGCCGCCACCCAGAAGTACGACCCGAAGTCGAACTCGATGGCCGAATACAATGCGGACGACGACGCGCCCACTGGCGTGAAGCCGGACTTCAAGATGAACATTCCGGTTTCGGACTCCAAGGGCGGCCAGCGCAACCTGGAAATCCGCTTCCTGAAGAGCGATGAGCCGAACATCTGGTACGCCGAAGTCGTCGCGGTGCCCGCCGACGACGTCGTGACGGGGGGCGCTTACTCCAACGGCCAGATCAAGACCGGCAAGATCGCCTTCACGCCTTCGGGTCGTCTCGACGTCGAGACCATGCAAAACTGGCCCGCTGGCACGGGCTTGTTCGACGATCCGACCCAGGCGACGCTGAATTTCGGTGAGTCCGATCCCACCCAAGTCATCGACCCCCTGGTCGCGGCTGACAACTACCTGGTCAAATGGGCCGACGGCTTGGGCATCGCCGCCCAGACCGTCACGCTGGATCTTAACACTTCGGCGGGCGGCCTCAGCCAGCTGAACACGGCCTCGGTGGTGCAGTCGACCGTCACCAACGGCACGGCATTCGGCAATCTGAGCGACATCACGATCGACGAGGGCGGCTTCGTCACCGCCATCTTCGACAACGGCGTCATGCGCCGCATCGCCCAGGTCGCGATCGCCACCTTCCCCAGCCCCGACAGCCTCAAGGAAGTCTCCGGCAACGCCTATTCGGTCAGCCTGCAGTCCGGCACCTTCAACCTGAAAGCCGCAGGAACAGGGGGCGCAGGCACCATCGCGGCCCAACAGCTGGAGTCCTCGACCGTCGATCTGTCCGCCGAATTCACCGGCCTGATCACAACCCAGAGGGCCTATTCCGCCTCATCCAAGATCATCACCACGGCCGATGAAATGCTGGCCGAGCTGATCAACATCAAACGCTGATCGGCGAGTAAGTAAGCGTTAGTCTCGATGAATCGTCGCGCAATCAAGGTTTACAGAGTCGTTCGGGAAGGGACGGATTTTATTCGTTCCTTCACCACGACGCTTAAACGGACCTTAGTCGGGCCGGCCTACCTTCATGACACTACGGTGTTGGTGAAAGAGGCATAAGCCCATGTTGCAAGAGCGACGCCTGAATAGCAAAGGCGAACAATACGTGGTCGGACCGACTGGCACGCCCCTGACCCTGAACGATCTGCCGCCGTCCAACACGGACCGGTGGGTGATCCGCCGCAAGGCTGAAGTCGTCGCCGCCGTTCGCGGCGGCCTGCTCAGCCTTGACGACGCCCTGGCGAAATATCGCCTGACGGCCGAAGAATTCCTCGCATGGCAGAAGGCCATCGATAAGTGGGGCATGCAGGGTCTGCGCACGACGCGGATCCAGAGCTACCGCTCCTAAGGGTTTCCCCGAAGACGAAGAAGGGCCGCATCCGGAGACGGGTGCGGCCCTTTTCGTTTGCGGGCCTCGAAATCGCGCCGGTTCCGCACTAAATGGCCGCAATGACACTGGTCGAAGACATCTGCGCTATTCCGAACATCGTCCGCACCGACATGGATGCGGCGGTCGAGAGCGCGCGGGCGGCGGTGGGCCTGCCGGTCGGGGCCCGCGTCGTCGCGGCCATGTCCGGCGGGGTGGACTCCACCGTCGTCGCCGCCCTGCTGCACAAGGCAGGCTATGACGTCGTCGGCGTGACCCTGCAACTCTACGACCACGGCGCGGCGCTGAAGAAGAAGGGCGCCTGCTGCGCGGGCCAGGATATTCACGACGCGCGACTGGCCGCCGAGATGATCGGCATCCCCCACTATGTCCTGGACTACGAAAGCCGGTTCAAGGACGCCGTGATCGACCAGTTCGCCGATAGTTATCTGAAGGGCCAGACCCCGGTCCCCTGCATCCGCTGCAATCAGACGGTCAAGTTCCGCGACCTGCTGGACGTCGCCCGCGACCTGGGCGCCGAGGCCATGGCGACCGGCCACTACGTCCGCCGCGCCGCCGTCGGCAATCGCTCGCAGATGCGCAAGGCGATCGATCATTCGCGCGACCAGTCCTATTTCCTGTTCGCGACGACCCAAGATCAGCTCGACTATCTGCGCTTCCCCTTAGCCGATCTGGAGAAACCCCAGGTGCGCGGCGTCGCCGCCGAACTAGGGCTGAAGATCGCCGCCAAGCCGGACAGCCAGGACATCTGTTTCGTCCCCTCGGGCGACTATCGCACCCTGATCGACCGCCTGCGTCCGCAGGGGCGCGAGGCCGGCGAGATCGTGCACATGGACGGCCGGGTGCTGGGCGCCCACGCCGGTATCACCGACTACACCATCGGTCAGCGCCGGGGGCTGAACGTCGCCGTGGGCGAGCCGCTGTTCGTGACGAAACTGGAGCCGGATACGCGCCGCGTCATCGTCGGCCCGCGCGAGGCCCTGCTGACCGCGTCCCTGACCTTGGAAGAAACCAACTGGCTGGGGGACGAGGCGACCATCGTCGAGGCCGCCAAAGCCAACATCCCGGTCCTGGCCCGCGTCCGCTCGACCCGTCAGCCCTCGCCTGCCCGCCTCGCCATGATCGACGGCGACGTCCGCATCGTCTTCGATGACGGCGAAGAAGGCGTGGCTCCCGGTCAGGCCTGCGCGCTGTACGACCCCGCCGATCCCGACCGGGTCCTGGGCGGCGGCTTCATCTCGGACACCACGGCCGTTGTCTGACCCCTCCGGCGATCCGCTGCACCTGCACGCGCGCGCCGGCCTGCCCGACGACATGCGGGTGCTTCTGGCCGACTATCCCAGAGACCGCTGGGGCGAGCCGACCCTGGCGGAAATGGCGCGCTTCTGGCTGGGGGTCCACGAGAACTTCCGACGCCAGCACGCCCATATGGTCGCCGTCGCCGACCACTGGCGCGCAGGCCACACTGACCTGCCCGGTCTGCACGGCCGTCTGATCCCCACGGTGCAGCGGTTCCTGCAGCATCTGGACATGCACCACCGCATCGAAAGCGGTCAGTATTTCCCGACCTTCCGCCGGGTCGAGCCCCGCATCGCCCACGGGATCGACCTGCTCGACCGCGACCATGACGTCGTTCACGAGGACATCGACCGTCTGTTCCAAGCCGCCGTCGCCTTCCACCAGGATCTTCAGGCCGGCGCCCCCGCCGCCAACGACCGCGCCAGCGTTCTGGCGGACGTCATCGGAACGATGGGCCCGCACGTCCTTCGCCACCTACGCGACGAGGAAGAGATCGTCATTCCCCTGATCGCCACGCGAGGCGACGAGATCGCCTGACCCCTCACGCCGCCACGGCATACACCCGCAGCCGATGACCGTCAGGGTCGCCCGCCACGAAGCTGCGGCCCGGCTGCATATCTATCGGCGGCGTCAGGATGCGCGCGCCCCGGTCCCACCAGTCGATGTGGGCCTGATCGACGGCGGCTGCGCCATCCAGGGGGAAATCCACCTCGCACACCTCGCGCCGATCGCCCGCGCACCGCAACAGGCCCAGCGCACGGCCCGAACTCAGCACGAACAGAGCCCGATCCGGCCCCGCCATCACCGGCCGACATCCGAGCAGACCCCCATAGAAGCGCGCGCTGGTCTCGGGATCCGCAACGGCCAGAAGAATGTCTTCGATCTCGATCATCAGCCCGTCCCTTGCTCCAACACGACGGAGCCTAGCCGGTCCTGCTGCCAGTTTCCGTCAGCAGCCTTCGGACGATCTCGACCTTTCGTGCGCTTCGCGCCAGGTCTTCATCAGGGCTTGCCGGCGCGCAGGATAGCGGGCCTCCATCACCTCGGCCTCGACGATGCGGTCGGTGCGGAAGCTGCGGAAGTCGCCGCGCAGTTCGCACCAGGCGATCAGCAGTCGCACCCGGTCGAAGAAGGCCAGGGCGAAAGGCCAGACCACGCGTTCGGACGCCGCGCCCGCCTCGTCGCGATAGCACAGCCTCAGCCGCCGCTCGGTGCGGATCGCCTTCCTCAACAGCCCCGGATCGACCTGATCCGCCGGGAACGGCGCGCCCGGCACGACCAGCAGGGCCGAAGTCTCCATCTCGTCGCGTAGATCGGGCGGCAGCACCGCCGAAATCCGCCCCAGGGCCGCCAGCGCCGCATCCCGCATGCGCGGATCCGCCCGGTCCGCCACCCAGCGCGAGCCCAGCACCAGGGCCTCGATCTCTTCCGGCGTGAACATCAGCGGCGGCAGCATGAAGCCGGGCTTCAGCACATAGCCGACCCCCGCCTCCCCCTCGATCGTCGCGCCTTGCGCCTGCAGGCTGGCGATGTCGCGATAAAGGGTGCGCAGGCTGACGCCCATCTCATCCGCCAACACCTGCCCGCTCACCGGCCGACGATGCCGCCGCAGGACGTTCAGCAGATCAAGCAGGCGTTCGGACCGGGACACGGCGCGACCCTAGCAGACTTGCTGCCAGAAAACGGCAGCAGCAACCAAGCCTAGGCGGCTTCCTTCGGCATCACATCACCCACCGTCGGCCGATTCTCGGCGCGGGTCAGCAGGATGTCCCGGGGTTTGACGATCTCATTGCAGCAACCGCAGGCGATGCGCGGCGTCAGGGTGTGTCCGCAGGTCTTGTGGACCATGTCGATGCCGCTGTCGGCGTCGCCATAGACGTGTTTGGCGCCCCAGCCGTGCAGGGTCACCAGCACGCCGTACAGATCCTTGCCTTTGGCGGTCAGGACATATTCGTTGCGTGGCGGGCGTTCAGAATAGAGGCGCGGCTCCAGCACCCCATGCTGGACCAGGCTTTTCAGACGGGCGGCCAGGACGTTGCGCGCCACGCCCAGATTGTCCTGCCACTGTTCGAACCGGCTGACGCCGTTGAAGGCGTCGCGGATGACCAGCAGGGTCCAGGGGTCGCCGATCACCTCAAGCGTGGCGGCGATGGAGCAGCTTTGGCGGCTGTAGTCGGCGGTGCGTCCCATGGGCCGAAAGTGACCCCGCGTCAGGCGTTTGGCAAGGGTTGCAAATCCGAACGCTCCAAGTCAGTCTTGTTTGGAAACGGACGTGCGGACCTCGCGGTTCGTCGCCTTGTTCCTTAGACTTCGGCGGAAGATCTTCATCAGGTCTTCCGCCGCCTCTTCGCTTGAAGCAGGATTGCGCAATGACGATGCCGATCTCTCTCGACGCCGCCCTGGCTTTTCAGACTCTGGATGACGGCGGTCTGTCCGCCCCGGTGCCTGGCCATTTCTCCAATGGCCCGTCGGGCATGGCGCCGGAAAAGGGCTTTCCGTTCGGCGGCCTGCTGGCGGCCCTGTGCGCCCAGTCCATGCGCCAGGGTCTGGCTCTGACCGCGCCCTTGCGCACACTGTCGGTGCAATACCTGTCGGCGGCGAAGTTCGGCGATCAGGTGGCCTTTCGCCCACGCCTGCTGCGCGGCGGCCGCAACGTCGTCTATGCGGCCGTCGAGGCCGAACAGGACGGTCGCCTGACCCACCACGCCACGGGCACATACGGACTGGACGGAGCCACGCCGCCCGTCACGCCCCTGCACCTGCCGCCCCCGCCGCTGGACAGTCTGAACCCCAAGGCGACCATCCACGGACCCATGGCCCCGCATTTCTCGCAACATGTCGAATATCGGTTCGACGGCGGCCCCAACATCCTGGGCGGCAACGAAGGTCGGCCCGCGGTCGAGCGCTCCTGGATGCGGATGGCGGACGGCCGGGCGCTGGACGAGGTCGGGCTCTGCTACCTGCTGGACGCCCTCTATCCGCCGGCCTGGACCCTGTCGAAGACGCCGACGGCGATGACGACCGTGGACCTGCGGATCGACATCCTGACCGATCCGACGCCGCAGACGGCGCCCAACGGCTGGGCCTTCTTCGAGTTCAGGATGCTGGACCTGGGTCTGGGCTGGACGGTGGACGAGGCCGCCGCCTGGGGCGCCGATGGAACCCCGCTGGCCCTGTCGCGCCAGCGCCGCAAACTGCTGCCGCAACGCACGGCCTGAAGTCAGCCCTCATTCATGATTATCAGCGACTATTCCAAATCTCTGGAGTCGTCCCTCATGCGTCGTCGAAATCGCCTCGTTTCCGTCTCTCAAGTCGTCGTCGTCCTGGGGGGGTGTCTGATGCTCCAGGGCTGCCTGGTCGGCGCTGTCGTCGGAGGCACTGCGGCAGTCGTCGGCGGGACGGCCAAGGCAACCGGCGCGGTGGTCGGCGCCGGCTTTGACGCGGTCACCACCTCGGACGAGGAGACCAAGCTGCGCCGCGAGCGCGAACAGCGCGACTACGAACGCGAGCAACGCCGCTGCGAAGAGCGGCAACGCCAGGGCAAGCGCTGCTGATTAAAGGCTCAGCACGCACCGCTCGTTGATCGTCGGCCGCGCCACCTGAACCCGACACAGGCCGGGCCAGTCGGGCTGCAACGTCTTGACGAACCACAGACACAGGTTCTCCAGGCTGGGCAGTTCCAGCCCTTCGTGTTCGTTCAGCATGCCGTGATCCAGCGTCTCCGCCGCCGCCTTCAGCGCCCGATCCAGCGCGCCCAGATCGGCGACCCAGCCGTGCTCGGCGTCCAGCACCTCGGACCGCACCGTCGCCTCGACCGTGAAGGAATGGCCGTGGACGCGGCGA
This sequence comes from Brevundimonas sp. PWP3-1b1, assembly GCF_049896065.1. Classification (NCBI taxonomy): domain Bacteria; kingdom Pseudomonadati; phylum Pseudomonadota; class Alphaproteobacteria; order Caulobacterales; family Caulobacteraceae; genus Brevundimonas; species Brevundimonas sp. PWP3-1b1. Next base: position 882,329 of record NZ_JAFCTO010000001.1, on the reverse strand, counting down.
TAGATGCTGCCCTCGGGTTCGTTGGGAAAGTGGTGGGCGGCGTCGAAGGTCGCCTGTTTGGTGATCTCGAAGACGGGCATTAGCGGACGCCGATATACTTGTGTGTCTGGACGCTTAGGCGCCACTGGGGGTGGGTCAGGCAGTATTCGATGGCGGCGGCGGTGTTCGCCGCCTGGTCGGGGCCGTCCATCGGCTGGAGCCAGAACCGTTCGAAATCAAGGTGTTCGAACCGGTCCGGCAGGGCCTTGGCTTGCGGATAGACCAGCTTCAGCTCCGCCCCGTGCGTCTGAACCACTGCCGCATCGGCCTTGGGACTGATGCATATCCAGTCGATGCCATCGGGCGCGGCCAGGGTGCCGTTGGATTCGATGGCGATCTCGAAACCGCGCGTGTGCAGGGCCTGGATCAACGGCGGATCCAGCTGCAGCAAGGGTTCGCCGCCGGTGCAGACCACCAGTTTCGGGTCACCCTCGCGTCCTCGCCACATCGCCGCAACATGATCGGCCAACAGGTCCGCCGTGGCGAACTTGCCCCCGCCGTCCCCGTCCACGCCGACGAAGTCCGTGTCGCAGAAGCTGCAGACGGCGCCGGCCCGATCCTGCTCGCGCCCGCTCCACAGATTACAGCCGGCGAAGCGTAGGAAGACCGCCGGCCGGCCCGCCTGTCCGCCCTCGCCCTGCACCGTCAGAAAGACTTCCTTGGCCGAATAGGTCACGTCTTGGCGCCCTGGGATGCGACCCAGTCTTCATAGCCCGCCGCGCGCAGCTCGCAGGCCGGGCATTCGCCGCAGCCATAGCCCCAGGCGTGACGGTACGTCCGGTCGCCCAGATAACAGGTGTGGCTTTGCTCGATGATCAGTTCGACCAGTTTGGCCCCGCCCAGCGTATCGGCCAGTTCCCAGGTCTGCCCCTTGGTCAGCCACATCAGCGGGGTGTCGATCACCACCGGCTTGTCCAGCCCCAGCGACAGGGCCCGCGCCACGGCCTCAATGGTCTCGTGGCGGCAATCCGGGTAGCCCGAGAAATCCGTCTCGCACATGCCGCCGACCAGCACCTCCAGCCCGCGCCGATCCGCCAGGGCCGCCGCCGCCACCAGGAAGATCAGATTGCGCCCCGGCACGAAGGTGGTCGGCAGGCCGCGCGCATCCATCTCGATCTTGCGGTCGGCGGTCAGGGCGCTCTCGGCGATCCGGCCGTATCCGGTCAGGTCCACCACATGGTCGTCACCCAGCCGTTCGGCCCATTGCGGCAGGGCCGTCTTCATCCCTGCGCGCACGGCCTGGCGCGCCTCCATCTCGACCAGATGACGCTGGCCATAGTCGAAGCCGACCGTCTCGACCCGGTCGAACCGCTCCAGCGCCCAGGCCAGGCAGGTCGCGCTGTCCTGCCCGCCGGAGAACAGAACCAGAGCCGATGTGGGGGTCTTTTCCAGGATGACGCTCATGACGAATCTGCGGTCGGCCGGTCGGCCGCGCGCATGCACAAAGAGATGGAGACCCAGATGGGTCAGGCGGGCCTCATACACCAGACCCGGATGCGGTGCAAAATCACCGTTTGCATCGATTTGCATCAAGCTTAGCCAGCTTAACCAATCCGCAAGCGATTTTGGGCTTTAGTCCCAACGAGTAGGAGTTCCAGGCAGTATGCCGACCATCGAAACCCTTTCCGAGCGTCCCAAGCCGGTGGCTCCGACGACGCTTGGGTGCGAGGTGCTGGCGCGTTTCGAAAGCGAGCCGGACACGCTCGTCATCCCCGTGGTCGACGGAAATCGCCCCATCGGATTGGTCGAACGCACCGCCTTCCTGCAAAAAATCGCCGCCCGTTTCGGCCACGCCCTCTACGACCTGCGCCCTATCACCTTCGCCATGGACCCCGAGCCGGCCGTGGTCGAGGCCGGTGTCCGCATCGACGCCTTCTGCGACATCATGCTGAAGGGCGGCCCGGCCGCCCTGCTGCGCGGCTTCATCGTCACCCATAATGGCGCCTATCTGGGCGTCGGCACCGCCGCGACCCTGTTGCAGGCTGTAAACACGCGTCAACGCCGACAGAACGAAGAGCTGGCCGAACAGGCCGCGATCCTCAGCGACACCCGCGCCCAGGCCATCGCCGCCGCTCGCGCCAAGAGCCAGTTCCTGGCGATCATGAGCCACGAGCTGCGCACGCCGATGAACGGGGTGCTGGCCGTCGCCGAACTGCTGCGTCGTCAGCCGCTGAACGCAGCGGCCCAGGCGCATGTCCAGACGATCATGGACTCGTCCGAAACCCTGCTGCGCATTCTCCAGGACGCGGTCGACCTGTCGAAGGCAGAGGCGGGCGAGCTGGAGCTGAACAACACCCCCACCGCCCTGCGCGCCGTGATGGACGACATCCAGTCGATGTGGGAGCCGCGCGCGTCTCAAGACGGCGTCACCCTGCTGGTCGGCTACGAAGGCGACACCGAGCTGGCCGCCGTCATCGACAGCACGCGCCTGAAACAGGTGTTCAACAACCTGATCGGCAACGCGCTGAAGTTCGCCCGCAACGGCGTGGTCGAGGCGGGGCTGAAAGCCTGGGTCGCGGGCGACCAGATTCATATGGAGGCCCGCATCCGCGACGACGGGCCGGGTGTCGAGGCCGACCGCGTCGACTCGATCTTCGAACCCTTCGTTCACGGCTCCGGCCCCGATGGCGCGGGCCTGGGCCTGTCGATCTGCCGCCAAGTCATCGACCGCATGGGCGGCCGGATTTGGGCCGAAAACAACAAGGGTCGCGGCGCCACCTTCGCCTTCGACCTGACCGCCCCGCGCGCTGTGGTCGAGGCTGAAACGCAATCCAACGTGTCCGATCTGTCGGGATTCGACCTCACGTCGGCGCCCCACATCCTGATCGTCGATGACAACGCCACCAACCGCGTCGTGGCCCAGGCCCTGTGCGAGATGTTCGGATGCAGCTCCGAGCTGGCCGAGGACGGCCTGGAGGCGCTTCAGGCCGTTCAGGAAAGCCGCTACGACCTCGTGCTGATGGACATTAAGATGCCGCGCATGGACGGCGTTCAGGCAACCCAGGCCATCCGCGCCCTGCCCGGCGCCGTCGGCCGCGTGCCAATCGTGGCCCTGACCGCGAACGCCGATCCCGAAGACGCCAAACACTATCTCTCCATCGGCATGGCGGCCGTAGTGGAGAAGCCGATCAAGCCCGAGCGTCTTCGAATGGCGATGAACGCCGCCCTGTCAGCGGCCCAGGACGAGGCCGGCCACGCCGACCGGCTCTCTGAAGACGAAGGCGATCGGTCAGCCGCCTGATCCTCAGTCCGGCCGGACGTCCAGCGCCTCCTCGTCCTCTTCGTCGTAACCGACCAGACGCAGCGCCCTCGCCTTCTGGCCGTTGATCTCCGCCCATCGAAGCAGGCCCTCTTCCCGGCCGTGGGTGATCCAGATTTCCTCGGGCTTCAGTTCGGTGAAGGTCGCCGTCAGCTCGTTCCAGTCGGCATGGTCCGACACGACCAGCGGCAACTCCACGCCCCTTTGTCTCGCGCGCGCCTTCACCCCCATCCAGCCCGAGGCGAAGGCCGTCACCGGATCGGCGAACCGCCGCGCCCAGCGATCCTGGATGGCGGACGGCGGGGCGATGGCGACCTCACCGCCCAGCGCATTCTTGGGCAGGTCACGCGTCGGCGCGAGCGGCCCCAGATCGACGCCTTCGCGCTGATACAAGGCGTTCAGCCGTTCCATCGCGCCGTGAACATAGATGGTGCGATCCCAGCCTGCCTCTCGCAGCAGCCGGATGATCCGTTGCGCCTTGCCCAGCGCATAGGCCCCGACCAGATGCGCCCGCTCGGGAAACTGACCCAGAGACCGCACCAACCGCCCGACCTCCTCCTCGGCCGGGGGATGACTGAAGACGGGTAGGCCGAACGTCGCCTCGGAGATGAAGACGTGACACGGCACGGGCTCGAACGGCGCACAGGTCGGATCGCGGCGGCGCTTGTAGTCGCCCGAGACCACCATGGTCAGCCCCTTCCACCGCACCTCGACCTGGGCAGACCCCAGGACGTGGCCGGCCGGGACCAGCCGCAAGTCCACGCCGTTGATCGCGGTCGGCTCGCCATACTCCACCGACTGGGGCTGACCTGTGAAATCGGCGCCATAACGCTCGGCCATGATCGCCAGGGTCTGGCGAGTGGCGAGTACCGCACCGTGTCCGGCGCGCGCATGGTCTGCATGGCCATGCGTGATGACGGCCCGATCTACCGGCCGCACCGGATCCACGTAGAAGTCTCCTGGCGGACAATAGAGGCCGGCAGGCGTCGGATGCAGCAGGTCTTCGGGGCGGATCATGTTGCGGTAACGCTCTCGACGCCGTCAGGTCGCCGCCTCATACAAGATGATCGGAAAATCGGCTCAAAAGGTTCAGCCCGCACGATGCAAGAGAGCTTCCTGACCACCATCCTGCCGCAACTGGCGGCCGGCGCCGCTCACACCGGCGCGCTGGGTTTCGCCTTCGATGGACTGCACGACGGCGAGCCGCGCATTCGCGTGCCATGGCGTGAAGACCTGGTGGGCGATCCCGACAGCGGCGTCTTCGCCGGCGGCCTGGTCACCACCTTGCTCGATCACATCGGCGGCCTGGCGGTCTGGACCGCGCTGGAGACGTTCCAGCCCATCGCTACCCTGGACTTGCGGGTCGATTATATGCGCGCGGCGCGGCCCCGTCAGGATCTGCTGGCCCAGGGGCTTTGCTATCGCTTGAGCCCCACCATCGCCTTCGTGCGCGCCTGGGCGTTCGAGGACGATCCTTCCGATCCCGTAGCGGCGGCGCAGTCCGCCTATATCCTCAACCAGACCCCCGAGCGTTCGACCGGAGCCGGCGCATGACCGACATTCTGGACCGGATGCCCTATGCCCGTTTCCTGGGCCTTCAGACCCTGGTCAGCGGCGACGAGATCACTGTGATCATGCCGTTCGCCGACAAACTGATCGGCAATCCCATGCTGCCCGCCCTGCACGGTGGATCGACGGCCGCCCTGCTGGAAATGACCGCCATGGCCCAGGTGGCGATCACCTTCCCCAGTTCTCGCCTGCCCCGCCCCATCAATGTGACGGTCGCCTATCTGCGGACCGGGCGGCCCATCGACGTCTTCGCCCGCGCCCGCATCAGCCGCGCCGGCCGCCGCGTCGCCCATGTTCAGGCCGAGGCCTGGCAGGAAGAACGCGCACAGCCAATCGCGTCATTGACCGCTCACTTTCTGCTGGACAACCAGGGCTAGTTACCGCCGATCCTGAGGCCGATTCGGCCGAGATCCCTACCAGTGCTGCACTTCAGCGCCATGCGTATGGCGGCGCTTCAACGCGCGATTGCTGCACTTATGAAGATACCCCTACCAAGCATGGTTAAGACGTGATAACCATAAGTCTCTTGTAACCTTATCTGAGGGGCTTTCATGGACCGCACTGAAGTCGTCACCAGCGTTGCTGGCGATCTGCATGCTACCGAGCTCGCGATTGACGCCGCGATCACCCAGGCGACGACGCTGGTTCAATCCTTCATCGGCGCCCGCGCCGCCCTGTCGCTGTCGCCGGTCAGCGGCACGGTCGCCCAGGCCAAGGCCATGGAAACGATCGCCGCCCTGTCGGCCGCGCGCGAGTCCATCGTCGCCTGCCACGCCGAGTTGCAAAAAGACCACCGCCGCCTCGGTTACGGCACCTACGCCGCCGGTCCTGTGGGCAAGCCGGACGACTGGCTGGACCCCAAGTCCGCCCTCACGCCGACGCATCTGCACCGCGTCGCGTGAATTCTTGGTAAGCTTGGCTTACCGAGATTTCAGTTTGATCTGACTTCAGTCATTATCGCCCCTGCGCATTTCTGCGCGGGGGCGATTTCACATGGTGAACATGATCTACGCCGCCGTTGGCGCGGTCTTCATGGTTGCCATGGCCCTTTTTGCCTTTTTGAAAGGCGGAAAGTCTGAACGCCTAGGGGCAGGAGCTTACCTTTTCGCCTGGTTTGCGACCATTGTGATGCAGGAAAATAGCGGCTTTCGCGGCGTTCCCGAAGGAATGTTCCTCATCGACCTGGCGCTGTTGGTCGTATTTATTGGCATAAGCTGGCGGTATCGCCAATCATGGCCAGTGTGGGCCAGCGGCCTACAACTGATTGCTGTCATGTCGCACATAATGATCCTTACCGGACAGCCGATCATGGTGGGCTCACTCTATACAGTCGTGAATCTAATCGGTTATTTGATTATCGCCTGCATCATCGTCGGCACATTCTATGCTTGGCAAGAGCGACGAGCCGCCACAGCTCATCTAGGTAGAAATTCCTAGCTCTGCATCGTATCCTGCTGCCGAATCGGTTTTCGGGACGCCATGCCGCTATCGCACGCCAAACTGTGGAAGGCCGTCGATACCTTGGCGCGGCGTGAGGGGCTGACGCCGTCTGGTCTAGCCCGCCGCGCCGGTCTGGACGCCACCAGCTTCAATCCGTCCAAACGCTTTGGTCCCGGCGATCCGCCGCGTCCGCGCTGGCCGTCGACCGAGAGCATGACCTTGATGCTGCATGCGACCGGCGTGTCGCTTTCCGACTTCGCGGTTCTGGCCGACGATGCCCCGGATAGACCGACGACCGTGCCGCTTCTCGGATTGGCCAAGGCGGGACAGGACGGCTTCTTCGACGATGCGGGCCTGCCGACCGGAGAGGGCTGGGACCAGACCGACCTGCCGCGCGCCAAGGACACCTTGTTCAGCCTGAAGATCACGGGCGATTCCATGTCGCCCCTCTATCGCGAGGGCGACCGGGTCATCGTCGATCAGGAGGCGACGCGCGTGCGGCGGGGCGACCGGGTCGTGGCCCGCCTGACGACCGGCGAGACCGTGGCCAAGGAGGTGACCAGCCTGACCAGCCGTACGGTCACCCTCTCCTCCATCAATCCAGAATATCCGCCCCGTGTCGTTTCGCGCCGCGAGATCGATTGGATGGCGCGCATCCTGTGGGTGAGCCAGTAAGGCGCCAGCGAAAAACCCCGCCCGGCGAACCGGACGGGGCTTTCGATGGTGATCAGTCCAGACCTAGTTGGCCGTGACGTAGTGGGCGTTCACCCAGCCGCCGCCTGCGATCTGGACCCACTCACCCTGCGAACCGACAGCGGTGAAAGGCTGACCCGCCGACAGGGTGCCGGCCTGGCGATAGTTGGTGCCCGGACCGCTGCGGATACGCAGGTTGGACGAGGCGCGATATTGCGAGCCGTTGGACACCGACGCCGCACGCGCGCGCTGCTGGTTGCAGCCGATGTACGAGCCCGCCGCCGCACCGGCGCCGGCGCCGACGATGGTGCCGGCCGTGCGCTCATTACGCGCCAGGTTGGAGCCCACCACGCCGCCGACGACGGCGCCGATCAGGGCGCCTGCACGCTGGCGACCACCGGGGGCGTCGCAGTTGGTCACGCCATTGGCTTGAGCCTGGGCGGCCATCGGGGCGGCCGTCACCATGGCGGCGAGAGCGGCAGCCGTGGCCAGACCGGTCTTGAAAATCTTGTTCGACATAACTCTTCTCCTGTCAGCGCGTTTGCCGATGACGGGAGAATGCATCGACGAACCTGAAGGCTCCCGGAGCTTCGCCGTTATTTTCCGTTCATCTTGGTTGCCCGCGCCGTTCGCCGACGCTCGACCAGTCGTCGCGCCGCCTCGGCGTCCTGCTCGATCAGATGCTTGCGACGCACGAACTGAAAATCCAGCACCCGCGCCCACAAATAAAGCAGACGATCGTGGGTCACGAAGACCGTCACAGCCTCGTCGCTTGGCGGCGGCCCCCACGCCTCTGCGAGCTTGCCCAGATGCTGGATCGTCGCGTCATCTGGCATCGGCTCGCATTCGACGATCCAGTCCCAACTACAAAGCTCCGGCCGCCCGGTGATCAGTTTCACCGTCGCCGTCAGCACCTTGTCGGCCGACCCGGCAGAGACCAGGTCCAGCCAAAGTATCCGCGCAGCCTCGTCGATTTCGTAACGCAACGTCGCCTCCCCGGCTACGCGCCCATCAAAAGCGTACCGGTTAACAACCCTGACCAGGGATCAAGGTTGCGCCAGCCTCCCGTTCGCCCCCGCCTCGATCAGCGCGATGGTCTGCGGCAGCCCGTAGATGGCCGCGAACGAACCGAAGCGGGGCCCCTGACTGGCGCCCAGCAGCACCTCGTACAGCGCCCCGAACCAAGCTCGCAGCGGCTCGAACGCATGCGCCTTGCCCACGGCATATACCTCGCTCTGGATCTGCTCGCCGTCAGTCGTGTCCGCCGGCAGGGCCTTCAGCCGTTCCGCCAGGTCCAGCAGCGCCGCCTTCTCCTTGTCGTCGGGCTGGCGATACGACTTCGAGGGCTTCACGAAGTCCTCGTAATAGTTCAGCGCCGACCCCATCAGCCGGTCGAGCAGCGGCTCATTCTCAGGCGTCGCCTCGGGCAGGTATTTGGCGAAATAGGCCCACAGCTGGTCCTTGGTCGAGGCGTTCGCCACCCCCACCAGGTTCAGCAACAGGGCGAACGACACCGGCGAGGTGTGGGTCGGCGGATCGCCCGCATGGATCGACCAGACGGCGTTGTCGATTCGCTTGGCCGGCTCCTGGGTCTTGTAGCTCTCGATGAAGGCCAGATAGTCGTCGATGGCGCGCGGAATGACGTTGAAGTGCAGGCTCTTGGCCGACTTCGGCGACTGGAACATGTACCAGCTCAGGCTCTCCGGCGTGCCATAGCGCAGCCACTCGTCCATCGTCAGGCCATTGCCCTTGGACTTGGAGATCTTCTTGCCCTCGATGTCGAGGAAGAGCTCGTAGTTGAAGCCTTCCGGCGGCGTGCCGCCCAAGGCGCGGCACAGCTTGGAGCTTTCGCGCACGCTCTCGATCAGGTCCTTGCCCGACATCTCGTAATCGACGTCCAGCGCGACCCAGCGCATGGCCCAGTCGGGCTTCCACTGCAGCTTCACATGGCCGCCGGTGACCGGAACCTCGGTGCGATTGCCTGGTTCGCCGGCCGGATCCTCGAAGGTGATGGTTCCCTTCTCGACATCACGAGCCAGGGTCGGGACCTGCAGCACATGGCCGGTGATCGGGCTGACCGGCAGGAAGGGGGAATAGGTCGCGCGCCGTTCCTCGCCCAGGGTCGGCAGCATGATGGCCATAACGGCGTCGAACCGCTCCAGCAGCGTCAGCAGCGTCGCGTCGAACCGGCCGGACTTGTAGGTCTCGGTCGAGCTCATGAACTCGTAGTCGAAGCCGAACGAATCCAGGAAGGCCTGCAGCCGCGCATTGTTGTGCGCCCCGAAACTGTCGTGCGTGCCAAACGGGTCACGCACACGCGTCAGCGACAGGTGCAGGTCTTCGCGCAGCATTTCCGGGTTTGGGATGCCTTCCGGCACCTTGCGCAGGCCGTCCATGTCGTCGCTGAAGGCGATCAGGCGCGTCGGCCAATGATCGCCGGTCAGGGCGCGGAAGGCGTTGCGCACCATGGTCGTGCGCGCCACCTCGCCGAAGGTGCCCATGTGCGGCAGGCCCGACGGGCCATAACCGGTCTCAAGGATCACCGGCCGTTGCAGCGCCGGGAAGGTCGCCAGCGCCTCGTCCGCCTTGCCCGCGTCGATCAACATTTTGGCCGCGTCCCGCTCGGCGTCGGTCAGGCGCTTCTTAAGCACATGGGCCAGCAGATTGCGGGCTTGTTCGAACGGCCAGGACTTGGCCTCGCGGGCGAGGGTTTCGAGGTTCTGCAACATGGCGGCGGTTTGCAGTCTGCAACTCGCGGGGTCAACGCCTTATCCTTCCCGCGCTCCGTCACCCTTGGGCTTGTCCCGAGGGCCCACTGGTCCGCGAATTTCGGGCGATGACGGATGGCAAGTCGTTGGTCCGGTCGCGTTCGGGTCCGTGTCGGCCGTGGGCCCTCGGGACAAGCCCGAGGGTGACGGGTTTTAGAAGTTCAACCCTTGGCGGCGATCACGATGACTTCCACCAGATACTCCGGCGACGCCAGCCGGCTTTCGCCCGTGGCGCGGGCGGGCGGGTTGGCGGTGTCCACCCAGGCGTCCCAGACGCTGTTCATCGCGTCGAAATCGCCGATGTCGGCCAGCCAGATTTGGGCCATCAGGATTTTGGACTTGTCGCTGCCGGCCTCGGCCAGCAAGGCCTCAACCTCGGCCAGCGCCGTTTTCGTCTGTGCGATGACGTCGTCGCCGGGCTCTCCGACCTGGCCGGCCAGATAGATGGTGTCGCCGTGGATGACGGCCTCGCTCATGCGGGCGCCGGGCTGGATGCGGGTGATCATGGCGGGTTCCTATGGAGATGCTGTCGCATCTATCGCCGCCCGCCCCTCGCCTGTCGAGCGCTTAGCGGCGGCTGAACCGGGCAACCGTCAGACCGACGACCAGAGCGCCGGCCCCGACGATCATGGCGTCCTCGATCAGACCGCTGCGCGTCTGGCCGATGCGAGCCATGGCCTTCTTGCGACCGGCCAGGGTCAGATAGGCCAGCGGCACGGCGGTCGCGATGGCGACGCCGGCGCCCAGCTTTTCCTTGCCGCGCGGCGCCAGGGCCGATCCCGCGATCCCGGCGCTCATCACCCGCGCCAGCAGGCCCAGGAAGACCGTGCGGTCGGGCGCCGACTTCATCTTGTCGCCCAACAGCTCGCCGACGCCCATGGCCAGGGCGCCGAACTTGAACAGCGGCTGGTTCAACAGGAAGACCCGGCCCGGCGTCGGCTTGTGCGCCAACTCGGCCGCCGCGATGGCCGCCATCGGGGTCATGGATCGGGCGCTGGCGACGGCGCCGATGAGAGCGGAGGGCATCAGTTCGGTGATCTTCATGCCGTCTGAACACCGCACGACGGCGAGGGTTCAGCCGCGCGCCGCCAGAACGTTGCGGATCGCCAGGCTGGAGTGGATGCGCGACACCCCCGGCAGGCGCGACAGCACGTCCTTGTGGATCACCTCATAGGCCGCGATGTCGGGCGCTACGGCCCGCACGATATAGTCCGCCTCGCCCGCCATCAGATAGCAGTCGCGGATTTCGGGATGGTTGCGCACCGCCGCTTCGAACCGGCGCATATGGTCGTCGGTCTGTTTCTCCAGCGTGATCTCGACATAGGCGACCACCCCGTCGTCGGCGTCATTGGCGAGGACGGCGGCATAGCCCCGGATCACGCCGCGTTCCTCAAGCCGTCGCACCCGGCGCAGGCACGCCGACGGCGACAGGCCGACCGCTGTGGCCAGGTCTGCATTGCTCACGCGGCCATCAGCGCGAAGCCGCTGAAGAATGCGCTGGTCGATGGGATCAAGCAGGGCCACAAGTTTCCGCCGTTCAGCCGCAGATTATTGCGTCACATATCTACCAGCCGCAGATCATTGCGCAAACAGGCAGGATCATCGAACGATGCGAGGGTAACTTCGCCGACAATCAACACGGTTCGGAAGCGTCACATGCAGGTTCTGGTTCTGGGTTCCGGCGTTATCGGCGTCACCACCGCCTGGTATCTCAGCCAGGCGGGGCATGAGGTGACGGTGGTGGATCGCCAAGCGGGTCCGGCGCTGGAAACCAGCTTCGCCAACGCAGCCCAGATTTCCCCCGGTTATTCCGCGCCCTGGGCCGCGCCATCGATTCCGGTCAAGGCGATGAAATGGCTGCTGATGCGCCACGCCCCGCTGATCGTTCGCCCCCGGCTGGACATGGCCATGGTGCGCTGGACGCTGGCCATGCTGCGCAACTGCACCCACGATCGCTATGCTCTGAACAAGAGCCGCATGGTGCGTCTGGCCGAATACAGCCGCGATCAGCTGGACCTGCTGCGGCGGGACACCGGTATCGCCTATGAAGGCCGCCAGCAGGGCACGCTGCAACTGTTCCGCACGGAGAAGCAGTTGGCCGACGTACACAAGGACGTGGACGTGCTGAAGGCAGCCGGCGTCCCGTGCGAGGTTCTGGACCGCGCCGGCTGCATCGCCGCAGAACCGGGTCTGGCCGCCTCCGATGTCGACTTCGTCGGGGGGCTGCGACTGCCGCATGACGAGACCGGCGACTGTTTCCTGTTCACCAACGCCCTGGCGAAGCTGGCGGCGGAGCGGGGCGTGGTCTTCCATCACGAGACCGAAATCCACGCTATCACGACCACGGACGGCCGCGCGACCGGCGCCCTGACCAGCAAGGGGGCGATGACCGCCGATCTGGTCGTGCTGGCGCTGGGGTCCTATTCGCCGATGATGGCCAAGCCCCTGGGCCTGGATTTGCCGGTCTATCCGGTGAAGGGCTATTCGATCACGGCCCGAATCCTGGACGCCGACCGCGCGCCGGTCTCCACCGTCATGGACGAAAGCTACAAGGTGGCGATCACTCGCCTGGGCGACCGCATCCGGGTGGGCGGCATGGCGGAACTGTCCGGCTACAACAACACCCTGCCGGCCCTGCGCCGCGAGACCCTGGCCCATTCTGTCGGCAGCCTGTTCCCCGGCGGCGGCGACCTGGCGGGGGCCAGCTATTGGTCGGGCCTGCGTCCGATGACGCCGGACGGCACGCCCGTCATCGGCGCGACGAAGATCCCAGGCCTCTATCTGAACACCGGCCACGGCACCTTGGGCTGGACCATGTCGTGCGGCTCGGCCCGCGTGCTGGCCGACATGATCGACGGCCGGTCGCCCGAGATCGAGACGCGCGACCTGTCCCTGAACCGCTACGGCGCCTGGGCGGGGGCGTTTGCGCCCGGCTACAACTGACATCAGACGCTGACCGGCGATTTTTACCGTCTAGAGTGTCTAATTCGTCTGAACTCCCGATGTCGGCAACCTGAGACGCGAGCCAGAATTCACCGTCTAAAGTGTCTGAATCGTCTGAACTCACGCTGTCAAAGATCGGCAGTCATCCTAACACGCGGATAGGGCGCGTTAGGGTAAAAGCCGTTCGGGCGACAAATCCCTTTGGCAATCAAGAACCCGTGCGACCGAAATGCGCTGGCAGCGCGTCCCGGCGTGGCGTGGGTCGCCCGACAGCCCTATAGAGCGCGCGATGAAGACCGCCGATTTCGATTTCGACCTGCCTGAAGACCGGATTGCGCTGCGTCCGGCCGATCCGCGAGACTCTGCGCGACTGCTGGTCGTGAAGGGCGGCGCGCTGGAGGATCGGGTCATCCGCGACCTGCCCGACTTCCTGCGACCCGGCGACGCCCTGGTGTTCAACGACACACGTGTCATCCCCGCCCGTCTGTCAGGCGTGCGCCAGCGCATAGGCGCCGAGGGCGAGACGCTGACGGTCGAGGTCGAAGCGACGCTGCACCACCGCGACGCCCCGGACGTCTGGTCAGCCTTCATGAAGCCGGGCAAGCGCATCAAACCGGGCGACCGGATCGCCTTCTCATCCTCTCTGCCCGACGTGGACTCAACCTCAACCGCAGAGATTGCGGACACAGCCCCCTTATCCGAGCCCTCCGGGCCCACCTTCTCCCCCGAGGGGAGAAGGACGCTGGAGGCGACTGTCGTTTCAAAAGGCGACGACGGCCTGGTCACCCTGACGTTCGACCTGTCCGGCCCGGCGCTGGATGACGCCATTCGCGACGTGGGGGTCATGCCCCTGCCGCCCTATATCGCCGCCAAAAGGCCCGAGGACGACCGCGACCGTTCGGACTATCAGACCGTCTTCGCCGAGCATGACGGGTCGGTCGCGGCCCCCACCGCCGGCCTGCATTTCACCCCGGCCCTGCTCGACGCCATCCGCGCCAAGGGCGTCTCGACCCACGCCGTGACCCTGCATGTCGGCGCCGGCACCTTCCTGCCAGTCAAGGCCGACGACCTGGCGGATCACAAGATGCACAGCGAATGGGGCGAGGTTTCACCTGAGACCGCCGCCGCCCTGAACGCCGTCCATGTGAACGGCGGCCGCATCGTCTGCGTCGGCACCACCAGCTTGCGTCTGCTGGAAAGCGCCACGGCCGAGGATGGCGAGATCAAGCCCTTCCACGGCGACACGGCCATCTTCATCACGCCCGGCTATCGGTTCCGGGCGGTCGATGTGCTGATGACCAACTTCCACCTGCCGAAGTCGACGCTGTTCATGCTGGTCAGCGCCTTTGCGGGCAGCGCGACGATGAAGGCGGCCTACGCCCACGCCATCGCCGACGGCTATCGGTTCTATTCCTACGGCGACGGGTCGCTGCTGTTCCGCGACTGATCGCGGATCAGGGCCAAAGACGTCCCGACCGCCAGGACTCGCCGTCGCGGTCGAACCGTAGCCGGTCGTGCAGGCGGAACGGCCGATCGCGCCAGAACTCGACCGATTGCGGCACGACCCGCCAGCCGGTCCAATGCGCGGGACGGGGCACGTCCTGGCCGTCGAACCGCGCGGTTTCGCGACCCACGGCCTCTTCCAGCACCGTGCGATCCGAAAGGGGCCGAGACTGGTCCGAGGCCCAGGCGCCGATCCGGCTTTCGCGGGCGCGGCTGGCGAAATAGGCGTCGGCCTCTGCCGCCGACACCGGCTCGACCGCGCCGCGCACCCGCACCTGACGCCGCAGCGACTTCCAGTGGAAGGTCAGGGCGGCGGCGGCGCAGGCCGCCAGTTCCACGCCCTTGGCGCTCTCGCTGTTGGAATAGAAGGTGAAGCCGCGCGCATCGACGTCTTTCAGCAGCACGATCCGCGCATCCGGCAGGCCATCCGCATCGACGGTGGACAGGGTCATGGCGTTGGGATCGTTCGGCTCATGCGCCCGCGCATCGGCCAGCCACTCGACGAACAGCCCGATGGGTTCGGCGCGCGCGAAGACGGTCTCGTCGCCATTGGCGGCCAGGGCGGCGGCATAGTCGCGGGCGTATTCCTCACGCGACGGGCTGGGGGGGATCACGGATGCGGTCATGTCAGTGATCTAATCCCTGTGAGCCGCTCTGGAAATGATCGAGGTCAAAACGGCAGTTTGCTCGGCACGGTTAACCGCCCATTGACCCTGATGGGCGAACGGTGACGGCATGAGCGCGCATCGTCACCCCTCCGATGTTTCCGGCGTCCGTGAGGCCCTTTCGACGCTGGGTCTCAGCGGTGATGTCGACGCCGCCGCGCTGAAGACCGCCTTCCGCGCGGCGGTCAAGGCGGCGCGTCCCGACCAGACCGGAGGCGACGCCGAGCGGTTCCGCCGCGTCATCGCCGCCTATCGCCTGATCCAGGCGCATCAGCCCGCACGCCATGCCCTGTCCCCGCCCAAGCAGCGTCCCGCGCCTGCGCCCGTGCTGGTGCTCAGCCCGATGCAGGCCATCGCCGGCGCGCGTGTCGAACTGCGGCTGGGCGCGCGGACAGTGCGGGTCACGGCGCCGAAGGGCCTGCGGAGCGGCGACCATTTGCGGCTGCGGCGCGGCGCGGTAGATGGCGGCGACCTCTATCTGTCGGTCCTGATCCGACCCGAGGACGGGCTGTCGGTCGTCGGCGACGACATCTTCATGACCTGGCCCACGGAACAGCGCCTGATGGCCGACGGCGGGCGGGTCGAGATCGAGACCCATGCGGGTACACGCTCGGCCTGGATCACGGCGGACATGGCCGCGCCGGTGCGGGTTCGCCTGAAAGGCCTGGGCCTGCCGGCGCGCGGATCGCGCGAGGCCGGGCATCTGTTCGTGACGCTGACGCCGTCGTCGGACGTGCCGTCGGCGGCGGAAGACCTGCTGTTGCGGTTCACGCGGGTCTGGACGCAGGAGCGTCTGGCGGCATAAGTCACCGCATGTCGCACAATACCTTCGGCCATCTGTTTCGCGTGACCACCTGGGGCGAGAGCCACGGGCCGGCCATCGGTTGCGTCGTGGACGGATGCCCGCCGATGATCCCGCTGACCGAGGCGGACATCCAGCCGTGGCTGGACCAACGCAAGCCCGGCGGCAGCCGCTTCGTGACCCAACGCAAGGAAAGCGACACAGCGCGCATCCTGTCGGGGGTCTTCGACGACGGCGAGGGCCCGGTCACCACCGGCACGCCGATCTCGATCATGATCGAGAACGAGGACCAGCGGTCCAAGGACTATGGCGAGATCGCCCGCGCCTATCGGCCGGGCCACGCCGACTACGCCTATCAGGCCAAGTACGGCGTACGCGACCACAGGGGCGGCGGCCGGTCCTCGGCGCGCGAGACCGCCAGTCGCGTCGCGGCCGGCGCCGTGGCGCGCAAGGTGCTGGGCGATGGCGTCAGGATTCGTGCAGGCGTGGTGCAGATCGGGCCCCACCGGATCGCCCCCGATCAGGTCGATTTCGACGCCGTTTCCGGCAATCCGCTGTTCGCCGCCTCCGCCGAGGTCGTGCCTGCGTGGGAGGCCTATCTGGACGGCGTTCGCAAGGCCGGGTCGTCGGTCGGCGCCGTGGTCGCTCTGGAGGTCACGGGCGTTCCGGCCGGCTGGGGGGCGCCGATCTATGGCAAGCTGGATTCCGAACTGGCGGCGGCCCTGATGTCGATCAACGCCGCCAAGGGGGTCGAGATCGGCGCCGGCTTCGAGGCCGCCGAGCTGACGGGCGAGGAGAACGCCGACGAGATGCGGCTGGACCTGAACAAGCAGCCGGTCTTCCTGTCGAACAAGGCGGGCGGCGTGTTGGGCGGGATTTCGACGGGTCAGCCGGTGACGGCGCGCGTGGCGTTCAAGCCCACATCCTCGATTTTGACCCTGCGCCAGACCGTTACGCGCGACGGCGAGGAAACGGACCTGCGCACCAAGGGTCGCCATGACCCCTGCGTGGCGCTGCGGGCCGTGCCGGTGGTGGAGGCCATGGCCGCCTGCGTCCTGGCCGACGCCTTCCTGAGGCACCGCGCCCAGGTCGGCTGAGGCCTATCGCCTCGGTCTGCGCGCCGAAATGATGGATTGAAGGCTTTGCGGTTGACCGGCTTGCGGTCTGGACGGCGGTTCGACCGCGCGCTCCTCCTGCCGCATCAGGGCGACGAGGCCCGACAATCCCGTCGTCATCACGATCATCGCCGACTCCTGCAACTGCGAACCGTTTGCAGGTTTGCGCATGTTCGGGCGTCGTGCAAGAGGGATCGGTCGGTGGCGTCGAACTGAGGAGATCAACCGTGCGTGAAGACGGAAAGCTGGACTATCTCGAACTGCCCGCCGCAGACCTGCCCGCGACCAAGGAATTCTACAGCCAGGCGTTCGGCTGGACCTTCGTGGATTACGGCCCGACCTATGCGGCCTTCGATCAGGGGCTGGACGGCGGGTTCGACGCCGATCAGGCAGAAAGGACCCAGGCGCCCCTGCCCGTTCTATACGCCCATGACCTGGAAGCCATGCTGGCCAAGGTCGAGGCGGCCGGCGGTCGTATCCTGAAGCCGATCTACGCCTTCCCCGGCGGTCGCCGGTTCCACTTCGCCGATCCCGCCGGGACCGAAATGGCGGTCTGGTCCGAGGGCTGACGGCTTAGCGGGCGTCGATGGACTGGCCGACCCGTTCGGCCAGATCACGGTCGGCGCCGGTGACGCTGGGGATCCAGACGTGGATTTCCTTGGGGGCGGTCGGTCGCTGGAACAGATGCTCCATGGCCAGGCGTCGTCCGCCCTCCGTCACCACCACCGAGGCGCGGCCGCCGGCGCGCACCATCTCGCCGTCATAGATCGGAAACTGCGATGACGGTCCGGCATAGATCATCAGCAAGGTCTGATCGCCGCGCTGGACGCGGTAGATGTTGGCGTCTGCTCCCGCCCGCGCGGGCGCGATCGTTAGGCCGGTCGGCAGCTCGATCCTGAAAGGCAGGGCCGCGATGGCCGCGGCGTTAAGCGCGGTCGGCGCAGGCGCTGCGGGCGGTGGCGTCGTCGTGGCGGGTGCAGGCGTCGCGGCCTGAGGCGCACTGGTGGTCGGCGCTGGACGCGGCGCCGTAGCGGGAGGCGTAGTCGCTCGGTCGGGGGTCTGATCCGGTCGTTGGGACGGTGTCGTCGGCGACGAACGCGGCGTCGCAGCCGGGCTTTGACCAATGGGAGGCAGAGCTTGCGTGGTCGCTCTGCTGGGCGTCTGGCCTGGCGTTTGCACAGGGGATGTCGTCGGCGCCGGGCGAGGCGTCGCGGCGGGGCTTTGGCCAATCGGCGGCAGGGTTTGCGTGGTCGCGGGAGCCGGGGCCTGCGTCGATGTCGGACGGGTTGCGGATGATGCAGGGGGAGCAGCCGACGGCGGAGCGCTGTTCAGGTCGCGCGTCAGATCGGATGCAGGCCGTTGTGCAGGCGGCGTCGTCGCCTGTCCTGAAATCACGAGGGCGGCGGCAAGAGCGATCATGGACATGATCGGACAATCGCGCGGCGAGGCGCCGACCGCAAGCGTGACCTATGCCTTGGGCAACAGGATCCAGAAGGTGGCGCCCTCGCCTGGCGCAGAAATCACGCCGATCGATCCCCCCTGCAACTCGACCAGCCGCTTGGCCAGGGCCAGGCCCACGCCGTGGCCCTCGACCGTCGAACGTTCAAGGCCCAGGCGGTTGAACGGCTCGAACAACTGCGCCTGTTTCTGGATGGACAGGCCGGGCCCGAAGTCGCTGACCTCGACACGCACGCAGTCGTCTTCGCGCAGCGCTCGCAGAATGACCCGACCGCCAGAGCCGCCGTATTTCAGGGCGTTGACCGTCAGATTGGTCACCACCTGCGCAAAGCGCTGGGAATCCGCGACAGCAATCAAACCATCGCCTTCACACACGACCTCGATGGCGACCGTCTCAGCGTCCGGTCGCAGCAAGCAGATGCGACGGACATCCTCCAACAGGCCAGGAATGTCGGTCGGGCGCAGCTCGACCCTGACCGCCCCGGATTCGGCGCGGGCGACGTCCAGCAGGTCATGCGCCAAGGTCTCGACCTGACGGGCCGTGGTCACCAGCATTTCCGACATTTCGGTCTGCTGAGCCGTGATCGGTCCCAGATGCCCCTGACGCCACAGATCGCCGATGCCGATGATGCCGGCGACGGGGCTCTTGATTTCATGTGCGACATTCGCGAGCAGGCGAGACTTGGCTTCGGACGCCTTTTCCGCGCGCTCTCGGCCCAGTCGCGCGCGTTCGGCCAGCAGATCGCGTTCTTCCAGAAGAGAGGCCACAAGCAGGATCGGCATATAGCCGATCAACACCAGCAGCTGGGCCATCAAAACCTGTTCGGCGAGCGATCCCTGCGAGTAGGGCCCCTCGCCGATCATCGCGCCGCCCACCAACAGGACGGTGACGACCACAAGCGTGAAGGCTATGCCCGCCACACCCAATCGTACCGCGATGGCCAGCAGCAAGGGCAGCAGAACAAATCCGAACGGGACGTTTCCGGCGAAGGCGACGTAGTAGAAGACGGGAACGAGCCCCAACAGGATAACGGCCTCGACCATTTTTTTGGGTTTGAGCAGTTTCGCGAGCGTGGTTCGCGTCAGCGACAGCCCCATGGAGCCGAGGACGGCGATGCCCAAAGCATGGCCGAACCACCAGGTCTGAAACCCCTGCCAGACGTCCGTCTGTCCCACCTGCGTCAGGACAACAAGGCTGGCCAGCGCCGCCGGGATGGGCGCAAGCACGGCAGCGAAGAACAGGAAGCTGACGGCGCCGCTCATGCTGGACAGGTTCAGCGTCGGCGAAAACCGGCGCGCCAGAAGCACCGCCGCAACGATCTCGATCATGTTGACGACGGTGAAGGCCAACGCCAGCGGCGGCTTGTTGCCCGCTATGATTTCGCCGATCAGAATGCTGATGGCCATGACGCCCGCGAATGTCAGGTCGCTGTTGCGGCCTCGACTGGTGCGCAGCCAGACAGCGACGGCGACGCCGCTTGCGCCCCAAAGGCCTGCGACCAGTCCTGACGAGCGTGCGTAGGCGATCGCCATTGCAACCAGAACCGCGACCGCGACGCCGGTCAGCACGGGCGTCAGCGGATGCGAGGTTTCCATGCCGTCGCCGCCCTGGCTAGGACGGGGGCCAGGACGATGGCCAGCCTCAATGCCCTTCGTCGAAGGCGAGGCGGGGTGGTCGTCGATGTTGAGCGCGCGGCTCAGGATCATGGAAATATTCCGACCAACTACAGGCCGGCTAAAGAGACCACAGGGTTCCTAATATCCCCTGAAGTCAGAATTTCAACCTTTGATTGAACAGCTTGACCGCTTCGGCTGCGCCATCACTGTAACCCCAGACGCCGTTGCTGACGGCGACGAAGTCCGCACCCGCACGGGCAAGATCGGCGGCATTGTCGACGGTGACGCCGCCGATGGCGACGCAGGGGGTCTCGACCGTTTCCTGCCAGACCGTCAGGATTTCCAGCCCCGGACGATGAAGGGTCTCTTTCGTGTCCGTGGGATAGAAGGCGCCGAAGGCGACATAGTCCGCACCACCCTCGGCCGCGTCCCAGGCCAGGTCGCGGTCGTCGTGGCAGGTGACGCCGATCATGGCGTCCGGCCCCAGAATGCGGCGGGCCTCGGTCAGCGAGCTATCCGCCTGACCGATATGGACGCCGTCGCACTCTGTTTCGCGCGCCAGGTCGGGCCGGTCGTTCAGCAGCACGGCCACGTCGTGACGACGCGCGACGGGGGCCAGCGCCGCGACCGCCGCGCGAATCGTGGCGTCGTCCGCAGGCTTCAGCCGAATCTGCAGGGCCGCCACATCGCCGGCCGCCAAGGCCTGATCCAGCGTCTCTGCGAAGGCGCTCAGGTCCGAGATCGCGGGCGGCGTGATCAGATACAGCCGGCAAGGCGGGCGGGCGGGGACGGTAGGTGTTCTGGCCATGCTCGTCCTTGCCTCCCACCGCGACGATCCGTCAACGGTCGAGCCC
This sequence comes from Brevundimonas sp. PWP3-1b1, assembly GCF_049896065.1. Taxonomy (NCBI): domain Bacteria; kingdom Pseudomonadati; phylum Pseudomonadota; class Alphaproteobacteria; order Caulobacterales; family Caulobacteraceae; genus Brevundimonas; species Brevundimonas sp. PWP3-1b1. The sequence continues at coordinate 861,604 of NZ_JAFCTO010000001.1, read as the reverse complement.
CCTCCAAGCCATGCGAACGACTTGCAATCGCCTTAACCCGTGCTATAGCGAACCATTCTCAGTCGATGGAACGTGTAGCGCCTCGTGTACGTCTGCAACTGTAACGGTCTTCGCCAGCGTGATGTCGCCCAGGCCATCGAGGCCGGGGCCTGCCGTCCACGCGACATCTTCGCGCGCAACCAGTGCCAGGCCCAGTGCGCCAAATGCGTCTGCGAGATGCGCCAGATGATCCAGGACAGCCGCGAAGCGTTCGCACTCGCAGCCGAATAGTCTCGCCGCCTATCGCGGCCGAAAATCACTCGCACTATCAATGTAGTGATAAAAACTCGCAAATAAACAACGCGCGTTTTACTGTGGTATTGCCTCGCTCAACAGACGGCGAATGCGCCGTGGCGAGACCAAGGACCATGGCCATGAAGGGCGACCCCGCAATCCTGCGCACGCTGAACGCAGTGCTCACCAACGAACTGACGGCCGTGAACCAGTATTTCCTGCATGCGCGCATGTTCGAAAGCTGGGGCCTGTCGCACCTCGGCAACGTGATCTACGAAGAATCGATCGGCGAGATGAAGCACGCCGACATGCTGATCAAACGCATCCTCTTCCTCGACGGGCTGCCGAACCTGCAGGACCTGCACAAGCTGAAGGTCGGTGAGGATCCGATCGAATGCCTGGGCGCCGATCTGCAACTTGAGCTGGACAGCCGCGCCACGACCGCCGCTGCCGTGACCCAGTGCGAGGAGACCCGCGACTACGTCAGCCGCGACCTGCTGATGAAGATCCTGGCGGATACCGAGGAGCACATCGACTTCCTGGAAAACCAGCACAAGCTGATCGAACTGATGGGCGCGCAGAACTATCTGCAGTCGGCCATGAAGGAAATCGTCACCGACAGCGCCGCCACGGGCGGCTGATCTCTTACGTCAGATCGACATCGGCTGCGTCCCGACGCCTGCGTCAGCGAGTCGCAGGCGTCTTTAAAGCCGATTAACCAAACAGGCGCGACTATTCCATCTCACATTGAGGAGGAATGGCTTATGGGTCAGAGTATCTCTTTCGATTTGTCGTATTCAGTGTGGCTTAACAACTACCAGACGGCCGAGGAAATCGGTGAGGACGACAGCGGGGCCTTCGCCGCTCTTGAGGAGTTGGAGAAGTTCATACTTCGCCATGTGCCGCGTTGTCTCAACGAAGCTGTCAGCGTTCTGAACGTGGTCAAGGTGAACGTCGAAATGGGTGGGCGTAGCGACAATCTCGATGTCGCGGCGCTTGCCAACATAATGAAGGCCCTGACCAGCCTCGCGGCGGTTTCTGATAGTCCAAAATCCGTCGTCACGAGTTCCGCGGCTGCGTGATGTTGGCGAGGACGCGCTTCATTTTGCGTGACAGTCGCGTCCTCCCAATGTCGGAACCGACGTCGCGTTCTGTGGTTAGCCTGTGAAGGCAAGCTGGAGCGGACCATGACCGATATCGACGAAGCGATCGACGACGTGCGCGACGCCGCCAAGGATTTGCTGAACAGCGAGGGCCGCAGCACTGGACATGTCCTTGCCGGCATCGCTCTGACCGTCGGTTTCGCCCTTTTGGCGCACGGCATCGCCTCGGGAGCCATGAAGCCGAAGCGCAATCTGAAACAGGTCCGAAACAAGGATCTGCCAATCACCGAGAAGCCGCGGGGCGCGTTCAGCCTGATCCTGCCCGCCGTGTTTTCGGCCACCACCCTGTCTGCCGTTAGAGTGTGGAACGCCCCGCCACAGCGTGAGCGCACCACGGCCATGGGTCTCTGGGTCGCGGCCCAGACGGTCAACGCCGTCTGGCTGGGCCTGCGCCCGTCGTCGATGGCGCGTCAGGTGATCGCCGCCATGTCGTCCGCCGGTCTGGCCGCCGCCTTCGCGCACGAGGCCCGCAAGCTGAACGAGGGCGCAGGCAAGATGGCCGCTCCGACCGGATCAGGGGTGCGGCTGGGCAACTTCCTGCATCGCAAGGCGGACGAGGCGTCGCGAGAGCGCACCCTGCATTAGGGCCGCCTTGCCCTTTCTCGGGGCTTCCTCTAGGGATCGCGCCCTATTCGCCTCGCCCCGAACGGCGCGAGAGCGCAACCCTATTCCCGATGTGACCCCATGAAGATCAACGGCAACACCATCAAGCCCGGCATGGTCCTGCAGCACAATGGCGGCCTGTGGGTCGTCACCAAGGCCAGCCACGTCAAGCCCGGCAAGGGCGGCGCCTTCGCCAACGTCGAGGCCAAGAACCTCGAAACCGGCAATAAGCTGAACGAGCGCTTCCGGTCGGAAGACAAGGTCGAGCGCGTCACGCTGGAGCAGAAGGACTTCTCCTATCTGTTCGACAACGGCGACAGCCTGGTCTTCATGGACGACGGCACCTACGAGCAGATCGAACTGCAAAAGGACTGGGTCGGCGAAGACCGCATCCCCTATCTGCAAGAAGGCATGAAGGTCGTCATCGAGATGCACGAAGAGCGTCCGATCGGCCTGTCGCTGCCGGATCAGGTCGTGCTGGAAGTCGCCGAGACCGAGCCGACCGTGAAGGGCCAGACCGCTTCCTCCTCCTACAAGCCGGCCATGGCGTCGAACGGCGTCCGCATCATGATCCCGCCGTATATGTCGGCGGGAGAGCGGATTATCGTGGATACCGCGACCGGCGAATACGTCCGCCGCGCGGACTGATATCTAGTGAGCAAGGGGTGCTAGTGAGCGAAGGGTGAGCCGAGGCCGCACCCATCGCTCACTCCTTGCTCACTAGCACTAGTCACCCGGCGTAGATTGACGCCGACCCTTGAACTTCTCCGCATCTCCGGGCCAAAGCGCCTTTTCAGGACATGCGGACCAGGAGATCCGCCGATGGCCCTCGCTTCCGCCCTGCTCCAAGTCATGCTCGACGCGGTGCGCAAGACCGCCCGCCCCATGCTCCGCGACTTCGGCGAGGTCTCGCAGTTGCAGGTCTCGCGCAAGGGTCCCGGCGACTTCGTCACGGCCGCCGACCTGAGGGCCGAGGACACCCTCTACGAACTGCTGATGAAGGCTCGCCCCGGCTACGGCTTCCTGGGCGAAGAGCGCGGCATGATGGAGGGGACCGACAAGTCCCACACCTGGATCGTCGATCCGATCGACGGCACCACCAACTTCATGCACGCCATGCCCCACTTCGCCATCACGGTGGGGCTGGAGCGGCGCGCGCCGGACGGTTCGTCCGAGATCGTCGCCGGCGTGACCTACAACCCCGTCATGAACGAGCTGTTCTGGGCCGAAAAGGGCAAGGGCTGCTATCTGAACGATCACCGCATCCGCGTCGCCGGTCGTCGCGACCTGTCGGAAAGCCTGGTCGCCACCGGCCTGCCCTTCATCGGCAAGTCGGGCCACGCCCAGGCCATCAAGGACATCCACGCCGTGGGCCAGCGCGTCGCCGGCATGCGCCGTCTGGGCTCGGCTGCGCTGGACTTCGCCTGGGTCGCGGCCGGCCGTTACGACGCCTTCTATGAGCGTAACCTGAAGCCCTGGGACGTGGCGGCAGGCATCCTGTTCGTGACCGAGGCCGGCGGCAAGGTGACGACCATCGAGAACGACGGCGATCCCAAGACGGGCGTGTCCATCCTGGCGACCAACAGCGAACTGCATCCGCAGTTGCGCAAGGTGCTGCAGGGCTGAGGCTCGCTTCCGTCTCTTCCCCGCTTGCGGGGAAGAGACGCGGCGCTTCTTGGGCGCCGTGACGATGGGGCTCTTGCCGCATCACAAGCGGCCGGTGGGGCGTCAAGAACCCCTCCACCGCTTCGCGGTCCCCCTCCCCACTGCGTGGGGAGGAGACAGTCATGGTGCTGTCGCGCCGCGCCCCTACTCATCGGGCATGATCCGCGCCATTCTGACCGCCGTCGCCCTCCTTGTCGGAACGCCCGCCTTGGCTCAGCCCCTGATCATCGCCCACCGCGGCGCGTCCGGCGAACGGCCGGAGCATACGCGCGCGGCCTATGAGCTGGCGGTTGAACAGGGCGCGGACGTGATCGAGCCGGATCTGGTGCTGACCAGGGACGGCGTCTTCGTGGATCGGCACGAGAACGAGATCGGCGGCACGACCGATGTCGGCGACCGGCCCGAGTTCGCAGACCGCAAGACGACCAAGACCATCGACGGTGTCCAGACCACCGGCTGGTTCACCGAAGACTTCACCCTGGCCGAGCTGAAGACGCTGCGGGCCAAGGAGCGGTTGCCCGCGTTTCGACCGGGCAGCGCCGCCTATGACGGGCGCGAGCCGATCCTGACCTTCGAGGAGGTGGTCGCCATCGCCCGCGCGGCCTCTGCCCGCACTGGACGGACCATCGCGGTAGCGCCCGAGTTGAAGCACCCGACCTATTTCGCCGGGATCGGCCTGCCGATGGAGGACGCCTTCGTCGCCGAGCTGGAACGGCTGGGCCTGACGGGCGCGGACGCACCCGTAATCATCCAGTGTTTCGAGGTCGGGCCGCTGGAGCGGCTGGCGGCGCGCATCGACGCCCCTCTGGCCCAGTTGGTCGCCGGCGCGGGTGGACCGGCGGACCGACCGGACATGACCTACGCCCAGATGATCACGCCCGAAGGCTTGCACGCCATGGCCGCCTATGCCGCCTGGGTCGCGCCGGAGATGACCCTGGTCTTGCCGCGCGACGCCGAGGGCCGCACGACCGCGCCCAGCGCCCTGGTCGATGACGCTCATGCAGCGGGGCTGAAAGTGGTCGTCTGGACGCTGCGAGCCGAGAACGCCTTCCTGCCGGCCGAACGGCGGCGGAGCGAAGGCCTGGCCGAGCATGGCGACATGCCAGGCTATGCCGCCGCCTTCGCCGAAGCGGGGGTGGACGCGATCTTTAGCGACTTCCCGGCGCTGGCGCGCGCGGGCCTTTAGCCCAAGCGCAGGCTTAGCCTGCCCGGAACTGCAGTTCCGCCAGCCGGGCATAGAGGCCGCCCTTGGCCACCAGTTGGTCGTGCGTCCCCTCTTCCACCACGCGGCCGTCGTCCATGACGACGATGCGGTCGGCGCGCAGGACGGTGGCCAGGCGGTGGGCGATGACGATGGTGGTGCGCTCCTCCATGGCCTGGTCGAGGGCGACCTGGACCAGGCGTTCGCTTTCGGCGTCCAGGGCGCTGGTGGCCTCGTCCAGCAACAGGATGGGGGCGTCGCGGACCAGGGCGCGGGCAATGGCCAGGCGTTGGCGTTGGCCGCCCGACAGGCTCTTGCCGCGTTCGCCCAGCGGGGTGTCGAAGCCTTCAGGCAGGGCGTCGATGAAGCCCAGGGCCTGGGCCTTTTCGGCGACGGCGCGCGCCTCTTCCAGGGTGGCGGTCTCACGGCCGAAGCGGATGTTCTCCAGGGCCGAACCCGAGAACAGCGGCGTTTCCTGCGACACCCAGGCGAAGCGCTCGCGCACATCGACAGGATCGGCCTGACGCACGTCGACGCCGTCCACCGACACCATGCCGGTTTGCGGATCATAGAAGCGCAGCAACAGGCGGAAGACGGTGGACTTGCCCGCGCCGGACGGGCCGACCAGGGCCACGGTCTCGCCCGGACGCACGGTCAGGCTGAAGCCCTTCAGGGCCGGTAGATCCGGTCGGCCGGGGTAGGAGAAGCCGACGGCCGACATCGACACCTCGCCGCGCGGCGGCGACGGCAGGGCCGTGGCGTGGGCCGGAGGTGCGATGTCGGGCACGGCCCGCATCAGCTCCTCGATCCGCTCCATGGCGCCGGCGGCCTTTTGCACGTCGCCCCAGCTTTCGCCCAGGGCGCCCACGGCCCCGGCCGCGAAGACCGACAGCAGCACGAACTGAAGCAGGGCGCCGGGCGACATGACGCCGGCGACCACGTCCTGGGCGCCCAGCCACAGCACCAGGGTCACGCCGCCGAACATGACGACGATGATCAGGGCGGTCATCCAGGCGCGCGCCCTCATCCGGGTGAGCGAGGCGGAGAAGGCGTCCTCGACCGCCGCGCCGAAGCGGGCGATCGCGCTCTTTTCGCGCCCGAAGGCCTGGACCGTCTCGATGGCGTCCACGCTCTCGCCCGCGAAGCCGACGGCGTTGGCGAACCGATCCTGGGACGTAACGGTCAGCTTCCTGACCTTGCGCCCGAAGATGAAGATCGGTCCCAGCAGGAAGGGCACGATCAGCAGGACGAAGCCGGTCAGCTTGGGACTGACGAAGAACAGCAAGGCGACGCCGCCGATCAGGGTCAGGAAGTTGCGCAGCGCATAGGAGATCGAGGTCGTCATCAACGTCTCGACCAAGGCTATGTCCGTGGTCAGGCGCGACAGCACCTCGCCCGTGCGCATGTGGGCGTAGAAGGATGGGTCCAGCGTCAGGATGCGGCCGAACAGGCCCTTGCGCACATCGGCGATGACGCGCTCGCCCGTGCGGGTGACGAAATAGTAGCGGGCGGCCGTCGCCAGACCCAGGAACAGGGCGTTGGCGCCCAGCAGCAGGAACCAGATGTTCAGATTGGCCCCGCCGGCCTCGAACCCATGGTCGATGGCCCCGCGCGCCAGGGCGGTCAGACCCAGGGAGGCGGCGGTGGACAGCAAAAGCCAGAAGACCGCCATCAGGGCATGGCCCTTGTGCCGCATCGCAAAGGGAATCAGACGGGCCAGGGGGCGGATGTCGCGGCGTTTGGCGCGTTTCTCGCCCGCCTCGGACATCTGATCGGCCAGCAGGGCTCCTGCGCTGGGCCGGCCCTCCATCGAGGCCACGCCTGAAGCGCGGTTTGCGGAAGGGGCGGTGGCGTTGGATTGGTCGGTCATTGCGCCCGCCTCTTGCCCCGGAACGCCCCCCGGTGTAAACGCCGCCCCTCATTCCCGCCGGATTTCTGGCGGGTTTCTCATTTCACGCGCACAGACGGTCGGCATCGTCATCGCGCAGAGACCGGACGACGACCATGAAAGCGGACACGCACCCCGACTATCACTTCATCAATGTTGTGATGACCGACGGCACTTCCTACCAGACCCGTTCGACCTACGGTAAGGAAGGCGACACGCTGAACCTGGACATCGATCCGTCCACCCACCCGGCCTGGACCGGCGGCAACGCCCACCTGCTGGACCGCGGCGGCCGCGTCTCGCGCTTCAACAACAAGTTCGCCGGCTTCATCAAGAAGTAAGGCCAAGGCTGCGGCATACTGCAGCAAACACATCACGAAGAGCGTCGGTCGCGAGACCGGCGCTTTTTGTTTGGCCGGAACACCGATAATGTGGCGGCGTTCGGGTACCAGGGGCGTTGGCCACGCTGGCCGAAACATTCGAAGAAGCGGACTGGATATGAATAGACGGCAACTGGGTCTGGGCGTCGCGACGGCGGCCATGGCCCTCGGCTCCACGGCGCGCGCGCAGCAGGTCTTCGTGCAGCGTGGCCCGGAGGCGACCGCCTTCTACAACAGCTTCAACGACCAGATTTCGCGTCTGCCCGCGACACAGCAGGCGGATGTGCGCGCCTTCTATGAGCTGAACGGCTGGCGGCCGGTGTGGAACGCAGATCGGATGCGCGCCCTGAACGCCGCCGCCGCCCGCGCCGATCGCCACGGCCTGTCGGGCGCCAACTATTTCGACTTCGTGGGACTGGCGGCCGATCCGGCCAGCGCCGATCTGCGCACCACCACGGCCGCCCTCGCCTATGCGCGCGTCCTGGCCGAGGGCAAGGTGCGGCCCGAGACGGTCGAAGACCTGTGGGAGATGCAGAAGAACCGCGTCGACCTGCCGCGCGGCCTTAGCGACGCGCTGAACCGCAATGTGCTGGCCAACTGGTACGACGGCCTGGCGCCCACCGACATCGGCTATCAGAACCTGTCGGCCGGCTATGTGCGCTATCGCCGGCTGGCGGCGCAGGGCGGCTGGCCTGCGTTCGCGCCGGGCGGCACCATCGAACCGGGCAACAGCGATCGCCGCATCCCGGCCCTGATCGACCGGCTGACGGCCGAGGGCGACCTGTCGGCCGCCGACGGCGCGCGTTTGAAGGCGCAGGGCCTGACCTACAACGCCGAACTGCAGCGCGCGGTGGAGGGCTTCCAGAACCGCCACGGCCTGGGCGCCGACGGCCGCATCGGCACGGGCACCCAGCGCTCGCTGGGCGCGTCGGCCGAGGATCGCGCCCGCCAGATCGCCCTGAACCTGGAACGCCGCCGCTGGCTGAAGCGCGACGTCGCGCCCGAGCGGATCGAGGTCAACACCGCCGCCGCCATCATGGTCTATTGGAAGGACGCAAAGCCGGTCCACTCCAACCGCGTCGTCGTCGGGTCGGCCGAGAACCAGACGCCCAGCCTGGAGAAGCCCTTCGCCTCGGTCGTGGCAAATCCGCCCTGGTATGTGCCGGCCGGCATCGCGCGTCGCGAGATTCTGCCCAAGGGACCGGGCTATCTGGCCGCCAACGACATGTATGTGAAGGACGGCACGGTCATCCAGCGCGCCGGGCCGCGTTCGGCGTTGGGCTATGTGAAGTTCGAGCTGCGCGACAGCTACGCCATCTTCCTGCACGACACGCCGTCGAAGGCCGCCTTCAACCTGTCCACGCGCCAGCGCAGCCACGGCTGCGTGCGGGTGCAGAATGCGGTGGAGTTCGCGCGCCTGCTGCTGGCGCCCGACCCGACCAAGCTGGGTCAGTTCGACGCCGCGCAAGACAGCCGCGAGACGACGCGCGTCACCACCGGCCGCGAGATCTCGGTGCGACTGCTGTACTGGACCGCCTTCGTGGACGGTCAGGGCCGTGTGGCGTTCCGCGAGGACGTCTATGGCCGCGACGACAAGCTGGCTGAGGCTCTAGGCATCGGCGTCAACCTGCCCAAGCCGGTCGATGACGGCCGTACCGACGCCAACGACGTCGGGCCGTAACAGGGGCGACTAGCCCCTGAAGGCGGCTTCCAGCAGACCCATCTGGCTGAGGACCGGGTTCTCGGGGGCCTGGTCCTGATCGTCCATATACATGCGGCGATCCAGATACAGGGTGCGGTCGAACAGCTTTTCCGACCGCACCAGATATTCGATCAGGGCGATGGGCAGTTCGGCATGGCTGGGCTCCGCCTCAATGCGGCGCTCGTTCAGGCGATAGCGCGGCTCGCAGGCCGTTTCCGGCGTCATGTCGTCCTCGCGCACGGCCCGTTGGACCAACAACCACGAGGCGATCTGCATCAGGCGCGTCGTCAGCTTCATGCTCTCGGCCGCATAGGCCAGGGCGGCGGCGCGCGACAGCATCTTGGAATCGCGACGCCCCTCGCCGTCCAGATAGGCGGCGGTCTCCTCGACCAATTCCATGCCTTCGCGGAAGGTGCGGTCGAACAGCTCCGAACGGGCGAAATCGCGCACGGTGCGGCTGCGGTCAGCGAAGGACGGAGCGGAGGTCATTTGAGCTTTGATCATTAGGGAAATGCGAGTCCGTCCTGCAATCGGCGCCTGGCGGAACCGTTCGCAGGAAAGATGCAACGCTCATGCCATGCAGACGTGCCATTCGCGATCAGGAACCGAAGTTGAAAAGGGCGTCGGCGGCGTTTTTCTTGGAGCGTTTGGCCTCGATGGCGTTGCTCGACCTTTTGATCTCGTCCTCCAGAGCGGCGATCCGCTCCTGCAAATCCTCGATGGAATAGACATCCAGGTCTTCGCGCGACAGGGCGCGGAGGGGTTCGCCGCGTTGCGGGCGGGGTTCAATATCTTCGAACATCGTCGTCGCCTTCCGCGCTGTCATGGCCAAGGCGGCCCAGGACCCTTATCTGAACGCCCGGATACGGACGAATGCAAGGGAAGTGCTATGCGCGTGATCGAGATCGAAGGCGGTTCAGGCCCGGCCGAGGCGCTGAAGATCGCCGAACGCCCCGATCCCGTTGCGGGCCCAGGACAGGTGCTGATCCGGGTGCGCGCGGCGGGCGTCAACCGGCCCGACCTGCTCCAGCGAAGCGGTGGATACCCCCCTCCCCCTGGCGCATCCGACATCCTGGGCCTTGAGATCGCAGGCGAGATCGCAGGCGTCGGCGAGGGTGTGACGCGCTGGCAGGTCGGCGACCGGGTCTGCGCCCTGCTGGGCGGCGGCGGCTATGCCGAACAGGCGGTGGTGGATGCGCGCCATGTCTTGCCGATCCCCGAGGGTCTCGATTTCGTCCAGGCGGCCGTGCTGCCCGAGACCGTCTTCACCGTCTTCGCCAATGTGTTCGAGGGCGGCGGGCTGAAGGCCGGCGAGACCTTGCTGATCCACGGCGCGACCAGCGGCATCGGGGTGACGGCGATTCAGATGGCCAAGGCGGCGGGCGCAAAGGTGATCGCCACGTCGCGCGGGGCGGACAAGGCCAAGGCGGCGAAAGCGTTGGGCGCCGACATCAGCCTGGACGCCTCGGCCGACGATCTGGAAGCGCAGATCAAGGCGGCGGGCGGGGCCGATGTGGTTCTGGACATGGTGGGGCGCGACTACGCCGCCCTGAACCTGAACAGCCTGAACGCCGGAGGACGGTGGGTCGTCATCGCGTCCCTGACCGGCGCCAAGGTCGAGATGGACTTGCAGCGGATCATGCTGAAGCGATTGACGCTGACGGGATCGACGCTACGTAGCCGCCCCGCCGACGAAAAGGCCCGACTAACCGCTGCTGTGGAGGCGACGGTCTGGCCGTGGGTGGCGTCCGGCGCGGTCAGACCGCCGGTTCAGGCGGTCTTTCCAATGAAAAACGCTGCCGATGCGCACGCCGAACTGGAGGCCGGCGGGCACATCGGCAAGATCGTCCTGACCGTCTGAGGCCTAGTAGCGCCCGCCGCCGCGCACGGGGCGCATGGACGAGATGCTGTCGTTGAAGCCGCCGCTCAGATAGCGGACGTCGCCTTCGACGACGCGGCAACGGCCCCGGAACTCGGCGTCGGTGCAGACTTCCCAACGCCCCTGGACGCGGACCGAACTGATCCGGTCGTTAAAGGGCGTACGACCCAGATTGCGATCCTCGCTGGTGAACTCGCGCGAGGCGCCGCGGAAGTTGGAGTTTTCATAGACGGTGATGGATGAACGGCCCCAGCCGCCGCCGTTTCCGCCGCCCCAACCCGGACCACCGTGGCCGGGGCGACCGGGCTGGGCGCCCTCGTAATCGCCACGGAAGCGACCGCAGACCAGCAGGCCGTTGTCGTTGTTGATGTCTTCATTGCCGCAGCGCGCCAGCTCGATCGAGGTGCCGCGCATCTGGCCGCGCGTATCGCGGCAATCGGCGTAGAGCCGACCCCGGTTCACATAGGCTTCGGTGCAACTTTGAGCGTAGCCGCCTCTCGGTGCGACGCGTTGCTGTTGCGGCTCGACCGGGGACGACATGGCGGCCGCAAGGGCCGCAGCGAATAGCAGTGACATGATGGTTCTCCTCTCCCAAGGCTGTAAGTCTTCACTACCGCGAAGGTTGCGTCATGACGGATGAACCGTTGCTGTATGGGATTGTCGGTCGGCGTTTTCTTTTCGGGCGAATAGGCCTATATCGAAACTCTACGCGCCCGGTCGAAAGGCCGGGCGCCGTCGTATCCAACGCCAGCCGAAGCCTCATTCGGCGGCTTAACAACACCGGGACGAACGCCCCATGAGCGACATTCTGATGCCGAAGGCCACTGCGGTCTGGCTGGTCGACAACACATCCCTCAGCTTCGAGCAGATCGCCGACTTCTGCGGCCTGCACCCGCTGGAAGTCCGCGGCATCGCCGACGGCGACGTGGCGCGCGACATCCGCGGCGTCGATCCCGTCACGGGCGGTCAGCTGACGCGCGAAGAGCTGGACAAGGCCCAGGGCGACGAGAACTACCGGATGAAGGCCATCGTCAGCCGTCACGCCGAACTGATGAAGTCGGCCAAGCCGGCCCCGAAATACACACCGGTCTCGCGTCGTCAGGACCGCCCGGACGCCATCGCCTGGTTCGTGCGCAATCACCCGGAAGTGACTGACGCCCAGATCGCCAAGATGCTGGGCACGACCAAGTCCACCATAGAAAGCGTGCGCAACCGCACCCACTGGAACAGCGCCAACATCAAGCCGGTCGATCCCGTGACCCTGGGCCTGGTCGGCCAGCTGGCCCTGGACGAAATCGTCAAGAAGGCCGCCGACAAGAAGACCAAGGACGACCTCAAGAAGGGCGGCGGCACCATCCAGCCCGTCGAACAGGTCGAGGCCGAGCCCGAATTCGTGCCGGAAGCCCGTCAGCGTCCGACGGCAGAGCCGACCGCAGCCTCGGTGTTCGGCACCAAGGACTGATCTTCGCTTCACGAAACGAAAACGGCCCCGGAGAGCGATCTCCGGGGCCGTCTTCGTTTTCAGGGAGGTCGGTCGCTAGTGCGCCCGCGCCTCCAGACTGGTGATTTCTTCCTTCAGCCGAAGCTTCTTCTGCTTCAGCGCCCTGACCTGCAACGGATCCGTGGACGGACGGGTAAGTTCCTTCTGGATGGTCTCATCCAGACTACGATGACGATTACCCAGTTCGCGAATACGAGCCTCGATGGTCATGGCTTGCGCCTCCTCAGGTTAGGGACCAGTAGAGTGAGCGCCCGGTTTGGCGAGCTGTGTAATCACTTTCCAGTGACAGCCCGTCTCGCCGGACCCCACGGAGGCTGACCCCCAAAATGGTCGATGATGTGAACGGAGCCATACGGAACCCGCCCGCCCGGATGGTGGTGGGAATTTCAGGGGCGTCCGGCGCGATCTACGGCGCGCGCATGCTGGATGCGCTGACCGATCTGGGGGTCGAGAGCCATCTGGTGGTGACCAAGGCCGCCCTACTCACATTGTCGCAGGAGACGGATATGTCGCCTGACGACCTGACGGCCAAGGCGTCCGTCGTGCACAAACTGGCCGATGTGGGCGCGACCATCGCCTCTGGATCCTTCCGCACCCTGGGCATGATCGTAGCGCCCTGTTCGGTCAAGACGATGAGCGAGATCGCCACCGGCGTGACCTCGACCCTGCTGACGCGCGCGGCGGACGTGACGCTGAAGGAGCGGCGACCGCTGGTGCTGATGGTGCGCGAGACGCCGTTCCACCTGGGCCACCTGCGGACCATGACGGCCCTGACCGAGATGGGCGCCATCATCGCCCCGCCCCTGCCCGCCTTTTACGCCAAGCCCGCCTCGATCCTGGAGATGGTGGATCAGTCGGTCGGACGGACGCTGGATCTGTTCGGCCTGGACTGGGGCGCGGTGCGCCGCTGGGAAGGCCTGAAATAATGCGGCTGTGGGACTGGGCGGTCGCCGCCTATGCCGCTCCGGGGGTCGGCGAGGCGTGCCTGGCGTTGCAGGACAGCCATGAGCAGAACGTGCCTGTGCTGCTCTGGTCTGGCTGGGTCGCGGCGACCGGCCGCAAGCCGGATGCAGAGACCATCGAAGCCGCCTGCGACACCGCTCGCGCCTGGGACAGCGTCGTCGTCGCGCCCCTGCGTTCGGTGCGCCGCACGCTGAAGGCCCCCATCCCCGACATCGACGACGGCCCGCGTGAAGCCGTCCGCAACCGTATCAAGGCGCTGGAGCTGGAGGCGGAACGCCACCTGCTGGAGGCGTTGGAGGCCTTGGCGCCCGCGCCAGTCGGTCCGCCCCGCCCCGCCATCGGCGCCCTGGTCGCCACGGCGCGGGTCTGGGCCAACGTCACACCGCGACCGGCGCTGATCCGCCTCGCAGACGCCCTTCCGACCTGAGCCCTGCGTGGCTATAAGCGGCTTGGGGACGACACCATGAACGACGACACACCTGAAACCACCGCAGAGATGGCCGAGCTTCACGCACGGGTGAAGCTGCTGCGTCAGGAACACTCCGATCTCGCCGCATCCATCGACGCGCTGAGCCTGGCCGTCACTCCCGACCAGCTGATGCTGGCCCGGCTGAAGCGCAAGAAGCTGGCGCTGAAGGACGAGATCGTGAAGATCGAAGACGAGATCCTGCCCGACATCATCGCCTGATCAGGCGCGGCAAGGCGCAGGTTCCGCCGTGCGACCATCCGCCGCCCCGCCACAGCCCCAAAGTCGCCCCAGCCGATAGGCATAAGCCGTCCTTTCCACGGAACGCCGTGCGCCGTCCGGCGCCGCGTGCCTTCATTCCAGAGCGCAAAGACGCTGGAGACGCCGCCGAATGCGACGCCTGCTTACCAACGCGCCGCTGGCGCGGTGCAAGACCCTCTTGATCCACTCCGGCCAGACCGCCGCATTCGCCGCAGTGGCCGTTTTCGCCGCCGCCGCCGCGCCCAATGCGGCGCGCGAAGCCTCGCTGCCGCCGCCCGCCCAGATCGCCATCCCCGTCGCCCCGCCGGTCAAGGCCGAGGTCGAGAAGGCCGGTCCGATCACGCGCCAGATCGCTTTCACCGCCCCCGTGCGCGGTTATGCGATCAACTCCCCCTTCGGCCTGCGCAAACTGGCCATCGAGGCCAAGGCCCGTGCGCACAAGGGCGTCGACATCGCCGCCCCGAAAGGCACCACCGTCTTCACCGCCTCCGAGGGTGAAGTGGTCCGCACGGGCTATGACCCCGAGGGCTACGGCAACTTCATCGAGGTGCGCCACCCCAACGGCATGAGCACCCTTTATGGCCACCTCAGCCGCATCGACGTGGCGAACGGCGACGCCGTGACGATGGGCCAGCGCATCGGCCTGGTCGGCTCCACCGGCTATTCCACCGGTCCCCACCTGCATTTCGAAGTCCGCCGCAACGGCGCACAGGTCAATCCGACCAAGGTCGTCGATCGCCATTTCGAAGTGACGGTGAAGCCGAAGAGCTAAGCTCCGCGACATTGCGACCCAGGCTACAATCGTCCTAGATCCATCCCTGCTTTCTGGAGGGATTGGGAATGAACAGGTTCGTCGCCGCTGTCGTCGCAGGAGTTCTGGCGGCCACGCCGATCACTGTCTCGGCTCAAGATTATGGACGCTACAGCGACGCAGCCGCCCAGACCGAGCTGTCGCGCATCGCCGATGTGACAATGGCCGTGATGGTTCCAATGCGTGATGGCGTGGGCTTGGCGACCAATGTCTATCGTCCCAAGAATGTGGACGGTCCACTACCCACCGTCTTCGTTAGAACGCCGTACAACGAGCTGGCCTACAACGCCCGGACCACTCGCTCTGCCCTGAGCTGGGTCAGCCAGGGCTACGCCTTCGTCGTCCAGAACGAGCGGGGGCGGTATTTCTCCGGCGGCGATTATCAGATCCTCGGCTACCCCCAGACTGACGGCTATGACGCCCTGACTTGGGTCGCCGCTCAGCCGTGGTCGAACGGAAAGGTCGGCACGCTGGGATGCTCCTCTTCAGCGGAATGGCAGCTGGCGCTGGCGGCGCAGAACCACCCCGCCCATGCGGCCATGGTCCCGCAAGCATCTGGCGCCGGAATCGGAAAGGTCGGTCGGTTCCAGGAACAGGGCAACTGGTACACCGGCGGCGTTCCCCGCAACCTGTTCTTCGTCTGGCTGTACGGCGTGGACAATCCTCAGCGCGCGCAGATCCCCGGCGACATGGATCAGGAAACGCGCGCCAGGCTCGTGCGCTACAACGACCTGGACGCCAAGAAGCCGGATGTGAACTGGCCCAGCCAGATCCGCCACCTGCCGGTCAACGAGATGCTGAAAGATTTGGGCGAGCCGGCCGGCACGTTCGAGGAACTGATCGCCCGCACGCCCGCCGATCCCGCTTGGCGTCAAGGCGGCCTCTATCATGACGACATGGGCTGGGGCGTGCCGTCGCTGTGGTTCAACAGTTGGTACGACGTCTCCATCGGCCCGAACATGGAGCTGTTCAACCACGCCCGTTCGACGACCGGGGACCGCGAGGCGGCCGAGAACCAGTATGTGGTGGTGGGGCCGAACAACCACTGCGCCTTTGGTGGCCTGGGGCCGAACTACAAGTCGGGCGATCGGCCATTGGGCGACGCCAGCTTCGACAGCGACGCCCTGGTCCACGCCTGGTTCGACCGCTGGCTGAAGGGCGAACGCCGCGCCTTCCCCGAGAGCACGCCGCACGTCCGGTATTTCAACATGGGCGAGAACGAATGGCGCACCGCCGCCCAATGGCCGCCCGCCGGGGTCAAGACCGTGCGGATGTATCTGCGCTCTGGCGGAGCGGCCAACAGCCTCAACGGTGACGGCATGCTCAGCCTGGAAGCGCCGCCGGCAGGCGAACAGGCCGACCGCTATCGCTATGATCCGATGAACCCGGTCCAGACCATCGGCGGCGGCGACTGCTGCAACGGCGGCCTGGTCACAGCCGGAGCGTTCGACCAACGTCAGATCGAGGCGCGAAACGATGTGCTGGTCTATACGTCCGAGCCGCTGACTGAGCCGATGCAGGTCACGGGCTTCATCGACACGGTGCTGAAAGTGTCGTCCTCGGCGACCGATACCGATTTCGCGGTCAAGCTGGTGGACGTGGCGCCAGACGGCACGGCCTATATCCTCGGCGACACCATCATGCGCGCCCGGTACCGGGATGGATACGACCGCCCCATGCCGCTGACGCCCGGCCAGGTGGCGACGGTCCAGCCCACGCCTATGACGATCAGCAACACCTTCCAGCCGGGGCACCGCATCCGGGTCGAGGTCACCAGTTCGAACTTCCCCAAATTCGTTCGCAACCTGAACACGGGCGGGCCGAATGAGACGGAAAGCCAGGGCGTGATCGCCGACAACGCCATCCACCATGCTGGAGAAAACGCATCCTATATCGAGCTGCCCGTACTGGATTGACGGCCGCGACGCCAAATCCACTGGCGTCGCACAACCTGCGCTTCTAGGCTGACCGTCACAGGACGGGGGGCGATATGGCGGCATTGACGCTGGATGGGGTGAGCAAGAGTTACGGCGATTTCGACGCCGTGCGGGATCTGAGTTTTCAGGTCGAGAAGGGCTCGATCTGCGGCTTTCTGGGGCCGAACGGGGCGGGCAAGACCTCGACCCTGCGGATGATCCTGGGCCTGCAGCCGGCGACGTCGGGGCGGATCGAGATCCTGGGCGCCGACGACGGGCGCAAGGTGCGCGACCGGATCGGTTTCCTTCCCGAGGAACGCGGCCTCTACAAGAAGATGACCCCCGTCGAGGCCATCAGCTTCTTCGGCGCCCTGAAGGGCCTGCCGGTCGCCGAAGGCAAGAAGCGCGCGAAGGCCATGCTGGAGCAGCAGGGGCTGGGCGAGGCGCAAAAGAAGAAGATGAAGGAGCTGTCCAAGGGGATGGCGCAGAAGGTGCAGCTGATCGCCTCGGTCGTGCATCAGCCCGAGTTCGTGATCCTGGACGAGCCCTTCTCGGGCCTGGACCCGATGAACCAGCAGGGTCTGGAGGCCATGATCCGCGACCTTGCGGCGAACGGCGCCACCGTCCTGTTCTCGACCCACGTGATGCAGCACGCCGAACGGCTGTGCGACAAGGTCGTGCTGCTGGCGCGCGGTCGTAAGGCGTTCGAGGGCACGGTGGATCAGGCCAGGGCCACCTCGCCCCGCTTCCTCGATCTGGAAGGCGCGATCAGCGCGCAGGCCGCCGCCGCCCTGCCCGGCGTGGCCGGCGTCGAGACCCTGTCGGATGTGGACGGCGTGCGGCGGTTGAAGATCGCCCTTTCCCCCGGCGCAGGCGGTCAGGAAACGTTGAAGACGGCCTTCCTGAACGGTCTGGACGTGCGCGGCTTTGCGTTGAAGGAAACGACGCTGCACGACGCCTTCATCGGCCTGACCGGCGACCATCCCGATCAACCCGCTGCACCTGCGGAGGCCGCCCGATGAACCGCACCCTGCTGATCGCGCGACGCGAATATGTCGCCTATGCCAAGACCGTCGGCTTCTGGCTGTCGCTGCTGGCGTTCCCGCTATTCGCCGTGCTGGGCGGGGGCATTCCCCTGCTGATCCGCTCGGCCGAGCCGGTCAAGGCGGTGGCGGTGATCGAGGAAGGTCCGGCCGCGACGGGCCTGGCCGCCGCCGTCCGCGCCTCGTTGCAATCCGATCTGGATCGCCAGAACGAACGCCTGCGCGAGGCCGCCGAGAAGGGTCAAGCCGGAGCCGGGCGCGCCGTGGCCTCCATCAGCGGGCCCAAGATCCGCCTGGTCGCCGCCCCGCCCGCCATCGCCGACGCGACCGGCCCGGCGCGCGACGCCGCCATCAAGGCCGCGCTGGACAAGGCGGCGCCCAAGGACCGCCGCCTGGATGCCGTGGTCTTTTTGAACCGCGTCGATGGCAAGCCCGCCGCCCAGGTCTGGACCGCCCGCGCCACCGACAACGACGTGTCCAGCTTCGTTCGCACGGCCCTGCGCGACGCGCGACGCACCGAACTGCTGACCGCCGCCGGGGTGGCCCCGGCCGTGGCCCAGGAGGTCCAGACCTTCAGGCCCGAGGTGAAGGCCTTTTCGCCCAACGCCGCCAGCGGGGGCGAGGTGTCGATGCGCGACCGAATCCCGTCGTTCATCGGCCTGGGTGTGGGCTTCCTGCTGTGGTCGCTGGTCATCACCGGCGCCTCGATCCTGCTGAACAGCGTGATGGAGGAGAAGTCGAACAAGATCTTGGAGGTGCTGCTGTCTTCGGCCTCGGCGACCGAGATCCTGACGGGCAAGGTGTTGGGCGTGGCGTTGCTGACCCTGACGGTCATGGGCGTGTGGGGTGGAATCGGGACGTTCAGCCTTCTGTCGGCCTCGCCCGAGACGGCGGCGACGATCGGCCAGGTGCTGCTGCACGACGGCCTGATCTTCTATTTCATCGCCTATATGGTCGGCGGTTACCTGATGTATGCGGTGCTGTTCGCGGCCATCGGCGCCTTCTGCGAGACGCCGCGCGACGCCCAGACGCTGATGGGGCCGATCATGATGATCCTGGTCGTGCCGATCCTGGTCATGCAGATGGCCCTGACCAGCCCGGACGCCCCGGTGGTCAAGGTCTTGTCCTGGATTCCCTTCTTCACCCCCTTCCTGATGAGCGCGCGGGCGCCCAGCGATCCGCCGCTGATCGAGGTGATTCTGACGCTGGTGGGCATGTTCGCCACCGCCGCCCTGATGGTCTGGATCGCAGGGCGAGCCTTCCGCGCAGGGGCGTTGTCGGACGTGAAGCTGAGCTGGAAGAGCTTCGGCCGGGCGATCACCGGGCGGACCTAGGGGCGCGGATCCGTCTCCTCCCTATCGCGCAGCGATGGGGAGGTGGCGCGGCGCATCTTCGCGCCGTGACGGAGGGGCTCTTCACAGCATTACAAGCGCCTGTGGGACTTCAAGAGCCCCTCCACCACGCTACGCGCGGTCCCCCTCCCCGCTTCGCGGGGAGGAGACAAAGAAAAAGGCCGCTTCCCGAAGGAGGCGGCCTCAAATCTTTTTGGCTTACGCCAGGATATTACCGGCTGCCGCCACCGGCGCCAGCGCCGGGAACGCGCGGCTTCGGCGCGGGCAGCAGGCCCTCGCGTTGCATGCGCTTGCGGGCCAGCTTGCGAGCGCGACGGATCGCCTCGGCCTTTTGACGGGCGCGCTTTTCCGACGGCTTTTCGTAATGCACGTGGCGCTTCATTTCACGGAAGCTGCCTTCGCGTTGCATCTTCTTCTTTAGGGCTTTGAGCGCTTGATCGACGTTATTATCGCGAACGAAAATCTGTACCAGGTTGAACTCTCCTTTGGCCGCCCGCCGCGTCCTGTAAGGGAGACGGGCGAACAAAATAAAATCGTCTTCCGAAAGTCGGGCCCTCGGATGAAGGCGCGCTGATACACCAGCCGCCCGCACCTGTCCAGATCGTCGCGACCATTCTTCAAGGCTCGAAACCCCGGCGCGACAGGCGTATGATCGGGCCATGATCGACACGACAGACTGGGCCGACCGGACCGAACAGACCGTGCTGG
Organism: Brevundimonas sp. PWP3-1b1; assembly: GCF_049896065.1. NCBI lineage: Bacteria > Pseudomonadati > Pseudomonadota > Alphaproteobacteria > Caulobacterales > Caulobacteraceae > Brevundimonas > Brevundimonas sp. PWP3-1b1. The sequence goes on along the minus strand of NZ_JAFCTO010000001.1, from coordinate 841,829 downwards.
ACGCCGCCATCGCCCGCGCGCCGGCGCTGGGCTGGAACGCCCGTCTGGTGCGCGAGGCATGCGAGGCGTGCGGCCTGTCGCGCGGCGACGAAGAACTGCTGCTGCCCAACGGCGCGCGCGATCTCGCCGCCCTGTTGTCGCGCCGCCATGATGACCGCGCCTTGGCGGCCCTGGGCCAGATCGACGCCAAGTCGTTGAAGATTCGCGAGCGAATCGCCCGCGCCGTGTCCGAACGAATGGAGGCCGGCGCCGCCGACCTGGAGGCTACGCGCCGCTGCGCCGCCTTCCTGGCCCTGCCGACCAACGCCGACCTGGGGCTGAAACTGGCCTGGGAGAGCGCGGACCACCTGTGGCGCTGGGCCGGGGACGAGGCGACCGACTGTAACCACTATTCGAAGCGCACCATCCTGTCGGGCATTCTGATCCCCGCCCTGACCATGCGCTGGTTCGATGGTCGCGAGGCGGCGGAAGCCTTCGTTGCCCGGCGCATTGAGAACGTCATGGCCTTCGAAAAGTGGAAGGCGGGCAAGGACTTCGATGCGCCATTCCGCAGGGTGACGGACGCGCTGAGCCGGATGCGATACGGGGCGCGGGCTTAGTTCTCTCTTCTTTCGTCATCCTCCGACGAGCGTAGCGAGATCGGGGGACCCAGCGGCGCGCGTGAGCGCGAACCTGTCGCGGACAGGGTGGTCAAAAAGGAAGCGGCGGACGCATCGCCTTCGGCGCCGCTGGGTCCCCCGGTCTGCGCCGCAAAGACGCGGCTTGCCGGAGGATGACGAAAGAAGAAGTTAGACCGCCCCCAACACCCGGTTCACGTGCGCCATCTTGCGGCCCGGCCGCGCTTCGGCCTTGCCGTAGAGGTGCAGGCGTTCGTCGGACTTGGCCGACAGCTTGCGCCAGTCCTCGACCTCTTCGCCCAGAAGGTTGGTCATTTCGATGCGGGCGTGGGCGGTCGTCGGGCCCAGCGGCCAGCCGGTCACGGCGCGGATGTGCTGTTCGAACTGGTCGCAGACGCAGCCGTCCTGGGTCCAGTGGCCGGTGTTGTGGACGCGTGGGGCGATCTCGTTGACCAGCAGGACGTCGTCTCCCAGGTCGAACAGTTCGACGCCCACCACGCCGACATAGTCCAGCCCGTCCAGAATCGCCTCGGCGATGGCGCGGGCGCGGACCTGGGTCTTTTCGTCCACGGCGGCGGGGGCCAGGGTGGTGCGCAGGACGCCGCCCTCGTGCCGGTTCTCGCCCAGCGGATAGACCGACATATGGCCGTCCCAGTCGCGGGCGGCGATGACCGACAGTTCGCGCACGAAGGTCGCCTTGGCTTCCAGAATGGCCGGACGGCCGCCCAGGCTTTCCAGGGCGGCGGGCGCGTCCTCGATGGCGTGGATCCAGACCTGGCCCTTGCCGTCATAGCCTTCGCGGCGGGTCTTCAGCAGAGCTGGCACGCCCAGGGTCGTCAGGCCGACGACCAGATCGTCCAGCGTATCGACGACGGCGAAGGCGACCGTCGGGGCGCCCACGGCGTTGAGGAAGGTCTTTTCGTCCACCCGGTCCTGCGACACGCGCAGCGCGGTCGGCCCCGGCGCAACCAGGGCGCCGGCCTCGGCCAGGCGTTCGATGGAATCGGCGGGGACGTTTTCGAACTCGAAAGTGACCACGTCGGCGGCGCGGCCCAGGGCGGTCAGGGCGTCGGGATCGTCATAGGCGGCGACGATCTGATGCGCCGAGACGCGGCCCGCCGGGCTGTCAGCCTCGGGGTCCAGAATGACGACGTCGAAGCCCAGGCGCGACGCGGCCTGGCTCAGCATCCGGCCCAGTTGGCCTCCGCCGATGATTCCGAGGGTCGAACCGGGGGGAAGCGGAAGATCAGGCACTCAGTCCTCGACGGTTTCGGCGATGGAATCGGTCTGGGCGGCGCGGAAGGCGGCCAGGCGTTCGGCCAAGGCTTCGTCCGACAGGGCCAGGATCTGGGCGGCCAGAATGCCGGCGTTGGCGGCGCCCGCCTCGCCGATGGCCAGGGTCGCTACGGGCACGCCGGCCGGCATCTGGACGATGGACAACAGACTATCCATCCCCTTCAGGGCCTTGGACTGGACCGGCACGCCCAGCACCGGCAGTTCGGTCATGGAGGCGGCCATGCCCGGCAGGTGGGCGGCGCCCCCGGCTCCGGCGATGATCACCTTGTATCCTGCGGCCTTGGCGCCCGTGGCGAACTCGACCAGGCGCTGGGGCGTGCGGTGTGCGCTGACGACCTTGGCCTGCCAGGCGACGCCCAACTGGTCCAACTTGTCGGCGGCCAGCTTCATGGTCGGCCAATCGGACCGGCTGCCCATGATGATCGCCACCGGCGGTGCGGAAGTCGCCATGTCTGTAAGGCCCCTCGCGGAAAGGCGCCCGTTACAGCACGTGGGTGACGCCCGCAACCGCACGCGGGCGGTTTCACGCCTCCAGGCCCTTATTGTCGGCCTTCAATGTCGGCGGATCACGCTCTACCATCGTTCGACCGCGCGACGCAGACTGAGTCGCGCCATCGGAGCCATCCCTGCGCCGTGACCGACGTGGCCGAACACGACCTGACCGCCGAGATCGAGCGCCTGCGCGTCGAGCTGGAAGCGTGGAAGACGCGCGCCGCCGCCGCCGAGGCCGCCGCCGACCATGATGTATTGACCCCTGCCCTGAACCGGCGCGGCTTCGTCGCCGCGCTTCAGCGGACCATGGCCTATTGCCAGCGGCACGGGGTGCCGGCGGTGCTGCTGTATCTGGACATGGACGGGTTCAAGAGCGTCAACGACCGGCTGGGCCATGCCGCCGGCGATGCAGCCCTGGTGGCGGTGGCGGAGCTGTTCCTGGCCAATCTGCGTGAGTCAGACGCCGTGGGTCGGCTGGGCGGCGACGAGTTCGCGCTGCTGATGCTGCACGCGGGCTACGAAGAGGGCCGGGCCAAGGCGCGGCAGCTGTCCGAGGCCTTGAAGACCGAAGGCTTCGTCTGGGACGGACACAGGACCGAACTGGGCGGTTCGTTCGGTGTGCGCGCCTGGGACGGCCATACCGACGCCGAGGTCTGGCTGACCGAGGCCGACGCCGCCATGTGGGTGCGCAAGAAGGGGCGCTGAGGCCCCTTCTCGCCCCCTCGGGTTTAGAGCGGCAGTTTGAGCTGAATACCGCCCATGTGGCTGTCGGCGTGGTCGCCGAAGCGGCCGCGATATCCGACCGTCACCTTGACCGGGCCGACCGAACCCTCGACGCCCGCAGACGCCAGGAACTGACCGCCGAACGGATCGTCGATCTCGCGCGACAACACCTGGGCCGGGTTGTTGAAGATGCCCACGCGCACCGGGTCGGAACTGTCGTCCAGCGCGTCACGATAGCCGCCCTCGGCGAACACGCCGAACCGGCCCATTTCGGCCTCGGCGCGCAGGGCGACCTCGCCGGTCAGGGCCTTCACCGTGCGGTCGCCATACTGATACTGGGCCGCGACGCCCTGCTCATAATAGCCGTCCACGTCGCTGGAGACATAGGCCAGGGCCGCCCGCGGCGACAGGGCGATGCCGCCCATGTCGAACCACATCCCGCCCTGCAGGCGCGCGCCGGTGCTGAACGCCCGCGCGTCGGCGGTGTGGACGATGGGCGCCAGGCTGGTCAGGCGTTCGATGTCGTCGATATTGTCGCGCGCCACGCCGACCGCCGCATTGACGAAGACATCGCCCGAGCGCCAACCGCCATAGACGTCCAGGCCGAAGCTTTCGACGTTGAAGTTCAGAGCCTGGCTTTCGACGTCGGTATTGCGGGCCGTGCCGGCCAGGCCGAAACGCCAGTTGGCCGAAGGCCCTGCCTCCAGCGCGATCCGCCCGCCCCAGCCATCGCTGGAAGATTCGGTGACCGAGCCGCGTGCGTCGGTATCGACGCTGTCGATCAGGGCCGCCGTGGTGATCGACACTCCGGCCTCCCAGGCTTCACGGCCCGACAGGGCCTCGCTGGCGGCGTCCAGCGCATCTTCGCGGTGACGATAGGTCGTCTCGCCCTGCAGCGTCGATTGGGCGCCGATATCGCCGTAGTAGAGGTAGTCGGTCGCCAGTTGGGCGAGGATCCGATGCCCCGTCGCCGTGGGATGGACGCCGTCGAAGTAGAAATAGCTGTCGGGGTTGGCGCAGACCGTGACACCGTTGAAGCAGGCTTGGGTGACGTTGGTCACACCGAACTGACCCGGATTGGCGGCCAAGGTATCGCTGACCTTGAACAGGTCCATCAGGATGATGTTGCTGCCCGGTCGTGCGCCCGCAGTGGTGAAGAGGCCTGTCTGGAGGGCGGTGTTGAAGGTCGTGACGGCATAGTCGGCCAGAGGCGCGGCCGGCGTGCTACGGAACTGCGGCGTCAGGCTGAGCTTGGGCAGGTTGGTGACCAGGATGGTCCCCGCCCCGGCGCCGGCGACGCTGTTGACCAGGCTGTTGACGTTGGCGGCGGCCGTGGTCGCGACCGGCGTGATGGCGGCGACCGGGCTGGCCGAGGCGCCGGCGGCGGGCAGACCCTGGAAGATGTCGTTGGCGCCGCCCAGGACGCTGACCAGATCGGTCGAGCTGAATGTGCCGCCGGAGGCGGTGTAGCGCGCCAGTTGGTTCAACATGCCGAACGGCACGCCGGCCGTGGCGTCGGTGCGAGACCCGCCGAAGGCGTAGTTGATGCTGCCCGCCACCGAGCCATTGAAGTTGGCGGCGTTAAAGCCGAGCAGTTCGGTGAACACCGGCCCGCTGGAGAACCGGCCCTGGAAATATGGCGGCGAGGGCGGCTGGGTCCCGCCCGAGATCAGATAGAGATTGCCGTTGTCGCTGAGGCTGTCGCCGAAGACGACGAGACGGTTGTAGGTCTGGGCCGAGGCCGAGCCTGCAAAGGCGCAGGCGGCGAGCGCCAGAACGGCGACGGCGCCGCCGGTGAGATAGCGTGACATATCAATCCTCCCGCAGCCGTCATGGTTCGCGGCCGTTGGAGGAGAGGATGCGCCAGTTGGCGCAGAGCGCAAGATGCCGCAACGTCAGCCTTCGGAGGAAAATCGAACGCCTACTGCAAAGTGCGGAACTTCAACGTGCCCGGCACCATCTTGAGTTCGCGCAAGGCTTCGGGATCGTAGTCGCGGTCCACGTCGGTGATGACATAGCCGGTGCGCTCGTCCGTCTTCAGGTGTTGGCCGAGGATATTCAGACCCGCCGACGCCAGCGCCCGGTTCAGTTCGGCCAGGACGCCCGGCTGGTTCCTGTGAATGTGCAGGATGCGGTGCGTGCCTGACACCTCGGCCAACTGCACGTTCGGCAGGTTGACACTGAAGGTGGTGTCGCCCCGGTTCAAATAGCCCAGCAACCGTTCGGCTGCGAACTCGGCGATGGCTTCCTGCGCCTCCTCGGTCGAGCCGCCGATGTGGGGCGTCAGGATCATGTTGGGCAAGCCCTGCAACGGGCTTTCGAACGGATCGGCGTTGGTGCGCGGCTCTTCCGGGAAGACGTCCACGGCGGCCCCCGCGACCCGGCCCGAGCCCATGGCCTGGGACAGGGCGCCGACGTCCACCACATGGCCGCGCGACAGGTTCAGGAACAGCGCGCCTTCCTTCATCCTGGCGAACTGGGCCGCGCCGAAGATGTTGGCGTTGTCCTTGCGCCCATCGACATGCAGGGTGACCACGTCGCTTTCGCCCAGCAGGGCGTCCAGCGAACGCATCCGCCGCGCATTGCCCAGAGCCAGCCGTTCCGACAGGTCGTAGAACAGCACCCGCATGCCCAGGTTCTCGGCCAGGACCGACAACTGGCTGCCGATGGCGCCATAGCCGACGATGCCCAGGGTCTTGCCGCGCAGTTCCTTGGAGCCCGTGGCAGACTTGTTCCATTTGCCGACATGCATGGCCGCCGACTTGTCCGCGACGTCGCGCATCAGGACGATCATCAGGCCGATGGCCAATTCGACGACCGAGCGGGTGTTCGAATAGGGGGCGTTGAACACCGCCACCCCGTGATCGGACGCCGCGTCCAGATCGATCTGGTTGGTGCCGATGCAGAAGGCGGCGACGGCCATCAGCCGGTCGGCCTCCTCCAGCACCCGGCGGCTGACCGTGGTCTTTGAGCGGATGCCCAGCACATGGACACCCTTGATCGCGGCGATCAGGTCGTCCTCGTCCAGCGCGCCCTTTTGCGTCTCGACCGAATAGCCCGCCTCCTCCAGTCGTTCGACGGCGGCGGGGTGGATGTTTTCCAGCAGCAGCATCTTCATGCGGCTGCGCGGGAAGGACCAGCGGCCGACCAGACCCTCGGCGTGCAGCACCTCGTCAAGCGAGGCGGCCTCGGCGTCGGCGACCTGAACCACCGGCGCGCGGCGCACCACCTCGGTGAAGGCGTAGAAGGCGTCGGCGGCGCCGGCGATCTTGACCTCGGCGTCGTTCCAGCCGTCGCCGATCATGACCACCCGGCCCGACAGGTTCAGGGCGTGAATGGCGGCCGGCTTGCCGTTGGCGTGCGACAGGGGATTGGCGTCATCCACGCCGATCACGCGGTCGTCCGCGTCATAGACCAGATCGTTGCACAGGATGCGGTCGGGCGAGACGCCCAGTTCCTCGGCGACCGGCGCGATCACCTCGCGGAAGCCGCCAGAGAGGATGACGACCTTGCCCTTGTTCTGCTGGAAGAAGTTCAGGTTGCGGCGAACGGACGCCGTCAGATGATCCGATGCCGTCTGCGCCAGCGCCGCAACATGGGCGCGCGTCAGGGGCAGCAGGGCCAGACGACGGCGCAAAGCCTCGCCGAACTCCAGCTCTCCGGCCATGGCCTGATCGGTCAGGCTTGCAATCTGCGCCCGTGTTTCAGCCGCGCCCGGCGCATCGGCCAAGGCGATGTCGGCCAGGGCCTCAAGGGTCTCGAAATCGACCAGGGTCGAATCGAAGTCGAAGATCAGGGTGGGGCGCGCGCTCATGGCCGGCGTCTTAGCGGCCTTCGCGCTTGCGGCAAAGCCAAGCCGTGCTGATGATTGGGCTCAGTTGCGCTTAAACCTTGCCGCCCGTCGCGATTTTCACACGGCAGGCGGCAAGAAAATATCAGAAGCGAACGATGCGGCGCACGCGGCTGTCAGGACGACGGCTTTCCAGAACCGCTGCGCCGATGGCGGCGGCGATGGTGGCGACGGCCAGAATCGCCCCGCCTTCGCGCGCATGATCGCGAGCATAGGCGCCGGCGTCATCGGCGTAACGGCGCGCCGTCTTCCCCTGCTTCTTCAACACCTTTTTTGAGCCCTTGCGGGCCGAACGGAACCATTCATCGGCGCGGTCGCGCGCATCGTAGGCGACGTCGGCGGCGCGATGGCGTGCGTCGCGCGACAGTTCTCCGGCACGCTCTCCCGCATCTTCGGCCCGGTGGCGGAAGGCGTCGACGGCGTCATGGAAGCGATCGCGCAGTTCCGACGTATCCACCCATCCGCGCGGGTCGATGCGGGTCTTGATGCGCTGATAGCGAGTCGGGCCGCTGCGTTGCGTCAGATAGACGACCGCGACCGCGCCCAGGACGATGGCGGCAAGGCTGCCGGCGGTGATGCCGGGATGTTTGCGAATCTCTTCGATCGGATCGATATCGCGGATCATCGGCAGAACCTCTTCAGTGATTGGCGTGGTGATGGGCAGAGCGACGGCTCCGCTTGAGCCAAAAGAGCGAACTGCGCTGGAAACGGTTCCGTCGTATCGGCGACGCTGAAGAAATCACCGCGCAGACCGCCTCCCCGCGTCGGAACAGACAACCCTTATCATCGGGCCCTTATCATCGGGCCTTCGGGCGCCTAAATAGCCGCGATCCCGAAATGACGTCGCCAAAGGACCTCGCCGTGACCGATCACGCGCCTCCCCCCCCCGTTTCCGACGATCTGGCCGCCGCCTTCCAGATCGAGGGCTGGCCCGTGCGCGGACGTCTGGTCCGCCTGGGAGCGACCATCGACAAGATCCTGGCTGCCCACGCCTATCCCGAGCCGGTCGCCGCCCTGCTGGGCGAGGCCTGCGCCCTGGCGGCCCTGATCGGCTCCAGCCTGAAGTTCGAAGGCCGCCTGCTGGTTCAGGCCCAGGGCGATGGGCCGGTACGCTATGTGGTCGCCGACTATGGCACCGACGGGTCCTTGCGCGGCTATTGCCGCTACGACGAGGCCGAGGTCGCCGAAGCGTCTAGCGGGTTTGCGCGTCCCGGCGCCCGATCGTTGCTGGGCCAGGGCGTCTTCATCATGACGCTGGACCGCGGCCCCGACTTCGAACGCACTCAGGGGATCACGCCGATCGAGGGCGAGAGCCTGTCGCTGGCGGCCGAGCATTACTTCCAGCAGTCCGAACAGGTGCCGACCAAGGTGCGGCTGGCCGTCGGTCAGGTGCAGACCGAGACGGGCTCGCAATGGCGGGCCGGCGGGGCGATGATCCAGATCATCGCCGGCGACGACGCACGCGGCTCGACCGAAGAGGTCTGGGACCGCACCCGCGCCCTGTTCGGGACCCTGGGCGACGACGAACTGGTCGACCCGACCATCTCGCCCGAGACCCTGCTGTTCCGCCTGTTCCACGAGGACGGCGTTCGGTTGGAGGGCGCGCGCGAACTGACAGCCGTTTGTCGTTGTTCTCGCGGCCGCATCGCTTCTGTCCTGGCCTCGTTCGACCCGGCCGAGCGCACCGAGATGCTGGAAGATGACGGCAAGATCCGCGTCACCTGCGAATACTGCGCCACGGTCTATGCGCTGGACCCCGACGAAGTGGTCGCCGAGCAGATCTGAATTGGAAAGGGCGGCTCCGAGAGCCGCCCTTTTTGTCTCAGCCTTCCAGATCCAGCGAATAGCCCGCCGAACGGACCGTGCGGATCGGGTTGGCGCTTTCGTCGGCGATGGCCAGGGCCTTGCGTAGGCGTCCGACGTGGACGTCGACGGTGCGGGCCTCGACATAGACGTCCGAGCCCCAGACGGCGTCGAGCAGCTGTTCGCGGCTGAACACCCGACCCGGATGCTGCATGAAGTGGTCCAGCAGGCGGAACTCGGTCGGGCCCAGGTGCACTTCCTGGCCCGAACGCTTCACACGGTGCGAAACGCGGTCGATGATGATGTCGCCGTGGTTCAGGCGGTCGTCGGCCAGGCCGGGACGGATGCGACGCAGGACGGCGCGGATGCGCGCGATCAGCTCGACCATCGAAAAGGGCTTGGTCAGATAGTCGTCGGCGCCGGTGTCCAGGCCCCGAACCCGGTCGCTCTCCTCGCCGCGCGCCGTCAACATGATGATCGGCAGGTTGCGCGTCTCGGCCTTGCCCCGGATGCGGCGGCAGACCTCGATGCCCGACAGTTTGGGCAGCATCCAGTCCAGCAGAACCAGATCAGGCAGACGCTCGTCGATCTGGAGCATGCCTTCCTCGCCGTCGGCGGCGACGGCGACGTCGTAGCCTTCCTTTTCGAGGTTGTACTGAAGAAGGGTCGCCAGCGCGTCCTCGTCTTCCATCACAAGGATATAGGGCTGCACGTCGTGTCTCCGGTCTCGGCTCAGTGCGTCGGAAGGTGGGGCGTCGAAAGGTTCGGCGTCGGATCGGAGTCCTCGGCCGTGGGCTGGGCCCGCGGGCGTTCGCCCACGATGTCTTCGCCCGTGATCTCGTAGTGGACGGTCTCGGCGATATTGGTCGCGTGGTCGCCGATCCGTTCCAGGTTCTTGGCCATGAACAGCAGATGGGTGCAGGCGCCGATCGTGCGCGGATCGCCCATCATGTAGGTCAGCAGTTCGCGGAACAGGGCGTTGTAATGCTCGTCAACCTCGTCGTCGGTCTGCCAGACGGCGACGGCGCGATCCAATTCGGAGGCGGTGTAGGCGTCCAGCACGTCGCGCAGGCGGGTGGAAACCAGCCGGCCCATCCGCTCGATCGAGCGGGTCAGGGGCTGCATCGGTTCGCCCTCGGCCAGGATCAGCGCGCGCTTGGCGATGTTCTTGGCCAGGTCGCCGGTGCGTTCCAGATCGGTGGCGATCTTCATGGCGCCCAGGGTGCGGCGCAGGTCGCTGGCGACCGGCTGGCGCAGGGCGATCAGGCGAATGGCCTTCTTCTCGATATCCCGGTGCAGGGCGTCGAGCTTCAGGTCGCGCTCGACCACCGCGCGGGCAAGGGCGATATCGCGCCGGGCGACGGAATCGATGGCGTCCGCGACCTGGGCCTCGGCGAGGCCGCCCATGCGGGCGACCTCGGCCGTGATCTGGTTCAGCTCGTCGCCGTAGGCCTTGACCGTGTGCTGGTTCATCGGATTAGCCGAAGCGTCCCGTGATATAGTCGAGCGTGCGCCGTTCGCGCGGATTCTGGAAGATGTCTTCCGTATCCCCGGTCTCGACCAGACGGCCCATGTGGAAGAAGGCGGTGCGTTGCGACACCCGCGCGGCCTGGGCCATCGAGTGGGTGACGATGACGATGCAGAACCGCTCGCGCAGTTCGTCGATCAGTTCCTCGATCCGCGCCGTGGCGATGGGGTCCAGGGCCGAGCAGGGCTCGTCCATCAGGATCACTTCAGGGTTCACGGCGATGGCGCGGGCGATGACCAGACGCTGCTGCTGACCGCCCGACAGACCCATGGCCGACGATTGCAGGCGGTCGGCGACCTCTTCCCACAGGCCGGCGCGCTTCAGCGCCTTTTCGACCACATCGTCCATCTCGGCCTTGGACGAGACCAGGCCATGGATTTTCGGGCCGTAGGCGACGTTTTCGTAGATCGACTTCGGGAAGGGGTTCGGGCGCTGGAACACCATGCCGACGCGGGCGCGCAGCAGCACCGGGTCGATGGAACGGTCGTTGATGTCCTCGTCGTCCATCGCGATCCGACCGGTGACCTTGGCCCCGGCGATGGTGTCGTTCATGCGGTTCATCGTCCGCAGGAAGGTCGACTTGCCGCAACCCGACGGGCCGATCAGAGCCGTGACGGTCTTGTCCGGGATATCCAGCGAGACGTCGTACAGCGCCTGCTTGCCTTCATAGAAGACCGAGACGTCGCGCGCGGCGATCTTGATCGGCCCCACGGGAGGGCTGTCGATCACGGTCGGACCAGGCAGGGCCGATGAATCATAGGCGCGGGGCTCCACGACGGCGTCCGCCTTGGGCTTCGCCGCAGCTTCGGGCAGGACCTGGCCGCCCATGCGCGGGGTCTCGGTCGGATCGACCGGGCCGGCGCCGGACTGGTCTTCGGCGGAGCGGAAAATACGGAATTTCATTCTCTTACCACCGGCGCTCGAAGCGCCGCCTCAGGATGATGGCCGCCGCGTTCATGATGATCATGAAGACCAGCAGGACGATGATCGCCGCGGCGGTGCGTTCGTGGAACGCCCGCTCCGAGGCGTTCTCCCAGATGTAGATCAGCGAAGGCAGCGCCCCGACCGGCTGGTCGATGGCCGCCGGCACGCCCGGCACGAAGCTGACCATGCCGATCAGCAGCAGCGGCGCGGTCTCGCCCAGGGCGTGGGCCATGGAGATGATGGCGCCGGTCATGACACCGGGCATGGCCAGCGGCAGGACGTGGCTGAACACCGTCTGGGTCTTGGACGCGCCCATGGCCAGGGCCGCCTCGCGGATCGACGGCGGCACCGCCTTCAGGGCCGAGCGTGTGGCGATGACCAGGGTCGGAAGCGCCATCAGGGCCAGGACCAGACCGCCCACGATCGGACTGGCGCGCGGCAGGTGCATCCAGTTGATGAACAGGGCCAGCCCCAAGAGGCCGTAGACGATCGACGGCACGGCCGCGAGGTTGTTGATGTTGACCTCGATGATGTCGGTCAGCTTGTTCTTGGGCGCGAACTCTTCCAGCCAGATGGCGGCGCCGACGCCCAGTGGAATGGCGATCAGGGCCGTGACCATCAGCATCAGGGCCGAGCCGACTACGGCGCCCAGCACGCCCGCCAGTTCCGGCTGGGTCGAGTCGCCGTTGGTGAACAAGGCGGTGTTGAAGTGCGAGCCGATGACGCCCTCGGTCTGCATCCGGTCCAGCCAGGCGATTTGCTGGTCGGTCAGGCGGCGTTGATCCTCGGGCGTATCCCTGGAGATTTCGCCCTTCAGATACAGGTCGGCGTCGTCGGACAGGGGCACGGCCAGGGGCACGGTCTCGCCGATGACCTCGCTGCGCTTGGAGACCAGGTCGGCGGCGACGAACTTCAGTTCCGACGAGAACAGCCGCTTCATCTGCGCGCCCCTGGTTCCAGCCGCGTCGTCCTGGATGCCCATGCGGGCCAGTTGCTGCTCGGCGGCCAACTGCTCGAAGTTGGAGCCTTGGGGATAGGCGCGATCGACGCGCGCCGGGTCCATATAGACCGGCACGGTCACGGTATGGGTGTAGAAGGCGGTGTGGCCCTGTTCGACGATCCGGACCAGGAGGACGGCCAGGAACAGCATGGCGGCGGCGATGGCCAGGCGACCATACCATTTGAAACGGGTTTCCTTGGCGTGCCGACGCTTCAGGCCCGCGCGCAGACGATCCAGCCGCCCCTTGGCGGCCACGCCGTCGATCCGATCGGGGGTCGCGTCAGTCATATTGTTCCCGATAGGTCTGGACGATCCGGTGGGCGATGATGTTCAGCACCAGGGTCACCAGGAACAGGGTCAGGCCCAGGCCGAAGGCCGACAGGGTCTTGGCGCTGTTGAACTCCTGGTCGCCGGTCAGAAGGGTCACGATCTGCACGGTGACGGTCGTCACGGTGTCGAGAGGATTGAAGGTCAGGTTGGCGGCCAGGCCTGCGGCCATGGTCACGATCATGGTCTCGCCAATGGCGCGCGACACGGCCAGCAACAGCGCGCCGGCGATGCCAGGCAAGGCGGCGGGCAGCAGAACCCGCTTCACCGTCTCGGACTTGGTGGCGCCCATGGCGAACGAGCCGTCGCGCAGAGACTGAGGCACGGCGTTCAGAATGTCGTCGGACAGGGACGAGACGAACGGGATCAGCATGATGCCCATCACGGCGCCGGCCGTCAGGGCCATCTGGTTCTGGACCAGCGACAGATAGAGGCCCAAATCGTGCAGCGGCCCGCCGACCAGGAACAGGCCGATCTCGTTGAAGAAGACCCTCAGCAGCGGCCCGACGGTCAGGGCGGCGAAGAAGCCGTAGACGACGGTCGGCACGCCGGCGAGAATCTCCAGCAGCGGCTTGATCACGGCGCGGGTGGTGCGGCCGGCGTATTCCGACAGATAGATCGCCGAAAACAGGCCGATGGGCGCGGCGACGCACATGGCGATCACCATGATCAGCAGGGTGCCGACGAACAGGGGCACGGCCCCGAAGGCGCCGGTCGAACCGACCTGGTCGGCGCGGATGGCGATCTGTGGGCTCCACTGGGTGCCGAACAAGAAATCCAGGACGGGCACCGTCTGGAAGAAGCGGAAACTGTCGAAGGCCAGGGAGGCGATGATGCCCAGGGTGGTCAGGACGGCGATGGCCGAGCAGACGAACAGGGCGCCGTAGACCCAGCCCTCGACCCGATTGCGGGCGCGGGTCTGGGGCTTGATCTGGGTCAGGGCGAACAGGCCGCCCAGGATGGCGGCCAGGATGGCGGCGATACCGCCGCCCCAGGACAGGGTGCGCTCGATACGGACCATGCGGCGCGCCTCGACCGGCAGATGTTCGGCCAGCGGGCGCTCCCAGATCTGCAGCGCAGGCTCGCCACGACCGACGCGGTGGGCGTCGGCGAAGAAGGCGTCGCGGCGGAAGTGTTCCAGAGCCGCGACGGCGTCAGGCGTGCCGACGGCGGTCAGCTGACGCTGAAGCGGCGCAGAGAAGACCGAAGCCAGGATCAGAACCAGCAGGGCGGGCGCAGCGACCCAGATCAGGGCGTAGGCGCCGTGCTGGCCGGGCCGGGAATGGGGTTTGGCGCCGATCGCGCGACGACGCGCAAGCTCGCGTCCGCCGACGAAGGCGGCCGCGCTCAGCGCGATGAGGATCAGCAGATAAATCCAGATCATTCAGAAGTCCGAAGCGCCGTGCGCGAATCGGCGAAGGTCCTGAACATCGGGACCGACGCGGCGCGACTACTGCCTGCGAATGTTCAGCGGATTACGACGGGTCGATGACAGTTGGGTGACAGCGACGGTCCCTGCGGCTCTAGCGCCGCTCGACCGGCTGGGGGAACCAGGCGGTGAAGGCCGCGCCCATGCCCGGCGCGCTTTCGACGACCAGGCCGCCCTGGTGCCGATTGATGATGTGCTTGACGATGGCGAGCCCCAGGCCGGTCCCCTGCCGCTCACCGCTCTTCTGGCCTTCAACGCGATAAAAGCGCTCGGTCAGGCGTGGAAGGTGTTCGCGCGCCATGCCGGGTCCATGATCCCGCACCGTCACGGCGGCATAGGAAATGCCGGATGCACGGTCCGGCGTGACCAGCGGCAGCCGGGTCGCGCCGGGCATGCGCGACGCCCAGGCCTCGTCGAAGGACAGGTCCGAACGGACCGAAATCTCGACTGTCCCGCTCCGTGACGAATATTTGACGGCGTTGTCGAGCAGGTTCTGCACGACCTGCAGGATCTCGTCGCGATCCCCGCTGATCGACGCCCTCGCCTCCCCCTGGTCCAAGGCGATGACGATCTCTTTTTCGCGCGTCAGCACGCTGATGGCGTCCACCACATCGGAAGCGGCGCGGTCCAGATCGACCCGGCCCGAGGGCGGGATATGTTCGTTCAGTTCGATGCGGCTGAGCGACAGCAGGTCCGCCACCAGACGACCCATCCGATCCGCCTGGGCCGACATGATGTCGAGGAACCGGTCTCTTGCGGCGACGTCGTCGCGGGCATGACCCTTCAGCGTCTCGATGAAGCCGCTCAGCGAGGCCAGCGGCGTGCGCAGTTCGTGGCTGGCGTTGGCCAGGAAATCGACGCGCATCATCTCGGTGCGCCGGGCGTCGGTCTCGTCGCGCAGGATCAGCAGGGCCAGCTCCGCGCCCGGCGCCGTGTTTGTCTCGACCGACAGGGGCCGGGTCCAGGCGCGCCAGCGCCGATCTCTCTGACCGCCCGTCGCATAGTCGGTGGTGCGCGCCGTGCCGCCGAACAGAGCCTCGTCCACCGCCTCCAGCACGCCGGGCTCACGAATGACCTGAACCAGCAAGGCGCCCTGACGCTGAATCCGCAGCAGGTCGCGCGCCGCGCCATTGGCCATGACGATGCGCCGGCCGGCGATGTCGTCCGGCTCGCCCCCGCTGACGACCAGCACCGGGTCGTCCAGCGCCTCGAACACCCGGTCCAGCAGGTCGCCCGTCACTACATCCGTGGAAGACTCCGCCGCCGCGCCGTCGTTTGCGGTCGGCGTCGACGCCGTCGCTTCCGACACGTTCAACAGCCAGGCCGAGGCCGCCACGACCACGGCCCCGCCAACCAGCCAGTTCGCCAGCTCGGGATGCAGGATCGCCAGGATCAGCAGGACCACGATGGCGATGCCGATGCTGGCGCCCACCGTCCATAGGCGCGAGGTGGAAACCGGCGCGACGGGCGATGGCGAGACTTCGTAAGGCATGGAGTGGGAGCGACCTCGTTCTGGAACGCGTTTTGCGATCCTTGCACGGATTTTGTGACGGCGCTCCGACAGCCTGCTGATTGAAGAAGCTTCGCCGCACGGTTTCTTTAGGATTTTCTGCGAGCGTATCCGCAAGGAGAAGCCTCGTGGACCGCATCATCTTTTGCATCACGCGCGATCACGACTGGCGGATCACTGTGTTCGCCGCCCTGATCTGTCTGATCGGTCTGGGCGTTTCGACCCGTGTCATGCAGCGGATGAGCGTGCGCGACCCTCTTCGACGCCGACGTGCGGTCTTCGTGGCGACGCTCATCGGCGCACTGTCGATATGGGCCACCCATTTCGTGGCTATGCAGGGGTTCATCGCCGGCGTGCCGGTGCGCTACGACCTGTTTCTGACACTGGCTTCGCTGGGCGTCGCCCTGGCCATGATCGGCTTGACGATCGGCTCCACGATGATGGGCAAGGGGCACATCTGGCGCGCCCTTGCGGCCGTGATCGCCGTCGCGGGCGTCGGCGCCATGCATTATCTCGGCATGGCCGCCATAAGAGGGCCCGCGCATATAGGCTGGGACCCCGGCATGGTGGCGGCCTCCATCGTTGGCGCCATGGCTGTCGGATGCACGACCGCCTTCTTCTATCGTCGCGCAGGGATTCTCAGGCTGGTCGTCACGGCTTTTGGCCTCGCAATGACGGTGATCGTGCTTCATTTCGTCGGCATGGCGGCGATCACCGTCACCCCTAACCCCAGCGTTTCAACGGATCAGGGTATTTCCACTGAAGCCATGCGCGTGCTGCTGGGCGCCATCCTGCTGCTGATCTGCGGCGTCGCCTCCGCGCTGGGCGTCATGGCCTATATGTCGCGCGCAACGGCGCTGCGCCGCATTCGAGAGGCTGTCGATGCGATGCCCGACGGGCTGGGCTTCTATGATTCGAAGGATCGGCTGGTGCTGTGGAACGCGCGCTATGCCGAGGTGAACCCCGAGCTTGAACCCCACCTGGCCGTCGGCCTGCCCTTCCGCGAGGCCTTGCGGATCGGGATCGACGAAGGCCGCTATGCCGAGGCGCTGGGGCGCGAAGAGGAATGGCTGAACGAGCGTATGTTGGCGCGGCGGCAGTTGTCCTCCAACGGCGAGCAACAGCTCGCGGGCGGCCGCTGGTTGCGCATCCAGGACCGACGGACTTCCGAAGGCGGCACGGTCACGGTCTGCAACGACATAACCGACCTGAAACGCAATGCTGAAGCCCTGGCGGAGGCGCGCGACGCCGCAGAGGCGGCCAACGTCGCCAAGAGCCAGTTCCTGGCCAATATGAGCCACGAAATCCGCACGCCTCTGAATGGGGTGATCGGCCTGTCGCAGGCGCTGTCCAAGACCGATCTGACGGCCGACCAGCGCGAAATGCTGGATCTGATGCAGGCCTCGGGAAAGACGCTGCAGACCCTGCTCAGCGACATCCTTGATCTGGCCCGGGTCGAATCGGGCAAGCTGGAACTGACCGAGGACGCCTTCAACCTGGCGACTGTGGTCCGCGAAGCGGCGCAACTCTATGCCGAGAATGCGCGCGAGAAGCATCTCGACTTCCACGTGGATATCGATCTGGAAGACGACGTCTGGGTGCTGGGCGACGCGGTGCGTCTGAAACAGGTTCTGACCAATCTGATTTCCAATGCGGTGAAGTTCACCAGTCAGGGGTTCGTCGGACTGATCGTTCAGCGCGCCGTGGATCGGGACGGAAATCCCATCCTGCGCTTTACCGTCGAGGACAGCGGCATCGGGTTCGACGCCGCGACGCGCAGCCGACTGTTCAGCCGATTCGAACAGGCGGATGGCGGCATCACGCGCAAATTCGGCGGCTCGGGCCTGGGCCTTTCCATCTGTCGCCAACTGGCGGAAATGATGGGCGGCGATCTGGGCTGCGAAAGCGAGCCGGGTGGAGGCGCGGCCTTCATCCTGAACCTGCCGCTGAGGCAGACCCAAGCACCGATGGCCGGAGAGCCCGCAATCAATCAGCCCACCGTCGTCGAGCAAGAGCGCGCGGTACGGGTGCTGGTGGCCGACGACCATCCGACCAACCGCCGCGTCATCGAGCTGATTCTCGCCCAAACTTCCGCCCAGATCGTCGTCGCAGAGAACGGCGCCCAGGCGCTGGAGGCCTTCCGGGCCGACACGTTCGACCTGGTGCTCATGGACATGCAGATGCCGGTCATGGACGGGCTGACGGCGACGCAGGAGATTCGCCTGCACGAGGCCGCGATGGGGATGAAACGAACGCCGATCGTCATGCTGACCGCCAACGCCATGCCCGAACACGTGGCGGCCGGGCGCGCGGCCGGGGCCGACCACCATCTGGCCAAGCCGTTCAACGCCGCCGAACTGCTGGGCGTCGTCGCGGCGCCCGCTTCGCTGCTGAAGGACCGGGCGCAGGCGGCTTAAGCGGACCTTTGACGGTTGCGCCCTGTGCGTGATGCGTGTAATAGCCCGCGCTCTTGAATTCGAGGGTTCATCACCCCCGCCGCGAGAGCCCAGGGTTGGCGCGGCGTTTCCGTTGTTGTTGAGGCGAGCCACATGGCCGAGATCATTCTGAACGTGGACGTCCGCGATGGCGTCGGCACCGGCGGCGCTCGCGCCGCGCGTCGCGCCGGTTTCGTGCCGGGCGTCCTGTACGGCGGCGAACAAGCCCCCGTCGCCATTTCGGTGAACGAGAAGGACTTCCGCAAGTCCCTCTACACCGGCAAGCTGCTGGGCCACCTGGTGACCCTGAAGTACGGCGACGAGACCCAGCCGGTCATCGCCAAGGACGTGCAGTTCGACCCCGTGTCGGACCGTCCCCTGCACTTCGACCTGATGCGCGTCGATGCCAAGGCCCCGGTCAAGATCGAAGTGCCCGTTCACTTCCTGAACGCCGACGAAGCGCCGTTCTCGCGCCAGGGCGGTTCGCTGGAAGTCGTGCGTCACGCCGTCGAGATCCTGGTCCGCGCCGACCAGATCCCGGAAGAACTGGTTGTCGACCTGGCCAAGGCCGAGATCGGCGACACCATCCGCATCTCGGACATCAAGCTGCCCAAGGGCGCGGAAGCCACCATCACCGACCGTGACTTCGTGATCGCCACGATCAAGATCTCGTCCGCCGCGCTTTCCGAAGCCGCTGACGAAGCCGCCGACGCAGCCGTTGCCGAAACCGCTCCGGTCGAGAAGACCGAAGACTGATCCTTCGGCTCTTCGAGAAGATTGCGCCCCGCCCGGTTCGCCGCGGCGGGGCTTTTCTTTGTCTGAGGCACGCGGCATGAGGACGCCATGATCATCATCGCTGGGCTCGGCAATCCGGGCGGCAAATACGAGAAAAACCGCCACAACATCGGCTTCATGGCCGCCGACGAGATCGCGCGCCGATGGCGGTTCGGTCCCGAGCGGGCCAAGTTCCAGTCGATCGTCAGCGAGGGCCAGGTCGAGACGGCCGACGGGCCGGTCAAGGTCCTGCTGATGAAGCCTCAGACCTATATGAACGAAAGCGGACGTGCTGTCGGAGAGGCGGCGCGTTTCTACAAGATCAAACCCAGCGAGATCATCGTCTTCCACGACGAGATCGACCTGGCGCCCGGCCGTTTCCGCATGAAGACCGGCGGCGGCGCAGCGGGACAGAACGGCGTCCGTTCGCTGATCAGCCACCTGGGCGCCGACTTCCGCCGCGCCCGTATGGGCATCGGCCATCCAGGCGAGAAGGAATTGGTCATGCCCCACGTCCTGGGCGACTTCCACAAGGCCGAACAGCCGTGGCTGGACGCCATGCTCCAGGCCTGCGCCGACGCCCTGCCCTTCGCCGCCGCCGGCGATGACGAACGCTATCAGGGCGAAGTCATGCGCCTGGCCCCCGCGCCCAAATTCAGCCCGCGTCAGGCGGCGCGCGGCGAGCTTTAGGACAAACCGCCGCCTATCCCGTCGTCGCAAAACACCGTAGAGGCGAGGCGTGATCCGTTCCCAGGCCGATAACTGGTCGACCTCGAAATCGCTCGCCTTCCTGGCGGCGGTCTTCGCGCTCGTGCTTGGAAGCCTGCTGCCCTTTGCGGCCCTGGCGGCGGTTCAACCGGGCCAGCCTCTGATCATCTGCTCGGCCGAAGGGCCGCAGACGATCCAGTCCGGCGGGATGGACGGCCCGGTGAACAAGCACGTCGGGGCCAAGTGCGCGGCCTGCGTCATGCCTCTGGCCGCCGCCCTGCCCTGTCCGCCCGCGCCGCAACCGGCCCCGGTCGTTCGTATCGCCGAACGCGTCGTCTATGTCGTCGCCAGCGTCAGCCCGCCGCCGCCAGCGCGTGCCCCGCCGCGCCCGCCGTCCACCGCACCACCCAAAGCCTGAACCAGACCTCAAGCCCGCGCCGGCCTCCGCACCCGCGCGTCTTTCTTGTTCTGATTTCAGGATCATCATGTCTTTCAAGACCACCGCAGCGCCGTGCGCGCTGCTGCTCGCCGCGCTGACGAGCGCTGGATGGGCCAGTCCCGCCTTCGCCCGGCAAACCCCTGAGCCCGCCGTGCTCGATAGCGTCATCGTCACCGGCCGTCGCAACGCCGAAGACCCCGCCGTCGTCGCAGACGCCCGCGCCCTGCTGTCGCGCACCCCCGGCGCCGTGGCCGTGGTGGCGTCGGAAACCTATCAGGACCGCTATGCGCTCAGCTTCGCCGATACGCTGCGCGGCGTGCCCGGCGTCTTCGCCCAGCGCCGTTGGGGCGAGGAAGTGCGGCTTTCGATTCGGGGCTCGGGCATCGGCAACGGCGCCCATCTGCGCGGCGTCCTGCTGGCTCAGGACGGCGTCCCCTTCAACGCGCCCGACGGATTCGGTGAGTTTCAGGAGATCGATCCCCTGATTACGCGCCATATCGATGTGTACAAGGGCGGAAACGCCCTTCGTTTTGGCGGCGCAGCCTTGGGCGGCGCGATCAATGTCGTGACCCCCACCGGTCGGACAGCCGCCAGTCGCAACCTGATCCGCATCGAAGGTGGATCGTTCGACACCCAACGCGGCCACGTCGCCATCGCCCGCGATCTGGGCGAGTGGGACGTCTACGCCGCCGCCACTCTCGCCCGTTCCGATGGCTTCCGGGACAATCAAAACTCGGACTCCAAACGCCTGACCCTGAACCTGGGTCGTACGTTCGGCACGGACCGCGAGCTGCGCCTGATCGTGCAGGGCAATGATCTGGACCAGTCGGTGTCATCCGCCGTGACGCGGCAACAGGCCCTGACCAACCCGCGAGACGTTCCCGCCAACAATCGCGCCCTGGCCTTTGCCAGAGACGTGAAGTCGCTGCGCACCACCGTTTTGGGCCGCTGGAGGATCGACGACAGTCTGATGGTCGAGGGCGCGGCCTATGTCGTGGACAAGGATCTGTATCACCCGATCTCCATCGTCATCGACCAGAACAGCCTGCAATGGGGGGGCTATGGCCGCGTGGACTGGAACGGACAGGTGATGGGGCTGCGCGCCGACGCCTATGCTGGCGTCAGCTATCGCGGCGGCGCGACCGACGCCTTCACCTTCGTGGCGGCGGGCGGCGCACGACCTGGCGCCAGGATCGGCGATTCGGTTCAGGACGCCGTCGGCCTGGATGTCTTCGCGGAGGGCCGCCTGTTCGTGACCGACCGACTGGCTCTGGTCGCGGGCGGCAGCTATGGCCGTGCAGAGCGGGATTTCACCAACAATCTGGCCCCAAGCAACAATGCGGACGTGACCTTCGACTGGTTCTCCCCGCGCATCGGTCTGCTTTGGGAAGACGAGACGGGCACGCAGGTCTATGCCAACCTGACGCGTTCGGTGGAGGCGCCCGGCTATAATGCGCTGGTTCAAGGCGCGATACCGCGCTTCGTCGATGTCGATATTCAGGATGCCTGGACCGCTGAAATCGGCGCCCGAGGACGTCGCGGTCCCTTCACCTTCGACCTGTCGGCCTATCGCGCCGAGATCACCGGCGAACTGCTCAACTTCATCGTCACCCCGGACATTCCCGCCTCCACATTCAATGCGGGCGACACGGTTCACCAGGGAATCGAAGCAGGGCTGGACTGGCGGATCATGGCCGGCCCCCACGGCCGGTTGACGCTGCGCCAGACCTACGCCTGGTCCGACTTCGTCTTTGACGCGGATCCTGTCTATGGCGACAATCGTCTGCCGGTCGTGCCCGAACATCTGTACCGGGCCGAACTGAAGTACCTCCATCCTGCCGGCTGGTTCGTCGCTCCCAGCGTGGAGTGGTCGCCGTCGGATGTCCTGGTGGACTATGCCAACACCCTGACGGCCCCGGACTACGCCATCCTCTCGTTGAATGCGGGCTGGGGGTTCGACAATGGCGTGTCCCTGTTCCTGGATGCGCGAAACCTGACAGGCGAAAACTACATCTCCTCCGTCAACGCCGTGACGGATGCGCGGGTCGCCCCGACGGCTGTGTTCGTACCCGGCGAGGGACGCTCGGCCTATGTGGGAGTTCGCTATGCATTCTGAGCCAACGGCCGATCTGTCCGGTCCCTACCGCGCCGTGTGGCGGTGGCATTTCTATGCGGGCGTGTTCGTCATGCCGGTGCTGATGCTGCTGGCCCTGACCGGCGGCCTCTATCTGTTCAAGGACGAGATCGACGGGTTTCTGTATCGCGACATGATCCGTGTGCCGGCGACCCAATCTCAGGCCGCGCCCGAAACCTGGCTGGCCAATGCGTCTGCAGCCGCCGGCGGCGGACGGGTCGCCAATCTGGTCCTGCCCGCCGGCGCCGATCAGGTCGTCAGGCTTCGCGTGGATCGACCGGACGGGGTGCAGAAGACCGTCTTCATCGACCCCCACACGGGGCGCGCGACGGGCGTCATACCCGCCGGGGGCTTCATGGAACTGGTCAAGAAGACCCACAGCCTGACGCTGCTGGGTCGGCCGTTCAACATTCTCGTCGAAATCGTCGCCGGCTGGACCATCATTCTGTTCGCCACGGGTCTCTATCTGTGGTGGCCGCGCGGGCGAGCCGTCGGGACCTTCACGCCCAAGATGACCGACAGCCGTCGTCGGCCGTTCTGGCGCGATCTGCATGCGCTGACCGGATTCTATGTCGGGGGTGTTGTCCTGTTTCTGGCGGTCACGGGCATGCCCTGGTCGGCGGTCTGGGGCGACCGGGCCATGGGCCTGATCAAGGAGACGGGGTTGGGGCGACCGCCCGCCCCCGTCGCCGGCGCCTGGCAACGCGCGCAGCACCATGACGCACCGGTCGGCGCCGGCTGGACCATGGAGGGGATGGTGATGACGCACGACCACGCCGGCCACGGCGGTCTGGCGCAGGTGCTGCACGTCGCGGATCAGGCCGGTCTGGCGCGCCCCTATGCCGTGAACATACCGGCCGCCGACGCAACGGCCTATACGCTGACGACCCAGGCCCGCCGCGTGCAGGACAGCCGCTCGCTCTATATCGACGCCACGTCCGGGCGGCTGCTGGGCGACATCGGCTACGATCAGTTCGGCGCGGGCGCAAAAGCCATCGAACTGGGCATCTTAACCCATCAGGGCACGCAGTTCGGACAGGCCAACCGCATCGTCATGCTGCTGGGCTGTATCGGCGTATGGCTGCTGGCGATCAGCGGCCTGGTCATGTGGTGGAAGCGCCGTCCGCCGAACCTGTCGCGTCGCCGCCTGGGCGCACCACCCGCCCCGCCGGGACCGCGGGTGCGCGCCGCCGTGCTGGGCATCGTCCTTCCCCTCGCCATCCTCTATCCTCTGACGGGACTGAGCCTGGTCGCGGCCGTGTTGCTCGATCGAGCCGTACGACCGATGATCCGGCGCCGTTCCGCCGCCTCGTGAAAGACCTGACGTCATGAAAACCAAACTCGCTCTCGCCGCCGTCGCCCTGTCTCTGGCGGCCTGCAATCCATCCGAACCGGCCAAGGCGCCGGCGGCCGAGACATCCGGCGCAACGACGGCCGCCGCCGTGACCGCAACCGACGCCTGGTGCCGCCCCTCTCCGAACGGGGCCAAGGCGGGGGGCTGCTATGTCACCCTGACCGCAGCGACGGACGATCGGCTGACCGGCGGATCCACCCCTCGCGCCGGATCGCTTCAGGTGCATGAGATGAAGACCGAGAACGGCATGATGAAGATGGCCGAATTGACGGCGGGTCTGCCTTTGCCGGCCGGTCAGGCCGTAGCCCTGGCGCCCGGCGGAAACCACCTGATGCTCATCGACTTGACCGCTCCGCTGGTCGCAGGCGAAACCGTGCCTCTGACCTTCCAGTTCGCCTCGGCGCCGGCGATCACGGTGCAGGCGGCGGTGCGTCAGCCGGCCATGGCGGGCATGGATCACAGCGCGCATTGACCCCAGTTGAAGCGCGAGCCTGACAAACCGGTTCGAACCGGGTAAAGGCTCGCGCCTCACGAGGAATACCATGGCTCTTAAAGTCGCGATCGTCGGCCTGCCCAACGTCGGCAAGTCCACCCTGTTCAACGCCCTGACCAAGACGGCGGCGGCCCAGGCGGCCAACTATCCGTTCTGCACCATCGAGCCGAACACCGGCGACGTGGCGGTGCCGGAGCCGCGTCTGGAAGCCTTGGCCGAGATCGCCGGGTCCAAGGAGATCATCCCTTCGCGCATCACCTTCGTGGATATCGCGGGCCTGGTGCGCGGCGCGTCAAAGGGCGAGGGCCTGGGCAACCAGTTCCTAGCCAATATCCGCGACTGCGACGCCGTGGCCTTCGTGGCCCGCTGCTTCGTCGATGACGACATCACCCACGTCGAGGACCGCATCGACCCGATCGCCGATCTGGAGATCATCGAGACCGAACTGATGCTGGCCGACATGGAGAGCCTGGAGCGCCGTCGGCCCCAGCTCGAAAAACGCGCCAAGGGCGGCGACAAGGAATCCGGCCTGACGCTGAAGCTGGTCGATCTGGCCCTGGCCCAGCTGAACGCCGGCAAGCCCGCCCGCACCGCCGAGGTGTCCAAGGAGGACGCCAAGGCCTGGCATATGCTGCAACTGCTGACCGCCCTGCCCGCTCTCTATGTCTCCAACGTCGAGGAAGGTTCGGCCGACAAGGGCAACGACCTGTCCGACAAGGTCGCGGCGCGCGCCGCTCAGGACAACGCCAACTCGGTCGTCATCTCGGCCCAGATCGAATCCGAGATCGCCGTGCTGGACGACGAGGAGCAGAAGGAGTTCCTCGAAACCCTGGGCCTCGAAGAACCCGGCCTGAACCGCCTGATCCGCGAGGCCTACAAGCTGTTGGGCCTGCAGACCTATTTCACGGTCGGCCCCAAGGAGGCCCGCGCCTGGACCATTCCCGTCGGCGCCACCGGCCCGCAGGCGGCAGGGGTCATCCACACCGACTTCGAGAAGGGCTTCATCCGCGCCGAAACCATCGCCTACGAGGACTTCGTCGCCCTGCGCGGCGAGGCCAAGGCGCGCGAGGCCGGCAAGCTGCGCGCCGAGGGCAAGGCCTATGTCGTCAAGGACGGCGACGTGATGAACTTCCTGTTCAGCTAGGCGGGACGGCGGGGGCGGCCGTCCCCTGCCCCTTCATCATCTTCTCCAGCGGATTGGCCGGATCCGGCGCTCTAGGCGAACCGGGGCACCGGGCCAGTTTGACCGTCGTCCGGCTGCGATCGAGGTAGGTCAGGTTCATCAGCTCGCCGCTGGTCGCCATATGCACCCGCTCTGTGCGCGCCTGACCCTCGCCGACGCAGGCCAGGGTGGCCAGATAGCCGGAGCCGGTCTCCTGGATGGCGGTGATGTCGCAGCTGTTCTCGTAGCCTTCGAACCGCAGCGGCGTGATCGTGATGGGCCGGCGGTCGCCCTGGGGCGCAGCGCACCAGGCCGGGTTCGCCGCCCACACGCCGACGAAGCTGCGCGGCCCGCGTGACGCCAGCGAAGTGGGTCCGGGCGCCTCCACCGGCTGCATCGCTTCGGGCGTCCTGACCGGCTGGGCCGGCTCGTCCGGCGGATTGACGCGCCGATCGCCGCAAGCCGAGAGCAGAAAGACAGCGACGATCGGGAACAGTGAAGGTTTCATCCGCCCTCAACGCGACTTGGGAGCCTCCGGTTGCCCGGTCAGTTCAGGATGATGCGGCCGCCTTCGCGCCTGAACCCGACGCCGGTTCGCTGGAACAGCCGGGCGACGACGGCGGCGGGATCGCTCGCGCCCCGATCCAAGAGCCCGGAGATGTCATTGGCGAGCGTCGGATCGCGCGAAACCCGCGTCAGAGCGTCCAGCCACTCGGCACGGGTCAGCACCCCGTCCTGACGATTGGCCGCCAGAAGAGGCCTCAGAAAGTCGAACCAGTCTCCGCCGCTCCGCTGGTTCTGCGCGCCCTCGGCGGCCATGGCGAAGACGGCCCCGCAGGCATAGTAGGCGCGGTGCTCGCCACGCTCCGCCGCCGTCACGACCGCTCGACCCGCCGACAGGTCGATACAGTCGTCGACCTCCTTCTGCAGTTCGGCGCGTGCGTCATAGGTCGGGTCCAACGCCTTCAGCGCCCGCACCGCCATCAGGTCGGCCCCGCCCTCGGTGATCCACATGTCACGGGCGTATTCGTAGCGCACGGCCTGGCCCAGCCAGAAATGCGCGCTCTCATGGCCGATGAACCAGCGCGACCGCTCCAGCATCTCCTGGTTCGGCCGCATCACGCCGACGCCTTCGAACTGCATGACGATCAGACCGGGCAGGACGCTGCCGCCCATGCTGGACATCCGTTCGGTTGGGCCGTTCCAGCTGACCATGACGGTCGAGGTCTCGCTGCCGACACCGGGATCGCCCAGGCGGTTGCGGTAATAGTCGCCGACGTGGGGCGCAAAGCCTCGGATCTCCTCCCCGATCCAGGACGGCAGATTGGGATCCATGACGGTGGTAAGGCCGTCGCCGGGGGTGACCCGCGCCTGGCCCAGCAACACATAGCTGCGCTCATCCGTCGTGGTCAGGTTGGGGCGGCGCTTGCCATTGAACAGCACAGGCCCTGCGGTATCGCGCCAGGTCACCCGCGACGGACCCGCCGCAAGGTCCACGCCGTTCAGGTCCGCCGGCATGGCCTGCGCCGCTGCGACCGACGGCAAGGGGAAGACGTCGAACTGGCGCGTCGGCAGGGCGACCGCGCCGTCGGAGAAGGTCAGGGTGCCGTACTGCGCCTCCAGATCGACGGCTCTGGGGCGGATCGAGAAGCGCACGCGACGCGGCACGGGACCGCCATCCACGCTGCGAAGGATGTCGTAGGCGCCTCGGCGCTCCATCACCACGCCCGGCGTCTGAACCGTCCACTGAGACTGTCGCCAAGGCTGGCGAACCTCGGTGATCAGGGCCGAATCCATGAAGGCCCAGACCGGCGCGTCGCGGTCGAAGACATAGTCCGCCGTCCAGTCGTCGCCGTCGCGGGTCACCGTGACCGCAGGCTCGGCCTGCTGCGCGAAGACGCCCTGGGCGGGGGCGGCCGTGGCGCAGGCGCCCAGCAGGGCCGCCGTCAGGGCGGTGGAAACGGCAAAGGCTTTCAGGCGCAAGAAGCAGGCTCCAGACAGATCGGCTGAGCATAAAGGCGGCGCGGGCTGCGTCAGCTTACCGTTCCGTCATGCTTTGGCCCGCTCAAGAGCGCGCCCGGCGGCGGCGAGTTCCCCGGCCATGACGGCCTTCAGTCGTTCGGGCGCCAGGATCTGCGCCTGCTCGCCCCAGGTGAACAGGTGCCAGGCCAGTTCGCGCATGCCGGACGCCCGGAACCGCACGACGACCGCGCCGTCCGCCTGATCCTCGAAACTCTGGGTCGGATGCCAGCGCCAGCTCTTCGCCTCGGCCGCGCCCTGGGGCGTGATCCGCAGCACGACGTCCTCGATCTCGTCCTGATAGATGCCGAAGGACTGGCTGGCGAAGACGCTCAGGTCGAAATCGGCGGGCGGGACGGCCAGCCCCTCCTGCGGGGCGACGTGGCTCATCCGGTCCAGGCGGAAGGTCTGGATGCGGCCGGTCTCGCGGTCGGCGGCGACCAGATAGTTGGCGCGGCCGAACATGACACCGCACGGGGCGACGCTGCGCCGACGCGGCTCGGCGCCCGGTCGGGAATAGGTGAAGCCCAACGGCTGCTGCGCCAGCACAGCCCCGCGAATGGCGGTCAGCATGGCCTCGTCCGCCGACGGACGCGGCCCGGCCTGGACGGCGATGGTCTCGGCCCGGACCAGGGCCTCCAGATCCGGCGCCATCCGGTTCAGGGTGGTGGACCGCATCGCCGCCTTCAGCTTGCGTTCCAGCCCCTCCAGCGACGTCGCCCGCGCCGGTTCGCCGGCAGCCCGCAGGGCGGACGCCGCCTTGGACAGTTCCAGCATCTCGGTCGCCGTCGGGGCCTGTTCGAACGCCGACAGGCCGCCCCGGATACGCCAGCGTTTCGACGGCGGGTCCGACACCTCGTCCACCTGGGGGAAAAGCATCATCACGGCGTCGCGCATCCGTTCGGCGGTGCGGCGGCCCACCCGCATGTCGCGGGCCATTTCGTCGATGGACAGACCTTCGGCGCTGGCGGCCATGCGCCGCGCCAGTTCGATCACCATCGCCGCCTTGTCGTGTCTCACCGTCGCCGCCGATCCATACGTCCGTTTCTGACGCAACAGTGCTTCATAACCCAATCATCGACAAGAGGCCGTCGCTTCAGGAGATCACATCATGGCTCGTTTCCAACCCACCCCTTCGCCTGCTCATTCGGCGATCAACGCCAGCCGCTACATCATCGTGCCCTGCGAGGCCGATGGTTCGTCCGACCTCGCCGTGATCTGGGACCGGCTGGAGGAACAGGTGGTCGACGTCATTTCGGCGGCCGCCAGCAGCCGCTACTCGGACGAGGACATGCTGTGGGACGAAGGCCGCGCCGGCGACATGGCGTCGGGATGGGCGTCGGAATGGCGGATGGCGGCCTAAAGGCTCAGGCCGCTTTCGGCTTGGTCCAGCGGTCGATCATCCGCTGCGCCGGCTGTTCGACCAATCGGTGCGCGACGACAGCCACCACGACGATGAAGCCGAACATGGCGACGGCGAACAGGTCGTTCAGCCAGACCGATCCGAAATCGATCCGCCGCACGGGCACCCAGTCCAGCTTTCGGGCCACGATCATCATCACGGTCAGGATGAACATGTGCACCATGTAGATGGCGAACGACCATCGCCCCAGGGTGACCAGCGCCGGATGATCCAGCACGCGTGACAGGGCGCCGTCCTCGCCCGCGAAGACCCAGATCAGGACCACGAAGACCAGGGTGACGGCCACGGTGATCGGCCCCTGGGCATAGCCGATGAAGATGCAGGCCGCGACGATGGCCACGACTTCCAGCACCGTCGCGGCGCCGCCCTTGAGGCGAGGAATGCGCGTCCACAGGCCCTGCAACAGGCAGCCCAGGAAGAAGCCATAGACCGCGCGCGGCACGGCGAAATCGTAGGTCGTGTTCATCCAGCGCCGAGCGTAGCTGACCACCAGCACGCCCCCGATGATCGCCAGGACCAGACCGATCCAGCGGAACCGCTTCGGCGCGACCAGCACCAGGCCGGCGAAGATCAGATAGCAGGCCCATTCGGCGCTGAGCGTCCAGGCCGGCCCGTTCCAGGTCAGGTAGGGATGCACATGCCAGGCCTGGATCAGCGCCAGGTTGGTGAAGATCGCCTCGATCGACCGATCCCGCGTGAACGGCGGCGCGCTGTCGAAATGAAACACCAGCCGCGCCAGCTCCAGCCCGACGAAGGCCGCCAGCATCAGCAGATGCAGCGGCCAGATCCGCCCGAACCGCCGCACCATGAACCGCCCCCCATCCCGCCCCGACTTCAGCCGGTCGGCATAGGCATGGGCGATGACGAAGCCCGACAGCACGAAGAAATAATCGACGAACAGATACGAATGCTGAATGAAACCCCAATCGCGCCAATGGCTTGCCACCGGCATGTGGAACATCACCACAAGAATGGCGCACACCCCACGCAGGGAATCCAAGGCCTCGAAACGGCGGTGGGCGACGGGGGCGGGTTTGGACAGGGCGTTCACGGACGCGTGATAGCGCCGGTCAAGGTTGCGCGATAGGGGTTTCGGCGGTTGGTCGGCGGATCAGCGCGCTTAGACTTCAGCGGGGACGTCTCGTAACGCCCGCACGGATCGGTCGCACAAGTCGCGCAGAACCGCGCGGTCCAATTGATCCAGCCGGCTGACATAGATACAGCCAACGCCGGTCTTCACCTTGCCCAACGTCGCCACCAGGCCTTCTCGCTCCGGGAAGTCGCCGGCGATGTAGAGCACCAGTTTCGCCTTGCGCGGCGAAAAGCCGGTCAGCGGCCAGTCGCCCATCGGTCCGCCGGTATTTCCGAAGCCGACGATGGACGATCCCCACATGACGGCCGGCTCGCCCGTCACCTCGGCCATGAGGGCGCACACAGACCCTGCGTCGGCCCGTCGTCTTGCATCCTCGACGGCGGCGATAAAGTCCTCGACCGACGCGTCGGTCGGGCGGGTCTTGGGCGCGCTGGCCATGACTCCCTAAAGCCCCTTCACGATCCCCTCGACCATCTTCTTGGCGTCGGCGAACAGCATCATGGTGTTGTCGCGGAAGAACAGCTCGTTCTCCACGCCGGCATAGCCCGAGCCCATGCCGCGCTTGATGAACAGCACCGTACCGGCCTTTTCAACGTCCAGGATCGGCATGCCGTAGATGGCGCTGGTCGGGTCGGTCTTGGCGGCGGGGTTGGTGACGTCGTTGGCGCCGATGACGAAGGCGACGTCGGCGGATGCGAACTCGGCGTTGATGTCCTCCAGCTCGAACACCTCGTCATAGGGGACGTTGGCCTCGGCCAGCAGGACGTTCATGTGGCCGGGCATGCGGCCGGCGACGGGGTGGATGGCGTATTTCACCTCGACCCCCTCCTCCTTCAGCTTGTCGGCCATTTCACGCAGCGCATGCTGGGCCTGGGCCACGGCCATGCCGTAGCCAGGGACGATGATGACCTTGGACGCATTCTTCATGATGAAGGCGGCGTCCTCGGCCGAGCCCTGTTTGACGGGGCGGGTCTCCTTGGCGCCGGCGGGACCGGCCGCCGCATCCGCGCCGCCGAAGCCCCCCAGGATGACGCTGATGAAGCTGCGGTTCATGCCCTTGCACATGATGTAGCTGAGGATCGCGCCCGACGACCCGACAAGGGCGCCGGTGATGATCAGGGCGATGTTCTCCAGCGTGAAGCCCAGGGCCGCCGCCGCCCAGCCGGAGTAGGAGTTCAGCATCGACACCACCACCGGCATGTCGGCGCCGCCGATGGGGATGATCAGGGTCGCGCCCAGCACCAGGGCTATCAGGAAGACGCCCCAGAAGGCCCAGGTCGCCGCACCATTGGTGCCGATCAGGATGCCGATCAGCAAGACCAGGCCCAGGGCCAGGCCGACGTTGATCAGATGGCGGGCGGGCAGGATGATCGGCGCGCCGCTCATGTTGCCGTTCAGCTTGGCGAAGGCGATGACCGAGCCGGTGAAGGTGATGGCCCCGATGGCGACGCCGAGCGACAGCTCGATGATCGACAGGGTTTTGATGCCGGTTCCGTCCTCGGACAGGATGCCGAAGGCCTCTGGCGCATAGACGGCGCCGATGGCGACCAGGCAGGCGGCCATGCCGACCAGGCTGTGGAAGGCCGCAACCAATTGCGGCATGTCGGTCATGGCGACGCGCTTGGCGATCAGGGCGCCGGCCCCGCCGCCGACGATGACGCCGCCGGCGATCAGGGCCAGGGTGACGCCGTCCAGCGCGCCCGTCGTGCCCAGCGTCAGCAGGGTCACGCCGATGGCCAAGGCCATGCCGATCATGCCGAAGGTGTTGCCCTGACGGCTGGTCTCGGGGCTGGACAGCCCCCGCAGCGACAGGATGAACAGGACGCCCGAAACCAGATAGGCCAGTGCGGCCAGCGATGCGTTCATCACGCCCCTCCCCTCAAGACGTGCGCGCCAGCCGCCACAGGGCGGCGGCGATGAACAAAGGGCCGATGAAGAACAGGGCCCATTCGAAGACGCCCAACGGCCGGTCCTGGGTCACGACGCGAACCAGAATGGCCGAGAAGACCAGGGCGATGCCGCAGTCGTGCAGCCGCTGGCGCTTGATCGGAATCTTGGTCCCGAACCAGCCGTACAGCCAAAGGCCGAAACCGACGCCAGTGGCGACCCAGGATCCGGTGATGGCGATCTGAGCGGCGTCCGTCACGAAGGCGCCCCGGACGACGCATCACGCGCGGCTTTAGGAGCCGGCCGCTCCTTCTTCTTGTACATGGCCAGCATCCGCCGGGTGACCATGAAGCCGCCGAAGATATTGACGCTGGCCAGGGTCACGGCCGCGACGCCCGCGCCCTTGGCGATCCAGGCGCTGGGTCCGGTCGCATCGCCCGACACGGCCGCCGCCGCGATCAGGCCGCCGACGATGATGACGCTGGAGATGGCGTTGGTCACGGCCATCAACGGCGTGTGCAGGGCCGGCGTCACGCTCCAGACGACGTAATAACCGACGAAGATCGCCAGGACGAAGATGGCCAGGCGGAAGACGGTGGGATCGACGTGTTCCATTAGTTTGCTCCCTTAAGGCCTTCGTGCACCACGGCCCCGCCGTGGGTCACGACAGCGGCCTTGAGGATCTCGTCCTCCAGATCGACCGCTAGCACCCCGTCCTTGATCATCAGCCCGACGAAGGCCGACAGGTTGCGGGCGTAGAGGGCGCTGGCGTCGGCGGCGATGCGGCCGGGCAGGTTGGCCCAGCCGACGATGGTCACGCCGTTCGCGGTGGTCACGACCTCGTTCAGTTTCGAGCCCTCGACATTGCCGCCCGCCTCGACCGCCAGGTCGATGATGACCGAGCCGGGCTTCATCGAGGCGACATGGGCGGCGGTCAGCAGCACCGGCGCGGCGCGGCCGGGGATCAGGGCGGTGGTGATGACGATGTCCTGTTTGACCACATGGCTGGCGGTCAGCTCGGCCTGTTTGGCCTGATACTCGGCCGACATCGGCTTGGCGTAGCCGCCGGCGGTCTGGGCGTTCTTGAACTCCTCGTCCTCGACAGCCAGGAATTTGGCGCCCAGGCTTTCGACCTGTTCCTTGGTGGCGGGGCGGACGTCGGTGGCGGTGACGACGGCGCCCAGACGCCGCGCGGTTGCGATGGCCTGAAGCCCGGCGACGCCGACGCCCATGATGAAACATTTGGCCGGGGCGACCGTGCCGGCCGCCGTCATCATCATCGGGAACCCCTTGCCAAAGGCATAGGCCGCCTCGATCACCGCCCGGTATCCCGCCAGGTTCGCCTGGGACGACAGCACGTCCATGACCTGGGCGCGGGTGATGCGGGGCACGAATTCCATGGCGAAGGCGGTGGCGTTGGCGCCGGTCAGAGCCTCGACGGTGGCCTTGTCGCGCCAGGCGTCCAGCATGGCGATGACGATTGCGCCGGGCTTCAGGGCGCTGGTCTCCTGAGCCGTGGGGCCGCGCACCTTCAGCACGATGTCGGCGCCGTCCAGCACGGCGCGAGTGTCCGGCTTCACCGTCGCGCCGGCGGCGACATAGTCCGCGTCGGGAATGGACGAACCAAGGCCGGTCCCGGCCTCGACCGTGACGGTCGCGCCCAGGGCGATCAGCTTCTTGACGGTTTCGGGCGTGACGGCGCAGCGCGTCTCGCCTTCGCGACGTTCACGGGTGACGGCGATAGCGACGGCCAAGCGAATCCCCTCGTTCTTTTCGTTGAACGAAGGTTAGGCCGTTCCGGCGCAAGCCGTCAAAGCACGGTTATGCCAAAGCTTGGCCAGGTCGCGTGATTTCAGACCGCCGCAGCGGGAAATCGCGCAACCGATGAGGGGATTCAGTGCGCGGCGTCCGGTTTGGACTTCAGCGCCACGAAGCCAGCGCCGCCCAGGACGACCGCGCCGATGACGGCGGCGATGAAGCTGCCGCCCGGATGGAACCACAGGGTCAAGAACAGCAGCAGGACGGCGATGGCCAGGCTGCCCCACTTGGCCAGGTTCAGGAACAGACGGTAGGTCGAGACCTGCTCGCGCACTTCCATATGGCCGTGCAGATAGGCTTGCGCATCAGCGTCGGCAGGTGCGTTGGCGGTGTCGTGCAGGTCGGCCATGCGTTGTATCCCCTCGTCGTTATGGCGGACTTACACCGAGGCGCCCGCCCCGCTCAAGCCCGCAGTCAGCCTATCGTTTCAGGCCAGCGCTTCGAACTGGTCCACCAGACGCTCCAGCCTCTGGCAGCCCACGCTCCAGAAGGCCGGGTCGCGCGGGTCCAGGCCGAACGGCTTCAACGCCTCGACATAGGTCCGCGATCCGCCGCCGGCCAGCAGCTCGCGATACAGAGGCGTGAAGCCCGCCGAATCCTTGCGTCGCGCCTCCATCAGAGCCGCCACCAGCAGGTCGCCGAAGGCGTAGGCGTAGACGTAGAAGGGCGAATGGACGAAGTGGCTGACGTAGGCCCACCAGTGTTCATAGCCGGGGTTCAACTTGACCGACGGCCCCAGGGACGCTCCCATCTCCTCCAGCCACAGCTGGTTGATGCGCTGCTGCGACACCTCGCCCTGCAGGCGTTCGTCGTGGAAACGGGTCTCGAACCGGTGGAAGGCGATCTGGCGCACGACGGTGTTCAGCCCGTCTTCGATCCGACCGGCCAGCAGGCCGCGCTGTTCTGACTTGGGCGCGGTCGCCAGCAGGCGGTCGAAGGTCAGGCCCTCGGCGAAGATGGAGGCGGTCTCGGCCAGTGTCAGGGGGGTGTCGGCCAGAAGCGTGCCCTGATCGGCCGCCAGCGTCTGGTGAACGCCGTGCCCCAGTTCGTGCGCCAGGGTCAGGACGTCGCGCCGCTCGCCCATCCAGTTCAGGAAGACATAGGGGTGGCGGTCAGCGGTCACCGGGTGGGCGTAGGCGCCCGACTGCTTGCCCGCCCGCGCCCGGCCGTCGATCCACGGCTTGTCGAAGAAGCCGCCCGCCCGGTCGGCGAAGTCGCCGCCCAGGTCCGAGAAACTGTCCAGCACGATCTCTCGCCCTTGCGTCCAGGTGAAGGCGCGCGGCGTCGTGGTCTCGATGGGGGCGTTGCGGTCCCAGTGATCAAGCCGCGCCTTGCCCATCGCCTTGGCCTTCAGCGCATAGTAGCGGTGCGACAGGCGCGGATAGGCGGCGGCGACAGCCTCGGCCATGGCGTCCACGGCCTCGCCGTCTACCTCGTTGCCCAGGTGACGGCTGTCGGCCGGACGTTTGAAACCGCGCCAGCGATCCTCCATCGCCTTGTCGGCGGCGACCGTGTTCAGCACTAGGGCCAGGGTCGGGGCGCGGGCGGCCAGGGCCTCCGACAGGCCCTCGGCTGCGGCCTTGCGGCGTGCAGGCTTGGCGTCGGACAGACGGTTCAGCGCTTCGGCCAGGGTCAGGCCCTCGCTGCCCGCTTTCGCACGCAGGGCGGCCAGCTGCTCATCGAACAGACGCGGCCATTGGGCGGTGATCGGCCCGCGCTCGGCGATGAAGGTCTCCAGCTCGGACGACAGCTCGTGCGGCTTCATCGCCCGCACCCGCCGCAACCACGGCCGCCAGCGCGCCGCGCCGGCGTGGGCGGTCAGGGCGGCCTCCAGCGCGGCGTCGTCGATCTGGTTGATCTCAAGCGTCAGCCAGACGGTGGGGGTGGCGATGGCGGTGATCTTCTCGCGCACATCCGCCTCGAACCCCTGGGCCGTCGCATCGTCGCGCGCCGTCGAAGCCGACAGGAAGGCGTAGGCGCCCAGGGCGCCCAGCACGTCCGACGCCTGCTCATACAGATGAATGGCCCGGTCCAGCACGGCGCCCAGGCTGTCGGCGTCCTGTTCGGCGGCCAGTTTTCCCTTCAGGCCGTTCAGCGAATCCACCAAGCCCCGCGCCTTTTCCAGGTCGGCCGCGACCTTGGCGTCGTCGCGCGACGCATAGAGATCGGTCAGGTCCCACAGCGGGGCGTCGGTGCTGGGCGTCTTGAAAGGAGCGTTCATGACCACTGTTCTGGGGATGTCGGACGACAGTCGCAACCTTCCGTCACGCTTTCTCGACGGCGCCGGCCGTGCGATCCTGCATTTTGGAGACACGTGAATGACCGAGACGACGCATCAAGACACCGGCCGCACAGGCCTGGGCGGGGCGTCCGGCCTGTTCGCGATTCGGTTGGCGACCGGCCTGGTTCAGGGACTGGCGCTTTATCTGCTGTATCTGGCGGCGGACAGTCATGCCTGGCCCGCGACCCAGCCTGCCCTGTTCGGCGCCCTGGCCCTGGCGACGGGTTACGGCCCTGCGGTCATTTTGGCGGGGGCTGGGCGGATCAAGCCGTTGGCCCTGGCCCTGTGGACAGGCGCAGCCGCCGTGGTCCTGGCCTTGCTGGGCGCGCACGACGTGGCGCGTCAGGTGCTGGCGCCGCACGATGAACCGCCCTTCCTCAGCTTCCCCGTCATGGCCTTCGGCGCGGCGGCCCTGTTCATCGCCCATCACCTGATCGTTCCGGCGATCCGCGAACGGCGCTGGATCGTCGACTATCCCGAGTATTTCAACGTGGCCTGGAAGGCCGGGGTGCAACTGGCCCTGTCGCTGGGGTT
This sequence comes from Brevundimonas sp. PWP3-1b1, assembly GCF_049896065.1. Taxonomy (NCBI): domain Bacteria; kingdom Pseudomonadati; phylum Pseudomonadota; class Alphaproteobacteria; order Caulobacterales; family Caulobacteraceae; genus Brevundimonas; species Brevundimonas sp. PWP3-1b1. Next base: position 805,776 of record NZ_JAFCTO010000001.1, on the reverse strand, counting down.
CACCGGCGCCTTTTGGGTGCTGCTGCATCTGGGCGCGTCCCTGTTCAAGATGATCGGCCTCAGCTTCCTGCAGGACATCCTGGGCGAAGCCTGGTTTTCCATCCCCGTCACGGTCCTGATCTTCTCCACGGCGGTCCAGCTGACCGATGTGCGCGACGGCCTGATCCGGGGCGTGCGGACCGTGGCCCTGATGCTGCTGTCCTGGCTGTTGCTGGTGATCACCGTGCTGGTCGGCGGCTTCCTGGCGGCCCTGCCCTTCACCGGCCTGGACGGCCTTTGGGAGACGCGCAGTGCGACGGCCCTGGTCCTATCGGCCGCCGCCGCCCTGATCGTGCTGATCAACACGGCCTACCAGGACGGGCGGCCCGACAATGTGCCGCCGGTCGTGCTGAAATACGGCGTGCGCGTCGCCTCGGTGCTGATCGCGCCCCTGATCGTCCTGGCCCTGTGGGGACTGGCTCTGCGGATCGGCCAGCACGGCCTGACGCCCGACCGGATCATCGCCGCCGCCTGCGCCCTGGTCGGGGCGGTCTATGGGGCGGGTTATGTGCTGGCGGCGGCCAAGCCGGGCGGCTGGATGAAGCCGCTGGAGCGGACCAATGTCGTCGCCGCCGTCCTGTCGGTGCTGGTCATCCTGGCCCTGTTCAGCCCTTTAGCCGATCCCGCCCGGATGTCGGTGAAGGATCAGATCGCGCGGCTGGAACGCGGCGCAGTCTCGGCGCGGGACTTCGACTATGATTTCCTGAGATTCGAGAGCGGCAAGGTCGGCGCAGCCGCGCTGGAGACATTGACGCGATCCCGCGATGCCGAAACCGCGCGCCTGGCCCGCGCCGCCAAGGCCAGAACCTACCGGTCCGGCGACACGCCCAAGGCGCGTCGGGATCGCGCGGCGGCCGTTCGTCTGCAAGCCGTTGCAGGTCAGACCATTCCCGCCAGTTTCCAAACGCAGATCGAAAGCCAGGCCGATGTCCTGTTCGGCTGCTCCGTGGCCAGTCCGTGCACCGTTCGGACGCTGGATCTGAACGGCGACGGGCGAGACGACTTGCTGGTGGCGATGGCGCGGACGGTCCTGGCGTTCGAGCAGAGGGGTGACGATGGGCAGTGGCGCAAGGTCGGGCAGTATCAGGCCGCCTGCAGCCGCAATGCCGAGGCCCTGGACGGAGCCCTTTCGACAGGCGTGACCACGGCTCCAGCCGCCCTGCCGGACTTGATCGTCGGTGGTCAGAAACTGCAGGCGACGCCCGAGATTCGGTGCGACGATCCCAGCGGTCGTTAACGCGGCGGACACCATGCCCCATCACTCGATTTTCACCTCGACTTCCTAAAAATCGTCCCGAAACGATCCATCCGCGACGGGGGTGGGCGACAGCACAAGGGGCTTTCATGGCCAAGACCATTCTGGTCGTTGACGACGATCCGACCCAGCGCCGGCTGATCCAGGCGGTGCTGGAGCGGGACGGCAACGCCGTGGTCCATGCCGCCAGCGGCGGCGAGGCCATCGACCGGATGGTGCGCGGCGGCGGGGCCGACCTGATCCTGCTGGACATGATCATGCCAGAGATGTCGGGGCTGGAATGCCTGGCCGAACTGCGCAGCGCCGGGATCAACGAGCCGGTCATCGTGCTGACGGCCAACGGCGGCATCGACATGGTGGTCAAGGCCATGCAGGCCGGGGCCCAGGACTTCTTCGTCAAGCCGGTCGGACCCGAGCGGCTGCTGGTCGGCGTGCGCAACGCCATGCAGATGAAGCGTCTGACGGCCGAGGTCGGACGCCTGACCAAGCGTGTCCAGGGCCGCACCAGTTTCGACGACATCGTGGGCGACAGCGCGCCGATGCGGATGGTCAAGGCGCTGGGCGCCCGGGCCGCCAAATCCTCGATCCCCGTCCTGATCACCGGCGAGAGCGGCGTGGGCAAGGAAGTCATCGCCCGCGCCCTGCACGGCGCCAGCGACCGAGCCGGCAAGCCCTTCATCGCCGTCAACTGCGGCGCCCTGCCCGCCAATCTGATCGAATCCATCTTGTTCGGGCATGAGAAGGGCGCATTCACTGGCGCCGTCGATAAGACGCTGGGCAAGTTCCGCGAGGCGGACGGCGGCACCCTGTTCCTGGACGAGATAGGCGAACTGCCGCTGGACATGCAGGTCAAGCTGCTGCGCGCCCTGCAGGAAGGCGAGATCGACCCTGTCGGCGGCAAACGGCCGGTCAAGATCGACGTGCGCATCGTTTCGGCGACCAATCGCGACCCCGCCCAGCAGGTCAAGGACGGCGCCTTCCGCGAAGACCTGTTCTATCGCCTGAACGTGTTTCCGATCGAGGCTCCGTCCCTGCGCGATCGGCGCGAGGACATCGCGCCCCTGGTCGATCATTTCATCGCCCGCTTCAACGCCGAGGAAGGCAAGCGGATCGCCGGCTGCGCGCCCGAGACCCTGGCTCTGCTTCAAGGGTTCGACTGGCCCGGCAATGTGCGCCAGCTGGAGAATGCCGTCTTCCGCGCCATCGTCCTGGCCGATGCGCCCTTCCTTCAGCCGCACGATTTCCCCGCCGTCTCGGGCATCGCCGCCCCTATGCCGGACGCCCAGCCCCTGTATGCCGCCACGGCCGCCAGCGCCCAGGCCGATCACGCCAGTCTGACGGACCAGCCGATCCGCATCCTTGACGACCGCGGGCATCTGCGGACCCTGGAAGACATCGAACGCGACCTGATCCAGCACGCCATCGAGGTCTATGCCGGCCATATGAGCGAGATCGCCCGCCGCCTGGGGATCGGCCGCTCGACCCTGTACCGCAAGGTCCGCGAGCAGGGTCTGGAAGGTCAGTTGAAGGAAGCGGGCTGACTTGACCGTCTCCTCCCCACATCGTGGGGAGGTGGCGCGACGCGGCTTCGCGTCGTGACGGAGGGGTTCTCCCCGCATTTCCGTCGCCTGTGAGGCTTCAAGAGCCCCTCCACCGCTTCGCGGTCCCCCTCCCCACGATGTGGGGAGGAGACGGTCATTCCGATGGCTTCGGCTTCCGCCCCCACCGTCGTTTCGGCTCTTCGCCATTGGCCTTAGCGGTGATTTCCTTGAGCTTGCGGCCCTGCATGGCCGAGAGGGCCTGACCCGGCGCGCCCTTTTCAGGGTCGGCGAAGGCGCGGCCGTGGGTCTTCACGCGCTCGCTGACCGAATCGATGAACTCGCCCTCCCATTCGGACAGCGAAACGCCCGCCTTCTCTGCCGAGCGGCGGGCGCGTTTCAAAGCGTTGAGGGCAGCGCGTTTGGCGGCTTCGCGCTGCTGATCCCAAGGGGTCAGCAGCTTTTCTTTTTGGGCGCTAGCGCCCTTGGGGCTGCTTGAGCGCAGCTTGGATACGCCATCGCCCTTGGGGCCGCCCGACCGCGACAGCCCGCCTCCTGGCTTGAAGGGGGTGCGCTTCAAGCCGGGTCAGCCTCAGATCTCGCCCAGCGCCGACATGTAGAGGTCCAGGATAGCGTCCTCTTCCTGGCGCTTGGCCTTGTCCTGCTTCCTGATGCGGATGACCTTGCGCAGGATCTTGACGTCGTAGCCCTCGCCCTTGGCCTCGGCGAAGACCTCCTTCATGTCGGTCATAACGGCCTGCTTGTCCTCTTCGAGGCGCTCCAGGCGTTCGATGATGGTGCGCAGACGGCCTTGGGCCGTCGCATTGAGAATGTCGGGACCACCGTCGAAGGACGCGTCGTCAGCCATGAGGGATACTCCAGAAATCAGGCGCGGACGCTAACCATGCGACAGGTGCGACTCAACCGCGAACACGAAAAAGGCCGCGGACAGAAATCCGCAGCCTGTGGATCATAATCAAGACCCGAGCATGCGCACGCCGCCCAAGCGGCGTGCTGCAAACGCTGCTTAGCCCTGCTTCGCCTTGAAGCGCGGGTCGGTCTTGTTGATGACGAAGACGACGCCCTTGCGACGCACGACCTTGCAGTCGCGGTGGCGGGTCTTCAGGGACTTGAGCGAGCTACGGACCTTCATCGTCGGACGTCCTGAGAGAAACCAATAAGAAAGCCGCTGACCCGGTCGGATCGCGGCGGAGGCGGTCGTATAGAGAGAGGGGTTCGGAAGGTCAACCCGCCAAAGGCCAAAACGGCAGAAAACCCAGGCCCAGCCTGCTCCAGCAGTCGCATAGACCAACGTGCTCAAGTAGCCCGAAGGGCGATAGCACGCTCAAAAACTATGGAGGCCTGACCTCCGAGTCGAACGGAGGGTTTACGGGGTTGCACGCCCGTTGCGTCGCCACTCCGCCATCAGGCCGTCAGAGGGACTGCGCTAATACGCCGCATGCGGTTAAGGCGTCGACCAAAATCGCGGTTAATGACGCCAACGAGGGAGCGACAGGGCAACGCTTTCGCCTCATTGGCGCTTTATGGCTTCGAAATGGACGTTCTCGCGGATGTCATTTCGCGTCTGACCCTGGGGGCTTTAGTTTGAATCTCATGCGCTTTTCCTATCGCCTTCTTCTCATCGGCTGTGTTTCGGCCTGCGCCCCCATGTTGCCGGAGCCGCAGGTGGGTCTGCCGACGCCGCAGCCCCAGCCGCAACCGGGCGCCCCCGTCACGGCCCCTGCCCCCGCGCCGCAGACGCCGCCGCTGGCCGCCTATGACCAGCAAGGGTTCGAGGGCTGGAAACAGGGGTTCCTGGCGCGCAAGGGCGGCGCCCGCCGCGCCGACTACGCCCGCGAACTGGACGGTCTCGCGCCCGATCCGACGGTGATCCGTCTGGACCGCAATCAGCCGGAATTCTCCAAGCCCGCCGGCGCCTATATCCAGAACGCGGTGACGCCGGTGAGAATCGCCCAGGCCAAGCAGCGAATCGACCGGGTGCCGTGGTCGGTCGTCCAGCGGTTCGGCGTGCCCAGCGAAATCCTGGTCGGGGTCTGGGCGCAGGAGAGCGCCTTTGGTCAGGTGCAGGGCGATTATGACGTCATCCGCTCGCTGGCGACCCTGGCCTATGACGGTCGCAGGCGGGATTGGGCCGAGGGCCAGCTGAAGGATGCGCTGGACATCGTCGTGGACGGCCGCCGCGAGCGCGCGGGGCTGAAGGGCAGCTGGGCTGGGGCCATGGGCCAGACTCAGTTCATGCCCGACAACTATCTGCGACTGGGCGTGGACCAGGACGGCGACGGCAAGGTGGATATCTGGGCCGACGAAGCCGACGCCCTGGCGTCCGCCGCCAACCTGTTGGCCCAGGCCGGCTGGAAGCGCGGCCAGGGCTGGGGCTATGAGATCACCCTGCCCTCCGGCTTCGACTATGCCGAGGCGGAAGGTCCGAAACACAACTGGGCCTATTGGGCGGCCAAGGGCGTGCGCCTGGCCCAGGGCGGCACGCCGAACGGAGCCGAGGCGCTGGAAGAGGCGACCATCCTGCTGCCGCAGGGCGCGAACGGTCCGGCCTTCCTGGCCCTGCCGAACCACTATGTGATCCGCCGCTACAACAACTCGGTCAGCTACGCCCTGGCCATCGGCCTGACGGCGGACGGGATCATGGGCAAGCCGGCCCTGAGCAAGGCCTGGCCCAACGATCCGTCGATGTCGCGTGAGCAGCGGATCGGGGCGCAGCGCGCGCTGACGCAGCTGGGCTATGACACCCAAGGCGTCGACGGGGTGATCGGGTCCAACACCCGCGCGGCCCTGCGCCGCTGGCAGGTGGCGACGGGTCGCACCGCCGACGGCTATCTGACGCCGACGCTGGCGGACGAACTGATCCGCCGGGCGAACTGAAGTTCGAAGCCTAAGTCTCCTCCCTATCGCGCAGCGATGGGGAGGTGGCGCGGCGCGTCTTCGCGCCGTGACGGAGGGGCTGTTCAACACATTACAGGCGCCTGTGGGACTTCGAGAACCCCTCCACCGCTACGCGGTCCCCCTCCCCACGAAGTGGGGAGGAGACGTGAAGTCGGTCAGCCCTTCATCCGCCAGGTGGCGCCTTCGGGGCCGTCCATGACGACGACGTTCAGGGCGTTGAGGCGGTCTCGGATGCGGTCGGCCTCGGGCCAGTCCTTGGCGGCGCGAGCGCCGGCGCGTTGGTCCAGCAGAGCCTCGACCTCGGCCTTCAGGGCGGGATCGCCGCCCTCGAACCAGGCGTCCGGCGTCAGCGACAGCACGCCGAGCAGGCCGGCGGCTTCGGCCAGGCTCCAGCGCGCCATGGCGATGTCGTTGATGTCCGCCTCGGCGTCGTTCAGCAGATCGCGAAGGGCGTTTCCCAGCCCGAACAGCTGGGCGATGGCGCCCGGCGTGTTGAGATCGTCCTCCAGCGCGTCCAGCACCGGATTCAGGGCGTTCTCGGCCAGCTCCATCTCGGCCTCGTCCAGCGTGGCGAAGTCGAAATCGGCCAGGGCCGCGTCGGCGTCTCGCAGAACGCCATAGAGCCGATCAAGGTTCTTGCGGCTCTGCTCCAGCAGGCCCTGGTTCCAGTCCAGCGGCTGGCGATAGTGGGCGCTGAGCAGCGCCCAGCGGACGACCTCGCCCGGCATGGCCTGGACCAGGTCGTGCAGCAGCAGGACGTTGCCGACGGACTTGGACATCTTCTCGGCGTCCACGGTCAGGAAGCCGTTGTGCATCCAGTAGCGGGCGTATTCGTCGTGCGCCTGATCGTCATGGGCGTGGCCGTGGGCGCAGACGCCCTGGGCGATCTCGTTCTCGTGGTGGGGAAAGACCAGGTCGATGCCGCCGCCGTGGATGTCGATGGGCAGGCCCAGGGTCTGTTCGATCATGGCCGAGCATTCGATGTGCCAGCCAGGACGCCCCTCGCCCCAGGGCGACGGCCAGGACGGCTCGTCCGGCTTGGACGGTTTCCACAGGACGAAGTCGTGGGGGTTCTTTTTATACGGCGCGACCTCGACGCGGGCGCCGGCGATCATGTCGTCCAGGTTCCGGCCCGACAGGGCGCCGTATGACTTGTAGGACGAGACGTCGAACAGGACGTGCCCCTCGGCGGCATAGGCGCAGCCGGCATCGACGATGGCCTGGATCTGATCGACGATGGCCGGAATATAGTCGGTGACGTGGGGAGCAAGGTCGGGCGGCAAGACGTTCAGCAGGCCCATGTCGGCCAGATAGGCGGCCTCGTATCGGGCGGTGATCTCGCCAATCGGCACGCCCTCGCGGGCGGCCTTCTGATTGATCTTGTCGTCCACGTCGGTGACGTTGCGGGCGTAGATGACTTTGTCCGCGCCGTAGGTCCGGCGCAGCAGCCGCACCAGGACGTCGAACACCACCGGCGGGCGCGCATTGCCGATATGGGCGTAGTCATAGACCGTCGGGCCGCAGACATAGAGGGTCACCCGGTTCGGATCGCGCGGTTCGAACAGGCGCTTTTCACGGCGCAGGGTGTCGTGGATGTGCAGCGGCATAGGAGAGGTGGACTTCGTTTTCTTGCAGGACGGAGGGTCCGTCCCATATAGCGGCCTGACATATAGTCTATCGTTTATAGAGGCGCCTGCCTCAACGGATCGAGTTCATGAGCGTCATCCCCGCCAAGCCCGTCCTCGTCAGCGACGAAACCCCCAAGCCTGCTGAAGTTGCGCGTCCCAGCCGCGAACAGGCGCTGGACGCCGTGCGCACCTTGATCGCCTGGGCCGGCGACAATCCGAACCGTCCCGGCCTGATCGACACGCCAAAACGGGTGGTGGACGCTTACGGCGAATGGTTCGACGGCTATGACGCCGATGCGGGCAAGGAGCTGAGCCGCACCTTCGAGGACGTGACCGGTTACGACGACATGGTCATCCTGCGCGACATCGAGGTGGAGAGCCACTGCGAGCACCACATGGCTCCCTTCCTGGGCAAGGCCTATGTCGCCTATCTGCCCGGCGAGAAGGTGGTCGGCATCTCCAAGCTGGCGCGGGTGGTGGAGATCTATGCCCGGCGCCTGCAGAACCAGGAAACCCTGACCAACGACATCATCGACGCCATCGAATCGCACCTGCAGCCGCGCGGCGTGGCGGTGCTGGTGGATGCCGAGCACCAGTGCATGACCACGCGCGGAGTGCATCATCGACACGTTTCGACCATCACGACCCGCTTCACCGGCGCTTTCAAGGACGATCCTGCCCTGGCGGACCGTTTTCTGAAGCTGGCCAAGGCCTGAAGCCCGTTCTTGGGGACGACTGTCGCGTATAATTGACGTTCGGGAACGGCAGATCGTTTAGAACCGCTTTACAAGCCCGCATCGGGACGCCAAGAACCGATCAAGCCTTCGGGCGATCCATAGGGAAATGTCGGCGCGGATTGCAGCCGGCGAGTAACGGAGACGATGCATGGCTGCCAAGCTGGGTGGTTCCGGTGGGGACAAGCACACGATCGAACAGACGGCTGATATCAACATCACGCCGTTCATCGACATTCTGCTGGTGCTCATGATCATCTTCATGGTCGCCGCGCCTATGGCGACCGTGTCGATCCGCCTGGACCTGCCGCCCGCGCAGCCGCCCTCAAACCCGACCGAGGAAAAGGAACCGGTGTACATCACCATCCAGGACTCGGGTCAGCTGTTCATCGCCGAGAACCAGACCTCGATCGACAACCTGGCCGCTGACGTCTGCACCGCCCTGGGCGGCGGTTCCTGCCAGGAAGAGCGCGTCTTCGTCCGCGCTCAGCCGGAAGTGAAATATTCGCAGTTCATGGAAGTCATGAACACGATGCAGGAGAACGGCTTCTTCAAGGTCGGCCTGCTGAACGAAGACATCGAATAGGACTTTCGTCCGTTCAAGAATTTGGGCCGCGTTCCGAAAGGGACGCGGCCTTTTTCTTTGCCGGCCACGATCTGCGAGATTGGGGCTTGCCGGATGGGCCGGACCCCGCCTTGATGCTGCATCGGCCGTTCGAGGAGTTCGCCCATGCATCGTCGCACCTTCCTGTCCGCCCTGCCTGCTGGAGCCCTGACGGCCGGAGCAATGGCCGCAACGGCAGCTCAGGCCCGGCAAGCCTCCCCGACCGCCAAACCCACCGAAGCGGCCCCCGCCCCCGCCCGTCCTGATCCCCATGCCGGCGTCGGCATCGGCGACCGGATCACCGGGCCGAAGTTCATGGGGCGGTCCACCGTCTGGGGCGCGAACGGGGCGGCGGCGACGGCGCATCCGGCAGCCAGCCTGATCGGGATCGACACCTTGAGACGCGGCGGATCGGCCATCGACGCCGCCATCGCCATCAATGCGGCGCTAGGCTTCCTGGAGCCGGTGGCCAACGGCATCGGCGGCGACGCCTATTGCATGCTGTGGGATCCGAAACAGAAGAAGGTGGTCGGGCTGAACGGCTCGGGCGCCAGTCCGCGGGGCCTCAGCCTGGAGACCGCGCGATCCAAGGCCATCGACGGCTATCTGCCCCGCTATGGCGCGGTGACGGTGAACGTGCCGGGCACGGTGGACGCCTGGTGGAGCGCGCACCAGCGGTATGGGAAACTGCCGTGGAAGGATGTGCTGCTGCCGGTCGCCGAGCTGTGCGAACAGGGCGTCCCCATGCCCCAGGTCATCGCCTACTACCTGGAACGCAACATGGCCGCCTTCGACCGGGGCGTGATCCCGATCGAGGAGAACGACAACCGCAAGCGCATCTGGGCCGCGAACGGCGCGACGCCCAAAGTGGGCGAGATGTTCGCCAATCCCTTCCTGGGCAAGACCCTGCGGATGATCGCCGAGGGCGGGCGCGACGCCTTCTATGACGGCCCCCTGGCCGACCAGATGGAAGCCTATTCCAGGCGAATCGGCGGCTGGTTGACCCGCGCCGACATGGCCGCCCACCACACCGAATGGGTCGAGCCGATCCAGACCAACTATCGCGGGGTGGACGTCTTCGGCCTGGGCCCCAACACCCAAGGCCTGTCGACCAACCAGATCCTGAACATCTGCGAACAGTTCGACCTGAAATCCATGGGCTTCCAGTCCGCCGCCTCGCTGCACGTCCAGGCCGAGGCCAAGCGGCTGGCGTTCGAGGACCGGGCGCGCTGGTTCGCCGACGACCGCTTCTCCAAGACCCCGGTCGAATGGCTGAACTCCAAGGCCTATGCCGCCGAACGAGCAAAACTGATCCGGCCCGACCGGGTCATGGACCGCGTCATGCCGGGCGACGCCCCGCACCACGGCGACACCACTTATTTCAGCGTCGCCGACGCCGACGGCATGATGGTCAGCTGGATCCAGTCCAACTATCGCGGCATGGGGTCGGGCCTGGCGCCGGACAATGGATCGGAGCCGCTGGGCTTCATGTTCCAGGACCGGGGCGAGCTGTTCGCCCTGACCGACGGCCATCCCAATGTCTATGCGCCCAGCAAGCGCCCGTTCCAGACCATCATCCCCGGTTTCGCGGTCAAGGACGGCGAGCCCTGGATGGCGTTCGGCGTCATGGGCGGAGCCATGCAGCCACAGGGCCAGGCCCAGATCATCATCAACATGGTCGATTATGGACTGGAGCCCCAGGCGGCCGGCGACGCGCCGCGCTGGCAGCACTATGGCTCGTCCGAACCGACCGGCCAACCGCAGGAAGGGGCCGGCGTCCTGCACCTGGAAAGCGGCGTGCCCGAGGCGACCAAGGCCCAGCTGCGCGCCATGGGCTGGACCCTGGGCGAGCCCGACGGCGGGTTCGGCGGCTATCAGAACGTAATGAAACAGATGAACCCCGGCGGCCGCTGGACCTATGGCGCGGCGACCGAGATGCGCAAGGACGGGATCGCGTTGGCCTATTGAGATTGGCCTATTGAGATTGGCTTACCGACATGACCCACGACGAAGTTCGCGCCCTGCTGTTTTCGTTTCCGGGCATGGAGGACGGCGTGTCCTATGGGGAGCCGTCGTTCAAGGTGGCGGGGAAGTTCTTCACCTGGATGCGTCCCGCGCTGGACGACAGCATCGTGGTGCATCTGAACACCCTGGATGAGCGCGAGATGCTGATCGAGATGGACCCGGCGACGTTTCATTTCACAGACCACTATCGTGACTATCCGATCGTGCTGGCGCGGCTGGCCTCGGTCGATCCGGCGTGGCTGAGGGCGGCGCTGGAGAAGCGGTGGCGCAAGGTGGCGCCGAAACGGATGGTCAAGGCGTTCGACGCCGGCTGAGGCGGCGATTGCGGCCAGGAAATCGTCGGCCGAACGAACCGCGACCTTTCGCAAGGCCGCCCGGGCGCCTAACTAGGCCATCCCTCAAGCGACGCGAAGGAGCGCCTCATGGCCTATGGCGACCAGCCCACAATCACCGTCGATGACATCGAAATCCCCCTGCTTGGTTTCGGCACCTGGCAGCTGGAGCCGGACGACGCGCGCCGCATGGTCGCCGAGGCGCTGCGGATCGGGTATCGTCACATCGACACGGCCTGGATCTACAAGAACGAGAAGGCGGTCGGCGAAGGCATCCGGGATTCCGGCGTGGCGCGCGAAGACATCTTCCTGACGACCAAGATCTGGGTCGAACACTTCACCCATGACGCCCTGCTGAAACAGACCAAGGAATCGGCCGACAGCCTGGGCACGACGCCCGACCTGTTGCTGCTGCACTGGCCCAAGACGACGCCGTCGTTCGAAGAGACGCTGGGCGCGCTGAACGAAGCCAAGGATCAGGGCCTGACGCGCGCCATCGGCCTGTCCAACTTCCCGTCCAAGGAATTCCGCCAGGCGCAGGGTCTGTCCAAGGCGCGGCTGATCACCGACCAGGTCGAGCACCACCCCTATCTCGGCATCGACAAACTGGTCGCGACGGCGGCCGAGCTGGGATCGTCGATCACCGCCTGGTCGCCGCTGGCCCAGGGCAAGATCGCCGAGGACGCCACGATTTCCGAACTTGCTGCCGCGCACGGCAAGACCAACGGCCAGATCACCCTGCGCTGGCTGATCCAGAACCGTATCATCGCCATTCCCCGCACGACCAAGGAAAGCCGCGCGCGCGAGAATTTCGACGTCTTCGATTTCGAGCTGTCGAGCGAGGAGATGCAGCGGATGAACGCCCTGGATCGTGGAGAGCGGCTGGGCGACTGGCTGGACCCGACGTTCGAATGGGACAAGACTGACGCCTGATCGAACGGAGACGACGTCATGGTGCGCGAGCGGGATCGACCACGGCTGTGGCGCGCGACCTTTGCGGTGATCGGCTGGGCCACGCTGCTGCTGCAGTACATCCTGATGGTCGGCCCCAGCCAGGGCTGGGGCGTGGTGGAGCGGACGGTCAACTATTTCAGCTTCTTCACCATCCTGACCAACATCCTGGTCGCACTGGCCTTCACCGGCCCGCTGCTGAACGGCGAGCGCCGCATCGCGCGATGGAGCGCCAGCGAAGGGGTGCGGGCGGCGGTGACCATGTACATCGTCGTCGTCGGCTTCGTGTATCACTTCATGCTGGCCCCCTACTGGAAGCCCGAGGGTCTGCTGGCCGGCGTCAATCTGGTGCTGCACTACGTCATGCCGTCCGCCTTCTTGCTGGACTGGCTGTGGTTCACGCCCAAGGGCCGGCTGCGTTGGATCGATCCGGTGAAGTGGCTGGCGTTTCCGCTGATTTACGGCGGCTGGACCCTGATCCACGGCCTGGCGACGCACTGGTGGCCCTATGGCTTCGTCAATGTGGACCAGCTGGGACTGGGCCGGGTCGTCGCGATCTTCGCGGGGCTGCTGGTCTTCTTCCTGCTGGTCGGCCTGGCGCTGGTGGCGCTGGATCGCAGGTTCGGTCGCGCGACGCGTGACAGAGACCGCTCTCCCGCCTAAGCCTCGCCGCATGGCCTACAAATCCCTGCGTGACTTCATCGACCAGCTGGAAGCCAAGGGCGAGCTGGTGCGGGTGTCCGAACCCGTCTCCACCGTGCTGGAGATGACCGAAATCCAGACCCGGCTGCTACGGAACGGCGGGCCGGCGGTGCTGTTCGAAAAGCCGGTCATGCCGGACGGCACGATCAGCCCCATCCCCTGCCTGGCCAATCTGTTCGGCACGGTGAAGCGGGTCGCCATGGGCGTGACGCTGGAGGGCAAGGACCGGACGACGGCGGGCGAGCTGCGCGAAGTCGGGGAGCTGCTGGCCTTCCTGCGCAATCCGACACCGCCGCGCGGCCTGGGCGACGCGATGGAGATGCTGCCGCTGATGCAGACTGTCATGTCGATGCGGCCCAAGGTGGTGAAGAAGGCGCCGGTGCAGGAGGTGGTGCTTAAGGGCGACCAGATCGACCTGACCGCCCTGCCCGTCCAGTCGTGCTGGCCCGGCGAGCCGGCGCCCCTGATCACCTGGGGCCTGGTCGTGACCAAGGGGCCGTCGGACGACCGCGAGGACGACTTCAACCTGGGCATCTATCGGATGCAGGTGCTGGGCAAGGACAAGGCCATCATGCGCTGGCTGGCGCACCGGGGCGGAGCGCAACACTATGCGCGGCACAAGAAGGCCGGAAAGCGCGAGCCCCTGCCCTGCGCCGTCGTGCTGGGCGCCGATCCGGGCACGATCCTGGCGGCGGTGACGCCGGTGCCGGACACCCTGTCGGAATATCAGTTCGCGGGACTGATGCGTGGCGCCAAGGCCGAACTGGTCGCGTGCAAGACCGTGCCGTTGATGGTGCCGGCCCAGGCCGAGATCGTGCTGGAAGGCCATGTCCTGCTGGACGAGTTCGAGGACGAAGGGCCGTATGGCGACCACACCGGCTACTACAATTCGGTCGAGAAATTCCCGGTCTTCCAGGTCAGCGCCATCACCATGCGCAGGGACCCGATCTATCTGACCACCTTCACCGGTCGGCCGCCGGACGAGCCGAGCGTGCTGGGCGAAGCCCTGAACGAGGTCTTCATTCCCCTGCTGCGCCAGCAGTTCCCCGAGATCGTCGACTTCTGGCTGCCGCCCGAGGGCTGCAGCTATCGGATCGCCGTGGTGTCGATGAAGAAGGCCTATCCGGGCCACGCCAAGCGGGTGATGCTGGGCGTGTGGAGCTATCTGCGCCAGTTCATGTACACCAAATGGGTCATCGTCGTGGACGACGACATCGACGCCCGCGACTGGAAGGACGTCATGTGGGCCATCTCGACCAAGATGGACCCGGCGCGCGACATCACCGTGATCGAGTCCACCCCCATCGACTATCTGGACTTCGCCAGCCCCGAGAGCGGCCTGGGCTCCAAGATCGGCCTGGACGCCACCGACAAATGGCCGCCCGAGACCAAGCGCGAATGGGGCGAGGAAATCCGTATGGACGAAGCTGTGGTCGAACGGGTGAACGACCTGTGGGGCCGGCTGGGGCTGCCGGGCGACGGGACGCCGATCTGGAAGTAACAGAGAGCCGTTACAACACGCTGTAACGCATCCACGCTCCGAGAGATGGTCGAGGACAGGTCCGCCGCCATCCGAATCGATGGCGGCGAACGCTGTGTATTCAGTCGTCCCAGCGGTCGTCGCTATCGCGGCGCACGTCGAGAACACGGCGGCCCTGGGCGTCCATCAGGACGTCGATCTCGCGGCCACGGGCGTCGCGACCCTCGACTTCGATGCGGCCGTCGTCGCGTTCGACCTCTGTGACGCGGACCATGCCGACAGCGCGCAGGGAGCCCATGTCGGGTCGGGTCATGCGGCCATAGCGGCGGCGGTCGTCGTCATCATCGTCCCAGTCGGCATGGGCGTAGAAGTCGTCGCGGTTCGGGTTGGCGACGACCGGCGGAGCGGCGGCTGCGGCGGCTGCGGCGGCGGGAGCCGAGACGGCGGCGGCGACCGGCGCCGAGGTTGGTGCGGCGGTGGCGACGCCGGCGATGGCGGCCAGGCTCAGCAGGGTGACGGGCAGAAGCGGTTTCATCGTCATGTCCTTCTCTTGATTGCGCCGGGGTTCGGCGATGTCGCCACAATGCGACCGCCCGGCTGACAGCCCGCAGACGCCGCCCGTCAGCTTGCCGTCAGCGAGGAAATGCAGTCTGTCGGTTTCCATGCGCGCCTCTGTTCTCATCCTGCCGGCCCTGGTCGCGGCCTTGGGCTTGAACGCCTGCGATCCGGGGGGCTCCGCGCCGGCGGAGACGCAACAGCGCGCGCCGGACTTGCGCCAGACGCCCGCGCCGCAATCACCGCCTCCGGCCTTCACGCCGCCGCAGTTCCAACCGAGCCAGCCGGTCGCGGAGCCGCCTCCCCCACCGCTGCTGCAAGGCGCGCCGAAGGGGAACGGGCGTTTGCCACTAAGCCGTATCCTGGACATCGCGCGACAACGGGTCGCTGGCGAGGTGATCGACGTGGATTTGGACGAGGACGACGATGACGACACGGCGGTCTACAAGCTTGAGATCCTGACGCCCGAAGGCCGCGCCATAGAGATGGAACTGGACGCCCGCACCGGCGCCGTTCTCGATATCGAGGAAGACTGACCATGCGCCTCCTATTGGTCGAGGACGACGCGGCCATCGCACGCGGCGTGACCGCCGCCCTGCAGGGCGCGGGGTTCGTGGTGGATCTGGCGCAGGACGGCGAGACAGCCTGGGCCATGGGCGGGGACGAGGACTACGACGCCGTAATCCTGGACCTGGGCCTGCCCCGTCTGGACGGCTTGAGCGTGCTGCGTCGATGGCGGTCGGACGAACGGGTCTTTCCCATCATCATCCTGTCGGCGCGCGGGGGTTGGACGGAAAAGGTCGAGGGGATCGAGGCCGGCGCCGACGACTATCTGGCCAAGCCCTTCGAGCCCGGGGAACTGGTGGCCCGTGTCCGCGCCCTGATCCGCAGGAACGCCGGCCATTCGGAATCGGTGCTGAGCTTCGGCGCCGTGAGGCTGGATACGCGACGGATGCAGGTCAGCATCGACGGAACGCCCCTGTCGCTGTCGCCGCTGGAATACCGTCTGCTGCATGCGCTCGCGCATAGCGGCGGCCGGCCGATGAGCGCCGGCGAATTGTCCGAGAGCCTGCACGGAGTCGAAGCGGTGGAGGCCAACGCCATCGAGGCGCTGGTCACGAGGCTGCGACGCAAGGTCGGCGGCGGCGTGATCGAGACGCGGCGCGGCTTCGGCTATGTCCTGGCGGGCGCGGCTTGAGACGCGGGCGCTCCCTCGGCGCACGACTTCTGGCCTTCGCCGGCGTCACCGTCGCAGTCGCCCTGGCGACAGCCTGGCTGGTGCTGGGCGTGCTGTTCGAGCGCCATGCCGAACGCCAACTTCTGGCGGAACTGGAACGGCACGGTCTGGCCTTGATCGCTGCGCTGGAACCGGACGCCCAGGGACGGGCGACGCTGTCAGCCCGCCCGTTCGATCCGCGCTTCGATCGGCCGGCCAGCGGCCTGTACTGGCGCATTAGCGGGGCGGGCGGCGAAGTGCGTTCTCGGTCATTGTGGGACGGGGTTCTTGCGTCGCCCGACGCTCCGCCTGCTCGCGGTTGGGGATCGCGAAGCGCCGTCGGGCCCTTCGAGGATCGGGTGCTGAGGATCGCGCGGAACGTGCAACTGTCCGCCAATGGTCCGCAGATCCTGGTCGAAGTCGCGGGGGACCGGAAGCCGCTGGGTCAGGCCCGCGCCGACTTCGGGATCGAGAGCGCCGTTTTCCTGGCCGTGTTGTGGATCGCCCTGATGGCGGCCGCCTGGGTTCAGGTCCGGCTGGGGCTGACGCCGCTGGACGCCGTGCGCCGCGAACTGGAGGCGATGCGGCGCGCGCCCGGCGGACGAATGGACGAGACTCGTCATCCCTACGAAGTGCGCCCCCTGACCCTGGCCATCAACGACTTCGCCGAGGCGCGCGCCGCCGATGTGGAACGGGCGCGGCGCCGGGCGCGCGACCTGGCCCACGCCCTTAAGACGCCGCTTACCGCGCTGCGTCTGCAGATCGAGGCGCTCGACCCAGCGACGGGACGCGAGATGACTCACGGCCTGAATCTGGTTTCAGGCGCGGTCGAGGGCGAACTGGCGCGGGCGGGCGGACGGGCGGCGCCGGTCCAGAGCGCGAACGCCTCGGTGGCGATCGAACGCCTGTTCGCGGTCATCGCCCGAACACCGGACGGCGCCCGACTTGCGCTGCACAACCAGGTCGCGCCGGACGTCGTCCTGCCGCTGGATGAGGAGGCGGCGCTGGAGGCGCTGGGGGCGGTGCTGGAGAACGCCGCACGTCACGCCGTTGCGATGGTGCGGGCGACGGCTTGCGTTGAGGGCGACAGCCTGTCGCTGCGGATCGCCGACGACGGTCCCGGCATTCCGGCCGACCTGCGCGCCTCGGCCCTGGGGCGCGGCGTCAGGCTGGATGAGAGCGCGGCACGCAGCGGTCTGGGCCTCGCCATCGCCCGCGACTTCGTCGAAGCCAGCAGCGGGACGCTGTCTCTGGAAGACGCCGACGAGGGCGGGCTTCAGGTCGAGATGACGTGGCCGAAACGGGACGGTCAGGTGCGAAGCTGACGACTGCGGGGGTTGCCAGACGGACGGCAACGGTCGAGTTAGGGCGATGCGCCCTCTCCTGTTAGCGGCCTTCCTTGCCGCCCTTGCCTGTAGCGTGAGCCCCGCCATGTCCCAGACGATCCCCAACACCGCCCCCTGGGACCAGGCCTTCCTGCCCCCCGCGCGGGCCTGGGATGGGGCGTCCAGGGCTCTGTTGCGCGACGCGAGCGATCCGTGGGTCACAGCGTTCGAGGCCGATCCGGGCCATGACTTCTCGCCCGACTACGCCGAAACCCGCGCCTGGTTCGACCGGCTGGATCAGGCCAGCGACCTGATCCGCATCGAACAGTTCGGCGTCTCGCCCGAGGGACGGCCCATCTATGCGGTGATCGCGTCCAAGGACGGGGCCGCGTTCGATCCGGCCAAGCCCGTGCTGATGATCCAGGCCGGCATCCACCCCGGCGAGATCGACGGCAAGGACGCGGGCATGATGCTGCTGCGCGACATCGCGTTTTACGGGAAGGACGCCCTGCTCGACCGGGTCAATCTGATCCTGATCCCGATCCTGAGCGTGGACGGGCACGAGCGGGCCAGCGCCTATTCCCGCCCCAACCAGCGCGGGCCGCGCATCCAGGGCTGGCGCAATACGGCGACCAACCAGAACCTGAACCGCGACTATCTGAAGCTGGACCAGCCCGAGATGCGGGCGGTGCGGGGTTTGATCCTGAAATACCGGCCCGACCTGTATGTGGACGTCCACGTCACCGACGGCATGGATTACCAGTACGACGTCACCTATGGCTTCAACGGCGAGGACGGGGCGTTCAGCCGCTCGCCGAACGGGTCGGCCTGGCTGGATTCGATCTTCAAGCCCGCGATGAATGCGGCGCTGGAACGGGAGGGTCACATCCCCGGCGAACTGGTGTTCGGCATGGATGACGACGAACCCAGGAAGGGCCTGTCGGACGGCGGCCTGGGCGAGCGGTTCTCCAACGGCTGGGGCTCGGCGGCGCACGTTCCCACGATCCTGATCGAGAACCACAGCCTGAAACCGCACGAGCAGCGGGTGCTGGGCACCTATGTCTTCATCGAGGAGGCGATGCGGCTGCTGGCCGATCAGGGCGCGGGTCTGAGGGCCGCGACCGAGCAGGACAAGGCCCTGCGCCCGGCGCAGATCCCCGCCAACTTCGAGGCCGACGAGACGCCGTCGTCCACCCGGCCGTTCAAGGGCATCCTGTACGAAATGTACGACAGCCCCGCCTCGGGCCGGAAAGAGATTCGCTGGCTGGGCCGGCCCGATCCCGAGCTGTGGCAGATGCCCTTCTATGGCTCCAAACCGACGCTGACCCTGACGCGACCGACCGCCTATTGGGTGCCGGGCTATCGCACCGACATCATCGAGCGGCTGAAGACGCACGGAATCGAAATGGAAACGGTCGATGCGCGGCGCACGGTGGACCTGTCGATGCTGCGTCTGGTCGAGCCCAAGCTGGCGACGCGGGCCAACGAGGGTCACGTCCAGGCCTCGGTGAAGACGGTCGAGGTCGAGAAGCGCGACTGGACATATCCCGTCGGATCGGTGCGGGTGCCGACCGATCAGCCGCTGGGCGACATCGTCGTACTGCTGCTGGAGCCGCAATCCAGCGAGAGCTTCTTCGCCTGGGGCATGTTCCCCGAGGTCATGAGCCGCGTCGAATATATAGAGGCCTACGCCATCGCGCCGCTGGCGGACAAGATGATGGCGGCGGACCCTGCGCTGAAGGCCGAGTTCGAGGCGAAACTGGCGGCCGACGCGGCGTTCGCCGCCGACCCGCAGGCGCGTCTGGCCTGGTTCTACGAACGCACGCCCTTCTATGACGACCACTATCTGCTCTACCCCGTCGGGCGCGAGGACTGATCGATGACCACACCCCTGATGTACGCCGTCCAGGCCGCCGCCCTGTGGAGCGGCCTGCTGATCCTGATGATGCTGGTGCTGTCGGGCATCGTGGTCAGCGGACGGCGCAAGCATATGGTGTCGTTCGGGGACGGCGGGAACCCGGACCTGATGGCCGCCAGCCGGGCCTTCGGCAATCTGGTGGAATATGCGACGCCGGGCATGATCGCCATGCTGCTGCTGGCCGCCGTGGGGGCGCCGGCCTGGATGGTGCATGCGGTGGGCGCGACGCTGCTGGTGGGACGGGTCGTCCATGCCCTGGGCCTGCTGTTCCAGACCGGGCCGTCGCTGGGACGGGTGATCGGCATGTTGCTGACCTGGGTGGCGCTGCTGAGCGCCGCCGTGGGCCTGATCGCCTTCGCCGTCGTTTGACGCGGTTGCGGTGCAGCAAGCCGTCCGCCATATCGGGGCATGACTGAAACCTTGGCTGCGCCCGTTTCCACCGATCTTCTCAACGACATCGTCAAGGCGGCCTTGAGGGCCGGCGCCGACGCCGCCGAGGCGGTCAGCGCCGACCGGCGGTCCCTGTCGGTCGGGGTGCGCAACGCAAAGCTGGAAGACGTCGAACGCGAGGAATCGCGCGACCTGGGCCTGCGGGTCTTCGTGGGCCAGCGCCAGGCGTCGGTTTCGGCTTCCGACCTGTCGCCTGCGACCCAGGCGCGGCTGGTCGAGCGGGCCGTGGCCATGGCGCGGCTGGCGCCGGAAGACCCCCACGCCGGTTTCGCTCCCGAGGATCGGCTGGCGCGCGGGCCGTTCGTCGATCTGGACCTGTTCGATCCAACCGAACGCACCGCCGAGGTCCTGGAACAGGTCTCGGCCGAGGCGGAGGCCGCCGCCCTGGCCGTGGCGGGCGTGGCCCGGTCGGAAGGCGGCCATGCGTCGTGGTCGTCCAGCCGCTGGCGGCTGGTGACCTCTCACGGGTTCGACGGCGCCTATGAGGGTTCGGCCTTCTCGCTGGGCGTCGGCGTCATCGCGGAAAAGGACGGGGCGATGGAGCGCGGCGGCGAGAGCCGTTCGATGCGCCACCTGTCCGACCTGCCCGGCGCCGAATTGATCGGACGCACGGCCGGCGAACGCGCGGTCGCCCGTACCGGCGCGCGCAAGATCGCCTCGACCACCGCCCCCGTCATCTTCGACAACCGCATGTCGGGCCAGATCGTGTCGCCGGCCATCGGCGCCATTTCCGGCCCGTCGATCGCGCGCGGCACCTCCTTCCTGAAGGACCGGATGGGCCAGCGGGTGTTCGCCGAGGGGGTGACCCTGATCGACGATCCGTTCCGTCCGCGCGGCATGGGCTCCACCCCGTTCGACGACGAAGGCGTGGCGGTCGAGAAGCGCGCCCTCTTCGACGACGGCGTCCTGACCACCTGGCTGCTGAACAGCGCATCCGCCCGGCAACTGGGGCTGCAATCCACCGGCCATGCGTCACGGGGCCTGGCCGGGCCGTCCGGCGTCTCGACCCACAACCTGCATATGGAGCCGGGCGAGCGTGATCTGGCGGGGCTGATGGCCGATGCGGGGACCGGCCTGCTGGTCACCTCGATGTTTGGGCCGTCGCTGAACGGAAACACCGGCGACTGGTCCGCCGGGGTGTCGGGCTTCTGGTTCGAGAACGGCGCGATCGCCTATCCGGTCAATGAGGTGACGGTGGCCGGCAAGCTGACCGACCTCTATCTGCGCATCCAACGCGGATCGGACCTGGAGTTCCGGGGCGGGTTCAACGTGCCCAGTCTGATGTTCGACGCGGTGGCCATCGCCGGAAAATGATCGACCTGCACGCTGACCTCGACCTGATCCGCCAGGCGGCCATCGACGCCGGGGCGCTGGCCATCGCCGAACGCGAGGCCGGGCTGAAGATCGAGTCCAAGGTCGGCGGCTCGCCCGTCACCAGCGGCGACCTAAAGGTCGACGCCATGCTTAAGGACCGGCTGCTGTCGGCGCGGCCCGACTATGGCTGGCTGTCGGAAGAGACGGCGGATTCGCCCGAGCGGCTGTCGAAGCGGCGCATCTTCATCGTCGACCCCATCGACGGCACGGTCGCCTATATGAAGCGGACGCCGTGGTGGTGCGTGCCCATCGCCGTGGTCGAGGACGGCGAGGTCGTCGCCGCCGTCATCCACGCGCCCGAAGTCGAGGAGACCTATGTGGCTGTGCGCGGCGGCGGGGCCCGGCGTAACGGCCGGGGCATCAAAGCCTCGGACGTTGCTGCATTGGAGGACGCCTCGATCCTGGGCGATGCGCGACTGATCGAAGCGCCCTGGTTCGACGACGAGCCCTGGCCGCCGATGCGGTTCGAAAAGCGCAACGCCCTGGCCTATCGGATGGCGCTGGTCGCCGCCGGCGCCTTCGACGCCGCCTTGGCCCTGACGCCGAAATGGGACTGGGACGTCGCCGCCGGCTGGCTGATCGCCCAGGAGGCCGGCGCCAAGGTCAGCGACCATCACGGGCGGCCGTGGGCGTTCAACCGGCCCGACCCGCGCCAGGCCAGCCTGGTCTGCGCGGCCCCGCTGATCCAGCCGATGATCGTGCGGCGCTGTAAAAACGTGCCTTTATCGACCTAAGGCGAGGGCGGAAAAACCCCGCCCCACATTGATCCTTGGGCGTTCTCGGCCTATGCCGCGCGCAAAGCCCCTCCCCAGCCTTCGGGCCCAGCCTTCAGGATTTCCGATGACCGATCAGAACGCCGTCCCGCCGCAACTTCTGCACATCGTCATCGGCGGCGAGCTTCGTCACCTGGGCGAGCCGACCTTCCGCGACCTGTCGCAGGTCGAATTCGTCGGCGCATTCGGCAGCTATGATGAGGCCAAGAAGGCCTGGAAGGCCCGCGCCCAGGCGACCGTGGACAACGCCCACATGCGCTATTTCATCCTGCACGCCCACAAGCTGATCGATCCGCGCGGCGACGTGGCCTGAGTGCGACATCGGGGAGCCGAACCGGCGCCCCGATCCGACGTTTAGTCTGTATGCGAGGACGATCATGACCCTGGAACCGCAACAGATCTTTCAACTGGTCAGCCTGCTGGCGGTGCTGGCGCTGTTCAGCTTTTCGCTGCGCGGGCACATCAACTACGCTCGCTGGTTCAAGACGTGGGAAGCCGAGCGCAAGGCGCGGCGCGACGCCGAACTGGCGGCCGAAGCGCGCGCGAACGGCGAAGGCGGCGAGGAACCGAAGGCCGGCCCCTGGGGCTGAGGCCCACCCTCAAATCCGTCACCCTCGGGCTCGTCCCGAGGGCCAACCGTTGGGCTGACGCGACCAGAGAGCGCGCGACCGCTCTGATGTTCGAATGCGCGGCCGCCGTAGGCCCTCGGGACAAGCCCGAGGGTAACGGGTAAGGGTTTTACGCCCTACTCCCGCCGCAGCAGCTTGTCGGTCAGCAGCGTGCCCCACCAGCGGGCCTTGAACTCGGCGCGGATGGCCTTGGGGTCGTAGTCGGGGCTATCGACCCAGTCGATGAAGCTGATCCCTAGAGGTTCGATCTCCGCGACGTATTTCTCCAGCGTATAGTCGAGCACGCCGGTCAGCCCCTCGCGCGAGTGCAGGTATTTCTTCGACAGCTGTGTCATGGCCACCGAGATCGGCTCGCCCAGATGGAAGTGGCGATAGAAGACCGCCATCATCCCCGCCCGGTCTGCGCCGGACTTGCAGTGGATCAGCACCGGATATTCGATGGTCTTGAACAGGTCGCGGGCGCGATGAATGCGCACCGTCTCGGGCGGGTCGCGCGAATCGAGCGGCGCGTCGATCAGGGTCAGGCCCAGCCGTTCGCAGGCCTCCTTCTCCAGCCAGTAATAGCCCTCGTCGCGCTGGCCCCGCAGGTTGATGACCGTGCGCACGCCCTTGGATTTCCAGTAGGCCAGTTGGCGCGGCGACGGCTGGTTGGTGCGCACCAGGTCCGGCCCCAGCCAGTGGGCGTTGGAAAACGCCACGCGCAGAAACGCGTGGTCGGCCCAGAAATAATGCCAATGCGCCCGGAAACGGCCCATCGCGGTCGAGAGGTCGAAGCGCGCCATGCCCGCCAGATAGCGATCCGACGCCGCCGCGTCATCCGATCTCGATCCTGATGCGTTGGAATGTTCGTCGAGAACAGGAGGCCCCGATGAAAACCCTCGCCACCGCAGCAGCCGTCGTGGCCAGCCTTTGGGCGGGCGCGGCCGTCGCCCAGACGCCGCCGCCCGAGGATCAGGCCCTGATCGCCTATTTGCGTGAACGGGCGAAGGAGGCGCTGGACACCACCCGATACACGGCCGCGATCACCCCCGACGGCGGCACGACCCTGGTCTATCTGACGGGTCCGAACTGGTGCGGGTCGGGCGGGTGCCGACTGCTGGTGCTGGACCGAACCGGCGAGACCTATCGCTCGGTCGGCGAAATCAGCGTCGCCCGTGCGCCCATCCGCCTGCTGGAACAGCAGACCCACGGCCGTCGCGATCTGGGCGTCTATGTCGCCGGGGGCGGCATAACCCAGGGGTATGAGGCCGCCGTGCCGTTCGACGGGCGTCGCTATGCCCAGAACCCGACCGTCGCTCCTGCCGTCAGGATCGAGGATGCGCCGGGCGAAACCCTGATCCGCGCCGACGAACAGGGCCGCACGCTGGAACCGTCGCCGGTCAAGCCTTGACTTGAACGGCGGCTCGGACGACCGAGAGCCGATGACCGTCGCCGCCTCAGACACCATGCCCCTGCGCGCCCTGCTGGCGCGGATCTGGCGCGACTACCTGTCCCGGCACAAGGGATCGCTGATCCTGTCGGTGCTGTGCGCGGCCATGACGGGCCTGCTGACGGCGGCCCTGCTGAAGCTGCTGGAGCCCGCGATCAACGGGCTGTTCCTGGGCGGGACGGAGCCCATCAGCCTATTCGGCGTCTTCAGCTTCCCGGCGGATAGGGCCGTGATCTGGATCCCGGTCGCCATTCTGGCGGTGGCGGTGGCGCGCACCCTGGCGGCGCTGGGCCAGGCGGCCCTGGTCAACCGGCTGGGTCACACCATCGTCGGCGACATCCAAATCCGGCTGTTCGGTGCCATGATCCGCGCCGACCTGGCCCGGCTGCGCAGCCAGCATTCCGGGGGCTTCGTCTCGTCGGTGCTGTTCGACGCCAATATGGTGCGCGAAGCCTTCACCTCGGGCGTCGTCAACTACACACAGAACCTGCTGACCCTGATCGCCGTGCTGATCTACATGGGGTTCATCGACTGGCAGCTGACCATGGTGGTGCTGCTGGGCGTGCCGCTGGTGGCGCTGGTGCTGCGCCGGTTCGGGCGCAAGACCCGCAAGGCCGCCGTCGGCGCCATGGCCGAGACCGAGAACCTGTCCACCGCCCTGATGGAGAACCTGGACGGGGTTCGCCTGATCAAGATCGAGAACCGCGAGGCGGCCGAGCAGGACCGCGTGGCCGAAGTGGTGGCCCGTCGCCAGCGCCACGTGATCAAGGGCGCCAACGCCCGCGCCTTCGCCGGTCCGTCCAGCGATCTGGTGGCCTATATCGTCGTCGCCGCCGTCATGGCCTATGCCGGATGGCGGGCGCAGTCGGGCGAGATGACGGTGGGCGGGTTCGCCGCCTTCATCGGCATGCTGCTGGCCGCAGGGCAAGCCCTGCGCCAGGTGACCAATCTGGCCACGGTGATGAGCGAGGGCTTCACCGCCGCGCGGCGCCTGTTTGGGGCCCTGGACATCGAGGCCGAGATCCGTGAGGCGCCCGATGCGGCTTCCCTGCCGACCGGGCCGGTCGAGGTGGTGCTGGACCAGGTGTCGTTCGCCTATGCCCCCGGCGGGGCGCCGACGCTGGACGCCGTATCGCTGCGGGTCGCGCCGGGCGAGACGGTGGCTCTGGTCGGGCCGTCGGGCGGGGGCAAGAGCACGATCCTTAGCCTGCTGCCGCGCTTCTATGACGTGACGGGCGGGGCGGTGACGATCAACGGCGCCGACGTGCGGTCCCTGCGCATCCACGACCTGCGCGACCATATCGCCCTGGTGACGCAGGAGCCCTTCCTGTTCGACGACACCATCGCCGCCAACATCGCCTATGGCCGGCCGGGCGCTACACAGGCCCAGATCGAGGAGGCCGCACGCTCCGCCGCCGCCCACGACTTCATCACCGCCTTGCCGGAAGGTTACGACACCCGCGCCGGCGAGGCGGGCCTGCGCCTGTCGGGGGGACAACGCCAGCGGATCGCCATCGCCCGCGCCTTCGTCAAGGACGCGCCGATCCTGCTGCTGGATGAGGCGACCAGCGCGCTCGACACCGAGAGCGAGGCCCTGGTCCAGGCGGCGTTGGAGCGCCTAATGGAAGGCCGCGCCACCCTGATGATCGCCCACCGTCTGTCGACCGTCCGCAACGCCGACCGCATCTATGTGATCGAGGCCGGTCGCGTGGTCGAGGAAGGGTCGCACGACGCCCTGGTCGCCAGGGGCGGCCTCTATTCCCGCCTGGCCCGCCAGCAGTCGCTCGACGGTGTCCCGGTCAGTGTCGGGACCGTCGCGTGAGGCCGCTGCGCAATCCCGTCATCCAGTCCGCCCTGGCCTGGACCCTGGCGCAATGGATGCGGTTCTGCTTCGCCACCATCCGCTGGACGCACGAGAACCGTTCGGTCGCCGAAGAGGTCTGGCGCGCGGGCGGCGGGGTGCTGTGCGTCTTCTGGCATTCCCGTATCGGGCTAGCCCCCGCCTCATGGCCGCAGGGCGAGGCCCAACCGGCGAAGGGCTTGATTTCCCTGTCGGCGGACGGCGAGTTCTTCGCCAAGGCCGTCGCACGCCTGGGGATTCCCGCCGTGCGGGGATCCTCGGCCAACAAGGACAAGGCGAAGGCGGCCAAGGGCGGATCGCAGGCGCTGCGCGACGGCTTGAAACAGTTGAAGGTCGGAGCCCTGGCCATCACGCCCGATGGGCCGCGTGGTCCCGCCAAGGTCATGGCCGAGGGCCTGCCGCTGATGGCGAAGATGTCCAAGGCGCCGGCCCTGTTCATCGGCATTTCCTGCAACCCCGCGATCCGGTTGAACAGCTGGGATCGCGGCGTCGTGCCTATGCCGTTCGGCAAGGGCGCCATCGTCTGGGACCGCGCGGACTATCCGCAAGGCGCCGACATGGCCGAGGTGATCGCCGACTGGACCGCGCGGCTGAACGCGGTCGAGGCGCGGGCCGATGCGATCACCGGCTTGAAGCCATGACGCCCCTGCCGTTGATCGCCTACCGGCTGGCGACCCGCGCGCTGGAGCCGCTGGCGCCGCGCCTGCTGGATGCGCGCGCGCGTCGGGGCAAGGAAGACCCCGTGCGGGTGGACGAGCGGATGGGCTTCACCCGAACCGAGCGACCCGCGGGCGATCTGGTCTGGCTGCACGGGGTCAGCGTGGGCGAGAGCCTGTCGCTGCTGCCCGTGGTCGAGCGGTTCGTGAAGGCGCGGCCGGACCTGACGGTGCTGGTGACGTCCAGCACCGTGACTTCGGCTCAGATCCTGGCTCAGCGACTGCCCGAAGGCGTGATCCATCAGTATGCGCCGGTCGATGCGCCGGGCGTGGTCGAGCGGTTCCTGGATCACTGGCGACCGGGCCTTGCGGTGTTCGTCGAGAGCGAAATCTGGCCCAATCTGTTGCTGGAGGCGAAGCGGCGCGGCGTGAAACTGGCCCTGGTCAGCGCGCGCATCACCGAAAAGACCGTCGAAGGCTGGGCGCGGTTTCCCGCCTCGGCGCGGGCGCTGACCGGCGCCTTCGATCTGGTCCTGCCCCAGGATGCGGTCTCGGCCCAGCGGCTTAAGAGCATGGGCGCGCGGATCGACGGCCTGGTGAACCTGAAGCTTTCGGGCGAGCCTTTGCCGCATGACCCGGCGGCCTTCAGCCGCCTGTCCGCCGCCATCGGCGACCGGCCGGTGATCGTCGCCGCCAGCACCCATGAGGGCGAGGAAGTCGCCATAGTGCGGGCGCTGGACAGGCTGGGCGACCGCGTCTGCCTGATCCTGGCGCCGCGCCATCCCGAGCGCGGACCGCACATCGCCCAGGCCCTGCAGCGCGAGGGATACGCCTTCGCCATGCGGTCGCGCGGCGAGGTGATCGGGCCGGACACCGACATCTATCTGGCCGATACGCTGAACGAGATGGGCCTGTTCCTGCGGCTGGCGGATGTGGTGGTGATGGGCGGCTCGTTCGCGCCCGCCATCGGCCTGCCGCCGGTCGGGGGGCACAATCCGCTGGAGCCGGCGCGACTGGGCAAGCCGACGATCACGGGGCCGGATGCGTCCAACTGGGCGCCCGTGACCTCCGCGCTCGCAGAGGCGGGCGGGCTGGTTCTGGTTCAGGCGCCGTGGGACCTGCCGGGCGTGATCGAACCGCTGCTGGCGGACCTGGACGCGGCCAAGGCCATGGGCGAGCGCGGACGCCGCGCGTCGGTCGAAGCAGGTGGCGGACTGGAGCGGCTGTGGGCGATGCTGGCCCCGCTGACGCCGCAGAGGCGGGCCCGGCGATGAAGCTGAACACGCCGCGCTGGTGGTATGTCCGCGACAGCAATCATGCGCGTGTGACGCGCACCGTGCTGAAACCGCTGGGCTGGATCTGGGCCGCCGTGACCGCGCGTCGGATCGCGCGGGCCGAGCCGGTCGATCCCGGCTGTGCGGTGATCTCGGTCGGCAATCTGACGGTGGGCGGATCGGGCAAGACGCCGGTCGCGCGCGAAACCCTGCGACTGCTGCGGGCGGCGGGGGTGGAGGCGCAAGGCCTGTCGCGCGGCTATGGCGGGCGGATGGAAGGCCCCGTGCGGGTCGATCCTTACGTCCATACGGCCGAGGATGTCGGGGACGAGCCGCTGATGCTGGCGCAGGGGTCGCCGACCTGGATCGCGCGGGACCGTGTCGCGGGCGCCAGGTCTGCGGTCGCGGGCGGGGCGCAGGCCCTGGTGCTGGACGACGGCCACCAGAACCCGGCGCTGAACAAGACCGTCAGCCTGATCGTCGTGGACGGCGAGACGCGCGGCGACGAATGGCCGTTCGGGGACGGATCGGTCTTTCCGTCAGGCCCGATGCGCGAGCCGTTGAAGGCCGGGCTAGCGCGCGCCGACGCCGTGGTGGTCATGCTGCCGACCGATGTGGACGAGGCCGATCCCGAACTGCTGGCGGTGTTCGGCGCCCTGCCCGTCTTCGTCGCGCGCCTGACGCCCGAGGGGCCGCCGCCGTCGGGGCCTCAGGTCGGGTTCGCCGGCATCGCCAAGCCGTGGAAGGTCGAGCGGTCGCTGAAGGCGGCGGGGTGCGACCTGGCGGACTTCGTCCCCTTCCCCGATCATGCGGCCTATAGCGCCGAGACCATGGCGTTCCTGACGGATCGGGCGGCGGTGTTCGACGCTGGGCTGGTGACCACCGAAAAGGACTGGGTCCGGCTGACGCCCGACCAGCGCGCGCATGTCACGGCCTGGCCGGTCGTCGCCCGGTTCGAGGACGAGGCGGCTTTCGCCGCCTTCCTGAACACCAGGATTCAGTCGGCGCGATAGACCACGCCGGACTTCATCACGAACTTCATCCGCTCCAGCTCGGTCACGTCCGACAGCGGATCGCCCGAGACGGCGACGATGTCGGCAGGCATGCCGGGCGCGATCTTGCCGGCCTCGCTGGAAATCCGCAGATGTTCGGCGGCGCCGACAGTGGCGGCCTGGATCGCCTCCAGCGGCGTCAGGCCGGCGCGGACCAGAAGCGCGAACTCTTGCGCATTGTCGCCGTGGGCCGAGACGCCGCTGTCGGTGCCGAAGGCGATCTTCACCCCGCCCTCATGGGCGCGCCGCGCCATGTCCAGCATCTTTGGCCCGGCCTCCAGCGCCTTGGCCGTCTGGGCCGGTGTGAAGAAGTTGTCCGGGCCAGACGCGATGCCGGCCACGAAATCGCCGGCCAGCAGGGTCGGGATCAGTCAGGCGCCGTTCGACTTGAACAGGCGGATCGACTGGTCGTCCAGATAGGTGCCGTGTTCGATGGAATCGCCGCCCGCGCGCAGGAAGGCGTTGATGCCGTCCACGCCGTGAGCATGAGCCGTGACCTGGCGCCCCATGCGGTGGGCGCTATCGACGATGGCGGTCAGTTCGGGATCGCTGAACTGCTGGCCCAGACCGGCGGCGGTGTTGGACAGGACCCCGCCCGTCGCCGTGATCTTGATGATGTCGGCGCCGGCGCGAACCTGGGTGCGGACCGCGCGCATGCAGTCCTCTGCCCCCGAGCAGATGCTCTCGGACGACAGCAGGTGCATGACGTCGTCGCGATAGCCGTTGGTGTCGCCATGACCGCCGTGGATCGAGACCGACGACCCCGATGCGATGATGCGGGGCCCCGGCACGTCGCCGGTCTTGACCGCATTCCTCAGCGCGAAGATCGCTTCGTTCGAGGCGCCCAGGTCGGCCACGGTCGTGAAGCCGGCCATCAGGGTGCGGCGGGCGTAGCGGGCGCCGACCATGGCCTGGTCCGCATCGGACAGGGTGACCTCTTCCAGCCGCGAATTTGGGTTCTGCTGGCCGGTCAGATGGACGTGGCTGTCGATCAGTCCGGGCAGGACGAAGGCCTCCCGAAGGTCCACCACCTTGCCTTGAGAAGGGTCGCCGACGAAGCCGTCGCGCACTTCGACGACCTGGTTCCCTCTGATCACAAGAGTTTTACCGCGCTGCACAACGCCGTTCGACGGGTCCGCCAGCAACCTTCCGGCCTCGACGAACGTTGTCGTGGGTTGCGATGAAACCCCAACGTCCGTGGGGCTTTGCTGGGCCTCAGCGCCCACGGCCGACGCCATCAGCGCGGCCAGCGCGATTCCGAAACGCTTCATCGATCTCTCCCCGCGACACGTCGGCCGCAAAATGGCCCCACAAGGCTCAGGTTGCCTCGGCCGTAACCAGCTGAAACAAACACGCCTCAAGACCAACCGCAACGAGGGCGTCGCATGCGGCTATCGAGACGAGGGCTAATTCTGGGTGGATCGGCCATGCTGGCGGGATGCGCCAGCGCAAGCGCCAAGGCGCCGCTGACCACGGCTCAGACCGGAGCCCCGATCGCGATGCCGCAGGTCGGACTGCCGACGGTCCAGACCGCCGCCCTGACGCCTCCGCCGCTGGACCCCCGTGGTCGTGTGCGCAAGGAACTGATGGAGCGCGCCATGACCGCGCTGGACACCCATCACCGCCACCTGCCGCTGCGCGACCGGATGTATCTGGTCGATTTCCAGAAATTTTCGGGCGAGGAACGCCTGTACGAAGTCGATCTGGTCGCCGGCGAGGTCAAGGTCCTGCGCACCTGCCACGGTCGCGGGTCCGATCCGGCCCACACCGGCTTCGCCCAGCGGTTCTCGAACACGCCGGATTCCAACATGTCCTCGGTCGGCGCCTATGCCACCGCCGGCGCCAACTGGGGCGCACAGCAGGGGCCGAATGTCCTGCTGGACGGACTGGAATACTCCAACGACAAGGCGCGCGAGCGGGCCATCATCATCCACGGCGCAGACTACGCCGACCCGGACTTCCTTGCGCGCGAAGGCAAGCTGGGCCGCAGCTACGGCTGTTTCTCGGTCGCCCATACCGACCTGCCAGGCTTGCGCGAACGCATGGGCGAAGGCCGGCTGCTGTTCGCAGCGGCGTAGGGCTTAACCCTCGGGCCGTCGGGCGGAGTGCCGGATGGTGACGACCTCCACCCGATCCGGCAGGATTGCGTAGCGGATCAGGTAAGGCTTCACGAGGGTCAGCTCGCGCGTTCCATGGATGGCGGGACGCCCTCTGTCCGCAAAATGCGCCAGGCTCTCGGCAGCGGCCTTCAATCGAATGAAAAAACGCGCTGCGGCGGCTGGGTTGAAGTCTGCGATATAGAGGCTGATGTCCTCAAGATCGCTCAGCGCCTGATCCGTCCAGACGACTAGCCGCATTTCGGCCGGGGCAGAGGATTGGCCGTCGACCACGATTCGACCCATCGCATGACGGTTTCATTATCGACGACCCGTCCTGCCGCCGCGTCCGCCAGCCCCCGCAAGGTTGCGGCCTCGTCCGCCGCGTCGTCGGGCGTCGAGAACAGGTCTTCGTCGTCGTGATCGATTGCAGGATCAGCCATGGATTAACTCCTACCACACCCCGCCGATACGGTCAGCCCCGCTCCAGCGCGCGCCAGCCGATGTCGGAGCGGTTGAAGCCGCCGGGCCAATCGATCTTGCGGATCGCGTCATAGGCGCGTTCGCGGGCCTGGGCGATGTCGTCGCCCTCGGCGCAGACGTTCAGGACGCGACCGCCAGAGGCGGCCAGCAACCCGTCGTCGCGGCGCTTCGTGCCGGCATGGAAGACCTGGACATGAGGACCGAAGTCCTGATCGACGCCGCGGATAATCGAACCCTCCAGCGGGCTGTCGGGATAGCCCTTGGCGGCCATGACCACGCAGATCACCGTCTGGGGCTTGAAGGCGGGCGAGGCCAGGCCCGACACGTCGCCGCGCGCACAGCCCAGCAGATACGGAACGATGTCGCCCGCCATCCGCATCATCAGCACCTGACATTCCGGATCGCCGAATCGGGCGTTGAACTCGACCACCTTGGGGCCGTTCTCGGTCGCCATCAGACCGGCGTACAGCACGCCGCGATAGGGCGCGCCCTCCTCGGCCATCTTCTTGATGGTCGGCTGGACGATCAGTTCGTCGGCCTGCTGCACCAGGTCGGGCGTGAAGACGGGCGCGGGCGAATAGGCGCCCATGCCGCCGGTGTTGGGGCCCAGATCGCCGTCGAAGGCGCGCTTGTGGTCCTGGGCGCCGCCGAATAGCAGGGCGCGCTGACCGTCGCACAGGGCGAACAGCGAACCCTCCTCGCCGTCCATGAACTCCTCGATCACGACGCGGGCGCCGGCCGCGCCGAAGCGACCGCCCAGCATCCGCTCGATCTCGGCCTCGGCATCGGGGCGGTCGGGGCTGATGGCCACGCCCTTGCCGGCGGCCAGACCGTCGGCCTTGATGACGTAGGGCGGCTTGAACACGTCCAGCGCGGCCTTGGCGTCCTTGACCGTGTCATAGACGCCGTAACCCGCCGTGGGGATTTCATGGCGTTCGAGGAAGGCCTTGGAAAAGGCTTTCGAGGTTTCCAGCTGCGCCGCCTTGGCGGTGGGGCCGAAACAGGGGATGCCGGCCGAGGCCAGACGGTCGGCCAGACCGGCGGCCAGAGCCACTTCGGGTCCGACCACGACCAGGTCGGCCTTGATCTCTCGCGCCAAGGCGGCAAGGCCGTCGGCGTCGTCGGCCTTGATGGCGCGAAGCTCGCACAGCTTCTCGATGCCGGGGTTGCCGGGCGCGGCGACCAGGCGCGTGACCAGCGGCGACTGGGCGATCTTCCAGGCCAGGGCGTGTTCGCGGCCGCCCGATCCGACGAGAAGAATGTTCATGAGACCGGGCAATGACCGGCCGTCGCCGGCCGGTCAAGCACCCGTCAGACTTAACGCCGCATTCAGCGTCCAATCAGCGAGCTGGCGGCGTCCAGGCCGGCAGGGCTTGAAGCTGGCCCGCCGTCAGGTCGGTGACCAGATCCCTGTCGCCGTTACGGTCGATTGGGGCCACGTCGGCGACCGGGACCTGCACCTTCATGTCGCCCGGCCCTTCCAGCTCGATCACCAGATGGGTCAGGGCGCCTGAGGCGTCCAGCACCAGGGTTTCGACATCGCCCAGATCGACATCGGCGCGCGAATACAAATCCGCATCCTCCAACTGGTCGCGGGTCATGTTGAAGGCCAGGGCGGCGTTCGACGCCGCCGTGTCGGCCTGTTGGTCCGGCAGGGCGACGGGCGCGCCGCCCGGCGCGGGCGCCTGGACGACATCGTCGTCGCGATCCGAACAGGCGGCGACGGCGCCGGTCAGGCAAAGGACGGCGGCGAGCGGAATGAGACGGTTCATGGGTTTCCTGACGATCTAGAGCAGGGCAGAGGCGACATAGACGCCCAGCCCCAGCAGAATGATGCAGCCGATGATCAGCCACGGGCTCATGGCGCCGCCGCCTCCAGCGCGACGTTCGAGGTCACGCTCACGCGGGTTCTGGTCGGACGGATCGGTTCCGGGTGGGTCGGCTGCCATGAAAGTCGAACGGCGAGGCGCGCGCGGCGTTCCCGCGCGGATCGACGCAGGCTAGGATGGGCCGATGAGCGACGACTCCTATGTGTTCGAAGGCCCGGCCGAGGCCCCTGCCCCGCGCGACAACAATCCGCCGCTGTCGATTTCGGAGCTGTCCTTTGCGCTGAAGCGCACGCTGGAGGACCGGTTCGGCCATGTGCGGCTGAGGGGCGAGATCTCCAAGGTCAACCGCCACGCCTCGGGCCACATCTATCTGACGCTGAAGGACGACAAGTCGGCTATCGACGGCGTGGTTTGGAAGGGATCGGCGCGCGGCCTGGGCGTTCAACCCGAGGCCGGGCTGGAAGTCATCGTCACCGGCAAGATCACCTCCTATCCGGCGCGGTCGTCCTATCAGATCGTGATCGAGAGCATGGAGGCGGCCGGCGCCGGCGCCCTCTTGGCCCAGCTGGAGCGGCTGAAGGTTCGACTGCGCGAGGAAGGCCTGTTCGAACCGGGCCGCAAGAAGGCCCTGCCCACCTTCCCCGCCGTCATCGGCGTGATCACCAGCCCGACCGGGGCGGTCATCCGCGACGTGCTACACCGGATCGCCGAACGCTGGCCCTGCCGCGTAATCGTCTGGCCCGTGGTGGTTCAGGGCGAGGCGGCATGCGGCCAGGTGTCCAACGCCATTCGCGGCTTCGACGCCCTGACGGCGGACGGGCCGATCCCGCGCCCCGATCTGCTGATCGTCGCGCGCGGCGGCGGGTCGGTCGAGGACCTGTGGTGCTTCAACGATGAAGGCCTGGCGCGGACGGTGGCGGCGGCGCGCATCCCCATCATCTCGGCCGTGGGGCACGAGACGGATACAACCCTGATCGACTTCGTGTCGGATCGCCGGGCGCCGACCCCGACCGGCGCGGCGGAAATGGCGACGCCGGTGCTGGCGGACCTGAGATACGCGGTCGCCGACATGGACCGGCGGATGGTCCAGGCGGGCGGGCGCCTGATCGAGGATCGGCGCACGCGCCTGCGGGCCGTGGCGCGCGGCCTGCCGGCGCGGCCGGAGGATCTGCTGGCCCTGGCGCAGCAGCGGCTGGATCACGCAGCGAGCCGTCTGGGGTCGGGGCTGCAACGCAACGTCGCCCTGCACGAACGGCATCTGGCGGTGACGGGCGGCAAGCTGAGCCCGTCCCTGCTGCGCACGCGGATCGAGCGGGGTCAGGACCGGCTGCGCGGCGCCGGCGATCGGCTGGGCGCGGCCTTGCAGGCGGGCGTGGCGCGAGGCGAGCGGCGGCTGTTGCAGGTCTCGGTCCGCCTGTCGCCCGCCCCCCTGCACCGACGACTGGATCAGCGTGAGGCCCGGCTTCACGCCGTCGGCGCGCGGCTGGACGGCGTCATGCCGCGTCGGCTGGAGCGGGACGCCAACCGTCTGGCGGCCCTGTCGCGGGCGCTGACCACGCTGGACCCCGGCCGTCCCAAGCCCGGCTTCGCCCGCGTCGAGGATTCGGACGGCGGCTGGATCACCTCGGCCAAGGCGCTGGAGGCCGGTCAGGCGGTCAGGCTGGTGTTCGGCGACGGGTCTCAACCCGCAACCATCGACGGCGGCGAACCCCGCCCGGCCTCGCCGCGTCCGGTCGCCAAGCCGAAGCCGCCTGCGGCCGGTCAAGGCAGTCTGTTCTAGGGCGACCTGTTCTGATGCGCCGTTTTCCGCTTCGCCCCGGCGCCGCTTCCTGCTAACCGCGCCGCATGAAGATCACGCGCCTCGCCGTCACCGCCTATGTGTTCGCCCTTCTGATCATCGTCCTGGATCAGCTGACCAAAGCCTGGATCATCAGCGGCCTGATGCTGCAGGAGGTGGGGCGTGTCCCGGTCCTGCCGCCCATCCTGAACTTCAGCTGGGTCGAGAACACCGGCGTCAGCTTCGGCCTGTTCGGCGGCGGCGAAGCCCGCTGGGGCCTGGTCATCTTCTCCATCGTCGTCTCGGCGGGTCTGGCCTGGTGGGCGACCCAGTCGAACCGTCGCCTGCTGATCACCGCCATCGGTTTCGTGATGGGCGGGGCGCTGGGCAATGTGATCGACCGGATTCGCTTCGGCTACGTCGTCGACTTCATCGACTTCTCGGGCACGGGCGTCTTTCCCTGGGTGTTCAACGTCGCCGACAGCGCCATCACCATCGGCGTGGTCCTGCTGATTCTGGACAGCCTCATCTCCGACAAGCCCGCTAAGGTTGGCGTAGCCCCCGAAAAGTCGTAATCACCCCGTCTTCACTATGCCAACGGCGCTCTCGCAGCGCCTCGTGCATCAGCCGACCAGAGCCTGAAACCATGCGTATCCGCAGTGTCGCCGTCCTGACCCTCGTCGCCTCCTCCGCGCTCGCCGTTTCGGCCTGCGGCGGACTGAAGCAAGGCATCGGCCTGACCAAGGTCGTGCCGGACGAGTTCGTCACCGTCTCCACCGCCCCGCTCAGCATTCCGCCCGAGTACGGCCTGCGCCCGCCCGCGCCGGGTCAGCCGCGTCCGCAGGAACTGGCCCCCGAAAGCGCCGCGCGTCAGATCCTCCTGGGCCAGCGCCAAGCCGTCACCCGTACGCCGGGCGAGCAGGTCCTGGTGGCCCAGGCCGGCGGCGAACAGGCCGACCCCCTGGCCCGCTACGTCATCGACGACGAGTTCGGCGACCTGGCGCACAAGGACGAAAGCTTCGCCAACCGCCTGATGTTCTGGCGCAAGGACGACGCCTCGACCCAGGCCCCCACCACGCGTCAGACCGCCGAAGGCCAGCAGACCATCGACGCCACGACCGAGGCGGCGCGTCTGCAAGCCCTGACCGGCGGCCAGCAGGCCATCACGATCCAGCCGCGCCGCAGCGGCGGCTTCAAACTGCCCGGTCTGTAAGACAAGCAAACGACGGACGCTTGCCACGGCGGCGTCCGTCCTTATTGTAAACGGACCTGACCGGAGCCGTTTGCATGACCGACACCCCAGACATCGCCGCCCTGTCCGGGGTAGAGCAGCTGCGGCTCGGCCTGACCGGCGGCATGATCGCCCCGATCGCGCGCACCGTCGGCTTCGAACTGACCGAGGTCGAGGAAGGCCGCGTCGTCTTCGAAGCCATCCCCACCACCGCCGTCTATAATCCGCTGGGCAGCGTCCATGGCGGCTGGATCGCCACCGTGCTGGATTCGGCCTGCGGCTGCGTCGTCCATTCGACGCTGCGGCCGGGCCAGACCTATACGACGCTGGAGCTGAAGACCGTTTTTCACAAGGCGCTGAGCGCGGGCACGCCGGTTAGGGCCGAGGGGCGGATCGTTCAGGCCGGCCGCCGCGCCGCCTTCTCCGAGGCCGATCTGCGCGGGCTGGACGGCAAGCTTTATGCGACCGCGACGTCCACATGCCTTATCATGGAGCGCTGAGAGGCAGCGAAGGTTTGCCGCGCCTCGCTTTAGCCGCTATCAGCGGCGAGCGTTGATGATCGGCCGCCGATCATCGTGCGCCCTCTCTCGCTGTCGGAAAAATAAGCTGATGCGTCGCGTGTTCACCGCCCTGGCCGCCCTCTCGATTGCGGCCTCCGTCCTGCCCGCCGCCGCACAGGCTCAAACCTCGCCCCGCGACCGTGGGGGACAGCAGCAGCCAGCGTCGGGCGAACAGGCCGCTCCCAGCCGCGCGCCGCGCATCGCGCCCTTGCGTCGTCGCGCCAACGCCGGCCCCTGCCCTTATGTGAAGATCCTCTACGACGCCGCCCGCTACGTCGAGCTGGAAGGCGGCCGCGCCGCCATTTCCAACGTCGGCTATACCGGCGAGATCGAAGGCATCACCTCGGACTGCGAATATCGCGAGGCCGATCCGATTCGCGTCGATATCGGCATGCTGTTCCAGCTGGGCCGCGGCGCCCAGGCGGCCAGCGACCAACGCACCTATCGCTACTGGATCGCCGTGACCGAACGGAACAGCGCCATCCTGACCAAGGAATATTTCGACCTGCCGGTGAACTTCGAAGGCCAGCGCACCGCCTCGGTCACCGAGGAACGCACCATCGTCATTCCGCGCGCAGGCATCGACACCAGCGGCGGCAATTTCGAGATCCTGGTCGGTTTCGACGTGACGCCGGAAATGGCCGAGTTCAACCGCTCGGGCAGCCGCTTCCGCGTCAACGCCGGCGCGACGCCCGCCGCGCCCGCCCCTGCCGCCGCACCGAGCGAATAAATGGCCGATCTGAAGACCGTCCTCAGCGAAGCGGTCGCCGCCGCCTTCGCCGCCGAAGGCGTGGATACGGCCCTGGCCCGTGTCACCCCGTCGGACCGCCCCGACCTGGCCGACTTCCAGTCGAACGGCGCCCTCGCCGCCGCCAAGGCGTTGAAGGCCAATCCACGCGAACTGGCGGGCAGGATCGCCGAGCGGCTGACCGCCGATCCGCGCTTCGCCTCGGTCGAGGTGGCGGGGCCGGGCTTCATCAATCTGAAGCTGGCCGATGCGCTGCTGGCCGAACGCGCCGCAGAGGTCGCGGCCGACACTGACCATGCAGGCGCCGCACTCGTGGCCGATCCCCGCAAGGTGGTCATCGACTACGGCGGTCC
This sequence comes from Brevundimonas sp. PWP3-1b1, assembly GCF_049896065.1. Classification (NCBI taxonomy): domain Bacteria; kingdom Pseudomonadati; phylum Pseudomonadota; class Alphaproteobacteria; order Caulobacterales; family Caulobacteraceae; genus Brevundimonas; species Brevundimonas sp. PWP3-1b1. The sequence goes on along the minus strand of NZ_JAFCTO010000001.1, from coordinate 767,980 downwards.
GAACGTGGCCAAGCCGATGCACGTCGGCCACCTGCGCAGCGCCATCATCGGCGAGAGCCTGAAACGGTTGTTCCGCTTCCGCGGCGATCACGTCACCGGCGACGCCCATTTTGGCGACTGGGGTTTCCAGATGGGCTTGCTGATCGTGGCCTGTGGCGACGAGGGCCTGGCCAACGCCTTTATGGCCGAGGGCGACGGTCCCTTCCCGGCCGATAGCCCCGTGACCTTGGCCGATCTGGACCGGCTGTATCCGCTGGCCGCCGGCAAGGCCAAGGAAGACCCGGCCTTCCGGGACCGCGCCCGCAAGGCGACGGCGGAACTGCAGAACGGACGTCCCGGCTATCGCGCCCTGTGGGCTCATTTCGTGGCGGTCAGCCGCGAGGCGCTGAAGCGCGAATATGGCGATCTGTCGGTCGATTTCGACCTGTGGAACGGCGAGAGCGACGCCGATCCGCAGATGCCGGAAATGCTGGCGCATCTGAAGGCGACCGGCCTGCTGGTCGAGGACGACGGCGCCCAGGTGGTCCATGTCGCCAAGCCCGGCGAGACCCGCAAGAAGAAGCTGGCCGACGGGTCGGTGATCGAGGCGCCCTCGCCGCCGCCCCTGCTGGTCATCAGCTCGGAAGGCTCGGCCATGTACGGCACGACCGACCTGGCCACGATCCTGGACCGCAAGAAAGCTCTGTCGCCCGACCTGGCCCTCTATGTCGTCGATGAACGTCAGGCCGAGCATTTCGAACAGGTGTTCCGCGCCGCCTATCTGGCCGGTTACGCCGAACAGGGCGCGCTGGAGCATCTCGGCTTCGGCACCATGAACGGTCCCGACGGCAAGCCCTTCAAGACCCGCGCGGGCGGGGTGCTGAAGCTGCGCGACCTGATCGACCAGGCGACGGACAAGGCGCGCGAACGTCTGCACGAGGCCAAGCTGGGCGACGACCTGTCGCCGGACGAGTTCGAAGCGATCGCCCACAAGGTGGCCATCGCCGCCCTGAAGTTCGCCGACCTGTCGAACGCGCGGACCACCAGCTACGTCTTCGATCTGGACCGGTTCATGAGCTTCGAGGGCAAGACCGGCCCCTATCTGCTTTACCAGTCGGTCCGCATCAAATCCCTGCTGCGCAAGGGCGCCGATCAGGGGCTGACACCCGGCGCCCTCGTCATCGCCGAACCGGCCGAACGCGATCTGGCCCTGACGCTGGACGCCTTCTCGACCGCCGTGTCCGACGCCTATGACAAGCGGATGCCGCACCTGGTGGCCGAACACGCCTATCGGGTGGCCCAGTCCTTCTCGAAATTCTACGCCGCCTGCCCGGTGCTGATCGCACCGGACGAGGCGACCAAGCGGTCTCGCCTGGCCCTTTCGGCGGCGGCGCTGCGCCAGCTGGAAATCGCGTTGAACCTGCTGGGGATCGACACCCCGGAGCGGATGTAGGTTAGACTGGGCGATGTCCTCCCGGAGATCGCCCATGTCGCTCGACACCTATATCGCCGGCCTGCCCAAGGCCGAACTGCACCTCCACATCGAAGGCAGCCTTGAGCCAGAAATGATGTTCGAGCTGGCGCAGCGCAACGGGGTGTCCATCCCCTACGACAGCGTCGAGGCGGTGCGGGCGGCCTATGATTTCTCGAACCTTCAGGACTTCCTGGACATCTACTACGCCGGGGCCGCCGTCCTGCTGACCCGCAAGGATTTCGAGGATCTGGCCTTCGCCTATTTCCAGCGGGCGGCCGCCGACAACGTGCGCCACGCCGAGATCTTCTTCGATCCCCAGACCCATACCGACCGGGGCGTCCCCTTCGGCGTGGTGGTCGAGGGGCTGATCGCGGGGATGGACCGGGCCAAGGCGGAGATGGGCGTCAGTTCGGGCCTGATCCTCAGCTTCCTGCGTCACCTGACCGAGGAAGAGGCGTTCGCGACCCTGGAGGCGGCCAAACCCTATCTGCATCATTTCATCGGCGTGGGGCTGGATTCGTCGGAGGTCGGCCATCCGCCGTCCAAGTTCCAGCGCGTCTTCGCCGCCGCCCGCGACCTGGGCCTCAAACTGTGCGCCCACGCCGGAGAGGAAGGCCCGCCCGCCTATGTGCACGAGGCGCTGGACCTGCTCCATATCGACCGGATGGACCACGGCAATCGTTCCATGGAGGACGAGGCCCTGGTCGAGCGGCTGGCGAAGGAACAGATGACCCTGACCGTCTGCCCCCTGTCGAATCTGAAACTGTGCGTGGTCGACGACCTGAAAGATCACCCCGTGCCCGAGATGCTGCGCCGGGGCCTGCACGTCACCCTGAACTCGGACGATCCGTCCTATTTCGGGGGGTATGTGAACGACAACTATAGCCGGTTGGCGGCGGCGGTGGGGCTGACGAAGGATCAGGTGACGCTGCTGGCGCGGAACAGTTTCGAGGGGTCGTTCCTGGACGAGGCGGAGAAGGCGGCGCGGATTGCGGAGGTGGAAGCTTACGCCAGGTTGGCCTAATTCATGTCACCCATTGCCGCCTTCTTCTTCTGGATCTTTCTGGCGCCGTCGATGGTCATCACAGTCGGCGCACTGGCGCTGGCGAAGCATCGGGCCGACTGGCTTCATCTGACCGGTAGGATCGCGCCCGATAAGCCACCGGTTGACCGGCTTCTGGCGTCCTTTTCTACAGAGTATCCCAAAGTTTGGTCGCGGCTTCGGGACGATCTCTATTCGGAGCGGCACAAGGCCTACGGCAGCCGTCTCGTCAGCATCGGCGTGAAAGTCGGCAGGGTGAGCCTGCCGATCGCCGCTTTCGCCATGGCGGCGACAGTCGGCGCGCTCGCTCTGGGCTTATAAAGACAGAGTGTTGGCGGAAATCTCCGCCACCCCCAGCGCCCGGAAACTATCCCGCGCCGCCGCCTCGGTCTGGTGCGCGATCGCGCGGCTGGCGTCGGCGATCACCACGGCCTCGAACCCTTGCCGCACCGCATCCTCGGCGGTGAAGCGGACGCAGTAGTCGAAGGCCAGACCGGCCAGAAAGACCCGCGTCACGCCCAAGTCGCGCAGCAGACCGGCCAGGCCCGTCAAGGTGCGATGGTCGTTCTCGAAGAAGCCGGAATAGGAATCCACCGCCGGATTGTAGCCCTTGCGGATCACGGCCAGGGCCTTTTGCACAGTCGGCGCGACGTCGGGGTGGAAGTCGGCGCCCGGCGAGCCCTGCAGACAGTGGTCCGGCCACAGCATCTGGCGGCCGTAAGCGACCTCGACCTCGGTGAAGGGGGCTGCGCCGGGGTGGTTGGAGGCGAAGCTGATCTGATCCGGCGTGTGCCAGTCCTGGGTCAGGATCACGCGGTCGAACCGCTCCGCCAGCCGGTTGATCAGCGGCATGATCCCCGCCCCGCCGGCGACCGCCAAAGAACCGTCCTCGCAGAAGTCGTTCTGCGGGTCGATGACCAGGAGGGCGTCTGTGGCGGCGATCTGCATCACGCGCCCGCGTAGACGTCGATCTCGTTGGCCGAACCCAGGGCGACCGCGATGCGCTGGTGCAGATGCTCGGGCTGGATGTCCAGGATGGGCTGCACGCCGTCCGTCGTCGCCTTGCCCCCGGCCTGTTCGACCAGGAAGGCCATTGGGTTGCCCTCATACATCAGGCGCAGCTTGCCGGGCTTGGTCGGCTCGCGGCTGTCCCACGGGTACAGGAAGACGCCGCCGCGCATCAGGATGCGGTGAACGTCGGCGACCATGGCCGCGACCCAGCGCATGTTGAAGTTCTTGCCGCGGGGGCCTTCCTCACCCTTCAACAGGTCGCCCACATAGGTCTGCACCGGCCCGGACCAGTGGCGCAGGTTCGACATGTTGATGGCGAACTCCTTGGTGTCCGGCGAGATGGCGATGTCGTCGTGGGTCAGCAGCCAATCGCCGTCGTTCGACAGGGTGAAACCCTTCACGCCTGAGCCGGTCGTCAGGACCAGCATGGTCTGGGGGCCGTACAGGGCATAGAGGGCCGCGACCTGATTGCGGCCGGGCTGCATGAAGTCGGCCTCGGTCGGCGAAGGCGTGGCGGACTTCAGCACCGAGACGATGGTGCCGACCATGGCGTTGATGTCGATGTTGGACGACCCGTCCAGCGGATCGAACAGGACCAGATATTCGCCGGTCGAATGGGACGCCGGCTGGACCTCGTCCATTTCCTCGGATGCGACGCCGGCGACGGCGGGGCTGGCCAGAAGCGCGTCGGTCAGCATGTCGTTGGTCATGACGTCGAGCTTCTTCTGCTCCTCGTCCTGGACATTGATCTGGCCCGATGCGCCCAGGGCGCCAGCCAGGGCGCCGCCCGCGACCACATCGCTGATCTGGGCGCAGGTGGCGGCGACGACGGTCAGAACGGTCTTCAGGCCCTCCGGCGCATCCAGGGCGGCGATATGGGCGTCGAGGCGGGTGCGGGTCATGGGGTCGATCCGGTTCTGGGGGTCGCCCGTTCTTGGCGGGCGAGACGCGCGACGGCAAGAGCAAGAAACCCTCTCCACATCCTCCCGCCGTCATCCCAGGCCTTGTGCCTGGGATCCATACGCTCCTTCGAAGACGCGGCGCACCGGTGAGCACCGGGAGTATGGATCCTCGGCACAAGGCCGAGGATGACGGAATTGTGGGTCGGAAATCAGATCGGCAGGATCGCCGTCCCAAACGCCCGCTTTAGCTCATGCGCGGCGAAGGTCTGGGCAGCAGCCGCGTCCGGCACGACCGTCGCCATGCCGAAGAACTCGTGCGTCGAACCGTGGAAGGTCTTGTGACGCACGTCCACGCCGGCCTGTTCCAGCTTCTCTGCCAGCAGTTCGCCTTCGGTGCGCAGGGGATCGATCTCGGCGCAGATGACGGTCGAGGATGGCAGGACGGCCAGGTTCGCCTTCTCGACGATATTGATGCGCGGGTCCTGGGCGTCGGCCTCGTTGGCGAAGATGTGCTTCACGAACCACTGCATCATCGGCTTGTTCAGCGGCTTGGCGTCGGCGTTCTCGACGTAGGACTCATTGTCCATGTCCACCCCGGCGACCGGATAGACCAGCACCTGATGTTTCGGCGCCGGCAGGCCGGCGTCGCGCGCCATCATGGACACGCCGATGGCTAGGTTGCCGCCTGCGCTTTCGCCCATCACCGCCACCTTCTGCGGGTCGCCATTGAAGCTCTGGGCGTTGTCCAGCACCCAGCGATAGGCGGCCAGGGCGTCGTCGTGGGCGGCCGGGAAGTGATGTTCCGGCGCCTGGCGATAATGGACCGAGACGACGATGACATCGGCCATCTTGGACACGCCGCGCGGGCCGCCGTCATATACGTCCAGATCGGCGATCACAAAGCCGCCGCCGTGGAAATAAACCACGACCGGATGCAGCTTGTCCTCGGAATGGTCATGCGGTTTGTAAATGCGGGCCTGGATCGGGCCGGCGGCGCCGGGGATGGTGATGTCGGTGATCTTGACGCCCAGGTCGTCGGCCTTCGGATCCTTGCCCGCTTTGCGTAGCAGGGAGTGGACCGCGTCGGTCGGGGTCGGCTGCTGGCGGGCCTCGGCCGGCGATAGGGTCTCGATCGGCTCGGGGTTTAGCGACGCCAGTTCGTCCAGCACCTTCTGCATAGGCCCATCGGGCTTGGCGGGGCTGGTGCGTTGCTTGTCGTCGTCGCCGAACAGCTTGTCTATAATGGACATTTTGGTCTTCCTGGGTTTCGAGTGGGGGCTCCCCACGACAATCCACGACACGCAGGCTTGTTCCCCGCCCGCTTGACTTGGGGCCGGAGTCGATGCCTTAGGTCGAGCGCTCTCGCGGGAGAGTTCGAGACTGAGGAATCAGGCTCGACGCCGAAGGCGCAACCGCCCCGGAAACGCTCAGGCAAACGGACCGCGACAGCATACGGACGCTGGAAAGTCGCTCTCGATGGGCGCGCCGACGGAGCAAGGCGACATGATTTGGTCGCCGGAATCTCTCAGGCTTCAGGACAGCGGGGGCGCGAGGACGGCGGAGCTCCGCCACAACACGCGACCGTGAAAGCCTGAACCATGACCGACCAGACCCTGAAGACCACGCCTCTGAACGCCGCGCACCGCGCCCTGGGCGCCCGCATGGTGGGCTTCGGCGGCTATGACATGCCGGTTCAGTATGAAGGCGTCCTGGCCGAGCACCGCTGGACCCGCGAACACGCCGGCCTGTTCGACGTGTCGCACATGGGTCAGTGCAAGATCACCGGCGCGGACGCGACCGCCCAGTTCGAGCGGTTCGTGCCCGGCGACTACGAAATCCTGAAGGCCGGCAAGCAGAAGTATTCGCTGCTGCTGAACAAGGATGGCGGCATCATCGACGACCTGATGGCCGGCCGTCCCGACCACGACGGCCTGTTCGTCGTCGTCAACGCCGGCAACAAGGACGAGGACTTCGCTTTCTGGGAGGCGAACCTGGAAGGCGACGCCAAATTGATCGTTCTGGACCGCGCCCTGATCGCCATCCAGGGGCCGGAGGCCGCCGAGGTCATGGTCGCGCACGAGCCGATCCTGGCCGAGATGGGCTTCATGGAATGCGCCCGGCTGATGCTGTTCGACGCCGACTGCTATGTCTCGCGTTCCGGCTATACCGGCGAGGACGGCTATGAGATTTCAGTGCCGGCGGACCAGGCCGAGCGGATATGGAACACCATCCTGGAAGACGCCCGCGTCAAGCCGATCGGCCTGGGCGCCCGCGATTCCTTGCGGCTCGAAGCCAGCCTGCCTCTGCACGGCCACGACATCGACCCGACGACCAGCCCGGTCGAAGGCGGGCTGACGTTTGCACTGTCCAAGTCGCGCAAGGAGCGCGCAGATTTCAACGGCGCCGACCGCATCCTGAAGGAACTGGCCGAAGGTCCGTCGCGCGTCCGCATCGGCCTGATCGTCAAGGAAGGCGCCCCGGCCCGCGAAGGCGCCGAGATCGCCGACGCCGAGGGCAATGTCATCGGCAAGGTCACCTCGGGCGGCCCGTCCCCTACCCTGGGCAAGAACATCGCCATGGGCTTCGTGCCGCCGGCCTATGCCGCGCTGGGCACGGACCTGAAGGTGATCGTGCGTGGCAAGCCCGCCGCCGCCGAAGTCGTCGCCATGCCCTTCGTGGCGCAACGCTATTATCGCAAACCGAAGACCGTCTGAGGATCAGATCATGAAGTTCACCAAGGATCACGAGTGGGTCAGCCTGGACGGCGACATCGCCACCGTGGGTATTTCCAAACACGCCGCCGACGCCCTGGGCGACGTGGTGTTCGTAGAAGTGCCTGAGGTCGGCAAGACCGTCACCAAGGGCGCCAGCTTCGCCGTGGTCGAGAGCGTCAAGGCCGCCTCCGACGTCTACGCCCCCGTATCGGGCGAAGTGGTCGAAGCCAACGACGCCCTGTCGACCGCGCCGGAAACGGTCAACTCGGCCCCGCAGGCCGACGGCTGGTTCGCCAAGATCAAGGTGTCGGACGCCGCCGAACTGGACGCCCTGATGGACCAGGCCGCCTACGACGCCTTCCTCGCCACCCTCTAAGACCCATCGGACCCTCTGATTAAAAGTCAGAGGGTCTTCGGCCTTTCACGGCCCAGGACAAGACCATGCGTTATCTCCCCCTGACGCCCGACGACCGCACGGCGATGCTCGCCGCCATCGGCGCGAAATCGATCGACGACCTGTTCGTGGACGTGCCCGAGGCGGCGCGGCTGGACGGGCCGGTGGACCTGCCCCGCGTGGCCGGCGAGATGGAGGTCGAACGCGCCCTGTCCGCCATGGCGGCCAAGAACGCCACGGCCGGCGCCGTGCCCTTCTTCTGCGGCGCAGGGGCCTACAAGCACCATGTCCCGGCGACGGTGGATCACGTGATCCAGCGCTCCGAGTTCCTGACCAGCTACACCCCCTATCAGCCGGAAATCGCGCAAGGGACCCTGCAGTACCTGTACGAGTTCCAGACCCAGGTCGCGAACCTGACCGGCATGCCGGTGGCTAACGCCAGCCTGTATGACGGTTCGACCGCCATGGCTGAGGGCGTGTTGATGGCGACCCGCGTGACCCGTCGCAACAAGGCGGTGATCTCGGGCGGCGTCCATCCCCACTACGTCAAGGCGACCGAGACCGTGGTTCACGCCGTCGGCGTCGAGACCCTGGCCCTGCCGGCCGCCGTGGACGCCGAGGCCGCCGTGATCGACCAGATCGGTCCCGACACGGCCTGCGTCGTCGTGCAGACCCCCAACGTCTTCGGCACCGCCACCGACGTGACCAAGATCGCCGAGGCCGCCCACGCCGCCGGCGCCCTGCTGATCGTCGTGGTCACCGAGGCCGTGTCCATGGGCCTGCTGAAATCGCCCGGCGAAATGGGCGCGGACATCGTCGCGGCAGAGGGCCAGTCGATCGGCAACGCCCTGAACTTCGGCGGTCCCTATGTCGGCCTGTTCGCCACGCGCGAGAAGCTGATCCGCCAGATGCCCGGCCGCCTGACCGGCGAAACCGTGGACGCCGACGGCGAGCGTGGCTTCGTCCTGACCCTGTCCACCCGCGAGCAGCATATCCGCCGCGACAAGGCGACGTCGAACATCTGCACCAACTCGGGCCTCTGCACCCTGGCCTTCACCATCCACATGAGCCTGCTGGGCGAGACGGGCCTGCGCAAACTGGCCCTGCTGAACCACGAGAAGGCCGTCGCCACGCGCGACGCTCTGGCCGCCATCCCCGGCGTCGAAATCCTGACCTCGCGCTTCTTCAACGAGTTCGCGGTGCGCCTGCCCAGGAACGCGGCCGAGGTCGTGGACGCCCTTGCCGGCCACCACATCCTGGCCGGCGTACCCTACAGCCGCCTGGCCCCCGACGCCGGCATGGATGACGTCCTGCTGGTCGCCGCGACCGAAACCACCCTGGATGCAGACATCCGGATCCTGGCCAAAGCGCTTACCCAAGTCCTCGGCGCCTAAGGGATACTGACCATGAGCACCATGAACACTGTCGGCCGCCCGACCGCCCCGAACCAGGTCCAAACCAAGCCCGCCACCCTGACCGGCGGCCGCGGTCTCCTGCAAAATGAAGCCCTGATCTTCGAGGGCGAAGGCTGGGGCAAGACCGGCGTCGATCTGCCGGAACCCAGGACGGACGCCTCTGACCTGGGCGACCTGGTCCGTAAGGATCCGATCGGCCTGCCCGGCCTGTCCGAGCCGGAGGCCATGCGCCACTATGTGCGCCTGTCGCAGAAGAACCACGCCATCGACCTGGCCATCTATCCGCTGGGCTCGTGCACGATGAAGCACAACCCGCGCCTGAACGAGAAGATGGCGCGCCTGCCCGGCTTCTCGGACATCCACCCCCTGCAGCCGATCTCGACGGTCCAGGGCGCGCTGGAGCTGATGGACACGCTGGCCCACTGGCTGAAGACCCTGACCGGCATGCCCGCCGTCGCCCTGTCGCCCAAGGCAGGCGCGCACGGCGAACTGTGCGGCCTGATGGCTATCCGCGCCGCGCACGAGGCCTCGGGCCAGCATGAGAAGCGCCGCAAGGTGCTGGTGCCCACCAGCGCCCACGGCACCAACCCGGCCACGGCCGCCTTCGTCGGCTACACGGTCGTCGAGGTCGCCCAGACCGAGGACGGCCGCGTGGACGTGGCCGACCTGGCCGCCAAGCTGGGCGACGACGTCGCCGCCATCATGGTGACCAACCCCAACACCTGCGGCCTGTTCGAGCGCGACATCCTGGAAATCAGCCGCCTGACCCACGAAGCGGGCGCCTACTTCTACTGCGACGGCGCCAACTTCAACGCCATCGTCGGCCGGGTTCGTCCGGGCGACCTCGGCGTCGACGCCATGCACATCAACCTCCACAAGACCTTCTCGACGCCGCACGGCGGCGGCGGTCCCGGCGCGGGTCCGGTGGTGCTGTCCGAAGCCCTGGCGCCCTTCGCCCCGGCGCCGTGGGTGGTCCATGACGACAACGGCTATCGCCTGATCGAGCGCGAGGAAGACGAGGCTGTTCAGGCCTTCGGCCGTCTGTGCGCCTTCCAGGGCCAGATGGGCATGTATGTGCGCGCCCTGTCCTACATGATGTCGCACGGCGCCGACGGCCTGCGTCAGGTGGCCGAGGATGCGGTGCTGAACGCCAACTACATCAAGGCCCGCCTGTCAGACCTGATGAGCGCCGCCTTCCCCGACGGCCCGTGCATGCACGAGGCCCTGTTCGACGACGAATGGCTGAAGGGCACGGACATCACCACGCTCGACTTCGCCAAGGCGATGATCGACGAGGGCTTCCACCCGATGACCATGTATTTCCCCCTGGTCGTCCACGGCGCCATGCTGATCGAGCCGACGGAGACGGAGTCCAAGGCCGAACTGGACCGCTTCATCCACGCCATGCGTCTGCTGGCCGAAGCGGCGAAAGCCGGCGACGTGGATCGCTTCAAGGGCGCCCCCTTCCATGCGCCGCTGAAGCGCCTGGACGAAACCCGCGCCGCCCGCACGCCGGTCCTGCGCTGGTCCGCCCCGGCAGGGTCGAACCAGGCGGCGTAATCCGCAAGTCGCCCCTTCCTTCGGGAAGGGGCTGACGTGGCCTCGATCCCGCACTAGGTCATGGTCATGACCTGGACCACCAACGACATCCCCGACCTTTCCGGTAAACTGGCCATCGTCACCGGCGCGACCGGCGGTCTGGGACTGGAAACCGCTCTCGTCCTGGCCTCAAAAGGCGCCGAGGTGGTGCTGGCGGCCCGCAATCCGGATAAGGGCGCCGAGGCCGAGCGATTGATCCGCGCGCGTCATCCGGCCGCCAATGTCCGATTCGACCTGCTCGACCTCGGCGACCTGGCGTCCGTGGCCGCCTTCGCCGATCGTCATCTGGCGGCCGGACGGCCCATCGACATCCTGATCAACAACGCCGGCATCATGGCCCTGCCGACACGTCAGACGACCGTCGATGGCTTCGAGATGCAGTTCGGGACCAACTACCTGTCCCATTTCGCCCTGACCGGCCGGTTGCTGCCTCTGCTGACCCAAGCCCAGGCACGCGTCATCCAACTGTCCAGCGTCGCGCACCGCCGCGGCCATATCCGACTGGACGACCTGAACTCCACCACCCGCTACAGCCCCTGGCCCGTCTATCAGCAGTCAAAGCTGGCCATGCTGATGTTCGCCATCGAACTGCAGCGCCGCAGCGACGCGCGAGGGTGGGGTCTGACCAGCGTCGCGGCCCACCCCGGTTTTGCTCGCACCGACCTGATCACAAACGGTCATGCCGGAAAGCCCGGCCTGTTCGCACGCGGCGCGCGGCTGCTGGAGGGCGTGCTCAGCCATTCCGCCGCTGACGGCGCCCTGCCGATCCTCATGGCCGCGACCCTGCCGAACATGGTCCCGGCCGGCTATTACGGCCCCACGGGGTTTCAGGAAATGAAGGGCCCGCCGGGCGTTGCGGTCATCAAGCCCCAGGCCCGCGACGCCGAGGTCGCGCGCCGGCTCTGGGCGGAATCCGAGCAGTTGACCGGCGTCCGCTACGGCTGAGGCGTGTCGCGTCGGCAACAGCCGGCGAACGACTGCGGTTCATGACCAAAGCGTCATTCGCCGGACACCGATCCGCCATCGACGCAGGCCCTTAAGAGGTTTGTGGCAAGGTCGTCACGGTCGTCTTTTCCTTTCCCGACGAGGGATCGCGCGGCCGTGGCGACCGTTGTCATAACGACCTCCCCTCCCCATCTGGCGTATCCGTGACCTCCCTCTCCGTTCTCCTCGCTCAGCCTTCGAAACCGCGCAGCCGCATGCTGCGTCTGGTGAAACGCTGGGCGCTGATGATCGGCGGCGTGTTCGTGGTGCTGCTGGGAATTCTGATCGCGCCCCTGCCGGGTCCCGGTGGGATTCCGGTCATCGCCGTGGGCCTGATGCTGATCCTGAAGAGCTCGTTCTGGGCCAAGCGTCAGTTCATTCGCGCCCAGTACGCCCGCCCGAAATGGGTCTATCCCTTCCGCCGCCTGATGCGGAAGAAGCCGGAGTTCGCGCCGGTGTTCTGGCAACAGGCCCTGCGCGCCGAAAAGGTCGTGACCAAGCGGTCCGGTCGTCGCCTGTCGCGCGGCCGCAAACAAGTGCGGCGCTATTTCCGCAAGCTGTTCCGCTAGTTAGCCGATATTATTGCGGTTGCGTTGCTGCAACCGCTAACCACGGCAACGTGAACGCAGTCCTCCCCAGTCAGGCGTATCCTGTCTGCGCGTTATCAGAGAACCACTCATGCGTTGGGAGGCGCTAAGGTCATGATGTCACGCGTACAAAAGGGTCTGATCGCTGGGTTTGCGGCGACCATGGCCGTATCCTTGCTCGAAATACCCAATCTGTTCCTCAACTGGTTCGATCCCTTCCAGGGGGTCATCGCCAGTATGTTGGGCATGCCGGGAAACCTCGCCGTCGGGTGGTTGGTCCACGTCATCAGCGGCGTGCTCATCCTGGGGCCGCTGTTCGCCATCCTGTGTCCCCGACTACCGACCGATACGCCCGAGACCAAGGGCATCGTCTTCGCCGTCGGCGCCTGGGTGCTGATGATGGCGGTGATCGTCATGTTCGGAAACTACCGGACCTTCACGGCCGGCGCCGGCTTCGGCACCTTCGCCTGGCTGCTGATCACCCACGCCGTGTTCGGCATCGTGCTGGGCAATGTCTATGCCCGGCTGGTGGCGCGCGACAGGCGTATGGGCGCCACGATCATCGGCGGCGCACACGCCCACTGATCACGGCTTGACCGCCCAAGAAAAAGGCCCCCGACGGCGACGTCGGGGGCCTTGTTTCATTCAGCGTGAGTGCGGATCAGTTCAGGCGATCGCCGATCTGGGCGATGGCGCTGTCCAGCAGCGGATCCTTGGCGCCGCTGGCGATGCGAGCGGTCAGGATCTGTTCGGCGGTCTTGGCGGCCAAGTCGGCGGCGGCCGCCTTGACCTCGGCGGAGGCCTGGGCCTCGGCCTGGGCGATACGGGTCTCGGCCATCTTCTGGCGACGGGCCAGGGTCTCTTCCAGCTTGGCCTTGGTCTCGACTTCCAGACGACGGGCGTCGGCTTCCGCCTGGGCCATCATCTCGGCGGCCTGGGCCTCGGCCTCGGCCTTTTCCTTGCGGATCTGGACCAGCAGGGCCTCGGCCTCGGCGCGCAGGCGGGTGGCCTCGTCCAAGTCGGTCTGGATCTTGGCGGCCTTGGCGTCCAGGGCCTTGGCGGCGATCTTGGGCACGCCGGCGGCGACCAGGATGCCGAAGAACAGGATCAGGCCGATGCCGACCCAGATCTCCGCATTGGCGAAGCTCCAGATGCCGTGTTCGAAGATCAGGTTCATCAGGCGGCTCCCTTGACGGCGGCCAGCTCGGCTGCGGTCGCGGCCTTGCCGGTCAGACGCTCGACCATGGCGGCGGTCGTGTCGGAGGCGATGGTGGAGACATTGGCCATGGCGGCGTCGCGCGTCTTGCCGATGGAGGCCTCGGCCTCGGCGATGCGCGCGTTGACGATCGCTTCTTCCGCAGCCTGCCGGGCGTTGGCGTCCTCGGTTACGCGCGCCTTGGCGGCGGCGGCCATCGAACGGGCGTCGGCGCGGGCCTTGGCGACTTCGGCCTGAGCGAGAGCGGCCTGTTCGGCGGCCTCGGCCTGGACCTGACGCGCGGTGGCGACGGCGGTGGAAATGGTGTCGGCCCGTTCGTCCATCACCTTGCGAAGGCGCGGGGCGAAGACCTTGGAGACCAGCAGATACAGGACGACGAACAGGATCAGCAGATAGCCGATCTGGCCCGCCCAGTGCTCGAACTGGAATTGCGGCAGGCCGCCCGAGCCGTGCTCGGCGGCGGTCGCCGTCTCGGCGTGCAGGTCCGCTTCGACCGAAGCCGGGACTGCATGGTTAGATTGGGTGCTGGCCATGAACCGTCTACTGCAGGATCAGATGAAGCGGCGCGCGGGCGAACCCCGCGCGCCGTAATCGGCTGATATCAGCCGAAGATCATCAGGATGCCGAGCACGAAGGCCAGGATGCCCAGGGCTTCGGCAAGGGCGGCGCCCACGAACAGGTTGCCGACTTGGCCGGCGGCGGCCGACGGGTTGCGCAGGGCGCCGGCCAGGAACTGACCGAAGATGTTGCCCACGCCCAGGGCCGAACCGATCATGCCCAGGGTTGCGAGACCGGCACCGATGTACTTGGCGGCTTCAGCGTCCATGATTGTATTCCTAGATTAAAGTCGTTGGTGGTTGGGGTGAAGAGACTGGTCCGGCCCTTTAGTGGGCGTGGTCCAGGTTGACCACATCATTCAGATAGATGCAGGCCAGAACGGCGAAGACGAAGGCTTGGAGGAAGGCCACGAGGAACTCCAGCGCGGTCAGGGCGACGACCATGCCCAGCGACAGGGCCGCGACCGGGAAGGCCAGCAGACCGATGCCGCCGCTCAGGCCCAGCATGCCCAGCGACACGACGAAGCCGGCGAAGATCTTCAGCGCCACGTGACCGCCCAGCATGTTGCCGAACAGACGAAGCGCCAGGGTGACCGGACGCAGCAGGAAAGAGACGAACTCGATCAGGCCGACGACGGGGCGCAGCGCCAGCGGCGCGCCCATGGGCCAGAACAGCTTGAAGAAGCCCAGGCCGTTCTTGGCGAAGCCGACCACCAGCACCAGACCGAAGGTGATCAGGGCGAAGGTGATCGTGATGGCCAGTTGCGAGGTCGCCGTGAAGGTCAGGAACAGACCCAGGATGTTCATGCCCAGGATCAGCGTGAACAGGGTGAAGACGAACGGGAAATATTTGCGGCCTTCGTGACCGATGATGGAATCGGCCAGGTTGTCGATCAGGCCGAACATGCCCTCGCCCGCCGACTGCAGGCGGCCCGGCACGATCTTGGCGTTCGACGTCACGGCCGCCAGGAAGCCGACGATCACCACAAAGGCGGCCGTCATGGCGATGTGCGAATTGGTGATCGCCAGATCGACCACGCCCAGAACAGGCAGGGTCACGTCAGGAAGGTCGATGACCTTCTGAATCTGAAACTGATGAATCGGATCGGCCATGAAGCCCTATCGTTCCCCGTCTTCGTCGGCCTCGACGTAGGGTTCGGCCGGAGCCGACGTTCCCAACGCCTTTGCCTGCGCCATCAGCCGGTTGGCTGTGCGACGCGCCATGTAAATCGACAAGGCGAAGCCCAGAAGGACCCCGCCGATCAAACCCCACGGACGGATCCCAAGGACCCAATCCGCGATCGCCCCGAACGCCAGACCCACCAGGACGCCGCCGAGAAGCTCGGCGATGATCTTGTAGGCCTGACCCGACACCTGATGGCCGGTCAGCTCGGCGGATTTCTCCGCCGTCGTCCGCGCCTCCAATGCGGATGCGCTGTCTTGGAGGCGTTTGATCGCCTCTTCGCGCGATTCCGGCATGGGGGATAGGACCTGTGCGCTCAGCGTCCGGACAGTGCGTCCGAACGGGTCTGAATTCGGCGCGGAAACTAATCGTGAGCGGCCCATAGGTCAAGGCGTCGTGATCACGCTCTAAACCGTTGTAGAATTTCGACTTTCGCCGCCTGTGGACAAGCCGTGACGATGCGCCGCTGTTCAAGGCGACAGAATCCCGCCCGTCGCGACACGGGTCCAATGGCGATCAGCGCCGCAAACGACTAGGTTCACGGCCATGAATGCGCATGTTCCTCCCCCCGCCGCTCCGCTTCGCCCGATTTCGGTGAGGTTGGCGACGCCGCGCGGCTTCTGCGCCGGGGTGGACCGGGCGATCCAGATCGTCGAACGCGCCATCGAGAAGTTCGGCGCCCCCGTCTATGTGCGCCACGAGATCGTTCACAACCGCCACGTCGTCGAGCGGCTGAAGGCCATGGGCGCGGTCTTCGTCAAGGAACTGGACGAATGCCCCGACGACCGGCCGGTCGTCTTCTCGGCCCACGGGGTGCCCAAGTCGGTGCCCGCCACCGCCCGGGCGCGCGAGCTGGTGTTCCTGGACGCCACCTGCCCCCTGGTGTCCAAGGTCCATGTCGAGGCCGAGCGCCACCACGCCGCCGGCAAGCACATCATCCTGATCGGCCACGCCGGCCATCCCGAAGTCGTCGGCACCCTGGGCCAGCTGCCGCAGGGTGCCATCAGCCTGGTCGAGACCGAGGCCGACGCCGAATCGTTCGAACGCCCCGGCGACGCCCCCCTGGCCTATGCGACCCAGACCACCCTGTCGGTCGACGACACGGCGGGCATCCTGAAGGTGCTGAAGCGCCGCTTCCCCGAACTGCCCGACCCGCACAAGGAAGACATCTGCTACGCCACCACCAACCGCCAGGACGCGGTCAAGGCGCTGGGCGAGGGCTGCGAGCTGGTGCTGGTGGTGGGGTCCAAGAACTCGTCCAACTCGGTGCGGCTGGTCGAGGTGGCGATGCGCGCCGGCGCCGGAGCCGCCTATCTGGTGGACGATGCGTCCCAGGTGGACTGGACCTGGTTCGACGGGGTCCAGACCGTCGGCGTCACCGCCGGGGCCTCTGCGCCCGAGCCGCTGATCGAAGGCCTGGTGGACGCCATCCGCGCCCGGTTCGACGCCACGGTGACCGAGGACGGCGGCGCGCGCGAGACCGTGACCTTCAAACTGCCGCGTCTGCTGACGGCCTAGGCCACCACCCTGCGTCAGCGTTCCTCGCCGACGAAGTCCTGGGCGAACTCGGGCGCGTCGTCATCGAGAGGCAGGCTGCCGTCCTCGTCGTCGGCCTCCGAGGCGCGGCTGGGGTCCGGCACCTCGAACCCGACCGGCAGCGACAGGTCCAGCAGGCCCGCCGCCTTCATTTCCTGAACGCCCGGCAGGTCGTACAGGGTCGCCAGGCCGAAATGCTCCAGGAACCGATCCGTCGTCGCATAGGTCACGGGCCGCCCGGGTGTGCGCCTTCGCCCCCGCAACCGCACGAACCCCATCTCCAGCAGCAGGTCCAGCGTGCCCTTGGAGATGCTGACGCCGCGCACGCTTTCAATCTCGGCGCGGGTGACAGGCTGGTGGTAGGCGATGATGGCCAGGGTCTCCAGCGCGGCCTTGGACAGGCGGCGCGGCTCCTCGCGCTCCTGCGTCATCATGAAGGCCAGGTCCGGCGCGGTGCGGAACCGCCAGCGGTCGGCGGCGCACTCCAGCTCCACCCCCCGCCCCTCATAGCGGGCGCGCAGGCCGGCGATGGCGCGCGCGACATTGCAGTTCTCGGGCAGCCGCGCGGCGATCTCGGCGGCGGTCAGCGGCCCGGCGGCGGCGAACAACAGGGCCTCGACCCGCCGCTCGATCTCGGCCTCATCGGGTTGGAAGGACAGGTCAGACATGGGCGACGGCCCTCCCCCCTGCATCCTCTTCCAACATACCGTCATCCTCGCCCCACACTCCGTCATCCTCGCCCTTGTGGCGAAGATCCAGACTCCCGGTTTTGCCGATGGAGCGCTCACGCCTGACACCGGGAGTCTGGATCCTAGGGACAAGCCCTAGGATGACGAATCGAAAGGGGTGGAAAAGCGCGCCCATCACGGCGTCAGCTCTAGCGGCTGACCCTGCCCGCGCCGTTTGAGGAACAGCTCGGCGAACGCCTGCGTCTGTCGAATGTCCATCGCCCCCTCCTTGACCAGTTCCAGACTGGCCGACAGGGTCGAGGCCGTAAAGCTGGCCTGGCTGGGGCCTTCCTCGCCGTCACGATGCGGCGCCACCTGATCCAGCGGGGTCCAGTCGGCCAGTTTCGGCATGATCTCGCGCAGCCAGTCGCGCGCCGCCTCCAGCGGAAAGGCCTCGACCCGCTGGCCGGGCGAATACTGCCGCGCGCCCTCGCGCCGACGCTGGGTCACATAGGCGCTCATCAGTTCGTACAGGCTGGCGTCGATCCTGTCCGACGGCACGATCACCGTCGCCTCGGGGTCGCCGCGCGTGAAGACATCGCGCTTCAGCTGGGGCCGCGCCATCAGCTGTTCGACCGAGCGCCGCATGGCCTCCAGCTTCTGCAGGCGAAAGGCCAGGGCGGCGGCCATCTGCTCGGCCGGCGGCTCCTCGCCCTTGTCTTTCTCGGTGCGCGGCAGCAGCAGCCGCGACTTCAGATAGGCCAGCCACGACGCCATCACGAGGTAGTCCGCCGCCAGGGCGAAGTTGCGCCGCCGCGCCTCGTGCACGAAGGCCAGATACTGTTCCGCCAACTGGGTGATCGACAGCTTCAGCAGATCGACCTTCTGGTTCCGCGCCAGGGCCAGCAGGACGTGCAGCGGCCCCTCATACCCGTCCAGATCGACGACAAACGCCTCGCGATCCTCGACCTCGGCGACGGCGGTGAAGTCCAGATTGGGCTGAAACGCCTCAGACATTTCCTGCGCCTATCGCGCTTTGCGCTACTTGAGGCCGCCCTCTGGGCCTATCGCGCTTCGCGCTGCTTGAGGCCGCCGCGCCGATCACCCCTGCGCCTCCCCCACGTCTGGCCCCTTGGCGACGTCCAGCCGACCGCCCATCGCCTGGAAGAAGCGTTCGTGCCCCGCCACTGGATCAAGCGGTTCAGGCGTGCGCACGATCCGCGCCATCGCCGCCTCGGCCCGCGCCTTGGCCTTGCCCTTCAGCTTGCCAGTCGCCTCGGCCACCGCCTGCATCTCGGCCATGTCGCCGTTGCAATGCAGAACCACGTCGCACCCGGCCTTCAGCGACCGATGCGCCCGCTCGCCCAGCGATCCGCTCAGCGCCTGCATCGACAGGTCGTCGGTCATGATCAGGCCGGAGAAGCCCAGATGCTCGCGCATCATCTTCACGGCCTTCTTGGACTGGGTCGCCGGGCGCTTCTTGTCCACGGCGGTGAAGACGATGTGCGCCGTCATGGCCAGCGGCATGTCCGACAGCGCCTTGAACGGGGCGAAATCCCACCCATCCAGAGTGTCGAAATCGGCATGGACCGTCGGCAGGTCCTTGTGGCTGTCGGCGAAGGCCCGGCCATGCCCCGGCATATGTTTGATGCAAGGCAGCACCCCGCCCGCCAGCAAGCCTTCCGCCGCCGCCCGACCCAGCAGGGCGACCGTATCCGGATCCTGGCCATAGGCGCGGTCGCCGACGATGTCGTGGGCGCCCGGCACCGGCACGTCCAGCACCGGCGCCAGATCGACGTTGATCCCGACCTCGCGCAAATCGTGCGCCATCAGCCGCGCGCCCAAACGCACCCGTTCACGCGCGCCCATCGGATCGTTCGACGCCGTCACATAGGCGTTCCCGGGCGGATATTTGGGCCAGTGCGGCGGCCCCATCCGCTGGACCCGGCCGCCCTCTTGATCGATCAGGATCGGCGCGTCGGCATCTCCTATCGACGCCCGCAACTCGTCGGTCAGCGCCCGCACCTGATCCGGCGTGTCGATGTTGCGCCGGAACAGGATGAAGCCCCACGGACGCGCATCGGCGAAGAAGGCCTGCTCGTCCTCCGTCAGCCGATGGCCCGAACAGCCGTAGATGGCGGCGGAGGTCATATCCCCCTCACCGTCACCCTCGGGCTTGTCCCGAGGGCCCACGGTTCAGCGCCCGGAATGCATGAACGGGACGCACATCCCTTCCCCTCGCCCCTTCGACCGCGATGCGGACGGGTGGGCCCTCGGGACAAGCCCGAGGGTGACGGAAGGTAAAACCGCATCACCGAACGATGCAGTCCCGCCCGGCAGCCTTCAGCGCGTTGCAGAAGGCGACCGCCCGCTCGCGCGACAGGCCCGAGAAGGTGGTGCGGTACAGGGTCGAACCGCTGGACGAGGTCACTTCGGTCACCCGCTTCTGGGCGCCCGACGCATATTGACCGAAGCGGCCGGCGACGGCGGCGTATTCGCGATCCGCGATCTCGGTCGAGGAGAAGGCGCCGATCTGAACCGCAGCCGAGCCCGTCGCAGCAGCCGGGGCCGTCGGCGCCGGCGCGGCCGGAGCAGGCGTCGCCGGACGCGGCGCGGGGGCTGCTGGTCTCGTGGCGGCGGGCGGCAGGCCTTGGCCGGTCGGGGCGGCGGTCGGCGGCGCGGCGGGGCGCGGCTGGGGCGCTTCCGGCGGCGGGGTGAAGGTCACGGGGGCGTCGGTGGTCTCGGTCTCGTCGCGATAGACGCGCACCCCCTCGGCCGGATCGATCGGCTGGGCGTCGACGGGCGGCGCCGTCTTCATCTCGCCGACGGGCTGGCCCACGGCGGGCGGCGCGTCGGTCGAAGCGCGCATCCCCGAGCGATAGAAGAAGATCACGGCTACGATCAGCAGCAGCAGAACCACCGCACTGATGATGAGGGTGACCGGCGGCGCCTTGCCCCCGCCCGACCCGACATTGCGGCCGCTGCGCGGGTCATAGCTGTTGCGACGGAACGGCAGGTCGTCATCGGTCGGGGGCGTATAGGCGCCCCGGCCCGGCTTGTTGTCGTCATCAAAGGACATGGTCGCGCTCCGCCGTCTGTCAGGCGCGAATCGGCGCGCCGAACGATCACTCTACGCCCCCGCGTGCATCTTTCGAATCACAGATCGAGGGCGAGGTCGAGGCTGAACAGTTTCTGGTGCACTTCTATGGCGTAGCGGTCGGTCATGCCGGCGATATAGTCGCAGACGGCCCGCGCCCGCTGCGTCCGGTCGCTGGTCAGGGCGGGCGTGCTCCATTCCGGCGGCATCACCTCCGGCTCGGCCATGAACAGCTCGAACAGTTGCGACAGCACCCGACGCGCCTGGCTGCGCGTGCGGTTGACGCGGTAGTGGCGATACATCCGCTCGAACAGGAACTTCCTCAGGATCGCTAGGTCGGCGTGCATCTCTGAGGAAAAATCGACCATCGTCCGCCTGGCCAGACGCACGTCCTCGGTCGTGACGATCCGGTCGTCTTCCAGCCGCCGCGCCGTCTCGGCCAGCACGTCCTCGACCATGACGCCAATCATCCGCCGCACGGCCTCGATCCGCAGCATCCGGTCGTCGATGCCCGGATAGTTGGCCCGCACCTGCGCCAGCATCGGCCCGATCAGCGGCACCTGATCCAGGTCCTGCAAGGTGATCAGCCCCGCCTGCACCCCGTCGTCCACGTCGTGATTGTTATAGGCGATGTCATCGGCGACGGCGGCGCACTGGGCCTCCAGCGACGCGAACGTCCCCAGCCGCAGGTCCCAGCCCGCCTCCCCGCCCGTCCGGTACGGCCGCACCACCGACCAGGCCGGTTCGTCCAGCCGATGCGCCACCGGGCCATTGTGCTTGATGACCCCCTCGACCGTCTCCCAGCTCAGGTTCAGCCCGTCGAACTGCGGATAGCGATTCTCCAGCTCGGTCACGACACGGAAGCTCTGGACGTTGTGGTCGAACCCGCCGTGCCCGGCCATCTGCACCACCAGCTCGTCCTCGCCGGCGTGAGCGAAGGGCGGATGGCCCAGGTCGTGCGCCAGGGCGATGGTCTCGGCCAAATCATCGTCCAGCCTCAGCGCATGGGCCAGCGACCGCGCGATCTGCGCCACCTCCAGCGAATGGGTCAGGCGAGTGCGATAATGATCGCCCTCGTGCGCCACGAAGACCTGGGTCTTCTCCTTCAGCCGTCGAAACGCCGTCGCATGGATGATCCTGTCGCGATCGCGCGCAAAGGCCGTCCGTGTGCGACTGGGAGGCTCGGGAACGCGGCGCCCCAGGGTCAGGTCGGCGCGTTCGGCGTAGGTGGCGAGTTCGGTCTGGCTCAAGTGATCAACTTTGATGCGGGGGGCCTTTGCGAACGCCCTTGCGCGCCTCATATAGACAGCCGTGAGCACCGTCCAATCCACAGAACCGTCCACACCCGCCTTCAGCGTCGCCACGCGCGCGCCAGAAGGCATCGTCCTGGCCGTCAGCGCCGCCAAACGCCTGGCCAAGCTGGGCGCGGCCGAGGGCAAGACCTTGATGCTGCGCGTGGCAGTCGACGGCGGCGGCTGTTCGGGCTTCCAGTACCGGTTCGAACTGGTCGAGACGGCCCAGGACGACGACCTGCGCGTCCAGGCCGACGGCCAGGCGGCGGTGATCGACCCCGTCTCGGTCCCGTTCCTGAAGAATTCCGAGATCGCCTACGTCGATGAACTGGCCGGCGCCCAGTTCGTGGTCCGCAACCCCAACGCCGCCTCCAGCTGCGGCTGCGGCGTCAGCTTCTCGATCTGACGCCGATCAGCGTCGGCGCCGGATCAAGGCCCAAACGGTCACGACCACGGTCGAGGCCAGCAGGGCCGAGAACACCCCGTCCCACATCCCCTCTTCCAGCAGCGCGCCGATCAGGCCCGCCAGGCTGAGCGCGAACACCAGAATCGGCGCCCCGAAGATGGCCCACAGGCTGAGGTCCTTGCGGCTCACGACTTTCGCCTGCCCTTGGCCAGCCAGAGATAGAGGCCCGAGATCAGGATAATGATGGTGGCGATGTCCAGCAGCGCCCACAGGATCTTCAGCGCCAGCCCGCCATAGTCGCCGAAGTGCAACGGCTGCGACAGCGACAGCGCCTTCACATACCAGGGCGTCGGCGCCACCGCCGCCAGCTCCCCGGTCCGCGCATCGATCAGGGCCGGGGTGGTCAGATGGGTCGTCAGCGGCGTGTCGCCGTGGAAGAAGACGGCATAGTGGTGGTCGGTCGAATAGTCGGTCCCCGGGAACGCCACGAACTGCAACTTCATGCCCGGCAGGGCCTGTTTCGCCCGCTCCACCGCGGCATCCAGCGAGGCCCGCTCGCCCGCAGGCGCCGGGGCGTCATAGGCGACGGTCAGGTCCTTCAGCGCCGTGTTCTTCCAATAGGCCAGGATCGGCGTGGCCAGGGTGTTGACCACCCCCGTCGCCCCGACCACCAGCACCCAGCCGGCCGTCACCACGCCCAGCAAATTGTGATAGTCGAGCCAGCGGGTCCGCGCGGCCTTGTTAGCCCGCACCGTGCCGAACGGCAGCCGGCGCATGAACGGCGCATACAGCACCACACCCGACACAACCGCCGCGATCAGCATCAGGCCCATCAGGCCCAGGAACAGCATGCCCGGCAGACCCAGGAACATGTCGGTGTGGAGCTGAAGCAGGAACTCCATCACCGGATGGCCGGCGACCGGCGGCGCCACCTCGCCGCTGGTGCGGTCGATGGGCTCGAAACTGTATTTTCCCGCCGGCCCGTTCGGATCGACGCTGGTGACATTCACCACCGGCCGGTCCTCGTCGAAGCTCATGAAGGCCGGAACCTCGCCCGGATGCAGCGCCAGACCCGCCGCCAGCACCTGGTCCAGGCTCAGCGGTGGCGCCTTCGGGTTCGCCGGGGCCCAGGCCTGCGGCAGCAGCACCTCCTCGATCTCGTGCGTGAACACCAGCGGCAGGCCGGTCACGCACAGCATCAGCAGGAACAGGGTCGAGACCAGGCTCGACCACTTGTGCACCCAGGTCCAGGCGCGGATGGTCCGCGTCTTCATCCGGCTCAGAACTCGGCCGAGACCGACAGGCGGAACGTGCGGGGCGCGCCCAGCGTCAGATAGCCGGACGTCGGGGCGTAACCGCCCACGGCCACCCACTGATCCTCGTCGGCGAGGTTCTCGACCCGCGCGCGAACCGTCAGCGGCTTGCCGCCGGCCTCGAAAGCGTAGCGCACGCCTGCATCGAACCGGGTCCAGGCGTCCAGCTCGACCGTATTGTCGGTGCTGACCGGCTGTTCGCCCGTATAGACGACCCGACCCTCCAGCGTCAGGCCTGCGACCATCGGTACGTCCCACTCCGCATTCAGATTGGCTTGGAACTCAGGCGAGCCGGTGGGGCGTTTTCCGACCAGCGTGGCGTCCAGCGAACGGGTGACTTCCGCGTCCAGCCAGGTCGCGCCGCCGATCAGGCGCACGCCCGCGACCGGTTCGCCATAGACGCCCAGTTCGACGCCGGTGTTCTGCTGCTCGCCGTCGGCGGTGTAGTTCTGGCCGTCGAAATAGGCCTGCGGGCGGTTCGCCTGGAAGACGCTCAGCGTGCCGCCGAACGCCCCGGCATCGTATTTGACGCCGACCTCGTATTGCTCGGACTGGAACGGGGCCAGCACTTCGCCGACGTTGCCGACCGGCGCGCCGCCGACCTGGGCGGGCGCCGTCGCGCCCGGCTGCAGCGCCTCGGCGTAGTTGGCGTAAAGCGAGAGGCGTTCGCTGGGCTTGAACACGACCGCAAAGGCCGGCGTCCAGGCGTCGCCGTCATAGGCCGAGATTTCCGCGCCGGTGTTATAGTCGAACGACCGCGTCTCGATCTCCTGATAGCGCACGCCCACGGTGGCCAGCAGGCGACCGTCCAGCAAGGACATCATGTCCGCAAAGGCGATCGAACGGTTGTTCACCCGCTCGGTCACCAGCGGGTCGGACAGGTCGCCGCCGACGAAGAAGTCGGGCGTCGGCGCCGTCACGTCGATCGGATCGTACAGATCGCTGGCGAAACCGGCGAAGTCCGAAAAGGCGTAGGCGTTCTTCGACTTGGACCGCACCTGCGACGCCGATGCGACCAGCCGGTGGCCGACCGGTCCGGTCGTCACGTCGGCGCGCAGGCCGACGTCGCCCGCCCACACCGTGTCTTCGCGCACATTGTCGAAGCGATAGGCGCTCAGCGTTCCATCGGCCGCGGCGTTCGGATTGGCCAGGACGTTGTCCTCCTCGCCCCGACGCCCGCCCACGGCCGCCCAGGCGGTGACGCGGTCGGTCAGGTCGAACTCGCCACGCGCGGCGCCGAACAGCTGTTCGTCGTCGGTATAGGTCCAGGGCTGGGCGAAGTTGGCGTCGGCCGAGGGCGCCTCGGGAACCGCGCCGTTCGGCGTCACCTGCGGACGCGGCGCGTCGATGCGGTGATCCTGCCAGCCCAGGTCGGCCGAGAAGCGGGCGCGTTCGCCGCGACGATCAACGCCCAGACCCAGCACGCGCAGTTCGCTGTGCTGATCCTCGACCGCGCCCTCGCCCGCACGGCTGACCAGATTCAGGCGCGCGCCCCAGGCGTCGTCGGCGCCGAAACGCCGCGCCAGATCGGCGGCGGCGTAGATCTCGTCGCCCCCTTCCCATCCCGCCGTCAGGCGGTTCAGGTCCGCGCCGGTCGCGCGCTTGGGCACCAGGTTGAAGGCGCCGCCCACGCCGCTGCCGCCCGGCGCCGCGCCGTTCAGGAA
Source organism: Brevundimonas sp. PWP3-1b1 (assembly GCF_049896065.1). Lineage (NCBI taxonomy): Bacteria > Pseudomonadati > Pseudomonadota > Alphaproteobacteria > Caulobacterales > Caulobacteraceae > Brevundimonas > Brevundimonas sp. PWP3-1b1. The sequence continues at coordinate 742,947 of NZ_JAFCTO010000001.1, read as the reverse complement.
GGCCGTGGCGCCGTGGAAGACCTCGACCCGCTCAAGCAGTTCCGGCGCCACATATTGGCGCGGCAGCACGCCGTACAGGCCGTTGTAGGTCATGTCGTCCGAGTAAACCGGGAAGCCTCGGATCAGATAGACTTCCTGGAAATTGCCGAACCCCTTGGTCACCCGCACGGCCGGGTCGTTCTGCAACACGTCGCCGACGCTGCGCGCCTGCTGGTCGCGGATCAAGGTCTCGGTATAGCTGGTGACGTTGAACGGCGTGTCCATCGTATCCAGCGCGCCGAACAGGCCGACGCGACCGCCCTTCGCCACCTGACCGCCGGCATAGGCGCTGGGCAAACCAACCTGCGACCCGCCGGTGACGACGATCTCGCCCAGTTCCGCCACGCCCGACTGACCCTGCTGCGCCAGGGCGGGCGTGGCGGCGGCCAGGGCCAGAACACTGACGGCGCAGGCGAGACGGGACGGACGGATCATGGATTGCAACGCATTCTCAACGAGGGGAAGAAGGGCGCTCCTTACGCCCTGTTGCGACTGGCTTGCAATGGCGAAGGCCAAGGTTGCGACATTTTGCGGTCGGACGACCTTGCTTTTCGCCCCCGCCCGACGGCCTCATGACGCCGATCGCTTCTGCGGAGACCGCCATGCTGATGCTGACCCCCGCCCTTCTCGCCGCCAGCCTGCTCGCCGGCCCGGTCTCGACCGAGATCACCCTGCCATCACAGCCCGCGCCGCTTCACGGAACCTTGCTGACGCCGGACAGCCCGAGCGCCGTCGCCGTCATCCTGCCCGGCTCCGGCCCGACGGATCGGGATGGGAACAGCCCGCTGGGCGTCTCGGCCTCGACCTATCGGCTGCTGGCCGAGGGTCTGGCGGAACAGGGGATCGCCACCGTCCGCATCGACAAGCGCGGCATCGCCGCCAGCGCGGCGGCGGGTCCGGCCGAGGCCGATCTGCGCTTCGACGCCTATGCCGCCGACGCCCGCGCCTGGGCGGCTGAGGCCGCCGCGCACGCGGGCCGTCCCTGCGCCTGGCTGATCGGCCACAGCGAGGGCGCCCTGGTCGCCCTGAAGGCAGCCGAAAACGACGACAAGATTTGCGGCCTGATCCTGCTGTCCGGCGCCGGCCGCCCGGCGGGCGTTGTGATCCGCGAACAGCTGGCCACTCTGCCCGAGCCGATGAAGACCCAGGCCTTCGCCGCCCTGACCGAGCTTGAGGCCGGCCGCACCGTCGCCGATACGCCGCCCGCGCTGGCGGCCCTGTTCCGTCCCTCGGTCCAACCCTATCTGATCTCGTGGCTGCCGCTGGACCCCGCCGCCCTGCTCGCCGCCTACGACGGCCCGGTCTTCATCGGCCAGGGGACCACCGACCTCCAGATCGGCGTCGTGGACGCCCAGGCCCTGGCCGCCGCCGACCCCAAGGCCACGCTAAAACTCTGGGACGGCGTCAACCATCTCCTCAAGACCGCCCCCGCCGACCGCGCCGCCAATATGGCGACCTATGCCGATCCGACGTTGCCGCTCGCGCCGGGGGTGGCGGAGGATGTGGGGGCGTTCATTCGTGCGAACGGGAAGCGATAAGTTTGCCTTCGGGCGGGCCTTCGCAGTGTAGTGAATGGATGCATCGGGCATTTTGCCTCCGGCGTCCTACCCGTCCCCGCGCGCCCTGATCGCGAGGCAAAGACCAAACTTGCAGTTGTAAAACCTCCGCGACATGGTGACGAACAAGATCGCGGTCGAAGGGTAGAAAATGCGCAGCTGGAAGATTGTGAATTGGTTCTGGCAAAGCCTGGGGTCAATCACACTTGTGGTGGGCTATGTGCTCAGCTTCGGTGTGCCAGCTTGGGCGCTCCAGGCAACATCACTGTTTGGTAGGTATCAGCCCGTTTCATCGGTTGCCGCTGGATTGGCAGGCACACTACTGTTTGCAGTTATTGCCCGGCTTCTCGCCGCGACCCGCGAAGGTCTGGTCGCTGCAGCGGTACGGGATCGCTTCTATCGCGACGGCGATCGAGTCAATCCGCTCGACAGGTTGTTCGAAAGAAAGCGCTTGTCTATCGCAGATCTCACCCCTCCGATGGGCGGACCGATTACTGATAAGACGTTCGACAACTGCGAACTGATCGGCCCGGCGAATATTGTCTTGGCCGCTACCGGCGGCGGCGTTCTCCACGGCAACACCTTCAGCAAGTGTGATGCCGTAGCGACGGCAGATGGAGCTCAACCGCAAACTGCGACTGGATTTTTTAACTGCCGCTTTGTGAACTGCCACTTCTTCAATGTGACTCTCTTTATCCACGAGGGCGTGTACACCACGGCAAACGCAAGCATTGCAGGCCTGAACTGGATTACGCCGGAGCCTAGGGCTTATCTAGAGATGGATACGTCAACTGCGAAGCAAACGGTCGAACCCACAGAGTGACAAATCGAGACAGCGTGACCCCACCACCTATGTACTGCTGACATTCCGGAGTGCTGCTAGGCGTTGAATTTGGTCATCTGGCCTAGTTCATAAAAAGAGGTGTCCGCCCTACCCCTCCCCCGCCACGCCCCGCGCCTCATCCGCCAGGGCGAAGAACCGCTCCCGCACCTCGGCCGCAAAGGGGTTGTCGCGTTCGATGGCGCGGAAGACGGCGGGGCTGTCGTGGCGGACCATGTCGACGGCCTGCATCAGCCGGTCGAAGCTGGCGGTGGTCATGCGCGTGGGCAGTGGCTCCATGGCCATCAGGACGCGGGCGATCAGGTGGGTCAGGCCCTGGACCGTGGCGGCCTCGCGGTCGTGATCCTCGGGACTGACTGAAAAGACCTTCAGCCCCAGCGCCCGGCGGCAGAAGGCGGCGACTCGGCGGGCGTCCCTGTTGCCCCGCACCTCGCAGATGGCGATGCGCAGGCCCGCGATGCCGTCCTTGCCGCTTTGCGGGCCGAACAGCGGGTGTGTTCCGACGATGCGCACGCCCGGCGGCAGCAGGGCGTCCATCGCCTGCGCCGGCTTCACCTTCACCGAGCCCACGTCGATGATCAGGGCGTTGGGCGTCAGATGCGGCCCGATGGCGATCAGCGTCGCCTCCAGCGCCTCGACCGGCACGGCCAGCACCACCGTCGGACAGCCGGCGGCGGTCGCCAGGTCGGTCAGGATCGCGACGCCCTCTGCGTCCGTCGCCGCCGGATCATGGGCGAGGATGTCGAACCAGGGCGACAGATGCCGCGCCGTCAGACGCCCGAAGGCGCCGAAGCCGATAAGGCCGAGCTTTTCCCTAACGACCGTCACCCTCGGGCTTGTCCCGAGGGCCTACGGCGGATGTCCCCCGAACAGCGACGCGGAGGCGACGGCGCGTCACCCTCTGTCACCGTGTGCGCGGAACGGTGGGCCCTCGGGACGAGCCCGAGGGTGACGGATTGTGTGGAGGGCTGCCTCACAGCGTCTCCATGAACCGCACCGGCCGCCCGTGCGCCGAGCCGATCAGTTCGCCGTCCTGCATCACCACCCGGCCGCGCACGATGGTCGCCATCGGCCAGCCGGTCGCCTCGACGCCGTCGAACGGGGTCCAGCCGCAGCGCGTCGCCTGCTGGTCGTGCGTGATCGTCCGCTTGGCCTTCAGATCGACGATGGTCAGGTCGGCGTCATAGCTGACGGCCATCCGCCCCTTGTTCGCCGTGCCGAACACCCGCTGCGCGCCCGCCGAGGTCAGGTCGATGAACCGCTCCAGGCTGAGCCGCCCATTGGCGACATGCGTCAGCATCAGCGGCACCAGGGTCTGCACCCCCGGCATGCCGGACGGCGAGGCCGGATAGGGTTTGGCCTTTTCTTCCTTGGTGTGCGGCGCGTGGTCGGACCCCAGGACATCGGCGACGCCCTGCTGCATGCCCCACAGCCACAGGGCGTCCACATGCTCCTGCGACCGGATCGGCGGGTTCATCTGGGCGTAGCTGCCCAGCCGCTCATAGGCCTCGGGCCCGACCAGGGTCAGGTGCTGGGGGGTGATCTCGACGGTGGCGACATCCTTGTGGAAGCGCAGATATTCCATCTCGTCCTTGGTCGTGACGTGCAGCACGTGGATGCGGGCGCCCGTCTCCTGGGCCAGGCCGACCAGGCGACGGGTCGAGCGGATGGCGCTCTCGGCGTCGCGGACCTCCGGATGGCTGGTCCAGTCGCCGGTGCGGGCCAGGCCCCGCCGTTCGACCAACCGGTATTCGTCCTCGGAGTGGAAGGTGGCGCGGCGGCGCACGTTCGACAGAACCTTGCGCACCCCCTCGTCGTCGGCGATCAGCAGGTCGCCGGTCGAGGCGCCCATGAAGACCTTGACCCCGCAACAGCCGGGCAGCCGTTCCAGCTCGCCCAGATAGTCGGCGTTCTCGTGCGTGCCGCCGACGTAGAAGGCGTGGTCGGTCCACATCCGGTCCTTCGCCCGCGCCAGCTTGTCGGCCATGGTGTCCGGGTCGGTGGTGTTGGGATTGGTGTTCGGCATCTCGAACACGGCGACGACCCCGCCCAGGGCCGCCGCGCGCGAGCCGGTCTCCAGGTCTTCCTTCCACTCCAGGCCGGGTTCGCGGAAATGGACTTGGGTGTCGATGACGCCGGGCAGGACGGTCAGGCCCGTCGCGTCGAAGGTCTCGCCGGCCGAGGCCTGGGACAGGTCGCCGATGAAGGCGATCTTGCCGTCGATCACCCCGACGTCGGCGGGGCCGCGCCCCGCATGGTTCGCCACCTCGCCGCCACGGACGATCAGGTCATAGGTCTGGGTCATGGGGCGGGCTCCTGCGGCTGGTCGCCCAGGTTCTAGCGGATGCCGCGCCGATCATGAAGGCCGCTAAACACTCTCCCTCCCCGTTCGGGGAGGGTGGTCGAGCCGCAGGCGAGACCGGGTGGGGAGGGCAAGGCGAAACGGCACAGGTCTGTCGCAGGGTTGCTCGCCGCCCCCACCCGGCCGCTTCGCGGCCACCCTCCCCGAACGGGGAGGGAGATCGGGTTCAGCTCCGCGCCTTCAACATCCGCGTCGCCACCTTCAGCACCCGTTCCCACGGCAGATCCATCATATGCTGGATCGCCTGATTCAGGCGCGGATCCAGCGTCTTGAACTCTTCATAGCTGCGTGGCCCGCGCACGGCCTCGCCCTTCCACGGCCCGCGCGTCGTCTCGTCCGACGGGCCGAACACCGCCACCACCGGCGCGCCCGAGGCCGTCGCCAGATGGGTCCAGATCGAATCCGCCCCGACGTACAGCGCCGATTTCGACAGGGCCGCGACTGTCTGAAGCCGGGTCAACTTGCCCTGCAGCTCGATCACCCGCGCGCGCGGCACGGCGTAGCGGATGGTGTGCGCCGCCTCGCGGTCGATCTCCTCGCCCACGATCATCAGCCGCCCGCCCGCCAGCGGCCCGTCGTCGGCCAGCAGCTTGGCCGCCACCTTGGCATAGCGTTCAGCCGGCCAGCGCTTGCCCATCCACTCCACGCCCGGCCCGACCGCCAGGATCGGCCCGTCTCCGCCCGTCGCCGGGATCAGCGCCTGAACCTGAGCCATCGTCTCGTCGGACACGAACAGCTTCGGCCCCGGAACCTCCTCCGGCTCCAGCTTCAGCACCGCCGCCGCCGCCTCCACCGCATGAAGGCCCGGCGCATCCTTGCCCCGCACCGCCCGCTTGTGCCGCCTCAGCTTGCCCGACAGGTCCGAGCCGCGCATGTCCACGACCAGGCCCCATTTGGTCCCGCGCACCTGGTTCCACAGGGCGATCCACTCGAAATGGCCCTCGCGCTCCAGCACGATCAGCTTCGTCAGGCGCGGCGTGTCGGCGAACAGCGGCGCGCTGGCGGCAGATCCCACGATGGTGAAGGTCGCATCCGGCAGGCTCTCGACCAGATGCGCCAGCACGCCCGAGGACAGCACGGCGTCCTCGGCGTCCGCCTCGGCGATATACAGGATGGGAAACCGCCCGATCATCCGTTGACGGATACAGGGATTCTATCGGCGGTTCAGCGTCAAACGCAGGTTTCCACAGGCAGGCGCGATAGGTTAAAGCCGCGCCATGATCCAGACGCCCGATCCAGCAGCCGCCGCCGCCCTCGAACGCTTCAAGGCCCAGCGCGTCACGGCCATCTATCGGCTGGACCTGATCGCCAAGGGCGCGACCATTTCCTACGAAGACGGCACGCCCATCGACATGGCCTCCGAAAAGGCCCGGCTGGAAGCCGTCGTCGCCGACATGGACCGCCGCATCGCCCAGTTGGAGCGAACCGCCGGGTGAGCCTCCCCCTCCTTCCCGGCCGGACCTGCGGCGGTTGCGTCGAATGCTGCCGGGTCATTCCGCTGGACCTGCCGGAACTGGCCAAGCCGACCGGCGAACTTTGCGCCTATTGCGTCGACGGCGCCGGCTGTTCGGTCCACGCGATACGGCCCCAGACCTGCCGCATCTGGTTCTGCCTGTGGCGCGTGGTCGAGCTGTCGGACGACTGGCGACCGGACCTCAGCGGCGTCATCGTCCGCCCCGACGGGGTCGAGGACGGGATCATCACCCTGTATGTCCTGCGCCGTTCGGACTTCCTGGCCTCGCCAGAGTTCTTCATGACCGTCGCCGGCTGGATCGCCGAGGGGATCGAGGTCGCCCTCAGCATACCCGGCCCGGTCGGAACCTATCCGGCCCGCGCCGTCGTCACCGACTGGCTGCGCCCGGCGATCGAGGACGGCGATCCCGCCGCCTTCCTGGCCCGCGTCCTGCGCTCGCTGGACACCCTGGCCGAGCATGATTTCCAGCCCGACGGCGTCGTGGCGCGATACGCCGTGACAACCCAGGATGGCCCGCCCGCTTAGTCGAAGCTTAAGTCCTTGCCGTTATTCCGAAATCTGTAACGCCGCCGCTTTGAGAGATACGCCGGAAATGCAGGCCTGGGACGCGCTGCGACGCCCGATCTGGATGTTCGATCCGTCCGCCCTGCGCGGCGTCTATGCGAACGCCGCCGCCCTGGAGCTCTGGGGCTCCGACAGCCTCGACGCCCTCCTGGCCCGCGACTTCAGCCAGATGTCCCCCGCCGTCCTGGCCCGCACCGAACGCCTGGCGCGCGAGACGGCCAACGGCGAGACCCTGTCCGAACACTGGACCTTCTATCCAAACGGCCGGCCGCTGACGGTGACGGCGATCATCTCGACCCACTGGCTGGACGACGGCACGCCGGTCCTGCTGTTCGAGGCCGCCCCGATCGAGGTCGAAAGCGAGGAACGTCGCGCAGTCGAGGCCCTGCGCCACACCTCCACCCTGATCACCCTGTTCGACGGCGAAGGGCGCCCGCTGTTCTCCAACCCGGCGGCCTTCGCGGCCTATGGGTCGTCCACCCATCCCTTCGAGGCCCGGTTCGCCCAGTCCGAGCGCGCCCAGCCCATGCTGGCGGCCGCCCTGTCCGGCGACCTGGCGGCCGACGTGTGCGAGATCGTCACGCGCGAAGGACCACGCTGGCATCATCTGGACATCCGCCCGGTCATCGACCCGGTCACGGGCCAGCTCGGCGTCATGCTGACCGAGATCGACGTGACCGAACGCGTCCAGGCCGAACAGGCCCGCGCCGCCGCCGAACAGAAGACCGCCATGGCCGAGGCCCGTCAGCGGTTCCTGACCGACATGTCGCACGAACTGCGCACGCCGCTGAATTCGGTGATCGGCTTCTCGGACCTGTTGTCCAAGGCCGGCCTGGCACAGGAACACGCCGATCACGCCGCCCGGATCAACGGCGCGGGCCAGCGCCTGTTGTCCGTCGTCAACGACATGATCGACCTGTCGGCGGACGAGGCCTCTGCAGACCCATGTCTGGACCCCGGCGCGGCGACCACGACGGCCGCGAACGAAGACGGCGCCGGCGTCCTGCGCGTCCTCTATGTCGACGATCATGACAGCAACCGCGCCCTCGTCATGGCGGTGATGTCCGCCCAAGGCATCGTCTGCGCCACCGCCAACGACGGCGCGCAAGGGGTCGAGGCGGCCCGCGGCGGCGACTGGGACGTGATCCTGATGGATATCCAGATGCCGGTGATGGACGGCGTCGATGCGACCCGCGCCATCCGCGCCCTGCCGGGTCTGGTCGGCCGCACGCCGATCCTGGCCCTGACCGCCAACACCCTGCCGGAACAGCTGATCCAGTACGAAGAGGCCGGCATGGACGACTGTATCGCCAAGCCGATGAACATCGTCGATCTGGTCACCCGCGTCACGGCCTGGGGCGCCAGCGACTGGCGCAACTTCGATCCCCTGTCCGATCCAGAGGCCGCCGCCGTCGCCTAAATTCAGCGTGGCGTCTTCTGGACCCGCCGCCCGCGCCCTATCTTGCGGCCATGCCCATCGCCCGTCTCGACAGCCGCGCCCTGATCTCCGTTACGGGCGAGGACGCCAAACCCTTCCTGCACAATCTGCTGACCCAGGATGTGGAGACGCTGGCGGAGAGCGAACTGCGTTTCGGCGCCCTTTTGTCGCCGCCCGGCCGGCTGCTGTTCGACCTGTTCATCCTGGGCCAGGCGGACGGCGTCCTGCTGGATGTCGCGACTGAGCGCCGCGACACCCTGCTCCAGCGCCTGTCGATGTACAAGCTCCGCGCCAAGGTCCAGGTCGCCGCCGACAACCGCGCCGTCTTCGCCGCCTGGCCGGACGCGCCTGCGGGCTTCATCCTTGACCCGCGCACCCCGCTGATGGGCGGCCGTCTCTTTGGCGAGGCGACGCCAGACGCGACCCAGGCCGACTACGACGCCCACCGCCTGTCCGTCGGCCTGCCCGACCCGACCGCCGACGCGCCCCAGGACAAGACTTATCCGATCGAGGCCGACTTCGACCTGCTGAACGGCATCGACTTCCAGAAGGGCTGTTTCGTCGGCCAGGAGACAACCTCGCGCATGAAACGACGGGGAACGATCAAGAACCGGATGCTGCCGCTCGACTTCGACGGCCCGCCCCCCGCCTTCGGCGCCGAGGTGCTGAAGGGCGAACTGCGTGCGGGCGAGATCCTGTCCGGTCGCGACGGTTCCGCCATGGCCCTGCTGCGGATCGACCGGCTCGACGGCGATCTGACCGTGGACGGCCGCCCTGTGCGCTTGCGCAAACCCGCCTGGATGGGCGAGGACGTGCTTCCCTCCTCCCAGCTTTGAGTCCCCAGCCATGAAGATCGCCGACCAGATCGTCCTCATCACCGGCGGCGCGCGCGGCGTCGGCGCCGCCTGCGTGCGCGCCTTCGCCAACGAAGGCGCCCGCGTAATCATCAACTGGCGGGCCAGCGAGGACGCCGCGACCGCCCTGGCCGCCCAGATCGGCGACCGCGCCGTCGCGCTCCAGGCCGACGTGACCGACCGCGCCGCCGTGGACGCCATGGTCGCCGCCGCGCAAGGCCATTTCGGCGCGCCCGTCACCACCGTGGTCAACAACGCCCTGGACTACAGCTTCAACGGCGACGCCCGGTCGCAGATGACAGACATCGGCTGGGACGAACTGGCGCGCCAGTTCTCGACCGTCGTCCACGGCGCCCTGAACGTCATCCAGGCGACCGCCCCCGGCATGGCGGCGGCCCGGTTCGGCCGCGTCGTCAACATCGGCACCAACCTGTTCCAGAATCCGGTCGTGCCCTATCACGACTACACCGCCGCCAAGGCCGCCCTGCTGTCGCTGACCCGCACCGCCGCCGGCGACCTGGGCCCCGACGGGATCACCGTCAACATGGTCTCGGGCGGCCTTCTGCGCACCACCGACGCCAGCGCCGCCACGCCCGAGGCCGTCTTTGACCTCATCGCCGGCATGACGCCGCTCCGCACCGTCACCACCCCCGACGAATTCGCCGACGCCGTCCTCTTCTTCGCCTCCCCGTGGAGCCGCGCCGTGACGGGTCAGAATTTGGTGGTGGACGGGGGATTGGTGCGGGACTGAAATGACGACCGTCTCCTCCCCGCTTTGCGGGGAGGTGGCGCGGCGCGCCTTCGCGCCGTGACGGAGGGGTTCTTCACCACATCACCTCCGCCCGTGGGACTTCAAGAGCCCCTCCACCGCTTTGCGGTCCCCCTCCCCATTTCATGGGGAGGAGACGGTCTCCATCCTATTTGCTCAGTACATTTCTTCAGATTTCAGGGCCTTACTAACCACCAGCGTCAATCGACCAACCACTCCTCCAACCGCCCTTACAATGCGCGGGTTTAGGGCCGGAGGAGGTGAAAACTTGGACTCGTTGGACTCGTTGGACTGTTTTTTTGCAGTCCAACTTCGCCCCGCCAAATTGCACTGTCTTGCACTTTGCACTGTTTTCGCAGGTGCAGTGCAATTCCGCCCCACCACCCATTTCAGATTATTCAGACGGTGTTTTTCCGCCGCCGAGTCTGAAAACCCGCCCTTCCCCTCACCGGAACAGACTGGCAACCTCCCGCCATGACCGACTCACACGCCTCGGGCCGCTGCGGCTGGTGCGGGACCACCGACCCGCTCTACATCGCCTATCACGACACCGAATGGGGCGTGCCCGAACGCGATCCGCGCGCCCTTTGGGAGAAGCTGGTCCTCGACGGCTTCCAGGCTGGCCTCGCCTGGATCACCATCCTCAGAAAGCGCGAGAGCATTCGCGACGCCTTCGACGGGTTCGACCCCGAGATCGTCGCCCGCTATGGCGAGGACGACATCCAGCGCCTGCTGAACGATCCTCGCATCATCCGCTCGCGCGCCAAGATTAACGCCGCCATCCGGGGCGCCCAGATCTGGCTGGAGATGCGCGATAACAACGAGGACTTCTCCGCCTGGCTCTGGTCCTTCGTCGACGGCGACACGATCCAGACGACCCACGCCGACTTCCGCCAGGCCCCGACCCAGACCGAACAGTCCGTCGCCATGGCCAAGGCCCTGAAGAAACGCGGCTTCAACTTCTGCGGCCCGGTGATCGTCTATGCCTTCATGCAGGCGGTGGGCATGGTCAACGATCACCAGACGACCTGCTTCCGTCATGCCCAGGTTCGTGCGATGGCGGGCCATGGCTAGAGCCCCCGCCAACCCCAAGGCCTTCCCGACCCTCGTGCTGGAGACGCTGCTGATCCAGCGCGTCAACGGTCACGTCTGCGGCGTGGACGAGGCCGGGCGCGGTCCCTGGGCCGGCCCCGTCTCGGCGGCGGCGGTGATCCTGAACCCCGATGACCTGCCGCCCGGCATCGACGATTCCAAGGCCCTGACCGAAAAGCGCCGCGCCGCGCTGGAGCCCGAGATCAAGGCCCGCGCCATCGCCTGGGGCGTCGGCTTCGCCTCGGTGGAGGAGATCGAGGATCTGAACATCCTGCACGCCACCGGCCTGGCCATGTGCCGCGCCATCGAGGCGCTGCAGGTCCAGCCGGTCGCCGCCCTGGTCGACGGCAACTATCGTTTCAAACTGCCGTGCGACGTGCAGACTGTGGTCGGCGGCGACGGCCTTTCGCTATCCATCGCGGCAGCGTCGATCCTGGCCAAGACGGCGCGGGATCGGCTGATGATCGATCTGGACGCGCAGTATCCCGGCTACGGCTTCGCCAGCCACAAGGGCTATAATGCGCCGATCCACCAGAACGCCTTGAAAACATTGGGGCCCTGCCCCGCCCATCGGCGCAGCTGGTCCCCGATCAAGGCCCTGCTTCAGGACGCCTGAAGCCGTTTTAGATATGCATGAACCCGCCCAGCAGCGCGCCCATCAGGGCCGCCACGGCGGCGCCGGCGATGGCCATCATCCAGCGCGGCGGCGGGGTCAGCTCGGGCTCAACATCGACGTGCTCCACCGGCTGCGTCGCCTCCGCCGGGCGGCTGTAGCGGGCGGCGTTGTGCGTGAATGTCGGCCTTGCATCGGCGGCCGGCGCATCCCAGCCCCAGTCGGCTTTGGCGACACGCGGCGCCCACGAATGCGGCTCCGCCGCCGGCCGGATGCGGTAGTCGTCGGCGCGGTCGGTGTTCGGAGAGCTGTGGGTGTGCGGTTGCATACATCCACAACGACACGCCGCGATTCGCGTTCCGCAACTTGCGACTGTTGTTTTCGCTGCGCTTATGCGGCCACAGGCAGTTCGACCGGACGGTCCGTGACCACGAACAGGTGTTCGACGTTCCTCAGCCGCCCGACCGTCCCGACCTTTTCGCCCTTGGGATTATGGATGCCGATCCGGGCGCCGACGTATCGCGGGTGCGCCACCTCCAGCACCTGGACATGGCCTCGCGCCGACAGCATCTCGACCAGTTCGGCCCGGCTCAGATAGCCCTCGTCGTTGAAGCTGACGATCAGATTGGGCGCATTGACCCGCTCGATCACGCTGCGCAGCGCCGGGCCAATACCGGGCCGACTGTTAAAGGCGCTCTTGCGCGTCCTGACATCCACCCGCTTGTTGGCGATCCCATAGGTCTCGGGCCGGTCCCACAGCACCAGGCTCTCCCAGCAGTGATAGTTGGCCAGATAGGAATGCTGGTTGTAGGGCGGGTCCAGATAGACCAGGTCCGCCTCGACCTGTTCGGCGATCTCGATGGCATCGCCCTGGGTCGCCCGGCACAGCCCGCCGTCCACCGCCGCGACCATGTCCGGCGTGCGCAGCTCCAGCGTCTTCAGCGCCCTGGGCGCCCATTGCTTCATATAGGCCATCTGAACCCCGGCGGTGGAATCCACCCGATCCGCCGCCTCCATCAGGCTGACCAGGACGATGGCCTTCAGTTCCGGCTCCAGCTCCATGGCCTCGATCCGGTCGCGCATGGCGTCGATGCGCGCGCCGTTGTCGGGGTGGAAGTAGCGGGCGTCCTGGCAAAAGGCCTGGGTGAACCATCCGGCCTGCGGCGTCACCGTCCGCAGCTCGGCCAGCACCGTCTCGACCCGGTCGATCCACCGCTCCCGATCCGCCTGGACATAGGCGGTCGCCAGGGCGTGGGCATAGGCGTTGTAGTCGTTCGACCACACCTGAAACCCCTGCTTCTTCAAGGCGTGGCCGACCCGCGCCGTACCCGAGAACAGATCGCACACCCGCCCGCCCTGGGGCAGGACGCCGGCCACGGCGCCCGTCACATGGCCCAGCAAGGCGCGCTTGGAGCCGATGTATTTGATCATGACGCGGCCCGACTCATCCTCGCACCATAGCCCTACAGCGGCTAAGGGCTAGAGCGGCTGGAAGGCGGGGGCGACCGAACGCCTATTCCTCCTGACGGCAGCACGAGACGTCTCAGTCCGCGCCTAGTCGGCAGCCGCTCAATCCATCGTTGCTGGTCAGGCCGACGTCGGCGACGGAGATCGCCAGCGGCTCGGTCGAGCGCAGAGAGAAGGGCGTCTCGATGGCGGATACGCCTGCTTGTTCACCGTCAAAACACGCCAGCCTGATCCGAACAGGCAGCCAGACATTAGGCTGGGCGTCCGCGAGCATGGGCGCGATGTCCATGCGCTGTCGCCCGAAGCCCAGCTCGACCGGGCCGGTCGGCACGGCAGCAAGCCGAACAGAGAAGGCCAGCACCATATCGCCGTTGCGTTGTCGCGACAGATCGACGTGCGGACCGGCGATCAGGGCTTCCGCCGGACCGGTGAAGGTCAGGGCCATGGCGCTCTCCTGCGCTGCGCCATCGGTGGGGCGCACCGTGACGGCGCTGCGAGGACTGGCGCCGGCCAGGACCGTGCCGACCCGGCTGTCGCCGCCCTCGTCGCGCAGCATCAGCGACCAGGGGGCCTGGACGCGGCCGTCGGCGAAATAGCTGTCCAGATTGACGCGCGCGACGCTGACGCCGGGATCTTCGGACAGCGAGGCGACGGAAGCTGGCGTCGCGTAGCTGAGGCCATAGCCATAGGCGAACTGAGGCGCATAATCCGCGTCGCCCACGTTCAGCACGTCCTGCCCGGCGCTGCGTGGCCACGAGAAGGACAGGCGTCCGGTGAAGTCGGACCTGGCCTTGCCGTCCATGCCCGCAACCAGGACATCGGCGATCCCCGCCCCTTCCGTGCCGGGCAGCCAGGCCGCGACGAAAGCGTCCGAGGCGTTGATCTCCGGATTGGTCCACAGCGGACGACCGCTCAGGAACACCGACACGGTCGGAATGCCTGCGGCCTTGTAGCGGCGCAGCAGCTCCAGCGGCTCCGTGGGGGCGAAGTCCAGCGTTTCGAGATCGCCCTGGAACTCCGCATAGGGTGTCTCGCCGAACACCACGATGGCGACATCCGGTCGGGTCTGATAGGCGCCGCCGGCGCTGAGTTCGGCCGTGCCGCCCGCGTCCGTGACTGCGGACTCCAGGCCCTTCCAGATCGACGTTCCGCCGGGGAAGTCGGCGTTGGTCGTGTCGGTTCCCTGCCAGCTGACGGTCCATCCGCCCGACGCTTGGCCGATGGAATCCGCCGCCTGGCCCGCCACCAGAACGCGCGCGCCCGGCCGGATCGGCAGGACGCCTTCATTCTTGATCAGCACCAGCGACTTGCGCACCGCTTCACGCGCCAGGGCGCGGTGATCGGCCGATCCCAGGATGTCCGTACGGCCCTCGATCGAACGGTCGCGATCAAAGACCCCGAGCTTGTATTTGACCCTCAGAATGCGGCGGACGGCGTCGTCCAGCCGGGCTGCGGAAATCTCGCCGGCCTTCGCCTGGGCGAGCGTGTTGACATAGAGACCGCGCCAGCTGTCGGGCGCCATGAACATGTCGAGCCCCGCGTTGATCGCCTCGGCGCAGCTTTCGTTGCTGCACCCCGGGATCTGCCCGTGGGCGTTCCAATCGCCGACGACGAAGCCCTCGAAGCCCATCCGCTCTTTCAGCACGTCCGTCAGCAGCGAGCGGTTGCCGGTGATCTTGACCCCGTTCCAACTGGAGAAGGACGCCATCACCGTCAGGACCCCTTCATTGATGGCGGGCACATAGCCTTGGGCATGGACGGCGATCAGCTCCGCCTCGGAAATCACCGCATCACCCTGATCCACGCCGTTCGCCGTGCCTCCGTCCGCCAGGAAATGCTTGGCTGAACCCGAGATGCGATCGGGCGCCAGTGGGCGCCCCTCGGCCAGCACGCCCTGAAGACCCCGTGTCATCGGCCCAGCGTAGCTGGAAACGATCTCTGGGTTCTCACCATAACCTTCGTAGGCCCGGCCCCACCGGTCGTTGCGGGGCACCGCCAGGGTGGGGCCGAACGTCCAGTCCGCGCCGGACACCGCGACTTCCTGGGCTGTCGCAGCCCCGATCCGCTCGATCAGGCCCGGATCGCGCGCCGCACCCAGGCCGATGTTGTGCGGAAACAGGGTCGCACCGACGATGTTGTTGTGGCCGTGCACGGCGTCGATGCCGAACATCAGCGGGACCGCCGCCCCCGGACGGCTGGCGGCGGCCTCGCGGAAGGCCCGCGACAGGGCGACCCAGTCCGCCAACGGCGCCCGATCGTTCCCTGCCGGGGCGGAGTTGCCGCCGGCCAGTATGGAGCCGATCGGATACTGAGCCAGATCGGCGGGCGAGATGGAGCCGATGTCGGCCTGGATCAGTTGGCCGACCTTCTCCTCCACCGTCATGCGGGCCAGCAGTTGGTCGACCATCGCTTCGGTGCGGGCGTCCGTGATGACCGTCGGGCTGGCGGCCTTGGGCCAGACCGACGGATTGGCGACCGCAGAGGGGGTCTGCGCCGATGCGACCGGTTCGGCGAGAGAGGCGCAGCCCCCCATGACGAGCGCCAGGGCAGCGGCGCACAGGAGCGCTTGACGGGACACGGACATGTTCGGCCTCGATACAAAAGAAGGACGGCGCAGCCGGATGGCCGCGCCGTCAAGGGTCGGGGAGATCAGAAGTTGGCGCGAAGACGGACACCCATCGTCCGGGCCTGGTTCAGGAACAGCACATTGACGACCTGATCCGACACCAACTGCTTTTCGACGACCGTTTCGTCGAACAGGTTGTTGACGTAGCCCTCGATCCGGTAACGCCCGCTGGAGGGTTCCCAGCCTGCGCCCAGGTTCACCGTGACATAGCCCTCTTGCCGTCCCCAGAAGCCCCCGTCGCGGGCTCCGGTGCTGCGCAGGAAGGGACTGTTCAGCGGGGCGGTTGGGTCGATCGTCGTCCCCGCCACCGAGGCCTTGAACGCGTCATAGGCCGCCTGCCCCGCCGCATCACCCGGCCGCGCCGTAAACTGGATTACCGGCAGTTCGTTGTAGATGTTGAGATAATAGGACGAGCGATAGTTGGCCAACAGGTGGAAATCGGCGCGGCCGCCGAACAGATCGACCGTCTGCTGCAGATGGGCGTTGAGATTTACCTTGGAGACGTTGGGCAGGTCGTTGCCGCCGATGTCGATGTTGAAGTTCGGCGTACCATCGCCGTAGTCGGTGCCGCGCGTATCCGTCAGGGCGCCGTCATCCGCCTGGGCGTCGATGTAGGAGCCGATGAGGTCCAGTCGCATGCCGAACGGCAGGTCGAAGCGGGTTTCGAGTTCGAAACCCTTGATGGTGGACTGGGCGACGTTGATGTTCTGCTGCGAGAAGCCGGCGCTGGCGCCATCGGGTCCCGTCCCCAGGGAAACCAGCGTCTGGAAGACCTGATCGGCGTAGTCATAGAAGAAGACGTTGGCGTTGACGTCAATCCGGCCACTGGCGGGGCGGAAGGTGTTCTTCGAGCCCAGCTCGAACAGGGTGACCGATTCTGGCGCAAAGGTCGGGGCCGTGGAGACGCCATTGACGACGATGGTGTCGTTGAACCCGCCAGACTTGTGACCCGTCGAAATGGTCCCGTAGAACAGGTTGTCCTTGGTCAGGTCGTATTCGAACCCGACGCGATAGTCGGTGAAGGTGTCCTCGTATGAGCCGACCTGTTCACCCGGAGCCGATATCTGGAAGAAGCTGTGCTGGCCATTCGCCGGACAGACCTGACCGCCGCCAGCCGGTTGGGTGTCCGGTCGATCGACGCAGGTGCCGTTCGGACGCGATCCGTCGGCGACGCCCGCAATCTGATCGAGGAAGGTGTCGCGCGCGCCGGGCGAGAACGCCCCCAGGAAGTACTGGGCGGCCGCCGCGTTGTCGCCGGGAGCCGGCGGGGCATAGCTGTCGCGTCCGGTGAAGATCGGGCGGAAACCCTCCGTCCCCAGCCGGGTGTTGAAGCAGCAGTTGAACGCCTCGGACCCCAGACCCAGCGACCAGTTGCCGCCAATGCCCCGACGCGACTTGTTCTCCTCGGTATAGCGGAATCCGCCCTTGAGCCGCAGTTGATCGGTGACGGGATAGGTGACGTCGAAATAGGCGGCCAGCGAGTCGGACGAGACGTCGGGGAAGGTGAACTCCGTGCCCGAATAGAACTGTCCCTTGTCGACCACGGACAGGAAGCCGACCTGCTGGCTTTCCTTGAAGTAGAACAGACCCGTGGACCAGACGAACTCTGCGTCCGGGGCCGAGGTCAACCGCAGTTCGTGAATGTCCGACTCCGACAGGGTCAGCCAGTATTGGGTGCCGAAGTTGTCGTAATCGACGTCGCCTGCGCCGTAACCCGGCCGCACCACGCCTTCGTTGGCGGCATTGACTTGGTAGTAGTCCACGCTGCGGCGGCTGGCGGTGTATTCCAGCACAGCGGGACCGAAGTCGTAGGAGGCGTTCAGCGCCAGCCCCCAGTTGTCGTTTTCCACCAGCCCTTGCGGACCACGGAACAGAACTTCGCGCAGTTCGAGCTGGTCGGGCGTGCCGCCGCCGACCAGGCCGTTTCGGACATTGGTCGCGGGATAGCCCGTGCCGCGCTCGGATTCAAAATCCCCCATCAGGCTCAGGCGGAAACGATCGTTCGGCTGGTACAGATAGGTGGCGCGCGCCGAAAAGAGCTGCTGCTCGCCGGTCGGCTTCAGGCTTTGGTCATCGCCGACGTTCTCATAGGCAGTGCCGCGATCGACGCCGTAGATCGCCAGGCGCAGCGCCTGAGTGTCGCCGATCGGAACGTTGACGGCGCCTTCGTAGCCGTAGGTGTCCATCGTGCCGACTTCGCCTTGAAGGAAGCCTTCGGTCACGCCCAGGTGCGGCATGTTCGGAATGATGTTCAAGGTGCCGGCGACGGCGTTGCGACCGCGCAGCGTCCCTTGCGGACCCTTTGCGACTTCCACGCGCGCAAGGTCGAAGAACAGGCCGCCGACGCCGCGTGGGCGAGGGAGATAGACGCCGTTGATATGGGTCGCCGCCGAGGGGTCGCCCAGCTCGGTGTTGTTGGCCGTGCCGACGCCACGGATATAGATCTGGACGTTACCTTCCTGATTGGAGATCGACAGGCCCGGAATGGCGGACTGAAGATCCTCGATCTGGTCGATCCCGACGGCCCTCAAGTCATCGCCCGTGATGGACTGCACCACGCCTGCATAGTCCTGAAGGCTCTGTGCGCGGCGTTCGGTCGTGACGACGATCTCGCCGAGCTCGGTCGCCTCCTCCGTCGTCGGAGCGGTGGTCTCGGGCGCCGTCTGGGCGTGCGCCGCCCCGGTCGTTATCGCCAATGAGGCGCAGCCAAGCAGAAGCGAGCGTTTGAACTGGATCATGATCTTCCTCCCCGTGGCCCCTGTTTTTTCAGGGTGCCGTCGTGACGACGCGCTTGAGGCGCGCCTGTTTCCCACCATCAAACTGTCCTTGTTTGACAGCGCTGTCAACCGAAGATGATTTTTAGGGCGCAACCGCCGTTGAGAGCCGTTCCACCAACGAATACTCCACCTGTTCGGCCTGTCCTGTCTGCCCACGAGAGGCTGGCAGCAACAGACGTGTGGCGGCGGCAGCCATCTCGGTGACCGGCTGGCGGATGGTTGTCAGAGGCGGCGTGCTCAACATCGAACTGGGCGTATCGTCGAATCCAGCGACGGCGACATCGCGCGGAACGCCCAGGCCTGCCGCCGTCACCGCGTTAAGGACGCCAAGCGCCATATCGTCGTTGGAGGCGAAGATCGCAGTAGGGCGATCCTTCAGGCCCAGCAGTCTGCCCCCCGAGATTCGACCCGCCTCGAAGGTGAAATCGCCTTCGACCACCAAGGAAGGATCGACCGTCAGGCCTTGGTCGGCCATGGCGGTTCTGAAGCCCTCGCGCCGGGCCCGGCTGGCCGCATAGCTTTCGGGGCCGGAAATGAAACCGATCCGCCGATGTCCTGCGGCGATCAGGTGATTCGTCATGTCGACTGCGGCCTGACGGTCGTCCATGAACACCCGCATTCCTCGATCCAGGTGAGCTTCCGCGCCCAGCCGTACGAACGGAGTCCCATGGCGTTCCAGAACATCCAGAACACGCGGATCGTCGGAGTTGGGCGGCGTCAGCAATACGCCGTCCGGCCGCAGCGAGCGCAGCAGCGACAACAGATGGGCCTCCAAGCTGGGCGAGCCATAGTCCACCAGTTCGACCAACAGGTGATGGCCGGAGCGACGACATTCGACCAGCGCCCCATATTCCAGCCGACTGAGATAGTCGTTGCCACGTCCGCTTCGCCAGTGCTCCAGCGTCAGCTCCGCGTCCACAAAGGCGGCGATAAGATAGGAAGAGGCGCCCGCCAGAGTGCGCGCCGACAGGCTGGGCCGATAGTCGAGTTGCTCAACGGCCGCCTTCACTTTTGCTTCCAGCGTGGAGCTGACATTGGGGCCGCCGTTCAGCACGCGAGATACGGATTTGATCGAGACGCCGGCGAGGGCGGCGACATCATAGATCGTCGCAGTCATTGCGGCGGCGTCCTCTTCCAACGGCCCCAAGTCCGCAAGCGCGAATATGCGGTCGTTGATGCGCCACACGCAAGATTTCGCTCGCCCCCGAAATCGAGTTTGGCCACAGTCGCCCGGAATGAAGGCTGATCTGGATATCGAGGCCGCCTCCACGCCCCCCGTCAGCGCCGGTTTCGTCGCCACCCTGACCTTGGCCTACGTCGGGGCCTTCATCGCGTTCGTTCCCCTGCTCAGCCTGCTTGTGCCCCTGCAGGCCCAGGCCCTGTCGCCGAACGACAAAATCGGACTGCTGAGCCTCGTGACCCTGCTGGGCGCGGTGGTTGCCAGCGGGACCAATCTGGCCGTCGGGTGGGCCAGCGACCGCACTCGTCACCGACTGGGACGTCGTCGCCCGTGGATTGCGGCGGGCCTGATCGGGGTGATTGTCGCCTACGGCGTGATCGCGGCGGCCGACGGGCCGATTCCTCTGGTCCTCGGCGTGATACTCTTTCAGTTCGCTTTCAACATGATGTTCGCCCCCCTGACGGCCGTACTGGCGGACCAGGTCCCGGACCGGCAGAAGGGCCGCGTCGCCGCGTTTCTTGGTCTGGGCGCGCCTTTGGGCGCCGCAAGCGGCGTCCTGATCACCCACCCGATTCTGATGGGCGCCCCTGAGCGAATGGCGCTGCTCGGCCTATTGGTCGTCGCCTGCCTGTCGCCCTTTCTGGTGATCTACCGGGACACCCCCGCCTCCCCCTCGTCCGTCGGCCGCACGCCGCTGATGCCAAGGCTTTCGTCCGACTTCGGGTTCGCCTGGCTGTCGCGGTTCTTTCTGCAGATCGCCGCCAGCATCGTGAACGCCTACATGCTCTTCTACCTCGCCGATCACGCGCACTATGCAGAGCAGTTTCCCGGCGCCACGGTCGAAAGCGGACTGGCGCGGCTGATCACCCTGTCCACCGTCCTGGTGCTCGCGTCCGGCTTTCTGGGCGGGCTGGCGTCGGATCGGCTCAACCGGCGCAAGGCCTTCATCGTGGCGGCTGCGGTGCTGATGGCCAGTGGATTGGGGGTCTTCGCCGTCTGGCCGGGCTGGCCGGGTCCGCTTATCGGTTACGGCATCTACGGCGTCGGCTTCGGCCTCTACACCACCGTCGACGCCGCCCTCGTGGCCCAGGTTCTGCCGTCGCGTCGCGACACGGCCCGCGACCTGGGGATCATGAATCTGACGAACACCTTGCCCACGGTTCTGGCTCCCATCGTCGCCATCGTCGCCCTAGGTCCGGATCGCCAGGCTTGGCCTCAGTTGATGGGCGCCGCCGCGATCATCGCGCTGGTCGGCGGCATGGCGGTCCTGGGAGTGAGGCGGCTCCGCTGACGCCCGGGTGTCGATCAAACTGACGGCGGACGATTGACGACAGCGCTGTCATCCTGTTGCCATCGCCTGAATCTTTGGGAGAGGCGTCAATGTCGAATAGCTTTGCGCGAGGCTGGGCGCCGATGTCGCTGATCGCGATCGCCGGCCTGTGCGTCTCCCTGCTGTGTTCAGAAGCGCGAGCCTCCGACAGGCCCACTGCGCGACAGGCGGCCGATGCGATGGGCTACGGCTTCAATCTCGGACAGATGTTCGACAACAGCCAGCATCCCCCGACGCTCGCCGCCGCCCGGCCCAAGATCGACGCCTATTACGCACGAGGATTCAGGACCTTGCGCATCCCCGTGACCTGGACGGAAGACGTCGGCGGCAGCGCCCTCGCCCACCCAGACACAGGCCTTCTGAACCGGAACTCGCCCCGCCTCCGGGAACTTGAAGCGGTCGTTGACTACGCCCTGGCTCAGCCTGGGCTTTATGTCGTGATCAACGCTCATCATGAGACCCGCCTCAAGGACGACGGACGCGCCGACGTTCTGGCCCAGCTATGGGCCGAAATCAGCGACTTGTTCGGGGATCGGGATGGTCGGCTGCTGTTTGAAATTCTGAACGAGCCGCATCTCAGCAATCATCAGCCCATGCCCCCCGATACTCTGCGCGGCATGACCGGCGCCGCCTATGCGCGCATCCGACGGGCCGATCCCCGCCGCGTCGTCGTGATCGGCGGCAATCAGTGGTTCGGAGCTGCGGAAATGGCCGCGACATGGCCGAACCTCGATGCTGTCGGCGGCGGCCGCGACCCGTATGTCATGGCCACGTTCCACCATTACAGCCCCTGGACCTTCAACGGCGACCATCAGGGCGACTATGCCGATCCCTGGACCGACGATGACATCGCCAGCCCCATGGAAGTCATGGCCAAATGGTCTTCGACCACCGGCAACGGCATGCCGATCTTCATCGGCGAATGGGGCGTGGGCTGGAAAAGCCGTCTGAACGAGATGGATTGCAACAACATCCGTCACTGGTACGCGCGCTTCGACGCCGTACACGCCAAGGCCTTTCGCATGCCGACCGCCGTTTGGGACGACGGTGGCTGGTTCCAGGTCTACGACCACGAAACCAACAGCTTCCCCAGCAACCTGATCGACTGCATCGGCGGCGCCTGCACCTGGTCAGGACACGAACGTTTCAATCCCGCGTGCACCTGAATGCGACGACGTCCAACAAAGAGGGACGTGTTTGGCAAGGCTCGGATCGGTCTCAGAACCGGCGTCGCCGGAGAGCGGCGGCTGGAGGCGTGGATGCGGTCGATTTCGCATCTGAGGATCGGAGCCCTGTTCGCCTATGCCGAGCAGGTTCGCCGTTCACGCTCCGGCCCGACCTTGGGCTGAGCGATCAACCTCAGATGCGCGCCGCAGCCGCCACCAGGGCTTCCACGGGGTCAGATGGTGCTCGTGGTGGCGGCCGAAGTGGAAGCAGGTCAGCAGGGACAGGACAGGGCCGAACGGGCTGCTGCGGGCGTTGTGGTGGTCGGGGAAGGCGTCGTCGGTGTGGCGGTGGGGCAGCCAGGTGCCGAAGGTGAAGAGCTGGAGCGCCGAGAGCAGGGCCGGGGCGGCCCAGAAGACCAGCAGGTTCGGGACGTGCGCGCCCAAGGCGAACACGGCGATGCAGACCAACAGGCTCAGAACGGCCAGCTCGCGCCAGCCGAAATAGGTGCGAAAGAAGCCGTAGAACCACGGAAGAAAGGCGCGCGGGGCGTCGGCATGGAAGTCGGGATCGTCCGGCGTGCCGGGCGCGGCGTGATGGTCGTGATGGGCGGTCTTCAGCGGCGTGAACCGGAAACCGGCGTAGAGGCCCAGAGCCAGGCTGCCGACCGCGACGTTCAGCCTGGGCCGGCCCGGCGCCAGCGATCCGTGCATGGCGTCGTGCGCTACGATGAACAGGCCGACGGACAACCAGGTCTGGATGGCGACGATCAGCGGGGCGATCAGAACGCTCCACGCCGTCCAGCGATGAAAATAGACGCCGTAGATATGCAGAACCAGCCAGGCCGACGCGATCATCCCGGCGAGCGTCAGACCGATCAGGGTCTGGTTCGGGACGATCCGGGGCGCAGGGGAGACGGCGGACATGGCGCGACACTAGCGCACTGTGGGCGGGTAAGCATCCTGCTCGCTTGCCGCATTCGTCGTCGCGTGCCACCTGTCGGGAATGCAGGCCGACGCCTTTGACACCTCCGGGCCCGACCTCCTCCTGATCGGCGGCGGCCTCGCCAACGGTCTGTTGGCGCTGCGCCTGTCGCAGCTTCGGCCCGACCTGGATGTCCGCATCGTCGAGGCGGCCGAGACGCTGGGCGGCGTGCACACCTGGTCATTCTTCGAGGGCGATCTGACGGCGGTGCAGCACGGCTGGATCGACGCCTTGGTCGTGCATCGCTGGCCCGGTTATGCGGTTCGGTTTCCGCAGTTCGAGCGCAACCTTTCCACCGGCTATCGCAGCGTGACGGCCGAACGGTTCGCGGCGGTGGTCAGCGCGGCCTTGCCCGGCCGGATCATGCTGGGGGCGCCGGTCGCGTCGGTGTCCGAGACCGAGGCGGTGCTGGCCGACGGTCGGCGGCTGAAGGCGAGGGCGGTCATCGACGGGCGAGGGCCGGTCGCCACGCCGGACCTAGCGCTGGGCTTCCAGAAGTTCGTCGGGCTGGAGGTTCGACTGGCGGCGCCGCACGGCCTGACCGCACCCATCGTCATGGACGCCCGCGTCGATCAGGCGGGGGGCTATCGCTTCCTCTACACCCTGCCGTTCGACGACCGAACCCTGTTGATCGAGGACACCCGCTATACCGACGGCGCCGAACTGGATCGCGACGTGTTCAGGCAGGGCGTGCGCGACTATGCCGCACAGCAGGGGTGGGTCATCGAGACGGTGCTGAGGGAGGAGGACGGCGTCCTGCCCGTGGCCCTGGACGGCGACATCGCCGCGCACCTGACCCGCATGGGGCCGACTGCGTTGAGCGGCCTGCGTGCCGGACTGTTTCATCCGACGACCGGCTATTCCCTGCCGGACGCCGTGCGCCTGGCCGATCATCTGGCGGACCGGTTGGCGAAAGATTTCGAAGGCGCGAGCCTGGGCGCCGAAATCCGCCGCCATGCGGGCGACGTATGGGCCGGGCGAGGTTTTTATCGGTTGCTGAATCGGATGTTGTTTCGCGCGGCGCGCCCCGAAGAACGATACAGGGTGCTGGAGCGGTTCTATCGTCTGCCCCAGCCGTTGATCGAACGCTTCTACGCCGCCGGGTCCACCCTCGCCGACAAGGCGCGGATCCTGAGCGGAAAACCCCCGGTGCCCCTGGGCGCCGCATTGACCTGTCTGGTCGAAAAAGGACGTGCGTGATGCGGGCTGCAGTGATCGGATCGGGTTTCGGGGGGCTGTCGCTGGCCATACGGCTGCAGTCGGCGGGCATCCAGACCACGGTGTTCGAGGCGCGCGATCTGGCGGGCGGCCGGGCCTATGTCTTTAAGGACAAGGGCTACACCTTCGACGCCGGTCCCACCGTCATCACCGATCCGTCGGCGCTGGAGGAACTGTTCGAGGCCAGCGGGCGCAAGCTGTCGGACTATGTCGAACTGCTGCCGGTCGCCCCCTTCTATCGGCTGTGCTGGGAAGACGGCGACGTGTTCGATTACGTCAACGACCAGGACGAGCTGGATCGCCAGATCGTGGCGCGCAATCCGGCGGACAAGGAAGGCTATCGCAAGTTCCTGGCCTATTCCGAGGACCTGCTGAAGGAAGGCTATCTGAAGCTGGGGGCCGTGCCGTTCCTGGATTTCGCCAGCATGATCAAGGCGGCGCCCGAGCTGATGCGGCTTCAGGCCTGGCGGTCGGTCTATGACAAGGTGGCCAGCTTCATTCAGGACGAGCACCTGCGCCAGGCGTTCAGCTTCCACTCCCTGCTGGTCGGCGGCAATCCGTTCGCGACCTCGTCGATCTATGCGCTGATCCATGCGCTGGAGCGGCGCTGGGGCGTGTGGTTCCCGCGTGGCGGCACCGGCGCCCTGATCCAGGCCATGGTGCGCCTGCTTGAAGACCTGGGCGGCGAGGTCAGGCTGAACAGTCCGGTCGAACGGATCACGATGGCGAACGGCCGCGCGACCGGCGTGGTCGTGGGCGGCGAGACCTTGGCCTTCGACATGGTCGCCTCCAACGCCGACGTGGTCCACACCTATCAGCGCCTGCTGGGCCAGGAGCCGCGCGGTCGCAAGGAGGGCGCCAAGCTGGCGTCGCGCCGCCATTCCATGTCGCTGTTCGTCATCTATTTCGGCCTGAAGCGGGTTCACCCGGAGGTGCGCCACCACACGGTGCTGTTCGGCCCGCGCTATCGCGAACTGATCGCCGAAATCTTCAAGGGGCCGGACCTTCCCGACGATTTTTCGCTGTATCTGCACGCACCGACGCGGACCGATCCGTCCCTGGCGCCCGAGGGTTGCGACGCCTTCTACGTGCTGGCGCCCGTGCCGCACCTGGCCTCGGCCGACATCGATTGGGAGGTCGAGGGGCCGCGCTATCGCGACCGGATTCTGGCCTATCTGGAAGAACGCTACATCCCCGGCCTGACGGCGGACCTCGACACGTGCCGCATCTTCACGCCCGTCGATTTCCGAGACCAGCTGAACGCTCACCAAGGCTCGGCCTTCTCGCTGGAGCCGATCCTGACCCAAAGCGCCTGGTTCCGGGTGCACAATCGCGACGACCAAATCCCGAACCTCTATTTCGTGGGCGCCGGCACCCATCCGGGCGCAGGCGTGCCCGGCGTGGTCGGCTCGGCCAAGGCCACGGCCGCCCTGATGATCGAAGACGCGAGGCAGCCGGCATGACCGACGCCGTCCTGGACCACAGCCGCCAGGCGATGGAGCAGGGGTCCAAGAGCTTCGCCGCCGCCGCGCGCCTGTTCCCGGCGGCGATCCGCGACGACGCCTGGATGCTGTATTCGTGGTGCCGACACTGCGACGACGAGATCGACGGCCAGGTGCTGGGCCACGGCGCGGTCGGCATCGACCCGGTGCTGGCGGGCGAAAAGCTGGCCGAACTGCGCGCCCGCACGGCGGCGGCCCTGGCCGGCGAGCCGCAGACCGACCCGGTCTTCACCGCCTTCCAGCGCGTGGCGGATCGTCATTCAATCCCGGCCGAAGAGGCCATGGACCTGTTGCACGGGTTCGAGATGGACGTGGTCGGGCGGCGCTACGACACGCTGGAGGACACGCTGGACTATGCCTATCACGTCGCGGGCGTGGTCGGGGTGATGATGGCCCGGATCATGGGAGTCGAGGACGCGCCTACCCTGCGTCGCGCCCAGGACCTGGGGCTGGCTTTCCAACTGACCAACATCGCGCGCGACGTGGTCGAGGATGCGAAGGGCGGGCGGGTCTATCTGCCGGGCGCCTGGCTGGACGAGGCCGGGGTGCCGCGCGATCAGGTCGATCAGCCCCAGCACCGCGCCGCCGTCGCCCGCACCGCCCAGCGCCTGGTCGCGGCGGCCGAACCCTTCTACGCCTCGGCCCGGTGGGGCCTTCGCGATCTGAACCCGCGTTCGGCCTGGGCCATCGCCACGGCGCGCGGCGTCTATCGGTCGATCGGTCGCCATGTCTCGCGCGCCGGGCCGGCGGCCTGGGACGGTCGGACCTCGGTCGACAAGGCGGGCAAGCTGATGCTGCTGGGGCGTGGCGGGTTGATCGCCCTGTGGTGCAAGACGCTGGACGCCTGGCGCGAGCCGCCGCCGCGTCCCGCTTTGTGGACCCACGTCTGAAGGCTTAGCGCGCCGCGCGACGCCGTTCCAGAACCAGAGACACCCCCAGGCCTGCCGCGCCGAGGGCGCCTAGAACCGCCCAGCCGGCGACGACGCCCGGCGTGAACTCGGCCCGCCAGATCACGGCCTGATAGGCCTCGATGGCCCAGGCGTGCGGCGTGATCCAGCCCAGGGCGCGGAAGGCCTCGGGCATCAGGAAGCGCGGCGCCATCGACCCGCCCAGCGCCGCCAGCAGCAGGACGACGAAGGTGGTCAGGGGCTGGGCCTGTTCGCGTGATCGACACGCCGCCGTCAGCGCCAGGGCTAAGCCCGCCGCCGAAAACCCGACCAGAACCGCCGTCACGGCCCCTGCCCCCAACTGCCATGGCGCAAGATCGGGCAGTTTCGCCCAGGCCGCGACGAAGACGGCGGCCGACTGCATCACCCCCACGACCGTCAGCCACGCCGCTCGCCCGGCCAGGATCGGCGCCAGGCCGCCCCTCGCCAGGGCCAACCGTGCCTGAAGTCCCGAACGGCGCTCGTCCAGTCCGCCCATGGCCCCGTGCATGGCGGCGAAGAAGACGAACATCACGCTGACCGCCCCGGCGTAATAGGCGGCCTGGACATCGCCGGTCGGACCGACCTGCACTGTCGCGACGCGCGTGGTGGGCGGCGCGACCTGGCCGGACAGGGCCGCCGCCATCGGCTCCACCCGCGCCTGAAGCGCCGCCGCAGCCACGTCGCGACCGGCGGCGGACACCACCACGACCTGGGGCGGGCGTCCGGCTGAGGGACGGATCAGGATGCCGGCGTCCGCGCGACCGTCGATCACCGCACGCTCCAGCTCGCCTGCATCCTCGACCGTGCGCAGCCGGTCGCCCATGTCGCGCGCCAGGGCGTCGTGCATCGCCGCCGTCGCCGGAGTGCGCGCCGCATCGTGCATGACGACGGCCGTGTCGATCTCGCCCCGCGCGCCCGCGCCGAAGATGGCGGCGAACAGCAGATAGACGAGCGGCGGCAGCAACAGTGTCAGCACCACCCCGGCCCGGTCGCGCCAGAAACCCCTGGCCCAGGCGCCCGGCACGGCCATCATAACGACGTCCCCGACAGATGCGCGACCAGATCGTCCAGCCCCGGCCGGCGAACCGCGACCTCGCCCCCCTCGCCATCGACCACAGCGGCCAGCATCTGGGCGACGGCGAGCGCATCGTCGCAGAGGCGACGCCATTCCAGCCTGTCGTCGGCTTGGGTCAAGCCGGCCTGAGTGAACCATTGGGCGGCGGCTTCCGAGGCCGGTCGTGTCAGACGAATGCTGAGCAGCCGCGCCGCGCCGAAGGCCTGATGCAACAGGGCGTTCGGCGCGCCTTCGGCCAACAGCCGACCCTGCGCCAACACGCCGATCCGGTCCGCCGTATCGGACACGAAGACCGCGTCGTGGCTGATCAACAGGCAGCCGGCGCCCGCCTTGACCGTCTCGCGCAGGGCGGCAGACAGGACGCCGCGCGTGCCGGCGTCCACCCCTTCCGTCGGCTCGTCCGCAATCAGCAATCGGGGCTGTCCGACCAGGGCGGCGCTCAGGTTCGCGCGCCGTCGCCATCCGCCGGACAGGGTGCGCACCGGCTGATCCGCGCGCGGGCCGCAGCCGGTCAGATCAAGAGCGCGGTCCACCGCCGCGCGGCGGGCGTCGCGCGCGACCCCGCAAAGCCGCGCCGTCACCTCGACATTCTCGCGCGGCGACAAGGCGGGAAACAGGGCGCTGTCCTGGGGCGCCAAACC
Source organism: Brevundimonas sp. PWP3-1b1 (assembly GCF_049896065.1). Taxonomy (NCBI): domain Bacteria; kingdom Pseudomonadati; phylum Pseudomonadota; class Alphaproteobacteria; order Caulobacterales; family Caulobacteraceae; genus Brevundimonas; species Brevundimonas sp. PWP3-1b1. The sequence goes on along the minus strand of NZ_JAFCTO010000001.1, from coordinate 714,452 downwards.
GATGCGGGCGCGTGTCTGGGTTCCATCGCCCACCGCCACGCGCCCCCGGCGCACGGGCAGCAGGCCGCAGGCGACGCGCGCCACCGTCGACTTGCCCGCGCCGTTCGCGCCCAGCAGGGCGTATACCTCGCCCGCGTTCAGGGTCAGGCTGAAATCCCGCAGCACCGGCCGGCCGTCATAACCGGCCTCTATTCCGTCCAGGACCAGCGCCGGCGTGACGCTAGATCCCAAGATCGGCCTGCTGAAAGAGATCGCGGACATAGAGGGTCAGGGGGCTGTCGTGGCCGACCGCCTCGGCCGCCCTGGACAGCGACTGACGCACCGCCGCGCGGACCCGCCCTTCGCCCCACAGATCGACGAAGGTGATCGTGTCCTGATCCTGGCCGACATCCTTGCCGACGGCGCTGGTGGTCGAACAGGCGTCCAGCAGATCGTCATAGAGCTGGAAGGCGAAACCGACCGCCTCACCGAAGTCCGACAGCCGGGCCAGGTCGTCGACGTCGCCCCCGCCCAGCAGGCCGCCGCCGCGCACCGTCGCCACGAACAGGGTGCCGGTCTTCAGGTCGTTGATCTGACGCAGGGCCACGGCGTCACGCTCTTGCGCATCGTCGCGCAGGTCGCGCATCTGCCCCTCGGCCAGACCGTCAAAACCGACGGCCTGCGTCAAAAGGTCCAGCGTGGACAGCCGCACCTCGGCCGGCAGCCGGCTTTGCAGAATCAGTCGTGTGGACTGGTTCAGCAGGGCCACCGCCGCCAGCACGGCCGCATCCTCACCGTGGCGGCGATGCAGCGTCGGCTGCCCCCGCCGCAGGACCGCGTCGTCCATACAAGGCAGGTCGTCCAGCACCAAAGACGCCGCATGGACCATCTCCAGCGCGCAGCCATAATCCAGCGCATCGTCGGGACGCCCGCCCACATGGGCCGCCGCCAGCATGGCCAGCACAGGGCGGACCCGTTTTCCCTGTCCCAGCAAGGCCTCGCGCGCCGCAAGCGACAGCAGGCTGTCCGACGACGGCGCCAGTTCGGTCAGGCGTGACTGGACCCGCAGACGCATGTCGTCGGGCGCGCAAGGTTCGCATGCCACGGGCGGCTGGGGCCTCGCGCCGACGATCGCCATACAGGTCTCCTGGTGTCGCCTACCGTCGCGTTGCGACGACGATCCGAACCGTTGTGATCGCATACGGCATCACGACCGCGTCGGATGCAAGCCGCCGTCGCCGTGTTTCCCGGTCAGGAGAGATTCAAGAAAACCGGCTGGCTCAGACGCCGCTGCTGGAAGAGCCGCGCTTCTGGGTCAGTTCGGCCTTCAGCGCTCGCGCCGAACGCACCCACAGAAAGCCGAACGAGACGCAGCCTTCTTTCGTCCGCACCGCGTGGTGCAGGCGATGGGCCTGGATGCGCCGCGTCCAGAAGCCTGAACGGCCTTCGACGCCGGTCGGGAATCGCCGATGCACCAGCCCGTCGTGGAAATAGAAATAGATCATCCCATAGGCCGTCACGCCCAGGCCGATCGGCAGGGCCCAGGCCCAGACGTGCAGGCCCAGCGCTATCAGGACGATCGCCGGCGCCGCGAACACCACGGCGAACAGGTCGTTCTTTTCCAGGACATCGTCGTGCGGTTCATGGTGGCTGCGGTGCCAGTTCCACAGCAGGCCGTGCATGACGTAGCGATGCATGGCCCAGGCGAAGACCTCCATCCCGAAGACGGTCACAAGGAACAGCAGGATCATCACCGGCAAGGCCATGATCGCATCATAGGCGGTTTGAACGGCGCCCGCCACGACTTGACCCGGACATATGTTTGGCCGTCTGTGCGCCCATGCTGATGGACCTGCTCGTCACGACCCTCGCGCTCAGCCTGATCATCGGCGTGCGCTATCTTTTGGTCGGCGTTCTGACCCACTGGCTGCTGTGGGCCGGGCCGGGGCGGGGCCGCCAGTTGAACCACAAGGCTCCGTCCGGAAAACGCATCCGCGCCGAAATCATCGCCTCTCTGATTTCCTGCCCGATCTACGCCCTGCCGGCCGCCCTGGTGCTGGAGGCCTGGAAGCGGGGCGGGACCGCGATCTACGGCGATATTCACGCCTGGCCGCTGTGGTGGCTGCCGGTCAGCTTCGTCGTCTATATGCTGGCTCACGACGCCTTCTACTATTGGGTCCATCGGGGGCTGCATCACCCGCGTATCTTCCCCTGGGCCCACGCCGAGCACCATCGGTCGCGCGACCCCAGCGCCTTCGCCTCTTTCGCCTTCGATCCGGCCGAGGCCGTCGCCACCGCCTGGTTCCTGCCGGCCCTGGCCCTGTTCGTGCCGATCCACTGGGGCGTGGCGCTGGCCCTGCTGACCCTGATGACCGCCACGGCCGTGTTGAACCACGCCGGCCGCGAGGTCTGGCCCGAGTCCTGGCTGAACCGCGCACCATTACGTTGGCTCATCACCGCCACCCACCACGACGCCCATCACAAGCGTTTCAACGGCAACTACGGTCTCTATTTCCAGATGTGGGACCGCTGGGCCAGAACTCAGGTTTCAACCAGCCTCCCCGGCCGACGACAGCGAGAATAGACGATCAGCCGCTTGGGGTCGTGGCGTCGGCGTCTGGGACATACCCAGGTGGACGAGATTGAAAACGAGATCCGATCAGGGCCTCGACCGCACCTCGAAATCGAGCGTCCAACGGCCCTCCCCCGCCCGACGGAAGTCGGCGACACGTGCGGCGATCTGGCGATCCAGACCATCGAGCAGAGCGGTGCCCCCGCCCACCGAGGCGACCGTGGTGTTCGTTTGCCAGAATGGACCGCTCTCGCCCTTCAGGGTGAAGCGCAGATGGACGGTGTCGTTGGCTTTGGGCATGGCGCGCTCGGACAGGATATCGTTCCGGACAAAAATCAGCCCCGTCGCACAGGGCGACGAGGCCGGAAGTCGATTTGGGAGGAAACGCCCCAGGAAGGGCAAACCCGAGATGGCGATGGGCGAACTGGGGTTCAAGGGCGATCCCATGACCGTCGCCACCTCCTAGCCGTCAGACAGTACGGCCGCCACGACCGGCGCCAGACCCTCGGCGATGATGCGCACCCCCTGGGCGTTGGGGTGGATGCCGTCTGGCTGGTTATAGCGGCGATCCAGGGCCACGCCTTCCAACAGGAAGGGGTAGGCCGGGACGTCGTCCTGGCGCGCAAGATCCGAAAAGATGCGGTCGAACTCGGCGGCGTAGGCGCCGTACTGCGGCGGCGCTCTCATCCCCGCCAGTAGGACGGGAATGTCGCGCGCCTTCAGCGATGCGATGATGGCCTCCAGATTGGCCCGGACCGCTTTTGGATCCACGCCTTGAAGCATGTCGTTGCCCCCCAGGGCGACGATGCAAAGATCGGTGTCGTCCTGGACGCTGTAGCCGACCCGGGCCAGCCCGCCGCCGGTCGTGTCGCCCGACACCCCGGCCCCGCGAACCCTGACGCTGAGCCCCTTTGCGCGCAACGCCTCTTCCAGTCGCACCGGCAGAGCCTCGGCCGACGGCAAGCCGAAGCCGGCAGTGATGGAATCCCCCAGAAGGGTCACGACCTTTTCCGGCGCGCCCGAAGTGGTCGTGGGCGAAGCCGCCGAGGGTGTGTCCACCTCTGGCGCTTCGTCTTTCGAGGGGCTGCATCCGGCGAGCACGAGCCCGAGACCTCCGGTCAGGAGCGTGCGGCGAGGAATGGGCGGCATGGGCGATGAGGGCTTTGGAGTCATGATCTGCGCACCCATATAGGGACCGCCTTTCCTCCTCCCAATGCAGCAAGCGACATATCGATGGCTTTAGCCGCTCCGCTCGTCCTCGACGGCGTCGTCCTCACCCTGCCCTCGGCCGCAGGACCCGTGGAAATCCTTCGGGGCGTGGACCTGGTCGTGGCGCCGGGAGAGACGGTCGCCATCGTCGGCCCCTCCGGGTCGGGCAAGTCGTCGCTGATCTCCATCGCCGCCGGCCTGGAGACGCCGACCCGCGGCCGGGCGATGCTGTTCGATCAGGACCTGGCCGCTCTGGGCGAAGACGGCCGCGCCCGTCTGCGCCGGGGTCGCGCCGCCCTGGTGTTCCAGAGCTTTCACCTCCTTCCCAATATGACGGCCGAGGAAAATGTGTCCGCGCCGCTGGAGCTGGCCCACCGGCCTGATGCGGTCACGCAGGCGCGCAACTGGCTGGAGCGGGTCGGCCTTGGCGCCCGGCGGTCGCACTATCCCCACCAGATGTCGGGCGGCGAACAACAGCGGGTCGCCCTGGCCCGCGCCCTGGCCGTCGGGCCGGAACTCCTGTTCGCCGACGAGCCGACCGGCAATCTGGACGGGACCAACGGCGCCCTGGTCGCCGACCTGCTGTTCGACCTCGTGCGCGACAGCGGCGCGGCCCTGGTCCTGGTGACCCACGACGACCGTCTCGCCGCGCGCGCGGACCGGATCGTGACGATGCGCGACGGCCAGGTCGTCGCCCCGTCGCAGGCCTCCACATGAGGCTCGCCTTCCGCTTCGCCCGCCGCGAGCTCCGCTCCGGGATTGCGGGGTTCCGCATCTTCCTGGCCTGTCTGGCCTTGGGCGTGGCGGCGATCGCCGCCTCGGGCTCGACCGCCGAGGCCTTCCGCCAGGGGCTGGCCAGCCAGGCGCGGGAGATCCTTGGAGGCGACGTCGTCTTCAGCCTCGACCAGGGCCGGTTCAGCCCCGACCAGCGCGCCGCCTTCGCCGCCCTGGGTCCGGTCGCCTATTCGGTGCGGGCCAACGGCATGGCCGAGACCGCGGGCGGCCAACGTCGCCTGGTGGACATGCGCGGGGTCGACGCCGCCTATCCCCTGGTCGGCGCCGTCGAACTGTCCGGCGCGCCCGATCTGGCCACGGCCTTGCGCGTCGAGAACGGCGTGGCGGGCGCTGTCGTCGAACAGGGCCTGCTGGACCGCCTCGACCTCAAGCTCGGCGACACCTTCACGGTGGGCGGAACGCTGTTCGTCGCGCGCGCCGTCCTTCTGGCCGAACCCGACCGGCTCGGCCGGGGCTTTGCGCTTGGCCCCCGCGTGGTGACGACGGTCCCCGCCGTCGAACGGGCCGGCCTGCTCGCCCCCGGCGGCCTGTTCGGCGAGGCGGTGCGCATCGCCCTTCCTGCCGACGTCGATCCCAAGGCCGCCATCGCAGGCATCGAAAAACGGTTTCCGCAGAGCCGGCTCGAAGCCCGGGATCGGTCCGAGGCCGCCGCCGGCGCCGGGCGACTGATCGATCAGCTCGAATACTTCCTCGGCTTCATCGGCCTGGCGTCTCTCGTGGCCGGCGGGCTCGGCGTCGGGGGCGCCGTCTCGGCCTATCTGGAAGGCCGCAAGCCGTCGATCGCGACGCTGAAGGCTCTGGGTGCAGAGGGTGGGCTGATCCGCGACATCTATCTGATCCAGATCGGGGTGCTGGCCGCCGTCGGGGTCGCCATCGGTCTCGTAATCGGCGCCGTCGTGCCGCTCGTCATCGGCGTGCTGGCGAAAGACAGCCTGCCCATCCCCGCCCTGTTCGCCGTCTATCCCGCGCCGCTCGTCAATGCCGGGGCTTTCGGCCTTCTGGCGGCCGCCGCCTTCGCCCTCACGCCCCTGGCTCGCGCCCGCGCGACCCCGCCCTCGTCCCTGTTCCGTCGCCAGCTCACCGACCGCCCCGTCCTCAGCGTCGAACTGGTCTTCGCCGTGCTGGCCGCGATCGGGCTGGCGGGCCTGGCGCTGTGGACCGCGCCGTCGAAACTTGCGGCGGCGGCATTGATCGGCGGCACGGTCGTCGCCTTCGCCCTTCTGTGGCTGCTCGGCCGGGCGGCGGCAGCCCTGGCCGGCCGCCTGAGACGACACGCCGGCGGCGCGGTGCGCTTAGGGCTGGCCAACCTCGCCGGCCCCCGCTCGGCGGCGCGCACCGCTTCCCCCGCCATCGGCCTGGGCGTCGCGCTTCTGGCCATGGTCGTGCTCATTCAGTCCAGCCTCCTCGGTCAGATCACCGAGGTCGCCCCGCGATCGGCCCCGTCCGTGGTCTTCACAGAAATTCCCGCCGATCGCGGCACGGCGTTCGATGCGGCGGTGGCGAAAGTGATGTCCAACCCAGGACCGGACCGCTACCGGCGCCTCCCTCTCCTGACGGGGCGGATCGTGCGGTTGAAGGGCGCACCCGTCGATCTGGAAGCCCTGCCTCAGGGGGAACGCTGGGCCTTCGACCAGGACATTCTCCTCACCGCGCTCGCTGGCGCGCCGGACGATGCGAACCTCGTCTCCGGCCGGTGGTGGGCCGCCGACTACGCCGGTCCGCCGCAAATCGCCCTTTCCCGGGATCTGGCCGAAGCCGCCGATCTCAAGGTCGGCGACAGCCTGACCCTGCAACTGCTCGGCCGGGAAATGGACGTCCGCATCGCCGCCCTGCGCCGGACCGAGCCGGGCGGGTTCGGTACCAACTTCCTACTCGTCCTCAACGCCGCCGCCATCGAAGGCGCCAATCCCCGCAGCGTCGCCATCGCCCGCGCTACACCCCCCGAGGAAAGGGCTTTGACCCAGACGCTTGGCGCAGACTTCCGCGAAGTGAACGTCATCAGCGTCCGCGAACAGCTTGAGGCCGCAGCGACCCTGTTCGACCGCCTCGCCCTGGCCATACGTGGAGCCGCAGCCGTCGCCGGCCTCGCCGGCCTGCTCGTTCTGGTCGGAGCCATCGCGGCGGGCGTGCGCGAACGGGCGCGCGAGGCGGCCGTCCTAAAGGTGCTGGGCGGCTCCCACGTTCAAATCCTGACCGCCTACCTCGTGGAATACAGCCTGGTCGGCGCCATCGCCGGCCTCGCTGGGCTGCTCCTCGGCGCGGCCGGCGCCTGGCCCGTCGTGACCCTGGCCTTCAAGGCCACGTGGAGCATGGACTGGGCCGGCGTCGTCCTCCTGCTAACCGGCGCCACGGGCGTCGCGGCTCTGGGCGGCGGCTTGGCGGCCTTGCACGCTCTGTCGCGACGCCCCGCGCCGGTTCTCAGATCGGATTGACCGCGGCGACATCCGAAGCAGTCGTTCCGCAATAGAAGGTCGGCGCTCTTCCAAAGGGATTTGTCCGCGCCCGGCTCGCACGGAGCTAGAGGGGAACATCGCCCTCTTTCGACGCATCGACCGACAGGCCTTCATCGCCCTCGTCGAACAGGTGGAACTCGTGCCACAGGCCGTTCAGAACGCCGAAACCGACCGCCAGGCCCAGGCCGAGAATCCAAGAGAAATACCACATCGCGACAAGCTCCTATGGCTCAGTAGAGGTCGGGGTTGGTCTTGAGGGCGGCGGTCGAGGTTCGGCCCCACAGCACGGAATAGACCCACGTCGTGTAGATCAGGATCAGCGGCAGGAAGATCGCCGTCACGATGAGCATGATGAACAGGGTCAGGTGGCTGGACGAGGCGTTCCACACCGTCAGGCTGGACTGCGGATCGATCGAACTGGGCAGGATGAAGGGGAACATCGACAGACCGACGGTCGAGATGATCCCGACGGTCGAGAGGGACGACCCGCCGAACGCCAGGGGCGCAGACCGACGCCACAGGCCGACCAAGCCCACCACCGCGCCGAGGAAGCCGAGCGCCGGGGCGATCATCATCCAGGGATAACGGCCATAGTTGTCCAGCCAGGCGCCGGGTGCGGCCTGAACCGTCGTGCGCAACGGGTTGGAGAAGCCGTTGACGTCCAGCACGCCGGTGATCCGGTAGCCCAGACCGCCATAGGCGACATACAGGCCGCCAGCCGCAAACAGCACCAGAGCCAGAACCCCGGCGACCGTACCGATCAGACGCGCGCGCTCCAGCACCGGCCCTTGCTCCGCCTTGATCGACAGCCAGGCCGCGCCGTGCAGCACCAGCATGGCGACCGACAACAGGCCCGCGATAAGGCTGAAGGGGGTGAACAGGCCCAGCAGGCTGCCGTCGTAGAAGGACCGCAGATCGCTATCCAGACGGAAGGGCGCGCCCAGCAGGACGTTGCCGACCGCAACCCCGAACACCAGGGCCGGAACGAAGCCGCCGACGAACAGGCCCCAGTCCCAGAAGGCCCGCCACCGGGGCGACGGTCGCTTGGACCGGTATTTGAACGACACCGGCCGCAGGATCAGGGCCGACAGCACCAGGAACATGGCCAGGTAGAAGCCCGAGAAGCTGACGGCGTAGACGAAGGGCCAGGCGGCGAAGATCGCGCCGCCACCCAGGATGAACCACACTTGGTTGCCTTCCCAGGTCGCGCCGACGGTGTTGATCACCATGCGGCGCTCCTCGTCCGTCTTGGCGACGAAGGGCAGAAGGGCGCCGACGCCCAGGTCGAACCCGTCGGTCAGGGCGAAGGCGATCAGCAGCACGCCCAGCAGGCCCCACCAGATCAGGCGCAGGGTGGCGAAGTCGAGGGGAAGATCCATGGTCGGATGTCCTAAGAGATCTGGGTCAGGCCACGGCGGGCGCGAGCGGGCGCACGTCCGGGGCTTCTGGGGTCGATTCGCCGAACATCTCCTGTTCGTGGAAGGGCCCCTTCTTGATGGCGTGGAGCATCAACCGCACCTCCACCACGGCCAGGGCGCCGTACAGCAGGGTGAAGCCGACGATGGTGGCCCACAGTTGCGGCACGCTCAGCGACGAGGCGCCCAGGAAGGTCGGCAGCACGCCTTCTACCGCCCAGGGCTGACGCCCGAACTCGGCCAGGATCCAGCCGAACTCGATGGCGACCCACGGCAGGGGGATGGCCAGGACCGCGATCCTCAGGAACCAGCGGGTGTCGTGTTTGCGCAGTGTGCAAAGCACGAAGGCCGTGCCGAACAGGGCGATCATGAACATGCCCACCCCGGCCATGATGCGGAAGCTCCAGAACAGGGCGGGCACGTTCGGCACCGTGTCCCACGCCGTCTGCTTGATCAGTTCGGGCGAGGCCATGCGTGGATCGGCGACGTGGCGCTTCAGCAGGAGGCCATAGCCCAGGTCGCGGCGATGGGTCTCGAACAGGGCGCGCGCCGCCGGATCGGCGGGGTCGGCCTTGACCTTCTCCAGCGCGTCATAGGCGATGACACCGGATTCGATCCGCGTCTCGGCCGTGGCGACCAGCTCGAAGATGCCCTCGACCGGCTTGTCGATGGTTCGGGTCGCGATCAGGCCCATGACCCACGGCACATGGACGCCGTAGTGGGTCTCGCGATCCTTCATGCTGGGGATGCCGATCAGGGTCAGGCCGGCCGGCGCGGGCTCGGTGCGCCACATGGCTTCCAGCGCGGCGAGCTTCATCTTCTGGTTGTCGGTCAGGGCATAGCCGGACTGGTCGCCCAGGACGACGACCGACAGCGACGCCGCCAGACCGAAGGCCGAGGCCACGGTCATCGACCGCTTCGCGAAGCCGACATGTTTGCCGCGCAGCAGGTAGTAGGCCGACACGCCCAACACGAAGACGGAAGCGCAGACATAGCCGGCCGAAACGGTGTGGACCAACTTGGCCTGGGCCACCGGATTGAACAGCACGGCCATGAAGTCCGTGACCTCCATCCGCATGGTGTCAGGGTTGAAGGCGGCGCCGACCGGGTTCTGCATCCAGCCGTTGGCGATCAGAATCCACAGGGCTGAAAGATTGGTGCCCAGGGCGACCATGAAGGTGACGAACAGGTGGGCCGACGGCTTCAGCTTGTCCCAGCCGAAGAACATCAGCCCCACGAAGGTCGCTTCCAGGAAGAAGGCCATCAGCCCCTCGATGGCCAGCGGCGCCCCGAAGATGTCCCCGACATAGTGGCTGTAGTAGCTCCAGTTCATGCCGAACTGGAACTCCATGGTGATGCCGGTCGCCACGCCCAGGGCGAAGTTGATGCCGAAGCAGACGCCCCAAAAGCGGGTGATGGTCCGCCAGATCGGCCGGCGGGTCATCACATAGATCGACTCCATGATCACCAGCATGAACGACAGCCCCAGCGTCAGGGGCACGAACAGGAAGTGATAGAGGGCCGTCAGCGCGAACTGCAGCCGGGACAGGTCGACGACCGCGAGGTCGATCATGGCGTTGCTCCGAAGAATCGGTCTGCACGACCGACGTTTCCTCGGCCGTAGAAGCTTGACGGGTATGCCGCCTTGATCTCGATCAAAGCGCCCGCGAACGCCGGCTCCTATTGGACGGTCGGTCCTTGGACGTTTGGTCCAACGACGTTTTGTCCAGTGGCGCACGGTCTAGGCCGGGTGCTGGAGTCCGTCGATGAGCGCCGTGCCGATCGCCCCCGTCTCTGCAGCCGCCTGGCTCAAGCAGGTCGCCCGGCCGTGGCGTCGGCTGACGCTGCTGGCGGGCCTGCTGAGCGTCGCCGACGTGGTTCCGGCGATTGGGTTTGCCGCGGGCCTGGCCCTGACGATCGCCAACCTGACAGTCTCGCCCGCCGCCGCAGCGCCCTGGCTGGCTCTGGCGGTATTCAGCCTGGTCGCGCGCGGCCTGATCGGCCAGGCGGCCGTGATCGTCGGCGCGCGCCTGGGCCGGGCGATCAAGACCGATGTGCGCGGGCGCCTGCTGTCGGACCTGTTCGGGCGGGGACGGCGATCCGGCGATCGGCTGACGGCCCTGGTCGAGGGCGTCGGCGCGCTGGACGGCTACTATTCCCGGTTTGCGCCCCTGCGCCTCGCCGCCGGCGCATCGCCGCTGCTGATCATCGCCGCCGCCGCGATCGCCAGCCCGGTGTCGGCGGGCGTTCTGCTGTTCACCTTGTTCCCCTTCATCGTCGGCATGGCCCTGGCGGGCACGGCCGCCGCCGGCGAGAGCCGTCGTCAGTTCCAGGCCCTGGAGCGGCTGTCCGGCCTGTTCATCGACCGTATCCGCACCCTGCCCGCCATCCTCGCCTTCGACGCCGTGGGCCGCACGACCGCCCAGATCGCCCAGGCCTCGGACGAGTTGGAGCGCCGCACCACCCGCGTCATGCGCATCGCCTTCCTGTCGTCGGGCGTGCTGGAGTTCTTTTCGGCCCTGTCCGTCGCGCTGATCGCCGTCTACTGCGGCTTCAACCTGCTGCGGCTGCTGCCCTTTCCGGTTCCCGAGACCTTAGACCTGCCGCGCGCCTTCTTCGTCCTGGCCCTGGCGCCCGAGGTCTATGCGCCCCTGCGCCGCCTCGCCGCCGCCTATCATGATCGACAGGCCGCCGAGGCCGCCGTGCCGTCCATGATCACGCCAGACCCGCGCCCGGCCCCAGTTCCGGCCCTGCGCGCGCCCTTCGGCGACTTGGCGCCCGCCATCCATTTCCACGACGTCGCCATCGCCTATGACGACGCCGCGCCGGTGATCGACGGGTTCGACCTCGACATCACGTCGGGCCAGATCGTCGCCGTGATGGGCGCCAGCGGCGCGGGCAAGTCCAGCCTTCTGCATCTGCTGCTCGGCCTCGCGCCCCTGACGCGCGGCGAGGTCGAGGTGGGCGGCGAGCGGCTAGGCCTTTGCGGCGACATCGCCGGCCGCGTCGCCTGGGCCAGCCAGCACCCGATCGTGGCGCCCGGAACCCTGGCCGAGAACATCGCCCTCGCTGATCGCACCGCCTGCCCCGGCCGGATCGCCTTGGCGGCGCGCACGGCCGGGCTGTCCGGCGATCTGGATCGATGCATCGACGAGCGCGGCGGCGGCCTGTCGGGTGGCGAACGCCGTCGCCTGGGCCTGGCTCGCGCCATCCTGAAGCGCGCCCCGCTGCTGCTGCTGGACGAGCCGACCGCCAATCTGGACCCGGCCGCCGAACGCGCCATGCTCGACGTCATCCGCCAGGCCGTGCGTGGCCGCACCACCCTGATCGCCACTCATTCTCCGGCGGTCGCCGCCCTGGCCGACCGCGTGGTGCGGCTGTGAGCGCCCCGTCGCGCGTCGCCGGCCTGATCGCCGCCCAGGCTCAGGCTCAGCGCGCCCGGCTTCGGCTGGCGGCGGCGGCTGGCGCTGTCGTATCGGTTTCGGCCGTCTGCCTGCTGGGTCTGTCGGGATGGTTCATCACCGGCGCGGCCTTCGCGGGCCTGGCGGGCGCGGCGGCGGCCCAGAGCTTCAACTATATGATGCCCAGCGCCGTCATCCGCCTGTTGGCCATCATCCGCACCGGCGGCCGCTACGTCGAGCGTGTCGCCGGTCACGAGGCTGCGCTGAAGGCCCTGGCCCGCCTTCGCCCCCAGCTGTTCGACGCCATCGCCGCCGGCCCGGCCGAGCGCGCGCTGAGCCTGTCGTCCGGCGAGGTCTCCGCCCGTCTGGTACAGGACGTGGACGCGGTCCAGACCCTGTTCGTGCGCCGCTCCGTGCCCTGGAGCCTGGGCGCGGGCGCGGCTTGCGCCGTCCTGCTGGCCAGCCTCGGCTCGCCTCTGGCGGGCCTGGCCCTGTCGTGCGCCATGGCCGCAACCTGCATCGGGGGCGTCCTTATCGCCCGTCGCCTCGCCGATCCCGCCGGTCGCGCCGCCCAGATCGGCGTGGGCGTGCTCAAGGACCGCCTCGCCGCGCTGGAGGCCGCCGCCCCCGAACTCAAGGCCTATGGCCTGAACGACTGGGCCGCCGCACAGGTCGCTGCGGTCGCCGCCGATCACGATCAGGCCCAGATGGCGCTGGCCCGATCCGGGGGCTGGATGGCCGCCTGGCAAGCCGTCGCGACGGCCCTGGCCGTGGGCGTCGTCGTCCCCGGCGCTTACGGCGCCGACCTGCCCCTGATCGCCCTGGCGGCCCTGGCGGCGGTCATGGGCGTGGAATCCGCCGGCGGGCTGGTCGCCGCCCTGCACCAGAACGGGGCCGCCCGTCAGGCCCTGTCGCGACTGGAGGCCGCCGTCCCGGCGCCGCCCGCTGCTGCACACCATGGACTCCACGGCGCCGCCCTGGGCCTCGACGCGCTCGACGCGGACCTGATCCCGCCATTCCGTCTCGGCCTGTTCGGCCCGTCGGGCGCCGGAAAGACCACCCTGATCGAACGTCTGATCGGGCTCAGGGCGCCCGTCGCCGGCGAGATGCGTCTGGACGGCGTGGACGCCGCCGAGATCGCGCCAGAGGATCGCCGCGCCCTGTTCGCCTATGCCGCCCAGGACGTGCGGCTGCTGAACGGAACGGTGCGCGACAACCTGTGGCTTGCCGGTCCTGCGGACGACGCGGCCCTATGGGAGGCGCTGGACGACGCGGCGCTGGGCGACCGGATCCGGGCGGAGCCCCTGGGCCTCGACACAGCCGTCGGGCCGAACGGCGAGCGTCTGTCAGGCGGCGAATGCCGTCGCCTGGGCCTGGCCCGCGCCTATCTGCGCGACGCGCCCTGGCTGGTGCTGGACGAACCGACCGAGGGCCTTGACGCCACGACCGAAACCCTTGTGCTGGAGGCGCTTCGGCGACGCATTGGCGCGCGCGGCCAGGGCCTCATTCTCGTCAGCCACCGCATGCCGCCGATGGCGATGTGCGAGCGATCGATCCGCGTGGATGGACGCGATATCGACGGACGCATCCTCTTCAAGCCACGTCGCGACCACGCCGCCTAGAGGGCGCCGTCCGCCAAGGCCCGGAGCCGGTCAGGCCGTTCGATCTGGATCTCGTGCAACGACAGGGCATGGATGACGCCGGAGGTCTTGAACTTCGTCAGCTCGCGGCTGACCGTCTCTATGGTCAGGCCCAGATAGTCCGCGATCTCGGACCGCGTCATGGGCAGCCGCACGATCGTGTCGATCGAGGGGCGCACAGGGTCACGCTCCAGCATGTCCAGCAGGAAGCTGGCCAGACGCTCCCGCGCCGTCTTGCGGCCGAGCAGCATCATCTGGCTCTGGGCCACGGCCAACTCATGCATCGCCCGCTCCAGCAGGGCCGATTCCAGGCTGGGCCGTTCGCGCGCCAGCGCCCGATACTCCGACGTACGGAACCGACACAGGGTCGTGTCCTCTATCGCCTCTGCGGACACAGCATAGCGCTCGCCCGCCGCCAGCCCGAGAAAATCCCCCGCGAACAGAAACCCGATGATCTGGCGTCGTCCGTCCGCCAGCAGCTTGTAGATTCGCACCGTGCCGGAAGTGATGTTGAAGACGCTGATTGCCGGGTCATCCTCGCGCGCCAGCACGTCGCCGGCGGCCAGAGATATCCTTTCCGCAATGGCGTCGAGCCGAGACAGGTCTTCCGGCGAAAGACCGGCACACACGCTGAGCGCACGGGCGCCGCAAGTCGAGCATACGGACTCCCGACGTCTCTCGGCGCAATCGGCGGACAGAGAGCGCAGTTCGATCATTCAGCCCTCCTGATCACACCATGACTAGACGTGGTGCTGACATCACGCAATCACGAGCTAGAGCAGGTTCCTATTCGCCGGTATGTACGGCTGTGCCTGGCTCCTCAAATCGTTGCTTCGAGCGACACCCAGTCAACAGAGCTCGTTCCGCGATCACCGAGCTGACAGAGAGCTCTTGCGTCAGAACGCTAAACGCACAAAACCCCACGGCCAAAAGCTGTGGGGTTTTGTTGGTGTTTAAGTTCGGGAGCTCGATTAGGTCGACACCTAACACCACAGCTGATCTTTGCGGCTTAGCGCAGTTGGAGATTTATATCCGACAGGACCCCCTCTCGTCGGATGCTTCCCGCCTGCGTCGCCGACAAATGCGCGCCCCGTGAGAAGTCTGCACGGCCGGGACCGCGAGTGTTGAAGGTCGCGAACCTCGCCTCTTCGGGCTGAAGCATGGTGCGGGGATTGCCGTCGCGCCCCGTGTACCACATTTCGGTCCATCCCGCCGGCGCGATATGGTCGTCCATCCAACAGTTGAGGAACGTCGCTGCGCCGACAAAGCGAGGGTCTCCGTACCGCCCGTCCGGAAAGGCGCTCGAAGGGCGCCATGGCCGGCCGAGAAAGACCGAACGCCTGACCACGCCCGCATCCTTGGTCAGGCGGCAGTCGTGGAAGACGAAGCCATAGGTCTGCTCGATGGACGTGCTGGGGGCCGTGATATAGCCCTCGACCGGATCGGCAGGGCGCAGACGTGAGCGGATTTCGCAGCGTTCGAACCAAGCGCGCCCGCCGCCGAAGATGAAATCATAGCTGCCCGTGATCAGGCAGCGATCGAACAGGGTCGCGCCTGCATCGGGGAACAGGGTGTCCTGATAGCTGAGGATATCGCAGTTGCGGATGACGGCGCGGTCCGATCCCTTGTCCATCATCAGGGCCACGGCCTGCGGCCCCGCCCCATTGTGCGAATGCAGCCCGTTCGGCTTTGTCATTTCCGCCAGACCGTCGAAAGCGTTGTTGATCGTCAAAGTCTCGGCGTGGAAATCGGGCGCCCGCACGAACAGGGTCGGCGTGCGGAACGTGCCCCACATCCGGCCATCCGGCGCCGTCAGCCCCGAGGCCGCCAAGTGGTTGATCACAGAGCCCGAGCGATCCTCGCCGATCAGGTGGATGAAGGGTTTGTCGACGACGACCTGCTCGGTCCAGATACCCCGCGTCACCAGGATGCGGAACGGCTTTCGCCCGTCAGCCGGCGCGGCGGCGATGGCGGCGGACAGGCTGGGATAGACGGGCGCCCCGAATTGACGGTCGCCGGGGCCGGCCCAGATGACGGCGTCGAATGCTGTCGCGGCCGCCCATGACGGCGCCGACGCCATCATGGGCAGGACGGCGCCAGCGGCCAGCAGATTGCGACGTGAGACCAGCGGGATCATGGCGGCTCCGAATGAAAATCGGCGCCGACCGGCGAACCGGTCAGCGCCAGGTCTCCTTGGGGGAGTTGGGAGTGTCTTAGAAGGTGTAACGGACGCCGAAGTTGTACTGCCGTCCCGTGTGCGAATAGACGTAGATGCTGTCGCGGCGGCTGTCGGTGTACTGTTCGTTGAAGGCGTCGGTCAGGTTCAGCCCTTCGAACGTCACCTTGATGCGATCGGTCAGGGCGTAGGAGGCAGAGGCGTCCACCGTCACGATCTCGCGCACCCCGTCGATATCGTTGGTGCTGGTGCCGCTGGGCACCGCCGTCAGATAGCGATCGCGATAGGCCGCCGAGACACGGGCGCTGAACCGGTCGTCCTCATAGTAGAGGGTCGCGTTGTAGGCGGTTTTCGACAGGCCGAGCAGGTCGTTCTCGACGAAGCCCGTCGGGGAACGCGAGGAGATGTAGCTGATCTTCGAATCCACCAGGGTGACATTGAAGATGGCGCCGAGATTGTCGAACGGCCCCGGCAGGAAGGTGAACGGCTGCTGATAGCTGATCTCGATCCCTTTCAGAGGGCCGCCCTCGGTATTCACCGGCTGGCTGAACAGGAAGACGTCGCTGGGCGACACGCCCAGGCCGTCGAGCAGACCAAGCGGAAGGCCTGACTCATTGAACGGCTGCGAGATCCGCGAGGTCTGAATGTAGCTGTCGATGTCCTTGTAGAAGAGCCCGACGGACAGCAGGGCGTCCGGCGCGAAATACCATTCGGCCGACAGGTCGTAGGTCGTGGCGCGAATGGGATCCAGGTACGGATTGCCCGAACTGACGCTGAACACCCCGACCGTGCTCAGGCTGCCTCCCGGCGTCACGCTGCCGAGATTTGGGCGCGTCATGACCTTGGCCGCACCGAAGCGCAGCAGGAAGTCCGGCGTGACCTCGGCCGTCAGGTTCAATGCCGGCAGCACGTCGTCATAGTCGCGATCAACCGTCGTCTGCTGGGCGGCGCCGGCGACCAGTTGATAGCCGGTCGAGCTCTGCTTGGTCTTCACATAGCGAACGCCGATGTCGCCACGCACCGGAATACCGCCGAGCTCCGTATCGAAGTCCAGTTGCAGATAGGCGGCCGAATCCTTCTCGGTCACATTGCGGATGTTGCCCCGCGCATTGGCGTTCGATGCGCCGCTCAGTTCGAACAGGCCTGTTCCGCTGTAGATGTTGAACAGGTCCGCAAAGGCGTTGAGGTTGGGCGCGATCCAGTTCGTGACCGTCCCGTCCGGAGCCCCCAGATTGCGTCCGAAGCCACTGACCAGCTCAGTCAGGCTGGCCAGGGTCACGCCGGCCGGCAGCTGGGGCACCACGCCCTCGTTGACCCGCGCCAGAGCCCAGGAGTCGAACTCGTATTCCTTGTAGTTCACCCCCGCCTTCAGCGTCAGCGACGGCGTCAGGTCAAAGCCTCCGTCGAGTTGCGCCGTCTTGATGGTGTTCGTCACCCCTTGCGGACGGAGCCGGATTTCCGACCGCGCCGCACCGAAATTATAGGCCAGCGGGTCGGTGACATCGTAGCCGAAGCCGATCAGCGGCGGGTCGCGGTTCTGCCGATAGTCGTAGAAGTAGTTGTCCGAATTCTCGCGGTTCAGGATCACCGTCGTCTGGATCGGATTGTCGAAATCGGACTTGGAATAGCCGACCAGACCCTTGACGCGGAACCGGTCGCTGAATGCATGTTCGATGCTCAGCGTGCCCTGGGTGTATTTGGTGTCGAGCTCATCGTAGCGGGTTTCGCTCTCCACATCGACGTCGTCGAACAGGCCGTAGACCATGTCGCCGTTCTCATCGATGACGCCGTCGCGCACGATGATTTCCGGCCGGCCGCCCTGGGACGCGTTACGGGCGAAGGACAGGGCCTCCAGCCAGTTCTCCTGACGCGTCGCCTTGAAGTCGGAGTAGAGCAGATCAAGGTTGATCAGCGTCTGTTCCTGCGGGCGGAACTGCACTGAACCTGTCAGGCCGAGACGCTCCTGATCATGCGTCAGCCGTCCGTAGCGCGGAAAGCGCGGCGTATAGACGTCCGCCCGACTGGCGTCGGAAAATGGAGACGCCGGATTGAAGCCGCCCGCTTCCGTACCGTTCAGCCAGCCGCCGGAGCCATGCCCCTCCTCCAACAGCTGGCGCTTGGTATAGGCCACCGACACAAGCGCGCCGAGCCGACCGTCCATCCAGGTGTTGCTGGCCAGAGCTGCAAACCGGGGGTCCCATTTGCGCGACAGGTCGTTATAGCCATACTGGCCCGACAGCACGAGATTGGCGCCGGCATAGTCGAAGGGTCGCCCGGTCTGCAGATCGACCGTCGCGCCCAGAGAGCCTTCCTCGGTCTCGGCCGAGGCGGTCTTGCGCACGGTGATGCTGTTGAAAAGCTCGGACGCAAAGACGTTGAAGTCGAACGCGCGGTTGCGGTTCGCCCCGCCCGAGCTGTCGGTGCCCGACGCCGTGCTCTGGCCCTCGACGCCGTTGATGCGGACACGCGTGAACTGCGGTCCCAGGCCCCGCACCGTGATCTGACGGCCTTCGCCGGCATCGCGAGCGATGGAGACGCCCGGCACCCGCTGGATGGACTCGGCCAGATTGGCGTCGGGGAAGTCGGCCATGTCCTCGGCCTTGATGACATCGACGACGCCGTTTGCCCGACGCTTGGCCGTCAGCGCGCTGCCCAACGAGGCGCGGAAACCGGTTACCACGATAGTTTCGACTTCGTCGGCCTGATCCTCGACCTCGCTCCCCTGAGCGGCGGTCTGCGGGGCCACGGTGGCGCCGGCGAGCACCGCCGTTCGGCCGTTGTTGGACGCCACCACCAGATTGCTGCCTTGCAGCAGTCGGTTCAGTCCCTGATCGACCGAATAGACGCCCTGTACGGCGGCAGTCCGCTGTCCCGCGACCGCATCCGTCGAAGCCAGAACCTGCAGATCGGCCTGGCGCGCAAACGCCGGCACGCCGGTCGAGGCGGGTTGCGCCGGAACATTGAACTGCCTGTCTTGCGCCTGGGCGGCGCCAGCGCCGGCCAGAGCCATCGTGCTGACGGCGATCATCAGCGACGCCCTCGCGCCTTGGTTTCGCGACATGGCCATGCGTCGGCCCTCCCTTTTCTGTTTCCTGGTTCCCGGACCCTTCTGCGAGGGTTCCGAGAGTCTCGATGCCCGGCGATCGACTTTCCGTCGCCGGATGGAAAGATTATTCCGCGCCGCCCAACATGATGACGTCGTCCGACACCTTGACGCCCGCCCCATGGGCGACGCCGACGGCCTCGGCGAAGCTCTCGGGCTCGTTGGTGCGGAACCAGCCGACGACCGTGCGACCTTCCAGATCGGGATCGACGATCACGATCTTGCGGCTGTTGTAGCGATTGAACTCAGCGGCGGAAGCGGCGATTGTGTCGCCGTCCAGGACGATCTGGCCGTCCCGCCACGACAGGGCGCGATCCATCTCCAGGGGACGCTTGACAGGGCTGGAGGCGCCGGCCTGGTCGCTAACGAAGACCTGTTCGCCGGCCACGACGCGGCGACGCTGTCCCCCGACGCCCTTGTCGCTCCAGACCTCCACCACGCCTTCAGTCACCCGCACCTCGGCCCCGCCCGCCTTGCGACGAACGGAGAAGGCCGTGCCGACCGCCTGAACCCGAATGTCTCCCGCCGCCACGACGAACGGACGCGCCCGGTCTTTTGCGACCTGGAACCAGGCCTCGCCGCGATCCAGCGTCACGGCGCGCTCGGCCTTCTGGAAACGGACATCCAGCGTCGTATCGGTGTTGATCGCGGCCATCGATCCATCGGCCAGTGGCACCCGACGGATCTCCCCCACCAGGGTCCGATACCGCTGTCGCGACAAGACCGGCGTCAGCACGACGCCTGCGGCGACCGCCGCCGCCAGGCCGAACCCGCCGAGCAGGACGCGACGGTCGAGCTTTGCCGGCGTCAGGTGCGCCTTCGCCTCCGACACAGGATCGACCATCAAGGTCAGGACCGCCCGCGCCCGCCACAAGGCGCCCTGACGACGGCTGTCGCCTGCGAGCCAATCGTTCAATGCGATCTGGTCCGCAGCGCCCAATGCGCCCGCGTCAAGCCGAGCGGCCCACTCAGCAGCGACGGCGTCGATTTCTGTCGAGATTTCCCGGCTCATGCGCGCCGCTCCCCGTTCGACGACGCATGGACTTGGGAATCCGCCTTCGCCAGACCGGCCAGGACTGCCTTAAGCCCCCGCGCGGCTTCGTTCTCGACCACGTTTTCGGTCACGCCCAGCTGAACCGCGATCTCCTTTTGCGACAGCCCCATAATCCGGCGCATCTCGAAGATGCGTCGGCTGCGTTCCGGCAATGTGGCGACGATCTTCATGACGCGTTCGAGTTCCTTGCGCCCCCCGGCGATACGCTCGGGCGACGGTTCGTCCCACTCGATGCGCAGGGCGTCTATTTCCGTCACGGCGTCGATCCGCACGATCCGGGCGCGCCGCATCTGCTCCAGCACCACGGACCGCGCGGTCTGAAAGAAATAGGCCCGCGGGCTTTCGATCTGTTCAACCGACTTCAGGTTCGCCAGTCGGCAATAGGCTTCCTGAACAACGTCATCGACATCGTTGGAGGTGACGAGCGAACGCTTCAACCAGACGCGCACGTCCTGCTCGTGGGGCAGGATTTCATGCGCCAACCAACGCACCCGTGCTTGTTCCGATTTTCCGCCGTCCTGAACCAACTTCAGCTCCCCCTCTGGGCCACGATGCGCGGCGGCGGGGGTTCCGTCAAAACGTAGTGTCCGGAATACTGTGCATGCAGCCGAGGCGGCCGTGCGCCAGAAGCAGACATTGTCAGGCTTCCAACATCAGGCATTGCTTATTGAGAACTCGACGCCAGCCGGACGCAAAAAGCCGTCAGAAGCACCAAAACCCGGCTCTTCGCTTAGCGATGCAGTGACGAGAACTGAGTGGCTTAGTCCCCACTTAGAAATTCTACCGGAAAGCTGTAGCGGTCTACACCAAGCTCGACGATGACCCAGCCATTTGAATCTACTGTGCTCGAAATTGTGCCGGCTGCGAGATTGGATCCAACGGCACGATTATTGGCGTCAAAGTGAAGAATACGCTCCTCTCCGGCTCCAAACACGGTGACGTCAGCGCTACCGTCCTGCCGGCGCGTGACACCCGCGCGGCATTCGGTCGTGGTTGCGTCACCGATTCCAAAGCATCGAATGTTGGCGACAGCGTTGAAAGTAGTGCCCGCAACGTAAGCGTCTTGCTGCGGGGACAGCGCGATCTCGGAGCTAACAGTAGCGTCGGTTGGTCCTGTTGCCGGTGATGGGGAGTTGCACGCCGCTATGAAAATACAAAAGCCAACTGCGTTCATTGCGCTGAGTTTCATTCCTCACTTCTGAGTCCTCTGATAGCGGTCAACTGAGATAGCCTCATCAACAGTGGCCTTTCCCTCGACCTAGTCAAATCAGCGAGATTGGTGAAGGCACCATGTTCACCCCGGATAGGGGCTGGCCCTAATCTATATAGATAGCCTCAGTTTTATCGCCTGCGGCGGCGTAAAAGAGGCCTCTCCCGCTTATGTTGACAGCGTGTCGGCTGTGCTGTGGTAATGGCGAGCTGCCAATTCTGATGAATGCACGACGCTGAGTGGAGACCAATCATGTCTTTGAATGCTCAAGGCGCACGCATAACCATCCTGACCCTCGGCCTGTCAGCCGCTGCGACTGCTGCGTATGCGCACGTCAAATGGTTCGAGAAGTACGAGGTTGCAGCCAACCCTGTTCCAATCACGACAACCCTGGCCCTTCCGGCCTTCTGGTTCGCTATCATGCTTGTGACGGTGTTGTTCCTGGCAACCACAATTCTCGAACGCCGCGCGCCCGGTGAGGTAGCGACCGGTATTCTGGACAAAGGCTCCCGGTTGCTGCGCGACAACGCCGACGCCTTCATGATCGCCGTCATGGCGGCTTTCTTCATCGCCCTGTTCGCGGTTGGCGGCTCCTATCTGACGCCTGAGCTGAAGACGGCGGCGGACATGTGCATATCCAAATCTAAACGCTAAAGAACTGGCACTTCGAACGAAGGCGCCTCGAAATCTCCGCTTAGCCTCTTTGAACACTGAGGCGCCTGTGTTCGACGAAAACGTCGGGCGCCCTGACACGTCAGCGGGCGCGTGTGAGGATCACCTAGCGGGTTCCAACCACAGCACTTCGCCCGATCCACTGACCCGGCAGTTGTAACGCATCCAGCCCGCCGCCATGGTCAACTCATATTCGTTGGGGCCAAGCTCGCGCATGCTGACCGCCACGCTTGAGCCCGATGGACGGTCCGCCTGTCTATCGGCTCGCGCGCCGCAAGCGCGCTGAGCCGCATCGGGAACGCCGCGCATCCAGCCACTGCTCGCGTGACGACGGTTAGAGCTCTCGCGTTCGCCCGCGAGATACCCCTCATGATAGCCCTCGCTTTCGTGGCGATCATCATAGTTGGAACCGTAGAGCGCGGCCTGATAGCCGCGCTCGTACTCGCGGTCGTGGTTGTTGTCCCGGTCGTTATGATGGCTGTTGTGAGCGGCCAGCGCGGCGGCGAGACCGACGATGGCCACTCCGGCGACGATCGCGTCAGTGTTGGACGACGACCGCCCGCCGCATTCCGCGCGGCCGGCCTGGTTGATGGATTCATAGCGGCCGTCGCGTGTCATGATCGACACGCATTCGTCGCCGCGGCGCCAGTAGGTCATGCGACCGTCGCCCACGACCTCGCTGCGATCCGTCGCCTGATACCCGCGCCTCTGAAGCTCCGCTTCGGACTGCCCTGCCCGCGCGCCGACCAGATCGCTCAGGCGGGAGGGCGTCTGGGCCAGGACCGGCGTCGCCGCCAGGGTGAAAACCAATGCGGCATTGATCAGTCGAGACGTCATGGCGATCCTCGGTGAGAGCGGTCGTCTCCAATGGCCTGACCGCAGTTACAATCAAAAGGCGATTGAGCCTCTCACGGAAAATCGCGCAACGCCACGCTCCGTTCCCCATCCAGGCGACATTAAGGCTGAATTGCGCCGGCCAGTGATGAGGAGGTCAAGCTGTCTCGGGTCATATTGAACCGTGCCTTTGCCAACGACACGGCACGCTCAGACGTAGGCCACGGGGATGACGACCAGGAGCATATAGACGATCGCCCTTAGCGTAGCCCAAGCGGCGATGGCTGCGGCTTTGGGCTTGGCGATGTTGAGTTTGCCCGCAAACCACGCCGATTGAACCCCCAGGAACCACGCCACGCCGCCGCAGATGATAAGGGCGCCGATCACGTTATTGAGTTCAGGGCGGCGCAGGAAGAGATCGCCCACAGCGACGAAGGCGGCGCAGAAGGCGGCCAGATAGCACTGCGCGTAAAAGGGCGCCCTCAGCGTCTGACGACTGAGCTTCTTGCCCTGCCGCCGCACCACGCTGGACGCTGCGATTAGAGGGATCAGGCTGAACAGCAGGGTTCGGAACAGGGTCAGGTTCTGCTGCGTCGCAGTGATCGTCTTCAGCATCGCAGTGGTGGCATCCGGGGGAGGTATGTGCGCTGCCGCAGAGATCAGATTAGACAGGAGGATCGTCACCATGAGCAGGAGAGGCGGGCTTAGGGCGTCGTCGTAGCGATGCTCGTTGTCGTCCATCTGTTCGCGATCAGAATATTCCATTGTCTTGAGCGGATGCAGCATGATGCGACCCAGCGTCAGCGGATAGAAGAGCAGCCAACTGGCGGCCTCGAAGATAAAATCTTCGAAGCTTTTCAGGATCTTCATGAAATCCATGATCGCCTGCTGTTCGCTGTTCGCTGTTTGCCGGTCGCCGCCCGCCGGTGTCGCGCAGCGACAGTCGCAGACCCAGAGCGCCTACACAATCCAGAGGCACTCCCCAGTCGGAGGGCGCGTTTCGAGGAAGTTGACGCTGCGCAAAACATGGGAGCTACTGTTCGCCGAACGGTTACAGCGCATCCATGCGCCGCAGGCCGTGACCTGACTGAGACAGATCGGCTTGCGGCGTTCAGAAGGTGCGGAAATGAAGGGTTCTACCGAAATCTGGCTGATCCGACTTTCTGCGATCCTTTGGTTTCTGATCTTGGTCGGAACGCTGTTAAGCCTGCCCATCCTGTTCGATCTGGGATGGTGGGCGGTGCTGGTCGTGGCGGTCATCGCTGCGATTCTGACCTTCCCCATCGGATGGGTCATCCGCCGACTGTTTTCCCGACAGCGAAGCCAGCGGTGGCGGACCACCGTGCTGAAGGTCGCTCTGGCCACATTCGCCGTTCTGTCGATCCTGGCTGCTGCTCCGATCTATTATTTGGCGTTCAATGCAACCCTGCGGCCTGTGACCGTGCCGTTGGCCACCCTGTCGAACGGCAGGCAGACCGTCGTCTTCCAGGGCATGATGCACATCGGGACGGAGAGCTTCTACAAGGGCGTCGTCTACGACCTGGAACGCGCCCTGACCGAGGGCTACGTCCTCTTCTACGAGGGGGTTCAGCAGGATCCGAGCGCGGAAGCTTGGTTCAGTCAAACCCTGGCCGGCGGCGGCGACCTGTCCGCAAACTATACGGCCCTGGGCAAGGCCTGCGGGTTGGATTTCCAGATGAACTATTTCACGCTGCTGGACGCGGACAAGGCGGCGCACCCCGAGCGTCACGTCATAGCCGACGTCACCACAGGCGACATGAAGCGCGAATACGAACGGCTCGTGCGCACGGACCCCGCGTTCGCCGCCTATGCGCGCTCGGCTGATGTGAAAGACGACGAGGCGTCCGGCGTCAACATGGCCAAGGCTCTGGCATGGCTGGACCGCGCGACGCCGGGACAACAGGTTCTCATCGGCACGGCGTGCCGAGGCGTCCTGAACATCGTGACGTCCAACGATGACGAGAGCGATCCGATCAACAAGGTCGTGCTCGACTATCGCAATCGCGAACTGGCGGCGCGCATCGCTCAAAGCCCGGCGGACAAGATCTATGTGACCTACGGCGCCGGCCACCTGCCCGGCCTGTTCCGCAACCTGAAGGCGATAGACCCCGCCTGGGAGATCAAATCCATCAAATGGCAGCGGACCATCGAACCCCCCGAAACCCTCAGCGGACGGTTGAAATGAACACCGCGGTCCATGTCGGCGAACGGCGCAAGCGACCAGAGTCACCAGGGCGCGACTTTCCCTACTATGCCGGTGATCCGGTCGAGGTCAGCGGGCGTGGCTGGCTGGTGGTCTTGGTCGCCCTGGGGCTGGCCTTCGCACAGTTGGAGTTGCTGCCGCTGAAGACCTTCCCCCTCGACTTCATCCCAACGCTGCTGTTCACCGGCCTTCCGCTGCTGGCCGTGATGGCGGTGACCGGAGGGCGAGCCCCCGCCCTCTTTCGTCCGATGGGATTCAAGGGTTTTTTCACAGGTCTCGGGTTCGGCGTCCTGACCATCGTCAGTTCGATGATCGCCGGCCTGCTGCTCACCCGTATCATGGAATTATCGTCGAACACTGCGGTGGCCGACCTTGCGGCGGCTGGCGTCGCCGATCTGCTGCTTTTCCTGGCGCGCACCTTCATTCAACTCATCGGCGAAGAACTGATCACCATCCTGCCGCTGCTTGCCATCCTCTGGCTCTGCGTCTCCAGGTTCGGCATGTCGAGGCGTTGGGCGCTCGCTCTCGCCGTCATCGTTTCTACCCTGCTGTTCGCGGCCCTGCACCTGCCGACCTATAACTGGAACGTCGTGCAGTGTCTGGGCACCATCGGCACGGCGCGGCTTGTGTTGACTATGGCCTACATCGTCACGCGCAACCTCTGGGTCTCCGCGACGGCGCATATCGCAAATGACTGGTCGCTATTCCTGATGTCGTTCGCGGGCGGGCACATGCCCATCGGCACGGACGATCCGATCTAGCGGCGCGCGCGGGAACTCTCGCGCGTCATCGCCGCTCTAGTTTCGGGCCCGGACGCCATCCGCCTCCGTGCTGCGGTGCAAGTTCATTTGTCGTCATGGTCGCCAGAGCGCGACCTTTTCGGAGACTAGAGATGCGACCTTCAGCCCTCGTCATGAGCCTGGCTCTCCTGACGCCCATCGGACTTGCCGGAGCGGCCTGGGCGCAGACCGCGCCGTCCGACGTCCGCGACCTTGTCGGCGCGCGGGGCAGCAGTGGAGAAACCGCCCTCGCCTCTCGCGGCTACGCCAATGTCGGGGGCGAAACCGGTGACGACCGGACCTGGACCTACTGGTGGAACGAGCGGCGCGGCGTATGCTTGTCGGTCGTGACGATGAACGGCCGCTACGATTCCATCATGGTCACGCCGTCACCCGACTGCCACCGTTCGCGCCCGACGACGCTTCCGGGGCCGGTCGGCGGCCCGGTCCATGGCGGTCACGCCACCACCTTGCCGGACGCTGTCGGCGGGCCGGTCAACGGGCATCCCACCACCTTGCCCGGTCCGGTCGGCGGCCCCGTCGCCAGCGGCCGGACCGAGACGATTCGTTTCGCGCGCGGCGCTTCCTCCGCCACGCGCCAGGGCACGGTTTCGGGCTATGAGACCGTGACCTATCTGGTCGATCTCCGGGCCGGCCAGACGCTGAGTGTGGCGATGCGCACCTCGAACCGGTCCAGCTATTTCAACGTCACCGCGCCCGGCGCAAACCAGGCGCTGTTCATCGGTTCAACCAGCGGCAACCGTTATCAGGGCCGCACAACCGCCAACGGGACCTATAGGATCGAAGTCTATCTGATGCGCAACGCAGCCCGCCGCGGCGAGCGCGCCAACTACACGATCGACATCGGCGCGCGGCGCTGAGCCACGACAGCCTTATGGAGTCTCGGACGGCTCGTCGATGGCGTCCATCACCGTCAGCGACGCGCCGACCGATCCCTCGCCAATCGGCGCCGGCGTGACGACGACCGTATCGCCGGGCCGGAGGCG
Source organism: Brevundimonas sp. PWP3-1b1 (assembly GCF_049896065.1). NCBI lineage: Bacteria > Pseudomonadati > Pseudomonadota > Alphaproteobacteria > Caulobacterales > Caulobacteraceae > Brevundimonas > Brevundimonas sp. PWP3-1b1. The sequence goes on along the minus strand of NZ_JAFCTO010000001.1, from coordinate 687,929 downwards.
TGAGCGAAGCTGGGTGTAAAAGGCGCGCGGCGCCCGCAGGCGCCCGAGCATGGCGGCGCTCAGTTCCGAGCCTGCCTCGCCTTCTCGCCCTGGCAGACCGGCGTAGAGCCATTTCTCGCCATTCGGCCCTGCCGACAGCGTCAGGACGTGCACCTCGCCATCATGGTCATCCAAGGCGATGGCGCTGCGGCCGATTTCGACGCCGTTACGAAGAACAACGGCGGTCTGATCCGCTTTGGACAGGATGACCGTCGTCGGCCCTTCAGTCGCCAGCTCGGGGGCCCATCGCCACGGCGCGTCCGCCGCAAGCGCCTGGGCGGGCCGCCCGTCCGTCGCGAACGGTGCCAGCACGCCGGCAGGAACCGCGCCCACATGTCGCGCCGCGTCGCCGGCGATCACGACCGTCACGCTGAAGTCGGTGGCCCCATAAAGTAGCCGCGCGAACTGAAGCGGCAGGTGCACGCAGCCATGGCTTTCCGGGAAGCCGGGCAAGCCGCCCGCATGCAGCGCCACGCCGTCCCAGGTCAGCCGCTCCATGTAGAACATCGGCGCATTGTTGTACTTGGTCGAATGGTGCCGGGCGTCCTTCTGAAGAATGGTGAAGACGCCCGTCGGGGTCTCGTGCCCAGCGCGTCCCGACGAGATGGTGCTAACACCGATCCGCACGCCGTTGCGATAGACCGTGGCCCTTTGGTCCGACAGGTTCACATAGATCAGGATCGGCCCGGCCGGTGCGATCTCCGGCGCCCAGACCCACTCGCCTGGCTGAAGGCGTTCCGCCGCTCGTGCGAGATCGACAGCCGAGCTGGCGGGGCGGCCCTGCGCCAGTGCGGGTTCGGCGCCCATGATGGCGAAGAGCATCGCCACGACGGAGGGCCGCATCGCGCGCCTGCTGTATCCCGACATGCTCATGTCCGATCTGCTGGGCTTTGGTGCTAGTCTCGCGCGAGACTATTCGCGCCGACGTCCTGTCACAACGGCGCGTCGGGAGAAGCGCATGAGCATCGTCGTCGCAATCACGAGCCTTTGGATGACGGCGCAGGCCGTTCCGCCGCCGATTGAGCAGATGACAGCCGACTGCGACCGGCCCGTCTATGCCTCCGATCAGTTCATCTGCGCCGACCCGGACCTAGCTCGCCAGGAGCGTGACCTGGCCGTCCGCTGGAGGGCGGTGGAGGCGGCGATGCCCAAGAGCGCCTGGATCGAAGATCAGCCCGCCTGGTTTAAACGGCGCGCGATGTGCGCCTTTCAGACGGATCAGGGCGCGTGCCTTCGCGACGCCAACGCCGAGCGCGAACGACTGTTCGTCGCCGTTCTCGATCCGGCCGACGGCGCCCTCAGAACCGCGCGCTGCGTGGGCGATGGACGCCGCCAAACCTTTCAGCTCGATGTGCACGACGGCGTCGTGGCGGCCTATGGCGCGGCAGGGCTCTCCTGGATCGCTGGTCAAAAAACCGCTGAGTGGTCGCCCTTCAACACCGTCATTTCCGGTCGCAGCCTGACCATTCAACGACAGGACGGCATCCGACTTTCATGTCGATTTATGCGCTGAACCTTTAGGGCGCAGGGCGCCGGGGCACAGAGACCAGAACGACCCCCTCGTATTCGCCGACAACGCGGCCTGCCGCGCTGACCCGAGGATCCTGCATGGCGTTACGAGGGCAGCCGAGCAGATCGGCGCTGTCGTCCAGTAGTTCAGACGTGGCGAAGGTTTCGCCCAGCAGTCGACAAGGGCCGCCAACATAGGGGTATCCGCCCTCCATCACCTTCAAGCCTTCAGGAAAGACAAAGGTCTCAGATGTCGTCATCGGCGGCGCCGAAGCGCATGCCCCGAGGCTTGCCGCGACAGCACCAGCCAGAATGATTGAGCGCATGGAATATCCCTAATTTTGACGAGGCCTATAGTCGAAGACTGCTCATCGTACAGACTGCCACAACCACAACCACCCCGCCACGGGTTGCGGACACGTGCAGTCTCGCACCATGGGTCGCTAAGCGTACCTTCCGAACGTCGCCTTCGAGTCAGGCACCGCCGCTCAAGGATGTCGGAGATGCGCCGATAGCGTTGAAAATTCGGCAGTTGCCTCGGACGGCGGGGGCTGTTCACTCTGGTCATTGAAGCCGGAGACAGCGCGATGATGGGCGAGCGGCGGATCGATCAGGCAGCCCTGTTCTATACTTTCTCGTTGGAGGACCACGTCCCGGCGAACCCTCTGCTGAGGTCGATACCGGTTCGTGGAGTTGGAGGGTCTGCGAGCGCATCTGGCTCCGTTCTACAGCGCTATGGGTGCCCCTTGATCGACCCCGAACTGCTGATCCGGATGCTGCTGTTCGGCTACTGCTTTGGCATTCGGTCGGAGCGTCGGCTATGCGAGGAGGTCCACCTCAACCTGGCCTATCGCTGATTCTGCCGGCTGGGTCTGGAAGGTGCCGTGCCGGATCATTCGACCTTCCAAGAACCGCCACGGCCGCTTCCGGGACAGCTATCTGCTGCGTAAGTTGTTCGACACGGTCCTGCGCCGGTGCATGTCGGAAGGCCTGGTAGGCGGCGAGGGCTGCGCCGTGGACGCCAGCGTGATCAAGGCCGAAGCTAACCGCGAGCGCAGCGTGCCCGGCGATCCCGGTCTGCCGCCCGAGGCGTCCAGCCGGGCCATCGACGAGTACCTGGCGGTGCTAGACGACGCGCCGTTCGGTGGGGCCACGCCGGTGACGCCCAAGTTCATCTCGCCGGTGGATCCGGCCGCGCGCTGGACCGCCGCCAACAAGTGGCCGGCCTTCTTCGCCTATGCCACAAACTACGTGATCGATCTGGAACACGCCGTCATCGTCGATGTCGAGGCGTCCACTGCCGTGCGGCCGGCCGAACTGACCGCGGCCCGCATCATGATCGAGCGGGTCCGGGATAGGCATGATCGCCACCCCGATTGCCTTGCCGCCGACACCGCCTATGGCTCGGCCGAGATGCTGGAATGGCTGGTCAACGACCAGGGAATCGCCCCGCACATCCCGATCATCGACAAGTCTGGCCGCACGGAAGGACCTTCTCCCGGGCCGACTTCACCTACGACCGTGCCGCCGACCTCTATCGCTGTCCAGGGGGCAAGGAACTGAAGCAATATCGGCGAGCCTTCCGCGCCGATCACCCCGACACCCCGCCGGATGACACCTATCGGCATCGCGCCTCCAAGATCCATTGCGACGCCTGCGCGCTGAAGCCCGAGTGCTGCCCCAACGGGCCGGCTCGGAAGGTGACGCGTTCCATCCACGAAGACGCCAGGGACCTCGCCAGGACCGACGCCTACGTCACCTCCCGACGCGAGCTGTTCGCACACCTCAACCGCATCCTCTGGCTGGACCAGCTGCGCCTTCGCGGTCGCTGCAGCGCCCGAGACGAGTTCCTCCTCGCCGCCACCGCCCAGAACCTGCGGAAAATAGCCCGCCTGATCGGACCGCCCTGGCAACGATGCTAGCGGGCACCGGACTCTCCGTGCGCACGGATGGCGGAGCATTACCGGGCGGTCGTAGCCTCGCCCGAACGCGCCCTCGAACGCAGCGACAGTGAGGCTGCGGCCGAGGCTCGGGACTTGGTGCGCAAGTTGATCGAGACCGTGGTGGTGATGCCGTTGCCGGAGCGCGGCAAGTTTGCGTTGACCGTACAAGGCAAAATCGCCGCCCTGGTGAACCAGGACGGCGATAATACTATGAAGTTGGGTGCGGGAGTAGGATTTGAACCTACGACCTTCAGGTTATGAGCCTGACGAGCTACCGGGCTGCTCCATCCCGCGGCAAGCGGTAGTGTCGTGAAGGAAGAACGGTTCGAGAAGATGCCCTCAAGTAGCGCGAAGCGCGTTAGGGCAAATATCATGTGTGCTTGGTAGACCCGGCGACGACCTACTCTCCCGCGCCTTGAGACGAAGTACCATTGGCTCTGGAGGGCTTAACGACCGAGTTCGGAATGGGATCGGGTGGGGAACCTCCGACATAGTCACCAGGTCAACCAAGCACACATGAATCCTGACCTATCGCGCATTCGCGCTACTTTAGGTCAGGAGAAGAAGACATTGTCTGAGGTTGCTTCGGTCAAGGAGCAACCATCGAATGAGTTTTGCTGAGAAACGATCAAACCGATCGGATTATTAGTACCAGTAAGCTTCATGGGTCGCCCCACTTCCACACCTGGCCTATCAACGTGGTAGTCTTCCACGATCCTCAGCGAAGCCTTGTTTTGAGGTTAGTTTCCCGCTTAGATGCTTTCAGCGGTTATCTATTCCATACTTAGCTACCCTGCTGCACAGCTGGCGCCATGACAGGTACACCAGAGGTATGTCCATCCCGGTCCTCTCGTACTAGGGACAGATCCTCTCAAGCTTCGAACACCCACGGCAGATAGGGACCAAACTGTCTCACGACGTTCTGAACCCAGCTCACGTACCACTTTAAATGGCGAACAGCCATACCCTTGGGACCTGCTCCAGCCCCAGGATGTGATGAGCCGACATCGAGGTGCCAAACTTTGCCGTCGATATGGACTCTTGGGCAAAATCAGCCTGTTATCCCTAGAGTACCTTTTATCCGTTGAGCGATGGCCCTTCCACTCGGGACCACCGGATCACTATGGCCGACTTTCGTCTCTGCTCGACTTGTCAGTCTCGCAGTCAGGCGGGCTTATGCCATTGCACTCGACGACCGATTTCCGACCGGTCTGAGCCCACCATCGCGCGCCTCCGTTACACTTTAGGAGGCGACCGCCCCAGTCAAACTACCCACCACGCCATGTCCCGGGACCGGATAACGGCCCTCGGTTAGACGTCAACGACAGTAAGGGTGGTATTTCAAGGACGACTCCACCAGAGCTGGCGCCCCGGTTTCATAGTCTCCCACCTATCCTACACATACGGTCGCTAACGCCAAGGCGAAGCTATAGTAAAGGTTCATAGGGTCTTTCCGTCTGACCGCGGGAACCCCGCATCTTCACGGGGAATTCAATTTCACTGAGCCTATGCTGGAGACAGTGGGGAAGTCGTTACGCCATTCGTGCAGGTCGGAACTTACCCGACAAGGAATTTCGCTACCTTAGGACCGTTATAGTTACGGCCGCCGTTTACCTGGGCTTCAGTTCGTCGCTTTCACAACTCCCTTTAACCTTCAGGCACCGGGCAGGCGTCAGACCCTATACGTCGCATTGCTGCTTCGCAGAGCCCTGTGTTTTTGCTAAACAGTCGCTACCCCCTGGCTTGTGCCACTCAGTCCTGGTTGCCCAGGGTGAGTCACGCTTATTCCGAAGTTACGCGTGCAATTTGCCGAGTTCCTTCAGCATAGTTCTCTCAAACGCCTTGGTATGCTCTACCTGACCACCTGTGTCGGTTTCGGGTACGGTCTCTGCTGGAGTTATTTCCTGGGACAACGCCCCCGCACACACAATCCAATAAGTGGGTACGAGTTAAGCCATCCGTCACTTCCAGCTGGTGCAGGAATATTTACCTGCTTCCCATCGACTACGCTTTTCAGCCTCGCCTTAGGGGCCGACTAACCCTGCGCAGATTAGCTTTACGCAGGAACCCTTGGTCTTTCGGCGGGAGTGTCTCTCACACTCCTATCGTTACTCATGTCAGCATTCTCACTTCCGATACCTCCAGCCAGGCTCACGCCTGACCTTCACCGGCCTACGGAACGCTCCGCTACCGCTTGCAGTAAACTGCAAACCCATATCTTCGGCGCACGGCTTGAGCCCCGTTACATTTTCCGCGCAGGATCGCTTGATCAGTGAGCTGTTACGCTTTCTTTAAAGGATGGCTGCTTCTAAGCCAACCTCCTGATTGTCAAAGCAATCCCACATCGTTTCCCACTTAGCCGTGACTTGGGGGCCTTAGATGATGGTTAGGGTTGTTTCCCTTTTCACGACGGACGTTAGCACCCGCCGTGTGTCTGCCCGATAGTTCTCTTGGGTATTCGGAGTTTGGTTAGTATTGGTACCGCTCGCGCAGCCCGCAACCATCCAGTGCTCTACCCCCCAAGGAATTCGTCGGACGCTCTACCTAAATAGATTTCGCGGAGAACCAGCTATGTCCAGGTTTGATTGGCCTTTCACCCCTATCCACAAGTCATCCCAGAATTTTTCAACATTCACGGGTTCGGTCCTCCAGTTGGTGTTACCCAACCTTCAACCTGCTCATGGATAGATCACCTGGTTTCGGGTCGTCATACGTCGAACTTAGCGCCCTATTCAGACTCGCTTTCGCTGCGCCTACACCTAACGGCTTAAGCTTGCTCGACACATGAAGTCGCTGACCCATTATACAAAAGGTACGCCGTCACCCCGCTTGGGGGCTCCGACTGCTTGTAGGCTTCCGATTTCAGGATCTGTTTCACTCCCCTTGTCGGGGTGCTTTTCACCTTTCCCTCACGGTACTTGTTCACTATCGGTCGTAGAGGAGTACTTAGGCTTGGAGGGTGGTCCCCCCATGTTCAGACAGGATTTCACGTGTCCCGCCCTACTCGAGTCTCTTGCTATTTGATGACTACGGGGCTTTCACCCACTATGGCCGACCTTTCCAGGTCGTTCGTCTTTATTTCACAAGAGCACTGGCCTGGTCCCGGTTCGCTCGCCACTACTACGGGAGTCTCGGTTGATGTCCTTTCCTCCGGGTACTGAGATGTTTCAGTTCCCCGGGTTCGCTTAATGAACCTATGTATTCAGTTCATTATACCTTTCAACAATCCGCCAATCGCTGTCTCCGAAGAAACAGAGTTGGAAGACTGTAAAGGTGGGTTTCCCCATTCGGAGATAACCGGATCAAAGGGTGCTAGCGCCTCCCCGGTTCTTATCGCAGCTTGCCACGTCCTTCATCGCCTCTCTACGCCAAGGCATCCGTCAGAAGCCCTTCAACGTTTGATCGTTTCTCAGCAAAACTCATGCTTGGTTTATTCCGCCCGACTGGAAAGTTGCCGGGGGACCAAGCCTGATATTTGTCAGACAATGTCTTCTTCTCGAACATAACCTAAAAGCTCAGGGGAGCCGGTTGCGTTCTTCCTTTACGATTTCAATGCACGCCAACCTTACGGCCGACGGCAAACTTGAATGCGATCACAAGATCCTGGTGGAGCCAGACGGAGTCGAACCGACGACATCCTGCTTGCAAAGCAGGCGCTCTACCAACTGAGCTATGGCCCCATTCCAACAGGAATAGTGCGAAGCCCAGGAGAGCTGTCGGCGATGCCGTCTTGAGGCTGAGAACCCCCAGCGAACCAGAAGTCCTGGTAGGCCCGGGCAGACTCGAACTGCCGACCTTACGCTTATCAGGCGTACGCTCTAACCACCTGAGCTACGGGCCTATGGCAGCGACAGCCGGGTTTAGAACCCAGGCTCGCGATCGCGTCACCAATACAACGACCCGAATGGTCGATGCGTCGATGACGAAAGTGGAAAGAGAAACGGAGACGGCGGCGTTCCGCCGTTTGTGCTCGGCGCTGTGAAGCGCTCCGCTATTGGAGCCTCAATAGACAGCCTCGTGAGAGACGGCCTGGAGAAGCATCCTTAGAAAGGAGGTGATCCAGCCGCAGGTTCCCCTACGGCTACCTTGTTACGACTTCACCCCAGTCGCTGACCCTACCGTGGTCGCCTGCCCCCTTGCGGTCAGCGCAGCGCCTTCGGGTAGAACCAACTCCCATGGTGTGACGGGCGGTGTGTACAAGGCCCGGGAACGTATTCACCGCGGCATGCTGATCCGCGATTACTAGCGATTCCAACTTCATGCCCTCGAGTTGCAGAGGACAATCCGAACTGAGACGACTTTTAAGGATTAACCCTCTGTAGTCGCCATTGTAGCACGTGTGTAGCCCACCCTGTAAGGGCCATGAGGACTTGACGTCATCCCCACCTTCCTCCGGCTTAGCACCGGCAGTCCCATTAGAGTTCCCAACTAAATGATGGCAACTAATGGCGAGGGTTGCGCTCGTTGCGGGACTTAACCCAACATCTCACGACACGAGCTGACGACAGCCATGCAGCACCTGTGTCCTAGTCTCCGAAGAGAAAGCCAGATCTCTCTGGCGGTCCAGGCATGTCAAAAGGTGGTAAGGTTCTGCGCGTTGCTTCGAATTAAACCACATGCTCCACCGCTTGTGCGGGCCCCCGTCAATTCCTTTGAGTTTTAATCTTGCGACCGTACTCCCCAGGCGGATTGCTTAATGCGTTAGCTGCGTCACCGAAATGCATGCATCCCGACAACTAGCAATCATCGTTTACGGCGTGGACTACCAGGGTATCTAATCCTGTTTGCTCCCCACGCTTTCGAGCCTCAGCGTCAGTAATGAGCCAGTATGTCGCCTTCGCCACTGGTGTTCTTCCGAATATCTACGAATTTCACCTCTACACTCGGAGTTCCACATACCTCTCTCATACTCAAGACACCCAGTATCAAAGGCAATTCCGAGGTTGAGCCCCGGGATTTCACCCCTGACTTAAATGTCCGCCTACGCTCCCTTTACGCCCAGTAATTCCGAGCAACGCTAGCCCCCTTCGTATTACCGCGGCTGCTGGCACGAAGTTAGCCGGGGCTTCTTCTGTAGGTACCGTCATTATCGTCCCTACTGAAAGAATTTTACAATCCTAAGACCTTCATCATTCACGCGGCATGGCTGCGTCAGGCTTTCGCCCATTGCGCAAGATTCCCCACTGCTGCCTCCCGTAGGAGTTTGGGCCGTGTCTCAGTCCCAATGTGGCTGATCATCCTCTCAGACCAGCTACTGATCGTCGCCTTGGTGAGCCTTTACCTCACCAACTAGCTAATCAGACGCGGGCCGCTCTAATGGCGATAAATCTTTCCCCCGAAGGGCACATTCGGTATTAGCACAAGTTTCCCTGAGTTATTCCGAACCAAAAGGCACGTTCCCACGTGTTACTCACCCGTCCGCCACTAACTCCGAAGAGTTCGTTCGACTTGCATGTGTTAGGCCTGCCGCCAGCGTTCGCTCTGAGCCAGGATCAAACTCTCAGGTTGAGTTGACTTCTGACCTAAGCTTAAGAACATCCCGAAGGACGTCTTGGCATTAGTTCTACGTATTTTATTGACGAGTTCCCATTCATCGATCCGAAGACCGACGCATGGTATCTTTTCAAAAAGACCGCAGATAGTCAGTGTCGTATGATGACCTTCTAGGGTCATCGCAAGAACACCGCCGCCTGCGTTTCTCTTTCCAAATCAACAATGTCAAAGACCTAAACCGCATCAGCGGCCCGACTTGTTTAGCGCCGTGTCGTCGGCGGAGGCGGGGATTTAGAGACCGCCGAACCTCATGTCAACCGCTCTTTTCAGAGATCTTTTGGAGAGAAAGGCGAACCCTTCAGACCGCAAGAAACCACCGGAGGAAAGCGAGGCTTACCTCTAAAAACCCGTCGGCGATTCGATTGGAGCGCGGAACCTAGTGAAACCAACCGATGAAAGCAAGAAGTTTTTCGCTTCTTTCTTCCGTGAAACCGTGAGGATCAAGACCCCCGCGGCCCCGTCGGCCAGCCCGTTTCCGAGCGAGGCGGCTCTATACGGACCACCCGTTTTGTCAGCAAGCGGATTCTGACTGTTGGGGGAAAGTTTCTCAAAGACTCATGATCAACGAGCAACGAACACCAACTCCGCCGGCCATGTAAGCCGCAAGAGTTCGGGCGACTCGGCTGCCTCAGGCTCCGCCCAAACGGGACATCAGCTCCGGGTCCTGCTCGGAAGCCGTGACCTCGCTGTCGAACGCGAGCTGCGCCTGGGATGCGTCCGTGAAGGTCAACGGCTCTTCGAGGCGCAGGCTTGAGACGGCGTAGTCTTCACCCCTCTGTTCCAGAACGACGCCGCTGCGGGCGTGAAGGATACGGGCGTCCGTGGTCATGAGTTGTTCTCCGGCTTTTATGCACAACGCGCCAATCGCCGAAACGGGTCGCGCTCAGTTTCCGGACAGGATTTCCACGATTCGTGCGCACAGCGCCTCGTCATCCAGGCCGTCGACGACGACCATCTTCGACCGCGACTGGCCGCCGCGCGCCACGGTCACGGAAGACTTCGACACGCCGAGGCTCTTGGCCAGCAGCCGGATCAGGGCGTCATTGGCCTCTCCATCTATGGGACGGGCGCGGACACGCACCTTGAGCGCGCGCCGTCCCTCTGCGTCCGCCTCCCAGCCCTCGATGCGATCCACCGCCGCGCCGGGCTGCAGCCTTATCGGCAGGTTCGCCATCCGATCCTCTGCTGGCAAGAAAAAGGGCGCGGCTCCGTTCGGCGCCGCGCCCTCCTCCTATTGATCTAACCCAGACCTAGCCCAGGGCGGTCATCAGTTCCGGCACGATGGTCTTGTAGTCGCCGACCAAGCCGTAGTCCGCGACCTGGAAGATCGGGGCGTCGGGGTCCTTGTTGATGGCGACGATGGTCTTGGAGTCCTTCATCCCGGCCAGGTGCTGGATGGCGCCCGAGATGCCGATGGCGATGTACAGGGCCGGGGCCACCACCTTGCCGGTCTGGCCGACCTGATAGTCGTTGGGAGCATAGCCGGCGTCCACCGCCGCGCGCGAGGCGCCGATGGCGGCGCCCAGCTTGTCGGCCAGGGGTTCCATCACGGCGTGGAACTCGTCCGCCGAGCCCAGGGCGCGACCGCCCGAGACCACGATCTTGGCGGCGCCCAGGTCCGGGCGGTCCGACTTGACCATTTCTTCCGACACGAAGGCCGTCTTGGGCGCGTCGGCGCCGGCGACGCTCTCCACCGGGGCGGAACCGCCTTCAGCGGCGGCGGCGAAAGCCGTCGGGCGCACCGTGATCACCTTCTTGGCGTCGGCCGACTGGACCGTCTCCAGGGCGTTGCCGGCGTAGATCGGACGCACGAACGTATCGGCCGACACCACCTCGATGATGTCCGAGATCGGGGCGACGTCCAGCTTGGCGGCGATCCGGGGGGCGAAATTCTTCCCGTCCGTCGAGGCAGGCGTCAGGATGGCGTCGTAGCCGGCGGCCAGGGGGACGACGGTGTCGGTGACCGCCTCGGCCAGGCCGTGGCCCAGGCCGGCGCTCTCGGCCAGCAGCACCTTGCGAACGCCGGCGATTTTCGAAGCCGCATCAGCGGCGGCCTGCGCCCCCTGCCCCACGACCAGAACATCCACGTCGGACGACAGGCCCAGGGCGGCGGTCACGGTCTTGTGGGTGGTGTCGCGAACGGTCGAACCGTCGTGATCGGCGATGACGAGGACAGCCATATTACAGCGCTCCCACGGACTTGAGCTTGGAAACCAGTTCGGCCGCATCGGCCACCTTGACGCCGGCCGACCGTTTCGGCGGCTCGGTGACCTTCAGGACCTTCAGACGGTCGGCGACATCGACGCCATAGTCGGCGACCGCCTTGACGGCGATCTCCTTCTTCTTGGCCTTCATGATATTGGGCAGCGACGCATAGCGCGGCGTGTTCAGCCGCAAGTCCACCGTCACCACCGCCGGCAGTTCGGCGGCCAGGGTCTGCAGACCGCCGTCGACCTCGCGCGTCACCGTGGCCTTGCCGCCGTCGATGACCAGCTTGCCGGCGAAGGTCGCCTGGGGCCAGTCCAGCAGCGCGGCCAGCATCTGGCCCACCGCATTGTTGTCGCCGTCGATCGACTGTTTGCCCATCAGCACCAGGTCGGGCTTTTCTTCCTCGACCACCGCCTTCAGCAGCTTGGCGACCGCCAGCGGCTCCAGGTCCGTGTCCGACTGGATCAGGATGCCCCGATCCGCGCCCATGGCCAGGGCGGTGCGGATGGTTTCCTGGGCCTGGGTCACGCCGATGGAGACCACGATGATCTCGGTCGCGGTGCCGGCGGCGTGATGTTCCTTGCCTTCCTTCAGACGAACCGCCTCTTCGACGGCGATCTCGTCGAAGGGATTCATGCTCATCTTGACGTTGGCCAGATCGACGCCTGACTGGTCCGCCTTCACGCGGGCCTTGACGTTATAGTCGATCACCCGTTTGACGGGGACGAGTACCTTCATGGGTCTATCCGTGAAATCGCCTGAATGTGAGGGCAGGACATGGAGCGGTCGCGAAGGCCTGTCAACGTAACGCGGGGTCAAGCTGTGGCTGCGACCCTCACCCAACGGACCACGAGATGAAGCGTTTCCTGACCTTTCCCCGCCTGGCGATGATTTTCTTCGCCCTGTTCGGCGTCGCCATCGTGGGGATTTTCGTCCTGCAGGATTATTGGGTCACGCCGGGCAAGCGCTGCGAGGCGGCAGGCAAGTGGTACGACATGGACAGCCGTATCTGCGCCCAACCCATCTCTATCGCCCAGATCACGGGCCGGCCCAACGGCGTCTCGCGCGAGGAAGCCTCGGCCGAGAAGAACCGCGAACTGGTCCGCATCGAACAGCAACTCGCCGCCGAGGACCGCGCCCGCGCCGTCGAGGTCGAACGCCAGAAGGCGGCCCTGGCCGCAGCACGGCCGGCGACATAAAGTCTAGCGCGTCGCGCCCGGCTTCCATTTGATGTCGCTGGCGCCGTTGGCGTTGGCGCGACGGCTCGCCACGAACAGATGGTCCGACAGGCGGTTCAGATATTTGACCGCCTCGACATTCACCGCCTCGCCGCTTTCGACCAGTCGCACGGCCTCGCGTTCCGCCCGGCGGCAGACGGTGCGCGCCACGTGCAGATGCGCCGACAGCGGGGCGCCGCCCGGCAGGATGAAGCTGTCGAGCGCCTTGAGACTCTCGTTCATCCAGTCGATCTCCTGCTCCAGCCGCGCCACCTGCGTCTCGATGATGCGCAAGGCCTCCCAGGCCGGCGGCGGATCCAGCGGCGTGGCCAGGTCGGCGCCCAGGTCGAACAGTTCGTTCTGGATGCGACCAAGCATGGCGTCGATGCGGTCGTTCTGGCCGCTGTTCAGCCGCGCCACACCGATCACCGCGTTCAGTTCGTCCACAGCGCCATAGGCCTCAACGCGCGCATCGGTCTTCGACACCGGGGCGCCCGACGCTAGCCGTGTCCGGCCATCGTCACCGGTCCGGGTATAGATCTTGTTCAGCGTCACCATGATCAGGCCCCCTGCGCCGCCTTCCACATCATGCCGACGACCAGAAGGATCACGGCCAGCGCCTGAAGCCCGACCCTCAGCCGCATCAGCTTGTTGGAATTCGTACGCGCATAGTCCCCGCCCCGGAACAGGGAATACAGGCCAAAGCCCAGGGTGACGGCCACGGCGGCGATGGCGACGATGATCAGGATGTCGAAGATCTGCATGCCGTCGTTCTAGACCCGGATCACCATCACACGCCAGCGTCGCCCCATCCGAGCCTGTGGCGATACGGCGGCGCTTGCGACGGATGGGCGCACCCCCCTTGGAGTCTTGTTGCGAATGATGTTGAGAGGCGCTCGCAAGTATTAGGGGCTAATCTGAATATGACCTTCTCGACCCGCGCACGCCTGTTGGCCGGCGCTTCCTGTGCTTTCGGCCTGACCTCGGGCGCCGCCTTGGCGGAGACCCTTCAGCCGGTCACAACCGGACAGGCAACCCAGACGGCCGAGCTGGGCGAGATCGTCGTCACCGCCTCGGGCTTCGAACAGCGGATCAACCAGGCCCCCGCGTCGATCAGCGTCATCCCCCGCGCCGAGATCGAGGAAGTCCGCGCCGTCTCGCTCGCCGAGATCCTGAACAATGTCGAAGGCGTCGATACCGGCGCCGCCGTCGGCAAGTCGGGTGGTCAGACCATCAACATCCGGGGCATGGGCTCGGACTACACCCTGATCCTGATCGACGGCCGCCGCCAGAACACGGCCGGCAGCGTGACCCCCAACGGTTTCGGCGAAACCTCGACCAGCTTCCTGCCCCCCGTCTCGGCTATCGAGCGGGTCGAGGTCGTGCGCGGCCCCGTCTCGACCCTCTATGGATCCGACGCCATGGGCGGGGTGGTCAACATCATCACCCGCAAGATCGGCGATGAGTGGCACGGCTCGGCCAGCGCCCATTACACGATCCAGGGCGATGACGAGTTCGGGCCGATCCGCGGCGGGGACGTCTATCTGGCCGGCCCGCTGATCAAGGACCGCGTGGGACTGTCGATCCGCGGCTCGCGTTCGGAACGCGAACAGTCGCGCCTGACGTTCGAAAACGTCGCCGGCGCGGAAACCCCGGTCACAGGTTTCGGCCGCAGTTCCACCGCCAACGAAATCTGGTCCGCCGGCGCCCGCCTCGCCTTCAACCTGCACGCCGACCACGACCTGTGGATCGACGCCGACGTCGGCCGCCAATGGTACGACAACTCCAAGGGCCAGATGGGCACCGCCACGACCGCCGGCGGCTATGACAAGTTCCTGGAGTTCAACCGCGACCAGGTCGCCATCGCCCATAATTGGCGCCTGCCGTTCGGCACGCTGGAATCCAACTATTCGATCGCCAGGACTGAGACGAAGGGCCGGATCATCCCCAATGGCGTCGCCGGCGCCGGCAGCCCGCGCGATTTGGAGAGCGAGAACCGCATCTTCGACACCAAGCTGTTCTCGCAGTGGCGCAACCACACCTTCACCGTCGGCGGCCAGCATTGGGAAGCCGAGATGACGGACGGCGTGGTCTCTGGCACGTTCAACCACACCCAGTGGGCCGTCTTCGCCGAGGACGAATGGCGGTTCACCGATACCCTGGCCCTGACGGTCGGCGCGCGTCACGACGACCACTCGACCTTCGGATCGCATTTCAGCCCGCGTGCCTATCTGGTCTGGAATCCGACCGATGTCTGGACCGTCAAGGGCGGCGTCAGCCAGGGCTTCAAGACCCCGCGCCTGGAACAGCTGGCCTCGGGCATCAATGGTTTTGGCGCCCAGGGCCGCCTGCCCTTGCTGGGCAGCCCGGGTCTGATGCCGGAAACCTCGACCTCGACCGAGTTCGCCGTTCTGTATGACGATCATGACCGCCTGCGTGCAGGGATCACCGTCTTCCACAACCAGTTCGACGACAAGATCGCAACCGGCGTGCCCATCGCCAACTGCCTGTTCGGCCTGACCCCAGCCCAGTATGCGGCCGGCGGCTACAACACGTCAGGCTGCTTCGACGTGGGCTTCTATACGGCCTATATCTCGACCGTCCCCACCTTCGGCCAGAGCATCAATATCGACGAGGCGGTCACGCAAGGCGTCGAGGCCACCGCTCGCTTCCGCTTCAACGACGCATGGACGCTTCAGGGCAACTACACCTTCACCGACAGCGAGCAGAAGTCGGGCGCCGCCGCCGGCCGGCCCCTGACCGACACGCCCGAGCATATGGTCAACGCCAACCTGCGCTGGAACGCCACCGACCGGATGAACCTGTGGCTGCGCGGCGAATACCGTTCGGCGCGCTATCGCGGCGCCGGCGACGCCCAGACGGCGCTAGGCGACTATGAGGCCTACAGCCTGTTTCATCTCGGCGGCGCCTACCGCATCGACGACAATCTGACGGTCAATGCGGTCGTCTATAACCTGTTCGACAAGGACTTCGTCAGCCTGCTGCCCTACGGCAGCCCGGTCGCCTATGCCCCCGAGTTCGCCAACAATCAGGAGCCACGCCGCCTCTGGATCTCGGTGACCGCCGCCTTCTGATCCTTGAATCTGAAAGCCATCAGGCGGGGGTCGCTTCGGCGACCCCCGTCCTTTTTCTGGCCGAGCTAAGCCATTTGGTCACGATTGCTGGTGCAATCTGTGCGGCATGACCGATCGCGCCGTCCGCAATCTCGAACATCTCAAGGCCTCCGCCTCCACGGCCCGCGTGCTCAACCTGCTGCGCGTGTGGGAAGAGAATGGCGACAGCTCCGCCGACGGCGCCGTGCGCAATCCCGACTGGGCCGCCCGCCCGATCTTCCGTACCCCGGCCCTGAACCGCGCCCTGATCATCAAGCACCGGCTGCGTCGCAACGAGACCGACCTATTCACCGGTCGTCGCCAGGTGGCCACCAAGGTCGTCATTCCCATCGACGACGAGGACCTGAAGACCGGCGGCCGCTACGTCTTCGTCAATCAGATCGGCTTCGAGCGGATGATGATGGAGGCGTTCGGCGTCGCCGCGACCCATACGGACATCGAGACCCTGCGACTGATCGACAAATTGCCCTCTCTGGATCCCTTCCTGCTGCGCGAACAGCTGCGTCGCGGCGGCCTGGACCCGGCGCCATGCTATTTCTCGATCAGCGACAGCGATCTTCAGCGGATGCTGGCCTTCGTGCGCAGCGAGATCGAACCCCTGGTCACCCTCAGCCTGGGCGACACCATCGCCGTGGGTTCGGATTCGGCAGGGCGTATGGCCGCCAAGATCCTGTCCAACACGCCCGGCGACCAACTGGAGGCCCTGCGCCTGACCCTGCGCTTGGCGCCGGAGCAGTATCAGGAGGGCGTCTTCTGCTGGAAGGGCTTCCTCTACTACAAATGGACGCTCGCGGCCCTGCTGGGCGAGGTCGCCGCCGTCGCCGAGGCCGTGCGCACCATCAAGCCCGTCGGCAAGACCGATCGCGCCGCCAAGGAATATCTGGCCCGCAGCCGCGACGTCCTGCGCGGTCGTATCATCAAGACCTGCGACGAGGTCAGCCGCACTCTTCGAATCTATGACGACGCCTACGCCAAACTGACCCAGGAAGGCCGCCCCACCGCCTTCCGCGACTTCCTGCTGGACGCCCCCTCGATGTTCGCCAAGCTGGGCGACCAGCTGGGCGCCGTCCAGCACATCGTCAGCTACTGGCGCTTCCGCTTCGGCCCCGGCGCCGCCCCGGTGAACGTCGAAGAGCTGATGGACATCTTCATGGACTTCGAAACCGGCCTGCTGGGCCGCGGCGAAGTCCCCGACGACATCGGCATGATGGCGGCCTGATTCCAGATCAGTGCGCGGCGTCCCAGTTCGACGCCGCTCGCGCATCCACCACCAGCGGCACGGTCAGGGCCACCGCCGGATCCGACGCATTCTCCATCACCTGCTTGATGACGACGATGGCGCGGTCGGCTTCGGCCTCGGGGGCCTCGAAGACCAGTTCGTCGTGGACCTGGAGCAGCATGCGCGTGGAAAGGCCCGCCTCGGCCAGGGCGGCGGGCATGCGGATCATGGCGCGGCGGATGATGTCGGCGGCGGCGCCCTGGATCGGGGCGTTGATGGCGGCCCGCTCGCCGAACTGGCGTTCGGCGCCCGATTTCGAGTGGATGGCGGGGATGTGGATGCGGCGGCCGAAGACGGTGGAGACGAACCCAGCCTGACGCACCTCGGCCTTGGTCTTGTCCATATAGGCCCGGATGCCGGGGAAGCGTTCGAAATAGGTCTTGATATAGGCCCCGGCCTCGCCCTGATCGATGCCCAGCTGGTTGGCTAGGCCGAAGGCCGAAATGCCGTAGACGATGCCGAAGTTGATGGCCTTTGCCCGGCGACGGGTCTCGGACGGCATGCCCTCGACGGGGACGCCGAACATCTCCGAGGCCGTGGCGGCATGAATGTCGAGCCCGGCCTTGAAGGCGCGCTTCAGCTCGGGGATGTCGCCAATATGGGCGAGCAGGCGCAGTTCGATCTGGCTGTAGTCGGCGCTGATCAGGACATTGCCGGGCGCAGCGATGAAGGCCTGACGGATTTCGCGTCCGGTCTCGGTGCGGATCGGGATGTTCTGAAGATTGGGGTCGCTGGACGCCAAGCGGCCGGTGGTGGCGGCGGCCAGTTGATAGCTGGTGTGGACGCGGTCGGTCTTGGGATCGGCGGCGGCGGTCAGGGCGTCGGTATAGGTGCCCTTCAACTTGGACAGCTGGCGCCAGTCCAGCAGGACGCGCGGCAGATCATGGCTGAGCGCCAGCTCCTCCAGCACGCTGGCGTCCGTGCCCCATTGGCCCGAGGCGGTCTTCTTGCCGCCCGGCAGGTTCAGTTCGCCGAACAGGATTTCGCCGATCTGGCGCGGCGAGCCGATGTTGAAGGGCCGTCCGGCGATCTCGTGGGCCTGGGCCTCCAGCTCGGCCATGCGCAGGCCGAACTCGCTGGACAGCCGCTTCAGCCGGTCGGGATCGATACGGACGCCGTTCAGCTCCATGTCCGCCAGCACCGTGGGCATGCCGCGTTCCAGCGTCTCATAGACGGTGGACAGGCCCTCGCGCGCCAGCCGGGGTTTAAGGATACGCCAGAGCCGCAGCGTCACGTCCGCATCCTCGGCGGCGTATTCCGCCGCCGGTTTCAGGGCGACGTGCTTGAAGGATTTCTGACTCTTGCCGGTCCCCGCCACCCGCTTGAACGGAATCGGCTCGTGGCCCAGGCGCAGGCGCGACAGCTCGTCCATGCCGTGCCCGTGCAGCCCGCCTTCAAGCACATAGGAGATCAGCATGGTGTCGTCATAGGGCGCGACGCGAATGCCCCGACGCGCCATGACGGCGATGTCGTATTTGGCGTTCTGCAACACCTTCAGAACCGAAGGATCTTCCAGCAGCGTCTTCAGCTTCGCCAGGGTCGTGGGCTTGTCCAGCTGGTGGATCGGCTCGCGCGCCTCGCCGGGTTCGCCGAACAGGCCGCCGTCGTTCGCCTGCGGCTCGTGCTCATGCGTCAGGGGAATGTAGCAGGCCTCGTTCGGCCCCACAGCCAGCGACACGCCGCACAGCCCCGCATGGGTCGCGGACAAGGCGTCCGTCTCGGTGTCGAAACCGACGACGCCGACCTCGGTCGCCCGTGCGATCCAGCGATCCAGCGCCTCTTCAGTCTGAACGCATTCATAGGCGGCGTGGTCGAAGGTCTGGACCTCCGCCGGGCCTTCCACGACCTGGCCGTAACGCGGCGTGGCGACGGGGGCGTTCAGGTTCGGCGCACGCTTGGGCGCAAAGGCCGAGACGTCGCTGGGGCCGGCCTTGCCGTCGCCGACGCGGCGCTGAAGCGAGCGGAACTCCATCGTCTCCAGGAAGGCCGACAGGGTCTCAGGATCGGGATCGCGCACGGCGAAGTCGTCGATCAGCTCGGGCGCCGGCGCATCGCACGTCAGGCGCACCAGTTCGCGCGACAGGCGGATCTGGTCGGCGAAGGCGATCAGGGTTTCGCGCCGCTTGGGCTGTTTGATCTCGCCGGCGCGGGCCAGCAGGGTGTCCAGATCGCCGTATTCGTCCAGCAGCTGGGCCGCCGTCTTCGGACCGATGCCGGGGGCGCCGGGGACGTTGTCGACGCTGTCGCCGATCAGGGCCTGCAGATCGACCATCTTCTCCGGGCCGACCCCGAACTTCTCGAACACCTCGGCCTCGGCCAGACGCCGATCCTTCATCGGGTCCCACATCACGACGCCGCCGCCGATCAGCTGCATCAGATCCTTGTCGGACGAGACGATCACCGCCTCCCCGCCTGCGTCGCGCGCCTTGCAGGCGTATGTGGCGATCAGGTCGTCGGCCTCATAGCCGGGCAGTTCGACGCAATGGACGCCGAACGCCGCCGTCGCCTCGCGCACCAACGGAAACTGCGGGATCAGGTCCTCGGGCGGGGGCGGGCGGTGGGCCTTGTACTGGTCGTACAGGGTGTTGCGGAACGTCTTTTCCGAATGGTCGAAGATGGCCACCAGATGGGTGGGACCGTCCGCGCCCTTCATGTCCTTCAGCAGCTTCCACAACATGTTGCAGTAGCCCTGGACCGCGCCGACCGGCAGGCCGTCCGACTTGCGCGTCAGCGGCGGCAGGGCGTGATAGGCGCGGAAGATATAGGCCGAGGCGTCGATCATCCACAGCCGCAGGGCGGGGCCGTCCTGCGTTAGGGAGCGATCCTGGGGGCGTTCGGTCTCGGTCGTTTCGGGCGCGGTCGTCTCGGTCATGACCCGAACATAGGGGGCGGAAGCCCCCGCGTCAGCGTCAGAATTCGGTCCAGCTCGATCCGGGATCGCGCTGACCCGGCTGGGCCTGCTGCTGGCCCCAGGCCACCACCATGAAGGCCTTGTGGCTGCGGATGCGATAGGTGCCGATCATCGGCACCACCGCGCCCAGCGGCGCCCCGGTCTTGGCCTCGTAGAGGAAGCCGGAAAACTCGGCGACGCCGACCCGGTCGCGGTGGCTGTAGACCGACAGCTCCGGCAGGGAGACGACGTTCAGCGTCTCGTTGATCGGGATCCGCATCTCGGGAATGCCGAACACGCGCCGCATCTGCTCCAGCGACAGGGCGCCGGCGCGGATCTCAAACACCGCATTCGCCTCGTCCTTGTTGCGCGCCAGGCTGAAACCGGCGTCGGAGATGCCGCTGCGAATGGCGCTGACGGCGTAACGCGTGCCCTCGCCCTGGAAATAGGCGTCATCGACGAAGACCGAGGCGCCGAGCGGCAGCGGCAAAACCAGGCCTTCGACCGCCTTGTCCGACGCCCGCGCCAGAAGAAGCTGCTCCGTCGCCGTGCGGCCTGTATTGCTCTCGGTGGTCGAGGCGCAGGCCGACAGGGTCAAGGTCAGGGCCGCCACGGCCAGCGATAGACCCTGCCCCGCACGCATCACCATGCTCCGGTATTGGGCATCGAGGCCCAGGGCTCGGCCGGCGCCAGCGGCGCGCCTTCCTGCAGCAGTTCGATGGAGATGCCGTCGGGCGAGCGCACGAAGGCCATGTTGCCGTCGCGCGGCGGGCGGTTGATCGTCACCCCGCCGTCCATCAGCCTCTGGCAGGCGGCGTAGATGTCGTCGACCTTGTAGGCCAGATGACCGAAATTGCGGCCGCCCTGATACTCTTCCGGGTCCCAGTTGAAGGTCAGCTCGACTTCAGGACAGCGTTCCGCCGCCGATTGCGCCAGGTTCTTGGGCGCGGCGAGGAAGACCAGGGTGAACCGTCCTGCCTCGTTCTCGGTGCGCCGCACCTCCTGCAGACCCAGAAGGTCGCAGTAGAAATGCAGCGAGGCGTCGATGTCCTTTACCCGGACCATGGTGTGCAGATAGCGCAAGGCTCGTCTCCGTCCGAACGGGGTGTCAGCGCTCTATAGACCCAGACGCCGTCACACCGCGACTGAACTGAGGTTACGAACTCAGTGGGCCTCGGGCGCGCGGGCCGCCGGGCTCAGATATTCGTTCTCGTCGTGCGGATGGGCCGACAGGACGAAACGCCGGTCGCAATAGCCGCATTCGATGAAGTCGTCCTCGCCCATGTCCATATAGACCAGCGGGTGACCCAGCGCCCCGCCGCCGCCGTCGCAGGCCACGCGCTTGGTGGATACGACGATCTCTTCGGGCGGCGGCATGATGGCGTCGGAATGGCGGGGGGGCATGATGCGGTCCGGTGTGGAAGGCTTGCGGGCTTCCTAGGCGGACCGGCCCCGAAGGTCAAACCTCGGTGGGCGCCGCCGGGCGACGGCCCAGAAGACGGTTCAGCATCGCCTTGCGCTTCTTGAACAGGGTCAGACCCAGGCAGCCGGCGCCGACCCACAGGCCGATTTCGCCGATGACCAACAAGGCGGCGCCGGCGATGGCGGCATGCGTCATATCGATCTGATCGGTCTTGCCCGCCAGCAGCGCCAGCCCCCCGCCGATATAGCCGATGGCGCAGACGCCCATGGCGATGAAGCCGATCAGGCGGGTGCGGGTCAGGGGCGTCTTGGCTTTTTGAACGGTGGTCATTGGCTGTCTCCATCAAGCTAGGTTGTCTTTATGACAAGCAACCTAGACATCAATTTGCGATCAGTCAAGCATCATTGACACAAGGACAGGCACGCTTGTCGCATCATCGCCGTGGGACAGGTTGGCGAATGCAGCCGCGCGCCCTACCTATGCCGCTCGCCGTCCCGCCCGAGTGAATAGCCGATCATGTCAGAGACCCCCGCCCTGCCCGACAACGCCATTGAGGTGCACGGGCTGAAGAAGACCTATGCCGGGTCCAAGAAGGCCGCGCCCAAGACGGCCCTGCGCGGGGTCGATCTGGTCATTCCGCGCGGTTCGGTGTTCGGCCTGCTGGGTCCGAACGGCGCCGGCAAGTCGACCCTGATCAACATCCTGGCCGGGGTGGTGAAGAAGTCCGAAGGCTCGGTGAAAATCTGGGGCCGCGACATCGACAAGGAGCCGCGCGACGCCGCCGCCGCCCTGGGCGTGGTGCCGCAGGAGATCGTCGCCGACGTCTTCTTCACCCCGCGCGAATCGCTGGAGGTCCAGGCCGGTTTCTATGGCGTGCCGAAGAACGAGCGTCGCTCGGACGAACTGCTGGCGGCGCTGGGCCTGTCGGACAAGGCCAACGCCTATGTCCGCGCCCTGTCCGGCGGCATGAAGCGTCGCCTGATGGTGGCCAAGGCCCTGGTCCACAATCCGCCGATCCTGATTCTGGACGAACCGACGGCCGGCGTGGACGTCGAGCTGCGCCGCCAGCTGTGGGCCTACGTCCGCCAGATCAACGCCGAGGGCGTGACCATCGTCCTGACCACCCACTACCTCGAAGAGGCGCAGGAGCTCTGCGACACCATCGCCATCGTCAACCGAGGCGAGGTCGTGGCCTGCGAACCGACGCCACAGCTTCTGCGTCGTCTGGACAGCCGCAATGTGGTCGTGACCCCAGAGACGCCGCAGATGACTCCGCCGATCCTTGACGGCTTCCAGGTTACGCCCCGTCCGGGCGGCGCCTTCGCCGTAACCTACAAGAAGGGGCAGTCGTCGGTGGAACAGGTCATCAACGCCGTCCGCGCCGCTGGCGTCACCATCGCCGACATCACCACCGAGGACCCGGACCTGGAGGACGTCTTCCTGGCCCTGACCTATGGGGATGCGTCCCAGGTCGATCCCACCAAGGACTAATCGACCTCGGACAGGAACTCGAAGATCGCCGCCCTGGCCTCCGGCTCGTCCAGCATGGGAGCGTGGCCGACGCCGGGAACCTCGACGTAGGCCATGGCGGGCGCGGCCTTCGTCATCCGCCCGGCGATGTCGGCGCTCAGCAGATCCGAGTTCGCGCCGCGGACCAGCAGGGTCGGCTTCTTGCGCGCCAGTCGCCGGAAGAGGGGCCACAGGTTCGGAACCAGCGCCTTGGCGCCCGCCGCGCGGATCGGCACGGCGATGTCCGGGTCATAGTCCAGCCCGATCTCCCCATCCGGCTGCTGGCGAAAGATGCGCCGGGCGAAGGCGCCCCAGTCCGCGTCCGAATAGTGCGGAAAGGCGACCGCATTGATCCGCTTCGCATAGGCCGCCGCATCGGCCCACGTCCCGATCTCGACCGGCTGGCCGCTATAGGCGGCGATGCGCGCCAGCCCCTCGGGCGCCACTTCCGGCCCGATGTCGTTCAGGATCGCCGCGACCACCGCCTTGGGCCGGATCGCCGTCAGCGCCATGGTGATCAGTCCGCCCATGGAGGTGCCAAGGAAGATCGCACGGTCGATCCCCGACTGCTCCATCAGGGCCAGCACATCCTTCGCATAGATGTCTGGCATATAGGTCATGGGATCGGGCGCACGATCCGACCGGCCGCGCCCGCGCACGTCCACCGCCAGCACCCGCCGCCCGCTCTGGGCCAGCAGGGGGGCGATGGCTTCGAAATCGGCGCTGTTGCGGGTCAGGCCATGGATGGCGATGACCGGCGGACGCGCGACGCCGGGACCGGGCGCATAGTCGCGCGCGAACAGGCTGAGACCATCCGGCGAGGTCCAGCGCCGTTCGACAAAGGGATAGGGCGCGTTCATTGGCGATCTCCTCCGATTTCGATCAGAGTAATTCACCAGGCGAGGAAATGCGACGCCCGGTCTTAGAGACCCACCACATCGCGCACGAAGGCGTCCAGGTCGCCGCCCTCGAACAGGAACCCCGCCACCCCTGCCCGCTCGCCCGCCTGCAGATCGCGCTTCTGGTCGCCGATGATGAAGGATCGCGGCGGGTCCAAATCATGCTCGGCGATGGCGCGCAGCAACATGCCGGGGTTGGGCTTGCGGTCGGGATGATCGGGATGGCGATAACGCGCCTCGACCGCATCGGGGTGGAAGGGCGCGGCATAGACCGCGTCGATGACGGCCCCGTCCTGGGCCAGCCGGGCGACCAGCAAATCATTGAAGGCGTTCATCTGAGCCTCGCTGAACAGACCCCGCGCCACGCCCGACTGGTTGGTGACGATGACGGTGCGATAGCCGCCCTGGTTCATGCGTCGCACAGCCGCCGCCGCGCCAGGGATCAGCTTCAGATGCTCGGGCCGATGCGGATAGCCGCTGTCCTCGATCAGCACGCCGTCCCGATCCAGAAAGGCGGCGGGAACACCGGTCATGGCTTGTGTCTCAGCAGCTCGGAGAAAGCCGTCATCAGATGATAGAGGCTTGAGGCGGGCACAGCCTCATCATGCGACCGGCCTTCCACATCGTAGCTGTCCACCCACAGGCCGGGAACGGCGGTGGCAAGATGGGTGTCGAAGACCTTGGCGATCAGGGCCGGGGTGGCGGCGTCGCCAAAACTCAGGCCTGTGCGAATGGCTTCGGTCTGGGCCCATAGCCGACGACCGGCGTCGAGCGGCGCGCCGGACGGGTCGATCTCGCGGATCGTGAAGCCGTCGCGACAACCTTGCGCCACCGCGCGGAGATGCAGCCCCTCGGCGACGCTTGCGCCTGGGTCGAGATCGCCCGCCTGCTTCAAGAGCCAAGCCCATTCCTGCAGATGGCCCGGCTCGATGACGTGACCCTCTCTGGGGTCCACCAACCAATCGTCGGTGAAATACTCCCGAACTGCCCCGTCGATCAGGAAATGACGTCGACAGAGATCAAGCGAAACCTGGGCCGCCGCCTCGAACACCGGATCAGGAGCGGTCGCCTGCCAGGCCAGCATGGCCTCCAGCATGTGCATATGAGGATTCTGGCGGCGCGGCAGGCGCGGCGGCAAGCCCTCTTCCCAACCGCCATGTGGCGACGCCATCTTCAGATTGATCGCCGCGACGGTCTCCAGCGCCAACGGCCGCGCACGCGGATCGCCCAGCACCCGATGCGAGGCTGCAAGGGCGAACAGCACAAACGCCATGTCATAGAGATCAGACGTCTCATCGATCACCGCGCCGACGTCGTCGGTCGCTGCGACCCAGAGACCGTCATCCCTGCGACACGTGGCGATCATGCAGTCCAGGCCCGTCTGGGCCGGGGCTCGCCCCTGCTCCCAACCCAGGGCGACCGCTTCGCAGAAGACATAGATCTGGCGAGCCTGAACGCGGGTGCGGCGGCGCAAGCCCGTGACGGGCCGCCCGTCGAAATCAAGCTGCTCGAAGAAGCGGCCCTGCGCGTCCACGCCCTTGTCGGCCCACAAGGGCAGGGCATGATCGAACAGCCAGTTCGAGACCCTGATCCGGGCGGCGGCGAGAGACATCATGGCGCTGGATTAGGATGCATCCTTTCGGGCGCCAAGGGGCGGATGCGGTAGCAAAGGGCAACGCGATGTGACGCCGCGCGATTTGGCCCCTGCGCGCGATCTTGCTAGGACGGCCCGACATTCGCGGCCCGTCCTTGTCGAGCCGCCGCCCGATCCCCCGTGGAGAGCGTCCCTCATGATCCCCTTCATCGACCTTCAGGCCCAGCGCCTGCGTCTCGCCGGCAAGATCGAGGCCGCCGTCCAGGAAGCCGTCGTCGGCGGCGCCTGGGTCATGGGGCCGCAGGTCCGCCAGTTCGAATCCGACCTCGCCGCCTTCGGTCAGGCCAAACACGCCCTGGGCTGCGGCAACGGCACGGACGCCCTGATCCTGCCGCTGATCGCCTGGGGAATCCGCACCGGCGACGCCGTCTTCTGCCCCAGCTTCACCTTCACCGCGACGGCCGAGGTCGTGCCGTGGCTAGGCGCCTCGCCCGTGTTCGTGGATGTCGATCCGCGCACCTACAATATGGACCCCGCGCACCTGGAAGCCGCCATCGAGGCGGTCAAGGCCGAGGGTCGCCTAACGGCCAAGGTGGTCATCGCCGTCGATCTGTTCGGCCAACCGGCCGACTATCCCGCCATTCGCGCGATCTGCGACCGCCACGGATTGAAGCTGATCTCGGATTCGGCCCAGGGCTTCGGCTGCACCCTGAACGGCGACCACCCGCTGAAATGGGCCGACGTAACCACGACCAGCTTCTTCCCGGCCAAGCCGCTGGGTTGCTACGGCGACGGCGGGGCGGTGCTGACCGACGACGATGACCTGGCGCAGGAGATGGATTCGCTGCGCGTCCACGGAAAGGTCGTCGCCAAGGACCTTCAGGCCGGCGCCGCCGCGTTCGCCCATGACCCCAAATACCTGGCCATGCGAATCGGCATGAACAGCCGCCTGGACACCATCCAGGCCGCCATCCTGATCGAGAAGCTGAACGTCTTCGGACAGGAGATCGAATGGCGCAACCGGATCGCCGCCCGCTACAACCAGAAGCTGGCGCCCCACGTCGCGGCCGTGCCCCATGTGATCGACGGCGGCGTGTCGATCTGGGCCCAATATACGATAGAGCATGAGGATAGGGACGGTCTGGCGGCCCACCTCAAGGATCAGGGCGTGCCCACCGCCGTCTATTATCCGGTGCCAATGCACCTTCAGCCAGCCTATCAGCGCTTCCCGCGCGGCGAGGGCGGGCTTCCCGTGACCGAACGGCTCAAGGACCGGGTCATCAGCCTGCCGATGCACGCCGATCTGGACGAGGCGACCCAAGACAAGGTCATCGCCGCCGTCTCCAGCTACAAGGGTTGAATCTGATGCCGAACACTCCCGCCCTCAAGATCGGCGTCGCCGGCGTCGGCGTCATGGGCCGCAACCATGCGCGTGTCGCCTCCGAGATGCGCGAGTTCGACCTGACCACCGTCTTCGACCCCGATGCGGTGACGGCCGAGGGCGTCGCCGCCGCCTATGAAGCGAACGCGGTCACCACGGCCCAGGCCTTCGTCGACGCCGGTCTGGACGCCGGCATCGTGGCCACGCCCAACCGTTTCCACGCCGACATCGGCGTCGCCCTGTTGGAAAAGGGCGTCCATGTCCTGGTCGAAAAGCCCATCGCCGCCAGCGTGGCCGACGCCCAGCGCATGATCGACGCCGCCAAGGCCAACGACCGTGTCCTGATGGTGGGCCAGGTCGAACGGTTCAATCCGGCGGTCGAGACCGTCAAGCGCGCCGTCGCCGACGACGAGATCATCTCGATCCAGATCACCCGCGTCGGCCCCTTCCCGCCGCGCATGGGCGAGGTCGGGGTGGTCATCGACCTGGCGGTCCACGACATCGACATCATCCGTCACCTGACCGGCTCCGAGATCGTCGAGGTCCAGCCGCAACTGGCCCGCACCCGCGCCGACCGCGAGGACACGGCCCTGCTCCAGTTCCGGCTGGACAATGGGGTGATCGCCCACATCACCACCAACTGGGTCACCCCCTACAAGACCCGCACGCTTCAGGTCGCCACCAAGACGAAGTTCATCGTCGCCGACCTGATCACCCGCCAGGTCACCGAATACTTCGGCCAGCAGCCCGACGGCTCCTATTCCACCCGGATGCTGAACAGCTGGCCGGCCGAGCCCCTTCGCAAGGAGCTGGAAGCCTTCGCGCGCGCCATCACAACCGGCGAAACACCGGCGGTCACCGGCGAGGACGGCCTGCGCAATCTGGAAGTCGCCCTGCGCTGTCTTGGCGAGCACTGATCGGGGCGAAGCCTAGTTCTCGCCGCAAAGCCTGACGAAGAGGGACGCATGCGCCGTTTCATCGCCTCCGCCCTCGCTCTCGCCGCCGTGGCTTCAGCCGCTGCACCGGCCCAGGCCGACACCCGGTTCCTGTCCTACAATGCGTCGGACCGCATCACCCAGGCCCTGACCAAGGGCGTAACGCTGGAGGTCCGGCGCGGCCTGTTCGGCGCGGTCACGCTCGAAAGGCTTTATTCCACCTCGGCGCGCGGCACGGCTGGCTTCACGCGTGGCGGCCCCGATGCGGCGAGACGCGCCCTGCCGCCGGGCGCTCAGGAAAACGACATCTATGGCGTGGATCAGGACGGCGATGGCCGCGGGCTGGCTCGCGCCCTTTGCCCCGGCTCCGACGAAGTCTGGCTAATCATGAGCCGGGTGCGGGCGCCGCGCCCCCTGACCATGCAGGCGGTCGGTCGATGGTCTGACGGCGCCTATCGCCATTGTGTCACCCTGACCTACGAATGGCGCGGCGAATGGGCGACGGCCCCTCTGACGCGCAACACGCCGGACTGATCCGACCTCGGACTGTTTCAAAATGAGCACGTGCAAGCATCGATTGTGACGGTTTGACTTTTATGTTCGCGAGTGACACTTTGAGCACATGAACGGCGGCGGCCGTTCTACCGCCACGGACAATATCCCCTCCCCGGCGGCGAGAGAGACGAACCTCCCATAGCCCGGCCCGTTGCGGCCGGGCTTTTTTTACGCCGCGCGCCTGCTAGACGGGGGCATGACCCTTCGCCTCGCTACCTGGAACATCAACTCCGTCCGCCTGCGCATCGACCAGGTCGCGCGCTTCGTCGAAGAGCGCGCGCCCGATGTCCTCATGCTGCAGGAGATAAAATGCACCACGGACCAGTTCCCGCGCGGCGCCTTCGAGGACATGGGCATGCCCCATCTTCGCGTCGCGGGCCAGAAGGGCTGGCACGGCGTGGCCATCGCCAGCCGCCTTCCGCTGGAGGACAGCGACACCTTCCAGGTCTGCAAGTTGGGCCACGCCCGCTGCGTCTCCGCCCGTGTCGCGGGGATCGATGTCCAGAACTTCTACATCCCCGCCGGCGGCGACGTCCCCGACCGCGCCCTGAACCCCAAATTCGATCACAAGATGGACTTCTATGAACAGCTGACCGCCATCGTCGCCAGACAGGACAAGTCGCGTCCCCTGGTCATGGCCGGCGATTTCAACATCGCGCCGGGCGAGGGCGACGTGTGGAACCACCGCTACATGTCCAAGATCGTCTGTCACACCCCGCTGGAGGTCGAGACCCTGAACCGGCTTCAGGAGACGGGCGGTTTCGCCGACGTGCTTCGCGACCGTTTCCCCGAGCCGCAGAAACTGGCCAGCTGGTGGAGCTATCGCGCCGCCGACTTCCGCAAGTCCAATCGCGGCCTTCGCCTGGACCATATCTGGACTTCGCCCGGCCTGACCCCCGCGGTGGTCAAGGACACGGCCCGCATCCACGACGACGTCCGCGAATGGGAGCGTCCCTCGGACCACGCCCCCGTCACGGTCGATCTGAACGTCTGATTCGTCTCAGAACGGGAAGAAGATCGGGATCGCCACCATGGCGGCGATCCAGGTGATCAGGTTCAGCGGCAGGCCGACGCGCACGAAGTCCATGTAGCTGTAGCCGGCCATGTTGAAGACCAGCACATTGGTCTGATAGCCGAACGGCGTGGCGAAGGCGGCCGAGGCGGCCATCATCACGCACACCAGGAAGGGGCGTGGATCGACGCCCAGGCTTTCGGCCAATGCCACCGCCACCGGCGTGATCAAAACCGCCACCGTGGCGTTGGACAGTAGTTCGGTCGCGAACAGCGTCACACCGTACAGCACGATCAGCGCGCCCAGCGGGCCCATCGGCCGGATCACGTCGATCAGCCGCGAGGCGCCCGCCTGGGCCAGTCCGGTCACCTCGATCGCGGTGCCGACCACCACCATCCCGGCGATGAGCAGCAGGATCTCGGGCCGCAGCCCCGCATAGGCTTCTTCAGGCGTGATGACCCTCAGCAAGATCAACGCCACCGCCCCGGCGAAGGCCGACGCCGCGATCGGCGCCCATCCCAGCGCCGCCGAGGCGATCACCAGGGCGAAGATGGCCAGGGACAGCATCGCCGGTCTCAGCCGAAAAGCCCGATCCGCCGCCCCGAACAGCGACACGTCGCCCAAGTGCGCGTCGCCCGAGCCGTCGGACTGGTTGCGCGACTCCCCCAGACGCGGCAGGCCGAACGGCAGCGACAGCCGTCGCCGCCGCCCAGCCGCCTGCGCCTCGGCGCGGCGTTGGGCCTCCTCCATCTCGGCGATGCGCGCGGCTTCGGCCTCGTCGCGGGCCACGGATCGACCCAGCTGTCGAGCCCCGACGAAATAGAGCCAAAGACCGCCCACCACTGCGATGAACAAACCCACCGGCGTGATTTCGAACAGGCCGAACACCGGCTGGCCGGCGTTTCGCGCCATGTCGTTGACCAGCAGATTGGTCGAAGTGCCGATCAGGGTCAGCAGGCCGCCCATCACCGTCACATGACTCAGCGGCATCAGGAACCGTTTGGGCGACAGTCGCAGCGATTGGGCGACGTCGCGGATGACAGGCGCAGCCAGCACCACCACCGGCGTATTGTTCAGGAAGCCGCCGACCGAGCCGCACAGGCCGATGACGATCCAGATGCCGGTGGCGCCGATCCGCGCCGCCAACTGTGTCGCCTGCCGGATCAGCAGCCCCAACAATCCCGACAGCTCGATGGCGTAGGCGATGACGAACAGCCCGGCCAGGGCGATGACGGCGGGACTGGCGAACGCGCCCTGCACCTCGACCGGCCGCACGACGCCCAGCAACAGCAGGACGGCGGCTCCGGTCAGGGCGACGACGTCGGCGCGGACCTTGCCATGGATCAGCACGCCGACCACGCCGATGAGCACCGCCAGGGCGGCGATCTGGTCGAAGGTCATAAACCCGTGCAGACCGCCCCCCATCGCTTTCGTCAACCTTTTTCGCACGATCGCCTCCAAAACAGCGATCCGCATGCTAGGGTGGTTCCATGCTCGAACCGGTCGTGTCGCCTCGCCCGTCGGTCGTCGCGCTCGCGGCGTCCCTTTTCCTCATCTCCGCCTGTCAGCGCGAAGATTCAGCGACGCCTGCCCCGGCGCCCGCCCCCGCGCCTTCGGAAACGCCGGTGGTGGCCATGGCGCCCGCCCCGGTGCTGGACCGCGCCGGCCTATTGCAGGCCATGGATATCGCCGCCTCGGCCTATGCGGCCGGAAAGGATCCCGGCGGCGCATCGCTGGCCGGTCGCCGCTTCGTCTTGCGCCAGGCGTTCGGTTGCGCCGGCCCCACGCCGCCTGCCACCGACGCCGGTGCAGGCGACGGTCTGGCCGCCTGGTCCTGGGGCGAACGTCGCCAAAGCCTGAAACTGAGCCTGGCCCCAGGCGACTGGACCGATTCGCCGTTTCTCGCGGGCGGCGCCGACAGCTGGGAGGCGGCCGAGGGGTTCTGGCTGCCACGCCCCTGGCTGCGCGCCGAGGGCTGTCCTGGAGCCTTGGGCGATCCCTTGGCCAGCGGCCCTGTCGCCCCGTCGCCCCAGACGGTCGGTCTGGCGGCGGTGTTCGAGGAGGATGGATCACGCCTGGGCCGGCGCAACGGTCGCGCCTATGAGTTCACCCAGCGTGGCGATGGAGACCAGCCGCCGCCGGCTCCGTCGGGCGGCTATCGTTTGGTGCTGGAAGGTCGGATGACCGCCTTCGCCGACGGCCGCGCCATCCGTTGCCGCGCCTCCAGCCCCGATCAACGCCCTGTCTGCATCGGCGCGGTCCAGATGGACCGTGTCGCCTTCGAGAACGCTGAAGGTCAGATGCTCAGTGAATGGCGACCTGGCTGAGCCTTACGGCTGCAGCCGGTATCCGCCCGCGTCGGTCAGCAGCAGGCGTGCGTGGCCCGGCTCCGGCTCGATCTTCTGGCGCAGACGATAGATGTGGGTTTCCAGCGTGTGGGTCGTGACCCCGGCGTTATAGCCCCAGACCTCGGTCAGCAGCTCCTCGCGCGACACCGGCTTGGCCCCGGCGCGATACAGGTATTTCAGGATGTTGGTTTCCTTCTCGGTCAACCGCACCTTCTTGCCCTTGGCGTCCATCAGAACCTTGGCGGCGGGACGGAACTCGTAAGGCCCGATCGAGAAAACCGCGTCCTCGGACTGTTCGTGGCTGCGCAGATGGGCGCGGATGCGGGCCAGCAGCACCGCGAACCGGAAGGGCTTTGTGACATAGTCGTTGGCCCCGGCGTCCAGGCCCAGGATGGCGTCGGCGTCGGCCGACTGCGCCGTCAGCATGATGACCGGGGTCGAGACCCCGTCCTTGCGCAACAGGCGGCAGGCCTCGCGACCGTCCATGTCAGGCAGGTCCACGTCCAGCAGGATCAGGTCGGCGCGGATCTCGCGCCCCATCCGCACCCCGTCGGTCGCAGTCGCGGCCTGCTGGGTCTTGAACTCTTCGTGCAAGTTCAACTGCTCGGCCAAGGCCTCGCGAAGGTCGTCGTCGTCGTCGATGATCAGAATGGTCTTGGGCGTGGGCATGAGCTGACAATGGCGAGGCTTGGCCCCCGCGCCAAGGCTTGGGGGTGCGAATTCACGTCGGGTTACGGCCTAGAGGGGCTTTAAGGTCGATTTCGTTCCCCGAACAACGCGGTTCCGACCCGCACATGGGTCGCGCCGCACCGGATCGCGGTCTCATAGTCGCCGCTCATTCCCATCGACAGGACCGACAGGCCATTCTGTTCGGCCAGCTGGCGCAACAGCTCGAAATGCGGCTCAGCGTCCTGATCCGCCGGGGGAATGCACATCAAACCATCGACCGTCAGCCCATAGGTCCCGCGCGCCGCCGCGATCAGGGCGTCGGCCTGATCGGGCAAGACGCCGGCCTTCTGAGGCTCCATGCCGGTATTGACCTGAACCAGCACGCGCGGCGATCGGCCGCGTTTCTCGGCCGCCTGGGCCAGGGCGCGGGCCAGCTTCTCCCGATCCAGCGTCTCGATCATGTCGAACAAGGCGACGGCGTCCTCGGCCTTGTTCGTTTGCAACGGCCCGATCAGCCGCAGTTCAAGGTCCGGCAGCGTCGCGCGGCGTTCCGTCCATCGGCCTTGCGCCTCCTGCACCCGATTCTCGCCGAAGATTCGCTGGCCTGTCGCCAGGATCGCGTCGATGGCCTCGGGCGGTTGGGTCTTCGACACGGCGGTCAGGGTCACGGTCGCTGGGTCGCGACCGGCCGCGCGGCAGGCGGCGTCGATGCGGGCGCGGACATCGGCGACCCTTTCGGCGATGGACGCAGGATAAGAAGCGGGAGAAGAAGGGGTCATGATCCTGCCAGCCGGTTACAGCGACGACGCACGCGCGCTCTGGGATGCCGCGACCGCTCTAAACCGCGCCGCCGCCGCTGTCAGCCCGCAGGTCGCCGGCCTGCCGCCGCTGCTGTTCTTCACAGATCCCGACCGTACGCCTCGCCCGTGGGAGACGGCTGCTCGCCTGCCTGCCGGCTCAGCGGTGGTCTATCGAGCGTTCGGCGCGGCCGACGCGGTCGAAACCGGCCGTCGTCTGCGCGAGGCGACGACGGATCGCGGCGTGAAGCTGCTGGTCGGGCTGGACGCGGATCTGGCTCAGACCCTGGCCGCCGACGGAGTCCATTTGCCTGAGCGCGAGGCCCACAGCGCGCCCGCAATTCGAGCGGCGCACCCTCGCTGGCTGGTCACCGCAGCCTGGCATGGCGAGCCCACTTCGATCGAAGCGCTCGACGCGCTGATCCTGTCACCGGTCTTCCCCGCCGGCGGGGCCTCGGCCGACAAGCCGCCGGTGGGTATCGCGGCGTTTGAGGAAAAGTCGCAGAGCGTTCCCCTGCCCGTCTATGCCTTGGGCGGGATCAACGCCGCCAACACAGCGGGTCTCACAGCCACAGGGGCCTGCGGTCTGGCGGCGATCCACGCGATCCAGTCGGCGTTCCGCTGACGGATCGGGCCGAAATCAGAACTTGAAGATGGTTTCCAGGCGCACGCGCGGTTGGGCGCGGCCATTGGTTTCGGGCGCACGGGCCGGATCGGCCTCAGGTGCGCCCACGGCGGCGGCGGCGCCGACGCGCAGGCGGTCGTTCAGACGGTAATAGGCGCCGGCTTCGACATCGCCCCAATCGGTCTCGCGGCCGACGGGCTGGTTCAGGTTGAAGTCCAGACCCCAGCGACCGTTGTCGTTCAGGCGCAGACCACGACGTTGGGGAGCGGGGGCGCTGCGCTGGGCGGCCTGAGCGTCCGACAGCGAGACTGTGGACGTGCTCTGGGCAAGCGCCGACGTCGACGCGGCCATCGCCGTCGTCGCCATCATCACAGCCAGGAAACCACCGAACCGCATACCAAATCCTTCGAACCCCGCCATGACGCGGCGTTTCAACCCTGAACCGACCTTATATGGTCGTGAGCGAGGCGATTAGACACCGGGTGTCCTCGCGGTCAACGGAATGAGCCTTCGATAACAAGGTTCCCGCGCATTGTTCTCCCCGCATGTGTCTCAAGCGTCACGGGATTTGGACGGAATCCCGCTGGATGACATGGTCCTGTCGCAAAACAGCGCGACGCCGGATGCGACCGCCGCAGACTTCGCCTTGTCATCGCCCCTTTTCACCGTGTTATAGAACCCCGCAGTCGGCATTCTTCCTTGGCCGTGCGCGCGTGTGGGCAAAGCCCGCGCGTCCCTGAGTTTACGGAGACTTCTCTTGATGAGCCTCAACAAGGCCCTGGTTCGGAACGTCGCGGTCGTCCTGGTCTCGGGCGTGGCCCTTGGCGCGTCGCTGTCGGCCTGCTCAAGCATTCCCTTTGTCGGCGGCGAGAAGTCTGCGCCCAAGACGAACGTGCAACAGGGCATCGGCGTCAACGCCTTCCTGTGGCGCGCCTCGCTCGACACCCTCAGCTTCATGCCGCTGCTGACCGCCGATCCGTGGGGCGGCGTCATCAACTACGACTGGTACATCAACCCCCAGACGCCGAACGAGCGCTTCAAGGCGACCGTCTTCATCCTGGACACCCGTCTGCGCGCCGACGCGCTGAACGTCACGGTGACCAAGGAAGTGAAGGGCGCCGATGGGCAATGGACCGCCGCCCCGGTCGCCGCCCAGACCGAGGCCGATCTGGAAAACGCCATCCTGACCAAGGCGCGCCAGCTGAACCTGTCTAACGCAGGCTAAAGCCTGCGTTAGTTTCTTTAGGCGCTACCGCCCTTCGGGCTGCTTGAGCGCGACGCGCCCAAGAGTTTGTGGGACGCATTATTTCTTGGGCGCTGTCGTCCTTCGGGCTAGTTGAGCCGGGAGGGTGTCAGCGCCCTTCTGACTTTCAGGACGACCGTGGCCCGTTACGAACCCAAGACCGCCGAACCTCGCCAACAGGCCCGCTGGGCCGAGGCCTCAGCCTTCGTGACGAAGGATACCGGCCGTCCGAAATACTATGTGCTGGAGATGTTCCCCTATCCGTCGGGCAACATCCACATGGGCCACGCCCGCAACTATGTGATGGGCGACGTCGTGGCGCGGTCCAAGCGCGCCCAAGGCTTCGACGTTCTGCACCCGATGGGCTGGGACGCCTTCGGCATGCCGGCCGAGAACGCGGCCATGGAGCGCGGCATCCACCCCAAGGGCTGGACCTATTCCAACATCGCGACCATGCGCGAGCAGCTGAAGCTGCTGGGCCTGTCGCTGGACTGGTCGCGCGAGTTCGCGACCTGCGATCCGGAATATTACGGCAAGCAGCAGGCCTGGTTCCTGGAGCTGTATCGGCGCGGCCTGGTCTATCGCAAGGATGGGGTCGTCAACTGGGATCCGGTCGACAACACCGTCCTGGCCAATGAACAGGTGATCGACGGGCGCGGCTGGCGTTCGGGCGCCGTGGTCGAGAAGCGCAAGCTGAACCAGTGGTTCCTGCGCATCACCGACTATGCCGACGATCTGATCGACGGTCTGAAGACCCTGGACCGCTGGCCCGAGAAGGTCCGCCTGATGCAGGAAAACTGGATCGGTCGGTCCAAGGGCCTGCAGATGACCTGGGCCTTCGCCGGCCAGGCTCCCGCCGGATACGAATCCGGCGTCGAAATCTACACCACCCGGCCTGACACCCTGTTCGGCGCCAGCTTCCTGGGCCTGGCGCCCGATCACCCGATCTCGAAACAGCTGGCCGAGGCCGATCCAGCGGTCGCAGACTTCGTCGCCAAATGCCGCGCGGGCGGCACGTCCCAAGCCGATATCGACCAGGCCGAGAAGATCGGCTGGGACACGGGCCTGAAGGCCGTCCATCCCTTCACGGGCGCAGAAGTCCCCGTTTGGATCGCCAACTTCATCCTGTCGGAATACGGCACGGGCGCCATCTTCGCCTGTCCAGCCCATGACCAGCGCGACCTGGACTTCGCCCGCAAATACGACCTGCCGGTGATCCCGGTGGTTCGTCCCGAAGGCGCCGGCGACGATTTCGCCGTGGGCGACGAGGCCTATACCGGTCCGGGCGCGATCTTCCATTCCGACTTCCTGGACGGCCTGGACATCGAAACCGCCAAAGCCGAGGCCATACGCCGCGTCGAGGCGGCGGGTGCGGGCAAGGGCGCGACCATCTATCGCCTGCGCGACTGGGGAGTTTCGCGCCAGCGCTACTGGGGTTGCCCGATCCCGATCATCCACTGCCCGTCCTGCGGCCCGGTGGAGGTTCCCGCCGATCAGCTGCCGGTCGTCCTGCCCGACGACGTGACGTTTGACGTGCCCGGCAATCCGCTGGATCGCCACGCGACCTGGAAGCACGTCAAATGCCCGTCGTGCGGCGCGGACGCCACGCGCGAGACCGATACGCTCGACACCTTCGTCGACTCCAGCTGGTATTTCGCCCGCTTCACCGACCCGACGGCCGAGGCGCCGATCGACAAGGCCGCCGCCGATCGCTGGCTGGCGGTGGATCAGTATATCGGCGGCGTCGAGCACGCAGTCCTGCACCTGCTCTATGCGCGCTTCATCACCCGCGCCCTGTCCGACGCCGGCATGCTGTCGGTGAAGGAGCCGTTCGCCGGCCTGTTCACCCAAGGCATGGTGGTCCACGAGACCTATCGCCGCGCCGACGGCGCCTGGGTCGAGCCGACCGACGTGGATCTGAGCAATGACAATGGCGTCCGTTCCGCCCGCCAGCTGTCGACCGGCGAGACCCTGGTCATCGGCGACATCGAGAAGATGTCCAAGTCCAAGAAGAACGTCGTCGCCCCGGCCGAAATCCTGGAATCGCACGGCGTGGACGCCGGCCGTCTGTTCGTTCTGTCCGACAGCCCGCCCGAACGCGACGTGCAATGGACCCCCGGCGGCGTCGAGGGCGCCAGCCGCTTCGTCCAGCGCGCCTGGACCCTGTTTGATGCGTACGATCCCGCCTTCGCCGGCGAGGACAAGGCCAACGCCGACCTGCTGCGTGAGGCGCATAAGGCCATCAAGGCCGTGTCCGAAGGGGTCGAGGGCTTCCGATTCAACTCGGCCATTGCAAAGCTCTACGCCTTCGTCGCCACCATCCGCGACAACGCCCAGGCCGGCGGCGACGCCAAGCGCCAAGCCCTGTCGGCCCTCGCCCGCCTGATCGCCCCCTTCACCCCGCACCTGGCCGAGGAAGCCTGGACCCGTTTGGGCGAAGACGGGATGGTTCTGGACGCGCCGTGGCCCGTGTGGGACGCTGCGCTGGCGGCCGACGATGAGGTGGTCCTGCCCATCCAGATCAACGGCAAGCGTCGCGCGGAAATCCGCGTGCCGCGCGGCATGGAGCCCGCCGAGGTCGAGGCCATCGTTCTGGCTGACGAGACCGTGCAGGCGCGGCTGGAGGGTCTGAGCGTGAAGAAGATCGTCGTGGTCAAGGACCGCATCGTCAATCTGGTAGCCGGCTGATGCGTATCGCGGCGACCTTCGTGGTCCTGTCCGCCCTGGCGGTTTCCGCCTGCGGCTTCACCCCCATGTACGCCGAACCGGCCGTGGGATCGTCCCTGCGCCGCATCGCCGTCTCCACCCAGGATGACCGGCTGGGCTATCGCCTGCGCGAACAGCTGGAGGACGCCCTGGCCTGGGATCGGTCCTCCACGCCCCTTTATCGCCTGACGACCCAAGTCGAGCAGAACCGCCGCTCGCTGGGCCGCCGGATCGACGACACCGCGACCCGCTACGAACTGACGGTCAAGGCGACCTGGACCCTGACCCCCGCCGCCGGCGGAACGCCCGTCCGCGGCACGGAAACGGTCACCACCACCTACGCCGCCGCCGACCAGCCCTATGCCGCGATCGCCGCCCAGCAGGACGGCGAGGAGCGCGCCGCTTCCGAACTGGCCCGGCTGATCCGCCTTGACCTCATGCAGGCGCTGTCGAACCCGTGATCCTGGCCAAACGCCCCGAGATCGATCGCTTTCTGAAGGCGCCCGATCCGGCGATCCGGGCGGCGGTGATCCACGGCAAGGACCGATCCGGCGTCGCCGAGCGGGCCGAGGTGCTGTGCCGGACCATCACCCCCGACCTGAACGACCCCTTCAACGTCACCGTCCTGACCGACAGCGACATCGACGGCGATGAGACGAAGCTGGAAGAGGCTCTGACGGCCATGTCCCTGATGGGCGGCCGTCGTCTGGTGCGGATCCGTCTGTCCACGCTGAAGCCGGGCGTGGACAAGGCCGTCGCCGCCGCGCTCAAGATTCACGCGGAGGGCGGATACAATCCCGACGCCATGATGGTGGTCGAGGCCGATCAGCTGGGTCGCGAGTCCGCCCTGCGAAAGGCCGCCGAAAAGGAAAACGGCGCGGTCGGCATCGTCTGTTACGAGGACGAGACCGGCGATGTCGCCCGTATGGTTCGCGAGGCCCTGGCCGCCGACAAGGTCGGTCTGACGTCCGACGCCCTGGACCGTTTCGTCGCCCGACTGCCGCGCGAGCGGGGTTTGATGCGCCAGGAGATCGAGCGCCTGGCCCTTTTCATCGGCCCCGGCTCGGGCAAGACGCTGGATATGGACGCGCTGGAGCATCACCTGGGCGTCGAGCCGGACGCCTCCCTGTCCGACGCCGCGCTTCAGGCCTTCGGCGCCCGGCCCGGCCCGGCGCAAGCGGGTCTGAGACGCGCCTTCGCCGAGGGCGAATCCTCGGTTCTGGCCGTCCGCTCGGCCGCGATGCATCTGGGAAAACTTCGCCGGATCAATATCTTGCAGGCCAACGGCGCAAACGCCAAGGAGGCCGCAAAGGCCGCTGGCGTCTTCTGGAAACAGGAGGCGGAAATGCTGCGCCAGGCGCGGTCCTGGCGGCTCGAAGCGCTGGACGAGGTGCTGGACAGCATCAACACGGCCGACGTGGCCACCAAGACGACCGGCATGCCCGATCAACTGATCGCCGAACGCCTGCTTCTGGAAATCGCCGGGCGGGCGCGACGGCTGGGGCTTTAAGAGACGCCCTCTCCCCTGCCGTGGGGAGAAGACGCAGCCTAGTCAGCCCCGCTTGGACGCCTTGCGGAACGCGGGCTGAGCCATGGCGACATTGCGCGCCGAGACGCTCTTCTCTTCGGCCTTGGCGCCGGCCTGTGCATTGAAGCCATGACCGGTCTTGGCCTTCTTGGCGGCAAGCGCCTGTTTCAGATTGTCGGCGGCGGAGGGCGTGTTTTCTTCAGTCATAGGCCACCTTACCACAAGATCATCGCCAAGTCCGCCGTCTCAACCCCGCATCAACCGGCGGCACAAGTCGTCGAGCTGCTCCAGTGAGCCGTAGCGGATGGTCAGGTCGCCCTTGCCGCCCTTGTCCGCCAGCTGGACCTTCAGGCCCAGGGCGTCGGCCAGATCCTGTTGAAGCGCCACGACATCGGCCGCCCCCTCTCCGCCCGAAGACGCGGATGCAGACCTGGCCTTGACCGCCTTGGGCCCCTCGACCGCACGGCGGGCCAAGGCCTCGGTCTCGCGCACGCTCAGACCATCGACGAAGGCGATGTCCGCCAGCTGGCCCGGATCCGGCGTATTGATCAGAGCCCGCGCGTGGCCGGCCGACAGCTTGCCTTCGCGCACATAGAACAGCACCCGCTCGGGCAGTTGCAGCAGGCGCATGGTGTTGGCCACGTGACTGCGGCTCTTGCCGACGACGCCCGCCACGGCATCCTGGGTCCGGCCGAACCGTTCCATCAGGACGCGGTAAGCCTCCGCCTCCTCCAGCGGGTTCAGGTCGGCGCGCTGCACGTTCTCGACAATGGCGACCTCGAACACCTCCACGTCGTCCATTTCGTGGATGACGATCGGCACCTCGGTCAGGCGCGCGGCCTGGGAGGCGCGCCAGCGGCGTTCGCCGGCGATGATCTGCCAGACGCCGTCCTCGCCCGGATGGGTCCGCACCAGGATCGGCTGCAGCACGCCCTTGTCGCGGATCGAGGCGGTCAGTTCCTCCAGATCCTCCTGACGGAAGGTCTTGCGCGGCTGATCTGGGTTGGGCTTTAGGCTCTCGATCGGCACGCGTTGCACGCCGGCGGGCGCCGGTGCGTCAGACGCCACCGGCGCCTCGGCGTCCTGCCCCATCAATGCCGACAGGCCGCGGCCCAGACCTCTTTGTCGTTCAGCCAAGATACTGTTCCGTTTCCAATAAAACTCAGGCGGCCAGCTTCAGGCGCTGGCGTTCGCGCTTCACCACTTCCTTGGCCAGACGCAGATAGGCCTGGCTGCCGGCGCATTTCAGATCATAGATCAGGGCCGGCTTGCCGAACGAGGGCGCCTCGGCGACGCGGACGTTACGGGGGATGACGCTCTCATAGACCTTGTCGCCGAAGTGGGCGCGCACGTCATTGGCCACCTGCCCCGACAGGGCGCTTCGGCGGTCATACATGGTCAAAACCAGACCCTGGATTTCCAGCGACGGATTGAGGCTGTGCTTGACCATGTCGATGGTCCGCATCAGCTGGCTCAGCCCTTCCAGGGCGAAAAACTCGCACTGAAGCGGCACCAGCACCGCATCCGCCGCCGCCATCGCATTCAGCGTCAGCAGGTTCAGCGACGGCGGGCAGTCGATCAGCACATAGTCATACGCGGTAGGGCCGTCGTCATGCGCGCGCAGCGCATCCCGCAATCGATAGGACCGGCGATCCGCCTGGCTCAGTTCGATTTCCACCCCCGACATGTCGGCGTCGGCCGGCACGATCCAAAGGCCGGGGACCGTCGTCTGGACCGCCGCATCGTCGACGGACCGCTGATCCACGACCACGTCATATATGGTGACCCGGCGTGTTTCACGTGGAACACCAAGGCCGGTCGAGGCATTGCCTTGCGGATCCATGTCCACGATCAGCACACGCTCGCCAATGGCAGCCAAGGCTGTGCCCAGGTTGATGGCCGTCGTGGTCTTGCCCACCCCGCCCTTCTGGTTCGACACCGCCAGAACGCGGGCAGGTCTCTTTCTAGCGCTTTGTGCGGGCACGTCGGAGGCTCCGGATTGTCACGATACGGCCTCGCACGTCGCTTTGCGACGGGGCCAGTTCAGCTTCGAAATGCCAGGATTTCCCCGCCTCGATCAACTCGGATTCGGCCCTCTCCCCCTTGAGGAACAGACCTTGTGCACCCCTTTGGAAGTAGGGCTGTGCATAACCCAGCAGTTTCTCCATCGGCGCCACAGCCCGGGCGGTAACGACGTCGCATGTCACCTGCTGTTCCTCAGCCCGACCGACGACCACGGTCGCCGGCAAATCGAGCGCATCCACGGCCTCCTGCAGGAACCGGCACCGCTTACCCAGACTGTCGATCAGCCAGACATGCGCCCCTTCCCGCCCCTTCATCAGGATCGCCAGCACCACGCCCGGAAACCCCGCGCCGGCCCCCAGATCGGCCCAGGTCAGCGCCTCGGGCGCATGCGTCAGCAACTGCGCACTGTCCCAGACGTGTCGGTTCCAGAAGTCCGGCAGGCTGTCGGGGCCGACGAGATTCATCACCGAATTGGCGTCGCCGAGACGAACACGAAAAGCCTCAAGGTCCGCCATCTGCTGCGGCGTCGCTCCGGCCCTGGCCTGAAAAGCGGCCTTTTCCGTTTCGAGCATCAGGCGGCGACCGAGGCTTTGGGCGACTTTTTCGCATGAGCCAGCAGGGCCGTCAGGGCGCCGGGCGTCATACCTTCGATACGCCCGGCCTGACCCAGGGTGCGAGGCTGGACCCGCGCCAGTTTCTCCTTAACCTCGTTAGACAGACCCCCGATGGCGGCATAGTCGAGATCGGCGGGCAGGATCAGCCCCTCTTCCGTCCGCAAGGCCTCAGCGTCGAGCGCCTGCCGATCAAGGTAATTGGCATATCCCGCGTCGATCTCGACCTGCTCGCGAACTTCAGCGCTCCAGTCCGCGATGGACGGACAAGCGGCGATGAAGTGATCCAGGGTGATATCGGGGAAGGCCAGAAGTTCACGCATCGACCGACGACGCCCATCCGCATTCACAGTGATCCCCAAGGCTCCCGCTTCGTTGGGTGTGAATAGTGTTTCACGTGAAACGACGCTCGCCTTGGCCAGCGCCGCCGCCTTGGCTTCGAAACGTGCCCGACGCCTGTCGCCCACGACTCCCAGTTGAATCGCCAGCGGGGTCAGGCGCTGATCGGCATTATCGGAACGCAGGGTCAGGCGATACTCCGCCCGACTGGTGAACATGCGATAAGGCTCGGTCACGCCTCGCGTCACCAGATCATCGATCATCACGCCGATATAGGCCTGGTCGCGTCCCAGGACGACCGCCTCCTGTCCCGCCACCGCACGCGCCGCGTTCACCCCCGCCATCAGCCCCTGGGCGGCGGCCTCCTCATATCCGGTCGTGCCGTTGATCTGGCCGGCCAGATAGAGACCCGGCCGCTTCTTGACCTCCAGCGCAGGGCTCAGCTCGCGCGGATCGACGTAGTCATATTCGATGGCATAGCCGTAGCGGAACACCTCCACGGCTTCGAGACCCGGGATGGTGCGCAGGAAGGCCAGCTGAGTCGGTTCGGAGACCGATGTCGAGATCCCGTTCGGATAGACGGTCGGATCATCAAGGCCCTCGGGTTCAAGGAAAATCTGGTGACTGGTCTTGTCGGCGAACCGCACGACCTTATCCTCAATCGACGGGCAATAGCGCGGCCCCCTCCCAGACAGCTTGCCGCCATAGACGGCGCTCTCGCCGAGGTTTTCGGCGATGATCCTGTGGGTTTCTTCCGTCGTGTGCGTCACACCGCAGGCGATCTGAGGCACGGTGATCTTGTCGGTCAGGAAGGAGAAGGCCGACGGGGTCTCGTCCGCCTGCTGCATCTCCAACCGATCCCAGGCGATGGTTCGGCCATCCAGCCGCGCCGGCGTGCCGGTCTTCAGCCGTCCCATCATCAGGTCGGCGGCATGCAGGTCGGCAGCCAGACCGGTGGACGGATCCTCGCCGTGGCGACCGGCAGAAATCCGTTCGTCGCCACGATGGATGACGCCGTTCAGGAAGGTGCCCGTCGTCAGGACAACCGCCCCGGCCCGCACCGTCTCACCAGCTCCCGTCGTGACCCCTCCTACACGGTCCCCGTCTAGGATCAGGCTCTCGGCGGTGCCCGCCATCAGCGTCAGGTTTGGCGTCGCCTTCAGTTCGGCCTGCATGGCTTCGCGATACAGACGCCGGTCAATCTGGCTGCGAGGGCCACGCACGGCGGCGCCCTTCGACCGGTTCAACAGGCGGAACTGAATGCCCGACACGTCGGCAAGACGCCCCATGATCCCGTCCAGGGCGTCGATCTCGCGCACCAGGTGTCCCTTGCCCAGACCGCCGATGGCCGGATTACAGGACATCTCGCCGATGGTTTCCAGCTTCTGGGTCAGCAGGATGGTGCGTGCGCCCGCACGCGCCGACGCTGCTGCGGCCTCACAGCCGGCGTGGCCGCCGCCGATGATGACGACGTCGAAGTGAAGATCGGTGGGAGAACTCATGCCGCGCACATAGTCCAATTGGCTCCACTTCGCCACCTTCAGCCTTGGAGGAACCGCCGAAGTTTCACGTGGAACAGCGGTATTACTTTCCGATGCAGAAGGTCGAAAAGACCTGACCCAG
Source organism: Brevundimonas sp. PWP3-1b1 (assembly GCF_049896065.1). Lineage (NCBI taxonomy): Bacteria > Pseudomonadati > Pseudomonadota > Alphaproteobacteria > Caulobacterales > Caulobacteraceae > Brevundimonas > Brevundimonas sp. PWP3-1b1. Next base: position 644,335 of record NZ_JAFCTO010000001.1, on the reverse strand, counting down.
TATGTCCTCGACCCCAATGGCGCCGGTGACCCGCGCCAAGGCATCGGCCGCCCGGCGCAGATCGTCGCCCGCCATCTCCGGCGCGACATCGAGGGCCATGCGCGCTGCGGTCACCGTCGACAGCGCCTCGGTCAACCGAAGCCGGTGACGCTCGCGCGTGATCGCCGGAAAATCCGCCCCCGCCAGATCGGCGGACAGCCGTGCAGCGATCCAGTCGTGAAGCTCTGGCAAGCCCTGCCCGCTTTCGGTGCTGACCGACAAGACCTCCAAACCGCTTGTGGTGTGAATGCTTCCAAGATCGGACTTGTTGGCGACCACCAAGTCATCCGGTCGGGCATAGTCAGCCGCCACCCCGTCCGGATCGCCCGGCGCTCGAACCCACAGACGAAGGTGCGCCTGTTCCGCCCGTAGTCGCGCGCGGCGAACGCCTTCGGCCTCGACCGGATCGTCGCTTTCTCTCAGCCCCGCCGTGTCGGACAGGGTCACGGCGTAACCGCCGATCACCAGATCGGCGTCGAGCACATCGCGGGTGGTGCCGGCGATCGGCGTCACGATGGCCGCCTCTCGTGCGACGAGAGCGTTGAACAGCGACGACTTGCCGGCGTTCGTCTCGCCGATCAGGACGATACGATAGCCGTCCCGCACCCGCTCGCCCCGTCGCCCGGTGTCGACGGCACGGCGCAGATCGTCGGCGAGACGATCCAGTACGGGGCCGGCCGTGCGCGCTAGATTGTCCGGCACCTCTTCGTCGGGGAAGTCGATCTCCGCCTCGACCAGAGCCAGGGCGTGAAGCAGGTCGCGGCGGAAACCGGCGTAGGTCTCGCTGAGCTTTCCATCCAGCTGCCCCAGGGCCTGCCTGGCCTGGGCGCTGGTCTCGGCGTCGATCAAGTCGGCGACCGCCTCGGCCTGGGCCAGGTCCATCCGACCGTTCTGGAAGGCGCGGCGGGTGAACTCGCCGGGTTCGGCTGGACGAACGCCGAGCGCGATCAGGGCGCGGCTGGCGGCCTCGACCACGGCGCGCCCGCCGTGCAGATGCAGTTCGGCGGAGTCCTCCCCGGTGTAGGAGTTTGGAGCCACAAAGCGCAGGACCAGGGCCTGATCGATGTGATCGCCAGCGTAGGTCAGATCGCGAACCGCCGCCATTCGCGGCTTCAGCTTTGCCGCGCCAAGCGCCGTCAGAGACGCTTCGACCGCCGGCCCCGACAGACGGATGACGGCGATGGCCCCGCGGCCGGGTGGTGTGGCCAAGGCGAAAATGGTGTCGGTCATTCTGTCTCCTCCCTGGCGCGAAGCGATGGCGAGGTGGCGCGCCGCGTCAGCGGCGTGACGGAGGGGCCACCAGAGGTGGATGCGGACACAGCCCCTCCACCCCTTCGGGGTCCCCCTCCCCCGATGGGGGGAGGAGACAGGCGGGTCATGGCTTGACGGCCGCTTCCATTAGACGACGAAACTGATCCTGAGCCTGCAGGCCGAAACTGGTCCAGGTCTTCATCAGCTCTTCGGGCTGCATGGCGGCGACATTGGTCTGCATCCGCTTCTGCATCTCGGCGACCATGGCCTCGTTCAGCGGGGTCACGTCAGGCAGCCCCAGAAAGGCCCGAGCCTCCGCCGGGGTGCACTCGACTTCGACATTGACCTTCATCGCGCCGTCTCCTGTTTCACGTGAAACACCGTTTCTGTCTATGGCCAAGCGCGGATCGCGGTACTTGAGAAAGGCGGATCAGGTGTTCATCGACTGGAAGAAGTCCGAGTTGTTCTTCGACTGGCGCAGTTTGTCGAGCAGGAATTCGATCGCGTCCTGCGGACCCATGGGATTCAGGATGCGGCGCAGGACATAGGTCTTGGCCAGCTGGTCCTTCGGCGTGATCAGGTCTTCCTTGCGGGTGCCGGACTTCAGCACGTCGATGGCCGGGAAGATGCGCTTGTCCGCGACCTTGCGGTCCAGCACGATTTCCGAGTTGCCGGTGCCCTTGAACTCTTCGAAAATCACCTCGTCCATCCGGCTGCCGGTGTCGATCAGGGCCGTGGCGATGATGGTCAGCGACCCGCCCTGCTCCACGTTCCGCGCGGCGCCGAAGAAGCGTTTGGGCCTTTGCAGGGCGTTGGCGTCCACACCCCCGGTCAGCACCTTCCCCGACGAGGGGACGGTGGCGTTATAGGCGCGGCCCAGGCGGGTGATGGAGTCCAGCAGGATCACCACATCCTTCTTGTGCTCGACCAGGCGTTTGGCCTTTTCGATCACCATTTCGGCGACGGCGACGTGGCGGGTGGCCGGCTCGTCGAAGGTCGAGGCCACGACCTCGCCCTTCACCGTGCGCTGCATGTCCGTGACCTCTTCCGGCCGTTCGTCGATCAGCAGGACGATCAGGATGACTTCCGGGTGGTTCTTCTCGATCGACTTGGCGATGTTCTGCAGCATCACCGTCTTGCCGACGCGCGGCGGCGCCACGATCAGGCAGCGCTGGCCCTTGCCCAAGGGGGCGACGATGTCGATGACCCGGCCCGAGCGATCCTTCAGCGTCGGATCCTGGATTTCCATGTTCAGCCGCTCCTCGGGATAGAGGGGCGTCAGGTTGTCGAACAGGACCTTGGTCTTGACCATCTCGGGGTCTTCGAGATTGATCGTGTCGACCTTCAGCAGGGCGAAGTAGCGCTCGCCTTCGCGCGGCGCCCGCACGGCGCCGTGGACGGTGTCGCCCGAGCGCAGGCCGAAGCGGCGGATCTGCGACGGGGAGACATAGACGTCGTCCGGACCGGGCAGATAGTTGGCGTCCGAGCTGCGCAGAAAGCCGAAGCCGTCGGGCAGGATTTCCAGCACCCCGTCGGCGATGATCTCGACTTCCTCGTCGGCCAGGGCCTTCAGGATCGCGAACAGCAAATCCTGTTTGCGCAGGTTGGAGGCGTTCTCGACCTCCAGCTGTTCGGCGAAGGCGACCAGGTCGGCCGGCGTCTTCTCGTTCAGTTCCGCCAGGGTGATGCGGCCGTTGGCGACGACGGGTTCGCCGTCGTCATCGTCGTCGGCCGTGGTGTCCACGCCGGAGTCGGCGCCTGCGACTTCACCGGCCTCGTGCTCGGCGCCGTGATGGGTCGGAGCCTGGGCCTCAACGGCTTCGGTCTCGGGGGTGTCGGGATTGGTGTCGCGGACGTCGGTCATGATGCAGGCTCGCGGGCGCACACGGCCAAGAGGCTGCGGCGCGGGTCTCTGAAAATGTCTGGCCATAAGGCCGAAGGGAGGCGTGACGGGCTCCCGCTGGCTCAAGGCCTGCAGGCGTCACGAAGAGAGAGGGACCGCCGACGGCAGATGCCGAACGGTTCACCGCCAGCGGAACCACAGGCGGCGGGTCAGGTCAAGCGGAGCCGCTTAACCGAACGTCCACTCCGTCGTCACCGACAGCACCATGACGATGGCCAAGACGAAGGGAACCTCATTGGTCATGCGCCAGAATTTCCCGGAATATTTCGAGGTGCCCGCCGCGATCTTCTTCCTCTGCGCCGAAAGGAAACCATGCCAGCCGCTGAGCAGGAAGACGCCGGAAAGTTTGGCGATCATCCACGGCTCGGCCAGGAAGCCCGCGCCCCGCGCGGAGACATCGATGTGGATCAGCCAAAGCCCGAACACCCAGGACAGGATCATCGCCGGGTTCAGGATGATGCGCAGTAGGCGCGTCTGCCACAGACGCAACAGGCCCTGCATCTCGCTTTTCAGCGGCTCGGACTTGGACTGCTGTTCGGCGTCATAGGCATAGAGGCGCGGCAGGAACAGCAGCCCGGCCATCCAGGCGATGACGGCCAGGATGTGCAGGCCACGCGCCAGGTCATAGGTATTCATGCCGCCTGTCTCCCGTTTCGATACGGACAGGCCTTCCAGTCCGCCTTGCACCCCTGACCGAACGGCGCAACGCCGGTGCGCGACAGGGCGCTGACCGCCGCATCGGCCAAGGCGTCGATGAACAGGGGTTCGATCCCGACCGCCGGCGCCCGAAGATACGGACTGGCCCCTTTTTCATGGGCCAGTTCGCCGTATTCGATATCCAGCTCGACCAGGGTCTCGATATGTTCGGAGACGAAGGCGATGGGGGTTATGACCACGCCAACGCCGTCCCTGGCCGCCTGTTCGATGGCCTCGGGCGTCGAGGGGCCCAACCATTTCATCGGTCCAACGCGGCTCTGGTAGCAGATGGCGTGGTCGATCGGTCCGCGACGCGCCTCGATGGCGGCGACCACGGCGGCGACGGTCGTCTCGATCTGCTCCTGATAGGGATCGCCCTTGCCGGTCACCAGCTTCTCGGGGATGCCGTGGGCCGAGAACAGCACGCGCACCGTCTGGCCCACCGCCTCGTCCAGTTTCTCGCCTATGGCCTGGGCCTGGGCCTCGACCCAACCCGCTGCGGCCGGATAGCAGCAAACGGCGCGGCTGACGCCCGAACCGCTATAAGCGGCGTTCCAGGCCTTGAGCGAAGACTGCGTCGTCGTGGTCGAGAACTGCGGATACAGCGGCAGCAGCACCACCTCGTCCGGCCCGAAGGCGGCGACCTCGGCGGCCGTCTCCTCGGTCAGCGGATTCCAGTAGCGCATGGCGATGAAGACCCGCACCGTGTCGCCCGACAACCGGGCGTTCAGCACCGTCTCCAGCGCCCCGGCCTGACGACGGGTTTCCGGCAGCAGGGGCGATCCCCCGCCCATCAGGGCGTAGTTGGCCTGGGCGCTGGTTTCGCGCCGGCTGGAGATCAGCTTGGCCAGCGGCGTACGCACGATCCCGGGCAGGCCGATGATGGCCGGGTCGTTGAACAGGTTGAACAGGAACGGCTTGACCGAGGCCTGGTCGTCCGGCCCGCCCAGATTGAACAGCACCACCGCGATGCGGCGGCCTTGGGTCGCTTCGGTCATTGGGCGCCGATCCGCTTCAGAACCTGTTCGACGTGATCGATCGGCACGTCCGGCAGGATGCCGTGGCCCAGGTTGAAGATCCACGGCCCCTGCCCCCAGGCCTCCATCAGCTGATCCACGCGGCGGTCCAGCAAGTCGCCGCCGGCGCGCAGCAACAGGGGGTCGAGCGCGCCCTGAATGGGCTTGATCTGCTGCACCCGTTTGCCGACCTCCAGCGGGCAGGCGGTGTCCAGGGCGACGGCGTCGACCTCGACCTCCCGCGCATACCGCTCTGCAAGCGCCGCAGAGCCCCGTGGGAAGCCGATCAGGGGCACGGTGACGCCCAGCTCCCGCGTGCGCCTCACGAGCGCCTGGTGGGGCTTCAGGACCAGTCTTTCGAACAGATCGTCGGGCAGCCCCTCGGCCCAGCTCTCGAAGATCTTCAACACCTGGGCGCCGGCGTCGGCCTGCATCTTCAGATACCGCGCCGTGGCCTCGACCAGAACCTCCAGCGTCTCATCCACCCGGCGCGGGTCAGCATAGGCGTAGGTCCGGGCCTGGGCGCGTTCGCCCTTGCCGATGGTCCGGTGTTCGCCGTCCAGCATATAGGTGGCCACGGTCCAGGGCGCGCCGGCGAACCCGATCAGAGCCCGCTCGGGCTCCAGGGCCGCACGCACGATCGACAGGGTCTCGCCCACGGACGACAGGTACTCGCCCGCCCCCGCAGCCAGTTCGGCCATCCGACCGGGAATGGGCATCTCGCCCAGACGCGGCCCCTCACCCGTTTCGAACCAGACGTCCTGGCCCAGGGCGCGGGGGATCAGCAGGATGTCGGCGAAGACGATGGCCGCATCGAAGCCGAACCGACGCATCGGCTGCAGCGTCGCCTCGGCCGCCATCTCTGGGTTCAGGCAAAAGGCGATGAAGTCGGGCGCCTCGGCCCGCAGTCGGCGGTACTCCGGCAGGTAACGCCCCGCCTGACGCATGAACCAGACCGGCGGACGCTCCAACGTCTCTCCCCGGAGAGCCCTGAGCATCAAGGGCGTTGTATCGTTGTTCTGGGTCGGATCGGTCATGCTGGACGATTAAGGTCACAGCCCCCCGCTCTCAATCCCTAATCAGATTAAGAATTAAAAGATTCGAAGTGGCAGGTAGGGCGGTGGAATGGCGGGGATGACTTCAGGACAGCCGGCGGAACAAAAGCGGATATCCACGCCCCGCGCATCCTTAACGGGGACGCCATGGACGACAATCCCGTCGGTGGACAATCCCTAACGAAACCTTAACAGGCAAGGGTTTGCGGGGACTTGCGCCTGTGAGCACGGTTAAGCGCCGTTAACCCCTCGTTAGGATTTTCCACAGCGATGGAGAAACCGGTTTTCCGCCTTGGGATGATCCGCCTTGGGATGGGGACCGCCATCCACCGTCATCCCCGCTCGCGGGCCGGGCGAGGAGGGGCTAAGGAAAACGGCGCCCCGACGGTCCAACGCCGTCCCCTAACTTTCAACAGGGAGACAGACAGTCCCATGAGCCCAGCGAGACCTTCGGGACCGGCCCGTCTGGCCACCTATTTCCATGTGCATCTTGTATCGGATTCCACCGGCGAGACGCTGAACGCCATGGCCAAGGCGGTGACGGCGCGCTTCGACGGCGTCATCCCCATCGAACACATCTACGCCCTGGTCCGCTCGGCAAAGCAGATGGACCGGGTGCTGCAGGAGGTCGCGGCCGCGCCGGGCGTCGTTCTGCACACCCTGGTGGATCGAGAGCTGCGCGAACAGCTGGAGGAAGGGTGTCGCCGGCTGGACATGCCGCAGATCGGGGCGTTGGATCCGCTTGTGGGGGCCATGTCCCGCTATCTGGGCGCGGCCCTGTCCACCCGTGTCGGCGCCCAGCATGCCCTGGACCACGACTATTTCAACCGGATCGCGGCGCTGGATTACGCCATGGCCTATGACGACGGCCAAGGGTCGCTGGAGCAGCTGGAGGGCGCCGATGTGGTGCTGTGCGGGGTCAGTCGCACGTCCAAGACCCCGACCTGCATCTATCTGGCGCACCGTGGCATCCGGGCGGCCAATGTGCCGCTGGTGCCGGGCCAGGAGGACGGCGAGCGGCTGACGAAGCTGAAGAAGCCGCTGGTGATCGGCCTGACGGTGTCGCCCGACCGGCTGGTGCAGATCCGCCGCAACCGCATCGACAATCTGAACGCCAACCAGTCGTCCAACTACACCGACCAGGACGCCGTACGCGACGAGACGATCAAGGCGCGGCGGGCCTTCGAACGGCGCGGCTGGCCCACCATCGACGTGACCCGTCGCTCGGTCGAGGAAACGGCGGCGGCGATCACCAACCTGCTCAGCGAACATCGCAACCACAAGATCGGGACCACGTGGTGAAATCAGAGCTTTCAGCTGCGCTATCGCCCAACGGGCTGCTTGAGCGCGAGACCCTGATCCTCGCGTCCAAGAGCGCCGCCCGACGCGCAATGCTGGAAAACGCCGGCGTCGCCTTTGAGGTGCGGGTCGCCAATGTGGACGAAGACGCGATCAAGGCCGTGTCCGCCGATCTGGATGCGGCGGCCCTGGCGGTGCGTTTGGCCGAAGCCAAGGCTCTGGCCGTGTCGCGCGACGATGAAACCGCCTGGGTGCTGGGCTCGGACCAGACCCTGGCCTTCGACGGCGGCCTGGTGTCCAAGGCGAAATCCCTGGACGCCGCGCGTGAGCGGCTGAAATCCATGCGCGGCAAGTCGCATCAGCTGCATTCCGGCGCCGCCTTGGCGACCAAGGGCCAGATCGTCTGGTCCGGCGTCGATGCCGTCGAGATGCGGATGCGGGATTTCTCCGACGCCTTCCTCGACGCCTATCTGGCGGCGGAGGGTGAGGCCCTGCTGTCCTGCGTCGGCTCCTACCGGCTGGAGGGTCTGGGGTCTCAGCTGTTCGAGGCCGTGGACGGCGACTATTTCACCGTCCTGGGCCTGCCCCTGTGGCCCGTTCTGGCGGAACTGCGGCGGGCGGGAGTGATCGCGGCATGAGCACGCACCGCATAACGGGCGCCGCCATGGTCGCCGGGATCGCCGGCAATCCGGTGGCCCATTCGCTCAGTCCGGTGATCCATAACGCCTGGCTGGAGGCGGGCGACATCGACGGCGCCTATGTCCCTTTCGCCCCCGCCGATGCAGCCGGGTTCGCGGCCTTGGTCGCGGCCGGGCGCGCCGGGCTGATCATGGGCCTGAACGTCACCGCGCCTTTCAAGGAACAGGCCTTCGCCCTGGCGGACACAGCGACAGCGGCGGCGCGGCTGACATCCTCGGCCAACATCCTCACGTTCGACGACGGCCGCGTATCCGCCGACAGCTCCGACGGGATCGGACTGATGCGGGGTCTGAAGGAACAGGCGCCGGATCTGGACGTCGCCGGTCGGCCGGTGGTCATGCTGGGCGCCGGCGGTGCGGCGCGCGCCGGGTCGGGGGCGCTGGTCAAGGCCGGGGCGGAGGTTCGCATCGTCAATCGCTCGCCGGAACGGGCCCAGGCCCTGGCCGCCGATCTCGGTCCGTCGGTGCGGGTCATGGCGGCGCCGGACGCCTTTGATGGCGCGGCCCTGGTCGTCAATGCGCTCAGTGTCTCGCCGGATATCGATTTCGACCGGATCGCGCCGGGCACGGTGGTGATGGACATGACCTACAAGCCGCTGGCCACCCCCTTGCTGACGGCGGCGCGGGCGCGTGGATTGCCGACGGTGGACGGCCTGGCCATGCTGATCGGCCAGGCGGCGCCGTCGTTCCAGGCCCTGTTTCGTCGCCCTCCTCCGTCGCTGGACCTGCGCGCCCTGTTGCTGGCGCATCTGGGCGAGACGGTATGATCCTGCTCGGTCTCACCGGCTCCATCGGCATGGGCAAATCGACGACGACGGCCATGTTCGCCGAACTGGGCGCGGTCGTCTGGAACGCCGATGACGCGGTGCATCGCCTCTATGCCCCCGGCGGCGCGGCGGTCGAGCCGGTAGGCGAGGCCTTCCCCGGCGTGGTCGTCAATGGCGCCGTGGACCGAACCCGCTTGGCCGAGGCGCTGGGCCGCGACGAGACCGCCTTTCGTCGGCTGGAAACCATCGTCCATCCGTTGGTCGCCCAGGGCCGGGCGGCGGATCTTGAGGCGGCGCGCGCTGCGGGAACCCGGCTGGCGGTCCTCGACATCCCCCTGCTGTTCGAAACCGGGGGCGACAAGGCCGTCGACGCCGTGGTGGTCGTCACTGCCGATCCCGCGATCCAGGCCGAGCGTGTCCTGGCCCGTCCCGGTATGACGCGCGAACGGTTCGACGCCATCCTCGCGCGCCAGATGCCGGACGCCGAAAAGCGCGCCCGCGCGGATTTCGTGATCGACACCGGCCGTGGCCTCGACGTTGCGCGAGCGGAGGTCGAGGTGATCGTCGCCACCGTTCTGGACCCGTCGTGGATATCTCCCCGGCAAGGCGCGGCTGGCCTTTCGCACTGAGGCGAATGTCTCCATTAAGGGGACATGGCGCGCGAAATCGTTCTGGATACCGAGACCACCGGCTTCGACCCCAAGACGGGCGATCGACTGATCGAGGTCGGCTGTATCGAGATCCAGGATCTGCTGCCGACCGGTCGCACCTTCCACCGCTTCGTCAATCCCGAGCGGCTGATCCCGCCCGATGCGATCCGGGTTCACGGCATCACCGACGACAAGGTCAAGGATGCGCCCAAGTTCGCCGAGATCGCCGACGACCTGATCGAATTTATCGGCGACGCGCAGATGATCGCGCACAACGCCGCCTTCGACCGCAACTTCATCGACCATGAGTACAAGCTGTGCGGCCGGCCGATCACGGGCGAGGCGCGCTGGATCGACACGCTGAAACTGGCCCAGGCCCGGTTTCCCGGCATGCCCAACTCGCTGGACGCCCTGTGCAAACGCTACAAGGTGTCGCTGGTCGAGCGGACGCTGCACGGCGCACTGATCGACGCCCGTCTGCTGGCGGAAGTGTATCTGGAGCTTCGCGGCGGCAAGGAGCGGGTGCTGGACCTGTCGTCCGGCCCGGTCGGTCGTGGTCCCGGCGGCGCGCTGGAAACCGCCGTCTATGGCCAGCGTCCACGCCCGCTGGCTCTGCGCTCCACGCCCGAGGAACAGGCCGCACACGTCGCCTTCCTGGCCAAGGCGCTGAAGGACCGCTCGCTGTGGGAGGCCTATGGCCTGCCGGCGCAGGAAGACGCTGCCTGATTTCTGCGAGGCTAAACCCCTCGCGCTCAAGTCATGAGCGAACGCAGAGCCTGTCCTCGGGCCGATCAAAGATCGGACCCGGGCGACCGTAGCGCGGCGCGAAGCGCCCTCAGAAATCAGGCTTGGCGAAAGCCAAGCACGTCCTGCATGTCGTAGAGGCCGGTCTTGCGGGTTCGCACCCAGGCGGCGGCGGCGACGGCGCCCTTGGCGAACAGGCTGCGATCAATGGCCGAGTGGCTGAGGGTCAGGACCTCGTCCTCGGAAGCGAACAGGACCGTATGTTCGCCGATGATGCCGCCGGCGCGGATGGAGGAGAAGCCGATCTTGCCGCTTTCGCGCTCGCCCTGGACGCCGTCGTAGGGTTTGGACTGAAGGTCCGCCAGGTCCGCGAACCGGCCCTCGGCGGCGGCTTCGCCCAGCATCAGGGCGGTGCCCGACGGCGAATCCACCTTCCTGCGGTGGTGGGCCTCGGTGATCTCGATGTCCCAGTCCTGGGCGTCCAGACGCTGGGCGGCATGCTGGACCAGGCCGATCAGGATGTTCACGCCCAGGGAGAAGTTGCCGCTCTTGACGATGGCGATCTTCTCGGCGGCCTTCATCAGCTCGGCCTCCTGCTCGGCCGTGAAGCCGGTGGAGCCGATGACCAGGGCCGGACCGCCGCGTTCCGCCGCCGCCTGCGCTAGCGACACCGAGGCGTCGGGGGTCGAGAAATCGATGATCACGTCGCACAGCGACAGATCGGCGGTCTCGCCCCAGTCGAAGCGGGCGGCGACGACAACGTCCTCACGCGCATCCAGCACCTGGGACACCGCGCGACCCATCCGGCCGCGATAGCCGGAAATGCCGGCGTGGAAGATTGCGCTCAAGCCGCCGTCTCTTTCGATCCGTCCGCGTCCTGGTTGCCCAGGATGTCGGCCCAGAAGCGCTTCGCCTTTCCGGCGAAGCTGGAGTTGCGAGGGTTCTGCCCCTCGCCGAACGACAGGGCAAGCTCTTCCAGCAACTCACGCTGGCGCGCGGTCAGATCGGTGGGCGTTTCGACGAACAGCTCGACGACCAGGTCGCCCCGGTTGCGGCCGTTCAGATGGGGCATGCCCTTGCCCTTGATGCGGACGGTCTTGCCGGTCTGGGCGCCGGCCGGCACGGTGACGGCGGCCCTGCACTTGCCGTCGCAGGCGTCCGACACCAGGCAGGGCGCGTCGATCTCGCCGCCCAGGGCCGCCACCGTCATCGGCACGGGCACGGTGACCAGCAGGTCCAGGTTGTCGCGCTCGAACAGGTCGTGCGGCGTCACCGAGATGAAGACATAAAGGTCCCCGCGCGGTCCGCCGCGCTGGCCTGCATCGCCCTCGCCCGACAGGCGGATGCGCGAGCCGTCGTCGACGCCGGCCGGAATCTTCAGGTTCAGGGTGCGGTTCTTGCGGACCTGGCCGTGACCGTGGCAGGTCGTGCAGGGATCGGCGATCATCTGACCCTGGCCGTGGCAGCGGGGGCAGGTGCGCTCGACCTGGAAGAAGCCGTTGGCCTGACGCACGCGACCGGCGCCTTGGCAGGTGGTGCAGGTGACAGGCTTGGTGCCCGGCTTGGCGCCGGATCCTTCGCAGGTGTCGCAGGTCATGGTCGAGGGGATGTCGATCTCGACGTCCTCGCCCTTGTACGCCTGCTCCAGGGTGATCTCCAGATCGTAGCGCAGGTCCGAGCCGCGCCGCGGTCCGCCCTGCTGGCCCCGACCCTGGCGACCGCCGAAAGCGTCCCCGAACGCATCGCCGAACACCTGCGAGAAGATGTCGTTGATGTCCGAAAAGCCCTGCTGGCCCTGGCCGAAGCCGCCGCCTGCGCCGCCGTTCACGCCCGCATGGCCGAACCGGTCGTAGGCGGCGCGTTTCTGCTCGTCCGACAGGACCGTATAGGCCTCGGAGATTTCCTTGAACTGGGCCATCGACTCTTCCGAACCGCCGTTGCGGTCGGGGTGATGGATCATCGCCAGCTTGCGATAGGCGGCCTTCAGACCAGGGGCGTCGATCGTGCGTTCGACGCCAAGAACCTCGTAATAATCACGCGCCATCGGGCGTCCGTCCTCATACTTCCCCTGCCGTTCGCCCCGGATCTCTGCGGACCCTGGAGGAAAACGGTGTCCCGGCTGACATGGGGGCCGGGACGAACGATGCAAGTTTCAGAAAAAGGCCCCGCCTATCGCAAGACAAGCGGGGCCGTATCATTTCAGCGCACTGTGGCGGATCAGGCGCTCTTCTTGTCGTCGCCGTCCGTGTCCGAGACTTCCTCGAACTCGGCGTCCACCACGCCGTCGTCGGCCGGGGCGGCGTCACCTTCGCCCGCGCCCTGCTGCTGGGCGTACATGGCCTCGCCCAGCTTCATCGAGGCCTGGACCAGGGTGTTGGTCTTGGCGCGGATGTCTTCCGCGTCCGTGCCTTCACGGGCGGTCTTCAGCTCGGCCAGGCCGGTCTCGATGGCCGTCTTCTCGTCCGCGCCCACCTTGTCGCCGTGTTCGGCCAGGGCCTTCTCGGTCGAGTTGATCAGGCTGTCGGCGGCGTTCTGGGCCTCGACCAAGTCCTTGCGGATCTTGTCGGAGGCGGCGTTGGCCTCGGCTTCCTTGACCATCTTGTCGATGTCGGCGTCCGACAGGCCGCCGTTGGCCTGGATGCGGATCGACTGTTCCTTGTTGGTCGCCTTGTCCTTGGCCGAGACGTTGACGATGCCGTTGGCGTCGATGTCGAAGGCGACCTCGATCTGCGGCATGCCGCGCGGCGACGGCGGAATGCCCATCAGGTCGAACTGACCCAGCATCTTGTTGTCCGACGCCATCGGACGCTCGCCCTGGAAGACCCGGATCGTCACGGCCGACTGGTTGTCGTCGGCGGTCGAGAAGGTCTGGCTCTTCTTGGTCGGGATCGTGGTGTTGCGCTCGATCAGCGGGGTGAAGACGCCGCCCAGGGTCTCGATGCCCAGGGTCAGCGGGGTCACGTCCAGCAGCAGCACGTCCTTGACGTCGCCTTGCAGAACGCCGGCCTGAACGGCGGCGCCCAGGGCCACGACTTCGTCAGGGTTTACGCCCTTGTGCGGCTCCTTGCCGAAGAAGGCCTTCACGGCTTCCACGACCTTGGGCATGCGGGTCATGCCGCCGACCAGCACGACTTCATCGATGTCCGACGCCTTCAGGCCGGCGTCGGCCAGCGCCTTGCGGCACGGCTCGATCGTGCGCTGAACCAGGTCCTCGACCAGGGATTCCAGCTTGGCGCGCGTCAGCTTGATGTTCAGGTGCAGCGGACCGGACGCGTTCATGGTGATGAACGGCAGGTTGACCTCGTACTGGGTCGTGGTCGACAGCTCCTTCTTGGCCTTTTCGGCCTCTTCCTTCAGGCGCTGCAGGGCCAGCTTGTCCTGGCGCAGATCGACGCTCTGTTCCTTCTTGAACTCGTCGGCCAGGTAATCGACCAGGCGCAGGTCGAAGTCCTCGCCGCCCAGGAAGGTGTCGCCGTTGGTGGACTTCACCTCGAAGACACCGTCGCCGATTTCCAGGACGGAGACGTCGAAGGTGCCGCCGCCCAGGTCATAGACGGCGATCTTCTGACCGTCGTTCTTCTCCAGCCCATAGGCCAGGGCCGCTGCGGTCGGCTCGTTGATGATGCGCAGCACTTCCAGGCCGGCGATCTTGCCGGCGTCCTTGGTGGCTTGGCGCTGGCTGTCGTTGAAGTATGCGGGAACGGTGATGACGGCTTGGGTCACCTTGTCGCCCAGGAAGGCCTCGGCCGATTCCTTCATCTTCTGCAGGATGAAGGCCGAGATCTGCTGGGGGGAATAGTCCTTGCCGAAGGCGCGCACCCAGGCGTCGCCGTTCGGACCCTTGACGATCTCATAGGGCACCATGCCCTTGTCCTTGGCGACCACGGGATCATCGAAGCTGCGGCCGATCAGGCGCTTGATCGCGAAGAAGGTGTTGGACGGGTTGGTGACGGCCTGGCGCTTGGCGGGCTGGCCCACCAGCACTTCTGCGCCGTCCTGAATCGCCACGACCGACGGGGTCGTGCGGGTGCCCTCGGCGTTCTCGATGACCTTGGGGGTCTTGCCGTCCATGGCCGCCACGCAGGAGTTGGTGGTGCCGAGGTCGATGCCGATAATCTTGGCCATGTGCTCTTCAGTCTCTCTCGTTCAGCGGGCGATGCGGCGGCCTTCGAGGAAGCGCCGCGCGTGACCGCCCCCGGTTGGGTTGGCGTGGATCAGGCTGGATAGCCCCAAGGTTATCGGGGTTTCTCCGAAGCTGGCCCCGATATGGGAAAGTCCCCTAGGCCTGCAAGGGCGTTCTTCGATTCCGGGGTGCGCCAAGGACGGATTTCGCCCAGGATCGCGTAATGTCCGCGATTTCAGAGATCAGAACCGCCGTCGAGGGCTTTCGGCTGTGGCCGGCGGCGCTCGATGCGGCGGCGCAGGCCGATTTGGTCGCCGAGGTGTTCGCGCGACTGGATCAGGCCCCGCTCTATCGACCGACCACGCCGGGCGGCCGGCCCTTCTCGGTGCGGATGAGCAACTTCGGGCCGTCGGGCTGGGTCTCGGATCGGGGCGGCTATCGCTATCAGGCGACGCATCCCGAAACAGGGAAGCCCTGGCCCTCGATCCCCCAGGTTCTGCTGGACCTGTGGGACGCCACGGTCGGTTGGCCGGCGCCGCCGGACGCCTGTCTGGTCAACCTGTATCGCGAGGGGGCGAAGATGGGTCTGCACCAAGACAAGGACGAGGCCGACCTGGGCGCGCCGGTGCTTTCGGTCTCGCTAGGCGATACGGCCATGTTCCGGATCGGCGCGGCCGAGGGCGGGCGCACTACGACCTTGAAGCTGGAAAGCGGCGACGTCTGCGCCCTGACGAGATCGGCGCGACTGGCCCGGCACGGGATCGACCGCGTGCTGGAGGGCTCGTCTCGCCTGATCCCCGGCGGCGGCCGGCTGAACCTGACGCTGCGCCGCGCTGGCCTCAATCCAGGTTGATCTTTTCGCCGCCCGCGCCGCCCAACCGCCAATAGCCGGCCGCCTTGATCGCCTTGGGTGAAAAGCCCATCGCCAGGACCTGGGCGCGCAGGGCCTTGGCCACCTGCGCCTCGGCGGCGATCCAGACATAGGCGTCGGACGGATCGACCTCGCGCAGGGCCTTATCCACCGCCGTCCGCAGGGTTTCCTCGCGCCCGCGCGGGGCGCCGTCGCGCGTCGCCCAGCTCATCGCGACCTCGGCCCTGCTTTCCAGCGCCAGACGCGACGCCGCGTCGGCGATCTCGACCACCGCATGGGCGCGGATCCCGGCCGGCAGTTCCTCCAGGCGGCGGGCGATGGCCGGCAGCGCGGTCTCGTCGCCGATCAGCACATGATCGGCGAAGGCGGTCGGCACGATGAAGGAGCCGCGCGGCCCGCCGATCCCCAGCAAGGAACCGACCTTGGCCGCCATCGCCCATTCGGTCGCCGGCCCGCCGTGGCCGGTCACGAAGTCCAGCGTCAGCCGGTTCGTCGTCGCATCATGGGCGCGGGGCGTATAGTCGCGGGCGACCGGGCGCGGCTCGGGGAAGACCGGCCCGTCCGGCCCCATGGTCGGCAGGATCGGCGCCTTGCCGTCGGCGGCGGGAAAGACCTTCACATGGTCGTCGAACCCCGGCGAGACGAAGCCGGCCAGATCCGCCCCCTCCAGCACGATGCGGCGAAGACCGGGCGTCAGGTCCTGGACCGAGGCGACGCTCAGGGTGCGGAACTTCAGTTCGTGCCGCACCCGCCGGGAAATGCGAAGCCCGTCGCTCATGCCCTCTCCACCTTGTCGGCGGCCTCGGCCAAGATGGCGGCGATGGCCTGGACCTGGGCCTCGGGCAAGGCGGTCTCGCCCGTCAGGCGCGCATGGATGGCGTGGCGCAGGCGGCCGATGGCGTCCTGGATGGCGGTCGGGCGCAGGGCGCGGGCGGCGAACTTGTCCATCGTCGCCTCGGCGGCGCGCAGGACCTCGGCGTTCTCGACCAGCAGCGCCCGACCCTCGTCGGTGATGGCATACAGTTTCTTGCCGCCTTCGGACTGGGAACTCAGGGCGCCCATTTCTTCCAGCAGGGTCAGGCTGGGGTAGATCACGCCGGGGCTGGGCGAATAGGCGCCGCCCAGTCGGGTCTCGACGGCCTTGATCAACTCATAACCGTGGCTGGGTTTTTCGGCGATCAGCGACAACAGCACCCAACGCAGCGTGCCGTGGTCGAACAAACGCCCGCCGCCGCGTCGTCCGTGCTTGTGGCCGTGACCGCGTCCCTCGCCGGCTTCCCAGCCAGGTCCGAAGTCCGCGCCGCGTCCGCCGCGCATCGCCCGCCCGAAGGCGAACCCGCCGTGACGACCGTGTTTTTCGCCGCATCCGTCGCGGCGTCCTTGAAAGATCCCGTTGGACCTCATGATCGATTCCTTTTCGATATATCTATTCACAAGCGATTAGATATATCTGAATAACGAAATCCGCAAGAGGGGCTGGCGTTCGGGCGCAAGCTGCGGCGTATGTCGAACATGGACGACCTGAAGCGCCGCTGGGCCCGCCTCGAACCCCACATGACCGTCGTGGGCCCTGACGACGACCGGCCCCGGCCGGCGGTGCTGCTGTTCCACGGCTGCGGCGGACTGCGTGACCACCTGCCCCGCTACGCTGCGGCGGCCAAGGCGGCGGGTTGGCGCGCCTTCATCGTCGATTCCTACGGGCCGCGCGGGTGGGGCCGCGCCTTCACCCTGACGGCGGTCTGCACAGGCCTGTCCTTCCGGGGCTATGAGCGGGTGGGCGACCTTCTGGCGGCGATCCAGGGCGTTTCGGCGCGACCGGACGTGGACTCGACCCAACTGGCGCTGGCGGGCTGGAGCCATGGCGGCTGGTCGATCATGGAGATGATGAGCGGCGCGCCGACGCCAAATACGTTCGGCGTGACCAATCCCGGCGACGCCGACCTGTCCGGGATCAAGGCCGTTTGGCTAGCCTATCCCTATATCGGCCCGTTCGCCTTCAACCGTATGAAGCCCTGGCGGCACTGCCCCAAGGTGCTGGCCGTGACCTGCAAGCGCGATCACCTGACGACGCAGCGCAACGCCGAACAGGTCAACGCCATGATCCGCAACTGCGGCGCCGAGGTCGAGAGCTGGATCGCCGTCGGCACCCACGCCTTCGACGAACCGACCAACAACGGCCCGATGCGCCACGACCCGGACCTGACCGAAGAGGCCCTGCGCCGCTTCCGCGCCTTCCTGACCGACGTCGCCCCTCACGTCTGAAAAGAATCTGGAAGGCCCGTCTTGACGCGCGGCTCATCACGTAACAATTGAAGTTACATGAAAAGAGATTCCCGCCTCTCCAACATCCTGCACGCCCTGCTCCACATGGCCGAGCACGAGACGCGGACCGGGGCGCCGATGACCTCGGACCAGCTTGCCGTCTGCCTGTCGACCAATCCGGTCGTCGTGCGCCGGACCATGGCCGGCCTGCGCGAACAGGGGCTGGTGGCCTCGGAAAAGGGTCATGGCGGCGGATGGCGGCTGGCCCGGCCGCTGGATCAGGTGACCCTGGGCCAGGTCAACATGGCCTTGGGCGAGCCCGGCCTGTTTCCCGAAACTCCGCCGGTCGAGGCCGACGGCTGCCTGGTCGAGGCGGCGGTCAACGACGCCCTGGCCGAGACCTACGCCGCCGCCCGCGCCCTGCTGATTGCGCGATTGAACGACATCACCCTGGCCGATCTGGCGGCGGATTTCTCGCGCCGGATGGCCGAACACCCAAAGAGAGATCTGTTCCATGCCCACCCCCACGAAGGCTGAGACCATGCCGCACGACGCCCTGATCATCGGCGGTTCCTATGCCGGCCTGTCCGCCGCCCAGCAGCTGGTCCGCGCCCGTCGCCGTGTGCTGGTCATCGACGACGGAAGGCCGCGCAACCGCTTCGCCGCTCGCGCCCATGGCGTCCTAGCCAACGACGGCCGACCGGGTGCGGAGATCACGGCGACGGCGCGGTCCCAGGTCGCGGCCTATCCCACCGCCGCCTTCCGCATGGCCGAGGCGATCTCGGTCGAGCGGATCGACGGCGGATTCTCGGTCGCCTTCGCCGACGGCACGCGGACCCGGGGTCACCGGCTTCTGTTGTCGCATGGGGTCGAGGACGTGCTGCCCGATATTCCGGGCGTGAAGGAACGCTGGGGTCGCACCGCCCTGCACTGCCCCTGGTGCCACGGCTACGAGATCGGCGGCGGCCCCATCGGGGTGCTCGGCCGTGGCGATCACGCGGTCCAATACGCCGCGACCGTCGCGGAATGGGGCCAGGTGACCCTGTTCATGGGTCTGGACATCGGCCTGTCGCCGGAGCACGCCCATCTGCTGTACCGGCGCGGCGTGACTATCGAGACCACCCCCATCGCCCGGCTGGAGGGCGAGGCCCCGACACTGACCGGCGCGCGGCTGACCGACGGGCGGTTCGTGGAGCTGAAGGCTATCTTCGTCGGGGCCAGCGTCCGCGTGGCTAGCCCGTTCGCCGAACATCTGGGCTGCGAGATGAGCGACACGCCGATGGGCCGGGTGATCAAGGTGGACGCCATGCAGGCGACGACCCAGCCGGGGGTCTTCGCCGCCGGCGACCTGGCGCGGGCCGCGTCCAACATCACCCTGGCGACCTCCGACGGCATGATCGCCGCCCACGGCCTGTTCCGCTCCTTGGTCGAGGAGGAGACGGCCCCCGCCTAGCCTCGGCCGCCTGACCTAGCCGATGGTCGCCTCAATGGTGATTTCCGCGCGGACCGAATGGGCCATTTCGCAGTGGTCGTGGGCCTGGTGGTGCAAGGCGTCGATCTCGGCCTGGTCCGGTTCGCGACCGGTGAAGCTGGTGCAGGGGCGCAGGGTGACCTGGGCGAGATAGCTCTTGCCGTTCTCGTCCTTGCCCATCTTGCCGGACGCCTCGTCCACATAGCTGTCGACCACCAGGCCGGCGTTGGCGGCGAAGGCCAGGAACCACAGCATGTGACAGCTGGACAGGGAGGCGATCATCGCCTCCTCAGGATCGACCGCCGAGGCGTCGGACATTGGCAAGGGCACGCTGGACGGCGCCGACGACCCCGGCACGACGGCGCCGCCGTCGAAGGTCCAGTCGTGGGCGCGGCTGTAGCGCTTGTCCAGAAAGGGCTGGTCGCCCCGGCTCCACGCGATCCTGGCTTCGTACACGCCCATGTCGATCTCTTCTCAGTCAGCCAAGATCGTATAGGTCATCGGCGCCCGGATTTCGAAGCCCAGCGAGCGATAGAAGGCGATGGTCGCGTCGTGATCGGCAAAGGCGTGCAGGAAGGCCGCTTCGCCTGACGCGTGGATTTCTCCGACCACCAACCGCGACAGGGCCGCCGCGTATCCTTTCCCACGATGATCCGGGTGGGTGCAGATGCCGCTCACTTCCGTGAACCCGTCCACCCGCAGCCGCCGCCCCGCCATGGCGACCAGCGCGCCGTCCTGTTTGATCCCGATGAAGGGACCGAGTTCGCGCGTTCTCGACCGAAACGGACCGGGCTGGGTCAGGGCCGCCAGCGCCAGCATGGCCGGCGCATCGGCCTCGGTCAGGGTCTCGAAGACGGGGGCGGGCGCACGGGCGGCGCTCAGGGCCGTCGAAGTCATCTGCACCAGACCGATACGGCGATCGACCGCGATCCCTTCGGGCAGCACATCGCGCATCGGCCCGTCTGAATGCTCGATCAGGCTGGCGCCCGGATGACGGCGCGCCAGTTCGGCCAGCCCGGCGCGGCTTTCAGGCGATGCATCGGCGGCGGCCAGGAAGACCCCGACCTCAGGATCGATGCGGACGGCGCGGGCGTCGGAATCCGCCGTCGCGAACGACGACAGTCGCGTGCTCAGCGCGTTCCAGACGGCGCGATCGAGGGGATGGCTCATGGCCGAAGATTTACGCCCGCCAGAAGCCGACGATCTTCTTGACCTCGTCCACCACCGGATCGGCGACGGCGGCGGCGCGCTCGGCGCCGTCCTTCAGCACGCGGTCGATCTCGGCCGGGTCGTCCATCAGGCGGCGCATCTCGGCCGTGACCGGAGCCAGCGAAGAGACCGCCAGGTCCGCCAGGGCCGGCTTGAAGGCGCCGAAGCCCTGGCCGCCGAACTGTTCGATCACCTGTTCGCGGGTCAGGCCGGCCAGAGCGGCGTAGATGGCCACCAGATTCTTGGCCTCAGGCCGGTCGTTCAGACCGTCCAGGGTTTCCGGCAGGGGCTCGGGATCGGTCTTGGCGCGCTTGATCTTGGACGCGATGGCGTCCGCGTCGTCGGTCAGGTTGATGCGGCTGTTGTCGGACGGATCCGACTTGGACATCTTGGCCGCCCCGTCGCGCAGGGACATGACGCGCGTCGCCGGCCCCTGGATGATCGGTTCGGGCACGGGGAAATAGCCGGGCGCGCCGAAGTCGTTGTTGAACTTGGCGGCGATGTCGCGGGTCAGTTCCAGATGCTGTTTCTGGTCCTCGCCGACCGGCACCTCGGTGGCCTTGTACAGCAGGATGTCGGCGGCCTGGAGCACGGGATAGGTGTAGAGGCCGACCGAGGCCCGCTCCTTGTGCTTGCCCGACTTCTCCTTGAACTGGGTCATCCGGTCCAGCCAGCCCAGGCGAGCGACGCAGTTGAAGATCCAGGCCAGTTCGGCGTGGGCGCGTACGGCCGATTGCGGGAAAATGATCGATTTCGCCGGATCCAGGCCCGAGGCCAGATAGGCGGCGGCGATCTCGCGCGTCTGGGCGGCCAGCTTGGCCGGATCCTGCCACACGGTGATGGCGTGCATGTCGGCGACGAAGACGAAGACGGGCGCGCCCTGGTCCTGCAGTTCGACGAACCGCTTCAGGGCGCCGAGATAGTTGCCCAGGTGCAGGGCGCCGGAGGCCTGGATGCCGGACAGGATGCGGCGCGGGCCGTCGTATGTCGCAACGGCTGGGGTCTGGTCGGTCATGGGGTCGGGTCTCGGAAGGTCGAAAGGCAGGCGTGGTGAAGGCGGCGGCGGTTCAGCCGCGCCATCGCCGGTCGGAAATCAGGCCCGAGGTCGTCATGGCCTCGCGCTTATCGGTTCCCCGTCTGTCAGTCCAGACCGGAGACCGCGCCGCCGCCCGGCTCGCGCCGCAGCGTCGCCTTCAGCTCAGACAGGGTCACGGCGCGGAAGGCGAAGAGGCAGACGCCATAGACGGCGGCGCCCAGGCCGCAGACGACGAGGACGGCGATCTCCTTGGCCAGCAAGATCTGGCTCAGAAGTCCGTAGTTGATGCTGGCCAGCAGCAGCAGACCGGCCATGACCGCGCTGGCGGCCAGGACGCGGGCGATGCGCGAGACGAAGGCGGGCGACGGTCGCCAGGCGTTTTCGTGGATCAGGACGCCGGCCAGCAGGCCGACATTGACCCAGGCCGAGACGCTGGTGGCGATGGCCAGACCCAGCACCCCATCCCAGCCCTGGGCGCGGAACCAGAAGAATAGGCCGGACCCCAGGACGACGGTGATGACCACGGCTGTGACCGCGAAATACATCGGCCGGCGCGTGTCCTCCCGCGCGAAGAAGGGCGGGGTCAGGACCTTGGCCAGGACGAAGGCCGGCACGCCCCAGGCGAACTGGCGCAGCACGTTGGCGGTGCGGGCGGCGTCGGCGCTGGTGAAGGCGCCGCGCGTCACCGTGGCGTCGATGATGAAGAAGGGAATGACGAACAGGGCCACGGCGGCGGGCAGGGTGAAGGCCATGGCCAGGTTGATGCCGTCGTCCAGCGTCTTCTGCCCGCCCTCATGGTCGCCGGAAACGAAGGCCCGCGTCAGCCGCGGCACCAGGGCCAGGCCGATGGCGACCCCGACCAGACCCAGCGGCAGTTGGTAGAGGCGGTCGGCGTTGTAGAGGACGGAGCGGGCGCCGGCGTCCGATCCGGCCAGAACCTGGGACACGACCGAGTTCACCTGCATGGCCCCGCCGGCCATGGCGCCGGGGACAGCCAGGGCCAGGGCGCGTTTCACGTTCGGGGTCAGGCGCGGCAGGCCCAGCTTCAGCCTCACGCCCAGACGCCGCACGCCCCACCACAGGAGGCCGGCCTGGATCACGCCCGAGACGGTGACCGCCGCGCTGGTGGCCAGCAACACCATGGCGGGCGAGACCGGCAACAAGAAGCCGCCCAACAGCGGCGCCAGGGTGCAAAGATTCAAAAAGACCGGCACCGCCGCTGACAGGGCGAACCGACCACCGGTGTTCAACACCCCTGACAACAGGGAGGCGATGGTCATGCAGGCCAGGTAGGGCATGGCCAATTGCGTGGCGATCACCCCGACGCGCATCACCTCGGCGTCGTCCTTCCAGGCCGACAGCAGCAAAGGCACGATCCACGGCATGGCGACCTGCAACAGGATGCAGAAGGCCGCGACCACCGCGAACATGAAGGACATGGCCTCCGAGGCCGTGACGGCTGCGGCCTCGTCGCCCTCGCGCGTCTTGACCCCGCCATAGACCGGCACGAAGGCCTGGGCGAAGGCGCCCTCGGCGAACAGGCGACGGAACATGTTGGGCAGCATCAGGGCCGTGGACCAGACGTCCATCAGCGCCCCCTGGCCGAAGTTCGCCGACAGGGCCAGATCGCGGCCGAAGCCCAGCAGGCGGCTGCCCAGCGTCAGGGTCGACTGCACCAGGGTATTGCGGGCGAGGCTCATGCGGACATTCGACAGGGCGCGGAAAGAAGGGTTTCGCTTAGCGCGCTTGCTCGCCGGGCGATACGGGCTTCGCGCGCGGGCTGCGGCGGCCCAGGTCCGAGACGTCGCGGGCGCTGGCTCGGGCCGAGGCCACCTTGCGGCCTGCGGGGGCCGGGGCGCGGCTGTCCAGCACGGCCTCCAGGGCCGTGCGCAGTTCGGCGATCCGCTGTTCGGACGTCACCTTGCGGCCTTTTCCATCGACCACATAGAAGCTGTCCACCGCTCGCTCGCCATAGCTGGCGACATGGGCCGAGCGGATGTTCAGGCCTTCGTCGTTGAACACCCTAGACAGGGCCGCCAGCAGGCCGGGCCGGTCCGCGCAGGACACCTCGACCACGGTGGCCAGTTCGCTGGCGTGGTGATCGACCATGACCACGGGGCGGACCTCGAAGGCGGCCTTTCGGGCGTTGCCGGTCGGGTCGGGCGCCTTGCCGATGCGGCCGTCGCCGCGCGCGGCTTTTTCCAGCGCCTCGACCAGGGCCTTGAGCCGACGCGGCTCGGCCTGGCCATAGGGCAGACCCGCCCCGTCCTGAACGCGGAAGACGTCCAGCACCAGACCCTCTGACGTGGTCGCCACGCGGGCGTCGGTCACGTCGGCGCCCAGGGCCGCCATGGTCTGCGCCAGGTCCGCGAACAGGCCCGGCCGGTCGGCGGCGGCGATGGAGATCTCGGTGGTCTGGACCGCCAGCCCCGTGACGGGGGCGGTCGGCGCGGCCTCGGCGGCGGCGCCCGTCTGACGCGCACGCTCGACCAGGGCCGGATGCTCCGCCAGCGGGTCTTCGCGCGCCACGTCCTCGCCCCGGAAAAGGCCGGCGACCTGGTTGTAGAGGGTGCGCATCAACTGACCCTTCCAGCCATTCCACACCCCCGGCCCCACCGCCCGGATGTCGGCGACGGTCAGGACCAGCAGCATCCGCAACCGTTCGGGATCGCCCACCAGCTCGGCGAAGGCGCGGATGGTGGCGGGATCGGACAGGTCGCGCTTCTGGGCATAGTCGCTGAGCGCCAGATGGCTGCGCACCAGCCAGACGACCAGTTCGATACGGCGCGGATCGACGCCCAGCCGCTCGCAGGCCCGGCGTGCGGCGATGGCGCCGTCCTCCAGCTGTCCCCGCTCCCCGCCCTTGCCCACGTCGTGCAAGAGCATGCCCAGCATCAAGGCTTCCATGTCCGAGATCAGCTGGACGATCTCGGTGGCCAGCGGGTGGTCGTCCTTCAGCTTGCCGCGCGCGATGTCGTTGATGATGCCGATCGCCTGGAGCGTGTGCTCGTCCACCGTATAGGCGTGGTACATGTTGAACTGGGTCTGGCCCACGATCCGGCCCCATTCGGGCAGGAAGCGACCCAGCAGGCCCGTCTCGTTCATGATGGTCAGGACGCGATAGGGCCGCTGGCCATGCGCCAGAATGTCCAGAAAGGCCCGCGTCGCCGCCGGATCGCGCCGCAGCCGGGGCGTCACCAACGACAGCGACCGGGTCACGGCCGAAAAGGCGTCCGGGTGCAGGTCCAGGTCGTGACGATCCGCACAGACGAACAGGGTCAGCAGCTTGACCGGATCGGCGGCGAACACCTCCGGCCCTTCGACTGACAGCCGGCCCTGATCGACCCAGAACCCCTCGACCTCCATCTTGCGGCGGGCGGGCCGGAACGGGGTCATCAGCCGCGACAGGCCTTGCGCCGTCTTCTGATGTCGCGCCTCCAGCTTGGCCGACATGGCGCGGGTCAGGGCGCCGACGTCGCGCGCGACCAGGAAATAGCGGCGCATGAACCGTTCGACCGCCGGTTCGTCGCCCCTCCCCTGCCAGCCCATGCGGCGGGCCACCTCGGGCTGCATGTCGAAGGTCAGCTTCTCCTCGGCCCGACCCGCGATCAGGTGCAGATGAATCCGTACCCGCCACAGGAAGTCGAAAGCGTCGTCGGAGGCGCGACGCTCGCGCGAGGTGAACATCTCGTCCATCACCGTCGCGCCCAGCCGGCTGTCGGGCGCCAGGGACCGCGCGATCCAGTAGAGGGTGTTCAGGTCGCGAAGCCCGCCCTTGCCGTCCTTGACGTTGGGTTCGACCTTGTAGCGGGTCACGCCCGCCTTCTGGTGCCGGATGGCCCGCTCTTCCAGCTTGGCGGCGATGAAGGGTCGCGGGTCGGACTTGGAGACCATGTCGCGGAACCGGCCGATCATCAGGTCCGACAGCCGCTCGTCGCCCGCCAGATGCCGCGCCTCCAGCAGTGTGGTCCGCACCGTCATGTCGGTGCGCGACAGGGTCAGGCATTCCTCGACCGAGCGCACCGCCGGTCCGACCTTGATGCCCAGGTCCCACAGCACATAGAGGACGAACTGGATGACGCTCTCCCCGCGCGGCGTGGCCTTGGCCGGGCGCAGGAACAGCAGGTCCAGATCGGAAAAGGGCGCCAGGACGCCCCGCCCGTAACCCCCGACCGCCACCAGGGACAGCCGTTCGCTCTCGACGGCGGAGACGGGGAACAGGACCTGGGTGGCGACCCGCCACAGGCTCGCCAGCATGTCGTCGGCGGCTGTGGCGTAGAGGCGGGCGACATCGCGCCCCTTCATGCCTCCATCCAGCTTGCGCTCGGCGCGGGCGCGGGCGGCGTCATAGGTCTCGCGCAAAACGACAGAGACCGCCGCGCGCGGATCTCCCGCGCGGGCGGCCTCGTCAAGGCGGTCATCCAGACTGGGCGAAATGGTCATGTCGGCCACCTATAGGCCGCATCCCCCTTCGCGTCAGTGAGGGATTACTCGGGGCGAACGCGCTTCTTGCGGAACGACGGGTTCAGCGTCTGCTTGCGCAGGCGGATCGACTTCGGCGTCACCTCGACCAGCTCGTCGTCGTCGATATAGGCGATGGCCTGTTCCAGCGACATCTGGCGCGGCGGGGTCAGGCGCACGGCCTCGTCCTTGCCGGAGGCGCGGACGTTGGTCAGTTGCTTGCCCTTGATCGGGTTGACGTCCAGGTCGTCCCAGCGCGCGTTCTCGCCGATGATCATGCCCTGGTAGGTCTTCTCGCCGGCGCCGACGAACATGACGCCGCGATCTTCCAGGTTCCACAGGGCGAAGGCCGCCGTGTCGCCGTCCGAGTTCGAGATCAGCACGCCCTTCAGACGGCCGGCGATCGCGCCCTTGTATTCTTCGTAGTGGCTGAAGACCCGGTTCAGCACGCCCGAACCGCGCGTGTCGGTCAGGAACTCGCCCTGATAGCCGATCAGCGAGCGCGACGGGCATTTCAGGCTGATGCGGGTCTTGCCGGCGCCCGACGGGCCCATGTCGGTCATCTCGGCCTTACGGGCCGACAGCTTCTCGATGACGATGCCCGAGAACTCGTCGTCCACGTCGATCATGACGTCTTCGATGGGCTCCATCTTCTCGCCGTTGGGGCCTTCCTGGAAGACCACGCGCGGACGCGAGATCGAGACCTCGAAGCCTTCGCGGCGCATGTTTTCGATCAGAACGCCCAGCTGCAGTTCGCCACGGCCGGCCACCTCATAGGCGTCGCCGCCTTCGGTCGTGGTGACGCGGATGGCGACGTTGGCTTCGGCTTCCTTCAGCAGGCGGTCGCGGATGACGCGCGACTGGACCTTGTCGCCTTCGCGGCCGGCCAGCGGGCTGTCGTTGACCGAGACGGTCATGGAGATGGTCGGCGGATCGATCGGCTGGGCCGGCAGGGCGTCGGTGACTTCCATGGCGCACAGGGTGTCGGCCACGGTCGCCTTGGACATGCCGGCGATGGCGACGATGTCGCCCGCTTCCGAACCCTCGTCCAGGGCCTGACGCTTCAGGCCGCGGAAGGCCAGGACCTTGGTGATGCGGCCGCGTTCGATTTCCTTGCCTTCACGGTCCAGGGCGTGGATCGCCATGCCGGGAACGGCCTTGCCGCTCTCGATCCGGCCGGTCAGGATCCGGCCCAGGAACGGGTCGGCCTCGATCAGCACGTTCAGCATCTGGAACGGCTTGTCCTTGTTTTCCTGAACCTTGGGCGGCGGGACGTGGTCGACGATCAGGTCGAACAGCGGGGCCAGGTTGTCGTTGGGCTGGTTCAGATCCATCGTCGCCCAGCCGTTGCGGCCCGAGGCGTAGATGTGGGGAAAGTCCAGCTGCTCGTCCGTCGCGCCGATGGCGGCGAACAGGTCGAAGGTCTCGTTGTGGACGCGGTCGGGATCGGCATGGGCGCGATCGACCTTGTTGATGCACAGGATCGGGCGCAGGCCCATCTTGAGGGCCTTGGTCAGGACGAACTTGGTCTGGGGCATGACGCCCTCTTCGGCGTCCACCAGGATGACGCAACCATCCACCATGCCCAGGATCCGCTCGACTTCGCCGCCGAAGTCGGCGTGGCCGGGGGTGTCGATGATGTTGATGCGGGTTTCACCGGCCTTGCCGTTCCAGAGCACCGAGGTGCACTTGGCCAGAATGGTGATGCCACGCTCTTTTTCCTGGTCGTTGGAGTCCATGGCGCGCTCGGTCGTCGCCTCATTGGCTCGGAAGACGCCGGACTGGGCGAGCAGCTGATCCACCAGGGTGGTCTTGCCATGGTCGACGTGGGCGATGATGGCGACGTTGCGCAGGTTCATTTGATAATCGCGTAAAGGCGCGGCCGGCATACGGGCGGCCGCTGGTCATGAAAAGGCATGCGGGAGGCGCGCGCCTCTTACAGGCATGTGGACAGAAACACCAGAGCGGGCGTTTCGAACACCGTTCGCGCCTTACCGATATTTCATCCGCACGGCCGCATCCGCCGCCGGTTCTCGCCGCCTCCTTGCGCCAGGGCCGCGACGGGCGGTGCGATCTCGGAGATGACGGCGATGGCGATCATGACGGGCCTGATACTGGCCGGGCTGCTGACAACGGGCGCGCCCGACATGCATGTCGCGAGCCGGGGCCTCAATCTCTCCAGGCCGGGCGACGCGGCGATCCTGGCCGACCGCATCCGCACGGCGAGCCGTGACTGGTGCGCGGATCATCGCGCGATCTTGACGCCCGATCAGGTCGGCGACCCCCGTTTCTGCGAGACGGAAATGCGCCGTCGCGCCTCTGCGACCTTGCCGATGCGCCAGCGCGTGATGTTCGTGTGCGCCGGCGGACAGCGCGCCCTGAACCGT
Source organism: Brevundimonas sp. PWP3-1b1 (assembly GCF_049896065.1). Classification (NCBI taxonomy): domain Bacteria; kingdom Pseudomonadati; phylum Pseudomonadota; class Alphaproteobacteria; order Caulobacterales; family Caulobacteraceae; genus Brevundimonas; species Brevundimonas sp. PWP3-1b1. The sequence continues at coordinate 616,397 of NZ_JAFCTO010000001.1, read as the reverse complement.
CCCTAGAGCGCGCGCACCATATAGCGGGCGTCGGCGCCGTAGCTCTCCAGCTTGGCCGACATGCCGGGCGCCGCGCGCGCCTCGAACCCATGCCGCGACCAGAAGCCGGCGGCGTCGTTGACCGCGACCAGGGCGATGGCGGGCCAGCCGTCCTCGGCCGCCTGTTCGGCCAGCCGCTCGACGACGGCGCCGGTCGCACCGGACCCCCTCGCATCGGGATGCAGGGCCAGGTCGTGCAGATAGATCAGGTCCGGATCGGCCGGCAGCCCTTCGATCACCGTGTTCAGCGGGGGCGCGCTTTCGGCCCGCCACGGATAGGCGATCAGATAGCCCTGTGCGGGGGCGTCGCCGTCCGCCAGTACGAAACAGCCGCGTGGATACAGCGCCAGCCGGTTCTGGAAACAGGCGCGATCCTCGAAATGATCCGGGAAGGACAGGCGGGCGACCTCGACCACCGCATCGATGTCGTCGGGCCGCATGGGCCGCCAGTCTAGCCCGGCTGTGGGCTGGGGCAGCGCGCGTTCAGTTCCGCCTTCTGGAAGCGCCATCGGATGATCCTTTCCTGACCGTCCATCACGCCTTCGATCCGGGCGTTCAGGACATCGCCCTCGCGTTCATAGACGACGCGCTTGGGAAAGTCGTCGTCGGCCGCCTGTTCGAAAACGACGCGGTTCGGACCGGCGTCGATCACTGGAAACACGGTGACGGCCTGGCCTTCCGGGTGGGCGAAATAGGCCAGTGGGGTATCTGGGGGCGCGGCCGGGGTCGGGTCGATGGGCCCGATGCGGGACAGTTCCCACCCTGCCCGGCCGTCGCGCACGGTCAGCGAGGTTCCCAACATCAGGCCCAGACGGGGATCGGTCCAGGTCTCCCCGACCTCGCGCCCGCCCTCGCAGGACAGCCAGTAGCCGGACATCCAGCCCAGGTCGGGTCGCAGTTCCGCGTGAAGCGCAGCGGCGAATAGCAGCGGGGTCAGCATGGTCGTCTTCCCTCTCCGGTCTATGCGCTCAGACTAGGCGGGCTGAGGTTCCGACGGCTTGTAGGTTTGCGACGCGATGGCGCGGGCCAGTTCATGCTGCTCGCGCGCCCATTCAGTGGCGGTGCAACCCAGGAAGCGGCGGAAGTCGCGCGCCATCTGCGGCTGATCGAAATAGCCGGCCTCCAGCCCGGCCGCGAGCCAGCTTTCGGCCCTGTCCGGGTCGGCGGCATGATCGAACACCCGGCGAAAGCGAAAGATCGAACGCAGCAGGCGCGGCGATACCCCGACCCGGTCCGCGAACCGGCGCTGAAGGGCGCGTTGCTCGGACGGCGATCGGGCCGGCGCCGGGCGTTCGGCCATGGCGTATTCGATCTCGGCTCGGATCGCCGGATCGATCGTCCAGTCCGCGCCTCGCCTCTGCGCCTCCAACCAGACGGCGATGGCCGCGACCTGACCTGCCTGATCCCCGGTCGGAGCCACGAACCCGGCCAGGCGCTCGACCATGTCCAGCCGCCGGTCGGTCGCCTCGCTCAGCGGCCGCCCCAGAAAGCCGCGCGCGCCATCGGGCTCGAACCGAACGGCGACCAGTTCGGTCGGGCCGGTCGGCCGCATGACCAGGGGCCGGGTCATCTGCCCCGCGAACAGGGCCGAGGGCTGTAGGCGGAACAGGCCGTCGTGATCCTGTTCGGCATAGGGGGCGCCCAGGTCGAAGATCAGTTCGGGACAGCCGTCGGGCGCGATGCGCTGGATGGTCGGCGTCGGGTCGGGCGCGGCATAGGTCCAAATGACGCGGACGAAGGGCCGCAAGGCCGGCGGCGGCGCGAACTCCTGATACCGTTCCTCTCCCGAGGCCACCTCAGTTGACCTTGGACGGGTCCGGCGGGGCTTCGGGCAGGGCCGAGACCGGCACGCCGTCGTCCTTCAGCTTTTTCACCTCGGCGGGCGTGGCCTCGCCATAGATCTCGCGCTTCTCGGACCTGCCCTCGTGGATGTCGCGGGCCTCGCGGGCGAACGTGTCGCCGACATAGTCGAAGTTGGCCTCGACATGGGCGCGCACCTCGCGGGCGGCGGCCATCATCATGGCCTGCATCTTACCTGCGACATCCGACGCCGGATCGGACTTGCGCGCGCCGCTGACGGCCGGAGCCATGATCGCCTTCTGAACCGAATGTGAGCCGCAGAACGGGCACTCCACCAGGCCGCGCCCCGCCTGGTCGTCGAAGTCGGACGAAGAGCCGAACCAGGCCTCGAACTCGTGGGCCTGGTCGCATTTCAGGGCGTATCGGATCATGGGACAATCAAATGGCGGGCAGGAAATCGCGATCGTGGGTCAGGGCGGGCACCGCCGCACGCGCGCGGGCCACCGCCTCCATGTCCAGCTTCCCCGTCACGATGCAAGGCTCGTCGTGATCCGCCTTGGCGATGATCTCGCCCCAGGGTCCGACGACGGTGGACCGGCCCCAGGTGCGGCGACCGTCCTCGTGCAGCCCGCCTTGCGCCGGGGCCAGGACGAAGGCGCCCGTCTCGATGGCGCGAGCGCGCAGCAGGGTCTCCCAATGCGCTTCGCCCGTCGGGGCGGTAAAGGCGGCGGGCACAGCGATCATCGACGCCCCCGCCTTGGCCAGCTGGCGATGCAGATGCGGAAAGCGGATGTCGTAGCAGATGGTCAGCCCCATCCGGCCCCAGGGCGTATCCGCGATCGCCGCTCCGTCGCCCGGCCGCACCGTGGCGCTCTCGCGATAGGTCTCGCCGTTCGGCAGGTTCACGTCGAAGACATGCAGCTTGTCGTAACGGGAGACGATACCGCCTGCCGCGTCGATCAGCAGCGACCGATTGGCGGCGCGACCGTCTCCGGCATGGCCGGATCTCACGATGGCCGAGCCGATCAGCAGCCAGACGTCCAGTTCCGCCGCCAGACGACGCAAGCCCAGCACGGCGACATCGGCGTCCTCGGTCGTTATCGCGGCATCTCGGCGGTCGCGACGCTGCTCCAGGACATTGGTTCCCTCTGGCGTCAGGACGAATTTCGCCCCGCCCGCCGCCGCCTCACGGATCAGGGGCTCGACATGGGCAAGGGCCGCCTCGGCCGTCGCCGGCGTGCGGGTCTGGATCAGGGCGATGTCGAGCCCGCCGCTCATGGGATCAGGCCGCCAGCAGCGGGTCGAGCTTGCCGTCGCGATCCAGGGCGTGGACATCGTCGGAACCGCCGACGTGCTGGCCGCCGATGAAGACCTGCGGGAAGGTCATGCGGCCGCCGGACTTCTCGACCATCTCGGCCTTCTTGGCGGGATCGTTCGAGGCGACGATCTCGGTGTAGTCCACGCCCTTCTTCTTCAGCAGCGCCATGGCGCTGTAGCAATAGGGGCAGCCGGGCTTGGTGTAGATGACGACGTCGGCCAAATCAGGTCTCCAGAACAGTATGTCCCTCAAGCAGCGAGCCGCCGCGCGGGGGGTGATAGGGGTTACATAGTCAGTTCACGGGCGTTTCGCACCCGCGCGATGACGGCCATGTCCACGCCGCGCGCTCCGGCGTCGAGCAGGGCGCGCGCGCAGGCCTCTCCGGTCGCGCCCGTGGTCAACACGTCGTCGATCAGAAGGATGCGCCGTCCCCTGATCCGACGCCGCCCGGCCTCCGTCACGTCGAGGGCCTTCCTGACGTTCAGACGCCGCCCTCGTTGGCTCTTGCCGCCCTGGCTAGTGGTGTGGGTCGTGCGGACCAGGGCGTCGGGCAGATAGTCGAGGCCTGCGTCGCGGGCTAGCGGTCGGGCGATCTCGGCGGCCTGATTGAAGCGGCGCGACAGCAGGCGAAAGGGGTGCAGCGGGACGGGCACGACGGCATCCGCCTCTTCGACCAGATCGGCGGCGGATCGGCCGATCCAGCGGGCGAACAGGGGCGCGAACTGCTGCTGGTCCCCGTGCTTGAACCGCAGGATCAGCCCTCGCGACGCCTCATCATACAGACAGGCCGCCCGCGCTCGCTGAAAGACATAGGGCTGGGCGATGCAGGCGGTGCAGCGGTCCTCGGCGAAGGCGCCGCCGTCATACTCGAACGCCGCCCCGCAGCCGTCGCAGACCGGCGCCTCCAGAAACCGGATGCGGCTCCAGGCGTCGGGCGTCAGGCCTGCGGCGGCCGTCGCTTCGCGGCTGTCGTGCGCCATCGGCGGCAGGATCAGGTCCGCCAACCCGCGTCCCGCCCCACGCAACTGTCGCCCCGCCCCTTCCCAGGCGCGTCGCCAGCCCCCATCCTGTTCGTCCATGACCGCCCCCCAATCCCCTTCCGAAGGCCCTCCGCGCATTTTCGACGCCGCACGGCGTCAGGCGCGCCTGGCGCGGTCCGCCGCCCGTTTCGACCAGGCCGACTTCCTGCACGTCCGCGCCGCCGCCAACGCCGCCGAGAGCCTGGAAGCCATATTGCGCGATTTTCCCGTTGCGGTCGATCTGTCCGCCCATCCAGGGGTGTTTGAGCGTGCGGTCAGGTCCAGCGACGCCGCCGGCCGCGTCGGCCCCATACTGACGCCCGCCTCAATGGCCCAGCGCGCGGCGCCGGGGGCCGGGCCCCTGCCGCTGACGGATGGATCGACCGATCTGATCGTCTCGCTGCTGACCCTGCACTGGGCCAACGACCTGCCCGGCGCCCTGGCCCAGATCCGGCGCGCCCTGAAGCCCGACGGCCTGTTCATCGGCACCCTGTTCGGCGCGGGCACGCTGAAGGAACTACGGGCGATTCTGACCGAGGTCGAGCTGGAGGAACGTGGCGGCGCCCAGGCGCGCGTCTCGCCCTTCGCCGACGGCTATGACGGCGCGGCCTTGTTGCAGCGGGCGGGTTTGGCCCTGCCCGTCTCTGACGTGGACCGGTTCACCGTCCGCTATGCCGACCTGTTCGCCCTGATCCGCGACCTGCGCGCCATGGGCGAGACCAATGTGCTGCACGGTTCGGTCCGGCCGCTCAGCCGCCGCATCGTCGCCCGCGCCGCCGCCCTCTACGCCGAACGCCACGCCCAGCCGGACGGTCGTATCCCTGCGACGTTCGAGATCATTCACCTGGCCGGCTGGAAACCGCACGAGAGCCAGCAGAAGCCCCTGCCGCGCGGATCGGCCAAGACGCGGCTGGCCGATGTGCTGGGCGTCAAGGAAATGACCGGCGAAGAGCCGGATTAGTTGCCGACAGCCGCCTTTATGGCCGCGGTCAGAGCAGGTCGCGCAACCAGGCGACCAGAGGTTCGTCCGCCGGGGGCATGGGATAGTCCGAAAGCTTGATCGGTTTCACCCAGGCCAGGCCGTTGTGCTCACGCGCCGTGACCACGCCGTCCCACCGTCGGCACAGATACAATGGCATCAACAGGTGAAACGAATCGTAAGCGTGGCTGGCGAAAACGAACGGCGACAGACAGTTTTCGCTGACGTCGATGCCCAGCTCTTCCTTCAACTCGCGGATCAGGGCCGCTTCGGGCCGCTCTCCCGGCTCGACCTTTCCGCCCGGAAATTCCCACAGCCCGGCCAGTTTCTTACCTTCGGGACGCTTGGCGATCAGCACCCGCCCGTCCACGTCGATCAGGGCGACGGCGACGACTAGGACGGTGGGAAGCGGAGCGTCAGTCACGAACGATAATCGCCGTTGATCTCGATGTAGCCCTTGGTCAGGTCGCAGGTCCAGACGGTCGCCGAGGCCCGGCCGGCGCCGACGTCGACCGTGATGTCGATCTCGGGGTTCTTCATATAGGCGCTCATCTTCGCCTCGTCGTAGGTGGCGGACGGGGCGCCGTCGACGGCCGCGACGTTCGGACCGAACCTGATGCCCAGGCGGTCGCGATCCACCGGCTCCTCGGTCTTGCCGACCGCCATGACGACGCGGCCCCAGTTGGCGTCCTCACCGGCAATGGCGGTCTTGACCAGGGGGCTGTCGGCGATGGATTTGGCGAGCTTGCGGGCCGAGGCGGGCGAAGCCGCGCCGTCCACCGTCACCTTGACGAACTTGGTCGCCCCCTCGCCGTCGCGCACCAGCTGGTGCGCCAGATCCAGCATCACCTTGTCGAGGGCGGCCGAGAAGCTTTTCAGGCGCCGATCCCCGACCCTGCCTATGCGCGGCGCGCCAGAGGTCCCGGTGGCGAACAGAAGGGCCGTGTCATTGGTCGAGGTGTCGCCGTCCACCGTCACGCTGTTGAAGGTGGTGCGCACATGCAGACCCAGCAGCGCCTGGAGCACATTGGGATGGATGTCGGCGTCGGTGACGATGAAGGCCAGCATGGTCGCCATGTCCGGCGCGATCATGCCCGACCCCTTGGCGATCCCGGCGATACGGACCTTGTAGCCCTCGATCTCGGCCTCGGCGTAGGACCCCTTGGGGAAGGTGTCGGTGGTCATGATGCCGCGACCGGCCCTGGCCCAGGCGTCGGCGTCCAGCCCGTTTTCGATCTCGGGCAGTTTGGCGACGATCTTCTTTTCGTCCAGCACCACGCCGATCACCCCGGTCGAGGCCAGCATGACGTCGCGCTGGCGACAGCCGAACCGTTTGGCGACCTCCGAAGCGGTCCGGCGGGCCGCGTCGGCGCCGGCCTTGCCGGTGAAGGCGTTGGCGCAGCCGGCGTTTACCACCAGGGCGCGCACGTCCTTGCCGCCGTCGGGTCCGGTCAGGTGTTTCTTGCACCAATCGACCGGCGCCGAGCCGATCTTGTGGCGGGTGAAGACCCCGGCGCAGCTTGTGCCGCGCGCGAAGCGAAACACCACCAGGTCGTCGCGCTCGTGCTTGTAGAAGCCGGCCCGCGCTGTGGCGATCTCGACCCCGCCGATGGGCGGAATGGTCGGGAAGGGCACGGCCAGGGGCGAGATTTTCAGCCCCGGCTTGCCGGCGACGGGCGCGGGCGTCGGGGCCGCCGGGTCCGATCCCGGCGTGCGCGTCGCGCGCTTCAGGGCCGTGGCGAACGGGTCCAGCGCCTTTTCGAACGCATGCTCGATCTTCTGGCCGGTCGTGGAGGGGGGCTTGGTCATGTCAGGCGGCCGGTGCGGGAGACGGGGTGGACGACGGAGCCGGCGCGGATGCGGCGGGCGGCGACTGGGCAGGCAGGCGCACATCGACCTCGGCCTTCCCGCGCAGCTGTTCCAGCAACTGTCGCACACCTTCATAGGTCAGATAGCGCACGATCTGGGGACGCGCCTGCTCCAGCGTCGGCGGATTTTCCTTGCGCCGATCCTCGACCCGCAACACGGCCCAGCCGCCCTCGGTCTGGAACGGCCCGACGGTCGATCCGGCCGGCTTGTCGCGCAGGGCGTCGGCATAGGCTTGCGGCATGACGTCCAGCGTCGAATAGCCCAGGTCGCCGCCCGAGAACCGCGTCGCCTCGTCCACCGACCGCTCCGCCGCCACCGCCTCGAACCCCGCGCCCTGGCCCAGGATGCCGATCACGGCGTCGGCCTCGGGCTTGGTGCGCGACAGGATCAGGCGCACCCGGATCTCCTCGGAGGTCTTCGCCAGCCGAAGCTGTTCATTATAAAGGGTCTGCACGGCCTGGTCGGACACGGCCTTGTTGACCACGCTCTCGACCAGCATGTCGCCCAGGATACGCTCGCGGGTCGCCTCAAGCCGCCGCTGGGCCAGGGGCGAGGAATCCAGTCGCCGCCTTTCGGCCTCGCCCGCCAGCAGCTTCTGATCGATCACCTCGTCCAGCACGCGGCGGAAAAGATCCGATGTCGCATCCAGCGCCTCGCCCTCGCCGATCAGCCCTTGCGCCACCGCCTCGCGCTTCACGTCCGACGCCCAGATGGTCTCATCCTGCACCGTCGCCACGGCCTGATCGCCCTGTTCGGGTGGACGGTCGTCGCCGGATCGCGAACAGGCGGCCGTCGAAAGGACAGCGGCCAAAAGCGCCGTCGTCAGAAGGGTCGAGGGTCGGCGGAAGGGGGTCAAGGGGGCGCTCCGTCGAAGGCGGCCGAAAGCCCCTCGCGTTGACAGGGGTTAGGCCGGTGCTTAAGTCCCGCCTGCGCCCAAGTCGAGGGGTTTTGATCGTCTGCGCGGCCCTTCGCGCGCGCCTGATGCGGCGCTCCGGGGTCGTGATCGTTCAGGGCCTCTCTCGCGGCGTCCGTATCGCCGCCCCTCACGGGATTTCAGAGCCGCTCAGCTCGCAGACGCTCGACCGCTACCGGATCCAACATGCTCGGCTTCGCCAAGAAATTTTTCGGCTCTTCCAACGACCGCAAGGTCAAGGCCTTCCAGGACCACGCCCAGCGCATCAATGCGCTGGAGCCCAAGTTCGCGGCCCTGTCCGACGACGAGCTGCGGATGATGACCGACGCCTTCCGTGACCGGGTGGCGAACGGCGAGACTTTGGACAAGATCCTGCCCGAAGCCTTCGCCGTGGTGCGCGAGGCGTCCAAGCGGGTGCTGGGCCAGCGTCAGTATGACGTCCAGCTGGCCGGCGGCATGATCCTGCACGAGGGCGGCATCGCCGAGATGCGGACCGGCGAGGGCAAGACCCTGGTCGCCGTGGCCCCCGTCTATTTGAACGCCCTGCCCGGCAAGGGCGTGCATGTCATTACCGTGAACGACTACCTGGCGCGCCGCGACGCCGAGACGATGGGCAAGGTCTATCGCTTCCTGGGTCTTGAGGTCGGCGTCATCGTCAACGGTCTGTCCCAGGGCCAGCGCCAGGCGGCCTACAACGCCGACGTCACCTACGGCACCAACAACGAGTTCGGCTTCGACTATCTGCGCGACAACCTGGTCTATGACCGGCGCGAGATGGTGCAACGCCCGCACAACTTCGCCATCGTCGACGAGGTCGACTCCATCCTGATCGATGAGGCGCGCACGCCTCTGATCATCTCGGGCCCGACCGAGGACCGTTCGGACCTCTATAAAATCCTCGACGGCCTGATCAAGGAACTGATCAAGGACAAGGACGCCTACGAGCTCGACGAAAAGCAGAAGCAGGTCCTGCTGACCGAGCTGGGTTCGGAACGGATCGAAGAGGCGCTGGAGGCCGGCGGTCACTTCGCCGCCGACACCACCGGCCTGTACGACGCCGCCAACATCAGCCTGGTCCACCACGCAAACCAGGCCCTGCGCGCCAACACCCTGTATCAGCGCGACAAGGACTATATCATCAAGGGCGGCGAGATCGTCCTGATCGACGAATTCACCGGCCGTATGATGACCGGCCGCCGCCTGTCCGAAGGCCTGCACCAGGCCATCGAGGCCAAGGAAGACGTCAAGATCCAGCCCGAGAACCAGACCCTGGCCTCGGTGACGATCCAGAACTATTTCCGCCTGTACGAGAAACTGTCGGGCATGACCGGCACGGCCGCGACCGAGGCCCAGGAATTCGGCGACATCTACAAGATGGACGTGCTGGAGGTGCCGACCAACCGGCCGATCCAGCGCAAGGACTATGACGACGAGGTCTATCGGACCCACGCCGAGAAGAACCAGGCCATCGCCAAACAGATCGCCGAATGCCACCTGGCGGGTCAGCCGATCCTGGTGGGCACGGTCTCGATCGAGCGTTCGGAACAGCTGTCGGACCTGCTGAGCAAGTTCGAATATAAGGTCGAGGTCTCCCGCGCGCTGAAGCCGGAATATGCGGGCAAGGCCAAGGAAGCCGAGAAGATCGGCGACGCCGCCTATGACATCACCTACGAGACCAAGCTGCGCGGCATCCCGCACAGCGTCCTGAACGCGCGCCAGCACGAACAGGAAGCCTATATCGTCGCCGACGCCGGTCTGCCGGGCGTGGTGACCATCGCCACCAACATGGCGGGCCGGGGCACCGACATTCAGCTCGGGGGCAACCTCGAAATGAAGATGCAGAAGTGGATGCTCGAACAGCGCAACATGGCCGTCGAGGTCACCCACGAGATGGAAGTGGCCCAGGAGGCCCAGTTCAAGGCCGACATCGCCGTCCAGAAGAAGATCGCGCTGGACGCCGGCGGCCTGTTCGTCCTGGGCACCGAACGTCATGAGAGCCGCCGTATCGACAACCAGCTGCGCGGCCGCACCGGCCGTCAGGGCGACCCCGGCACCTCGAAATTCTACCTGTCCTGCGAGGACGACCTGCTGCGCATCTTCGCCGGCGACCGTCTCGACTCGATCATGAAGACCTTCGGCGTGGCGGAAGGCGAGGCCATCACCCACCCCTGGCTGAACCGCGCCATCGAGACCGCCCAGAAGCGCGTCGAGACCCGCAACTACGACATCCGCAAGAATCTGCTGAAATACGACGACGTCGTGAACGACCAGCGCAAGGCGGTGTTCGAACAGCGCCAGGAGTTCATGGACTCCGAAGACCTGTCGGAACTGGTCGGCGACTTCCGCCGCGACGTGGTGTCCGACCTGGTCGAACGCTACATGCCGCCCAAGGCCTATGCCGAACAGTGGGACATCGACGGCCTAGACGAAAAGGTCCGCTCGACCCTGGGGCTGGAGCTGCCGCTGCACGACTGGGCCGCCGAGGAAGGCGTGTCGAACGAGGAGATCGAGGACCGGCTTCTGGCCGCCGCCGACGCCCGCGCCGCCGAACGCCTGGAACAGATCGGCGCCGACCAGACGCGCGGCCTCGAAAAGCAGTTCATGCTGCAGATGATCGACATGCAGTGGCGCGAGCACCTGGTCCACCTGGACCACCTGCGTGGCGTCATCGGTCTGCGCGGCTACGGCCAGCGCGACCCGCTGAACGAATACAAGACCGAGGCCTTCTCCCTGTTCGAGAGCCTGCTCTACGACCTGCGTCATAACGTGACGCGCTGGCTCATGACGGTCGAGTTCCGCTTCCAGGCCCCGCCCGAACTGCCCGAGTTCCAGGAAATCCACCTGAATCCCGGCACCGGCGAGAACGAGATGGCCAATCCGTCGGCCCAGAACCCGGAAGGCACGCTGATCGGCGACGATCGCTCCAAACTGCCGATCGAGATGCTGCCCCCCGGCTGGGAAATGACCGGCCGCAACTCGCCCTGCCCCTGCGGCTCGGGCCGCAAGTTCAAACACTGCCACGGGGCTCTCGTTTAAGAGGCGAGCCGCCGCGCGGCGGCTCGCTGCTTGAGCGCTTGGCGAGATGTCCTAAAGAAGAGGGATGACCTACAAGTCCCTCTTCTCCCGCGCCCTGTCGGCGGCCCCGGAGCGGCTGCATTTCGCGGCGCACAGCCATCACCTGTGGCCGGACGCCAGTTTCGAGGCGCAGCAGCAGACGTGGCTGGACGCCAATCTTCATGCCGACCACAAGTGGGACCTCGTCTTCGGCGAGGTGATCCCCCAGGCCCAGGCCCATGTCGCGGCCGAGCTTGGTCTGCCTTCGCCCGACAGCGTCGTCTTCTCGTCCAACACCCACGACTTCCTGCTGCGCCTGTTCTCGGGCGTGGAGCGGACGCCTGTCCGCATCCTGGCGACGGACGGCGAGTTTCACTCCTTCCGCCGTCAGGCCGAGCGGTGGGAGGAGGTCGGGGCGGCGGTGGTGATGCGCGTGCCGCTGGCTCCCTTCGACACCTTCGCCGACCGCTTCGTCGCCGAGGCGGCCAAGGGCGGTTACGACTGGATCGTGGTCAGCCAGGTCTTCTTCCGCACCGGCGGCCTGTTCGACCGGATCGAGGATCTCGCCGCCCTGGCCCGGCCCGAAGGCCCTTGGGTGCTGGTCGACGGTTATCACGGCTTCATGGCGACGCCGACCGACCTGTCGGCGGTGGCTGATCGGATCTTCTATGTCTCCGGCGGCTACAAATACGCCATGGCGGGCGAGGGCGCCTGTTTCCTGCACGCCCCGCCCGGCTTCTGTCCCCGCCCGGTGATCACCGGCTGGTTCGCGGAGTTCGGCGACCTGTCCGGCCCGCCCGGCGGGGTTCAGTACCGCAGCGACGGCGGCCGGTTCTGGGGGGCGACCTTCGATTGCTCTGCGCTGTATCGTTTCAACGCGGCGCGCCGGATGCTGGACGATCAGGGGCTCAGCACCGCCGCCGTCGCCGCCCATGCTCGCGACTTGGCCGGCCGCTTCCAGGCGGCGGTGCGCGATGGACGTGCAGGCGTGCTGTCCGAAGCCGAATTCCTCAACCCGGTGATCGGCGACGCGCCGCGCGCCCGTTTCCTGGCCCTGCGCCATCCTGACGCCCAGGCCTGGTGCGCGGGTCTTCGTCAGGCGGACGTGGTCACCGATGTGCGCGACGACGTGATCCGCTTCGGCTTCGGCCTGTATCAGGACGCCGAGGACGTCGATCGCCTCATCGCGGCCTGCCGCTCCCTCTGATCAGTAGAAGGTCGTGTCGTCCTGCTTGGTCGGGGCCGGCGCCGCGCGTGGCGGGGTGGTCGGCCGGTTCGACGCGGGCGGTGTCGTGGGTCTGGTCTGGCCCCCGGTCTGGGCCCCGGTCTGGGGCTGCGTCTGGGGCGCGCCCGGCGTTGGCGTCATGCCTGTGTTCGGCGCATCGACCGGCGGGATCGTCGGCAAGGCCGGATAGGGCATGGCTGAGGGTTGACCGTCCTGCACCGGCGCCTCGGCATCGGGCGCGATCGGCGCATCCTCGGACGCTCCCAGCCGATCCGGCGCGCCGACATCGTCGCGGATGAAGGCCCAGGCGCGACGGTCGGCGCAGCCGCAGACTTTCAGGAAGCCGTTCTGGTCGCGCCACAGGATCAGCGGATAGCTGATCTCGACCCCGGACTCCTTCAGCAGTTGGCTCAGCCGTTCGTCGAACCGGCGCCCGGCCTCGACCACGGCCGTCCGCGCCAGATTGCCGTCCGCCTGGGGGACGCCGGCGGCGGTCCAGCTGTTCGCCGGGGTGGCCATCCAGCGTTCGTAAAGTGGCCAGTCCCGCGTCAGCCACAGTTCGGCGACCGTGGCGCGTTCCGCCGCCGTCGATTGCGGCGCGCCTTCCAGATCGGGGCGGGCGAACAGGATGAACCGGGTCTCGATCCCTGCGGCCTTCAGCTTGGCCACCTCGTCGCGTTGGTAGCGATGGGCCGAAGCACTGTCGCGATAGGTGACGATATAGAGGGCCTGCCCGCCGCTGCCGTCCGACACCCACGACGCCTCGTCCAGCAGCTGTTGAACCTCGGCCTGATTGCGGCTGATCGTGACCGGCTGAAACCGCGAATAGAAGTTCCAATAGGCCCAGTATCCCGCACCCGCGAGCAACAGGCCGACCACGGCGGCCACGATCGATCCTAGTAGAAAGCGACGCATATGATCGGGTGCTCCAGCTTCACCGTTGACCCCACACAACGCATAGCATCGAAAACCGTTGTCCACGCCAGCGGTCGGCGCCGGACAGCGGCCAAAATGTCGCGAAGAATCCCCGGCGCACGCTCTTGAACGCAGAAAGGCGCTTCCCATTTCTGTTTTCGACGCTGCGGGACACTCCCCCCTCCGAACCGCAGCGAAGCGAGACCGGCGCCCTCCCCTCCCCTCCAGGCGCCGCTCGCGCAGGCCGCCGGACTCCCCCAGTCCGGCGGCTTTCTGCTTTGTGGCGCTGCACAATAATTCCAACCTTATCACTGATCATCACAACGATCGGTCGCCAGGGGCTTCCCGAGCGACCGGACCTGGCCTAGTCAGCGGAGGTGGCGCCGCGTCGCGCCGCATTCCTTGCGGCCTTGCCGCGTCGTTCGAGACTGCTCGTCCATGACCGTCCCCGATCTGCGCCAATCCTCCGTTCAGCCGATCACCAAGGCCGCGCTGGAGGCGGCCTTCGCCCGGATCGTGGGAACCGGACCGGGCGCGGCGGAGCAGGCCTATCTGGCCCAGGCGCACGAGGACTACGCCGCCGACGAGACGCCCGAACTGGGCGGCGAGGATTTGGCCGCCCTTCTGGCCGCCTCCTGGAAGGCCGCCCAGGACTATCCGCAGGACGCCTCGGCTCCCGTCATCACCGTGGGCCCTCTGTCCGGCGCGGACGGCAAGACGCTGGATTACGACCTGATCCGCATCGTCCAGTCCGACGCCCCCTTCCTGGTCGACAGCGTCATGGGCGTCCTGGCTGACGCCGGCGTCTCGGTGCGGGCGCTGTTCCACCCGATCGGAGACGTGGGCGGTCGCCGCCTGTCGATCATCATCCTGGTCATCGACGCCGTCCCGCAGGAGCGCCGCGACGCCCTGGGCGAGGGCGTGGCCCAGAGCCTGGCCGACGTCCACGCCGCGGTGGGCGACCACGAGGCCATGAACGCCCTGATGCGCCAGGCCGTCCAGCGGCTGGAGGCGACCCCGCCCAACGTCGATCCGGCGGTCCTGGCCGAGAACATCGCCTTCCTGAAATGGCTCAAGAGCGACCATTTCGTTTTCCTGGGCGCGCGCGACTACGACTATCCGCTGAACGCCGACGGCGACTACGAGGCCGAGGCGCCGCTCAGCCAGTCCAGCGCCGGCCTGGGCATCCTGGCCGACCCCGACCGCACCGTGCTGCGCCGCGCCTCCGAGCCCGCCGTCCTGACCCGCCAGATGCGCCGTCAGCTGGACCTCAGTGAGCCGGTCACCGTGGCCAAGGCCAACGCCCGCTCGCGCGTCCATCGTCGGGCCTACATGGACTATATCGGGGTCAAACGTTACGGCGCCGAGGGCAAGGCCACGGGCGAGACCCGGTTCGTCGGCCTGTTCACCTCCGAAGCCTATGATCAGCTGGCCAGCGACGTGCCCCTCGTGCGCCGCAAGGTCGCCAACGCTCTGGCCCGCGCGGACAAGGCCCCCGGCAGCCACAATGAAAAGCGGCTGAAGAATATCCTCGAAAACTACCCCCGCGACGAGCTGTTCCAGATCGGCGAGGACGAGCTGCTGTCCATCGCGCTCGGCGTGCTGCACCTGTACGACCGGCCGCGCATCCGCATCTTCACGCGCCAGGACCCGTTCGACCGGTTCGTCTCGGTCCTGCTGTTCGTGCCGCGCGAACGCTATGACGTCTCGGTGCGCGAACGCATCGGCCATATCCTGGCCCGCGCCTGGGGCGGCCGCATCTCGGCCTGGTATCCGCAACTGACCGACGCCCCGCTGACGCGCGTTCACTTCATCATCGGCGTGGAGCCGGGCGGCCATCCGACCCCCGACCTGGCCCAGCTGGAGGCCGACGTGGCCGAGGCCGGGCGCGGCTGGATGGAACGGTTCGAGAGCGCCCTGCGCCGCGCCGACATCGACGATGTCGAGGTGGGGCCGCTCAGCGCCCGCTGGGCTCGCGCCTTCGGCGCCGCCTACCGCGATCGCTACGACGCCGACGAGGCCGTGCGCGACCTGCAGGAGATCGACCGGCTCAGCGCCGACGGCCTTGTCGCCCCCGGCGCCCCGCGGGCGGGCGAGCCGGTCGCCGTGCGCGCCTTCCGCGATCCGAACGACAGCCCGCTTCAGTTCCGCTTCAAGCTGTATCGTCGCGGCCCGGCCGTCCCCCTGTCGGACGTGCTGCCGATCATGGCCGACATGGGCCTGAAGACGCTTGAGGAATACGGCTATCCCATCCGGCCCGCCGGCGACGGCGAGATCCACGTCCACGAGTTCCTGATGGAGGATCCGCGCGGCGAGGCCCTGGTCTTCGCCGATGTGAAGGCCCCGTTCGAACGCGCCTTCGCCGCCGTCTGGACCGGTCGCACCGAGAGCGACGGCTTCAACCGCCTGGTGATCGAACTGGGCGTCGAATGGCGCGAGGCGGCCCTGATCCGCACCCTGACCCACTATCGCCAGCAGACCGGCCTGGACCCGTCGCAGACGGTGCAGGAAGAGGCCCTGCGCGAATATCCCGACGTAGCCCGCGCCCTGTTGTCTCTGTTCAAGGCCAAGTTCGAGCCCCATTTTGAAGTTTCGGGGGGCGGCTCTGCCGACGACCGCGCACCTGCCGCCGCCGAACTGAACGACAAGATCGTCGCCCTGCTCCAGGACGTGAAGAGCCTGGATCACGACCGGGCCCTGCGCCGCATCGCCGCCCTGATCGGGGCGATCAAGCGCACAAACTACTATCAGCTGGACGCCGACGGCGCGCCCAAGCCGCACATCTCCATCAAGATCGCCTCGCGCGAGCTTGAGGACCTGCCCCTGCCCAAGCCGTATCGCGAGATCTTCGTCTGGGCGCCGCACGTCGAGGGCGTCCACCTGCGCTTCGGCCCCGTCGCGCGCGGCGGACTGCGCTGGTCGGACCGTCGCGACGACTTCCGCACCGAGGTGCTGGGCCTGGTCAAGGCGCAGCAGGTCAAGAACGCCGTCATCGTGCCCGTCGGCTCCAAGGGCGGCTTCTATCCCAAGCAACTGCCCCGCACGACGGACCGCGAGGCCATTCAGGGCGAGGCCATCCGCGCCTATCGCACCTTCTTGTCGGGCCTTCTGGACATCACCGACAACATCGCGGCCGACGGTTCGGTGACCCATCCGGCCAATGTGATCGCCTGGGAAGGCGACGACCCCTATCTGGTCGTGGCGGCCGACAAGGGCACGGCGACCTTCTCCGACATCGCCAACGGCGTCTCGGCCTCGTACGGCTTCTGGCTGGGCGACGCCTTCGCCTCGGGCGGCTCCATCGGCTACGACCACAAGGCGATGGGCATCACCGCCCGCGGCGCCTGGGAGGCGGTCAAGCGCCACTTCCGCGAGATGGGCAAGGACATCCAGACCCAGCCCTTCACCATGGTCGGCGTTGGCGACATGTCCGGCGACGTCTTCGGCAATGGCGCGCTTCTGTCCAAGGCCACGCGCCTGGTCGCGGCCTTCGATCACCGTGACATCTTCATTGATCCGAACCCGGATCATGTGGCGAGCTGGACCGAGCGCAAGCGCCTGTTCGACCTGCCCCGCTCGTCCTGGCAGGACTATGACAAGGCCTTGATCTCGGAAGGCGGCGGCGTCTTCTCCCGCTCGGCCAAGTCGATCGAACTGACGCCCCAGATCAAGGCTGCGCTGGACATCACCGACGATGTGCTGGACCCCGTCAGCCTGATCCGCGCCATCCTCAAAGCGCCGGCCGAGCTTCTGTATCTCGGCGGCATCGGCACCTATGTGAAATCGGCGGCCGAGACCGACGCCCAGGTCGGCGACAAGGGCACCGACGCCCTGCGCATCAACGCCGACGAACTGCGGGTCAAGGTGGTGGGCGAGGGCGCCAACCTGGGCTTCACCCAGGCGGGCCGCATCGGCTTCGGCCAAACTGGCGGACGTATCAACACCGACGCCATCGACAACTCCGCCGGCGTCGACACCTCCGACCATGAGGTCAACATCAAGATCCTGGTCGGCTCGGCCGTGACCAACGGCGTCCTGCCGGTCGAGGAGCGCCCGGCCCTGCTGGCCTCCATGACCGACGAGGTCGGCCTCAAGGTCCTGGCCCACAACTACGACCAGACCCTGGCCCTGACCCTGCAACAGGCCGAAGGCGTCGGCGCGCTCGACGCCCAGCAGCGGTTCATGCAGACCCTGTCGGCGCGCGGCAAGCTGGACCGCAAGGTCGAGGGCCTGCCCAACGACCTGCGCGTCAAGGAGCTGATGGCCGCCGGCGTTCCGCTGGCCCGGCCCGAGCTGGCGGTCCTGATGGCCTATGCCAAGCTGGAGCTGTCGGACGACATCGTCGCCTCGCAAGCGCCCGAGGATCCCTTCTTCGAACAGATCCTGGCCCGCTACTTCCCCGACGCCCTGGCTCGGTTCGAGCCGGAGATGAAGAGCCACCGGCTGCGGCGCGAGATCATCGCCACCGTCATGGCCAACGAAGTCGTCAACATGTGCGGCCCGACCTTCCCTGACCGCCTGCGCGGCTCGGCGGAATGCGACACCACCGCCCTGATCATCGCCTTCGAGGCCGCCCGCCGCGTCTTCCGCCTGGACCAGGCCTGGGACGCCGTCTCGGCCCTGGACCTGAAGATCTCGGCCGAGGCCCAGACGGCCCTCTACCAGGAGATCGCCGTGGTCCTGCGCCGCCAGACCTTCTGGCTGGCCCGCCGCGCCAAGGGCGGCCTGTCCGTCCAGGCGTTGATCGACCGCTATCGCCCGATCGCCGACGCCCTTCAGGCCGAGGGTTCGGCCGTCCTGTCGCGCTTCGAACAGGGGCGTCTGGACGCGCGGGTCAAGACCTTCGCCGATCACGGCGCGCCCGAGGACCTGACGCGCAGCATCGCCATCATGCGCCCGCTGGTCGCCGCCTCCGACATCGGCGACCTGGCCCAGGAAGCGAACTGGCCCGTCGCGGCCATGGCGCGCCTGTATCACCAGGTCGGGGCGGCCTTCGACTTCGACCGTCTGCGCGCCGCCGCCGGCTCCATTCCGTCTGCGGATCATTTCGATCGCCTGGCGGTGCGCCGCCTGATCGAGGATCTGATGAACGAGCAGGCGACCCTGACCCGCGCCGTCGCCCGCGCCTCCGATCCGTCGGTCGGCGTCAGCGAGGATGCGGCCGAGGGCGCCGTGGACGCCTGGATCGGCTCCAAACAGGCGGCCGTCGAGGGCGTGCGCGCCTCTGTGGACGAGATCGAACAGTCCGGCTCCGGCTGGACCTTCGCCAAACTGACCATCGCCAACGCCACGATCCGCGACCTGGCGACGGCGGCGGTGAACGGATAGAGGCGCAATCGTCTTCGGCGCTTGACGAAGCGGGCGTCTCACGGCCTCTTCAGTCGCTGATCTGGCTGGGGAGGCCGCCATGCCGAGAAAATTCCTCGTCGTCGTCGACGACAGTCCCGAATTCGAGGCCGCCTTGCGGTTCGCCTCGCGCCGGGCGAAATCGACCGGCGGGCGCGTGGTCATGCTGCGCGTCCTGCCCACCGACAGCGACGCCCACTGGTCGGGCGTGCGCGAAGAGATCGAACGCCAGCAGCGCGAAGAGGCGGAAATCCTGCTGAACCGGCTGGGCGAAGAGGCCATGGCCCGCTCCGGCGCCGCCCCCATCTTCCTGATCGAACGGGGCGAGGCCCAGGCCGCGATCAAGAAGGTCGTCGCCGCCGACCCCGACATCAAGATTCTGGTCCTGGCCGCCGGAACCGGCTCGCGCGGCCCCGGCCCGCTGGTCTCGGCCATCATCAAACAGGGCGCCCAGCTGGGAGGGCGAAAGCTGCCCGTCACCATCGTCCCCGGCGAACTGACCGAGGACGAGATCGAGGACCTGGCTTGAGGGAAGGGGCCTAACCCCTCGGGACCAGGCGCCACATCCTTAGAGGGTGGCGCACGGTCCCGGCCTCGGCCCCCGCCGCGTCGCCGCGCCCCATATAGAGGTCGGCCCGCACAGGTCCGCGAATGGCCGATCCCGTGTCCAGCGCCATGGCTAGCCCGCGATAGCTGGCCGTGGCGCCGCGCAGGTTGCCGCCGTCGGCCTCCAGCCAGACCAGTTCGCCATAGCGCCAGTGTGCCGGATCCACCGCGATGGCGCGGCGCTCTGTCAGGGGTATCCCCGCCGCGCCGGCCGGATGGCCGTCGTCGTCCCCGTCCAGCCGGAAGAAGATGTAGCGCGGGTTCAGCGCCATGACGGCCTGCGCCTCATAGCCCCGGTGGTTCGCCAGCCAGCCCCGGATGGCGTCGCCCGAGGTGCCGTTCTGGGGCAGCAGACCCTGCTGGGCCATGGGGCGGGCGATGCCGACGAACGGCTTGCCGTTGTCGGCGGCATAGGCGGCCCGGCCGCGCGACCCGTCCTCGAACGTCAGATAGCCCGAGCCCTGGATCTGCAGGAAGAACAGGTCCTCGGCCCGCATCCAGGCCAGGGCCTGGTCCGGCCGGGCGGCGGATTCGATATAGGCCCGGTCGCCGGCGCTGCGCGGATTGGCGGGCTTGGGCAGGACAGGGGCCGAAAACTCGGCGTCCGGCCGGCGCCGCGCGGGATACTCGGGCGCGAAATAGGAGGTCAGCAGGCCCGGCCGCCCGTCCGCCGTCGCGGCCGGCACCGCGCTGAAGCTGGCCTCGAAGAAGGCGCGGGCGTCCGACGGGGTGACGGTGGTGGTCGTCGCCATGGCCTTGGCCCGTCCGCAGACGGCGCGCGCGGCCGTATCGCGCGCTGCGCCGCATCCATCCAGATAGGCGCGGAAGGCCGCCAGGTGATCCTCCGCGCTCCATCCCGGCAAAACCGCGGGACTAAGCGCATTGGTCGGCGTGGGCTGTGGGACGCCGGGCGTCAGTGACGGCGTATAGGGAACAGGCCCCGTCTGAGGTCCAGTCTGGGGCCCCGCCGGCGAGACCGGCGTCATCGGCCCGGTCGAACAGGCAGCGATAGCCAGCGCCGCCGTCAGCGTCGCCAGCCATCCCCCTGACCGGCGCACGACGGACATCAGGCGTTGGCCGGCTCGACGCGGGCCAGGACCCAGTTGGGATCGGCCGCGCCCAAGGTGCGCTCGAACGTCCAGTGTTCGGCGGTGCGGCGCTCTTCGATCACCGGCTCGCCTGTCTCGACGTCGGCGGGCTCGCCCGAGACCTTGGTCACGCGGCTGCGCAGCTCGGCCAGGAAGCGAACCTTGGCCACGGCCCGGTCGCCCTCTGCGACGGCGCCTTCCAGATCGGCGCGCGGCGGGAACAGGAACTCGACCGTCTCGGTCTCGCCGCGCGTCTCTCGCGCCGCGATGCCGGCTTCGAACGAGGCCATGACATTGGGCTTCAGCAGCGGCTGCAGCGCCGCCCGGTCGCCGGCGGCGTAGCCGCGCACGATGGTCTCATAGGCCTGACGGGCCCCGTCCAGAAAGCGCGCCGGATCGAAGGCCGGATCGCGGGCCTTAAGGCTGGCGATGGAGGCCAGGGTGACGGGATCGATCGCCGCGATCTTGGGCGTTTCGGCCGGGTTCGGGCCGGGCGAGACGACCTTGGCGTCCTCCTGCGGCTGACGGCCAACCCGCTTGCCCAGCACATTGTAAAGCTGGAACAGCACGAAGGCCGCGATGAAGGCGAAGACGACGATCTGGAACTGGACCGGCAGGTTCAAGGGGAGATTTCCTGTAGCGAACGACGGGCGCGCCAAACCTATGTCTGGCGTGATTACGGGGACATATAGGACGAGGCAAGGCGAAGCGCGCCCCCCAATCGCGCGCGCGACGTTGCGGCCAAGCGTCCCGGCATGGTAATCGCGGCGCCACATTCCGGCCCGATCACCCTCAAATCCGTTCAAAGACCGCTTTCATGACCGACGTCGCACCCTCCGCCGAACAGCCCCAGCAAGGCGAGGCCCAACAGGGCCAGCCCGCCGGCCCCGGCTTCCGCATCCTGGCGCAATACGTCCGTGACTTCTCGTTCGAGAACCCGCGCGCCCCGGAATCCCTGCGCATCGACGGCAAGCCGGCCATCGACCTGGGCGTCGAAATGGCCGCTCAGGGCCGCCCCGACGGCCTGTTCGAACTGGACCTGAAGCTGTCGATCAAGGCGACCCACGAGAACCAGCCCGTCTTCCACGTCGAACTGGTCTATGGCGGCCTGTTCCAGCTGGCCAACGTCAACGAGCAGGACATCGAGCCCCTGCTGCTGATCGAATGCCCGCGCTATCTGTTCCCGTTCGCCCGCGAGATCATCTCGGGCGCCACGGCCGACGGCGGCTTCTATCCCCCGTTCCAGCTCGACCCCATCGACTTCGCCGCCATCTACATCGCCCGCCAGCAGCAGATCGCCCAACAGCCGGTCGAAACCGGTCAGGCGTAAGCCGTACGACGGCCGGGCGCCTCGGGCGTTCCGGCCGCATCGAAAGGCGCGGATAGAATAGTGACGGCGACGGCCAAGTCAGGCGAGGATATCGCGCGCGGCATCGCCCTGCGCATCGCGGCGGCGGGCTGTTTCTCGGTCATGGCGGCGGTGCTGAAACTGGCGTCGCTGGACGGCGTCGTCGCGCCCGAGATGCTGTTCTACCGCGCCTTCTTCGGCCTGCCGGTGGTGCTGGCCTGGGTGGTGACCCAGCCGGGCGGTCTGGCGGGCCTGACCACGCGCCGCCCCCTGGCCCATCTCGGCCGCAGCGCCCTGGGCATCGTCTCCATCCTGTGCGTCTTCCAGACCCTGACGCTGCTGCCGCTGGCCGACGCGACGACCCTCAGCTTCACCGCCCCCATCTTCGCCACCCTGCTGTCCTTCCTGATCCTCAAGGAGGCGGTCGGGCCGCGCCGCTGGACCGCCGTCGCTGTGGGCTTCATCGGCGTGCTCATCGTCATGAGACCGGGTGCGGCGGACCACGGCGTGCCGGTCGAGGGGATCGCCTTCGGCCTGGTCGCGGCCCTACTGACGGCCGGCGTGACCATCACCCTGCGCCAGTTGCGCGACACCGAACATGTCGCCGCCATCGTCTTCTGGTTCTTCGTCGGCTCGTCGATCGTGGGGGCGATCCTTCTGCCTTTCGTCGGCCAGATGCATTCACCCCTGACCTTCGCCCTGCTGATCGCCTCAGGCCTGACCGGCGGCCTGGCCCAGTTGTTCATGACGGCCTCGCTGCAAAAGGCGCCGGTCGCTGTGGTCGCGCCCTTCGACTATCTCCAGATCGTCGGCGCCATCGTCTTCGGCTGGTGGCTGATGTCCACGACCCCGACCCTCAGCACCCTGGCCGGCGCCGCCCTGATCGGGTCCAGCGGCCTCTACACCGCCTGGCGCGAACACGTCCGCCGCAAGGCCGCCCTGATCCAGCCGACCGCGCCGCCGGTTTAGGGCTACCGCCCCGTCGATCCGAACCCGCCTGTTCCACGCGCGGTGTCGTCCAGCGTCTCGACCTCGACCCAGTCGGCGCGTTCGTGTTTGGCGATCACCAGCTGGGCGATGCGTTCGCCCCGTCGGATGACGAAGGGTTCGGCGCCGATATTGGCCAGGATCACCCCGCACTCGCCGCGATAGTCGCTGTCGATGGTCCCGGGCGCATTGGGGCAGATGATGCCGTGTTTCAAAGCCAAGCCCGAGCGCGCCCGCACCTGGGCCTCGTAGCCCAGCGGCAGGGCGATCTTCAGTCCTGTGGGGACCAAGGCGCGGGCGCCGGGCGCCAGCGTCATCGGCTGATCCTCCGGCACAGCCGCGCGCAGGTCCATCCCGGCCGATCCTGCCGTTTCATAGGCCGGCAGGGGCAGGCCCTCAGAATGCGGCAGGCGCAAAATCTGGATAGCAGTCTCGGTCATTCGGGGGCCTTGAAATGGTCGGCGATACGGGCGGCCACGGCCCGGGCGATGGCGGCTTTCGACTGGCGCGGCCAGGTCTCGGTCCTGTCGGCGGTGACCAGCAGCACGGCGTTGCCGTCCGAGCCGAACACGTCGTCGGACACATCGTTGCCGATGATCCAGTCGCAGCCCTTCCGCGACAGCTTGGCCCGCGCATTGGCCTCCAAATCCGTGGTCTCGGCGGCGAAGCCGATGACCAGGGCCGGCCGGTTCGGTCCCGGCGCGGCGACGCCCGCCAGGATGTCGGGGTTCTCGATCAGGGCCAGGGTCGGCGGGCCGCCCGGCCCCTTCTTGATCTTGCCGCCGGCGATGGTGTCCACGCGCCAGTCGGCGACGGCGGCCGACAGCACGGCGATGTCGGCGGGCAGGGCGCTCCGCGTCGCCGCCTGCATCTCCAGCGCGCTCTCCACATCGATCCGCGTCACGCCCGTAGGCGCCCCCAGCGCCGTCGGCCCGGACACCAGCGTCACCTCCGCCCCCAGCTCGGCCAGGGCGGCGGCGATGGCGTAGCCCTGTTTGCCGCTGGAGCGATTGGTCAGGCCCCGCACCGGGTCGATGGGCTCGAACGTCGGCCCGGCCGTGACGACGGCGCGCTTGCCCGCCAGGGGGCGTCCGCCCGCGCCGGCCAGCAGGCCCTCGATGGCCTCCAGGATCGCGGCCGGTTCCGCCATTCGGCCGAAGCCGTATTCGCCACAGGCCATCTCGCCCGCGTCCGGTCCGACGACGGCTACGCCATGAAAGCCGGGAAAGGCCTTCAGCCGTTCCATATTGGCCTGCACCGCCGGATGCTCCCACATCCGCACGTTCATCGCCGGCGCCAGCAGCACCCGTTTGTCCGTGGCGATCAGGGTGGTCGAGGCCAGATCGTCGGCCAAGCCGTTCGCCGCCTTGGCGATCAGGCCCGCCGTCGCCGGCGCGACCACCACCAGATCGGCCCAGCGCGACAGCTCGATATGACCCATGCTGGTCTCGTCGTCGGGATGGAACAGGCCCGACCGCACCGGATGGCCGCTCAGCGCCGCCAGCGACAGGGGCGTCACGAACTCGGCCCCGGATTCGGTCAGGATCACTCGTGTCTGTCCGCCCGCCTTGGCGATCAGCCGCACCAGCTCCAGCGCCTTGTAGGCCGCGATGCCGCCGCCGACGATCAGCAGGATCTTGCGGTTCGAAAGGGAGCGATTGTCCATGTCCTCCGTCTAGCCGCCCGGCGTGACGCCGTCGAGACGAGAACATTGCACGAACAATAAAGTTGTGCTTTCGTCGCGCCCAGCGGGTATCTGGAGGGAAGAATGAGAACGCTGACGAGGGGAGGGGCCTTGCTGGCCCTGTGCGGACTGCTTGGGCTGAGCGCCTGCGACAACAGTTCGGCGGTCGAGACACGGGACCGGACGGCGACGGCCGAGCCGGTCGCCCTGACATCGATGTCGGCGACGGGCGAAGAGACGGCGACTCCGCAGGAGAAACCGGTCCTGACCGCCAACCGGCGTGAGACCGTCGATGCGAAAATCACCCGTCTCTACGACCGCAACGGCGCCGACTTCGACGCCCGCTCGGCGGAGGACTATCTGGACAAGGTCACGGCCTTCACCACCAAGCCACCGCGCGACGTCGAGACGGTGAAACGACCCAACGGCGACACCCTGATCTATCAGGCCTCGACCAACACCTTCGCCGTGGTGGCCCGCAACGGGTCGCCGCGCACCATGTTCAAGCCGACCACGGGCGCCGACTACTGGGCCGAGCAGAAGGCCGCCGCCCCCACCTTCGGCCAGCGTCGCCAATCGACGGGCGCGGCAGGCTGATATAGAGGGCGGGTTCCATCAAGGATTTCGCCCTCATGTCCGAACCCAAGACCCCGCTGCTGAAGACCGCCCTGATCTATGATTTCGACGGCACCCTGGCGCGCGGCAACATGCAGGAGGTGTCGTTCATCCCCTCGGTGGGCATGGGCATCGGCGCCTTCTGGGAGGAGGCCGAGCGGCTGACCAAGGACGCCGACGGCGACGGCATCCTGATGTACATGCAACTGATGCTGCATCACGCGCGCCAGAACGGCTCGCCCGTGACGCGCGAGACCCTGCGCCAGCACGGCGAGGCCGTGGCCCTGTTCGAGGGTCTGAAGGATCTCAGCTGGTTCGACCGGATGAACGCCTTCGGCGCCAGATACGGGCTGGAGATCGAGCACTACATCATCTCGGCCGGGCTGGAGGAGATGATCGACGGCACGCCGATCCGCCCCGCCCTGAACCACGTCTTCGCCTCCCACTATGTCTATGACGACAAGGGAGAGGCGGCCTGGCCGGCCGTGGGCGTCAACTACACCACCAAGACCCAGTATCTGTTCCGCATCAACAAGGGGGTGAAGAACCACTGGGAGCACGAGCGTATCAACCACTTCATCCGCGACGACGAGCGCGCCGTGCCCTTTGATCGGATGATCTTCATCGGCGACGGCGACACCGACGTGCCGACCATGAAGATGATGCACACCAAGGGCGGCTTCTCCATCGCCGTCTATGATCCGCGCTCGAACGAGAAGGATCAAAAAAAGGTCTATTCCCTGATCTCGGAGGACCGGGTCAACTTCGTCGCCGCCGCCGACTACCGCGAGGGTTCGGCGCTCGACCTGATCGTCAAGGGTCTGGTGGGCCGCATCGCCATCAACGCTGGCTCGATGCCGGCCGGTCTCTAGCGGCCGCCGGCCCTCAGCCAGGCCTCGCGTGCTCCGACCAGCCGGGCGGGCGCGAGGCCGCGCAGGGATTTGCCGCCGGTCTGTCTCAAGCCCGCCTCGTTCGTCCTCTGCCACACGACGGTCGCAGGATAGGCCACGGCTTGCTCGACATCGACCACCACCACCTCGCGCGGCAGGGCGGCCCCGCGGTCCAGCCGCACCTTCATGCCGCCTTCTGACAGATCGATGATCAGGCAGGCCGTCTCCACGCCGGGAGCGCAGACGACGCCGCGCGCATTGGCCGGCCGACGCGTCGCCGACCGTCTGTCGTCCGTGGCGGCGGGCTTTGATCCAAACAGGCTCATGGTTGGATAACGCGCGAGGCCGGCTCCGGCGCCACGCCCCCTGTCGCCGCGAGGAAATCCGCGCCCTCCAGACCCACGATCCGACGATCCCGGTCCAGATCGACGATCAGATCGGCGGCGACGCCGCCTTCGATCATGTGCCGGGTCAGTCGCTCATAGTGCTGGACGAAGACCGCCAGGGCCGCGCGCCGCTCAGGCGGCACGGCGTCGCGCTTCATCAGCCCCGCCTCCTGCTCGCAGCGCCAGTCCAGCACGACATCGAACGACGGCGCCTTCAGGAAGATCAGGGCATCCAGCCGCGCGTGCAGCGCCCCATAGTCCCGCGCCAGGGCCGCGTTGACCGCGCCCCGCCACAGGCCATCCGCATCCTGCGCGGCTTCCAGCGCATTGATCGGCGCGACCAGGGCTGTCTCCGCCTGCGCCGTCGCCCCCAGGCACCACCCCTCCAGCACGATCACCCTCGGCCGCCCCTTCACGACGGTCCAGTTCGCCTCGGGCGCCCGGTCGTCGGCCAGCTTGTCGAACCGGGGCAGCGGCGTCCGGTCGTCCGGACCCGCACTCGAAAGCCGGTCCAAAAGCCGCTGCAGCAAACCCAGGTCATGCGTGCCCGGCGGCCCGCGCGTGGCGAACAGCGGATGCACCCGCCCCGCCAGATCGGCCCGTTCCGCCTTGGTCAGATAGACGTCGTCCAGCGACAGCGTGGCCCCGCCGAACCGTTCGGCGACCTCATGCGCCAGGGTGGATTTTCCAGACCCTTGCGACCCCGCGATCCCCAGGATCGGCGGCGGTTCGGCCGGGTCGGCTTCCCCGATCCAATGGTCAATCCAGCGGCCGATCCTCTCGATCAGCCCCGGATCGCCCATTTCAGTGCTGGTTCTGCGGCAACCGCACGACAAGGCCGCTCAGTGCATCCGAGACGCGGATCTGGCACGACAGACGGCTGTTCGGCTCGACCTCTTCGGCGAAGTCCAGCATCGACTCTTCCATGGCGCTGGGCTTGCCCGTCGCTTCGCGCCAGGCTTCATCGACATAGACATGGCAGGTGGCGCAGGCGCAGGCCCCGCCGCAATCCGCGTCGATACCCGGCACATTGTTGCGGATCGCGCCTTCCATGACGCTCAGCCCCGGCTTCACGTCGACGACGTGCTCGGTTCCGTCATGCTCGATATAGGTGATGCTGGCCATGGCCCGCTCATATCAAGCCATGCCGCCCGCGCAAGGCCGTAAGTTGGCGCCAGCATCAGTATATGGCATTATCGACGCATGAACGACATGCGCAAGATCACCGCCATCCTGCCCGCCCGCCTCCTGGCGGCGGCTCAGGATGCGACGGGCCAGGGCGTGACGGAAACCCTGCGTCGGGCGCTCGAAACCCTGGCGCATTCGGACTGGAGCCGTCGCATGCTGGCCCTGGAAGGCCGCGCGCCATTGGAGGTCGATCTCGACGACCTGCGCCAGGATCGGTCGCTGGATGGATCGGATCGGTCGGTTTGATCGCCGCCGACACCAGCGCGGTCCTGCATTTTCTGCACGGCTTCGATGGACCCGCACGACCGGCGGTTCGCCGCGCCCTTCGCGACGAGCGGCTGGTGCTGCCGCCGCTGGTTCTGACGGAACTGCTGTCCGCGCCGTCGCCTGAAAGCGATCTCGACGCGCTGTTGGGCGCGGCGCCGCTCGTGCCGGTGATCGACGGCTATTGGGAAAGGGCGGCGCTCAATCGCCGCGCGCTCGCGATGCGCGGTCTCAAGGCGCGGCTGGCCGACGCCCTGATCGCCCAGTCCTGCATTGATGCGGGAATTCCGTTGATCTCCGGTGATTCCGACTTTCGTCATTTCGCCGCCCACTGCGGGCTCAAGCTGGCCGATTAGAAGACAAGAAAAACCCCCGAAGCGGTGCTCCGGGGGTTTCTAAATCAGGCCGCCTTCTTGCGGCTCGGCGCGACCATCAGCTTCTTGGTCTCGGCGATGGCCTTGGCCGGGTTCAGGCCCTTGGGGCAGACCTGGGCGCAGTTCATGATCGTGTGGCAGCGGTACAGTTTGAACGGGTCTTCCAGGTCGTCCAGCCGCTTGTCCGTGGCGTCGTCGCGGCTGTCGGAAATCCAGCGATAGGATTGCAGCAGCGCCGCCGGGCCGAGGTATTCTTCCTGGTTCCACCAGTAGCTGGGGCACGAGGTGGAGCAGCAGGCGCACAGGATGCACTCGTACAGGCCGTCCAGCTTCTCGCGCTCGGCCGGGGTCTGCAGGCGTTCCTTCTCCGGATCGGGCTCGTCCGACTGGAGATAGGGCTGGATCGAGTCGTACTGGGCGTAGAACAGGCTCAGGTCCGTCACCAGGTCCTTCACCACCGGCTGGTGGGGCAGGGGTGCGATGGTGATGTTGTGCGAGGCGCACTCGTCCCAGCCCTTGGTGCAGGCCAGGGCGTTGCGCCCGTCGATGTTCATCGAGCACGAACCGCAGATCCCCTCGCGGCACGAGCGCCGGAACGACAGGGTCGGGTCGATGGTGTTCTTGATGTGGATCAGGGCGTCCAGCAGCATCGGGCCGTGATCGCCGGTCGGCACCTCATAGGTGTCCCAGCGCGGGTCCGCATCGACCTCGGGGTCATAGCGATAGACCTTGTAGGTCTTGACGTCCTTGGAACCCGGCGCGGCCTTGTGGACCTTGCCGGTCGTCGGCTTGGAGCCTCTGGGGAGAGTGAGCTGGACCATCTTAGTAAACCCGCGCCTTCGGTTCGATATACGCGATGTCGTCGGACATGGTGTAGTTGTGGACCGGACGATAATCGATCTGGACCTGCTCGCCCGGACGCTTCCACGCCAGGGTGTGCTTCATCCAGTTGGCGTCGTCGCGGTCGGGATAGTCCTCGCGGGCGTGGGCGCCGCGCGATTCCGTGCGGTTCAGACCGCCCTCGATGGTGACCATCGCCTGGGCGATCAGGTTGTCGTACTCCAGCGTCTCCATCAGATCCGTGTTCCAGATCAGACCGCGATCGGTGGTCTTGATGTCGGCGCCGGCCGCCTCGATGGCGCGCAGCTTGTCGGTGCCCTGTTGCAGGGTCTCGCCGGTGCGGAACACCGCCGCATCGGCCTGCATCGCGCGCTGCATCGACAGACGCAGCTCGGCGGTCGGGGTCGAGCCGTCGGCGAAGCGGAAGCGGTCCAGGCGGGCCAGGTGGGCGTCGGTCTGGGTCTTGGAGGCCGACGGCACAGCCGAGGCCTTGTCCACCACCTCGCCGCAGCGCAGGCCGACGGCGCGGCCGAACACCACCAGGTCGGTCAGGGAGTTGGAGCCCAGGCGGTTGGCGCCGTGCACTGAGACGCAGGCCGCCTCGCCCACGGCCATCAGGCCGGGCACCACGCTGTCGGGGTTGCCGTCGCGCAGGGTCAGCACTTCGCCGTGATAGTTCGTCGGGATGCCGCCCATATTGTAGTGGACGGTCGGCAGGACCGGGATCGGGGCCTTGGTCACGTCCACGCCGGCGAAGATCTTGGCGCTTTCGGAAATGCCCGGCAGGCGCTGGTGCAGGATCTTCGGATCCAGGTGGTCCAGGTGCAGGAAGATGTGGTCCTTGTTCGGACCCACGCCGCGACCTTCTCGGATTTCGATGGTCATGGAGCGGCTGACCATGTCGCGCGGCGCCAGATCCTTCACGGTCGGCGCATATCGCTCCATGAAGCGCTCGCCTTCCGAGTTGGTCAGATATCCGCCCTCGCCCCGTGCGCCCTCGGTGATCAGGCAGCCGGCGCCATAGATGCCGGTCGGGTGGAACTGCACGAACTCCATGTCCTGCAGCGGCAGGCCGGCGCGCAGCACCATCGCATTGCCGTCGCCGGTGCAGGTGTGGGCGCTGGTCGCCGAGAAGTAGGCGCGGCCGTATCCGCCGGTCGCCAGCACCACCATCTTGGCGCGGAACTGGTGAAGCTGGCCGTTGTCGAGCTGAAGTGCGGTCACGCCGGTGCAGGTCCCGTCCTGCATGATCAGGTCGAGCGCGAAATATTCGACGAAGAACTTCACTTCGCGACGCACAGACTGGCCGTACAGGGTGTGCAGGATGGCGTGGCCGGTGCGGTCGGCGGCGGCGCAGGTGCGCTGCACCGGGCCTTCGCCGAAGTTGCGGGTCATGCCGCCGAAGGCGCGCTGATAGATCTTGCCTTCTTCGGTGCGGCTGAACGGCACGCCCCAGTGTTCCAGCTCGTAGACGGCCTTGGGCGCGTTACGGACCAGATATTCGATCGAGTCCTGGTCGCCCAGCCAGTCCGACCCCTTGACGGTGTCGTACATGTGCCACTGCCAGCTGTCCTCGCCCATATTGCCGAGGCTGGCGGAGATGCCGCCCTGCGCCGCGACGGTGTGCGAGCGGGTCGGGAAGACCTTGGTCACGCAGGCGACCTTGAGGCCCTGCTGGGCGGCGCCGAGCGCGGCGCGAAGGCCGGAGCCCCCGGCGCCGACGACGACGACGTCATATTCGTGATCGATCAGTTCGTAAGCGGCCATCAGCTAATCAGGCTCCGAAACCAGCGGGCAGCGGCGCCGAACCCAGCGCCAGCCGCACGATGAAGAAGACGCTGGCGGCGGCCAGCAGGAGGAAGACGATGTTGAGCAGGCCCACCAGCGCGCCGCGCGTTCCGGCGCTGGGCACATAGTCTTCAAGGATCACTTTCCAGGCCAGGCTGACATAGCCGAAGAACACCACGACCGTGATGGCCAGCAGGCCCGCGTTCAGCGGATTGGCGAACCAGGCCAGCATGGCGTCATACCCGGCGCCCGCCAGGGTGAAGCCGGTCGAGGCGACCCACAGGCCCAGCGGGATCAGGGCGACCAGCAGAACCCGCTCGATCAGCCATTCGCCGGAGCCGTGGCGCTCGGAAACCTTGACGTTGTTCTTGAACTTGGCGGCGCCGCTCACAGCGAAACCCTCCCGACGGCGAACAGGACGACCCAGAACAGCACGGCCAGCGGGACCGGCGCCCACACCGCGATGTTCGACAGCAGGGTGGCGGACTTGATGGTCAGCCCGTTGCCGGTGTCGTTGTAGGTGTGACGCGCCCCGTTCAGGATGAAGGAGAACAGCACCACCGTCAGGCCAAAGCCGATGAACAGACCCAGCGGCGAGCTCGCGACGGCCAGCGCCGTGTCATAGGCGTCCGGCCCGAAGGCCAGGGCGCCCAGCCAGGCGACGAAGAACAGGACGCCGACCGTTGAGGCGATGATGGTGGCCCGGAACAGGATCGAGGCCGTCATGGTGACGTGCCAGCGCCAGATGCTCATGTGCGGCGAAAGCGGCGCGGTGTGACCGTTCGGTTGGGTGACGAAGCGACCGGTCCGGTCGCTAGAGGCGCCACCCGGCGTCGGGCTGGGCTGGGTCATGCGAATGGTTCTCAAAAGCGAATGAATTCAATCGCCGTGTGCGGTTGCGAAGGCTTTTGTGACCCTGGGGGGCCGGTGTCAACGCACAGCGGCGAACATCGACGCATTGCCGCTCTTACGCAGGTCCATCACGGCGGATCACGTTTGTGTTCGCAGGCCCATCGACGGCTAGCCGACGCGGGCCGGCATTTGGCACGGTGGGCCTCATGATCCTGTTCGCCCTGATCGCCGCCGTCGCCATGGAGCCCGCCATCCAGACCGCAGGTCTGCTGGACGCCACGCCCGAGACCTACCAGGCGCCGGTCGTCCGCCCGTTCGAGCCGCCCTCGGACTTCGGCCGCGAAGAGGCGCAGGGCGACGCCGCGACGGATCGGCACCGTCATCCCCTGACCGCCCCCGTCGACGTGAACGCCTATGTCGGCGACTATGAGGTCAGCCCCACCGACGCAGAGATCGCCTATGACCAAGGCGTGGCCCAGGCCCAGATCGACGCGGACGCCCGCAGCGGTCCTCTGGACGGCCGCTGGCGCGTGACCAGTTCCGATGGAAAACCCCTGCTGGCCCTGGCCCTGACCGACTTCGGCGGGGGGCGGATGATCGAAGGCGCCTGGCGTCGGCTGGACCTTCCGGCCGGAACCGACCAGGGCGGTCCAGCCGGTCCGGCTTCCAGGGCCGGCGACATGGCCGTCGTCCCGCTGGCCGGCGGCGAACTGCGCCTGCGACCCGCCGCCAGGGGCTGGACCGGCGACCTGATCGAGAACGGCCGCGCCCGCCCTGTGACAGTGTCTCGCCCAGGCTGAGGCTCGCCAGAGCCGATCCGCCACCCTATATGTGGCGAATGACCCAGCTTCGTTCCGTCCTTCGCCTGCATCCCGCCCACCGCGACGACATCGGCGATCTGACGACCCGTCGTCCCGTGCCCGGTCCGGGCCTGGACCAGGTCGATCCCTTCCTGTTCCTGAACCACCACGGGCCCCAGACCTATGCGCCGGGCAACGCCGGCCTGCCGTTCGGCCCGCACCCGCACAGGGGGTTCGAGACCGTCACCTTCATCCTCGACGGCGAACTGGCCCACAACGATTCCGGCGGCGGCGAGAGCATCATCAAGGCGGGCGGCATCCAGTGGATGACCGCCGGTTCCGGCCTGATCCACGCCGAACTGTCCCCTGCCGATTTCAAGCGCGACGGCGGGCCGATGGAGATCCTGCAGCTGTGGGTGAACCTGCCGTCGCGGCTGAAGATGACCAAGCCGGATTATGTGGGGCTTCAGAAGTCCGACATCCCGACCTTCACCACCGAGGACGGCGTCACCATCGAGCCGGTCTCCGGCGAATGGTTGGGCGTCGCAGCCCCGATCCAGTCCTTGATCGACATCCACCTGGCCGTCGTCCGCCTGCCCGCAGGCGCCCGGTTCCAGGCCCCTGTCGCCCCCGGCCGCAACGTCTTCTTCTATGCGATCAAGGGCCAGGTCTCCGTCGCCGGAACCCCCGTACCCGAATGGAACCTCGCCGCCCTGGGCGACGGCGACACGGTCGAGATCACTTCCCAGACCGACGCCGTCGTCCTGCTGGGCCACGCCGACCCCATCGGCGAGCCGGTCTTCAGCCATGGCCCGTTCGTGATGAACAC
The DNA here is from genome assembly GCF_049896065.1 of Brevundimonas sp. PWP3-1b1. Lineage (NCBI taxonomy): Bacteria > Pseudomonadati > Pseudomonadota > Alphaproteobacteria > Caulobacterales > Caulobacteraceae > Brevundimonas > Brevundimonas sp. PWP3-1b1. Next base: position 583,381 of record NZ_JAFCTO010000001.1, on the reverse strand, counting down.
CCGCGAAGAGATCATCCAGGCCGTCCAGGACTACCAGGCCGGCAAGTTCGGCCCGCCGCCGAGGGTTTGATCTTAGCGCCCGTTCCGGCGACTCTGCTGTCTCCTCCCCGCTTGGCGGGGAGGTGGCGCGGCGCTCTTCAGCGCCGTGACGGAGGGGTTCTTCAGGCGCCACGAACAATGGCCCGCGAGGCGTCAAGAGCCCCTCCACCGCTTCGCGGTCCCCCTCCCCGCAAAGCGGGGAGGAGACACCACGGTCATCTGACCAGACCCTCGTCCAGATGATGCGTTCCCCGACAAAACCCTATATGACGCCGGTTCCTTAGCGACCGCCCAGCCGAAGACACGCCCAAATGCCCAGCCTGAACGAGATCCGCGCCACCTACCTCGACTTCTTCGCGGCCGATGGCCACGAGAAGGTGCACTCGGCCCCGCTGGTGCCGCAGAACGATCCGAGCCTGCTCTTCGTCAACGCCGGCATGGTGCCGTTCAAGGACTATTTCACCGGCGCGTCCAAGCCGCCCTATCCCCGCGCCACCAGCTCGCAGAAATGCGTCCGCGCCGGGGGCAAGCACAATGACCTGGACAATGTCGGCTATACCGCGCGCCACCTGACCTTCTTCGAGATGCTGGGCAACTTCTCCTTCGGCGACTATTTCAAGGAACATGCCATCGAAAAGGCGTGGAACCTGGTCACCCAGGACTTCGGCCTGGACGCCAAACGCCTGCTGGTCACCGTCTATATCGACGACGACGAAGCCGCCGCGATCTGGAAAAAGATCACCGGCTTCTCCGACGACAAGATCATCCGCATCGCCGGCAGCGACAACTTCTGGGCCATGGGCGACAGCGGTCCCTGCGGTCCGTGCACCGAGATCTTCTGGGACCACGGCGACAAGATCCCCGGCGGACCTCCCGGTTCGCCGGACGAGGACGGCGACCGCTACGTCGAAATCTGGAACAACGTCTTCATGCAGTATGAGAAGGAGAACGATCAGATCGTTCGCAACCTTCCCAAGCCCAGCGTGGACACCGGCATGGGTCTGGAGCGGATGACTACCGTGCTCCAGGGCGTGCATTCGGTCTTCGAAACCGACCTGTTCAAGACCCTGATCGCCGCGTCGGAAGACGCCACCTCGACCAAATCGGACGGCGATCAGGCCGCCAGCCACCGGGTCATCGCCGATCACCTGCGCTCGTCGTCCTTCCTGATCGCCGACGGCGTCACGCCCTCGAACGAAGGCCGGGGCTATGTGCTGCGCCGCATCATGCGCCGCGCCATGCGCCACGCCCACCTGCTGGGCGCCGCCGATCCGCTGATGCACCGTCTGGTCCCGACCCTGGTGGCCCAGATGGGCGACGCCTATCCCGAACTGGCCCGCGCCCAGCCCTTCATCGAGGACACGCTGAAGCAGGAAGAGGTCCGCTTCCGCACAACGCTCGGCCGCGGCATGGCCCTGTTCGACACGGCGGTTCAGGGCTTCCGGCCCGGCGACATGCTGGACGGCCAGACGGCCTTCACCCTGTCCGACACCTACGGTTTCCCCTTGGACCTGACCCAGGACGAGGCCCGTCGTCGCGGTTTCTCGGTCAATGTCGATGGCTTCGAGGCCGCCATGGCCGAACAGCGCCAGCGTTCGCGCGAGAACTGGAAGGGCTCGGGCCAGACCGCCAACACCAACGAATGGCTGGCGATCCGCGACCGGATGGGGCCGACCGTCTTCACCGGCTATGACACTATCGAAGGCTCGGGCGAGGTCCTGGCCATTATGAACGCCGGCGCGCCCGTCGAGACGGCCGAGGCCGGCGACATCGTCGAAGTGTTGTTCGACACCACCCCCTTCTATGCCGAAAGCGGCGGCCAGGCCGGCGACCATGGCGCCCTGGAATGGCCGGCAGGTGAAGCCGAGGTCATCGACGTGCGCAAGCATGCCGGCGACCTGCACGTCCTGGTGGCCCAGGTCACGTCCGGCAAGCTGGAGATCGGAACGCGCGCGGCCCAGTTGGTGGACGCCGAGAAGCGCCGCACCAGCCGCGCCAACCACTCCGCCGCCCACCTGCTGCATACGGCGCTGAAGAATGTGCTCGGCCCCGCAGTCGCCCAGAAGGGTCAGCTGGTCGATGCCGAGCGCGCCCGTTTCGACTTCAGCCACGGCGCCCCGCTCACCGAGGCCGAACTGTCGGCCATCGAGACCGAGGTGAATGCCGTCATCCGTCAGAACGTCCCGGCGGAAACGAAACTGATGGCCCCGCAGGAGGCGATCGAGGCCGGCGCCATCGCCCTGTTCGGCGAGAAGTACGGCGACGAGGTCCGCGTCCTGACGCTCGGCCGTTCGCTCGTCGGCGACAACGCCCCCTATTCGGTCGAACTGTGCGGCGGCACCCACGTTGCCCGCACCGGCGACATCGCCCTGTTCAAGATCGTTCAGGAAACCGGCGTCGCCGCCGGCGTGCGCCGCATCGAGGCCCTGACCGGCGAAGCCGCGCGTCAGTATCTGCTGGCCCAGGCCGGCGTCGCCCGTTCGCTAGCCCAGAGCTTCAAGGTCCAGACCGCCGACGTCCCTGCCCGTGTCGACAGCCTGACCGCCTCGGTCAAGTCGCTGGAGAAACAGGTCGCCGAACTGAAGAAGCAGCTGGCCCTGGGCGGCGGCTCGGGCGCGTCGTCCGCGCCTGAGGAGATCAACGGCGTCAAGCTGATGGCTCGCGTCCTGGACGGCGTGGACGGCAAGGGTCTGCGCGGCGTCGCCGAAGACTTCAGGAAACAGGTCGGAACCGGCGTCGTCGCCCTGATCGGCGTCACCGAGGGCAAGGCGGCGGTCACCGTCGCCGTGACCTCCGACCTGACCGACCGCGTCAACGCCGCCGACCTGGCCCGCGCCGCCGTCATCGCCATGGGCGGCCAGGGCGCCGGCGGCAAACCCGACTTCGCCCAGGGCGGCGCCCCCGACGGCTCTAAGGCCGAAGACGGTCTGGCGGCGGTCCGAGCCGCTCTGGCGGGGTAAATCTTCCTTCCCTTCTCCCGTTGGGAGAAGGTGGCCCGCAGGGCCGGATGAGGGTCGGCCGGTGGGCCAGTTCGCACCACCCGATCCTCACCCATTGGCTGCTTCGCGCCGCCCTTCGGGTCACGCAAGGACGATCGCTGTCGCTCTCGTGCGCTCAATCCCTCTCCCACTGGGAGAGGGCAACCCGTCCTATTGTCGAGACTAGGGGTCTTACTCTTCAGCGGCTTAAGCCGCCGCAGCGTCCGCTTCCTGCCCGCCCTCCAAACCGCGCGTATAATCTCCGCCGGTCATAGAGGAGGACGCTCATCCAGGACAAAAGTGCACCGATTGCACTCAATTTTTGATCGGCGCCGCCCCGTCCAATCAGACAGATTAGACACTTCAGACGGTGTTTTTTGCTCCTCGACCGTCTCAGCCCATCGGATCGGGCGTCAGGTCCACCCCCGCCAGCTTCCACGTAAACGGCGTGCGGCGCTCCATGATCAGCACCAGGGCGTCGTCCGGCCGGTCGTCGCGCGTCAGGGTCACGGCGAAGGTGTTGATCCCGCGATAGGCCCAGGATTGATGGATATTGTCCTTGTCCACAGCCGGCGTGTCGTCGGCGGGCACCGGCCGTTCCGGCTCGGGCGTCTCGCCTGAACGCACCATGGCGGCGACGCCTTGGGGCGTGACGAAGTTGTCGACTGCGCCTTCGACCAATGACGGGGCCAGCAGCATCCCCAGCGCCGCCAGACCGCGATCCCCCTTGGTCCGGCTGCGGATTTCCAGCGCCGCCCGCGCGTTCAGCTCGCTCTTCAGGCTGGCGCGAAAGGCCGGGAAATCCACCTGCCGTTCCAGCCCCGCCGCATCCCCCGTCCGCGCCGCCCGCACCAGGGCCTGGGCGGCGACGAAGGGCGAGGCGAACAGGGCGACGACCACGCCGACGACGACGACGATCAGGGCTCCGGTGACGATCTTGCGGTTCATTCAGTCTCCTTGAAAAGCCAACGCGGCGCCCGACCGCCCGGTTGCGTTACGGGCGGGGCGTCACCGTCACGGCCGGCGCGGTCCCGTCGGGCAGTCCGATATGGACCAGCTTCCACTCGAACGGCCCGCGCCGCTCGAAGGTGAACAGGGTGCGCGATCCACCCTGGTCCGTCACCGCCATCCGCGCCCGGTTGACGCTCCAGTAGGCCGGACTGGGCCAGGGCTTGCGCGCCTGGGCCGACGCATGCGCCACGCCCGCCGTCGTCCTCTGGATGGCGTACCGGCCTTCGCCGCGTAGCAGGGCCGTCAGGGCCGCCGGCGTCAGATAGGCGTCGACGTCCGGCTGGCGCAGGATCGGGTTCTGCTCGATCTGACGCCGGAAGGCGCCGATGGGGTCTTCCAGGAACGACGGCGCGGGCGCCATCGCCTCGGGCCGTCCCGCCAGTTGCGGCCGCAGCGACTGGCGCACGGCGTTGAAGTCGATCAACCGCGCCAACCCCGCCACATCGTTCGCCTCGGCCGCCGACCGAATGGCGAAGAAGGCCACGGCGGGCGCGGCGAAGAAGGACAGCACCGCCGCCACGACCGCCGCCAGCACCAGATTTCCGAACAGACGCTTCACGACCGCTTCCTCATTATCGCCGATCATGCACGCCCCGGCCGATCACACAACGAAAAGCCCCGCCGGATCGCTCCGACGGGGCCTCATTCTTGTTTGTCCTATCGCTCTTCGGGCTACTTGAGGACATTCCTCCCCCATCGGGGGAGGGGGAGCGCGAAGCGGTGGAGGGGGCCGGACGCCTCGCGACGTTTCCGGCTCCCCTTATCCTCAGCCGACGTCCGGCAGGGCGGTCTTCAGGTTCTCGGCGACCTTGTCGAGGAAGCCTTCGGTGGTCAGCCAGCCCTGTTGATCGCCGACCAGCAGCGCCAGGTCCTTGGTCATATGGCCGCTCTCGACGGTGTCCACGACCACCTTTTCCAGGGTGTCGGCGAAGGTCGCCAGGGCGGCATTGTCGTCCAGCTTGGCGCGGTGCTTGAAGCCGCGGGTCCAGGCGAAGATCGAGGCGATCGAGTTGGTCGAGGTGGCCTCGCCCTTCTGGTGCTGGCGATAGTGGCGGGTCACGGTGCCGTGCGCGGCCTCGGTCTCCAGCACCTTGCCGTCCGGCGTCATCAGGACCGAGGTCATCAGGCCCAGCGAGCCGAAGCCCTGGGCGACCACGTCCGACTGGACGTCGCCGTCATAGTTCTTGCACGCCCAGACGAAGCCGCCGGACCACTTCATGGCCGCCGCGACCATGTCGTCGATCAGGCGGTGCTCGTAGGTCAGGCCGCGCGCCTTGAACTCGGCGGCGTAATGGGCGTCGAACACTTCCTGGAACAGGTCCTTGAAGCGGCCGTCGTACGCTTTCAGGATCGTGTTCTTGGTCGACAGATAGACCGGATAGTTGCGCTGCAGGCCATAGGCGAACGAGGCGTGGGCGAACTCGCGGATCGAGTCGTCCTGGTTGTACATGGCCATGGCCACGCCAGCGCCGGGCGCCTTGTAGACTTCGTGCTCGATCACGGCGCCGTCTTCACCGACGAACTTGATCGTCAGGGTGCCGGGGCCGGGCATCAGGAAGTCGGTGGCCTTGTACTGGTCGCCGAAGGCGTGGCGGCCGACGACGATCGGCTGGGTCCAGCCCGGAACCAGGCGCGGCACGTTCGAGCAGATGATCGGCTCGCGGAAGACCACGCCGCCCAGGATGTTGCGGATGGTGCCGTTCGGCGACTTCCACATCTTCTTCAGGCCGAACTCGGCGACGCGTGCTTCGTCAGGCGTGATGGTGGCGCACTTGACGCCGACGCCGTGCTTCTGGATCGCGTGGGCGGCGTCGATCGTCACCTGGTCGTCGGTGGCGTCGCGGTGCTCCATGCCCAGGTCGTAGTAGTCCAGTTCGAGATCCAGGAACGGGAAGACCAGCTTGTCCTTGATCATCTGCCAGATGATGCGGGTCATTTCGTCGCCGTCGATGTCGACGATGGGGTTTTCGACCTTGATCTTGGCCATGCGTGCGGTCCGCCTGTGACTGTAGGGAAGGAATGTCGTGGCGGGGATATAGCGGGGCCGCGCGCCCACGCAAACCCCGCCGTCCGTTAACCCCGCCCGGAAAAAAACCTCGACGCCACGCTGAACCCTTTGGCGGGTCTGGGCTTCTCCTTGGCCCAAGGGCGGCGACGGACGATGGAATGACGAAGGAGGAACGTGATCTGGTCGATCGGTGGATCGTCACCTTCTGCGAAGTCCCGCCCGTGATCGATGCGGAACTGATGCGCAGGCTGATCGCTGAACAGGAAGCGACACAGCAGGGAGCGCAGCCATGCCCGACAAGACGTTCAAGGCCGGCGACCGCGTAAAGTGGGACCACAGCCAGGGCGCGACGACCGGCAAGGTCGTCAAGAAGGTCACCTCCGAAACGCACATCAAGGGCCACAAGGTCGCAGCTTCGCCTGACAATCCCGAGTATATCGTCGAGAGCGCCAAGACCGGCGCGCGCGCGGCGCACAAGCCGTCGGAGTTGAAAAAGGCATGAAGACCCTGTGTCGCGGCGTCGCGCTTTCCGTCCTGGCCCTGGCCGCTTTCGCCGTCGCCGGTTGCGGCGACCAGGACGCCGCCAAAACGCCCGGCGCGGCCCAGGCCGCCATGCCTGCGACCGCCACCGCTGCCACCGCGGCGCCCGTGCTTCAGATCCGCAGCGAGACCAAGCAGTTCCGCGACTGGAGCGCGACCTGCGGCAACGACGGAACCTGCTGGGCGTTCGGCTTCGCGCCCGAGTTCGCCGCCGGCTGGGTGCGCATCACCCTGGCGCCCGGCCCCGACGCCCAGCCCCAGATCCTGTTCGGCTATTGGCCTGACGGCGACGCCAAGGGCCCCGGCCAGATCGCGCTGACGATCGACGGTCGCGCCTATCCGGCGGCGCTCAGCGATGAGGGCGAGGCCGAGGCTCCCATCGGCGAAATCCGCCCCAATGCCCGCGCTGCGATCGACGCCATGGCTCAGGGCAAGGTCATGACCATTCGCGGCGCCTCGACCCAGGACGTCTCCCTGCACGGGGCCGCCGCCGCCCTGCTGTGGATCGACGAGAAACAGGGTCGCCTGAACACCACCACGGCCCTGATCCGCCGCAGCGACCGTCCCGCCTCCGCCGTTCCGGTCGCCCCGCCCCTGCCGACGGTCACTCGCGCCCCGGCCGTGGATCAGGCGGGCTTCGGCGACGTGAACCAGACCGTCCCCGCCGCCCTTCGCACCCGCACCGAGGTCGGAAACTGCCTGAAGGAATCCGCCATGCCGGCGATCAGCGACATGGTCATGTCCGCCCGGCTGGACGCCCGCACCGAGCTTTGGGGCGTGCCCTGTGGTGCGGGGGCCTATAACGTCACCCACAACTGGTATCTGACGGGACCGGGCGGTCGCGATGCCCGCCCTGCGATCCTTGCCGGAACGGCCGGTCCCGGCGCGGATCCGGTCATGGCCGACAACTCCACCGTCAACGGGGCCTATGATCCCAAGACCCGCACCCTGTCGGCCTTCGCCAAGGGACGCGGCATCGGCGACTGCGGGTCGGCCCAGACCTGGGCCTGGACCGGCGACCGCTTCGTCCTGACGATGGAGAGCACGATGGGCCAATGCGCGGGCGTGCGATCCGACCTGTGGCCCGTCGCCTGGCGCGCGCAGTGAACGACCCGGAGGTCCTGATCATCGGCGCGGGTCCGGCCGGTCTGACGGCGGCGACCTATCTCGGCCGCTTCCGCAGGCGGACCCTGGTGGTGGACGCGGGCGAACCGCGCGCCTGCTGGATCCCCGTCAGCCACAATATGCCGGGCTTTCCCGCCGGCATCGGCGGCTCGGACATCCTGAAGCGGATGCGCGAACAGGCCGAGGAATATGGGGCGGTCGTCATGCCCGGCCGGGTCGAGACCCTGGCTCGCGACGGCGACGGCTTCGTCGCCCAGGTGGACGGCCGCGCCATTCGCGCCCGCGCCGTGCTGCTGGCGACCGGCGTCGTCGACCATCATCCCGACCTGCCGGGCGTCGAACGCGCCGTGCAACGGTCGCTGGTCCGCGTCTGCCCCATCTGCGACGGCTATGAAGCCACGGACAAGGCGGTCGCCGTCATCGGCCACAGCGACAAGGGCGCGCGCGAAGCCGCCTTCATGCGCACCTATTCCGACCGGGTGACGCTGATCCACATCGGCCCGGCCGACGCCCTCTCGCGCCGCGACGAGCTGGACAGGCTGGGCGTCGAACTGATCCTGGTGCCGCTGGAGGCCGTGGAGCTGGAACAGGACCGCGTGACCGCCCTGACCTGGGGCGGTCAGACCCGCGCCTTCGACCTGGTCTATTCGGCGCTGGGCACGTCGCCAAACGCCGAACTGGCCCAGGGCCTGGGCGCCCGCCTGTCCGGCGACGGCCGGCTGGAGGTCGATCTGCACCAGACGACCAGCGTGCCAGGTCTTTACGCCGCGGGCGACGTGGTGCGCGGCCTCAACCAGATCGCCGTGGCGACCGCAGAGGCCGCCGTCGCCGCGACCGACATCCACAACCGCCTGCGCAAGGCCGACGGCCTGACCGTCGCCGACTAGGCTTTTTCACCCACGATCCGCTCCAGCACCGCCAGCGGCAGGGAGCCGTTCTCCAGCACCTTGTCGTGGAAGGCGCGCAGGTCGAATCCGGGCTTGGCCTCCGCCTGTTCGCGCAGGCGGGCGATGACGGTGTGCCCGACCTTGTAGGAACAGGCCTGGCCGGGCCAGACACAGTAGCGGTTGATCTCGCTGTTCGACGCATCCAGCGGCTTGGCGCCCGAGGCGGCCATATATTCGACCGCCTGTTCGCGGCTCCAGCGCTCGGAATGCAGGCCGGTGTCCACCACCAGCCGCACGGCCCGGAACAGATAGGACATCAGGAAGCCGACCCGGCCCAGCGGATCGGCCGCATAGACGTCCAGGTCGTTGGCCGCCACCGCCTCGGCGTACAGGGCCCAGCCTTCGTTATAGGCCGAGAAGCCGCCCGCGCGACGCCATTGCGGCAGCGCGCCGGACTCGCGCTGAAGCGCCACCTGCAGGTGATGCCCCGGCGACGCCTCGTGATAGGTCAGGGTCGGCAGGGCGAAACGCGGCCAGTTCCCGCTGTCGCGCAGGTTGATGTAATAGGCGCCCGGTCGCGACCCATCCAGCGGCGGTCCCTGGTAATAGCCGCCCGGCGCGCCCGACTGGATCGAGACGGGCACGCGCCGGACCTCGACGTGGGACCTGGGCAGGCGGCCGAACACCTGTGGCAGTTTCGGCTCCAGATCGGCGACCAGCTGGTTCAACCAGGCCAGCAGCTCGGCCTTGCCGGCATCCGTATTGGCGAACAGTTGGGCCGGCTCCTTGTTCAGGGCCTGGATGCGTTCGCCGACGGTCCCTTGCGTATAGCCCTGGGCCTTCAGGATGGCGTCGATCTCGGCGCTGATCTCGGCGACCTGTTCGCGGCCCAGGGCGTGGATATCCTTGGCCGACAGTGTGGTGGTCGTATTGGCCTTCAGTCCGGCCGCATAGAAGGCCTCGCCGTCCGGCAGGCGCCAGACGCCGGCGTCATGGGTCGCGCGGGGGCGTAACGCCTCCAGCGCCGCGATCTGGGCGCTTAGTGCCGGTTTGATCTTCTGGTCCACGATGGCGGCGGCGCGGGCGTCATATCCGGTCAGGTTCAGCCCGCCGGCCTTGCGCGCCAGCGACTTCAGCATGGCCATGTCGGCGGCGGGCGTGTCGCGCAGGGTGCGGATCTGCGGCAACATGCGATCAATGATGAAGTCCGGCGGGATCACGCCCAGAGCGGCGTCTTCCTGGACCTTGGCCGTCTCGCCCTCCAGGACGCCCGAAAAGGCTTCCAGCCGCGACAGGAAGGCGTCTGCCCCCGCCGCGTCCTCGATCCGGTGCTGGTTGTCCAGGAAGTCCGGCGTGCTGAAATAGGCGCCCGACAGCTGGGTCACGATATAGGGCGACGGCCGACCCGGCCCCGCCCCATAGTCGAAGCGCGCCGTCTGCGCCGCCGTCTCCGCCCCGAAGGCGGCGATGGCGTAGTTCAGCGCCCCGGCCGGCGACAGGCCGGCCTGATCGAAGCCGCTCAGCTGATCCCAGCGGTCCACGGCCTTTTGCCGGTCCTTGCGGATGGCGTCCGGTCCCGCCTCGCTGAGTTTCGACGACAGCCCCGCCCGCGCGCCGCGGTCCAGGCCCAGGTTGGTGGCGCGCTCCGGGCTTTCGTCGATATCCGCCTCGAACCAACCGTCCAGCAGGCTGTTCAACCGTCCGTCCGTATCGGTCGCGGCGGCTTGGGCCTGGGCCAGAGAGGGCGCGACTGCGGCTGTGGCGGCGGCGGTCAGCAGAAGGCGGCGACGATCGATCATGCGTTGAACTCCGGTGACGGGAGCGCCGCGCGGGCGCATCCCTGCTTGTCTGCGACTATGGCCCGCCACGGTCTGTGGGTCACGCCTGGGTCGCGACCCAGCCGTCCACGATCCGCTCCAGCACCGACAGCGGCACGCCGCCGGCGGCCAGGGCCGTGTCGTGGAAGCCCTTGATATCGAAATTCGACCCCAGGGTCGTCTTGGCCTTCTCGCGCAGGCGGACCCATTCGTTGTGCCCGACCTTGTAGGCGCAGGCCTGGCCCGGCCAGCCGCAATAGCGTTCGACCTCGGACGTCGCCGCGCCCTCCTGATCGCCATAGGCCTCCATCATGTAGCGGATGCCCTGTTCGCGGCTCCAGCCCTTGGAGTGGATGCCGGTGTCGACCACCAGGCGGGCGGCGCGGAACATCAACGATTGAATGTAACCGATCTGTCCTGCCGGATCGTTCTCATAGGCGCCCATCTCGTCGGCCAGCTGTTCGGCGTAAAGGCCCCAGCCCTCGACATAGCTGGAGAAGCCCAGCAGGTTCATCAGCAGGGGCGCGGACTCGCTCTCCTGCTGCAGGCTGATCTGGAGGTGATGGCCCGGCGCAGCCTCGTGATAGGTCAGGGTCGGCAGGGTCCAGGACGGCCATTCCGCCGTGTCCTTCAGATTGATCCAGTAGATGCCGGGCCGCGTCCCATCCAGGCTGGGCGAGTTGTAGTAGCCCATGGGCGCGCCGGCCTCGATTTCGGGCGGGACGCGCTTGATCTCGACCTTGGCCTTGGGCAAGCGGCCGAAAGCGTTCGGCAGGCGCGCCTGCATGTCGGCCATCTGGGCGTTCAGCTTGTCGATCAGCTCGGCCTTGCCGGCGTCGGTGTTGGCGTAGACGTATTTGGGATCGTCCCCCAGGGCCTTGATCCGTTCGGCGACCGAGCCCTGCGTCAGCCCTTGCGCCTTCAGCAGCACATCGGCGCGCGCCGTCAGATCGGCCATCTGTTCGACGCCGGTGCGGTGGATTTCGTCGGCCGTCAGCCGCGTCGTGGTGATGTAGTGCAGGCTGTTGGCGTAGTACTGCTCGCCTTGCGGCAGACGACGGACCGAGGCCTCGTGCACGGCGTTCGGCTGGGCGGCCTTCAGCACCGCGTTCTGGGCGGCGAGAGCCGGATAGACCCGCTCGGTCACCAGCCGCTCGACCTGGGCGCCCCAGTCGCCGGTCAGCCCCTTGGCGCGCGCGCGATCGACGACCGACTGCACCAGGGGCGAGGTCGCCGCCGGGGTCGCCAGGAAGCCGTCCTGCTGGCGGATCGCCTTGGCCAGGATGAAGTCGGGCGGAATGACGCCGAGCGCATATTCCTCCTTCACCCGGTCCGTCTCGGCCAGCAGCACGTCGGCGAAGGCGTTGACCCGCGCCACATAGGCGTCGGCGTCCGCAGCCGTCTCGATGGTGTGCTGGTTGGCCAGGAAGTCTGGGGTGGATTGATAGGCGCCGCCCTGCTGGCTGACCCGGTACGGATTGGGCCATCCGCCCTGGCCATAGGGGATGTCGTAGGTGGCGATCACCCCGTCCAGGTTCTGCGCCAGGCTGTCGTAATAGTTGGCGTTGCGCGCATCCAGTTTGGTGCGGTCAATCCGGGACAGTTCGGCGCGCTGGCGGCGCGTGAAGGCGCGCTGATCGTCTTCCTCTGCGCGTGTGGGCGCGGTCAGTTTGGACTTGGCGGCGGCGCGGTCGCCCTTGTCCAGGCCGAACATGGTGACGACCTCGGGGCTCTTGTCCAGCGTCTGCTCGAACGCCGCATCCATGAAGGTCTTCAGCTGGGCGGCGGCGTCGCCTTGCGGCGCGGCCTGTCGGGCGAAGGCGGGGCCGCCCACGGCGACGAGGCCGGCGCCCAGCGCGGCGGACTGAAGAAGACGACGACGATCGAACATGGAACGGCCCCTCGAAATTGGATGCGGCAATGGAGACCGCAGGCGCGGGCGCGGCAAGTGAAATTCCAGACAGGCCCCCGATCTCTGCATAGCGCGGCCAAAGAAAAGGCCCGGCGGATCGCTCCGCCGGGCCTCATCAGTCTTGGATACGCGGTCGCTTAGTCGCGACGACGACGTCCGCGATCGCCACCGCGATCACCGCCGCCTTCGCGCTTGGGACGGCCGCCGGTGTCGTCCGACAGAGGCTCTTCGCCACGCTCGGCGCGTTCGGCGTTGATCTTGTCGGTCAGGTCCTCACCCGTGGTCTGATCGACGATCTTCATCGACAGCTTGGTCTTGCCGCGATCGTCGAAGCCCAGGAACTTGACCTTGACCTCTTGGCCTTCCGACAGGACGTCGGCCGGGTTGGCGACGCGTTCCAGAGCGATCTGGGACACGTGGACCAGGCCGTCCTTGGCGCCGAAGAAGTTCACGAAGGCGCCGAAATCGACGACCTTCACGACCTTGCCGGAGTAGATGGTGCCGACTTCCGGCTCCGAGGCGATGGACTGGATCCAGGCCTTGGCGGCGTCGATCTTCTCCTGGTCGTTGGCGGCGACCTTGATGGTGCCGTCATCGCCGATGTCGATCTTGGCGCCGGTCTTCTCGACGATCTCGCGGATGACCTTGCCGCCCGAACCGATCACTTCACGGATCTTGTCGACCGGGATCTTGACCGTTTCGATCTTGGGAGCGTGCTCGCCCAGTTCGGTGCGCGGCGCGTCCATGGCCTTGGACATCTCGTCCAGGATGTGGAGGCGACCGGCCGAGGCCTGCGTCAGAGCCTGCTTCATGATCTCCTTGGTGATGCCGGCGACCTTGATGTCCATCTGAAGGCTGGTGATGCCTTCCGACGTGCCGGCGACCTTGAAGTCCATGTCGCCCAGGTGATCTTCGTCACCCAGGATGTCCGACAGGATGGCGAACTCGCCCGACGGCTCCAGGATCAGGCCCATGGCGATGCCCGAGACCGGACGGATCAGCGGAACGCCCGCGTCCATCAGAGCCAGCGAGGCGCCGCAGACCGTGGCCATCGAGGACGAGCCGTTCGACTCGGTGATCTCGGAGACCAGACGGATGGTGTAGGGGAAGTCTTCCTTCGACGGCAGCATCGGACGAACCGCGCGCCAGGCCAGCTTGCCGTGACCGATTTCGCGACGGCCGGGCGAACCCATGCGGCCCGCTTCACCCACCGAATAGGGAGGGAAGTTATAGTGCAGCAGGAAGCTCTCTTTGTAGGTGCCCGACAGGCTGTCGATATACTGTTCGTCCTCGCCGGTGCCCAGCGTGGCGACGACCAGGGCCTGGGTTTCCCCACGCGTGAACAGGGCCGAACCGTGGGTGCGCGGCAGGACGCCGACTTCCGACACGATGGCGCGGACCTTGTCGAGGGCGCGGCCGTCGACGCGGTGCGCGTTCTCGATGATGTCGCGACGCAGAACCTCGGCTTCGCATTCCTTGAAGGCGGCCGAGAACTTGGAGCCGTCGACGCCGTCAGGGTTCTCGTCGGTCTTCACCAGCTTGGCGGCGGCGGTCTTCTTGGCCGCGTCGACGCCCGAGCGACGGTCGTATTTGCCGGGGTGCGTATAGGCGGCCTTGATGTCCTCGCCGACCAGAGACTTGATCGAGGCGACCACGTCCGAATGATCTTCGGCCTGGAAGTCGAAGGGCTCCTTGGCGGCGTGTTCGGCCAGTTCGATGATGGCGTCGATCACCGGCTGCATGCCCGCGTGCGCGAACATCAGGGCTTCGAGCATCTTCTCTTCCGACAGCTCCTTGGCTTCGGATTCGACCATCATCAGGGCGTCCTGGGTGCCGGCGACCACCAGGTCGAGGTCAGAGGTCGCGATCAGGTCGATGTGCGGGTTCAGCACCAGCTCGCCGTCGATCAGGCCGACGCGCGCGGCGCCGATGGGGCCCATGAAGGGCACGCCCGAGATGGTCAGGGCGGCCGAGGCGGCGACCAGGCCGACGATGTCCGGGTCGTTCTCCATGTCGTGCTGCAGCACGGTCACGACGACCTGGGTCTCGTTCTTGAAGCCCTTGACGAACAGCGGGCGGATCGGACGGTCGATCAGGCGGGAAACCAGGGTTTCCTTCTCGGTCGGACGGCCTTCACGCTTGAAGTAACCACCCGGGATCTTGCCGGCGGCGAAGGTCTTTTCCTGGTAGTTGACCGTCAGGGGGAAGAAATCCAGGCCCGGCTTGGGCTGGCGTCCATAGACGACGGTGGCCAGAACCACGGTCTCGCCGTAGGTCGCCAGCACGGCGCCGTCGGCCTGGCGGGCGATGCGGCCCGTTTCCAGGGTCAGCGGGCGTCCGGCCCAGTCGATCGTCTTGCGTTTGATATCGAACATATTTCGTCTTTCGTATCCCGGGCGGCGTATTCCGCGCGGGGTCCCATCATGGGGCGGATGCGTCGGCGTTCAGTCCTTCGATCCAGAGGTCGCCGCGCCATCGCGATCGACCGGGAGAGGACCGGCATGGCCCTCGCAACTGCGCCGTAAGTCCTGCGGCGCACAGGTCGTCTCTAGTCGCACAACGAGGCGCGGACGTGACCGTCCGCGCCTCGAAAGCGTATTCTACACTGATCCGACGCCTTAGCGGCGCAGGCCCAGCTTGGCGATGAGCGCTTGGTAGCGATCGGCGTCGACCTTGGTGAGGTGGTCGAGCAGGCGGCGACGTTGCGACACCATCTTCAGAAGGCCACGACGCGAGTGGTTGTCCTTCTTGTGGGTCTTGAAGTGTTCGGTGAGATTGGCGATGCGTTCCGACAGGATCGCGACCTGAACCTCGGCCGAGCCGGTGTCGCCAGCGGTGCGGGCGTTATCGGCGATGATCTCGTGCTTGCGTTCAGCAGTAACCGACATCGAAAGTCTCCCTTGATGGCCTACCGCGCTTTCGCGCTACTTGAGGCCGGGTTGGAGTCCCCTGATCAGGCGATCAGGAAAGATTGAAAACGCGGTCGGGTTCTAACCGGCCGGCCCGCAACTGACAGAGTGCGACGAGGGTCTGGCCCTGAAAGGCTGAAACCGTGCGCGAACCGTCGCGAAGACGATCCTTTAGGGTTTCCACCTGACGGGGGAGCAGAACGATCGGGCGTCCCTGCCGAAGCGAGAAGGCGTCCTGTTCCGTCACGGCCAGCTCCGGGATGTCGTCCAGGGCGGTCGCAACGGCAAGCAAGCCTTCCGAGGCGGCGCCCCTATGCACCATTTCCTCCAGAGAATCCAGAGTGACGGCGTTTTGCGTGCTGAACGGCCCGACCTGCTCACGCCGCAGAGCCGACACATGACCCTCGGCGCCCAGCACGACAGCCAGGTCGCGCGCCAGCGAGCGGACATAGACGCCCTTGCCGGTTCGGATGGTCAGTTCGACATGATCGGCGTCCGGCGCATCGCTGACCTCGGCCGAATGGATGGTCACGCGGCGGGCCTGAAGCTCGAACTCCAACCCGTCGCGGGCCAGGTCATAGGCGCGGGCGCCGTCCACCTTGATCGCCGAGAAGCGGGGCGGGGTCTGGTCGATCTCGCCGACGAAGGCGGGCAGCGCCGCCTTCACCGCCTCGACCGTGGGCCGCACGTCGGAGCGGCCGATGATCTCGCCCTCACGGTCCACGCTGTCGGTCGAGACGCCCCAGTTGATGGTGAAGCGATAGACCTTCTGCGCCTCCATCATCATCGGCACGGTCTTGGTCGCCTCGCCCAGGGCGATGGGCAGGATGCCGCTGGCCAGCGGGTCCAGTGTCCCGGCGTGACCGGCCTTCTGCGCGTTGAACAGGCGTCGGATGCGGCTGACCGCCTCGGTCGACCCCATCTCGAACGGCTTGTCCAGGCAGACCCAGCCGTCGACGACGTCGCCCTTCTTGCGACGGCCCATCTAAATCCTCCACCGCGCAGCGGGGGAGGGGGACCGCGAAGCGGTGGAGGGGGCGGACGCAAGGCCGGTGTCTGGGGTCGCCCCCTCCACCACGCTGCGCGCGGTCCCCCTCCCCCGTGAAGGACGGGGGAGGATCACTGGGCGTCGTCCCCTTCGTCGTCGCGGGCCGCCAGGTCGGCCTGGATGCGCGGATCGGCGAACAGCTTGTCCATGTGGTTGGCGGCGCCGAAGCTCTCGTCGTGGCGGAACTTCAGGTCGGGCGTGAACTTCATGTCCAGGCGACGACCCAGCTGGCCGCGGATGAACTTGGCGTGGACGTTCAGGGCCTTGATGATCTCGCTCTCATGGCCGTTGGTCGCGGCGGCCTCGACGCCGGCGCCCAGGGGTTCGACGAAACAGGTGGCGTGCTTCAGGTCCGGCGACAGGCGCACCTCGGTCACGGTGATTGACACGTCGGCCAGGGCTTCGTCGCGGATGTCTTCTTCGCGCAGGATGTCGACCAGGGCGTGACGGATCAGCTCGCCGGCGCGCAGCTGGCGCTGGCTGGGCGCTTTTCCTGCCGGGCTGGCGCTGGAGGAATTGCGGGTATGTTGCTTGTGGGCCATCGGCCTCTCCTTCTTGTTCGCCCGCCGGGGCTCGGACCCGGCCGGATAAGCGAAAGTCGGGCGGTCTAGTCTCGCGACGGGCTCCTGTCCAGTTTTCGCTCCCGTTCTGCCGCCCGCACCGACCGCATCACCTCGGCCGAGGTGATCGACTGGACCGGGCGGACAGGAACCCCGCCGGCGTTCAGCACGTCCGCCGTCCAGTGGTTGCACAGATGCAGGATGGAGAAGGTCTCGCGACTGGCGAAGAAGCGCGCATCGTCGCCGGGACGCGCCGTGGCGATGCGAGGCGCGCCGTCCGACAGGTCCAGCGACGCCTCCACGCGCGCGGCCAGGCGGTGGAACCGGGCCTGCGTCAGGGTCAGGGCTGCGCTGTCCTCGCCATAGCTGATACGCGGATCGGCAGTCACGGGATCCAGCATGACGACGGAAGGATTGCCGGGCCGCAAGAAGGCGCGGGCGCCGTCAGGCAGCCGATCGGCGATCGGGCTGCGGTCCACATAGAACCGCGCATCGCCCCAGCCGATCAGGATCCAGTCGCCGGGCGCCAGCCCCGCGACGGCGCGCGCCAGAGGGCCGCCGCGTCGCACCAGCGCCTCGCGCGGCACGGCCAGATCGGTGTGGAACCCATTGTCGAGCACCTCAACGACAAGGGTGTCCGGGGCGCCGGTTGGGGTCGCATCGCCCGGTTTCGTCCAGGTCAGAAGCGCCGCGACCGCCCCGAACAGGGCGGCCAGCAACAGCCCTCGCATCATCGGCTCAGGTCCAGAACCGCGCACAGCCGATCGTCGGGCGTCAGGGCGCCGGGCGGCG
This sequence comes from Brevundimonas sp. PWP3-1b1, assembly GCF_049896065.1. Lineage (NCBI taxonomy): Bacteria > Pseudomonadati > Pseudomonadota > Alphaproteobacteria > Caulobacterales > Caulobacteraceae > Brevundimonas > Brevundimonas sp. PWP3-1b1. The sequence goes on along the minus strand of NZ_JAFCTO010000001.1, from coordinate 565,755 downwards.
GCCCCTGTCGGACCGGCATCATGACGAAGCCGTCGCGCCTCACCGCCAGCGCCAGCCAGCCTACGGGATGTCCGGCGCACAATCGGGTGTCCTCGTCGGATGTCACGCGACGGATTTCGATCTGCGCCTCTGGCGGCACGGTCATGGCGTCTGCGAAGATGGAGGATGCGCTGGCCGATTGGTCCGCCTGCACAAGCCGATGTGGCGCGGATGTCATGCGACCGCCTGTGTTCGTCGTGAGGGCGCCACCGTTCACTTCCAGCGCCAGCGTCGATCCCGCCGTGGCGTAGCGCCCGGCCAGGACCGCTTCGCCGATCTCGACCTGACCGGAAACGGGTCGGGGCGCGGGTGCGCCGGATGGCGCGCCAGACGGTTCGATCACCCGATGCAGCGCGGGCTCGACCACGACTGCGCCCAGCATGAATAGAGCGAACGCGCCCAGCCCGACCGCCGCGATCCATTTCAGCGATGGGGCGCCGGATGGCGGGGCGGTCGCGCTCATGCGGCCAGTCTAGGGGAACAGGGGTTGAGGAATGGTCACCCGCCCCCCAGGCCTTTTAGTTTCGGCCGGGGCGACGCGTCGGGTCGCTCAGCTGGAACAGTCGCGCCGAAAGGTTCGACGCCGGTTGCAGCGACGTCAGCTGGGTGCGGGTGCGCGCCCCTTGCGGATCGGTGATGGTCCATTCCTGCAGGCGCATCGGATTGCCCGCAAAGGCCAGGATCACCTGACCGTCGTTCGGACGGCCGGAATCGCGCGCCGTGATGGCGAAGGCGCCGGACGCCATCCGCGTCACGCGCTCGATGCGGACGCCTTGGTCCAGCCGGACGTTGCGCGCCAGGAAGGTGGACAGGGGCGTACGGCCCAGCGGCACCTGCTGGAAGGTGTTGAGGCGGGGATCGTAGCGTTTGACGTTATAGCCGTCCGACACCACCAGCAGCCCGGCCGGGTTGGTGTATTCGAACCGCATCTTGCCGGGACGCTGCAGATAGAACCGCCCCTGACGGCTCTGGCCGTTGGGGCCCGTCTCGGTAAACGTGCCTTGCGCCGAGGTCAGGGCCTGCAGATAGCCTTGCGCCTGCTGAACTACCACGCGGTCGGCCGCCGACAGGTTGGATTGAGCCTGCGCGGCGTCGAACACGCCCAGCGCGGCGATCCCGGTCAGAAGTCCTGCGCCCAGCAGCAGGCTGCGGCGCTGAAGGTCGGTCGGAGCGATGGCGAGCGTCTTGGAGGTCATGAAGTCCGTCTCCCGTTCGGGATGGTTGTCGATCCTGCCGTCTTGCCCGGTCGGCTTGGCGTCGGAATGACGCGAGCCTGACCATATTCCGGCGCTGCGATGAAGCCCTGTTCATCGAAATGCTGAAGCTTGGGAGAGATAGCGGGGTGGAGAACGGACATTGGGGAGGACGGTTGCATGGCGTCTCCTCCCCATCTCGATGGGGAGGGGGACCGCGAAGCGGTGGAGGGGTTCTTGAAGTCCCACAGGCACCTGTGATGGTTCGCAGAACCCCTCCGTCACGGCGCGAAGCCGCGCCGCGCCACCTCCCCGCAAAGCAGGGAGGAGACGGGTGTTCTCACACCATCGGCGGCGGGCCGGCCAGGACATCGCGCTTGCCGGCGTGGTTGGCGGGGCTGACCACGCCTTCCTGCTCCATCCGCTCGATCAGGGAGGCGGCGCGGTTGTAGCCGATCTGGAGCCGGCGCTGGACGTAGCTGGTGGAGGCCTTGCGGTCTCGGGTGACCACGGCGACCGCGCGGTCATAGAGGTCGTCGCCAGATCCGCCGCCGCCGCCTTCATCCACAGCGCCGTCCGCGTCGCCGTCCGGCTCGTCGGTGATCAGGTCCAGATAGTCGGGCTCGGCCTGGGCCTTCAGGTGCTTGCAGACGTCTTCGACCTCCTTGTCGTCGACGAACGGGCCGTGCAGGCGGGTGATGCGCCCGCCGCCGGCCATATAGAGCATGTCGCCCTGGCCCAGCAGCTGTTCGCCGCCCTGCTCGCCCAGGATGGTGCGGCTGTCGATCTTGGACGTGACCTGGAAGGAAATCCGGGTCGGGAAGTTTGCCTTGATGGTGCCGGTGATGACGTCGACCGACGGGCGTTGCGTCGCCATGATTAGGTGGATGCCGGCGGCGCGGGCCATCTGGGCCAGGCGCTGCACGGCGCCCTCGACGTCCTTGCCGGCGACCAGCATAAGGTCGGCCATCTCGTCCATGACCACGACCAGGAAGGGCAGGGGCTCGGGCCGGATCTTTTCGGACTCATAGACCGGACGGCCCTGGTCGTCGAAACCGGTCTGGACCGTGCGTTCGAAATGCTCGCCCTTGGCCTGGGCCTCGCGGGCGCGTTCGTTGTAGCTGGCGATATTGCGCACGCCCAGTTTGGACATGCGGCGATAGCGATCCTCCATCTCGCGCACCGTCCATTTCAGGGCCACGACGGCCTTCTTGGGATCGGTGACGACCGGGGCCAGCAGGTGCGGGATGCCGTCATAGACCGACAGCTCCAGCATCTTGGGGTCGATCATGATGAAGCGGCATTCGGCCGGGCTGTGGCGATACAGGATCGACAGGATCATGGCGTTGACCCCGACCGACTTGCCCGAGCCGGTGGTGCCCGCGATCAAGAGGTGGGGCATGCGCGCCAGGTCGGCGACATAGGGCTCGCCGCCGATGGTCTCGCCCAGGGCCAGGGGCAGCAGGTGCCCCTTCTTGTCATATTCGGCGCTGGACAGCAGGTCGCGCAGATAGACGGTCTCGCGCTTGGCGTTGGGCAGTTCGATGCCGATGGCGTTGCGCCCCTGGACCACCGAAATCCGGCAGGCGCGGGCCGACATCGACCGCGCGATGTCGTCGGCCAAGGCCACCACGCGGCCGTGTTTCACGCCGGGCGCGGGGACCAGTTCGTACAGGGTGACGACCGGGCCGGGGCGGATCTGATCGATCACGCCGCGCACGCCGAACTCCTGCAAGACGCCTTCCAGCATCTTGGCGTTCTGCTTCAGCGAATCCTCGTCGACCGCACCCACGCGCTGGGGGGGCTTGGTCAGTATGCCCAGCGGCGGCAGGTCGAAATCGCCCTCGGGCCGCACGAAGTCGAACGCCTGCTGGTCCACGTCGTCCTTGCGGGCCTTGGGCGCCTTGACCGCGGCGACGCGCGGCTCGACAGGGCGAGCGGCCGACGGGCGCGGCGCGGGCTGGACGGCGTCGTCCTCCCAAGGCGGCAGGTCGTCATAGGCGGTCTGCGGCGCATCTGCGGGCGCGGCTTGCAAAGCCTCCTCCGGCGGGGGCGCGGCGCGGGGCGTGCGGGCCTTGGCCGGCGCCTTTTCGCGAGCAGGCTGGGCCGCAGGGCGAGGAGCGGCGGCCGGGCGCAGAGACTTGCCCCAATGCAGGGCGTCGATGAAGTCCATGGCGCGCAGGCCGATGGCGAAACCGACCAGCCACAGCCCGGCGATCAGGAAGATGACGCCGGCGATGATCCGCCCGCCAGGAATATGCAAAGCGCCGATCCCGCGCGCCGCCAGGCCCGTGACCGCATCGCCCCACAGACCGCCGAGACCGGCCGCCAACGGCCAGGCGGCGGGCGCGGCCAGAGCGGCTAAGGCGCTGGAAAGCAACAGCACCCCGCCGGTCGCGGCGAAGGCTTTCAGCGGCGAGGGCTTCAGGCGCTGCTGGATCGCATCGCCCACGGCGCGCGCCAGGCCGAAGGCGACCAGCAACAGGGCGGCGGGCCAGGCGGCGAGGCCCAGCGACTGCATGAACAGATCGGCGAACAGGGCGCCGTTCGCCCCCAGCCAGTTGGTGGTCGGCAGGCTGGAGGCCGCATTCAGGCTGGCGTCCGCCGGATTCCACGACACCAGGGCGACCAGCAGCAAGGTCGCAAGCAAGGCCTGAAGCACACCCCTGAACCGCACCACAAAGGGCGCGTCCCACAGGATGCGGGCGCTGATCCAGGCCTGACGGCTGATGGCGAGGGCGGTGGACATGAAAGGCGTGACCTTCCGGGCGGCTGACGTTCGGCCGCCCTTGTCGCACCCTCAGGGTTAAGAGCGCATTTACCAGCTTGGCCTTGGGACGGCGTTTGTCTCCTCCCCGCGAAGCGGGGAGGGGGACCGCGAAGCGGCGGAGGGGTTCTTGAAGCCCCACAGACATCTGCGATGCGGCAAAGAACCCCTCCGTCACGACGCGAAGCCGCGCCGCGCCAGCTCCCCATGAAATGGGGAGGAGACTGTGTGGGCGTTTCGCCCTCTGGACCTTTGGCGTCTGCGGCGCGACAAGCCTGTCATGGCCGACACCGAACGTTACGACATCGTCATCGCCGGCGCGGGGCTGACCGGGGCGGCGTTCGCCCTGGCGGCGGCGCAGGGCGGGTTGAAGGTCGTCATGGTCGACCCCCAGCCGTTCAGCGCCCAGATGGCGCCGACGTTCGACGGGCGTTCGACGGCCGTGGCCTTTTCCACCTTCCGCATGCTGGACGCCCTGGGTCTGGGAGAGACCTTGCGTCCCCACGCCTGCCGGATGGACCACATTCTGGTGACGGATGGTCGTCGGCCGGGCGCCGCCAGCCGCAAGGCTTCGCCGGCTTTCCTGCGCTTCGACGCCGACGAGATCGGCGGTCGCACCGGGGGCGAGCCGCTGGGATACATGGTGGAGAACCGTCGCATCCGCGTGGCGCTTGCCGAGGCCGTGACGCGCGCGGGGATCGAGGTGCGGGCGCCAGCGACCGTCGCCAGGGTCGAGACCGATGTGGGCAAGGCGACCGTGACCCTGGCGGACGGATCGACGCTGATCGCCCCGCTGGTCGTCGGCGCCGAGGGCCGGGGCTCGACCGTGCGCCGCGCCGCCGGGATCGAGACCGTCGGCTGGGGCTATGGCCAGAGCGGGGTGGTGGCCACGGTCCGGCTGGGCCGCGACCACGGCAATGTCGCCCACGAATATTTCCTGCCCAGCGGCCCCTTCGCTATCCTGCCCCTGACGGATCAGCGCGCCAGCCTGGTCTGGACCGAGACGACGCGGCGGGGCGAGGCCCTGCGCGACGCGTCGGATGAGGCCTTCCACGCCCATCTGATGCGCCGGTTCGGCGAGTTTCTGGCCACGCCTGAGCAATCAAGCGCGACGGTCGAGGGGCCGCGCTTCGTCTATCCGCTGGCGCTCAGCCTGGCCGAGAAACTGGTCGCCCCGCGCATCGCTCTGATCGGAGATGCGGCGCACGGGGTTCACCCCGTCGCGGGCCAGGGGCTGAATATGGGGCTGAAGGACGCCGCCGCCCTGGCCGAGGTGCTGGCCGAGGCTGCGCGCCTGGGCGAAGACCTGGGCGCCGAGACGGTGCTGGAACGCTACGCCCGTTGGCGGCGGTTCGACAATGCGGCCCTGGCGGCGGGCTTCGACGCCTTCGTGCGGCTGTTTTCCAACGACATCGCGCCGGTGCGTCTGGCGCGCGACCTGGGCATGGCGGCGGTCAACCGGATCGGGCCGTTGCGCCGGGCCTTCATGCAGGAGGCCGGCGGCGCGACGGGCGACCTGCCTCGGCTGCTGCGCGGCGAGGCCGTCTGAGCGCCTCTCCCTCCCCGTCCGGGGAGGGAGAGGTATCAATTCAACTGCATCCGCACGCGTTCGAACGTCGTGAACCGCCGCGCCTCCTCGACCCCGTCCAGACCGTGGGCGCGGGACAGGGCCTGTAACGAGCCGGCCAGCGCCCCCTGTTTCTCGCGCGCCGAGGCGACGTCGAGCCAGGGCCGGTGGTCTTCGGGGTCCAGCAGGGCGCGGCGCAGGGCCGAGCGTTCTGCGGCCTCATAGTCCCGGCCCCGAATGGCGCGGCTGAACAGCACGTTCTGCAGCCGGATCAACGACTGTCGATCCGTCACCGGCGCCATAAGGATATCCAGCCGATCCGCGACGTGCGGCATCAGCCCAGCACGCAGGGCGCGGCGGGTCAGTTCGCTGGGCAGGATGAGCCGGCCCTGGCTAAACGGGTCCAGGGCCACCGGCCCTTCCGGCGTCTCGACACGGATCATGAAATGGCCAGGGAAGTCCACGCCCGCCGCCGTGATCCCCGCCTCCCGCGCCGCATGCAGATAGAAGACGGCCAGGGCGGCGGACAGGCCGCGCCGCCGCTCGGCCACCGCGATGATGTCGGTGTTTCCGGGATGATCGAAATGGATCAGGTCGCCGTTCAGCCGAAGGTCCGCGCACAGGGTCTCGGACAGGGCCTCGTCGGGGCCTTCGCCGCCGATCCGTTCCTTCAGCCGCGCGCAGGCGTTGCGGGCGAGGGCGCGCACAGGCTCGGCATCGCGCAAGGGCTGGTCGTGGATGGCGCAGGCGATCGCAGCCTCCAGCAGGGGGAAGGCGTCGTCCTCGGCCTGACCGGCCGCGGTCAGGATGGCCTCGGCCTCCTCGCGCGTCATGCGATCCCCTCGTCAGCGCCTTTCGACGCCGCGAAGATGACGTGGAACGCGCCAGGGAGCCAGCGCCACCATATCAATTCTCAAATCAAGACGTTGCAGGCCCGGCCGATTGCGCCGGATCGCCTCGCCTGCTGCGATCAGCCGGTCGTGCTGGTCGGGTTTCAGCGCCAGCATCGCCGCCTCCATCGTGGCGCGGCGCTTGACCTCGACCACGGCCAGCACACGCCCGCGACAGACCAGAAGGTCGATCTCGCCAGCCCGGCTCTTGAGCCGAAAGCCCAGCACCCGATAGCCGCGCAGCATCAGCCAAAGCGCCGCGATCCATTCGGCGGCGTGACCGGCCTTGAACGCCGCCCCGCCCTTCGCCTGACGCCAGGCCGCCTTGGGGCGACGGACCGGCGCGGGCCGAGGCAGACGCGGGTTCACTTGCCCTTCAGCTCCAGCGCGCGGCGATAGAGGGTCTTGCGGTTCAGCCCCAGGGCCTTGGCGACCTCCGAGGCGGCGTCGCCGGTCGACAGGGTCTGCAGGGCGTCGATCAGGGCGGCGTCCGCATCGGCTTCGGTCGCCTGGGCCTCTTCGCCGGGGCCGACGACCACGACGATCTCGCCCTTGGGACCGTCCAGGCGCGGATCGACCGACAGCTTGTCCAGCGTCCCGCGCACGCACTCTTCATAGAGTTTGGTCAGTTCGCGGGCGACGGCGGCGGGGCGCGGACCCAACACGGCGGCCATGTCGGTCAGGCTGTCCTTCAGGCGCGGCCCGCTTTCGAAGAAGACCAAGGTCTGGCGCTGGCCCTTCAGGCCTTCCAGCGCGGCGGTGCGACCCGCCGTCTTGGGCGGCAGGAAGCCGGCGAACAGCACCCGGTCGGCGGGCAGGCCGGCGATGCACAGGGCCGCCAGCAGGCTGGACGGGCCGGGGATGGGGTGGACGGGCAAGCCCTCGGCGATCACCGCGCGGGCGACGACGAAGCCGGGATCGCTGACCAGGGGCGTGCCCGCGTCCGACACCAGGGCCACGACCTGACCGTCGCGCAGGCGTTCGATGGCCTGTTCGGCGGCGCGCCCGGACGCATGGTCGTCGCAGCGTTCCAGCTTCGCCTTCAGCCCATAGGCCGACAGCAGTTTGGCGGTGACGCGGGTGTCCTCGGCCAGCACCAGGTCGGCGGCGGCCAGTACGTCCAGCGCCCTCAGCGTCATGTCGCGCAGGTTCCCGATCGGGGTGGCGACCAGATACAGGCCCGACTCCACCCGCCGGGGCGGCGGGGCGGCGGGTGGAAAGGGCGAAAGTTCGCTCAACGCTCGACTACGGCCGCCGGCGGGCGCGGCGCCGAGGTCAGACCCGACCCCTGAAAGGCGGGACCGGCGTCATAGGCGGCGAAGGTGGCGGCGGTGATGATCTCCGAAACGGAGGCGCCCAGGGACACGATCTGCACCGGCTTCTCCAGACCGACCAGCAGCGGGCCGATCACGGTCGCGCCGCCCAGGGCCTGGACCAGTTTGGTCGAGATGGCGGCCGAATGGATGGCGGGCATGACCAGGATATTGGCGGGCTTGGTCAGGCGGTTGAAGGCGTAGGCCGAGTGACCCTTGGGATCCAGGGCGACTTCGGGCGGCATTTCGCCCTCGTATTCGAAATCGACGCCCTTCTTGTCCAGGATGCGGATCGCCTCGCGCACCTTTTCGGCGCGGTCGCCGGGCGGGTTGCCGAAGGTGGAATAGGACAGGAAGGCCACGCGCGGATTGCGGCCCAGCCTGCGCACCGTCTCGGCCGCCTTGACGGCGATGTCGGCCAGTTCCTCGGCGTTGGGCAGTTCGTGGATGGTGGTGTCGGCGACGAACAGGGTCCGGCCCTTGGCCAGCAGGATCGACAGGCCGATCAGGGTGTCCTCGACGTCCAGCACGCGCTGGACCTCCTTCAGCGCCATGTTGAAGTTGCGGGTCACGCCCGCGACCATGGCGTCGGCCCGGCCCTTGGCGACCAGGGTGGCGGCGAAATAGTTGCGGTCCTGGTTGATCATCCGCTGCACGTCGCGGCGCAGATAGCCCCGGCGCTGCAGCTTTTCGTACAGCCAGTCGGTGTCCTCGACATTGTGGTCCGAGACGCGGGCGTTGATGATCTCGATGCCCAGGTCGTCGAAGTTCAGACCCGCCTCGGCGGCGTTCTGACGGATCAGATCTTCGCGCCCGACCAGAAGCGGCGTGCCCAGGTCGGCCTGTTTGAAGCCCCAGGCGGCGCGGATGACGGCGGGTTCTTCGCCCTCGGCGAAGACGACGCGCTTGTTGGGCCCGCCGCGCACGGCCGAGCTGATCTTCTGCATCAGGGCGGCGGAGGGATCGACGCGCGAGCGCAGGGCGTTGCGATAGGCGTCCATGTCCTCGATCTGGACGCGCGCCACGCCGGTATCCATCGCCGCCTGGGCGATGAAGGGCGGGATGTACCAGATCAGGCGCGGATCGAACGGCGTCGGAATGATGTAGTCCGGTCCGAACTTCAGCTTGCGCCCGCGATAGGCGGCGGCGACCTCGTCCGGCACGTCCTCGCGCGCCAGGGCGGCCAGGGCCTGGGCGCAGGCGATCTTCATCTCGTGGTTCACGCGCCGCGCGCGCACGTCCAGCGCACCGCGGAACAGATAGGGGAAGGCCAGGACGTTGTTGACCTGGTTGACATAGTCCGAGCGGCCTGTGGCGATGATGGCGTCCGAACGCACCGACTGGACGTCTTCGGGCGTGATCTCGGGATCGGGGTTGGCCATGGCGAAGATGATCGGATTGGGGGCCATGGAGGCCACCATCTCCTTGGTGATCGCGCCCTTGGCGGACAGGCCCAGCACGACGTCGGCGCCGACCATGGCCTCGGCCAAAGTGCGCAGCGGCGTGTCGGTCGCATGGGCGGCCTTCCACTGGTCCATGCCGTGTTCGCGGCCCTGATAGACGACGCCGTCGCGGTCGCAGATGACGGTGTTCTCGGCCTTGACGCCCGCGGCCTTCATCAGGGCGATGGACGACAGGCCCGCCGCCCCGGCGCCCGCCAGCACCACCTTGACCTCGTCCAGCTTCTTGCCGGCGACATGGCAGGCGTTGATCAGGCCGGCGGTGGAGATTATGGCCGTGCCGTGCTGGTCGTCATGGAAGACGGGGATGTCCAGCAGATCCTGAAGCTCGCTTTCGATGACGAAACATTCCGGGGACTTGATGTCCTCCAGATTGATGCCGCCCCAGGTGTCGCCGATGTTCTTGACGACCGTGATGAACTCGTCCGGATCGGTGGTCTTCACCTCGACGTCGAAGCTGTCGACGTCGGCGAACCGCTTAAACAGGACCGACTTGCCTTCCATCACCGGCTTGGAGGCCATGTGGCCCAGATTGCCCAGGCCCAGGATGGCCGTGCCGTTCGAGATCACGGCGACCAGATTGCCCTTCGAGGTGTAGTCGTAGGCCTTGTCCGCATCGGCGGCGATGGCCAGAACCGGCACGGCTACGCCCGGCGAATAGGCCAGCGACAGGTCGCGCTGGGTCGCCATCGGCTTGGTCGGCGCCATGGAGATCTTGCCCGGCGTCGGGATGCGGTGGAAATCCAGGGCTTCTTGGTCGGAGAAGGTCTGTTTTTCGGTTTGATCGGGCATGACTTTGGGCGTTTCCGGGCGCGTCGTTTCTGATTGGCTCGTCTGTTCCTAAAGCGGCGGACGGTAAGGGACAACCGCAGACGGGCTATCGCGCCTTATCCCACAGTTTCGGGACGCGAAGGCCGTCAAACCCGCAGCGGTCGCCGGCTGTGTGCGAAAAAGGTGACCCGACGGAACAGGCGTGTGCGGTTTTCCGCAAACGGCCTGTTTCAGATCGACAGCACGCCTGTGCGCTCGATTTCGACAGGCCCCGTCATCAGCACATGATCGGTCTGCGCATCCCAGTCGATGACCATCTCGCCGCCGTCCACGACCACGGTCGCCTTGCGGTCCGTCAGGCCGCGCCGGGCCGTGGCGACCAGGGCGGCGCAGGCGCCGGTGCCGCAGGCCTTCGTCAGGCCGGCCCCGCGCTCCCAGACCCGCAGGCGGATGTGGTCGCGGTCCAGCACATTGGCGAAACCGACATTGACCCCTTGCGGGAACAGCGGGTGATGCTCGATCAGCGAGCCTGATCCGGTGACGAACCCATCATCCTGACGGTCGGTGAAGAAGACCACGTGCGGATTGCCCATGGAGACGGCGCCGGGCGTGTGCAGGATCGGCGCGTCGATCGGCCCGACCTGAAGCTCGATCCCGCGCGTGTCCATCTCCTCGGCCAGCGGCACCTGGGTCCAGTCCAGGCGAGGCTTGCCCATGTCCACAGTCACGCGGTGGTCGCCGGCGCGGGTCGCGGTGGTCGGGCCGCCCGCCGTATCGATGACGACGCGATCCGAGCCGTTCGCCTGCATCAACAGCCAGCCGACGCAGCGCAGGGCGTTGCCGCAGGTCTCGACCATCGATCCGTCGGCATTCCACACCCGCATGAAGGCGTCGGCCGTCGCGGAGGGTTCGATGGCGATCAGCTGGTCGAACCCTTCGCCCGTTTTACGGTCGCCCAGCGCGCGAATTTGCTCCTCGGTGGGAGCGAACGGCTGTTCCAGCGCATTGACGACGACGAAGTCATTGCCGGCGCCGTTCATCTTGACGAAAGGACGGGTCATGCAGGCCATATAGGCGCATCCCTGCGTCCCGGAAACCAGCGTGTCCCATACCGAAACCGACCCCAAGGACGACGGCCTGCGGCTGAAGGCGCGGCTGCGTTATCTCTATCACGGCAGCCAGCCGGCGGCGGTGAAGTTCCGACTGATGGTGATCGCGGTGGACTTCGCCATCATCGCCTTCTTCCTGGCCTCGCCGATCCTGAAGAATATGGGCTGGGCCTTCTATGCTCTGGACTATCTGGTGGCGGCGCTGCTGGCGGCCGACCTTGCGGCGCGGGCCTATGCCTATTCGGACATCAGGGACTGGCTGAAGCGGCCGATCGTCTGGCTGGACCTGTTCATTCTGGCCACCTTGCTATTCCCGATCTGGCTGTTCAACCTGGGCTTCCTGCGGATGCTGCGCCTGTGGACCCTGCTAAACTCGGACTTCTTCTGGCGCACCATCGGCGCCCGGTTCGACGACACGCGGGTCGAGGGGATCGTGCGAGCCCTGTCCAGCCTGGTCACCTTCGTCTTCGTCACGACGGGCTTCGTCTATGCAACCTTCCTGGGGCATGACGGGATCGCGGGCTATATCGACGCCCTGTATTTCACTGTGGCGACCCTGACGACGACCGGGTTCGGCGACGTGACCCTGCCCGGATCGCTGGGCAAGCTGTTGTCCATCGCCATCATGCTGGTGGGCATCACCCTGTTCCTGCGTCTGGCCCAGGCCCTGATCAAGCCGCACAAGGTCCGCTATCCGTGCGAGCGTTGCGGCCTGCAAACGCACGACCCTGACGCCGTCCACTGCAAGGCCTGCGGCAACCTGCTTTGCATTCCCGACGAAGGCTGAGCCAAAAAGGGCGGTGTGACAAAACGGTAAGGTCCCTCGACTTGCCGCGCGGGAAGGCGCCGCTAAGGTGCCGGCTTCGTTTTCCGGGGACTGTCCATGATCCGCTCTTCCGCCGTCGCGCTCGCGGCCCTTCTCGCCTCCACCAGCCTGACTTCGGTATCCATGGCCCAGACTCCTTCAGCTTCTCCCGCCCCCGCTTCCGGCGCCTTCGCGACCAGCGACGCGACCGATCCCTATCTGTGGCTGGAAGAGGTTGAGGGCGAGCGGGCGATGGAATGGGTCAAGGCCCACAACGACCGCACCTTCGCCGTTCTGCAGGGCGATGCGCGCTACGAGCCGCTGCATCAGCAGGCGCTGGAGATCGTCCAGGCCCAGGACCGCATCCCCTCGCCCGGCTTCACCCACGACGGCCATATCGACAACTTCTGGCAGGACGCCCAGCACGTGCGCGGCGTCTGGCGCCGGACCACGCTGGACAGCTATCGCACTGCGACGCCGGAATGGCAGACCATCCTGGACATCGACGCCCTGGCGGCGGCCGAGGGCCAGAACTGGGTCTACAAGGGCGCGACCTGCCTGGCGCCCGAGGAACGCTATTGCCTGCTTAGCCTGTCGAACGGCGGCAAGGACGCGGTGACCCTGCGCGAGTTCGACAGCGTCGAGCGCAAGTTCGTCGAGGGCGGCATCGTCCTGCCGGAGTCCAAGGGCGGCGCGTCGTGGATCGACAAGGACACCCTGTTGATCTCGCGCGACTTCGGTCCCGGCACCCTGACCGACTCGGGCTATCCGATGGTGGTCAAGCGCCTGAAGCGCGGCCAGGGCCTGGATCAGGCCGAGACCCTGTTCACGGGCAAGCCCACGGACGTCTCGGTGTCCGGCTATACGCTGCGCGACGCCGACGGGGTGGTGAAGGCGACGCTGATCAACCGTTCGGTGGACTTCTATTCGTCCGAGACCTGGCGGCTGGGCGACGACGGCGCCCTGACCCAGCTTCAGCTGCCGGCCAAGTCCGACATCACCGGCCTGGTGGACGGCCGCCTGCTTGTGTCGTTGAAACAGGACTGGACCGCGCCGTCGGGTCAGGATTTCAAGACCGGCGACCTGATCGCCTGGCCGCTGGAGGCCTGGCTGGCCGATCAGGCGACCCCGGCCCAGGTGGTGCTGCGCCCGACCGAGCGTCAGGCGATCGAGGGCGTCAACGTCACGCGCAACCGGCTGGTCGTGGCCCTGTACGACAATGTGCGCGGCTCTGTGCGCGTTTACACCCCTGGTGAAGGCGAGTGGGCGCACACGACCCTGGACCTGCCGCAGAACGTCTCGGTCGGCATCGGCTCGGCGTCGGAGAAGGACGACAAGGTCTTCGTCAGCGTCACCGGCTATCTGAACCCGTCCAGCCTGTGGCTGGCCGATGCGGCGACCGGCGCGGTGGATCAGGTCAAGTCCATGCCGGCCAAGTTCGACGCCGCCGGCATGACGGTGGACCAGCACGAGGCCCGCTCGGCCGACGGGACCATGATCCCTTATTTCGTGGTCCATAAGGCGGACATGCCGCTGGACGGCTCGAACCCGACCTTGCTGTATGGCTATGGCGGGTTCGAAAGCTCGCTGCTGCCTGGCTATTCGGCGACGGTCGGCAAGCTGTGGCTGGAGCGCGGCGGGGTCTATGTCATCGCCAATACGCGCGGCGGCGGCGAGTTCGGCCCCCGCTGGCACGAGGCGGCCCTGCAGCAGAACCGTCAGCGCGCGCACGAGGACTTCCAGGCCGTGGCCCTGGACCTGACCCAGCGCAACATCACCAGCCAGCCCAAGCTGGGCATCATGGGCGGCTCGCAGGGCGGCCTGTTCATGGGGGCGATGCTGACCCAGCGGCCGGACCTTATCAACGCCGCCGTCATCCAGGTGCCCCTGTTCGACATGCTGCGCTTCCACAAGCTGCTCGCCGGCGCCTCGTGGATCGGCGAATACGGCAACCCGGACATCCCCGAGCAGCGCGCCTGGATCGAGCAATATTCGCCCTATCAGAACCTGCGCGCCGGCCAGCCCTATCCGGAAGTCTTCATCCACACCTCGACAAAGGACGACCGCGTCCATCCGGGCCATGCCCGCAAGGCGGCGGCGCGGCTTGAGGAACTGGGCTATCCGGTGCTGTTCTACGAGAACGTCGACGGCGGCCATGCGGCCGGGGCGAACCTGCGCGAGACCGCGCGTCGCCTGGCGCTGGAATACACCTATCTGTCGCGCCGCCTGATGGACACGCCGGCGCAGGAATAGAACTCAATCCTCCCCCGTGAGCGCTTGCGAACGGGGGAGGGGGACCACGAAGTGGTGGAGGGGGCGACCCCATGCACCACGCCTGGTTCCGCCCCCTCCACCGCCTGCGGCGGTCCCCCTCCCCCGATGGGGGAGGATCAGATTTGCGGAGTTTTCGAATGCGTCACCTGATCCTGTCCGCCGCCATTCCGGCGCTTCTGATGGGGGCCTGCGCGAGCACCCGGAACATGGACGAGTATTTCGCACCGACGACTGTCACTTCGGAGACGGCCCCGCCCCACTTCCCTCGTGACCTGACCCCCGCCGGCGTCGCAGCCGCCGACGATCACCTGGCGCTGGAACAGGTGGATGGGGCGCAGGCCATGGCCTTCGTCGCCGAGGAGAACCGCAAGTCCCTCGCCGTCCTGACCGGCGACCCGCGCTACGAGACCTTCCGGGCGGAAGCCGAAGCCATCCTGACCGCAACCGATCGCATCCCCACGCCCAGCTTCCTGGGCGACGGGGTCGGCAACTTCTGGCAGGACGCAGCCAATCCCAAGGGCGTCTGGCGCCGCACGACGCTGGACAGCTACCGCACCGCCACGCCCCAGTGGGAGACCCTGCTCGACATCGACGCCCTGTCCAAGGCCGAGGGCAAGGACTGGGTGTTCAAGGGCGCCGACTGCCTGGCGCCCGACGAGACCCGCTGCCTGATCAACCTGTCCGACGGCGGCAAGGATGCGGTGGTCGTGCGCGAGTTCGACCTGACCACCAAACGCTTCGTGGACGGCGGGTTCAACCTGCCCGAGGGCAAGCACCGCATCGAATGGCTGGACCGCGACACGCTCCTGGTCGCCACCGATTTCGGCGCGGGCACCATGACCGAGTCCGGCTATCCCTTCATCGTCAAGACGTTGAAGCGCGGCCAGACCCTGGCCCAGGCGACCGAGGTCTATCGCGGCGAACAGGGCGACGGCGGCTATGGCGTCAGCCCCGCCGTCTATCGTGACAAGGACGGCAAGGTCACGGCGGTGATCATCAGCCGCCCGCTGGACACCTTCCGGTCGGAGACGTGGGGCCTGAGCCATGACGGCAAGGCGCAGAAGCTGAACCTGCCGGAGCGCGTGGGGATCTCGGGCGTGATCGACGGCCGCCTGGTCTTTTCGCCGGATCAGGCCTGGAGTTTCGACGGTCAGGACTACGCCGCCGGCGCCTTGCTGGCCCTGCCGCTGGCGGTGCTGGGCGAAACGCGCCTGGATATCCATATCGGACGCGACAGCGCTGTGGTCTTCCAGCCGACCGCGCGTCAGGCTCTGCAGGGCGTCGCCGTCCTGTCCGACGCCATCGTGGCGGCCGTCACCGACAATGTGGCTGGGCGACTGATGCAGTTCCGTCCCGCCGCCCAAGGGTGGACGGCTTCGTCCATCACGGTCCCCGACAACCTCGCCGTCGGCCTGGGCGACTCATCCAAGGCGCGCGGCGAGGTCTTCGTCTCGACCCAGGGCTTCCTGGTTCCGCCGACCCTAAGCCTGGCCGATGCGGATGCGGCGACCCTGACCACGCTCAAGTCTGCGCCGGCCAAGTTCGATGCGTCGCGCGACGTGACCGAACAGTATGAGGCCACATCGACCGACGGGACCAAGATTCCCTATTTCATCACCCGCCCGCGCGATATGAAGCTGGACGGGTCGAACCCGACCATCATGTTGGGCTACGGCGGTTTCCAGGTCAGCCTGAACCCGGCCTACAAGCCCGAGATGGGCAAGCTGTGGTTGGAGCGCGGCGGCGTCTTCGTCCAGGCCAATATCCGCGGCGGCGGCGAGTTCGGCCCCGACTGGCACCAGGCGGCGCTGGACGGAAACCGTCAGAAGGCTTTCGACGACTTCGCCGCCGTGGCGCGCGACCTGGAACAGAGGGGCGTCACCAGCCCGCGTCGCCTGGGCATCTACGGCCGCTCGAACGGCGGCGTTCTGACCAGCGTGTCGATCACCCAGCACCCGGAACTGTTCAATGCGGCGGTGATCGAGAGCCCTCTGGTGGACATGCTGCGCTATCACGAGCTGCCGGCCGGCGCCTCGTGGATCGGCGAATACGGCGACCCGCGCATCCCCGAAGAAGCCGAGTGGATCGCGAAATATTCAGCATATCAGCAACTGCGGCCCGACGTGACCTATCCGCGCGTCTATCTGACCACCAACACGCGGGACGACCGGGTTCACCCCGGCCATGCGCGCAAGTTCGCCGCCCGCCTCGGCGACCAGGGCCACGACCATCTCTATTACGAGGACACGGCCGGCGGTCACTCCAACGACGCCGATCCGGTCGCCAACGCCCGCCGCTGGGCGCGTCACTATGTCTATCTGTCGCAACAACTGATGGATTGAGGGCTTTTCTTTTGACTACCGCGCTTGGCGCTGCTTGAGGCCGTCCTTGTTTGGGCTATCGCGCTCCGCGCGCGGCTTGAGCCCGTGGGTCACGCGATTATGAGGCGCGGCGGTGGGTCGCGGGGACTAAGAACGACGGCATGAACACCAAGGGCTGGATCATCGCGGGCACGGTCATGGCGGGCGCCCTGCTGTCCGTCGCCTCGGCGGCCCAGCCGGCTGCCGGCCGTCCGCCGCTCGCGCCGCGTCACGCCACAGCCGAGGGGCCGCCGGTGGTGGTCGAACTGTTCACCGCTCAGGGCTGCGGCGGCTGTGTCGAGGCCAATGCGGCGGTCGAGAAGGCGGCGGCCCAGCCTGGCGTCATCGCCCTGACCTATGGCGTGGACTACTGGGACTATCTCGGCTGGACCGACACCTTCGCCCGGCCCGAGTTCGTTCAGCGTCAGCGCGCCTATCGCGCCGCTTTGCGCCAACGTGGCGTCTCGACGCCCCAGGTGGTGATCGACGGCCGTCGTCAGGTCTCGGGCGCCCGCAGCTTTGAGCTTGAAACCGCCATCGATCAGGAGGCCGTTCGCCAGGTCTGGCCGCCTCAGATCGAGTTCCGCGAGAGTGGAAACGGCGTCGGCGTCGGCTCCGGCCGCGCGCCCGTCGGCGGCGCCGAGGTGGTGGCGGTGACCTATACGCCCGGCCCCCAGGTGGTCGAGGTTCGCCAGGGCGAAAATCGCGGCCAGTCGATGCGGCACGTGAACGTCGTGCGCGGCGTGACCCGCCTGGGCGAATGGCGCGGCCGCCCCATGTTCTACACCCTGCCGCCTGCCCGCCCTGGCGAGGCGGTGGCGGTGCTGGTGCAAGGCAAGACCGACAAACGCATCCTGGGCGCCGCCGTCAGGGACTAGGCGCCGGCCTTCTTAGCGAAACCCCAGGCCGCGTCGCTCAGCGGGCCCACCTGGGCGGCCATGGTTTTGGCGTGGGCGCTGGCGGCAGTGCCGTCGCGGACGCGGCCGGCGATGCCCTGGCAGATGGCCGCCAGGCGGAACAGGTTGTAGGCGTAGAGCCAGTCCAGATTGGCGGGCCGCATGCCCGTCGCGGCGGCGTAGCGTTCGACCGTCTCCTCGACGGACGGGATGCCCAGGGCCTCCAGATCCGCGCCGGCGAGGCCGTTGCGCAGGCTGGCCGGAATGGCCCAGGCGATCAGCAGATAGGAGAAGTCGGCCATCGGATCCCCCAGGGTCGAAAGCTCCCAGTCCAGCACGGCGCGGACCTGGGCTTGGTCCGGCGCCAGGATCATGTTGTCGAGGCGGAAGTCGCCGTGGACGATCCGGCTTGGTCCCTCGGGCGGCAGGCTGTCGGGCAGGAAGGCGATCAGCCGGTCCATGGCGGCGACGGGTTCGGTCTCCGAGGCGCGATACTGTTTGGTCCAGCGGCCGACTTGCCGCGCGAAATAGTTGCCGGCCTTGCCGTAGTCGCCAAGGCCGATGTCGGCGGGGTCGAAGGCGTGCAGACGGGCCAGGGTGTCCGTCTGGGCCTCGTAGACGGCGCGGCGTTCGGCAGGCGTCAGGCCGGGCAGTTTCAGGTCCCAGAAGATCCGGCCCTCGACCTTGTCCATCACATAGAAGATCGAGCCGATCACGGCCTCGTCCAGGCACAGGGCGTGGGGCTTAGCGACCGGGAAGCCTTGGTCGGCGAGGGCGGAAATGACCTGAAACTCGCGATCCACGGCATGGGCGCTGGGCAAGAGCACGCCGGGCGGCTTGCGACGCAACACATAGTTCTTGGCGGGCGTCGTCAGTTCGTAGGTCGGGTTCGACTGGCCCCCCTTGAACTGACGCACCGTCAGCGGGCCGGCGTAGCCCGCGACGTGGGCGGTCATCCAAGCGTCGAGAGCCGTCTCGTCCAGCCGATAGCGGGGATCGACCTCGCGCGTGCCGGAAAAGGCGGTCTGGGCGTCCAGAGTGGGGGCGTCGAGTGAAGAGGCGTCGGTCATGGGCGGCCCAGTCAGGTCTTTTGGGGTTTCCTTGCGCCGCCCGCGTCTTACGCCCGGTCCGGCGCGGCGATGATGGCGGCCTTCACCGCGCGACGCCAGCCGGAAAGCAGACGCTCGCGTTCCTCGGTCTTCATGCGCGGCTTCCAGCAGGCCGGAGCCTCGGCGGGGCGGGCCTCCAGATCGGGCAGCAGGCCGACGCCCAGGGCCGCCAGACGCGCGGCGCCCAGGGCGGTCATCTCCTGGAAGGCCGGGCGTTCGACCTCGACCTCGCAGATGTCGGCGACGAACTGCATGGCGAAACTGTTGGCGGTGACGCCGCCGTCCACCTTCAGCGTCTTCAGCGGCGGGGCGCCGTCCTGGGCCAGGGCGTCAAGCAGGTCCCGCGTCTGATAGGCCAGGGCTTCCAGCGCGGCGCGGACGAAATGGGCCGGGCCGGAATCCCGCGTCAGCCCGACGACGCTCCCGCGCGCCTCCGGCTCCCACCACGGCGCGCCCAGGCCGGTGAAGCCGGGCACCATATAGACCCCGCCATTGTCGGGCAGGCCTTGCGCCATCGCTTCGGACTGGCGCGATTCCGAGATCAGTCCGACCCCGTCCCTCAGCCACTGGATCGCCGATCCGGCCGAGAAGATCGAACCCTCCAGCGCATAGGCGGTCTCGCCGTCTGCCCGGTATCCCAGCGTGCCCAGCAGACGCCGGGTCGAAGCCACCGGCTCGGCGCCGACATTGGCGACCAGAAAGGCGCCGGTGCCATAGGTGATCTTGGCGTCGCCGGCCTTCAGTGCGCCGTGTCCGACCAGAGCCGCCTGCTGATCGCCCGCCGAACCGGCGATGGGCAGGGCGCGGCCGAACAGCGCCGGGTCGCTCTCTCCGATCACCCCCGCGCAAGGAACGATGGTGGGCAGGGCCTCGCGCGGCACGCCGAACAGGGCGCACAGGTCGTCGCGCCATTCGACCGTCTTCAGGTCCATCAGGGCGGTGCGCGACGCATTGGTGGCGTCGGTGGCGTGAGCCCGGCCGCCGGTCAGTTTCCAGATCAGCCACGCGTCGATGGTGCCCAGCTTGACCTCGCCTTTGGCCGCCCGCTCGCGCGATCCCGGCACGGCGTCCAGCAGCCAGGCGAACTTGGTCGCCGAGAAATAAGGGTCGAGGATCAGGCCGGTCGCCGCCTGGACCATGGGCTCATGACCCTCGGCGGTCAGGCGGGCGGTGACGTCGGCGGTGCGGCGATCCTGCCAGACGATGGCGCGGTGCAGGGGCTCGCCGGTCGATGCATCCCAGATCACCGCCGTCTCGCGCTGGTTGGTGATGCCGATGGCGGCGAACCGGGCGACCCCCCCCGCCTTGCGCACGACCTCGCGGCAGGTCTGGAGGGTGGCGGACCAGATCTCGGCCGCGTCGTGCTCGACCCAGCCCGATTTGGGAAAGTGCTGGGCCAGCTCGATCTGGCTGACCGCGATCGGACGCAGATCCTGACGCCTTTCGCCTACCGCGCTTCGCGCTGCTTGAGGGGCGACCTCGAAGGCGATGGCGCGGGTCGAGGTCGTACCCTGGTCGATGGCGAGTATGAGGCTCAAGACGTTTCTCCCTTGGACGCCTTACGCGGCGCTCGGACCTTGGGTTAAGGGGAGCATATGACGACGCACCTGCCCAGCTATGAAGGCGTCCTCGACGCCGCCCGCCAGATCGACGGCGTCGCCGTCCGCACGCCGCTGCTTGAAAGCCCTGCCCTGAACGCCGTCGTCGGTGGTCGGGTTCTGATGAAGGCGGAAAACCTGCAGCGCGCCGGCGCCTTCAAGTTCCGCGGCGCCTATAACCGCATCAGCCGGCTGACGGAGGATGAGAAGACGCGCGGCGTCGTCGCCTTCTCGTCAGGCAACCATGCGCAGGGCGTGGCCGCCGCCGCCGCCATGGTCGGCACGCCGGCGATCATCGTCATGCCCTCGGATTCGCCCCAGGTGAAGGTCGAGGGCGTCATCGGCTTCGGCGGCGAGGTCCGGCTGTACGATCGCTGGACCGAAAGCCGCGAAGAGATCGGCGCCGCCATCGCCGCTGAGCGTGGCTCGCTCCTGGTTCCGCCGTTCGACGATGCCTTCATCATCGAGGGGCAGGGAACGGCCGCGCTGGAAATGCTGGACCAGACCGATACGCCGTTCGACCAACTGCTGTGCGGCGCCTCGGGCGGCGGGCTGATGGCCGGGATCAATCTGGTCATGGCCGAACGCAGCCCTTCGACACGGGTGTTCGTCGTCGAACCCGAGGCCTTCGACGACACGGCGCGGTCGCTGACGGCGGGCGACCGTGTCGGGCATCCGCAAGGCGCGCCGTCGATCTGCGACGCCCTGATGTCGCCCATGCCGGGCGTCCTGACCTGGCCGATCAACCGGCGACTGGCCGGTGCGATCACCGTGTCGGACGCCGAGGTGGCCGAGGCGATGCGCTTCGCCTTCCGCCATCTGAAGCTTGTCATCGAGCCCGGCGGCGCGGTGTCGCTGGCCGCCCTTCTGGCTGGAAAGATCGCCACGGAAGGACTGACGACGGCGATCATCCTGTCGGGGGGCAATGTCGATCCGACCCTGTACGCCGAGATCATCGAAGGTCGGTTTGGCGGCTGAAGGGCTTTCCTTCACCGCGCCGGTCGGCCAACCTCGCCTCAAAGCAATAGAGGAGTGACGCCATGACCAGGGCCAGCGAACTTCAAGGACTGATCGGCCAGGAGGTGGGCCTGTCGAAATGGTTCGACGTGACCCAGGCCCGGATCGACGCCTTCGCCGATTGCACCGAAGATCATCAGTTCATCCACGTCGATCCCGAAGCCGCCAAGGCCACGCCGTTCGGCGGAACCATCGCTCACGGCTTCCTGACGCTGAGCTTGGCGTCCGCCATGAGCTATGGCGCGGTCGCGCCGCTGGACGGGGTGGTGATGGGCGTCAACTACGGCTTCGACAAGCTGAGGTTTCTGGCGCCGGTTCCGGCGGGGTCGCGCATTCGCGGACGCTTCAAACTTCTGTCCGCCGAAGACAGGGGCGGCGGACGCTGGCTGTTGAAGCATGAGCTGATCGTCGAGATCGAAGGCGGCGATAAACCGGCCCTGATCGCCGAATGGCTGGCGATGCAAGTCGTGACGGCTTGATCGGTCGGTAGACGACTTGGCGTCGAATGCCCGGAAAGGTTGGCTGAGGCGTCTTTTCGAGATTGTGACGTCCTCTGGGTCGGAAGTTAACCAAAGGTGGACGAGATGATAAATTCACCTGTAACATCAACGCCACGGTAGACTGCCCAGAGCCTGGGCTTGTCACGTTTCCGCCTCGACCTTCTAAAGCAAGGCTGGTAAGACCCGCTTAGGCGGTAGACCCGCCCCCTACTTAACAGAGGCGGAGGGATATCCCCCTATGCGTATGAAGACTTTCGTGCTGGCGTCCAGCGCAGCGGCCGCCCTGGCCCTGTCGGCTGGTGCTGCGTCGGCAGAACCCAACGGCTGGTACGGCGCCATCGACGCCGGTTACCACATGATCGACGACATCAACGCCGAGTCGTCGACCACGGGCGCCAACTGGAACTATGAAGTGAACGACGGCTGGGCGGCTTTCGCTCGCCTCGGCTACCGCTTCAACCCCAACTGGCGCGTGGAACTCGAAGGCGGCTACCGCTCGGGCGACATCGGCACGGTTCGCGCCGTTTCGGGCACGCAAGGCCTCTGCAACTTCGCTCCGGCGACGGGCCCTTGCTATTCGCCTGAAGGCGATATCGAATCCGCCACCCTGATGGCGAACGTCATCTATGACTTCGGTTACGAAGCTTGGGGCGTCCGTCCCTTCGTCGGCCTCGGCGCTGGTGTGAACCGGGTTTCGACCGACACTGTGGGCGCTCTTCGCGCAAACCGTTCGGCGTCCTTCACGGCCGACGACAGCTCGACCAAGTTCGCCGCTCAGGCGATCGCCGGTCTGGCCTGGGCCATTGGCGACCGCGCCAACATCGACCTGACCTACCGCTATCTGACGGGCGACGCTTCGTTCGCCTCGACGACGGCCGGCACGGGCGTCGGCGCTACGCAGTTCGGCGAATGGGACGGCGACTACGATCAGTCGCACACCGTGACCCTGGGCCTGCGCTACAGCTTCGGCGCGGAAGAAATGGCTCCTCCGCCGCCTCCCCCGCCGCCCCCGCCCCCGCCGCCTCCTCCGCCCCCGCCGCCGGCTCCGGTCGCTCCGCCGGCTCCGGTCGCTCGCCAGTTCGTCGTCTACTTCGACTGGGATCGCTCGGACCTGACCGCGGAAGCCCGCTCGGTCGTGACGCAGGCCGCCAACTACGCCAAGTCGGGTCGTCCGACGCGCGTCGTGATCGTCGGCTACACCGACACCTCGGGTTCGGCCGCCTATAACCTGGGTCTGTCCAACCGCCGTTCGCGCACCGTCGCGGACTCGCTGGTTGCTGCAGGCGTCAACGGCGGCGTCATCGCCCTCGACGGCAAGGGCGAAACAAACCTGGCCAAGCCGACCGCCGACGGTGTGCGTGAACCGCTCAACCGCCGCGCGACCATCGACATCAACTTCTAAGACCTCTGAGGGGTCGGCCCGGACTTATCTCCGGGTCGATCTTCGGATGTCGAAGTCGTCGAAAGACAGAACGCCGCTTCCGAAAGGAGGCGGCGTTTTTTCTGCGCCGTAGAAGTCTCCAGGATTACGGGAGCGGGGTCAGTCGACGGATGCGTGCGGGACGACGGTTGCTTGCGGCATGATGATCGGTTTGGAGCCGCGCAAAACCGCCTCGCCGGCGCCGATGACCAAGGTCGCCGTCAGGACGGCGCTGATCACCGCGATGGCGGTCAGCTTCAGGCCTTGCCCGCACTCCCGATCGTCAGGCGTCACTGCATCGTCCCATGATCCGATGAGGTCGAGAACCATGGTGTGCGAGTGCGCGCAAATCACGAAGCCTGTGATCGAACAAAGAAAGGGCGGCGCCTCGTGGCGCCGCCCTTGTCTAATCTTCAAATGCCGCCGCAGATCAGCCGGTGAAGGGGCGGATCAGGATTTCAACGCGACGGTTCTGAGCCTTGCCTTCCGCCGTAGCGTTCGACGCCACCGGATTGCGTGCGCTCTCTCCCGCAACATAGAGCCGCTGGGCGATCACGCCACGACGCACCAGTTCGGAGGCGACGCTGCTGGCGCGGCGTTCGGACAGGGGCTGGTTGATCGCATCGCCGCCCGAGGAATCGGTGTGGCCGATCACATCGACGGTCGATTGGTCATATTGCTGCAGCACGCGCGCGACGTCATCCAGCACCGGCAGGAAGCGCGGATCGATCGAGGACTGGTTGGTGGCAAAGGTCACGTCCGACGGCATGCGCAGGACAAGGTTGTCGCCCTGGCGCGCCACGCCGACGCCAGAACCGGACAGTTCGGCCTCCATGGCGCGTTGCTGGCGATCCATATATTGGCCGACCGCCGCACCGCCCAGGGCGCCGACGCCGGCGCCGATCAAGGCGTTCTTGCGGCCCTGTTCGCCGTTCGACGTATTGGTCAGATAGCCCAGCAGCGCGCCGCCCAGAGCGCCGGCGATGGCGCCGGTCCCGGTGTTGTTGCGAACGGGGCCCGAGCGATAGGGGTCGGTGGTGGTGCAGGCGGCGGCGCCCAGCATGGCGGCGATCGAGACGCTGGCGACGATTATCTTGGCGCGCATAGAGTTGTCCTCTTGGTGAATGTGGTCTGGCGCAGAAACGTACGCTTACTGTGAAGGTTCCAAGCTGTATGGCGCGTGAACGGCCTTGGCGTCCCGGTGACGATGAACTGACAAGGCCGCGGATTAGGCGTATGGGAACCGCCGCACATTCCCAGATCGAGGACGTCCGTGAGCACGACCCTGAACGACAACCCCGCCGACCGGGCCATCACGCCGGTCTCGATGACCCAGTATGACGCTGACTTCCAGGCGTTCAGCGACGCCCTGGGCGCCTCTTTTTCGCGATACGGCTTTGCGGTCGTCGCCGATCACGGTCTGGACGAGGCGCGCATCACCGCCGCCATCGACGACGCCAAAGCCTTCTTCGCCCTGCCGGAAGAGGTGAAGCGCCAGTACCATCAGCCGGGCACGGGCGGCGCGCGCGGCCTGACGCCGTTCGGGGTCGAGGCGGCCAAGGGCGCCAATGCCGTTGACCTGAAGGAGTTCTGGCACGTCGGCCGCGAACTGCCTGAAGGGCATCCCTATCGGCGCTACATGCGCGACAACGTCTGGCCGACCGAGGTCGAGGGCTTCAAGCCGCACCTCTATGGCATGTTCGAGGATCTGGACGCTCTGGGCGCCAAGATCCTGCGCGCCATCGCCCGCTATCTGAAGCTGGGCGACGACTTCTTTGCGGACAAGGTCGAGATGGGCAACAGCGTCCTGCGCATGCTGCACTATCCGCCGGTTCCGGCCGATGCACCCGGCGTCCGGGCCGGCGCGCACGAAGACATCAACGTCATCACCCTGCTGCTGGGCGCCGAAGAGGCCGGCCTTCAGCTCAAGGAGAAGGACGGCAGCTGGCTGGACATCGCGCCGCCGCCCGGCGCCCTGGTCGTCAATATCGGCGACATGCTGCAGCGGCTGACCAATCATGTTCTGCCATCGACGACCCACCGCGTGGTCAATCCGGCGCCCGAGCGTCGCGGTTTCGCCCGCTATTCGACGCCTTTCTTCCTGCACTTCAACCCGGACTTCCCCATCAAGACCCTGCCCAGCGCCATCACGCCGGACAATCCCGACCGCTACGCCGGCAAGACGATCCTGGCCGAGGACTATCTGACCGAACGTCTGCGCGAAATCCGACTGCTGTAAGGCGTCAGCGGGAGATCCGCAGGCGGGTGATGTCGCGACCGATGGCCTGAAAATCTTTGGACAGATCGGCGCCCGATTGCGGCAGGAAGGCCTTGTCCGTGTCGGTGGCGCAGGTGCTCAGGATGCTCGCGGCCTCGCTGCCCTCCGTGATCGAGAAGCCGACCGTATAGACGATGATCCCCTTGGCCTTCATGTTGGTGCAGAGCTGCGCCGCCTGATCGAAGGGGTCGCCGTTGGTCGCATTGCAGGCGATCTTGTCGAAGAGATTGCCTGAGCCTGACCCGGCGTCGCGCGCGATGACGCCGCCGCAATAGGGGGTGTTGAACTCCCCGTCTGTCATCAGGATCACGGCCTTCAGCACCTTGGTCGGCGCATAGGCGGCGGCTGTGTTGGAAGACCACAGACCGTTGAACTGATCGGATACCGTGTACCAGCCCCAAGCGAGCCCGATCTGACCGGCGGTCGATCCCGTGATAGACAGGCCGTTCACGAGCTTGGTCAGGGTCTCGATGTTTGACGTCAGGGGCTGGATGGTCGCGGCAGGGCAGGGATTGCCAGCGGACCGAACGGGTGTCGAGCGTTCAGGCGCAGCGTAGTTGCGCCCGACGTAGGTCGAACTGCCCGGCGCAGCGTCGGAATAAGGTTCTGACCCTGTGCGCTCGCTGACGCAGGTGGTGTTTTGGAACGCGGTCAAGCGATTGTACTGCGCATCGCGAAACACGCGCTTGGCGCATCCGTCACGTCCACACTGAACGGATCCACTGCTGGAGTAGTCGGCGAATGCGGGGCCGCCCACCGGGATGACGAAAGCGTCTTTAGATGTCCTTTCAAGGACTTCGTAGAGACCGTCGTAGTTCGTAGTATTCAGCGCGGTCATGCCTTTGACGCCCGCGATCTGAAGGCCCTCGCCTACCGACAAGCCGTGGTTGGGCGACGTGATGGTGATGAAACAGTCAGAGCGCGTGCATTTGCGAATCTGGCCACCGTAGCTGTAGCTGTTGAAGCCGTTGCTGCTGGTCGTATTCAGCGCATACCAATTGCCGCCCGACCGATACTGCAGAGAGACCCTGTTGGCGTCGATGCGAACCGCGCGATAGGCGCGGTTGTTGATCTGGGTCATGCCGCTGACGCCGCTGATCCAGACATAGTCGTTGGTCGCCAAACCGTGGCCGTTGGCGGTCACGACGCCAGGCGAGTCCCCCGTGATGCGCGAGATCGACTTCGAACCTGCGGCCGCCCAAGAGGCGCCAGTAATGGCCGTGGTTCCCACGGACTCGCCTCTGGCGTTGTCGGCCCAGGCCCCCAGATTCACGCCGATCGAATAGGGGACGATGGCCATGCGCGAATAGTAGGGGGTCTGTTTCGCCTCTGGCTGGACGACCAGTTTGATCAACTGGTTCGCCGCGCTCTTCAAGTCCCCGATGCGATCGTTGGTGGACATCGACCCCGTGATGTCCAGCACCAGAGAGACCTCGATGTCCTTCGACGACCGATTGACTTCGGAGTGAACATTGACCGGCAGAGTGTCGTCCAGAAGCTGACCGTAGGGCGGCAGGACGATGTTGGCGACCAGGGTCTTCACCTGAACTTTCAGGTCGGCGATCACGACTTGGCCGCTAGTCAGCTGGATTTTGAGGTCTTTGTCTTCAAACGGTTCAACCGCAGCGTTACGGAGATTGGCGCGCAGCGCGACGACCGCAACCTTCCTCAATTCTTCAGGGTCGGTGTGGGACGACCGCGCAGCGGCCAGCGCAGCGGCGTCCAAGGCGTCCTGAACGCGGGCCTTGACCGTGGTGATGCGATTGATGTCGATCCCGCCCAAGGTGATCATGATCAGGGCCGGCATTACCAGGGCGAAGATCATCACGACATTGCCGCCCCGGTCGGACGACAGGCGCGCCGCCAGATTGCGCAGGCCTCGAACCGCTTTGCCGATCAGTGTGGAAGCTTGCGCCAAGATCATCCCCGAGGGCGCAGATCGCCCGAATACCGTCGAATGGTCGCAGTCTGACATCGGGCGGTTAAGGGAAGCCTCAAGGGGAACGGTTAACCAGCCTTTGGCATCAGCCCCGCCCGACGACGCAGGCGTTCAGACCCTCGTTGCGCACCGTGCCCATGGCCGCCTGGACGCGAGACGCCCTTCTGCGGACATAGGGACCGGGCGCCGCCGCCTGGTAACGGCGCGGGGCCGGCAGGATGGCGGCCAGACGCGCGGCCTCGCGCGGGCTCAGGTCGCGGGCGTCCTTGCCGAACCAGTGGCGCGAGGCGGCCTGGGCGCCATAGACGCCCGGCGCCCATTCCACCACGTTCAGATAGACCTCCATGATCCGCCGCTTGGACCAGACCGTCTCGATCAGGACAGTGTAGCCCGCCTCCAGCCCCTTGCGGATCCAGTCGCGGCCCGGCCACAGGAAGACGTTCTTGGCCGTCTGCTGGCTGATGGTCGATCCGCCCCGGATGCGGCCGCCCTCGGCGTTATGATCCAGCGCCTTCTGGATCGCCTCCATGTCGAAGCCGTGGTGGCTGCAGAAACGGGCGTCCTCGGCGGCGATGGCGGCGTTCACCAGATTGGGCGAGATCTGGTTCAGGCCGCGCCACTGATAGTCCATGCCCTCGCCGCGCGCGAGCTGGCGCAGCATCAGTATGGTGGGCGGCGGCGGCGCGACGGCGACGATCAGCACGCCGGCGACCGGGAGCAGGGCCAGGATCAGAAGGGCGGTCAGCAAAACCCGACGCCAGCTCTTGCGACCCTTGGCCATCAGAGAATGATCACGCCGGCGGCGCCGTCCTCGTCGGCCCAGGCGACCTTGTCGACGGCGGGGCTGAGCGACAGGGCGACGATGGCCGGCCCCTTCTCGGCCTTGACGAAGTTCAGCCCCTGGGCGGCCGGATGCGCCACCCAGACCCGACCGTCGGTCAGGCCGGCGGCCAGCAGCCCCTGGTCGGCGCGGGCCGAGACCAGATTGACCAGGGTGGTGTCGTCATAGCCGATCTCGGTCGCCTCGCGGCCCATCGGACCGTTCGATCCGATGAAGGGCCACAGCACCGCGCCCTGTGCGCCCGAGGTCGCCATCAACTGACCATTGGCCAGGAAGGCCATCGACCGCACCTTGCCCGGATAGCCGCCCATGCGCAGGTTCTTGGCGTCCTTGATGCGCCAGCCGTGCATCTGGTTGTCCTGCATGGTCGTGACGACGAAGGCGCCGTCGGGTGAGAAGGCGACGCCGGTGTGCGATCCGGCCCAGGCCAGCTTGACCGGCTGTTGCTTCTCGATCCGCGCATACCACAGCGCCGCTCCGCCATAGGTCGAGGTCGCGATGCGGCGGCCCTTGGGCTCGAAGGCCACGCCGGAGACGGTGCGCTCGTGCTGGAAGTCGCGGCGGAAACCCACCTCATTGGGATCGATCACCGACAGGGTGCGGCCAAAGGAAAAGGCGATCAGGCCCGAGGCCGGCGAGGCGTCGATGGCGTCGATCCACTGGTTCTTGGCCTTGGCCAGGACGACCGGATTCTCGTCGCGGCGGCTCCAGACGACCTTGCCGTCGTCGCCGCCGGTGACGATCCCGTGGCCGGACGGGTGGACGCAGGCGCACAGCACGGCGCCGTCGTGGGCCTCGACCCGCGTGCGGTCCTCGAACCGGACAGAGCCGTCGCCGAGGGCAAAGACGGCGCCGGCGTTGTCGAACAGGGCGGCGGTGACCTGGGCGTCGAAATCGAAGTTCATGCGGACGCGTTAGCGGGTTGCGGGAGCGGGGGCAAATAGCGGCTTTTATTCTCCCTCCCCTTCATGGGGAGGGACGATCGCGCAGCGATCAGGGTGGGGTCCGTAAGGGCGTCAGCGAGGTCCTGACTTCCCCACCCCGGCTACGCTTCGCTTCGCCGCCCCTCCCCATGAAGGGGAGGGAGAAGGCTAGACCGGGTCGGTCGGCTTGGGTTCGACCGGCGCGGGGGCGGCCTGGGCTTTGGCGGGCTCGTCGGGCAGGGGGATGAATTCCAGGTCGTCGGCGTGGGGCAGGCTCATGCGGCCGGCCTTCCAGTCCGCCTTGGCCTGATCGATGCGGGCCTGGCTGGAGGCGACGAAGTTCCACCAGATCAGCCGTTCGCCCACCGGTTCTCCGCCCAGCACCATGACGGTCGACTGGACCAGGGCCTTGATGGTCGGTTCGGCCGTCGGCTCCAGCACGATCATCTGACCTTCGTGGAAGGTGCGGTCGCCGACCTCGATGGACCCCTTGGCCACATAGAGGGCGCGCTCGCTCATGCCCCCGACGCCCTTGCCGGACGGCGGGGCGGTGCGAACGCCGGGCTGAAGCTCCCAATGGATATAGAAGAGCGGAGAAGAGACAGGCACGGCGGCCTTGGCGCCGTAGGCCTCGCCTGCGACCAGACGCGCGAACAGGCCGCCGTTCTCATAGGCGGGCTGGGCGTCCTCGCCCAGGTGATGGAAGGCCGGATCGATGTCTTCGGCCTCGTCGGGCAGGGCGACCCAGGCCTGCATGCCGTGCATCGGCCCGCCGGTGCTCTTTCTCAGCGGATCGGTGCGTTCGGAATGGACGATGCCCTTGCCGGCCGTCATCCAGTTGACCTCGCCCGGCCGGATCGCCTGATCATAGCCGAGGTTGTCGTGGTGCATGATCTCGCCCTCGAACAGATAGGTCAGGGTCGACAGGCCGATATGTGGATGCGGCCGCACGTCGATGGCCGTGGCGTCGGCTGCGAACTCGGCCGGCCCCATCTGGTCCAGGAAGATGAAGGGACCGACCATCCGGCGCGAATGGAAGGGCAGGACGCGCCCGACCTCGAACCCGCCCAGGTCCTTGCGGCGCGCGTCGATCACCAGTTCGATCATGACTTTGGTCCCTTGGCGAACGCAGTCGCCTGAGACCTCTTATCCGACGTGAGGCGTGATGATGCCAAGAGGCAGGGCGGTCACATTCTTCACGCCGCGCGTGACGATGTGGCTTTCGCAGTCCGAGACGATGCCCAGGGCCAGCAGTTTCTCGCGCAGGAACAGGTCGAAGGCGTGCATGTCCGAGGTGATGATGCGCAGCACATAGTCCTCGCGCCCGGTGATGGTGGCGCACTGGACCACCTCCGGCCATTTGGCCACGGCGGCTTCGAACAGGTTCAGATTGTCGGCCGAGGGCAGCATCAGCTTGACGATGGCGTAGACCTCGAAGTCCAGGCCCAGCAGCTGTGCGTTCAGCAGGGTGACCCGCTTGGTGATCAGGCCGGAATCTTCCAGTCGCTTGATCCGCCGCCAGCAGGGCGAGGCCGACAGTCCGACGCGATCCGCGACCTCCGCGACCGACAGCCCGGCGTCTTGCTGCAGGATATCCAGGATGCGGGCGTCGATGGGGTCGAGTTCGTCGGCCAATGCGTTTCTCCGATTATGATTATCGCGAAATAAAATACCCGATATCGGGATTGTGCAAGGTCAATTTGAGCGAGCACCTGCTTAGGGGCCGTGTTATCACACGTCCAGAGGAAACACGGACGGACCCCGAATGGATATGGACGCCCGCATGAACGACGAAAACGTGAAAAAGAACAGTCAGCCCCTGTCATTGCGCGTGCCGGAACCGTCCGGCCGACCCGGCGATGCGCCGGACTTCAGCCACCTGCTGATGGACCCCGCCGGCGTGGTCGAACGGCCCGAGGTCGGATCGACGCCGTACGAGATGCGCGATCTCGCCTTCCGCCTGATTCGGGTGCTGGATGACGAGGGCAACGCCGTCGGGCCGTGGAACCCGCGCCTGGACGCGGAGACGCTGCGTCGCGGCCTGAAGGCCATGATCCTGACGCGCGCCTTCGACGACCGGATGCACCGCGCCCACCGTCAGGGCAAGACCAGCTTCTATATGAAGTGCACCGGCGAGGAGGCCATTGCGGTGGCCCAGGGCATGCTGCTGTCGCGCGAAGACATGGGCTTTCCGACCTATCGCCAGCAGGGGCTGCTGATCGCGCGCGGCTATCCGCTGGTCGAGATGATGAACCAGATCTATTCGAACGCGGCGGACCCGATCAAAGGCCGTCAGCTGCCGATCATGTATTCGGCCAAGGACTATGGGTTCTTCACCATCAGCGGCAATCTGGGCACCCAGGTGCCGCAGGCCGTCGGCTGGGCCATGGCCAGCGCCTACAAGGGCGACGACAAGATCGCCATCAGCTGGATCGGCGACGGCGCCACGGCCGAGGGCGACTTCCACAACGCCCTGACCTTCGCCTCTGTCTATCGCGCCCCGGTCATCCTGAACGTCGTCAACAACCAGTGGGCCATTTCGTCCTTCCAGGGCATCGCCGGCGGGCTTGAGACCACCTTCGCCTCCAAGGCCATCGGCTATGGCCTGCCGGCCCTGCGGGTCGACGGCAACGACTTCCTGGCGGTGTGGGCCGCGACCCAGTGGGCTGAGGAGCGCGCCCGTTCGAACCAGGGCGCGACGGTGATCGAACTGTTCACCTATCGCGGCGCCCCGCACTCCACCTCCGACGACCCCAGCCGCTACCGCCCCGGCGACGAGCACGAGAAATGGCCGCTGGGCGACCCGCTGGAGCGGCTGCGCCAGCACCTGACCGTGATCGGCGAGTGGGACGACGAGCGCCACGCCACGGCCCTGCGCGAAGCGGTCGAACAGGTCCGCGCCGCCGGCAAGGAATCCGAGGCCATCGGCACCCTGGGCCAGTCGCGCCCCAGCGTGAAGACGATGTTCGAAGAGGTCTATGCGACCGAAGACTGGCGGCTGATCGAACAGCGCCGCGAGGTGGGGGTCTGACCATGGCTGAGCAAACCACCTTCACCGACGCCGATCGCAACGACGGCGTCGAGCCGGACATGGTCGACCAGAACGCCGCCCCCGCCTCGGAAGCGACGGGCATGGGCGTGGTCCCCATGAACATGATCCAGGCCCTGAACTCGGCCATCGACGTCAAGATGAACGAGGACGCCAACGTCCTGTCGTTCGGCGAGGACGCGGGCTATTTCGGCGGGGTCTTCCGCGTCACCGACAAGCTGCAGCAGAAGCACGGCCTGACCCGCAGTTTCGACGCTCCGATCAGCGAATGCGGCATCGTCGCCGCCGCCATCGGCATGGGCGCCTATGGCCTGCGTCCGGTCGTCGAGATCCAGTTCGCCGACTACATCTATCCGGCCTACGACCAGATCGTCTCCGAAGCGGCCAAGATGCGCTATCGCTCGGGCGGTCAGTTCACCAGCCCCATCGTGGTGCGTTCGCCTTATGGCGGCGGCATCTTCGGCGGCCAGACCCACAGCCAGTCGCCGGAAAGCCTGTTCACCCATATCGCGGGCCTCAAAGTCGTCATTCCGTCCAATCCTTATGACGCCAAGGGCCTGCTGACCGCCGCCATCGAGGATGACGACCCGGTCGTCTTCTTCGAGCCAAAACGCCTGTACAACGGCCCGTTCGACGGTTGGCACGAGAAGCCGGTTTCGCCGTGGAAGGCGCAGGACCTGGCCCAGGTGCCGACCGGCAAATATGTCGAGCCGATCGGCAAGGCGCGGGTCATGCGCGAAGGAAACGACGTCACAATCCTGGCCTATGGCACCATGGTCTGGGTCGCTTTGGCCGGGGCGGAGCACGCCGGCGTGGACGCCGAGGTCATCGACCTGCGCACCCTGGTGCCGCTGGACATCGAGACCATCGAAGCCAGCGTGAAGAAGACAGGCCGCTGCGTCATCGTGCACGAGGCGCCCAAGACCTCGGGCTTCGGCGGCGAGCTGTCGGCTCTGGTGCAGGAGCGCTGCTTCTATCACCTGGAGGCGCCCATCGCGCGCGTCACCGGGTGGGACACGCCCTATCCCCATGCTTTCGAATGGGAATATTTCCCCGGACCGCAACGGGTTTCAGACGCCTTGAAGAGCGTCATGACGGGAGGTCGTTAAGATGGGTCGTTTCGTCTTCAAGCTGCCTGACGTGGGTGAAGGCACCGCCGAGGCCGAACTGGTCGGCTGGCACGTCAAGGTCGGCGACACGGTCGCCGAGGACCAGATCGTCGCCGACATCATGACCGACAAGGCCACGGTCGAGATCACCGCCCCGGTGTCGGGCAAGGTCGTCGCCCTGCACGGCGAACCCGGCGCCATGGTGCCGGTGCGCGGACCCCTGGTGGAGTTCGAGGTCGAGGGATCGGGGAATGCGGAAGAGAGCCCCTCCGTCTCTCCGCTTCGCTCCGAGCCACCTCCCCCCGCTTCGCGAGGGGAGGAGACCGCCGTCGCCGCATCGTCTCCTCCCCACGCCAGTGGGGAGGGGGACCGCGCGAAGCGTGGTGGAGGGGCTCTCGACGCCCCACAGACCCCCGTCGGCAACTACGTCTTCAAACTGCCCGACGTCGGCGAAGGCACGGCCGAGGCCGAGCTGGTCGGCTGGCACGTCAAGGTCGGGGATGTGGTCGAGGAAGACCAGATCATCGCCGACATCATGACCGACAAGGCCACGGTCGAGATCACCTCGCCGGTCGCCGGAACCGTGGTCGCCATCTACGGCGAGGCCGGCAAGTCCGTGCCGGTCGGCGGGCCTCTAGTGGCGTTCGATGTCGAGGGTCGGGGCAATGTCTCGACGCCCGTCGCGGCGTCGAAACCGGCCTCAAAACCGGCAGCGAATTCGACGACGGTTTCCGCTGTGACTTCGACGACACCCCCGTCCAAGCCTGTCCCCGCCCTGACCGGCCGCGCGCCAGGCGAGCGGCCGTCCGCCTCGCCGGCCGTACGCAACCGTGCGCGGGATTTGGGCGTGGACCTGACCTTCGTGCCCGGCTCCGGCCCGGCCGGTCGGATCACGCACGAGGATCTGGACGGCTTCATCGCTCGCGGGGGTTCGCAGCCTGCGTCCGCCCCGTCCGGCGGCGGCTCGACCTATGCCAAGGCCGAAGGAACGACCGAGGTCCGTATCATTGGCCTGCGCCGCAAGATCGCGGAGAAGATGGCCGACAGCGTGCGCCGCATTCCCCACATCACCTATGTGGAGGAGATCGATGTCACGGCGCTGGAGGACTTACGCGCCCACCTGAACGCGACCAAGGCGAAGGATCAGCCCAAGCTGAACCTGCTGCCCTTCATCGCCCGCGCCATCGTGGTCGCCCTGCGCGACCAGCCCCAGATCAACGCCACCTATGACGACGAGGCCGGCGTCCTGACCCAGCACGCCCCGGTCCATCTGGG
This sequence comes from Brevundimonas sp. PWP3-1b1, assembly GCF_049896065.1. Taxonomy (NCBI): domain Bacteria; kingdom Pseudomonadati; phylum Pseudomonadota; class Alphaproteobacteria; order Caulobacterales; family Caulobacteraceae; genus Brevundimonas; species Brevundimonas sp. PWP3-1b1. Next base: position 531,253 of record NZ_JAFCTO010000001.1, on the reverse strand, counting down.
CATCGCCGCCCAGACGCCGAACGGCCTGATGGTGCCAGTAGTCCGCCACGCCGAGGCGCGCGACCCCTACGACACGGCGCTGGAGATCGCCCGCGTCTCGGGCGCGGCCAAGGACGGTTCGGCCAAGCGCGAGGAGCTGTCGGGCTCGACCATCACCATCACCTCGCTGGGAACCCTGGGCGGGGTGGTCCACACCCCGATCATCAACCACCCCGAGGTCGCCATCGTCGGCCCCAACAAGATCGCCGAACGGGTCGTCGTCCGCGACGGCCAGATGGTCGTGCGCAAGATGATGAACCTGTCGTCGAGCTTCGATCACCGGATCGTGGACGGGCATGACGCGGCGGTCTTCGTCCAGCGGATCAAGGGGCTGCTGGAGCATCCGGCGACCTTGTGGATGGTCTAGACGACGCCCTTCTCCCGTCGGGAGAAGGTGGCCCCGAAGGGCCGGATGAGGGTTCTGCCGGTGGGCCAGTCCGCACCGTCCGACCCTCACCCTTTCGCGCAAGAACGACGCCGGGGGCGTCGCGCGCTCAAGCCCTCTCCCGCCGGGAGAGGGTCGGCAGGATGAGACGGAAAAGACGATGCAGCAGCTCAAAACCAAAGTCTTGATCATCGGCGCGGGCACCGGCGGCTATGTCGCGGGCATCCGTTGCGGCCAGTTGGGGCTGGACACCGTGCTGGTGGACGGCGGCGATGGGCTGGGGGGGACCTGCCTGAACGTCGGCTGTATTCCGTCAAAGGCCATCATCCATGCGGCGGGCAAGTTCGAGACGGTTGCCAAGGCGGCCGGCGGCGGGACGCTGGGCATCACGGCGGCGGCGCCCGCCATCGACCTGAAACAGACGGTCGAGTGGAAGGACGGCATCGTCCGCAAGCTGAACGCCGGGGTCGCGGCCCTGCTGAAGAAGGCCAAGGTCAAGGTCATTAAGGGTTGGGCGAATTTCGCCGACGCCAAGACCTGTATCGTTCAGACGGACGACGGCGAGATCCGCATCACCGCCGAACACGTCATCCTGGCGACCGGGTCCGAGCCGGTCGAACTGCCCTTCCTGCCGTTCGGCGGCGACGTCATCTCCTCGACCGAGGCGCTGAGCCTGTCGGACGTGCCCAGGAAACTGGTGGTGGTCGGCGGCGGCTATATCGGGCTGGAGCTGGGCATCGCCTTCAGGAAGCTGGGCGCCGAGGTGGCCATCGTCGAAATGGCCGAACGTATTCTGCCCCTCTACGACAAGGCGCTGACGGATCCTGTGGCGAAGTGGCTGGAGAAGCACGGCGTCGAACTGCACCTGGGCGCGCGCGCCGGCGGGTTCGGCGACGGGAAACTGTCGATCACGACGAGGGACGGCGAACCGCTGCAACTGGACGCCGACAAGGTGCTGGTCACCGTGGGCCGTCGTCCGCGGACACACGGCTGGGGTCTGGAGAATATGGGCGTGGCCATGGCCGGGCCGTTCGTGAAGATCGACAACCGCTGCGCCACCAGCATGAAGAACGTCTGGGCCGTCGGCGACCTGACCGGCGAACCCATGCTGGCCCACAAGGGCTCGGCCCAGGGCGAGGTGGTCGCGGAGATCATCGCCGGTCATGACCGGGCGTTCGATCCGGTCACCATCGCCGCCGTCTGTTTCACCGAGCCGGAGATCGTCTCGGCGGGTCTGGGTCCGAACGATGTCGCGGGCCGCGACGACGTGATCCAGTCGGTCTTCCCCTTCGCCGCCATCGGCCGCGCCCTGGCCATCGAGGCGGGCGAGGACGGCGGTTTCGTCCGGGTCATCGCCTCCAAGGCCGATCACCGCATCCTGGGCATCCAGGCGGTGGGTCAGCATGTGTCGGAACTGTCCAACAGTTTCGCCCAGATGCTGGAGATGGGGGCGGTGCTAGAGGATGTGGCGGGGACCATCCACGTTCACCCGACCCTGGGCGAGGCCTTCCACGAGGCGTCGCTGCGGGCGCTCGGGCACGCGATTCATATTTGATATTGATCCGTCATCCTCGGGCTTGTCCCGAGGGCCTACGGCGGATCAGTCAGCAGCGGTTGTGGCTTTGCGACATTCCCGAAAACTGCAGGGCGGATAAGTGGGTCCTCGGGACAAGCCCGAGGATGACGGGGATGGGACGGGGGCTAAAGCCGCTCCAGCCGCTTCGCGTGGTTGGCCACCATGCGCAGCGCCAGTCCATCGGGCAGGAAGCGGGCCAGGCCGGCCATGATGTTGTTCATGACGCCGGGGGTGACGCTGGGGCGGTTCGCCTCGCAGGCGTCATAGCCGATGCGTGCGACGCGGGCGGCGTCCATCCACATCCAGGCCGGATAGGCGGTCGAGACCTGATCACGCGAGCCGTTGACGTCGTGGAACTCGGTCAGCGTATAGCCGGGGTTCAGGACCGTGACGTGGACGCCGGTTCCCAGGGTCTCCAGGTACAGGCCCTGCGACGCCTTGATCAGAAAGCTCTTGATCGGCCCATACAGGGTGTCGCCGCCCGTCGCGGGCATCTGGCCGGCGAGAGAGGCCACGTTCAGCATCCGGCCGAAGCCGCGCTGGATCATGCCGGGCAGCAGCAGGCGCGACAGCTCGACCGGCGCGGTCAGCATGACCTGGATCATGGCGCGGTGGGCAGCGAGGTCCGTGTCGAGAAAGCCGGTGACGCGGCTGAAGCCCGCATTGTTGACCAGACCGTCGACGATCAGGCCGCGCGATGCGACGGCGGCGACCAGGCGTTCGGGCGCGGCGGGGTCGGACAGGTCTTCGGGGATGACGGTCGCAGTGACGCCGTGGGCGGCGGTCAGTTCGTCGGCCAGGGCCTGCAGCGGGCCTTCACGACGCGCGGTCAGGATCAGGTTCCAGCCCTTGGCCGCATAGGTCTGGGCCAGGGCTGCGCCGATGCCGGCCGAGGCGCCGGTGACCAGGACGGTTCGGCTCATGCGGCGCGCTTCACTTGGGGGGTCAGGCCGCGACGGGGCACGACTTGTGTGGCGTATAGGCCGCCAGCGAAATCGGGTTCTCGGCCAGCAGGTCCGCGATGGTGATCTTGGACAGGGCTTCGGTCGCGGCCTCGTCAGCGGCGGTCAGGGCCTTGGCCACCTGGCGCGGGATATGTTCGCTGATCGGGCAGCCCTTGGCCCCGGCCGGCGGCGAGCCGATGTGGGCGCAGCCGTTTACGGCCTTCAGCACCTCGTCCAGCCGGATGTCCTCCGGCCGGCGCAGCAGCCACGACCCGCCGGTGGCGCCGGGACGGGTGGCGATCAGCCCGGCCTTGGCCAGCAAGGCCGTCACGCGCCGGACCACGACGGGGTTGGTCGGGATCGACGAAGCCAGCACCCCGCTGGGCGCCGCCTGAGCAGGGCCATAGGCGCCCTTGTGGGCCATATAGGCCAAGGCGTGGGCGGCGACGGGGAAGCGCTGGCTGTCTGACATGGTTTTGTTCCTGCGATGAAAATAGGCGCTCATGGGCTGAATCACAAATCGATCCGCAGAACGCCGAAACCGAATCCCCTTCGGCACGATTGAAGACCGCGCGGAATGAGCCTAAAGGCTCGCCGCTTTGAAGGGACCGACGCTGCGTCGGAGACCCGGAGGATACGCATGGCCGGGGATACTCCCCACGACGCGAGCGCTCCCTCGCCCGCGTCGAACACGCCGGACAAACCCACCCACGCCACGGGACCCGAGTCCCACGCCCCAGGGGGCCAGATCGCCAAGCACGGCGGCTTCTGGGCTCTGACCGTGGGCGCGATCGGCGTGGTGTTCGGCGACATCGGCACCAGTCCGCTTTACGCCCTGCGCGAAGCGATCGCCCATGCCCAGTCGGGCGTCGGCGGGGACCTGGCCGTGATCGGCGTCGTCTCCCTGGCCTTCTGGGCCTTGATGGTCGTGGTGACGTTCAAATACGTCTTCTTCCTGATGCGCGCCGACAACAAGGGCGAGGGCGGCACCCTGTCGCTGATGGCCCTGGCCCAGGTCGCCGTCGGTCGACGCAGCGCCTGGATCTTCATCCTGGGCGTCTGTGGCGCCGCCCTCTTCTATGGCGACGGCATCATCACGCCCGCCATTTCCGTGCTGTCGGCGGTGGAGGGGTTGCAGGACGCACCGGGTCTGGCGGGCAAGCTGGACGCCTTCATCGTGCCGATCTCGGCCGGCATCCTGATCGCCCTGTTCATGGTCCAGTCGCGCGGCACTGCCAGCCTGGCCAAATATTTCGGGCCGATCACCGCCGTATGGTTCCTGTGCCTGGGCGGGCTGGGTCTGTATCATATCTTCGACGACATCAGCGTTCTGCGCGCCCTGTCGCCCCACTATGGCGTCATGTTGTTGATCAACGACGGCTTTTTGGGCTTCATCATCCTGGGCAGCGTCTTCCTGGCCGTGACCGGGGCCGAGGCCCTGTATGCGGACATGGGCCATTTCGGAAAGGCGCCGATCCGCATGGGCTGGCTGGCCTTCGTCCTGCCCTGCCTGACGCTGAACTATCTGGGTCAGGGCGCTCTCATCCTGGACAATCCGGCCGCTGCGGAAAATCCGTTCTGGAACATGGTGCCGCAGTTCGCCTACTGGCCCATGCTGATCCTGGCGACCGCCGCGACCGTCATCGCCTCGCAGGCCGTGATCACCGGCGCCTTCTCGGTGACCCAGCAAGCGGTGCAACTGGGCCTGCTGCCCCGCATCGACATTCGCAACACCTCCGAGACCCAGGCCGGCCAGATCTTCGTGCCGGCGGTGAACACCTTCCTGATGATCGGGGTGCTGGTGCTGCTGGTCGTGTTCCAGAGCTCGCATAATCTGACCGCCGCCTATGGCGTGGCGGTGACGGGGACCATGCTGGTCAATACGCTGATGGCCTATTCCGTCATTCGCAAGGGCTGGAAATGGCCGATGTGGGCGGTGGCTGGAACGCTCATTCCGTTCGCCTTCATCGACGGGGTCTTCCTGACCTCCAACCTGCTCAAGATCCCCGACGGGGCCTGGATGCCGCTGGTGCTGGGCGCCTGTCTGGTGGTGATCATGTGGACCTGGGTGCGCGGCACCCAGATCCTGACCGCCAAGACGCGCAAGGACAGCCTGCCGCTGAACGATCTGATCGAGATGCTTCAGGCCCGTCCGCCGCACCGCGCGCCCGGCATGGCCATCTTCCTGACCAGCGACCCGGACGTCGCCCCCGTCGCCCTGATGCACAATCTCAAGCACAACAAGGTGCTGCACGAGAAGAACGTCATCCTGACCGTGCGCACCTCCGAGCGGCCGCGCGTCAAGGAGGCCGACCGCGTCAGGATGGAGCCGATCAACGACGACTTCAAAAAGGTCACGGTCACCTACGGCTTCATGGAGACGCCGAACGTGCCGCGTGCGTTGGGTCTGTGCCGCAAGCAGGGGCTGAAGTTTGACATCATGTCGACCAGCTTCTTCCTGGGCCGGCGCTCGCTGATCCCCTCGGCGCGACAGGGCATGCCCCTGTGGCAGGACCGGCTGTTCATCTTCCTGATGCGCAACGCCGCCAATCCGACCGACTTCTTCCATATCCCCCCCGGCCGCGTGGTCGAGCTGGGCGCGCAGGTGGCCGTATGAGTGCTGAGGGACGAGGCGGACAGAGTTCGCAGGCGCGTGGACGCCGCATGGCTGTCAAGGGTCGCCCGCGCCCCGCCCCGGCCGTGGACGCCGCCGCCGCCCCGTCCCAGGATGATATCGGCGTCGAGGCCCGCGTGGTCGCCGGCATTCTGCTGAACGCCGCGCTTGAGAAGCGCAACGGCCTGGACGAGGCCCTGTCCCAGCCCGCCGCCCGCGCGCTGGAGCCCGTGGATCGCGCCTTCGCCCGCGCCGTCGCCATGGCGGCCTTGCGGCGTCTGGGCGAGATCGACCAGATCCTGAACCGCCGCCTGAAGAAGTCCCCGCCCGAGGCCGTGCGCACCCTGATGCGCATCGCTTTGGCGCAAACGCTGGTTCTGGAAACCCCCGCCTTCGCCGCCGTCTCCACGGCGGTGAAACTGGCCGAACGCGATCCCAAGACGCGACCCTACAAGAACCTGGTCAACGCGGTGCTGCGTGGCGTGGGCCGTGAAGGGCCCGGCCTGACGACGGCCGAGAGCAATCTGCCCGACTGGATCGCAGCCCGCTGGAAGGCGACCTATGGCGAGGCCGCCCTGGCCGGTCTGGCCCTGGCCGCGCGTGAAGAGCCTGCGACCGATCTCAGCCTGAAGCCCGGCGTCGATCCCGCCGCCGTGGCCGCTGCAGTGGAGGGTGAAGCTCTGGCCGGCGGAACCGTTCGCACCGGCCGTCGGGGCGATGTCGCGTCCTGGCCCGGCTTCGACGACGGCGACTGGTGGGTTCAGGACGCCGCCGCCGCCGTGCCCGGTCGCCTGCTGGACGTGAAACCGGGCGAGACCGCTCTGGACATGTGCGCCGCGCCGGGCGGCAAGACCCTCCAACTGGCCGCCGCCGGCGCGTCCGTCGTCGCCCTGGACCGTTCGGCCCCACGCCTGAAACGCCTGACCCAGAACCTGGAACGCACTGGCCTGACCGCCGAGGTGATCGCCGTCCCCGCCGAGGACTGGGAGGACGCCCGCACCTTCGACGCCGTCCTGCTGGACGCCCCTTGCACCGCCACCGGCACCTTCCGCCGCAATCCGGAAGTCCTGCGCGCCACCAAGCCCGCTGAAGTGGCGAAGCTGGCCGACGTCCAGCATCGCCTGCTCGACGTCGCCGCCGAACGGGTCAAGCCGGGCGGCCGGATGGTCTATTGCACCTGCTCGCTGGAGCGCGAGGAGGGCGAGACCCAGATCATCGCCTTCCTGCGCCGCAACCCTGCCTTCCGCACCGTCGCCGCCGACCCGGCCGCCCTGGGCGCGCCGCCAGAGGCCCTGACCCCCGAAGGCTGGCTGCGCATCCTGCCCTCCATGTGGGCCGAACACGGCGGCCTCGACGGCTTCTTCGCTGCCAGGTTGGAACGGGTTTCCTGAGCGGGAGCGCCTTGCTCCCGCCCGCAACCCGCCTTATCCGGAAGGCCATGGCCGTTACTCCTCTGATCTGTCCGTCGATCCTCGCCAGCGATTTTGCGCGGCTGGGTGAAGAAGTCCGCGCGCTGGAGGCGGCGGGCGCCGACTGGATCCACGTCGATGTGATGGACGGGCATTTCGTGCCGAACATCACCCTGGGCCCCGACATCGTGAAGGCGATCCGGCCGCATACGCGCCTGCCGTTCGACGTGCACCTGATGGTCGCGCCGGTCGATCCGTGGCTGGAGGCGTTCCGCGAAGCCGGCGCCGATGTCCTGACCGTCCATCCCGAGAGCGGGCCGCACCTGCACCGCACCCTGGGCCGCATCCGCCAGCTGGGCGCCAAGGCGGGCGTGGTGTTCAATCCGGCGACGCCGCTGTCGATTCTGGAAGAGGTCGTCGATCTGGTCGATCTGGTGCTGATCATGTCGGTCAATCCAGGCTTTGGCGGCCAGAAGTTCATCGACAGTTCGCTGCGCAAGATCGCCGGCGCGCGGGCCATTCTGGACCGGGCCGGTTCGGCGGCGCACCTGCAGGTGGACGGCGGCGTGACCTCGGCCAACGCCGGGGCCTGCGTCGCCGCCGGGGCCGATGCTCTGGTCGCCGGGTCGTTTGTGTTCAAGGGCGATTACGCGACCAATATCGCCGCCCTGAAAGCCGCCCCGGCAGCCGCGTGAGCCCGCTCGGCCCCTTCGCCCCGCGCGGGCCGGAAACCACGCTGGACGTCGCCTCGGGCCAGATCCCCGGCCTGCCCGGCGCTCCGGTGCGCACGCCGGTACGCTCGGGCGATACGAATGCGGGGCCCGGCCTGTGGCCCGCCATCGCCGGGCGGGTGGCGACGCGACAGCTGTGGATCGAGCTCTATGGCCTGCCCGGCTATGGACTGACCTTGGGCGGCGGCAAGGTGACGGCCTTCGCCGCCACGCCGCGCGACTTCCGCCCCCATGATCCGGCGCCGGGTCGCAATGTCCTGGCCGGACGCTTCATGCTGGCGGGGGCCTCGATGGAGGTCGAGCCGGCGTCTGATCCGTGGAACCGGCCCAGCCCCTCGCGGCCGTTCGCCGTCGAACTTCACGCCTTCGCCTGGCTGCCGGGATTGATGGCCCAAGGAGAGCGGGGCGCGCGCGAGGCGTTACGTTTGACCCTGGCCTGGGCCGACGCCTTCGCCCGCTGGTCGCCCTTCGCCTGGGGGCCGGAAATCCTGGGGCGGCGGGTGGTCAATCTGGCGTGCGGCGCGCGTCGGATGGGCGCCGTCGCGACCGAGGCCGAGCGTTTGAAGCTGGCCGACAGCCTGGCGCGTCAGACGCGTCAGCTGCTGCGTCCGCCCGGCGGGCTGGCCAGCCGGGCGGAACGACTGACGGCGGCGGCGATCGGCGGCTGCGTCCTGGCCGGTGCGCCGGGGCAGGCCTTGCGTCGTCGCGCGCTGGGGCGGCTGGACGGCGCCTTGAAGGCCACGGTCCAGGACGACGGCGGTCATGCCACACGCAGTCCCGAGGCGGGGCTGGAGCTTCTGCTCGACCTGCTGACGCTGGACGACGCCCTGTCGCAACTGTCCGAGCCGACGCCGGACGGCGTTTCGGCCGCCATCGCCCGGCTGACGCAGGGCTTGCGCCTTCTGACCCTGCCCGACGGCCGTCTGGCCAGCTTCCAGGGCGGCGGACCCTCCAGCGCCGAACGGGTCGCGGCGGCCCGCGCCCATGACGACGAGGCCGCCCCGGCCAAGGGCGATGCCGCCCATTCGCCCGCCGGCACGGTCGCCGGCCTGACGCGCATCGCCAGCCCGCTGCTGACCATAATGGCGGATGCGGCCCCGCCGGCCCGCGGGGCCTGGGGCGCGGCCGCCTGCGCCCAGCCGATGGCGCTGGAGATCGCCTGCGGCAAGGACCGACTGGTCACCGGCTCGGGCTGGACTCCGGCCTCGACCGATCGCCAGGCTTTGCGGCTGACGCCCGCCCATTCGACCCTGACCCTGGGCGAGCGGTCGCTGAACGAGCCGCTGGGCGGCTGGAAGGGCGATCTGCTGGGCCCGCGCCTGGTCGGACCGCCGATCCATGTGACGACGGACCTGCGCGACGGCGACGGCGCCGTCTGGCTGGAGATGGAGCACGACGGCTGGAACGAGCTGTTCGGCCTGAACCATCAGCGGCGGCTGTATCTCGACCAGCGGCTGGACGAGCTGCGGGCCGAGGAGAAGCTGTTCCCGACGCCGGGCCGCAAGGAGATGGTGCGCCAGATCGCGGCCCCCTACGCCATCCGTTTCCATTTGGAACCAGGGGTTCAGGCCTCGCTGGCGCGCGACCGCCGCTCGATCCTGCTGCGCGGCGCCTCGGGCCGGGGCTGGTGGTTCAGGACCGACGGTCCCGACGTGGCCATCGAGCCCAGCGTTCATATCGACGCCGGCCTGACGCGCCGCAGCTTGCAGATCGTGGTGCGCGGTTCGGCCCGGACCGACAGCGAGAGCAAAATCCGCTGGAAGCTGAGCCCGGCCGGCGCGAGCGGCGATCCGACGTAGAAGGGTGACGTGACGCCGGTTTGGGTCTAGAGGGCGCGCCATCCTCCCCCAGCCTCACGGACGCCGCCTCATGCCCGCCGCTCCCGACTTTCCGCCCGCGCCCGATCAGGTGAAGCCGCAACGCGCCCTGATCTCCCTGTCCGACAAGGCCGGGCTGGAAGACGCCGCCCGCACCCTGCATGACCTGGGCGTCGAATTGGTCTCGACCGGCGGTACGCGCGCGGCCATCGAAAAACTGGGCCTGCCGGTCAAGGACGTGGCCGATCTGACCGGCTTCCCCGAAATGATGGATGGTCGGGTCAAGACCCTGCACCCTGTGGTCCACGGCGGCCTGCTGGGCGTGCGCGACGCAGCCGACCACGCTAAGGCCATGACCGACCACGGCATCGGCGCCATCGATATCGTCTGGATCGACCTCTATCCGTTCGAATCCACCGTCGCGGCGGGCGGTTCGTTCGAGGCGGCGGTCGAGAATATCGACATCGGCGGCCCGGCCATGATCCGTTCGGGCTCCAAGAACCACGGCTATGTCGCCGTCGCCGTCGATGGCGAGAGCATTGGCCTGATTCTGGAGACGCTGAAGGCCGAGGGGTCGACCGATCTGGCCCTGCGCAAGCGCCTGGCCGCCCGCGCCTTCGCCCGCACCGCCGCCTATGACGCCGCCGTCTCCGGCTGGTTCGCCCAGCAGGTTGAGGACGCAGCGCCGGCGCGTAAATCCATCGCCGGGTCTCTGGCCCAGACCCTGCGCTACGGCGAGAATCCGCACCAGACCGGGGCCTTCTATCGCACTGGCGAGGCGCGTCCCGGCGTGGCCCATGCGACCCAGATCCAGGGCAAGGAACTGGGCTACAACAATATCGCCGACGCCGACGCCGCCTATGAGCTGGTCGCCGAGTTCGAGGCCCCGGCCGTGGTCATCGTCAAACACGCCAACCCCTGCGGCGTGGCGGTCGGCAAGGACCTGTCGGAAGCCTATGCCCGCGCGCTGGAATGCGACGCCGTCTCGGCCTTCGGCGGCGTGATCGCGGTCAACCGGCCGCTGAACGGCGACGACGCCCGCGCCATCACCGGCATCTTCACCGAGGTGGTCATCGCCCCCGGCGCTGATGACGAGGCCAAGGCCGTCTTTGCTTCGAAGAAGAACCTGCGCCTGCTGATCACCGACGGCCTGCCGGATCCGCATGGGCCGGGCGAGGTCTTCCGTTCGGTCGCTGGCGGCTTCCTGGTCCAATCTCGCGACCGTTCGCTGATCAAGCCGTCGGACCTGAAGATCGTCACCAAGCGCCAGCCGACGCCGACCGAGATCCAGGACATGCTGTTCGCCTTCACCGTGGCCAAACACGTCAAGTCCAACGCCATCGTCTACGCCAAGGACGGCCAGACCGCCGGCATCGGCGCCGGCCAGATGAACCGCCGCGACAGCGCCCGCATCGCCGCCATCCGCGCCAAGGAAGCCGGCGAGGCCAAGGGTCTGACCCATTCGCTGGCCGAAGGTTCCGCCTGCGCCTCCGAAGCCTTCTTCCCCTTCGCCGACGGCCTGCTGGAAGCGGTCGCGGCCGGCGCCACGGCGGTGATCCAGCCCGGCGGATCGATGCGCGACGCCGAGGTCATCGCTGCGGCCGACGAGAAGGGCATCGCCATGGCCTTCACCGGGGTGCGGGTCTTCAGGCATTAATCTTGAGAAGAAGGGCGCTAACGCTCGCGACGCGGTCGCTCGCTGCTTGAGCGCCCTTCCTTCCGCATCTTCGTGACTGGACGCGGATAGCGGCCGGGGCCACTGTCGATCCTCTGACAGCTGACCGGAGCCCCCGCCGATGACCGTCCTGATCCGTCCCGAAGGCCAGACCGCCGACGATCTGAAGCTGAGCCGACGAAGCCTGGGGGCGCTCGGGGGGCTGTTGTTCTCCGGATACGCCGTCGCAGCCCTGGCCAAGGAGGCCAAGCCGATCACGACCGACGAGGCGGGGCTGGCCACGGAGACCGTGACCTATGCTGCGCCGGACGGGTTCCAGCTTCCGGCCTATGTAGCGCGGCCTGCGGGCGACGGGCCGTTCCCGGTCGTCGTCGTGGTGTCCGAAATCTTCGGCGTCCACGAGTACATCCGCGACATCTGCCGCCGTCTGGCCAAACAGGGCTATGCCGCCATCGCGCCCGCCTTCTTCAACCGGGTCGAGGATCCCGCGCCCCTGTCGGACATGCAGCGGATCATGCAGATCGTCGGCGCCGCGAACTATGAGCAGGTGATGGGCGACCTGTCGGCGACGCTGGAGTGGGCCAGCCAGCAGTCGTGGGCCAAGGACGGCAAGGTCGGGATCACCGGCTATTGCTGGGGCGGCAAGGTGGTGTGGCAGGCGGCGGCTCGCTTCGCCGCCATCGGCGCCGGCGTGGCCTGGTACGGCCGTCTGGCCCCCGCCGCCGATGCGACGCCGGTGCAGATCTCGTCGGGTCAGCCCTGGCCGGTCGATATCGCCGACGACCTCAAGGCGCCGGTTCTGGGCCTGTATGGCGGCAAGGATCAGGGCATTCCGCTGGCCAGCGTCGAGCGGATGCGCGAGGCCCTTGCCCGCGCCGGTCAGACCGGCAGCCAGATCGTCGTCTATCCCGACGCCCAGCACGGTTTCCATGCCGATTACCGCGCCAGCTATTCCGAGACGGACGCCAGGGACGGCTGGTCCAAACTGCTGGCGACCTTCGATAAAGCGTTAAAGAATTAGGGCGTTACTGATGTGAAGGCTGCGGAGGGCGGCCTGAGTGGAGGGTTGGAAATGAACGGATTGCGGCGTCGCGGGGCGGTCGTTCTGGGCCTGAGCCTGCTGTTCCTTCCGCTGGCCGCGTGCGGCGGCGGGGGAGGCGGCGGTGGCGGCGGTGGCGGCACGATCACGCCCCCTGTTCCACCGCCCCCTCCGCCACCCCCTCCTCCTCCTCCGCCACCACCGCCCCCGCCGCCCTCGGTGACATCGAGCGAATATCTGCGGAACTATGGCTTGGCCAATATGAAGGCCCAGGTCGGCTGGCAGGCCGGGGCGACCGGGGCAGGCGTCACCGTCGCCGTTGTCGATTCCGGCATCGCCAACACCTTGCCCGAGCTTGAAGGGCGGATCTCCAGCGCCTCGACCGACGTGGTTTTGGGCCGCAACACCCCCTATGTCGCGTCGAGCAGCCACGGCACGCGGGTGTCGGGCGTCATCGCCTCGAACTTTAACGGTTTCGGCACGATCGGCGTGGCCTATCAGTCGACGATCCTGTCGATCCGCACCGACATCTCGGACTGCACGGACGAGAACACCGACGTCTGTTTCAGCAGTTCGGACCTGGTGCGCGCCCTGGACTACGCCGTCGCCAACGGGGTCAAGATCATCAACATGTCGCTGGGCGGCGACGGTCGGCTGGGCTCGGCGTTCGAGGCGGCGCTGTTGCGGGCCGTCAACGCGGGCGCAGTGATTGTGGCCTCGTCGGGCAACGACGGCGAGGCCAATCCGGGCTGGCCCGCGCGCTACGCCATCGATCCGCGCTTCGCCGGCAGTGTGATCGCGGTCGGCTCGCATGGCGCGACCGATGTGATGTCCAGCTTCTCGAACCGGGCGGGCGATACGGCGGCCGGTTATATTTCAGCGCCGGGCGAAGACGTCATCACCGGCTGCGAAGGTACGTCCTGCTGGCGGGTCAACGGCACCTCCTTTTCGGCGCCGCATGTTTCGGGCGCCCTGGCGCTGCTGATGCAGGCCTTCCCCAATCTGACCGCGCGGGCGGCCTTGGCCATCCTGGTCGATACGGCGCGTGATGCGGGCGATCCGGGAACCGACATCGTCTATGGGCGCGGCCTGCTGGACATGGCCGGCGCCTTCCGACCGGTCGGGACGACCTCCACGCCGATGGCGGACGGAAGCTCCATCGTCACCATCAGCGAGCCGGGCAGCTTCGTCGGCGCGGCCTTCGGCGACGCCTTCCTGCGCCAGAGCGCGCTGAACACGGTGCTGTACGACGCCTATGACCGGATGTTCGCGGTGCAGTTGGGCGGGGCCTATCCGACGGCGCCCAGCCGATCCTATCAGGCCGCGCCCTTCGAACAGAACACCACCGCCACCACCAGCCTTGCTCTGCCGGGCGGCGGACGGCTGAACCTGATCGCGGCCCAGCCCAGCGCGACACCGGAGCCCGTGGCGCCGCGTCACGACCTCTATGATGCGCCTTGGATGGGCGACGAACCGCGCCAGGAGGCGATGCTGGACCTGGAAACCGGCCGGATGAACTTCTCTGTCTGGCAGGGCAAGGGCGGGGCGGCGTCGCCGTTCGAAGGCTCGGCCGGCGATGGGTATGCATCCCTGGCCCAGGCCGACCATGCGGTGCGCGGTGCGATGCGGTTCGGCGCCGTGACCGTGTCGGCCGAAAGCGGCGGCGGCGATCGCCGCATGCCCCTGCGCCGCGTCGAGCAGGACGCCTCGACCTATAGCCGGGCGGCGATCGGATGGCGGGGCGCCGAGGGCGGCCTGTCGTTCAGCGTCGGCGCCCTGGAAGAACGGCTTGGGCCCTTGGGCGCCTTCCTGCCCGGCGGGTCGGACTTCGCCCTGCCGTCGCGGACCAGCTTCTATGCGCTTGGCGGCGACTGGACGCTGAGGCCGGGTCTGCGGCTGATCGGCGAGGCGGGTATGGGATCGACTCGGATCGAGGGGCGGTTCCTGTCGATGGATCAGGCGGCGATCAGTTCGAACTGGCGGTTGGGCCTGCTGACCGGCTGTACGATGCTGTGCGACCGGATCAGCTTCACCCTGTCGCAGCCGCTGCGGATCGAGAGCGGGACCTTCTCGGCGTTGCTGGCCGATGTGCCGCTCGAATATTTCGACCCGCTGACCTATTCGCGGCGCAGCTTCTCGGCGACGCCCAGCGGTCGTCAGATCGACTTCATCCTGGGCGGCGAGCGCAGGCTATGGGACGGCTCCAGCATGACGTTGCAGGCCGTGGCCAGCCGCGAGCCGCGCCATGTCGTGGACGCACAGCCCGAGTTCGCCCTGATCGGGGCGTGGCGGCGTCAGTTCTGAGGGGGAGTAACTGGTGAATAGTGAGTCGTGAGCAAGAGGTGAGCGGTTTGCGGAGACACCGCAGCTCACCCCTCACCCCTCACCACTCACGTCCTGACATCAGGCCTTGCCGTCGAAGGCCTGACCCTCGGGCGCCTGCGCGGCGCCGTAGGGGTTCTGGGCTTGCGCGCCGGAGCCCTTGGCGGCGACCACGACCATGGCGGGACGGACAGTGCGGCCGAACAGTTCGAAGCCGGACTGCATGGTCTGGAGCACCGATCCGCCGGGCACCGTGTCCGACGGCTGTTCCATCATCGCCTGGTGCAGATGCGGGTTGAAGGCCTCGCCGGCTTCCGGCGCGACACGCTTCAGGCCATTGCTGTCGAAGGCCTGAAGCAGGGCCTTCTGGGTCAGTTCCAGCCCCGTCACCAGACCGGCGGTGGCGCCCTCGGCGTCCTTGGGCGCGGCCATGAGCGCGCGTTCCAGATTGTCGGACACGCCCAGCAGGTCCTTGGCGAAGCGCTGGATGGCGAAGGCGCGGGCGTCGTTCTGCTGCGTCTCCGAACGACGCTTCAGGTTCTCCATCTCGGCGGCGACGCGCAGGGCGCGGTCCTTCCACTCGTCGCGCTCGGCGATGACGGCGTCCAGAGGCGTCAGATCATCTGAAGGATGGGCGTCCAGGCCGTGTTCGGCGTCGGTCTCGGCCGCATCCAGGGCGTCGAATTCGTCGTTAAGGGGTTTGTCGCTCACTTGTCGTTCCCGTCCAGCATCCGGCCCAGCACCCGGGCGGTATAGTCCACCAACGGAATGACACGGGCGTAGTTCAGTCTTGCGGGCCCTATGACGCCGATGGCGCCCAGAACCCTTTGTCGGCCGCTCATATAGGGCGCCGCGATCACGGCGGAACCCGAAAGTGAAAACAACCGTGTTTCCGCGCCAATGAAAATGCGCACGCCCTGGGCCGCATCGACGCCGTCCAGCAGGCCGATCAGCTGTTCCTTCTGCTCCAGGTCGTCAAACAGGACGCGCACCCGCTCCAGGTCCGCCAGCCCCTCGCCGTCCTGCAGCAGGTTGGCGCGTCCACGCACGATCAGGGCGCGCTCGCGGTCCGGCCCGCCGGACCAGGCGGCGAATCCGTCCTCGACCAGGCGGGCGGCGGTCTGGTCCAGCTCGCGCCGGGCGATTTCCAGCTCGTGCGTCATCTCGCGCTTGGCGTCGGCGAAGGGGCGGCCGCGCAGGCGGGCATTGAGGAAGTTGGAGGCCTCGACCAGGGTGGACGGCGTGACACCCGCCGACAAGGTCATGATCCGGTTCTCGACCGTGCCGTCGTCGGCGACGATCACCGCCAGGGCCTGATCCCCGCCCAGGGCCACGAACTCGACGTGCTTGACCCCGGAATCGCGCACGGGGCTGGACACCACCCCAGCGCCGCCCGCCAGGCCGGACAACAGGTTGGACGCCTCGTCCAACGCGGATTCGAAGTTCCGGCCGCGCCCCGCCAGTCGCCCGTCGATCTCGCGCCGCTCCTCTTTCGTCAGGTCGCCGACTTCCAAGAGGCCATCGACGAACAGACGCAGGCCGGCGTGCGTCGGGATACGCCCCGCCGAGGTGTGGGGCGCGGCCAGCAGTCCCGCCAGGGTCAGGTCCTGCATGGTGTTTCGGATCGAGGCCGGGGACAGGGCGATGCCGCCCAGCGACAGGGTCCTGGATCCGACCGGCTCGCCCGTCTCCAGATAGCTCTCGACGATGCGGCGGAAGATGTCGCGGGCGCGTGCGTCCAGCCCCGCCAGCCCTGCAAGAGACTGGGCGCCATCGAACGGCGGGGTTTTGGGGGCATACAGGCTCACGGTTTCAGGATAAGCACCGCAGCCCCCGCTTCCAAGGATTCATCTCAATGCGCCATTCGCAACGCACCGACGACCAACTGCGTCCCGTGACCATCGAGACCGGCGTCAACCGCTATGCCGAGGGCTCGTGCCTGATCACCTTCGGCCACACCAAGGTGCTGGTGACGGCCTCGGTCGAGGAGAGCATTCCCGGCTGGATGCGCGGCAAGGGCCAGGGCTGGGTCACGGCGGAATACGGCATGCTGCCCCGCGCCACCCATACCCGCGGCCGTCGCGAGGCCGCCGCCGGCAAACAGTCGGGCCGGACGCAGGAGATCCAGCGTCTGATCGGCCGTAGCCTGCGCGCCGTCGTCGATCTGAAGGCCTTGGGCGAGCGCCAGGTGGTGCTGGACTGCGACGTGATCCAGGCCGACGGCGGCACCCGCACCGCCTCCATCACCGGCGCCTGGGTCGCCATGGCCTCGGCCCTGAACTATCTGCGCGACGAGGGCGTGCTGAAGTCCGACCCGATCCTGGACCAGGTGGCGGCCGTGTCGTGCGGCATCTGCAACGGCGTGCCCGTTCTTGACCTGGATTATGAAGAGGACTCCGAGGCCGAGGCCGATTCCAACTTCGTCCTGACCGGCGCGGGCCAGATCGTCGAGGTCCAGGCCACCGGCGAGAAGCGCGGTTTCTCGCGCGCCGAGTTCGACCGGCTGTTCTCCCTCGCCGAGGTCGGCTGCACCGAACTGTTCGCCCTGCAGAAGGCGGCGCTGGCGGCGATCAAGCGATAGGGGGTTTCGCCTTCGGTCGCAGGCGGGCATTCTTGTCCGGTTGGTCCTGACCGGAGACAAGTCGATGCGTCGATCCCAATGGCTTTCGCTGGCCGCCTGCGCCGTGCTGATGGCCGGCTGTCAGCCCTCCGGCCCCGGAACGCCCGCATCCGGCGAGTCGGCGTCGAACCCCGACGTGATCGATGCTGTTCCTTTACAGCCGGAAACCGCGCCGGTCGCTCCGCCTGCCAAGGCGGATGCTCCGGCCAAGGAGCCGGCAAAGCCCGCCGAGGAGCCCCAGGCCAGCATCCCCGAGGGGCCGGACATGGCGCCTCAGCCCGTTCCGGTCAGCGAAGTTCCGTGTCGTGAAGCCATCGGGGCCGCCGCCTCGGCCCGGCTAGTCGAGCGCTGCATCCAGGTCAGCCCGGCGACCCGCCCGCCCTGCAACGCCGCCAACCCTTGCGACCTGATCCAGGGCGAGATCGACCGGTCGTGCAAGCTGTGGGAACGCGACGGCGATCCGCCGGCGGCGTGCAAACCCTGAAGACCGATCCTCAGCCGGCGGCGCGCACCGCGCCGGCGACATCGGCCACCACGCGTTTCACCAGCGCCTCGTCGTCGCCCTCGGCCATGACGCGGATCAGCTTCTCGGTGCCCGACGGCTGCACCAGCAGCCGCCCCTGACCGTTCAGCGCCGCCTCGGCCTCAGCGATGGCGGCCTTGACCGTATCGGTTTCCAGCGGCTTTTCGGCGGTGAAGCGGTCATTCTCGATCGCTTGCGGCACCGAGGCGAACGGGGAAGCTGATGAGCAGCGGCGATGAGCATGGGGTGGGCGGACGCAAGGCGCCCAAGTCGTAAGGCCCGAACACAATCGATCGCGATGCACTCTGATCAAGGGTGATCAAACGCCGTCAATCCGAGGGAATAACTCAGGGCGCGACAGGCGCGATTTTGTTCGCAAAGCTTCCCGGCGACCGGTGGACGGTTCGCGGACAAAGCGGTCGCTGATGACAGGTTGCCCCATGGCCATGCCTCACGATCCTGATGATTTTCCATTTCGTCCGTCGATGACGGCGCACAGAGATCATTATCCCCGCGGGGCCGTCGGCCTGCTTGGTCGTGCGACGGCGTCGATGCCCTTGAGAGCGAGAACACGACACTTTGCCGCCAAGACGGCCGTGAAGCGGGTCCGGCCTGCCTTCCGGGGCGCCGGACCGTCGCGGCGCGTGTTCGTCAAGGTCAAGGTCGTGATGAGGACACCGAACGCGCGCGCCTCCCTCAAAGCCTGTGTGCGGTATTTCGGACGGGAGGGCGCTGGCGAGGAGGGCGCGAGGGCGGCGTTTTTCGGGCCCCACAAGGACCGACCAGACGCCAAGGCGGAGGTCGATCGGTGGGCTGATGACCGCCGTCATTACCGGATCGTCGTGAACCCGGAGGATGGACAAGAGCTCGCGGACGTCAGGCAGTTCGCACGTCGGATGATGAAACAGGTTGAGATCGACACCGGCACGCCGCTCGAATGGCTTGCCGTGGCTCATTACGACACCGGACGGCCCCATCTCCACATCATTTTACGGGGTGTATGTGACGACGGGCGCGACCTTGTCTTCAGCCGCGGTTATGCGGCGCAAGGCCTGCGCAGCCGGTGTGAAGCCCTGGCCACCGAAATCCTTGGCCCGAGATCCGACCGGACGGCCTCCACCCGTGATCTGACGGCGGACCGATTGACGGCGATGGATGACACGCTTTTACGCAGGCAGGGCGACGGCAAAGTCAATCTCGAGGGTCTGGAAAGCGGAGAAAGAGCCAACGCCCTCCGCCGTCTGGTCCATCTTGAGCGTCGCGGATGGGCTCAGCGAGATAGCCAAGGCTTTTGGGCCGTCCCTGAAAATCTGCGCGATATCCTGCGGAATGTCGGTGAACAGGAGGCGCGTGAAGCCGCCGCGACGCGCGCCATTTGGGGCGGCTTCTGGGGCGGGCAGACCGATCGCCTTGAACCGCTGAGTCTCTCGGAAGGCGAGGTGGTCGTTGGCGCATACGCCGGCGTTCAGCCGCTCAAATGGCACAAGAAGGCGGCCCAGTTGCTCGTGCTCGAGACCATGGATGGACGTCTGGGGCATGTCCGGCTGGCGTCATTGGATCGCGTCATGATCCTGGATCGCGTGCCCGAGCGGGCCGTCATCGAATTGCGGGGAAAGCCGTGGAGGGAGAGGGCTTCGGACCAGACCATCGCCCAGGTCGCGCGATTGAGAAACGGCGTTTACTCTGAAGCCGATCATCTTGCGGTCCGGCCCGAAGATCGGTCTGTTTTCATAAACCGCCACCTTCGACGGCTCGAAGCGATGAGCCGCGAAGGTGCGGTTGAGCGACTGGGCGAAGGCCGGTTCGCCATTCCATCCGACTACGTCTCGCGGGCGCTGGTGGCGGATCAGGCGCGCCACGGTCCTGCCGACGTCGAAGTTCGCGTGCTCGACGTCAGGCCTCTCAACCTGCAGACCGCGGCGCGCGGCGTCACCTGGCTGGACAAGGTTGCTGGCGGGTTCGAGCCAGATCCCGGCGCGGGCGCTATGGCGGATGAAGCCAGGAGGTTGGGACAAGAACGGGCTGAGATTCGCAAGGGATGGGGGATCGGCGATGGCTCAAAGCTGACCGACAAAGACATGCTCGCCCTCTGGACGATGGAGATCGAGACCCAGTTCAAGAAACTTGGAAAGGGCGAGAAGCTAGTCGTCAAGGCTGAGGAGGGACAGCTCTTCTCGGGCGTCTACAACGATAGAGTCCACATGGGCGGTCGAACCTATGCGGCGGTCGAAAGCCGTACTGTGGTCACCCTGGCGCCTTGGCGAGCGGGTCTGGAGGCGTGTCGTGGCCAGGGTCTCACCGGGGTTCTGCAGGCAGGGCAGGTGGAGTTTCGGTTCGGAGAGCGTGGCCGGTGTGTGGGACTGGAGCTTTAGGCATCGTCCTCCTTCGACCCCTGCGTGAGGCGCGGCTCGCGCGATGAAGACCGCAGCGCGCTGACTTGCAGCTTGGCCCAGGCCCGAAGCTGACGTCTCGGATAGTAGGGCCGTTTTCGAAGGTGAATATAGGGCGGACCGTCCAACCCCAGGCACAGCATTTTCGCTAGCGTGGACGGAGCGAGTTGAATGCCCAAGGCGGCGAGTTCACGCGACGCTTCCTTTCGATTCAGAAGCCGATTTTCGTATTCGACTGCCCTATTTGCATCTGCGTCTCCCAAGGTTGACGACCTATCCGGCGCTCTCGACCTTCATCCTGAGGTTTTCAATGCGCGCCTTGCTGAGTTCGGCGACCCGATCGCGTAGATGCCGAGCCCGGGCCATCAGCCATTCCAGGTCTTCAGCCGAGGCATCATATTGGTCGCTGTAGCGCGCTTCGACGTAGGCCCTCTTCAGCAGTTCGAACCGGCGACGATCGAAACGGCTTTCACGCGGCCAGGCCTCGACCAGGCTGGTGTTCACGTCCTCGGCTAGCGAGCGGAGGAACTTAATGTTGTGCGAGCGCGGAAAATAGAAGGTGTGGACCAAGAGGAAGCAGGCGTAGGCGGTCTCCACCGCCTGATGCAAGCTGAAGGCGGCTAGCTTGCGGAAGCCTTCGTCCGTGCCAGCCCTTTCAGTTTGATATTCAGCCGTATCGATCCACCGCCTGAGGTCTGCCGCCTTAGCTTTAAAATGGCGATCTGCCATTTCGGTAGCGGCCTGCGCTGTCATCGGCTGCGGCGTCGCGGAGGGATGGCCGGGAACTTCGTAAAGGGCGATGCCGTCGCGGACGATGTCGGTCCAGAAGTACTCGCCGCGCCGCAGGGCTTCGTTCATCTCCTGAAGATCGTGGACGATCAGATTGACGGTGCGGCCGATGGCCGGGTCGCGAAGGATTTGATCCTCAGAGCTCCACCAGTAGTCGGCGATGTTGGTGAGCTTCTCGTGGTTGACCACGATCAGGAGGTCAAAGTCCGAGAGATAGCCATTCTCTGGCTCGTCGACCCAGTCCATCCGTGCGTACGATCCGAACAGGATGATCTTTAGGATCTGGCCGCCGCGTCTCCAACCGGAGTTGGCACCGCCGCCGCTGGTCCTGGCCGCTTCAAATCCGGTAAGCAGGATGTCGCGAACGCGTCGAAGTTCACGCTGCTGACGCTCCGGCAGATGTTCCAGATCAGACCGCATAGGAAGAGTCTACCGTAAACTCAGAGGTTGTGAACCGTGAAGGTGCATGCACACGCCGCATAGGGGCGTATATTGTGTTGTGGGTCTCACCCTGCTGTTTTCACAGCCTCTGCAACTTCGGCCACCACGCGTTTCACCAGCGCCTCGTCGTCGCCCTCGGCCATGACGCGGATCAGCTTCTCGGTGCCCGACGGCCGCACCAGCAGCCGCCCCTGACCGTTCAGCGCCGCCTCGGCCTCAGCGATTGCGGCCTTGACCGTATCGGTTTCCAGCGGCTTTTCGGCGGTGAATCGGACGTTCTCAAGCCGCTGAGGCACCGGGTCGAACTGACGGGCCAGTTCGCTCATCGGCTTGCCGGATTCGACCAGCACCGCCAGCACCTGCAGCGCCGCCATCAGGCCATCGCCGGTGGTGGCGTGGTCATGCAGGATGATGTGGCCCGACTGTTCGCCGCCGATATTGAAGCCGCCCTCGCGCATCCGCTCCATGACGTATCGGTCGCCGACCTTGGTCCGCTCCAGCGTCAGGCCTTCTGACTTCAGCTTCCGTTCAAGCCCCAGATTGGACATGACGGTGGCCACCACGCCGCCGCCGGTCAGCAGGCCGCGTCTGGCCCAGTCCAGCCCGACCAGGGCCATGATCTGGTCCCCGTCCACGACCTGGCCCTTTTCGTCACAGATGATCAGCCGGTCGGCGTCGCCGTCCAGGGCGATGCCGATGTCGGCGCGGTAGCGTTTGACCGCATCGACCAGGGTCGCCGGATGGGTCGAGCCGCATTCGGCGTTGATGTTGGTCCCGTTCGGCGTCACCCCGACGGGGAAGACCTCGGCGCCCAGTTCGAACAGGGTGGTGGGCGCGACCTTATATCCGGCGCCGTTTGCGCAATCGACGGCGATGCGCAGGCCCTGCAGCGTCAGCCGCTTGGGAAAGGCCTGTTTGGCGATCTCGATATAGCGGGCTTGAGCATCGTCGATCCGCTTGACCCGCCCCAGCTTGTTCGACGGCGCCAGACCCTGGTCCAGGCCCTGGTCCATCATGGCCTCGATCTTCAGCTCGATCTCATCCGACAGCTTGTAACCGTCCGGCCCGAACAGCTTGATCCCGTTATCGGCATAGTCGTTGTGCGAGGCCGAGATCATCACGCCCAGGTCGGCCCGCATCGAGCGGGTCAGCATGGCCACGCCCGGCGTGGGGACGGGACCGAAGGTGCGCACGTCCATGCCGACCGACGCAAAGCCGGCGACCAGGGCCGGCTCGATCGTGTAGCCGGACAGGCGCGTGTCCTTGCCGATCACCACCAGATGGCGGCGGTCGTCGTCGGTGCGGAACAGTTTCCCGGCGGCTAGGCCCACGCGCAGCGCGACCTCGGCCGTCATCGGATAGGTGTTGGCGCGCCCGCGAATGCCGTCGGTGCCGAAGTATTTTCTGTCGCCCAAGGCCTGGTCCTTTGTTTCGGGTAACGTTCCGAAACCCCTTTTTTGATGCAGCCCGTCTTAAGATTGCATAGACGGCCGGTGGGGCTTGATGTGTGGCTTAGCCCCGGATCGCCGCCAGTGCAAAGCGGCGCCCCTTTCCCTGACCTCTCGGAGCCTTCGCTTATGTGCGGCATCATCGGCGTCACCGGCAACGGACCTGTCGTTCCCCGGCTGATCGACAGCCTGAAGCGGCTGGAATACCGCGGCTATGACTCGGCCGGCGTCGCCGCCGTGGTCGATGGCGCGGTCGAGCGTCGCCGGGCCCAGGGCAAGATCCGCAATCTGGAAGCCGTTCTGGCCGAGGAGCCGATGACGGCGACGGTCGGCATCGGCCATACCCGTTGGGCCACCCACGGCGCGCCCACGACCGCCAACGCCCACCCGCACAAGGCCGGCCGCGTCACCCTGGTCCACAACGGCATCATCGAGAACTTCGCCGAGCTGAAGGCCGAGCTGGCCGCAGAAGGCCATGTCTTCGAAAGCCAGACCGACACCGAGGTCATCGCCCATCTGCTGGACGCCGAACTGAACACGGGCCGCAGCCCTCTGGAAGCTTTCAAGATCACCCTGGACCGCCTGACCGGCGCCTATGCCCTGGCGGTGCTGATCGACGGGACGGACGACCTGATCCTGGGCGCCCGGCGCGGCAGCCCGCTGGTGGTCGGCTGGGGCGAGGACGAGATGTATCTGGGTTCAGACGCTCTGGCCGTCGGTCCGTTCACGCAGAAGATTTCCTATCTGGAAGAGGGCGATTACGTCGCCGTGACCAAGGCCGGCGCCCAGATGTTCGACGTGACCGGAAAGCCGGTCGATCGTGCGGTGGTCCAGGTCTCGGCCTCCTCTGCGATGGTCGAAAAGGGCGAGTACCGCCACTTCATGGAAAAGGAGATCCATGAACAGCCCGACAGCGTCCAGCATACCCTGTCGGAATATCTCGACCTGGTGACGGGCACGGCCAAGACCAATACCGTCGATTTCGCCGCCATCGACCGCATCCAGATCGTCGCCTGCGGCACCGCCTTCTACGCCGGTCAAATCGGCCGTTATGCGTTCGAGAAGCTGGCGGGCCTGCCCTGCGACGTCGAGATCGCCTCCGAGTTCCGCTATCGCTCGCCGGCGGTGACGCAAAAGACCCTGGCGGTCGCCGTCAGCCAGTCGGGCGAGACCGCCGACACTCTGGCCAGCCTGACCTGGTGCAAGGCGCAAGGGTTGAACACCGCCGCCGTCGTCAACGTCCATTCCTCGTCCATGGCGCGCGAAGCGGCCGTGCTGTGGCCCACCCACGCCGGCCCTGAAATCGGCGTCGCCTCGACCAAGGCCTTCACGGCCCAGGTCGCGGCCCTGCTGGCCCTGGCCGTCGCGGCGGGCGTGGCGCGCGGGCGGATCGATGCGGTCCGGGAGGCCGAACTGGTCAAGGCCCTGTTCGAAAGCCCGCGCCTGATCGCCGAGGCCCTGACCATGGGCGACAGCATCCGCGCGGTGGTTCAGGACCTGGCCAAGGCCGACGACGTCCTGTTCCTGGGCCGGGGCGCCATGTTCCCCCTGGCCATGGAGGGGGCGCTTAAGCTGAAGGAGATCAGCTATATCCACGCCGAGGGCTATGCCGCCGGCGAACTGAAGCACGGCCCCATCGCACTGATCGACGAAGAGACGCCGACCATCGCCCTGGCCCCTCTGGACGAGGTGTTCGAAAAGACCGCTTCGAACCTGCAGGAAGTCGCCGCGCGCGGCGGTCCGGTCATCATGATCGCGCCGGAGAAGGCCCCCGATCCGCACGGCGCCGGCATCCGCCGCATCCATGCTCCGGACTGTCACCCCCTGATCGCGCCCTTGGTCTATGCGGTGCCGGTCCAGCTGCTGGCCTATTACACCGCCGTTCAGAAGGGCACCGACGTGGATCAGCCCCGCAACCTGGCCAAGTCCGTCACGGTGGAGTGAGGCGCGACCGCCGTCTCGCGCAGGGCTTCCACATCGGCGATCTGGATCGCGCCGCGGCGCAGGCGCAGCGCGCCGGCCGCACACAGTTCGGTGCAGGCGGTCGAGACGCTGGCGCGCCGCACCGCCATCAGGTCGGCCAGGTCGCTCTGGCGCAGGGACACCGTGTCGCCGCCGCCCTGGTCGTGAACGTCAAGGATGAGGGCGGCCAAACGTTGGGTCACCTTTAGGTCGGCATGACGCCCCAGCTCGGCCTGAAGAGCAGCGTTGCGTTGACGAAGGTCGGTCAGGGTCGCCTCGACCAGGGTGTCGCGATCGATGCGCTGGACCAGTCGTCGCGCCGGCACCGTCAGGAACCGTCCCGCCGTCAGCCACAAGGCGACTTCCTTTTCGCCCCGCCCCAGCACCGCGTCGAAATTGATCAGATCGTCCCTTGAGGCCAAGCCGCGCGACAGTGTCTCATCGGGTCCGATGCGTGCGGCGACGCCGTCGAGAATGAAGGTCACCAGCGGTTCGCCATCACGCGTCAGGGCGGTGCGCTCGCCGGGCGCGGCGTCGAAGGCGTCGCCTTCATCCAATCCCTGCACCGCTAGCAGGGAAAGCAGGGATCGCGCGAGGTTCGACGTGGACATGCATCGTCTAGACCGCCAAACGGCGTTTTACGCGATAACATGCGTTAAGCGGTCAAACGGGGTCGCTTTGAAGTCTTAGATAGGTCGGATCGAACTCGGCGATCTCGGCCAGTCGGCGCCAGTCGAGGATGTCGATCTGACCGTTCGACCAGTTGATAACGCCTTCGCCGCGCAGCTCCGAGATCAGGCGACTGACATGGACTGTCGACAGGCCCAAGGCGTCGCCCAGGACGGCCTGCGTCAGCGGCAGATTGAACGTCATGTCGCCGGTCTGGCCGACGGCCTGAAGACGCAGATAGAGCTCGCATACCAGATGGGCCAGATGACCCAGGCCGCTGCGCCGACCCATGGCGACAAGCCATTGGCGGTGGACGGCGGCGTCGATGATGGTGTCCAGCCACAGCAGACGCGTCAGGTGCGGATGGCGCTCGGTGATATCGATCAGGCCGCTATGGGGCGCCTCGGCGATGACGCACTCCGTCAGGGCGACGACTCCATGGTCCATCTGCTTCATCAGCAGGCTGTGCAGGTCGATGAAGTCGCCCGACACATTGATCTCGGTGATCTGGCGCGCGCCGTCTTCCAGCGTGGAATAGCGGGCGGAAAAGCCGGAGATCAGAAGGGTGCTGTGTAGCGGTCGGCTATGTTCCCGCACGATGTCCGAACCGGCGGCGACCGTCTTGGGCGGCTCCAGCGCTTTCTGCAGGGCCCCGATCTCTTCGCGAGAGATGCGGTCGCGCAGAGACAGTTTCTCGACCAGCGTCGTGATCTTGGGCGTGGCTTGAAGTCTGCTCATTGGGCGCTTTCCACCAGGCTCCACCCGTCAGGCGCATCATCGGAAGCGGCTGCGGTGACGCTGACGACCGTCTGGCCGTCCGCATCCGTGACGATGACGCTGAAGGCGCGGGTCGTCCAGAAGGAAGCCCCACGATAACGCAGGATTTCGCCCAGAACGGCGACCGCTTCCTCTCTGGCGGCATCGACGCTCTTCAGCTCCTCGCCCTGGTCGTCGCGAATGCAGTCGCCATTTTGGGTATGGAAAAAGTATCGCGGCAATCTTTCCTCCTGGCAGCAGCCGAGGGAGGAAGCGGTCACGGGGCCGATTGGTTCAGCCCTCTGTGATCTTTCAGATTTCCTGGTTGAAGGCGCCGATTTCCGGGTAGGCGGCAAGGCGGGGTTTGATCTCCTTGCGGAAGAGATCGCGCATGTCGTCTTCCGACCGCATGCTCTCGACCACGACCACTAGTTCCGGCTTGTTCGACGAGGCGCGGACCAGAACCCACGATCCGTCTTCCAGATGCACCCGCACGCCGTTGACGGTGATGGCCTCAAGGATTTTGCGGCCCAGGATTTCGCCGCCGGCTGCGGCCAGATCGGAATATTCCTTCACGATCCGCTCCAGCACGCCGTACTTCAGTTCGTCGTCGCAATGGGGCGACATGGTCAGGCTGGTCCAGGCGTCGGGGAGGGCCGACTTCAGCTCGCTCAGCTTCTTGCCCGGATTGCGATCCAGCATGGCCAGGACGGCGCCGGCCGCGACCAGGCCGTCGTCGTAGCCGTGGCCCAGATCGCCGGCCATGAAGAAGTGGCCCGATTTCTCGAATCCGGCCAGGGCGCCCAGTTCGGCGGTCTTGCGCTTGATGTAGGAGTGGCCCGTCTTCCAGTAGACCACCTCGGCGCCGTTGGCCTTCAGGATCTCGTCGGTCTTGTAGAGGCCGGTCGACTTCACATCGACGACGAAGGTGCTGTCCGGATAGACCTTGGACAGGTCGCGGGCCAGCATCAGACCGATCTTGTCGGCGAAGATTTCCTCGCCCGTGTCGTCCACCACGCCGCAGCGGTCGCCGTCGCCGTCGAAGCCCAGGGCCAGGTCGGCGCCGGTCTCACGCACCCGCCGGGCCATCTGCACCAGCATGGCGTGATCTTCCGGGTTCGGATTGTACTTCGGGAAGGTGTAGTCGAGGTCGGTGTCCATCTCGATCACCTCGACGCCCATCCGACGCAGAGCGTCCGGAGCGAAGGCGCCGGCCGTGCCGTTGCCGCAGGCGCAGACCACCTTCAGCGGCCGCTTGATCTGCACCTTGGAGGCGACGTCGGCGACATAGGTCTCGCGGAAGTCCTCGACACGGATCAGTTTACCGCCCGGCCGGGCCACGCCTTCGCCGTTCAGTACGATCTCTTTCAGCCGGCTCATCTCTTCGGGGCCGAAGGTCAGGGGCTTGTTCGCCCCCATCTTCACGCCTGTCCAGCCGTTCTCGTTATGGCTGGCGGTGACCATGGCCACGCAGGACGCGTCCAGTTCGAACTGGCCGAAATAGGCCATGGGGGACAGGGCCAGGCCGACGTCCAGAACCTCCATCCCGCCTTCCAGTAGGCCCAGGATCAGGGCCTGTTTGACGCTGAGGCTGTAGCCGCGGAAATCATGGCCGGTGACGATCTTCGGCGGCACGCCGATTTCGTGGACATAGGTCGCCAGGCCGAGGCCCAGGGCCTGGATGCCGAGGAGGTTGATCTCTTTTTCCAGGATCCAGCGTGCATCATATTCGCGGAAACCGGTCGGCTTCACGAAAGCCAGGTTTTCATAGTCCGCCGTATTCGGGTGCAGGTCCTGCCGGGGCTTGAGCATTTTGTGCGGCTCAGGCGGCGGCGCGCTTGCGAATACGGGCGATGCGGCGCAGGCGGCGCCAGAAACGGCCGCGCTCCGGCTCGGGATAGGGCTGCAGGTTCTCGACGAACTGATCGGCTGAGGCGCGCCAGCTGAACTTCTCCGCATAGGCGCGCACGACCTTGCGGTCGAGTTCGAGGCACTCCAGGCAAGCGGTCCTGAGGTCCTTGTCGATAGCTCCAGCGTTCGAGCCGGGGATGATGTCGATCGGGCCGTGGGCCGGATAGGCGGCGACGGGCGTGCCGGCGGCCATGGCTTCCAGGATCACCAGGCCGAAGGTGTCGGTCCAGCTGGGGAAGACGAACACATCGGCGTCGCGGAAGCAGCGGGCCAGTTCGTCGCCAAAACGGGCGCCCAAGAACTTGGCCTCGGGATATTTCTCCTGCAGCTCCGCACGAGCGGGCCCGTCGCCGACGACGATCTTGGTGCCGGGCAGATCGAGCTGAAGGAAGGATTCGATGTTCTTCTCGACCGCCACACGGCCCACATTAAGGAAGAAGGGCCGGGACCAGTCCTTTCCCCCGAGCTCGTCGTAGATGCGTTCCAGTTCGGGGTTGAAGACATCCGTATCCACGCCGCGCGACCAGGGCGAGACATTCTTGAACCCGTGTTCGACCAGCTCGTCGCGCAGGGTCGGGGTCGCCACCATCAGCCGGCCCGACGGCTTGTGGAACCACTTCATATAGGCGTAGCCGACCTGGACCGGGATCGGGAAACGGGCCGAGACATATTCGGGGAATTTGGTGTGGTAGCTGGTCGTGAACGGCAGTTTCCATTCCACGCAGATACGGCGGGTGGCGATGCCGATCGGACCCTCGGTGGCGATATGCACGGCCTCAGGCTCGAAGGCCCGCAGCATCTCGCGGATCTCTTCCTCGGCCCCCAGCGCCAGCCGGATTTCCGGATAGGTGGGGCACGGAATGGTCTTGAACAGGCTGGGCTCGATGACCTCGACCTCATGGCCCATGCCGCGGCATTCCGCGACCGTGCGGGTCAGGGTGCGGACGACGCCATTGACCTGAGGTTCCCAGGCGTCGGTGGCCAGAACGATGCGCATTGAGGCGGGCGGACCCTGAGCCGTTGAGTAAGGGCGGAACTTCTAGACGGTTCGAATGACGAAGGCGAGACGGCGATTATCACGTCGCCGGGCCGTGAGTGCGGCTCAGGACAGTTGAAGGCCGTTGTCCCCATTGTGGGACAAGGCCCCCAGCGTTTCCCGAAGCTGGATATGAGCCGTCATAATCGAGCGGAGCGATAAGGCCGGTGATGGTTCGTCTATAAAGTCGCCGCTTTCGAGCATGGCGTCGCGCCAGAGGCCTTGAGGCGTAAGGAAAAGCCATACGGCGCGCAGCGCGCATGCTGCCTGTTCAAGCGAGTCCGCACATGGTCCGTCGTCGGCCATAGACGCGAGGATCAGTGACGCCTTGAGCCATTGCGTTTGAGACCAAAGCCGGGCACGGCCACTTTGGATGAGGCCTTGATCATTCACGGCCTCCACGACGACGCCACGTTTCAAGTCGACGCCTTGAAGCCCTGCCGCATACAACTTTCGGGCTTCGATGAGGGCGTCGGTGTCGGATGTTAATCGGCTGTAGCGCGACAGCAGCCAGGCCTGATAAAATCGGTCGCCAGGCGACGTCGAATGAACGAGGTTTGATGCGTTTTGCATCAAACTGACGATCTGGTCTTCGATGCGCCAGTCCTGTTGGCCGCTTATCTCGGCCCAGGCAAGCGCGCCTTCTAGCAGCGGCAGAAGATAGTGCGCTTGGTTGGATAAGCCGTTTTCACCAACCACAAGACGGTTGCGGAGGGCGGTTGCCTCGCGCTCCGCCGACGGGTCGCTTGTCGCTGCGAACATGGCTGCCCAGGTGACAAGCAAACCGATATGATCCCAGTGTTCGGTACAGTCGCCGTACGATTGCAGGTGCGGCTTGCCTTTGTCGATCACGTCTCGCCATGGCCCGGACCAGTCCTGGCGCCCGGCTTGGGCGTAGGCTTCGAGCTGGGCCGCCTGGACTTGAAGCCGATGCGACGTCGCGATGCGACGCCCGCTCATGCTTAGAAGCGGTTCGAATTCGCCGGACGTCGCCTGTCCCAACGTGCACCAAACCGGAAGCGCAGACTGACGTAACCATGTCGCCAGCCGCTCAGCGCCGCCTTTCAGCGACTCAGGGGCAGGAGCCGGGAAGTCGAGATGCGACGGCGACAGTTTTCCGATCCGTTCGACGACCTTCCTGACATCCTGGCTGCGTTTCAGGTCGGTGACCAGAACGGCGTCTCGTTCCACGATGACGCCCACGTCCCGCAGGCCGATAACCGCGACCATGACGCCGTCGGATGAGCGCACCAGGCAACCCTCCGAGTCTTCCAGAACATGTAGCCCGACGCTGCCTTCGCCGGAGGCCTGTACGGCGTCCCAGGCCCCCAGGTCGGACCAGGAAAACCGTACGGGAAGAACCGACGCCCGGCTTGTCTTTTCCATCACCGCATAGTCGATCGAAATCTTCGGGGCGTTGGAGAACTGCGGCCCGAGCAACCGGAACCGTCCGTTGGATTCGGCATGCTCAAGGGCGTCCCTAGCGGCTGTCAGGACTGCGGGCGCCTGTTGGGACAGTTCCTCGATCAGCACACCAGCACGCACGATGAAGTTGCCGCTGTTCCACAGATAGCCGTTGTGGATGTGGCGTTCGGCCGTGAGGGCGTCGGGCTTTTCGACGAAGGCCGCGACGTCCGTGAGGCCCGCACCGGACGGTTCGATGTAGCCATAGGCGGAGGACGGTTCTGTGGGCACGACTCCGAGGGTGACGATGCGGCCTTTGTCTGCAGCTGCGGCGGCTTCCTGCACTGCTGCGTGAAATGCGCCGTGGTCAGGAATGTGGTGGTCGGAGGCGACGAAGAGATTGACGGCTTCCGGGTGCTGTTGGGCGGTCCACAGGGCTGCGACAGCCATTGCGGCGGCGGAATCGCGGCCTTCGGGCTCCAGGAAGATGGTGGCGGTCGCACCGACCTCGTCCAGTTGAGCCAGAATTTCCAGACTATGTTGCGCTCCCCCCACGACGATCAGTTCGCCGCCCAGCTCCATGAGCGGAAGGGCGCGCTCAACCGCGTCTTGAAAAAGGGACCGATTGCCAGCCAGCGGAATGAACTGCTTGGGCCGCGAGGGCCGAGAGGCGGGCCAGAGCCGCGTGCCGGCCCCGCCGCACATGATAACCGGATAAATCATCGCCATGGTCAAAGCTGCTCCGATTGGATTGTGCAAGTCCAGTAGGACGCGTCTTTAGTTTGCCGAGTGGTCCAAATCCATCATTGTGGAAAATAACGCTGAGGTTGTTTTGGGCGCGGCTGATCGCGCGTTACAGCGGCAGCACCGTCGTTGATTTTACCTCTTCCAGCACCGCATAGGTCCGCGTTTCCCGCACCCCCGGCATCCGCACCAGCACATCGCCCAAGAAGGCGCGGTAGGCGTCCATGTCGCCGATCCGGGCCTTGATCAGATAGTCGAAGCCGCCGGCGACCATATGGCATTCCAGCACCTCGGGCTGGCTACGGACGGCGGCGGCGAAGGCTTCGAAGACGTCGCCGGTGGTGCGGTCCAGAAGGACCTCGACGAAGATCAGCAGGTCGCGGCCGACTTGGGCCGGGTCGATCATGGCGGCGTAGCCGGTGATGATCTTCTTTTCGCGCAGCCGTTTGACCCGTTCGAAACAGGCGGCGGGCGACAGGTTGCAGCGCCGCGCCAACTCGGCGTTGGAGATGCGGGCGTCGGTTTGGAGCACCCTGAGGATGCGGCGGTCGACGGCGTCGATGTCGATCATCGGAAATCAGGTCTCTGAACCGAACGATCTTCGGCGTGGGTTCGTATCATACGAAGCACCTTCAATGAACTCCGGCATATACGCCTGAAATCCACAGGATTTGTCGCCGATGACCACTCCCGCCTTCACGCCTTCGAGCCTGGCCGCCTGGGACGGTCTGGACGCGCACAAGTTCCGCGATGAGCGTGAAGCCGTCGCCGCCAACCTGGCCCGCATGCCACTGGACGCCGCTGAGCGCGCCGCCGTGGTCGCGGAAGCCACAGCCCTGGTCGAACACGCCCGGCGCAGCCAGAAGAAGCAGGGGGTGGTCGAGAGCTTCCTTCAGCAGTTCAGCCTGGGCACCCGCGAGGGTCTGGCCCTGATGTGTTTGGCCGAGGCCCTGCTGCGCGTGCCGGACGAGGAGACGCGTGATCGACTGATCGCCGAGAAAATCGGCTCGGCCGATTGGGCCGCGCACTTGGGCCAGTCCGACAGCCTGTTCGTCAACGCCTCGACCTGGGGCCTGATGCTGACCGGCAAGCTGGTCGATGTGGACGACGAGGCGCGCAGCGACCTGCCCGGCTTCCTGAAACGGATCGCCGGGCGACTGGGCGAGCCGGTCATCCGCCAGGCGGTGGCCACCGCCGTCAAGATCATGGGCGAGCAGTTCGTCGTCGGCCGCACCATCCAGGGCGCCTTGAAGCGGTCGAACAAGGAAGGCTGGCTGTGCAGCTTCGACATGCTGGGCGAGGGCGCCCGCACCGTCGCCGACGCTGACCGCTACGAGAAGATCTACGCCGACGCCATCGAGGCCGTCGGCAAGACCTCGAAAGGCCAAGGCCCCGAGCACGGTCACGGCGTGTCGGTGAAACTGTCGGCCCTGTCGCCCCGCTATGAGGCGACGCACGAGGACGACGTGTGGGCGACCCTGTATCCCCGTATCCTGCGCCTGGCCCAGATCGCGGCAAAGTACGACATCAACTATACGATGGACGCCGAGGAGGCGGACCGTCTGGCCCTGTCGCTGAAACTGCTGGACCGGCTGGCGCATGAGCCCAGCCTGGGCGGCTGGACCGGCCTGGGTCTGGCGGTTCAGGCCTATCAGAAGCGCGGTCTGGAGACGATCGAACGGGTTGCCGACCTCGCCCGACGTTCGGGCCGTCGTCTGATGGTGCGCCTGGTCAAGGGCGCCTATTGGGACACCGAGATCAAGCGCGCCCAGGTGTTCGGGCGCACCGACTATCCGGTATATACGACCAAGGCGGCGACCGACCTGAATTACCTTGTCTGTGCCCGCGCGATGATCGAGGCGGCGCCGGCGATTTATTCCCAGTTCGCCAGCCACAACGCCCACACCCTGGCAGCCGTGCGTCGCATGGCGCGTGATCAGGGCGTGACGGTCGAGCACCAGCGCCTGCACGGCATGGGCGAAGCCCTGTACGACGCCGCACATGAAGCCTGGGCCGATGAAACCGTCATCGTCCGCGCCTATGCCCCCGTCGGCGGACACGAGGAGCTGCTGCCCTATTTGGTCCGGCGCCTGCTGGAAAACGGCGCCAACTCCTCCTTCGTCCACGCCCTGCTGGACGAACGCGTGCCCGCCTCGGCCGTCGCGGCCGATCCCATCTCCTTGGTCGAGCAAGCGCCCGATCGTCACCCCAAGATTCCGGTTCCGCAAGACATGTACGGCGATCGTCAGAACTCCCTCGGCCGCGATTACTCCCAGGCCGCCGACCGCGAAGCCCACGTTAAAGCGCTGGAGCTGGTCGATCGTGAAAAACTGACCTCCGGCCCCATCGTCGGTAGCAAGCTGCGCGCCGGGATCGACGCCCACGCCGTGACCAATCCGTTCGACCGATCGCAGGTGCTGGGGCATGTGTCGGAAGCGGAGGCCGCCGACATCGACGCCGCCGTCGAGACCGCCGCCCATGCCCAGATTCAATGGGATCGCCAAGGCGGCGCCAAGCGCGCCGTCGTTCTTCGCGCCATGGCCGATGCGCTTGAAGCCGATCTGGACCGCCTGGTCGCCCTGCTCAGCCGAGAGGCGGGCAAGACCCTGAACGACGGCGTCGCCGAGGTGCGTGAAGCCGCCGACTTCTGCCGCTATTACGCCCTGCTGGCCGAACGCAACTTCACCGCCCCCCAGACCCTGAAGGGCCCGACCGGCGAGACCAACCAGCTGTTCCTGCATGGGCGCGGCGTCTTCGCCTGCATCTCGCCGTGGAACTTCCCCCTAGCCATCTTCACCGGCCAGATCGCCGCGGCCCTCGCCGCCGGCAACGCCGTACTGGCCAAGCCCGCCGAACAGACGCCGCTGATCGCCGCCGAGGCCGTGCGTCTGTATCACAAGGCCGGTCTGAACCCTGACCTGCTGGCCCTGGTCCCGGGTCGTGGCGAGACGGTCGGCGCGGCCCTGGTCGCCCACCCCGGAATCGACGGCGTGGCCTTCACCGGCGGAACCGACACGGCCGCCGCCATCAACCGGTCGATCGCCGCCCGCCCCGGCGCCATAATCCCCTTCATCGCCGAAACGGGCGGTTTGAACGGCATGTTCATCGACACCACGGCGCTGAAGGAACAGGTGATCGACGACGTGATCCAGTCGGCCTTTGGCTCGGCCGGCCAGCGCTGCTCGGCCCTGCGCGTCCTCTACGTGCCCAAGGATTCGGCCGACGCCCTGATCGAGGGCCTGAAGGGCGCCCTGGCCGTCCAGACCGTCGACGACCCCGCCGATCCGAAGACCGACATCGGCCCCGTCATCGACACCGAGTCCCGCCGCGCCCTGGAGGCCCACGTCGAACGCCTGTCCCGCGACGCCAAGATCATCGCCCGCGCCGACCTGCCGCTGGGCTCGGACAAGGGCGACCTGTTCGCCCCCACCATCGCCGAAATCCCCACGCCCGACTTCCTTGAACGCGAAGTCTTCGGCCCCATCCTGCACATCTACCGCTACGCTCCGTCCGACCTTAAGGCGGTCGCCGGCAAGCTCGCCGCGCGCGGCTACGGCCTGACACTTGGCATCCATAGCCGCATCGAGGCCTTCGCCGCCGAGGTCGTCGACCAGGTCCCCGCCGGCAACGTCTACGTCAACCGCTCGATCACCGGCGCGGTCGTCGGCGTCCAACCTTTCGGCGGCGAAGGCCTGTCTGGCACGGGGCCCAAGGCGGGCGGGCCGAACAGCCTGATCCGTTATGCGGCCGAGAAGGCCATCAGCGTCAATATCGCCGCGCAGGGCGGGGATCCGGCGCTGCTGAACCTGTAACTGAGGGACGTAAAGCGGAGCTTCGTCGTCCTATCGATGTTCAGCTTGTGTTTAGGGGGCGGTTGATACAGTTCTCGTTTTGACTGCCTGTCGTTTGGAGCGGTAAAAAGATATGAGTAGAGTTGTAGCGCTTCTCCGCCCGCGTCGTTTCGGCGATGCGCGGGGGTGGTTCATGGAGACCTATTCGGAGGCTGCGGCGCTGGCGGCGGGCATCGACGTTCGGTTCGTACAGGACAATCAGTCGTTTTCGGCGACGGAGGGCACGGTTCGTGGGTTGCACTTTCAGTGTCCGCCGCACGCCCAAGCTAAGCTGGTGCGCTGCGTACGCGGCTCGATCATGGACTACGCCGTGGATATACGTCGAGGTTCGCCGACTTATGGTCAGTATGTCGCCGCCAAGTTGACCGCCGATGGCGGCGAGCAGTTGTTTGTGCCTGTTGGGTTTGCCCACGGCTTCGTCACGCTCGAGCCGGATGTAGAAATCGCCTATAAGGTATCCGGCCTCTATGCGCCGGACTGCGATGGCGGCATCATCTGGAACGATCCCATGATCGGCATCGACTGGCCCTTGCCGGGTTCGGGTGCTGTGTTGTCTGACAAGGACAAACTGCTGCCGACCTTGGCCGAGTTCGACAGCCCCTTTGAGTATGACGGTCGGCCGCTTGAGCCGCTGCCCTCGCTCTAACGGAGAAGCCTTCAATGCGTATTCTGGTCACCGGCGGCGCCGGCTTTATCGGCTCGGCGCTGGTGCGGCGCCTTATTGAGCACACGGACCACGAGGTTCTGGTGTTTGACAAGCTGACCTATGCCGGCGTGCTCAGTTCCCTTGAGCCGGTCGCTTCAAGCAACCGCTATTCTTTTGTTCAAGCCGACATATGCGACGCTGACGCAGTGTCCAAAGCCATACATGCACTCAAGCCGGACGTGGTTGCTCACCTTGCCGCGGAGAGCCATGTCGACCGTTCAATCGATGGCCCGGGCGAGTTCATCCAGACCAATATGGTCGGCACCTTCGTCATGCTGAACCAGACCCTGGGCTATTGGCGCGCGCTGGACGAGGACGCCAAGGCGGCCTTCCGCTTCCACCACATCTCGACCGACGAGGTGTTCGGTTCTCTGGGCGAGGACGGCTTCTTCACCGAGACTACACCCTATGATCCGCGCTCGCCCTATTCGGCGTCCAAGGCCGGGTCGGACCATCTGGTGCGCGCCTGGGGCCACACCTATGGCCTGCCGGTGCTGGTGACCAACTGCTCCAACAACTACGGCCCCTACCACTTCCCTGAAAAGCTGATCCCGCTGATCATCATCCGCGCCCTGAATGGCGAGCCGCTACCGGTCTATGGCGACGGCTCGAACGTGCGCGACTGGCTCTTCGTTGACGACCACGCCCGCGCGCTGCAGGCCGTCTTCGAGACTGGCGCGCCTGGCGAAACCTACAATGTAGGCGGCAACGCTGAGAAGAAGAACATCGAGGTGGTCACGACGATTTGCTCGATCCTGGACCGGCTGCGGCCGAAGGCGGACGGAAAATACGCCGACCAGATCACCTATGTCACCGACCGTCCTGGCCATGATCAGCGTTACGCCATCGACGCCTCCAAAATCCGGTCCGATCTGGACTGGACCCCATCGGTGACCTTCGAACAGGGCATTGAACAGACCGTAACCTGGTATCTGGAGAATCAGTCCTGGTGGCAGGACATCCTCGACGCCCGCTATTCGACCCAGCGACTGGGCGTGGTCAATGGCTGATCCCGTCCACATCCTGATCACGGGCGGTGCCGGTCAGGTAGGGCTCGAGTTGTCGGCCGTCGGCTGGCCTGAAGGCGTCGTGCTGCACGCGCCGACGCGCGCGGAACTGGACCTGGGCGACGCCGCCTCGGTGAGGGCCGCCTTCGCCGCCACCTCCTTTGCCGCGGTGATCAACTCGGGCGCCCACACGGCTGTGGACAAGGCCGAGACCGAGGTCGCCGCCGCCTTCGCCGCCAACGCCATGGGGCCGGCGGTTCTGGCCGACGCCACGCGCGAGGCCGGCATCCCCTTGATCCAGGTCTCGACCGACTATGTGTTCGACGGCTCCAAGGCTGGCTTCTATGTCGAGACCGATCCGGTCGGGCCGCTGGGCGTCTATGGCGCCTCGAAGCTGGCGGGCGAACTCGCGGTGCGGGCCGGCAATCCGCGCTCGGTCGTGCTGAGGACGGCCTGGGTGCTCAGCGTCCACCGCGCCAACTTCCTCAAGACCATGCTGCGGTTCGCCGCCGACCGGCCGGCGCTGCGGGTGGTGGGCGACCAGCACGGCTGCCCCACCTCGGCACGCGACATCGCCCAGACGCTCAAGACCATCGTTCTGAAGATGATCGCCGACGCGAACGCCCCCACCGGTATCTATCAGTTCGTCAACGCGGGTGAGACCACTTGGGCCGGGCTAGCCGGCGAGATTTTCGCCCTCAGCGCCGCCGCCAGCGGCCCGTCGGCTACGGTCGATGCCATCCCCGGATCCGAATATCCGACACCCGCCAAACGACCGTCGAATTCGCGTCTCTCGACCGAGAAACTTACCCGCGACTACGGGATCGCGCCTCGCCCCTGGCAGGCCGCCATCGCCGAGATCGTCCACGAGCTGTACGCCGCTGAAAGGACCGTTCCATGAAAGGCATCATCCTGGCCGGAGGATCGGGCACCCGCCTGCATCCGATGACCCTGGTCACCTCCAAGCAGCTGATGCCGGTCTACGACAAGCCGATGATCTATTATCCGCTGTCCACCCTCATGCTGGCCGGCATCCGCGAGGTGCTGATCATCTCTACTCCGCGCGACGTGCCCAGCTTCCAGACCCTGCTCGGCGACGGCTCGCAATGGGGGATGGAAATCCAGTATGCGGTCCAGCCCAGCCCGGACGGGCTGGCCCAGGCCTATGTCATCGGCGCGGACTTCGTCGGCAACAATCCGTCAGCCCTGATCCTAGGCGACAACATCTTCTACGGCCACGGCATCACCGACCTGTTCACCTCCGCAATGGGCCGGCCGGACGGAGCCACGGTGTTTGCCTATCACGTCAACGACCCCCAGCGGTATGGCGTGGTGGACTTCGACGAACGGATGTGCGCCCTGTCGATCGAGGAGAAACCCACGGCCCCCAAGTCCAACTGGGCCGTCACCGGCCTCTACTTTTTCGACAGCGACGTGGTCGAGATCGCCCGCGACCTGAAGCCTTCGGCGCGCGGCGAACTGGAGATCACCGACGTCAACCGCATCTATCTGGAGCGTGGCAAACTGTCGGTCGAAATCATGGGGCGAGGTTATGCCTGGCTGGACACCGGCACGCCGGACAGCCTGATCGAGGCGGCCGAGTTCGTCCGCGTCCTTGAAAAACGACAGGGATTCAAGATCGCCTGCCCCGAAGAGGTCGCCTTCGAGAAGGGCTTCATCGACGCCGAAAAGCTAGAAGAAGTGGCGACTACCTTGGGTGGGGGCGACTACGGTCGATACGTTCGTGGGCTAACTGCGAAAGTCTAGCGGCTGACGGCCGTGCGCAATGTCTGAATTAGAAGGCGAGCAACGTGACTTGAATCTTTCTGGAATAGTCCTCCCTTATGCCTCCAATTTCGCCATATCTATCTGGCGAACATCAGCGACGCCCAAGCACTAGATAACTGGGTGAAGTACGGGAGTCCGAGGCTCGTGTCGGGTCGTATGCCGCCCTTCGAGCGCCTTTTATTGCGATAGCTTGGCATCATAACGCTTCTATACTTGAAGCCGCGCCTTTTTCTGGCCGCACTTGTGAGTGGCGTGTCTGAGCCCGGAGTCTGGAAAGCAGTTTTATCCCTGAAGCCACTATCGCTGATGTGCCCGACGCGAAGGGGTGGTGACGCATCCCCTAAAGAGCGTGGTTGAGCATTTATAATGACGTCCCATAACGACGCGCTTTCATACGGGCGCGGGAAAGTTGGGCCTGCTGCCGCGATGCGCCGGCGCGAATGTCCGAGGCATTGATGGTTTTTGATTAGGTGAAGAGGTATGTCGATGTGCACGCTTGGCGGTTCACCCGAGGGTCTGATGGCCATGTTGTGTCGGCTGGGTGAAGCGGCCATACGGCCCGAGAACGTTCATGTCACGCCCATTGGGCGTCATGAGTTCGCCGCGGTTCTCAGGAAATAGCCTGATATTGCGGGTTGGTTTCGGCTTGCTTCCATGTATGGAGGAGCGCGCTGACTTATAAACGAGTTAGATTTGTCCCGTTCGAAGGCGCTGGCAGGCTGCGGTGATGTGGGATTTGCATTAGGTCATGTTTAGCGCGATATCAGGCTTGACGCGGTCCCTTGCGGGGCAAGGCCGTATCATCGGCGCATTGATGATGCGCGAGATCATGACGCGTTTTGGCCGAAAAGGGCTGGGGTTTCTGTGGCTTATCGGGGAGCCATTGCTTTTTTGCCTTGGGGTAATTGTGCTTTGGACGGCGCTCAAGCCGGCGTATGAGCATGGCATACGAATCGGCCCCTTCGTAATGACTGGGTATATGTGTTTGTTGTTACTTAGGCACTGCATTCAGTATAGCAGTGGAGCCTTAATTGGCAATTCAGGATTACTATATCACAAGAAGATTACTGTCTATCATATCTTCTTTGCGAGAAACGTTCTTGAGTTCGCCGGTGCCACGGCGGCGTTCATAATTGTCTACACAATGCTCTTTCTGATGGGGCAGGTAGGGGTTCCAAGCGACGTTCTGAAACTTTACGGCGGCTGGTTGCTTCTTGCCTGGTTGTCTATGGGGTTTGCAGTGACAATCGCTGCTTTAGGCGTCGAATTCGAGATTATGGAGAGATTGACGCCGGTAATGACATACGCGTTGATCCCATTGTCTGGCGCCTTCTTCATGGCGTCTGTCGTGCCTGCTCAGTGGCGTGACCTTTTTCTTCTGATACCATTTCCCAACACCATAGAAATGGTACGAGCTGGTGTATTTGGTGAATTTGTCGAGACGCACTACAGTGCATCCTATGCATTGATGTGCGGTACTGTTATGAATCTCATTGCTTTGATCCTGCTTGCCAGAGTCAAGCATCACATGGACGTGGAGTGAGGCTTGCCTTCATGTCTGTATTCTGGATGAAATCTGATGGCTGACGCACAGCTTCGATACGTCGGGCCTCTGCCCGACGATAAGCAAAAAATTGATCGAGTTCGCCGGCTGGCTGAGCGCGTGCCGATTTCCTTTTTGATTCTCGTAGCGCTGCCGACAGTGCTTGCGATCATATATTTCTGCTTCATCGCGTCCCCGCGCTATGTTTCGGAATCCCGCTTTGTCGTTCGACGCGCGAATCAGGATCAGCCATCCGCGCTGGGAATGACCTTGCAGGGGGTAGGATTGGCCCCAACTCAAAGCGACGCCTTTCTCGTCCACTCCTTCATCAGTTCGCGCGATGGTCTGAGTTTCCTTCGTACACGGGCGGATGTGGAGGCGCTGTGGGGCGCGCGCACGGTGGACCCAATTTCCAGGCACCCTCGCTTCTGGGAAGGAAATTCATTTGAGTCTCTGTTTGGCGCTTATCGCAGGTTTGTGACTGTTGGTTATGATTCCACTAGCGGGATAAGCACGCTTCGCGTGGAAGCCTTCACGCCGGAGGAGGCGCAGAAGGCGGCCAACATTCTTCTCGGCGGCGGGGAGCATCTTGTTAATACGCTGAACGAGCGCGCTTCCACCGACGCCCTCCGCGATGCGCGGCTTACGACCAGCGAAGCGAGAACTCGGCTCGTCGATGCGCAAAACCGGCTTGCCGCTTTTCGCAACCGTGAACGCTTCATCGACCCGAGGACGGTAGCGGAAGAGGGATCCGATCTAGCCAGCCGGCTGTCCGTCGAACTGGCTTTGCTTCAGGTCCGTAAGAATCAGATCGCGGCCGATGCGCCGCAAAGTCCCCAGTTGCCCCAGTTAGACGCGCAAATTCGTGCGCTCGAGGCTCAGATCGCCCAAGCCCGGGGGCGCTTGGCGGGGGGCATGGACGCGTTGGCCCCGAAAGTTGGCGTTTACGAGGGGCTGGTACTTGAGCGCGAGCTCGCTGATCGCAACCTAGCCAGCGCGGCTCAGTCCGAAGATCGGGCCAAGGAGGAAGCGCGTCGCCAAAAACTTTATCTTGATCGGGTAGTTAATCCCGATCGACCGGACCGACCGGGGGAGCCGAAGAGATTTATGGCCATCCTTGCCGTTTTCGCGACGACGTTGCTTTTCTATGGTGTGGGCTGGCTTATCGTTGCCGGCGTAAGAGAAACGCGGCAAGCCTAGATGAGTTCTGCGCTACAGCCAGGGTTGTCGGTCCGCAACCTCTCGAAAATCTATCCGGAAAGTCGCGGACACAAGCCGGTTTTTACAAATCTGGGTTTCGACTTGACCAGAGGCCAACGCCTCGCTGTCCTCGGACGGAATGGCCAGGGTAAATCTACGCTGATCAAAATTCTTGGCGGCGTGCTTCCGCAGACCAGTGGCGAAATAGTATGGAAGATGTCATCATCTTGGCCCATAGGCTTCGGTGGCGGATTCCAGGGTAGTCTAAGCGGTCATGACAATATCAGATTTATAGCGCGTCTTTACGATCGGGATTACAAGGAAACACTCGCTCGCGTGGACGACTTTGCAGAGCTGGGGCTCTCTCTAAGAGAGCCCGTAAAGCATTACTCTTCCGGAATGCGAGCCCGACTAGCTTTCGGCCTTTCACTAGCAATCGAGTTCGATTGTTATCTTGTCGATGAGCTTATGGCTGTGGGAGATGCGCGGTTTTCTCGCAAATGTAACGACGAACTCTTTAGCTATCGAGGTGACCGTGCGTTCATTGTTGCCTCTCACGAGTTGGGTCTGATTTCCTCGATCTGCGACCGTGCGCTTCTGATTGAGAGTGGCGTCGCTCGAGTTTTTTCTGATGTCGACGAAGCCGTCGATATCTACCGTTGGTTGAGGGCCCCATAGATGTCGCGTCGCATTGCGGTTCTGCTGATCCCGACAAGCGGGGCCGAGCTTTGGCGCGCTGCCTTCCGGGAGGCCTGTTCTACATCGGGCTTTAGCTATCTAGAGGCTGCGCCGGCGGATACTGTGGAGGGAGACTCACTGCTTCTCAGCGAGGACCCCCAACAGGGCATGGGCTGGTACGCAGATACCTGGCATGTGGTCGGTACGTCGGTCGAGGACGCCTTCTCGGCGTCATTGGATTGGATCGGCGAGGAGGGCGCGGCCGCGCGCTATGTAGCCAACCGGTTGGCGACGGCGGACATGTTGTGCCGCCGCGTGGGTGCCACGGTTGAATTCGGTACGACACAGACCGTTCCTGGCGTAGGAAGGGTTTCTATCGATAGTGAGACCCTGTCTGCAGACGAGGGTAAGAACGAGCGACACTGGCTTAAGCCGTTGGAAGACATCTACTCGAGCCTACCGGTGGACTCTCGCACCCGCGCAAGTTTTGGCCACGAATGGTTTTCTTCGCAAACGAGTGATGTCGCGAGCCAGGGTCGGTTGGATTTGCAGGGTAAGGCCAGACTTCTGTTCGCCGGTCCCAAGCTGGATATTGGTCCTGGGCGGTGGGCGCTTTCTATCGCCCTCGAATACAAAGGTTCCACCCAACCCACAGTGGTTAGAATTCATCTAATGGGGCAGTCGGCCACGAAGGATCTGGTCGAAGAACTGGTTCGTCCTGGTGTCTACGAACTGACCATGGACCAGAACATCAGCATGATTGCATCTGTTGGAGTGGAGATACATTTGGAACGCGCCGCCCTTTTTGGAGAGTTGAGTATTCTCAGGTGCGACATTCGACATCTATCCGACGGAGGACCTCGTCGTGAGGGTTAAGTCCAAGGCGCGTAAATTCTTTAAAACAATAAAGAAATACTATTCTAAAATAAAGAGTCAGCGCTCATCGACGGTTACAACCGAAGAGCGGCTGGCCGCATCTGTCAAATTGATCGAGATGAGCGGCCTTTTCGATCCAGACTGGTATAGCGCTCGCGTCCCGGCGCTATCGCGAAAGTTGGCGGCCCAACATTATATTACTCACGGCTTTGCAGAGGGTCGGCAACCCTCTCCCTATTTCGACGCGGCGTCGTATCGGGCTGGGAATGCAGATGTCGCTGCCTCTGGGGTGAACCCTCTGCTGCACTGGCTTTTGCACGGGCACAGAGAGGGGCGTGCGTCTCCCTTGATTGGACGTGCGTCCAACCAAGCGCCGCATCTGTTGACTCTCTGCAATCCATATCAGCTTGAGAGGCCTATCCAAATTAG
This sequence comes from Brevundimonas sp. PWP3-1b1, assembly GCF_049896065.1. NCBI lineage: Bacteria > Pseudomonadati > Pseudomonadota > Alphaproteobacteria > Caulobacterales > Caulobacteraceae > Brevundimonas > Brevundimonas sp. PWP3-1b1. The sequence goes on along the minus strand of NZ_JAFCTO010000001.1, from coordinate 487,931 downwards.
TGACCCGGAGTTCCGGATTTCAGTGCTGACGCCAGCCTATAACACCCCAGCGCATTTGCTGGAGGAGCTGTACGTCAGCCTGCTCAACCAAAATTACTCGAATTGGGAATGGGTCATATGCGATGACTGTTCCTATGAGCCGGAAACCTTAGAAAAGCTTCGCGAGCTTGCTAGTGACGAGCGCGTTGAGGTTATTTTCGCTAAACAAAATATCGGTATATCGGGCGCTAGTAATGTTGCGTTAAGTAAAGCTAAAGGCAATTATGTCGCCCTTGTAGATCATGACGACCTTTTATCCAGAAATGCTTTTAGCGAAATCCACCTTAAATGGAAGCATTTTGCTTCCGACTTATTTTACACTGATGAATGTAAGCTTTCTATAGATGGAGAGCTTTATGATTTCTTTTATAAGCCGTCTTGGTCTCCCTCGTTTCTGGAGAACACGATGTATATCGGTCATTTGACCGTTTATAGTAGAGAAGTTGTTGATAAGGTCGGTGGATTCCGTTCGGACTTCGATGGAACTCAGGATTATGATCTGGCGTTGCGCGCCTCAAGAGTTGTTTCAAGTGCGCAGCATGTGGGCGTGGTGGGATACCTTTGGAGGGCCATTCCGGGCTCCACAGCAACAAGCTTGTCCGAAAAATCATACGCGATTGATAGACAGCGTGCCGCCGTATTGGATCACGCGACCAGTCTTCATCCCCAGGCAAGTGTGGAATGCGGCGAGGAGACAGGACTTTGGCGAGCTCGGTATCCCCTTCCCAATAAAGCGCCTCTATTGTCCTATGTCATGCCGACTGGAGCGGGGCGTCGCCTCGTCCGCGGCGAATCCCTAGATCTGATTACGAACTGCCTGGAAAGCTTGCGACGAACGCAGTTCTATAGAAATTGCGAGTATATCATTGTTCACAATGGTGACCTGACAGAGGCTCATCTGGGTTACCTAGCCGAACTGTCCGACGTGAAACTGGTTTATTATCCGGAGCCGGAACTGAACCTGGCCAGGAAGATGAATCTCGGAGTTGCGGTGGCTTCAGGCCAATATATCTGCCTCCTCAATGACGATATCGAGGCGATCGACGAGCGCGGTGGGGAGAACATTGTCGGCTTTATGGAGACTCACGCCTCAGTCGGCGCGGTCGCTCCCCTGTGCCTGTTTGAAGATGGTCGTGTGCAACACAATGGCGTCATTTTGCTGGAGCAAGGCCCTTCACATGCAGGCGTGTTTCAGCAGGCGGGATACAGAGGGCACTTCGGCAATCTCCTCTGCCGTCGAGAGGCTATGGGCGTCACGGGCGCAATGTTGTTCTGCCGAAAGGCTGAGTACGAGGCTGTCGGCGGCTTCGATGAGAGTTTCCCCCTTAACTACAATGATGTAGACTTCTGCCAGAAGCTAAGAGGAATCGGCCTGTCTTCAGTTGTCGATCCCGATGTGAAGGTCTTCCACTTTGAGAGTGCGACCAAGGCTGGCACTTTCAAATGTGAGAAAGAGTGGTTGTTTAATAAATGGCCCGAGCTCCGCGATCCATTTTTCAACGCTGCCTTTGATCAGAGAAGTCCCTATTATGAAGAGCGCGGTAATGCAACGGATCGCTCCAGCGATGCTGTAGCTTTCGAAAATTGGCTTGACCGACGAATCGGTCAAAGAGCGAATCTCTACCCTTCTTCTGGAGGCATAAAGTTATCAGTTTGCGTTCCAGTCTTTAACCAGACGCGTGCTCAACTGCGAGAGCTTTATGAATCGTATAGGATGCAAACCTACGCGAACAAAGAGCTTATTATAGTAGATGATGCATCAACTATGAAAGAAACTAGGGCGTGGTTAGATCACGCATCCTTAAATCCTGACATTAAAGTTGTTCGGCTGCCAGAAAATAGAGGCATTGCCGGTGCGTCGAAGGCCATGCTTGCAGCTTGTAGTGGAGATTATTATCTTCCTGTAGATGCAGATGATTTCTTGACGATAGATGCGCTCGCTGTAATGGCGCACTATATGGAGTTGAATCCACAGGCGGATATTTTCTATTCAGACGAATTCAAGTCGAATCCCCAGTCTGACAAATTTTCGCCCTACATAAAGCCGGACTTTGATCCGCTTATGATAAGCAACTGTTGCTACGTAACTCATCTGATGGGTTTCCGCGTCAAAACTATGCGTCGTCTGAAGGCTTACTCGGACGAAAGAGCAACGTGGTGCCACGATTGGGACAGCACCATGCGCTGTGTTGAAAGTGGTCGGGTTCCCGTGCATGTGCCGGAGCTTCTCTACGCGTGGAGGATCAGTCCAGGCTCTACCGCGTCCGTGGAAACGGGCGAGAAACCCGCTGCGGTCGAATCGCAGCGTTACGTGCTCGATCGCACGATCAAAAAACGCCAGAAGCAAAAATATCTCACGGCTGAGCCGAACGACATCCGTCCCGGCACGGGAATGTGGAGGCTGAAGGCGCTTGAGACCGTGCCGGCCGAACCCATCGACGTCGATTGGTTCTGGCGTCTTGATCCGTCCAGTCGGCGGCAGGTTCTGGAGAGGTTGCTGGACGTATCGGAGCCTGACTGGTTTCTATTCCATCTGCCGGACACCGACCCGCAGCAGCTGAGTTCGGCCTTTGCCGCGCCAATTCACTGGGATGCAAGGGTCGCTGGCGTCTCAGGCGTTCTTACTGACGACTCCGGCAACCGTGTGGTATGGGCAGGAGGAGAGCTGGCCGTGGATGGGGGGATCCGAGATCGCCATTATGGCGCGTCGATGGATTCCGGCGGCTACTATGGTCAGCTGTTTTGCCAGCGTTGTGTCGACGTTATGGCCCCTTTGAACATGGCGTTGCGACGCGATCTTCTTCAGCGCCTCGTCGACGAGGGAGGGGGCGAACTTGAGCCGGATCGTTTCATGCGAGAGATCGCGCTTATTGCGGCGCGTTCCGATGTTTTGCTGACGATCACGCCCCATGTGCTTGCAACGGTAACGCCCCAACAACGTAGGATGCTGCCGTCCGCCAGGACCTCTTCACCGGACTTGTGATCACTCCTTCAGGCCGAGCGATTGGTGCGTTCATAGTCTCTGCTGGGGCGTTCGGACTTCACGGCGAGGCGAATTCCTAAGCCGCATCTCAAAGGCATGACGTGTGGGTGAGGGCGAACCTAGCGCCGAGGAGGGTGCGCCAGTTTTCCAACCCTTCTGAGGTCGAGATTGGACGAATAGAAGGGATCTTCTTGCAGAAGATCGCTCGAGATTCGAGATTGTTCACCTGTCGAAAACGGAGATCCCGTCAGGCTCCGCCTTGCTTGGATGTCAGGGTCTGCAGCCACACGGAGGCCATGTGCTCTGGCCCTGATGCACAGGTCGAGAATTGCATCGAGCCCTGACATGCTGCGGTTAAATCCTCCCAGGGCCTGGAAGGTTTCACGCTTCATGAAGAGCGGAAGCTGTACGGCTGAAAACGACTGAAGCAATCTGTTGCGATCAAAGTTGCAGCCGACGGCGGTCGGTGCGTCTTCATAAAGATTGTGGGCCTTTCCCTCTCCGAACGCGAAGCCGAAGCTATCTATGGCGTTGGAGGATTTCAGAACGCGGCAGCCCAGTACGCCCATTTCGGGGAAGCTCAGAATGGCATGTGCACGGTTCAAAAAAGAGTCGTCCATGAAGGAGGCTGAGGTATCGCAGAAAAGAATGATGTCGCTCTTCGCGGCCATTCCGATAGAGGAGGCATCCTCGAGAATAGCCTGAGACACCGTCGTGCTGATTCTTGTACTTTCATGTAGGTTTCGAATTAACTCAAGATCGCGATCAGATATCGCGTTGTGGTGAACGATATTGATGTCGATTGAAGTAGTTTCTGCGGCAATGACAGATAATAGGCAATCCCGTAGATTTCCCTTCTCGGAATGTAGAATGATCGCGGATACGTCGGCCTTGCATTCCGAATAGGGTTTCAAAGAAGCTCTTCCTGGCGCAACCCCAGGTACGGCGAGCATCGGCACCTTCTGTCGTGTCAAATGGGCGTTGACTGCCGCAAGCATGGCGCGCTCGGCATATGGTTTCGCATTGACGGAACTCGCGGTCGATCCTGGGGTATCTCTCCAATGATAGAGCACTTTAGGTATGTGGCGAACGGCGTTCGATCCGGCCGCTTCGACGGCGCGTAGAGTCAAGTCATGATCTTGGGCACCTTCGTAACCCAGCCTAAGGCCTCCCAATGAGATGAAAAGTTCTCGCTCTATCGCAAGAGCATGGCAGACAAAGTTTTTGGATAGTAAAAGAAGAGGGTCGAATTCTCCTTTCATGTGGGGAGAGGTTCGTTGTCCCTGAGGTGAAAGCTTGTCTTCATCTGAATAAATAATTTGGACATGAGGAAATTCTGAAATGACCGACGTAATCTCAGCGGCGCATATGGGGCTGAGTGTGTCGTCCTGATCCAGGAGCACTAGATACTCTCCACGCGCCAGTGCGGCTGCAGTGTTGGTTGCGGCCGATATGTGTCCTCGACGTTTGCGCCGCGTCAACCGCACCCGCGGGTCGGCCTTTTCATAGCGGCAAAGGAGTTCATCGGCCTCGGATGAAATATCCACATCCACCGCTATGCAGAGTTCAATGTGTTCGTGCGTCTGTGAAAGAACGGAATCGACGCAAGAACGCAAAAATTCGAGAGAAGGTTTGTAAACAGGAACAATAAAAGATATAGTTAGTGGTTTTTTTGTGTTTGGAGAGCTAGTGGAGGGCTGAACTGAACCTTCTTCCCATAGTCTAATCCACTGCCCATACTCTCGCGTGAGGGAATCTGTGCCTTTCGTGAAAGGCTGGGCCAGAAGTTGGGTGCGCATAGCATGTCGGGCCATGTCCGGAGCTTGGGCCGAGTGAGCGGCTTCCGACATCGAGAGCGATTTGACGAATGCGACTTCGTCGCCTGCCGGCAAGGCCGGTGTCTCCTCAGGTTCCAGGTGCAAGGACAGGCGGTCGATAACCAATGAATCCGACGGAAAGACCAAGCGAACTTTCTTCAGGCCTGTGGTGTATATCGATATTCGCGCAACGTTGTTTTCATCCCAATGCAAGGTGCCGTCGGTGATGGGCGTCAGGCCTTGCCCATAGTCAGCAAGGATGGCGCCTGGCGCGGTGAGATCGGGATGGTGATGCACCAGCCGCAGGCTGACCCAGCGCCCCATATCGGCATCGCCGGCGAAATCCACCCATCCATGGTCGGGCCGTGAGGGAGGTTCGTACGGAGAGGGGGGGGGGACCAGTTGGCTGATCGTGACCCCCGTCGATCGACGGGCTAACCTTTCCGCAAGGACGGAGGCCAGCAGCAAACGCTGGTCGGGAGTGATCGTGGCGCCTCGCATGGTGGTGAATTCGGATAAGGCGTCAGCATTGTCATCAAGTCGCGCGCTGCGGAGGAAGTGGTCCGTAGCCTCGGCTTCTCTTCCGCAGAGCTTCATCAGATGGCCCATGTGGAGCCAGGTTTCCGCATCCCTCGGACTGATCTCCAGCGCAGTCCTGTATGCGGCTTCGGAGGCGCCATATTCGCCCATTTCCTTGCGGGCGTGACCTAGTTGTATCCAGATAGCCCGATCTTTCGGATCGGTTTCAAGGTGCTGCCCATAGGCATGGGCGGCGGCTGACCAGTCGTGGGCGGATCGCGCCCGATCCCCCTGTCGGCGAAGCGACAAGGCTGATGTGTTCCGTTCCCTTGTTCCTGCGGGGGACAGACGTCGCATACATTGCCTCCATGTCATTGAGGGTTCCGTGGCGAAATGAGGGAGGGATCGGTTGGATGGTCGTTCAATTTCTGCTCCCTAGCCGTTGATCTAGGGATGGCTATGGACGCCCTAGGTGGCGGACTGTAGGATTGCCCAAGACTTAATAGGCGGACAAAATTTAATGAAGGCTGTCATCTTGGCCGGCGGTTTAGGCACGCGCTTGTCGGAAGAAACCAGCGAAAAGCCCAAGCCCATGGTGGAGGTCGGCGGGCGACCTCTATTATGGCATATAATGAGCATTTATTCTGCTCACGGAATAAACGATTTCATCGTCTGCGCTGGATACAAAGGCTACGTAATCGCCGAATACTTTGCGAATTACTTTCTGCATGTGACCGACGTTACGGTGGATTTGGGTGAGAATTCTGTCGAGGTTCACCGGACCCGCGCCGAAAAATGGCGCGTGACTATTGTGGACACCGGCGCTGAAACCATGACGGGCGGGAGATTGCTTCGGGTCGCGGATCATATCGGAGTCGATGATTTCTGCATGACCTACGGCGACGGCGTATCCGACGTGGATATCCGCGGCCTGATCGCGGCGCACAAGGCTTCTGGACTTGAGGCGACAGTCACGGCTGTGCGTCCGCCCGGGCGTTTCGGTGCGCTGGATATATCGGGTGGGCAGGTGCGCGGTTTTGTTGAAAAGCCTTTGGGCGACGGCAGCTGGATTAACGGGGGCTTTTTCGTCCTGAAGTCGGATGTTCTGCGCCGCATCGAAGGCGATTCAACGGTATGGGAAGGCGCCCCGTTGGCTGGTCTGGCTGCAGATGGGCAGTTGAACGCCCATCTGCACGAAGGTTTCTGGCAGCCAATGGATACGCTTCGAGACAAGCGGCTGCTTGAGGATCTCTGGGGGCGTGCCGTAGCGCCCTGGAAGGTGTGGTGATGTCCTTTTGGCAAGGCAAGCGCGTTCTGTTGACGGGCCATACGGGGTTCAAGGGAAGCTGGACCTGGCTTTGGCTCGAAAAGATGGGCGCTCACGTCTCGGGACTTTCGCTTGAGCCTGAGGGCGATCCGAGCCTTTGGTCCAGAATGGGGCGGCCCGGCGGCGCGACTTCGATCGGCGATATTCGATACGCGGCAAGAGTTTTCGAGGCGTTTGAGAAGGCGCGGCCTGAAATCGTAATCCACATGGCGGCCCAAGCCTTGGTCCGGCAATCCTATGTGGATCCCGATGCTACATTCGACACAAATGTCATGGGGCTTGTGCGGGTGTTGGACGCCGCCCGCCAGACTTCGTCGGTCAGGGTGATCGTGAATGTGACGAGCGACAAATGTTACGAGAATGTCGAGCAGATTTGGCCCTATCGTGAGACTGATCGTTTTGGAGGCTCTGATCCTTACAGCGCGAGCAAGGGGTGTGCGGAACTGGTGACCGCCTCCTATCAACGCTCTTTCTTCTCGGACGAAAAGGGTGCGCGACTTGCATCTGCGCGGGCGGGCAATGTAATCGGGGGCGGTGATTGGTCGTTGGATCGTCTGGTTCCGGATTGCGTTAGGGCGTTCGAGGCGGGCCAAGAGGTGGTGATCCGCAACCCTGCATCGACGCGGCCTTGGCAGCATGTGCTGGAACCCATCAGCGGGTATCTGCTTTTGGCTCAGCGCCTTTACGAACAGGAGCCTGTAGCCGAAGGATGGAACTTCGGGCCTGCTGACAATCAGGCTTGGCCTGTGGTCGATGTTGTCGAAGTCTTGGCTGAAGCCTGGCCGTCCGCACGCTGGCGGGTCGAGGGCGATCAATCTGGATATCACGAGGCGGGACTGCTTAGGGTGGATGCGAGCAAGGCTGCGCACAGGTTGGGCTGGTTCGCGCGTCTCGATACCCGCAAGGCTCTCGAATGGTCCGCGAGTTGGTATCGGGAGGTGGCGAATGGCCGCTCCCCGGTTGAAGCTTGCCTGGAACAAATCGAACAATACGAATCGCTTTCTAAATCTTCGAACTGAGAAAACATGGCCCACTGCCGTTTTTGTAATGCTCCCCTTACGGAGACTTTTGCCGATCTTGGCATGTCTCCAGTTTCTAATGATTATGTTTCTGAGCGAAATCACAATGCGGCTGAGGTGTTCTACCCTCTTCATGCTTACGTATGCGCATCCTGCCTGCTTGTTCAGCTTGTAGACTATGAAAAGGCCGACGCGCTTTTTACTGACGACTATGCGTATTTTTCATCTTACTCATCGTCGTGGTTGGAGCATGCGAGAAGGTATTCGCTGACCGTACTTGAAAAGGAACGCTTGGGGCCCGATTCCATGGTCGTCGAAGTGGCGTCGAACGACGGATATCTGCTCAAGAACTTCAAGGAGGCGGGGATTCCTGTGCTGGGCGTAGAGCCGACGGCGAACACTGCCGCAGCCGCCCTTCAGAACCACGGCATAGAGAGCGAGGTGGCGTTCTTCGGTCGAGAAACGGCCGAACGGCTTCGAGAGCGCGGCGTACGCCCAGACGTCATAGCCGCCAACAATGTTCTAGCGCACGTCCCTGACATCAATGATTTCGTCGCGGGCTATGCGATCTTGCTGAAACCCAAAGGTGTCGCGCACTTCGAATTCCCGCACCTTCTCCGCATGATGGAGAAGGTCCAGTTCGACACGATCTACCACGAACATTTCAGCTATCTGTCCTTCACCGTAGCGCGGAAGATTTTCGCCGCGCACGGACTTCGCGTGTACGACGTTGAAGAATTGCCGACCCACGGTGGCTCCATACGCATATATGTCGCCCATGCCGATTGCGTGGATAGACCGGACACCGATCGGGTCGCTATGATGCTTGCTGCGGAAGATGACTTCGGGCTGAACGATCTGAGCGCGTACAGGGATTTTGCAAGACGAGTCGTCGAAACAAAAGTGTCTTTGCTGAAGTTCTTTGTTGAGGCCTTCGAGGCCGGAAAGAGCGTCGTCGGCTATGGTGCGCCCGCTAAGGGGAACACGCTTCTCAACTACTGTGGCGTGAAGACGGACATGATGTCTTTCACGGTCGATAAAAGTCCTCACAAGATCGGCAAGAGGTTGCCGGGTACTCATATACCCATATACGCGCCCGAAGAAATCCGATCGCGAAAGCCTGATTACGTACTGATCCTGCCGTGGAATCTCCGTGAGGAGATCATTGAGCAGATGGCTGATGTCAGGGAGTGGGGCGGTAAGTTCGTGACGCCCATACCGACCATTCAGATATTCGACTGACGTGAAATTCGTTAACGCATCTCTGGAAGGCGTTCGCGTCATCGAATTGGAGCCCCATTACGACGAGCGGGGTTCGTTTTCGCGCATCTTTTGCGAGAGGGAGTTCTCGGAAGCGGGAATCGAGTCGCGTTTCGAACAGTCCAGTCTTTCCCGGAACCTTCTGGCAGGCACACTTCGTGGCATGCACTATCAGGCGTCGCCCGATGCCGAGGTGAAGGTGGTTCGTTGCGTTCGCGGCGCAATCTTCGATGTCGCCTTGGATATTCGTCCTGACTCGCAGACGTTCTGCTGCTGGTTCGGGGCGGTGCTTTCGGCCGACAACGGACGCGCGCTGCTTATTCCGGCTGGCTTTGCGCATGGCTTTCAGACGCTCGAGGACAATACGGACGTGCTTTACCAGATCACTCCACCCTATTGTCCTGGTGCGGGTCTGGGGGTCCGATGGAATGATCCTCGGTTTGGAATCGACTGGCCGTTGCCCAATCCGACCCTCTCGGAACGAGATGCCAGTTATCCGGACTTCGTATGCGGGTGATCGTGACCGGCGCGACCGGGTTTATCGGCTCAAATGTCGTGCGGCTGCTTGTGGCTCGAGGCGTTGACGTCGTCGCTCTGGGCCGCACTCCCTCTCACCATCACGGTGTGCGGTCCGTGAGTTGTGATCTACTATCCACGCCAAGCTTTGCCGGTCTCATGAATGAGATCGCGCCAACTCATTTTCTGCATCTCGGGTGGAATGCGACCCCGGGCGCATTTTGGGATGATCCGGACAATCTTGACTGGATGTCCGCTTCCCTCGGGCTATTCAAGAGTTTTGCCGAGGTCGGCGGTTCGCGATGGGTCGGCGTCGGAACTTGCGCCGAGTATGACTGGACAGGCGAGGGGAGGCTGGACGAGACCAGAACCTTATTGCGTCCATCAACACTCTATGGGTCAGCCAAAAAGGCCCTTTCAGATCTAACTTTTGCGGCGGCGCCGCGACTTGGTCTTTCTGTCGCATGGGGACGCGTGTTCTGGCTCTACGGCCCGAACGAGAAGCCGGGCCGGCTGGTTTCGGACCTCGTGCGAACCCTTTCGGATGGCCGGCCTTTCGAAACGAGCTCAGGTCTGCAGCGGCGTGACTTCATGCATGTGGAAGACGTCGCAGCGGCTTTGGTCGCGATTTTATTCAGCGACTATTCGGGGCCGGTCAATATAGCTTCCGGCAAGGCCGTAGAGGTGCGCCATATAGTTTCCACGCTGGCTGATGCGCTCGGACGGACCGACCTCGTGCGCTTCGGCGCGATACCGGCAAGGCCTTCCGAACCGCCAGTGCTTGTCGGCTCGGCGGATATACTGTCGTCCAAGATCGGCTTCAGTCCTAGCGTGGATCTGCTCGACGGTTTGCGATCGGTGGCGAGGTCTGATCCTGCGTCTACAAATTAGGCGGGCTATTTAGAGGTGATTATGGCTTCGCTTCTCGGCTTGGTGAAGCGCGCATTGGGCTTAAAGGCGGGGCGGGTTGCGGAACACCGCGCCGCAGGTGACGCCGCCCGTGCGCGAGGGGCTTGGAAGGAGGCCCTGGACCATTATGACAAGGCCGCTCGTCTGAAGACTGCTGGACATTCGCTTCAAGTGCGCAGGGGACATGTCCTGAAGGAGTTGGGGCTCTTGAATGAGGCGGAGACGGCATACCGATCGGCCTTGTCAGAGCGCCCCCGGTCGGGCGACTATCATCTTCATCTGGGCCATGTTCTGAAACTGAATCATGCAAAGGAAGCGGCTCTAGCGGCGTACCAACAAGCTTTTCAATTCGGCGATGAAAGAGCAAATATTGAGATACTGGCCTTGGCGGGCCGGGCCGGGCTGAAGGGGGCGGGCGATAGAAGTGCGATTGGGGACGTCGTCGAAGGCGTAGCCAGTAATATAGAAAGTTTGAGAGACCGGCTGGAGGTCGCACTGCAGCAAGCCGCCTTTTCTCCTGCCGCATACGGGCAGATGAGAAATCGCCTGATCGCGGATGCTCCTACTGTCCGCGATCACGTCATGATCGACGTAATCGTCGATGGTCGGGCGCGGTCGCCTGCAGAGGTCTTGCTCACTCTCTACAGTCTCCAGGATCAGTCGTTGGCGACATGGTCTGCGACGGTGGTTTCGGATGCCGCTCTGGCAAGTCATCCTGTCGCTTCACTAGCCCATCAGGACCCGCGTATTCGATTCTGCGCGAGCGCCGCAGAGATCGTGTTGCACGATGACGCCGTTGTCAGCGTATCGGCTGGCATTCGCCTGGAGGCCGAATGTCTGGCTTGGCTGTCCGTCGCACGGTCCCAAGCCGGTGCTGTCGCAGCCTATGGCGACCACGATCATGCGGTGCATGATTGGCGGGGCGTCACTTCATACTCGGATCCCGTCCTCTACGGTGCATATGACGAAATCGGCTTAGAAGGCGGCGGTGAGCCTCCTCTGGTCGTTCTGGTCTCAGCGCCGCACGGTCGCCTGTTGGTCGAGCGGGTGGACGATGCGGTTTCCACGCAGGATCTTCATCGGGATGTCCTTCTGGAGATAAAGGGGGGAGGAATCTGCCATGTACCGGCTCTGCTAGCCACGCTCTGCGGCTTTAACGAAGCTCCCTCAGTATGGCCGCCAAGTCCGATCGCCCGGCGAAGAGATGACCCCCGCTCAAGCGGACAAGAGCGTCTACTTGTGATTATTCCGACTCGCGACCAGCCAGATTTGCTTCAAGCGGCTGTTAGTAGTCTGATCGAGAAGGCTGAACGCCCCGATCTCTTGCGGATCATTATTATAGATAACCGCAGTTCGCAGGAAAAGACCCTTCGGTGCTTCGAAGTGCTTGCGAAACTGTCAGTCGATATCGTCCCCGTGGATGAGCCCTTCAATTGGGCCAGGCTGAACAACCTCGCCGTCGGTTCAACTACGGAGGATATTCTCCTCTTCGCGAACAACGACGTAGAGGCCGTCACACAAGGTTGGGATTCTCTTGTGCGGCGAGGCGTGGCATTGGCGTGCGGCGGGTGTGTCGGGGCGAAGCTTTTGTACGGCGACGGCCGGATCCAGCATGCTGGAGTCGTGCTGGGAGGACGAGAGGGCGGAGCGGTACATGAGGGATTGGATCGACCCGCTACCGATCCGGGGCCCGGCGGTCGCTGGGCGCAGGTACGCCGTTGCGCCGCCGTGACTGGCGCCTTCATGGCGGTTTCGCGGCGTGCCTTTCATGAGGTCGGCGGATTCAACGAGCGGCTCCCCGTGGCTTACAGCGATCTCGATTTCTGTCTGAGGTGCAGAAAGGCCAACTTCCCCGTCATATACGATCCTTCGATCGTCATCATTCATCACGAGTCCAAGACACGAGGAGAAAACGTGACTTCCGAGCAGGTGGCGTGGGACGAGGTCGAAATGAGACTGTTCTACGATATCTGGCGGGAGGATGCGGTCCTTGATCCTGGAAGAAACCCGCATTGGGTCACGGAAAATCGAAATGCCTTCGACGGCTTGAGAGCTTTGTCTATCAGGGAAATATTAGCCTACATTACGCGTCAATCGAAGACCGATCCGTGGAGTGTATCGTGATCAGAATACGCCAGCGCTTTTATAGGCCTGGGTCAGTTTTTCTTGATACTTGGCTTGAGTGAAGAGCTTTGCCTGGGCACGGCCTTTCATAGCCATGTTCTCCAGTAAGCCGTCGTCACTATCCATAAGTTGGATCGCCATGCGGATAGAGGTGACATCATAGGGGTTGACGGTGATCGCTGCATCGCCCGCTACTTCGGGAAGCGCACCTCGATCCGAGGTAAGGACAGGCGTGCCGGCTTCCATGGATTCGAGCACCGGGAGCCCGAAACCTTCGTAAAGAGACGGGAACAAAGTCGCTTTTGCGCCACGGACCAGGTCACGCAGCGTCGATGAAGGCAGATAGTCCAAACGGATGATCTTCTTTGATTTGTCGTTCTCCAGCACAGCTTCCAGAAGCCCGGTTTCGCTTTCCGAAAGCCAGGACCGGCCTCCGACGACCACAAGACGCGCCTTCGTGTTTGCAGACAGGAATGCTTCTACAATCCTTCCGAGGTTCTTTTTCGGTTCGATTGCACCAAAGAAAAGGAAATAGTCTTTCCACTCCAAGCCCAGCTGTTTCTGCAGGCTTACCGCGCAGTCCTCGTCGGTACCGGTCTGGGGTGTCGAGGGCGTGGCCTGAAAGGTGGTCGTGATCTTGTCGGGGGCGGCCCCCAGGATCTCAATCAGGTCCTGTTTCGTCGAATTCGATACCGCGATCACGTGATCGGCTCTGTCGATCGCTGTCTTGCAGAGATTGTAAAATATCTTCTTGTTGTCGGCCGTTGTTCCGGGGAGGCGCAGGGGAATAATGTCGTGAAACGTAAGGATGTTGATGGACTTCGGCGCTGTCAGTGGAAGGGGACAGGTCCAGTGCATGACATCAGGTGCGGGACGGTCGGCGCTGTCCTCAAAACGGACAGGCGTGAATATTCCGTATCGCTGGTATGCGCGTTGGGACAGGTTAAACACATCCGTCGATGCCCAGTAACTCTCCGCATCGGGGCGTCTCGGCCCGGTTGTTGGCCAGATCACATCCCCTGAAGGCGTGATCGGATATGCGGAGCGGCCGAATCGCGCCGCCAAGGTCGAGGCGGCTCTTCCCAGACTTGCCCGTCGTCGGGTCGGGGCACCAGCATCAACCAGCGCTATTTCGTTAAGCAGGTTCACCGAGGATCTTGGGGTCGAAGGACCGTAAAGAACTTGCCCGTTGAGGCCCAATCCCCTGATCGCCGAGAGAAGAGAATGGCCGTAGGTGGCGATCCCGGAGCCCTTGCGAAGCGCAAGGTTCCAACCATCAATGCAAACCGTAACCATACCTTACCTCACGTGACAGGCGACTTGTCGCGAAACCGGGGCTGTAATGCAACGCCGAGACTGCTTGGCGATGCCCACGACTTAAGTCCGTGACACCGCCCCCATCCCCCGCTATCTCGCGCGCGTGATGAACGAAACAGAACGCCAGTCGGAAGAACGCAGCTGGGAGACGGCGAAGACGCTCGCCGAGGCCTTGCCGTATATTCAGGTCTATGACCGCGAGACCGTGGTCATCAAATACGGCGGCCACGCCATGGGCGAGAGCGCCGTGGCGCGGCAGTTCGCGGCCGATGTGGTGCTGCTGAAGCTGATGGGGGTGAATCCGGTCGTGGTGCACGGTGGCGGGCCGCAGATCAGCGCCATGCTGGAAAAGGCGGGGGTGAAGTCCAGCTTCGTCGATGGCTTGCGGGTTACGGATCCGGCGACGATGGAGGTCGCCGAGATGGTGCTGTCGGGCGCGGTGAACAAGGAGATCGCTCACTGGATCACCATGGCCGGCAAGGAGGCGGACGTGCGCGGCGTCGGTCTGTCGGGCAAGGACGCCGGCCTTCTGACGGTCGAGAAGACGCGCCGGACCAAACGCGATCCCGACAGCATGATCGAGCACGAGGTGGACCTGGGCTATGTCGGTGAACCGACCAAGGTCGATCCCAAGCTGATCAAGGGCCTGATCGCGTCGGAGACCGAGGACTGGGTGCCGGTCATCGCCCCGATCGGGGTCGCCGAGGACGGACAGACTTACAACGTCAACGCCGATACGGTGGCGGGCGCCATCGCAGGTTCGCTGAACGCCAAGCGGATGCTGCTGCTGACCGACGTGCCGGGGGTCAAGGGCGCGGACGGCGACATCATCCGGCAGATGACCCTGGAGGAGGCGCAGGCCCTGATCGACAGCGGCGTCGCCCACGGCGGCATGATGCCCAAGCTGGAGACGGCGATGGCCGCCGTGCGTGCGGGCGTCGAGGCGGTGGTCATTCTGGACGGTCGTCGGCCGCACGCCATGCTGGTCGAGCTGTTCACCGAATTCGGCGCCGGCACCCTGGTGAAGGCGTCTTGAGCGATCCCCATTCTGCATCCCTTGGGCACGTGCGGGCCTGGGTGTTCGACATGGACGACACCTTGTATCCACGCGAGCAGGGGTTGATGCGGCTGGTGCAGGCGCGGATAAACGCGTTCGTGGTCGAGGCCGTGGGTCTGGATCCCGAGGCGGCGGCGGCGATGCAGCGCCAGTTCCTGGACGAGCACGGCACAACCCTGGCCGGTCTGATGGCCAACTATGCGGTCGATACCGAGCGGTTCCTGCATGAGGTGCACGACGTGCCGCTGGACGGGGTCGAACCCAATCCGCGTCTGTCGGAACGGTTGAAGATCCTGCCCGGCCGCTGCTACGTCTTCACCAACGGCGCGCGTGAGTATGCGCATCGGGTGCTGGAGCGGATCGGGATCGCCGACTGTTTCGCCGACGTCTTCGCCATCGAGGACGGCGACCTGACGCCCAAGCCCAATCCCGCCACCTTCCGCCGGATGCTGGAAAGGTTCGACATCGATCCGCACCAGGCCGCCTTTTTCGAGGACACGCCAAAGAACCTGGAGCCGGCCAAGGCGCTGGGCATGGCCACGGTCCTGATCGGCGACGGCCACGGCAAGCCGCTGGGCGACCACATCGACCATGTGGCCCCCGATCTTCTCGACTTCCTCTCCGACCTGACTTTCAAGGACGCCGCATGACCGATCTGTCGCATCTCGAATCCGTCGTCGAGGCCGCCTGGGAACAGCGCGCCGAGGCGTCCGCCGCCACCCACGGCGAGGTCCGCGACGCCGTCGAGACGGCGCTGGCCCTGCTGGATTCCGGCCAGGCGCGCGTCGCCTCGCGCGGCGCGGATGGCGTCTGGACCACGCATCAGTGGCTGAAGAAGGCGGTGCTGCTGTCCTTCCGCCTGAACGACAACCAGATCATGCGCGCCGGTCCTGCGTCCGTCATGCCGCTGTCGGCGGATCATCCGGCGGCCGTTGGACCCTTCTGGGACAAGGTGCCCAACAAGTTCGGCGACTGGACGGCGGCGGATTATCAATCGGCAGGTTTCCGCTCAGTCCCCGGCGCCATCGTTCGTCACGGCGCCCACATCGCAAAGAACGTCGTGCTGATGCCGTCGTTCGTGAACATCGGCGCCTATGTGGACGAGGGTTCGATGGTGGACGCCTGGGCCACGGTCGGCTCTTGCGCCCAGATCGGCAAGAACGTGCACCTGTCGGGCGGGGCGGGCATCGGCGGCGTGCTGGAGCCGCTGCAGGCCAATCCGACCATCATCGAGGATGGCTGTTTCATCGGCGCCCGGGCCGAGGTCGCCGAGGGCGTGATCGTGCGCGAGGGCGCGGTCCTGGCCATGGGCGTCTATCTGTCCGGTTCGACCAAGATCGTGGACCGGGCGACGGGCGAAGTTTTCCGCGGCGAGGTGCCGGCCTATTCGGTCGTGGTGCCGGGCGCGCTGCCTGATCCCAACGGCGGGCCGTCGCTGTACTGCGCCGTCATCGTCAAGCGGGTGGACGCCCAGACGCGGGCCAAGACCGGCGTCAACGAACTGCTGCGCGACTGATCAGGCGGCGATGCGGGCGTCCTGCATCACGGGCGTTTCGAACATCGCGTGAAGGGTGAAGGTCGATCCCTGGCCCGGGATCGACGCCACCGTGATCTCGCCGTCCATCAGGACGGCCAGACGCTGGCAGATGCTGAGGCCCAGGCCGGTGCCGCCGAACTTGCGCGTGGACGACCCGTCCACCTGGGAGAAGGGCTGGAACAGGCGCGACAGATCGTCGGCGGCGATGCCGATGCCAGAATCGACGACGCTGATCCCCAGGGCGATGCGGCCGTCGGCGCGGGGTTCGCTTTCGACGACCAGGCGAACCTCGCCTTGCGGCGTGAACTTGATCGCATTGGCCAGAAGATTATGCGTGACCTGCGCCAGGCGCAGCGGGTCCATCTTCAGCAGGGGCGGAAGATCGCCCCGGATTTCGGTCGCGAAAGTCAGGCCGCGCGCCTCGGCCTGAGCCTTGAACGGCCCCGTCAGCCGGGTCAGCAGCGTGTCGGTCTCGATGTCGGCGATGTCGAGTTCCATCTTGCCGGACTCGATCTTGGTGATGTCCAGGATGTCATTCAGCAGCACCATCAGGCCTTCGCCCGAGTTGCGGATCACGCCGACGAACTCCTTTTGGCGGTCGCTCAAGTCCGACATCTGAAGCAGTTGCGCCGCGCCGAGCACCCCGTTCATCGGCGTACGCAGCTCGTGCGAGATGACGCCCAGGAAGTTGGACTTGGCCGCGCTGGCGGCGTCGGCGCGATCGCGAGCGATTTCCAGCTCGGCGATCAGTTCGGCCTGGCGGCGGTTCACGGCCTCAAGGTCGCCGTCCTTCATCTGGGTGATGACAACCTTGATGAACAAGGCCAGCCCCAGGACGGGGACCATGCCGAGCATGACCCAGAAGCCCGGGTCGCCCCATAGGCTGATCAGCAGCAAGACCGTCACGATAGAATAGGGCGCCGAGACGATCACAGCTTCTCGCGGCGCCGCGCGCATCTGGGTGAAGACCAGCACATAACCCGCCATCAGAAGACCCACGCCCAACGGTACGCCATAGGCGCCGCCATGAACGAAGGCCAATAGCGGCGCGGCCGCCCAGGTGATGCAGGATACGGTCGCGATCGTCAGCTTGATGCGGTCGTGAAGTCGGCGATCCGATAGCACCAGGCGGCGTTCCACGAAGGTTCGGACCATGCCGATCGACGTGGCGGCGCAAAACCAGGCCACGGCTTCCCGCCAGCCCGTGACCGTGCCCAAGGCAAGCGCCCAACTGGCGATCAGCAGGTAACGCATATAGCCAGCGGCAATCACGTATTGCAGAACCGGGCGGCCTGCGGCGGATCGGGGCTGGGTCATCGGATAGCTCTCCAAGGTCAGAGAGCCAGCTTCGATGACGGTCGCCTAACATACGGTGAACGCTAGTCTTTATCGTTACCTATGTCCGGTGTCGTATCTTTCGAGGGCAAGAGCAAGGGTGGAGGCGGTTGCGAAACCGCCTCCACCGAAGGTCAGGCCGTCTTCATCGCGGTGGCGTTGACCGCGGCGTCGGCGATGCCGGTCAGGTCTTCGTCGGTCTGGGATTCCTCCTGCAGGGTCTCGTCCAGCAGGGCGGCGGCGTCCTTCATCCCCAGCACCAGCGCCCAGCGCTTCAGCGTGCCGTAGCGGGTGATCTCATAGTGTTCGACCGCCTGGGCGGCGGCCAACAGGCCGGCGTCCAGGGCTGGGGTGTCCTTGTATTCTTCCATGATTTCGTCGCCCTCGGCCAGGATGCCTTCGATGGCGTCGCAGGTCTTGCCGCGCGGCGCCTTGCCGATGATCTCGAACACCTGTTGCAGGCGTTCGATCTGGCCTTCGGTCTGATCCTTGTGCTTTTCGAAGGCGGCCTTCAGCTCGGGCGACTGCGCCGCGCGGGCCATCTTGGGCAGGGACTTCAGGATCTTTCGCTCGGCGTAATAGATGTCCTTGAGCGTGTCGTGGAACAGGGTGTCGAGGGTTTTCTCGGCCATGGTCGTGTCTCGCTATCTGTGATGGAGCGCAGGCGCGCACCCCGTCACAAGCCATCTTTCGGATTTGCGTTCCTCTGTTCGGTTTCGTGCGAAGGCTTAGACCTCAAGCGCCTCCCGCTCGGCGGCATGCCAGCGCCAGGCCGTGCGAACGATGTCGTCCAGGGTCCGTGTGGGCCGCCAGCCCAGAACCTTGCGCGCACGGCTGTTGTCGGCCACCAGACAGGGGGCGTCGCCGGCCCGGCGCGGCGCGGTCTCGACGGGGAAGGGCCGATTGGTCGTGCGGCGGATGGTTTCGATAAGTTCCCTGACCGTCGTGCCTGCGCCGGTGCCCAGGTTGAAGACCGTCGTCTCGCCGCCGTCGAGCAGGTATTTCAGCGCCCGCACATGGGCGTCGGCCAAATCCATGACGTGGACATAGTCGCGCACCGCCGTGCCGTCGCGGGTGTCGTAGTCGTCGCCGAACAGCTTGAACCCCTGACGCTGGCCCAGCGCCGTCTGGAGCGCCAGCGGAATGGCGTGGGTCTCGGGGTGATGGCGCTCACCGATCCGGCCCTCTTCGTCGGCGCCGGCGGCGTTGAAATAGCGCAGGCAGACCGAGCGGAAGCCGGCATAGGTCGAATAGTCGGCCAGGGCCTGTTCCACCATCAGCTTGGACCGGCCATAGGGGTTCAGCGGGGCCTGGGGATGGGCCTCGTCCATCGGCAGATAGACCGGGTCGCCATAGGTGGCGCAGGTCGAGGAGAAGACCATCGCCCCGATCCCGCCGCGCCGCGCCGCCTCGATCAGGGTCAGGGCGCCCACGACATTGTTGTCGTAGAAGCGGCCAGGTTCTTTCACCGATTCCCCGACCTCGATGAGGGCGGCGAAATGCAGGATCGCGATGGGCCTGTGTCTGGCGATCACGGCATCCAGACGTGCGCCGTCGCGGATGTCGCCGATCTCAAGGTCGCCCCACTGGACGAAGGCCGCATGACCGTTCGACAGATTGTCATAGACCACCGGCGTGAAACCGGCCTGGGACAGGGCGAGGCAGGCGTGCGAACCCACATAGCCGGCGCCGCCCGTGACCAGGATGGTGCTGGGCATGCCTGCCCTCCCCTTAGACCCTTGCCGGGACAGACACGGGAGCGTGCTGAAGCCTGACGCCCTATCCTAGGCGACAATCGCCGCGAAGGCGCGGCCTCAATCGGCCGTCTGGTCTCGCTTCAGGTCCGGCGGGGTCGCCTCGTCGGTCAGGATGCGGATGGCCTCCTCGACCGTGACCACCGTCTGGGCCTGAGAGCCCAGGCGGCGGATGGCGACCAGGCCCTGTTCGGCTTCCTGGCGGCCGACGACGGCGATGACCGGGACCTTGCCGACCGAGTGTTCGCGCACCTTGTAGCCGACCTTCTCGTTGCGCAGGTCGATCTCGGTGCGCAGGCCGGCGGCCTTGAACCGGGCCATCACGTCGCGGGCGTAGTCGTCGGCGTCCGAGGTGATGGTGGCCACCACCGCCTGGGTCGGGGCCAGCCACAGGGGGAAGGCCCCTGCGTAGTTCTCGATCATGATGCCGATGAAACGCTCGAAGCTGCCCAGGATCGCGCGGTGCAGCATGACCGGCCGGTGCTTCTGACCATCCTCGGCGATATAGGTCGCGTCCAGACGTTCGGGCAGGACATAGTCCAGCTGGATCGTGCCACAGGTCCATTCGCGGCCGATGGCGTCCTTGACGATGAAGTCCAGCTTGGGCGCGTAGAAGGCGCCGTCGCCCTCGGTCACGACCGGCTCGGTCCCGGCGGCGCGGGCCGCCTCGGCCATCAGGGCCTCGGCCTTGTCCCAGAACTCGTCGGAACCGGCGCGGTTCTCGGGCCGGGTGCCCAGGCTGATGTAGGCCGTCTCCATCCCCAGGTCGGCGTGGACGCTGCGGGCCAGTTTGATGAACTCGGCCGTTTCCTCGACGATCTGATCCTCGCGGCAGAAGATGTGGGCGTCGTCCTGGGTGAAGCCGCGCACCCGCATCAGGCCGTGCAGGGACCCTGACGGCTCATAGCGGTGGCAGGCGCCGAACTCGGCCATGCGCAGCGGCAGTTCGCGGTAGGACCTCTGGCCTTGGTCGAAGATCTGCACGTGGCCCGGGCAGTTCATCGGCTTGAGCGACAGCTCCTCGCCCTCGACCGTCTCGCAGACGAACATATTGGGGCGGTACTTGTCCCAATGGCCGCTCTGTTCCCAGAATTTGCGGTCCAGAACCTGGGGCGTCTTGACCTCGACATAGCCGGCGGCGTCCAGGCGGCGGCGCATATAGGCCTCCAGCACGCGCCACAAGACCCAGCCCTTGGGATGCCAGAAGACCATGCCGCGGCCCTCTTCCTGCATGTGGAAGAGCTCCATGGCCTTGCCGACCTTGCGATGGTCGCGCTTCTCGGCCTCTTCCAGACGCAGCAGGTGGGCGTCCAGATCCTCCTTGGTCGCCCAGGCGGTGCCGTAGATGCGTTGCAGCTGCTCACGCTTTGAATCGCCACGCCAGTAGGCGCCGGCCAGCTTGGTCAGTTTGAACGCCTTGCCGACATGGCGCGTGGAGGGGAAGTGCGGGCCGCGGCACAGGTCGATCCAGTCGCCCTGCTTGTACAGGGTGATCGTCTCGGTCCCCGGCAGGTCGCGGATCAGCTCGGCCTTGAACTTCTCGCCGCGCGCTTCGAAGAAGGTGATCGCCTCCTCGCGGTCCCAGACCTCGCGCTCGAACTTGGCATCACGATCGACGATCCGGCCCATTTCCTTCTCGATGGCGGCGAAGTCGTCGGTCGAGAAGGGTTCTTCGCGGAAGAAGTCATAATAGAAGCCGTCCTCGATGGCCGGGCCGATCGTGACCTGGGTGCCGGGGAACAGGGTCTGGACCGCCTCGGCCAGGACGTGGGCCGTGTCGTGGCGGATCGTATAGAGGGCGGCGGGATCGTCGCGCATGATCAGGCGGAAGTCGCCGCCCGTCTCCAGCACCCGGCCCATGTCGCGTTGCTCACCATTCAGCTCGGCCAGAACCGCCTTCTTGGCCAGCGACGGCGAGATCGAGGTCGCCACATCGCGCGCCGTCGAGCCGGCCGGATACTGACGCACCGCGCCGTCGGGGAATTTCAGATCGATCATGACTGTTCTTTTTCGTCGGTCTTCAGGGGCGGGACCGGGTCATAGCCCGAACCGCCGAAGGGATGGCATTTACAGAGACGACGTACGGTGAGCCACCCCCCCTTGACCGGACCATGCTGGATCAGGGCGTCGCGCCCATAGTCCGAACAGGTCGGCAGGAACCGGCACTGCTGGCCGATAAGGGGGGACAGTGTCAGCTTGTAGCCCCGATGGGCCGCGCGGACGCCGCGTTCATAGAGAGACATATGTCCCTTCGCCGGGGCTGGATGGGTTCGCCGCGCTTATCCCCCGTCATCACTGGGGGATCAACCGGTCGTGCCCTTCAGGCCGCGCCGGCGAGGCGAGTTCGAGCGGTTAGAGCGTTATCGACCGCGTCCAGCGTCGCCTCGATTGAGACAAGGGTCGAGGCGTGGCGGGCCGGATAGTCGGCGACCTGTTTCAGCAGGCGCAGGTCCTCGAACCGGCCGCTCGGGCCTTCGCCGCCGGATTTCAGCATGGCGGACATGGCGTCGCGCGCCTCAGTGATCTCTTCGACCGAAGCGCCTATCACAGACTGGCCCAGCACCCCGGCGGCGGCCTGACCCAGGGCGCAGGCCTTCACGTCCTGAGCGAAGCCCGCGACGCGGCCCTGATCGTCCAGCGTCACATCGACGGTCGCCCGCGACCCGCACAGTTTCGCCACCCGCTCGCCTGTGCCTTGCGGCGCAGGCAACCGCCCCGCATGCGGCAGGTTGGCCGCCAGCGTCAGGATGCGCGCGCTGTAGAGGTCGTCGATCATGGGACGAAGATAGGATGCGTAAGGGCTTGGGGGAAGTCGCAGGAAACATCTCCTCCCGGAACGGGGAGGGAAATGATGTGTCAGACCTTAAACGTCAGCGTCCCGTCCGCCCCGACCTCAAGCCCGGCATCCGCATAGTTCGCCAGCGTGGGGTGATCCGTCTGAAGCGGATGCGTCCAGGCCGCCGTCACCACCATCACATCCGCCCCGGCCGCTTCGCCTGCCCTGATCCCGGCCTCGGCGTCCTCGAACACCAGGCAGTCGGCGATGTCGAAGCCCAGGGTCGCCGCGGCTTTCAGATAGCCGGCGGGGTCGGGCTTGCCGCGTTCGACGTCCTCGGCGGTGATCATGACGGCGGGCGGCGTCACGCCGGCCGCCTTCAGCCGGGCGCGGGCCAGGGAAACGGACGCGGACGTGACCACAGCCCAGCGGTCGGACGGCAGGCGTTTGACGAAGTCGATGGCGCCGGCGATGGAGGCGACGCCGTCCACGTCCTCGATCTCGCCGCGTTCGACCCAGGCGACCTCGGCGGCCAGGTCGATGTCGGGCAGGTTCTGGTTGCGGATGGTGTCAATGGCCCGCACCCCGTGCATGACCGACAGCAGGGCCGCGACGTCCAGGCCGTGACGTCCGGCCCAGCGGGTCCAGACCCGCTCGGCGGCGAGCGTCGATGTGATCAGGGTGCCGTCCATGTCGAACAGGAAGGCCTGGTAGGCGCGGGGCGTGGGGAGGGAGGTCATGGCCTCATCCACCACGCGCGCGGCCCGACCGCAACGGGTGGATCAGCCGCCTTGCAGCGAATTCCAGGTGCGGGCCGTGTCGGTCGTCGGCGTGTCCGCCGGTACGCCGCCGCTGGACGACGCGGCGCCGGCCGTGCCGCGCGCGCGCAGCCATTGCAGGTTCTGCTCGGCCTGTTCGGGCGGCAGTTCGCGGCGCAGGATCTGTTCGGCCTCGCCCATCTTGCCCTGCAGGCCCAGCACCATGGCCAGGTTCTGGCGCACCTTGGCCGAGGCGGTCGGCTGGGCGACGGCGCGGCGCAGCAGGGTCTCGGCGCCCGGCGCATCGCCCTGGGTCAGGGCGGCGGTGGCGGCGTTGGTCAGGACATCGGGGTTGTCGGGCGACAGGGCCAGGGCCTGGTTCCAGGCCGCGCGGGCGTCGTCGGTCCGGCGCACTTGCTCATAGGCCACGCCCAGCAGCGAATAGGCGCGCCAGTCGCGCGGCGCCTGATTGCGGGCCTGTTCCAAGGGCGCGACACCATAGAAGGCCTGGCCACGCGCGATATGGGCGCGACCCAGCTCCAGCAGGGCATCGAGATTGTTCGGCTGGACGGTCAGGGTCGCCTGGGCGGCTTCAGCCGCCTGATCGTAACGGCCCAGTTCGCGCAGCGCCTGCGCCAGCTTCACTCCCGCGACCGCATCGGTCGGATTGGCTTGCTGTTCCGAGGCCCAGAAGACCGAGCGCGACAGGGCGTCCATCCGGTCATAGGTGGCGCGGACCTGCGCCGAGGACGGCGCGCGCGTCTGGGCCGATGAGGCCGGTGTCGGGTCGGCCGCCAGGGCCGGTCCGCCGGACAGGGCGATCAGGGCGACGGTTGCGAGAAGGGCGGGCATGCGCGACATGGGGCGGGTCCAGGCGGTCCTTGGGTCTTGCCTCTAGGGTCGCCTGTTCACGTCAACTGATGGTTAACTTCGTTTCGAGGGCCGTATGTCCATCTCGCATCCACTGCTGGTTTCCGCCCATGAGGGCGACGGCGCGATCCCGATCCGCTTCGTTCAGGCGGGCGGTGCGGTGGACGGTGCGTCCCGCCGCTGGGGCGATCTGCACGGGTTCGAGGGCAAGGCGGGTCAGCTTTTGGTCGTGCCAGGCGCGGACGGCGAGATCGCTCAGGTCATGGTCGGAGCGGCGGCGACGTTCGATCCCATGAGCGTGCGGGGCCTGTCGGCGCGGTTGCCGGGCGGCCTGTATCGTCTGGAGCTGGCGACCGAGGACGCGGAACTGGCGACGCTGGCCTTCCTGCTGGGGGCCTATGTGTTCGACCGCTACAAGGCCCGGCCGGATCGGGCGCCGGTCAGGCTGGTCGCGCCGGGCGGGGTGGATGTCGCCGAGGTCTCGCGCATCGCCGCCGCCTGCGCCCTGGCGCGCGAGATGGTCGATACGCCTGCCGCCGACATGGGGCCGTTGCAGATCGAGACCATCGCCCGCGAGATCGCCGAGAGCGCCGGGGCGACCATCACGGTCACGACCGGTGACGCCCTGCTGGAAGAAAACTATCCGGCCGTCCACGCCGTCGGCCGTGCGGCCGCCCAGCACCGGGCGCCGCGCCTGATCGAGATCGGTTGGAAGCTGGACCGGACCGACCTGCCGCTGGTGGCACTGGTCGGCAAGGGGGTGGTGTTCGACACTGGCGGGCTGGACCTGAAACCCGCCGCCGGGATGCGGAACATGAAGAAGGACATGGGCGGATCGGCCCATGCCCTGGCCCTGGGGCGGCTGGTGATGCAGGCCGACCTGCCCGTGCGGCTGGTGGTCATCGTGGCGGCGGTCGAGAATGCGGTGTCCGCCGACGCCTTCCGCCCCGGCGACATCCTGAACAGCCGCAAGGGTCTGACGATCGAGATCGGCAACACCGATGCAGAGGGGCGGCTGATCCTGGCCGACGCCCTGACGCGGGCGGGGGAGCACCAGCCGGACCTGACGCTGGACTTCGCCACCCTGACCGGGGCGGCGCGGGTTGCGCTGGGGCCGGAACTGCCGCCGCTCTATACCGATGACGAGGCCCTGGCCGCCGGCCTGCTGGCCGCGGCGGGGCAGGTGCGCGATCCCCTGTGGCGGATGCCGCTATGGCCGGGCTATCGCGCGGCGCTCGATACCGAAATCGCCGATCTGAAGAACGATTCCTCCGCCTGGGCGCAGGCCGGTTCGGTCACCGCGGCCCTGTTCCTGCAGAAGTTCGCCCCGACGACCGGCGCCTGGGCGCATATGGACATCTTCGCCTGGAACCCCCGCGCGCGGCCTGGCCACCCCGAAGGCGGCGAGGCTCAGGCGTTGAGGGCGTGCTTCCAATATCTGCGAACGCAGTTTTGTTGATTTTCTTTCGCAAAGGCCTCGGCCGTTAACGGCCCCTAAGCCATCGGGGGATAAGGCTGTGGGCTCAATCACGCGAGTTCACGTTGACAGACGTTCTCGATCTTCTTCCGCCCGGCGACCGCCTTGCTCGCCCCGACCTCGCCGAACAGGCGCTGGAAGGGCTGGTGCGTGCGGACGCCTATCGCGCGACCGAGGCCATGCACTGCCGCGCGGCCGTGGCGGACATCCTGTCCGACGCCGATGGGCGGATCGATCAACTGCTGCACGGCGAAATCTTCGACGTTCTTGATCGGGCCAACGGCCGGGCCTGGGGCCGGGCGCGCCGGGACGGCGTGGTCGGCTGGGTGGTGCTGGACAGTTTGTCGAGCGGCGCGCCGCTGGCGACCTATCGTGTCGCGGCCATCGACGCCGCCCTGCCCCTGAATTCCTTGGTCGTCGAAGCAGCTGTGGGTCTGGACCAGTCCGACCTTCAGCCGATCGGGGAGTTCGAAGCCGATCTGGTCGCTGTGGCCGAGAGGCTGCTGGGCCGCCCTCACGAGCTGGGCGCGCGGTCTTCGATCTCCACCGACTGTTCCGGTCTGGTGCAGCAGGCCCTGCTGGCATGCGGCCTGCCGGGTCCGCGCCGGTCGGACGCACAGGCTCAGCTCGGGCAGGCGATCTCGGCAGCGGACATCGAGCGCGGCGACATCGTCGTCTGGTTGGCGCCGAACGGCGACCAGGACTGGACCGGCCATTCGGCCCTGGTGCTGGATGGCGAACGGATCATCCATGCGACGGGCGGCAAGGGAGTGGTCGTCGAACCACTGGCCGAGGTCGAGGCGCAGCTGATCGCCGACGGTTTCGCCGCCGCCGTCTTCCGCCGCCTTTAGTCGCGCATCGTCCGCATCGCGCCCAACCGGGCGAAGGCGAGCGTCAGGGCCTTGCGTCGTGCGGGCGCCAGAGCCGTCACCGGCGCGTCGCGCACCACCGCCCCGCCGAAGCCGTCGGCGACGATCAGGCCCGGCTCGTCCGGCAGGATGTCTTGCGGAAACTCTGGCGCCACGGCGAAATAGAAGGCGTCGCAGAACGGCCCGTACTCATGCCATTTGCGATCCACGCGATAGTCATCGACGCCCGACTTGACCTCGCAGATGACGATGTCGCCCTTGCGCCCAATCGCCATGACATCGGCGCGACGACCGTTAGGCAGGCAGACTTCCAGCAGGGGCGCATAGCCCATGTCCATCATCAACCGCGCCGCGCCGCGTGTGACCGATTGCGTGGTCTGGGGGCGGCTGAAGACGAGTTCGAGGTGAGCGACGGCGGACATGCCGACAGCTTATGTTCCGGCTACGTTCCAACCGCAAGCGGCGCCTTTACAGGCCGGTATGCACCAGCCGATTGCTGCTGAAGCCCAGGGTGCGGACGCGGCTCAGGATGCGGTCGCGCTCGGCTTGCGACGCATTCTGGTTGCGATGCCAGATCCACCAGTTCGACTTGTCCGGCAGGCCCATGATGGCCCAGCTGTAGTCCGGCGCGTGATCCCAGACCCAGTAGTTCTGACCTGCCAGTCCGCCGAAGCTGAGCAGGCCGGTCAGGCTGAAGCGGAACTTGGCGTTGGTCGCCGTGTCGGTAACGCGGGCGTTGGCGCGCAGGGTCTCGACCCGACCGTCGTTGCGGCGGGTGCAGGTGACCGCGATGGCGTAGCGGTCGGCGGCGTCGCGCGGCGTGAAGTCGATCTGGGCGCGGCTGCAGTCCTTCTGGACGTTGTTGTGATTGCGCTCGATCTCGAACCAGCGGCCGTCGAACCGCGCCAGATCGACGTCCGAGGCCTGGGCCAGGGCTGTGGTGGGGGCCGTGGCGGACACGACGGCGAGGGCGGCGGAAGCGGCGATCAGGCTGGCGCGAAACATGGGCGTATCCTCATTCGATCTGGAGGGGATACGACGCATCGACACGATCGGTTGTCCTTCAAGGTTTCAGGCGCGACCGGTTGACCGCCCATTCGCTGCGCGTCTGGCCCCACAGATCGACGGCGTGATCCTGGAACGGCTCGGGCAGGACGCCCGGTCCGCGATTGCGCGATCCCAGCCGCGTCGCCACCGCCGCAGACGCCAGGTTCTCCGGGTCGATGCAGTGGATGACGTCGTCCCAGCCCAGCACGTCGAAGGCGTGGTCCATGGTCGCGGCGGCGGCCTCGACCGCATAGCCCTTGCCGGTGGCGTCGCGGTGCAGGCTCCAGCCCACCTCGCGGCCGGGCCAGCCATAGGGATGCAGCGGCCCGATCCGTCCCAGCCACAGGCCGCTCGACTTCTCCAGGATGGAGAACATGCCCTCTCCGCTCAGGGCCCACATGCCGGCGATCGTGCAGAGGGTGCGCCAGACCTGGGGCGCGGGCTGGACGCCGCCGATGAAGCGCGTGGTCTCGGGATCGGCCATGAACTCGGCCCAGCGCGGAAAGTCCTCGACCGCAGGCGGGCGCAGGATCAGCCGTTCCGTCTCAAGCGTCGGACCCAGGTTCACATGGGGCGGCACGGCGTATGCGGCGCAGTCCTGGTTGGGGCTCACAGCAGATACTCCCGCTCCAGCTCATAATGGCTGCCACCATCGGTCAGGACGCTGGAATACAGGCCGAAGCGGTCGATGCGGATCGGCGGCGAGTGCAGCAGATTGTGGCCCGCCATCCAGGCGCCGATGCGGTCGGGATTGGTCTGGGTCTTCAGATAGGCCAGGGTGACGTGGGGCTTATAGGTGCGCGCCTCCATCCTGATCCCCGCCCGCTCGCCGGCTGACTTGCAGCGCCCGGCCAGCACCGACAGCCTGTCGTTGGGGGTCTCGACCCCGGCCCACAGCGTATGGCTGCGGTGGTCGTCGCCGAAACAGCCGACGCCTTTCAAGGCGATCTCGAACGGCCCGCCCGCCACGCGCGCCAGTTCCGACGCCAGGTCGTCGGCGCGGCGTTCGTCGGTCTCGCCATAGAAGGACAGGGTGACGTGCAGGGCGTCCAGCGGCCGCCAGCGCGCGCCCGGAAGGCCGGATTGGCGCCGTTTCAGCGTGTCTCCGACATCGGGCGGCAGGGTCAGGGCGGTGAACAGACGAAGCATGCGACCGAAGGTAGCGGCAGGAACAACGGCCTCCAAGTCCGGTTTTCCTTGCAGCGAGGGCCTCGGCTCACGATATTCAAACCCTGTGACCGGAGAAGCCTCTCCGGCCAATCGGAGAAAGTTCGTCGCCATGAGCGATTTCAACAACGGCTACGCCCGTCCTCTGCCGCAGACGGCCGACATGTCGGTCGACGCCGGCCTGCGCAGCTTCATGCTGGGCGTCTACAACAAGCTGGCCCTGGGCCTGGTGGTCGCCGCCGCCCTGGCCTACGTCACCGGCAATGTGCCCGCCGTGCAGCAACTGCTGTTCGTCCAGACGGCCGACGGCCGGATCGGCCTGACCATGCTGGGCATGATCGTTCAGTTCTCGCCGCTGGTGATGCTGTTCGGTTCGATGTTCTTCATGAAGAACCCGTCGGCCAAGGGCGTGAACCTGCTGTACTGGGCCGTGGTCGCCACCATCGGCGCGGGGCTGGGCATCGTGTTCCTGCGCTACACCGGCGCCTCGCTGGCCTCGACCTTCCTGGTCACGGCGGCGGCGTTCGGCGGTCTCAGCCTGGTGGGCTACACCACCAAGAAGGACCTGACCGGCATGGGCACATTCCTGATCTTCGGCGTGATCGGCCTGATCATCGCCTCGGTGGTGAACATGTTCCTGCAGTCGGGCACCTTCTACCTGATCATCTCGGGTCTGGGCGTACTGATCTTCGCGGGCCTGATCGCCTACGACACCCAGCGTCTGAAGATGACCTACTACCAACTGGGCGGCGACCAGAACGCGATGGGCGTGGCCACGGGCTTCGGCGCGCTCAGCCTGTTCATCAACTTCGTGAACCTGTTCCAATTCCTGCTGGCCTTCATGGGCGGCAACCGGAACTGAGGTCTGTCGCAAGACGGATACGGAAAGGGCCCCTCGCGGGGCCCTTTTTTGTTTTAGTCCACCACCTGAAACCGGCGGCCGTCGAAGACCCGAAGCACCTGGGCCAGGTCGCGGCCGCGTTTCAAGATCTGTCCGCCTTCGCCGATGACGGCCCATTGGCCCTGGCGGGTCTGGAGGGCGGGGCGTTTCTCGATGCGGTAGAGGGGGGCGTCGCCTGAGCGGCGGAAGACGGCGAACTCGGCGAAGTCCTTGTGTCCGACCATGGCGTAGTCGCGCCATTCGCCCTGTGCGACCATGCGGCCATAGACGCGCAGGATGGGGTCCAGTTCGCGGCGGTCGAAGAAGACGGGGCCGGCGGTGGGCGCCGCCTCGTGCGGGTTCATGCTCATCGCCTCAACTTAAGGACACGGCGGCCCGGCGCCAGTGGGCGCACAGAAAACGACGCAGACACGAAATGGCCCCGTTTCGGTCCTTCGCCCGCCCGGTTGGGCGACGAAATGTCGATCATCGGCTCGTCGGAGTTCGGAAGCGTCCCGGATCCTGAACAGCCCCCCCCAGCCCCCCTGGATGTTTCCACGAAGGGCTCCGGCGGCCGATGCTTCCTCCAAGCGAGCGCCCGCCCTGCCTTTCCCCTCCCCCTCCCTGGCAAGGCGGGCGTTTCGCTGTCTGGACCTCGGCTAAAGCGCCAGGGTCAGGCTGAGGGTCTCTCCATTCCGCAGCACGGTCGCCTCGACCGAACCCGTCGCGCCCTGCAAGGCGGTGGCGGCTGCCTGGGCGTCGGTGACGGCTGCGCCGCCGATGGCTGTGATCAGGTCGCCGGCCGTCAGTTCGGCCTGGGCGGCGGGTGATCCGGCGGTGACGGCGACGACCTGGGCGCCGCCGTCCTGATTGCGCAGGGTCGCGCCATAGGCCAGCACCGACTGGGCGCCGACGACCACGGGCTGATCCACGGGGGTCTCGACCGACAGACTGGTCGCAGCCTCGCGGCCGCCGCGCAGATAGGCGACGCTGAGGTCCGAGCCGGGCGCGGCGATGCCGATGGTGGCGTTGACCGAGCCGGCGTTGGCGACGGGGCGGCCCTCGATGCGCGTGATGACGTCGTTGTGGCGCAGGCCTGCGCGCTCGGCCGGCGATCCCGGCGCGACATCGGCGACGACCGCCCCGCGCACGATGCCCAGGTGCAGCTCGCGCGCCCGCTCGGCGTTCAGCGAGCCGAAGATGGCCCCGGTCTGGCCGCGCTTGACCTCGCCGTTCTTCTTCAGCTGGTCGGCGACATACAGCATGATCCGCGTCGGCACGGCGAAGGCGATGCCGTCGTTGCCCCCGCCCAGGCCGCCCGACAGGATCGAGGTGTTGATGCCGATCAGCCGGCCCCGGCTGTCCAGCAGCGGCCCGCCCGAATTGCCCGAGTTCACGGCCGCATCGGTCTGGATATAGTCCTCGACCGCGTCGCCCAGGCCGGAGCGGTTCAGGCCCGAGATGACGCCCATGGTCAGGGTCTGGTCCAGGCCCAGCGGATAGCCGACGGCGAAGGCCAGGTCGCCGGTGCGCAGGGTGTCGGAATCCACCGTCTGGACCTGTTTCAGGTTCAGCGGCCGACCATCGGGCACGATGCGCAGCACGGCGATGTCGGTGGCCTTGTCCGCCCCGACCAGGACGGCGTCGAACAGCCGGCCGTCGGTCAGGTCGACGGTGAACTTTCGCCCGCCCTCGACCACGTGATTGTTGGTGATCAACAGGCCCTCGGCCGCATCGACGATGACGCCGGAGCCGGAGGCGTAGGGTTTGGGATCGGCGGCGTCCGAACTGGGGCCGCGCGACTGGCCGAGGGTCGTCACCTGAACCACCGCCGGCAGCGAACCCTCCAGCCCCGAGGAGAAGCTGAACACGCCGCGACGGGCGTCATAGGGCAGGCCGGCGGCGCCCGACTGGGCCAGGACGGGCGACGCCGAGGCCAGCAGGGCCAGCGCGACGGCCATGGAGGAGACGGCCTTGAGGCGGATCGGCATGAGCATTCCCTTGATCGAGCGACGACCCTAGCCCGAGTTTTCGCTTCTGACGATGGCTCTGATGGGCGATGGGCGGGCGGAATGAACGGATCGCGGCAGGGGTTGCGTCCAAGGCCGTCAGGCGTGACCATAGGGGCGCCGAAGCAGGGAGCCCGCGCCATGAGCCAGACGACGATCGACCGGCCCCGTTCAGGCTCCACGCCCTTCGCCCGGCTGTTCCGCGATCATCCGCGCGAAGTGGGCGAGACCTATTTCGAACATATGGCCGCCTCGGCCGCCTTCGGCTTCAAACTGATGCGGCTGGCCGGCGCCGCCTTCGCCCACGCGGTCGTGCCGGGCGTGCACAAGAGCACCGTCTCGACCGCCATTCGCGGCATGGCGGGCGAGATGGGCGGCCGGGCCGAAGAGGCGCGAGAGACCCGGATGCGCGACGCCGGCGTCTGGGACGTAGGCCTCTAAAGCCGTCGAATCCGCCCCGGCCATGCAATCGCCGGGATCCGTGCTATATAGGCCGGCTCAACCTCACGCAGGATCGCCGCCTTGAGCATCACGCTCGACCTTTCGCGCGTCTCTAACGCGCCCGCCAAGAAGGCTCCCGTCAACCTCAGCGGTCTGACGCGCGCGGGCCTGCGCCAGGCGCTGATCGACGCCGACGTCTGTCCGCCCGAGAAGGCGAAGATGCGCGCCAGCCAGGTGTGGGGCTGGATCCACCACTATGGCGTGACCGAGTTTTCGGCCATGAGCAATGTCGCCAAGGACATGCAGGTCAAGCTGGCCGAGCATTTCACCCTGGCCCGCCCCGAGATCGTCGAACGCCAGGTGTCCAAGGACGGCACCCGCAAATGGCTGATCCGCACCGCGCCGGGCATCGAGATCGAGACCGTCTATATCCCCGACGTGGGCCGCGCCGGCGCGCTTTGCGTGTCCAGCCAGGTCGGCTGCACCCTGAACTGCACCTTCTGCCATACCGGCACGCAAAAGCTGGTCCGCAACCTGACCGCCGCCGAGATCGTGGCCCAGGTCCAGGTGGCGCGCGACGATCTGGAGGAATGGCCGTCGCCCAAGGAAGACCGGCGCCTGTCGAACATCGTCTTCATGGGCATGGGCGAGCCGCTGTATAATCTCGACCACGTCGCCGACGCCATCGACATCATCTCGGACAATGAGGGCATCGCCCTGTCGCGTCGGCGGATCACCGTCTCGACCTCGGGCGTCGTGCCGCAACTTGATGCGCTGGGCACGCGCACGGCGGCCATGCTAGCCATCAGCCTGCACGCCACCAACGACGCCCTGCGCGATGTGCTGGTGCCGCTGAACAAGAAGTACAATCTCGAACAGCTGATGGCGGGCATCCGGGCCTATCCGGGCCTGTCGAACGCGCGCCGGGTGACGTTCGAATACGTCATGCTGAAGGGCGTCAACGACAGCCCCGAAGAGGCGCGGGCTCTGCTCAAGCTGATCGAGGGCATTCCGGCCAAGATCAACCTGATCCCGTTCAACCCCTGGCCGGGCGTCGAATACGAATGCTCGGACTGGAAGACCATCGAACGGTTCGCCGCCATCCTGAACAAGGCCGGCTACGCGTCACCCATCCGCACCCCTCGCGGCCGCGACATCCTGGCCGCCTGCGGCCAGCTGAAGTCCGAAAGCGAAAAGGTCCGCGCCAGCACGCTCAGGAAGGCCGAGCAGGCGGCGGCTTGATCCGTCGTCTTCTCCCCACTTGTGGGGAGGGGGACCGCGAAGCGGTGGAGGGGCTCTTGAAGTCACGCTGCCGCTTGTGATGGACCAAAGAGCCCCTCCGTCACGGCGCGAAGATGCGCCGCGCCACCTCCCCATCGCTACGCGATAGGGAGGAGACACAACCCTCGACACATAATGTCACGCACTGTGTCCCGGCCGCGCTTGCGGATTGGGGCGACAATCGGGCAAGGCGTCTGGGTATGGACCCGTCTCTGTCGAACGTCCTTTCCAGCGCCGAGGTGCAGGCTTTCGCCTCGGGCTTCCCGGTCATGGTCATGCACCTGATCGTCACCCTGCTGCTGCTCGCGGCAGGGGCGACGGTCTATGCCCTGCTGACGCCGTGGAAGGAGGTCGCCCTGATCCGTCAGGGCAATACTGCCGCGGCCATCGCCTTTGCGGGCATTCTGGTGGGGTTGGCCGTGCCGTTGGCGGTGTCTCTGTCGGTCTCGACCTCGGTGCGCGACATCGCCATCTGGGGCGTGGCCACGGTGGTGCTGCAACTGCTGGCGTTCCGGGTCGTGGACCTGCTGCTGACGGGCTTGCCCGAGCGGATCCGGCATGGCGAGATCTCGGCGGCGGTGGTGCTGCTGGGCGCCAAGCTGGCGACGGCCGTGATCCTGTCCGCCGCGCTTACCGGTTGACCGGGCCGGCTGACGGATAATGCAATTTCCCCGCCTGCCGGACTGGGCCATCTACGGAGCGGTGGCGGCCGTCTTCCTGGCCGTGTCGCTGGGCCGGCGCGAGAATGCGGATGCGCCGCCCGCCTCGGCGCCCGCCTCCGAGGTCGAAGGGCCGCTGCTGGGACCGATCACCCCCTTCGACGCCGCCGTTACGGTCGACGCGGGCCAGGCGCCGTTCAAGCCGTCGTCGGGGACCGCCTTCTCCATCGCCGGCCGGGGCCGCTGGATCACGGCGCGCCATGTGGTCGAGGGGTGTCGCAGGCCGGCGCTGGTGGTGGGCCAGGGCCGGGCCGTCGCCGCCGACGTGCGTCTGGCGCCCCGCGCGGACATCGCCCTACTGATCACCGACGGGGGGCCGCCCGCCTTGCCGGTCGCGGCCGAGGCGCCGTTGCGCAAGGGGCAGCGGGCCTTCCATCCCGGTTTCCCGCAAGGGCGGCCGGGCGAAGTGACCTCGCGCCTCTTGGGCCGCGAAACGCTGAAGGTGTTCGGACGCGGCGCACGCGACGAACCGGTCCTGGCCTGGGCCGAGGTCGGGCGCACCAACGGGCTGGAGGGCACGCTGTCGGGTCTGTCGGGAGCGCCTGCGCTGGACCCTCAGGGCCGGGTCGTGGGCGTCACCATCGCCGAGGCGCCGCGTCGGGGCCGAATCTATACGACGGCGCCCGAAACCTTCGGCCCGGCGATCAGGGGCGAACAGACGGCGGGCGAGGACGCGCGGGGCCAGGCGGTGACGACCGAGGATTACGGACGGGTGTCGAACCGGCTGAGGCGGGATCTGCGCGTGGCCCAGGTGGTGTGCCTGTCCGTCTAGGCGGCGAAGTTGGACTCGAAGTTGGACTGCGAAAAAACAGTCCAAGTCGTCCAACGAGTCCAAGTCGGCGGGATCGCGATGTCAAAGACCGGGGGATGGATCATAACCCCGGTTGGGGCCACGTATGGATGAAAGACGCTGCGGGTCTTCAGGCTATTGAAAAGATTGGGCGGCGGCGGCTGAAGTACGATGGCTGGCGAATATCAGGCGGCGCCTCTCCCTCCCCCAGCGGGGGGAGGGTGGCCGAGCGGAGCGAGGTCGGGTGGGGGCGGCAGGGCGACCGTTCAAAGACCTGTAAGGCATGCGGCCTTGCCGGGCCGCCCCCACCCGGTCGCTGCGCGACCACCCTCCCCGGACGGGGAGGGAGAGCGTCTGTGTCCCCTTACTTCAGCGCGCCGTTGTTCAGGTTCAGGGCGCCGGCCTCGATGACTTCGAGGTTCGGATGTTTGGCGCGCAGGGCGTCGAGGAACAGCGAACCGTCGCCGACGATGACCAGGCTGGCGCGATTGACCGGCAGGTGTTCGGCGAAGGCAGCCTGGACCTGGTCGGGCGTCACGGCGCGGACCCGGCCGGCGTAGTCGGCGAGGTCGCTCATCGGCAGGTCATAGAGGGCCAGGTTGGCGACCAGGGCGCCCAGGCCGTCGACTGTCTCCAGCGAGCGGCCGAAGCCGCCGATCAGGGTGGCCCGGCGCGGGGCCAGGTCGGCCTGGGTCGGGGTCTCGGCGCCCAGTTTAGCGATCTCGGCCAGGATCAGGTCGGCGACCTCGTCGGCGGTCTCGTTCTTGGTCTGGGTCGAGGCGGTGAACAGGCCCGCATCCGCCCGCACGCCCAGCGACGACGAGGCGCCGTAGGACAGGCCGCGCTTGATGCGGATCTCCTGGTTCAGCCGCGACGAGAAGCCGCCGCCCAACAGGGTGTTGCCCACCGTCAGGGGGAAGAAGTCCGCATCGGTGCGCGACACGCCGCGAACGGCGGCGACGACGGCGGCCTGGCCGGCGCCGGGCTGGTTCACCACAACGATACGGGGCGCCAGGGCCTGACCGGCGGGGTTGGCGGTGGCGGCGGGCGCGGCGCCGGCTGGGTTCCAGTCGCCGAACGCCTGCTGCGCCAGGGCGCGGGCGGCGTCGAGGGTGATGTCGCCCGAGAAGACCAGGGTCGCGTCCGACGGGCGATAGCGGGCGGCGTGGAAGGCGGCGACGTCGGCCGGGGTGATGGTCGGCACCGTCTGTTGCGTGATCGTCCCGCCATAGGGGGCGTCGCCATAGATGACGCGGCCCACGGTCATGCCGGCGATGGCGGCCGGCTGGCTGAGGGCGACGCGCAGGCCGTCCAGAGTCTGGGCCTGCTGACGCTCAAGCTCCTCGCCGGCGAAGGTCGGGTTCTTCACCAGATCGGCCATCAGGGCGACGGTCGCGGGGAAGGCGTTGGACGGGGCGTTGGCGTAGACGTTGGAGAAGTCCACGCCTGCGCCCGCGCCGATCGACGCGCCCAGCTGTTCGATCTGGGTGGCGATTTCCGGCGCCGTCTTCGTCTTGGTGCCCTGGGTCAGCAGGGCGGCGGTCATGGCGGCGATGCCGGCCTTGCCCGTCGGATCGTCGGACGAGCCGGCGTCGAAGCTGAGACGGGCCGAGACCAGCGGCACGCCGTCGGTCGGGGCGACCAGGACGCGCAGGCCGTTGTCGAGGCGGAAGTCGGCGACGGCGGGAGTGACGGGCGCGACCTCGGCGCCCGGCTGGGGCAGGGGGGTGCGCTCGGCTTCGGGCAGGAGGACGGCGGGCGGGCCGGCCGGCGCCAGGTCGGCGACGGTGACGGGGGCGCCGACATTCATCTTCTGAACCGAGGCGGGGTTCTGGTCGTCGGCGGCCAGGAAGGTGATCGTCGATTGGCGTTGCGGCGTCAGATATTTGCGGGCCACGCGCTGGACGTCGGCGACGGTGACGGCCTGGATCTGGGCGACCTCTTCGTCGGCGGCGGCGGCCGAGCCGGTGTTGATCAGGGCGAAACCGAGCGCGGTGGCGCGGTCGTCCACCGTCTCGCGGCTGCGCAGCGCATCAGCGACGATCTCGTTCTTGGCCTCGGACAGTTCGTCGGCCGAGACGGGGGCGTCGCGCAGCTTGGCGATTTCTTCGTTCAGGGCGGCGACGCCTTCCTCGGCCGTATGGCCCTGGGCCATGATGGCCAGGGCCGACAGGTTGCCGGCCTGTTGCGAGAAGTCGGGGG
Organism: Brevundimonas sp. PWP3-1b1; assembly: GCF_049896065.1. Lineage (NCBI taxonomy): Bacteria > Pseudomonadati > Pseudomonadota > Alphaproteobacteria > Caulobacterales > Caulobacteraceae > Brevundimonas > Brevundimonas sp. PWP3-1b1. The sequence continues at coordinate 451,132 of NZ_JAFCTO010000001.1, read as the reverse complement.
TCGAGCCGATCTGGGCGGCGATCTGCTTGTCATAGACCAGCGAGCGATACAGGCGGCTGGATTCGCCGGTGGACAGGATGCCGTCCAGCACGGTCAGGGCGGCGCGGTCGGCGTCGGCGTATTTGACGGTCGGCCAGGCAACGACGGCGGCCGGCAGCGGCACGTTCGGCGCATAATAGGTGACGTTGCGCGGGCCCGTCGGCTCGGGCTCGACCACATTGTTGACCGGGACCGGCGTGGTCGGGTTCTTCAGCGGGCCGAAATACTGGTCGATCCAGCGGTCCAGCTGGGCCTGGTCGAAGTTGCCCGCCACGATCAGATAGGCGGCGTCGGGCCGGTAATAGGTGGCGTGGAAGCGGCGCACGTCCTCCAGCGACGAGGCCTCAAGCTCCTCGATCGAGCCGATGCCGGGGCGGCGATAGGGACTTTCCTGATAGATGGTCTCGGGCACGAACAGGCCGAACAGGCGGCCATAGGGGTTGGCCAGAATGCGCTGGCGATATTCTTCCTTCACCACGTCGCGCTCGGCGACGAAGGTCGGCTCGTCCACGACAAGCGAGCCCATGCGGTCGGCCTCGGCGAACAGCATCCGCTCCAGGTGGTTGGCGGGCACGGTCTCGAAATAGGCGGTGGTGTCGTCGGCGGTGAAGGCGTTGTTGGAACCGCCCACATCCTCGGTCAGCCGGTCGAAGGTCTCGGGCGGCAGGTTCTTGGTGGACTTGAACATCAGGTGTTCGAACAGGTGGGCGAAGCCCGAACGGCCGGCCGGATCGTCCTTTGACCCGACCTTGTACCAGACCTGGACCGTGACGTTGGACGTGTCGGCGTCGCGGGAAGTGTAGACTTCAAGCCCGTTCGGCAGCACGCGCTTGGCGAAGCCCAGCGGGGGCACGGCGACGCCCTGGGGCGCCTGAACGGCGGCGGGGGCTCCCTCGACGAAGGCGGGGGCTGCGAAGGCGGGGGCGGCGAGGCCGAGCAGCAGGGCCGAGGCGGCTGCGCCGACCTTGAGGGTGGCGGTGAGGCGGAATTTCATGCGGGGCTCCCAGGCCCGGAACGCCGGGCGAGGCATGACCGTATCAGCGATTGACGGCTATGCACCTTACCGAGATGTAATGAAGCCGACCGCCCGGTCATGGACAAGCGCCGGGCGGCGCGATATGGCCGATCACCGCATCCCTGCGGTCCTTCCCAGTCCCGAGGTCGAGTGCCGAGACCCGCGAAAGCGACAGCTGTCTCTGACGAGAAAATCGCGGTCTGGGCCTTCGTCCTGGAAAATATGGTTACTCCGCCGGCCGTGCTCTACGGCAGTTGGGCGGCTGCGGGGCTGATCCTGGCGGCCCTGGGGCAACCCTGGCTGGGGCTGGGATTCGCCGCCGTCGGCATGGCGTTCGACGCCTGGGCGCAGCGACGGGTGAAACGCTACCGGCAGGAGGAGGCCCCAGTGTCCGGCTGGCCTCCGGTGCTGATGATGATCGTGACGACGAGGTTCGCCCTGGGGGTGTCGGGCCCTTTGATCGCCTGGCTGTCGAGCCCGATCCCCGATGTCCGGCTGGTGGTCATCCTGATCCAGGTCTGGTCGATCGGCGTGGCCTTCGTCCAGTTCAGCGCGGCGCCGAGGCTGCTGGGTCTGGCGGCGGCGCCGATCGGCGTCGCCGTGCTGGTGATGATCTATCCGGCGTTGATGGGGCCGCATGGGCTGGCGGTCGCGGCCGCCTTCGTCATGCTGGCGATCATCCTGGTCATCATCTCGCGGGCCATGCACGCCCTGTGGTGCGATCTGTTCGCGGCCGATCAACGCAACAAGAGCCTGCTGGCCGAGGTCAAGGCGGCGCATGCGGCGGCCCTTCTGGACCGCGACTCGGCCCAGGACGCACGGCGTGAGGCGGACGAGGCCAACGCCGCCAAGTCCCGCTTCCTGGCCAATATGAGCCACGAGATCCGCACCCCCCTGAACGGCGTCATCGGCATGGCGCAGATCATGGCCGGCGATGCGTTGGAGGACCGACAGAAGCGGCGTCTGGAGATCCTGGACCGGTCGGCCCACACCCTGCTGGATCTGATCAACCAGATCCTGGACCTGTCGCGGATCGAGGAAGGGCGGCTGGAGATCGTGCCTCAGGCCATCGACGCCGACATCCTGATCCACGAGGTGACCGAGACGCTGAGACCGCTGGCGAACAGCAAGGGACTGGCCTTGCACGTGCGCTCGGCGGGCCTGGGCTGGGTCAGCGCCGATCCGGTGCGGCTGCGCCAGATCCTGTTCAACCTGCTGTCCAACGCCATCAAGTTCACGGCCGAGGGCGAGGTGGCGCTGGATGTCGCGCGCACGGACGCCGGGGTGGTGTTGCGGGTCTCGGACACCGGGCGGGGCATACCGGCCGACCAGATCGAACATCTGTTCACGCGCTTCGCCCAGATCGAGGCGGCGGCGGTGGATCGTCGTGACGGGGCGGGGCTGGGGCTGTCGATCGTGGCGGCGCTGGTGGACCTTCTGGGCGGCCGGATCGAGGTCGAGAGCGAGGCGGGCGAGGGGGCGACCTTCGTCGTCACCCTGCCGCTGAAGCGGACGCCGCCTGTGAAGGCCGGCCAGGATGGGGCCGACGCCGAGCCGCAGGCGGCGCTGCGGGTGCTGGTCGCCGAGGACCATCCGGTCAATCAGCAGGTGATCCGCGGCCTGCTGGGCCAGGTCGGGATCGAGGTCGAGATCGTCGAGGACGGTCTTGAGGCGGTGAAGGCGACGCAGGCGCGCGCCTGGGACCTGATCCTGATGGACGTGCAGATGCCGAACATGGACGGACCGACGGCGACGCGGACCATCCGCAAGCGCGAGTCCGACGCGGGACTGGCGCGGACGCCGATTATCGCCCTGACCGCCAACGCCATGGTGGAGCAGGTCGACGCCTATCTGGAGGCGGGTATGGATGCGGTGGTCGCCAAGCCCATCGACCTGAAGGTGCTGCTGACCACCATCTCCGACGTGATGTCGGCGAAAACCTAGTCCCTGAAGACCTCGACGCCGATCTCGCCGGCGGGGGTCAGCCAGGCGTGTTTCATGCCTTGGCTGTTGAAGGGGGCGGCGATGTTTCCGGCGGCGTCCAGGGCGATCATGCCGCCGTCGCCGCCCATGGATCCGATCTCGTCGATGACGGCCTGGGTCGCCTGGCTGAGGGTCTGGCCGGCGGCGACGCGCCAGGCGACCTGGGCGGCGGCGGCGACGCGAATGAAATATTCGCCCTGGCCGGTGCAGGAGGCGGCGGCGCGGCCGTCGGCCCAGGTTCCGGCGGCGGGGATGGGGGTGTCGCCCACCCGACCCGGCATCTTGCCGAAGACCCCGGCGGTCGAGGTGGCGGCTGCGAGGCGGCCCTGAGCATCCAGCACGCAGACGCCGACGGTGCCGTGGCTGAGGGTTCCGGGCGGGTGGTTGTCCTCGCCCTTGCCGGCGCCGGTGAACCAGGCGGCCTCGTCGGCGATCGGCTCCAGCTTCTGGTCATGGGCGAACAGGGCCGCGCCCTCGCCCACCAGCATGACGTGCGGCGTGCGGTCCATCACGGCGCGGGCGGCGACGACGGGGTTGCGGAAGCCCTGCAGGGCGGCGACGGCGCCGGCGCGTTTGGTCGATCCGTCCATGATGCTGGCGTCCAACTCATAGGCGCCGGCCAGATTGGGCGAGGCGCCCTTGCCGGCGACGTAGAGGCCGGAATCCTCCAGCATGACGACGGCGGCGGTGGCGACGTCCAGGGCGCTGTCGCCCGCGTCCAGCCGCGCCTTCATGGCCTCGACCACCTGACGCATGTGCACGACTTCGGCGTCGTAGTTGCGTTCGCGCCGGGCGCCGGCGCCGCCGTGAAGGATGAGGGCGGTCATGGGGTCTTCCTGAGCCTGGTTTTCGTCGCCTCTTTCAATCGGGCGTGGCGCTGTTTAGCGTCGCGATGAAGGCCGCGCCATGTCGGCCAAGGAGGAAAGATGCGCGCTGTTTTGTCCAAGACGCCTGGCGGTCCCGAAACTCTGGTGGTCGAGGACGTGCTCGATCCGACACCGAAGGCGGGCGAGGTGATCATCGAGGTCAAGGCGGTGGGGATCAACTATCCCGACACCCTGATCATCGAGGACAAATACCAGTTCCGGCCAGAGCGGCCCTTCTCGCCCGGCGCCGAGGTGGCGGGCGTGGTCGAGGCGGTGGGCGAGGGCGTCAAGGGCGTGCGCAAGGGCGACCGCGTCATCGCCGTGCCGGGTTGGGGCGGGCTGGTGGAGCGGCTGGCGGTGCGGGCCGAGACGGTCATCCCGATCCCCGAGGCCATGAGCTTCGAGGAGGCGGCGGCCCTGATCATGACCTACGGCACAAGCTATTACGCGCTGAAGGATCGGGCGCAGCTGAAGGCCGGCGAGACCCTGCTGGTGCTGGGCGCGGCGGGGGGCGTGGGCGCCGCCGCCGTCGAACTGGGCAAGGCCATGGGCGCGCGCGTGGTCGCCGCCGCCTCGACCAACGACAAGGTCCAGTTCGCCCTGGACCTGGGGGCCGACAACGGCCTGATCTATCCGTCCGGCCTGATGGACAGGGCGGCGCAGAAGGAGTTGTCGGGCGAGTTCAAGCTGGCGACCGGCCGCGACGGCGCGGACGTGGTCTATGACGCGGTGGGCGGCGACTACGCCGATCCGGCGCTCAGGGCTATGGACTGGAACGGACGGTATCTGGTGGTCGGCTTCCCGGCGGGAATTCCGTCATTGCCGCTGAACCTGACCCTGCTGAAGTCGGTGTCGGTGATCGGGGTCTTCTGGGGCGCGGCCGTGGCGCGCGATCCCAAGGGCCACGCCGCCAACATGGCCGAGCTGATGCAGATGTACGCCGAGGGCAAGATCAAGCCGCGCGTGTCCCGGACCTTCCCGCTGGAGAAGGCGGGCCAGGCGATCAAGGCGCTGGGCGACCGTCAGGCCCTGGGCAAGATCGTGGTGACGGTGGAGAGCTGAATCCTCCCCAGCGCAGCGGGGGAGGGGGACCGCGCGCAGCGTGGTGGAGGGGGCGGAAGCGGACTGGATGCGAAACGTTTGGCGCAGCGCGCGCGTCGCCCCCTCCACCGCTTCGCGGTCCCCCTCCCCCGTTCCGCTACGCTTCTCGGGGGAGGATCGTCATTTCCCCTTCAGCCGCTGCACCGCATCCTCGGCCTTGTCGCGGTGGCGGCGTTTGATGTTGGCGCCGACCATGGCCAGGACGGCGGTGATAACGGCGGCGTCGTCGGTGTAGCCGATGCCGGCGAAGATGTCGGGAATGGCGTCCACGGGCAGGACGAAATAGGCCAGGCCGGCGAAGATCATGCCCTTGGCCGCCATCGGCGTCTGCGGATCGCGCGCGGCGTACCAGGCGGCCAAGGCCTGGTCGGCGAACGGAATGCGCGCCGCCGTGCGGGTGATCTTGGGCCAGAAGCCCCTGGTAACGCGCGCCTCGTTGACCTTCACGACGGAAGGGACGAGGGCCTTTTTCGGGTCCAGGGCGTCAGACGGATCGGCGGGTTTGGCTTTGGCGGTCATGGCCGCTAAATCCTCAAAAGAAACTCAGGTTCAAACAATACATAGGAACGATCAGGATGAAACTCGACAACACCATCGCCGCCGTGGTCACCGGGGGCGCCTCGGGCCTGGGCGAAGGCACCGCCCGCGCCATCGCCGCAACCGGGGCCAAGGTGGCCCTGTTCGACCTGAACGAGGAGCGGGGCGAGGAGATCGCCAGGGAAATCGGCGGCGTCTTCTGCAAGGTCGATGTCACTGACGACGCCTCGGTGGCCTCGGCCTTCGAAAAGGCCCGCGCCGCCCACGGCCAGGAGCGGCTGACCGTCAACTGCGCCGGCATCGCCACGGGCCAGAAGACCGTGTCGCGCAAAAAGGACACCGGCGAGATCCGCGCCCACGACATGGCCCAGTTCGAACGCACGGTGCGGGTCAATCTGTTCGGCACCTTCCGCGTCCTGTCGCAGTCGGCGGCGGGCATGGTGACGCTGGAGCCGATGGCGGACGGCGAGCGCGGCCTGATCGTCAATACGGCGTCCGTGGCGGCACAGGACGGCCAGATCGGCCAGGCGGCCTATTCGGCGTCCAAGGGCGGGGTCTATGCGATGACTCTGCCGGTGGCGCGCGATCTGGCCCAGGAAGGAATCCGCTGCAACACCATCCTGCCCGGCATCATGTGGACGCCGATGATGGCCGGCATGGACCAGAAGATCCAGGATGCCCTGGCCGCCGCCATCCCCTTCCCCAGCCGCCTGGGCACGCCGGCCGACTATGCGTCGCTGGTGCTGGAACTGGCCCGCAACGTCTATATCAACGGCGAATGCATCCGCCTGGACGGGGCTATCAGGCTGGCTCCGCGCTGAGGCGCGGAAGGGCGCTACGCTCGCGACGCGGTCGCTCGCTGCTTGAGCGCAAAGGCGCTCTGGCGGCGAGCAGCGGGGTCGCTCTGTCGGCAAGCTTGCGGCTCATGTCGCGTGAACCGCGATACGCAAATCGGCTCAAGTAGCGCGAAGCGCGATAGCCGCAAAAAAGAGCTTGCGGGACCGCTCAACCCTCCGCTATACGCCCCCTCCTCGACGGGGAGCGCACCTAGCTCCTACGGAGTGCGGGCGTAGCTCAGTGGTAGAGCACAACCTTGCCAAGGTTGGGGTCGAGAGTTCGAATCTCTTCGCCCGCTCCAGTCGAGATTGCCAAGGCAATCAATAGGTTATGGCAGGGCGATCCCAACGGGATCGCCCACCCTATTTTTTACGCCGCTACCACACCGCTACCAAAAATCTTTTGCTGGCGAGCGCTCGCCTGTCCATTGGCATGGCGCATTGCGGTGAAGGCCCCTGAAATCTGCTGAAAAGACCGAACTAATTTTTGCGGAGATCGACCCGCGAGCAGGTCACGGGAAAATAGTGCCTTGGAATGTTGTTGCCCGCAGCTTCTTGCCTCGTATCCGTCAACCGCCGCCTTTGACTCTCTGAAGGATCCCGCGGGGTTTGGCGACGGTCAGGGTGTCGCGGTCTCGGCGCGGTCCCGAGCGATTGCTGTTCACCGTCCTGTAGTGACCTTAATAGGACCGGCCCGGTCTATCGCTCGTCCGCACGTCGGACTTCGCGGACGTCTGGCCGGCGTCGGCCGCCTGTCTGACCAAGGACCTGTGATGACCTTCACCCGCCTGCGCTCGCTGCCGGACCCGGATCATCTGCCGGCTCTGGACGCGGCCTATCTGTCCGCCGATCCCGCCCGTGGACTGGGCCCGACCGAGCCGGCGCCGCGTATCCTTCTCCTGTACGGATCGCTGCGCGAGCGGTCGTATTCGCGGTTCTGCGTCGAGGAAGCGGCCCGCCTGCTGCAGCAAATGGGATGCGAGACCCGCATCTTCGACCCCACCGACCTGCCCCTGCCGGGCGCGCCCGGCGACGACGACCACCCGGCGGTGCGCGAGTTGCGCGAACACGCCTTGTGGTCGGAGGGCATGGTCTGGTGCAGCCCGGAGCGGCACGGCCAGGTCTCCGGACTGATGAAGCTGCAGATCGATCACCTGCCGTTGAGCCTGGGCGGCATGCGCCCGACCCAGGGCCGGACGCTCGCCGTCATGCAGGTGTCGGGCGGGTCCCAGAGCTTCAACGCCGTCAACACTCTGCGCCTTCTGGGCCGCTGGATGCGGATGGTCACCATCCCCAACCAGTCGAGCGTGGCCAAGGCCTTCCAGGAATTCGACGAGGCCGGCCGGATGAAACCCTCGGCCTACTATGAGCGGATTGTCGATGTGATGGAGGAACTGGTGCGCTTCACCATCCTGGTCCGGCCCCACGCCGTTCAGCTCGTGGACCGCTATTCGGAGCGCAAGGCGGCCGGAGTTTTGGTGGATGCCGCGTCCGACCTCTCGGCCATTGCTATCGCACGCCAGGCCTGAGGCTGCGTTTTTGGCGGTAACGCGCCAGAACTGGCGAATTGCGATCCTCCCTGTCGAGGCAGGGTCTTCAGTGGAGCCGCACGGCGCAGAGCCTCGCCGGCGCCATGGGGAGGCGCTTATCCTCGATCGACCAGAGAATAGCTTGTGCTGCGTCCCCCGCCGTCATCCTTCACGAGGATGCCCCGGTCCACCAGATCTTTGATGTCGCGCAAGGCCGTGTCGGGCGAGGACTTCGTCAGCGCCGCCCATTTGGTCGAGGTGAGCTTGCCTTCGAAGCCGTCGAGCAGCCGGTTGATGACCGTGCTCTGGCGCTCGCTCAACGTCTGACCTGCGAGCGCCTCCCAGAAGCGCGCCTTGCGCATCACATGGGTCAGGGTGGTTTCCGCGCCGTCGAATGCGCGATCGAGGCAGCCGAGGAACCAGTCCAGCCAGAGGGTCACGTCCAGCGCGCCTTTCTGGGTCGTCTCCAGGGTCGCGTAGTAGTCCTTGCGCTCCAGCCGGATCTGGGCGGACATGCTGTAGAACCGCTGGGCGCTTTTCTCGGAACGGGCGAGCGCCATGTCGGCGATCGCCCGGGCGATCCGGCCGTTCCCGTCGTCGAACGGGTGGATGGTCACGAACCACAGGTGGGCGATCGCGGCCTTGAGGACCGGATCCGTCCGCGGCTCGTCAGTGAACCAGTCGAGGAACGCGCGCATCTCGTCCTGCAGACGGGCGGCGGGCGGCGCTTCATAGTGCACGCGCTCTCGTCCGAAGGGGCCCGAGACGACCTGCATCGGGCCGGAGCTCTCGTTGCGCCAGGCGCCGACGACGATCTTCGTCATGCCGCTGCGTCCGGTCGGAAACAGGGCGGCGTGCCAGCCGAACAGCCGTTCCTCGGTGAGCGGAGACGCAAAGTTCTGGGTCGCGTCGAGCATCATTTCGACGACGCCTTCGACGTTGCGATCCGCGGGGGCGAGGGCCCCGATATCCATGCCGAGGCGGCGGGCGATGGAGGATCGCACCTGATCCTTGTCGAGCAGCTCGCCTTCGATTTCGCTGGATTTCAGGACATCTTCGGTAAGGGTCTCGAGGACGGCTTCAGCGCGGAGGTCGAAGCCGAGCGTGTGCATCCGGCCAAGCAGAAGGCCTTGGCGATGACGGACGGCTGGGAGGCGATCGGCAAGCGCGTCAGCGCGCCATTCCAGACGCGGCCAGCCTTCGATCTCATGGATGTATTGCGCCATTCCCCGCACTCCTTGCGGGGAATATGGGCGTTATGCGCCGCAGGAGCAAGGCTGTTCTCCGCGTGAAGTGCGGAGAATAGGACGCCTAATCTCCGCACCAAGGGAGGCCTCGCACACTATAGGCGGCCCCCGCACCCTGGGTATCCGCGGACTGCGCGGCTATCGGCGCCCAAGGAGCTCCGAAACCCGCGGGCCGCAGTTGGGCCTCAGGCGGAGACGCCCGCTCAAGAGGCTGGGCGCGCGCCCTTCGGCGCCGCATGCCGGGAGAAGCCGACCACGAGGATAGCAATCGTCAGAAGCTGAACGGCGACGCCCTCGACCGTCGGATAAAGACCGAGGATCTCGATGCGGGGGATCCACTCCAGCGGATGGACATCGAGCCAGCCCGCCTCCTGCAGCGCAGCCACGCCCTTGCCGACGAGGACGACCGACAGGATGGCCATGAGGATCGAGCTCAGCGAGAAGAACCGGCCGATCGGGAGGCGCATGCTGTAGGCCAGCAAGGCCCAGGCCACCACGGCCAGGATGGCCACCGCCGTCAGGGCGCCGGCCAGCATGCCGAGATGGCCGCCCTGGCTCCAGATCGCCGCATAGAAGAGGATGGTCTCGAACACCTCGCGGTAGACCACCACGAAGGCCAGCAGGAACAGGAACCATGCGGACCGCTTCGACAGCGCCTTGGAGAGCTTGTCGCGGATATAGGTCTGCCAGGCGTCGGCGTGCGACTTCCCATGCATCCAGATGCCGACCGAGACGAGCACCACGGCCGCCAGGAGCGAGCCGAATCCTTCGGTGAGCTCCCGGCTGGCGCCGCTGATGGAGATGAAGAAGGTCGCGGCCGCCCAGGTGGCGCCGCCGGCGACCAGCGCGGCCACCCAGCCGCCGTGGACGTAGCGCAGCACCTCGGGCCGTTCGGCCTTCCTCAGGAAGGCGATCATCGCCACCACGATGAGGATGGCTTCCAGCCCTTCGCGCAGCAGGATGGTGAAAGCGCCGAGGAAGCTGGCGAGATTGTCCGCCTCCTGGGGCGCGAGGGCGCGTTCGGCCGTGTCCAGCAGGGCGTTCGCGCGGGCGACCCGGTCCGCGACCTCCTGGGTCGGCGCGCGCCTGCTGATCGAGATGCGCAGGTCGGTCATGGCCGTCTCGACCCGCCGCAGCAAGGCGCCGTCACGAGCGCCGAGCGCCGGCTCCACCGGTTCGACGCCGTCGAGATAGGCCGAGAGGGCGAGGTCGGTCGCGGCCTTGCGGTCGCCCCGGCGATAGGCGGCCTCGCTTTCGGCCAGTCGCGTCCGGGCCAGGGTCAGGGTCGATCCCTCGGCGCGAACCGTCGCCTCGGGATGGCGACGCAGGTGAGCGATGACCGCCCGCGCCTTCGTCTCGCCGATCCTTGTCGCCAGCTCCGCCGGGGTGGCCTGGGTGAGGGCGGCCAGGTCAGGGAACGCGGCGCGGATCGCCGCGTCGCTCTCCCAGAGGCGTCGACCTTCGGCGGCTTCGGCGTCGGTGAAGGCGAACCGGCCCACGTAGAAGGCCAAGGCCCAGCGATCCTCGGCCGGCAGATGGGCGAAGCTGGCCATGGCCGTGCCCTCGAGCCCCTGATCGATCACCTGGTAGAGGCCGAACACGCTGCGCTGACGGGCGCGCTCCACATCCGCGAAGGCGATCGCAGGCGGGTCGAGCCCCTCGGCGCCCGGTCCGTCGGCGCGTCCGGTCACGCCATGGCAGACCGAGCATTGCTCGGCATAGAGGGTCGCGCCGCGGGCCAGATCAGGCGGGAACGAAGGCGCGAGCGGGCTCGGATAGGCCGCCAGCACCGCGCCGGCCAGCGCCTTGGCCCGGGCCCCGACGACCCCCGGGTCGGCCTTGTCGAGGATGGCCGCCTGCAGGGCCTCCGCGTCACGGATCAGGCCGGCCTTGGCCGGGTTCGGCGGCAGGGCGTCCAGGCGGGTCCGGATCTGGCCGCCGAACTCGATCATCTCGCCGTATTCGGCCGGATTGGTCACCTGACCATTGGCAACCGCGCCGGCATAGTCGACCGCCACATAGTCGAGCAGTCGCCAGGCGACCTGGGCCTCGGAGGCGGACGGCGCCTGGGCCAGGGCGGGTGCGGACAGCCCCATCGCAAGCATCAGGGCGAAAAGGCGGAGCAGAGGGCGCATGGGAGACCTAGTTGTGAGCGGCTCGCAATAGCATTCAGGCGACGGCACTGTCGCGCTTTATTCGCGACGCGGCCGGGCTCGCAGGCGGCGACGGCTCCCCGTCCGCCGAGACGCCACGGCGCTGCGTGGCCAGCCCGGGCAGCTACGCGGCGCGGCGCTCGTTACAGGTGGATCGTGCGGTCGGCCACAGCCAGGCATGCCTCGCGCAAGGCTTCCGGAAGCGTCGGATGCGCATGGCTCGTCCGCGCCACGTCCTCGGCCGCCGCGCCGAATTGCATGACGGCGACCGCTTCATGGATCAGACTGCCGGCGTCCGGCCCCAGGATGTGCACGCCGAGAATCTTGTCCGTCCTGGCGTCCGCCAACACCTTGACCAACCCGTTCTTCTCCAACCGCGCCTTGGCCATGGCGTTTGCCGAGAACGGAAAGCGCCCGACGCGATAGGCCACGCCGGCCGCCTTGAGGTCGTCCTCGGTGCGCCCGACTGAGGCCAGTTCCGGCCAGGTATAGACGACCGCCGGAATCGTTCCGTAGTCCACATGGCCCGCGCCCCCCGCCAGGCGTTCGGCCAGGGCGATCCCTTCCTCCTCCGCCTTGTGGGCCAGCATGGCGCCGCCGATGACGTCGCCGATGGCGTAGACCCCGTCGGCGCTGGTCCGGAACCCTTCGTCCACCGGAATAAAGCCCCTGCGGTCGGGCGCAATGCCGACCGTTTCCAGATCGAGCCTGGCGGTTGCGGGCCGTCGGCCGATGGAGACCAGCACGACATCGGCCTTGATGGTTCCTCGCGCGCCATCGCCCATGGGCTCGACGTCGAGGACGACGTCGTCGCCCTCCATCCGCGATCCGACCACCTTATGCCCAAGGCAGAACTGGAAGCCCTGGGCCTCGAGCACCTTGTGCAGCGCCGCCGACATCTCCGAGTCGACGCCGGAGGCGATCCGGTCGAGCACCTCGATGACCGTGACCTCGCTGCCGAGCCGACGCCAGACCGACCCCAGCTCCAGTCCGACGTAGCCGCCGCCGATCACCGCCAGATGGCGCGGCGCCGCCGTCAGGCTCAGGGCGCCGGCGGAGGTGACGATTCGCCGCTCGTCGATGGGCAGGTCGGGCAAGGTCGCCGCTTCCGATCCGCTGGCGATGACCACCGCCTTGCTGGCCTGCACCTCGAAAGCGCCGTCCGCGGCGCGCACCTCCACCCGGTCGCGCGCCAGCAGCCGCCCGCGGCCCTGGAAGCGGGCGACCTTGTGCTTGCGCAGGAGGTAGGCGACCCCTTCGCCAAGCTCGGTCACCACCTTGCCCTTGTGCCGCATGACACCGTCAAGATCGGCCCGCACATTGTCTACCATGACGCCGAACGCTTCGAGATTGCGCGCCATCTCCAGCCGCTCGGTGGCCTGGAGCAGCGCCTTGGACGGAATGCACCCGATGTTCAGGCAGGTCCCCCCGAGCAGTTCGCGGTCGTCGATGACCGCCACCGACAGGCCGAGCTGGCTCGCCCGGATCGCACACGGGTATCCGCCCGGCCCGCCGCCGATGATCACCAGGTCGTAGGAGGTCGTCGAACGGCTCATGGCGTCAGCCTTTGCTGCGAGTGGATGGGAGAGAAGGGCCCCGGCCAGCCCGAGGAAGCGGCATCAGGCGCCCCCCTCATTGAGGGCCGCGTCGCGCGTCTCCATTCGGAACCCGCTTCCGGGGAGGGCCGGCAGGCGGCGGAAGTCGATCTCCAGATCCTGATCCGGCAGCCGGTAGTTCAGGTCGGCGAGCAGGCCGACGGCGCGCTCCATCAGCTCCACGACGATCCCTTCGCCAGGGCAACGGTGACCGGTCGCCGCATCCCCACCGCCCTGGGGGATGAGACCGAACGGATCTCCGGAGCCGTCGCTGAACCGCTCCGGCCGGAACGCCTCGGGATCAGTCCAGTGTGCGGGATCGTGATTGGAGCCATAGAGGTCGAGGACCACCTGACGGCCCTCCGGGAAGACCAGGTCGCGCCAGCGAAACGGCGCGCGCACACGCCCGATCACTGCCGGGAAGAACGGATAGAAGCGTCGGACTTCCTGGACGAAGGCGCGGCGACGTCCGGGGTCGGCGACGGCCAGACGGGCCGCATCCGGGTGAGCCTGCATCGCGTGCGCCACAAACACGATGTAGACCGAGGTCGCGACAGTCGGCCGCAATACATTGGCCAGTTCGACCGCCGCCGTGTGGATCGGCAACGGTTCGCCGTCTTCGGCGCGGGTCCAGGCCCAGGCGTGGGCGGCCGTGTCCGGATCCGGCGACAGACGGCCGGCGCGAATGTCTTCAATGATCGAGCCCAGCCAGGCGTCGACGCGGCGACGCGCGTGCCTCGACCACAGATGCCGGGGGCCCCGCGATCCCGCCGCGTCGAACAGCGCCCTCAGGTGACGGACCCGCTTCGCTTCGTCGTGCGGCTCAAGCGGCACGCCGGCCCAGCCGCAGACAGCCCGCGTCAGCACCGGCTGCAGGGCGTCATAGAGCACGATGTCCTCCTCGCCGGCCCATTCGACGGTCGCGCGCCGCCACTCCGCTTCGAACAGTTCGCCCAGCCGCGCGACACGGGCTGGCGACATCAGGGACATGAACACGCCCTTGCGGGCGCGGTGGGCCTCGCCGTCCAGCCCCTGGACGCCGCCCTCGCCGAGCAGCGTGCGGCGGACCGGCGCCGGCATGGCGCCCGCCCGCACGATGCGGGTCTCGTCATAGAAGATCCGCGCCGCCTCGCGGCCTCTCAGACAGGTCGTCTCCTTCAGCGCCAGGCGGGTCTCGACGACGTCGGCGCCGGCCTGCTCGAACAGGTGGGAAAGGCGCCGATAAGGGTCTGTCAGCAGGGCCAGGGTCTGGTCGCCGTGTCGCGAGGTCGGCCGATGCGTCATCGAAATCCTCCAGAAGGACGGGCGGTCCGCGACGGGAGCCGCCAATCGCCTCCAAACGTCGCGGTGGGCTAATGGCTCCGGGGTCTTTGCGCCTTCCGGATCTTCCACAGGGTCAAAGCGGCGCGGATGGATCGTGCAACGCCTCGATCACCTTGCAGGCGGAGACCCGGCCCCCGGCGCATTCCGTCGTCATCCGCGACAGTTCGCGCTGGAGGGCGCGGAGCCGGGCGATCTTCTGTTTCACATCGGCGAGATGACGTTCGGCCAGGGTGCTGGCCTCGGCGCAGGGCCGATCGGGGTGATCCGACAGATCAAGCAAGGAGCGGATCGAATCCAGATCGAAGCCCAGCTGGCGGGCATGCCGGATGAATGACAGGCGGCGCTCCGCCGCGTCGTCATACATGCGCCGGTCGCTGGCGGTGCGCGGCGGCGGCGGAAGCAAGCCGATTTCTTCATAGAAGCGGATGGTCGGAACCTTGACGCCCGTGGCGGCGGCCAGTTTGCCGATGGGGCGCAACCCGGACGAGGCGGGAGAGGGGAGGGGCATCGCGTCAGCTCGTAACGGCGGGTGAAAGGCATCTGGGGCGGGGAGGGATCATCGGCCCAGCCCCATCAGGACGACGGCGATGCCGAAGGCGGCAATCGTGGAGGCGCCGGTGAGCGCCATGCCGAAGGCCGGGGCCGCCGCGCCCTGCGCGTAACCCAGGGCGAAGAAACCCCGACCAACCAGATAAAGAGGGACCAACACCGGCAGCAGGATCATCTCCTCGCCGCGCAGCACGGTGGCGAGCACCAGGTGGGCGCTCACCGCCAGAACGGTCTGTTCAAGCGAGTTCTGTAGCACGGCGGCGGGTAGGGCGAGCCTGGCGCCGGGCGCCGCATCGGCGGACCCGGCCGGTCGGCGTCGGACCGGAACCGGATGCTGGCCACCACCCTCAAACACCCCGCGAGCCACAGGAAGACCGGGAGATTCGCCTGCAGGGCATAGGCCAGCCTATCGGCCGTCGCCATGTCGCGCGCCGCGCCGAGAAGGGGCGGGGAAAGCCGCAGCCAGGCGGAGGCCGCCGCTGAGGCGGTGATGAGAATCGCCGGCGCCGAGCGGACGGCGATCGCCCTCTGTTCGGCGGGAAGCCTCATCGCGCCGCCCGTCCCAGGGTCGAGGACGCCGCGCGGCTGTCCGAGCCCCGGACGGTGAGGAGGAGCAGCGCGACGCCGCAGACAATGGCCGCATCGGCGAGGTTGAAGGTCGGCCAGTGCGCCGCCCCCCAATGAAGATCGATAAAATCGGTGACCGCGCCAAAGCGTAGCCGGTCGACGAGGTTCCCGATCGCTCCACCGGCGATGAGGCCTGCGGCGGCCGCCGTCACGGCGCTGCGCGTGCGCCAGATCCACGCCAGCAGGGCGCCGATGATCAGGGAGGCCACGGCGCTCAGCGCCCAGCGGCCGACGGCGCCTGAGCCGGCGAACAGGCCGAAGGTGACGCCGGGGTTGAACCCGAGACGCAGCGCGAGAAACGGCGTGAGGTTGATCGGAGCGTCCAGCTGAGCGCGCGCCGCGGCCTTGGCGGCCTGATCCACGACGGCGATCAGCGCCGCGAGCGCGAAGGCGATCGTCTGCAGGCGGCCGGGAACGCGTCGCGTCGGGTGCATGGTGATCATGAAGCCTCCAATGGATTTCAACTGATTTTGGGCCCTCTAGTTACTAGAGGATCAAGCTGGTTTTATCTGACAGGCGTTTCTTTCATGGAAGCCATGCATTCTCGGCATGATCGTCTAGCCATTGGGAGATGCATGCTTCTCGCGAAAGGGTAATCCGATGACTGAACCCCCTCTCGTCCTGTGCACTTCCTCGCCCGGCTGCAGTTGCGGCGTGGCCTCCAGGTTCGACAGCGCCACCCCGCCTACCGGCGCATCATGATCGCGGTGATCGCCGTCAACTGCGCCGCCTTTATGGCCATAGCCAGCGGCGTGTCCCTGCAAGGCTCGGCGCCCCCTGGGCGCCAATGTGCTCAACTTCCTGGCCGACGCGCCACCTACGGCATCAGCCTGGCCGTGATCGGACGTTCGGTCGCCGTGCAGTCCGGGGCGGCCAATGGCCAAGGCGCCAGCCTCGTTGCGTTGGTGCTGTTATTCCTCAGCTACGCGATCTCGCGAGCCACCTCCGGGGCGCCGTCCCGTGGCATCACCGGACTGGGCCCTCTGGGCTTCTTCGCCAACGCCCTGGCCGGCTTACTGCTGGTAAGCCACTGCGCAGGCGACGCCAACGTCCGCTCGCTCTGGCTATGCGCGCGCAACGACCTTACCCAGAGCCTGGCGTCGCGGCGACCGGCGGAGCGGTCTGGCTGACCGGTTCACGATGGCCCGACCTGATAGCGGGAGCGCTACTCAGGTGAAGATTGCGCATTCTGCAATCTCGATCCACCTGCAGACGCAGCGAAAGAATCGGACGCGATCAGCGTGCGCTCGCTTAAAGATCGCTCGACGTTGCTGAATAGGTCGAGATGGCCGACGACGCGCCACTCTCGGCCTTGCATGTCGACTTTCCCTCTCCCTCACCGCGGATTGGTGGTCACTCGAAACAGTCGCAGCCCCCGAACACTGTAACAGATTGCTTGATCGCCCGAATGAAAGTATCCACCACGCGATGGCGTGGCCAATTGCGACATGGGCAAGACTGATACTGGCGGTGACCCTGGTCTCCGCCGTGTTTTTCGTCGCCCCGATCGCTGACGCCGCGACCTGCGCCCCAGAGACGACCTCGGCTCACGCCATTGTCGCTCAGGATGCAGGCGATAGCGACCAGGGCGACCTTGGCGGTGGGCACGGAGTCTGCACCCACGGCCACTGCCACCACAACGGAACCGCCCGTGCGGATGTCGCCGACGACATCGCGATGCAAATCCACGCAAGGCCGGTTCACGCCTTCCCCTCGAGTGATTTTCCGTCGTCGATCTCGCCCGACGGCCTGAAGCGTCCGCCCAGAGTCTGACACGACGTCTGCGCCGCCGTGCGCGCGATCTCGTGTCAAATTTCTGGAAGATGAATCATGCCTCCCTCACATCGCAGGCCGCCGCGTTTCGCGGTCGGCTGCGCGCTGGCCGCATTTGCGGCCGTGCTGGCCAGTCCCGCTTGGGCTGACCCCGCTCCGTCGTTCGCCGAGCTGCTCGCCCAGCTCGATCAAACCCCGGCCACCCTTGAAGCCGGCGCCCTGTCCGACGCCGCTGAAGCGCGTGTCCGCCAGGCCCGTGTCAGGCCTAATCCGACGATCGCTCTCGACGCCGAAAACGCGTTCGGCACGGGGCCCTTCTCAGGCTACGCCAACGCAGAAACCACCTTGTCGATCAGTCAGGACCTTGAGCTCTGGGGACGCCGAACCGCGCGGGTGAATGTCGCCCGCGCGGAAGCCGGAACCGCGGCGCTGCAACGGGACCTCGCCATCATCGACGCCGCCGGACGACTCGCACAGGTCTATGCCGATGCGGAAGCCGCTCAACGGCGGGCCGTGCTCGCCGAGGAAAGCCTTACCTTGACCATCGCCGATGCGAGGGCCGCCCTCGTTCTTGTCGAAGAAGGCCGTGAGCCACTGCTGCGCGGCATCCAGGGTGAAAGCGAAGCGGCTGCGGCGCGTGCCTCGCGCGATGAGGCCGTCGCGGAGCGCGACGCGGCCTTCGCGCGACTGACCGCAGTCGCCATGCTGGCGGCTCCGGTGACGACCATCGACGCCAGCCTGCTGGACCTCGCGCCTGCCGCCACCTTCGCGGCCCCGGCGGATGCGCCGACCGTTCGCGTCGCCGAGGCTCACCGCGCGGCCGCCGAACGCCGGATCGACGTGGAGCGAATCCGCTCGCGCCCGGACATCAACGCCAGCGTCGGTGTCCGTCGATACGAGATGGAGGACGCGACGGCGTTGACTTTCGGCGTCAGCATGCCGCTGCCCCTGTTCGACCGCAACCGCGGGAACATAGACGCGGCGCAGGCCGACTTCCGGGCTGCGGACGCGCGGCTTCTTGGAGCCCGTCAGGAAGCCCAGGCCGATCGCGCCGCGGCGCGGGCGCGGCTTGCCGCCTCCGTCAGCCGGGTCTCCGCCGCCGATGCAGGGGTGGCGTCCGCTGAGGAAGCCTACCGTCTGTCGCGGATTGGAACCGAAGCCGGGAGGATCTCCCAGCTCGAACTGCGGGTCACACGCACCGCCCTGATCTCAGCTCGGACTTCGGCCGTCGATGCACGCCTTGCACGTGTCCAGGCCGAGATTGAACTCGCGCGCCAGGACGGCCGCGCCCCCTTCCAAGGAGCCCAATGATGCGCAAGCGCACATCCAA
The DNA here is from genome assembly GCF_049896065.1 of Brevundimonas sp. PWP3-1b1. NCBI lineage: Bacteria > Pseudomonadati > Pseudomonadota > Alphaproteobacteria > Caulobacterales > Caulobacteraceae > Brevundimonas > Brevundimonas sp. PWP3-1b1. Next base: position 432,629 of record NZ_JAFCTO010000001.1, on the reverse strand, counting down.
CAAGACGTTGCTGATCGGCGGCGCCGCCGCCGTCGTTCTGCTTGGCGGAGGCGGGCTGTTCCTGCTCACGCGCGGGCCGGACGCCGCTCCAGCCGCCGCCGAGGGTGAGGCGGGTCACGCTGAAGAAGAGGGCGCTCATGCCGAGGGCGAAGCCGGCCACGAAGGCGAGGCCGAAGCGCCGGAAGGCTTCGTCGCTCTGAGCGCGGCCCAGGCCCAGGCCGCCAACCTGATCGTGGTCGGCGTCGGTCGGGGAGGGGGCGCCGAAACCCGGCTCTCCGGGCGGGTCGAGCCCATGGTCGACGCGCGCGCCGCTGTGGCGGCGTCCGTCGGCGGGCGGGTCGAGCGGGTTCTCGTAGCTCCGGGCCAGTCGGTCCGGATCGGTCAGCCCCTGGCGAGCGTCGTCAGCGGTGAAGCGGCGACGTTCCGCGCGGACGCAGACGCGGCGGCCGCCGAAACTGAAGTGGCGCGCCAGGCTTATCAACGCAACCGCAATCTGGCGGACCAGGGCGTTGTCGCCCGACAGGAGGTCGAGGCGTCCCGCGCGCAACTGCTCAGCGCCGAAGCCGGCGCCCGCGCGGCTCGCGCGCGGTCCAGCGCGGCGGGCTCGCCCAACGCTTCGGGCCGCCTCAGCGTCACCAGCCCCATCACCGGAGTCGTGACCAGCGTCCAGGTCGGACCGGGCGGCTTCGTCGCCCCTGGCGGCGTTGTCGCCGAGGTCACCAACCCGGCCAGGGTTGAGCTCGTCTTCAACGCGCCGCCTGCTTTGGCCGCCAATGTAAGGGCCGGGGCGCCTCTGCGGGTCAGCAACCCCAGCGGCGACTTCGACGCCATCGTCACCGGCGTTGCCGCAGGCGCGGGCGGCGAAAGCGGCGCCACGGTCATTCGGGCCCGGCCGACGGGCTCTGTCCTCCCGCCGGCCGGTTCCGCCGTCACGGGGGCGATCGTGACGGGCGAGACGACCGGCGGTCTCACCGTGCCGACCGAGTCCGTCCAGACCGTCGACGGCAACACCGTCGTCTTCGTTCAGGTCCCGAACGGCTTCCAGGCCCGTCCGGTGCTCGCCGGTCGTCAGGCCGGGGGGCGGACTGAAATCCTGCGTGGCCTCACCGGGGCTGAACGGGTCGCCGGCACGAACGCCTTCCTCCTCAAAGCCGAGCTCGCCAAGGGCGAGGCCGAGCACGGTCACTAGGGGCGCACCGCATGTTCAAATTCATCATCGAACTCTCGGTCAAATTCCGATGGTTCGTGGTTCTCGCCACGGCGCTTGTCGCGGCCTACGGACTCCTCGAGCTGACACGGCTTCCCATCGACGCCGTGCCGGATATCACCAATCGCCAGGTCCAGGTGACCACGGTCGCTCCGGCGCTCGCGCCTGAACAGATCGAACGACAGGTCACCTACCCGATTGAAACCGCCATGGCCGGCATTCCCGGCCTGACCACGACCCGATCCCTCAGCCGAAACGGCTTCAGCCAGGTCACGGTCATCTTTACCGACCAGACCGACATCTATTTCGCGCGCCAGCAGGTCGCCGAACGGCTCGCGGGCGCCCGGGAGGCCATGCCTGACGGGGTGGAGCCGACCATGGCCCCGATCACCACGGGCCTCGGTGAAGTGCTGATGTGGACGATCGACTACAAGCCATTCAACAGTCAGAACCTCGCCAAGCCTGGCGAGCCGGGCTGGCAGGCGGGCGGAGCCTATCTGACGCCCGAAGGCGATCTGCTTTCGACCCCGCAGCAGCGCGCCACCTATCTGCGCACCGTGCAGGACTGGATCGTCGCGCCGCAAATGCGGACCGCCCCCGGTCTCGCCGGCGTCGACACCGTCGGCGGCTATGTGAAGGAGTATGCGGTCCGTCCGGACGCGGCGCGCCTTTCCGCCTACGGCCTGGGCATGGGCGACCTTATCCAGGCCCTCGATCGCGCCAACACTCAGGCCGGCGCAGGCTATATCCAGCGCGCTGGCGAAGCTCTGACGGTCCGCACCGACGCCTTGGCCTCCACCGTGGAAGATCTGGCTCAGGCGCCGGTCGTCAACCGGAACGGCCTGATCGTGCGGGTCGCCGATGTCGCCACGGTCGAGATCGGCCAGGCTCCGCGCCTGGGCGGCGCCAGCCGTGACGGCCACGAGGCCGTGCTCGGAACGGCGCTGATGATCGCGGGCGGCAACAGCCGCACCGTGGCCCAGGCGGCCGGGGAGCGACTCGATGAGGTTCGCAAGACTCTGCCCGCAGGGATCGAGGCGGTGACGGTCCTTGACCGTAGCGCCCTGGTCAACTCGACCATCTCGACCGTGGCCCGCAACCTCACCGAGGGCGCCCTTCTGGTCATCGTCGTGCTGTTCCTGCTGCTCGGAAACATTCGTGCGGCCAGCATCACGGCCTTGATGATCCCGATCAGCTTCCTGTTCGCCGTCATCGGCATGAATAGGTTTGGCATCAGTGGAAACCTGATGAGCTTGGGCGCGCTGGACTTCGGCCTTCTGGTCGATGGGGCGGTCATCGTCGTTGAAAGCACCTTGTTGATGCTGTCGCAGCGGCGGATCGATCTGGGACGGGCTCTGACCCGTCGGGAACGCCTTGATGTCGCCGTGGCCGCAGCTCGCAAGATGGTCAAGCCAGCCGCCTTCGGTCAGCTGATTATCCTGCTCGTCTTCACCCCCTTGCTGATGCTCGAGGGCGTCGAGGGCAAGACGTTCGTCCCCATGGGCGCAACGGTCATGCTGGCGCTCGTCGGCGCCTTCATCTTCTCCTTCACCTTCGTTCCGGCCATGACGGCCCTGCTGGTGCGGGACCCCAAGAAGGTCGAGACCGACGAACACGGCCAAGCCCACGAACATGAGACCTTCCTGCTCCGCCACGCGCGGCGTTGGATCCAGCCGGCCATCCGCGCCGCCGTCGATCGTCCTAAGATCGTGCTGATCTCGGCACTCGGCGCGGTTGTTGTCGGTGGTCTGGCCTTCTCGTCCCTGGGACGGGAGTTCATCCCCACTCTGGACGAGGGCGACATCGCCATGCAGGCGCTGCGTGTTCCCTCGGCGTCGCTGGAACAGTCCCTCGCCATGCAGATGGCGTTGGAACGGGTCATCACCGCCCAGCCGGAAGTCGAGACCATGTTCTCCAGGACCGGCACCGCCGAGGCTGCCGTCGACCCGATGCCGCCCAACATTTCGGACAGCGTCATCGTTCTGAAGGACCGCAAGGACTGGCCGGATTCAGGTCTCGAGAAGGAAGCCTTGCTCGAGCGGTTCGAAGAGCTCGCCAACCAACAGATCGGGAATAATTTCGAGTTCAGCCAACCCATCGAGCTCCGCTTCAACGAACTCATTTCCGGGGTCCGGACCGACCTCGCGGTCATGGTCTACGGCGATGACTTCGACACCATGCAGCGGGTCGCTGATGAGGTGGCCGGCGTACTGCGGCAGACCACCGGCTCCGCCGACGTTCGCGTCGAACAAGCGTCGGGCTTGCCGACGCTCACGGTCAGCGTCGATCGGTTCGCGGCGGCCAGCTACGGCCTGTCCGCAGCCGACGTTTCTGAAGCGGTCTCGGCCGCCATCGGCGGCGCGGAGGCCGGCCGGATTTTCGAGGGCGACCGTCGCTTCGACGTCGTCGTCCGTCTTCCGGACGATGCGCGCAACGATCCGGCGGCGCTCGCGGCCCTGCCGATCGTCTCTTCGACAGGCGTAACCGTGCCGCTGTCTTCGGTAGCCCGTATCCAAAGCGCCGAGGGGCCGAACCAGATCAGCCGCAACGACGGTAGCCGACGGATGGTGGTCCAGGCCAACGTTCGCGGCCGGGATCTGGGCGGCTTCGTCACCGACGCACAAACCAAGGTGGACCAAATCCAGCTCCCGCCGGGCGTCCGCCTGACCTGGGGCGGTCAGTTCGAGAACCTCAAACGGGCCGAACAACGGCTGGGCCTGGTTATTCCGATCGTCTTCGTCCTGATCGGTGTGCTGCTGTTTATGGCTCTGGGGTCGTTCTCCGAGGCTGGGCTGGTCTTCGCCTGCGTGCCCTTGGCCTTGATCGGCGGCGCCTTGGCGCTTCTCATGCGAGGGATGCCGTTCTCGGTGTCTGCGGCCGTTGGCTTCATCGCCGTCTCGGGTGTGGCGACCCTGAACGGACTTGTTTTGATGCAGGCCATTCGCGAGCGATTGCAGGCGGGGCTCGCGCCCCGGGACGCGGCGATCGAAGGGGCGTCCAGCCGATTGCGTGCGGTGTTGACGACAGCCTTGGTCGCCATTGTCGGCTTCATCCCGATGGCGCTCGCCCACGGCGCGGGGGCCGAGGTTCAGAAGCCTCTGGCGACGGTCGTCATCGGCGGCCTTCTGACCGCGACGGCCCTGACCCTGCTGGTCCTGCCGACCTTCGCGGCCAAGGCGGTGCGTCATCGCAAGGACGAGGGGGTTGAGGATTGATTGCTCGCACTCAGGATGACCGTCAGCAGCGACGCACGTTGCTGACGGTTCTCGCGCTCAACGCGGGCCTGGCATTAGCGCTCGGGATCGGCGGCTTGTCCGCCGATTCCAGCGCTCTGCTGGCCAATGCAGTGGACAACGCCTCGGACGCTGCTGTCTATCTGATCAGCTTTCTCGCGATCGGTCGGCCTGGTTCGTGGAAGCGGGGGGCGGCGCGCCTCTCGGGCGTCATGCTCCTTATCTTCGGCGCTGGCGTCCTTCTGGACGCGGGTCGTCGATTCCTCATCGGGACCGAACCGATCGGCCCGACCATGATGGGACTCTCGGTCGTCGCAGCGATCATCAACCTGATCTGCCTGCAGTTGATCCGCCGTCAGCACAGCGGCGACGTCAACATGAAGGCTGCCGAGACGTTCAGCTTTAACGACTTCGCCTCCAACGGGGGAATCCTCGTCGCCGGGGCCCTGGTGCTCTGGCTCGGCCAGGCGTGGCCGGACCTCGTCGTCGGCGTCCTCGTGGCCGCCATCGCGTTGAAGGGCGGCGTGGATATCCTGCGCGATGCGGCTAAGGATCGTCCGGCTGAGGGGGAGGGGCAATGATGCCGCTCGAGCCCTCCGACAGCGTCTCCAAGCCCGCAAGCCCCGCTTTGTCCGGCTCCTCGCCCCCTGATGACGCCTGTCGATCAGCGGTCGATATCCAATCCGTTCAACGATGGCGCAAGGCGGGCATTCTCGTCGGGGGCCTGCTTCTTGTCGTCTGCGCGGCGCTCGTCACATCCTGGCCCTTGCTCGAACATCCTGTCGAGCATCTGGGCCTGATCGCCATCATGGTTTGCATCATCGGTCGGGCTTGGTGTTCCCTTTACATCGGTGGCCGCAAGAAACAGGAGATCATATCCGCAGGACCGTATTCGGTCAGCCGCAATCCGCTGTACGTCTTCAGCTTCATCGGCGCGTTTGGCATCGGCGCCCAGTCCGGCAGCCTTAGCGTCGGTTTGGTCTTCGGATTAGCCTGCTGGGTGGTGTTTCGCATCGTGGTCGGCCGCGAAGAACGCTTCCTCTCCGACGCCTTTGGACACGACTACCAAGCTTACCGTGAGCGCACCCCTCGGTTCCTGCCCAAGCTCTCCCTATGGCGCGACGAGGCGGAAATCATGATCCGGCCGGTATTCTTCGTCCGCACGGTGCGCGACGGCTTCGTCTTTCTCCTAGCGCTTCCGCTTTTCGAAGCGATTGAGCAGCTCCAGCGGCTCGGGGGCTTTAATGCCGTCGTGCCCGTGCCCTGAGGTCGGGAGAACCGGGATGACCACCTGCGAGCGGATCGCGCTGGAACCCGCTGGCCCGGCGCGCCTTCGCCCGTGTCGCTATCCCGCCCCCTCGATCGCGGCGGTCGCCGCAAGCAGCCGCGATTCCCAACCCGCAACGGGACCCTATTTATGACCAGCACAACACTGCCGGACCATCTCCACACCAAGTCCGAGGAGCACGATCACGGTGGCGTTCTAGGCTCCAATACGGAGCTGATCTTCGCCCTGACAAGTGGCCTTGCTCTGGGCCTTGGATTCGCCCTCGAGAAACTCGCAACGGGCCTTCCCGCTTGGATTCCCCTCGCCCTCTTCCTGATCGCCTACATCTTCGGCGGCTTTTTTACGGTGCGAGAAGCGTTCGAGAACCTCCGCCAGAAGCGCTTCGAGATCGATACCTTGATGCTCGTCGCAGCCGCAGGTGCGGCGGCGCTCGGGGCCTGGGCCGAAGGCGCTCTCCTGCTGTTTCTGTTCAGCATCGGCCACGCGCTCGAACACTACGCCATGGGCCGCGCCAAACGCGCGATCGAGGCCCTGGCCGAGCTTGCCCCCCGGACAGCCCATGTGCGACGCGACGGGCAGGTCGTCGAATTGCCTGTCGAAGATTTGGTCGTCGGCGACACCGTGGTGGTGCGTCCAAACGAACGACTGCCCGCTGATGGCTTTGTCGTGGTCGGCACCACAAGCATCAACCAAGCCCCCGTGACCGGCGAAAGCATGCCTGTCGACAAGCAGCCCGTCGCGGATCCCGAGGCGGCGCGGGCGAGACCGGCCCAGGTCGGATCGCCGTCTCTCGTCTTCGCGGGCACCATCAATGGCTCAGGCGCCATCGAGATTGAGACGACCCGCACATCGAGCGACACCACCCTGGCCAAGGTGGTTCGGATGGTGAGTGAGGCCGAGACGCAGAAGTCGCCGACCCAGCGCTTCACGGACAGGTTCGAACGCATCTTCGTGCCTGTGGTGCTGGCGCTCGCCTTTGTCCTGCTGTTCGCCTGGGTCGTCGTCGATGAGCCGTTCCGCGACAGCTTCTATCGCGCCATGGCCGTGCTGGTCGCCGCGAGTCCTTGCGCGCTCGCCATCGCCACCCCGAGCGCCGTCCTCTCGGGCGTCGCCCGTGCGGCGCGCGCCGGTGTCCTGATCAAGGGCGGCGCGCCGTTGGAGAACCTCGGCTCGCTCAACGCCATCGCCTTCGACAAGACCGGCACCCTGACCGAGGGACGGCCGCGGATCACCGACGTCATGACGGTGCGCGGGACGAAGGAGGGCGATCTTCTGGCGGTCGCTGTGGCGGTCGAACGGCTCAGCGACCACCCGTTGGCGGAGGCCATCGCGCGCGACGGTGGCGCACGCTTGCGCGATACGATCATCCCGGCCGCGATCGACCTCAAGAGCCTGACGGGCAAGGGCGTGACCGCCCAGCTGCACGGCGAGACGATCTGGATAGGGAAGCCGGAGATGTTCGGCGTCGACGGCGTAGCGCCGCTCGGCGACGAAACAACCTCTGTCGTCGCTCAGTTGCGACTGCAGGGGCGAACCCTGATGGTGGTGCGACGCGGCACGCGCGATCTCGGTGTCATTGGGCTTCTTGATACGCCTCGCCCAGCAGCGCGGCCGACGCTGACCGCTCTTCGCGCCCTCGGCATCGGGCGAATGATCATGATCTCGGGCGATCACCAGAAGGCCGCACAGGCGATCGCCGGACAGGTCGGCCTGACAGAGGCTTGGGGCGACCTCATGCCCGAGGACAAGGTCGACGCCATCAAACGCCTTCGCGCTGACGGCAAGATTGCCATGGTCGGCGACGGGGTGAACGACGCCCCGGCCATGGCCACGGCGACCGTCGGTATCGCGATGGGCGCGGCTGGCTCCGATGTTGCGCTTGAGACCGCCGACGTCGCCTTGATGTCCGACGACCTGTCGCAGCTGCCCTTCACCGTCGGTCTCAGCCGACAGACGCGGCGCATCATTCTCCAGAATCTCTACGTCAGTCTCGGAATCGTCGCCTTCCTTGTGCCGGCGACGATCCTCGGCCTTGGCATCGGCCCTGCCGTGGCGCTCCACGAGGGGTCGACCCTGCTGGTGGTGTTCAACGCTCTGCGCCTGCTCGGCTACCGCGACCGAACGGCGCCCATCCTTCCCAGTGCAATCCCGGCCGCCCCCGTGGCCCCGCCGGCTCTCTCGAGGACATCGTCATGAAGCGTTTCGGATGGATTTCCGTCATCGCCGTCTTTCTCGCCCTGTCGGTCTTCGCCTTCGGGATGATCTCGCGGCAAACCCGCGAGGTCCCTGCGGCGCCGTCGGCGGCTGACTCTCGCCCGAGCGACACCGAGGCAAGCCACGCTGGCGAGACCACGGACAGCCCATCGACTCGCGCCTATCGCGAGGCCAGCGCGAAGATGCACCAGGCCATGAGCATCAACTACACGGGCGACGCCGACATCGACTTCCTGCGCGGAATGATCGCCCACCACGAGGGTGCGCTCGCAATGGCCAAGGTCGCCGTCGAGCATGGCGAAGCCCGCGACGTGCGTAATCTGGCCGATGAGATCATTGCGGCCCAGGAATCCGAAATTGTCCGGATGAGAATCCTTCTTGCGCGCCATGAGGACACGCCCGCGCCCAACGCAAGGCCCTGACGCATGGCCGGCAAACGCTTCACCGTGCGCGGCCGGAGCATTCGTTGGCGGGAAGGCCGCTATCGCCAACGAGGTAGGCGGCGGCTCCAGGCGCGCCCGCTGAAGCCACGGCCCGTGCTCGATACGCTCGTCGCCATCGGGGTCAGCCTGTTCGCAGGAGGCCTGGTCTTCTGCATGGCCCTTCTGCTGCTGGGCGCACACAAGGTGCCGCTGCATTTTGGTTACGGGGCCATTCTGGGCGGCGTGATCGGCTGCTCGTTTGTGTTTGGACCCCGCGATAGGCCCGGACTGATGGTCGTCGGAGGCTTGGTCGTCGTTTGGGTTTTGGGAACGGCCGTCCTCTACGCTTCGCGAGACCAGATCGTCCTGCGTCCACATGAGCACCGCAGCGCCGCCGCCAAGTCTGCGCCACGGAAGGCTGACTGAATGCCCGAAGCCGCGCTGACCGAGCCATCGCCTCGCCCCGTCCGGATCGCGCGCGGCGGCTGGCTGGACGCGCTGCGTTTTATCGTAGGGGCGCTGATCATCCTCTACCATTTCCGCGAGGCCGCGCCTGTGCCTCTCGGACAATTGCATCCAGTCTTCGAGCGCGGCTATCTGCTCACCGACTTCTTCATCATCGACTCCGGCTATGTCCTGGCCCGCATCTACGGTGATCGCCTCGCGTCCGGACAGGCCTCGCTGCGCGCCTATGCGCGCCAGCGCCTGCTGCGGGTCATTCCGGCCCACCTGGCGGTCAGCCTCGTCCTGGTGCTGCTCGTCGGCGGCGCCGCCCTGGCCGGGATCGCGCCCAGCAATCCGCGCTGGTTCGACTGGTCGCAACTGCCCGCGCAGGTGCTACTGGTCCAGGCCTATGGCGTGCCGGGCGGGCAGGGGTGGAACGCCCCGACCTGGACCCTCTCGGCCCTGATCGGCTGCTATCTCCTGCTGCCCTGGATCTGCCGCGCCCTGTGGCGCTGGCCGCCGGTCGCAATGGTGATCGGCGCGACGCTCCTCGTCGTCGCCGCCGATATCGCCGCCTCGCTGTGGCTCGGCGATCCGATCTACCGCCTGCCGATGCGCTACGGCATCCTGCGCGCCCTGCCGCTCTTCCTGCTCGGAGTCGCGGCGGCCTTCTACGGTTCGCGGGTCTGTGTCGCGCCGCACCGGGCCAGGGCGATCGGCCTCGCCGCCGCCTTCGCGCTCGTGGGGCTGCAGGCCTTCGGCGCCTTCAGCCTGGTGTCGCTCGGCCTGATGACCGTGATCATCTGGGCCGCCGGCGCCGTGCCGGTGCGCAGTCCTTCACGGCTGATCGAGCATCTGGCCCTAATGTCGTTCTCGATGTTCCTCACGAATGAGGTGAGCCGCATCGTCTGGTTCGGCCTGCTCGACGCCCTTGGACAGGAGGCGTGGTCGTCCGGCGTTCGCTGGGTCCTGTGGGCGATCGGCTTGGTCGGGGCGTTCGTGGCCGCCGCCGTGTTTCGCTACGGCTTCGACCGACCGGTCCAGACCTGGCTTAGTCCGTCCCGACGGGGGGGGGCGACCCGAATGTCGGCCGCCGCCACCGAACGGGCCATGGAACTGGCCGCGGGCCCCGGCGTCGCCGCGGCCGGGCGCCCGGGCCAGGCCGTCATCGACCCGCCGCGGGCTTGATCAGGGGCGCGGCTCAATGCTTGCGGGCCCGGACCCCGCGGCCGCCTCCGGCTCCGTCTGGAGGACCGGATCCCGGGCGGCGCCGGGGCGCGGCGGGCGGCAAGCCGAACACAGACCCTGGCCTTCGAGCGTGATCCGTTCGATCTCGTAGCCCGCCGCTGTCGCGGCCGCGTTCAGCGCAGCCAGGTCGGGCGCGGGAACCTCGCGACAGGAGCCGCAGCAGTCGCACAGCAGGTAAAGGGCCGGCGCGCCGGGCCGCTCGGGATCGCAGGCCACGTAGGATTTGAGGGTGGAAAGACGATGAACCAGTCCTCGGGTCTCGAGGAACTGCAGCGCCCGATAGACCGTCGCAGGCTTCGCGACGCGGGCCTCCCGGTGATACGTCGCCACGAGATCATAGGCCTTGGCCGGAGAGCCCGCGATAAGCAGGAGCTCCAGCACCCTGCGCCGGGGGCGCGTCAGCCTGTCCCCAGCGGCGGCCACGCGGGCGGCGGCTGCGCCCAAAGCGCGTTCCACCTGTGCCGCCGTCGGCGGCGCGGTCTCCCGGTCGTGCGGACAAGGCGAGGTCATCAACGGGCTGGGCCCGGCCTCCAGGTTCAGCGGACGGCGCCCTTCACTCCAACCGAACGGCGCGCTCATTTTTAGCTTGCATCTACAGTCGCTGGAGGAGGTAGCCTTGCCCTGTAGAGATCACAAGGAACAGACATGACGGCGCAAACCCTCGAAAGCCGATACCGGGTGACCGGGATGGATTGCGCCAGCTGCGGCCGCAAGATCGACACGGCGATCCGCAGGCTGCCGGGCGTCGAGGACGTGTCGGTGGCGGTGCAGACCGGCGTGCTGAAGATCAGGCATGACGGAGACCTCGCTGACGAAGCGGTCCTGCAGCAACTGCGCAACCTGGGCTACAGCGGGGAAGCGGCCTCGCCGACGTCCGGATCCGTTGCGGCGCCGGCCGGCCCGCCTCCGGCGGCCGCCGGGGCCGGGGGCGCCCCGTGGTGGTGGACCGGGAAGGCGCGCCTCACCGCGCTCTGCGGCCTGGCGCTGCTGTCCGCCTATGGACTGGGCACGCTGTTCCCCTCCCTCGAACGATACGCCTTCCTCGCCGCCCTGGCCGTGGGGTTGATTCCGATCGCGTCGCGCGCCTTTTCGGCGGCGCGCCACGGCACGCCCTTCTCCATCGAAATGCTGATGACCATCGCCGCCGTCGGCGCCGTCTTCATCGGGGCCGCGGAAGAGGCCGCCGCCGTCGTCCTGCTGTTCCTCGTCGGCGAAATGCTGGAAGGGGTGGCGGCCGGACGCGCGCGCAAGAGCATCCAGGGGCTCGCCGCCCTCGTGCCCAAGACCGCCTTCGTCGAGGTGGACGGCGTGACCACGGAGGTCGCCGCCGAGACCGTGGCGGTGGGCGCGGTCATCCTGGTCCGGCCCGGAGACCGCGTTCCCGCGGATGGCGAGATCATCGAGGGCGCGGGAGACCTCGACGAGGCCCCGGTGACGGGCGAGAGCGTGCCCAAACGCAAGGTCGTGGGCGATCCTGTGTTCGCCGGCACGATCAACGGCGGCAGCGTCCTGCGGGTGCGCGTGACGGCCTCGGCCTCGGACAACACCATCGCCCGGGTGGTGCGTCTCGTCGAGGAGGCGCAGGAATCGAAATCTCCGACCGAACGGTTCATCGACCGCTTCTCGAAAATCTACACGCCGGGCGTGCTCGTGTTCGCCGCCCTCGTCGCGGTCACGCCGCCGCTGCTGTTCGGCGGAACGTGGAGCGAATGGATCTACAAGGGCCTCGCCGTGCTGCTGATCGGCTGCCCCTGCGCCCTGGTCATATCCACGCCGGCCGCCATCGCCGCCGGCCTGTCGGCGGGCGCCCGGCGCGGCCTGCTAATGAAGGGCGGGGCCGTGCTGGAAACGCTCGGCAAGATCACCGCGATCGCCTTCGACAAGACGGGGACCTTGACCGCCGGCAAGCCCGTCGTCACCGACGTCGTCGCCGGGACGCGGGACGCCTCCGCCCTGCTGACCCTGGCGGCCGCGCTGGAGACGGGATCAAGCCATCCGCTGGCCCTCGCCATCCTGGCCCGAGCCGAGGCGGATGAGATCACGGCGCCGCCGGCGTCGGCCACCCAGGCCATTGCGGGGGAGGGCGTCGAAGGCGAGGTCGGCGGCGAACGCATATTCCTCGGCTCGCCGCAGGCCGCGGCCCGGCGCGCGCCGATCTCGCCAGCCCAGGACGCAGCCATCGCCGCCCTCAACGCCGAGGGCAAGACGGTGTCCGTCCTTGTCGCCGCAGGCGGGGTGGCCGGGTTCCTCGCCATGCGTGACGAGGCGCGGCCCGATGCGGTCCAGGGTCTGGCCGACCTGAAGGCGCGGGGCATCCGCACCGTCATGCTGACGGGCGACAATCGCCGCACGGCGGAGGCGGTCGCCGCCGGGCTGGGCATCGAGCCCCGGGCCGAACTGCTGCCGCAGGACAAGCTGGTGATCGTCAAGGCGCTCCAGGCCGAAGGTCTGGTGGTCGCCAAGGTCGGGGACGGCATCAACGACGCCCCGGCCCTGGCCCAGGCGGATGTCGGCATCGCCATGGGCGGCGGCACCGACGTGGCCCTGGAGACCGCGGACGCCGCCGTCCTGCGCGGCCGGGTCAGGGACATTCCCGACATGATCGCCCTGTCCCGCGGGGTGATGGGCAATATCCGGCAAAACATAACCATCGCCTTGGGATTGAAGGCCGTCTTCCTGGTCACCACCGTGATCGGAGTGACGGGCCTGTGGCCCGCCATCCTCGCCGACACCGGAGCCACGGTCCTGGTCACGGCCAACGCCATGCGCCTGCTGCGCTGGACGCCGCGTCGACAGGCCTGACGGGAGAGAGCCGGGCTCGAAGGGCCGCGCCGGGAGGGATCCGGGTCAGCCCCTGGCCAGCGAAGGTCAGGGATTATCCGGCGCCGCGCAACCCTGCCTCCGCTCGCGGATTGCATCCCGACACGGCAAGCGACGCCGGAGCGGAGCGCAGGGTGTCATGGGCGAACAGACTGGCGATCAACCGGATGTCGATGGCGAGCGCCCCGACACCGCGAGGACCCGCGGCGAGACTGATCCGGACGCTCCCGCGACGCCGCCGAAGCTCCATATGACGGGCAGGGGTCTCAGCCCGGCCGAGTATCGCGCCCAGCACGGCGGTCACCCGCATCAGGCTGACTTTTCGCGAGGCGCCGATGGCGGCGACGACCCGGCGGAAGCGGCTGGGGCGGGCCAACCCGACAGGCCGTGAACCGGTCGCCTGACGCCCTCCGGCCGCGGGTCGGCGGTCAGGTGCCGTTGTGTCGGCCGAACACGCGGGTCGAGCCGTCGTTGAGGATCAGCACCGTCGTATAGGGTTCGCGGCCGGCGGCCTCCATGCCCGGCGAGCCCGCCGGCATGCCGGGCGCGCTCAAGGCCCTGGCGGCGGGGCGTTCGCTGAGCAGCCGATCGACATCGCCGGCGGGGACGTGGCCTTCGATGGCGTAGGCGCCGACCACCGCCGTGTGACACGAGGCCAGCCGGTCCGGAACGCCGTGCTGCGCCCGGATCGGAGCCAGATCCTCGCGCTCGACGACCTCGACGGTCCAGCCGGCCTGGCGCATGTGCGCGATCCAGCCGCCGCAGCAGCCGCACCAGGGCGTCTTGTAGGCGGTCATCCGCTTCGGCGGCGCGGCGAGGGCCGGGCCGGCGAAGGCGAGGGCCGGCAGCGCCGTCAGAAGGGCGCGTCGGGAGGGGGAGGGCGAAGAGGCGGGCATGACGGCATCCTGGCGAGCGAGGCGACGATCCTAGCCGGATCGCCGGGCGTTGACGACGCTGACGATGTCGCGGGCCGCCGTCAGGCCTGGCGCCCCCAGGACGCGAGCAGACCGCCCTGGCCCGAAAACCGGCGGGGCGTCGTGCGGGGCGAACTATGGGACATTGCGCTTCAGGTCGTCCAGCCAGACCCGGGCGCTCGCGTCCGAGGGCGCCCGCCAGTCGCCGCGCGGCGAAAGGTTGCCGCCCGAAATCACCTTGGGGCCGTTCGGCATGGCGGAGCGCTTGAACTGGCTGAGGGCGAAAAACCGGGTGACAAACACCTCCAGCCATTGCTTGATCGTCGGCAGATCATAGGCGGCGCGCGAGGCGGCCGGGAAGTGGGCCGGCCACGCCCCCGCCTCGAGATCCCGCCAAGCGTGCCAGGCCAGGAAGGCGACCTTGGAGGGACGCAGGCCGTAGCGCGTCAGGTAGAACAGGTTGAAATCCTGCAGTTCGTAGGGCCCGATCCTGGACTGCGTGCTCTGAAGCGCGTCCGCGGCGGCCTGCGGCACCAGCTCGGGCGAGATCTCCGTGCCCAGCACGCCAAGCAAGGTCGCCGAGGCCGCCTCGTCCAACTGCCCGGTGGCCGCGACCCAGCGGATCAGGTGCTGGATGAGGGTCTTGGGGACCGAGCCGTTGACGTTGTAGTGGCTCATGTGATCGCCGACGCCGTAGGTCTGCCAGCCCAGCGCCGACTCGGACAGGTTGCCTGTGCCGAGCACCAGGCCCTCGCGCTGGTTGGCGAGCCGGAACAGGAAGTCGCTCCTCAGCCCGGCCTGGACGTTTTCGAAGGTGACGTCGTAGACCGGTTCGCCGCGGGCGAACGGGTGGCCGATCGCCTCCAGCATCGTCCGCGCCGCGGGCCGGATGTCGATCTCTTCGCCCGTCACCCCGAGGCTTCGCATCAGGGCCCAGGCGTTGCGCTTGGTGCCCTCGCTGGTGGCGAAGCCGGGCATGGTGAAGCCCAGGATGTCCGTGCGCGGACGGCCCAGGGCGTCGAAGGCCTTCGCCGCGACCATCAGGGCGTGGGTGGAGTCGAGGCCGCCGGAGACGCCGACCACGACGCGCCTGACGCCCGCCGCGTCGAGGCGCTTGGCGAGGCCCTGCACCTGGATGTTGAAGGCTTCATAGCAATCCTGGTCCAGCCGGGCCGGATCGTCCGGCACGAACGGAAACCGGTCGTGCGGCCGCAGCAGCCCGATATCGACGTGCTCCGCCGCATGCTCGAAGGCGATCCGCCGGAAAGCGTGCTCGGGGTGGCCGGCGGCGGCGGCGGCGTTGTTGAAGGTGGGCGTCCGCAGCCGCTCGAGGCGCATGCGTTCGACGTCCACGTCCGCCACGGCCATCTGGGCGACGTCCGGGAAGCGGCGGGTCGCGGCCAGCAGACGGCCGAGCTCGTGGATGGTCGCCTGCCCGTCCCAGGCCAGGTCGGTGGTGCTCTCGCCGGGCCCGGCCGCGGCGTAGAGGTAGGCGGCCTGGCATCGCATCGACTGCGAGGCGCAGAGCAGCGCGCGCTCGTCGGCCTTGCCGACCACGATGTTGGACGCCGACAGGTTGCAGAGCAGGGTGGCTCCCGCCAGCGCCGCCAGGGTCGAGGGCGGGGTGGCGGCCCAGAAGTCCTCGCAGAGCTCCATGTGGAAGACGAAGTCCGGGACGTCGCTGGCCTCGATGATCAGGTCGGTCCCGAACGGCGCCCTCTGCCCGGCGACGGCGATGTCCAGGCCGCGCACGCCGGCGCCGGGGGCGAACCAGCGGTTCTCGTAATACTCCCGATAGTTCGGAAGGAAGCTCTTGGGCACGACCCCCAGGACGCGGCCCCGGGCGAGGGCGACGGCGCAATTGTAGAGCCGTCCGTTGCGGACGAGGGGCGCTCCCACCACCAGCACCGGCTGCAGGTCCCGGCTCGCCTGCACGAGCTCGGCGAGCGCGGCGTTCACCGCCTGAAGGAGGGCGTCCTGGAGCAGGAGGTCGTCGATCGCATAGGCGGACAGGCCCAGCTCCGGAAACAGCATGAGGTCGGCGCCGCGGGCGTGTCCCTCCCGCGCCAGTTTCAGGGTCTCGAGGAGGTTGGCCGCCGGATCGGCCACGGCGATGCGCGGCGTGCAAACCGCCACACGCACGAACCCCTGCGCCCGGTTGGAATAGAGTTCATGCGCTCGGCCTCCTTTGGCGTCGACCGGTACAGGAGCGGCCCGGCGCCCGGCAAGTTGCGCCCTCCGTCGCGCGCCGCGGCCGCCCGAGCTCGGGCCCGCCGTCATCGCGGGCAGGCGGAGCTCGCTGTCGAGGGCGTCGCGGCGCCCCCGACGGCGGCCTACGGCCGCACGGCCGCGTAGAGGGAGATCGACCCGGTCGGGGTGGGAATCCGCCGCGTCTCGCTCACGGCCTCGAAGCCGGCTTCGCGCATGAGGTCCGGGAGCACGCCGAGCGCATTGGGCTCGGTGTGCTCGAAGCCGTCCAGCATCTGAACCTGCCGGAAGAGCAGGCGCATCAAGGGATTCGCCTGGCGGCCGGCGTCGGCCATATGCAGCCGGCCGCCGGGTCGAAGCGCGCCCAGGCAGGCGGCGAGGATCGCCCGCTTCACGGGCATCGGGCATTGATGCAGCACCAGGCTCGAGACCACCTTGTCCGCGGCCGCGCCCGGCAGGATCGCGGTCAGCGCGTCCCCGTAGCCGGCTCGCCATTCCACGTGGACCCCGGCCCGGCGAGCCTTGTCGCGCGCGATCTCCAGCACCGCCTTGTCGGGATCGACGCCGATGAGGCGCGATCCCGGCGACGCCGTCTTGAGCTGGATCGCGAAGGTCCCGGTGCCGCAGCCGACGTCGAGGATTGTCTCGCCAGGCTGCGGATCGGCTTCCGACAGCAGGGCGCACCGCCAGCGACGCTCCCGGGTCATGACGGCCAGCACCCTGTCGTAGGCGCCGGTGAGCTCGTGGCGACCGAGCGCGGGGACGAAGTCTCTGTCCTGGTTCATGGCGACGAGCATCGCCTGGATTCGGGCTCGCCGCTTGAACGAAGCGGCTGCTCAGCCGGAGGGGACCAGGCGCCGCGGCTGCACCCCGAACATCGCCTTCATCGTCCGCGCGAGGTGCGCGCCGTCGGAGAAGCCGGCCTCATGGGCGGCGGTGGTCACGTCGACCCCGCCCGCCAGCAGTGTCGCCGCAAGCTGCAGCCGCCGCCAGAGGACGAACCGCTTGAACGACAAGCCTTGCGCTTCGGCGAAGACGTGACGGAACCGGTCGGCCGACAAACCCGCGCGGCCCGCAGCCGCATCGAGCCGCACGGGGCCTTCCGAGAGCGCGGCGTCGATGAACGTCAGGACGCCGGCCATCCAGGACACCGCGGGCGCGGCCGGCTCGCCTCCGGCTCCGCCCGCCTGGTCCGACCAGAACCGCCGACGGCCCTCGGCCGCCAGCACGTGGGCGCTGGACGCGCGGACGAGCACGGCCCGAAGCGCCGCGCGCGCCTCCACGCCCAGACTTCCCGGCTCGAAAAACAGGATCTCGGCCTGCGCCGCGGCGCCGAGCCGATGGCCCACGAGCGGATCGACGAGAAACGCCGTGGCGCGAAGGACGCGGCCGCCCGCAGTCTCGACGGCGATCGGCCGGTCGGCGAACACCGCCTGCGCCGCGAGGTGCCGGTGAAGCGCGTTGTCGCCGACCGCGCCGCGCCACCGCGCCCAGCCCGGGCCGATCTGCAGACCCCCGCGCCAGGCGCCGTCAGGGCTCACCGGCGCGCCACAGGCGGGAAACGACGCCGGATGGGGTCAGTCACGGTCCCGGCCCCCGGATCGGCCGCGGCGATCTCGCTCGTCGCGGCGGTCGGATCGCGCGGGCTCGTCGGCGTCGTCCTCGAGGCGCTCTTCCCGCGCCCCGGACGCCACGCCGGCGGGACCGATTCGCCAGCTCACGACGGCGACCACCAGGAGCACCAGCAGCAGGGCGGCGGCCACCGAGCCCCGGCGGGACCGCCCAAGAAGATCCGACGCGGGCGCCCGTCGTTGAGGAGTCAGATCGATGGACCTCAGCAGGCACGACAGGCGTGCCTCGCCCGACCTTGAGGGCATTCCGTTCATGTCGCTCATGTCACCCACCTCCTTCAAGATCGAACTCGGGTACTCCAAGGCGAGTTCCAACGCTGCGGTCCCTCAGTCCACGGTTCGGCTTGTTCGCACGACATCCCCGCGCCGAGCGCCGCCTCGAAGCCCATTCGGGTTCGGACCGAAACAACTCGGACAGTCGGCACTGTCCATCTTCACGCCGCTTTGAAGCCGTCTGCTGAACCCATAAAGGCTCGACGCGGCGGAGAAGCCAAAGGTTCCCCGCCGCGTCGTCAACCCGGACGCCGCCGCCCCGTGCGACGACAGTCCGGCAGCAGGGGATTACTGCGGCCGAATCGCCTTCACTTCGCCCGCGCTGCCTGTAACGACCAGATCAAACTCGACCCGGTCGCCGACCTTCGCCTGGTCAATCAGGGCGGGTGACGCCGCGAAGCCCATGGTCATCGCGGGCCATTCCAGACTGGCGATCGGCTCGTGCTCGATCGTGATCTTGCCGCCCTCCGCGTCGATGGCCGAAATCACCCCGCGCGCGGTCGCGGACTCCTCTCCGGCCGCCGACGACATGGCGTCCATCTCCGCCGGCGCCGCGGGGGCAACGGCGGAACCGGTGGCGGCTGGGGTTTCCGTCTCCGTCGCCGGCTGCTGACTGCAGGCCGCCAGGGCAATGACCGCCCCGGCTGACAGGCTCAGGCCGAGGGCGAGCCTGGCCGACTTCACGAACAGGTTTTTCATAGGGTAGCTCCTTGGGTGGGGGTTTGGGTGGGACGTGATTTCCGGCGTCTCAGGAGGAGATAGCCGGCTGGGATGACGAGCATCGACAGGAGGGGCGCGGTGATCATGCCGCCAATGACTGGCGCCGCGATCCGGGTCATGATCTCCGACCCCGCGCCGTGGCCGATCAGGATCGGGAACAGACCGCCCAAGATCACGGCGACCGTCATCGCCTTGGGCCGGACCCGCAGAAGGGCGCCCTCGCGAACGGCCTCCTCGACCTGCTCCCGGTCGGGATCAGGTCCTCGATCCTTCAGCGCATGTTTGAGATAGATCAGCATCACGACGCCGAACTCCGCCGACAGGCCAGCGAGGGCGATGAAGCCAACCCCGGTCGCGACCGACTGATCGAAGCCCATCAGATAGAGCAACCAGAAGCCGCCGGTCAGGGCGAATGGCAGGGTGCCCATGATGAGGAGGGCTTCGTCGAAGCGCCCGAAGGTCAGATAGAGCAGGATGAAGATGATCACGAGCGTGGCCGGAACCACGATCTTTAGCCGCTCGGCCGCCCGTTCCAGATATTCGAACTGGCCGGAGTAGGCGATGCTGACGCCCGGCGCGAGATCCACCTCGCTGGCGACCGCCTGACGCAGATCGGCGACGACAGACGCGAGGTCGCGCCCCCGAGTGTCGACATAGACCCAGGTGGTCAGCCTGCCGTTCTCGGACTTGAGCATCGGCGGGCCGTCCGCGATCTGGATATTGGTGACCGTGCCAAGGGTGATCTGCTGGCCCGACGGCGTCAGCATCGGCAGGGCGCGCAGTTGCTCCAGACTGTCGCGCAATTCTCTCGGGTAACGGACGCTGATCGGATAGCGGGCGAGCCCCTCCACCGTCTGTCCGATCGTCTCGCCGCCCACGGCGCCCGATACGATCGATTGGACATCGGCGATGTTCAGGCCGTAGCGGGCCGCCGCGCGCCGGTCGATGTCGATGTCGACATAACGCCCGCCGGTCAGGCGTTCGGCCAAGGCGGAGGTCACGCCCGGTACGGTCCTGGCGACATCGGCCACCTGGGCCGCGATACGGTCCATCGCGGCCAGGTCAGAGCCGGACACCTTGACGCCGACGGGGCTCTTGATGCCCGTCGCCAGCATGTCGATGCGATTTCGGATGGGAGGGACCCAGACGTTGGACAGTCCGGGGACCTGAACCGCGCGATCGAGTTCTTCGATCAGTTTTTCCGGGGTCATGCCCGGCCGCCATTCATCGCGCGGCTTGAACTGGATGGTGGTCTCGAACATCTCCAGCGGAGCCGGATCCGTGGCGGTTTCCGCCCGGCCCGCCTTGCCGAACACGGTCGCCACTTCGGGCACGGTGCGGATCATCCGGTCCGTCTGTTGCAGCAGTTCCGCGGCCTTGGCCGGGGAGAGACCCGGCTGGGCCGAAGGCATATACAGCAGGTCGCCCTCGTCCATCGCCGGCATGAATTCGCCGCCGAGCTGGCTAAGAGGCCAGGCGGTGGTGGCGAAGATCAGCAAGGCTGCCACCAAGGTCTTTCTGGGATGATGCAGCACCCAGTCCAATGGCCCGCGATAGATGCGCGTGAGCCAGCGATTGATCGGATTGCTCTGTTCGGCCGGGATCCGTCCGCGGATCAGATAGCCCATCAGAACCGGCACGAGAGTGATGGACAGGATCGCCGCCGCCGCCATCGCATAGCTCTTGGTAAAGGCTAGGGGCGCGAACAGCCGGCCCTCCTGGGCCTGCAGGCTGAACACCGGGATGAACGACAGGGTGATGATCAGCAGGCTCAGGAACAGCGCGGGGCCGACCTCCACGGCCGCCTCGGTGATGACCTTCCAGCGATCTTCGCCCGCCAGCTTTTCATCCGGGTGATCGTGTTCCCATCGTTCGATGTGTTTGTGGGCGTTCTCGATCATGACCACCGCCGCATCCACCATGGCGCCGATGGCGATGGCGATGCCGCCCAGCGACATGATGTTGGCGTTCACGCCCTGAAGATTCATGATCAGGAAGGCCGCCAGGACGCCCAGCGGCAGGGTCAGGATGGCGACCAGCGCCGACCGGGCGTGCCAGAGGAACAGGCCGCAGACCAGGGCGACGACTATGAACTCCTCGATCAGCTTGCCGCTCAGATTGTCGATCGCCCGGTCGATGAGCTGCGAGCGATCGTAGGTCGTCACCACTTCGACTCCCGGGGGCAGTCCGGCTTTGAGCGTCTCGAGTTTCTCGGTCACGGCCGCGATCGTGGCGCGGGCGTTTGCGCCGGATCGAAGGATGACGACGCCGCCCGCGACCTCGCCTTCGCCGTTGAGCTCGGCTATGCCGCGTCTCATCTCCGGGCCGATCTGGATGGTCGCGACATCCCCGAGGCTGATCGGCACGCCTCCAGCCGCCGTGCGGAGCGGCACGGCCCGGAAGTCGTCGAGCTCGGTCAGATAGCCGTTGGCGCGGATCATGTATTCGGCTTCGGCGAGCTGGAGCACCGAGCCGCCCGTCTCGCCGTTGGCGCGCTGGAGAGCGTCCACCACCGCCTGATGGGTGACGCCGTAGGACGCGAGCCTGACGGGGTCGAGCACCACCTGGTATTGCCGCACCATGCCGCCCAGGCTGGCGACCTCGGCGACCCCCGGCACGGTCTTCAGCTCGTAGCGGAGGAACCAATCCTGCAGGCTTCGCAATTGCGCCAGATCGTTGCGGCCTGTGCGATCGACCAGGGCGTATTCATAGACCCAGCCTACGCCGGTGGCGTCCGGACCAAGTGCCGGTTGGGCGGTCGCGGGAAGCCGCGCCTGCACCTGGCTGAGGTATTCGAGGACCCGGGAACGCGCCCAGTAGAGGTCCGTCCCATCTTCGAACAGCACATAGACGAAGCTGTCGCCGAAGAAGGAATAGCCTCGAACCGTTCGCGCGCCGGGTACGGACAGCATGGTGGTCGCCAGAGGATAGGTGACCTGGTTCTCGACGATCTGGGGCGCCTGCCCCGGGTAGCTGGTGCGAATGATGACCTGCACGTCCGACAGGTCCGGCAAGGCGTCGACCGGCGTGCTGCGAACCGCGAACAGGCCGGCGGCGAGCAGGGCGACGGCGGCCATAAGGACGAGGAAGCGCCCCTTGACCGAGGCGCGAATGACCGCGGCGATCATTGGCTCGACCTCCCGCGCGAGGCGGGCGCGGCCATGGATGCGCCCGTTGGGGCGGCGGTGGCGGGCCGGGACGTCGGGCCGATCGGCCGCGCCGTTACGCCTGACAGGCTGGCTTCGGAATCGATCAGGAACTGCCCCGACGCGACGATCCGTTCGCCTTCCCTGAGACCGGCGAGGATCTCGGTTTGCCCCCCGGCTTCTCGCCCGACACGGACCTCGGCCGGTTGATACCGGCCTTCCGGCCGGGCGAGCATGACAATGTCCCGTTCACCCGTTCGGATCACCGCCTCGGTCGGCACGAGCAACGCCGTCGTCGAACCGCCGCCGAAGGTGATCCGGCCGAACATGCCGGGGCGCAAACGGCCCCCGCGATTGGCCATTTCGATCCGTCCCGTGACCGTGCGGCTGTCGCCGACGAGTTCCGGCAACAGGGCGGTCAGACGACCCGTGAACCGCTCTCCCGGGAACGCGGTCAAAGCCACCTCGACGGACTGTCCGACCCTTAGCCGGCTCCCCAGCGCCTCCGGGATGGCGGCATTGACCCAGACGGTGGCCAGGCCGTTGATCTCGGCCAAGGTCATGCCTTGGGTCACGCTCATGCCGGCGCGCACGCCCAGGGTCTTGATCACGCCGCCAGTGGGCGTTGAGATCGTGATCGTGTTTCGCGCCCGCCCGCTGCGCTCCACCGAGGCGATCAGGCTCTCGGACATGCCCATCAGCACCAGTCGCTGCCGCGCCGCCTGGATCAGGGGCGTGTTGCCGGTGCGCCGTACGGCCAGATATTCCGTCTGGGCGCCGCCCCAGGTCGGGATGAGCAAATCGACCAGAGGCGCGCCCGCAGCGATGACATCGCCCGGCGCGCGGTTGTAGACTCGCTGCACGAAGCCGTCGGCCCGCGACTGGACCACGGCGATGTCGCGTTCATTGTAATCGACCACCGCCGTGGCGCTCAGATCGCCCTCAAGGTCGCCACGGCGAGCCGTGGCATACCGGACCCCCAAATTCTGGGCCAGCGCCGGATCGATTCGAACGCCGGGGGTGGCGGTCGTTCCCCCCTCATCGGCATATTTGGGGATGGTCTCCATGTTCATGGACGACTTCCCCGGCCCCGGGTAGCGTTCGTTTGGAACCATGGGATCGTACCAATAGAGGATCTCGCGCTCCCCTCCCCCCTCGGCGGTCTCACCGCCGGCCCCATCCAGCCGCGGAGCGACGACGATGCCGGCCCCGACGCCGACCCCGACCAAAAGAAGCGCGCCCATGGCGATGCCCAGGCGTTTGTTGCGAAGGGCGTTCATCGGTCGTCGTTCCCATAGGTGAGAGTGATCTCGACCACTTGACGCATCACGGCGGCCTCGCGATCGAGCGTGTCGAGCCGGGCGTTGGCCACGGCGGTGAAGGCTTCGAGAACTTCAACGATGCCCGCCCGACCCGCCGCATAGCTCGCGGTTTCGAGATCGGAACGCTGAAGGACACTGGGCAGAACGACGTCGCGCGACCGGACCCATTGATCGTGAGCGGTCGCGTATTCGGCCAGGGCGCTTCGCAGCGACGCGGTCAACACGCGCTCAGCGTCCTCACGCTCGGCGGTGACCCGCAGCGCATCAGCGGCGCGCGCGGCGATGACGGGATCCTGCCTTCGACCGGGAAAGATCGGCAGCCGCACGCTCGCTCCGACGGAGAACAGATCGCCGAACCGCTCATCGCGGCGGGCGTAGCTGGCTTGGAACGACCAGTCCGGGCGACGTCCGGCGCGGGCCAGGTCGACCTCGGCTTCGGCGCGGCGCGCGGCGGCTCCATAGGCCCGCACGGTCGGCAGCTGGGCGATGCCGTTCCGCAAGGCGGTCAGGTCGAGATCGTCCTGCGGCGGCGGGCCAACCGTCTCGGGATCGGCGTCGCCCGTCCACCGGGCGAGTTCGGCTCGCGCCTTCTCGATGTCGGCGGCGAGACTGCTGCGGCGATCGTCAAGATCGGCTTTGAGCTGAACGGGCCCGAGAGCGTTGGCGGGCCGATAGGCGCCGGACGCGACTCCGGCCGGGGCGGCGTCCCACAGGGGTTGCAACGTCGCCAGCAGCTCTTCCAACGCCGCAAAGCGGCGTTCGGCATAGAACAGGTCGATCCACGCAAGGCCCACGGCGACCCGGACCTCTCGTCGCGCGACGGACTCCTCAGCGCCGGCGACGCCGATCGCCGCCTCGGCGATGTCTCGCTCGGCGCGACGACGCGCGCGGCTGGGCACCTCCTGCTCGACGCCGATCCTGAGCATGGTGAAGTCTTCATCGAATTGCCCCGCGAACGGCCCGGTCACCGGATATCCGTCGAGACCGACGGAGAGCCGGGGGTCCGGCAGAAGCCCCGCTGCCGGAACGGCCGCACGAGCGGCGTCGACACCCAATGCGCTGGCGCGCAGACTGGGTGCGCTGAACGCCGCGCGGGCCAGGGCCTCGTCGAACGTCTGGGGGTCAGCCTGGGCCGGCGCGGTCCAGACGCTCAGGAGCAGAACGGAAGCGGGAAGGATCGCCCAGCTTGCGGTTAGCTCACGGCACCGGGTGGGCGCCGAAGCCTCGGCTCGCCGCGTCGTGACGCGCGGCAGGCGGACACGGGGCGGCTGACAAGCAGACGCGCGTGTCGCCGTCCTCAAACGAATGGTCATGAAATTCCTCGAAACCATCGGACCCGCCGTGAGGGCAGGACACCGGCGAAGGGCTCAGATCGATCGGTTACCGCGGCGTAACGTCGCGCACGGCCTACCGTTCAGCGAAAGCGTTCTAAGCCAGCCGTTTCGGCGGATTCTTCAGTGGAAGCGGGCCTGCGCCCTCTCGCACGACATCGACGGCTGCGAACCGGAGTCCCCGCGGAGCCGAAGGCCGTTGAACGGTCGGCGCCGGCGGCATGGGCGCCGCGACGGCGGCGCAGCCCATCTTGGCGATGCAGTCGGGCGTCATCTCGTCGCAAGGGCTAGTAGCGCCGCCGGAAGGCCCGTCCGCCATCACCATCATCTCGGCGCAATCCATGTCCGCCATGCCGCCCGTCGCTTCGAATACCTGGAACGGCGTGGCGTGCGCGGACGACTGGCCGACGAAGCCGGCCACCGCCAGGGCGAACAGAAGGGTGCGGACGAGGTTCCACATGCGCGTTCATCCCACGCCCGTCGGCCGGCCGTGTCAAGCGACCGACGGGCTGGCGTCGGGCGCGCGCAACGCAATGCTCCGGATCAGCGCGCGCCCGCCCGCAGTTCGAACGAGGGATTCAACCCCGGCGCCCGTATAACTCATTGAACCCCTCTGGTTTCGGAGCCTCCCTATGACCACTCGCAAAATCCTTTCCGTCGTCGGCGCCGTCGGCGCCCTGCTGTTGGGGGCGACGCAGGCTGCCGCCCACGCGCGCGTCGTCGCCTCCAACCCGGCGGCGAGCGCGAGCATCGCCTCGCCGCGTTCGCTGACGGTCACCTTCAGCGAACGCGTCGTTCCCGCTTTCTCGGGCCTCGAGGTCGTGAACGCCGCCGGTGCCAAATTCCCGGTCGCGACCACCGTCTCCGATGACGGCATGACCGTTTCGGGACGGACGGCGCGACCGCTCGCGGCCGGCGCCTACAGCCTCAACTGGCACGCCGCCTCCGCAGACGGCCACCGTATGACCGGCGCCATCGCCTTCACGGTGCGCTGACCCATCGTGCTCGACGTTCTGGTCATCCTGCTCCGGCTCGCGCAGTACGGCGGCGCTGTCGTCCTGCTCGGGACGCCGCTGTTCCTCCTCTACGGGTTGCGCGGGTCGGACGCGGTGGCCCTCGGCTGGACGAGATCCTTGCTGGTCAGCGCGGCGGCCGTGGTCGCCATAGGCTCCGCCGCCGCCTTCGCGGCCCAGACCGCTGTGATGGCGGGCTCGCTGACTGAAGGTCTCAAGCCGGCGACGCTCGGCTTCATGCTCACGGGCACGAGCCTCGGACCCGCCTTTCTCGTCCGGACGCTGGCCGCGTTGCTCGCGCTTCTTGCGCTCATCCAAGACAAGCCGTCCCGCGGCCTGTGGGGATTCTTCGCCGTCGCCGGTCTGATCGTCGGCGCCAGCTTCGCCTGGACGGGACACGGCGCGGCCACCGAAGGCGCCGGGCGCTATGTGCATCTGACGGCCGCTATTTTGCACAGCTGGGCGGCGGCGGTGTGGCTCGGCGCGCTCGCGGCGCTGCTTATCCTGACCTTCGGGCGACGGTCAAAAACGGTTGATAGCGACAGGATCCTTCATCGAGCGCTTCACGGATTTGCCGGCGTCGGAACCGCATCGGTCGCCGTCCTGGTTCTGAGCGGACTGGTGAACAGCTGGTTCATGGTCGGACCCGATCGTATCGCTGGCCTCTTGAGCACGCCCTACGGTCTGCTGTTGACGGGCAAGCTCGTGCTCTTCGCGCTCATGCTGGTTCTGGCGGCCGCGAACCGCTTTTATCTGACGCCCCACCTCGGCAGCGCCCTGGACGATCCCGAGTATCTTGGCCCCGCCATTTCACGGCTGAAACGCAGCTTGGTGATGGAGACCCTCCTCGCCCTGGGGCTGCTGGCCCTGGTGTCCATCATGGGAACCCTGGCTCCGGTCTCGGCCATGGAAATGGCGATGTAGCCGTTGGCGCGCGCCGAACGCGCTGGAGCCAGGTGCGTCGCACGCGCTCTTGGGACCGGCTGCGAATGGCCGTTGGCCCAGCGACCTGGACCCGCCTAGACTGCTCAAGAATTGAGGGGGCGCGCCGTGTCAGATCGAGTTCGTGATCTTATTGAACAGTGGCGGCGCGACCCGGCTGCGACCTACCAGACCTGGTTCTTGTGGGACGAGCGTCTGAAGAATTTCCGCTCCATCCGTCGCGGCATCGGCCAGGTCGTCAAGGAGATCGAAGCAGGCCGGTTCGGCGTGGCCTATCGCGGGTCGTCGCTGGAGACGATCGTTCATTCGGTGGCCGAACAACGGCAGATCTTCAAGGGCGCGGACCATGCCTTCCTCTGGAAGCCCAAACTTCGCATCCCGGACATCTACGAAAACCCGGCCAATCAACGCGCTTTCGGCCGGCTCCTGCATCACTGCAGCTGTTGTTCGACAGCAACGGAAATTCTCGCGGGCATCCGCACGATCGACCAACTCCGAATCAAGGGACTCGGGCCTGCAGTGGCCAACCTGATCTATTTTCTCCATCCCACCCACGTTTCGCCGTTCAATACCGCGATCGTCAACGGCTACAACGCGATCACCGGATCAAAGGTCAAGCTCGGGAGCTGGGAGCACTACCTTGCGATGCGGCAAGGAATTTTGGCCCTCAACGCTCGCTACAGCGATCTTCTGTCCAACGATCTCGGGGCGATCGCGGGCTTCCTGTTCGACGTGGGCTCCGGCCGTTATCCCGCGCCGCCCCTGGACGACGAGAGTCTGTCCGCCAGCGGCTGGGACGCGCGGCTGGCCGAAGCGCGCGCCGAAGCGGTCAAGTTCGAGAAGACCGCGCTCCAGCAGGGCGAGACGGACCGGACCCACACAGAGATCCAGGCCTGGGTCCGTGATCTGGGTCGCGCGCTGGGCTACAGGGTCTGGATCGCGTCCAATGACCGCGGGCGCCAGCACGAGGGCGCACGCCTGAGCGAGGGCTGCCTAGAACAACTACCGCCGTCGCTGGCGAACGGTCCAGGCGCCGAGTCCATCCGGCTGATCGACGTACTCTGGCTGGAGGGAGACGCGGACCGCGTGGCGGCCGCCTTCGAGGTCGAGCATTCCACCACGATCTACTCCGGTGTCGTGCGAATGCTGGACCTCGCCCTGTCAGGCGAACTAAACATCTCCGCCGGCCTTTTCCTGGTCGCTCCCGACAGCCGCGAAAACGATGTGCGGGCGCAGTTGCAACGTCCGGCCTTCAGCCGGATCGCCGATCTCAATGTGCGCTATCTGCCCTACGGAGAACTGGAACGGCACCGGGCATCAATCGCCCGCTTCGGAACCGGTCTCAGGGCTCTGACCGAGATTTCGCACCGCGTGACCTGATCGTCGGTGACTGGCCCGCCTCGCATCCAGGTCGTTCTGGCTCACAGGCCTGATAGGCAAGAGCGCGATCCTCCAGCCGCACCCGCCAGGTGATCAGCATGGCATTAAGCGCGGTGAACACCACTGCTATCCAGACCTGGCCGAAAACCAGCGGCAGGATGGCGATCTCAAGAGATGCGATCCAGTAGTTGGGATGACGAATGACCCGGAAGGGCCGGATCGGACTAGCGGCGCGCCGGGCAGGTGATGATCCGAGTGGTCCAAAACCGGCCAAGGTCGCGATCACCCCGCTTGCTCCAGCGCGCTCGTCGTGCTCTCGGCCATCAGGGCGACTGCGTGTTCCAGGAACAGGTCGTTCCGCTCCGCGAAGCTGTGCGGCTGCAGATACCAGTCCATTGGGACGCACGAATGCCGTGTGTCGATCAAGGCGTTTCGATAGATAGGCGCCAGCCGCTCGAAACCGCCGTGGGTCGTGGCGAACATTTCGGCCCCGTTGGCCGCGACGTCCTCTTGCCGCAGGATGTGCGGCGGCCAGGCGGTGGTCAGGGCGGCGAGACGCGGTGGTGAAGTCCGGTCGTTGTCTCTTGGCAGAGCTTCCTGTGATCGAGCCGTCGCCTGCCTCATGGCTCCCGCTTGCGAACCGCACGCGCCATTTTCAGGTCGCGGGAGATCCGTATCCACAGCAGGATGAAGCCCGAAATCACAATGCTCAGGGTCAAGGCGGTAGTGATGATGATCAGGGGGTGATTGAAGTCCTCGCCGTCGTTCCAGTCCATGACGTGCAGTCGCCAGAAGAAGTCGAAGATCCGCCACACGCCCGAGCGGCGCGTCACCACTTCGCCTGTCGCTGGCGACAGGTAGAAGGCCGTCTTTTCGCGGTCGGCGAAGTCTACCCGCCACAGCGGTCCGGTGCGTCCCGTCTCCTCGGGCGCCGTCGCCAGAAGAACCGCGCCGGAAACCCGCGCCTCGCCCTTGTACGCGCCCTTGGCGAAGGCCGAGGCGTCGGCGGCCGACATCGGTCCGAACGGCCGGCCGGTCGCGGCGGACACGACGACTGGCTCGCCCGACGCCGGCTTCAAGGTCCAGGCCGCCCCCCGCGGCGTCGTGTGAAGCTCCGCCTGGACAGGCGCGACGCCCGCTCGGCGCGCGATCTCGCTCAGTGCCGGAAGCGCGCCGAGCTCCAGCGGGCTCGGCTTGAGGTCAACCGCCCGATGTTCGCCGCGCACCGTCTCGATCGGAATGGCCGTCATCACCAGACCGCCGCCGACCCAGAACAGGACCTGAAGGCCGACGACGAGCGCAATCCATTTGTGCAGCTGGGTGGAGAGCTTGAGAACCTTCATCCCTGGGCCTCGCCTAGCCGTGACGCGCGAAGACGCGCGTACCGCCGCCCTTGAGGATCAGCAGGGTCTCATAGGGCTCACGTTGGCCGTCTGGCGTCTCCATGCCGGGAGACCCCAGCGGCATCGCCGGCACTGCGAGGCCCACGGCCTCGGGACGTTCGGCCAGAAGCTTGCGGACATCCTCGGCCGGCACATGGCCCTCGAGGACATAGCCGCCGATCATGGCCGTGTGGCAGGAGGCGAGCGCCTCGGGCACGCCTTGGGTGCTGCGTATAGAGCGAAGGCTCGGGAGTTCGTTGACCCGCGCCTTGAAGCCGGCGGCGCGCATGTGATCCACCCAGGCCGTGCAACAGGCGCAGGTCGGGGTCTTGTAGACCGCGAGCTCGGTCGATGAACGGGCGCCCGGAGCGCAGGCCGCGACGGCGACGGAGCCGGCCCCCGCGGCCAGAAACGCACGGCGTGAAAGGGTGGGCATCGATCTCATGGGTCCCTCTGGCGAGCGATATCTGGAGGCCGCCGATGACGGTCGCCGCCGCGATCAGGCGGCGGGGCGGAAGGGCCGGGCCGAGGAGTGATAGACGTCGAACCTCCACTCGTCACCCCGCTTGCGCAGGACGCTCGTGGCGGCGCCGCGGCGCTCTATGGGGGCCCGGGCTCCGTCCTTGAAGGTGATGTGGAAGGTGTAGGTCTCGCTCACGAAGGCGGTGTCGCCGTCAACCTCGACTTTCATTTCGTGGTTGCGGAAGTCGAAGCCGGCCAGATCGGCGAATTCGGGCCCGAGATGGTGCTCCAGATAATAGGCGAACGATCCCTCCACGCCGCCGTTCTCGAAGATCTCCGAGTCGGTCCAGAACAGGGCCGGCGTCTGCGACACGTCCATCCGCTCGATGGCGTCCTTGTAGGCGGTGACGACCGCTCGGACCTGGGCCTCGTCAGCGGATTGCGCATCGCCGGGGGCGTGCGCCGAGCCTGGCGTATGGGCCGAGCCGGGGGCGTGGGAGCGGGCCGGCGCCTGTGATTGAGCTTGCGCTTGGCCGGAGGTCGCGAGGAGGGCGGCGACCGCCGATCCGGCGAGTGCTGAACGGAACATCATGGTGCAGTCTCCTGGTTTGCCGCGGCCGCAGTAGAACCCGGTCCGGCGAAGTAGATGAAGAACGAGGCGTTCGGGCGACGACGGACCCCAAGGCCGTCAGAACATCAGATGCCTCATGCCATGGGTCAGCATCCCGCCCAGCAGGCCGTTGACCACCACGGCGGCGGCGGTCACGGTCAAAAGACCGATGTAGATCAGCTCGCGCCCGCGCCCCGGCCGGCGGACCCATTGTTCCTTCGCCCACCAGCTCAGCAGGCCGAGCGCGGCGATCGAGGTGCCGAGCCACCGATGGTAGAGGTGAGTCACATCGTCCTTCCCGGGCAGCCCCATAGCGAACCATCCCAGCGCCACCGCGGCGACCGCGGAGATCGCCGCCAGGGCGATGATCACCCGCGTGCCCTGGGTCAGGACCGGCCGACGCAGCGTCAGGGCGGCGATCTCGAGGAGCGCGGCGACGAGGAACAGCGCGATCGGGAAATGGACGGCGGCGGGATGCATGGCGCCGAGCCAGCGATACAGGCGCTGGGGCATTGGCTTGGGACCCTCGTCCGCCGTCATGGCCCCGTGTTCCATGTCCATAGCCATCCCCGGCATGGCCATCACGCCGCCTTCTGGCACGGCGCCCGCCGGCGCGGCGGCCTGGGCACGGGCCGCGGCCTGCTTGTCATGATCCTCGTGCGCGAACGCGGGCGCGCTGACAGACAGCGCCACCACCAGGGCGATCCCCGACAGAAGTTTGCGTATCGACATTGTTCTCTCCCATCCCGTCCCTTCTGCTAACTACGCACCGGGGAGGCCGTCCCCTCGTTTGAGGGATTTGGCTTGTTTCGGCGTAGTAGGGATTAGGGGCGCAAGGAGAGTGTTCGATGGCGCGTAATTTGGATGATCTTTTGGCCGGATCGGCGGCGACGCCCTTGGGCCGGTCGCTCGACGGGCTCGAACCGCTCGTCTGGAGCCGGGTCGACGCGCTTCGCGGCGAAAGGCTCGCGTCGCAACTGCGTTTGGGGGCCGTCGCCATGGCCCTGGTCACCGGCCTGACGGCAGGCGGCGTCGGCGCGGTCGCCGCCCCCAGACCGGCCGGGGAGATGGCCATTTTCACGGTCGACGCGGGCCTGTCGCCTCTGGTGAGACTGGAAACCGGCCGATGAAGCGCGGCTGGCAGGCCATCGCCCTGACGGCCGTCCTGGCGGCGGTCGCCAGCGGCGCGGGCACTTGGATCAGCGCCAGCTGGGTGCTGAGCCGGCGCGAACCGCCATCCCTGCACGACATCGTGCACCACGACCTGAAGCTCTCGCCCGACCAGCTGACCCGCATCGACGCAGTCGAAGCCCGGTTCGCCGCGCGCCGGCCCGCGCTCGAAGCGGACGTCCGCGCGGCCAATCAGGAACTGGCGCGCGCGATCGCACGGAGCGACGGCGACGGTCCCCAGGTCCAGGCGGCGGTGGACCATTTCCACGTCGCCATGGGCGCCTTGCAGAAGGAGACGATCGCCCACGTCTTCGAGATGCGGTCCGTTCTGACGCCGGCCCAGGCCGAGGTATTCGACGACCGTATCGTCGAGGCCCTCGCGCCCGACGAAGGCTAGCGTTCCGCGTGGACAGCCCCAACGACCTGTCAGCCCGCGCCGCCGGCGGGGACCGGGCGGCCTTCAGCGAGTTGATGCGGCAGACCAAGACTTCTCTGTTCCGTTTCGTCCGGCGCTATGTCGGCGATGAACAGGACGCCTGGGACCTGTTGCAGGACACCTATGCGGCGGCCTGGATCAACATTCGCCGCTACGACCCGGTCCGACCCTTCGAGGCCTGGATCCGGACCATCGCACTCAATAAATGCCGGGACTGGAGCCGTCGCCGCTTCGTTCGGCGGCTCATCCGGGGCGGCGTCGACCTGTCGTCGCCGGAAGCCATGTCCGTGCCGGACGGGGCCGAGGCGGTGGATGACCGGATGGATGCCAGCGCAAGGCTGGCGCGGTTGAACGAGGCTGTGAGCCATCTGCCGCCGCACCTCAAGGCTCCGCTTCTGCTGACGGCGATCGAGGGGCGCAGTCAGGCGGAAACGGCCGGGATGCTGGGTGTCTCCATCAAGACCGTGGAGACCCGCGTGGCGCGGGCTCGTCGCAAGCTGTCCGAGGCGCTGGACGACACGCCCGCTGTCCGGGCCGCTCTTGAGTGATCAGCTCGAGGGTCCTCGGAACCTTCGTCGCGCCTTAGCCCCGCTCGGGCCGCAGCGGCGCTCCGTCGATCGACCTCCAGGCGGCGAGGGATGCGGCGCCCGTCCGCGTATTCTAGTATGAGGGCGTCGCGGGAAATCGACCCGATCATCGCCCTTTTCTTTCAGGAGCTTGTCACATGAGAGTCCCGATCCTAGCCGCCGCAGCGGCGATCACCTTGGGCGCCTGCCAGCCGGCCGCCGACCCTCAACCGGTCGAGGCCCAGACGGCGCCGGGCGCCTCGGCGACGACCCCGATGGAGGCCGCGCCGGTCGCCACGCCCGAGCCGACCCCGCAGCCGCAGGCCGCCGCATCAGCCCCGGCGCCGTCCCCCCGGGCCTCGACGCCCCGACCGACCCGCCCCGCGCCGGCGCCAGCACCCGCCCCGACGCCGCCGCCGGCCGATCCGATGGCCGGCCATGACATGTCGAAGATGGACGGCATGACCATGCCGCCCAACCAGTAGTCCACGTAAGCATCAGGAAGTCTCTCATGAACCGTTCAATCCTCACCAGCCTGGCCGCTCTGGCGGCGCTGGCTCCCGTCTCCCTCGCCCAGGCCCAGAGCCATTCGCACGCGGGCATGTCGGCGCAGGATCACGCCGCCATGCAGGCCCCCGCCAACGGCGTCGTCACCGCGCCCGCGGACAACGCCATGCTAGCGGTCGCGCCGACGACCTTCTCGGCGACGTTCCCGCACGCCATGACCCTGACCTCTCTCAGGCTGACGGGCCCTGACGCCCGGTCCATCGACGTGGCTGTGGTCGACGACGCGGCGCCGGTCACCACGGTCAGCGCGCCCCTCCCCGTCCTGGCCCCCGGATCCTATTCCGCCGCCTGGGCCGCGAAGGGCGCCGACGGCCACCAGATGAACGGCCTCGTCCGTTTCATGGTTCACTGAGGGATCGGCCTCCCGCCTCCTGAGGGGCCGAAGCCGGATGTGGAAGGAACGCCGCGCGACCTGCCGCGCGGCGTTTTTCCGTCGTCGATCAGCGGTCGGCTCCCCGGCTGACCCCTCGCGATGGTCTTTCAGCCCTGGGCTCAGTCGGCGCGCCGTGATCGCCGGCCGGCGCGATCCATCCGGCCGGGGGGCGAACTACGCTCCTGAAGGTGGGGCGCCAAGCTCGCCAATGTCCGGGTCACAACGTGGGCGTCGCCGAAACCGCGTCCTACAGCTTGGCCAGCCTCCGGGTCGTACAGAATGGTGAAACAGCCCAGCGCCTTGGCCGGGCGAATGTCCCATTCCAGACTGTCTCCGACGACACAGACCTCGGGCGGATCGACGTTCAAGGCGGCAAACACTCGCCTGAACGCGCCCGGATCGGGCTTGCCAACGCCGACCTCGCCTTCAATCTGGATATGATGGAAACGCGAAGCCAGACCGAAACGCTCGATCTTGGCGCGCTGCAGTGGACCGGCGCCGTTGGTGAGCAGCGCGAGCCGGTATCCAGCGTCCCGCAGTTGGACCAACACGGCGTCCGCCTTGGGTTCGAGCCGCATCTGCCGGTCGCGATGGAGGCTGAAGGCGTCGGCGATGCGCTCTGCGATCTCGGGAGATACCGTTGGACTACTGTCGCGCCGCAAGGCCTCGAAGGCTTTGGCTGCGATGACGCGCCGGGCCTGCTTCGGGTCTGCGCGGCCCACGGCGTGGCTGTCCGGATCGCTCCAGAAGGCCCGCCCCGCCTCCGTCAGGGCGCGCGCTGCAACGTCCGGAGCGAGGTCGCCAAGCTCGGTCTGGTATACCTGACAGACGCTGCGCCACGCCAGATCAGGGCGGCGATAGGCTGAGAGCAGGGTGTCATCCAGATCGATCACGACGGCCCGGATCCGCCGCCCCGCTGTCATTGGACAACACCGGGCCGGTCACCGGCCGGCGCAAGGCACAGGCTGTAGCGAGGCCCTGGCCCCGGCGGGGGCGTCCTGACAACCGACCCGTTGCGTGCCTGTGGGGGCGCCGGCGTCAAGACAAGACCCGCCGCCGCTTCGCTAGAACCACGCCCGAATGCCGACGACCAGCCGGGTGTCTTCCGAGCTTCGCCCGTCAGCTTCCAGGAAGTCCGCCGTATTGCCGAAGCTCTTGGTCCATTCGACGCCGACATAGGGTGCGAATTCCTTGCGGAACTCGTAGCGCAAGCGGGCCCCGATCTGGAGCGTCGACAGGCCGGACCCGATCCGGAGTTCGGGGATGTCCTCCGCCGACAGCACCACCTCGGCCCGGGGCTGCACGATCCAGCGATTGGTGATCCGCTGATCATATTCGGCCTCCGCCCTCGCCGTCAGTTCGCCCTTGTTGGACAGGAAGGCCGCCGCATCGACCTCGAACCAGTAGGGCGCCAGACCCTGAATGCCGACGACCAGATCGGTCCGGTCGCCCTCGGGCCGGTAGGTCTGCCGCAGGCCGGTCTGGAAGTCGAAGAAGGGCCGGAACGCCCGGCTGTAAAGGGCTTGGACCTCGGCTTCCTCGACCTCGCCGTCGAAGTCGCCCTCGACTTCCGACTTCCACCAGAAGCGGTTGATGTCGCCGCCGGTCCAGCCCTGCGCGTCCAGCGCGTAGCCTTCTTCGCCGTCTCCGAAACTCGCTTCGAGCTGGTCGATGATCACCGCGGTGGTCCGCACGTCGCCATTCTCGACGCGAAGCTGTTCGCGGGCCGCCGCCATCTCCGCGG
Source organism: Brevundimonas sp. PWP3-1b1 (assembly GCF_049896065.1). Taxonomy (NCBI): domain Bacteria; kingdom Pseudomonadati; phylum Pseudomonadota; class Alphaproteobacteria; order Caulobacterales; family Caulobacteraceae; genus Brevundimonas; species Brevundimonas sp. PWP3-1b1. Next base: position 397,563 of record NZ_JAFCTO010000001.1, on the reverse strand, counting down.
GATCGAACAGGGTATCGGCGGCGTGAGCGGGGCCGCTGGTCGCCCCGGGCGGAAGGGGCATTTCCGGAGGGCGTCCCGGGTTGTCCGCGCTGGTCGGCACGTCGGGCGGCATCGCCATGGCCGACATGTCATGACCCGGGGGCATCTGCCCCATGGTCGACATGTCATGTCCCGCCGGCATGGCCGACGCGGGCGCGGTCTGCCGCATCGTTGACATGTCGTGCCCGGCGTGGGGATCCGGCTGAGCGGCGGCGGCCGGCTGCTGGCCGCTCTGCATGGTCGACATGTCATGTCCCGCCGGCATGGCCGGCGCCGGCGCGGTCTGGCCCATCGTCGACATGTCATGTCCGGCGTGGGGATCCGGCTGACCGGCGGCGGCCGGCCGCTGGCCGCTCTGCATGGTCGACATGTCGTGGCCCGCCGGCGTGGCCGGCGCGGGCGCGGTCTGCCGCATCGTCGACATGTCGTGCCCGGCGTGGGGATCCGGCTGACCGGCGGCGGCCGGCTGTTGGCCGCTCTGCATGGTCGACATGTCATGTCCCGCCGGCATGGCCGGCGCGGGCGCGGTCTGGCTCATCGTCGACATGTCGTGCCCGGCGTGGGGATCCGCCGACGCCGGCGCGCGCTCGGGCACGGCGCCGGTCGGGCAGACCGGCGCCCCGGGCGTTCCGACGCGGGACGGATCCGCCGTCGGCGCGCCGCGCCGGACGCAACCGGCGGGCAGCTGGACGGCGGTCTGGACGGCGTTAGCCGCCGCGCCGTGCCCGGCGTGGCTCTGGGCGAACACCGGGCCGGCCGAGGCCGCGAGGAGCAGAGGGACGAGACCCACGGACCGACGGATCATGACGAGGCTCCTGACATCGGGCGGACGGTGACGACGTTGAACATGCCCGCGTGCATGTGCATCAGCATGTGACAGTGGAAGGCCCAGTCCCCGGGATTGTCGGCGGTCAGGTCAAAGGTGACCTTGCCGCCGGGGAGAACGTTGACCGTATGCTTCAGCGGTTGGTGGCCCGCCGGTCCGCCGGTCACCAGTTCGAAGAAGTGGCCGTGCAGATGGATGGGGTGGGCCATCATGGTGTCGTTGACCAGGGTCACCCTCACCCGCTCGTTCCGCTCAAAGCGGATCGGCTCGACCAGTTCGCTGAACTTCCTCCCGTCGAAGCCCCACATGAACCGCTCCATGTTGCCGGTCAGGTGGATCTCCATGGTCCGCGACGGGGGACGCTGGTCCTTGTTGGGCGTCAGCGAGACCAGGTCGGTGTAGACCAGCACGCGGTGGGGTACGTCGGCCAGTCCCGTCGGGCGCTCGCCCATGCGGTTGGCCGGCGCCATGGCGATGGCGTCCACGCCGACCCCCACCGCCATGTCCGGCGGGGCGTTGGCGGGATCGCGCATGTTCATGCCGGCCATGGAGCCGTGGTCCATCCCGGTCATCGCACCCGTGGACTGGGGCGCCATGGCGCCGTGATCCATCCCGGCCATGGTGCCGCCGGAGGCGCCGGTCATGGCGCTATGATCCATCCCCGCCATGGCGCCGCCCGGCTGGCCCCCCATCGAGCCGTGGTCCATGCCGCCCATGCCGCCCATGTCCCCCATGCCCATGTCCTTCATGGTCAGGTTGGGAACCTCGCGGAGCGGCGGAACCTCGGCGGTCATCCCCAGGCGCGGAGCAAGGGTCGCCCGCCCCATGCCGGAACGGTCAATGGCTTCCGACACGATGGTGTAGGCCCGGTCCTCGGTCGGCCGGACGATAACGTCATAGGTCTCGGCGACGGAGATCTGGAACTCGTCGGTCTCGACCGGACGCACGTTCTCGCCGTCGGCCTGGACCACCGTCATCGGCAGGCCGGGGATGCGGACGTTGAAGATCGACATGGCCGAGGCGTTGATGATGCGCAGTCGCACCCGTTCGCCGGGTCGGAACAGGCCGGTCCAGTTCTCCTGCGGGCCGTGTCCATTGATCAGATAGGTGTAGGTCGTCCCATTCACGTCGAGGATGTCGCGCGGGTCCATCCGCATCTGGCCCCACATGCGCCGTTCTTCCAGGCTCATGCGGTCCTCGCCGGAGAAGAGGCCCGCCAGGGTCGTGCGCTGCCGGTTGAAGTAGCCGGGGCTCTTCTTCAGCTTGTCGAGGATTTCGTGCGGATGCATGAAACTCCAGTCCGACAGGACCAGCACATGCTCGCGGTCGTAGGCGACCGGATCGGCGCCGGCCGGATCGATGACGATCGGCCCGTAGTGGCCGAGCGCCTCCTGCAGGCCGGAGTGGCTGTGATACCAGAAGGTGCCGGACTGCCTGATCGGAAACTCGTAGACGAAGGTCTCGCGCGGCTTGATGCCTGGGAAGCTGATCCCGGGCACCCCGTCCATCTGGAAGGGTAGAAGAAACCCATGCCAGTGGATCGAGGTGTCTTCGTCCAGGGTGTTCGTCACCGCCAGACGGACGTTCTGGCCTTCGCGCAGCCGCAACACCGGCGCCGGCAGCACGCCGTTGATGGTCGTGGCCGTCGCGGTGCGCCCGTTCACGGTGAAGGGCGTCTGACCGATGGTCAGATCGATATTCGGCCCAGTCAGGGTAGGCAGGTCCGACCGCAGCCCCGGCGAGCCCGTCTGCGCCCAGGCGGGCATCAGGCCCTGCAAGGCGGCGAGACCGCCGCCCGCGACGGCGCCGCGCAGCAGCAGTCGACGATCCAGCTTCATAAGATACTCCTTAAAGTCAGAACCGCGCCTCGGCGAGGCGACGATCTATATGGTTTTACGCAGGCGACCCGGTCGCCCCTCGCGACACGCTGCCGCAGAGCCGACCGGGCCGGAAACTCCCGTCGCCTAGCGCTGGATCAGCGCCGCGCCAGAAGAGCCTTCATCTGGGCGATCTCCTGTTCCTGGGAGCGGACGATTTCCTCGCACAGACCGAGCACTTCCGGATCCGTCAGCGAGGCTTGCTGGCACATCAGGATGGCGCCGGAGTGGTGCGGGATCATCGAACGCAGGAACTCCGTGTCTCCCACCGCCGCCTGGGTCCGCATACCCCAGAAGCTGACCGCAAACACCAGGGCGGCAGCCCCGCCGATCAGCAGATTCGTCCGTTTCGACGGATACATCGACCGCATGAACACCAGCATGAGGATCGCCATAGGCGAGACCATCATCAGCGTCATGTAGACGTTGTTGAGGTTGAAATAGAAGTGATTGAGGGACGCGATCATCGTGTACATCACCAGGTACATGATGATGAAATCCAAGACGAGCTCGAAGCCGAAGGAACGGTAGCTCCCCTTCATGGCGTGCATGGTCTTCATGTTTTCCATCGATTGTTCTTCCTCTACTCGCAAATCTGCAACGGGACTTCTCGCCGACGCCGGATCATCCTGCGCTGGCGGGATGAGCCTCCAGCCAGGCGCGCAGCTCCGCGATGTCCGCGGTCTGCATCTCGATCGTCTTCTGCGCCATGCGCCGGATGTCGGCGTCCTGGCTTTCGCGCAGCACCACCTGGGCCATGTCGAGGGCGCCCTGGTGATGCGCGATCATCTTGCGAGCCCAGGTCTGGTCCGTGTCGACCCCGGTCGCGGCCATCATGGCCTCCATCATTTTCGCTTCGGCCGGCGCGAACGGCGGCTCACCGCCTCCGCCCGGCGCTGCCGCACCGGCTGCGGCCCCCACGTTTGTTTCGAGCCAACGCTGGAGCTCGGCGATGTCCCCGGTCTGCATCTCGACGGTCTTCTGCGCCATCCGGCGAATGTCGGCATCCCGCGTGTCGCGCAGCACGATCTGGGACATATCGAGGGCGCCTTGGTGATGGGGGATCATCTTGCGGGCCCATGCCTCTCCGGCGCTGGCTCCCGTCGCCGACCTCATGGCCTCGTGCATCCTCGCCTCGGCGGCGGAGAAGGACGTCTGCGCCATCGCCATGGGCTCCGGAGTCTGCGCCGACTCGTCGGCCTTGGAGGCCGCCGGCGGCTCGGCGGCCGGGCTGCACGCCGCCACGAGGAGAGCGGAACAGCCGGCGAGCAGAACGGACGAGCGTGTGAAGGTCAGGTTGAACATCGGGTGTCTCCGGCGTGGGGCGGCGCCGGCGAATCGGCCGGCGGCTAGTTGACGAAAGCGCCGCGGGGCGGCGGCGGGACGCGGACTTGAACCGGGATCTCGGCGCCGTTGCGCAACCGGACATGAACGCCAGTTAAATCCGGGTCCTCCGACACGGTTCCGCCTTGATCAAATATACCCGAACGCTGTTGGATCAGGCGAGGGATCGGCTGCCGGAGTGCGTAATGGCGCAAACGCCGGTCGTCGCCTTCTCCTGGCCCCGGTCCCCCATGCCGCCCCCGTTAAAGTCTGACCGCACGAAGCCGCAGCGCATTGCCGATGACGCTCACGGAGGACAGGGCCATCGCCAACGCCGCCAGAGCCGGCGACAGCAGGAGGCCAAAGATCGGGTACAGCAGCCCCGCCGCGACCGGGATGCCCAGGGCGTTGTACCCGAAGGCGAAGACGAGATTCTGGCGAATGTTGCTCATCACCGCCTTCGACAGCTTGCGGGCCCGGACGATGCCCTGGAGGTCGCCCCCCAGCAGGGTGACGCCGGCGCTCTCGATCGCCACGTCGGAACCTGCGCCCATGGCCACACCAACATCGGCGGCGGCCAGGGCCGGGGCATCGTTGACCCCGTCGCCAGCCATGGCGACGATCCGGCCCTCGGCGCGCAGCCGCTCGACGACCGCCGCCTTGTCCTGCGGCAGGACCTCGGCCTGGACGTCGTCTATGCCGAGCCGGCGCGCCACCGCCTCGGCCGTGGTCCGGTTATCCCCGGTCATCATCACCAGGCGCAGGCCCGCGGCCTTCAGATCGCGAATGGCCCCGGCGGTCGTCGCCTTGACCGGGTCGGCGATGCCGAGGACGCCGGCCGCGGCCCCGTCCACGGCCACGAAGATCGCGGTGGCGCCGTCCTGGCGTAGCGCCTCGGCCTCGGCCTCGAGGGCGGCGACATCGACGCCGATCTCGCCGAGGTAGCGGCCGTTGCCGAGCGCCACGCGGCGGCCGTCGACCACCCCGGTGACGCCACGCCCGACCGGGCTGTCGAACTCCGAGGCCTCCGACAGCGCGAGCTTGCGATCCGTCGCGGCGCGGACGACGGCGTCGGCCAGCGGATGTTCGCTGGCCCGCTCCAGACTGGCGGAGAGTCTCAGAAGCTCGGTCTCGTCGAACCCGGCGGCGGGCCGGATGGCCGTCACCGACGGTCGCCCCTCCGTCAGGGTACCGGTCTTGTCGAGCACCAAGGTGTCGACCTTTTCGAAACGCTCCAGCGCCTCGGCGTTCTTGATCAGCACCCCGGCGTGGGCGCCGCGCCCCACCCCGACCATGATCGAGATCGGCGTGGCCAGGCCCAGGGCGCAGGGACAGGCGATGATCAGCACCGACACCGCGGCGACGAGGGCGTAGGACAGGCGCGGCTCCGGACCGATCAGGCCCCAGACGACGGCGGCGAGAACCGCGATGGCGATCACGGCCGGCACGAACCAGCCGGACACCTTGTCGGCCAGCCGCTGGATCGGCGCGCGGCTGCGCTGGGCCTGGGCCACCATCTGGACGATCTGCGCCAGAAGGGTGTCGGCGCCCACCTTGTCGGCCCGCATCACGAACGAGCCGGTCTTGTTGAGCGATCCGGCGACGACCTTGTCGCCGACGTCCTTGGTCACCGGCATGGATTCACCCGTGACGAGGGACTCGTCGATGGTCACCCGACCGTCCAGAATCTCGCCATCGACCGCCACCTTCTCGCCGGGGCGGACGCGCAGCCGGTCTCCGACGGCGACCATGTCGAGCGTGACGTCCTCGTCGCCGCCGTCGTCACGGAGCCGCCGCGCGGTCTTGGGCGCCAAATCAAGCAGCGCCCGGATGGCGCCGGACGTCTGTTCGCGGGCGCGCAGCTCAAGAATCTGGCCCACCAGAACCAGGACGGTGATGATGGCCGCTGCCTCGAAATAGACCGGCGCGCTGCCGTCCATCCGGCGGACCGCCGCCGGGAACAGAGCCGGCGCCAGCACCGCGACCACGCTGTAGATCCAGGCCGCGCCGACGCCGATGGCGATCAGGGTGAACATGTTGAGGCTGCGGTTGCGGAGGGAAGCCCAGCCCCGCTGGAAGAACGGCCAGCCGGCCCACAGCACCACGGGCGTCGCCAGCGCGAACTGGATCCAGTTGGAGGTTTGGCCCGAAATCCGCATCGCCAGTCCGGTCAGATGGCCGCCCATCTCGAGCGCGAAGACGGGCAGGGTCAGGACCGCGGCAACCCAGAGGCGGCGGGTGAAGTCGATCAGTTCGTGATTGACCGGCGCCTCGGCGGTGACGGTCTCCGGCTCCAGCGCCATGCCGCAGATCGGGCAGGAGCCCGGGCCCTCCTGGCGCACCTCCGGATGCATCGGGCAGGTGTAGATGGCGCCCGGGATGACAGGCGCCGGTTGCCGGGCCTCGCCGAGATAGCGGTCCGGATCGGCGATGAATTTGGTCCGGCAGCCCGCCGAACAGAAGAAATAGTGCTGGCCGTCGTGGACGGCCCGATGCGCCGCGGTCGCGGGATCGACGGTCATGCCGCAGACCGGATCGACCGCCTTCGCGCCGCCGTCGGCCGATTTGGCCGAACAGCAGCTGTGACCGGCCGGATGCGAATGGGAGGGCATGGACATGGCGGGCTCCTTGAAACAGCTGGACGCCAGATATACCCTATGGGGGTATCGCGCAAGGCGCTGTCCTGGGGTAGGGTCGAACGGTCAGAACGAGGAATTGGATGCAGACGGAAACCAAACCCAAGGTGTTGAACCGCCTGAACCGGATCGAGGGCCAGGTTCGCGGCATCGCCCGGATGGTCGAGGAGGACCGCTACTGCGTGGAGGTCCTCACCCAGCTCCAGGCCGTGCGGGCCGCCCTGCTGCGCGTCGAGAGGGAGGTGCTGAAAGACCACCTCGACCATTGCGTCATGGGGGCGATGACCGGCGACGATCTCTCCGATCGCAAGGCCAAGGCCACAGAACTGATCAACCTTCTCGGACGCGCATCGCGCTAGCGCAGGATATTTCCCTAGACGGCCTGTCGGATTGGTTCGGCGAGCGTCCTAAAATATCCTCTCGGGTAGTAGGGCCGATCGGACACGCCGATCTGGCCTGTCCGGGGGCGTGTGGGCCCCGGACCGGAACTTGCCCAAGAGATGATCCCACAGGCTGATGAACAGGCCGAAAAACCCACGGAGAATCACGGGCGCATAGCGAAGACGTGGAGCCTGCATCTGCGCCTAGGCCAGGACCTTGAGGCGCCGACCGACCAGGCCCCACGGGCGACGGCTCCGGGCGCCGGGTCCTCAGACGGCTTGAGAAGCACCCCTTCAAGGCGTGGATCCAGCTTATACGCCTTGACGCCGAGCCGTTCTCTGAAGCCCGCCACGATGCGGTCCGGCTGGGCCTCAGGGCTCGACAGGGCCGTCAGGGAGGGCGGAATGACGAGGCGAGGGCCGGCCCGATCAGCGCCAGAAAGCCCGATGACGATCGCCTGACGGCTCGGGGCGCGACGGTCGTCCAGAACCACGCGGGCCGAGCCCGCGCGAGCCACGGTCAGCTGGATTGCGACATGGGCGTGGGCGACGTGGTCTTCGTGCGGGCCCGCATGGGCGGCCGATCCATCGCCCATGGAGAAAACCGCGCTCGATGAGATCCAGGCCATCGTTCACCATGGCCGCGCCGGTCTGTGGGCTGAGCCGGTGGCGCGCGTCATCGCGCCTTCCGATGAAAACCTGCAAGCCGATCGCCATGAGCCCGCGAGCGGCGCAGGATCAGATCATGGCCTTTTCTCCAGCGCGGCAGGCCTGATCCCCAGATGCGACAGAATGAGGGATGGAGGCGACCGATGCGTAGACCAATTAAGCGGTCCGTCCTGTGCCGCCTGCCTTTGGGGGGCCATCGTTCATGACGTCCGTTTCTCCGACTCACGAAGGCTACCCGGCTGATCTGATGGCCCTGACCAGCCTGCGGGCCTTCCTGGCCATGGGCGTGGTGCTGTTCCACTACCAGCTTCAGTGGGATCCGGCCCTCGGCTACAGCCCGATCATCGAGCGAAGCCGGCTGGCGGTCGACGCCTTCTTCATGCTGTCGGGCTTCATTCTGGCCCACGTCTACGGCCCCGCTTTCGCCGCAGGAACATTCAGCTACAGGCGCTTCCTCGTGGCCCGCTTGGCTCGGCTCTATCCCCTCCATCTGGCGATTTTGGGCGGTGTTCTGATCATGGTGCTCGGAGCTTCAATCTCTGGCGTTCCGTTCGATCTCTCGACCTATACGACAGAGGGCTTCTTCAAGACCCTGTTCCTGGTGCAGGCGTGGTTTCCAAGCGAAATCGGATACAATTGGAGCGGCCCGTCCTGGTCGCTCTCGGCGGAATGGTTCGCCTATCTGCTGTTCCCGGCCTACGCCCTTCTCTCGATCCGGATGAGACATCGTCCTTGGTTCCTGCTCGGCTTGGGCATCGTCAGCTATGTTGTCATCGACGCGGCCTACGTCTCAACCTTCGGCAAGGTTCTGCCTCGGGCCGAGGACGACATGGGCATCTTGCGCATAGCGCCGGCCTTTCTGATCGGCATGGCGCTCTACGGCTTGGGCCATCGCTGGCGCTGGAGCCGGCCCGTCGCCATCGCCGCCGCCCTGGCTGCTACCCTCGTGTTGCTCGGCGCTATGCAGCTGTCGTTGGACGACCGGATCATCGTCGCCCTCTCAGCCCCCGTTATCCTGACCTGGTCCCTGCTCGCACGCGCGGACTGCGAGGGGCCTCTCGCCGCCCCTGCGCTGGTTTTCGCCGGTGAAGCCTCCTTCGCCCTCTATCTCGTGCACATGCCCGTCCTCGTCGCCTTCAAGGGCGTGGTCGCCGAACTGCGCGGCATCGACAGCGCCTTCCGCATCACGCCAGTCGAACTGGCAGGGTTGTTCGTCGTCACGGCGCTGATCGCGGCGGCCCTGCATCTGCTCGTTGAGAAACCTGGGCGAACCTGGATCCGACGCCGGTTCGAAAGCCGGCGAGCCCGGCCCGCAGCGCCGGCCTGACCCCGGGCCACGAGACGTGGGTACTGCCTCGGCGTCGGTCAATCCCGACCGGTCGGCGCCGCACTGGCGCCGCAGCGACCCGCAGCCCACCAAGAAAACATTTTGAGAATGATAGTGAGTCACTCCCATGCCGCCCCTTACCACGACTGGCGGATCGATCAATGTTCGCATCGTCGCAGCCGTCAACGGAGCTCCCGACCTCCGCCATCACGTATCCACCTGAAGGACGAATCCTAGCCATATCGTGATGCGGCAACCTCGACCGTTGCCATTGGGATCGGGTCGCACTATGGCGGATGAAGGAGCCGTTCAATCTTGTCTCGCCTGTTTCGCACCATTTGCGTCAGCCTGTGCGCCGCCCTCGTGGCGACGTTGAGCCTGCATGGGGTTCAGGAAGGGCGGCACCAGATTGCCCATGCGTCGGATTGGCCGGCAGTCGCGATCGGCCACGGTGATCACGCAGAGATCGCGGACGTCGATCATGGCTCGCTGCACGTCCATATCGCCCCCGACGCGCCGGCCGAGGATCCACTGGATCAAGCCGAAGACGGCGAAGACGAGGGCGAGGCCGGGCGTCCAGCAAGCCATCACCACCATACGAGCGGCGACAGCCACACCGCCATCCCGATCCTCAACCGCGATCTGAGCCCCCTCGTCGCCATGAACGCCGTGCTGATCCAGCCGGCGGGCGATGGCGCACGTCCGGCCCACGACGGCGACGGGCCTGAATACCCTCCCAGACGGACGCGCACGATCATCTGATCCGACGCGGCCAATCGGTCGCGCGTGCACCCCCGTTTCCCGGAGAGAATCCCTTGAAGACCCCATCGTCCGGCATTGCCGGGCCGTGGGCGCGACTGACGGCCGTGTCGGCCCTCGCGCTCATTCTGGCGGCCTCGCTGCCGCCGACCCTTGCTGTCGCACAGGATGCGGCGGCCACGTCCACCGCGCCTGTACTGTCGCTGGACGAGGCGCTGCGTCGAGCCGCCCTGGTCGATCCCTCACTGGCACCGACCCAGGCCCGGCGACAGGCGTCGCGGGCAGCCGTGCGTCAGGCGGACGTTCGTCCCAACCCCACGCTTGGGGTGATGGTCGAGAACTTTCCGACCATCGGCGGAGGCGACCTGTTCCGTCGGACCGAGACCACGCTCACAGTCGAGCAACGGTTCGAGCGGGGCGGTGACAGGTCCGCCCGTGTCTCTCTCGCCGAAGCCGAAGGGCTGCTGGTCGACGCCACCGCGCGCATTCGCCAGTTGGACCGGCTCGAACAGGTGCAGCGCGCCTGGGCGGAAGCTCTGGCGGCTCAGGCCGAGTTGGAGATCGCCCGCGAGCGCCTTGACCTCGCCGAACGGTTCCAGACCGAGGTCGGTCGCCGCGTGGACATGGCGCGCGATCCTCTGTTCGCCGGGGCGCGCGCCGAGGCCGAACTGGCTCAGGCCCAGATCGACTTCGATCAGGCCGGGATTACCGTCCGGGTCGCCAACATTTCGCTGGCCCGGTTCTGGGATGGGTCATCGGACTTCACCCTTGGCGCCGAGACCTTCGCCGACACCCGGTCGGCGCTCGACGTCACGGATGGGGTCGCCCAGGCGGACCTGGACATCTTCGTCGCACAGCGCGACATCGCCGTCGCCCGGGTGGCGGTGGAGACGGCCCGCGCCCGGTCGGACGCCACGGTCAGCGCCGGCGTCCGTCACTTCGGGGACGGCAACGACCTCGGCTTTGTCGTCGGCGCGTCGATTCCCCTTGGTCGCTACGACCAGAACCTCGGGGCCATCGACCGCGCCCGAGCGGAGGGGCTGGCCGCCGAGGGTGATCTCGCCGCCGCCCGCATCGACCGTGAACGTGAGATCGCGCGCCTGCAGGTTCAGGTCATGGCCCGAGCCAGCGAAGCTCGCAGGATCGGGCAGGAAACCCTTCCCCAGGCCGAGCGCGCCGTCGTTCTGGTGCGCGACGGCTTCAACAGGGGCGGCTTCACCTACAACGACGTCATCTCCGCCCAGACCGCCCTGCTGCAGACCCGCGCCCGCCGCGTCGCGGTGCTCAAGCAATTCCATATCGATCGCGCCCGCCTCGACAGACTGACCGGCGCGCACGGCGCCCTGATCCTCGCCCTGGAGACTCAACCATGATCCGCCTGACACCTTCGCGGCGCTGGCTCGTTGCGTCCGCGATCGTCCTCGCCTTCGCCGCCGCCGCTTGCGGAGACAAGCCCGCCGAAAAGGCAGGCGAAAACGGCGAGGCTGCCGCCGCCGACTATGAGCGTGGCCCTCACCGAGGCCGGATGCTCCGCGACGGAGACTTCGCCCTTGAGATCACCATCTTCGAGGAAGGACCAGAGCCCCTGTTCCGGCTCTATCCCTATCTGAAGGACAAGCCGCTCGATCCACGTCAGGTCCAGGCGACCATGGCCCTGACCCGTCTCGGGCCGAAGGTCGATCGGTTCACCTTCATCCCGACCGAGGACTATCTCGCCAGCCCCGGTGTCGTCTCCGAGCCGCACTCCTTCGACGTGGCGGTCGCGGCGACCCAGAACGGCAAGCGATCGACCTGGGCCTACCAGTCCTATGAGGGTCGCACCGTCATCTCAGCCGACGCCGCCCGCGCCGGTGGCGTCACCACGCAGCGCGCCGGTTCCGCAGTCCTGGGCGAGTCTCTGCCGTTGAGCGGTCGGGTCGAGATCACGCCTGAGGGCCAGAGCGATGTCTTCGCCCGCTATCCGGGTCGGGTGATGGCGTTGAACGTCGAACTGGGCCAGCGCGTATCGCGAGGCCAGGTTGTGGCGCGGGTCGAGTCCAGCGAGAGCCTCCAGACCTATTCCGTCACCGCGCCGATCTCCGGCGTCATCATGGCCAAGAACGTCAACGCCGGGGCCATCACCGGCGCGGGCGGCGAGCCGATGCTGGTGATCGGCGACCCAACCCGCCTCCATGCCGAGTTCGCCCTCTATCCGCGCGATGCAGAACGTGTCCGCCGGGGCCAGCGGGTCGAGGTCACCAGTCTGGCAGGTGACCACCGTTTCAATGGCGTCATCGAAACCATCCTGCCCGGCTCTGATCCGATGAGCCAGACCCTGATCGCCCATGTCGAACTGGCCTATCAGGGCGGCGTCTGGCGGCCGGGCCTGGGAGTACAGGGCACCGTTCAGGTCGGTGAGGGTGCAGTGCCTCTCGCCGTCCAGACCAAGGCCATCCAGCCGTTCCGCGATTTCCAGGTCGTCTACGCCAAGGTCGGCAACACCTATGAGGTGCGGATGCTCGAACTGGGCCGAAGGACCGACGAGTGGACCGAGGTGCTTGGCGGGCTCGAACCCCGAACCGAATACGTCGTGGACGGCGCCTTCCTCATTCGCGCGGACATCGAAAAGTCCGGCGCGAGCCATGATCACTAGGGGGCGCGAGAACCATGCTTGCACGCATCATCGCCCTGTCGATCCGCTTCCGATGGGCGGTCATGGGGCTCGTCCTCCTGGCCTGCGCCATCGGCGTCTGGAGCTTCCAGCGCCTGCCGATCGACGCCACTCCGGACATCACCAACGTCCAGATTCAGATCAACACCGAAGCCCCCGGCTATTCGCCGCTGGAGGCCGAACAGCGCATCACCTTCCCCGTCGAGACCGCCGTCGCAGGCGTTCCGGGCCTTCAATACACCCGCTCGGTTTCGCGATACGGGTTGAGCCAGGTGACCGTCATCTTCGACGACGGCACCGACATCTATTTCGCACGCCAACTGGTGAATGAGCGCCTCCAAAGCGCCCTCGGTCAGCTTCCCCCCGGCGTCACCCCTGAACTTGGCCCTATCGCCACCGGCCTCGGGGAGATCTTCATGTATACGGTCGAGGCCGAGCCGGGTGCACGACGTCCCGACGGCCAGCCCTATACGACCGAAGACCTGCGCACGCTTCAGGACTGGGTCATCCGGCCCCAGCTTCGCAACACGCGCGGTGTCACCGAGGTCAACACCGTCGGCGGCTACGAGCGTCAGTATCACGTCACACCCGATCCGCAGCGGCTGGCGGCCTACGGGGTGACCATGGCCGAGGTGGTCGAAGCGCTGGACAACAACAACGCCAACGTCGGCGCGGGCTATGTCGAGCGCTTCGGCGAACAGTATCTGATCCGGGTGCCGGGGCAGGCTTCGACGAGTGAAGACCTGGGCAACATCGTGATCGCCACGCGTGGGGGCGTTCCGATCCGCATCCTGGACGTCGCCGACATCGGAATGGGCCAGGAACTTCGCACCGGCGCCGCGACCGAGAACGGCAAGGAGACGGTCCTTGCGACGGTTCTCATGCTGGCTGGCGAGAACAGCCGTATCGTCGCCCAGGCCGCCGCCGCCAGCCTGCAGGAAGCCGCCAAGGCCCTGCCGCCCGGTGTCGTCGCCACGCCGGTCTACGACCGCACCGAACTGGTGGAACGCGCCATCCACACCGTCGAAAAGAACCTCGTCGAGGGCGCCCTGCTGGTCATCGTCGTGCTGTTCCTGCTGCTCGGCAACATCCGCGCGGCCCTGATCACGGCGGCGGTCATTCCCGTCACCATGCTGATGACCATCACCGGCATGGTGCGGACCGGAACCTCCGGCAATCTGATGAGCCTCGGCGCGCTCGACTTCGGCCTGATCGTGGACGGCGCCGTCATCATCGTCGAGAACTGCCTCAGGCGCTACGGCGAGGCCCAGCATCGCCTGGGTCGTATCCTGACCCGCGAGGAACGGTTCGATCTGGCGGCGACCGCCTCCAGCGAGGTAATCCGGCCCTCGCTATTCGGGGTCATGATCATCACCCTGGTCTATGTCCCCATCTTCGCCCTGACCGGGGTGGAGGGGAAGACCTTCCACCCGATGGCGATCACCGTCGTCATCGCCCTGACGGCAGCGCTCCTGCTGTCCCTGACCTTCGTACCCGCCGCCGTCGCCATGTTCGTCACCGGCAAGGTCGAGGAGAAGGACAGCTTCCTGATGCGCTGGGCCCGGGTGGGTTATCAGCCGGCGCTCGACTTCGCGCTCAGGACCCGCAGCCTGATGATCGGCATTGCGGTCGTGCTGGTGCTGCTCGCCGGGTTCGGGGCGTCGCGGATGGGCTCGGAGTTCGTGCCCAATCTCGACGAAGGCGACATCGCCATGCACGCCCTGCGCATCCCGGGCACCAGCCTGACCCAGGCCGTGCAGATGCAGACTGCGTTGGAAGCCCGCATCGCCCGCTTCCCCGAGGTGGAGCGGGTCGTGGCCAAGATCGGCACCGCCGAGGTCGCCACCGATCCGGTGCCGCCCTCGGTCGCCGACACCTTCATCATGCTGAAGGACAGGAAGGATTGGCCGAACCCTCGCAAGTCTCGCGGCGACCTCGTCGCCGAGATGGAAGAGGCCGTGAATGAGATTCCCGGCAGCAAATACGAGTTCACCCAGCCGATCCAGATGCGGTTCAACGAACTGCTGAGCGGGGTGCGGGCCGACGTCGCCATCAAGGTCTATGGCGACGATCTCGACGAACTGCTGCGCCTCGGCGCCGAGATCGAAGCCATCGTGGCCTCGGTGGACGGGGCCGCCGATCCCCAGACCGAACAGATCACCGGCCTGCCGGTGCTCCAGATCACACCCAACCGACCCGCCATGGCGCGCCTTGGCCTGAGCATCGAAGACGTCCAGTCGGTTATCTCCACCTCGATGGGCGGCACGACCGCCGGGCAAATCTTCGAGGGTGACCGTCGTTTCGACGTCGTTGTCCGCCTGCCCGAGCGTCTGCGCGCCGACACCAACGCCATCGGTCGTCTCCAGGTCCCGCTCCCGGCGGGCGAAGGACAGCCGCGTCAGTTCGTGCCCCTGAATGAGGTCGCCACGATCGAACTCACAAAGGGTCCGAACCAGATCAGCCGAGAGAACGGCAAACGCCGCATCGTGACCACGGCCAATGTCCGCGACCGCGACCTGGGTTCGTTCATCCGCGAGGTTCAGGACCGGGTCGATGCTGAGGTCGCCATACCGGCCGGCTATTGGGTCACCTATGGCGGAACGTTCGAGCAGTTGATCTCGGCCGCCAAACGATTGCAACTCGTGGTTCCCGCGGTGTTGCTGCTGATCTTCGGCCTGCTGTTCGCCTTGTTCCGCTCGGTCAAGGACTCGGCCATCGTTTTCTCCGGCGTGCCTCTGGCCCTGACCGGAGGGGTGGCCGCCCTGATGCTGCGTGGGCTGCCTCTGTCGATCTCGGCGGGGGTCGGATTCATCGCCCTGTCCGGGGTCGCCGTGCTCAACGGTGTCGTCATGGTCACCTTCATCCGCAGCTTGATCGCCGAAGGGAAGCCTCTTGGCGAGGCAATCCGGGAGGGGGCGCTGACCCGTCTTCGCCCGGTGCTGATGACGGCGCTCGTCGCCAGCCTCGGCTTCGTGCCCATGGCCTTGAACGTCGGAGCCGGCGCCGAGGTCCAGCGCCCGCTGGCCACGGTCGTCATCGGCGGGATCATCTCCTCGACCCTGCTGACCCTGCTCGTGCTCCCCGCCCTCTACAGCCTCGTCCACGGCCGCCCGTCTTCGCCGAACGGCGTCAGACGGTCGTGGCGTGAGCGGCTTCCCTTCGCATACTCCCGGAGGACTTCATGAACCCGCGTCTCCAGCGCGCGACCGCCTGGTTGCGAACGCCCATCGGCCTGCTGAGCGCAGGCCTGTTGGTGCTCTTCCTCAACGGCCTGTTCACCGCCACCCTGGCGCACGGGGTGGCGGCAGGGGACAAGGGCTACATCCAGGAGACGTCCGGCATCGTCTTCTGGCCCTTCGTCTATCTGGGGGCCAAGCACATGGTCACCGGTTACGACCATCTGCTGTTCCTGTTCGGGGTGATCTTCTACCTCTACCGCCTCAAGGATATCAGCCTCTACGTCACCATGTTCGCCGTCGGGCATTCGACGACCCTGCTGCTGGGCGTGATGCTGAACGTCAACGTCTCCAGTTATCTGATCGACGCCATCATCGGCCTGTCCGTCGTCTACAAGGCGCTCGACAACATGGGGGCCTACCGACGCTGGTTCGGTGTCCAGCCGGACGCCAGGGCCGCGACCCTGGCGTTCGGTCTGTTCCACGGCCTGGGTCTGGCGACCAAACTGCAGGACTTCCAGCTGTCTTCCGACGGCCTCTTGGTCAACCTGATCGCCTTCAACATCGGCGTGGAGATCGGCCAGCTTCTGGCGCTCGGAGCCATCCTGATCGCCATGGGATTCTGGCGCCGGACCGCCAGCTTCGGGCGCCACGCCTATCTGGCCAACGTCATCCTCATGATCCTCGGTTTCATCCTGACGGGCTATCAGCTCGTCGGCTTCTTCGTCGCCTGACGGGAGACCTTCCATGCAAAATCTCAATCAACCCGATCCCGCCGAACTGCCGTCGACGGCCAAGCTGCTCAAGTCTACCGGCGTCGCCGTCGTCATCGCCTCGGCCCTGCTGGTCACCGTGGTCCTTCCAGCCGAGTACGGCGTCGATCCTACCCGCATCGGCTCGGTCTTCGGGCTGACCGAGATGGGCCGGATCAAGCGCCAACTCGCCGTTGAAGCTGCGGCTGAAGCGGCCTCAACGGCGGCGGTCATTACATCCACGAGGACCGCGCCTGCCTTGCCGGCAGCCGCACCAGTGGGCTCACCAGACACCGCAACTCAGGAGCCGGCCAGGTCTGCCAAGACCGAAGCCGTCCCGCCAGCGGTCACGACCCAGACGGCAGCCGCAGCTACGACAACCAATGGCGCATCGGCGGGTCGCAGCCATCGCACGTCCCTGACCCTTGAGCCTGACGAGGGGGCCGAGATCAAAATGGCCATGGGGGACGGCGCGAAGGCGAACTTCACCTGGTCCACCAGTGGCCCGGCGGTGAACTATGACACCCATGGTGACGGCCAAGGGATCACCTATCACGGCTATAGCAAGGGAACCTCCGCCCGCGAGACGGGGGTGCTAACGGCCGCTTTCGCGGGTCATCACGGCTGGTTCTGGCGTAACCGCAGCGGCGAGCGTGTCACCATCACGCTTCAAACCTCGGGCGACTACGAGAGCGTCGATTTCGTCGACTGAGGCTTACGGTCGGATGTCTCCCGCCTTGGGCTCACTCCTTCGTCGTCGGCCATCGCGGGTGGCGCTCGTCGATGACGAAGGGATGGCTGTGCAACGCCTCTCCGGATTGACCGTCCAGATGCGGATCGTCTTCGGCCGGTGCGTCATGCCGATGCGGCAGGTCCGTCGGGTCGTTCGCAGGCCAGACTACAAATCCTAGGACCGTTCCGAACGCGCACAGGGCGGCCAGCACCAGAAAGGCCGCGCTGGGGTCCGCAGCCGCGCTGACCAGACCGGCGACCGGATAGGCGATCAGCCAGGCGGCGTGGGACAGGGCGAACTGCGCCGCGAACAGGGCCGGACGATCCTGTGCGTTGGAAGACCGACGCAAGGCGCGACCCGCCGGTGTGAGGGTCAACGAATAGCCGACGCCCATGACGGCCCAGAGGATGAGCAGGGCGACATAGGTGGTCGCCAGCACCGATCCTCCAAGCAGCACCAGGGTCATGATCGCGGCGCCCCACAACATGGCGGTCCGGTCTGCGACCCGGTCCAGCAGGCGAGGCAGGGCGATCGCCGCCGCCATCGACCCCGCCCCGAAAGCCGCTAGCGCCCAGGCGGCGGCTTGGCCGGACATGGCGAAGCGGGACTGCACCAGGACGACCGTGTTGACGAACACCATGGCCCCGCCGGCGGCCTCGGCGATGCTGATGGCGATCAGACCGCGCAGACGTGGCGTCAAAGCGAACAGGCGAACCCCGCCCGTGAGCCGCTGGATGAAGGGTTTCTGAGCCGTCTGCGTCAGTACCGGCAGTGCAGCCGTGACGACGAAAAGGGCCGAGATAACGAAGCCGAGGGACGTCCCGGCGAACAGATTGTTGTAGCTCATGAAGGCGAGGAGCACGGCCGCCAGCACGGGACTGGCCACGCTCTCGAGATCGGCCGCGAGGCGCGAGAGCGACAGGGCCTTGGTGTATTCCGCCTCGTCAGGCAGCAGGTCGGGGATCATCGCCTGGAACGCCGGGGTGAAGGCCGCCGAGGCGACGTACAGCACCGTCATCAGGGCATAGACCTCCCAGGCCTCGCCAACGAACGGCAAGGCGCCGGCGACACAGGCCCGGACGACATCCAGCGAGACCAGCAGGGCCTTGCGGGGAAGCCTGGCCGCCAGGGCGCTCGCGAAGGGCGCGACGCCGATATAGGCGATCATCTTGATGGCCAGGGCCATCCCCAAGACTTCGCCGGCATTGGCCCCGGCCAGATCATGCGCCAGCAGACCCAGCGCCACCGTCGCCATGCCCGTGCCGAGCAGGGCCGCGACCTGGGCGATGAACAGATGCCGGTAACCGGCATGGCGAAGCGGTGAAAACATCGAACGTCGTCCTGTGGCGGGTAACCAAGAGAGGCTGGTCTTATCCCCTCCAGGGGGATAGCATAGCCTCATGGCTCACGTCGTCCACGAATCCCACCCCGAGATCATCAATCGGCTGAAGCGCGCCGAGGGTCATCTGCGCAAGACCATCGCCATGATCGAGGGTGGGCGAACGTGTCTGGATCTCGCCCAGCAGCTTCATGCGATCGAGAAGGCCGTGGCGGCGGCCAAGAAGACCCTGATCCACGATCACATCGACCATTGCCTCGCCCATGCGGCCGAGGGCGACCCGGCCGAGGCCCGTCGGGCCATGGCCGAGTTCAAAGACATCACCAAATACCTGTGAGACGCCGATGACTCCGTTTGCGGACCTGCTCGCGCAGGGCTCGGCCCATGCCTGGCTGTTCATTCCCTCGGCCCTCCTTCTCGGGGCGCTTCACGGTCTTGAGCCGGGGCATTCCAAGACCATGATGGCGGCCTTCATCGTCGCCGTGCGCGGGACGGTCTGGCAGGCGGTATTGCTCGGGCTTTCGGCGACCTTGTCGCACACGGCCATCGTCTGGGCGATCGCCCTGACCGGTCTTTACTTCGGTCAGTTCTTCGACATCGAAGCCTCGGAGGGCTGGTTCCAACTGGCCTCGGCCGTGATCATCCTCGGTGTCGCCGCATGGATGCTGTTGGCCACATGGCGCGAGCAGAACGCCGTCCATAACGAGCATGATCATGACCACACCCACGACGAGACGCGCTGGATCGACACGGGCCATGGCGTCGTCAGCCTGAGTATCTTCGAGGACGGTATTCCGCCGCGCTTCCGGTTTGCCCCCGATCACGGTCCTGTCCCGAGGGCCGGCGACATCAAGGTCGCCACCACGCGCGCGGACGGCTCCGTCCAGACATTCCACTTCGAGACACGCGACGGCTATCTCGAATCGGCTGACGTCATTCCCGAACCCCACGCCTTCACGGCGCGGCTGGTTCTGGGCCACGGCGATCACACCCATGACTTCGACGTCGAGTTCGCCGAACACGATCACGAGCATGGTCATGACCACGGCGGCCTGGATGTCTCAAACCCCGGCCACCAGGACGCCCATGAACGCGCCCACGCCAACGACATCAAGAAACGGTTCGCCAACCGCAAGGTGACCACCTGGCAGATCATGCTCTTCGGCCTGACAGGCGGCCTGATCCCGTGCCCGGCCTCGATCACCGTCCTGCTGCTCTGCCTGCAGCTGAAGCAGGTGGCCTTGGGTGCGACCCTCGTCCTGTGCTTTTCGATCGGATTGGCGGCGACCATGGTCACCGTCGGTGTCGCAGCGGCGATCGGGATGCGGCATGCGGAGAAGCGCTGGTCGGGAGGTTTCGCGGCTTTTGCGCGGAAAGCGCCCTATTTTTCAGGCGGGCTGATCGCCATCGTCGGCCTGGTTCTCACCTGGCAGGCCGTCGTGGCCCTGGCCGGGTAGTTCCTTCATGACCGGCACGCCCTGTATCGATATCTGCACCTTCGACGGCCGCTCGGGTCAGTGCGAAGGATGTGGTCGGACGCGGCCGGAGATAGCGGGCTGGCGCAAGCTTAGTCCCTATCAGAAGAGAACCATCGAACGGGATCTGCCACGTCGTCTCGCCAGGCTTTCAGCCAACCTCACACCGAAACCGACGGTGTGAAAAGAGACGTGAGGCCGTGGCCATCGCTCCGGTCCACCTTGCGGGTTACGGCGTTTGAGACCCGACGACGTCTCATTCTGACCGGCGCTGGCGAGATAGCGGTCGAGAATGAACCGGTCGAGAGGCAGGCCAACCGCCCATCTTGGGGGCTGTTTCGTGCCTCATCCTCGAAGGATATGCTTCCGCTTCTGGCTGGGCTGCGAGTGATACCGGTTCTTATCTAGCTGTTTTATAAGCCTTTTCGGAACTATAGAGCGTTCGCGCGATTAGGGTTCGGGTCGCAGCCGATGCCGACCGGAGCGAACCTGATGCCTGCTTCCGCCAAAATTCTCTCCATCGCGACCGCAGACGCGCCGAATGTCATGACCCAGACGGACGTCGTCCGGGTCGCTCAGGCGCTGTTTAGAGACCGGTTTCCCGGAATCGACCGGATGCTGCCCGTGTTCGACACGGCGGGGATCAGGACGCGCCAATCGGCCATGCCCCTGGATTGGTATCTCACTCCACGGGGTTGGCCGGAACGGACCCAGGCCTATCTCGACATCGCGGTCGGCATGTTCGCCCGCGCCGCCGAAGCGGCTCTCGATCAAGCAGGCCTGAAGGGGTGCGATGTTGACGTGATCATCACGGTCTCGTCGACGGGCATCGCCACGCCCAGCCTTGAGGCCCGCGCCATGGCCCGGATGGGATTTCGCTCCGATGCAGCGCGGGTCCCGGTCTTCGGCCTCGGCTGCGCCGGCGGAGCGACGGGCCTCGCCCTTGCGGGAAGGCTGGCCCAGGCCTCGCCGGGGGCCGTGATCCTTGTGGTCGTGGTCGAGCTCTGCACCCTTTCATTCCGGATGGAGGATCTGACCAAGGCGGACATCGTTGCGACGGCGCTGTTCGGCGACGGGTCGGCCGCTTGTGTGGTTCGCTGCGGCGAGGCGGGCTTCGCCTCGATCGAGGCGGCGGGCGAACACACCTGGCCTGGAAGTCTGGACGTCATGGGCTGGCGCGTCGGCCCGACCGGTCTGGGCGTGATCTTCGACCGCGCCATTCCTCCGTTCGCCCGCGAAAACCTTCGACCGGCGATGGTCGGGATGCTCGAACGCCAGGGCCTGGAGCTTGAGGATGTTGATCGTTTCATCTGTCACCCGGGCGGAATGAAGGTCATCGACGCCCTGGAGAGATCCCTGTCCCTCGATCAGGGCAGTCTGGATCACGAACGGGAGGTTTTGGCCGACCACGGCAACATGTCCGCGCCCACTGTCCTCTATGTCCTCGACCGCGCGAGACGGCAGGGTCTGCCGAACCGGTCGGTCGTGACCGCCCTGGGGCCAGGTTTCACCCTGAGCACCGTGACCCTGAGGGCGGCGGCGTGATGTTGTCCATCGTCGTCCTCGCCCTGGTGACCGCGCAGCGGCTCGGGGAACTGGTTCTGGCCGAGTATAACACTCACCGTCTGCGCGCCCAGGGCGCCGTCGAGACGGGCGCGGACCACTACGTCTTCATCGTCCTCCTGCACGGGGCCTGGCTTCTGGGACTGTGGGCGTTCGCGTGGGACAGGCCGGTCAACCTTGCCCTGCTCGCCGTCTTCGTTCTGCTCCAGGCAGGCCGGGTCTGGGTGATCGCCACCCTCGGGTCCCGCTGGACGACCCGGATCATCACCTTGCCAGGCGCGCCGCTGGTCACTCGGGGGCCTTATCGCTTCGTCTCCCATCCCAACTATGTCGTGGTCGCCCTCGAGATCGCGGTCCTGCCGGTGGCCTTCGGACTGGTCGGCTATGCGATCGTGTTCAGCCTTCTCAACGCAGCGATGATGTGGGTGCGCATACGCAGCGAAGCCCGCGCTCTTTCGGCGGCAACCGCCGGAGCGCAGCCGGGATAGGAGACCGCTCGGGGCCTTCCTGTCGTGTCAGCAGGCGCGGGTCCTGCTCGGTGAGCTCGGCAACTCTGGTGCGACGCCCCCGTCCACCAGCCAAGCGGCTTTTTGGTTCTAGGCGGTCCAGCGAGTTCGCGGCGCCTGGCTCAGGGCAGTGTGAACACCGTCTGGATCCAGCCGCTCGTCTGGGCGTGTTCGATCAGCTCGAAGATCGGGATCGCTAACAGAAAGACCAGGCCATCCCTGAGGGTGACCAGAAAAAAGATGGGGCGGACTTCGAGGGTCTCGGCGTCCCGCCACTTCGAGACGTCTGGCCAGAAACGAGGCGTGCGATCGAGGTAGGCCGCATAGGGCGCTCCGAAGGCGTCGAGCAGCCAGGCCTCCTCGCTCTTCACGGTCGCCCAGAAGACCGCGACGGCGATCAGCAGAAACAGAACGGCCAAAACGATGCTGCCCGTCTGGGCGCCGATCCCGAAGGCGCCGACGAAACTGAAGACATAGAGGGGATTTCGGGTGATGGAATAGGGTCCACGATCCACGATCTCGGCCTTCTTGCGCCCTCCGATATAGAGAGAGCACCAGCCCCGCCCGACGATGGCGACGCCGATCAGGATCAGGCCGACAGTCTCCAGGCCCTCGTGAAACGGCGTCTCACCCCTCAGGGTCCGGCTGAAGGCAGCCAGGATGACCACGGCGATGATCAGAACGAAAAGCACGACCTTGCGGATCAACTGCATGCGCTGAATGGCGGCGTTCTTGTCTTCCGACATGGTCAGATTCCGGGCAGTCGGCGCACATCAATCAGACGCCGGATAGTGGTGAAAGGGCGAGTCAATGGCGTCGGCATGTTTGCAAGGGCTTCGTGGGTCGGCCTGCCGCCTCGGGAAGAGACAGTCCAGCGAGGCTTTCGTTGAGATTGCGTTTGAAGGACGCCGTCGGTGTCGACCTGTCACCGTGGTGGGGGCGGCTCCTGCACCCACCGCCACAACGCGCCACGACGCGGTCGAAAAGGGGATGAGGCCGAGGTGCACCCCCGTCTCTCTCCGTGGCCGGCGATCCGGACGGACGACCACCAATCGGTTCAGCTCGCACCCTACCCTCGCAGAAAGAGGAGAGCTCAACCATCGTGCACCCCTGCGCCAGGGCGCGGCCTAAAGGTCACAAGCCGATAGAGATAGCCCAGGACAGCGAAGGCCAGAACCCCAGTGGTCAAAGGGTTCAACCAAGCCTCCACGCGATCGTAGTGGGCTTCAAGCCTATAACCCGCATACGCAAGGGTGAAGGTGAAGAGGGCGGTGCCGGCCGAGGTCCAGACCAGAAAGTCGGCAAGCGGCATCCGGGTCACGCCCGCCGGTATCGAGATGAATGTGCGAACCGTGGGCAGGAGGCGGCCGAGGAACACCGTCAGAGCCCCAAACCGCGTGAACAGACCGGCCATCCGATCGACCTCGTCCGGCGCCAGCGTCAACCAACGGCCGTGCGACGCAGACCAGCGTCGCAGCCGTTCCAGGCCGACCCGACGCCCGATCTCGTACCAAACCCAGGCGCCGAGAACCGCTCCGGCGGTCCCGGCGATGACCAGAAAAACGAAGTCGATGTCGCCTCGCGCGGCGGCGAACCCGGCGAGCGGCATGATCACCTCGGACGGCAACGGAGGGAAGATGTTCTCCGCGAACATCAGGACGGCGACGCCCAAAACACCGGTGGCGGCGATGATGCCGACGATCAGATCGAACATCTGGCTGCATCTATCACGAGTTTTGGGGGTGGAATCCTGTACCGACAGAGCCAGACCCAGGACAGAACCCGTCTGACCCAAGCGGGCGCGAATCCATGGATCTGCGCCGATGTGGATGCGTCGCCGATCGACGGATCGTCGCGCCTGCAAACAAGCACGGCGTTGGGGGCAATCGTAGTGGCGCCGAAGGGCAAGCGGCATTCTCTCGTGGTCTGCCACCGTTCTAGGTCGCGCAGTTTACGCTTAGTCTGACGGGCGGGTTAATTCGGGACGGCAATAGCGGCGTCGGACTGGCGACCGACCCTGCATCGTGATCATGTGGCCGACATGAACCCTGGCGTCGTGTCATGAAGGTGCTGGTCGTTGAGGACGACGAACGCACGGCGGGCTTCATCGCCCGGGGCCTGGCCGAGACCGGCCACACGGTCGACGTCGCCCGCTCGGGCAATGAGGGCGTCCAGATGGGCATGGCCGGGGCCTACGATGTTCTCGTCATGGATCGGATGTTGCCGGGGTTGAACGGGCTCGACGCCATTGCCCTTTTGCGCAGCGAAGGGGTCGCTGCCCCGGTCCTCGTCCTGACCGCTCTCGGCTCGGTCGAGGACCGTGTCGCAGGTCTCGAAGGCGGGGCCGACGACTATCTGGTCAAACCGTTCGCCTTCAGCGAGTTGCTCGCGCGCCTGAATGCCCTGGTGCGTCGGCCACCGTTGTCCGGGCTGAGCGAGACGATCGCCCTCGCAGATCTGGTCATCGACACCCGTCGCCGCCGGGTGATCCGCGCTGGCAAACGGATCGAACTTACCCCGCAGGAATACAAGTTGCTGGAGTTCCTAGCGCGGCGCATCGGCGAGACCGTCACCCGGACCATGCTGCTGGAGAGCCTGTGGGGATTCCATTTTGATCCCCGAACCAATATCGTCGATGCCCATGTCAGCCGCTTGCGCTCCAAGGTCGATCGAGGCTTCGACGTGGAGTTGATCCGGACGTTGCGCGGCGTTGGCTATGTCCTTGACGAACCGGAGTGGGGGCCAGACGCATGCTCGTTCCTCACCCGGAACCGCGATCCGGGGCAGAGTTTGCGACCGCACGGTGGTGGTCGGAGCAACGGGGTGCGGGAGATCCATCCAACCTCACCTTCGTCACGCTGAACCGCATGGCCGAGCTACTTCTGAGATCAAATCCTCAGATCGCGAACGCACTCCGCGCCACCTATCCCTTCATCTTCGTCGACGAGTTTCAGGACACCACCTTCGCTCAGTATGATTTCCTCTATTCGGTCTTCAGGGGCAGCAGCGCCGTCATCACGGGTGTCGGAGACGACAAACAAAGGATCATGGGCTGGGCCGGCGCGAGACCCGATGCCTTTGCCCGATTGGAAGCAGACTTCCATGCTCTGCGGGTGCCCCTCCTCTTCAACTTTCGTTCTTCACCGGATCTCGTCGCCATCCAGCATGTCGTCGCACGCGTCCTCGACCCATCGTCGCCACAGGTCGTGGCCAAGACAGGCAAGCTTATCGACGGCGACGTGGCCCAGATTTGGAACAGCCCGACATGCGCTCAAGAAACGCGCCATCTCGCGACGTGGTTGGCTAGCGACATGACGCGGAGAGGACGTCGCCCACGCGACTATGCGATCCTCGTCAAGCAGAAGGCGGAGGCGGTGGACACCGAACTCCGCGCGCCGATGGCCGCGAGCGGCTTGCGTATTCGCAACGAAAGCGCGCTGGTCGGCAAAGTCCCGCTTCAGGACCTGCTGTCAGACAGCCTCTGCCGACTCGTCGTCGCTGCGCTGAGGCTCGGATCTGTCCAGCGTTCGCCTAAGGCCTGGCAGTATCTATCCGCCGCTGTCTCGGCGCTGAGAGCGATCCCGCCCGGCGACGATGCTGCGGACGCCCGGGCTGAAGCCGCTCTGTCCCGTTTTCTGGCCGGGCTTAGGAAAGACATGACTGAAACCGCGCCCTCGGCGGAGGCGGCGGTTAACATCGCAGAGGCCGTGTTGACCTTCCTCGATCCCGCGGCCGTTCAAAGAACCTATGTTGAATATGGAGCAGGCAATCTTCTCGAGATCGTCGTTGAAGGGCTCCTGCAGCACCTGATGGCATCGGCTACTGGGGTATCGACCTGGTCCGAGTGCTTGGATGCCTTCGAAGGTCTCGATCAGATACCTCTGATGACCGTGCATAAGAGCAAGGGGCTTGAGTACGACACGATCGTCTTCATGGGGCTCGACGACCAAGCTTGGTGGGCGCACAAACCCGGCGACAAAGAGGGCCTCGCCGCGTTTTTCGTCGCTCTCTCCCGAGCGAAGCAGCGGGCCATCTTTGCGTTCTGCCAGCAACGTGGCCAACGATCAAAGGTAGCCGAGCTCTACGCGCTCCTAGGGCAGGCTGGCGTTCCGGAAATCGCCATCTAGACCCGACGCGCAGACGCCTAAACGACCGTTTTGTCAGTTGCTCATACCGTCCGAACCTCGGAGTCTGTGAGCATGCTGCGGTCTGGCGCTATTGTCAGACTGATTGCGGCCAAGTCTGTCGAAGCCGTTCGACCATGTCCGCGCGCCGGGCGGGCTCCAGGCGGTCGAGGTTTAACTGCTTCCAGCGCACGGCGGGGAGGTCGGCGGCGTCGGGCAGGCCGATGAGGTCCCAGTCGGGCGCGCCGGCCTTGAACCCGATCAGGAAGGTGCGGTGCGCCTCCGGCATATCGTCGACGATGGCAGTGATCAGGGCGGCGCGCGCCGCGATGAGGTCCTCAAGGTCCACTGGGTCTTCGGTCATCCCATCGAAGCCGCGTTCGAACTCCTGGGTCAGATCCTTGGGATTGGCGCGGAGCACCTCGGCCATGGGCCGGTGGTGGCTGGCCAAATAGATCACAAAGGCCTGTCGCAGTGCCGGCGTGATCCCCTCGTTGGCCAGAAGGTCGCGCACATCGAACAGGTCGCGGGGATGCTGGCGGTCCAGCGCCGCCATGATCTTGCCGGCATAGAGATCCGCGTGGGAAACCATCCGGGCCTCCGCATAGCCGAAGCGCTCTTCCACTGCCGCTGAAACCGGACGGACCTCGGGCTCGAACACCACGCCGCGCAGGACCGGCGTCACCTCCACCTTGATCACCGCGCCGTCCGCGCGGACGAGCAGCTTGTCGATCACGGGCTGGGCTCCACCCTTGCCGCGCACGACGACCGATCCCGGCAGGGCGTGTTCGATGGCGTCAGCGATCCGCCTCAAGGCCGCGTCGATTGCGGCGAGCGATGTGTCCCGATCCTCAACCGGCAGATAGGTCAGGTCGATATCCACCGACAGCCGCGGCAGATCACGGACGAACAGATTGATCGCCGTGCCGCCCTTAAGGGCGAAGACAGGTTCCTGGAACACGAGGGGGAGGGTTTGGACGAGGAGGCGGACCTGCCGGGCGTAGACGTCACTGACCGGCATCGAGCGACCTCGGCACGGTGATCTTGTAGGTCGGGTCCAGTCTGCCGCCCTTGGCGAGCACGCGGTTGCCGCTGCCCAGATCGATGGTGTTACGGTCCAGGGCTTTAAGCCACGCATGAGCGTGCCGATCGGCGAAATAGAAGAACAGGCGTTTGACCTTCACGCTCACGCAATCCTCGAGCAGGCGCTGCAGCCGTCGCGGGCTGAGGGTGGCCAGGGCGCCCATCAGCTGATCCACTTGGTCGAAGCTCTCATGATCGGGGAGTTCGTCCAGAAGTTCGAGGATGGCGCGCTCGGGCGTCGACTGGCGCAAGGGCCATTGCCAGTGGCCCAGGGGGGTGTCCACCACTGCGGCGCGGGCCCAGTCCGCCAGGAGGCCGGTCTCGCTGGAGTCCTCGCCGAGCCGGGCGACCTCGAAGTATCGGGCGCTGCTGAACAGCTTCTGCGACGGATGATATTTGAACGCGACATCCAGAGGCAGGTCGGCCAGCCAGGTCGGCGGGGTTTCGTCGCCGTAGAGATGAACCTCCTTGCGGGTGGCAGGAAGGTAGTGGGCGTAGCCCTGGAGCTCGAGCGCGGTGCGTCCTCCCACGACGACGGAATAGTCGAGCAGGGCCTGGAGCGACAGCACGGCGACCGGCCAGTCGAGGGTTCCGCGCGGACGTCGATAAACGCGGCGCGCCGTGCGTTCCAGGCGCCCCGAAGCGACGTATTTGGCCCTCAGCGAGTTGGGATAGCCGTTCTCATTCATCCAGCCGGAATCGACCAGGAGGCCTTCCGGGAGGATACGTTCGAGCTTGTTTAGCTTTCCCAGCATTTGAACACTCATAGTGTCCTAATATGAAGATTGTCAAACATATTGGTTTGCCATTCTTGAAATTGGAACGCCGTGAGTGTCTTACTGCGCTCAAAGTCAAACCATGCATGGTGCGGGATTGATACCAGCAAGTCGCCCCGAGTTCAGGCCTTGGCACTGCATCGCTCGCCAATCAACTCTGTAAGCGCCCGAACCGGATCGTCACTCAGATGCCAGCGTAGTCGGCCGACAAATAGTCCAACAGGCGCCAAGCGACGTGGGCCTTCGGTTGAAGCCGGAGCTTAAAATAAGAGCGACACGGGAGCTGCTAGGGATTGGTCCTCACGCCACTTCTTCGGGTCTAGCTCGCGTAACCAGACCGGCCGTATCGCTTCGGCACGGAGATAGGGTCTGTGGACCCTGCAGATCTAAGGAGCAGATCTAAGGACATGGCTCAGCACGCTGAACCTCCTCGCCCATCGACCCTGTTTTGACGCACGATATGGCAGCGGGTGTGATCCTACGACGAGAGGCCTTGGTGCTCATCTGCTCGTCTTACCGGGGGAAAGGAAACTCAAGCCGCACCGGCGAGCCTCCTTTTCGGTGTGGACACCAGATCCCAGATCGACACAGCGATCATCAACGTCAGACTTGGGTAAAGGAGCCAAGCCGTGGGCCAGCCAAAGCTCGCCATCAGCAAGGCGGCGGCCACTACCAGCAGAGGTCCGACCATGCCCAGGGTCATTCTTGACCATCGCCGATGGCGCATCCCGCTGGCCACGTTGGCGGCCAACGCGATAACCGCGAACAGAGGGAGCAGGTAGCGGATGAAGACCCCTTCATACTGACTCAAGAAGCCTAGACCCAAAGCTGCGGCCAAGCTGCCGAGTGCGGGAAAACACGCCGCGCAGCCCATAGCCGCAACAATCGCGCCGACTACGCCCGCTTTATCAGCCGCGCGGGTGATGGGTTCTTGGTCCGGCACGCTTTTCCCTCGGGAAGCTGGAGTATGGCGATCTGAGCCCAGCAAGTGTTGAGCGCGCTGGTGTCGATCGTCTCGGACAACCGAGTAGGGTCTGTAGTCCCTACAGATACAAGAGCATTCTTGTCTTTCCAAAATCCGTCGGGTCGATTGCGTGACGAGGCGAGGCTCGCCGTGATGGACTAGCGCCAAAAAATCAACCGCCAGCCCCGGATGAGGCGGGATATAAACGTCCGAACCTGAAAGCTGCGGGCGGGCAGGGGCCGTTCAGGGCACCGGCCGGGTTCCAGCCTCGGAATCAAACAGGGCTTCCAGGATCGGGCAATCCGGCGTGGCGCCGTCGGCGCAGCGCGAGACCATCTCGACGAGCACCTCTTCCATCTTCCTCAGAGCAGCTAGCTTGGAACGGACGTCGCCCAGATGGGCGGCAGCGACCACGCGCGCCTCCGCGCACGGAAGATCGCGCTGTTCGGCCAGTTCGAGCAAATCCCTTATTTCATTCAGCGTGAACCCGAGCTCCCGGGCCCGGCGCACGAAATTGAGCCGGAGCAGATGACCGCGGCCATAGAGGCGGTGTCCACCCTCGCTGCGAGCAGGCGCGGGCATCAGGCCGATCTTCTCGTAATAGCGCACGGTTTCGATGTTGACCCCGGTCCGCCGGGACAACTCGCCGATAGGAAGCTGTGGGGCCGTATCCCGCAGGGCCGATTTGTCCATGAAGCGTTTTACCTCTTGTATCTGTAGTGACTACAGACCCTACCTTGTGTGTCTCGACCAGTGAAGGCGTGAGGAGTGTTAATGGCAGACGGCAAGCAAGAGTTCGGCGGACACTCGGCGCGCACCGACAAACCCATCGCTCGCGGGTGGCTTGCCGTCGGAGGACTTGCCGCCGCGATCGGCGCCACTTCCTGCTGCGTACTGCCGCTGGCCTTGTTCGCGCTCGGGATCAGCGGGGCATGGATAGGCAACGTCACGGCGCTGGCCCCCTACCATCTTTATTTCGTGGCCGCCGCCGTGGTGCTGCTGAGCCTCGGCTTCTTCCGGGTCTACCGCCAGCCCCGGGCCGCCTGCGCCGACGACGTGACCTGCGCCCGGCCGGCCTCGACGCGCCTCGTCAAGATCGCGCTCTGGACGGCGACCCTGCTCGTCGCCCTCGCCCTCGCATTTCCCTATGTCGCGCCGCTGCTGATCGGCGCCTGAATTTTTCCTGGAGACTTCGATCATGACCCTTTCGGTCCGCAACGCTCTCGTCTTCGCGGCGGCTGTCTTCACCGCTGATGCCGCCCAAGCCGCCGAACGCACGGTGAGGCTCGACGTTAGCAATGTGACCTGCGTGACCTGCGCGCCCATCGTCCGCCGCACGATCTCGCGCATCTCCGGTGTTGAAGCCGTGACCGTCGCCTTGACCCCGGGCGGGAGAGGACAGGCCGTGGCGACGGTGACCTACGATGACGCCCGAGTGACGCCGGCCGCCCTGGCGCTCGCGTCGACCAGGGCCGGCTATCCCGCGCGTGTTCAGGCGCGCCGATAAACGCTGCCGGCGTCCGGTCGTGACGCCTCGAGGCCGACATTCAAACTCTGTCGCGCGGCCAGTCTCCGCGTCAGCAGACGCTCGTGATGACATCCAGCTCTCGCCGCTATCCGACGTAAGCCGGGCAACGTCGGGGTTGACGCCGCTTTGTTAGCGGCAAAGTCTATTCAGAAGGATCCGGACAATATGAGTGATTGTTGCACGCCCTCAGGGGATATCGCCAAGACTTACGATCTCGTCGTGGTCGGGGCGGGGTCGGCCGGGTTCTCGGCCGCCATCACGGCGGCGGAACAGGGCGCACGGGTCGCGCTCGTCGGAGACGGAACGATAGGCGGCACATGCGTCAACGTCGGTTGCGTGCCGTCCAAGGCGCTGATCCGGGCCGTCGAACCCCTGCACCAGGCCCGGGCCGCTTGCCGCTTCGACGGCGTCCGGGCCTCGGCCGCCATCGCTGACTGGTCCGCAGCGGTTCGCCAGAAAGACAGACTGGTCGATGACCTTCGCCAGGCAAAGTACGAGGACGTGCTGCAGGGTTATGACGCCATCACCTACCACGAAGGCCCGGCGAGACTCGTCCAAGGCGGCGTGGAGGTCGGCGGCGTCCGACTGATTGCGGACAAGGTGATCATCGCGACCGGTTCACGTCCGGGGGTTCCAGCGATCCCCGGCATCGAATCCGTGCCTTATCTGACCAGCACGACCGCGCTCGAACTGGAGGCCCTGCCCCGATCGATGCTGGTGATCGGCGGCGGCTATATCGGGGTGGAACTGGCCCAGATGTTCAGCCGGGCGGGCGTCCACGTCACCATCGCCTGCCGCTCCCGGCTACTGCCTGAGGGGGAACCCGAAATCAGTGAGGCGCTGCAGCGCTATCTCGTGGACGAAGGCGTCACGGTCGTAGCGGGGGCAGTCTACGGGTCTATCGACGCGTCCGACGAGGGGGGCTCACTCAGGCTGACGCAAGCCGGTGGCAAAGAAACGATAACCGCGGAGCGCGTTCTGATCACAACGGGCCGGGTTCCCAACTCCGACGAGCTGGGGCTTTCCGAGATGGGGATCCAGATGTCGCCAACGGGAGGCGTCGTCATCGACGACCGGATGCGCACGACGCGCGCGGGCGTCTATGCCGCAGGCGATGTCACCGGCACGGATCAGTTCGTCTATATGGCCGCCTACGGCGCGCGACTGGCCGCTAGGAACGCGCTGAACGGCGACACCCAGGTCTACGACAATCGCGCCATGCCGGCGGTCGTTTTCACGGATCCGCAGGTTGCGACGGTGGGACTGACGGAAGCCGCAGCCCGCGCGGCCGGTCACGATGTGCAGACCTCGATGATCACCCTTCATCACGTTCCTCGCGCGCTCGCGGCCAGGGACACGCGTGGGCTCATCAAGCTGGTGGCGGATCGCGGCACGCGGCGACTCCTCGGCGCGCACATTCTGGCGCCTGAAGGGGCGGACAGCATCCAGACGGCGGCGGTGGCCATCAAGTGCGGAATGACAGTGGAGCAGTTGGGCGACACGATCTTCCCCTACCTCACGACAGTCGAGGGCCTGAAGCTGGCCGCGCTGACGTTCAACAAGGACGTCAGCAAACTGTCTTGCTGCGCAGGTTGAGAGGTACGACCGGATGCTTTCCACTTCGCCACCTGTCGGGTTGGCGAAGCCAGTCGTCCAATGTTTCCTTCAGGTCTTGGGACTGAATCGCTCACCAATCCGCTCTGCAAGCGCCCGAACCGGATCGTCGCTCAGATGGGCATACCGTTCCGTGGCGCGACTGTTGGCGTGTCCCAGCGCCTTGCCGATCATCGGGAGACTGGCCCCGTCCGCCAGGGCGAAGCTTGCGAAACTGTGGCGCAGGTCGTGGATGCGGACGCCTTCCAGCTTGGCTTTCGGGAGCACCTTGTCGCGCCAGATCTTGGACTCGGAGGTCGCATATCCGTTGTCGCCCTTGGTGGCCGGAAAGACAAACTGGCTTCGACCGCGGGTCTTGTAGAGACGCTGCAGGATTCCGAAGGCCATGTCGTTGAGCGAGATCCGACGATCCCCCGTGCGACCGCCCGCCTTGGTGCGGCTCGGCGGTAGCACGAGCCGGCGCCGGTCAAAGTCGACCTCCGTCCACCGCAGGCCCGCGATCTCGTTGCGGCGCGCGCCTGTCAGAAGCAGAAGCCGATAGACCGCGCCCTGCCGTTCGGAGATCGTCGCATCCGCCTCCAGGGCGTCGAGTGCGGCGATCAAACCCTGAGCCTGGGACTCGGACAGGAAGCGTTCGACCGCCGGTCGGAGCTTTCGTTCGACCTTCGCGCACGGGTTCGGGCCGGCGAAATGCCCCTTGTCGATCGCCCAGTTGAAGGTCGCGCGCAGGGTGGAATAGGTCCGGTCCGCGATACCCGCCCCGCCCTTGACGATGGATCGACCACGAAGTTTGGTCTTCACATCCTTGGCGGTCTTCCCGGCCGTGATCGATCGGATCATCCCGGTGATGTGGTCGCGGGTGACCGTATCAAGCGCCATCTTGCCGAGCAGGGGAACGACGTGGCGCTCGAGGTTCGTCCGGTCCATGGCCCATGACGAGTCCCGTTTGGTCGGTTTGTCGTCCGGCCCTTTCTCCAGATACAACTCGACCAAGCCTTTGATGGTGAGACCCTCGATGCGCCTGCGTGCTTCGCCGGGATCGATGCCGCGCCGCGCATCGACCACCACCGACGCCGCCTCCTTGCGAGCCCGATCCGCCGTGAGCTTGTCCGGCCCATCCCCATGCTCGCCGAGCGTCAGCCAGCGCTGGATCCCGCGGACCCGATACTTGATGGCGAACATCCTTCGGACAGGCTTGGCGGCATGGCCCTGTCGGGTTTCGGTCCCAGGATAGATTCGAAGACAGAAGCCTGCGATCTCGCTGTCCCAGATTCGACCCTCGCCGATCTCCGGAACGGGCGCGCTCTCAACCACTCGCTTGGTTAGTTTTTGCTTCGTCATGGCGATAGAAATATACGCTCATTTCCGAGCCACCGCTACCACTCCGCTACCAACTCAAGTGAAACCGTGCGAAACGCTCCGTAACCGGATAAACAAGAAAACCTATGTAAAACAATATGAAAAGCTGATTTTTGGAACGTCCTGAAAAGCCCGGAAATGCTGATCCCCAACATTGCCAAGGTTGGGGTCGAGAGTTCGAATCTCTTCGCCCGCTCCAGTCGAGATTGCTGAAGTCGTCAGCAAGTTATGGCAGGGCGATCCCATCGGGATCGCCCACCCCATCTTCCCCCGCTAAAATGATTTCCCGGGCTCATCATGGCCTGATGTTCAATCGCGCTCGGCGAGATTGGGCGCTCCAGCCTCCTCCGTGTGGTGGCGCTTGGCCCAGTGTGTGATCTGGGCTGACAATTGCCAATGAAATTGGTTTGACCTATAAATCCCAAGGCGGTCCATCAGCGACCATGATTGGGTAGGGACATTCATGACTGTCGTCGCTGCGAGCCATTCGGGTCGTGTCGCCTCGTCGAGAACGCCGGCCGGCGACCGGACGGCCGTTGTCGTGCGCGCGCCGTTCGGCAAGATGGCGGACGGCGGATCCGTCGAGGCGGTCAGCCTGACCAACGCCGCCGGCGTCACTGTGCGGATCATAAGCCTGGGTGCAGCGATCCAGTCGGTGGTCGTGCCTGACCGCGACGGGGTGATGGCCGACGTCACCCTCGGCTATCCGACGCTGGAAGGGTATTTGACGAACCCGGATTATTTCGGCGCGACCATAGGCCGTGTGGCCAACCGGATCGCCGGGGGGCGTTTCACCCTCGACGGCGTGATCTATCGAATCCCGCAGAACGATGGCGAGAATGCGCTGCACGGCGGGGCCAGAGGATTCGACAAGGTCATTTGGGAAATCGTCGAGGTCAAAGACGGCCCGCAAGCCAGCGTGACCCTGAGACATGTCAGTCCGGATGGGGACCAGGGTTATCCGGGCGTGCTGACGGTTACGGCGACCTATGCGCTGAACGCGCGAAATGAACTGTCGGTCGATTATGAAGCGACGACCGATCGGACCACCATCGTCAATCTGTCCAACCACGCCTACTGGAATATGGCGGGCGAGGGCTCCGCCGCCGGCGCCATGGGCAATGTCCTGACCATTCCTGCGGCCGAATATACGCCCACCGACGCCGGCGCCATTCCGACGGGCGAGTTTCGTCGCGTGGACGGCACCGTGTTCGACTTCCGCACCCCAACGGCGGTGGGCGCACGCGTCCGCGACGTCTCGGACGAACAGATCGTCTTCGGCGGGGGCTACGACCACAACTGGGTTATCAGCCGCGAACCGTCTTCACATCTGCGCATGGTCGCAACGCTGGAAGATCCAGCCTCGGGACGCATCCTGGAGCTGATGTCGGACCAGTCTGGCCTTCAGTTCTATTCGGGCAACTTCCTGGCAGGATCGATCCTCGGCAAGGCCGGGCGGCTCTATCGCCCGGGGGACGCCGTCGCGCTGGAGCCCCAGGCCTTCCCGGACACGCCCAATCGCCCCGAGTTCGGCTCGGTTCGGCTGGAACCCGGGCAACGATATCGAAATCGTATGGTGTTCCGCTTCTCCGCCCGTCCCAAATTCTAGCGCGCCAGGTCGCCTCATGCGGGTCGGCTGCACCGAGCTTGCTGGGGACGTTCGGCTCGAAGGCGATCCGGTCTCGCCGTACGTTTCCGGTATTGATAGACAAAGGGCGGCCCCTGTCGCCG
Source organism: Brevundimonas sp. PWP3-1b1 (assembly GCF_049896065.1). Lineage (NCBI taxonomy): Bacteria > Pseudomonadati > Pseudomonadota > Alphaproteobacteria > Caulobacterales > Caulobacteraceae > Brevundimonas > Brevundimonas sp. PWP3-1b1. The sequence goes on along the minus strand of NZ_JAFCTO010000001.1, from coordinate 362,354 downwards.
TTATCCCCTCAACACCGCGCCCAGGAGAGCCGCCGTTGCACGAACCCGAACTGATGTGGGACCTGGGCGCCGAACTGGCCGAAGGACCCGTCTGGGACGAGAGGCGTCGCTCTGTGTGGTTCGTCGATATCAAGGGTCGCACCCTGCATCGCTATGGGATCGACCGGGGCGACACCCAGACCTGGACGACGCCGGACCAGACGGGATTCGCCTTGCCGGCCGCGGACGGCGCGCTGATCTGCGGCGTTCGCGGCGGCCTGTATCGTTTCGATCCCGACGACGAGGAATTCTCGCTGATCGTCCGAGTCGAGCCGGATCGACCGCAGAACCGGCTCAACGACGGCTTTGTCGCCCCCGATGGATCGGTCTGGTTCGGCTCGATGGATGACAGCGAGGAGACGGTTTCGGGCGCCCTTTATCGCTTTCACCGCGGCCGTGTGACGCGCCACGACGACGGCTACCGCGTCACCAACGGCCCGGCCATGAGCCCAGACGGCCGCATTCTTTATCACAATGACACCACGCAAGGTCGCATCTACGCCTTCGATCATGCGGACGGCGTCCTGACCGGCAAGCGGCTGTTCGCCCAGACGCCGGGCGTCGGCGCCGATGGTCCCAGCGTCGATTCGTCAGGGGTGCTCCACGTGGGCCTGTTCAACGGCTGGGGCGTGGCGCGTTTTTCAGCGAGCGGGGAGCCGCTGGAGCCAATCCGACTGCCGGTCCAGACCGTGACCAAGGCGGCCTTCGCCGGCGACGACCTGTGCGACCTGTATTGCACTACCGCCTGGCTGGGCAATGCGGACAAGCGCTCGTCCCAGCCCGGTCTGGGCGGCCTTTACCGGGTCCGTGTCACGACCCCCGGCCTGCCCCAGGCGCTGGCCGTCGTCTGACCCCCGTCGTGATCAGTGGTTGTCGCGCGGCAGGCCGAACTGGTCGATGATGCGGTGATACTTGATGGCCGGCTCCAGCACGGCGCCGGTCTCCAGCTGGCCGACGACGGCGCGCTGCATCTCCTGCCAAGGGGTCTGGGAGGCGGGGTATTTGTAGCCGCCGGCCGCCTCGAACCCCTTGCGCCGTTCGGCCAGTTCCTCGTCCGAGATTAGAATGTCGGCGCGGCCGGTGTTCAGGTCGATGCGCACACGGTCGCCGGTCTTCAGCAGGGCGATATTGCCGCCGGCCGCCGCCTCGGGCGAGGCGTTCAGGATCGAGGGCGAGCCCGAGGTGCCGGACTGACGTCCGTCGCCGATACAGGCCAGGGCGCTGACGCCCTTCTGGATTAGGTAGGACGGCGGCCGCATGTTCACGACCTCGGCCGCGCCCGGATAGCCGATGGGGCCGGCGCCGCGCATGAACAGCAGGGTCTGTTCGGTGATGCCCAGGCTCTCGTCGTCGATCCGGTGGTGATAGTCCTCGGGCCCGTCGAACACGACGGCCGGACCTTCGAAGGCGTTCAGGTCGTCGGGATTGGACAGATAGCGTTCGCGGAACTCGGGCGAGATCACGCTCAGCTTCATGATGGCCGAGTTGAACAGATTGCCGGTGAAGACGACGAAGCCGGCGTCGGTCTTCATCGGGGCGTCGAAGGTCTTGATGACGTCGGGCAGAACGATCTCCGCGTCGCGGAAGTTGTCGCCGATCGACTTGCCGGTGACGGTCAGGGCGTCCTTGTTGATCAGTCCCTGCTTCATCAGCTCGGACACGACCGCCGGCACGCCGCCGGCGTGGAAATAGTCCTCGCCCAGATAGTCGCCCGCGGGCTGCAAGTTCACCAGCAGCGGCACGTGCAACCCTTGCGTCTGCCAGTCCTGCAACGGCACATCGACGTGAGCGTGGCGCGCCAGGGCCGTCAGATGGATCGGGGCGTTGGTCGAGCCCCCGATGGCGGAGTTGACGACGATGGCGTTGTGGAAGGCTTCCTTGGTCAGGATGTCCGATGGCTTCAGATCTTCACGCACCATCTCGACGATGCGCAGGCCGGTCTCATAGGCGACCTGGGCGCGCTCGCGATACGGCGCCGGAATGGCGGCCGAGCCGGGCAAAGACATGCCCAGGGCCTCGGCCAGCGAGTTCATGGTCGTCGCCGTGCCCATGGTGTTGCAATAGCCGACCGAAGGGGCGGACGAGGCCACCAGTTCGATGAAGCCGTCATAGTCGATCTCTCCGGCCGCCATCATCTGACGCGCCTTCCAGATGATGGTGCCCGAGCCTGTGCGCTCGCCCTTGTGCCAGCCGTTCAGCATGGGGCCGACCGACAGGGCGATGGCGGGGATGTCCACGGTGGCGGCGGCCATCAGACAGGCGGGAGTGGTCTTGTCGCAGCCGATCGTCAGGACGACGCCGTCCAGCGGATAGCCGTACAGGCTCTCGACCAGACCCAGATAGGCCAGGTTGCGGTCCAGGCCGGCGGTCGGGCGCTTGCCGGTCTCCTGGATCGGATGGACCGGGAACTCCATGGCGATGCCGCCGGCCTCGCGGATGCCCTCGCGGACGCGTTCGGCCAGCACCAGGTGGTGACGGTTGCACGGCGACAGGTCCGAGCCGGTCTGGGCTATGCCGATGATCGGCTTGTCCGACTGCAGCTCTTTGCGCGTCAGGCCGTAGTTCAGATAGCGCTCAAGATAGAGCGCCGTCATGTCCGGGTTCTCGGGATTGTCGAACCAGGCGCGGCTGCGTAGCGTCTTCTTGGGCTTCGAGGTATCGGTCATTTCAGGTCCAGCCGCCGTCGACGACATAGTGTTGATTGGTGATTGCCCCGGCTTCGTCCGAACACATGAAGACGACCACCTTGGCGATGTCGTCGGGCACAAGCCGGCGCTTCAGGCACTGGTTTTCATTGATGTATTCGTCGGTTTCAGGCGTGACCCACAGCGCCAGCTGGCGCTCTGTCATGATCCAGCCGGGAGCGACGGCGTTCACACGGATGCCGAAGGGGCCGAAGTCGCGGGCCAGCGAGCGGGTCAGGCCGATCACCGCCGACTTGGACGCCGTATAGGCGGCCATGCCGCCCTGACCGATGACCCAGGAGGTCGAACCCAGATTGACGATGGCGCCCTTGCCCGTCGCCTGCATGTCCGGCAGCACGGCCTGGGCGGCGAAGAACTGGTGTTTCAGGTTCACGGCCATGCGGCCGTCCCAGTAGTCTTCGGTCACCTCCAGCGTGGCGTGACGCTCGTCATGGGCCGCGTTGTTGACCAGGACGTCGATGGGACCGAAGGCGTCGCGCACCGTGGCGATCGCAGCCTTCATCGCCGGAATGTCGGTCAGGTCGCAGGCGACGAACAGGGCCTGTGCGCCTGTCCCGCGGATCTCCGCCTGGACGCGCTGGCCGCGGTCGCGGTCGATATCCAGAAATCCCACCCGACAGCCTTGGCGCGCAAAGGCGCGGGTGATGGCTTCTCCAATCCCGCCAGCGCCTCCGGTGACGATGACGACCTGGTTCTTCAGGTCTTGATAGACAGCACCCATGATCGCGCACGGCTCCGACACCAGCCGCCGACGACGGCGTTCGTCTTTCACAAGTGAAAAACGTTCTCGTCTGCAAAAATGACCAAGCGCGTGGTCGATGTCAACGGGTGCGTCACGCCTGGGAGACCGCCCCCATCTGTTCGGAGATCGAGTCCGCCGTTCGCCTCAGCAGCCTTGCCGTTTCGGCCTTGCTGCACGCGCTTGGCGTCTGTTCGATGAAAGGGGTGATCAGGGTTGCGATAATCCCGTTCGCGCCCCGGATGGGAGCGACCAGGTCGGTGACGCCCTTCACGAAATCGCTGACCCGTTCGACATAATCCTGATGGGTCGCTTCCAGCGCCAGGGCGACAAAGGCGTCGACCCGTTCCGCTCCGAAACCGGCGACCAGAACGTCGCGGAGGTGACTTCGGGTCTGCGCGTCGGCCCATCCGTAGAAGGCCAGGCCTGATGTCGCATCAAGGATGCACCGTCGATAGCCGATACGCACCGAATACCCCAGGTCGCCGGGGCTCTCGATTCGGGCGATGACGACGATCTGGTCTTCGGACGGCACCACCAGATGACAGGATTGGATGGTGGCGAAGGCCAGTTCCCGCATCGCCGGCATGGCGACGTCCACGAGCGATTTGATCGGCGACTGGGTCATGCCCAGGGTGAACAGGCGGTTGGTCAGGCGATAGCCGTCCGACGACTGTTCGATATAGCCTCGGAACTCCAGCACCTGGATCATTCGGAACAGTTCGCTGACCGAACGTCCAAGGGTGATCGACATTTGCGACGGCGTCATCGCGTCGCCCTGCGCCGACAGCAACTCCAGGATATCCAGGCCCTTTTCGAGCGCGGGCGCGCGATATTTTCGGTCCTCAGCCTGATCCTGGTCGGTCATGATAGGTCCACTATTGAAACACGCCGGTCCTAGGCGAACGCCGGTTCAGGGTCGAGTTATAGTCGCGTATTGCTGCGGGTAAAATCGTTCGGCACATATAAAATATCGTTGCGATGCGTCGGTGCGTCACCTACGATTTTGCCACGAGCCCGAAAACGGGCCGGGACCCGGGAGGCTGCACCATGACGCTTGCAGGCATCGATCTCGCCATCTTGGCGATCTACGCCGTCTTCATCTTCGGCCTCGCTCAGTGGGTGTCGCGCGGAAAAGGCGGCGAGAAGAAGACGTCCACCGACTATTTCCTGGCCTCGAAGGACCTGCCGTGGTGGGCCATAGGCGCCTCGCTGATCGCGGCCAACATCTCAGCCGAACAGATTATCGGCATGAGCGGTTCTGGCTATGTCATCGGCCTCGGCATCGCCTCCTATGAGTGGATGGCCGCCCTGACGCTGTTGATCGTGGGCAAGTATTTTCTGCCGATTTTCCTGCGCAACGAAATCGTCACCATGCCGCAGTTCCTGCAGCAACGGTATGGCCCGACCATCCGCAACGTCATGGCCGTGTTCTGGCTGCTGCTCTACGTCTTCGTCAATGTGACCTCGATCCTGTGGCTCGGTTCGATCGCCGTCACCACCGTCACCGGCCTCGACCAGAACTACGCCATCATCGCAATCGGCGTCTTCGCCCTGGCGTACCAGCTATGGGGCGGGCTCAAGGCCGTCGCCCTGACCGACATCGTTCAGGTCGCCCTTCTGGTCGCCGGCGGATTGATCATCGGTTTCATCGCCCTGTCGAACATCGGGGACGGCGCAGGCCCGATCGCAGGCTTCACCACCCTGATGACCGAGTTTCCCGAGAAGTTCGACATGATCCTGTCGAAAGACAATCCCCACTACCAGGAACTACCGGGCATCGCCGTATTGCTGGGCGGTCTTTGGGTGATGAACATCAGCTATTGGGGCTTCAACCAGTATATTATCCAGCGCGCCCTGGCCGCCCGCTCGATCGGGGAAGCGCAGAAGGGCATCGCCTTCGCCGCCTATCTCAAGCTCTTGATGCCGGTCATCATCGTGCTGCCGGGCCTGGCGGCGCTGGTCATCGCCCCCGGCCTGGCCAAGCCCGACCAAGCCTATCCGACGATGATGAACCTGCTGCCCGTGGGTCTCAAAGGTCTTGTGTTCGCGGCCCTGATCGCGGCCATCGTCGCCTCGCTGGCGTCCAAGGTGAATTCGATCTCGACCATCTTCACGCTGGACCTCTACGCCAAGGCTCGCAAAGGCATGAGCGAGCAGCACCTGGTTCTGGTCGGACGCCTCGCCGCCGTCGGCGCCATGGTGATCGGCATCCTGGTCGCCCGGCCTCTGCTCGGCGGCTTCAGCCAGGCCTTCCAGTTCATCCAGGACTTCACCGGCTTCTTCACGCCTTCGATCGTGGTGATCTTCATCCTCGGCCTGTTCTGGAAGCGGGCGTCGGAAGCCGGCGCCCTGACGGCCGCCCTGGGCGGCGTGGCGCTGTCGGGCTTGCTCTTCTGGCTCGACAAGGCCGACGTGTTCACCCTCCCTTTCATGAACCGCGTGGGACTGGTGTTCGTCGTCTCGCTGATCGCCGCGATCGTCGTGTCGCTGCTGGTTCCGCCCAAGCCCGGCACCATGCAGATCCGTCTTGACGGCGTCAGCTACAAGACCTCGATCGGGTTCAACATCGCGGCGGTCGGCGTGATCGTGTTCCTCATCGCCGTCTACACGATCTGGTGGTGATGGATTCGGCTGCGCCAGGACGGGTCGCCCTCATCGGGGTCGACTGGGGAACGAGCAATCTTCGCGTAATGCGGATCGGCGCCGACGGCGCCGCACGCGACAGTCGAAGCGACCCGCGGGGGGCGGGACAGCTCCAGCCTCAAGAGTTTTCCGGTGTGTTGCGCGATGTCGCGGGAGACTGGCTCGACGACGGTCATCCCATCGTGGTGTGCGGCATGGCGGGGGCGCGGGGGCGATGGCGCGAAACGGAGTATGTCGCCTGCTCCGCCGGGCTCGACGACTTGGCCGGGGCGTTCGTACGTCCTGAGCCGGCGCTGGACGTCGCGATCGTGCCGGGCGTGGCTGTCGTCGATGAGCGGGGACTGGTCGATGTCATGCGGGGCGAAGAGACCCAGGCCATGGGGATGTTCGACGCCGGTCAGGACGGTCTCATCGTCGCCCCTGGAACCCACAGCAAATGGGTGTCGGTGACGAATGGGCGGATCGCCGATTTCCGGACCTTCGTAACGGGCGAACTGTTCGCCGCCGTCCGCCAAGCGACAGTGATCGGCGCCGGATTGGGCGAAGGCGATCAGGACGACGCCGCCTTTCTGGAGGGCGTCCGACGAAGTCTGAGCGATACCGCGATCACCGCCGCCTTGTTTTCGTTGCGCGCGCGACGGCTGTCCGGTCGGCTGCAGGACGACGCCGCCGCCGACTATCTGTCCGGTCTGCTGATCGGGGCCGAACTGGCGGCGCAGGCGACCGTCGCGCGGGACGCGCGTCTGAGAATCGTGGGCGCGCCTGGTCTTTCTGCCCGCTACCGCCTGGCGATGGAGGCGGCAGGCTTCACCAACATGGTCGTGGCGGATGGCCAAGCCGCCACGGCGCTCGGCCTTTGGCGTATATGGAGCGCATCCCAATGACCAACGCCGTCCTGTCCGAACTCGACACGCTTCCACTCGTCGCCATTCTGCGGGGGCTTAGACCCGACGAAGCCGTGGAGGTGGGCGAAGCCATCGTCGCCGCCGGCTTCCGTTGCCTTGAAGTGCCGCTCAATTCTCCCGATCCGCTGGTCAGCATCCGCAAGCTGCGCGATGCCCTGGACGGTCGCGCCGTCGTGGGGGCGGGCACGGTCCTGACGCGCGATGCTGTCCACGCCATCGCCGACGCCGGCAGCCAACTGGTGATCTCGCCCAACACCGATACGGACGTCATTCGGGCGGCCAAGGCGGCCGGCCTGGTCTCGATGCCCGGCTTCTACACGCCGTCGGAAGCCTTCGCGGCCCTGGCGGCGGGCGCCGATGTGCTGAAACTCTTTCCGGCAGAGCTCGCCGGCCCCCCGGGTCTGCGCGCCGTTCGCGCCGTCCTGCCGCCTGTCACGCGGGTCTACGCCGTGGGCGGCGCCAATCCGGCTTCGATGCAGGCCTGGTGCGACGCCGGGGCGTCGGGCTTCGGCATCGGCGCATCCCTATACAAGCCGGGAACAACACCCACGGAAGCGGAAAGTGCGGCGCGCGCATTCGTCAGCGCCTGGTCGGCGATCTCCACCGACAAACCGTGATCGCATAGCTGGGCGCCGCTAGGAGCGCCTTTCAGATCAGGCCGGCCGCCAGCGTCAGAAGGCCAAGTCCCAGCGAAAGAGGGATGCGCAAAGCCAGCCATCCTTCGGGTGTCAGTCCTGCGGCCTTGAGGCGTAGATCGGCCAGCAGGCTGAAGGCGATAAGGCCGCCCAGGGCGACCAGGGACAGGCTGAGATCGGCCGGGCGGTTCACCAGGGGCAAGGCGCAAGCCAGAGCGATCAGGGACGGCGCGACCGCAACGATCCAGACCCAGCGCGGCGCTGGGCCGTCCGCCGCCGCGCCCAGTCCCCACCAGACCCCGCCCAGGAAGCTGAAGATCAAGGCGGCGTAGACATAGGCCAGGCCGAGCGCGGCGGACCGAAGATCAGGTCCGCCTAAGACGACCACCGCGACCGCCGCCGCCTGGGGCAGGAGGCCCGCGAAACCCAGGACACGGGCGATCGGCGGCAATCGACGTCGGTCGGTCATTTCAACATCCATCGGACACCTGTCGGGGCTGCGTGCAATCCAGACTACAGAAGACGCCCGTATATCATGGCGACCATGCGCCACGTCCACGAAAGCCCTCGGTATCGATGACCCAACTGCTTGTCTGGTATGATGGAGGCTGTCCCCTGTGTCGTCGCGAGATCGCGTTGATGCGTCGGCTGGATCGCCGGGGCGCGATCCGGTTCGTCGATGTGGACAAGGGCGACGCGACTTGTCCCATCGACCGCGACGCCCTGCTCGCCCGGTTCCACGCCAGCGAGGATGGGCGGCTGCTGTCCGGCGCTGCGGCCTTTGCGGCCATGTGGCGGGCCATACCTTTGCTGCGGCCCATAGGGCTGGCGGCGCGTGTTCCGGTGGTTCTTGCGGCGTTGGAAGGCGCGTATCGGCTCTTTCTTCGCGTGCGTCCGCGTCTTCAGTCTCTGGCGCGCAAATGGGGATGACGCATGTCGGTGCTTAGGCTGGTGCTGGGCGATCAGCTGTCCGACGACCTGTCGGCGCTGGAGGGGCTGGACCATGGAGCCGACACTGTCCTGATGGCCGAGGTCCGGGACGAGGCGACCTATGTCCGGCATCACAAGCAGAAGCTCGCCCTGGTGTTCGCCGCCATGCGGAACCATGCCGAGCGGTTGAAGGCGCGGGGCGTGCGGGTGCGCTATGTGCGGATCGACGATCCTGAGAACAGCGGCTCGATCACCGGCGAACTGGGCCGGGCGCTGGAGGGCGGCAGTTACGACCGGGTGGTGCTGACGGAATGCGGCGAGTGGCGGCTGTCCGAGCATCTGGCGGCCTTCGCCGAGGGTGCGGACTTGCCTGTCGAAATCCGCGAGGATCGCCGCTTCATCAGCTCGCACGACCGCTTCCGACGCTGGGCCTCGGGCAAGTCGCAGCTGCGGATGGAGTTCTTCTATCGCGAGATGCGGCGCGAGACGGGCATCCTGGTGGACGGCGCCCAGCCGGAGGGCGGGCGCTGGAACTATGACGCCGAGAACCGAAAGAAGTTGGCGAAGGGCGTGACGCCGCCGGGTCGGCTGCGCATCCCGCCCAACGCCGTGGCGCACGAGGCGATGGCGGATGTGGAGCGGCTGTTTGGCGACCATTTCGGATCGTTGGACGGGTTCGGCTGGGCGACGACGGCGGACGAGGCGGAAACGACGCTGGCGCAATTCCTGAGCGATGTCCTGCCGTCGTTCGGGGACGGGCAGGATGCGATGGCTGAGAACCAGCCGTGGATGTGGCACGGGCTGATCTCGACCTCGATCAATCTGGGCCTGCTGGACCCGCTGGACGTCTGTCGCCGGGCCGAGGCGGCCTATCGCGCAGGACGCGCGCCGCTGAACGCGGTGGAGGGGTTCATTCGCCAGATCCTGGGGTGGCGCGAGTTCGTGCGGGGAATCTATTGGCTGAAGGCGCCGGAATATCGGGTGCGAAACTTCCTGGACGCGGACCGCAAACTGCCCTGGTTCTACTGGTCCGGCGAGACCGACATGGCCTGCGTCGCCGATGTGGTGAAGACGACGCGCGACAACGCCTATGCCCATCACATCCAGCGGCTGATGGTGACGGGAAATCTCGCCCTGCTGCTGGGCGTGCATCCCGACGCGGTCGACGACTGGTATATGTGCGTCTACGCCGACGCCTATGAGTGGGTGGAGATGCCCAACACGCGGGGCATGGCCCTGTTCGCGGATGGCGGGATCGTGGGGTCGAAGCCCTATGCGGCGTCGGGGGCCTATATCGACCGGATGAGCGACTACTGCGGGGCCTGTCGCTATGATGTGAAGAGCAAGAGCGGCGATGCGGCCTGCCCGTTCAACCGGCTGTACTGGGGCTTTCTGGAGCGCAACCGGCCTCGGCTGAGGGACAATGTGCGGCTGGCCATGCCCTACAAGACGCTGGACGGGTTCGGCGAAACAAAGCGGGCGGCGCTGGCGGCGGAAGCCGAGGCGTGTCGGACGCTGCTGGGCGCGACGCCGCTGGACTGAGCGTCAGACCCGGATGTCGAGGTAGGAGCCGGGGCGCATGATTCGGGGCTCTTCACGTTCAGGCGCCATGGCGGGGGCTTCTGCGGGTCGGGCCGGGTTGGTCGTGCGGATCGAGGACATGACGGCGGCGGCCGGCGCGGGCGCCTTGGGAGCGGCCGCCTGATCCATGGCGGCGCGGAAGAAGGCCGCCTGGGCGTTGCGCGCGCTGGGCAGATCGAGGCCCTGGGCGGGCAGGTTCAGCGGCAGGCCGGTGCGAATCGCGCTCATGCCGGTATGGTTAATGGAAACCCTCGAAAAAGGGTTAACGGCTTTTAGGGGCGATCATTGAGGGCGCGGGGCCGGGCTGGGTGCTGAACGGGGCGGGGCCTGCATGGAGGCGACCAGCCGCTCGATGTCGGCGTCGTCCAGCAGGGGGCCGGACTGTTTGGCGGTGATCCGGCCCATGGCGTCGACGGCGAAGGTCTCGGGCACGCCGGAGATGCCAAGGTCGAGGCCGGCGCGGCCCTCGCGGTCCACCAGAACCATCGAATAGGAGTCGCCCAGCTCGTCCAGGAAGGCGCGGGTCGCGACCGGCTCGTCCTTGTAGGCGATGCCGACGACGGCGACGCCGCGCGCCTTCAGCGCCAGCAGCTTGGGGTGTTCGATCCGGCACGGCGCGCACCATGAGGCGAAGACATTGACCAGCATGGGCCGACCGACGCCGGCGGTCTTGAGGTCGAGGTTGCCTGGCCCGGCTTCGTCGCCGGACAGCATCGGCAGGACGGTCTCGGGAATGGTCTGGCCGACCAGGGCGTCAGGCTTGAAGGCGGGATCGCGCTTCAGCGACCAGCCGACGAACAGGGCCGCCAGCGCCGCGAGGACGGCCAGCGGGAGGAGGGCCAGCCAGCGGTTCATTTTTGTTGTCCTATCGCGCCTTGCGCTGCTTGAGGACGGCTGGAGTACGCTGCTTCCGGAGGTGTGCCGTGGTCTGCCTCAAGCCGTGCCAGTTCTCGTTTCCATTTGCGCGAGGCGATGACGGCGCGGGCGGTCAGGGCGGTCAGGACCAGGGCGCTGACGGCCCAGGCGGGCCAGACGAAGGCGGCGTAGGGGGTCATGTCTAGGTCGAGCATTCTACGCCTCCTGGGCTTGGCGGGCGCGCAGGGTCATGACGCGGCGGCGGCGGATCTCGGTGCGTATGGCGGTCAGCCAAAGCGCCGCGAACAGCACCCCATAGGCCGCAAGCATGGTCAGGAAGGGCGGCAGATAGACCGGGTCCAGACCCGACGATCCGGGGGTGAGGAAACTGGCGGGCTGATGCAGGGTGTTCCACCAGTCGACCGAGAACTTGACGATCGGCAGGTTGATCAGGCCGACCAGACCCAGGACGGCGGCGGCGCGCCCGGCCTTCTGCTCGTCGTCGATCGAGGCCCGCAGCGCCATATAGCCGAGGTAGAAGAGAAACAGCACCAGCACGCTGGTCAGGCGCGCATCCCACACCCACCAGGTCCCCCACATCGGCTGGCCCCACAGCGAGCCGGTGAACAGGGCCAGGGCCGTGAAGGCGGCGCCGGGCAGGGCGGCGGCGCGGGCGGCGGCGTCGGCCAACGCATGGCGAAACACGAGCGCGAAGAAGCTGGACACGCCCAGGGCCGCATAGGCGCCCAGGCCCCAGACGGCGGCGGGCACATGGACGAACATGATCCGAACCGTGTCGCCCTGCTGATAATCGGCCGGGACGGAGAAGCTGAGCCAACTTCCGACGCCCAGCAGCACGGCGGCGAGGCCCCACAGAACGGGCGTCAACGGGCCGGTGAAGGCCATGAAGCGCTGCGGATTGGACAGGCCGAACATCGGTTCAGCGCTTACGCGGCGAAGGGGCGACGGGCAAGCTCACCCTTGCGCGTTCCGAACGGCGGCCGCCCCGGCGAAGGGGGCGATGACGGCGGCGAAGAGGACGTAGGCGCAAAGCAGGGCCAGGGCCGGACCGACAGGCTGGCTGGATGCGGCGCGTTCCAGAGCGCCGGCGCCGAAGACCACGGGCGGGATGAACAGCGGCAGGACGACCACGGCGATCAGCAGGCCGCCGCGTTTGGCCCCCAGCGCGAGAGCCGCGCCCAGCGCCCCGGTGAAGGCGAAGCCCGCGCCGCCGATCAGGGCCGTCAGGGCGACGAGCGGCGTCAGCGACGCCGGCAGCCCCAGGGCCAGGGCGGCGACGGGCGCGGTCAGGGCGAGCGGCAGGCCGACGGCGATCCACTGGGCCAGGGCCTTGATCAGCACGACCTGCTCCAGCGACAGATGGCCGAGCGCCAGCAGGTCCAGGCCCCCGTCCTCCATGTCCCGCTCGAACAGCCGCTCCAGCGACAGCAGGGACGCCAGGGCCAGGGCCAGCCAGGCGACGCCGCCCGCGACCGGGCCGAGCGTGCGCGGGTCGCCGCCGGCCGCCAACGGCAGGATGGCGGTGAGACAGGCGAAAAAGCCGCAGGCCAGCAGCGGCCCGCCGCCCCCGCCCCAGGCCAGATCCAGCTCGCGTTCCAGCAGGACGCGGGTGGCGCCCCGCAAGCCGGGCGGGCGCGGTTCCTGATCGAGATTGCGGCGGCTCATTTCAGGCTCCCCAGGTCGAGAGCGCGGGTCGGCAGGGGCAGGGAGTCGTGGACGGCGGCGACGATCAGGCCGTCGGCGTCGAGATGGCGCTTCATCTGTTCGGCGAAGGCCTCGCGCCAGCGGGCGTCCAGCGGGGCCATCGGCTCGTCCAGCAGCCACAGGGCGCGCGGCGACCCGACCAGCCGCCCCATGGCCAGGCGGCGGCGCTGACCGGCGGAGAGACGCCGGACTTCCAGATCCAGCAGGGGCTTCAGGCCGAAGGCCTCGACGGCGTGATCGAGGCCGTACTGGGTGTGGCCCAGCCAGTCGCACTGAAAGCCCAATTCCTCGCGCGCCGTGCGGCCGCCCTTCAGCCCGTCCAGATGGCCCAGGAAATGGGTTTCGCGGCCGCGCGCCTGCCGCTCGTCCAGCGGATTGCCGTCGCCGTCCTGGAAACCGACCGTGCCCGCATCGGGGCGAAGCAGGCCGGCGATGGTGCGCAGCAGGCTGGTCTTGCCCGCGCCGTTGGCGCCCGTCAGGGCCAGGACCTCGCCGGCGCGCAGGGTCAGGTCGAGACCGTGGAACAGCCTCCGCTCGCCGCGCGAGACGGTCAGGTCGGAGAGGGTGAGGGTGTGGATCATCTACGCCCCGCCACGTTCGCGGAATCTGCGAACCCTTCTCAATGTCCCTGTCGAGGGTGTGGACACATGGACGGTCGGGTCCCGTGGAGCTATAGGCACGGTCGCCGCAGCAGGCTTTCGCCGCGCGCGCAGGGGCCCTGTGAGCCGCTGCGTCTGTCGCGCGAAGGCGCAACCGGATTGTCGGGCGGCGCTGACCAGAGGAAGACTCCATGCCGTCGAACGACAGCTTCAAGACCCGCCAGGACCTTTCCGTCGGGCGTAAGAAATACGCCTATTACAGCCTTCCCGCCGCCGAGGAAGCCGGTCTGACCGGGATTTCCCGTCTGCCGCGCTCGATGAAGGTGCTGCTGGAGAACCTGCTGCGCAACGAGGACGGCGTGTCCGTCACCGAAGCCGACCTGCGCGCCGTCGCCGCCTGGGTCGAGAACAAGGGCTCTGTCGAGCACGAGATCGCCTTCCGCCCGGCCCGCGTCCTGATGCAGGACTTCACCGGCGTTCCCGCCGTGGTCGACCTGGCCGCCATGCGCGACGCGATGAGCGCCCTGGGCGCCGACGCCGCCAAGATCAACCCGCTGGTGCCGGTCGATCTGGTCATCGACCACTCGGTCATGGTCGACAACTTCGGCACGTCCAAGGCTTTCGGCCAGAACGTCGAGCGCGAATACGAACGCAACATCGAGCGCTACAACTTCCTGCGCTGGGGCTCGTCGGCCTTCAACAACTTCCGCGTCGTGCCCCCCGGCACCGGCATTTGCCACCAGGTGAACCTGGAGAACCTGGCCCAGACCGTCTGGACGCTGGACGAAGGCAAGAAGACCGTCGCCTATCCCGACACCGTCGTCGGCACCGACAGCCACACCACCATGATCAACGGTCTGGCCGTCCTGGGCTGGGGCGTCGGCGGCATTGAGGCCGAGGCGGCCATGCTGGGCCAGCCGATCCCGATGCTGATCCCCGAAGTCATCGGCTTCAAACTGACCGGCGCCATGCCGGAAGGCACGACGGCCACCGACCTGGTGCTGACCGTCACCCAGATGCTGCGCAAGAAGGGCGTGGTCGGCAAGTTCGTCGAGTTCTTCGGCGACGCCCTGCCGAACATGACCATTGAGGACCAGGCGACCATCGCCAACATGGCCCCGGAATACGGCGCCACCTGCGGCTTCTTCCCCGTCTCGGCCGCCACCATCGGCTATCTGACCGCCACGGGCCGCGACAAGGCGCGCGTCGCCCTGGTCGAAGCCTACGCCAAGGCTCAAGGCCTGTGGATCGACGAAACCTCGGAAGACCCGGTCTTCACCGACGTGCTGGAACTGGACATCTCGACCGTCGTGCCGTCGCTGGCCGGTCCGAAACGTCCGCAGGACCGTGTTGAACTGACCACCGCCGCCCCGGCCTTCGAAACCGCCCTGGCTGAGGTCTTCAGCCGCCCGAACGACGCCGAGCGCGTGTCCGTTGACGGCCAGAAGTTCACCGTCGGCGACGGCGACGTGGTCATCGCGGCTATCACCTCGTGCACCAACACCTCCAACCCGTCGGTCCTGATCGCCGCCGGCCTGGTGGCGCGCAAGGCCAATGCGCTGGGCCTGAAGGCCAAGCCGTGGGTCAAGACCTCGCTGGCTCCCGGATCGCAGGTGGTCACCGACTATCTGACCGACGCGGGCCTGCAAAAGGACCTGGACGCCCTGGGCTTCAACCTGGTCGGCTATGGCTGCACCACCTGCATCGGCAACTCGGGTCCGCTGGACCCGGCGATCTCCAAGGCGATCAACGACAACGCCCTGGTCGCCACCTCGGTCCTGTCGGGCAACCGCAACTTCGAAGGTCGCGTGAACCCGGACGTTCAGGCCAACTACCTGGCCTCGCCGCCGCTGGTCGTGGCCTACGCCATCGCCGGCTCGATGCGGATCGACATCACCAAGGATCCGATCGGCCAGGACAAGAAGGGCAATGACGTCTTCCTGAAGGACGTCTGGCCGACCTCGCAAGAGATCGCCGACATCCAGAAGAAGTCGGTCACCCCGGCCATGTTCGCCAAACGCTACAAGGACGTCTTCAAGGGCGACAAGCACTGGCAGGCGATCAAGGTCACGGGCGGTCAGACCTATGAGTGGGACGACGCCTCCACCTACGTCGCCAACCCGCCCTATTTCGAAGGCCTGTCGATGGACCTGACCCCGGTCCAGGACATCGTCGAGGCCCGCGTCCTGGCCATCTTCGGCGACTCGATCACCACCGACCACATCAGCCCGGCCGGTTCGATCAAGAAGACCTCGCCCGCCGGCGTCTATCTGACCCAACACGGCGTCGAGGCGGCCGAGTTCAACAGCTACGGCGCCCGTCGCGGCAACCACGAAGTCATGATGCGCGGCACCTTCGCCAATATCCGCATCAAGAACCGGATCACGCCCGAGATCGAGGGCGGCGTGACCAAACACTTCCCGTCGAACGACACCATGTCGATCTATGACGCCGCCATGCGTTACCAGTCGGAAGGCCGGCCGCTGGTCGTCTTCGCCGGAAAGGAATACGGCACCGGCTCGTCGCGCGACTGGGCGGCCAAGGGCACGCGTCTGTTGGGCGTTCGCGCCGTCATCGCCGAAAGCTTCGAGCGCATCCACCGTTCGAACCTGGTCGGCATGGGCGTGGTGCCGCTGCAGTTCAAGCAGGACGGCTGGCTGAAGCTGGGCCTGACGGGCGAAGAGATCGTCACGATCCGCGGCCTGTCGGACGCCAACATCGGCAAGCTGAAGCCTCGCCAGGACCTGTGGGTCGAGCTGTTCCGCCCGTCGGACGGCAAGATGGCCCGCTTCCCCGTGCGTTGCCGCATCGATAACCAGACCGAGCTGGATTACCTGCTGGCCGGCGGCGTCATGCCCTACGTGCTGCGCAACCTGGCCCGCGGCCCGGAAACCGAAGCGCCGATCGCCGCCGAATAGGCAGCGGTTCGCTGAAACGAAAAGAGGGCCGGCGGAGCGATCCGCCGGCCCTTTTGCTTGTCCGAATGTGCGGCGTCAGTCGGCGCTGACGACCACCAGCTTGCGGTTGACGAACTCCTTGATGCCGACATCACCCAGCTCGCGGCCGAAGCCCGAGCGCTTGATCCCGCCGAACGGCAGTTCGGGCATGGAGGTCGTGGTGGTGTTGATGAAGACCATGCCGGTCTCGATCCGCGACGCCAGCTTGCGGGCGCGCGCCGTGTCGCCCGAGAAGATCGACCCGCCCAGGCCGAAGCGGGAATCATTGGCCAGGGCCACGACCGCATCGTCGTCCTCGACCACGAAGACCTGGGCCACGGGGCCGAAGAACTCCTGATAGAAGGCCGGGTTTTCGCGCGCCACGTCGGTCAGGACGGTGGGTTCGTAGAAGAAGCCGGTGCGGTCGGCGGGCTTGCCGCCGATCACCGCCTTGGCGCCGTGCTGGACCGCCTCCTCGACCTGTTGGGTCAATGTCTTCAGCGCGTCCTCGGACGACAGCGGACCCAGCACCGTGGCCTCGTCCAGCGGGTCGCCCATGACGGCGCTCTTCATCCCCTCGACGAAGCCGCTGGTGAAGGCGTCGGCGACCGACTTCTGGACGATGAAACGCTTGGAGCCGGTGCAGACCTGACCGGCGTTGGACAGCCGCCCCTCGACGCCCGCCGCGATCGCCTTCTCCATATCGGCGTCGTCCAGCACGACGAAGACGTCGCTGCCGCCCAGTTCCAGCGTGGACTTCTTCAGCATTTCCGACGCGCGGGCCGAGACCTTGGCGCCGGCGCCCTCCGACCCGGTCAGGGCCACGCCCTGGATGCGGTCGTCGCCGATCAGTTCGGCGACCTTGTCCGAGGATATGTAGAGGTTGGTGACGCAGCCCTCGGGCGCGCCGGCTTCACGCACCAGTTCGGCGAAACGGGCGGCGCAGCGCGGCACGATACCGGCGTGCTTGTAGAGCACTGGATTGCCCACCGCGATGGCGGGGGCGATGACGCGGATCAGCTGATAGATGGGGAAGTTCCACGGCTCGACCGCCAGAAGCACGCCGACGGGATGGAACTCGACCCAGGCCTCGCCCAGCTCGCTGTCGATCTTCTGGGGTTTGAGGAAGTCGGCGGCCTTTTCGGCATAGTAGGCGGCGATGCCGGCGCACAGGTCGATCTCGCCCTGCCCCTGGGCCAGCGGCTTGCCCATCTCCTCGGCGATAGTGCGGGCCAGGCTGTCGCGGTTCTCGGTCAGCAGGGTCGACAGCGACTTCAGCACGGCCAGACGGGGCTGGATGTCGCCCTGGGACCAGTCGGAACGGAAGACGGCGTCGGCCTTGGCCAGGGCGGCCTCGACGGCGTCGTCCGAGTGTTCGGGGTATTCCTGAAGCGTCTGTTCGGTGAACGGATTGAGGGTGCGATAGGCCATGCGGCGTCCTGAAGCTTCGGTCGGACGCCCGGGGCGGCGCCGATCCGTTGTCAGAAAGTCAACGCCTGCTGGGCAGGGCGGTTGCCCTGCTTTTAATCCGCGTCGCTGAATGGCGGCGGCAGCTGGCCGGACTTGAAGATGATCGTCGGCTCCTCGTCATAGTCGCCCATTTCGGTGTCGGCCGAGACGGCGAAGGCGACGACGCCCAGGCGTAAGGGGGCCAGGCACTCGGCCTTGCGGCGCGCCTCCTCGGCGTCCTTGCAGCCGACCTGCTGTTCGGCGCGGAGGGCCTTGCCTCTGCCCTGGACATAGGCCTGGACGATGTAGACGGTTTCGGTTGCCATGCGCTTCCCAAGCGGCCTGTTCGGCGCTCAGGTCAACAGGGCCAGTCCAGTTTCAGTCCAGCTTCAATCTAGTTTCAGGGCCTCGGCCAGCAGCCGGGCCTCGGCGGCGCGGCTGGAGCCGGCGCGCCAGGCGACGACGATCTCGCGATGGGGCGGCGCGCCGTCGGCCTGGTTCTCGAAGGCGCGGATGGCGACCGACGGGTTGTCGGCCAGACCCGCCTGGACCGCCATCTTCGGCAGGAAGGAGACGCCCAGGCCCGAACCGACCATCTGGACCAGGGTGTGCAGGCTGGTGGCGGCGAAGACGTCGTCGCCGCGCGGCGCTTCGATGTCGAGCGCCGCCAGGGCGTGGTCGCGCAGGCAATGGCCATCCTCCAGCAGGATCAGATCCTCGGCTCTCAGCGAGCCGGGGCGGATGGGCCCAGGCGCGGCCAGGGCGTGGTCATGGGGGGCGGCGGCCATGATCTCGTCGTCGCCGATGCGGGCGTGTTCGATGCCTGGCGCGTCGTAAGGCAGGGCGATGACGGCGGCGTCGATCTGGCCCGCCTTCAGGGCCGCGATCAGGCGTGGCGTCAGGTCCTCGCGGATGTAGAGCTTCAGGCTGGGATAGGCGGCCTTCAGCGACGGAAGCTTGGCGGGCAGCAGGAAGGGGGCGACGGTGGGGATGACGCCCAGGCGGAAACGGCCGGACAGCAGGCGGCCGGCGTTCTTGGCCGCCTCGACCAGATCCTCGGTGCGGGCCAGCACGTCCTCGGCCCGGCGCACGGCCTCGACCCCGACGGCGGTCATGATGACGGCGCCGCGCGCCCGCTCCACCACGGGTGCGCCGAGGATACGCTCCAGCTCCTGCACCCCGGCGCTGAGGGCCGGCTGGCTGACGTGGGCGGCCTCGGCGGCGCGCGAGAAGCTGCCGTGGTCGGCGAGAAGCTTGAGATACTGAAGCTGTCGAAGGGTTGGAAGCATGGCTGCAAGATAGGATGAACCTATGCTGACGCCAAGGACAATCGATTGGCTTTATGTGTTTGACCCGTGTCGAATGACCCCGTCATCTACACGGCTATCGAGACCCGGCCCAAGCCGCGCAAACCAGCAGGGAAGATTATCATGTCCAGTGAAGCCAAATGCCCCGTTTCCGGGCGGACGACGGAGTCGGTCGCGGGCGGCGGCGTGCAGAACCGCGACTGGTGGCCGGGCCAACTGAGGACCGACCTGCTGAACCAGCATTCGTCGAAGTCCGACCCGCTGGGCGAGGGGTTCAGCTACCGCGAGGCCTTCGCCAAGCTGGACTATGAGGCGCTGAAGGCGGACCTGCGCGCGCTGATGACGGATTCGCAGGACTGGTGGCCGGCGGACTTCGGTCACTATGGGCCGCAGTTCATCCGCATGGCCTGGCACAGCGCCGGCACCTATCGCGTCGGCGATGGGCGCGGCGGCGGCGGGCGCGGTCAGCAGCGGTTCGCGCCGCTGAACTCCTGGCCCGACAACGTCAATATCGACAAGTCGCGGCGCCTGTTGTGGCCGATCAAGCAGAAATACGGCCAGGCCATCTCCTGGGCCGACCTGCTGATCCTGACCGGAAACGTGGCGCTGGAGACGATGGGCTTCCGCACCTTCGGGTTCGCGGGCGGCCGCGAAGACGTCTGGGAGCCGGATCAGGACGTCTATTGGGGGCGCGAGACCACCTGGCTGGGTGGCGACGAACGCTACGCCCACGGCTCGCACGGGGTGGTGAAGCCGGGCGACGAGGCCGTGCTGGTCAGCGATGACGACGCGGACGGCGACGAGCATTCGCGCGATCTGGAGAACCCGCTGGCGGCGGTGCAGATGGGTCTGATCTACGTCAATCCGGAAGGGCCGGACGGCAATCCCGACCCGATCGCCTCCGCCCGGGACATCCGCGACACCTTCGGACGGATGGCGATGAACGACGAGGAGACCGTCGCCCTGATCGCCGGGGGCCACACCTTCGGCAAGACCCACGGCGCCGGCCCGGCCGACCACGTCGGGGCCGAGCCCGAGGCCGACGGTCTTGAGGCGCAAGGGTTGGGCTGGGCCTCCAGCTTCCGTTCCGGCAAGGCCGGGGACGCGATCACCAGCGGGCTGGAAGTGACCTGGACCCAGACCCCGGCCCAGTGGAGCAACTTCTTCTTCGAGAACCTGTTCGGCTTCGAATGGGAGCTGGAGAAGTCCCCGGCGGGCGCGCACCAGTGGGTGGCCAAGGACGCGGGGGAGATCATTCCCGACGCCCATGATCCGTCCAGGAAGCGTCGTCCGACCATGCTGACGACCGACCTGGCGCTGCGGTTCGACCCGGAATACGAAAAGATCTCGCGCCGCTTCCTGAACAATCCGCAGGCCTTCGCCGACGCCTTTGCGCGGGCCTGGTTCAAGCTGACGCACCGCGACCTGGGGCCGCGCTCGCGCTACGTCGGGCCGGAAGTCCCGCGCGAAGTGTTGATCTGGCAGGATCCCGTGCCGGAGGTCGATCACCCGCTGATCGATGCGACGGATGCGGCGGTCCTGAAAGCCAAGGTGCTGGATTCGGGCCTGAGCGCGTCGGAACTGGTCGGCACGGCCTGGGCCTCGGCCTCGACCTTCCGGGGCGGGGACAAGCGGGGCGGGGCGAACGGCGCCCGCATCCGCCTGGCGCCGCAAAAGGACTGGGCCGCCAACCAGCCGGAACAGCTGGACCGGGTGTTGAAGACGCTGGAGCGTATCCAGTTCGAGTTCAACCAGGGCCAGGCGGGCGGCAAGAAAGTCTCGATGGCCGATCTGATCGTGCTGGCGGGCAATGCGGGCGTCGAGCAGGCGGCCGAGGCGGCGGGCCACGAGACCAGCGTGCCCTTCACGCCGGGTCGGACGGACGCCAGCCAGGCGCAGACGGACGTCGAATCCTTCTCCTATCTGGAGCCGGTCGCCGATGGGTTCCGCAACTTCCAGAAGGCCCGCTATGCGGTTCCGGCCGAGGCCCTGCTGATCGACCAGGCGCAGCGGCTGACGCTGACCGCGCCCGAGATGACGGTGCTGATCGGCGGCTTGCGCGCCATCAACATCAATACCGGCGGGGCGACGCACGGCGTGCTGACGGATCGGCCCGGCGTCCTGTCCAACGACGTCTTCGTCAATCTGCTGGACATGGACGTGAAGTGGACGGCGACCTCGGACGCCCAGGACGTGTTCGAAGGGCGCGACCGTCGCACGGGCGAACCGAAATGGACGGGCACCCGCGTCGATCTGGTGTTCGGCTCCAACGCGGTTCTGCGCGCCCTGGCCGAGGTCTATGCCGGGGCGGATGCGCAAGGAAAGTTCGTGTCGGACTTCGTGGCGGCCTGGGCCAAGGTGACCGAACTGGACCGGTTCGACCTGCACGGTTGAGCCTGAGCCAGAACTGAAAGCAAAGGGCCGGACGCCGTCGCGTCCGGCCCTTTCGCTGTCCTAGCGCAGCTTGATCTCGAACAGTTGCGGCCAGCGTTTGCCGGTGACGAACAGCCGCTTGCCGGCGGCGTCCCAGGCAATTCCGTTCAGGACGTCGTCATTGGGGTCCAAGCCGGCGTCCTTGGGGACCAGGGCGGTCAGGTCGATGAAGGCCTTCACCACGCCGGTCTCGGGGTCGATGCGGGCGATGCGGTTGTCCTGCCACAGGTTGGCGAAGACTTCGCCGTCGATCCACTCCAGCTCGTTGATCTGACCCAGCGGCTTGCCGTCGGCGGTGACGGAGACGCGGCCGGTCTCTGCGAGAGTCTCCGGATCGAGGAAGCGCAGCTGGTCGGTGCCGTCGCTCATGATCAGGCGGCGGCCGTCGGTGGTCAGGGCCCAGCCCTCGCCCGGATAGGAGAAGCCGCCCAGGGGCGAGAAGTCGTCCAGATTCCAGATGAAGCCGATGTGGTTGCGCCAGGTCAGGCTGTAGAGCTTTCCGTTCAGCGTGGTCATGCCCTCGCCGAAATAGATGGTCGGCAGGTCGCGCCGGCGCACCACCTCGCCCGTCTCCAGCCGCACCTGACGGATGGAAGAGGGGTATTGGCCCGTGCTCTCATACAGGGCGCCCTCGTGAAACAAGAGGCCTTGGGTGAAGGCTGTCCGGTCGTGCGGATAGGCGCGCACCACCTCATAGGCCTGAACCGGGACTTCCGCCCGGACCGGAAGGACACCGCCCGTCGCCAGGATCAGGCCGGCGATCAGACCGGCGAGACGCGACGACAGGCGGTTCATGAGCCTCAGCCGTGCTCGGCGGCGGCTTCGGCCTCGGCCTTCTGGGCGCGGACCTCGGCGGCGTTCGCGTCGCTGCGGGCCTGTTCGGCCATTTCCTTCTTGGTGGCGCCGCGACGCCCCATCATGTTCAGGGCCTCGACCCCGGCCGAGAAGGCCATGGCGGCGTAGATGTAGCCCTTGGGCACATGATAGCCGAAGCCGTCGGCGATCAACACCATGCCGATCATCAAGAGGAAGCCGAGCGCCAGCATGACCACGCTGGGGTTCTTGTTGATGAAGTTGGCCAGGGGATCGGCGGCCAGCAGCATGACGGTCACGGCGACCAGGACGGCGACGACCATGATCGGCAGGTGCTCGGTCATGCCGACGGCGGTCAGGATCGAGTCGATCGAGAAGACGATGTCCAGCAGGATGATCTGGAAGATCGCGGCGCCCGCGTTCATGATCATCACGTCCTTCTTGTCCATCACGTCATGGCTGGGCGTGGGATCGACGGTGTGGTGGATTTCCTTGGTCGCCTTCCAGACCAGGAACAGGCCGCCCGCGATCAGGATCAGATCCTTCCACGAGAACTCGTTGCCCATGACGGTGAAGACGGGCTGAACCAGGCCGACCAGCCAGGCGATGATCGACAGCAGGGCCAGGCGCATGATCAGGGCCAGGCCGATGCCGAGGCGACGGACCTTCTGACGCTGGTGCTCGGGCAGCTTGTTCGAGAGGATGGAGATGAAGATCAGGTTGTCGATACCAAGCACGACCTCCATCACGATGAGGGTCACCAATGCGGCCCAGGCGGCCGGATCGGAGAGCAGAGGGGTTATGCTGTCGAGCATTGGGGTTCCTGGTGGAAAATAAAGCTTGAGCGGAAAGCGCTAGGGCCGCCGCGAGTTCCGATCAAGCGACAGGGTGCGGCGTCATGGTCGCACCCCCAGTCAGTCTGCGACGGAAAACGGGCGTGCGGAAGCGCCTTCGCGGCGTTTCGCTGCGAAGTTTTCTCCCTCCCCTTCATGGGGAGGGGCGGCGAAGCGAAGCGCCGCCGGGGTGGGGGCGTGTGAAGCGATGCGCCCGTTCTTACGGCCCCACCCGGATCGCTGTGCGATCGTCCCTCCCCATGAAGGGGAGGGAGAGGCGTCTGTGAGGCTTTGAGAGTTCCTCCATTGTCCCCTGCGGCATCGACGCGCCTTCACGCAATGTTGCGAGCGGCGAAACCCCGTGCTATCAGGCGCCCGGCTTGAAGGGGGCGTATTCACGGATACGGCCTCTGTCGTGCTTTCCGTAAGCATTTCAAGCTTTTGACCGTTGCGAGCCTCGCGTCGGTCGCGACCCTGACACAACGACCTCGGACCCTAATCAGTGGCTGATGATTTCAGAACGACGGAAGTCGGCGATCGCTACGCACAGGCGCTGTTTGACCTGGCGCTGGAAACCGGCCGCCTGGACGCCGTGCGCGCCGATCTGAAGTCGCTGAAGGCGGCCTGGATCGAGAGCGCCGACCTGCGTCGCCTGGCCGCCTCGCCCGTCATCTCCGCCGACGATCAGGCCAAGGGTCTGGTCGCCATCGCCGCCAAGGCGAAGTTCGAACAGACCACGTCCAACTTCCTGGGTCTGCTGGCCCAGAACCATCGCGCCAAGGATCTGCCGGGCGTGATCGCCGGCTTCGAGGCGCGTTACGCCAAACACGCCGGCGTCGTCGCCGCCGAGGTCGTCTCGGCCCAGCCGCTGGACGCCAAACAGGTCGCCGCCATCACCGCCGCCCTGTCCAACAGCCTGGGCAAGGCGCCGGAACTGACCGCGCGCGTCGATCCGTCGATCCTGGGCGGCCTGAAGATCAAGGTCGGCTCGAAACTGTTCGACGCCTCGCTGAAGACCAAACTCGACCAGATGAAGTTCGCCCTCAAGCGGGCGTAAGCCCGACCCGACCACCAGAATGTCGCGCCTGAACGGCGCAACCGCATAAGACTGAAGAACAGAGAGCCCGTCATGGACATCCGCGCCGCTGAAATTTCGGCCATCCTCAAGTCGCAGATCGCCAACTTCGGCGTCGAAGCCGACGTTTCCGACGTCGGCAGCGTGCTGTCGGTCGGCGACGGCATCGCCCGCATCCACGGTCTGGACAATGTCCAGGCCGGCGAAATGGTCGAGTTCACCAAGGCCGGCGTCAAGGGCATGGCCCTGAACCTGGAACGCGACAACGTGGGCGCCGTGATCTTCGGCGCGGACGCCCAGATCGCCGAGGGCGACGACGTGCGCCGCCTGGGCGAGATCGTGGACGTGCCGGTCGGCCGGGGCCTGCTGGGCCGCGTCGTCAACCCGCTGGGCGAGCCGATCGACGGCAAGGGCCCGATCGAGTTCACCGAGCGTCGCCGCGTGGACGTCAAGGCGCCGGGCATCATCCCGCGCAAGTCGGTTCACGAGCCGATGCAGACCGGCCTGAAGGCCATCGACACCCTGATCCCCGTCGGCCGCGGCCAGCGCGAGCTGATCATCGGCGACCGTCAGGTCGGCAAGACGGCCGTCGCCGTCGACACCATCCTGAACCAGAAGAACGTCAACAAGACCGACGACGAGAGCGCCAAGCTCTACTGCATCTACGTCGCCATCGGCCAGAAGCGCTCGACCGTCGCCCAGATCGTCAAGACCCTCGAAGAGGCCGGCGCGCTGGAATACACCATCGTCGTCGCCGCCACGGCGTCCGAGCCGGCCCCGCTGCAGTTCCTGGCGCCCTTCGCCGGCACCGCCATGGGCGAGTTCTTCCGCGACAACGGCATGCACGCCCTGATCGTCTATGACGACCTGTCGAAACAGGCTGTTGCGTATCGCCAGATGTCCCTGCTGCTGCGCCGCCCGCCGGGCCGCGAAGCCTATCCGGGCGACGTCTTCTATCTGCACTCGCGCCTGCTGGAGCGTTCGGCCAAGCTGAACGAAGACTATGGCTCGGGCTCGCTGACGGCCCTGCCGATCATCGAAACCCAGGCCAATGACGTCTCGGCCTACATCCCGACCAACGTGATCTCGATCACCGACGGCCAAATCTTCCTGGAATCGGACCTGTTCTATCAAGGCATCCGTCCGGCCGTGAACGTCGGCATCTCGGTGTCGCGCGTCGGCTCCTCGGCCCAGACCAAGGCGATGAAGAAGGTCGCCGGCACCATCAAGGGCGAGCTGGCCCAGTATCGCGAGATGGCCGCCTTCGCCAAGTTCGGCTCGGACCTGGACGCCTCGACCCAGAAGCTGCTGGCGCGCGGCGCCCGCCTGACCGAGCTGCTGAAGCAGCCCCAGTATTCGCCGCTGGCGATGGAAGAACAGGTCGTCTCGGTCTACGCCGGCACGCGCGGCTATATCGACGGCATCGCCGTGGGCGACGTCGGCCGGTTCGAGAAGGAACTGCTGGCGCGCATCCATGCGAACCACGCCAGCCTGCTGGAAGGCATCCGCACCAAGAAGGACCTGACCTCGGACCTCGAAGCCGAGCTGAAGGACATCCTGGCCGCCTTCGTCAAGACCTTCGCCTGAACCCCGCCGGTAGTTAGAGGAAGAGCAACGCCGGATGGCCAGCCTCAAGGAAATGCGCAATCGGATCGGAAGCGTCAAAGCGACGCAGAAGATCACGAAGGCCATGCAGATGGTCGCCGCGGCCAAGCTGAAACGCGCCCAGGATCAGGCCGAGAGCGCCCGACCCTATGCCCAGAAGATGGCCTCGGTCATCGCCAACCTGGCCGCCGGCGTCTCGGGCGCCGACGCGCCCAAGCTGCTGGCCGGCACGGGTCAGGACCAGCGTCACCTGATCGTGGTGGCGACGGCGGACAAGGGTCTGGCCGGCGGTTTCTCGACCAACGTCATCCGCGCCGCACGCGAGCGGATCAACAGCCTGGTCAACGCCGGCAAGGATGTGAAGATCATCGCGGTCGGCAAGAAGTCGCGCGACCAGCTGACGCGTCTGTACGGTGACAAGGTGATCCACACCTTCGAACTGAGCGAGCACAAGACCATCGGCCTGCCTTCGGCCCAGCCGGTCGCCGAGATGATCGCCACGGCGTTCGAGGACGGTCAGGCCGACGTGGTCACCCTGTTCTACAGCCAGTTCAAGTCGGTGATCCAGCAGGTCCCGACCGGCAAGCAGCTGATCCCGGCCGTGGTCGAGGGCGACGCCCAGCCCATCGACCTGAACGGCGCGGTCTATGACTACGAGCCGTCGGAAGAGGAAATCCTCGAGACCCTGCTGCCCCGCAACCTGACGACCCAGATCCTGGCCGCTCTGTACGAGAACCAGGCGGGCTTCTTCGGGTCGCAGATGGCGGCGATGGACAACGCCACGCGCAACGCCGGCGACCTCATCAACGCTCTGACGCTGCAATACAACCGCAAGCGCCAAGCCCAGATCACCACCGAACTGATCGAGATCATCGCCGGCGCCGAAGCCCTCTGATCCCGACCGAACAGACATTCCGATACGGACCCCAGCCATGACCGACACCGTCGCCAAAAAACCCGCCGCCAAGAAGCCCGCCGTCAAGAAGGCGCCCGCCGCCGCGACCGCGCCCGGCTCCATCGTCGCCACCGGCAAGATCGCCCAGGTCATCGGCGCCGTCGTCGACGTCGAGTTCACCGGCCATCTGCCGGCGATCCTGAACGCCCTGAACACCCAGAACGTCGACCAGAAGACGGGCGAGCCCTTCACCCTGGTTCTGGAAGTCGCCCAGCACCTCGGCGAGAACATGGTCCGCACCATCGCCATGGACACGACCGAAGGCCTGACGCGCGGTCAGCCCGTGATCGACACCGGCTCCTCGATCCAGACCCCGGTCGGACCGGGCGTGCTGGGCCGCATCATGAACGTCGTCGGCCAGCCGATCGACGAAGCCGGTCCGATCCAGACCACGCAATATCGTCCGATCCACCGCGAGGCGCCGACCTTCGAGGAGCAGACCAACTCGTCTGAAATCCTGGTCACGGGCATCAAGGTGATCGACCTGATCTGCCCCTACACCAAGGGCGGCAAGACCGGCCTGTTCGGCGGCGCCGGCGTCGGCAAGACCGTTACCATGCAGGAACTGATCAACAACATCGCCAAGGCTTACGGCGGTTATTCGGTCCTGGCTGGCGTGGGCGAGCGCACCCGCGAAGGCAACGACCTGTATCACGAGATGATCGAGTCCAACGTGAACGTGGACCCGGCCAAGAACGGCGGCTCGACCGAGGGTTCCAAGTGCGCCCTGGTCTATGGCCAGATGAACGAGCCTCCCGGCGCCCGCGCCCGCGTCGCCCTGACCGGCCTGGCCCAGGCCGAGTATTTCCGCGACGAAGAAGGCAAGGACGTCCTGCTGTTCGTCGACAACATCTTCCGCTTCACCCAGGCCGGTTCGGAAGTGTCGGCTCTGCTGGGCCGCATTCCGTCGGCCGTGGGCTATCAGCCGACGCTGGCCACCGAGATGGGCAACCTGCAAGAGCGCATCACCTCGACCAAGAAGGGCTCGATCACCTCGGTCCAGGCCATCTACGTCCCGGCCGATGACCCCACCGACCCGGCGCCCGCCGCGTCCTTCGCCCACTTGGACGCGACGACCATGCTGTCGCGTGATATCGCCGCCCAGGCCATCTTCCCCGCCGTCGATCCGCTGGACTCGACCTCGCGGATCATGGACCCGCTGGTCATCGGCGAAGAGCACTATCAGGTCGCCCGTTCGGTCCAGGAAGTGCTGCAGCAGTACAAGGGCCTGAAGGACATCATCGCCATCCTGGGCATGGACGAGCTGTCGGAAGAGGACAAGCTGGTCGTCTCGCGCGCCCGCAAGATCCAGCGCTTCCTGTCGCAGCCCTTCTTCGTGGCCGAGCAGTTCACCAACGCCCCCGGCAAGTTCGTCGAACTGGCCGACACGATCCGCTCGTTCAAGGGCATCGTCGCCGGCGACTACGACCACCTGCCGGAAGCCGCCTTCTACATGGTCGGCGCCATCGAAGAGGCCGTCGCCAAGGCCGAGAAGATGGCTTCGGAAGCCTGATCATGGCCGGCAAGCTGAACTTCTCCCTCGTCTCGCCGGAACGCGAGGTCTTCTCGGGCCTCGTCGACCAGGTGGACGCGCCGGGCGTCGAGGGCGACTTCGGCGTCCTGCCGGACCACGCCCCCTTCATGACCGCCCTGCGCGAGGGTCTGGTCACCGTCTATAACGGCGGGACCAAGATCCAGTACGACGTCCACGGCGGCTTCGCCGACGTCAACGGCGAAGGCCTGACCATCCTGGCTGAACAGGCGACCGAGGTTGTCGCGGCCTGATCCTGTCCAAGGGTCGAACGATTTGAGGCCTCCCGTTTCGGCGGGAGGCCTTTTTCATGTATTGCTGTTACGGACTTAAAAGTCGCTACAGCCATAGTTGCATGGAAGAATTGTGATGTTTCAACGCCGCCGTTGGGTTGTAGTTTGCCTTGCGGGGGTCTCGCTCGTTACGCCGGGTCTAGGTCGTGCCCAAAGCTTGGATCGACCCGCTCTGGTGGCTGAGGGCGTCAGATATTGTGTAGAGGACTGGGCGATGGGGCGGCCTGGTGCACCAGCCGCTTTCCAAGCCCAGCCGGCAACGGGGTTCATGTCTTGGGAAACGGGGTCCGGCGCCGAGAAGGTATGGGTGAACGCGAGCACGAAGGCCGATCCCGTCCAGACCGATAGGATGCAGGGCTGTTTGGTTGGCGCCGTTGCGACGGGCGGTCTGGACGCGATGTTGCCCAAGTGGTTCGAGCAACATGGCTTCATCGCCGATCATAGCCAACTCGGCTTCGGGTTCATTCGGTACGATCAGAATGAGGCGGTAACGGCCTCTTGGGTTAAACCGATAGAGGATGGAACTCCGTCAGCCCTTATGGTCATCGTGAGGCGTGGCCGCGTGCAAGAGGCGCATTGAACGCCGCCGTTTGTACCGACGATCTTAGCCGGTGCGCAGCGTTCCTACACTTCCCCCGCCAGCGGGAGACGGTCTATGACGCGTATCATGACCGATCCGATCGACATCCAAGGCTGTTGCACACCCGGCTATGAGGCCGTGCGCGAGGCGTTCGCCGCGAACTTCACCGAGGCGCCCGAGGGGCTGAACGAGCAGGCGGCGCGGTTCAGCGTGCTGGTTGAGGGCGAGGCGGTCGTCGATCTGTGGGCGGGTCATGCGGATACGGCGAAGACGACGCCGTTCACGGAGACGACCCTGACCTCGGTCTTCTCGACCGGCAAGGCGGTGATGGCGATCCTGATGGCGACGGCGGTCGAGGCGGGGCAGATCGATTATGACCAGACGGTCGCCTCGCTGTGGCCCGAGTTCGGCGCGGCGGGCAAGGCGGACGTGACCGTGGCCCAGTTGATGAGCCATCAGTCTGGCCTGCCCGGCTTCTCCGAGGCGGTCGATCCGACCATCTGGTTCGACGTGCCCGCCGTCCTGGCGCGGCTGGCGGCCCAGGCGCCGATGTGGGCGCCGGGCACGGCCTCGGGCTATCACCCCGTCACGGTCGGCTATCTGGCCAATGAGGTGTTCCGCCGTGCGACGGGGCGGACCATGGGTCAGGCCCTGCGCCAGGACTTCTCCGATCTGGATCTGTGGATCGGCCTGCCGGAAAGCGAGCACGGCCGGGTGGCGCAGATGAGGAAGCCGACCGCGGCGCCCAGCTTGGGGACCATCGATCCGATCAAACAGGCCGCCTTCCTGGATCGTGGCTCGGCGCCCGGCGGGCGGGGCTCGGCCGCATGGCGCGAGATGGAGATTCCATCGGCCAACCTGCACGGCACGGCCCTGGGGCTGGCGCGGATGCTGGGGGTGGTCGCCAACGGCGGCGTGCTCGACGGCCGGTCGGTGCTGTCGGCGGGGACGCTGGAGCAGCTGACGCGCGAACGGATCCACGGGCCGGACAAGGTGCTGCCGTTCGAGATCAGCTGGGCGGCGGGGCTGATGCGCAACGACGGGCTGAAGGTGTTCGGGCCGGACGAAGCCTTCGGGCACTATGGCTGGGGCGGGTCGATGGCCATGGCCGATCCGTCGCGCCGGTTGTCGGCGGCCTATGTGATGACGCGCCAGTCGCCGCACCTGATCGGCGACCCGCGTCCCAAACGCCTGCTGGAGGCGCTGTACGGGGCGCTCTAGACCGTTTCAGAGAGGGTGACGGCGCGCTTGGCGGCGCGTGAGCGGTTGAGCGCGCCCAGGGCGAAGACGCCGGCGCCGGCCCAGATGAAGACGAACGAGACGATGCGCAGCGGGGTCAGGGCCTCGCCCGTCAGGACGCCGCAGGCGAACTGAAGCGTGGGCGCCAGGAACTGGATGAAGCCGACGGTGGACAGGGGCAGACGCCGCGCCGACCAGGCGAACAGCACCAGCGGGATCACCGTCGCCGGCCCGTTGATCAGGGCCCAGGCCAGACCCGAGGGCGAGGCAAAGCCCACTGCCTGACCCTGGATCGTCAGCCAGGCCAGGAAGACCGCGCCGATAGGCAGCAGGACCAGGCATTCGACGAACAGGCCGGTCTGGGCCGAGGCGGGCACGCGCTTTCGGATCACCGCATAGGCGCAGAAGGTGACGGCCAGGGTCAGGCCGATGATCGGCACATGACCCAGGGCGACGGTCTGGATCACGACGCCGACGGCGGCGAGACCGATGGCGACGGCGCTCCAGCGGTCGATCTTCTCGCGGAACAGCACGGCGCCTGCCGCCATGTTGAGCAGGGGATTGATATAGTAGCCGAGGCTGGCCTCCAGCGTCGCATGGTGCGTCGTGGCGTAGACGTAGAGGCTCCAGTTCGTCGCGATCAGCAGGGCCGACAGGGCCAGCCAGGCCAGGGTGCGCGGCGTGGCCAGCACCTTTTTTGCCTCGCCCCACTGGCCGGCGAGCAGCAGAACCAGGCCCGCGATGAAGACGGACCAGACGGCCCGATGCGCCAGGATTTCGGGCGCGCCGAACCCGTTGGCCGCCATCGCCATGAACAGCAGCGGCAAGAGGCCCCACAGGGTGTAGCAGGCGATGGCCGTGCCGACCGCGCGGGGGTCGTTGGGGGTGGCGGGGGCGGTCATGGGGCGCGTGTCCTTTCACGCCCTGCCGTCACCCTCGGGCTTGACCCGAGGATCGGACGCGGCGGGCGCCTATGCGTCGCTCGTTCGCACCAGCGGCTGAACATCCGGTCCTCGGGTCAAGCCGGAGGATGACGAAAGAGAGATCACACGGTGATCGAGCGATATCCCGACGACGAGGTGATCACGCCCGTCTCGTCCAGCAGCTGGGCGATCTGGATGGCGTTCAGGGCGGCGCCCTTGCGCAGGTTGTCGGACACGACCCACAGGTTCAGGCCGTGCTCGACGGTCGGATCCTTGCGGATGCGGCTGACATAGACGCCGTGTTCGCCGGCGGCGTCGACGGGGGTGATGTAGCCGTCGTGCTCCTGCTTATCGATGACCAGCACGCCCGGCGCCTCGCGCAGGATGGCGCGGGCCTCGTCGGGTTCCATGGCGCGGTCGAACTCAATGTTCACGGCCTCTGAGTGGCCCACGAAGACCGGCACGCGCACGCAGGTCACGGTGACCTTGATGTCGGGGTCCAGCATCTTGTGCGTCTCGTCCGACATCTTCTGCTCCTCGTCGGTCGAGCCGTCCTCAAGGAAGGAACCGATGTAGGGGATGACGTTGAAGGCGATCTGTTTGGGGAACTTCTTCGGACGCGCGTCGCCCAGGCCGTAGATGGCCTTGGTCTGGTTCCACAGCTCGTCCATGCCTTCCTTACCGGCGCCGGACACCGACTGATAGGTCGAGACCACCACCCGCTTGATCTTCGCCACATCATGCAGCGGCTTCAGCGCCGTCACCAGCTGGATGGTCGAGCAGTTGGGGTTGGCGATGATGTTCTTTTTGGTCGCGTCCTTGATGGCGTCGGGGTTCACCTCCGGCACGATCAGCGGCACGTCCGGGTCCTTGCGGAAGGCCGAGGAGTTGTCGATCACGATCGGGCCGGCCTTGCCGATCTTTTCCGACCATTCCTTGGACACCGCGCCGCCGGCGGACATCAGGACGATATCGACGGTCGAGAAGTCGAACTGTTCGATGTCCTGGCATTTGATGGTCTTGTCGCCGAACGAGACCTCGACGCCCTTGGACTTGCGCGAGGCGATGGCGTGGATGGTGTCGACGGGGAATTCGACCTCTTCCAGAATGTTCAGCATTTCGCGGCCCACATTGCCCGTGGCTCCGACGATGGCGACGCGATAACCCATGATGCTTGGTCCTTCGGACGCGCTACGCTCGGCTCAGCGGAGCCTCGCTACTTGAGCGCATTTTTGGTGTGGTGGTTGGGGACTGCAATTAGGCGTTCGCAGCCGCGAAGCAATCGCTTTTCGGTTCGGGGGACTTTAAGCAGGGCCGCATGACCTCCCGCATCCGCAACGCCTACGATATCCGCGTGGAAGAGGGCGTGCTGACGCCCGATCCGGCGCAAAGCGCTGTGATCGCGGCGCTGGAGCGGCTGGAGGTCGATCTGGCCAGGCGCGGCCTCTTCGGCAAGGCGCCGGAGGTGCGGGGCATCTATCTCTACGGGCCGCCGGGGCGGGGCAAGTCGATGCTGATGGACCTGTTCTATTCGGCGACGCCCGAGCCGCGAAAGACCCGCGCCCACTTCCACGCCTTCATGGCCCGCATCCACGACCTGGTGAAACAGTGGCGCGAGGGGGATGCGAGGACGCGCAAGGCCGTGTTCGGCACCCATAAGGGCGACGACCCAATCCCCCCCATCGCCAGGCTGATCGCGTCGGAAGCCCGGCTGCTGTGTTTCGACGAACTGCAGGTGACGGATATCGCCGACGCCATGATCCTGGGCCGGCTGTTCGAGGCCCTGTTCGAGGACAAGGTGGTGCTGGCCATCACCTCGAACCGGGCGCCCGAGGACCTGTACAAGAACGGCATCAACCGCCAGCTGTTCGTCCCCTTCATCGACATCATTCGCGAGCGTTGCGCGGTGGTGGAGATGGCCGGGGCGCGCGACTGGCGGCTGGACCGGATGACCTCGGCCCAGGTGTGGCACACGCCCGACGACCGCGCAGGCTTCGAGGATCTGTGGCGTGAGCTGAAGGGCGGCGAGCCCGAGGAGCCGGCGCACCTGACCGTGCTGGGCCGCGACGTGGTGGTGGAGCGCACCGTCGGCTCGATGGCGCGGGCGACGTTCGCCGAGCTGTGCAGCAAACCGCTGGGGCCGCAGGACTATCTGGCCGTCGCCCAGCGGTTCCACACCCTGTTTCTGGAAGACGTGCCGATCCTGAGCTCGGCCAACCACCACGAGGCGCGGCGTCTGGTGACCCTGGTGGACGCGCTCTATGAGGCCAAGACCAAGCTGATCGTGCTGGCGGCGGCCAAGCCCGAGGCCCTCTATACAGAAGGGGTGGGGGCGTTCGAGTTCGAGCGCACCGTGTCGCGGTTCAACGAGATGCAGAGCAAGGACTGGCTGGCGCACGTGCGTGACTGACGGCTAGGGTGGGGGGCTGACCTTCGGAGAGTTTCCATGCGCCGCCTCGCCCTCGCCGCCGCCCTTGCCTTGATCGTACCGCCCATGACGGCGGGGGCGGCCCTGGCCCAGACGGCGCCGGCGACGGCCAGTCGCGGTCTGACGCCGGCCGAGGTCGGGGCCTGGATCACCGGGCTGGGCGGTCGCGTCGGGCCGGTGCAGACTGAGAACGGTCTGACCTTCTTCACCGTGACCAATGCGGGCCTGACCTGGGCGGTGTTCTTCTACGGCTGCGAGGCGGGCGTCTGCGGCGAGGTTCAGTTCAGCGCCGTCGTGCCGGGCGCCGGCGCGACGCTGGACAAGGTCAACGCCTGGAACCGCGACAACCGCTATCTGAAGGCCTTCCATACTGCTGCGGCGACCCCCACGGCGACGGCGCAATACGACGTCGTCGTGCTGTCGGGCGAAGGCGTGGCGCAACTGGCGGACCCGCTGGCGGTGTGGCTGCAACTGCTGCCGAAGTTCGCTGGCGAGATGGGCTATGTGGCGCCGCAATGATTTCCCTCTCCCGATGGGAGAGGGCTTGAGCACGCGGCGGCGATAGCCGTCGTTCTGGTGCGAAAGGGTGAGGGTCGCGCTCGTGCGACTGGCCCACCACCCGACCCTCATCCGGCCCTGCGGGCCACCTTCTCCCAAGGGGAGAAGGGAGAAAGAAAAAGGGCCGCGGATTGCTCCGCGGCCCTTCGTCATTCGACAGAGGGTGGCTTAAGCCAGCGAGGCGTCGATATCCTTGCAGGCTTGCAGCAGGCCCTGGACGGAGGCGACGGACTTTTCGAACATCGCCTTTTCTTCGTCGTTGGTGGTGAACTCGATCACCTTCTCCACGCCGCCGGCGCCGATCAGGGCGGGGACGCCGACGTAGAGGTCTGACAGGCCGTATTCGCCCGACAGCCAGACGGCGCAGGGCAGGACGCGCTTCTGGTCCAGCAGGTAGGACTTGGCCATGGCGATGGCCGATTCAGCGGGCGCGTAGAAGGCCGAGCCGGTCTTCAGCAGGGCGACGATCTCGCCGCCGCCCTTGCGGGTGCGGTCGACGATGGCGTCCAGATCGGCTTGGCTCAGCAGGCCGGCGGCGACGGCGTCGGGGAGGGGCAGGCCGCCGACGGTCGAGTGGCGCACCATCGGCACCATGTCGTCGCCATGACCGCCCAGGGTCCAGGCGTGGATGTCCTGAACCGAGACGCCGGTCTTTTCAGCCAGGAAGTAGGCGAAGCGGGCCGAGTCCAGCACGCCAGCCATGCCGACGACCTTCTCCTTGGGCAGGCCCGAGAACTTCTGCAGGGCCCAGACCATGGCGTCGAGCGGGTTGGTGATGCAGATGACGAAGGCATTGGGGGCGTGGGCCTTGATGCCTTCGCCGACGGCCTTCATGACCTTCAGGTTGATGCCGATCAGGTCGTCGCGGCTCATGCCCGGCTTGCGCGGCACGCCGGCGGTGACGATGCAGACGTCGGCGCCCGCGATGTCGGCGTAGTCATTGGCGCCCTTGAGCGACACGTCCGAACCGAAGACGGCGGTGGCCTCGGCGATGTCGAGGGCTTTGCCTTGTGGCGTGCCTTCGGCGATGTCGAACAGGATCACGTCGCCCAGGGCTTCGCGCGCGGCCACGTGGGCCAGGGTTCCGCCGATCATGCCGGCGCCGATAAGGGCGATCTTCGCGCGAGCCATGGATGTCTCCGTTTATTGCGTGTGCGAAATGGGGATTAATCGTGCGGGCGGTCTAGACCCCTCAAGCGGCTGTCGCAAGAACCTCGCTTTACGGCCTTGGTCAGGCTTGCGAAGGTCCGGCCCCAACCGGAGGATTTGGATGCGCCCTTCTCTCGCTTTCGCCCTGCTGCTGGGCGCCGCGCCCGTCGTCTCGTCTGCGCCGGTTCTGGCCCAGACGCCCCCCGCCACCATTGGCGACCGCTACATTCCCGCCCCTTGGTGGATGCGCGATCCGGTGATCGCCTCGGTCGGCCAGGTGCGGGTCGAGATCCAGGCCAACCGCGCCTTCGTCTCCGCCAGCTTCCAGTCGGTGGACCGCAGCGTAACGGAGGCCTCGCGCGCCGCCGCCGACCAGGTGCGGGCGCTGAGCCAGGCGCTGTCGGCCTATGGGGCGGACAAGGTGCGGGTCGGGACCAGCGTCACCACCCGGCCCCTCTATGACCAGTACCGCGACGAGAACGGGGTGATGCGCGACAACACCCGCGCCGACCGCGTGGCCCGCTATCAGGCCGACGCCTCGGTCAGCGTGACGGTGCGCGACGTGCGCCTGATCGAGCGGGTCTATGCGACGATCGTGGCCTCGCGTCCGACGTCGATCGGTCAGGTGAACTTCCAGCTTGAGCCGGAAAACAGCTGGAAGGCCAATCTTCAGGCCGAGGCGATGAAGGATGCGCGGCGCCGGGCCGAGGCGGCGGCGACGAATGCGGGCGCGACCCTGGGGCGGGTCAAGATCATCGATCCGTCGGGACGGGTCTGTCAGACGGACGTGCTGGCGGGTTGGCCCTCCTATGCCGCCGGGGGACAGGCGACGACGGTGGACGAAATTGTGGTGACCGGATCGCGGGTCAGGGCAGAGGCGGCCTTCGCTCCGCCTCCCGCCCCCCCTGCGCCGATGGCCGGCGGGGCAGGCCCCAGCGAGGCGGACATAGAGGCGGCGCGGCTGGCGCTGCAACCGCCGTTGCAGACCCTGACCGACAGCGCCTGCGTCATCTACGGGCTGAACTGATGGGGTTTGAGGTCGCGCCGGCCTTCGAGGCCGGGTCGGTCGCCGCCGCCGAATGGCCGCTGTGCCAGGTGCGGCTGCAGGACGATGCGCGGTTTCCCTGGCTGATCCTGATCCCGCGCGTCGAGGGGGCGGTGGAGCTGGAGGATCTGAGCGTCGAGCAGCGGGCGATGCTGATGGAGGAGACGGTGCGGGCCGGGGCGCTGGTTCGGCGGCTGGGTGTGGTGGAGAAGCTGAACGTCGGCGCCATCGGCAATGTGACGGCTCAGCTGCATGTCCATGTGGTCGGGCGGAGGCGCGACGACGGCCTTTGGCCCGATCCGGTGTGGGGGCGAGGGCCGGCTGCTCCGTATACGGATGAAGAGCGGGTTCGGCTGATGTCCATCCTGAGTTCGTCATCCTAGGCCTTGTGCCTAGGATCCACACTCCCGGTTTCGCCGATGGCGCACTCTGCGGACGCACAGGGAGTCTGGATCCTCGCCACAAGGGCGAGGATGACGGGGTTAAGGGCCGGGTCGCGCCATGACCCTTAGATAATATCCAGCGGCACCGCGTGGTTCGGAGCCCGGAACGCCTCGTCCAGGCGTTCCAGGTCTTCCAGGTCGAACTGGATTTCCAGGGCGTCGGCATTGGCCTCGACGTGTTCGACGGAGCTGGCCTTTGGGATGGCGATGACGCCGTCGTGGCGCAGCACGGCGGCGAGGGCGACCTGGGCGGGGCTGGCCGAATGGCGGTTGGCGATGTCGCGGATCAGGGGCTGTTCCAGCAGTTCGCCGCGTCCCAAGGGCGAATAGGCCATCATCGGCATGTCGCGCGCCTGCATCCAGGGCAGCAGGTCGAACTCCACCCCGCGCGAGGCCAGATTATAGAGCAGCTGGTTGGCGGCGCAGTCCTCGCCCCCCTCGATCTCCATCAGCTGTTCCATGGCCCGCAGGTCCAGGTTGGACACGCCCCAGCGGGCGATCATCCCCTCATCGACCAGGTCGCGGAAGGCCTCGACGGTCTCCTCCAGCGGGACGTTGCCTTCCCAGTGCAGCAGATAGAGATCCAGCCGTTCGACGCCGAGCCGTTCCAGCGACTTCTCGCAGGCCAGCATCATCTTCATCTCCGAGGCGTTCTCGGGCCGGACCTTGGAGACCAGGAAGACCTCGTCGCGGCGGTCGGCGATGACCTCGCCCACCAGCCGTTCGGAGCGGCCGTCGCCATACAGTTCAGCCGTGTCGATCAGGGTCATGCCCAGGTCGATGCCGCGGGCCAGGGCCTGCTGCTCCTCGTCGCGCCAGGCCGGGTCGTCGCCCAGCTCCCAGGTGCCTTGGCCGAGGGCGGGAACGGTCGTACCGTCCGCAAAGGTGACGAGGCGGGTCATGTCCGTCCTGACGAAAACTAGAAGCGGCGAAGACCGCGAAAGAGGGTGGAATGCGAACGCGGCTTATCAAGACCGACGGCCTGGTCCAACAGGTTCTGGACGCCGGGTTCGAGGACCCCAACGCGCCGCTGGTCCTGCTGATCCACGGCTTTCCCGAACTGGGGGTCAGCTGGCGGGCCCAGGTCGAGGCCTTGTCCCAGGCAGGATACCACGTCGTCGCCCCCGACATGAGGGGTTATGGCGGGACCGAGAAGCCGGCGGGGGTGGAGGCCTATTCCATCCTGCATCTGGTCGGGGATATGGTCGATCTGGTCCGGGCGCTGGGCAAGGCGTCCTGCGTCGTCGTGGGTCACGACTGGGGCGCACCGGTGGCCTGGCATTGCGCCCTGTTGAGGCCCGACCTGTTCACGGCCGTGGCGGGCCTGTCGGTGCCGTTCCAGCCGCGCCGGCTTAAAGGACCGCCCACCGCCGCCATGGCCGCGATCTCGAAACGGGCCGGGCTGGGCGATCTCTACATCAGCCGGTTCCAGGCGCCGGACGCCCACATGGCGATGGACGCCGATCCGGCGACGGCGTTGAGGAAGCTGTTCTACGCCTATGACGGGGCGACCCCGGCGGATCGGCGCTCCACCGGCTTCATGCCGCAAGGCGTGGATTTGCTCGACACCATCGACGATGCAGCGACCCTGCCGCCGTGGATGAGCGAGGCGCATTTCGGCGAGTATGTGCAGGCGTTTTCGGCGGGCGGGTTCGACGCGCCGCTGAACTGGTACCGCGCGATGGACCTGAACTGGTCGCTAACGGCCTTCGTGCAGGACCAGAAGATCACCCCGCCCGCGCTTTTCATCGTCGGCGAGGACGATCCGGTGCGCCATTACGCCGGCGGGCATGAGGAGGGGCTGAAGGACTGGGCGCCGGGGCTGACCCGTTCGGTGGTCGTGCCTGGGGCGGGGCACTGGATCCAGCAGGAGCGGGCGGACGAGGTGAGCGGGCTGCTGGTCGAGTTTTTGGACGGGCTTTGAAACCTGTACCTTCTCCCATTGGGAGAAGGTGGCTCGAAGAGCCGGATGAGGGTCGGTCGGTGGGCCAGTTCGCACAGTCGCAACCCTCACCCTTTCGCGCCAGAACGACGGCTATCGCCGCCGTGCGCTCAAGCCCTCTCCCAACGGGAGAGGGTGATTAGGTTTAGGCAGCCGCCATCCGCTCGCGCGCCTCGGCGACGATTTCGAGGCTGTGGATGCGGGCGGCGTTGTCGAACATCATGCCGGTGACCATCAGCTCGTCCACGCCAGTCAGGGCGATGAAGTCAGAGAGCTGTCGCTTGACCGTCTCGGGCCCGCCGACGGCGGAATAGAGCAGGCGACCTTTTGCGCCCTCGATCTGTTGCGGCGTCAGGACGGTGGTGATGTCGTCGACCGGCGGGGGCAGTTTGCCGGGCTTTCCGGTCGAGAGGCGCGCGAAGCTCTGCTGCATCGAGGTGGACAGGCGCACGCCTTCTTCGTCGGTGTCGGCGGCGAAGACGTTGATCGCGGCCATGGCGTGAGGCTTGGCCAGGCGGTCAGACGGGGTGAAGGTGCGGCGATAAAGCGCCAGGGCCTCAAGCAGCAGTTCGGGCGCGAAATGGCTGGCGAAGGCGTAGGGCAGGCCCAGCTGACCGGCCAGCTGGGCGCTGAACAGGCTGGAGCCCAGCAGCCAGACGGGGACGCGCAACCCGGCGCCGGGCACGGCGCGGACGGGCTGGTTCTCGGACGCCGGTTCGAACCACTGGATCAGCTCGACCACGTCGCGCGGGAATTGGTCGGCGCCTTCGAAATAGCGACGGAGCGCACGGGCGGTAGCGCCGTCCGTGCCGGGCGCGCGACCCAGGCCGACGTCGATCCGTCCGGGAAACAGGGTCTCCAGCGTGCCGAACTGTTCGGCGACGACCAGGGGCGCGTGATTGGGCAGCATGACCCCGCCGGAGCCGACGCGAATACGCTGCGTCCCCGCCGCCACATGGCCGATGACGATGGAGGTCGCGGCGCTGGCGATGCCGGGCATGTTGTGGTGCTCGGCCAGCCAGAACCGCTCGTAGCCGAGACGGTCGGCGGCCTGGGCCAGGGCCAGGGTTTCGTCCAGGCCGCGGCGGGCGTCGCCGCCTTCGACGATGGGGGAGAGGTCAAGAACTGAGAACGGGATCATGACGCCTAGATCGGGGCTGTCCGCCGAGGTTCAAGGGCGCGGCGGCGGAACCGCAACCGGGTCGGGCGCTTTAAGACTCAAATCCTCACTACGGAGACCTGCGCCATGACGGACATCGATCCCAACAAGCCCGAAGTGGATTGCGACGACGCAAGAGAGGCCGCCGACATGGGCGAAAAGCCGGATTTGGGGCACAAGGCGGACACGCTGATCGACGCCCTGGACGGCAGCGATTCGGGATCGGACACGCGGGCAGGATCGCTGCGGGGCGGATCGGCCTCAGGATCGGACGACGATCCCGATTCGCGCGTGATCAACGAGGCCCTGGCGGACGAGGGACGCGAGTCCGCCGATGCGGTCGAGCGTGGCGACTGACGACGGCGCCTTGCTGCCGCCGCACGCATGCGCCACGGTGGCGCTTCGACCAAATTAGGTCAGGGACGATCTCTCGATGACGCTTCGTAGGGCGGCAGCCGCCGCCGTGGTTTTGTTCTGTATCGCCGGATGCGACCGCACGGCCAAGCCGGCCGATGCGAAACAGGCGCCCGATGCGGCCGCGCCTGCGGTGGTTGCAGAGACGCCGACGCCTGACCCTGTGGCGCCGTCCGCCGACGCCCCCGTTGCGGGTGCGCCTGCGGTCGACGGCGCGCCGGTCTTTGCGGCGCTTTATCCGGGCGCCCAGGTCGAGGGACAGCCGCTGCTGGCCGGCGGCGAAGCGGGCGCCGGCGGTCTGGTCACCTTCACCACCGACGCCTCGCCCGATCAGGTTGTGGCCTTCTATCGCGAGCGGGCGGAGGCGGCGGGGCTGCGGTCCGTCACGGGCATGAACCAGGGCGAGGCGCGGGCCTATGGCGCGGCGGGCGACCAGGCGAACGGGCCGTCGCTCCAGGTCGTGGCGGCGCCCACGGATGCGGGCGCGACCTCGGTCCAGCTGGGCTGGAGCGCCGGGCAGTGAGGCCGGTCGCCGCCCTGGGCGCGGCGACGGCGATCCTGCTGGTCGTCGGTTGCGCCGGCGCCCCGAAACCGGTCGTGACGATGCCGAGCGAGGGATTTCTGGCCGAGGCGGCGATCGCGCGGCTGGCCGATACGGTTCCGCCGCCGCCTGTGGTCGGGTCGGCCCAGGACCTGGCGGACAAGGCGGCCTCCGCGCGCTATGTCGCGCTGGAAGACAGCGATCGCTGGCTGCTGGCGACCTCTCACGCGGAACTGCGTCCGCCCCTGGCCCTGCAGCATTTCGACTGCGCCCTGGGCGTGCGGCTGG
Organism: Brevundimonas sp. PWP3-1b1; assembly: GCF_049896065.1. Lineage (NCBI taxonomy): Bacteria > Pseudomonadati > Pseudomonadota > Alphaproteobacteria > Caulobacterales > Caulobacteraceae > Brevundimonas > Brevundimonas sp. PWP3-1b1. The sequence goes on along the minus strand of NZ_JAFCTO010000001.1, from coordinate 321,056 downwards.
GGTCGGCCGAGACGCCGACGCTGGATCGGCTGATGGCGCGCGTGTTTCATGACGCGAACAGCGTGGCGGAACGGGTGAAGGCGCGACAGGCGCGGCCCCGACCGGTCGGCGACGATCCCCGACGGCGCGCCTGTCAGGTCGTGAACGCCGCCGCGCGACAAGGCGCCTCCTATCCGTCGGGCAGCGCCGCCGTCGGCATGGCCTATGGCGAGGCCTTCGTTGCGTTGGAGCCGGATCGGGCCGAGGCCGTGCGACGAATCGGCCATCAGATCGGCGTCAGCCGCCTGATCTGCGCCATGCATTATCCGACCGACGTGGCTGTAGGCGAGGAGATCGGCCGGGCCGTCGTCGTCGAGGTCGTGCAGACGCCTGCCTTCAAAGCGGATGCCGCGGCGGCGCGAGCGGAACTTGAGGCCGCGCGTCGCAGCGGCCGGACCAACCCCGGCTGCGCGGCCGAACGCGCGGCCCTGGCGACCGTCCTGCCCTGACATGGCGCTGTGGCTCGCCATGGCCGCTCTGGCGTTACAGGCGCCGCCCGCCGACCGGCCCTGCACGGCGCAGGAACAGCGCGACCTGACGACGCCGTCAGACCAGCCCTATCGTCTCAGGTGCCGGGCCCAACTGTCTGGAGCCGACGTTCGCCGCCGCGTCCTGATCGAGGGCGCCGAGGCGTCGGGCGCGTCGCTGGACTGCGGCGGGGGCGCTGTCCGCGCGCCGGGCCAGGCGACGACCTCTGCCCCGACCGTGGCCGTTTGGTCCCGTCGTGACGGAGAACGATGGTCGCGGCCGGTCGATGTCACGGTGCGCAACTGCACAGTCGTCGGCAATGTGCGGATCTGGGGCATGGGGGCGGGCGGGTCGATGCGCGACCTGCTGGCCTCCTCGCGCACCGCCGGTCATACGCAGGCGGCCCAGTCTGCGGCGCCGATCCGGGTCACCCTGGACCGGGTGCGGTTCGAGGGCGTCGGGACCATTCCCCTCTATGTCGGGCCGGGCGTGACGCGCACGACGGTGACGCGTTCGACCTTTTCCGGGCGTTCGACCTCGACCGCCGTCTATCTGGACGCCGAGAGCGCGGGCGCGCTGATTCAGGACAACGATTTCGACATCCGAACTGGGCGCGAGCAGATCGCCGTGGACGGATCGGGCGCCAACCGCATCGTCGGCAACCGGCTGGCCCTGGGCGGTAAGGGCGGGGTGTTCCTGTACCGAAACTGCGGCGAGGACGGGGTGATCCGGCACCAGACGCCGTCCTATAATCAAATCACGGACAATATCTTCACCGGCGCCGGCTGGCTGCGTCCGCGCGCGGTGGTGATCGGGTCTCGCGAGGGCGGGCGGCGCTATTGCGGGGACGACCGGGGGTGGCCGTTCGGGTCCAGCGCGAACGACGGCGATGGCGCCACGGGCAATGTGGCGGCGCGCAATATCGTCCGGCGGTGAGGCCTTTGCGCCGCACTTGCGAAACCTCGCGGTTCGAGGCTGACTGAGCGCATGATCGATCGGGGGATTTGAGTATGCGGCTGGTCCTGTTTCTCGCGTCCCTGGCCGCCGCCCTGGGACTGGCCGTAATCGCTAGTCAGACGCCCGCGCCCCTGCCGACCTCGACGCCCGCCATCGGCTTTTCCGCCGAGCGGGCCATGGCCGATGTGCGCCGCATCGCCCGCGCGCCCCATCCTGTCGGATCGGCCGAACATCAGCGGGTCCAGGCCTATCTGGTCCAGCGGCTGGCCGCCCTGGGGCTGCAGCCCAGCCTGCAATCCGGCGCCCTGTCGCCGGCCGCTGTGGCGCGGATCGAGAAGGACGGCGGCGACGCCGGCGCGCTGAGAGCCGTCAATATCATCGGAGTTCTGCCGGGGCGAGATCCCGGCCTGCCCGCCGTCGCCCTGATGGCCCATTACGACAGCGTGCCGAACTCGCCGGGGGCCGCCGACGATGCGAGCGGCGTCGCCGCGATCCTGGAGGCGGTGCGGGCGATCAAGGCGCGGGGCGGGGCGGACAGGACGCTGGTCGTGCTGCTGACCGATGCCGAGGAGCTGAACCTGGACGGGGCGCGGGCCTTCTTCAGCGAGCATCCGTTGCGCGACCGCATCGGGGCCGTGATCAATCTGGAGGCGCGGGGCGGCGGCGGGCGCGCCATGATGTTCGAGACCGGCCCCGGCAACGCCGAGACCATCGCCCGCTACGCCCAGGCGACGCGCAAGGCGACCGGCGGCCCGTCCAGCAACGCCCTGGCGATCTTCATCTATCGGCTGATGCCCAACGGCACGGATTTCACGGTGGCGGCGGGGCGCGAACTGGCGGGCATCAACCTGGCCTTCATCGGCCGCCCGGCCCAGTACCATTCGCCGTCCTCTACGCCCGAGGCTCTGGACCAGGGCAGTCTGCAGCATATCGGGTCGCAGGCCCTGGAGACCGCCGACGCCTTCCTGCGTGCGCCGACCCTGCCCCAGGCGACGCAGAATGCGGTCTATGCCGATGTGTACGGCCTGTTCGTCGTGCGTCACCCGCCGGTCGTCGGCTGGATGCTGCTGGTCGTGGCCGGGCTGGCGACCGCCTTCGCCGCCTGGGGCGCGCATCATGCGACGGGGCTGAGGGCGATGTCGGTGGTGCGGGGCGCGACGGATGGACTGTGGCTGCTGGCCAGCGCCGTGGTCGTCGGCCAGGCCGTACGGGTGCTGGCCGGACCGGTCGGCGGCCGGATCGATTCGGCTGACACCTATTACACCCTGCTGCGCCGCCTGCCGATGCTGGAGGTCGGTGTGGCGCTGGCGATGCTCTCCCTGGTTCTGGTGGCGGCGGGGGGACGGGAGCGCATCGGCCAAAGGGTCATAGTCGGAGTAGTCGCCGCGGCGGCGGTGCTTGCGACGGCTCTGGGCGGTTTCAGCCTGCTGGTCGTCGGGGCGGCGGTGGTCGCTGTGGGGTTCAGCCTGTGGCCTTCGGACGAGGACCGGACGACCTGGGGCGGCTGGCTGGGCTTGATCGTGCTGGTGCTGATCCTGGGCGGGTTGATCCAGGCCGTGGCGCCCGAGGCGGCCTTCCTCTTCCTCTGGTCCGGCCTGATCGCGGCGCTCGCCGCAGCGATTGCGGCCGTGATCGGGGCCCGGCTGACATCCTGGCGCGCCTTGATCCCGGCGGCGGTCGCAACCGTGGCCGTGGGCGGATGGCTGCTTGTCCAGGGCCACGGCGTGTTTCTGGGCGTCGGCATGGACCTGCCCGGCGCCCTGGGTCTGATCGCCCTGTTGGTGGTGCTGACGGCCCGGCCGCTGGCGCCGACATCGGCAGGCGAGGTGCGGGTAGTTAGCTTGCTCGCCTCCGTCGGCCTGCTGACGGGCTGCGCCGTGGCGCTGGCGGCCCGGTTCGTCTCCTGACGCCGCCGTGATTTCCGGGTCGTAGGGGTCATCGATCCGGGTTATGGGTGCGGCTGTTTTTCTTCCGGAGCCCAGGCGCGCTTGCACCACGCATACGTCAATCCGTTCACCGTCCTGTCGCTGGCGATTGCGATCCTGGGCGCGTGGACGGCTCTGGACCTGTTCAATCGGACCCGCAGCCACCTGGGCGCGGCGCGATTGCGCTGGCTGGGCGTCGCCGCCCTGGCTTTGGGCGTCAGCATCTGGTCGATGCATTTCCTCGCCATGCTGGGTTTCCATGTCGAGGAGCCGGTTTCCTATGACGCCGGCCTGACGCTGGTCTCGTTCCTGCTGGCGACGGCCGGCACGGCGGCGGCCTTTCTGGCGGCGGGAACGGCGGGGCCCGCAGCATGGCGACTGGCGCCGGCGGCGCTGTTGATGGGCGGCGCGATCGTCGCCATGCACTATGTCGGCATGGCCGCGATGCGGCTGAATGCGACCCTGACCTATCGGCCGGGGCTGGTCGCCTTGTCGGTGGTCGTCGCCGTGGTCGCCGCCTATGCCGCCCTGATCGCCGCCCGTCAGGAGCGCGACCGGGCCTGGCGCGGCGTCGCCGCCGTCATCCTGGGGTTGGCCATCGTCTCCATGCACCATATCGGCATGGCGGCCCTGACGGTGACCGCCAACGCCGGCGGGGCGCCGGTCGAGGGCGGGGCCTCTCCGGTGGTGCTGGCGGTCGCGGTGACGGCGGGCGCGGTCACCCTTTTGTTTCTCGCCGTCGGCGCTTCCATGGCGGACCAGAGGGCTAATGTCCTGGCCGCCGTCGACGCCGGAGGCGTCGGCTTCTGGGAGGCGACGCTGCCGATGAAGGCGCCGGTCATGTCCCGCAGAGCCAGGGAGATTCTGTCCATCGACCCCGCCGAGCGCCTCGGCCCCAGTGAAATCGGCGACCGCCTGTCGCCAGAGGACCTGCCGCGGCATCGCCAGGCGCTGGAACAGGCCATCGCGGGGACCGACGAATACGATCAGGAATGGTTCCTGCCGGGGGCCGGCCGATGGATTCATCTGCGCGGGCGGTTGATCCGCAGTCGCTCGGGGCGGCCCCTGAAGATGTCCGGCGTGATCACCGACATCACCGACCGCCGAGAGGCCTTCGCCGCCCTGGCCGACAGCGAACGGTTGCAGTGGTTGTTGATCAACGAGCTGAATCACCGGGTCAAGAACACCTTGGCGACGGTGCAGTCGATCGCCCGACAGACCGCCCGGCGGACGCCTGACGTGGCCACCTTCACCACCCTGTTCGAGGCGCGGCTTCTGGCATTGTCCAACACCCAGAACCTGCTGACGGCCGGCAACTGGGAACGCGTCGATCTGCTCGCCATGCTAGCACAGGAACTGGCGCCCTATGCCGAGGAACAGGTGCGCCTGACCGGCCCCGACGTCGATCTGAACGCCCAGCAGACATTGGGGATGGGGATGGTGTTCCATGAGTTGGCGGTGAACGCCGCGAAATACGGCGCCCTGGCGAATGCGACGGGATGCGTTCGCGTCGATTGGTCGGTGACGGACCGTCACCTTCTGCTGGATTGGGTCGAAAGCGGCGGGCCGCAGGTGCAGCCGCCACAGCGTCGGGGCTTCGGCTCGGCCCTGATCGAGTCCACCGTCAACCGATCTCTGGGCGGGTCGGCGGCCTTGGCCTATCTGCCCGAAGGCCTCAGCTTCAGCCTGAGGTTGCCGTTGTAGCCTGCGTCAAAAACGGACGTGGCTTTTCGATGTTCTTGTTTTGATCGACGAGAACATCTTGTGAACCAGAACAAACCATGCACATAGTCGGCCTCACGAAACGGGGGCGGGTCCAGGCGGGTCTCTCCCAAGCTTAATGACGGGAATCATGGCAAGGGAGACGAAGGCAATGGCTTCACAGGCAGCACTCAAGTTGGTGGGCAAGGACGACGGCGACAAGCAACGCGCCCTGGAGGCGGCGATCGCGCAGATCGATCGCGCCTTCGGCAAGGGTTCGGTGATGAAACTGGGCAAGGGCGGGGTCGCCGACGTGATCCCCTCGGTGTCCACCGGATCGCTGGGTCTGGATATGGCGCTGGGCATCGGCGGCCTGCCGCGCGGGCGGGTGATCGAGGTGTTCGGGCCTGAATCTTCGGGCAAGACGACCCTGGCCCTGCATACGGTGGCCGAGGTTCAGAAGGCCGGCGGCGTCGCCGCCTTCGTGGACGCCGAACACGCGCTGGATCCGGGCTACGCCCAGAAGCTGGGCGTCAATCTGGACGACCTGCTGGTGTCGCAACCGGACACCGGCGAACAGGCGCTTGAGATCGTCGATACGCTGGTGCGCTCCGGCGCCGTGGACATCGTGGTCATCGACTCGGTCGCGGCCCTGACGCCGCGCGCCGAGATCGAGGGCGAGATGGGCGACAGCCTGCCGGGCCTTCAGGCGCGTCTGATGAGCCAGGCGCTGCGCAAGCTGACGGCCTCGATCTCCAAGTCGAACTGCATCGTCCTGTTCATCAACCAGATCCGTCACAAGATCGGCGTCATGTACGGCTCGCCCGAGACGACGACGGGCGGCAATGCGTTGAAGTTCTACGCCTCGGTGCGTCTGGACATCCGCCGCACCGGCGCGATCAAGAACCGCGACGAGGTGGTCGGCAACACCACCCGGGTCAAGGTGGTCAAGAACAAGGTCGCCCCGCCGTTCCGCGAGGTCATCTTCGACATCATGTACGGCGAGGGCATCTCCAAACTGGGCGAGATCATCGACCTGGGCGTCAAGGCCGGGGTGATCGAGAAGTCGGGCAGCTGGTTCAGCTATGACTCTACCCGGATCGGCCAGGGCCGTGAGAATGTGCGCGAATTCCTGAAACAGAACCCCGACATCGCCGTCTCGATCGAGAAGGCGGTGCGGGCCTCGACCAACAAGATCGCCGACGAACTGCTGGGCACGCCCGAGCCGGACGAAGGCCAGGATCTGGAAGGCTGACACCAAGACAAGAGGCTGGGCGGCCGGAGCGAACCTGAAGGGTTCGCTCCGGCTGCGGCCCGGTCTTTTCACCCCTACTCCGTCGCCCCTAGCGACCCGCCACCGACCCCGCGAAGGGCGGCGGAGCGACCCGCCCGACCTCGTGTCGGGCGGGTCTTTTTTGGTGGCCTATCGCGCGTTCGCGCGACTTGAGGCCGGATACTCGCATCCGCTCATCCCGGCGGAAGCCGGGACCCAGTTCTGTCGCTCGGCAGTGCTTTGGTATTGAGTGATTGGGCCAGGGGACGAGCCGGATAACCCAAAGCATTGGGTCCCGGCTTTCACCGGGACGAGAGGAAAGAGGGCTGACAAACGAAAACGGGCGACCCGAAGGCCGCCCGTTTCCTAGTCTGAAGCAGTCCGCAGCCGATCAGGCGGCGGCCTTCTCCGGGGCGAACTTGCCGTAGAAGGTCTCGTTCTTGGCGGCCATGTCGCGGAGCAACTGCGGGACCTTGAACCGGTCGCCATAGGTCGCCGCAAGGCGGTCCGCCGTCTCGACGAACTGGGCCAGGCCGATGCCGTCGATCATGCTGATCGGGCCGCCGGTCCAGGGCGCGAAGCCCCAGCCCAGGATGGCGCCCAGGTCGGCCTCGCGTGGGTCGTCGATGACGCCCTCTTCCCAGCAGCGGGCGACCTCGACGGCCTGGCGATAGAGCAGGCGGGTCTTCAACTCGTCGATCTGGGCGAAGGCGGTCGCCTCTTCGGGCTTGTCGATGCCCTTGGTGGTCGGCGCCAGGTCGCTCAGCCCTTTCCAGATGGTCTTGGGCTTCTGGTCATAGTCGTAGAAGCCCTTGCCGTTCTTGCGGCCGAAACGCCCGCCTTCCACCATGGTGGCGACGATCTGCTCGCCCTCGTTGGCGACGTACTTGTCGCCGAGGTCGGCCTTGGTCTGTTTGGCGATCTTGTAGGACAGGTCCAGGGCGACGTCGTCGTGCATCTCCAGCGGGCCGCGCGGCATGCCGGTCATGCGACCGACATTGTCGATCAGGGCCGGGCCGTAACCCTCCTCCAGCATCGCCATGCCCTCCATCAGGAAGGTGGAGAAGCAGCGCGAGGTGTAGAAACCGCGGCTGTCGTTGACGACGATCGGCGTCTTCTTGATCTTCAGCACATAGTCCAGCGCCTTGGCGATGGCGGCCTGACCCGTCTTTTCGCCCAAGATGATCTCGACCAGCATCATCTTGTCGACGGGCGAGAAGAAGTGGATGCCTATGAAGTCCTCAGGCCGGACCGAGGCCTCGGCCAGGCCTGTGATGGGCAGGGTCGACGTGTTGGAGCCGAAGACGGCGCCGTCGGCCAGTTGCGCCTCGGCGCGCCTGGTGACGTCGGCCTTGATCTCGCGGCTTTCGAACACGGCCTCGACGACCAGGTCCGACCCCTTGATGTGGTCATAGTCGGTTGTCGCCGTGACCAGGGCCAGGGTGGCGTCATACTTGTCCTGCGTCATCTGACCGCGTGACAGACGCTTCTTCAGCAGTTCCTCGACATGGGCCTTGCCCTTGTCGGCGGCTTCCTGGGTCTGGTCGATCAGGATGGTCTCGATGCCGGCCATGACCTGAACATAGGCGATGCCCGCACCCATCATGCCTGCGCCGATGACGGTGACCTTCTTCGCGTCCGACTTTGGAATGCCCGCCGGACGCACGGCGCCCTTGTCCAGCTCCTGCTTGGACAGGAACAGGCTGCGGATCATGGCCTGGGCCTGCGGCGTCATCAGGGTCTTGATGAAATAGCGGGTCTCGATCCGCAGGGCCGCGTCCATCGGCACCTGGGCGCCTTCGTAGACGGCCTTCATCAGGTTCACCACGGCCGGATAGTTGCCGTAGGACTGTTTGCGCAGCATGGCGTTGCCGACCATGAAGTTCTGGATGCCGGCTGGGTGATAGGGGCCGCCGCCGGGCAGTTTGAACGACTTGTCGTCCCACGGCTGGACAGCTTTCCCGCCGTTCTTGATCCAGGTCTTGGCGGCCTCGACCGACTGGCCCTTTTCGACCACCTCATGGACGATGCCGGCGCCCTTGGCGTCGTTCGGACGGAAGGACTTGCCTTCGCTCATGGCCATCATGGCGTTCTGCACGCCGACCAGGCGGGTCAGGCGCTGGGTGCCGCCGCCGCCGGGGAAGAGGCCGACCTTGATCTCGGGCAGGCCCAGCTGGATCTTGTTGTCGTTCTCGACCACGCGATAATGGCAGGCCAGGGTGAACTCCAGCCCGCCGCCCAGGGCCAGGCCGTTGATCGCCGCCGCCACCGGCTTGCCGCAGGTCTCCAGCGCGCGGAAGGCGCCGTTCAGCTTCCAGCCGGCGTCGAACGCCTTTTGCAGGTCGCCGCCGCCCGACAGGACGCCGCCGGCCATGTCGCCCAGGTCCGCGCCGGCGCAGAAGCCCGAGGCCTTGCCCGAGGTGATGACGGCGCCCTTGATGGCCTCGTCGGTCTTGATGCGTTCGACCAGCTCGGGGATTTCCTTCATCACCGAGGAGGTCAGGGTGTTCATCGAACGGCCCGGCACGTCGAAGGCGATGACGGCGATGCCGTCGGCGTCGATGTCGATCTTGAAGTTTTCCATAGTCATTCGCTCCGGATCAGACGCGTTCGATGACGGTGGCGGTGCCCATGCCGCCGCCGATGCACAGGGTGATCAGGGCCGTCGACTTGTTCGAGCGTTCCAACTCGTCCAGGGCGATGCCGGTGATCATGGCGCCGGTGGCGCCCAGGGGGTGGCCCATCGAGATGCCGCCGCCGTTCACATTCATCTTGGCGTGGTCGATGTTCAGGGCCTGCATGTAGCGCAGGACGACGGCGGCGAACGCCTCGTTCAGCTCCCACACGTCGATGTCGTCGGGCGTCATGCCCAGCTTGCCCAGCAGTTTGCGGGTCACATATTCCGGGCCTGTCAGCATGATCGACGGCTCCGAGCCGATCGAGGCGCCGCCCAGGATCTTGGCGCGCGGCTTCAGGCCCAGGGCCTGGCCGGCCTCCAGCGAGCCGATCAGCACGCCGGCCGAACCATCGACGATGCCGGACGAGTTGCCGGGGGTGTGGACGTGGTTGACGCGCTCGACCTCGGGGTAGCGCTGGTTGATCACGCTGTCGAAGGCCATCTCGCCCATCATGGCGAAGGAAGGGTTCAGGCCGCCCAGGGCCTGCATGTCCGTGTTCGGACGAATGGTCTCGTCATGATCAAGGATGGTCAGACCCAGCTGATCCTTGACGCCGATGACCGACTTCTTGAACCGGCCCTCGGCCCAGGCCTGGGCGGCGCGCTTGTGGCTCTCGACCGAATAGGCGTCCACGTCGTCGCGGCTGAAGCCGTATTTGGTGGCGATCATGTCGGCCGACACGCCTTGCGGCACGAAATAGGTGGGGAAGGCCGAAGACGGATCGGTGGGCCAGGCGCCCATGTCCGAGCCCATGGGCACGCGGCTCATGGCCTCGACGCCGCCGCCGACGGCGAAATCGGCCTCGCCGGACTTCACCTTGGCCGTGGCCATGTTCACGGCTTCCAGGCCCGAGGCGCAGAAGCGGTTGACCTGAACCCCGGCGGTATATTGCGACCAGCCGGCCGAAAGAACCGCCGTGCGGGCGATATCGGCGCCCAGTTCGCCCACGGGGGTGACGCAGCCCAGGATGACGTCGTCGACCTTGGAGGTATCCAGGTCGTTGCGGTCGCGCAGGGCCTCCAGCACCTGCGTGGCCAGGCTCAGGCCGGTGATCTCGTGCAGCGAGCCGTCCTTCTTGCCCTTGCCGCGCGGGGTGCGGACGGCGTCGTAGATATAGGCGTCAGCCATGGGGCGTGTGTCTCCATCTGTGGCCCCCCTGCTCACCGCCCCCTTTTGAAAGGAATGGGCGGTTCGCGACATGAGGGCAGGGCGGTTCCAAGCGTGGACGCCAAGAACGCTACGTTTACGTCAACGTCAAGTAATAAGCCGCGTGATGCCGCGCTATGGGGCCGGTGTCTTTCGATTCAGCAGGGGTTTCGACGCCGCGGGCGAGCGGGCCGGCGCAATGGCCAGGCCCGCTCGCGTTCCGTCAGCGCGGCGGAATTCGGGTCGCGCCGCCGGTGATCTTGCAGGCGTATTCCGTCTGGGGCCGTCCGGTCTGCAGGCCGGTCGGCGTCAGGATGCCCTGGCTACGGGTGCATTCCGCCTCCAACGCGTCCATGTCCTTCTGGTAGCTGTTGACGCCGCCCGTCGTGCCGCAGGCCCCCAGCAAGGGCAGGCTGATCACAGCGGAGAGAATGAGGATACGCATGGCTCGGTGCTCCCTGGAGCGACGATGCGCTCCTTCCTTGCCCCCCGGCGTTTGAAGGTTACTGCGTCGCCGCCAGCCTGACCAGCTTGCCGTCGTCCTCGTCGGTGATGGCCCAGACCGCACCGTCGGCGCCGACCGCCACGTCGCGGACGCGTTCGCCCAGGTCGGTCAACAAACGCTCTTCGCCGACCACGCGGTCGTTCTGGATCACCAGACGGGCGATGTGCTTTTCCTTCAGGCCTGCGACCAGCAGGTTTCCGTCCCAGCCGGGGAACATAGCCCCCTGATAGAAGATCGCGCCGCCCGGTGCGATGACCGGATCCCAGTAATAGACCGGCTGTTCGGTGCCCGGCGCCTGGGTCACGCCGCTGTTGATCTGGCCGCCGGCGTATTCGACGCCGTAAGCCGCATCGGGCCAGCCGTAGTTCAGGCCCGGCTTGTCCAGGTTGACCTCGTCGCCGCCGCGTGTGCCGTGTTCGATGGTCCAGATCGCGCCCGTGCCGGGCTGGACGGCGATCCCCTGGGCGTTGCGGTGACCCAGGCTCCAGATCTCGGGCAGGGCGCCGGCGCGGCCGACGAAGGGATTGTCCTGGGGCACGGAGCCGTCGGCGTTGATGCGGATCGTCTTGCCCATGTGCGAGCCCAGGTCCTGGGCCTGGGGCCGCATCGGCCGATCCGAGCGTTCGCCCAGGGTGATAAACAGCTTGCCGTCCGGCGCAAACGCCAGTGCCGAGCCGAAATGTTTGTCGCCGTCATATATGGACAGGGCGCGGAAGATGACCTGGACGTTCTCCACTCGCGCGCCGTCGTCCGACAGACGCGCACGAGCGACCGAGGTGGCGTTGCCGCCGTCACGCGGTTCGGAATAGCTCCAGTAGATCATCCGGTCCTGGGCGAAGCCGGGGCCAACGATGACGTCCAGCAGGCCGCCCTGGCCGCGGGCGTCGACGGCGGGCAGGCCGGCGACCGGCTCGCTGATCTGGCCCTGGGCGCTGATGATGCGCAGGCGGCCGGGCTTCTCCGTCACCAGCCAGCCGCCGTCGGATAGTGCCGCCAGTCCCCAGGGATGAACGAGGCCGGAGGCCACGACCGTGTGGCTCATCGCCTGTTCGGTCTTGACGCCCGGCGCGCGCGTCTGGCCGGCGAAGGCTGGTTGCTGGTCAGGATTGTTGGCCGGGCGGGTTTCCAGCGGCGCGCCGGCCTGGGGCGGAGCGTTCGCGCTTTCGCCGTTCGCGCCGCAGGCGGCGGCGAGGACAAGCAGGGACGTCGAGGCGGCGGCGACGATCAGGCGCATGGCAGAGGCTCCGATGGGAAACAGGCGTTGGTTCTGGAACGGCGACGCCAGCGTTACCGTTCCGGCCCTGCGGCGTCTTGCGCCCTATCGCCGCACGATCTGCACCGAGACGACTTGAACCGCGCGCCCGACGGCGATATAGGCACGCCTCTTTCGCGCTGGCCCTCGGCCTCGCGCAGGCCCGGGACTGGGTAGCTCAGATGGTTAGAGCGGTGGATTCATAACCCACAGGTCGGCGGTTCGATCCCGCCTCCAGTCACCATTTTTGCCTTAATTGTTAATGACTTATTACCGTAAAGGTTTGGGGTGTCGCAAACGTAGACCCTGCGGCTTTGCTAAATCCAACCCAACGTCCGCTTTCGGCAGCAAAACCTAAGACCGAAATCGACCCATTGCGGACATTGGTCAGCGTGAGAGAATGAGGCGTGTGGCGGCTCAAGGGGGGCACCAATGACCAGATCAATGATGCGAAAACTTCTCCGAGCGCTCGCCTCGTTTTTGCTGATTTCCGCGGTCTACGGGCTAATGTCCTACGTCGCCTTTCTGTATTTTATCGGGTGGGCGATGGGCGATGGTCCTGCCTTTAGGCCGTATTCAAGCGAGTTGTCCTATCTCCTGCTTTTGGCTTTGGCAGGCGGTTATTTGGTTTGCCAGTTTTTCGGGCTGAAGGCTGCGGTCCGTAGGGAATGATTGCCTTCCGCCGCTAGCCGCAGTTTGCAACTCCGGTTTTCAGGCTCGCCGGCACCGCCCGCTTTCGGCGGCGACGCTTAAGGCTGAAATCGACCCATTGCGGAACTTCCGTCTTGGCATTCTATGGACGCGCTTCGCGCCATCCACGGCGCAGACCGGCCTTGAGAGTAAAGCAATGCCCCAAGCTAGGTGTCTGAGTTCCAAGGATGCGACAGTTAGCGGCGAGCGCGATGCTTGGCGACACTGGCGCCTCGGGGATGTGAGCCGAGTCACCAGCGCGATTCTCGTTCTGCTTGTGTCTTCGGGATGCGAGGCCCAGACGTCAGCGCGGTCGGACTCAAGCACCTCGTTACTCACGGGCCGCGAAATCCATCAACTGCAGAATTCCACGGCCATGGAACCCGCTGGGACAGTTCAGGTCGGGGATCGTCGGTACTCGATTCCGCGTGCGCCCTATGTCGAATTAGCGGAGTTCGGCCACGGAACACCCGCTGCGTATACGAGCGCGGCGGTTATGCTGAGAACCGTGACAATGGTCGTGCAGCAGCCTGGAGATTTGTACCCGCCGCGGAACCGGGTGCTTGCCTCGGTCGAGTTCAATCGTCCGCGTGGGCCGGCCGCGCTTCCGGCTCCAGCTCCAGCTTCGGTCCCTGTTCCGGACGGATGGGTTCGCTCGGAACGTGGCCTGCCCGAACTTCCCGACGTCGATCTATGGTTGGATACGCAGCAATGCGTCGACGACCTGCCACCGCCGCCGTCGCCTGACAAATCCAGCTTACAGATTCAAGCGATGTGGACTGTCGATGACGTGCCTCTGCTGTTGAGCTGTGACACCCGACTGGCGTCGAACCCCAGTGGCCAGTTAACCCTGGGTTGTAACGGGGGGTCTGAGCCAACGCACTTGGGGGTGGTCATTGGGTTTCATGGCTTGGTGTCGTTGGAGCGCGGCTGCCGAGCAGCGCTCGAAGAGCTTGCGCCTTCCTTTGCATACCTGCCGTTGATCGTGGCGGACTGGCTGGAGAAATAGGCTGACGCCCCCTGGACGGAAGCCCCCAAGAAGTGTCCGCAAACGACCCTTAGCGGAACTTGAGAACATCCGCTGATAGGTAATGCGTCCCCGGCCACGCGAACGCATGCGGCCCTTGCGCCGTGATCAAGCCTGATTCAACAGGCGATGCGCACCGCAGGAGATGTGGGTCTGTGCATGATCCCGCCTCCAGTCACCACTTTCCTAGAGGTCGGCGGGGCTAGAGTGGTCCAGGGCCGATGCCGACGATCCCGCGATCATATTGAACATTGTTGCGGCTCTGGATGTCCTCCAACTCCTTGCGCTTGGCCTGGACCAGCGCAGCATATTGTTCCGGCGTATAGCAAATGGTTTGCTCCAGTCTGCGGCCCGTCAAGGCGCGCCGTTCGCAGACGCGACGTGCGCGGGCCGGCGCCGGCTGCTCCGCCGCACCGGCCTGGGGTGAAGGCGGTGTCGTGACGGGTGGAGTTTGAGCGGACGCTTGAAACGCTAGCGCGGCGGCGAAAATAATAGGCGTTGAGAACATGGCTTTTCTCCCTGATCCTCCAAGCTCTCACGTCTTCGCTCGCCTGGCAAATCCCACGGACTATCGGCAGGGACTCACGGTTGCGGCGCGTTGTCGGTACGACGGGCTCGCCGTTTGAAATGCGACATCGCGACGCCAGCGCGCGCTCCTCCCGCGCGGTTGTGACGGAGTTCCGCTCGGGGCAGGCCGCCAACTGCAACCTGTGCCGTTGTGCTGCGTTTGTCGGTCGAGACCTCAACCTTGACCGGAGATTCGCCATGACGATCCGAACCAAAGCCCTGATGGCGGCCGTCGCCGCCCTGACCCTGGGCGCCGCTGCCTGCACCGAGGCCGAACAGGAAAATACCGAAGCCCATGCCGAGGCCGCCGCCGACAAGACGGCGGATGTGGCGTCGCGTGCCGGTGAGGTGATCGAGGGCGGCGCGATGAAGGCCGCGCAGGCGGTTGAAAGCGGGGCCGGCAAGGTCGCGGACAAGCTGGAAGGCGAACAGGCCGAGGCGGCGGGCGAAGGCAAGCCCGGCGCGATCAATCCCGCTACCGACGAACGTGTTCCGGTCGATAACTAAAGCACGGATCAGGCGGGAGGCGTCACCCCGGACTGGGGGCCTTCCGCCAGCACCGCGTCGATCAGGGCTCGGGCCTGGGGGCTGGACCAGTCCGCTTCGCCCGCCATGGCGGCGCGGATACGGCCCTGGCGATCCAGGATGATCGTCTGCGGCATGGCGCCCTTGCCGGGAAACTCGAACGGCAGCTGGAAACGGATGTCGCTGTAGAAGGGCAAGGGCGCGTGGTCGTCCAGGAAGCGTCTGGCCTCGGCCGCCGCCTCGGACGTGGCGTCCACATTGATCGGCAGGACCACCAGATCCTCATTCGCCTCATAGGCTTTCGCCAGGGCCTGAAGTGTCGGCATCTCCGCCTTGCACGGCGCGCACCACATCGCCCACAGGTTCACGACCACCACCTTGCCCTGGAAGGCCGAAAAGCGGACGGCGGTGCCGGTGCGGTCGCGGAAGGCGTATTCAGGCGCCGTCTTGGCATCTGCCGGGGTCGAAAGCGCCGCCAGGGGACCGATGGCGAACCGCGCCAGGTCGCTTTTCGGCGTCGCGGCGGCGATTGCGGCCTGTTCGACTTGCGCCTTCTGGCGATGATTGGCGTATAGCGACATCGCCATGCCGCCGGCGCCGGCGATGGTGCTGACGACGACGACCGCGCCGACGACCGCCCAGATCGCCTTTCTAGAGCCGCTCATGACTGAATCCACCTCTTCCGACGCCAAGCCATCTGGCGGTTCGACTGCGCCGGTGAAGCCCGCGGGTCAAGACATGTGGGGCGGACGCTTTTCGTCGCGCCCCGCCGAGATCATGCAGGCGATCAACGTCTCCATCGGCGTGGATCAGCGGCTGTGGCGCCAGGATCTGGCGGGGTCGCGCGCCCATTGCCGCATGCTGGCCAAA
Organism: Brevundimonas sp. PWP3-1b1; assembly: GCF_049896065.1. Classification (NCBI taxonomy): domain Bacteria; kingdom Pseudomonadati; phylum Pseudomonadota; class Alphaproteobacteria; order Caulobacterales; family Caulobacteraceae; genus Brevundimonas; species Brevundimonas sp. PWP3-1b1. The sequence goes on along the minus strand of NZ_JAFCTO010000001.1, from coordinate 305,433 downwards.
CAGAACATCATCCAGCAGGCCGACGCCGAAGCCATTCTGGGCGGGCTGGACGCCATCGAAGCCGAGATCGAGGCCGGGACCTTCCCCTTCCGCGACCAGTTCGAGGACATCCACATGAATGTGGAGGCGCGCCTGAACGAGCTTATCGGCGAGCCGTCCGGCCGCCTGCACACAGCGCGCAGCCGAAATGACCAGGTCGCCGTCGATTTCCGCCTGTGGGTCCGCGACGCCTGCGATCGTTCTGTCGTTCAGTTGAAAGCGTTGCAGGCCGCGCTGCTGGCGCGCGCCGAACAACATGCGGGCGACCTGATGCCCGGCTTCACCCATCTGCAGACGGCCCAGCCCGTGACCCTGGGTCACCATCTGATGGCCTATGTCGAGATGTTCGGCCGTGATGCGGGGCGCTTCAACGATGCGCGTGCGCGGATGAACGAAAGCCCGCTGGGCGCCGCGGCCCTGGCCGGGTCGCCCTTCCCCATCGACCGACAGATGACGGCGGCGGCGCTGGGCTTCGACCGGCCGATGGCGAACAGCCTGGATGCGGTGTCGGACCGCGATTTCGCGCTGGAGAGCCTGGCCGCCGCCTCGATCACGGCGGGGCACCTGTCGCGTTTGGCCGAGGAGATCGTCATCTGGATGACGCCGATGTTCGGCTTCGCCTCCCTGCCCGACGACCTGACCACCGGCTCGTCCATCATGCCGCAGAAGCGCAATCCCGACGCCGCCGAACTGGTGCGGGCCAAGACGGGCCGGATCATGGGCTCGCTGGTCGCCCTGTCCACGGTGATGAAGGGCCTTCCGCTGGCCTATTCCAAGGACATGCAGGAGGACAAGCCGCCGGTGTTCGAGGCCTTCGACGCCCTGGATCTTGCGCTGGTCGCAATGACGGCCATGGTCTCGGCGCTGCAGCCGAACACCGAGCGTATGGCCCAGGCGGCCGGCGCGGGCTTCTCGACTGCGACGGACCTGGCCGACTGGCTGGTGCGCGAGCTGAACCTGCCGTTCCGCAAGGCGCACCATGTGACGGGGGCGGCGGTGAAGCGGGCAGAGGGCCTGGGCGTGGACCTGTCGCAACTGCCGCTGGAAGAAATGCAGAAACTGGAGCCGGGCGTCACCGAAGCGGTTTACAAGGTGCTGACCGCCCAGGCTTCCTGCGAAAGCCGTCAAAGCTATGGGGGAACCGCGCCGGAACAGGTCCGTGCGCGTATCGCCGACTGGAGAGCCCGCCTGTGAAAAGAACCCTCATCGTCGTGGGCGCGCTCGCCCTTATGACCTCCGCCTGCGGTCGCATGGCCGATCTGGAATCGCCGGTGCGCGAGACCGAGCGCGCGCCGCGTGACAGCCGCGCGCCGCATCTGCCCGAGCCGGCGACCATGAACCGCCCGTCCAGCAGCGTGCCGATCGACGGCGGGCCGTCGAACCCCATCGGCGCCGGCGCCGCCCAGAACGACCCGCGCTAGCCTTGCACCACTTCGACCTGAAGGACGGTGCCCTGTATGCCGAGGGTGTGCCGCTGGAGCTGATCGCGGACGAGGTCGGCACGCCGGCCTATGTCTATTCGACCGCGACGCTGAAGCGGCACTACGGCCTGCTGCGCGCCGCCGCCGATGCGCATCGTGACGCCCTGGGCGAGGCGCTGATCGCCTTTGCGGTCAAGGCCAACTCCAACCTGTCGGTGCTGGCGACCCTGGCCAAGTTGGGCTCGGGCGCCGACACCGTCTCCGAGGGCGAAATACGCCGGGCCCTGGCGGCGGGCGTTCCGTCCGACCGGATCATCTTTTCCGGCGTGGGCAAGACCGACGTGGAAATGGCCTTCGCCATCAGCGTCGGCGTGCGCCAGATCAATATCGAATCCGGCGCGGAGCTGGATCGGCTGATCGCCATCGCGGCCATGACGGACACCTCTCCGGCCATCGCCGTGCGCGTCAATCCCAACGTCGGCGCCGGCGGTCACGCCAAGATCACCACGGGCGGCAAGGGCGACAAGTTCGGGGTGCCGGTCGAGGAGGCGATGGGGCTGTACGCGCGCGCCTCGGCCTCGCCCCACGTCACGCCGGTGGGGCTGGCCTGTCACATCGGCAGCCAGATCACCGACCTGGCCCCGCTGGAGGCCGCCTTCAAGGTTCTGGCCGAGATGACGCGGGAGCTGCGGGCTCAGGGTCATGCCGTGACGCGGCTGGACCTGGGCGGCGGGCTGGGCGTGCCCTATTCCGGCGGGACAGAACCGCCGTCGCCGGCCGACTATGTCGCCATGGCCGCGCGGGTTCTGAACGGGCTGGACGTCGAGGCGGCGTTCGAGCCAGGGCGGCTGTTGGCCGCCAACGCCGGCGTGCTGCTCAGCCAGGTGATCCAGGTCAACGAACGTTCGGACGGGCGGCGTTTCCTGGTGCTGGACGCGGCGATGAACGACCTGATGCGGCCGGCGCTGTACGACGCCTTCCACGACATCCAGCCGGTCAATCCGCGTGTGGGCGAGCGCCTGCCGCACGATGTGGTCGGGCCGGTGTGCGAGACGGGCGACACCTTCGCGCGCGATCGCGACCTGCCTCCGCTGGAGGCCGAGGACCTGGTCGTCTTCACCGGGGCGGGGGCTTACGGCGCGGTGATGGCCAGCGAATACAACAGCCGGCCCCTGGTCCCCGAGGTTCTGGTGGACGGTGATCAGTGGGCCGTGATCCGGCCGCGCCCGACCTATGAGGAGATGCTGGACCGCGAGCCGTTCGCTGACTGGCTTTAGGCGAGAATCCCTCTCGACCGTTATAAAGTAACACGCTATAGGGCCGGTCATGTCCCCCGGTCCCGAACAGTCCGTCATGCTTTCCCTGCTGGGGGGCGGCTTCGTCGCGGCCTTCCTGCATGCGGCCCTGCCGACCCACTGGCTGCCCTTCACCTTGGTCGGGCGGGCGCAAGGCTGGCGACCGTCGCGGATCCTGATGGCGGTGACGGCGGCGGGCCTGGCCCATATCGCCACGACGGCGGTGGTCGGCGGCCTGATCGTGGCGGCGGGCCTGGCGCTGGATCAATGGATCGAGGGGGTGTTGCCGCATCTGGCGGCGGTGCTGCTGTTCCTGTTCGGCGCCTTCTACCTGGCCCGCGCGACCTTGCGCCGGCCGGCTGTGGCGGGCGGCCCCGCCGTGGAGACCTCAGAGCCGGCGGTGTCGGACAAGGCGGCCTTCCTGGGCCTGATCGCGATGATGGCGGTGTCGCCGGGCGAGGTGTTGTTGCCCATCTATCTTTCCTCGGCCTCGGCGGGCATCGGCGCTCTTGCGATGCTGACGGTGGTGTTTGCGGTCGGCACCATCGCCGGCATGGCGACGTTCACGGCCCTGGCCAGCGCCGGCGCCTCGATCCTGCGGCTGGAGCGGTGGGCGAGATACGAAGGGGCGGTGCTGGGCGTGGCCCTGATCGCACTGGGCCTCGTCGTCGCCATGCATCAGCACTGAGGCGACATTACATGATAACATTCAATGCGTTATCATGTATCAGCTTGGCTGTTGCGCCAAACGGCGTATAGGCGAGCCATGAACGCCGCGCACGACCACGCCGATCACGACCATGACCACGATCACTCGGATCACGGGCACGGCCATTCACACAGCCATCATGGGCACAGCCACGGTCATGGCGGACACAGCCACGGCCCGGTGGATACCGGCGACTGGCGCTACGCTGTCGGCCTGGTGGTCAATCTGCTGTTCGTGGCGTGCGAGTTCGGCGCGGGGCTGATCGCGGATTCCACGGCGCTGCTGGCCGATGCGGGACATAATCTGTCGGACGTGCTGGGCCTGGCCATGGCGGGCGGTGCGGCCTGGCTGGCGCGGCGCGGGGCGCATGGGGCGGCGGGCGGTCGGCGGACCTATGGGTTCGGCAAGGCGACGGTTCTGGCGGCCTTGGGCAATGCGCTGCTTCTGATCTTCGCCTGCGGGGCCATCGCCTTCGAGGCGGTGCGCCGCTTCAACGAGCCGGCGCCGGTCGGGTCGGGCGTCATCATGGCGGTGGCGGGCATCGGCTTCGTCATCAACCTGGGCACCGCGCTTCTGTTCATGAAGTCGCAGCACGACCTGAATGCGCGCGGCGCCTATCTGCACATGATGGCCGACGCCGGGGTGTCGCTGGGCGTCGTGGCGGCAGGGGGCTTGATCATGCTGACCGGCTGGTCCGTGGTCGATCCCCTGGTCAGCCTGGCGATCATGGTCGTGATCCTGTGGTCGACCTGGGGCCTGCTGAAGGATTCGGTCAATCTGGCCATGGACGGCGCCCCGACGGGCGTGGACGTGCCGGCGTTGGAAAAGGCGCTGGTCGCCCTGCCGGGCGTGCGGGCGGTGCATGATCTGCACGTCTGGGGCCTGTCCACGACCGAGACGGCTCTGACGGCGCATCTGGTTCACGACCGTCTCGATACGGCGGCCTTGATTTGCGAGGCCCAGGCCGTGGCGAAACGTTACGCCATCGGCCACACGACGCTGCAGCTGGAGAACGAGCCGCTGCCGGATTGTCCGGGCTGCTGACCCTCTAGGCCTGGGCGAACGTCAGGGGCGCGCCCCAGAACTGGGACACCATCTCCGACTGGGGGCCGGCCTGGCCGGTGGTCAGGAAATCTCGGCGGCCTCTGTCGCCCAGGTCGTATTCGGGGTGCGCCTTGAAATAACGCTCCAGCGCATCGGCGACGGCCTTGGGCTGTTCGATCAGCGCGGTTCCCGCCGGCAGGGCCTGGGCGAACAGTTCGGCGACGATCTCGTAATGGGTGCAGCCCAGTATGGCCTTGTCGGGATGGCGGCCGATGCGACGGCGCAGGGCGTCGACGTGGTCGTCGATCACCACCTTCAGCTCTTCGCGCGGGGCGCCCAGCTCGATCAGGCCCGCCAGGCCGGGGCAGGGCTCGGAAAAGACGGCGATATCCTCGCGCCGCTTGTCGATCTCGATCTCATAGACGCGACTTATGGCCGTGGCGGCGGTGCAGAAGACGCCGGTGATGGCGATGGAGGCGACCTTCTCGCCCTCCTGCGGGCGCTCGGCCTCGAAGCTCCAGGGCTTGCCGGTCGCGGCCTCGATGGTGGGGACGATGATGCCCAGAATGTTGACCGGACGCCCCAGCCGTTCGCGCAGACCCGGCAGCCAGGTCTGTTGCAGGCGGCGAAGGGCGATGGCGCTGGCGGTGTTGCAGGCCAGGACGACCACGGAGGCGCCGGCGTCGAACAGCCGCTCGCACCCCGTCTTTGTCAGTTCGACGATGTCCTCGCCGCTGCGCCCGCCATAGGGGGCGTGGGCCTGATCGGCCAGATAGATGAAGTCCCGCGCGGGAAACCGCCGTGTCAGTTCGCGGTGAACGGTCAGACCGCCCACGCCGGAGTCGAAAACGCCAATAGCCATGGGCGCGCTTTAGAGCAGTGCGACGACGTATCCAACCGGATTGCCGAGAAGATTACCGTCCTGTCAGGTGACGGGGCCGTCCGGTGCGCCTAAGTGTGTGGGCAATCATGATCTTCTTTCGGAGCATTCCATGCATAGACGCCAGCTTCTCATCGCGGGCGGCAGCCTGATGGCCCTGTCGGCCTGCGCCTCGACGGGGGCCGCCTCGGGCGGGTCCGCAGCCGCCCCGTCGGCCGCCAGCCTGGTCGAGGAAGCGCGCATCGCCCGCGCCGTCCTGCCGTCCCAGACGCCGCGTGCGGAGCTGCTTCAGCCATGGACCGGCTCCTATGACGGCGTGCCGCCGTTCGACAAGGTGACGCCGGCCAAGCTGCGCGAAGCCATGCTGGAAGGCATCGAACTGCAGCGCGCAGACATCGCCGCCATCGCCAACAACCCCGAGGCCCCGACCTTCGCCAACACCATGACGGCGCTGGAACTGGCCGCCGAGCCGCTGGATCGGGCGTCCAACATCTATGGCGTCATGACGTCGAACATCGGCGGCGAGGCCTTCGACGCTCTCGATACCGAACTGTCGCCGATCCTGTCGGCCGCCTCGGACGAGATCACCTTCAACGAGAAGCTGTTCCTGCGGGTCAAGACCGTCGCCGACACGGCCGACGCGGCGGGCCTGAGCGCCCAGCAGAAGCGTCTGGCCGAGCGTCGTCGCGACGCCTTCATCCGTTCGGGCGCCAATCTGGACGCGGCCGGCAAGGCCGAGCTGGGCCGGATCAACACCGCCCTGTCCAACGCCTTCACCCGGTTTGGCCAGAAGGTCGTCGCCGACGAGAACGCCTGGACCCTGATCCCGAACGAAGCCGGTCTGGCGGGCCTGCCCGATTCCAACAAGGCCGCCGCTGCGGGCGCCGCACGCAGCCGCAACCTGCAAGGCTGGGCCATCCTGAACACCCGTTCGTCGGTGGATCCCTTCCTGACCTTCGCCGACGACCGGGCGCTGCGCGAGCAGGTCTGGAAGAAGTTCGTCAACCGCGGCGACAACGGCGACGCCAACGACACGAACGCGACCATCGCCGAGATCGTCAAGCTGCGCGACCAGCGCGCCAAGCTGCTGGGCTATCGCAACCATGCCGAACTGCGCATGCAGGACACCATGGCCAAGACGCCTGCGGCGGCTCAGGCCCTGATGGATCGCGTCTGGGCGCCGGCCAAGGCGCGCGTCGCCGAAGAGGTCGCCGACATGAAGGCGATCGCCGGTTTCGATATCGAGCCGTGGGACTACCTCTACTTCGCCGAGAAGGTCCGTAAGGCCAAGTACGACCTGGATCAGAACCAGCTGAAGCCCTATTTCGAACTGAACGCGGTGCGCGCCGGCTCCTTCGCCATGGCCGAGCGCCTGTACGGCTTCAAGTTCACCAAGCTTCCCAAGGGTTCGGTCCCGACCTTCGAGCCGGACGTCGAGGTCTATGAGCTGCACGACAAGGCCACCGGCAAGCTGATCGGCCTGTACTACACCGACGACTACGCCCGTCCGGGCAAGCGTTCGGGCGCCTGGATGACCACCTATCGGTCGTTCTCGACGCTGGACGGGTCGAAGGTGATCCTGGGTTCGAACAACAACAACTTCACCAAGCCGGAGCCGGGCGAGCCCGTCCTGATCTCGCTGGACGACGCCGAGACCCTGTTCCACGAGTTCGGCCACACCCTGCATTACTATTCGTCGAACGTGACCTATCCTTCGTTCGGCAATACGCCGCGCGACTTCGTGGAATATCCTTCGCAGGTGCACGAGCACTGGGTGCTGAGCCGCCCGATCCTGGACGGCTATCTGAAACACTATCAGACGGGCGCGGCCATGCCGCAGGAGCTGGTGAACAAGATCGAGGCCGCCGCCACCTTCAACCAGGGCTATGCGACGGTCAGCTATCTGTCCTCGGCCATCGTGGACATGGACCTGCACACGCAAGCCACGCCCCCGACCGATATCGATGCGTTCGAAAAGGCCAGCCTGGCGCGGATCGGCATGCCCAAGGAGATCGTGATGCGGCACCGCCTGCCGCAGTTCAATCACCTGTTCACGTCGGACGGATACTCGGCGGGCTACTACAGCTATCTGTGGTCCGAGACGATGGACGCCGACACCTGGGCCTATTTCGAAGAGTCGGGCGACGTTTTCAATCCGGACATCGCCGGCCGCTTCAAGTCGATCATGCTGGCGCCGGGCAACACCACGGATCGCGCGGAAGCCTATCGCGCCTTCCGTGGTCGCGACCCGGACGTGGCGGCCCTGCTGAAGGTCCGGGGTTTCCCGGTCTCTTGATCCTGGGGCCTACCGCCCTTTGGGCTACTTGAGGCCAGTTGAACGTGCGAACGGCCGGCGGTGCGATCCGCCGGCCGTTTCGTTTGTGCGAAAGCTGGCCTAGAGCAGGTCGAGACCCGCGTAGATCAGGAACCTGCATGACCGTCGTCGCCTCCTACGTCTATCGCGACGGCCAGCGCGTGCGCGAGGCGCCGTTGACGCCCGAGGGGCTGGCGCTCGAACCGGGAGAGTTCGTCTGGGTGGGCCTGTATGATCCGACGGACGCCGAGATCGATGTCCTGGTCGAACGGTTCAAGCTTCACCCGCTGGCGGTCGAGGACGCCCTGGCCGCGCACCAGATGCCCAAGGTCGAGGTTTATGGCCGCGAACTGTTCGTGGTCGCCCGCACGGCGCTGAAGATCGACGATCGCATCGCCTATGGCGAGACCCACGTCTTCGTCGGCGACGACCACGTGGTCAGCATCCGCCACGGATCGGCGCGGGCGCACAATCTGTTGCGGGCGCAGCTGGAGGCGTCGCCGCTACAACTCAAGAAGGGGCCGGATTTTGTCCTGCACGGCATTCTGGACTTCATCGTCGACGCCTATGCTCCCATCGTCGACGACGCCGAGGACAGCGTGCTGGAGATGGAGCAGCGCACGCTGGACGCCTTCCTGTCGCGGGTCGAGATCCGGCGCCTGTTCACCCTGCGCCGCGAACTGCTGAAGTTCCGGCGCATCCTGGGGCCGATGGAGGAGGTGCTGGGGCGCCTGCAGTCGCTGGACATGCCCTGTATCGATCCCGACGTGCGGCCCTATTTCAGAGACGTGAGCGACCATGTGCGACGGGTGAACAGCCGGCTGGGTGGGCTGAACGACATCCTGTCGTCGGTGTTCGAGGTCGCCAACCTGCTGGAGCAGCAACGCCAGGGCCTGATCACACGCAAGCTGGCCGCCTGGGCCGCCATCCTGGCCGTGCCGACCGCCATCGCCGGCATCTACGGCATGAACTTCGAGCACATGCCCGAGCTGCGGTGGGAATATGGATACTATGCGGTCCTGGGCGTCATCGCCGCCATCTGCGCGGGCCTGTACGTGACGTTCAAGCGGACGAAGTGGCTGTAGTCACCCGCTATTCCTCAATCCCGCCGCCACGCCGTTGATGGCCAGAAGGATGCCTTCGCGGACGCGGGGGTCGTCGTCGCCGGCGCGGCGGCGGCGGATCAGCTCGATCTGGACGTGGTTCAGCGGCTCGACATAGGGCATGCGCAGGCGGATCAGCCGGTCCAGCTCCGGCTGGCCGCCCAGCAGTTGGTCGTGGCCGGTGATGGCCAGGATGGCGTCATGGGTGCGCTGCCACTCCTCCCTGATCTCGCCGTAGATCCGCGACGCCAGAGAGGCGTCGGGGACCAGGGTGGCGTAGCGGCGGGCGATGGTCATGTCGGACTTGGCCATGACCATCTCCATGTTCTGGACCAGGGTCTTGAAGAAGGGCCAGGCCTCGGCCATCGCCTTCAGCTGGCCCATGTCCTGGTCTTGCACGGCCGAGCCGAAGCCGAACCAGCCCGGCAGCATGACCCGGCTCTGCGACCAGCTGAACACCCAGGGAATGGCGCGCAAATCTTCGATCCGGGTCGAGGCTGTGCGCGACGACGGGCGCGAGCCGATCTTCAAATCGGCGATCTCGGCGATGGGGGTGGCGGCGCGGTAATAGTCGACGAAGCCGTCGGTCTCATAGACCAGCTTGCGATAGGCGGCCATTGACCGGGCCGACAGGTCCGACAGGGTGGCGCCGTGTTCGGCGGTGAAGGCGTGATCCGTTCCCTTGCCCAGCGAGGCCAGCATGGCGCCGCAGGTCAAGGCGTCCAGATTGCGCAGGGCGATCTCGGGCTCGCCGTATTTGTTGGCGATGACCTCGCCCTGTTCGGTGGTGCGTATCCGGCCCTGGACCGTGCCTTCCGGCTGGGCCAGCACGCCGGCGAATGACGAGCCGCCGCCGCGCCCGACCGTGCCGCCGCGCCCGTGGAACAGTTGCAGCTTCAGGCCGTGCGTCTGCGTCACCTCGACCAGGGCGCGCGAGGCTTCGTGCAGTTCCCAGCCCGAGGTCAGATAGGAGCCGTCCTTGTTGGAGTCCGAATAGCCGATCATCACCTCCTGCACCCCCCGCGCCTTGGCGACGGCGAGGGCGGACGGTTCCTGAAGCAGACGCTCCAGCGTCGGGCGGGCGGCGCGCAGATCCTCGATGGTCTCGAACAGGGGCGCGGCCTGGATCGGGCAGGCGGCGGGGTCTTCCGGCCGATAGAGACCGACCTCCTTGAGCAGCAGATAGACCTCCAGCAGGTCCGAGGCCGCGTCGGTCTTGGACACGATATGGGTGCGGATGGCCTGGGGCCCGAAGGCGGCGAGCGCGGTCGCCGCCGCCTGAAGGATGGCGCGTTCCTTCAGCGTCACGGCCTCGTAGTCGGCATAGGGGCTGAACAGCAGGCGCGACGAGGCCAATTCCTCGGCCAGGACTTTCAGTCGCCCTTCCTCGTCCAGCGCCAGATAGTCGGACTGGACGCCGGCGACCTTGAGCAGGTCGGCGACGACGCGTTCGTGGACGTCGGCGTTCTGGCGCATGTCCAGGGTCGCCATGTGGAAGCCGAACACCTCGACCGCCGTGATCAGGTCGCTGAGCCGGTCGTCGGCGAACACGCCGCCGTGGTGCGAGACCAGGCTGTCGTGCAGGGTCTTCAGATCGGCCTCAAAGGCGTCGGGACCGGGATAGGGCTGGGCCTCGACGGCGGGACGACGTGGGGCGGGCGCTTCGCCCAGCTTCTGATGCGTGGCCGCGAGCCGGGCATAGACGCCGGTCAGGGCGCGGCGATAGGGCTCATCGGCGCGGTGGGGCGAGGGGTCGTGGGCGGCGTCGGCCAAGGCCTGAAGTTCAGGTGAGACCTGGGCCAGTTCGGCGGCGAGGCTGAGCTCGGCGCCCAAGGCGTGGACCTCGTCCAGATAGAAGGTCAATACGGCCCGCGCCTGGGTGCGGAAGGCGGCCGTCATGACCGTGGCGTCCACGTTCGGATTGCCGTCGCGGTCGCCCCCGACCCAGGTGCCGACCCGCATGAAGGGCTTGAGGTCAGGCGCGTCCAGAAGGCGCCGCCAGGCCGCCAGCTGCTTGGGCGCGACGTGCAGGAAGATGCGTTCCAGGAAGGAGACGACGGTGTCGATCTCGTCCTGCACCACCAGCCCCTGGGTACGCACCAGACGCGTGGCCCACAGGATGACGATCTGGCGGCGCAGCGGCTCGGATACGGCGTCGAGCGTGCAGGCGTCGCCGGCCTTGTCGCAGGCGTCGAGCAGGTCGGTGATGGCGGCGATCCGGTCGATGACGCTCTTGCGCCGGACCTCGGACGGGTGGGCGGTCAGGACGGGCGAGATCAGGGACTGATCCAGCAGGGCACGCACGGCCTCGCGATCCACGCCCTGATCGGCCAAACGCTTCAGCGCGCCTTCGGGCGTATCGGGGCGAGCGCCGGCCTCGGCCTGGCTCTGGGCCCGCCTGCGGGTCGAGCGGTCCTCGGCGATATTGGCCAGCAGCGAGAACAGGGCGAAACCGTGCGCCAGGCCAGCCGCCTGATCCACCGACATGGCGGTCAATAGCTTCTCCAACCGCTTGGCCGGATGCGAGGCCGGGTCGCGGTGATAGGCGATGGAGGCCTGACGCACCGCCTCGACGTGGTCGAACAGGGCCTGTCCGCCCTCGTCGCGGATGATGTCGCCCAGAAGACCGCCCAGCAGTCGGACTTCGTCGCGCAAGGCGTCGTCGGCGGCGGGGCTCATCATGTAGAATATCCTTGGTCGGCACGGGGAGATCGGCATCTGGAAGTGCGAATGCGCCCGCGTCAACGCACGATCCGTGACAGCCGCCCGCAGAGATACCCGCAGCGTTCATGGTGAACCCGCCGTTAGGGTTTCTTAACCGGCGCGGGGCGATGATGTCGGCGTAGGATTCCAGATCGGTTCCGCCCGTGCCCATGTTCGCCAAACGCCAATCCGCCCTCGCCGCCGCCGCCGGAGCCGCTCCGCGCGCAAAGGACGGCCCGAGCCTGACGCCCGTCATCAACGCCCTGAAGAAGCCGCCGGTCGTGGCGGGCCTGGCCGGGCTGTTCCTGCTGAGCACCAGCGCCCTGTTCCTGATGGTGCTGGGCGATCCCAAGGCCGGCACGCCGTCGGCCCATGTCGCGCTGGAGCGCGAAGCCCCGGTCCCGCAAGCTCCAACGGTCGCGCCCACCGGGTTCGAAGCCTTCTCCATGGGGGCGATGGGGCTTTATCAAAATCTCGCGGGCGGCGGCGATCCGGCGGCGGGCGGCGATGCGGTCATCACCCTGCCGGACGGCGGCAGCGTGTCGGGCCAGGGCGCGCCCATCAGCGCCCCGGTCCATGCGGCCTCGCCCCTGGCCAAGGCCCCCATCGCGGGCCTGTCTCAGCCCGGCTCTAATGGTCCCTTGCCGATGATCGCGCCTGACGGCCGCGTCCCGGCCCAGGCCTATGCCCGTCCGTTCCGCCCCAACGGCAAGCCGCGCGTGTCGCTGATCGTAGGCGGTCTCGGCCTGAATGCGGTGACGACCCGCGCGGCTATCGAACGCCTGCCGCCGGAAGTGACGCTCAGCTTCGTTCCCTATGCCGACAACCTGCAATCCTGGATCGACCAGGCGCGTGCGCAGGGCCACGAGGTCATGCTGGAAATGCCGATGGAGCCGACCGGCTATCCCGACAACGATCCCGGCCCCTATACGCTGCTGGCCGACGGCGGCGCGGATGACGTGGGCGCCAAGATGGACTGGCTGCTGGGCCGGGCCACCGGCTATTTCGGCGTGACCAACTATTTGGGCGACCGCTTCTCAAGCTCGGATGCGGGCATGAACGCCTTCCTGGGCATCCTGCGCCAGCGCGGAGTCGCCTTCCTGGACGACGGTTCGTTCCAGCGCCGGCCGGGCGCCTGGGCGCGGGCCAGCGCGGATCGCGTCATCGACCGGACCCAGTCGCCGGCCGCCATCATCGCCTCGCTGAACAGCCTGGAAGCCCAGGCCAAGCTGCGCGGCTCTGCCCTGGGAACCGGCTTCAGCTATCCTGTGACGGTCGAGGCCGCCGCCCGCTGGACCGCCGGTCTGGAACAGCGCGGCCTGCAACTGGCGCCCGCCTCGTCCATGTCGATGCGGCCGGGGCGCTAGTGTCCGATCTCCACGCCTATCGGCCCAATGTCGGGGTCGTGCTGTTCAACCGCGACGGCCTGGTCTGGTACGGCCAGCGCCACGCCACGCCCGGCCCGCATAACTGGCAGTTTCCGCAAGGGGGCGTCGATGCGGGTGAGGATCTGGAAGCGGCCGCCCGGCGCGAACTGCGCGAGGAGACGGGCGTGATATCTGTCCAGCTCCTGGCGCGGACGGACGATTGGATCCTGTACGACTTTCCGCCCGAGGCCATGAACAACGCCAAGGCCTGGCGCGGCTTCAAGGGTCAGAAGCAGCAGTGGTTCGCCTTCCGCTTCACCGGCGACGAGGCCGAGATCGATCTGGCGGCCGACGACGATGTCGAGTTCGACGCCTGGCGCTGGGGTCCGTTGTCGGACGCCTGCGACCTGATCGTGCCGTTCAAACGGCCTGCCTATGAACAGGTCGTCGCCGCCTTTTCGCATCTGGCGTCATAGAAAAAGGGCGGCGCGAACGCCGCCCTTTTATAGTTCGCCTTGAAACGGCTTAGGCCGCTTGGGCCTTCTTTTCAGCCTTGCCTTCGATCAACGGCTGGCCGGCGCCGATCTCGATGCGGCGGGGCTTCAGCGCCTCGGGCAGTTCGCGCTTCAGAGCGATCGACAGCAGGCCGTTGACCAGGTTCGCGTCGGTGACGACGACATAGTCGGCCAGTTGGAAGCGGCGCTCGAAATCGCGCTCGGCCAAGCCGCGGTGCAGATAGGTCTTCTGTGTCGCGGCATCGTCGTTGGCGGTCTTGCGGCCGGTCACGGTGAGAAGGTTTTCCTTCACCTCGATATTCAGCTCGTCAGGGCCGAAGCCGGCGACGGCGATCTCGATGCGATAGGCGTTCTCGCCCGTGGTCTCGATATTGTAGGGCGGATAGCCCGTGTCCTGGCCGGTCGTGCGCGAGGCGCTTTCCAGCAGATTGGCCAGACGGTCGAAGCCGACGGCCGAACGGTACAACGGGGTGAAATCATAGGTACGCATCAGCATCCTCCTGAGGATCAGCAAGGTTGAGCCGCCCGGCGGTTTGGCCCGGACGGTAGGGATGCAGTCCGACGACCCGAAACCGGCGTCGTCAGTCTGGAGAACCCGAAATCGGCGCTCTCGGGAGAAGAGATGGTGACCTGCAAAACCGCGTCAAGGGGCGCGACGTGACGAAACGGGTTGCGTCAAATTGGCCGGCGTCTCGTGAACGTCATTTGCTCGGGCGCCGCGTCTGCCTATGGAGAAGGACCTGAACCCGGAGCCCCTGATCATGCGCCCTGCCGTCTTTGGCCTCGCCGCCGTCTTGCTGTCCGTCGCCCCCGCCGTCGCCCAACAGTCGCCCCAGACCGAAGGGGCGTGGACGCCGCCGCGCTCGGCCCTGTCCAGCGCCCTGCCGACCTTCGCCGAGGACACGGCCTTGCAGGCCGCTGTCGCCGCCGAGACCCGGCCCGCCGCCGACCGCGCGCGCGACGTCTATCGCCACCCTTACGAATCCCTGACCTTCTGGGGCCTGACGCCGGGCATGACCGTGGTGGAGATCGAGCCGGGCGGCGCCAGCTGGTGGCGGCACATCCTGGAACCCTATGCGGCGGCGACCGGCGGTCGCTACGTGCCCGTCAACCGCCCGTTGGAGGACATGGGCGTGGCTGAAGGCAGCGCAGACTTCATCCTGGTGGCGCGCGCCTTCCACAACTGGTCGCGCAACGGCCGGACCCAGCCCTATCTCCAGGCCTTCTTCAAGGCGTTGAAGCCAGGCGGCGTTCTGGCCGTCGAACAGCACCGCAGCGCCGAGGGGCTGAACGTCGCCGATGTGGCCTCGACCGGCTATGTGCCTGAAAGCTATGTCATCCACGAGGCCCGCAACGCCGGCTTCGTGCTGGAGGCGCGCAGCGAGCTGAACGCCAACCCCAAGGACGATCACGACCATCCTTTCGGTGTCTGGACCCTGCCGCCGAACCGCCAGTCGGCGGCGCGCAACGATCCGTCGGGCCGCACACTGACGCCCGAGGAACGGGACGCCTTCGACGCCATCGGCGAGAGCGACCGGATGACCCTGCGGTTCCGCAAGCCGGAATAGGCTCTGAATGGGCTCGAACGGGCGTTGCGTTTTGACCGGCGCCGCGAACCTGATTAAGCCCGTTCCACCAAGGTTTGTCGGACGCGGGGCCCGATGTCCTGCGGGAGTGTTGTATGGCTGATTTTCCAGCGAGCGCGGGCGAGGTGTCGCGTCGGTTTCTGCTGAGCGGCGCGACCGGGCTAGCGCTGACCGGCGTCGCCGCCTGCGGGCGCAAGGAAGCGACCAAGGCGCCGGAAACTCCGGCTGCGCCCGCCGGCCCGTCGGAAGGGTCGCTGGAATGGGCGGTCGAGGGGCCGTGGCGATCCGCACCCGATCGGGCGCGAGACGCCTTCCGTCATCCGATGGAGACGCTGCGGTTCTTGGGCTTGCAACCGCGCATGACGGTGGTGGAGTTCTGGCCCGGCAGCGGCTGGTACACCGAGATTCTGGCGCCCTATCTTGCCAAGGGCGGCGGAACCTATGTGGCGGCCCTGTTCCCCGAAGGCCCCACTGACGATCTCGCCCAAGCGGCCCTGAACGCCGCCTTCCGCGCCCGCTTCTCCGGCGACAGGAAGCTATACGGCGAGCCGAAGTTTTCGATCTTCGGCGCGGGGTCCGGTCCGGTGACCGCTGCAGCGGGGACGGCGGAACTGTGTCTGTTCATGCGCACCCTGCACGGCTGGATGGCGGCGGGCATCGTCGAGAAGGCCTTCTCCGACGCCTTCGCCGCGCTGCGGCCCGGCGGCATATTGGGGATCGAGCAGCACCGGTTGTCGCCAGAAGAGGATCAGGATCCCGTCGCCGCCAACGGCTATGTCCAGGAGGCCTTCGTGCGCCAGCTGGCGGCCGAGGCGGGCTTCGTCTTCGTTGCGGCGTCGGAGATCAACGCCAACGAGGCCGACACGAAGGACCATCCGTTCGGCGTTGACACCCTGCCGCCCACGCGTCTGACGGCGCCGCGCGGCGAGCCGGCCGATCCCGCCTTCGACCGTTCGAAATACGAGGCGATCGGCGAGAGCGATCGCATGACCTTGAAGTTCAGGAAGCCCGAGTGAACCGCGCCCAAGCCTTCGCCGCCAACGCCCCCCTGATGGGGGTTCCCGGCGCCGCCTCGCCCCCCGGCGGCAAGGGCGACTGGTTCCGCGGCGCGGGCGGAATGCGCCTGCGCGCCGGCCTGTGGAAACCGTCGCACCTGAGCGCGGACAAGGTGCGCGGGACGGTGGTGCTCAGCCCCGGTCGCACCGAGCCGATCGAGAAATACTACGAGGTCATCGGCAACTTCCTGGCGCGCGGCTGGTGCGTGCTGAGCCATGACTGGCGAGGCCAGGGTCTGTCGGCGCGCCTGCTGCCCGACCGATTGAAGGGGCACGCCCGCGCGGTCGAGGAGTTTCTGGACGACTACAACCGCCTGCTGAACGCCTATGAGGACCAGTGCCCCAAGCCCTGGATCATGGTGGGGCATTCGATGGGCGCCTGCCTGAATCTGCTGACCCTCGAAAGCGGCGAGGATCGGTTCGCGGGCGCGGTCCTGTCCAGCCCCATGCTGCGCATCAAGACCGGCAAGCGGTCGATGTGGTCGGTCAAGCTGGTGGTGCGCTGGAACATCCGCCACGGCCAGGCGGGCGACTACATCCTGGGCGATCCAGACGATCCGTTCGACCATAACTTCGCCGAGGACGCCCTGACCTCGGACGAGAGCCGATACGAGATGTGGCGCCAGCAGCTGTATGCCTGCCCGCACCTGGCCATCGGCGGCCCGACCTATGGGTGGCTGGCCTTTGCGCTGGACGCCGGCGAGCGGGCGCTGAAGCCCAAGGCGCTGAAGGCGGTCAAGGCGCCGGTCGTCATCGTCCAGGCCGACGCCGACGACGTGGTGTGGAAACAGACGAACCGCTGGGCCGCCAAACGCATCCCGCGCGGCCGCTACGTCGAGGTGGCTGGGGCCAAGCACGAGGTCATCATGGAGGCCGACGACCTGCGCGCCGTCTTCCTGAACGAGTTCGACGCCATGGCCGACATGGTCGCCCCGACGGCGGATGCGGTCGTTGATCCGTCGGCCAGGACGGTGGATGTGACGGCGGAGACGCCGTCGCCTAATCTCTGAAAGGGCCGCGTTCGCTCGTCCTCAGATCGCCGCGCGTTTTAGCGTCACCAGGGCCTGGTCGATCAGGCGGGCGTCGCCGACGGCGAGGATCTGACCGTTGTCGTCCGGCGCCGCGCCGCGCCAGTTGACGACCTGACCGCCGGCGGCCTCGATGACGGGGACCAGGGCGGACCAGTCCCAGGGCTTGAGGCTGGTCTCGGCGACCAGGTCCATCTTGCCCGCCGCCACCATCGCATAGGCATAGGCGTCGCAGCCCAGGCGGGCCAGGCGCGCGGTCGCGCGGACCTGGGTCCAGGCGCCCAATTCGGCGCCGTTGAAGATGTCGGGGTCGGTAGTCGAGATGACGGCGTCGGTCAGTTTCTCGCAGGACCGCACGGCGAGCGGCATCTGGGTCTCGCCGCGCAGCAGCCGCGCGCCGGACGGACCGCCGATGAAGATTTCGTCCAGATAGGGCTGGGCGATCACGCCCACGGTCGGCTTGCCGCCCGTACGCAGGGCGATCAGGGTGGTCCACAGCGGCAGGCCCGAGATGAAGGCGCGGGTGCCGTCGATGGGGTCCAGCACCCAGACGTTTTCGGCGTCCGGCCTGTCTTGCCCATATTCCTCGCCGATGACGCCGTGGTCGGGATAGCGGGCGGCGATCAGGCGGCGGATGGCGGCCTCGGCCTGTTTGTCGGCCTCGGTGACCGGGTCGAAACCGGCGGCGCCGCCCTTGTCCTCATGCCCGATGTCCGAGCGGAAGAAGGGCAGGGTGACGCGCGCGGCTTCGCGCGCCAGTTCGATGGCGAAGGCTTCGTATTCGGTCATGAGGCTCCCTTACCGCGCTTTAGCCGGCTTGGGCGCCCCTGGTCGTCTCAGCTTGGGGCTACATCCGTGTGCAGGGACTTGGCTAGGTCCAGCAGGCGGCGGCGGGGCCGTTCGTCCAGCTGATAATAGGCCTGGATCAGGTCCAGGGTCTCCTTGCGCGAGAAGACTTCGCCGCCCTTGGGCGGGGCCGCGTCGTTCTCCAACGCCTCGGCGAGACCGTCGTAGAAATAGGCGACCGGCGTTTCCAGCGCCTCGGACAACTGCCACAGGCGGGCGGCCGAGATGCGGTTGGCGCCGCATTCGTATTTCTGGATCTGCTGGAAGCGGATGCCGACCTGGACGGCCAGCTGTTGCTGGGTCAGGCCCAACAGACGCCGGCGGCGACGCAGGCGGCGGCCCAGATGCAGGTCGATGTCGGCGGCCATGGCCGTGATCCTCGTCTCAACGTCTGTCCCGATGCGGGACGACACACGTCGATGGCGGCAATCGTCGTGCCGGATCGCGTCCGAGGCGAGTTCGGCGATATTGCGGCGAACGTGAAGAGACGACGCAACCGTATGGCCCGAGCTGCATTTACTGCTGCAGCTTGGCTTTTAAAGGAAGGAACCACAGCATGGGTTTGGGAATCATTGGTTGGCTCGTCATCGGCATCGTCGCCGGCTGGTTGGCTGAAAAGGTCATGGGTCGTAATCACGGCCTGCTGACGAATCTGATCGTCGGCGTCATCGGCGCTCTGCTCGGCGGCTTCATCTCCAACAACATCTTCGGCACGCCGGTCGGCGGCTTCAACTTCGTCACCCTGATCGTGGCGTTCCTTGGCGCCTGCCTGCTGCTGTTCCTGCTGGGACTGGTCAAGCGTCGCGCTTGATCCGGCAATAGGCTGAAGACGAAGAGGGCGGCTCGGAAGAGCCGCCCTTTTTGCTGCGCGATGTCGTTGATCGATTGCAGGCAAACGAAAGGGCGGTTGGGAAACCCGACCGCCCTTCGTCATTCAACCTTGAAAGGCTGTTTTACTGCGGCTCGGTCGGAGCCGGGGTCGCCGCATCCGGCGCGGATGTCGCCGGCTCGGTCATTGCCGGGTCGGTCGGTTCCGTAGTCGGCGCGGCCATCGGGTCCGAAGTCGGAGCCGGTGCAGGCGAAGCGGCCGGAGCAGGCGGTGCGCCGGCGATAGGAGCGGCGGCGTCGAACTCGGCCTTGGTGTAGGCCACGACCACGCCGGTTCCTTCCTGACGAATGCCGCTCAGCGGCACGGCGCGAAGCTGGCCATCGGCGCCGCGAACGGTGAGCTCTTGCTTGCCTTCGGCATTCGACTGAACGCCTTCCAGCTTGCCCAGTTCGCCGTCAGGACCTGCGACGCTCGATCCGGGATTGAGCGAGAGCGATTGCTGCGAGGACGCAGCGGCGGCAGGCGCAGCAGCAGGAGCGGGCGTAGTTTCTTGCGCCAGAGCCGGCGCGGCGGTCATGAAGGCGGCGGCAGCGCCAGCCAGAAGAGCGGTCTTGATGGTCATGGGAAAACGTCCCCGGTTACGCGGGCCCGACGCCCGCACCGCAATATACTCCCCACGTTACGGATTGTTTCATCTGCCTAGAAATGACCTTGGGAGCGCCCCGGTTGGACGAGACTTGGTCTATGTTCGGGCAATCACGATTCGAAAGACCACGCTTGTCCAGCCGTCCCAAGCACGCTTCAGGTTTGATCCGCCGTCTTCTGGGCCTGGCCTATGAACTGACGCCGCAGATCTTCGCCATCGTGGCGTTCGTGGCGGGGGCCTTGATGCTGGTAACGGCGGTGACGCCCGAGTTCGACGACCGGCTGCGTCGGCTGACCGGGGTCGTGTCTCCAATCCTGATCGATCTGTCCCACTTCGTCGCCAGCATCGCCGGCTTCCTGTTGCTGTTGTTGTCAGCGGGGCTGTGGCGGCGTCGGCGCGGCGCCTATTGGGCGGCCCTGCTGGTGCTGGCGACGGGGGCGGTGTTCTCCATCCTGAAGGGGCTGGATTGGCAGCAGGCGATCAATCTCGTGATGGTCGCGGCCCTGCTGGCGCCGTGCCGGTCGGCCTTCAATCGTCGGTCGAGATTGAGCGAGCCGCTGCGGCCCAGTTGGCTGCTGCTTCTGACGGCAGTCGTGGCGGCCATGCTGTGGCTGGGCTTCTTCGCCTATCGCGACGTGGCCTATAGTGACGAGCTGTGGTGGCGTTTCCTCAGCGACCGTCAGGCGTCGGGCTTCCTGCGGGCGGGGCTGGTGCTTGCGATCCTGACGCTGGTCGTGGCGGGGCGCTCCTTGTTGAGTTCACCGGGCGCACACAATCACGGCCCGGCCGGCGCCGCCGACATCGAACGCGCGACGGCGGCGCTCAAGGCGGCGGACTCGGCGCCCCCCGAGGCCTGGCTGGCCATGCTGGGCGACAAGGCCCTGATGTTCAGTCCATCATTGGCGAGCTTTCTGGCCTATCGCGTGCGCGGGCGGCGCTGGATCGCCATGGGCGAACCGGCGGGCCTGAAGAGCGAGCGGCGCGAACTGCTGTGGTCGTTCGCCGAGATGGCCGACAGCTATGGCGGCGCCGCAGTCTTCTATTCCGTCAGCGAAGAGGTGCTGGGCGATCTGGCGACGATGGGGCTGGCAGTGCGCAAGGTCGGGGAGACGGCGGTGATTGAGGCCGAAAAATTCTCCATCGAGGGCAAGGGCAAGCAGAACCTGCGCACGGCCGTCAATCGCGCCGAACGCGAAGGGTCGTCGTTCGAGGTGCTGCCGCCCGGCTCGGCCGGACCCATCGCCCACGAGCTGCGTGAGATTTCGGACGCCTGGCTGGCCATGCACGAGGGGTCCGAAAAATCTTTCTCCATGGGTCGGTTCGACGCCGCCTATCTGGATCTGACCCCGCTGGCCGTGGTGCGAGAGGGCGGGCGGATCGTGGCGTTCGCCAATCTTCTGACCTCGCCGGACGAGGCGGCGGTGGACCTTATGCGCCACAGGCCTGACGCGCCGCACGGGGTGATGGATTATCTGTTCATCCGCTGCGCCCAGTGGGCCAAGGCGGAGGGCCTGGCCAGTTTCGACCTGGGGATGGCGCCGCTGGCGGGCCTGGAGGATCGCCGGATCGCCCCGGTGTTCGCGCGTGTCGGCGCCCTGGTGTTCGAGGAAGGCGGGGCGCTTTATGGCTTCCAGGGCTTGCGCAGTTACAAGGGCAAGTTCGGGCCGGACTGGCGTTCGCGCTTCATCGCCGCCCCCGTGTCCACGCCCCTGCCGCTGGCGCTGCTGGACGTGGCGCTTCTGACCAGCGGCGGATGGCTGGGGATGCTGGGTCTGAGGAAGGGTTAGGTCAGCAGCGCCTTCAGAACCCCGTCCAGCACCGGACGGCCGCGTGCGGTGGCGATCAGCCGGCCGTCTTGCAGCATCAGGAAGCCGTCGGCGATCAGGTCGGCGACCGGCGCGCGCACGGGCGACATGGCCAGAGCCGAGAGCAGGGATGCAGGCACGCCCTCGGTGGTGCGAAGGGCCAGCAGGAACCGCTCCTCGGCCGCATCGGCGGGGCTCTGGGCGTCACGGTCGGACCAGGGCGTGCCGGCCGAGACCCCCACGACATAGTCGGCAATGCGGCGATGGGCGACGGTCGCGGTCCTGACGCCATCCAGGGTCAGCCGTCCGTGGGCGCCGGGGCCGAGGCCCAGATAGTCGCCGCCGCGCCAGACATGCAGATTGTGCGACGACCGGGCGGCCGGGCCGCGCGCATGGTTGGACACCTCATACGCGTCGAAGCCGGCGGCCGAGAGCACGGCCTGGGTGGTTTCATAAAGAGAGGCGGCGCGGTCCTCGTCCGGCGGCGTCAGGGTGCCCCGCGCAAAGGCCCGACCGAAGGCGGTCGTGGGCTCTATGGTCAGCTGATACGGCGAGACATGCTCGAACCCCAGCGCCAGGGCCGTGGTCAGTTCGGCGGCCCAGTCGCCGGGCGTCTGGTCCGGGCGGGCGTAGATCAGGTCGATGGACAGGCGGTCGAAGGCGCGGCGGGCCAGATCGACCGCGCGCAGGGCCTCGGCCGCCGAATGGTCGCGACCCAGAAAGCGCAGGGCGACGTCGTCCAGCGCCTGAACCCCCATCGACAGGCGATTGATCCCGGCGTCGGCCAGGGCGGCGAACCGGCCGGCCTCGGCGTCGGTGGGATTGGCCTCCAGCGTGATCTCGATGTCGCCGGCGGGTGGGAACAGGTCGCGCGCCGCCGCCACGATACGAGCGACGGCCTCGGGCGCCATCAGCGACGGCGTGCCCCCGCCGAAGAAGATCGACGCCAGCCGTCGCGGGCCGGTCAGAACCCTCTGCGCGTGCAGATCGGCCAGGATCGCCTCGACCAGCCCCGCCTGCTCATCGCTACGCCCCCGGTCGCGCACGACGTTGAAATCGCAATAGGGGCAGATGCGCGCGCAATAGGGCCAGTGGACGTAGAGCCCGATGTCGGTCCCTGGATCGCGGGGATCAGTCAATCAGGGCGGCCTTCAGCTTGGCGAAGGCGCGGGTGCGGTGGCTGATGGCGTCCTTGGCCGCCGGCTCCATCTCGCCGAAGGTCAGGTCGCCGCCGTCGGGAATGAAGAGAGGGTCGTAGCCGAAGCCCCGGTCGCCGCGCTGCGGGAAGGTCAGCTGGCCGTGGATCTCGCCCTCGACCACCACGCAGGGGCCATCGGGCCAGGCGACGGCCAGGGCCGAGGTGAACCAGGCGGTCCGGTCGGTCGCGCCGATCTCTTCCAGCCGTTCCTCGACCTTCTTCATGGCGACGGCGAAATCCTTGCCCGGTCCGGCCCAGCGCGCGGAAAAGATGCCCGGCGCCCCGTCCAGGGCCGCGACCGACAGGCCGGAATCGTCGGCCAGCGAAACCTCGCCCGACAGCTGGGCCGCATGGCGGGCTTTCAGCATGGCGTTGCCGGCGAAAGTGGTCTCGGTCTCGTCCGGCTCGGGCAGATTCAACTGGCCTGCGGTGACGATCTCGTAATTTCCGTCCAGCAAGGCCGAGATTTCCGGGACCTTGCCGGGGTTATGAGTCGCGACCACGAGCCGCATCCCCTTGATAAGCTTAAGATTCATCGACGATCACGCCCCTGAAACAGTCTATTGCCAAAGTTTAATATCGTTAAACGATATGTAACGTGCCTTTTCCGTCCGCACGGCGTATCTATTGATCGTCAGGAACGAGGTCGCAACGTTCATGGCTTCCGCAAAAACGGAAACGATCATGCGATTAACAAATGCAAAGGGCGATAATCGCCCAAACAGGAAAGACGGAGAAACACCATGCACACGATGAACGTCTCGATGTGGCTCGACAAGGTCGGCGCTGCTTTTGTCAGCACCGTTCTGATCGCCGCCCTGCCGACCGCCCTGGTCGTCATTCTGTTCCAAGGCTTCTGATCTAGCCTTTTTCGATCAAGAGAGCTTTGACGACCTGTATGAAGACCGCGATGTATAGAGCCGCGCGCGGGTTCGCCGGACCCCGCGTGGCCATCGCCCCGCCTTCCCCGGCCTGAGATCAGAGAGACCATGCGCCTGCCGACGCCGCCAAATCCGCTGAAGCGAGGCGAGGCAAGCGCCCTGAAGGGGCTGAGCGCCCTGCGTGTTCCGCTTAAAGCAATGGGGCCGGGTTCGGTCTCCAGCGTGCTGAAGGTGGTGCTGGACGTCGCCTATATCCTGCTCTGGCTGATCACCGGCCTGCTGCTGCTGCTGGCAGCCACGGCGATCTTCATTCCCCTGGACAATGTGAACATCACCGTCAGCGGGGATTCCGGCGGCAAGCAACTGCCGTTGACGCGCACCCTGCTGCTGTTCGGTCTGGGCGCCGTGACGGCCTATTTCGGCGGCTTCATGCTGATCCTGCGCAGTCTGCGCCGCATCATTCGCACCCTGACCATGGGCGATCCGTTCCAGCCGGACAATGTGCGCCGTCTGCGCCAGATCGGTCTGACGCTCGCGGTCGTGACCGGCGGCGTCTGGGTGGCGCAAGGCTTCGTCGCCAAGCGGCTGGCGCCCGGCGTCATGGACCCGCAAGGGTTCGGCGAACTGCTGACCCCGATCTTTTCCGTGCTCATCGTCTTCGTGCTGGCGGAGGTGTTCCGCGAGGGTGCGCGCCTGCGCCGCGAATCCGAACTGACGATCTGAGCCGTTTCGAATAGGATTTTCCGCATGGCCATCCGCGTCCAGCTCGACCGCGTCCTCGTGGAACGCCGCATGTCGCTGACCGAACTCGCCGACCGGGTCGGGGTGACGGTGGCGAACCTGTCGATCCTGAAGACGGGCAAGGCGCGTGCAGTCCGGTTCTCGACCCTGGACGCCCTGTGCCGCGAACTGGACTGCCAGCCCGGCGATCTTCTGGCGCACGAGCCAGGTCCGGGCGACACCATCGAGGACGACGGCGAGGCATGAGGCGAAAGGGTCCGAGCCGTGACGACAACGGACTGACGCCCGAAGACCGTCGTATCTGGACCCGCGTCGCCGGATCGGTGTCGGCGCCGAAAACGCGCAAGGCCGCCCGCGTCACCCCCGGCGCCGAGACCCCGCCCGAGATCGTCGTCACGCCGATGGAGCGCCCGCGTCCGCTAGCCAAGTCGTCGCCGAAACGCGTCGCCGCCGCGCCCCCGGTCGAAAAACGCCCTTCGCCCCCACGCTCCAAGCCTGCGCCCGAGGATCTGGAGCCGCGTCGCAAGCAGCGGCTGTCGCGCGAACGCGACCCCATCGAGGCGCGCATCGACCTGCACGGCTTCGGCCGGTTCGAGGCCGAGGATCAGCTTCGCGGCTTTTTGACCTCGTGCCAGGCGCGCGGGATGCGGGCGGTGCTGGTCATCACCGGCCAGGGCCGGATGGGCGGCGGCGTCATCCGCTCGGCCTTCGCGGAGTGGATGTCGTCGCCCGCGCTGCGTGGCGTGGTGTCGGGCTTCACCATCGCCCACCAGCGGCACGGCGGAAACGGCGCCTTCTACGTCACCCTGAAAAGGCGTCTCTGACGGCAAAGAAAAAGGCCGAACCCGCGCTGGCGGACCCGGCCTTTTCGAAAGCGGCTTCTCTTCGACTTACTTGGCGGTGATGGCGCCGGCCAGGATCACGTCGATCTGCTTGCCCATATGGTCCGACAGGGCCTGCGCATCCCATTCGTCATAGGCCGCGCGGCGATAGTTCGACAGATAGGCGTCCCAGATCAGCTCGACCAAAAGGCGGATGTCTGCGTCCTTGGACAGTTCGCCCTTGGCGACGGCGTCCTGAAGGATTCCGCCGATGGCGAGCAGCAGGTTCTTGGTCGCGGCGCGCGCGCGCATCTCGGCGGCCAGCGGCTGGAACCACGACCGGGCGACGATGGCCTGGAACAGGGGCAGTTGGTCCAGCGACGAGTGGTAGCCGGCGCTGAGGGCGGTCACCAGGCGCTGGCGGACGGGCTCGCCCTTGGGGGCGGCGGCCTCGACCACTTCGGCGAGACGGGTCATGTCCTCGGTCAGAACAGCCTCGAACAGTTCGGCCTTGTCCTGGAAGTTGGCGAAAACGGCGCCGGTGGACATGCCTGCGCCCTTGGCGATGTCGCGGATGGTGGCGGGTTCGTAGCCGCGCTCGGCGAAGAGCGAGCGGGCGGCGTCGAGAACCTTTTGCCGCGTGCGGATCTTGGCGGCTTGGCGGCGGTTCAGGCGGGGCTCGACGGCGAGGGAGGCGACGGTGTCTGTCATAAAATCAGGCTTTTACTCTACTTTAAGTCGCGGATGAGGGGGAGCATCCGCCATCGACTTCAGGTGAATATCTCGGTCCAGAGGCGGGACAGATGGGCGCTGCTGCTCCGAAGATGCAGGAATTCAGAAGCCGCGCTTGCATCACGGAACCATGACGAAAATGGGTCCGCTGCTCGACTGTAGGTATGAGTCCCTAGTCTTGGTTGGGGTCAACTCGGGCGGGGCGGACGGTCTGGCGCAGCGCCCGGCTGGGGCGATTGCGCCGCTCGATCGGGGTCGCCGCCTGGAAAGCCTTGCGGAACTGGTCGCGTCGCTCGTGGATGGAGGCCAGCACCAGACCCATAGGCACGCCCAGATCGACCAGGGTGTTTTCGGCCAGCTGCAGGCTGGCCTCGGTCGTCTCCGGCACGGCGTCGGTGACGCCCAAACCATACAGTCGCATGGCATGCTGGTCGTCGCGGGCGCGGGCGATCAGGATCAGGTCTTCACGCATGGACCGCGCGGCCGTGACCACCTCGTCCACCTTGGTCGGCGCGTCCATGGTCACGATCAGGGCGCGGGTGGAGTGCACGCCGCAGTGCTGGAGCATCTCGCGGCGGCCGGCGTCGCCATAGAAGACGTCGAAGCCGTCGCGCCGGCCGGCCGAGACGATGCCGGGATCGGTGTCCAGGGCGATGAAGGCCTGGTCGTGCTCCTTCAGCATCTCGCCGATCAGCCGCCCGACGCGGCCGAAGCCGACGATGATCACGGCCCCGTCCATCGCCTCTGGCGGAAGGTCGGGCAGGCGTTCGCCATCCGGCGCCGTCTTACGCGCCAGCCGCTGACCCAGCAGGGCTAGCAGGGGGATGGAGAAGATGCTGACCGTCGCCGACAGGGCCACGGTATTGGTCAGTTGCGGCGGGGCTAGGCCTTCCACCAGTCCGGTGGCGAAGACGACGAAGGCGAACTCGCCCGCCGGGGCCAGGACCAGGGCCGTCTCCAGCGCGGGACGCGCGCCCAGGCCCCAGAACCGCGCAAGGCTGAAGATGACGCCCGTCTTCACGACCGTCAGCGCCAGGGCCAGACCGAAGACGCCGACGGGATCGGCGGCGATGGCGTCTAGGTCCAGCCCCAGACCGACGCCGACGAAGAAGACGCCCAGCAACAGGCCCTTGAACGGTTCGATGGAGACCTCGACCTCGCGCCGGAACTCGGTCTCGGCCAGCAGGACCCCGGCCAGCAGGGCGCCGATGCTCATCGACAGGCCGCTGGCCTGGGCGGCGAGGCCGGCGCCGACCACCACCAGTAGGGAGGCGGCGACGAACAGTTCGCCGCCCTGATCGACCTTGCGGGCCTTGGCCACCGACCGGAACATCGGCCGCAGCACGACGCGGCCCAGCAGGACCATCAGCCCCAGGCCGATGGCGGCGGGCACCAGGGTGAACAGGGCTCGCCCCAGGACGGCGGTGTCCAGCGCGCCGCCCTGCTGGGCCAGGGCCGCCAGGACGGTGACGGTGATCAGGATGGGGGCGACCGACAGATCCTGGGCCAGCAGGATGGCGAAGGTGGAGCGGCCGACCGTCCCCTTCAGCCGGCCGCGCTCGGCCAGGACCGGCATGACCACGGCGGTCGAGGACAGGGCCAGGCCCATGCCCAGCACCACGGCGCTGGCCAGCGTCTGGCCCATCAGCAGGAAACCGCAGGCCAGAACGGCGGTGCAGACCACGACCTGCATCAGGCCCAGGCCGAACACCAGCCGGCGCATGGCGCGCAGCCGCTCCCACGACAGCTCCAGCCCGATCATGAACAGAAGAAAGGCGACGCCCAGTTCCGACAGTTGCGCCAACTGCCCCGGATCGCCGATGGTCAACCACGACAGCCAGGGCACGCTCTGCGCGAACCGGCCCAGGCCGTCCGGTCCCAGCAGCACCCCCGCCGCCAGGAAACCCAGGATGGGACTGATCTTGAGCCGGTTGACCAGGGGCACGATGACGCCGGCGGCGGCCAGAAAGACCACCAGATCCTTATAGTCCCCGCCCTGACCGTGCATCCGCCCTCCTTGTGTCCACCTATGTGACCTTGTTCCCCCGGCCGTGGCGAGAGGTCGCACGGCTTTCATGAACTTTTTTTAAGGCGACACCTCACCGCGCGGGTCTAGGGTCCGGCCCGATCCGTCCGTTTCAGGGGCGTCTTCCAGGAATCCGTGATGAAAAGACTGCTTATCGGCGCTGCTGTCGGCGCCCTTCTTCTGCCCGCCAGCGCGGCCTTCGCGCAGGACGTCGGCCACGACCACGCCTGCATCGACGAGACCTGCTCGATCGTTTCGCTGTTCTCGGGCGAAGAGACGGCGGCGGGCTGGAAAGGCGTCGAGGCGCCCCGCTACGGGACCTGGGGCTTCGACATGGCCGGCCGCGACACGTCGGTAAAGCCGGGCGACGACTTCTTCCAGTACGCCAACGGCACGGCTCTGGAAAAAGTGGTGATCCCGTCGGATCGCACCAGCTACGGCTCGTTCGCCCTGCTGCGCGAACTGTCGGACAACCGCATGAAGGAACTGGTTCTGGGCCTGGCGAACCGCACCGACCTGGCGCCCGGTTCGGACGAGGCCAAGGTCGCCGACGCCTATCGCGCCTACATCGACGAGGCGCGCATCGAGCAGCTGGACGCCCAGCCGCTGCAACCCTATCTGGCCGCGATCCGCGCCGCCGACACCCATGACAAGATGGCCGTCTACATGGGCCAGACGGTCGGCCGCTTCGGTTCGTCCTTCTTCGGCACCGGCATCACCATCGATTCCAAACAACCGACCCGCTACGTCGTTTCGACGGGCCAATCGGGCATCGGTCTGCCGAACCGCGACTACTATCTGGACGCCCGTTTCGCCGACAAGAAGGTCCTGTACGAGGCCTATGTCGCGCGCATGCTGGGCATGATCGGCTGGGCCAACCCGACCGAGACCGCCGCCCAGATCGTGGCTCTGGAAAGCAAGATCGCCGAGGCCCACTGGTCGCCGGCCGAGAACCGCAACCGCGACAAGACCTACAACGAATTCACCATCGCCAAGCTGGCCGAGGACGCGCCGGGCTTCGCCTGGCAGGCCTATTACGACGCCGCCGAACTGGGCGGCGTGCCGCGCCTGATCGTGCGTCAGGACACGGCCATGCCAAAGATCGCGGCCATCTACGCCGAGACCCCGGTTGAGCTGTTGCAGGCCTGGGAAGCCTTCCACACCGCCGACGACATGGCGCCGATGATGTCCAAGCGCTTCTCGGACGCCCAGTGGGAATTCCGCTCGCGCGACCTGTCGGGCCAGCCCGAGCAGCGCACCCGCGAAAAGCGCGCCATCTCCTTTGCTGAAGGTTCGCTGGGCGAGGCCGCGGGCCGGCTCTATGTCGCCCAGTATTTCCCCGCCGAATCCAAGGCCAAGATGGAAGAACTGGTCGCCAACCTGCGCACCGCCCTGTCGCACCGGATCGAGAACCTGACGTGGATGGGGACCGAGACCAAGGCGGCGGCGCAGGAGAAGCTGCGCAAGTTCACGGTCAAGATCGGCTATCCCGACAAGTGGCGCGACTACTCCGGCCTGGAGGTCCGCCCCGACGACCTGGTCGGCAACGCCGAACGCAAGGGTCTGTTCGAATGGAACTATGACCTGGCCCGCCTGAACGAACCGGTCGACAAGTCGGAGTGGGGCATGACCCCGCAGACGGTGAACGCCTATTACAACTCGGCCAACAACGAGATCGTCTTCCCGGCGGCGATCCTGCAGCCGCCCTTCTTCGATCCGAACGGCGATGCGGCGGTCAACTATGGCGGCATCGGCGGCGTCATCGGCCACGAGATCGGCCACGGCTTCGACGATCAGGGCTCCAAGTCCGACGGCGACGGCGTGCTGCGCAACTGGTGGACGCCCCAGGACAAGGCCAATTTCGAGGCCCTGACCGCGCGTCTGGGCGCGCAATATGCGACCTATGAGCCGATCGCGGGCTATCACATCAATCCAGGCCTGACGATGGGCGAGAACATCGGCGATGCCTCGGGCGTGGCGGTGGGCCTAGAGGCCTATCACCTGTCACTGAACGGCCAGCCGGCGCCGGTTCTGGACGGGGCGACGGGCGACCAGCGCTTCTTCTACGGCTGGGCCCAGGTCTGGCAGTCGAAGTATCGTGACGAAGCCCTGAAGCAGCAGGTCGCCACCGACCCGCACTCGGCGGCCCAGTTCCGGGTCATCGGCCCGGTGCGCAACATGGACGCCTGGTACGACGCCTTCGACGTCCAGCCGGGCACGAAATACTATCTGACGCCAGAGGAACGCGTCCGCCTCTGGTAAGGTGACGCTTCTTCGATAAACGGAAAAGGCCGGGGTCCGCCCCGGCCTTTTTCATGTCGATAATCGCCTGCCGAAACCTCGACATCGCATCGACAATTTATCGAGTTTTTTCGGAGGTGTGCCGGGTTTCGGGCACGAAAAAGCCCGCTGCGGGGGATACATCGCAGCGGGCTTTCGCGCTCTTTGCAGAGCGGACGTTTCCTCCCCGAAACGCCTTCAAGTGCTGCGCGCTTGAGCAACGCTTGCCCTTGAGTGAGTTCATTTGACGCATCGGCCCCGTCCGCGTCAACGGCGGGTTTCGCCCGAGTCGAACTTTCTTCGACTTATCGCTGATAACCCATCTTTGAGGCTCCTTATTATCGAAGCTTATTCGATAATAGATTTGATGGCGGTGACCAGGCCCTCGCGAGGGATTTTCATCTGGCCCGGACGTTCAGCCTTCCAGGCGTCGTTGTCGGTGATGGCGGCGGCGGCGGCGCGGCCGGCGTCCAGATCCTTGATGGTGACCTCGCCGGCGGCGATCTCGTCCCCACCCAGGATGACGACGGCAGGGGCGCCGCGCCGGTCGGCGTATTTCATCTGGGCCTTCATGCCCGCGCGACCCAGATAGAGTTCGGCGGAGACGCCCGCGGCGCGCAGTTCGGCGACGGCGGTCAGATAATGGGCCATGTCGTCCTCGGAGAAGACGATGACCACCACGGGGCCGCGCACGGCGTCCTCGGCGCCGCGTCCGGCCGCGCGCAGGGCCGAGGCCAGGCGCGAGACGCCGAAGGAGAAGCCGGTGGCGGGGGTGCTCTGGCCGGTGAAACGGGCGACCAGGTCGTCATAGCGGCCGCCGCCGCCGATGGAGCCGAAACGGACGGGGCGACCCTTGTCGTCTACGGTGTCCAGCAGCAGTTCGGCCTCGAACACGGCGCCGGTGTAATATTCCAGGCCGCGCACGATGGTGGGGTCGAACTTCACCGCCTCCTGACCGACCTTCATGGCGCCAAGCGCCCGGTCGATGGCTGCCAGTTCGTTCAGCGCCGCCTCGCCCGCCGCGCCCAGGTCGCCGGAGCGGGCGACGGCGTCCAGGGTCTGCGCCCGCGTCAGGCCTGGCGTATTGGCCGAGGCCAGGAAGGCCTCGATGGCCGCCGTGACCTTGGTCGGCAGGCTGGCGCCCTTGGTGTAGTCGCCGGACTCGTCCAGGCGGCCTTCGCCCAGCAGCTGGACCACGCCCTCCCAGCCAAGACGGTCGAACTTGTCGATGGCGCGCAGGGCCGTCAGCCGCTGACCGGCCTCGGTCACCCCGCCGGCGTCGAACAGGCCGTCGAACAGCTTGCGGTTCGAGACGCGGATCTGGGCTTGGCCGGCGTCCAGGCCGGCGCTGCGCAGACCCTCGCAGGCCATGGCGATGATCTCGGCGTCGGCCTCGGGCCGGTCGGAGCCGACGGTGTCGGCGTCGCACTGCCAGAACTCGCGGAAGCGACCGGGGCCGGGCTTCTCGTTGCGCCAGACCGGCCCATAGGCGTAGCGCCGGAACGGCTTGGGCAGAGTCTCCCACGTCTGGGCCGCAAACCTGGCCAGGGGCGCGGTGTGGTCGTAACGCAGGGCCATCCACTCGCCCGGCTCGTCCGACCCTGCGTCGTCCTGAAGCGCGAACACGCCTTCGTTGGGGCGGTCGGCGTCGGGCAGGAATTTGCCCAGCGCGTCGGCGTATTCGAAGGCCGGCGTCTCCAGCGGCTCGAAGCCCCAGCGCTCATAGACTTCGGACACGCGCGCGACGATGCGGCGTTCGGCGGTCAGGTCGCGGCCGCGCTTGTCGGCGAAACCGCGCGGGTTGCGGGCAATGGGGCGGATCGGCGTGTCGATGGTCATGGCGCGCGCTTAAGCCAAGGGGCGGGTCACCGCAAATTGCATGGGCCGTTGACGCCATATGCGCTGTGCGGTCCAATGTCGGTCAGCGGACACAGGCGTTTGTTAACGCGAAGAGAAATCGCATTGGGGCGGAACTTGGGCGCAGGCTTGCCGTTGTTGAGCGCCATGACGCCACACGCCCTTCTCGTACCTCGCACCTGCAATACGTCGGACCGACGCACGATCCGCTGGTGGGAGTGCGAACTGGTCGATACCGACGGGTCTCGGCGTATCCGTCATCAGGCCTTCTTTTCCATCGGCGAGGCGAAATCCTGGGCCTCGGCGCAGGGCTATCCGGTCAGCGAGGACGCCGCGTCGTCGCCCGACGCCTGATGTCGCGTTCCGCGCCGACGGGCGTCCTGACCGCCGAAGCCTTCGACACGCCGCGCATCCTTCTGGCCGGCGCCGTAGATTATGCAATGTACGACCGGTTTCGTGATCAGTTGGCGGCCGCCCCCAAGACCGGGCTGACTGTGATCGAGCTGTCGACCCTGGGCGGCGATCCCGAGGTGGCGCGGATGATGGGCGAGGACGTCCGGTTCCAGAGCGACATCAATCCGTCGCGACGGCTGGTCTTCCTTGGCAAGGCGGCGATCTATTCGGCCGGGGCCACCTTCATGAGCTTCTTCGCCACCCCGAACCGTTATCTGACGCGGGGCGCGCGGGTGATGATCCATGAGCGCAAGATGGACCAGCAGCTGCACGTCATCGGGCCGCTGACCACCTGCATC
The DNA here is from genome assembly GCF_049896065.1 of Brevundimonas sp. PWP3-1b1. Lineage (NCBI taxonomy): Bacteria > Pseudomonadati > Pseudomonadota > Alphaproteobacteria > Caulobacterales > Caulobacteraceae > Brevundimonas > Brevundimonas sp. PWP3-1b1. The sequence continues at coordinate 272,960 of NZ_JAFCTO010000001.1, read as the reverse complement.
GCCTCGGTCCGGGCGATGCTGAACGAGCTCGAACACTCCATCACCATCCAGAACGAGGGGTTCGAGAATCTGGTGCGGGGATCCTCCGTCACCATGGAGGAGGTGCTGAAACGCGCGCCTGCCAACTGGTATATCGAGGCCCAGGAGGCCAAGGCGCTGGGCCTGATCGCGGAAGTGATCTGACCCGGCGGCCGGATCAGGCCTGAAGCGTCTCCACCGTCAGATTGCCGTTGGTGTAGACGCAGATTTCGGCGGCGATCTTCATGGCCTTTCGGGCGACCTGTTCGGCGTCCAGCTCGGTTTCCTCGATCAGGGCGCGGGCCGCCGACAGGGCATAGTTGCCGCCCGAACCGACGGCGGCGACGCCGTATTCCGGCTCCAGCACGTCGCCGACGCCGGTAACGGTGAAGATGGACGACTTGTCCGCCACCAGCAGCATGGCCTCAAGCCGGCGCAGATAGCGGTCGGTGCGCCAGTCCTTGGCCAGGTCCACGCAGGCGCGGGCCAGCTGGTCGGGATACTGCTCCAGCTTGGCCTCCAGCCGTTCAATCAGGGTGAAGGCGTCGGCCGTGGCCCCGGCGAAGCCCGCCAGCACCTTGCCGCCAGCCAGAACCCGCACCTTGCGCGCCGCGCCCTTGACGATGGTCGGTCCCATCGAGACCTGGCCGTCGCCGGCGATGACGGTGCGGCCGTTCTTGCGCACCGCCAGAATGGTGGTGCCGTGCCAGTCGGGGAAGGACGAGGCGGAGGCGTCAAAGGATCGGTTCATCCCGATCAGATGGACAGTCGGCGGCGATGGATCAAGACGGGGCAGGACGCTGACGCCCGGGTCATATTCTGACCCTACTTGGTCGTATAACGGCAAAATACTGGCGTGATTGCCTTGAAATCCGGAATGTCCGTTGCTGTATCGTCTCGTTTTCGTGAGTGAAATGGTCGCCATGGCTGGCGCGGACGTGCAGTCCGTCGCCGAAATCCTGGGCGCGTCCGAGCGCAATAATCGTCGCGACGAGATCAGCAGCGCCATGATGTTTCACGACGGCGAGGCCGCCCAGCTGATCGAAGGCGCGCGGGCGGACGTCGATCGCTTGCTGGCTCGTCTTTCGAACGATCCGCGTCATCGCAATATGCAGGTGCTCGAAGACCGGCCGGTCATGCATCGCAGGATAAATGACACGGCCCGCCTTTGTGCGCTCAGCGAGACCCAGGCGAATGACATTCTGCGCGGTCGGCGGTTGAGTGATCTCTCTGCCGCCGGGCTCGAAAAACTTTTGTCGTGCGAGCAGGTCAAGATGGCGGCGTGAACCGCACGACATCGGCATCAACTGTTAACCGTTAACCGTTAATCGCCAAGCTGTCCGCATCGGGCCTTGGCCCTTTAGTAGCGTAAGAGTGGTTATGGCGTTGTTCCGCATCGTTTATGTGAGCGAGGCGACCGGGTCCGTCGGCTCCAGTCTGATGGCCTTGATCGACATTATCGGCGTGTCCGAACAGAACAATCGTCGCGACCATCTGACCGGTGTCCTGATGCGTCACGAAGGCCGTTTCCTGCAAATCCTGGAAGGCGCGCGAAGCGATCTGAACCGGGTGATGGCGCGGGTGGTGAAGGATCGGCGCCATGACAATCTGGGCATCCTGTCCGACCAGCCCATCTCGCAGCGACTATTTCCCGACTGGACCATGGCGCGCCTTGAAACGACCCCCGAGGTCGAAGCCTTCATGGCCAGCGATCTGACACAGGCGGAAGCCTCCGGCGGGGTGGCACGGCTGCTGGCCAGCTTGGAGCAGACGGCGGCGCACGCCGTCTAGAACACGCCCCTCGCGCCCAGGCGCCGGGACCGCTAAATGGGGGCGTGATCTTTTCCGAAGACGAAGTCGAACGCTATGCGCGGCATCTGGTCCTGTCCGAGGTCGGCGGGCCGGGGCAGCAGGGGCTGAAACGCGCGCGGGTGTTGATCGTCGGCGCGGGCGGCGTGGGGTCGCCGGCGGCGCTTTATCTGGCGGCGGCGGGCGTGGGGACGCTGGGCCTGATCGACGACGACGTGGTGGGCCTGTCCAACCTGCAACGCCAGATCGCCTTTTCGACATCCGAGGTCGGCCGGCCCAAGGTGGAGGCGGCGGCGCACAGGCTGGAGGGGCTCAATCCGCATGTGTCCGTCGAGACCTTCGCCGAGCGGCTGACGCTCGACAATGCAGCGGCGCGGGTGGGCGCCTTCGACATCGTCCTGGACGGCACTGACGATTTCCAGACCCGGCTGTGGGTCAATGCGGCCTGCGTCGCGGCGGGCAAGCCGCTGGTGTCGGGGGCGTTGGGGCGCTGGAACGGTCAGGTCGGGGTGTTTGCGGGCCGGCCCTGCTATCAATGCCTGACGCCGGAGATTCCGCCGGACGCCGAGACCTGTTCGCGCGTGGGTGTCGTGGGGGCGCTGGCGGGCGTGATCGGGTCGATGGCGGCGCTGGAGGTGATCAAGCTGATCACGGGGGCAGGCGAGGCTCTGACCGGACGTCTGCTGCTCTATGACGGTCTTGCGGGCACGGCGCGCACCGTACGGGTGGGGTCAGACCCCCATTGCCCCGTCTGCGGCGGCTGAGCTTCAGGCGGCCGTGGCGAAACGGATGTCGGCCAGGTCCAGATCCGGCAGGGGCGCGGCGAAACCCAGGGCAGGGTTGCTCAGAACGGTCACCAGTCGTTCGCCGCAATACAGATACAGGGTCTCGAACCCGACCCAGTTGCGGGCGATGCCCTCCAGCGCATGATTGGCCGCCGTGTCGTTGGCGGCGTCGAGGACGCAGATGTCCCGCACCGGAACGCCGGGCAGGTTGACGATGCAATAGTAGGAGTCCAACGCAACACTTCCTCAGACAGGTCGCCGGAAACGAAGCCCGCTCGCGACGGTTCCTCCCCTGCCCGTGGTTTTCGACAGCCGTGTGAGTCCGGTCCGACAGACTTGTGAAAAGGAGGCCCGATGGCCCGACGTCCCGCCTCGCCCAAACGCCTGAACGCCGCCAATCTGAGCGGGTTGGGGGCGGATCGCCTGGGCGAACTGCTGATGCAGGCGGCCGACGCGGACGCCATTCTGAAGCGCAGGCTCAGGCTGGTGCTGGCGGCCGAGGCCGGGCCGGACCTGCTGGCGCTGGAACTGCACAAGCGTCTGTCGACCATCGCCGCCAGCCGGGCGCGGGTGTCGTGGCGCAAGCGGCCCGACCTGCTGCGCGATCTGGACATTCTGCGCGGGGCCATCGTGGACGATTTGGCCGTGGCGGCGCCGCGGGAGGGGCTGGAGCGGCTGATCGCCTGGTTCGACCTGTTTCGCGGCCTGGCGACGCGGGTCAAGGATCAGAAGGGCGAGGTGTCGGCCGCGTTCGAGACGGCGGCGCCGGACCTGTGGCGGATCGCCGGGGCTGCCGTTCAGGCGGACGAGAAGGCCGTCGCACCGCTGGCCCAGGCGGTGGAGCGTCAGCCGCTGGAATACGCCCGCTGGATCGGGGCGGGCGGCGAGGAACTGACGGTGGACCTGGCCAGGCGGCTGCTGGACACTCTGGACAAGACATCGAGCGCGCGCGGGATGCGGACGGTGATGCGGCGGCTGGCGGACCGGGCGGGCGATCTTGATCTGTGGCTGTCGCTGACGACGCCGGAGGAGCGGGGCTCGCCGGATTTCGCGGCGGTGGTCGCCAAGCGGCTGCTGGTCGCTGACCGTATTCCGGAGGCGCGACAGGCGCTGGAGGCGGCGCTGGCGCCATCGGCGGGCAATCGGCGCTGGACCTTTGGGCGTTCGCCGCAAGCCGGCCCGCCGACCCTGACGCCGGCCTGGGAGGCGACCTCGATCGACCTGCTGGAAGCCGAGGGCCGCAAGGACGAGGCGCAAGAGCTTCGCTGGGCGATGTTCGAACGCGACCTGTCGACGCCGGTGCTGAGGGCCTATCTGGCGCGCCTGCCGGATTTCGATGACGTCGAGGCGCTGGACCGCGCCCTCGCGCACGCCGCGACCTATGCCGATTTCGAGACGGCGCTGGGCTTTCTGATGGACTGGCCCGCGCACCGCGAGGCGGCCGCCCTGGTCGAGCGCCGCATCCGCAAGGTTCGCGCGCCGCTGCCGTTGAAGGCGGACTGGGCGGCGCGGCTGGCGCAGAAATACCCGGACGCCGCAGAGCGACTGCTGGCTGCGGCCTAAAGCATCGCGGGAATGACGCGATCCGGCGGACGGTGGCCGTTCTGGTAGGTCATGACGTTGGCGATGACCCGGTCGCCCATGTCCTGGCGCGCCTCAAGCGTCGCTGAGCCCAGGTGGGGCAGCAGGACGACGTTGGGCTGACCCAGCAGGCCGGGGTGGATGGCCGGCTCGTTCTCGAACACGTCCAGGCCGACGCCGGACAGGGCGCGCATGGCCACGGCCTGAGACAGGGCCGCCTCGTCGATCAGTTCGCCGCGCGCGGTGTTGATCAGGATGGCGTGGGGCTGAAGCCGGGCGAGACGCTCGGCCGACAGCAGATGGTGGGTGTCCCTGGTCGCCGGACAGTTCAGCGAGACGATGTCCATCCGCGCCAGCATCTGGTCCAGATCGTCCCAGTAGGTCGCGCCCAGTTCTTCCTCGATCAGGGCGGAGACGGGTTTTCTGTTGTGATAATGGACCTGAAGGCCGAAGGCCTTGGCGCGGCGGGCCAGGGCCTGGCCGATCCGGCCCATGCCGACGATGCCCAGCCGCTTGCCCCACAGTTTGCGGCCGCACATCCAGGTGGGGGTCCAGCCCTCGAACCGGCCCTCGGCGACCACCTGGGCGCCCTCGACGATGCGGCGGCTGACGGCCAGGATCAGGCTCATGGCCAAGTCGGCGGTGTCCTCGGTCAGGACGCCGGGGGTGTTGGTGACGATGACGCCGCGCGCCACGGCCGCGTCGATGTCGATATGGTCCACGCCGGCGCCGAAGTTGGCGATCATCTTCAACTGCTCGCCCGCGCCGTTGATCAGGTCGGCGTCGATGACGTCGGTGATGGTCGGCACCAGAACCTCGGCGCGCTGGACGGCGGCCTGGAGCGCGGCGCGATCCATCGGTTGGTCCTTGAGGTTCAGTTCGGCGTCGAACAGCTCGCGCATCCGCGTTTCCACCGCGTCGGGCAGGCGTCTGGTTAATACGACCTTAAGCTTGCGGGCGGACATTGCGGGCCTTGGTTTGCGGGCGGCGATTCAGACGGATCGAAAGCCCGCGCGACGGGTCGTTCCATTCAGTGTCTAGCAAAGCCGCCGCCATCTTCCAAAGCCTGCGACGCCGCACCGCCGTCGTTCTGGCGATTCTCGGTCTCGGGGTGATGGCCAGCGCGGGCGCGACCATGCCCGACGGCCGCCCGACCCCGACCGGGCTGGAGGTGCCGCGCTGGATTTCTCTGAAGTCCTCGCACGTGCGCGCCCGTCAGGGGCCGGGGCTGGATTATCCGATCCTGTGGGAATACCGCGCCGCCGGCCTGCCCGTTCAGGTGATCGCCGAGACGACCGAATGGCGCAAGATCTGCGACCCGGACGGCGCCGTGGCCTGGATCCACCGCACCGTGTCGTCGGGCCGCCGCTATGTGTTCAACACCACCGCCCAGGAAGTGCCGATCCGGTCGGGCCGATCCGAGACGGCCTCTGTGCGGGCGCGTCTGTCGCCGCGCGCCCTGGTGTTGCTGGACGAATGCGAAGAGGGCTGGTGCAAGGTCCGGGCGCGGCGGCTGGAAGGCTGGGTGGCGCAGCGGGCGGTGTTCGGAACCCAGGAACGGGCGCTGTGCAACGCCAATCGGCCGGCGGGCACGGGACGCAACTGACCGCACGCTGTTGAGCGAAGCGGCGGGGTCGTGTAACCCGCGCGCAACGTATCAAGAAACGGAAGCGCCTTGACCCAGTCCCAATACCCTTCGTCCTTTGATCATGAGGCCCTGCTGGCCTCGGGCCGCGGCGAACTGTTCGGTCCCGGCAACGCCCAGTTGCCCGCCCCGCCGATGCTGATGTTCGACCGTATCACCACGATCAATGCGGACGGCGGCGAGCACGGCAAGGGCTATGTCGAGGCCGAACTGGACATCAATCCCGAGCTCTGGTTCTTCCAGTGCCACTTCATCGGCGACCCGGTCATGCCCGGCTGCCTGGGCCTGGACGCCATGTGGCAGTTGGTCGGCTTCTACCTCGGCTGGATCGGTGGACCCGGCAAGGGTCGCGCCTTGGGCGTCGGCGAGGTGAAGTTCACGGGCCAGGTCACGCCCGACATCAAGAAGGTGGTCTACAAGATCAACCTGAAGCGCGTCATCAACCGCAAACTGGTCATGGGCATCGCCGACGGCGTGCTGGAGGCCGACGGTCAGGTCATCTACACCTGCAATGACATGCGGGTCGGCCTGTTCGGCGCCAAGGTTGAGGCGGCGGGCGCTTAAGCCCCTATATAACCGCGAACAAGGCGGAAGACCCTCGGGTCAAGAAGCATCAGAAGGAAACACCATGCGTCGTGTCGTCGTCACTGGCCTGGGCATCGTCTCCTCCATCGGTCACGGCGCCGAAGAGGTCACCCAGTCTCTGCGCGAAGCCCGTTCGGGCGTCGTCCATGCCCCCGATCACGCCAAATACGGCTTCCGCAGCCAGGTCTGGGCGCCGCCCAAGATCGGCCCGTGGGAAGAGCTGGTGGACCGTCGCGCGGCCCGCTTCCTGGCCAACGGCACGGCCTGGGGGCACATCGCCTTCGAAGAAGCGCTGAAGTCGTCGGGCATGACGGCCGACGAGATCAAGGACGACCGCATCGGCCTGATCGTCGGCGAGGGCGGTCCCTCGACCCAGGTCATCCTGCAGGCCGCCGCCACCACGGTCGAGCGCGGCTCGCCCAAGCGCATCGGCCCGTTCGCGGTGCCCAAGGCCATGGCGTCCGGTCCCTCGGCGGTTCTGTCGACCTGGTTCCAGATGCGCGGCGTCAACTATTCGATCAGCTCGGCCTGTGCGACGTCGGCCCACTGCATCGGCGCCGGGGTCGAACAGATCCAGTGGGGCAAGCAGGACGTGGTCTTCGCCGGCGGTTGCGAGGACATCGACTGGTCCATGTCGAACATGTTCGACGCCATGGGCGCCATGTCCTCGGACTTCAACGACAATCCGTCGGTCGCCTCGCGCGCCTATGACGTCAACCGCGACGGCTTCGTCATCGCCGGCGGCGCCGGCATCGTGGTGCTGGAAGAATACGAGCGGGCCAAGGCGCGCGGCGCGACCATTCTGGCCGAAGTCACCGGCTATGGCGCCAATTCCGACGGCCACGACATGGTCGCCCCCTCGGGCGAGGGCGCCCAGCGCTGCATGAAGATCGCGCTGGAACAGGCCGGCAATCCCCGGATCGATTACCTGAACCCGCACGGCACCTCGACCCCGGTCGGCGACTCTAAGGAGATGGAGGCCGTGCGCGCCGTCTTCGGCGACCAGATGCCGATGATCTCCTCGACCAAGTCGCTGACGGGCCACTCGCTCGGCGCGGCGGGGGCGCAGGAAGCCATCTACTGCCTGCTGATGATGCAGAACGGCTTCGCCGCCGAGAGCGCCCATATCGAAAACCTCGATCCGGCGTTCGAGGGCATGCCGATCCTGCGTCAGCGCCACGAGGGCGAACTGACCCACGTCATGTCCAACAGTTTCGGCTTCGGCGGCACCAACGGCACCCTGATCCTGTCGAAGGTCTGAGGAGGCCTTCCTCCTACGCACCCGTCATCCTCGGGCTTGACCCGAGGACCGGGTGTTGGGCGGGCTGTGCGTCTGGATGAAGCGCAATGCAACAGATCATCCGATCCTCGGGTCAAGCCCGAGGATGACGGGAAAGAACTGTGTGGCGATAGTTTATTGCGACGTGCGATCCATTAAGCTTGCCACCACGCCAATTCTTTCGCGACAGCCAGTTTACAGGGACAATCCTTGCCCTTAGAGAGCGTCGCCGTGACGCAGAACATGACCAAAGCGATTACCTCGAAAACCACCGGCTTCGGCGGGGCGGTTTCGGGTGTGCGCGAGGTCTGAAGCGCCGAACCCCGATCCCAAGCCCCGCCGATGCGCGGGGCGGTCGATCCGGCTGAACCCCGCGCCTCCATCTTTCCAGGAGACGCCTGAATGTCCTTTTCCCCGTCCAATCCGCCTCATGTCGGTATCGTCGGCGCCACCGGCCTCGTCGGCGAGATGATGCGCGGCCTGCTGGCCGAGCGGAACTTCCCCCTGGCCTCGCTGCGCCTGTTCGCCTCGGCCCGCTCGGCGGGCAAGACCATCCGCTTCGGCGAGACCGACATCGTGGTCGAGGATGCGGCGAGCGCCGACTACGCCGGTCTGGATATCGTCTTCTTCTCGGCCGGCGGCGACACGTCCAAGGCCCTGGCCCCCAGGGTGGCGGCCGCCGGGGCGGTGGTGATCGACAACTCCTCCGCCTGGCGCGGCGATCCCGAGGTGCCGCTGGTGGTCGCCGAAGTGAACCCCCACGCCCTGGCGAACCTGCCCAAGGGGATCATCGCCAACCCCAACTGCACCACCATGGCCGCCATGCCGGTGCTGAAGCCCCTGCACGATGCGGCGGGGCTGAAGCGTCTGACGGTCTCGACCTATCAGGCCGTCTCGGGCGGCGGGGTCGAGGGCATTCGCGTGCTGGAGGACCAGTCGCGTGCGGCCGTGGGGCAGGGCGCGGCCCTGGCCCGTGACGGCGGGGCCGTGGACTTCGGCGCGCCCGAGAAGTGGGTCGTGCCGATCGCCGCCAATGTCGTGGCCCTAAACTATAGCCTCGGCGAAGACGGCTATACCGACGAGGAGCTGAAGCTGCGCGACGAGAGCCGCAAGATCCTCGAAATCCCCGGCCTGCCGGTCTCGGGCACCTGCGTGCGGGTGCCGGTCTTCACCGGCCACTCCCTGTCGATCAATGTCGAGTTCGAGCATGCCCTGTCCGTGACCCAGGCGCTGGACCTGCTGGGCCGGGCGCCGGGCGTGGTCGTCACCGCCGTGCCGAACCCGCTGGAAGCTGCGGGCCAGGACCCGGTCTTCGTCGGCCGGGTGCGTCCCGATCCGACGGTCGAGCACGGCCTGGCCCTGTTCGTCTCGAACGACAATCTGCGCAAGGGCGCGGCCCTGAACGCGGTCCAGATCGCCGAGGTGCTGGTTCGACAGCGCGGCTGATCCGGCCCCAGGCGGGGTTCAGTCGTAGCGCACGCCGCTGAGATAGAGCCCCGCCGAGGGGGCGACGGGACCGCACCGGGCGCGGTCCTTCGCCTCCAGCGCGGCCTTGACGTCGTGGGCGGTCCAGCGGCCTAGACCCACTTCGACCAGGGTGCCGGCCATCGACCGGACCTGACGGTGCAGGAAGCTGCGGGCCTGGAAGACCAGGTGCACCTCCTCGCCGAACCGGCTGACGCGGGCCACGTCCAGTGTCTTGACCGGCGACTTGGACTGGCAGCCCACATCGCGGAAGGTGGTGAAGTCGTGCAGGCCGACCAGGACCTGGGCTGCGTGGTGCATGGCCTCGGCGTCCAGGGTCTTCTTGACGTGCCAGACCCGGTCCCGCTCCAGCGCCGGCTGAGGCCGCCGGTTCAGGATCCGGTACAGATAGCCCCGCCCGGTGGCCGAGAAGCGGGCGTGCCAGTCGGGATCAGGCGCATATTCGGCCGACAGGACGCAGACGTCCTGTTTGATCAGATGGGCGTTGATGGCGTTCAGGACGGTTTCCACCGGCCAGTCGCGCTCCAGATCGGCATGGATGACCTGGGCGGTGGCGTGAACGCCGGTGTCGGTGCGTCCGGCGGCGGCGATACGGATCCGCTCGCCCGAAAAGGCCAGTATGGCGGCCTCGACCGCGCCCTGGACCGTCGGCTGGTCCTCCTGGGCCTGAAAGCCGTTGTAGGCCGTGCCGTCGTATTCGAGGGTCAGCTTGTAGCGCGGCATCAGCCGAGCACGGTCCCGGCCGGCAGGGCAAAGCCCCGCAGCATCTCATCGACGCCTTGCGCCGCCTTGCCTTCGCGCTGGACGCGGATCAGACGCACGGCGCCAGTCCCGCAGGCGACGGTCAGGGCGTCGTCCAGCGTCGCGCCGGGCGCGCCCGAACCGTCCGCCAGGGCCGACAGCAGGGCCTTGATCCGCACCGGCCCGGTGTCGGAGGGCGCTTCGAACCAGGCGCCTGGGAAGGGGGACAGGCCGCGAATATGGGCGTCCACCTCGGCCGCCGGACGGGTCCAGTCTATGCGGGCTTCGGCGGGGGTGATCTTCTTCGCATAGGTCGGTTCGCCGACCTGTTCCGATGGGGTCACGCTGCCCCGCTCGATGGCGGCCAGCGCTCGTGGCCACAGGCCGGCGCCGACATGGGACATGCGCTCGGACAGGGTGGCGGCCGTGTCGTCGGCGCGAATGTCCATCAGTTCGGTCAGCAGGATGGGGCCTTCGTCCAGGCCGACGCCCATCTGCATGATCTGGACGCCGGTCTGGGCGTCGCCCGCCATGATGGCGCGCTGGATCGGCGCGGCGCCGCGCCAACGGGGCAGCAGCGATCCATGCAGGTTGAAACAGCCCATGCGGGGCGCATCCAGCACCTCGGCCTTGAGGATCTGGCCGTAGGCGACGACGCAGGCGGCATCGAGGTCCAGGCTCTGGAAGGTGTCGATGGCGTCCTGGGCCTTCATGCTCTCGGGCGTGAAGACCGGCAGGCCCATGGTCTCGGCGAAGGCGTGAACCGGCGACGGCGTCAGCTTCTGCCCCCGGCCCTTGGGGCGCGGCGGCTGCGAATAGACGGCGACGATCTCGTGGCCCGAGGCGATCAGCTCGGCCAGGGAGGGCACGGCGAAGTCGGGAGTTCCCATGAAGGCAAGGCGCATGGGCACGCCTTTAGAGGTTTAGGCCGCCTACTGCCAGCGGGTGAAGACGCCGCCGCCCTCATCCCATTCGCCGCCCGCGTCCAGGGCGTCGTCGAAGTCGAGCAGCTTGTCCAGCAGCAGGCCCGCCACGACGCCCAGCAGGGCCACGCCCGCGAGGGTCGCGACCCCGGCGACGCCGATCTTCTGGCTGCGGGTCAGGCGACGACGGCCCGAGGAATCGATGATCAGCGAGCGGCCGCGCGGAATGGACGGCGCGATGCGGCGCGCGGCGCGTTCGATACGTTCAGGGCGGACGATCTTGGTCATCAGGCGGCGATCCTGTCGCGGGCGGCCTTCTTGACCTTGGTCACGGCGCGATCCCGCTTGAGACGCGACAGATGGTCGATGAAGAGCACGCCGTTAAGGTGGTCCATCTCGTGCTGGATGCAGACGGCGTAGAGGCCCTCGGCCTCTTCCTCCACCGACTGACCGTCGCGGTTCAAATAGCGAATGCGGACGCGGGCCGGGCGTTCCACCTTGTCGAAATACTCGGGGATCGACAGGCAGCCTTCCTCGTAGGTGTAGAGCTCGTCCGAGGTCCACAGGATTTCCGGGTTGGCGAAGAAGCGCGGGTTCTTGCGCGCCTCGAAGGCCTCGGGGGTGTCCTCTTCCTCGGTTTCGGGCACCGTGCCGTCGCGATCGCCCAGGTCCATGACGATGACCCGGTCCAGGGCGCCGATCTGCACGGCGGCGAGGCCGATGCCGGGCGCGTCGTACATGGTCTCCAGCATGTCGTCCATCAGGGCGCGGACGGCGTCGTCCACCGCCGCGACGGGCGTGGAAACCTGCTTCAGGATCGCCAGGTCGGCGGCGTTGTCGATGGTGAGGATGCGTCGGATGGCCATGGCCGGGACGTAAGCCCGCCCCGGCCCAAGGTCAAGATTTGCGCCTATTCCTTGCCGGCCTCATTCCTTGCCGGGCAGGGCGCGCGGTTTGCGGTGCTCGTCGATGGCCACATAGGTGAAGACGCCCTGGGTCACCCGCACGGACGCGGCCTGGGGCTGGCCCCGCGCGCGCTTCCAGGCCTCGACGTGGACGCGGATGGAGGTGCGGCCCGAGCCGATGACGTGGGCGTAGATGCTGACCTCGTCGCCGACCGACACGGGCTGGTGAAAGACCATGCCGTCCAGCGCCACGGTGGCGCAGCGCCCGCAGGCCAGTTCAAACGCCGGCGTCGCGCCCGCGACATCCATCTGGGCCAGCAGCCAGCCGCCGAAGATGTCGCCCTCGGGGTTGGTGTCCGCCGGCATGGCGATGATGCGGCCGACGGGCTGGAACTCGGGCGGTTTTTCGGGGGCGTCGGACATGATGGAGCCTGCTGTTCGGGGAGGCGGGCTCTCTAGCGCGGCTTTGGCGGCTTGTCGCCTTTGAGCGATCTTGTTCGCGCTGGCACAGAGAGCGTCAGGCGGGAGGTTCGCACGGCCTGGGCGTCTCGCAGCGCACGCCAGGCGGCGCCCAGCTCCATAGCGGTGAGAAGATGGTCCTGGGTTAGGGTTTCTCGCCGGGAGTTCCGCAAGGCTGCGACATCGCCCAGCAGACGGGCGGCGGCGCGGAGGTCTTCGCGCTCCGAGCGGGCGCCCAGATCCTGAAGCCTGGCGAACCGCCAGCCCCGTTCGGGCGGGTATTCAAGCGCGAGCGCGAACCGTTCGGACGGCCCAATGTCGGCGGCGAGAAACGTCCAGTCCTCGCTGTCGGGCTCGCGCCGGTAATGACCGGGCTGCGTCGGCCAGCCGGCGCCGGCGTAGATGTCGAGCGCGCCGGCCTCGATCTCGTCCAGCGCCAAGCTTAGGGCGTCGGGCTCGACGGGTTCGAGATCGGCGGGACGCTCGAACGGATCGGCGCGGTCGTCGGCAGACGCGGCGGCGGGCTTGCGTGAAAACAGACCCGAAAGCAGCGCCCGCCGTCTGGCCATGACGTCAGTTGTTGTTGAGCGTGCTGGTCACCGACACGTCATAGACGACGCGGGTCAGGCTCTGAACCACCTCGAAGAATTTCCGCATCTCGGCAGCGCCGGCCAGGGGTACATAGATCACGTCTTCCGGCATGACCTGCATATTGGTGGCGGCGAACACGTTGGCGGCGTCGCTGAAGTCCAGCTCATAGACCACAGGCACGCCGCGCGGGGTGGCGGGCTGGGTGATGCCCAGGGCCTGGGCCACCTCGGGGCGTTCGAAGCGGAAGATCAGGACGCGGCGGGCGTTGGCCGTGTTGGTGTTAAGGCCGCCGACCTTGGACATGGCGCCGGTCAGGGTCATGGGGCCGGCCGGCATATCGACCTGTGCCACGGCGTTCAGGCCGCCGAAGGTCGAGAAGCGGCGGGGCTTGTATTGGACATTGACCACGTCGCCGCGTTGCAAGCGGACGTTCTCGCCGAACTCGGTCGTCACGGCCGACAGGGGCGCGGTGTAGGTCTGGCCTTCGCGCTGGATGCTGATGGTCAAATCGTCGGTGGTGCGGGCCGAACCGCCGGCCGCAGCGATGACGTCCAGGATGCGGTCGCTGTTGACGCCCAGGGGCGCGCGGCCCGGCTGGCGAACGTCGCCCAGTACGTTGACGGTGTTGGACGCATTGCCCGCGATCGACACCAGAACCTGCGGATTGGCGACCTTGCCGACCAGCGAGCGTCGGATCGCCGCCGCCGCCTGGGTCGAGGTCAGGCCCTGGACGCGAACCTGACCGCCGAAGGGAATGGCGACCGAGCCCGAGCGATCGACGACGGCTCCCGGCAGGGCCTGATTGCCGCCGGACAGGGTCGTATTCGTGCGGCCGGACGACGAGCCGGAGCCCAGTGTTCCGCCGAACAACGAGCCGGAAGGATCGAATATCGAGATCGCCAGGGTGTCGCCTTCGCCGATCACGTCGGCGGGCTGGTCGCTGGATCCGGCGGCCAGGGTGCCGAAGAACTGCGGCGGCACCTGTTTCATCCGCTCGGTGACCTCATAGGTCAGCGGCACCAGGGCGTAGCTGCCCAAGGCGGAAGCTGTGGTGGCGCCGGCGTTGACCGAGGCGCCCGACGGTCCGTCGCGCGGCAGGGTGGAGCAGCCGCCCAGGATGGCGACGATGGCAAGCGGCAGGATGGTGCGCGTCATGAAGCTGGATGGCCCTTGTTCGCGGATTGATTACAAGCCTTTGAGCCCGCTCGCCAGAGGCTAGGCGTGTTCAAGGCCGATGGCGTCGGCGACGATGCGGAAATGCCCTGGCCAGTCCGGGGCGACATAGGCCGGCGGCGAGGCCGGGGCCGCCTGAGTGGCGCGCTCGATGGCGGCCAACCAGCCCAGGCCGTCGAGCGGATCGATGAGTTCGGCGTTCGGCGTCAATTCGCGGTGCGGCGGGATGTCGGAGGCGAAGAGGGAAAGGCCCATGGCGCAGGCCTCGACCGCCGGCAGGTCGAACCCCTCGACGGAGGAGGGGGCCAGCACGGCGCGGGCGCCGCGCATCAGGCGCGCGAGGACGGTGTCGGACAGGTTGGAGGCCTGATGCACCACGCCCTGCAGATTGGGCGAGCGTTGCAGATGATCCAGCACGGCCTCGTTCTCCCAGCCGTAGCGGCCGACCAGCACCAGCGACGGGGTTCGCTCGCCCAGCCGCTCCTCCAGCCGGCGCCACAGCGTCAGCAGCAGGGCCAGGTTCTTGCGCGCCTCTATGGTGCCGACGTGAACGAAATAGGGGCGGGCCGCCGCGACGGCGTCGCCGGCGACGAAGGCTGGCTCCAGCCCGAGGTGGGCGACGTGGATGGGCGGCTGGGGCAGGCCTTCACGACTGGCGAAGGCGCGCAGTTCCTCGCCGGTGTAGGCCGAGTTGACGATGATCCGGCTGGCGTGACGCAGGGTGTTGGCGACGCGCGCATGGTGCTTCTCGCCGTCGCCAGGGCGGCAGAACTCGGGATGGGTCACAGGGATCAGGTCGTGGATCAGGACGACCCGCTCGATCCCGGCCGCCTGAAGATCTTGAAGCGCCGCCGGATCGTGCAGGGTGGTGTGCCCCACGGTCAAATAGAGGTCGGCCTCCGGCAAAGGCTTGGCATGACGGGATCGAAAGAACTGTTTCAGCACGCGGGTCTTGTCGGCTGGCTTCTCCTGAACGGGGGCCGGGGGCGCGCCCAGCACCGATGCAGCGGGCCGAGTCTCTGACGTCAAGGCCGCCAGCAGCCGCTGTTCGTGCGCAAGGTCTGCTGGCGCACTGGCGGCGCCGTTCCATTTTGCGCGCAGATCGACGACGAAACGCCGGAACCAGCCGATCTCGACGGCGACGAGCCGGTTCTTGCGACCCCGCACCGGAATGGTCGTCACGTTCGACGAGGTTAGCAGCCATTCGGCATAGGCCAGACAGACCCGGTCCACGCCGGTCGGGGCGGAGCGATCGGCCCGGCTCATCAGCCGGCTGGCGTCATAGAGAATACGCATGTCAGGCGACGTAACCGGCCTGCATCAGTTCGGCGATGTGGACGATGGCCGTGGGCTTTCCATCCTCGATCACGAACAGGTTGGCGATCTTGTTGGCGGTCAGCAAGTCCACGACGTCGCTCATGCGAGCGTCGGGATCGACGGTGATCGGGTTGGCGCCCATGATGTCGGCCGCCGTCAGATGGGTGGTGTCGCGCTGGAAGGCGCGGCGAAGGTCGCCGTCGGTGACGATCCCCGCCAGGGTTCCGTCATCGTTCAGCACGGCGACTGCGCCCTTCCGACCCTCGGTGACGGCCGACACCACGTCGCCGAAGCTGGCGTTCAGCGGCACGCTGGCCGGAGCGGCGGCGTTGTCGCCCATCCATTCGCGCACGCTTTGCAGGCTCATGCCCAGGGCGCCGCCGGGGTGGTGCAGGCCGAAGTCCATCGCCGTGAACTCGCGACGGTCCATCAGCACCATGGCCAGGGCATCGCCCAGGGCCAAGGCCATCAGGGTCGAGGTCGTCGGCGCCAGGCCGTTGGGACAGGCCTCCGCCACCTTGGGCATGGTTAGGCAGACGGCGGCGTTGCGGCCCAGGAAGCTGGCGGGGCGTTGGGTGATGGCGATGACGGGGATGCCGTTGCGCTGGCAATAGATCAGCGGATCGCGCAGTTCGCGGCTCTCGCCAGAGTTCGAAAGGGCCAGCAGGGTCACGTCGGGGCGCAGCATGCCCAGGTCGCCGTGGCTCATTTCGGCCGGGTGAACGAAGAAGGCGTTGGTGCCGGTCGAGGCCAGGGTCGCGGCGATCTTGTTGCCGATATGACCCGACTTGCCCATGCCGGTGACGACGACATAGCCGGGTCGGCTCATGATCACGTCGACCGCGCGGGCGATGGAAACGTCGATCGAACGCTCCAGCGCTTCCAGCGCCTCAATGTTCAGCCGGACGACCTCTCGCGCGCGATCGGTCATGCTGGCGATGTCTTCGGGGGTCGAGTGAACGATCTCGGTCATGCTCTGACGGCCCGCAACCGGGCTCTCCTTCTTTGACGGGCGCGATCCACCGTGACTGCGTGGCGCGCGCCGCCCTCCTTTCAGACGACTTTGTCGGTTTCTGGTCAACCTTTGCCGCATTGGCGCGTTAGGATCGTCGGGGAAGTCAAACAAAGAGTCTGATCGTCAATGCCGTCTCATGCCGGAGCCGCCTCGCTATTGCTCCCGACACCGCCTGTCGTCGCCGACGGAATCGCCCTGTTTCTGGACATGGACGGCGTGCTGGCGCCGATGGCCCCGACGCCCGACGCGGTCCTGCCCACAGCGCGACGCACATCGGCGCTGAAGGCGGTCGAGGCGCGGCTGTCAGGCCGTGTCGCCATCGTCAGCGGCCGCACCATCGCCGAGATCGACCGCATATCCGACCACGCCCTTGTTTCCGGCTCGGGCGTGCATGGGCTGGAGCGCCGTCTGAAAGACGGTTCGATCCAGCGTAAGACGGCGGATGCGGGGGTCGCCGAGGCCATGGAGGCCTTCGAGGCCTTCGCCGCCGACCGCCCCGGCGTGATCGTCGAGGACAAGGGCGTGTCGGTCGGCCTGCACTACCGCCAGGCGCCGAACGAAGCGGGCGCGGCCAAGGCGCTGGCTGCAGAGTTGCAATCCGAAACCGGCCTGACGCTTCAACCCGGCCATATGGTGCTGGAGTTGAAGACGCCGGGAGCCGACAAGGGCACGGCCGTCACTGCCTTCATGCAGGAGGCGCCGTTCAAGGGGGCGGTTCCGGTCATGCTGGGCGACGACCTGACCGATGAATACGGGTTCGAGGCGGCGGCGGCCCTGGGCGGCTATGGCGTGCTGGTCGGCCCCGAGCGCGAGACGGCGGCGCGTTACCGCCTGGATGATGTCGACGCCGTACTGACCTGGCTTGAAGCCGTAGCGAAGGCCTGAACCGATGAAGCCCAATCTTGATCTTTTCCCCATCGGCAACTGCGGCGTCAGCGCCCTGATCGACCGTCAGGGCCGCTTCGTCTGGGCCTGCGCGCCGCGCGTGGACGGCGACCCGGTGTTTTCCGCCCTGATGGACGGCGAGGAACCCGATCACGGTTTCTGGGCCATCGAGATGGAGGGGATGACGTCGATCGAGCAGGCCTATGTCCGCAACACACCGGTGCTGCGCACGGTGATGACGGCCGAGGACGGGTCTAGCGCCGAGATCATCGATTTCGCCCCGCGCCATCCCAAACATTCACGCACCTATCGCCCGCTGGCCTTTGCGCGGATGGTGCGGCCGCTGTCGGGCACGCCGCGCATTCGGGTCAGGCTGCGGCCTTCGACCGACTGGGGCGCGCGCCCGGCGCCGAACACCTCCGGCTCCAACCATATCCGCTATATGTGCGCCGACGTGACCTTCCGCCTGACGACCGATTGTCCGGTGTCGCATGTGCTGGAGGAACGGGTGTTCCGGCTGGAACGGCCGCACGCCTTCTTCCTGGGGCCGGACGAGGGCTATGACCAGGACGTCGGTCACGGGGTGCAGGGCGCGCTGGACCGGACGGTGGCCTATTGGCAGGACTGGGTGCGCAAACTCTATCTGCCGCTGGACTATCAGGAGGCGGTGATCCGCGCGGCGATCACGCTGAAGCTTTGCGCCTATGAGGAGACGGGGGCCATCGTCGCCGCCATGACGACCTCGGTGCCCGAGTTCAAGGAGAGCGGGCGCAACTGGGACTATCGCTACTGCTGGATCCGCGACGCCTATTACACGGTGCGGGCGCTGAACCGGCTGGGCGCCGTGGACATCCTTGAGAATTACCTCGTCTATCTGAGGAACCTGGTCGACGATTCCGCCGGCGGCCACGTCCAGCCGGTCTATGGCGTGGGTCTGGAGCCGGGCATCGGCGAGAGCATTATCGACTCCGTCGAGGGCTATCGCGGCATGAAGCCGGTGCGGATCGGCAATCAGGCGCACGAGCATCTGCAACATGACGTGTACGGACAGATCGTCCTGCCGCTGGTCCAGGCCTTCTACGACGTGCGCCTGTTGCGCCCCGGCACGCTCGACGACTTCCATGCGCTGGAGACTATCGGCGACCGGGCCTTCGCCATGCACGACAAGACCGACGCCGGCCTGTGGGAGTTCCGCACCATCGCGCGGGTCCACACCTATTCGTCCGTCATGTGCTGGGCGGCCTGCGATCGTCTGGCCAAGGCGGCTGACCATCTGGGCCTGCCGGATCGGGGCGAGTTCTGGCGTGAGCGGGCGCGCATCATCCGCGAGCGGATCGAGGCCGAGGCCTATCTGCCCGACGAAGGCCGGTTCGCCGCCAGCTTCGGCGGGCGCGAGCTGGACGCCTCCCTGCTGCAGATGACCGATCTGGGCTTCCTGGAGGCGCACGATCCGCGTCAGGTCGCCACTTTCGACGCCATCGAGCGCGATCTGAAGAAGGGGCCGTTCCTGTTCCGCTACGTCGAGCCGGACGACTTCGGCGAGCCGGAAACCGCCTTCAACTTCTGCACCTTCTGGTTCATCGAGGCCCTGCACCAGAACGGCCGGATCGAGGAGGCGCGCACCATCTTCCAGGAAATGCTGGACCGCCGCACGGCCGCAGGCCTGTTGAGCGAGGACATTTCGATCGACGACGGCGAACTGTGGGGCAACTATCCGCAGACCTATTCGCTTGTCGGGATCATCAATTGCGCCGTGCTGTTGAGCCGTTCGTGGACCGATGTGCGTTAATATCCGGACCCCGGGGGTGGGGTCGCCGTTCGAAGTGAAGTCATGAGCCGCCTTATCGTCGTTTCCAACCGGGTCTCCGCCCCGGCAGACCCTGCCGCAGGGTCCGCCGGCGGCCTGGCCATGGCCCTGTCCGCTGCGTTGAGAAAATACGACGGCCTGTGGTTCGGCTGGTCCGGCGAGACGATCGAACACTACACCGGCGAGGTGAAGATCGAGGACCGGGCCGGCGTGACTGTCGGCCTGGTCGATCTGGAAGCCCAGGACGTCGACGAATACTACAATGGCTACGCCAACAAGACGCTGTGGCCGCTCTTCCACCACCGCATCGACCTGGCGCAGTATGAGCGGTCGTATGGCGAGGGCTATGAGCGGGTGAACCGTCGCTTCGCCGAGGTGCTGGCCCCCCTGATCCAGCCCGACGACATGATCTGGATCCACGACTATCACATGATCCCGATGGCGCGGGATCTGCGCCGCCTGGGCATCCGGAACCGGATCGGCTTCTTCCTGCACACGCCCTGGCCGGCGCGTCAGTTGCTGGTGACCCTGCCGCATCACCGGCGGCTGGTGGAATCCATGTTCGATTTCGATCTGATCGGTTTCCACACCCAGGAATGGAGCGACCTGTTCACCGACTATGTGGTCTCTGAGGCCCAGGGCGAACTGGACGGGACCGGCGGGCTGGAGTGTTTCGGACGCAAGGTCCAGACCGGTGTCTTCCCCATCGGCATCGACGTGGACGGCTTCCTGGCGGCGCGGAACTCGACCCTTGGGGCGCGGACCTATGACCGGATGGCGGCGTCTTCGGCCTTCCGGTCGATGATGGTGGGCGTGGATCGGCTGGACTATTCCAAGGGGCTGGAAGAGCGGCTGCTCGGCTATGAGCAGTTCCTGCAGGACAACGCCTCGATGCGGGGCGAGGTCTTCCTGTTGCAGGTCACGCCGATCTCGCGCGACGACGTGGACTCGTACCAGGATATTCGCGCGCGGCTGGACGCCTTGGCGGGGCGGATCAACGGCGCCTTCGGCGACATGGACTGGCAGCCGATCCGCTATCTGAACCGCACCTATCGCCGGGATCAGCTGGCGGGCATCTATCGCGCGGCTCGGGTGGGCTTGGTGACGCCGCTGCGCGACGGCATGAATCTGGTGGCCAAGGAATATGTCTGCGCCCAGAACCCCGAAGATCCCGGCGTGCTGATCCTGTCGCGCTTCGCCGGCGCGGCCGAGCAGATGGGCGAGGCCCTGCTGGTCAATCCCTACAGCCGCGAGGAGCTGTCTGACGCCATCCAGAAGGCGCTGACCATGCCGCAGGCCGAGCGTATTCGAAAATGGGAGGCCCTGATGGAGGTGGTGCGCGCCACCGACGTGGGCATCTGGCGCGACGACTTCGTGCGCGCGCTGCGCTCGGACGAGGCGACGGCCCAATCGACCCAATGGGCCGGGGCCGCTTGAAGATCAGCTCAGGTCGAAGGCCAGCATCAGGGTGCGCTGGGCCGGATTGAAGTTGTCGTCGGACAGGATGTAGAGGCGCGTCTTGCCATGGCGCGTCTCGGCGGCGACCCCTTCGAAATTGTCGGTGGTGCCGGGCAGTTTCAGTTCGATCAGGATAGGCCCCAAGGTTCCGTCCGGGGCCATGCGCCGAACGCGTGCGCGCATGTCGATGGGCGCACGGTACAGGCGCTGGACCACGAACCATCCGTCGCCGGACGGATCGCGATCCAGGCCGGTGATGCGGTATTGGCTGTCGGGAATGGGTGTCTCGGGCGGGGTCACGACCGTGCACCGGGCCGATGAGCAGTCCCAGACGCCGCCGTCCTCGCCCGAGACGCGCCAGCCGCGGGGTGCGACGGCCAGCCCTTCCATCCCGTCGTTTTCGGTGAAGGCGAAGTCGGGCGCCCGCATCGGCGTCGGCTGGGTCTTGAGGGCCGACAGCGGGCCGTAGTTCCAGATCCGGTGACGCCGTTCGAAACTGACCAGCAGATCGCCGGAGGGGGTGACGACCAGGCCTTCGGCATCGCCGTCCTGCTTGTCGGAGATTGCGCGTCCGTCTTCCAGCGTCAGGCGGCGCGAGCGGAAATGATCCAGGCCGATCAGCCGCCCGGCGGCGTCCAAGCGAATGTCGCCGCGCACCAGATCGCCCGCATCCGACACGGTGACGAAGCCCCCGTCGCCGGTCAGCTTCAGGTCCGACAGGCTGTGCAGGGTCGAGGTCGGTGCGGCGATGAGTTGCAGGCCCCCGGCGAACCGCACGCCGTCCGCCAACTGCGCCCCGCCCGGCAGGCCCAGGCTGACGCTTCTCAGCTCCGCGACCCCGGGCGTCCAGCCGTCCGAAGACAACGGATAGGGCTGCGGCGCGCCAAGCGAGGCGGCGCAGGCCGTCAGCGACAACGCGATCCAGACGCAGGCCAGACGGCCGAAACGGCTCATGCCGCCAGCTTCTTTCGCGTCCGTCGCGTGGGACCGGCCGCGCCCTCGTTCTCGAACAGTTCGGCCAGTTTCTCGGTCATGGCGCCGGCCAGCTGTTCCACGTCCACGATGGTCAGGGCCTTGCGATACCAGCGGGTCACGTCGTGGCCGATGCCGATGGCCAGCAGCTCGACCGGCGAGCGATCCTCGATCTCGGCGATCACCTGACGCAGGTGCTTGTCCAGATACAGCGCTGCATTGGCCGACTGGGTCGAGTCATCGACCGGCGAGCCGTCGGAAATGACCATCAGGATGCGGCGCTGCTCGGTCCGGGCCAGCAGGCGATTGTGCGCCCACTGAAGCGCCTCGCCGTCGATGTTTTCCTTCAGCAGGCCCTCGCGCATCATCAGGCCCAGGTTCTTCTTGGCCCGACGCCACGGCGCGTCGGCGGCCTTGTAGATGATGTGGCGCAGGTCGTTCAGTCGGCCCGGATTGGCGGGCTTGCCGGCGGTGATCCAGGCCTCGCGGCTTTGTCCGCCCTTCCAGGCGCGGGTGGTGAAGCCCAGGATCTCGACCTTGACCCCGCAGCGTTCCAGCGTGCGCGCCAGGATGTCGGCGCAGACCGCCGCCACCATGATCGGCCGCCCGCGCATCGAGCCGGAGTTGTCCAGCAACAGGGTCACGACCGTATCGCGGAACGGGCTCTCGCTTTCGGCCTTGAACGACAGGGGGGCGGTCGGATCGGTGACGATGCGCGTCAGCCGGGCGGTGTCCAGCATTCCCTCTTCCAGATCGAAGACCCAGGAGCGGTTCTGCTGGGCCAGCAGGCGGCGTTGCAGCTTGTTGGCCAGGCGCGAGACGACGCTGGACAGGATGGCCAGCTGGCCGTCCAGCAGGGCGCGCAGTCGGTCCAGTTCGACCGGGTCGCACAGGTCGGCGGCGTCCACCACCTCGTCGAAGGCGGTGGTGAAGACGCGGTAGAAATCGACCGCGCGGCCGTCGTCGGCCGTCTGCTGGCGGTTCGGCTGCTGGCCTTCCTGCAGTTCGGGGCCGTCGTCGGAGCCTTCGCCGTCGGGATCGGCCGGCGCGCCTTCGGGGCGGCTCTCGCGTTCTTCGTCCGAGGACTGATCGTCGGCGTCGCCCTCCATCGACTGGGAGCCCTCGCCGCCGTCCTCTTCTTCCTCCTCGTCCTGATCGTCGTCGGCGGCCGGATCCTGGGGATCGGGCTCCTCGTCGCCGGGATCTTCAGAAGAGTCCTCGCCGCGCCCGTCGCCGGGGTCGAGGTCCAGGGCGCGCAGCACCTCGCGCATCTTCAGCGCAAAGCCTTCCTGATCGCCCGCCGTGCCCGCCAGGGCGTCCAGCTTGGCGCTCGCCTTGGCCTCGATATTGGCGCGCACCAGATCCAGCATGGCCTTGGCGCCGTCCGGCGCGGGCCGTCCGGTCAGCCGCTCGCGCACCAGAAGCGCCACGGCCTCGGACACCGGCACGCGGTCGGCGTCATTGATGCGCAGGGCGCCGGTCTTTTCCAGCCGGGTGATCAGGGCGGCGCCCAGATTGTCGCGCACTCCGGCCAGGTGTTCCGAGCCGAACGCCTCGACCCGCGCCTGCTCGACCGCATCGAACACCTCGGCCGCCTTGACGTCGGCCGGCCGCATCTTCGCGTTCACCGCCACGTCGTGGTTGGCCAGCCGCAGCGCCAGCCGGTCGGCCTGGCCGCGCAGGGAGGCGCTCTCGGGCCCCGACGGATCGCGTGGCGGATGGGGCAGGGTCAGGACGCCGTTCGACAGCTTGGGACCGTCGGACCCGAACGTCACCTCAAGCTCGGGCTGTTCGGCCAGCGCCCGCGCGGCATGACCCAGCGCGCGTTTGAAGGTTTCGGCGGGAGTATCCTGGGCGGCCATGGCCCTCAGTTAATCCCTTCGCGCCTGCGATAAAAGCGCCGTCAGCCGGGTTTCTGGATCGGCACCCGGCGACCATAGGTCAGACAGCGCCAAACCCACTCCAGCGGCCCCATGCTGAACCGTGACAACCACAGCGGCGACCAGACCAGTTGCAGCGCCCAGACGCCCAGGACCAGGCCCCACATCTGCACATAGTCCACCTGTCCGAACAGGCGCGGCCCCCACGGCATGTAGAAGATCGTCGTCATGATCAGGGTCTGGGTCAGATAGTTGGTGAAGGCCATCTGGCCCACGGGTCGCAGCGCCGCCGTGATCCACGCCAGACCTCGCGTCGTCGCCAGGACGATCAGGCTAACGTAGGCCAGGGTGACGAAGATCGGGAAGGAGGCGACCGCCCCCGCCAGGCCGCGCGTCGGGTCTGTGTTTGGCGCCGCCATGGCCTCGGTCCATTCCAGCACGCCCAGCAGGGCCAGCACCGCCCCGCCCACGGCGATCAGCGTCGCATAGACCCATGTCGGCGCCCGGCCGCTGAAGAACCCCGACTTGAACAGCCCCATGCCCAGCATCATAAGGGCCACGGTCGAGAAGACGAACATGGTCAGGCTGGCCCCTTGCAGGAACATCCAGCTCTGAAGGTTCTGGCCCATCGCCCCGGCCCATCCGCTGCGATAGGCGGCGATGGCGTCGGCGACCATGGCGGCGGTGTACCGCGGTCCGCCCTGGCTCATCGCCTCGGTGAAGGCAGGCGGTCCGGCGACGATCAGCCAGGTGGCGAGGGCCTGCATCGCGCCCAGCGCCAGGGTGACGCCCAGGCCGACCCCGATCAGCGTCCCGGCCCGCATCGACCGCATCAGCATCACGAACAGGCCGGACCAGGCGTAGAGCAGCAGCACGTCGCCGTACCAGAAGGCCAGGCCGTGGATCAGGGCGATGATCGACAGCCAGAACAGGCGCCGCCGCAACAGCCGCCCGCGCGCCGAATCGCCCCGCTCGCCCCCCACCAGAAAGATCGAGGCGCCGAACAGCATCGAGAACAGGGTGATGAACTTCTGGTGGAAGAAGACGTCCATCGTCCAGCGCGCAACCGCGTTGGCGCCCGTCACCGCAAACGGGCTCAGGCTCGCGTCTTCATAGACCATGAAGGGCAGGGCGAAGGAGACGACATTGACCGCCAGGATGCCCAGCACCGCCAGGCCCCGCATGACGTCCAGGCTGGCGATGCGCGAGGTCGCGACGACCGGCGACAGCATCGGTGCGGCGTCGGCTTCGTTATCGTCCATGGTCATGTGCGGATCCCCCAATCCCCAGATGTCAGCCTTAAGCGCGGATGCCTCAGCGCTTGGGCATCAGGCCCAGTCTGTCCTTGACCGCCGGCCGGGCCTCGAAGGCGATGAAGGCGGCGCATAGACCGGCCCACAGGGCGTAGCTGACGCCCACGATCATGGCGATGGGCAGGCCGCCGACACCGAAGATCAGCAGGGTCGTCTCGGTGGCGCCCAAGGCCTGCATGAAGTCGCCGGCCTCGATCCAGCCCATGACGCTCATGCCCAGGGCCACGACGATCTGGACCAGGGCCGCCGCCAGGCCGCCGTACATCATGAAGCGCCACACGACGCCCAGCCGCGTGCCGGGACGTCCGTCGCGCTTGCGCTCGTTCAGGATGCGATACAGCGCCAGCGGCACGGTGATCAGGCCGATCACCATCACCACCAGCCGCCAGTCCATGTCGCGGCCCGGCATGAAGGCATGGGGCCGCCAGAACGGCAGGGTCAGCCACAGCGGGGGCCAGGCCGCGCCGGCCAGACAGGCCAGGATCGGATACAGAGGCGCGGGCCGTGCGGCGATGGTCGCCTGACCCGGCAGATCGGAATAGCTCTCGAACCGGCTCATCGCGTCGGCGCCGGCGTGTCGCCGGAATAGTCGTAGAAGCCGCGTCCGCTCTTGCGGCCCAGCCAGCCGGCCTCGACATATTTCACCAGCAGCGGGCAGGGGCGGTATTTGCTGTCGGCCAAGCCGTCGTACAGCACGTTCATGATGGCCAGGACGACGTCCAGACCCATGAAGTCCGCCAGCTCCAGCGGCCCCATCGGATGGTTGGCCCCCAGGCGCAGCGCCTTGTCGATCGAGGCGACGTTGCCGACGCCTTCGTACAGGGCGAAGATCGCCTCGTTCATCATCGGCACCAGGATGCGGTTGACGATGAAGGCGGGGAAGTCCTCGGCGTCCGTGGTCGTCTTGCCCAGGCTCTCGGCGAAGGCGACGGCGGCGGAATGGGTCTCGGCCGAGGTGGCGATGCCGCGCACGATCTCGACCAGTTTCATGATCGGCGCCGGCTTCATGAAGTGCAGGCCGACGAACCGATCCGGCCGGTCGGTCGAGGACGCCAGGCGGGTGATCGAGATCGAGGAGGTGTTGGAGGCCAGCAGGGTGTTCGGCCCCAGATGCGGCAGGACCTGCGCATAGATGGCCTTCTTGACCGCCTCGTCCTCCAGTGCGGCCTCGATGACCAGATCGGCGCCGGCGACCGCCTCGGCGATCACGTCGCTGACGGCGATGCGGGCCAGGGCTGCGTCGGCGGCGGCCTGATCGACCAGGCCGCGCGCGACATGACGCGACAGGCTGGCCGCGATCTCGCCCTGCGCCAGCGGCAGCCGGTCGGCGACGACGTCATAGAGCCGGACCGAATAGCCCCCGAGCGCCACCGCCTGGGCGATGCCTGCGCCCATCTGTCCGGCGCCCAGAATGGCGACTGTGGTGATCGTGGTCATGAACCGTGGTCGAAAGTGGTCGGGCGGGCACCTTTAGGAAGGACGGCGCGCGGCGCAAGAGCGGATCGGCGCCGGGGCGTCAGATTTCCGCCCGCCGTGTCGCCTCAGCCCAGCAACTGGACCAGGGCCGGCGCCGCCGTGCGGTTGAACAGCACGCTGATGAACTGCAGCAGCAGGATCACCACGATGGGCGAGATGTCGATGCCGCCCAGGTTGGGAATGATGCGGCGGAACGGCTCCAGCAGGGGCGCGGTGACCCGGTCCAGGAAGGTCCCGACCGAATAGACGAAGCGGTTGCGATAGTTGACGACGTCGAACGCCACCAGCCAGCTCAATATGGCTTGGGCGATGATGAACCAGATCATCAGACTGATGATGGCGTTGATCAACCAGACGAGGGCGTAGCCCATGAACCGTAACTCCTGCTTGGATCGGCGCTTCTAGCGTGTTCGCACCCGGTCCGACAACGGCCGTTTCCGGGCTGCGCGGATTGCGCGCACAAGCCCGTTGACACCACGCCCGCCCGCCTTCTATGTCCGCCACGCCTGTGAACCCGATCCCACGCTGGAAACGGGGCCGTAGCTCAGTTGGTAGAGCGCGTCGTTCGCAATGACGAGGTCAGGGGTTCGACTCCCCTCGGCTCCACCAGGCGTTTTCATAACGATTAAGTTGTCCCGCGTCTTCTTCATGATGGCTATGTTGCTCTTATCGAACGCTTTTCGATAGGGCTGCCATCCTTAGACCGCTCAGAATTGGTGCATCAAATCGGACAGGGGTGATCAGCCCCTAATCGCCTTGCGGAACGACTGCAGTTTTCTGCAGCTAATCAACCTTAACGAACGCAGTTGCTAACCAGTCCGCGAGCGCTATGTTTCGCTGGTTCGCCGGAGGGATAATGACGTCGTCGATTGGTCTGAGATTCTATCAGGTGACCGCGCACGTGCGGAACAGCAAGGGTGACGACGTTGTGCCGGACGCCAACCTCAGCACACCTTTGGATGACTTTGTTCGAACGTTTGTGAGCGAGAACTCTGTCCAGGTAAGGAGTGATAGTCACCAACGCAGTTGGTACTTCGACGAACAAGAAGGAGATGGTCCAAACAGCGTGCGTGGCCACATTCTGTATGGAACATTTGGTTTCGAAAGCACCTTCCGTGACGTAGAAACGAAAGAGGTTAGATATAGCCGTGGTGTGAAGGACGTAGAAGAAGTTCCGCTCTTCTTTGAATTCTGGCGCCCAGAGGGGCAAGAGCACTTCATTTTTACATTCCAGTCTTTTCAAGGGCGATCATGCGTAACGTTGGTGCTTGAAAGGATTAGGGAGCGTTTTGAGGATGCGAACC
This sequence comes from Brevundimonas sp. PWP3-1b1, assembly GCF_049896065.1. Taxonomy (NCBI): domain Bacteria; kingdom Pseudomonadati; phylum Pseudomonadota; class Alphaproteobacteria; order Caulobacterales; family Caulobacteraceae; genus Brevundimonas; species Brevundimonas sp. PWP3-1b1. Next base: position 245,554 of record NZ_JAFCTO010000001.1, on the reverse strand, counting down.
CAGGAGTCTTGTTGAGGATCAAGAAGCTGTTAGCTGTGGGTTCAACTCGTAGCCTGTATGCTAATGCGCCCGTCAAGAAGCTTACTTTGATCAAAAGTCACGTGTCTGCAGACCGCTTCTCGACTTATGCTGCGAGCGGTCGTCGGCGACATATTGACGTCGAGTTGGCCTACAAAGCTGGACGGGGTGGAGCGCTAGGCACGCTTGCAGATTTCTTTGACGACCTGAGTCCAAATGACGATGGGATCGTTGTCTTTGATGGACAAGAATTTGATCAGGCAGTGGCGACTGTAATGATTGGTCGCCAATATCGCCCTGTCGGGCTCGCCGGTCCAACCGCAGATACTGGTGCTGTAGACGTCACTGAAGCGGTTGAATGGGGATTGGACGGCCATCCTACCTTCGATTCTATTGCGGAGCAGGCTACAATGATTGCTCTCGATATGAACCGACGCATAGGCGAGCGCCCGGCGTGAAGATCGATATCCGGCAGATCATAGGTGACCATCTTTCGACGCTGAAAGATGGGCGGACAAAACGATTATCTGTCAGTGATCTTTTGATATTCTTTTTCGTGCCTGTGATTATGGGTTTGGCAGCGTTTCTTGTTAAGATGCCCTTAGATCGAGATGTCTATAACGCGGCTATTACATTTTTCGGAATTTTCATTGCGCTATTACTGAATGTGCAAGTTGCTATATTTGGAATTTTTCAAAGAAAGTGGCCTCCACCGTCAGATAAAAAACTCCTGCCGATACATCAAGATCGGACTAGAGAGCGTAGAGAACTTCTCGGAGAGTTGAATGCGAACCTATCATATCTTACTTTAGTGTGTTGTGTGGCTCTAGTTGAAACATTCTGTTTTTTTGTGTTCAAAAATTTCACGCCCTTGGCGGTGTGCATTGTCGTTTCCACGTCGATGCACTTCTTGATGACATTGCTAATGACTGTAAAAAGGACACATGTTCTTTTCCATAAAGAATATACATTAGATTAGGATTGATCACTCAACGCTAGCTAAGCGTGGGCAGCATCTTGCTGTGGTCCCTTTTTACGCCACGCCACGCCACGCCACGCCACGCCACGCCGTCACCTCACCGCAGCGAGATATACCCCCGCTCGATGATGCGACGCAGGGCCTCGTAGGCTTCGGCGAGTTCGTCGTAGGCGGTGCGGGCGGCGGTCAGGCGGGCGACCTGGTCAGGCGTCACGGCGGAGCCGGAGTGGGCCAGACGCAGCGATTCCGCCACCCATTTGGCGCGGGCCGTGGCGGTCATGACCGCCAGCTTTTGCAGGGACGACGCATCGACGCCGGTCAGGGCGTGGCCGATCACCTCCTTGTTGGCGACGTAGGCGGCGTAGTCGATCTGTTCCAGCTGGCCGCGCAGGCGGCGCTGTTCCTGGGGATCGGTGTCCTGCGGCTCGAAATGATCGCTGTGTCGGCGGATGCTCGACGTCATTTTGGTCGACATGGGCGAGCCCTCCCCGGCCTGTCCTGGCGGCTGATGGCGGCCGCTTCGGCATGAAGGTGCGCCGCGTCGGTTAACGCCGCGTTGCGCCGCGCGAACGGGCGTCCGATATCCGGGACTGAAATCGAAGCCGGAGATCGACCATGGACCTGAAACTGGAGCGCAAGCGCGCCCTGATCTGCGGCGGATCCTCGGGCCTGGGCCGCGCCGTGGCGACGGCTCTGGTCGCGGAAGGGGCGCATGTCGCCCTGTTGTCGCGCGATGCGCAAAAGCTTCAGGCCGTGGCGGATGCGCTGAACGCGGCCGGGCCGGGCAAGGCGGTCGTGGTGACGGCGGACCTGGCCGATCACGCGGCGCTGCTGAAGGCGGCGGACCTCGCCGAAGAGTTGCTGGGCGGTCATATCGAGATTCTGCTGAACAACACGGGCGGGCCGCCGCCGTCGGGGGTGTCGGGGCTGGAGCCGGCGGTCTGGCGCGATCATTTCGAATCGATGGTGCTGTCGATCTTCCGCCTGACGGACCGGGTGTTGCCACGCATGCGGGCGGCCGGTTGGGGGCGGATCCTGAACGTCGCCTCGATCACGGTGGTGGAGCCGTCGGCGGCGCTGGGCGTGTCCAACACCCTGCGGGCTTCGGTCGCCGCCTGGGCCAAGACGCTGGCGAACGAGGTCGGACCGGACGGGGTGACGGTCAACACCCTGTTGCCGGGGCGGATCGACACGCCGCGCATCGAACGCCTGGACCAGGCGACGGCCGAGCGCACCGGCGTCACGCCGCAGCAGGCGCGGGCCGAATCCGTCAAGTCCATTCCCGTCGGCCGCATCGGCACGACCGAGGAGTTCGGCGCCACCGTCGCCTTCCTGGCCAGCCCGCTGGCGGCCTATGTCACCGGCTCGCTGATCCGGCTGGACGGCGGGGCGATCAAGGCGATCTAGTCAATCCGGGGTTGCGGGTGTAGCCTCCGGTCAGATTGGGAGGAATGCCATGCTGACCCTGCTGATGCTGGCCTTGTCGAACGCCGTGACCGTCCAGCCTGCGCCCCTCGCCGACCAGGCCATGGTCCGGGGCGCGCCTGTCGCGGACCGGGCGGCCATGCCTTGCCCCGACCCTCTGATGCAGGCCGAGCAGCGAACAGGGGATCGCGCGGGGGCGTTGCTTGACCGCTCTCTCGATGACGGCCAGGCGCGGCGTTATCTGCTGCTGGATCGGCGCGATCGGAACAACTGCCCCCTGCCGATCAGCTATGCGATCCCCGATCAGCCGCGCGCCCTGGGCCGGGTGTTCGGCCCGATCGTGTCGGTGACGCCGCCCCGCCCTTCACGGCCGGGTCAGTAGGTTAGTCCGGCACAGGCGTGACCGGCGGCCTGTCCGCCAGCACGGCTTCCAGGTTCGCCATCATCAGCTCGGCCATGGCGTTGCGGGTCTCGACGGTGGCCGAGGCGACGTGGGGCGTCAGGACGCAGCGGTCGCTGTCGATCAGGGCCTGGGGCACGTTCGGCTCGTTCGCGAACACATCCAGGCCCGCGCCGCCCAGCCGGCCCGAGGTCAGGGCGGCGACCAGGGCGTCCTGATCCACCACCTCGCCGCGCGCGACATTGATCAGCATGCCGGTCGGACCCAGGGCCTCCAGCACCTGCGCCGAGACCAGGCCGCGCGTCGCGGCGCCGCCCGGCACGATGACGATCAGCACATCGACCTGGGCCGCCAGATCGACCAGGTTCGGCACGTGCCGCCAGGGCGCATCCTTGACCGGATTGCGGGTGTGATAGGCGAGGCTTCCGGCGAGCGGTTCCAGCCGCCGTGCGATGGCCTGGCCGATCCGGCCCAGGCCCAGCAGGCCATAACGCAGGCCTGTCGCGCTGCGCGACAACGGCGGCGGCCCGTTCGAAACCCAGCGCCCGGCGCGAACCCAGGCGTCCATGGCCGGCAGGCGACGCAAGGTCCCGAGGGTCAGTAGCAGGGCCAGGTCGGCCACGTCCTCGTTCAGGACATCGGGCGTGTGGGTGACGATCACGCCGCGCGACCGGGCGTGGGCGACGTCGGTCAGGTCGTAGCCGACGGCGTGGACCGAGACGATCTTCAGCGCGGGCAGGGCGTCGATCAGTCGGGTGTCCACGGTCGCGGCGCCCGAGGCGGCGACGCCGACGATCCGCTCGGCGACCTCGGGCGGCGCCAGGCCGTCGGGGCCGGGGCGATGCAGGGTCCAACCGAGGTCGGGCGCGCGCTGGATCAGCATCGTGTCGGCGAGGGCGGGCAGGCCGATGGCCAGGATGTCGATGGTCATCCGGCCGTTCTAGGCGCGGGGATGGGCGGCCGCATAGGCGGTCAAAAGTCTATCCGCATCGACGCCGGTGTATTTCTGGGTCGTGGACAGGCTGGCGTGGCCCAGCAGTTCCTGGATTGAACGCAGGTCGGCGCCGGCGCCCAGCAGATGGGTCGCGAAACTGTGGCGCAGGGCGTGGGGGGTGGTGCGCTCGGGCAGGCCCAACCGCCCGCGCAGCTTCTGCACCGAGGCCTGGACGTGACGGGGGCTGAGCGGGCCGCCGCGCCGGGCGCGAAACAGGGCGTCGGTCGGCTGGAGCGGGAAGGGCAGCAGGGCCAGATAGGCGTCCACCGTCGCCCGCACGGCAGGCAGGATGGGGGCGATCCGGGTCTTGGACCCCTTGCCGACGATGCGCAGGGTCTCGCCCAGCGGCGCATCGCTGCGAACCAGCGACATGGCCTCGGAAATCCGCAGGCCGCAGCCGTAGAGCAGTGTCAGCACCGCCCGGTCGCGCGCGGCCTCCCACGGTTCGGCGTCGGGATCGGCGTCCGGTTCGGCCAGCAGACCGCGCGCCTGATCCTCGGTCACCGGCCGGGGCAGGGACGGCTTGACCTTGGGGCCGCGCACCAGGGCCAGTTGCGGCGCGGGCGTGTCCAGCCGCCGGTCGAGGAAGGCGTGGAAACCACGAATGGCCGACAGGCTCTGGCTCAGCGACCGCGCCGCCAGCGGGTGATCGCCTGAACGGCGCTCGGCCATGTGGGCGCGGACCTCGGCGGCGGTGATCGTGCCCATGTCCTTCAGCGACAGGGTCTCGCCGCGATGGCGTTCGAGGAAGGCGACATAGAGCCGGCCGATATGGCCATAGGCCTCCAGCGTGCGAGGCGACAGCCGACGCTCGTGCGCCAGATGGTCCAGCCAGGCGCGCAGGGCGTCGGAGGCGGTCAATTGAGAGCTTTTCAGTTCAGAACCGGCCATCGCTCGGCCATCCGCTCCGTCACCCGCGCCAGGAAGGCGGCCAGTTCGCAGCCCATGTTCGGGGTGAAACCTTCGGGCTCGGGCGAGCCGAAGGCGCAGATGCAGGGGCGCGGCGGTCCGCCGGGCGCCAGGTGCGGAGCCATGCGGACCAGGGCGATGGACTTCACCTGATCCTCGGTCGCGCCGAAGAAGTTCAGCCCCGAGATCATCGGACCCAGCCAGGTCAGGCCGTGTTCGCCCAGCAGGTTGTCGACGTCGCCCTCTTCCAGCGCGCGCCAGCCGAAGGGCACGCCGCCGGGTTTTTCCAGGGCGATGGCGGCGCCGGCCAAACCAAAGCGCCCCTGCGCCGCCGCATCCAGACGCCGGGCCAGGTCGGAATGGTTGCGCGCCTCCATCAGGTCCAGGGTCGCGACGTGCGTCTGGGTCTGGGCGGCGAAGTTGGCCCGCGCGACCAGTTCGATCTCGCGCCGGGCGCCGGTCTCGCGCTCGACCACGGCCTCAAGCCGCGTCAGGGCGGCGGCGCCAAACTCGACCACGTTGCGGCCGTGGGGACGCAGGCCGATCTCTTCCAGCAGGGACCGGTCGTCCAGCAGGGTCTGGGGATGGGTCTGTAGCCAGCCGCGCACGTCGGGCCAGTGCAGGCCGTCGCCGATATGGGGCGTTGCGTCCGATTCCGACGTTTCGAAAAGGTCCAATGAGCCGCTCAAACAGACCTCTCCGGGAACCGCGATGCTACAGAATGGACTGACCCGTCTTGGCCCAGTCCGCCACGAAGGCATCAAGACCCTTGTCGGTTAACGGGTGGTTCACCAGGGCCTTGAAGGTGTCGGCGCCGAAGGTGGCGGCGTCCGATCCGGCGACGGCGGCGGCGGCGACGTGGTTCACGTTGCGCAGCGACGCGGCCAAGATCTGGGTGTCGAAACCGTGCACGTCATACAGGACGCGGATTTCTTCCAGCAGGCCGATGCCGTCGGCGCCGTTGTCTTCCAGTCGCCCGACGAAGGGCGAGACGAAGGTGGCGCCGGCCTTTGCGGCCAGCAGGGCCTGGGCGGCCGAGAAGCACAGGGTGACGTTGGTCTTGATCCCCTTGTCGGTGAAGACGCGGCAGGCGCGCAGGCCATCCCAGGTCAGGGGCAGTTTCACGACCACGTTGGGGGCGATGGCGGCCAGCTTGTCGCCCTCCTTGACCATGGTCTCGAAATCGAGCGAGACGGCCTCGGCGGAAATCGGACCCTCGACCAGGGCGCAGATTTCGGCGATGACCTCGGCGATGTTCCGACCCGACTTGGCGATCAGCGACGGATTGGTGGTGACGCCGTCCACCATTCCGGTGGGGACCATGTCCTTGATGACGGCGACGTCGGCGGTATCGAGAAAGAGTTTCATGGGCAGGGCTTTTAGCGCCACCGAAGAGCGGATGCGACTCCCTTTCTCCTCCTCATCGCTCGCGGTGGGGAGGTGGCGCGGCGCGTCTTCGCGCCGTGACGGAGGGGCTCTGGCCGCACGACAGGCGCCTGTGATGCGGAAAGAGCCCCTCCACCACTTCGTGGTCCCCCTCCCCATTTCATGGGGAGGAGACGGCGGGTGAAAGTCGCCTCGGTCCTCATTCCCCTGCCGGTGCCGGAAGCCTTCGATTACGACGTTCCCGAGGCGCTTACCCTGGCGCGCGGCGATCAGGTCGCCGTGCCCCTGGGGCCGCGCCTGATGCGGGGCATCGTGTCCGAGGTGTTCGAGACGACCGGGTCGAACCGGCGGCTGAAGGCGGTGGACAGTCTGCTGGACGATCCGGCCCTGCCGTCGCGCGTCGTGGATTTCGTCGAATGGGCCGGGCGCTGGACCCTGTCGCCGCCGGGCGAGATGGCGGCGACGGCGCTGAAGGGCCTGAGGGCGCCGCGCCCTCGGCCGGAACGCCGGGTGCGGCGGGTGGGCGAGCGGCTGCCGTCTCGGGCGACGCCGGCGCGGACCGGCGTGCTGGAGGCCCTGGGCGAGCGATCCATGGCGGCCGCCGATCTGGCGCGGGCCGCCGGCGTGTCGTCCGGCGTGATCAAGGGGCTGATCGACGAGGGCGTCCTGGAGATCATCGAGATCGCGGCGGAGGCGGCGTTCGACCGGCCCGATCCCGACCATGCGCCGGCGACCCTGAACGGCGACCAGGCGGCGGCGGCGACGGCCCTGGCGGCCGGGGTGACGGGCGGCGGCTTCCGACCCTTCCTGCTGGACGGGGTGACGGGCTCGGGCAAGACCGAGGCCTATCTGGAGGCGATCGCGCGGGTGTTGCGGGCCGATCCGGCGGCGCAGATCCTGATCCTGTTGCCCGAGATCGCCCTGACCCAGGCCCTGATCGAGCGGATCACGGCCCGGTTCGGCGCCGCCCCGGCCGAATGGCATTCCGGCGTCGCCCCGCCGCGCCGTCGCCAGGTGTGGGAGGCGGTGGTCGCCGGGCGCTGCAACATCGTGGTCGGGGCGCGGTCGGCCCTGTTCCTGCCCTTCGTCAACCTGCGGCTGATCGTGGTGGACGAGGAGCACGACGGCTCGTTCAAACAGGAGGAGGGGCTGGTCTATCACGGGCGCGACCTGGCGGTGGCGCGGGCGCGGATCGAGGGGGCGGCCGTTGTCCTGGCCTCGGCGACGCCGTCGCTGGAGACGCTGTGGAACGCCCAGAGCGGGCGCTACGACTGGCTGAAGCTGGGCGCGCGGCACGGGACGGCGGTGCTGCCGGACATCGCATTGCTGGACCTGCGCCAGAACACGCCCGATCCCCAGACCTGGCTGTCGCAGCCCTTGCGGCTGGCCATCGGCGAGACCCTGCTGCGGGGCGAGCAGACCCTGCTGTTCCTGAACCGGCGCGGCTATGCGCCCGTGATCCTGTGTCGCGTCTGCGGGCACCGGCTGACGGCGCCGGACACCGACAGCTGGCTGGTCGAGCATCGCTACACAGGGCGGCTGGTCTGTCATCTGACCGGCTTTTCCATGGCGCGGCCCAAGCTGTGTCCGTCGTGCGGGGCCGAGGATTCCCTGGTCTCGGTCGGGCCGGGGGTGGAGCGGGTGGAGGAAGAGGTGCGCCAGCTGTTCCCCGAGGCGAGGACGGCGGTGTTCAGCTCCGACACCGCGCCCGACGCGCGGTCGGCGCGCGCCCTGATCCAGCGCATGACCGACGGCGAGATCGACATCCTGGTCGCCACCCAGGCGGCGGCCAAGGGTCACAACTTCCCGCGCCTGACGCTGGTGGGGGTGGTGGATGCGGACCTGGGGCTGCGCGGCGGCGATCTGCGGGCGGCCGAGCGGACCTATCAGCTGCTGGCCCAGGCGACGGGACGGGCGGGGCGGGCGGATCGGCCGGGGCGAGCCATTTTGCAGACCTGGACGCCCGAGCATCCGGTGCTGATGGCCCTGGCGGCGGGCGACCGGGACGCCTTCGTCGAGGCGGAGATGGCCGAGCGCGAGGCGGCGTCCCTGCCGCCCTATGGCCGGCTGGCGGCGATCATCCTGTCGAGTGAGAACGCGGCGGCGGTCGAGAAGACGGCCAACGACCTGGCCCAGGCCATTCCCAACGCCGAACGGCTGGAGGTCTATGGACCCGCCGATGCGCCCCTCGCCCTGGTGCGCGGACGCCGGCGCAAGCGGCTGCTGGTGCGGGCCGACCGGGACGTGAACATCCAGGCCTTCCTGCGCGCTTGGCTGGCGCGGGTGAAGGTGCCGGCCTCGGTCCGCCTGACGGTGGACGTGGATCCCTATTCGTTTCTTTAGACCCTCAGACCGCCATCACCGTGCCCAGCAGCACGCGGGCGCCGGCCCGGCCCAGGGTGGCGTTGGTCGCCGCCTGAAGCTCGGCCGACAGCTGGTCGATATTGGGCACGGCGCCGGGACGCAGGCCGTTGGCGAAGCGCTGGGCGGCGGTGTTGTAGGCGGCGCGCAGGCGCGGGGCCGACTGTTGGGCGCGGGTGCGCAAGGCCGCATCCGGCACGTCCACCCCCGTCTCGATGCTCAGCACCCCGCGACGGCCGCTGGCGTGGAGGATCGAGGCGGTGATGACCGGCAGGCGGAAATAGGTGTCGGCGGACGGCGCCGCGCCGCCGCTCGACGAGGCGCGAGCAGAGGTCGAGGCGGCGGTCGTCGCGACGACGGCGAGACCGAGAAGAGCGCGGCGTTCCATGAGATCGACTCTAACCCCGACGGCTTAAGAAACCCTCACGCCGCGCGGCGGTGCAATGAGCGGGCGTCAGGCGTCGAGGCCTCGAACTGGAAGCCCGCGATCTGACGCGCCAGGGTCTCGGCTTCTCCAGCCAGTTGGCGGCTGGCTGCGGTGGCCTGTTCGGTCATGGCGGCGTTCTGCTGGGTGATCTCGTCCAGTTGGGCCAGGGCCTGGCGAACCTCGGACAGTCGGTCGGCCTGATGCCGCGAGGCCGAGGCCATGTCGCCGGCGAGGTCGTCCACCGCCGCGACCCGTTCGCCGATCCGGTCCAGCGCCTGGCCTGCGCGTTCGACTAGGTCCACCCCCCGCGCGACCTGGGCGGCCGAGGTGGCGATCAGGGTGCGTATCTCGCCGGAGGCTTCGGCGGAGCGCTGGGCCAGGGCGCGGACTTCGGAGGCCACGACGGCGAAGCCGCGGCCGGCCTCGCCTGCCCGGGCCGCCTCGACCCCCGCGTTCAGGGCCAGCAGATTGGTCTGGAAGGCGATCTCATCGATCAGGGAGGTGAAGCGGGCGATCTCGACCGACGACTCCTGGATGGCGGTCATGGCCTGGGTCGTTTCGTCGACCACCTCGCCGCCGTTCTCGACGTCGCGGCGCACGGCGGCGACGGCCTGAGCGGTATTCTGGGCGCCCTTGGCGGTCTGCTCGACCCCGGCGGCGATCTCTTCGGTGGTGGCTGCGGTGCGCTCCAGCCCGGCGGCTTGGCGTTCGGTGCGGTTAGCCAGGTCGTCCGATGCGCTGGCCAGTTCGTCCGAGCCGGTCCGCACCGCCTCGGCGCTCTCGGCGACGGCGCCGAAGGCGCTCCGCAGGCTGGCGGCGGCGCTGTTGAAGTCGTCCTTCAGCGTGCGATACTCTTGGGGAAATTCGGACTGGATGGCGATGCTGAGGTCGCCGCTCGCCAGTGTCTTCAGGGCCTGTCCCAGGGCCGCCACCACTTCGGCCTGACGCGCATCGGCCTCGGCCTTGGCGGCGGCGGCGTTGTCCCGTTCTTGCTGAAGCGCGTCCAAATAGATCGAGATGGCCAGGTCCATGTCCAGCAGGGCGCGCTGGGTCAATTCGGCAAGGCCCTCGCCGGTTTCGCGGTCGTGGGCGGCGCCGGCGAACCGTTTGCGAGGCCGCGTCGCCACGGCCTTCATCAGCTCGGCCAGCAGCACGCCGTAGCCCCCGATATACCAGCGCGGCTCCAGGCCGATGCGGGCGTGGGTCTGGCCGATGACGGTGACGGCGCGGGCGTAGTGGGCGTCTGCGCGCCCTTCCACGATCGCATCCCAGTGGCCCACCTGGGCGGACTTGGCGCGGCCGATATGGGTCTCGTCACGGAAGAAGCGCCGGGTCTCGGGTGTGGCGCGGATGCGGTCGTAGAAGGCGTCTAAGGCGCCGGGCACGGCGCCGCGAATGGCGCCCTGGATCGCCGTGTAGGCGGACGACGGGCTGGACAGGCCGGCGAAGGCCGTTCGCTGCTGGATCGACGTCTCTGACATGCACGCAAGCCTCTTGCTGATTGCCGGACGCCCCCGTCACGGCATTGTCCCCATAGTCTGTGTGGGTTTTCGAGACGTTAACGCCGTCGTGTATCCAGATCGCATAAGGATATCTTTATGTGTTTGTTGATAGTTGGTGCTCGCCGGGCTATGAGGCCCCAAACCTTCCTGCGGCTCGGAGCCCTGACATGACCGACTACATCGTTCGCGACATCACCCTGGCCGATTGGGGCAATAAGGAAATCGAGATCGCCGAAACCGAAATGCCGGGCCTGATGGCTCTGCGCGAGGAGTTCGGCGGGCAGCAGATCCTGAAGGGCGCCCGCATCGCCGGCAGCCTGCACATGACCATCCAGACGGCGGTCCTGATCCAGACGCTGGAAGCCCTGGGCGCCGAAGTGCGCTGGGCCTCGTGCAACATCTTCTCGACCCAGGACCACGCCGCCGCCGCCATCGCCGCGGCCGGCACGCCGGTCTTCGCCACCAAGGGCGAGACGCTGGAAGAATACTGGGACTACGCCCACAAGATCTTCGAATGGGCCGACGGCGGCTATCCGAACCTAATCCTGGACGACGGCGGCGACGCGACCCTGCTGACCGTGCTGGGCCCCAAGGCCGAGAAGGACATCTCGGTCCTGGCGAACCCGCAGAACGAAGAGGAAGAAGCCCTCTTCAAGGTGATGAAGCGCTACATCGCCGAGAAGCCCGGCTTCTATTCGGCCATCCGCGACGCCATCGGCGGCGTGTCGGAAGAAACGACCACGGGCGTTCACCGCCTGTATCAGATGGCCGAAAAGGGCGAGCTGCCCTTCCCCGCCATCAACGTCAACGACAGCGTCACCAAGTCCAAGTTCGACAACCTGTACGGCTGCCGTGAATCGCTGGTCGACGCCATCCGTCGCGGCACCGACGTCATGCTGTCGGGCAAGGTCGCCGTGGTCTGCGGTTACGGCGACGTGGGCAAGGGCTCGGCCGCTTCGCTGCGCCAGGGCGGCGCCCGCGTGATCGTGACCGAGATCGACCCGATCTGCGCCCTGCAGGCCGCGATGGAAGGCTATGAGGTCCAGACGCTGGACGACACCGCCGGCCGCGCCGACATCTATGTGACCACGACCGGCAACAAGGACGTCATCACCGTCGATCACATGCGGCAGATGAAGAACAACGCCATCGTCTGCAACATCGGTCACTTCGACTCGGAGATTCAGGTCGCCGGCCTGAAGAACTTCAAGTGGGACGAGATCAAGCCGCAGGTCCACCACGTCGAGTTCCCGGACGGCAAGAAGATCATCCTGCTGTCGGAAGGCCGTCTGGTGAACCTGGGCAATGCCACGGGCCACCCGTCCTTCGTGATGTCGGCGTCCTTCACCAACCAGACCCTGGCCCAGATCGAGCTGTGGACCAACGCCAAGGCCTACGACAACAAGGTCTATACCCTGCCCAAGCACCTGGACGAGAAGGTCGCCATGCTGCACCTGGCCAAGCTGGGCGCCAAGCTGACCGTCCTGACCAAGGACCAGGCCGACTATATCAACGTGCCGGTCGAAGGCCCGTTCAAGACGGATCACTATCGTTACTAAGACCCTCGAACCGAGGGGCCTGTCATGACGAGGGCGTCGTTCGACGTCCTCGTCGTGGGGGCAGGGGCGGCCGGGATGATGGCCGCGATCGAGGCCGGACGGCGCGGGCGCCGGGTGCTGGTCGTCGATCATGCCGACCGGCCGGGCGAGAAGATTCGCATCTCGGGCGGCGGGCGCTGCAACTTCACCAATCTGGGCTGCGGACCGGCGAACTTCCTGGGCGAGAATCCCCGGTTCGCGACCTCGGCCCTGCGCCGCTACACCCAGCACGACTTCATCAAGCGAATCGACAAGGCCGGGATCGCCTGGCACGAAAAGACGCTGGGCCAGCTGTTCTGCGACGACAGCGCCAAGCAGATCGTCCGTATGCTGACGGACGACATGGCGGCGGCGGGCGCAGCGCTGAACATGAAGACCGGCGTCGAGCGGATCGCGCGCTCGGGCGACGGTTGGTCCGCGACCCTGTCGGACGGATCGCAGGTGGAAACCGCGTCTCTGGTCGTGGCGACCGGCGGCAAGTCGATCCCCAAGATGGGCGCGACCGGCTGGGCCTATGACATCGCGCGCCAGTTCGACATTCGCGTCACCGAGACGCGGCCGGCCCTGGTGCCGCTGACGTTCGAGGCGGGACTGCTGGAGGCGCTGGTTCCGCTGGCGGGGGTGGCGGTGGACGCCTCGGTCGCCTCGGCGCCCGAAGGGGCCAAGGCCCGCAAGGCCAGCTTCAACGAGGCCATGCTGTTCACCCACCGGGGCTTGTCCGGCCCGGCCATTCTGCAGATCAGCTCCTACTGGCGCGAGGGCGAGGCGGTGGTGGCCTCAATGGCGCCGGGCCGCGACGTGTTCGAGGAGCTGAAGGCGGCCAAGGCGTCGAACGGTCGCCAGGCCGTGCATACGGCGCTGGGCCATATCGTGCCGCGCCGCCTGGCCGAGAGCCTGTGCCAGCGCGAGGGCGCGTCAGGCAATCTGGCGGACCTGTCGGACAAGGTGTTGAAGCGGCTGGATCAGGCGGTCAACGCCTGGGCCGTCAAACCGGTGGGGTCGGAGGGCTATCGCACCGCCGAGGTCACCCTGGGCGGGATCGATACGGCCGCGCTGGATCAGCAGACGATGCAGGCCAAGGCCGTGCCGGGGCTTTATTTCATCGGCGAGGCGGTGGACGTGACCGGCTGGCTGGGCGGCTATAATTTCCAGTGGGCCTGGTCGTCGGGCTGGGCGGCCGGGCAGGTCTGTTAGGCGACGGGTTTCAGACGCTCGCAGTGACAAAAACAGAGTGCAAAGTGTGCACTTCCAGAATCATGCCGCTGTTTTCGAAAGACTTTTCGTCCGAAGAAATTCAGACGGTCTCAACTCGAAACGAAAACAGCCCCGTCCGTTCCAATGGCGATGTCAAAGACCGAAGGGGGATCATAAGTCCTGTCGCGGGCGTGGATGGCCGATTGCCGCTGCTTGATCTCAAGTCGCTGTAAACGCGACGCTTCATCGCCCAGCCTATGCCGGCTGGGGCAGGTGCGCGGCGAAATGCGACGCCTGCGGCCCCGCGACGCATGGCGGCGGGGTAGGGCGGCGCCTAGCTTCAGGGAGCGGAACGGGCCCCTCTGGCGTTGTTGCGGTCTGGCGCTCCCCTTCCTTGCGCCGGGCTGTGCGACGCGATGTCGGACCGCACGGGTGCGTCGATGCGATGGGGCTTCTCCCCCTCCTGGCCCGTCGTATCGACCGCCCGATCCTGAATCTTTCGACCGGAGCCCGAAATGCCTCTTCTGATGTGCCCCAACGACAATGCCGCCATGCAGACGCTGGAGCGCAACGGCGTCCAATTCGACATGTGCCCCGACTGCCGGGGCGTCTGGCTGGATCGCGGCGAGCTGGAAAAACTGATGGCCGCCGCCGTCGAGGAAGGCCGCGCCTCTGCGCCGGTCGCGCCCGCGCCCCAAGCCTATGCCCCGCCGCCGGTTCAGCCCCAGCCGCAGCAATACGCCCAACCTCATCCCCAACCCCAGCCGTGGGGTGGTGCGGCGCCGCAGCCGTATCGCGACGATCGGGGCTACAAGCGAGACGATCGCCACCGCGATGATGACTATCGCTACAAAAAGAAGAAGCGCGACAGCATCTTCGACATCTTCGACTGAGCAGCCCAAATGCCGTCACCCTCGGCTTGTCCCGAGGGCCCACCTTCAATGGCGCTCGGGACCGAAGGGCTGACACCTTCGTCTGCAACGTCGCACGCCGAATCCGACCTTGCCGTGGGCCCTCGGGACGAGCCCGAGGGTGACGGGTTTGTAGGTGGGTTTACGCGGCGAAACCCGCCGCCTGCATCAGGCCCTTCAGGGCGGCGACGCTTTCGGGCGCGGCCGACAGGGCGGTGCGGACGTCCGGCGCCCGCAGCAGCTTGACGGCCTCGGACCGGGCGCGGTCGGCTGCGGGACCCAGCGGGCCGGCCTCGCCCACCGCCAGTTTGAGCAGGGCCGCCAGTTTCTGAGGGGCGGAGACCTGGGCGCGGACGATCTGGCCGACCAGATTGGCGTCGCCTTCCAGATTGCCGCCGACCGCGCCGATGGCCTCGACGATCTGGGCCTGGTCGTGGTCGCCCAGATGGGCGGCGCGCACCGAGCGCTGGAGCCGGGCCAGAGTGGCCAGTTTCTGCGAGGCGCTGGGGCCGCCTGGGGTGGAGTGGCGCACTTCCGTCTCGAACCGCAGGGAGCCGATGCAGGCGCTGAGCCAGCGGGCGGCGGCGCGCTTGTTGGCGCCGCCGGTGACGTTCTCGCACAGCCGGGTCAGTTGCTCGGCCTCGGCTAAAACGGTGGGGCAGGGGTTGACGTAGGCGCCGACGAAGTCCGCCGTGACCAGGCTCTTGGAGCGTTCGACGAAGGCGGTCTGAACCTCTTCCAGCGTCAGCAGGCGACCGGCCGAGGCGGTCAGGGCCATGGCCAGAAGCCGCAGGATGTCGATCTCTCCGACCGGATCCTGGGGGCGGAGACGGCGCTGACTGGTCAGTTCGCGCGTCACCAGACGCGCCAGGGACGCGGCCAGCAGTGGAAACTCGCCGGCCGCCAGATGCACGCCCAGGCGCGCGGCCGGGCCGTCCACATCGGGCATCATCAGGGCCAGGCGCGGGTCCATGCGCAGCAGGCTGTCCATCTCGGCGGGCGCCACCATCCGCACGACGGCCGCCAGATTGGCGCCCTGGTCGAGCGACGGCCCGAGGATCTCTGTCAGGTTGGTGCGCACCGCCAGCATCTCGGCGACAATCTGCTCGACCGCCACCAGGACCAGGGCACGCGGCGGGCCGTCGGTCGGCGCCGCGTCCATCAGGTCCATCAGCGCGCCCAGCCGCTCGCGTGCGCCGCGCCGATCCTTCAGCGCGCCGGCGACGACGCCGCCCATGCTGAAGGCGCGGTCGGAGGCTCCGGCCAGGCGATGCGCCAGGTCGGCGATGGAGCGGTCGTTCAGCGAGGGGAACATCCCGTCGCGCCCGGCCTTGCGCAGGCGGGCCATCGCCTGTTCGACCAGCTTTTGATAGTGGCGCACGACGCCGTGGACGTCCTGGCCTGTGGCCTGGCTCTCGGGGACGGCGACCTTCTGAATCGCGTGCTGAAGCTCGACGCCCGCGGCCTCCAGCCGTTCGGCCACGTCCGCGCGGTGCAGCAGTTCGAAGGCGGTGACGCCCTCGCGCCTCAGCCAGTCCTCCAGCACCCGGCCGATCAGGGCGCGGGCGTGGGGGGAATAGAGCTCGGCCGGGCCGCTGCAGGCCGGGCGGATCGCCGGGTCGGCGACCTTCTTCTTTTTCTCTTCCGGCGCGCCCAGGGTCAGGATGGTCAGGGAGCTGAACTCCATCGTGTCGGGGTCCAGCGTCTCCTTGGTGACGCGCGAGGCGACAGCGAGGCGGTCGTTCAACTGGTCTTCGGCGGTCTCGATGGCGTGTTTACGGTCTTCGGTCGCGATCAGCAGGGTCCATGCGGACGGCGCGCTCTTGCGGACATAGACTTCGTAGTGGATCGGACCGGCCATGGCGTCACCCTGGCGGGCAAGGCTTTAAGGCGAGGTTTGCAGGGGCGAATTTGGCGCCGCGTTGAAATGGGCGGGGCGACGAACCATCTTGGGCGTTCGCGCGCTGTTGGAGATTGTGGATCGAATTCCCTTCTGCCCGCCGGGCTCCAGCCCTAATGTCACCGTGATCGAACGGTTACGCTTGTTGCGCGTTGTCGTTCGCGAGGACGCAAGTTCAGGAGAAGACAGACTTGGCCAACATCACCCTGATCGATGACGACGAGAACATCGTGGCGTCCGTGTCGCTGGCGCTGGAAAGCCATGGCCACAAGATCACCGCCTATCACGACGGCGCATCGGGCCTGGCCGCGCTGGAATCGTCGCCGCCCGATCTGGCGATCCTGGACGTGAAGATGCCGCGCATGGACGGGATGGAGGTGCTGCGTCGCCTGCGCCAGACCTCCCAGATCCCGGTCATCATGCTGACGTCCAAGGACGAGGAGATCGACGAGATCCTCGGCTTCAACCTGGGCGCCGACGACTATATCCACAAACCGTTCAGCCAGCGTCTGCTGATCGAGCGGGTGAAGGCGCTGCTGCGTCGCACCGGCGCCGACGGCGGCGAGCCGGAGACGGCGGCCGAGGTCTCGGGGCGCGCCATCAAGCGCGGCAAGCTGTCGATGGATCCCGCGCGTCACGAATCCACCTGGGACGGCAAGCCGGTCAAGCTGACGGTCACCGAGTTCCTGCTGCTGCAGGCCCTGGCCCAGCGGCCCGGCTTCGTGAAGAGCCGCGACAACCTGATGGACGCCGCCTACGACGATCAGGTCTATGTCGACGACCGCACCATCGACAGCCACGTAAAACGGATGCGCAAGAAGTTCCGCGCCGTGGACAACGAGTTCGACGCGATCGAGACCCTGTATGGCGTCGGCTACCGCTACCGCGAGAGCTGATCTTCCGGGCGGGCGAGAGCCCGACGAGGAGCCTGTGCGCCGGCCGTTGTTCCGCTTCGGCGGATCGCGGCTGGGCGGCTTTATCCTTGCCCTTAATCTGCTCAGCCTGCTGATCCTGTTCGGCGGGGCCCTGGCCCTGAACGAATGGCGTCAGGGGCTGATCGAGGCGCGCCAGGAATCGTTGAGCGTCCAGGCCGAATTGCTGGCCAACGTGCTGCGCGAGGAGGGCGTGACGCGGGGCGAGCCGACGCCGGAACTGGACCCGATCCGCGCCTCGCTGTGGCTGACCGACCGGTTCATTCCGGCGGGGCAGCGGGTGCGGCTGTACGACATCAACGGCCTGTTGCTGGTGGACAGCTATCAGGTGACCGAGGCCATCGGCGGACGGCCCTTGCCCGACGCCAATCCGGCCGGGGCGCCGACGCCCGACAGCGCGGCGGAGAGCATCCTGTCCGAGCGCCGCGTCGCCCGTGCGGACAGCGAACTGGCCGTCGAGGTCGCGGCCGCGCTGGAAGGCGCGCCCCAGGCGACCTTGCGCCGCAACGAATCCGGCGACCGGGTCGTGTCCGTCTCCATCCCCGTGCGCCATGTGCGCCAGGTTCTGGGCGTGCTGACGGTCGAGTCCGGCGATGTGGACGAGATCCTGAGCGCCCAGCGGCGCGCCCTGGTGCCGTTCGCACTGGTGGCGCTGGGCGTCAATCTGCTGGCCTCGCTGCTGCTGCATCTGTTCGTGGCGCGGCCCATCATGCGGCTGTCGGCGGCGGCGGATCAGGTCAAGCTGCAACGCGCGCGCGCCATCTCCCTGCCGGATCTTGAGGATCGCAAGGACGAGATCGGCGACCTGGCCCGGTCGCTGGAATCCATGACCGACACCCTGTCCACGCGAATGGACGCCATCGAGCGGTTCGCGGCCGACGTGTCGCACGAGATCAAGAACCCCCTGACCTCGATCCGGTCTGCGCTGGAGACCCTGCCGCTGGTCAAGACGGATGCGCACCGCGAGAAGCTGACGGCCCTGCTGCAACAGGACGTGCGGCGGCTGGATCGGCTGATCACCGACATCTCGAATGCGTCGCGGCTGGATGCGGAACTGTCGCGGGATCGGCCCCGCCCGGTGGACGTGAACCGGCTGCTGGCCGACATCGTCGGCATCTATGAGACGACGGCCAAGCCCGGCGACATCCCGGTGACCTTCACGGCGCCCGAGCAGCCGCTGCGGGTCATGGGGCGCGACGGGCCGCTGGGGCAGGTGTTCCGCAACCTGATCGACAACGCCCGCTCGTTCAGCCCGGCCGGCGGGGTGGTCAAGGTGACGCTGGAAGAGACGACCGACGACCTGCCGATCCGCGTGCGGGTCGAAGACCAGGGACCGGGCATCCCGGCCGAGAACCTGGAGACGGTGTTCGAGCGCTTCTACACCTCGCGGCCCAAGGGGGCGGCGTTCGGGTCGAACTCGGGCCTGGGCCTGTCCATCGTGCGCCAGATCGCCGAGGCGCACGGCGGCCGCGTCCATGCCGAGAACCGTCCCGAGGGCGGCGCCCGGTTCGAGATCGTCTTCCCGGCGGTCGGCCGCAGGGCATGACGATGGAGCCGCCCGTCCACGCCACGACGGTCGCCGTTCGCAGGCGCGGCGCGTGGCAGGGGGTGATGATCCTGGGACCGTCGGGCGTCGGCAAGAGCGACCTGGCGCTGCGGCTGATCGGGCGCGGCTGGCGGCTGGTCAGCGACGACTACACCCAGGTCTGGACCTCGGGCGGGGCGGTTCATGCCTCCGCGCCCGCCTCCATCGCGGGTCGAATCGAGGTTCGCGGGGTCGGAATCGTGTCCGCGGCGACACGCCCCCTGGCCCGAGTGGTGCTGGCCGTCGCCTGCGTGCCGGAGGCCGTCGAACGGCTTCCAGAGCCGCAGACACGGCGTTTCGCGGGGGTGGACCTGCCCCTGCTGGCGCTGGACCCCAGACCGGCCTCGGCCGTCGATGTGGTCGCAGTCGCGCTGGAGACGCTTTGAAACCCCGAAAGACGGGTCTATGAAACGCCCCTTGCGGTCCAAAGAGGGCGGCGTCCGGCCTCCCTTGCCGGGCGGGGGAATGCCTGGGACGGTTCAGGGCGGGATGCGAGTGAAGTCCTCATGATCGGTCTGGTGATCGTCACCCACGGCGGGCTGGCGTCCGAATTTCTCTCCGCCATGGAGCATGTGGTCGGCCCGCAGCGCGGCGTCGCGGCCATCTGCATCGGGCCGGAAGACGACATGGAGCGTCGGCGTCGCGACATCGTGGACGCGGCGGCGGCCGTGGACGACGGCGACGGCGTCATCCTGCTGACCGACATGTTCGGCGGCACGCCCTCGAACCTGGCGATTTCGGTGATGGAACAGACCCACGCCGAGGTGATCGCCGGGCTGAACCTGCCCATGCTGATCAAACTGGCCAGCGTGCGCGGTCGCGAGACGCTGGAATCCTGCGTGGCCCATGCGCAGGACGCCGGCCGCAAATACATCTCCGTCGCGTCCTGGGTGCTCGCAGGCGAAAAATGACCGTCACCGCGACCCTGAACATCTGCAACACCCGGGGCCTGCACGCCCGCGCCTCGGCCAAGTTCGTCAAACTGGCCTCCAGCTTCGAAAGCGAGATCCACGTCACCCGCGACGGCGTGACGGTGGACGCCCGCTCGATCATGGGCTTGCTGATGCTGGGCGCCGGCATCGGCTGCAGCATCGACGTCTCCGCCGAAGGCCCGGACGCCGAAGAGGCGATGGAAGCCCTGACGGACCTGGTCGCCAGGAAGTTCGACGAGGATCAGTAGGGGTCGGCACGCTTTCTGGTTGCGCTCCAGGTCCGGCTGCGCCAGCTTTAGCTACAGTCATTTTTGGGACACGACGATGACCTTGGCATTCGCGTTGATGCTGGCTCTTGCGGCAGGCGACGCCCAATCCGACACGGCGATCCCGCCGCAGGTTCCCACCCTGGCACTGGATCAGGTCCGAGGGGCCGATCCGGCGGTGCTGGCGGCGCGGGTGCTGCCACCAGATGCGGCATCCAAGGTTGTCGGCGGGCTGGTACGTCGCCAATGGGCACCGGGACAGGTCTACTTCATAAGGCTGGACGAACGCGCCGAGATTCACGCGCCCGAAATGTGCCGACGGTTGTCCCATATCGGCGGGGCGGGGGCGCCGGCGGCCGTAGAGGCGGCGTCGGGCGATACGCCTTTGGCGCTCCAGCCCTTCAGTCCTGTCATCTTCTACGCGCCGACCTATCCAATGACGGCCAACGACGCGATGTGTCAGACCGCAAAGGGCTGGATCGGAACTCCGCCAGACCGGCCTGAGCCGACACTACGGATGCTGGCGCGCCTGACGGACGCGATGCGCCAGGCAGCCGGCGACGCCCGTCTGCCCTTCGACATCGCCTGCACCACCGAGACATCCCATTCGACATCGGGGCCTTGTCCGGACGCACGCCGGGCCTTGGCCGATCTGCCGTTGAACAGTCTTTTGGGCATCCATCTGCAGAACACCCTCTATCAGGACGAACCGATTCAGAACGGCGTCCGCGTTCGCAAGATGCAGCCCGTGGAAAACGGCCGCTGGCCTCAGGCGACGGTCAGTTTCGACGCGTCGCCGCCAGATTGGCGATCATGGACCGTGATCCTCAAGGGCGTTGATCGGCTGGAGGCGGTCGAGATGAGGCGAACCACCATCATCCGCCACTGAGACCTAAGTTCTACAGCCCCAACGCCCGCCGAATGTCGCGCCAGTCGACGTATTTGAAGTTCTGGGTGCCGACGTCGTTGACGTCGTCCTGGATGACGACCAGGCCTTCGGGGAAGGGGCCGACCGGGCCGCTGGCGGCGGCGAGGCCGTCCGTGCCGGTGATGCGGTCCACCGCGCCGTCCACGACCTTGAACCGGCCTTTATATTCCGGCGCCGCGCCGTCGATACGCCAGACGGGGAAGTTGGAATCGCCCTGGCTGGAGGCGATCAGGTAGCGGCCCGAGGCGTCGGTGATGGTCGTCAGGCCCTCGGCGTCGGCGACCAGAACGTCCTTGGCGATGGGCTGGATCAGGGTGCGGGCCGCGCCCGAGGCTGGGTTCAGGCCGTAGCGCCACAGGCCCACATTCTCCTCGGTGATATAGAGGGCGTCGGTCGCCTCGTCGGCGGCGCAGCCTTCGGAGATGGTGCCGATCTCGGCGCGGCGGACCTCGTGGGCGGCGGGCTTGCCGTCGGCGCCGACGCTCAGGATGAACTGGCGCAGTTCGCCCTCATGGCCGACCAGGATGGCGTGGACCTCGGCCCCGCGACGCGCGAAGCAGAAGCCGTAAGGTTCGATCACGTCGGTGGCGACGGCGCCCCAGTAGCGCACGCCGTTGTCGCCGGTCCCGGCCGGGTCGAAGGTATAGAGCGAGATGCCGGTCTTGCCCGGCGTGCGGTCGCTGGCGCCCAGCACCACCTGCGGCCGACCGCCGACCGACAGGCCCTCGACCACATCGACATTGTTCAGCAGGCCCTCGGGCAGGAACTGCAGGATCTGGCCGTCGAAGCCATAGATATAGAGGCCGGACTTCTTGTCCGTGCCGGCGACGAAGCCGGGCGTTTGTTTGCCCATTACACTGACGGGCGCAGCGCTGGCCCAGACGGCGGGATCGTCGGCGGCGTCCTGGCCCGCCGTGCCGACCGACGGGGTTTCCAGCACGGCCTGGACCGACGCGCCGGGGCCGACGAAGCCCTCGCCCTCGCCCTGGAAATCGACTTCCGTCGTGGCGCAGGCCGCGAGCAGGGCGAAGACGGAAACGGCGGCGGTGAAACGGGCGGCGCGTCGGATCGGCGAAGTCATGGCAGGTTCCCGGGTGTGATTTCGTCACGTGATTTCGTCGGGGCCCAGATCAAGGCCGACCGCCGACAGGTCAACGGACTTATGGTGACGGTTTGAATGCGGTTCGATGACGCATGATCGGTGTCGGGACGGATCGTCGCGCAACTGTCCTGAAACCGCGAAATCGCCGTCGTCGAAACGTCGCTTTCGCGTCGCCAGTCCCCGCTATCGGGCCGCCCATCGGCAGAGGTGAAACGTCGCCCGCCGCTGGGGATCATCGAGATGAAAATCAAACTGCTCATGGGCGCCGCATTGGCCCCGCTCGCCTTCGCCGCTCCCGTTCTGGCCGCCGACGAGATCGCGCCGCAGCAGACCGCCCAGACGCCCGTCACGGCGCTGGAAGAAGTCGTCGTCACCGGCGAGCCGGCCATGCGCAACCGCACCGACGACGTGGTGCCGACCCTGTCCTACGACCTGGACTATTTCCAGCGGTTCGAGCCGCTGACCGCCGGCGACGCCCTGAAGCGCGTGCCTTCGGTGACCTTCCTGTCGGACGTGCTGGAATCGGACGGCGTGCGGATGCGCGGTCTGGACTCGGCCTATACGCAGATCCTGATCAACGGCGAGCGGGTTCCCGGCGCCAACCTGGATCGCTCCTTCTTCGTGGACCGCATCCCCGCCGAACTGATCGAGCGGGTCGAAGTCGTTCGCTCCTCGTCGGCCAACCGCTCTGGCGACGCGGTCGCCGGCGCCATCAACATCGTGCTGCGTGACGCCCTGTCGCTGGACGGCGGCTATGTCCGCCTGGGCGCGCTGCATTGGGAAGACAGCGAATACGGCCAGTGGGGCGGCACCTACGGCGCCGTCTGGGGCGGCCAGGTCGGGCCGGGCCGCCTGCTGATCGGCGGCAACATCCAGGATCGCCGCAATCCGAAGCAGAAGTTCTCGGAACGCTATTCGGAGCCGAACGGCGAACTGACCGACACCGAGGCCCAGACCGACACCCGCGACGGCACCGACTATTCGGCCAACCTGTCGTATGAGATGCCGGTCGCCGGCGGAAACCTGGAACTGAGCGGCGTCTTCGTTCGCACCGACCGCGTCCAGGACGAAAGCTCGATCGAATACGACGAGGGCGACGTCAACGACGTGGCCAAGGTCAATGCGAACCCGCTCGACATCCTGACCGACAACTGGGCGGTCAACAGCCGTTATGAGCGCGAGATGCTGGGCGGCGAGACGACCTTCAAGCTGGGCTACGCCAGCATCGACGACGAACAGTTCGAGCAGGAAGAGGAACTGGACGTCGGCGACGAGGTGATCGAGGGCGAACGCACCCGCACCAACGTCACGGACGAGGAAATCCAGGCCGCCATCGAGCACAAGATCAAGCTGGGCGGCGACATGGAGCTGGAATTCGGCGTCCAGTATTCGAAGAAGAACCGCGACAGCACGGTCTTCTCGGCCGATGCCGAAGTCGAGGACGAGCCGGTCTTCCGCGCCTTGCTCGACAGCGAGTACGGTGATTTCGAAGCCGTCGACGGCGGCATCAACTCGATCGAAGAGACCCGGATCGACCCCTACATCATGCTGTCGGGCGAGAACGGCGCGGCGAAGTGGGAGGCCGGCCTGCGTTACGAGACGACCGACTTCTCGATCACGGACGAGACCGTCGACGCCGCCGACCGCACCAACGACAAGGACTATGGCATCCTGCTGCCGTCCGCGAGCGTGCGCTTCAAGCTGTCGGACAGCGACCGGATCACGGCTTCGGTGGCCCGCACCGTGCGCCGTCCGAACTTCGACTTCCTGTCGCCGGCCCTGCTGGAAGGCGAATACGGCGACAACGACTTCATCGGCAATCCCGACCTGGAGCCGGAAACGGCGTGGGGCGCGGACCTGGGCTTCGAGCGTCGTCTGGGCCGCCGCGGCGTGATCGGCGTCAACGCCTTCTATCGCGACATCACCGACCTGATCGAAATCACCAACACGGGTGAAGAGGCCGAGGACGAACCGGACGCCTTCCGCCTGACGGCCGAGAACGTCGGCGACGGCCAGGTCTGGGGCGTCGAGTTCGACCTGTCCACGCCGCTGGACTTCATCGGCATGGAGCACACGGGCGTCTTCGTGAACTATTCGTGGCTGGACAGTTCGGTCGACGACTTCCTGGGCGAGCGTCGCTTCAACTCGCAGTCGGACTATGTCTTCAACGTCGGCTTCACCCAGGACATCCCGACCTGGGGCGCGGCCTTCGGCGCCACCTATCGCAAACAGGGCGACGCCAAGAGCCGGATCGTCGGCGAAGAAGTCGTCACTTCGTACGGCGGCGACCTGGAAATCTTCATCGAGAAGCAGGTCGCCTCGAACGTGGTGATCCGCTTCACCGGTTCGAACCTGCTCGACTCGTCCAAGGACGAGGTGTTCGACAAGTTCAACACCATCGCCGACCAGATCGACCGCGACTACGATGAGTTCGAGATCGAATCCGAGAACGCCGGCCCGGTGTTCCAGCTGGTGGCGCGGATGGCCTTCTGAGGCCTAGCCTTTCCAGACGACGAAGGGGGCCGGGCGGCGACGTCCGGCCCTTTTGCGTGGCGGCGCCCCTCCAAAGGTCGCATTCGCGACCCCATATGCCGGTGGGGCGGTTGACCCCGACGGGGCGGCTGCCTACAGCCCCGAGAGCCTGTATTCGCGGGGCCTCTCCCCCCGCACCGAACGATCAGAGGACACCATGGCCGAAGCTTCCTACGACGTCGTCATCATCGGCGGAGGCCCTGGCGGCTACAACGCCGCGATCCGTGCGGGCCAGCTGGGCCTGAAGGTCGCCTGCGTCGAGATGCGCGCCACCCTGGGCGGAACCTGCCTGAACGTCGGCTGCATGCCGTCCAAGGCCCTGCTGCACGCCTCGGAAATGTGGAACGCCGCCAACAGCGAGTTCGCCAAGATCGGCATCGAGGTCCAGCCCAAGCTGAACCTGGGCCAGATGCACAAGTCCAAGGACGAGAGCGTCACCGCCCTGACCAAGGGGATCGAGTTCCTGTTCAAGAAGAACAAGGCCGACTGGATCAAGGGGCGCGGCAAGATCGTCGGCAAGGGCAAGGTCGAGGTGACCGCCGCCGACGGTTCGGTCCAGACGCTGGACGCCAAGAACATCGTCATCGCCACCGGCTCGGAGCCCACCCCCCTGCCGGGCGTCGCCTTCGAGGACGGCAAGGTGATCGATTCCACCGGCGCCCTGTCCCTGCCGGCCGTGCCCAAGAAGCTGATCGTGGTCGGCGCCGGCATCATCGGCCTGGAGCTGGGTTCGGTCTGGCGTCGCCTGGGCGCGGAAGTCACCGTGGTTGAGTTCCTGGACCGCATCACGCCGGGCATGGACACCGAGGTCGCCACCGCCTTCCAGCGGACCCTGACCAAACAGAGCATGAGCTTCAAACTGGGCGCCAAGGTCACGGCCGCCAAGTCGGTCAAGGACGGGGTCGAGCTGACGGTCGAGCCTTCGGCCGGCGGCGCGGCCGAAACGATCAAGGGCGACGTCGTCCTGATCGCCATCGGCCGTCGCCCCTACACCGAGGGACTGGGTCTGGAGAGCGTCGGCGTCACGCCGGACAAGCGCGGCTTCATCGACCACGACCACTTCAAGGTCGCTGACGGCGTCTGGGTGATCGGCGACGTGACCCACGGCCCGATGCTGGCGCACAAGGCGGAAGAAGACGCGGTCGCCGTGATCGACACCATCGCCGGCAAATACGGCCACGTCGACTACGCCCTGGTTCCCAGCGTGGTCTACACCTTCCCCGAAGTGGCCTGGGTCGGTCAGACCGAGGATCAGCTGAAGGCCGCCGGCGTCGCCTACAAGAAGGGCAAGTTCCCCTTCACCGCCAACAGCCGCGCCAAGATCAACCACGAGACCGACGGCTTCG
The DNA here is from genome assembly GCF_049896065.1 of Brevundimonas sp. PWP3-1b1. Classification (NCBI taxonomy): domain Bacteria; kingdom Pseudomonadati; phylum Pseudomonadota; class Alphaproteobacteria; order Caulobacterales; family Caulobacteraceae; genus Brevundimonas; species Brevundimonas sp. PWP3-1b1. The sequence continues at coordinate 219,927 of NZ_JAFCTO010000001.1, read as the reverse complement.
CCAAGATCCTGGCCGACGCCGCCACGGACAAGGTGCTGGGCGTCCACATCATGGGTCCGCAAGCCGGCGAAATGATCCACGAGGCCGCCATCACCATGAGCTTCGGCGGCGCCTCGGAAGACATCGCCCGCACCTGCCACGCCCACCCGACTCGTTCGGAAGCCGTCCGCCAGGCGGCCATGGATGTCGAAGGCTGGATGATGCAGGCCTGATCCGGCGCTGCGTCGAAAGGCGCAGGCTCCAGGACAAGAAAAAGGCCCGGTCGACGTTCGTCGGCCGGGCCTTTTGCTGTTCAGAGGTGCGTCAGGCGGCCCAGGCGTTCTCGCGGCCCTGGGCCCCGCTGCCGTTGGTTTGGCGGCCTGCGTCGATGCTGAAGCGCGACACCAACTCGGCCAACTGCTCGGCCTCGTGGCTGAGGGCCTGGTTGGCGGCGGTGGTCTGTTCGACCATCGCAGCATTTTGTTGAGTGGTCTGGTCCATCTGGTTCACGGCGACGTTGACCTCGGCGAGACCCACCGCCTGTTCGCGGGCGGAGGCGGCGATTTCGGCGGCCAGCAGGTTGATGTCGGCGACCTGGCTGATCAGGGCGGTCAGGGCGCTGCCGGTCTGGGACACCAGTCGGGCGCCTTCGCCCACGCTGGCGCTGGAGGCGGCGATCAGCCCCTTGATCTCGCGCGCGGCGTCGGCCGAACGCTGTGCCAGGGCGCGAACCTCGGAGGCGACGACGGCGAAGCCGCGACCGGCCTCGCCGGCACGTGCCGCCTCGACCCCGGCGTTCAGGGCCAGAAGGTTGGTCTGGAAGGCGATCTCGTCGATGACGCCGATGATCTCGCCGATGCGGCCCGAGGTGCTTTCGATCTGACCCATGGCGGCGGTGGTGTCGGCGATGATCCGCTCGCGCTCCTCGGCGCCGCTGCGGGCCTTGGCGGTGATGCCGGCGGCGGACTGGGCGCCCTCGGCGGTCTTCTTCACCGTGACGGTGATCTGATCCAGGGCTGCGGCGGTTTCTTCCAGGGCGGCGGCCTGCTGCTCGGTGCGGCGCGACAGGTCGTTGGTCGCGGTGGTGACCTCGGCCGTGCCGGAGCGCATCGCGCCGACCAGTTCGATGATGTCGCCCATGGTCGCCGTCAGGGTGTCGGCGGCGGCGTTGTAGTCGTCCTTCAGCTTCTTGCTGCGCTCGGCGAAGGTGGTGGTGATCCGGTAGGTGAGGTCGCCGCGCGCCAGGGCCGCCAGGCCGTCGCCGAGGGCCTCGACCACCACGGCGTCTTCGGCGGCCAGACGTTCGCGTTCGGCCTCGCCGGCGAGGCGGGCGGCGCGGGCGCTTTCACGCATGGTCTCGGCCTCGGTCTCGGTCTCCTTCTGACGCACGGCGGCGTCGCGAAAGGCGATGACGGCGCGCGAGATCTGGCCGATGTCGTCGCCGCGCGAGACCCAGGGAGCGTCGAAGTCGGTGCGGCCCTGACGCAGGGCCTCCATCCGGTCGCACAGGCCCTTCAGCGGCGAGAACATCCGGCGCGACACGACCAGGCAGGCGCCGACCGTCAACAGGGCCACGACCAGGCCACAGGCGAACAGGGCGATCATCACATTGTTCACCGAGGCCATGAAGTCGGCCTTGGGAATGCCGACATACAGCACGCCGATGGTCTGGCCCGCCGTGGTCTTGATCGGGTCGTAGGCGACGAAATAGGGCTTGCCCAGGATGTCGGCCTGGCCGCGATAGGGCTTTCCGTCCTTGAGCACGGCGTCGAAGACCGGGCCGGGCTTCAGCCGGGTGCCGACCGCGCGCGAGCCGTCGTCCTTGACCACATTGGTGGTGACGCGCAGGTCGCCCAGGAAGACGGTGGCGGTGCCGCCGACCAGGGTCTTCACCCGATCCACGGGGGCGGTGAAGTCGTTCATCGGCGTCGAGCCGACGTAGAGTTTGCCGTCGCGCGCGGTGAAACCGTCGCCGTAGTCGGCCAGCACGTCCCAGGCGACCCGCATGTTTGTTTCCTGCCGCTCGGCCGCTCTGGCCGCCGCGTCGCGGGTCAGAAGGACGGCGGCGACCGCCATCACGGCCAGGGTCAGGGCGCCGAGGGCGGCGATGACCATCAGGGCCGTCTTGGCCGAAAGGGAAAGGGCGCTGAGCTTCATTGTCTCGTTCGGTTGGAGCGGCCGGAGAGGGTGAGGCTCAACTCTGGCCGAACGAGGTTAAGATTCTCAACCTATAGGGAGTCTTGCGTAGTTGTGGTCAAGCCAGGCCCTTCAGCCGGTACAGGGCTTCCAGCGCTTCGCGGGGGCTGAGGGCGTCGGGATCGACGTCCTGCATGGCCTTTTCCAGCGGCGAGGGACCGCGCATCGGCTCGGGTTCGGCGACGGCGAACAGGGGCAGGTCGTCCAAGCGTGCGGCGGCGGCCTTTTCGCCTTCCAGCCGGTTCAGAACCGAGCGGGCGCGGGCGACGACGGCGGCGGGGACGCCGGCCAGTTTGGCGACCTGAACGCCATAGGACCGGTCGGCCGCGCCGGGCGCCGCCTCGTGCAGGAAGACCAGCTCGCCGTTCCATTCGCGCGCGACCATGGACAGGTTGCAGACGTGGTCCAGCCGCGTCTCCAGCTGGGCCAGCTCATGATAGTGGGTGGCGAACAGGGTGCGGGCGCGGTTGGTCTCGTGCAGCGCCTCGGCCGTTGCCCAGGCGATGGCGAGACCGTCATAGGTGGCGGTGCCGCGTCCGATCTCGTCCAAAACGACGAAGCTCTTCGGCGTGGCCTGGGTCAGGATGGCGGCGGTCTCGACCATCTCCATCATGAAGGTGGAGCGGCCGCGCGCCAGGTCGTCGCCGGCGCCGACGCGACTGAACAGCCGATCCACCACGCCCAGCCGCATAGAGCGGGCGGGCACGAAGGCGCCGGCCTGGGCCAGGATCACCAGAAGCGCGTTCTGGCGCAGGAAGGTCGATTTACCCGCCATGTTCGGCCCGGTGACGATGGCCAGGCGCGATCCGTCCTGGCCCGACCCGTCCAGACGGGCGTTGTTGGGGGTGTAGGGCGCCCCTTGCGCCTTCACCGCCGCCTCGACGACGGGGTGGCGACCGGCCTCGACGCAGAAGGTCAGGGTGTCGTCCACCACGGGCCGGGTCGCGCCGACCTCCTGGGCCCATTCGGCGAGAGCCGCGTGGGCGTCCAGTTCGGCCAAGGCCTCTGCCACCGCCTGCAGCGGCTGGGCCAGGCGGGCGGCCTCGCGTCGCCAGCCCTCGAAGGTCTCGCCCTCTATGGCCAGGGCGCGATGGCCGGCCTGGCTGATCTTGGCGTCCAGTTCCGACAGTTCCACGGTGGTGAAGCGGACCTGGCTCGCCAGGGTCTGGCGATGGATGAAGGGGCTGTCGGGACCGGCGCGCAGCAGGCCCTCGGCGGCCTTGGCGCTGGTCTCCAGGAAATAGCCCAGGACGGCGTTGTGCTTGATCTTGAAGGGCACGCCGGATTCGGCGACGGCGCGGGCTTCCAGGTCGGCGACGACGCGGCGGCTGTCATCGCGCAGGGTGCGGGCGGCGTCCAGTTCGGGGCGATAGTCGGGCCGCACATAGCCGCCGTCGCGCGCCAGGTGCGAGGGCTCGTCCACCAGGCCGTCGATCAGATCGGCCTTCAGCCGCGACACGTCGGTCGACAGGGTCAGTCGGTCCAGGGCCGAGGCGATGCGGCGGGGTTGGCCGGTCAGCGGATCGACTTGCCCGACGAACAGGCCGGCGACGCCCTCGGCGATCGACAGGCCGATGCGCACCGCCGCCAGGTCGCGCGGGCCGCCGCGACCGAGAGCCAGCCGTCCCACGGCGCGGGCGATGTCCGACGACGCCTTCAAGGCCTCGCGCAGATCACGCCGCAGATCGCGCCGTTCCAGCAGCCATTCGACGGCGTCGAGTTGCTCGTTGATCGCCAGCGGATCGCGCAGGGGCCGCGCGATCCGTTCGGCCAGGGCGCGCGCCCCGCCCGAGGTGACGGTGCGGTCGATACAGGCGAGCAGACTGCCCTCGCGCTCGCCGCGCTGGGTGCGGTCGATCTCCAGACTGGTTCGGGTCGCCGGGTCGATGGCGAGGAAGCCGCTCTCGCCCAGACGGCGCGGCGGGGCCAAGGCGGGAACCTTGCCGGCCTGGGTCGTCTCCAGATAGGCGGCGATCAGGCCCAGCGCCGAGACCTCCGCCTCTTCGAAGGCACCGAAGCCGTCGAGCGCCGAGACGCCGTACAGCCGCTCGACCCGCACGCGCGCGGCCTGCGGTTCGGCGATGGCGCTGGCCAGCGCCTGGACCACGCCGCCCGAACCATCCAGCGCATCGCGTGTGGCCTCGTCCGAATACATCCGGTCGGTGACCAGAACCTCGGAAGGCCGGAAGGCGGCCAGCGCCGCGCCCAGGTCTTCGATGGAACAGGCGACGGAATCGACGGCGCCGGACGACAGTTCGACCACGGCGACCGCCGCCCTTCCTTTGCGCACCGCGACCGCCGCCAGGCGATTGGCGCCGCGCGCGTCCAGCAGACTGTCCTCGGTCAGGGTGCCGGGCGTCACGACCCGCACCACGCCGCGATGGACCACGGATTTGCCGCCGCGCTTCTTGGCCTCGGCCGGGTCTTCCAGCTGTTCGCAGATGGCGACCTTGTGGCCCATGCGGATCAGGCGGGCGAGGTAGCCCTCCATGGCGTGAACCGGCACCCCGGCCATCGGGATGTCCTCGCCCTGGTGCTTGCCCCGCTTGGTCAGGGTGATGCCCAGGGCGGCGGCGGCGACCTCGGCGTCCTTGAAGAACAGTTCGTAGAAGTCGCCCATGCGGAAGAAGAGGATGGCGTCCGGCTGACCCGCCTTGGCCGTCAGATATTGCGCCATGAACGGCGTCGCGCCCTCCAGCGAAGCGGCGATTTCGGGCGGGTGAGTGACGGGGGCGTTCATGTGGCGACAGGGTGACGGATCGCGCCCGGCGGCTCAAGGCCGTTGAACGGCCCTTGCACAGGCTTGTCGCCCCTGCGATAGGCCGCGCCAGGCGGTTTAGGGAACACGGTGAGACACCGTGGCTGTGCCCGCAACTGTAGGCGGCGAGAGCGTCGTCCGTCCGGGGTCTGACGACTTCGGCGCCACTGGGAAACTGGGAAGGCGAGGACGACGGTTTTTGACCCGCAAGCCAGGAAACCTGGCCGCCTGTGTCGCTCGCTGCTGTCCGGGACCAGACAGAGGCGCGGGGACTTAACCGTCGCAGCGACCCGACCTTGCGCCGTCCAGACCCTCGCGGTCTGGCGGGTCGGCTCGCTCATGACGGTCTCTCGCGCGCACTCGCGGGACCGAAACGGGGATCTCGCTCAATGAAGCGTTCCATTCTTCTCTCGACGGCTGCGATAGCCGCCGCCTTCGCCGCGCCTGCCTTCGCCGCTGATGATGCGACCCAGCTGGACGACGTCGTCATCACCGCCACCCGCATTCCCGCCATCGTCGCCGACACGCCCGGCGCCCGCGTCATCGACGCCAAGACCATCGAACAACGCGGGGCGATCTTCGCCGCCGACATCCTGGCCGACGTGCCGGGCCTGTCGGTGACGCGCTCGGGCGCCTTCGGCGGCGTGGCCCAGGTCCGCATGCGCGGCGCCACGCCCGGTAAGACCCTGGTGCTGGTCGATGGCGCGCCCGTCAACGACGCGGCCGAGCCCAACGGCGCCTATGACTTCTCCAGCTTCGAGCTGGCCGACATCGAGCGCATCGAGGTGCTGAGCGGGCCCCAGTCGTCGCTCTGGGGCTCCGACGCCATCGGCGGCGTGATTGCCTTCACGACCAAGGAGATCGACGGCGTGCGCGCCGAGGCCGAGGCCGGCAGTTTCGACACGGTGCGCGGCCGCGTATCGGCCGGCGTCGCCAACGAGACCTACGCCGTCAGCGCCTATGTTTCGCGCTTCGACACCGACGGCATCTCCGCCGCCGACGAGGCGGACGGCAATCCCGAGGCCGACGGATTCCGCAGCACGACCCTGGGCGCCAAGGGCCGCTACGCCTTCTCGGACCTGGTCAAGGTCGACGGCTCGGTGCGCTGGAACAAAAGCAAGGCCGACCTGGACGGCTTCCCGGCCCCGACTTTCGCGTTGGCCGACACCGACGACACCCAGGAAAGCGAGCAGTGGTCGGGCTTTGGCCGGGTGACCGCCCAGGCGTTTGGCCTGAACCATCAGTTCAGCGTCTCCGCGTCGGATATGGACCGCTCCTCGGTCAGCGACGGCTTCGGTTCGACATTCACGGGCGACCGCCAGGCCTATCGCTGGCAAGCCAACGGCGCGATGCAGGACATCGACTATGCGTTCGGCGTCGAGCGCAACGAGGCGTCGGCGGCCCTGTCGTCGGGCCTGTCGCGCGACCTGTCGATCACCTCGGTGTTTGGCGTGGCCCAGTATGACGTCGGCGCGCTGAACCTGAGCGGCGGCCTGCGTTACGACGACACCGACGACTTCGGATCCAAGACGACGGGACGGATTTCGGCGGCCTATGATCTGGCCGGCGGCTTCATCCTGTCGGGCGCCTATGGCACGGGCTTCAAGTCGCCGACGGTCAGCCAGGCGGTGTGCGACTTCTGCTTTGCGCCGCTGCCCTATCCCGAACTGAAGCCGGAAACGGCCGACAGCGTCGAGATCGCCCTGGGCTGGGCCTCGGCCGACGGCCGGTTCGACGGTCGCGCGACCCTTTATCGCCTGAACGTCGAGGACCAGATCACCTATACGGCCGGCCGTTACATCAATGTGGCCAAGACCCGTTCGGACGGGTTCGAGCTGGAAGGCCGCGCGCTGCTGGGGGCCGGTTTCGACCTGACGCTGGCCTATGCCTGGACCGACGCCGAGGATCGCTCGACGGGCCTGCGCCTGCTGCGCGTGCCGGAACACGCCGGTTCGGCGACCCTGGGCTGGACGGGCGACCGGGTCTCGGGCGCGCTGACGGTGCGGGCCGAGGGCGACCAGGATGACAGCGGCGGCTTCTCGACCGTGGCGCGCGACGGCTTCGTCACCGCGAACCTGAACGCGGCCTATGAACTGACCGATCAGGTCACATTGACGGCGCGGATCGAGAACCTGAGCGACGAACACTATCAGCAGGTGTTCGGTTACGGAGAGCCGGGACGGTCCGGCTATGTCGGGATCAGGCTGCGCTACTGATCCGGGCGCGGGCGCCGGCGGTGAAGGCCGCCGGCGCTTCCAGCGCCAATGATCCCCAGTCCAGATTGGGGCAGGGGGCGTGGGCGGCAGCTAAAATGGCGCGCAGTTCGGCGGCAGAGGCGACGCTGGCCACGACCTTGTCCACCCCTTTGAGCGCCAGGGCGTAACCCAGGGCCGCCTGCATCGGATCGCAGCGTTGCTCGGCCAAGCGTCTGCGCGTGCGCGACAGGGCCTGGGCGTGGCTGGCCAGTTCGGCCGGCAGATCGTCGCCGCCCGCGAACAGCAGGCCGCCGGCGAAGACCGAAGACAGATGAACGGATGCGCCCGTATCGGCGATGGCCTCCAGCACGCCGTCCTGGGCTGCGCGCTGGTCCAGCAGGCTGCACGGCACCTGAACCACGTCCGCTTCAAGACGGCGGGCCAACAGGGCGGGGCCGTCTTCCAATGTGGCGCAGAAGCCGATGCGGCGATAAAGGCCGCGATCCTTCAGGCTGCGGGCGCGATCCCACAGGGCGCGACCTTCGGCGCCGGCCAAATCGGCGGCGTTGGAAATCAGCAAAACGTCGCCGCGGGGCAGGCCCATCCGTTCCAGCGAGCGCCGGGCGCGGGCCTCGACCCGGTCCAGACCTTCGCTCAACGGCACGGTCCGCACCGTGACCTGGAAGGGCGAGGGGAAGGGCCAGGCCTGACCCAGCAGACGCTCGCCGTCGCCCTCGGGCCGGGTGGCGATCAGTTTAACCCCGGCGTCGGCTCCCGTCTGAAGCAGAAAACGCATGGCCTCTTCACGGGCGCCGGACGGCGCGCTCATGAAGGCGCCGGGCGCGCGTTCGGGCTCTGTCACCACGGCGAGAGCCAGGCGATGGATGGGCGACGACGCCGAAGGTGTGGCGGGGGAATACGACACGCCCGCACAATGACGCCCAATGCTTAAGGGACGCTGAGCGAGACCTTAAGCGAACCCTACTTATCCACCGCTGATATGCGCAATCCGGCGAAAATCAGACATCCGCGTCTGGCTGGCGATCCGGGTGGGCCGAGGCGAAGGCGGGGTGGGCCTGGGCGGTCGCCTCGATGGACAGAAGTCGGGGCCAGGGCGACAGGTCCATGTTGAACCGCCGCGCTGAATAGAGCTGTGGAATCAAATAGCAATCCGCCAGCGTCGGCGCGTCGCCGAAACACCAGGCGCCGCCGTGGCGTGCGATAAGGGCCTCAAGCGCATCGAACCCCGGCGCGATCCACCCGGCGGCCCAGGCGTCGACGGTCGCCTGATCGGCCTCGAAATTCGACCTTAACGCTTTCAGCACTCGCAGGTTGTTCAGCGGGTGAATGTCGCAGCCGATCAGGGCGGCCATGGCGCGCACGGTCGCCCGATCGTTAGCGGCTGTCGGCAACAGGGCCGGCTCGGGGTGGGTTTCCTCCAGCCATTCCAGGATGGCCGGGCTCTGGGTGACGATCAGGTCGCCGTGCTGCAGGGCGGGCACCATGCCCTGCGGGTTCAGCGCCAGATAGTCGGCCGTCTTCTGCTCGCCCTTGCGCAGGTCGTGGGCGGCGAGGTCGTAGCCGAGGCCTTTCAGGTTCAGGGCGATGCGGACGCGGTAGCTGGCGCCCGAACGCCAATAGCCGTGCAGGATCATGGCTGGATCTCGAAGCTGAGCGTCTCCAGACCCTCGACGGTGACGACCACGCGGTCGCCGGGGCTGACTGGGCCGACGCCGGACGGGGTGCCGGTGAAGATCAGGTCGCCGGGTTGCAGGCTCCACAGGGCCTGCGCCGCCGCGACGATGCGGTCGGGGTTCAGGATCATGTCGTCCAGCGCGCCTGCCTGCTTGACCTCGCCGTTGACGCTAAGGCCGATGGCGCCGGCGGGATGGGGCAGGGCGCCCAGGGTGATCGGACCGCACGGCGCGGACTGGTCAAAGCCTTTGGCCGCGTCCCAGGGGCGGCCGGTTTTCTTGGCCTCGGCTTGGAGATCGCGGCGCGTCAGGTCGCAACCGACGGCCCAGCCGAGGATGGCGACACCGCCGTCCGCATCCGGCCCGATGGCTGCGACCAGTTCGGCCTCGTAATGCAGATTGGCCGTCGCCGAAGGGTAGGCGGGGTTGGCCCCGTCCGACACCACGGCGTCGCCGGGTTTGGCGAAGAAGAAGGGCGTCTGCTTGTCGGGGTCCGATCCCATCTCGCGCGCATGGGCGGCGTAGTTCTGGCCTACGCAAAGGATGCGACGGACGGGAAACCGCTGGTCCGATCCGACGATCGGCAGCGACGGGACGGGGCGGGGCGGGAACAGCCATTGGGTCATGCGACCGTTCTAGTGCGGCGAAAAGCCCGTGGCGAGGGCAGACGCGGGCGCCCATCTGTTGGAACCTCGTTCGGAGTGTGGCGTTGCCAGACGGGGTTCTCTATTCTACCGCCAAGCTTTAAACGGAGCGCGCATCATGGCCACCACCAAGGCCCGAGAAGACATCAAGGCCGACCTGAAGACCCTCAAGGAGGATCTGAAGACCGGCGCCCGCGAGGAAACCCAGCGCCTGCGCGAAAAGGCCGCCGAGGCCGAAGCCAAGCTGCGCGCCAAGAGCGACGAAGTGCGCGACCAGGCCCGTGGCTATTACGACGAGGCCCGCGTGAAGGGCCGCGAATATTACGACGACGCCGCCGAACGCTTCGACGAGGCGCAACGCTATGTCGTCGAGCGCGTGCAGGAGCGTCCGCTTCAGTCCACGGCCGTGGCTCTGGGCGTCGGCGTCATCCTGGGCCTGCTGCTGGCCGGCCGCCGCCGCTGATGTTCAAGGGCATCGTCAAAAAGCTGGTGGCGACGGCCGTCGTCGCCGCCAGCGTGTTTCTGGCCGTCGTCTTCCTGGGTGTGTCCATCTTCTATGCGCTCAGCCTGACGTTGACGCCGCTGGGCGCCGCGGCCGTGACCTTCGGTCTGTTCGCCCTGGTCGCCCTGATCGTGGCCGTCGTCTTTTTGAAGGGCGACAAGCACGACGAGGACGATGAAGAGGACGAGCCGGAAGGTCTGTTGGCCAAGGTGATCCATATCGTGCGCGAGCGCCCGATCGTGGGCGCCGTCGGCGGTCTGGGCGCGGCTTTCCTGCTGCTGCGCAATCCGGCCCTGGCGGCGATCGTCGCCAGCATGGTCGCCGAGCGCAAGATGGATCAGGGCGGCTATTCGCGCCGTCGTCGTCGATAAGGCGCCCGAAGGACGGAACGGCCAAGCCGCGACGACGTTGATGTATCGGACCGACGAACGGCTCTCGGGTCGCCGACGGCAACATCAACTCAGGAGAGCCAAACCCATGATGCGTTGGGCAATTATCTTCCTGGTCGTGGCCTTGGTCGCGGCCGTCCTCGGCTTCGGCGGCATCGCGAACTTCTCGTTCGAGATCGCAAAATTCGTCGCTGTCGTCGCCATCATTCTGTTCGTCATCGCCCTTGTGGCCGGCGGACTTCGCGGACGCGGCGGCACGCCCCGACTCTAACGGGCGAGACAATCGGATTGAGGGGCGGGACTTCGGTCTCGCCCCTTTTTCTATGCGTGAAACGGATCCTGAGAAAGAACTTTACAATACAAAGTTTGTGGGCGATGCTCTCTTATCGGATTGAGGAGGAGAGACCCATGACCCGCGAGACCCAGGCCATTCAGGACGACATCGCCTATATGCGCAGCCTCGCGCACGAGGGGCGCCATGCGCCGCTGCTGGCGGGACCGATGCTGGTCACCGCCGCCATCGTGTTCGGAACCGCCAACCTTGGCCAATGGGCCATCCAGGCCGGGGTTCTGGACGTCAGTCCCTGGGCGCAGCTTTGGCTCTGGATCGGCGCTGGCGTCGTCTTTGCCGTCGCGCTGACGATGCTGATCGGGCGTATGAAGGGCAAGCCGGGCATGAACTCGGCCGGCAACAAGGCGGTGGGCGCCGCCTGGACCGGGGTCGGCTACGGCATCTTCGTCACCTGGCTGGCCTTGGTCGCCCTGTCGGTGAAGACCGGAAACTGGTCCTGGATGGCGGTGATGCCGACGACGGTGCTGGTCGCCTATGGTTCGGCCTGGATGATCGGAGCGGCGATGACGAAAACGCGCTGGATGTCGTTCACGGCCCTGGCGGCCTATGCCGGCGCGGTCGCGGTGGCCTGGTTCGTCGATAGCCCTGCGATCTATCTGGTCTTTACGGTCGTCCTGATGGCCGTGGCCCTGGTTCCCGGGATCATCCTGATGCGTCAGGAACCGTCGGAGATCGTCTGAGCATGGCCGACGATTTCGATATCAGCCGGATCGACGATGTGATCCACGGGCGCATCCGGCTGGGGATCATGGCCTATCTGTCGGGTGCGGGGACGGCGGACTTCACCAGTCTGAAGGCCCGGTTGCAGACCACGGACGGCAATCTGTCGGTCCATCTGCGCAAGCTCGAAGAGGCCGGTTTCGTCGCGGTGACCAAGAGTTTCAAGGGCCGAAAGCCCCTGACCGAGGCCAGCCTGACCGACCAGGGACGCGACGCCTTCGTCGCCTATCTGGATGCGATGGCGGGTCTGCTGCCAGAGCGATGAAATCAAGCTAGAAGCGTGGGTATGACCACCCGCCTTCATGCCTTCGAGGCCATCGACAACTTCCGCGACTTTGGCGACTACGCCACGACGGCCGGGCGGCGCGTGCAGCCCGGCCGTCTGCTGCGCTCCGCCCACCACGCGCGGGCCAGTGATGCGGACCTGGAGCGGCTGCGGCGGCTGGACATCGGGGCCGTGGTCGATCTGCGCCGGCCCGGCGAACGTCGCGATCAGCCGTCGCGCCGGCCGGAGGGCTTCACCGGACGGGTGATCGAAGGCGGCGTGGACGACGGCGCCGAGGCGCCGCACATCACCTTCCTGAAGACCGCCGACCTGACGCCCGAGTCCGGGCGGCGGTTTATGGAAGCCACCTATCGGACCCTGCCGTTCGATGAGTCGCATCAGGACGTCTTCGCTCGCTATTTTCAGGCTCTGGCCGATCAGGACCGGCCGGTAGTGATCCACTGTGCGGCGGGCAAGGACCGCACGGGGTTTCTCGCCGCCCTGACGCATCATCTGCTGGGCGTGTCGCGCGACGACATGGTCGAGGACTATCTGCTGACCAATACGGCCGTCGATCTGGCGGGGCGTGCGCCCGGCATCGCCAAACAGCTGCACAAGGTGACCGGCCGGATCGCCTCGGACGACGCCATCGTCGCCTTCCTGGGCGTGGAGGCCGCCTATCTGGAGGCGGCGTTCGCCAAGGTCGAGGCGCGGCATGGGTCGGTGGACGCCTATCTGCGTGACGCCCTGGGTGTCGATACGGCCCGGCGCGACCGGATCGTGGAGCGACTGTCGGCGTGAGCGATGTTCTGAGCCACGTCGTCACACGCGATGCGCCGTGGGTCGAGCCGGTCGAGGTCGCAGCGGGTCTGGGCGGCGGGGACGGCGTGCTGGCTCTGTTGTCGGACGGCGGACCGGGCGGGCGCTGGTCGCACGTCGCCACGGCGCCGGACCGCGTTCAGGTCGGCCCTGTCGATGACGCCGTGCCGTTCCAGGCGCTGAGAGATCCGGCGTTCGGCGCAGGCGTGGTGGGGCTGGCCGCCTATGACGCGGGCGCGCGGCCGGCGACGGGTCGGCGAGAGACGACATGGCCCGACCTGATGCTGGCCCGCTACCCGGCCATGCTGACCTTTGATCATCATCAGCGCACCGTGCGCGCGGTGGGGCGAGGGGCGACGGCGGAGAGGGCGGGTGTGGCCGCAGAGGTCGCCCTCGGCTGGTTGGCCAACGCCGCCGTCGTCGCGCCACAGTCGGCGCCGGCCGAGACCTTCGAAGCCGAAATGTCGCCGGGCGCCTATCGCGCCGCCGTGTCGGACGTGGTGGAGCGGATCGCGGCGGGCGAGCTGTTCCAGGCCAATATCGCGCAGGCCTGGTCGGGGGCGTTGAAGCCGGCCGCCGATCCGTTCGACGTCTTTCTGCGACTTCAGCAGGATCGCGCCTCGCCGTTCGGGGCCTATTGGCGGATCGGGGAGCGGGCGCTGGTGTCCAACTCGCCCGAACTGTTCCTCGCCTTCGACGCCGCCAGCCGCCGCATTGAGGCCCGCCCGATCAAGGGCACCCGCCCCCGCGCCGCCGATCCGGTCCAGGACGCCGCCTTGGCGGACGAGCTGAAATCCAGCGCCAAGGACCGGGCCGAGAACCTGATGATCGTGGACCTGATGCGCAACGACCTAGCGCGGGTGTCGCAGCCGGGATCGGTCCGCGTCGAGACCCTGTTCGAGATCGAGAACCATCCGACCGTGCATCACCTGGTCTCGACGGTGACGGCTCAGGCCGACCTCGGCATCGGCCCCGCCGACCTGCTGGAGGCGACCTTCCCGCCGGGCTCGATCACCGGCGCGCCCAAGCATCAGGCCATGAAGGTCATCGCGGCGCACGAACCGCCGCGCGGGCCCTGGTGCGGATCGCTGTTCCTGATCGAGGAGGGCGGCACGTTGACCGCGTCGGTCCTGATCCGCACGGCCAGCTTTGAACGCGCCGGCGACGTCTGGCGTTTCCGCACCCTGGCCGGCGCGGGCATCGTCGCCGACAGCGATCGGTCAGCCGAGGAGGCCGAGACCCACGCGAAGATTTCGGCGCTGCGGGAAGCCTTGGTCGGTTTTTAGGTTCAGCAACCGGTACAAGGGATGAAGTCCACCGATCGGGGTCGCAGATAGGCCATGCGCTTGAAATCCGGGGCGGCTTTCGTCAGTTCGCCGAACGGTGACTTGTAGTCGTACTCCGCCTCGGCGACGATGGCCGTCTCGCCGATGGCCAACAGGTCCGAAGGGATATTGTCCTCGGTGACGGTCAGCTTGTCATCCATGCCGTCTCCGACGCCGACGCTCCAATCCACATTGTAGTTGGTCTCATCAATGCGGGTGACGCTGCTGACCCGCTGTTTGAGAGCGGCCGTTGGAAACGGCTTCATAATCAATACGCCGATGTCGAGAACGTCTTCGGCTTCCTGCTTGGTTATTACGTCTGACCGCGACACGATATCCGCCACCATCGAGGCGATATGACCCGTGCGCTTCAAAGCCATATAGCCCTGACACAACTCGGCCATGCCAAAGTAAATCAGGATCATGATCGGGGCGATGAAGGCGAACTCGATCGCCGCCAAGCCGCTTGTGTCACGCGCCCATGACCTCAATCGCAAAGTCATGATGAAGATCCTGAGGGCGGCGGGGGCGGCGGGGCCGGAAACCCTTCGTTGCGGAAGGCCGTGGCCGCGGTGAGCAGAACCTTGCCCTTTCCAATCCGTGAAACAGATTGGTTCAGGAAGGGCGTGACCAGGGGGTACGCATACCACACCCGCACCAGAACCAGACTATTCGGGCCGCCGTCGTCATAGGTGGTCTTCTCGGGGTCGATGGCGTCGTCTGTGATCGGATCCTTGAGGTCGTCCACACCGAACTGCGAAATCACACGCACGTCGATCGTCGCCCTTTTGTCGCAGTCGTCCTGGAACAGCGCCATCCGGCTGCAAAACTCCGACTTGAAACGCGCCTTGTCAAAGCCTTGGGTTTGCGCCTGACCGGTGCGGACCAGACGGCCAGTGTCCATCGTCGCCGTCTCCAGCATCGCACTCGTTATGAAGACGATGCCCAGTTCCAGGATCGAGAAGATCACCAGAAAGAACGGAATGGCGACCATGGCGAACTCAACGGCCGCGACCCCTTCGCGTTCGCGCCGGCGTCGCATGCGCCGCATCAGTGATCCCCTGAACGTCAAGGCGTCGATCAGGGCGCGGTAGAGCCGGTCGCCGGTGCGACGCGGATGCTGGGCGCGCATGAGGCGCCGCACGTCATTTCGGTCGCCTGACCGCCACGCCAGACGCGAACCGAACCCGTCGAACCGCCCGAGACGACGATCTCGCGCTGGAACAGGGTGCGGCCTGCGCCATCGACGGCGACGACCTCGGTGACGCCATAGCCCTTGCCGACGATGAACAGTGTGTTGGCGTCGACCATGGAGACGTCGGCGATCTGGGGGTTGCCGACGATCACGGAGGCGGCGGCGCCGCGAAGCTGAACGCGGGCCGAGCGGTCGATCTCGACATTGAGCGCGCCGTCCTGCGCTTGGGCAGCCAGGGGGGCGACTAGGAGGGCGGCGGCGAAAAGGGCGGCGGGGAGGCGAGACATCGGCGGCTCTGAATGAGGGCGCGTGCAGACGCGGACGCACGCATCATGCCGCCGTGATCCTCAACAAAGGCTGAAACACCAAGATGAGAATTTTCTTTGGTGAATCCGCGCGTAACCAAACCTCGTGACTCAGATTTAACGGGGGGCAGGCATTTTGATCCTGCGTTTGGGGGTCAAGCGGGCTACCGGCTCCCCCCGCCAAGTTGCTCGCTGGACCATTTTGAAAAAGGACTACCCATGACCAAGTTCATTTCGCGCTTCGCCAAAGACGAGTCGGGCGCCACCGCCATCGAATACGGCCTGATCGCCGCCCTGATGGCCGTCGCCATCATCACCTGCCTGACCGCCTTCGGCCCGCAAATGAAAACTGCCTTCACGAACATCGGCAGCTCGATGAGCGGCGCCTCTGACACCGACATCACTGCGGGTTCGTGATCGTCTGAAGTTCGCTACATTTTGGGGGCCGGCCGCTAAGGCCGGCCCCCATTTTGATTCAGGATCACCTTTGAGAGGTTTTCAGGATGCGCCAGTTTTTAAGCGATTTTTTCCGTGATCGCTCAGGTGCGACATCCATCGAGTATGGATTGATCAGCGCCCTGATGGCTGCCGTGATCATCGCCGTTCTCTCGGCCTATGGTCCCAGTCTGAAAGCCGCGTTCGTCCAGATGGGATCCGATCTCGCCACGCCGCCGAACGTCACGAACGGTTAGCTTGGGCTTGGAAACCGGTATTTAAGGTCTCGATGCCAGCATAGCGGTCATGGATATTCTGCTGCTCATCGTCCTCGGCGTCTTTCCGGCTCTCGTGATCGTCGGCGGTCTGCACGACCTGATCACCATGAAGATTCCGAACTGGGTTTCTTTGGCGCTGGTCGGCGCCTTCTTTCCTGTCGCCCTGCTGATCGGGGCCGGTCCCGTGGATATCGCGCTTCACGTCGTTGTCGGCGTGGTTGCTCTTCTGATCGGAATGGGCCTGTTCGCCGCGGGATGGGTGGGCGGCGGCGACGCCAAGCTGCTGGCCGCCAGCTGCCTTTGGATGGGCATGAGCGGCCTTGCACCCTTCCTGATCTGGACAGGCTTGGCCGGGGGCGCCTTCTGCCTGCTGCTCATGACCGCACGTCAGTATTTCCCGATGCTCGCGCCATCGGTGTCTCAGGGCTGGGTCGTCAATCTGATGCAGCCCAAGGGCGCCATTCCGTACGGCGTCGCCATCGCCATCGGCGCCTTGCTGGCCCTGCCGGAAAGCGGCCTGTTCCTGGCGTTTGCATCCGGCCGTTAAGGCTACGCTGACCGCCGTTCGCGGCGCTTAGGAAGCGTTAACCCGCAGGGCTCATGATCGTTAACGGCAGGCGTCGGGGGTCGTATCCGAGACAGAACGCCTGCTGGAGACATCCTGGATGAAGCCTGCCCGCATCGTCGTCATTTGCATCGCCGCCGTATCGGCCATTGGTCTGGCCCTGGTGGTCCGGGCCATGGGGTCTTCGTCGAACCAACCCGTCGCGCCCGCCGCCGCCGCTCAGGTCGAAGTTCGACCGATGGCCAAGGTGCTGGTCGCCGCCAAGGATCTGGAGCCGGGCAAGCGCCTAGTCGAAGGCGATCTGGCCTGGAAAGACTGGCCGGTGGACGAGGTCAATCCCGTCTTCATCACCGACGGCTCCACGCCCATTCCGGCCAAACCTGTCGCCGAAACCACGACAGAAAAGGCCTCCAACGCGGTCGAGAGTGTCGCCAAGGCCGCGACCGATATGGCGGGGCCTGGAGCCAAGTCCGACTATATCGGCTCAGTCGTACGCGAACCCATCTTGGCCGGAGAGCCGATCGTGGCGCGCAAGATCGTTCGCGCCGGCGACAGCGGCTATATGGCCGCCTATCTGGAGCCCGGCATGCGCGCCATGGCCATCGGCGTGACCGTGGAGTCCGCGGCGGGCGGCTTCATCCTGCCTGGCGACCGTGTCGATGTGGTGCTGACCGCCGAAACCAATCGCAACGGCGCCGTCGAGGGCGCGACCAGCTCCAAGTTCGCGTCGGGCGTCGTCCTCCAGAACATCAAGGTTCTGGCCATCGACCAGTCGACCCGCGCGGGCGACGACGAACAGGCCGTGGTCGGCGCGACCGCGACCCTGGAGGTCCAGCCTCAGGACGCGGTGCTGCTGGCCCAAGCCAAATCCGAGGGCGAGTTGTCGCTGTCGCTTCGCTCCTATGCCGATACCGCTGGGCCCTCCGGCGCCACGCGTCGCCGCGTTGCGGCGGCCGCCCAACCCCAAGCGGTGCGTATCTATCGCGGCGGCGCGCCCGAAGTGGTGGCGGTGCCATGAAAGCTGTTCCAATGCGCAAGCCCGCAATCGCCGCCGTCGTCTGCGCCCTTCTGGCCAGCCTGGCCGGCGCGCCTGCCGGTATCGCCCAGACGCGCACCGCCGTGTCGATGGGCGCCGCACCGCAACTGATCAACCTGCCGCGCGGCGCCTCGTTCGCCGTTGATCTGCCGGCCGATGCGCGCGACGTGATCGTCTCCAATCCCCAGGTGGCCGAGGCCATGCTGCACTCGCCACGCCGCATCACCGTGATCGGCATCACGCCGGGCGAGACCGACGCCGTCTTCCTGGACGCCGCAGGCCGCACGATTCTGAGCCTGCGTGTTCGCGTCGATGCGGGCACCAGTGCGCTTCAGGATACATTGAGCCGCCTGATCCCAGGCGGTCAGGTCCGCGCCGAGGCGGTCAACGACAGCATCATCCTGACCGGCGTGGCGGAAAATCCTGCGGCTTCGGCCCAGGCGACCCGCATCGCCGCCGCCTTCGTTTCCGCGCCCGAGAAGGTTCTGAACCTGATCACGGTGCCGGGGTCGGACCAGGTGACCCTGAAGGTTCGTGTGGTCGAGGTTCAGCGCAATGTGATAAAGCAGCTGGGGTTCAACACATCGGCCGTCCTAGGCAGGCTGGGTGACACCCAGTGGCTGCTTGCCAACGCCGCAAGCTGGGGCGTTAACGGCGCGCTTCTCGGTGGGATCAGCGCCGGTCCGTCGATCGACACGACAAAGAACTACCAGATGCAGGCCCCTTGTGGCGGCGCCTTCCCGGCGGACGCGCTTTGCCCGATCACAGTCGATGGCAGCCCCGGCGATCCTTCCAACTGGGACACGGCCCAGCCGGGTACCGGGCCTGGTTCGGATGGTCTGAACAAGGGCGAGGCCATGCTCAAGGCTTTTGAACGCGTAGGCTTGCTGCGCACGCTGGCCGAGCCCAATCTGACCTCCGTCAACGGCGAGGCGGCCAGCTTCCTGGCCGGCGGCGAATTCCCCGTTCCGGCCAGTCGCGACAGCGAGGGCCAGGTCACCGTCACGTACAAGCCTTACGGCGTCGGCTTGTCCTTCCGGCCGGTCGTGCTGTCGGGCGGCCGCATCAGCCTGCAGGTCAAGGTCGAGGTGTCCGAGCTGTCGTCCCAGGGCGGGCTGACGATCGGCGCCGGCACGGCCTCTTCGATCACCCTGCCGGGCCTGACGGTTCGTCGCAGCGAAAACACCATCGAAATTCCGTCGGGAGGCTCGATGATGATCGCCGGCCTGCTCCAGGAAAACAGCCGCCAGACGGTCGATTCCCTGCCCGGCGTCACCAATCTGCCGGTGCTGGGGCAACTGTTCCGCTCGCGCGACTATCTGATGGGCGAGACCGAGCTGGTGGTGATCGTCGAGCCCTATATCGTCAGCCCGACCTCGCCGGGCCGGATGCAGACGCCGGCCGACGGCCTGCGGATCGCCAGCGACAGCCAGACGATTCTCTTCGGTCAGCTGAACCAGGTCTATGGCCTGCCCAATGCGCCCCCGGCCGGTTCGGTCGGCTATGTGATCGAGTGAGCGCCCCGTGACCCGAAACGTGACCCGCAGCATGATCCGCACCCCGACTATCGCCCTTCTGATCACGACGGTTCTGGCGCTCGGCGCCTGCGTCGGCGGACCGGCCAGCCTGGGCGGCGAGCCGCCGTTGACCCCGACGTCGCGCTATCAGCTCCAGGTCGAACCCGATTTGGACCGGATCGCCCTGGCGGTCCATGAGACCGGCCTGTCACCCGCCCAGGGTGACGCGATTCAGGCGCTGGTCGCCCGTTATCGCAGCGTGGACGCCGTGCCTCTGGTGATCGAGGCGCCGGCCGGAAACGATCCCGTCGCCTTGCAGCGGGCCTATGACGTCAAGTCCGCCCTGGCGGCCTGGGGCGTGTCGCCGGATCGCATCATGCTGGTCAGCTATGCCGCGCCAGATCCGCGTGCGCCGGTCGTCGTCGGCTATCAGACCGTTCGCGCCGTCGTGCCGCGGTGCGGGACGACGTGGGGCAATCTGGGCCGTTCGGGCGACAACCAGTCGGCCTCTAACTTCGGATGCGCGGTCACGGCCAATCTGGCGGCCCAGATCGCCGATCCGCGCGACATTCAGACGCCGCGCGCCATGACCCCGGCCGACGCCGGACGCCGAACCGTCGTGTTCGACAACTATCGTGCCGGACGGCAGACGGCGGCTGCGGCTGAAACCCTGGTCACGGCTACCGCCGTCTCCAATGCGGTGAACTAGAGCCATGAGCACCGCCCCCGTCCCCCGCGAGTTCGATACTTTCGACGACGCCTTCGATGTCGATATGGATTTCTCCGAGCCCTTGGCCGAGGTTCCGACGGAGCGGACGCGTGCGCCGCTTGTGTTCACGGCCGCCGCGCCCGTTCAACCGGCGCCCCAACCGCTTGCGCCTGTCGTCGCAGCGCCCGCCTATGTCCCCGAGGCCCCGGCCTTCAACCCTGTCGGGGACGTGGTGGCCCAAGCGCAGGCCAGCCTGATCGAGACCGGGCTGGACGCCGTCGGTCTGGGCTCCACGGGACTGGCGCCGTCCAGCTCCATCGGCGAGGTGTCGGTGCCGCGCATCGCCATCCATGTGTTCGCCGAGCGCCAGGATACGCTGGCGGCTGCCGAGCGCGCGGCCCAGGATCGCCGTCTGTCGCGCGCGACCACCCAGATCCGCGTCGGGGGTGTGCCGGCCGCCGTCGAGACCTATCATCACGAACCCACGCCGCCGCTGATCATCGTCGAGTGCCTGAAAGACCCCCAGACCCTGTTGTGGGAAGTCGATCAGCTGGCCGAGGTCTGCGACGCGGGCACCAAGGTGATCGTCGTCGGGGCGACCAACGACATCATCCTGTTCCGCGAGCTGATGCGTCGCGGGGTCAGCGAATATCTGGTCGCGCCGTTGCAGCCGCTGCAGCTGATCGCGGCCATCGGCGGCCTGTTCAACGATCCGGCCCAGCCCTTCGTCGGCCGCACCATCGCCTTCGTCGGCGCACGGGGCGGGGCGGGGGCCTCGGCGGTGGCGCACAACACCGCCTATGCTATCTCGGAACGGATCGGCGCCAATACCGTCATCGTGGATTATGACCTGCCGTTCGGCACCGCCGGCCTGGACTTCAACCAGGACCCGTTGAGCGGGGTCGCCGACGCCCTGGGCCAGCCCGACCGGCTGGACGCGACCCTGCTGGACCGGATGATGGTCCGCTGCACCGACAAGCTGAGCCTGTTCGCCGCCCCCGCCAGTCTGGACACGGACTGGGACATCTCGACCGAGGCGTTCGAGGAGGTCACGAACCAGATCCGCGCCACGGCGCCGTTCGTCGTGCTGGACCTGCCACACCTTTGGTCGCCGTGGATGCGCCGCACCCTGATCAGCGCCGATGAGGTGGTGGTGGTGGCCACGCCCGACCTGGCCTCGCTGCGCAACGCAAAGAACATGATCGACCTGATCCGTCAGGGTCGCCCCAACGATGCGCCGCCGCGCCTGGTGCTGAACCAGGTCGGCGTGCCGGGCCGTCCCGAGATCCCGGCCAAGGACTTCGGCGCCGCCCTGGGGGTTCACCCCAGCCTGATCATTCCCTTCGACGCCAAGACCTTCGGCGCCGCCGCCAACAACGGCCAGATGATCCTGGACGCCGGGGCCAAGACCAAGGCGGCCGAGGCCTTCCAAACCCTGGCCCAGATCGTGTCGCGTCGCGAACTGCCCATGGTCGCGGGACCGAAGGGAAAGCCGGCGAAAGCCGACAAGGCGTCCAAGCCGGCGGCGTCGCCGTCCAAGTCCCTGTTCGCCAACATGTTCAAGAAGCGCTGACGCGTGTTCGGCAAGCGCACAGGTCAGCCAGGCGTCACGACGGCGCCGATGCGTCCGGCGCCTGCGCTGGCCGGCGAGCCTGTGTCCGTCTTCAAGGTCGATGCGGCCGCGCCCCCGCCGGGGATGGCCGCCCAGGCCCAAGCTCGGGCCCAAGCTCAGGCCAAGGCTGAGGCCTACGCCTTCGCCGACGAAGATCTGGAGCCGGCGGCGGACGCCTTCGAGCGCGCATCGGCCCCGACGCAGCCCGCGCCCGCCGACCGTCTCGACGCCCTGGCCTCGCGCCCCAAACCCAAGCCGGAAGCGCCGCGCCCGACCGGCAACGTCGCCGGAACCGGCCCCAAGGCCACGGCCGGTCTGGAACAGCTGAAGAAGGCCCAGGCGGTCGCCGAAATCGTCCGTGAACAGAGCGACTACTATCACGCCACGAAGACGACGATCTTCAATGCGTTGATGAACACCATCGACCTGGCCCAGCTGGCGCATCTGGACCAGAAGGCGGCGTCCGAGGAAATCCGCGACATCGTCGCCGAGCTGGTGGCGATCAAGAACGTCTCCATGTCGGTCGCCGAGCAGGAGCATCTGGTCCAAGACATCGTCAACGACGTCCTCGGCTATGGCCCGCTGGAGCCTCTGCTGGCCCGCGACGACATCGCCGACATCATGGTCAACGGCGCAGGCCGGGTGTTCATCGAAGTGAACGGCAAGGTCCAGCTGACCAATGTCCGTTTCCGCGACAACACCCAGCTGATGAACATTTGTCAGCGGATCGTGTCTCAGGTCGGCCGCCGCGTCGATGAATCCAGTCCCATCTGCGACGCCCGTCTGCCTGACGGGTCGCGCGTCAACGTCATCGCGCCGCCGCTGGCGATCGACGGCCCGACGCTGACGATCCGGAAGTTCAAGAAGGACAAGCTGACGATGAAGAACCTGGTGGAGTACGCCTCCATCAGTCCCGAGGGCGCGCGCGTCCTGGGCGTCATCGGCGCCTCGCGATGCAATCTGGTCATCTCGGGCGGCACGGGCTCGGGCAAGACGACCCTGCTGAACACCCTGACGGCCTTCATCGACCCGACCGAGCGCGTCATCACCTGCGAGGACGCCGCCGAGCTGCAGCTGCAGCAGCCGCATGTGGTGCGTCTGGAAACCCGCCCGCCCAACCTGGAAGGGCAGGGCACGATCACCATGCGGGATCTGGTCAAGAACTGCCTGCGGATGCGTCCCGAGCGGATCATCGTCGGCGAGGTGCGCGGCCCCGAGGCCTTCGACCTGTTGCAGGCCATGAACACGGGTCACGACGGCTCCATGGGCACGCTGCACGCCAACAGCCCGCGCGAAGCCATCAGCCGGATGGAATCCATGATCACCATGGGCGGCTACGGCCTGCCCTCGCGCACCATCCGCGAGATGATCGTCGGCTCGGTCGACGTGATCATCCAGGCCGCCCGCCTGCGCGATGGCTCGCGCCGCATCACCCACATCACCGAGGTCGTGGGGCTTGAGGGCGACGTGATCGTGACCCAGGACCTGTTCGTCTACGACATCACCGGCGAGGACGAGAACGGCAAGATCATCGGCCGTCATCGTTCGACCGGCATCGCCCGTCCCCGCTTCTGGGACCGCGCCCGCTACTATGGGCTGGAGCGCGAGCTGGCCGACGCCCTGGACGCGGCGGAGTAGGACGATGCTGCCGATCCTCGCCGCCGTTCTGGCCTTCATCACCATCGGCGGCCTGGGCTGGGTCTTCGTCGGGGGCGACGATTCGTCGGCCCAGGCGGTCAAGCGCGCCCAGAACCTGGGCGAGGCCAAGAAGAACCCCGCCATCGCCCGCAAGGCCGCCGCCGCCAATACGCCCGATGCGCGCCGCAAGCAGATTCTGATCCAGCTTCAGGAAGCGGACCGTCGTGAGCGCAAGGCGCGCACCACCCTGGCGGCGCGCCTGAAACAGGCGGGACTGAGCCTTAAGGTGCGGGCCTTCTACATCATCTCCGTCGTCGTCGGTGTGGTGGCGACGCTGGTCGCCCTGGTGTTCGGGCTGCACATCCTGGTGGTGCTGGGCGTCGCCTTGATCTTTGGCCTGGGCCTGCCGCGCTGGGTCGTCGGCATCCTGGCCAAGGGGCGGATGAAGAAGTTCTCGCTGGAGTTTCCCAACGCCGTCGATGTCATCGTGCGCGGCATCAAGTCGGGCCTGCCGGTCCACGAGTGTTTCAAGATCATCGGCCGCGAAAGCCCCGCGCCGCTGGGACCGGAGTTTCAGAAACTGGTCGAAGGCCTCGGCGTCGGCCTGACGCTGGAGCAGGCGCTGGACAAGATGTACGAGCGGATGCCGACGCCGGAACTGCGCTTCTTCACCATCGTCATCGCCATTCAGCAGAAGACCGGCGGCAACCTGGCCGAAGCCCTGGGCAACCTGTCCACCGTGCTGCGCGCGCGACGCATGATGGGCGAGAAGATCAAGGCGTTGTCGTCCGAAGCCCTGGCCTCGGCGGGCATCATCGCCTCCCTGCCGCCGGTGGTCATGGGCCTGGTCCTGCTGACGTCGCCAGCCTACATGATGCCCCTGTTCAACGACTTTCGCGGCAACTTCCTGCTGCTTGTCGCGGTCGCTTTGATGGCGACCGGCGTCTTCGTGATGAAGCGCATGATCTCGTTCAAGTTCTGAGGCGAGGATCATGGAAAGCTTGATGCGTCTCCTCACTGATCCGCAGAACCTGCTCAGCATCGGCGTGGGCGTGCTGGTCTTCGCCACCGTACTGACCCTGCTGTCGTCGATGGGCGGTGAAGTCGATCTGGACAAACGGATGAAGGCCGTCTCCGAACGCCGGGACGATCTGAAGCGCCGTTCGCGCGCCAATATCGCATCGGGGCAGGGCGGGCTGCGCCACACCGACGACGGTTTCAAGAAGCGGGTCGTGGATCGGCTGAACCTGACCAAGCTTCTGGAGGACCCCAAGGTCGCCGGCCAGATGGCCCAGGCCGGCTATCGCGGGCCAAAGCCGCTGACGACCTTCTACTTCTTCCGCTTCGCCTCGCCCTTCGTCTTCATGATCGTGGCGGCCTTTTACATGTTCGTGATGAAGATCGTGGACTGGCCCACGATGAACAAGCTGACGCTGGTCATGGCGGCCGCCGTCGCGGGCTTCTATGCGCCCAACCTCTATCTGAAGAACCGCATCAACAAGCGCCGAACCTCGATCATGCAGGCGTTTCCCGATGCGCTGGATCTTCTGCTGATCTGCGTCGAGTCCGGCATGTCCATCGAGGCGGCGATCACCAAGGTCAGCCAGGAAATGGGGCCGTCGTCGATCGATTTAGCCGAAGAACTGTCGCTGCTGTCGGCGGAGCTCAGCTATCTGCCTGAGCGTCGCATGGCCTATGAGAACCTGGGCAAGCGCACCAATCATCCGGGCGTGAAGTCGGTGGCCACCGCAATGACCCAGGCCGAAACCTACGGCACGCCGCTGTCGACCGCCCTGCGCGTCATGGCCAAGGAAAACCGTGACCTGCGCTTGTCGGCCGCCGAGAAGAAGGCCTCGGCCCTGCCGGCGCAACTGACCGTGCCGATGATCCTGTTCTTCCTGCCGGTGCTGTTCATCGTCATCCTGGGACCGGCGATTCTGACCGTGATCGACATGATGAAGGCAGGCGGCGGCTAGCCCGCCTCCGCCGCCGACTTGAGACCCTCGGCCGCACGCTCCAGCGCCCCCCTGATCGCCGGGCGGTGCTTGTCGTGGAACAGTTCGCCGCGCAGGCCCGAGAAGCGGATGCCCACCGTCAGGATGCAGTTGCCGGGCCCCAACTCCTCGATCTGAATGTAGCGCAGGCTCTGGAACAGGAAGCCGCGTCGTTCCGCCCAGACCAGACGCATGCGCGGCTGCCATTCGACGACCTGGGCCAGGGCCTGACGCTCGGGCATGTCGGGCCAGGCCTCGGTCATCGTCAGCCGCCCGCCATAGGCGATAGCGCCTTCGACATCGGTGTCGACCGGGTTCCAGGCGCTCCAGCCGGACAGGTCGGCGATCAGATCCCAGATCCGGTCCGAGGTCGCCTGAACGCCGACGCGTTTTTCGATACGAGTGTCATCCATGGTTTCGCTCTGGCACGGCTTGTCGCCGGAAGGAAGGCGCAACCCGCCGTCTGGCTTCAGTCCGGTTCGACCAACTTCAGCCGCCGCCCGTCGTCCAGCCCCAGCCGCGTCTTGACCTCGAACAGGTCCGCGCCGGCGGGAATGATCAGCAGCTTCTTGGGCTGGGCCGAGTTGACGGCGACCACCCCGCCCTTGGGGCAGATGTCGAAACAGTCGGCGCCGGTGACGATCAGCCCGCCCTTTCGCCCCTGCTTGCCCTTCTTGAGGTGCAGGTATTTGCGCAGCGCCTTCTTCAGCGTCAGGTCGCCGCCGGGGCCGAAGCCGCCGTCCAGCTTCTTGGAGCATTTGCGGCACACCAGGACCACGTCCCGCCATTCCGTCTTCGCGGTCTTGAAGTCCTTCTCGGCCATGCCGACAGAAATCGCCGTTCGCGATGGCTTGCACAAGCGCTCGCGGCGCCGTCACCTGCGATCAGGCTTAAAATTTCACGGGACCTTCACATGCGCCGACTGTTCGCCGCCTCCACCTTGGCGCTGCTGCTCGCGGCCGGCGCCGCCCAGGCGCAAGCCGTCGATACGGCGAGCGTGGACGCCGCCGTCCAGCGCGTGATGCCCGAGGTGACCGCCTGGCGTCGCGACTTCCATCAGCATCCCGAACTGGGCTTCGCCGAGACCCGCTCGGCCGGGGTGATCGCCGACCATCTGCGGTCCCTGGGGCTGGAGGTCCGCACCGGCGTCGGCAAGACCGGCGTCATAGGCGTCCTGCGCGGCGCCCGTCCGGGCCGGGTCGTGGCCCTGCGCGCCGACATGGACGCCCTGCCGGTGCAGGAGGCCACGGGCCTGGACTTCGCCTCCACCGCCACCGGCACATACATGGGCAATACGGTGCCGGTCGCCCACGCCTGTGGCCACGACATGCATATGGCCATGCTGATGGGGGCGGCTGAAGTCCTGGCGGGCATGAAGGACCGGATCGCCGGCACGGTGGTCTTCGTCTTCCAGCCGGCGGAGGAGGGGGCCCCTCCGGGAGAACCCAAGGGCGGCGCCGCCTTGATGATCGCCGAGGGCGCGCTGAACGATCCCAAGCCCGAGGCCATCTTCGGCCTGCACGTCGTGCCGGGCCGTCCGGGCAGCGTCTTCTATCGACCCGAGGGCTTCATGGCGGCGTCCGACCGTGTGGACATCAGCCTGAAGGGCAAACAGACCCACGGCGCCTGGCCCTGGCGCGGCGTGGACGTGATCGCGGTGGCGGGCCAGGTTATCGAGACGGTCAACACCCTGACCGCCCGCACGGTCGATCCGACGACCACCCCGACGGTCTTCACCATCGCCACCCTGAACGCCGGCGTCCGCTATAACATCATCCCCGACAGCGCGACCCTGTCGGGCACCTTGCGCACCTTCGACGTGGCCCAGCGCGACGCCCTGGTCGCCCGCGCGGAGACCGCCATCGACCACGTCGCCGCCGCCTATGGCGCCACCGCCGAGTTCGGCGTCAGACAGAACGCCGCCCTGGTCTTCAACGACCCCGGCCTGTCCGCCTGGCTGGCCCCGGTCCTGACCGAGGCGGCGGGCGCCGGCAACGTCAACCCCGCCACGCCCCCGACCACGGTGGCCGAGGACTTCAGCTATTTCCAGCAGGTCATCCCCGGCGTCTTCTACCACCTGGGCGCCAGCCCTGAGGGCGTGGGCCCCGCGACCTCGGCGCCCAACCACTCACCGGAGTTCTCACCGAACGAGAAGGTCCTGCCGCTGGGGGTGAAGACGCACGTGCTGACCGCGCTGCGGTTTTTGGAGCGGAGTTAAGTTGCGATCCCCCTGTCTCCTCCCCGCCTCGCGGGGAGGTGGCGCGGCGCTTCTTCAGCGCCGTGACGGAGGGGTTCTTGCCCCGGACTCGGTGCGGCGGACAGACCCCTCCACCGCTTCGCGGTCCCCCTCCCCGCAGAGCGGGCAGGAGACGGAGATCATCACAGCCGTTCGAACACCGTCTCGATGACCCGGCGATAGACCGCCGTCAGGGTCTCCAACTCCGCCACCGGCACCCGTTCGTCGATCTGGTGCATGGTCTGGCCGACCAGGCCCAGTTCCAGCACCGGGCACAGGGCGCGGATGAAGCGGGCGTCGGAAGTGCCGCCGGTGGTGGAGGCCTCGGGCCGGCGGCCGACGACGGCCTCGACCGCGTCCTGCACCGCCGCGACGAAGGCGCCCGGTTCGGTCAGGAAGGCTTCGCCCGAGCACAGGTGCTCCAGGGTGATCTGCAGCCCGGTCTCGGCCTGCATGGCCCCGGCCTCGCGGTTCAGCCAGTCGATCAGGCCGTCCCCCGTATGGCTGGGGTTGAAGCGGATGTTCAGCCGCGCCTTGGCCTGGGCCGGGATGATGTTGGTCGCCGGATTGCCGATGTCGATGGTGGTGATTTCGAGGTTCGACGAGGGAAAGCCCTCATAGCCGTCGTCCAGCACATGGTCGTTCAGGCGGGCCATCAGGCGCGCGATCACCGGGGCGGGGTTGGCCGCCCGTTCGGGATAGGCGACGTGGCCCTGTTTGCCCGTGACCGTGATCCAGGTGTTCAGCGAGCCGCGCCGCCCGACCTTGATCATGTCGCCCAGGTGCTGCGACGACGACGGTTCGCCGACCACGCAGGCGTCGATCACCTCGCCCTCGGCCGCCAGGGTCTCGACCACCCGTTTGGTGCCGTGAAGCGCCGGGCCTTCCTCGTCGCCGGTGATCAGGAAGGAGAGGGAGCCCTTCGGCTCGCCCTCGGCGATGACCTGGGACACGGCGGCGACCCAGGCGGCGATCCCGCCCTTCATGTCCACCGCGCCCCGGCCGTACAGGACGCCGTCCCGGACCTCGGCGGTGAAGGGTTGCGACGACCACTGCTCCGACGGCCCGGTCGGCACCACGTCCGTATGGCCGGCGAAGCACAGGTTGGGCGAGGCGGTTCCGCGTCGCGCATACAGGTTCTCGATCCGCGCATGGACCCCTTCGCCCCCCGGGCCCTCAAACGCCAGCCGGCGACAGGTGAAGCCCAGGGCCGTCAGATGGCGTTCCAGCACGTCCATGGCCCCTTCGTCGGCGGGGGTGACGGACGGAATACGGATCAGGTCGCGGGTCAGTTCGACAGGATCGATCACAGGAGTTGATGCGCGGCTCATGCGCCTATGCTTTACGGACATCGCGTCACGGCGAGAAGTCCCATGCCCAAGATCGACATCGACGCCGCGCCCCGGGGCGACGGCACGACCTATCCCGACGCCTTCGCCGGCCCCTGTCTGCCGCGCCGCCGCTGGAAGCTGGGCGATGCGGCGGGCCTGAGCCAGTTCGGCGTCAACCTGCTGCGTCTGCCCGACGGCGCCTGGTCCAGCCAGCGCCACTGGCACGAAGCCGAAGACGAGTTCGTCATGGTGGTCGAGGGCGAGGTCATCCTGGTTGAGGACGAGGGCGAGACGGTGCTGCGCGCCGGCGACTGCGCCGGCTTCAAGGCCGGCGTCCCCAACGGCCACAGGATCGAGAACCGGTCCGGCCATGAGGCGGTTCTGCTGGAGGTCGGCACGCGCAGCCCGACCGTCACCCCTTGCGACTACCCCGACATCGACATGGTCCTGCCCGCGGGCGCCGACCGCTACTTCCACCGCGACGGTTCGCCCTATCCGAAACGGCCCAGACGCACGTGACCTCAAACTCCATTGACGCCGGCCCCTCCAGTCCGTGGGGCATCCGCGATTTCCGCCTGTTGTGGTTCGGCCGCGTGGTCGCCGTGCTGGCGATCCAGATCCAGTCCTCGGCCCTGTTGTGGCAGGTCTATGAGATCGCGCGGCGGGATCACCCGATCGAGCAGGCCAGCCTGTATCTGGGCCTGGTCGGCCTGTGTCAGTTCCTGCCGCTGCTGGCCTTCACTCTGCCGGCGGGGGCCATGGCCGACCGGCGCGATCGAAAGCGCACGGTGTGGATCTCCATCCTGGTCGAGGCCGCCTGCGCCGGCTCCTTCCTGGCCATGGCCTTGCACGGAAATCCACCCCTGTGGGGCCTGCTGGCGGTCGCCGCCCTGTTCGGCGCGGCGCGGGCCTTCCTGGCGCCGGCCAGCCAGGCCTTCCTGCCGATGGTGGTGGGGCGCAAGGCCCTGCCGCCCGCCATCGCGGCCCAGTCCATCGCCTTCCAGACCGGGGCCATCGCCGGCCCGGCCCTGGGCGGGGTGATCGTGGGGGTGAACGTGCCCCTGGCCTATGCGGTGTCGCTGGGCATGTTCCTGCTGGCGGTCGCGGCCTTCATCCTGATCCGCACCAGCGGCAAGCCCGCGCCCCAGGCCAATCCCCTGTCGCCCATCGAGTCCGTCAAGGAGGGGCTGGCCTATGTCTACAAGACCAAGATCGTCCTGGGCGCCATTTCGCTGGACCTGATCGTGGTGCTGTTCGCGGGCGTGGCCCTGCTGACGCCGATCTTCGCGCGCGACATCCTCCACGTCGGCCCCCAGGGGTTCGGCCTGTTGCGGGCGTCGTTCGGTGTCGGGGCCATGGTGGTGGCGATCTATCTGAGCCGTTACCCCATCGTGCGGCACGGCGGGCGATGGATGTTCGCGGCGGTGGCGGTGTTCGGGATATGCACGGTGACGTTCGGGCTGTCCAAGATCGTTTGGCTCAGCGCCCTGGCCCTGTTGATCGGCGGCGGGGCGGACATGATCAGCGTCAATATCCGCCAGACCCTGATCCAGCTGGCCACGCCCGATCACATGCGCGGGCGGGTGTCTTCGGTGTCGATGCTGTTCATCGGCGCGTCGAACGAACTGGGCGAGGCCTATTCGGGCGTGATGGTCCGTCTGCTCGGCGCGGTCGGGGCGGCGGTGTTCGGCGGCTTCGGCGCACTGGCGGCCACGGGCGCCTGGTCGGCGATGTTCCCCGGGCTGAGGAAGGCGGATCGATTGACGTGAGGACCGCGTCTCCTCCCCACTTGTGGGGAGGGGGACCGCGTAGCGGTGGAGGGGCTCTTGAAGTCCCGCAGGCGTCTGTGATGCGGCGAAGAACCCCTCCGTCTCTCCGCTTCGCTACGAGCCACCTCCCCGCGAAGCGGGGAGGAGACTTTAGCGCCGGCTCACCACCCCCTGAAATGCTTCGACAGCTTCAGCCCCTGGTTCTGATAGTGGCTGCCGCTTTCGCCATACAGGCGGCTGGGGCGTTCGGTCAGGGGCTCGTAGACCAGGCGGGCGACGATCTGGCCGTGTTCCAGCAGGAAGGGGGTGTCGTGGGTGCGGACCTCCAGCACGCCCTTGGAGCCGGCGCCGTGCGCCTCGTCCGTACCGAAGCCGGGGTCGAAGAAGCCGGCGTAGTGGACGCGGAACTCGCCGACCGACGGGTCGATGGGGGTCATCTCTGCGGCCTGATCGACCGGGATCTCCACGTCGTCGGACGAGGCCAGGATGTAGAACTCGCCCGGATCCAGCAGCAGTTCGCCGCGACGCAGGGTCAGGGGCTCCCAGAAGTCGCGCGGGTCGTGGCCGTCGATATGGTCCAGATCGACCACCCCGGCGTGGCGGCGCCCCCGGAAGCCGACGACGTCGCCGCCCTGAAGATCGACGCCGACCGAACGGGTCTCCAGCTTGGGCGGATCGCCGGCCTTCAGCCGCAGCTGGTTCAGCCGGGTGCCGGGGCGCACCAGAATGGAAAAGGTTTGGGGCGCGACCTCCATGTAGAGGGGGCCGTCATAGCCTTCGGCGACGTCGTCGAAACGGGCGCCCTGATCGGTCAGCAGGCGCACGAAGACATCCACACGGCCGGTCGAGCTTTTCGGATTGGCTCGCGCGATCAGTCCCTTGGGCAGGTTCAGCCGTTCCTGAAGCCGCACGATATAGACGCAGCCCTTTTCCAGAACGACGCCGGCGGGGGTGATCTCGATGGCGTGCATGGCCACGTCTGCGATCCGCTCCTCGACCTTGCGATGGCCGGGCAGGAAGGAGGCGCGGACGCGCCAGGCCTGGTCCGACAGGCGCAGGTCCAGGCTGGCCGGCTGGACCTGGTCGTGATCGAATTCTGTGTCCGACGTGATGGCGCCCGTGGCGATCAGCGTCTCGATGGACTGGGCGGGCAGGATGCCGGGACGGGGCGCTTGGAAGGAGCTCATGGCGTCTGTCTCACACGGTTTTCACGACTTGTCTCCAAGTCGCGCTTGCAGCCCGCGCACGGCGGGGCGAGCATATAGCCCATGCATGACGGACCTGCCTATACCGCCGAATCGAACGGCATCCTGATCCGGGTGCGCCCCAGCTATCTGGCAGGGCAGTCGGATCCCGACGAGGGCCGCTGGGTCTGGGCCTATCAGATCGAGATCGTGAACCTGTCGGGATCGACGGTTCAGCTGATGGCCCGCCGCTGGACCATCACCGACGCCCACGGCCATGTCGAAGAGGTGCGCGGACCCGGCGTGGTCGGCGAACAGCCGGTGATCGAGCCGGGCGGCAGCTACGCCTATGCATCGGGATGCCCGCTGAGCACCGACAGCGGGTCGATGGTCGGCGCCTATTATATGACGGACGCCGAGGGCCGCAGTTTCGAGGCGGAAATCCCGGCGTTCTCGCTGGACACGCCGGGTGCGCGGCGGGTGTTGAACTGACGAAATCCTCCTCCGAGAAGCGTAGCGAAACGGGGGAGGGGGACCGCGAAGCGGTGGAGGGGGCGGACGCAGACTTCACGCCAAACGCCGATAGTCGGTCTGGCGAAGTCTGATGTTGAACTTTGAAGATTGAACCCGTTTCGCCCCCTCCACCCCGCTTCGCGCGGTCCCCCTCCCCCGCTGTGCTGGGGAGGATCGAGAAGGCGGATGGGGCTGCGTCAACCCGGATGAACCGCAGCCCCGCCCCTGAAGTCTCGCCGGCTTGCTTGCGCAAGCCGGCGAGGGGGAAGTCGGCTCCCTTAAGGAGCATCTGTGACGCGGGAATGACCCGCGCGAAGCGCGGCGCTCAAGCAGCGAGCGACCGCGTCGTGAGCGTAGCGCCCTTAGATGTAACGACGCAGGCTGCGGGCCAGGTCGGAACCGCTTTCCTTGGAGCCGCGACGGACTTGCGGCTGGTAGGCGACGCGGGCGTGTTCGACGCAATAGACGCCTTCCGAGGAGCGGCGGCCGCAGAAGCTGAACTCGCGCGACGACGGGTCGCCGATCGGCCATTTGCACATGTGTGCGCCCAGGGTCATCACCGTCGCGGTGCCCGGCAGGTCTGGGATCGGGGCAGGGACGGGCGCGGCGGGCTGGACCGGCTTGGGCTGGACGGCCTCAAGACGGCGCGGGGCCGAGGGTTGGGCCGGCGCGGCCGGCGCGGGGCGCGGACGGGCGGTGCGGAAGGTCGCGGCGACGGTGCGCGCCGGCTGCGAAGGGGCGGCCCGGCCCGACAGGCCCAGGCGGTGCACCTTGCCGATCACGGCGTTGCGGGTGACCCCGCCGCCCAATTGTTTGGCGATCTGGCTCGCGGACTGGCCCTCAAGCCAGAGCTTCTTCAGCGCGCCTACGCGGTCGTCAGTCCAGCCTGCGGTCATGCCACCCTCCAGCGAGTTTGGATTCAATATCTAGGTCCAGGCTCCCCCTCCGGGGTCTTGACCTACAACTAATCGTAAACCAGCCGTTAAGAGACGCAAGATGTGCGAATCAACCGTCCACAGAAACCAGATATTGAATCATCGTTAAGGTTAAGGCGGATTGGCGATGCGGTGACGCGTGGATCGTGAGTCAGGCGACTGCACAGCGACCGTCACGATTCACCAATCACCATCACCCCGGCCTTGCGAAGCGCGGCCGTCGAGCGCATCTGGCGGGCCATGACCGAGACCCCCGACCTGATCTCCACCCGCCCCGCCGGTTTGCCGCAGCCGCGTCGCTATCCGGGGGTCAACTGGATCGGGGTGCAGACGCTGTATCTGCGCGAGGTGCGCCGCTTCTGGAAGGTGGGCGCCCAGACGGTGGCGGCGCCGGTGGTGACGACGCTGCTCTATATGCTGGTGTTCGTGGTGGCGCTTCAGAACGCCCGGCCGCCGCTGCACGGGACGCCGTTTGCGTTGTTCGTCGCGCCCGGCCTGATCATGATGGCCATGCTGAACAACGCCTTCGCCAACGCCTCGTCCAGCCTGATCCAGGCCAAGATCATGGGCACGGCGACCGATTTCCTGACCCCGCCGCTCAGCCCGCTGGAGCTGACGCTGGGCTTTACCCTGGGCGCGGCGACGCGGGGCCTGGCGGTCGGTTTGGTGACGGCGATCTGCGTCCTGCCGTTCGCGCCGCTGGGCATCGCCAATATCTTCGCCATCGTCTGGTTCGCTCTGGCCGCCTGTTTCGTCATGGGCATCACCGGCGTGCTGGCGGGACTGTGGAGCGAGAAGTTCGACCATCTGTCGGCGGTCCAGAACTTCATCGTCATGCCCATGACCTTCCTGTCGGGCACCTTCTATCTGGTCGAGAACCTGCCCGAACCCTTCCGCTCGCTCAGCCGCTACAACCCCTTCTTCTATCTGATCGACGGCTTCCGCTATGGCTTCATCGGCCATGCCGAGAGCAATCTGATGATCGGGGTCGTCGGTTCGGCCGTGCTGATGGTCGTCATGGGCGTCGTCTGCTGGCTGGTGTTCCGCTCGGGGTGGCGCCTTAAGAGCTAGATCGCTACCTTTTGCGGATCGCTCCCCCGAGAGGTCCGCCATGCTGTTCCGTTCGCTCGTCGCCGCCACGGCGCTGTTCGCCGCTGTTCCCGCCTTCGCTCAGGAGGCGACGCCCCAGGCTGGGGACCGCCCCGACATCGGCGCCGGCGCCGCCCAGTTCGTCAAGCCCACCAACGCCGAACGGACCCAGGTCCTGGTCGGCATGCTGACCACGCTGGGCTTCACGCCCGAGATCCAGGTCTTCGCCGGCGGCAACCAGGCCACCGGTCCGATGGAAGGCGCGAACGTCGTCGTCACGGTCGGCGAGGGCGCCAAGGACATCGTCCTGACGGCCCACTATGACGCGGTGAAGCTGCGCGACGGAACCCTGTCGCAGGGCATCGTCGACAATGTCGGCTCTGTCATGGCGATGATGGAGGCGGCCAAGACCCTGGAGATGGGGCTGGAGGGCCAGCCGGTCGCCCACCGTTTCGTCTTCGTCTTCACCGACCAGGAAGAGCTGGGCCTGCTGGGCGCCAAGGCCTTCCTGGAAAAGCACGGCAAGGACAGGATCGCCGCCGTCATCAACGCCGACGTCGCCGCCTATGGCCAGACGATCATGTATGGCGAGAACAACGGCGACCAGTCGGACTTCGTGCTGGAGACGCTGCGCAGCCTGTGCGCCGAGCGCGGCTTCGACTGCATGCCCTATCCGGTCTATCCGCCCAGCGACGACCGCGCCTTCTCGGCGGCCGGCGTGCCGGTGGTGTCGATGGGCACCCAGGACGCGGTCGGCGCCCACCAGATGTGGCTGGCCTTCAACGGCGGTGAGAACAATGGCCTGAAGGAGGGCTTCGTCCCGCCGGTGTTCCAGCGCATCCATTCGGCCGAGGACAGGCTGTCGTATCTGAAGGGCGTGGACGTGGCCCGCTTCGGCCTGTTCATCGCCGACCTGGGTCTGGCCCTGGACAAGCGCCTGGTCGAGATTCAGGCCAAGGACGCCGCCGTCGCCGCCGAGACCGCCCCTGTCGCCCCGGCGCCGGCGCCGAGCAACCCCTAGGCGTCGCTTTGGCGCCGGTGTTGACTAACACCGTCACTAATCCGACAACGCCTGTCCGTATCAATCCGGCTCCGTCGCGCTCGCGGCGGGGCCGTATCGCTTTTGGAGGTCTTGGTCCGTGTCCACTGAACATCTGATGGGTGTCTACAATCGCGCGCCGCTGGAAGTGGAACGCGGCCGAGGCGCGCGTCTGTGGGCGACCGACGGGACCGAATATCTCGACTGCGTCGCCGGCATCTCGACCAACGGCCTGGGCCACGCCCACCCCGAGCTGGTCCAGGCGGTCAAGGATCAGGCCGAGAAGCTGTGGCACGTCTCCAACATCTTCCGCATTCCAGGCCAGGAAGCCCTGGCCGACGCCCTGTGCGAGTCGAGCTTCGCCGACGTAGTCTTCTTCACCAACTCGGGTACGGAAGCGGTCGAGTGCGCGCTGAAGACGGCGCGCAAATATCACTCCGCCAACGGCGCGCCCGAGCGGATCGACATCTACGGCTTCGACGGCTCGTTCCACGGGCGCACCTATGGGGCGATAAACGCCGCCGCCAACCCCAGCTACACCGAGGGCTTCGGCCCGCCGATGCAGGGCTTCCACCAGTTGAAGTGGGGCGACCATGATGCGATCAAGGCCGCCATCGCCAATCCCACGACCGCCGCCATCATCGTCGAGCCGGTCCAGGGCGAGGGTGGTTGCCGCGCCATGCCGGACCAATGCCTGCGTGGCCTGCGCGAACTGTGCGACGAACACGGCGTCCTGATCATCTTCGACGAGGTCCAGTGCGGCATGGGCCGGACTGGCAAGCTGTGGGCCCACGAATGGGCCGGCATGGCGCCCGACATCATGGCGGTGGCCAAGGCCCTGGGCGGCGGCTTCCCCATCGGCGCCTGCCTGGCCTCGGCCAAGGCGGCCTCGGGCATGACGGTCGGCGTTCACGGCTCGACCTTCGGCGGCAACCCTCTGGCCATGGCTGTCGGTCAAAAGGCGCTGAGCCTGATCAACAGTCCTGAAATCTTGAATAACGTCAATGAGATCGCCGGCTACCTGAAGCAGCAGTTCGTGGGCCTGCAGGAACGGTTCCCCGACGTGATCGCCGATGTGCGCGGCAAGGGACTGTTGATCGGCATCAAGCTGGTGCCGAACAATCGCGAGTTCATGGCCCTGGCGCGCGATACGCAGCAGCTGCTGATCGCCGGCGGCGGCGACAACTGCGTGCGCCTGCTGCCGCCGCTGAACCTGACGCTGGACGAGGCCCGCGAGGCCATCGCCCGGTTCGAGGGCGCCTGCGAAGTCGCGCGCGAGAAGCTGGCGGCGTGATTGATATCTCTCCCTCCCCCGACGGGGGAGGGTGGTCGGCGCTGAGCGCCGACAGGGTGGGGGCGACCTAATTCAATCCGTTTCTCAGGGCCGGCCCCACCCGGTCCCTGCGGGACCACCCTCCCCGGAGCGGGGAGGGAGAAGGGCGGCTCAATGGTCCGGCACTTCCTCGACATCCACCGGCTCGAAGCAGCCGATCTGCGCGCCATTCTGGACGACGCCCACGCTCGCAAGGCCGCGCGCAAGGGCTGGCCCCAGGGGCGGCCCGACGCCGATGCGCCGGGCGAGGACCGCGTCCTGGCCATGATCTTCGAGAAGAACTCGACCCGCACTCGCTTCAGCTTCGACGCGGCCATTCGCCAGCTGGGCGGGTCGTCGATCATCGCCACGGCCGCCGACATGCAGCTGGGGCGCGGCGAGCCGGTCGAGGACACCGCCCGCGTCCTCTCGCGCATGGTCGATGCGGTGATGATCCGCGCCAATGACCACGAGGATGTCGAGCGGTTCGCTCGCGTCTCGACCGTGCCTGTGATCAACGGCCTGACCGACCGCAGCCACCCGTGCCAGATCCTGGCCGACCTGCAGACGATCGAGGAACATTCCGGCCCCATCGCCGGCAAGACGATCGCCTGGATCGGCGACGGCAACAATGTCTGCCACAGC
This sequence comes from Brevundimonas sp. PWP3-1b1, assembly GCF_049896065.1. NCBI lineage: Bacteria > Pseudomonadati > Pseudomonadota > Alphaproteobacteria > Caulobacterales > Caulobacteraceae > Brevundimonas > Brevundimonas sp. PWP3-1b1. The sequence goes on along the minus strand of NZ_JAFCTO010000001.1, from coordinate 182,752 downwards.
TTCATGCACGCGGCGCCCAAGTTCGGCTTCCACCTGAACGTCGCCTGCCCGGCGGAATATCATCCCGACCTGCGCGACCTGGCCAAGGGCGCGAACGCCGTCACCCTGACCAGCGACCCGCGCGAGGCGGTCAAGGGCGCCGACGTGGTCGTCACCGACACCTGGGTCTCGATGGGCGATCAGGATTATGAGGCGCGTCTGGCCGCCTTCGAATCCTATTCGGTGGACGAGGCCCTGATGGCCCTGGCCGATCCCGACGCCGTCTTCCTGCACTGCCTGCCCGCCCACCGCGGCGAGGAAGTCACCGACGCGGTCATCGACGGACCGCGTTCCCTGGTCTGGGACGAGGCCGAAAACCGCATCCACGCCCAGAAGGCCGTGCTGGCCTGGTGTTTCGCGGGCTGAACGCCCGTCAGTCCTCGCTGCCGATCGGCGGCGAGGCTGTCCAAGGTCCCAGGGCGAGTAAACCGTCGTAACCGCCGTCATCCAATGGGGTCAGAATGACGCCGCGGGCCTGCGCGTCGTATCTTTCTATGGAGGGATTGACGCCGCACTCGTCGCGCGAACAGTTCCAGGCGAACCCGCCCTGCTGCGCGATCTTCAGGCTCAAGGTCTCGCGGTTCGGCAGGTGTCCGGCGGCCGGAACGCCCAGATCAGGGTAGTCCGCAAAGGCCGTTTTTCGGGCGTGGATGTTGCCGGCCAGTCCGATGATCCGCGCGTCCGGGCGCTTCTGTCGGGCCTGAGCCAGAAGATAGCCCATGTTGAGTTCGTACCAAGCCTGATCCAGGCCTTCGCCGCGCGTCAAGCTGCTCGGTTGAAAGAGGTGCAGACCGATGTCGCGCCCCGCCGCCTTCAGCTCACGCACCCTGTTTAGCAAGGCCAACAAGGCCTGGCTTGTTCGCCCATCCTGCACCGCGCGGTTCAGCAGGGACGACCCCTCCAGTGTCGCCAGAGCGCTGGCCTCGTCAGGTGCGGCGATAAAGGCGTCCAGCGTCGGCTGCAGCGTGTCTTCCAGTTCCAGCGCCACGACGACGGGTCCCTGTTCGGTCGCTGCGCAGGCGATCTCGCCCACCGCCTGCGGCGCTTCCGTTGTGCCGTGCAGCTCCCCGATCACGATGATACGCTCCGCTCGATCAAGCAGGGCTGAGGTTCCTGACGGCGGCGAACAGGCCGCGATAGCGGCGGCGGCGAAAAGTCCCAGCATTGATTTCCCCTCTGGTGTTCGAAGTTGCATTCGCAGCAACCTGGAGGGCTAAATTATGGTCGCGCCTCCCAACATTTTGGGAAAGCGGTCGGTCTCGATCTTTTGTAAAAGATAAAGACGCGCGCCAGACCCTGTCTGGCGCGCGTAATTAGGTCAGGTGAGGCGGCTCTTTTACTTGGAGAGCGCGCGATATGGCCTGCCTACAGCTTCACGTCCGACACACCGCCGACGTCGGGCGTCGACTTGGTCAGATTGGCCTTGAGGACTTCGTAGCCGAAGCCCAGGGCACCCTTGTCGGACACCCAGACGCGGCCGTCGTTGGCGTCGAAACGGACCAGGGTCAGGTGCGGGTCGTCCTTGCCGTCGGGATACCAGGCGGCGACGACGGGGTTCCAGTATTTGTCGATCCGGGTACGATCCTGGTCGATGGCCAGGCGGCCGTGGATGCAGGCCTGAACCTTGCCGTCCTTGGCCTGGTAGCAGAACATGCCGTCCTGGCCGCCGCCGGCCACGTCACGGGCGAAGTCGGTGTCGTCGCGGGTGAAGAACCAGATGGTTCCGGTCTCGTCCTCGCCATAGCCGGTCATGGGCTGATGGTGATAGCCGGGCTTGTCCAGGCCCAGCATCCCGGTGTTGGACTCCTTCAGGCTCTTCCAGAATTCCTTTTCCGCCTCGGCGGCGGTCAGCTTGTCGGTCATGCAGCATCTCCTTGAGTGAGCTGCAGGATCAACAGACCGGCCGGGTTCGGGTTCCTAAAGCTAAGCTCCGGGAATCCATGGCGCGCGTTCGGCGCCGAACAGGGTCGCCAGATGGATCAGCAGCAGCATGGCGATGGCCGCGGACCCGACCATCAGAAACCGCCACGGCATCATGCGCGGCCCCTTGAGCGGGTCGGGCGGACGCGCCCCGCGCCAGCCGGTGAAGACCATGACGGCCAGGGTCAGGGCCAGGAAAATGAGGGTTGTCGTCAGGCTCATGCGCCGCACGTGACGAAGCGCGCGCCGCTTGGCAAGCCAACCCTTGCCGGGAGGTTAATCTTCACACCGCGTTAACCGAGATGATTCACTAATCCCGGCGTCTGGAGGGGTGTCCACAGGATTGGGAGACCGCCGCTAGATATTGCGGTTAACCATCAGTTTACACCCTCGATATTGACGGTATAGCCTGCGTCGTATGGGTCGGGAGCCGAATCAGTGAGCGCTGCAGCGCCTTGGAGCGTTAAGGGAATCGATCCCAAGGCCCGTGAGGTCGCAAAGGACCTTGCGCGTCGTTCCGGCATGACGCTGGGCGAATGGCTCAACTCCATGATCATGGAGGACGAGGAGGAGGGTTACGCCACCCTGCCGCGTCGCTCCCAAGCGTCCGAATACGAACGCCGCAACCGCAGCCGCCGTCTCGACGACGCCTATGATGTCGCCGAGGACAACGGGCATCGGATCAGCGCCTCCATCGACGTGATCGCCGCGCGGCTGGAAGCCGCCGAACGTCGCTCGACCGTCGCCATCCAGGGCGTGGACCAGGCGGTTTCCGGCCTGATGCGCCGGCTCGACGGCCAGGAAGCCGAGGCCCAGGGCGCCGCGCGCCGTATCGACGACATCGCCGAGGAACTGCGCGAGGGCCACCGCCGACTGCGCGCCTTCGAACGCGACACCGGCCCGCTGACGCAAGAAGCGTTCGGCAAGGTCGAGGCCTCGCTGGGCGCCCTGACCGGCCGTCTGTACGACATCGAGGAGCGCCAGCGTCTAGGCGTCAACGACCTGCGCGAGCGGATGGAGGCGGTCGAAAAGGCCGCCGGTCCCGGCGTCGGCACGGAAATGCTGGCCCAGGTCGGCGCGCGTCTGGACGAGGCCCAGAACCGCACGACCGAAGCGCTGAAGACGCTGGAACGCTCGTTCGCAGAGCTGGATCAGCGGATGCGGTCGGCCGAGAGCCGGGTCGAGCCGGAAAGCGCGCGCGATCTCGCGCGCTTCGAGAAACTGGCCGAAAGCCTGTCGCGCCAGATCGAGAACAATCGCGCCGAAATGATGCAGCGTCTCGACGCCGCCGAAACCGGCGCGCGCATCGACCGCATCGAACGCGCCGTCCAGGCCGTCGGCGACCAGATCAAGACGTCCGAGCAGAAGGGCGCCGTGGGCCTTGAGGCCATGGGTCGCGAAGTCCTGCGCATCGCCCGCAACCTGAACGCCCGCGTCCAGAAGGTCGAAACCGACAGCGACGGCCGCACCGACGCGGTCGCCCGCGCCGTGACCGAGGCCGTCGGCCAGACCATCGAGACCGAGGTCGCACGCCGCGCCGGTCGCCTGGATCAGGAGTTCGCGCGTCACGTAGACCGCGTCGATCAACGCCTGACCGCCAGCGACGACCGCCACGCCATCGCGCTGGAAAAACTGGGCGGCGAGATCACCCGCATCTCGGACCAGCTGAGCGACCGCATCGCCCAGTCGGAGCGCCGCTCGCAGCAGGCGCTGGAAGACATCGGCCGTCGCCTGTCGGAAAGCTCGGACAAGATCGAGCAACGCTACGACCGCGCCTCGGGCGAACTGGCCGAGCGGATGCGGATGAGCGAAGAGCGCACCGCCCGTTTGCTGGCCGAGGCGCGCGAGAGCATAGAGACGCGAACGCCGTCGGCCATCCGCGACAAGCCGCTGGACAACGAACCGTCCTGGGCTCCGTCGCGCGCTGTTCCTGAACGCGTTGCGCCTGCGCCGATCCAGTCCGCCTCGGTCGATGGCGACTGGCGCGCCGCCGCCTTCCCGGACGAAACCTTCACCGATCAGGACGCCTGGTCCAGCGATCCGGTCACGCCCGAAGTCGCCGCCGCCTCGCCCTTCCCCGCGACCGCCTTCGCCGAGCCGGAACCCGAGCCGGTCGCCGCCGAGGCGGACGAGACGCCGTCGCACCAGGTCGATCCCGACGGTGTCGAACCGATCATCCAGCCCTTCAGCGGCTTCGGCGGCGCCGATGTCGAGGACGCGCTGGAAGCGACCTCGCCCGGCTTCTCGACCGCCGCGACCGAAAAGCGCGCCGCCCCCGTTTTGGACGCCGACGACGACGATTTCGGCGGCGAGACCGAGTTCGTCGATCCGCGCCAGCTTCGCGCCACCATGGGCGCTGCGGCCGCCGCCGGTCGCGCCTCGGCGACCCGCAGCACCATCGACGCCGCTCGCGCCGCCATCACCGCGCCGCCCGAGCCGGAACCGGCGCCGCGTTCAGGCTTCGGCCTCAAGCGGGGCGGCAAGTCCAAGCTGCAGGAGCGGCTGGACAGGCAGGCGGCAAAGAACGGTTCGACCGCCAAAAAGACCTTCCTCGCCTCGGTCACGGCGGTCGCCCTGACCGGCGGCGTCTATGGCTATCTGTCCCTGACCGACGGCGGCGCGCCGGACTTCGACCTGCCGAACTTCGGCGGCGACGCCCAGGCCGCCGGACCCGCCCTGCCTATCGCCGCCTCGGCGGTGACGCCGACCGGCGTGCGCCCGACCTTCGATCTCGCCGGTCCCGGCGCGGCGGATTACGAAGCCGCCATCGGTAAGCTGGAGGCTGGCGACAACTCCGGTCTGGACGCCATGAAGCGCGCCGCCAACCTGGGTTACGCGCCCGCCCAGACCTATCTGGGTCAGCTGTATCTGGACGGCGCCAACGGCGTTCCCGCCGACCCGGCGCTGAGCCGTCAGTGGGGCCGTCGTGCGGCCGAGGGCGGCGATCCGCGCGGAATGCATCTCTACGGGATGCAACTGTATGAAGGCGACGGCGGCGCGACCAATCAGGCCGAGGCCCTGACCTGGCTGCTCAACGCCGCCGAGCGCGGTCTGCCGGACAGCCAGTACAATGTCGCGCGCATCTACGAGACCGGCGCCGACGGCGTGGCCAAGAATCCGACCGAAGCCCTGAAGTGGTACATGATCGCCGCGCGCGGCGGGGATACAGAGGCCCAGGCCGCCGTGACGCGCCTGCGTCCGACGGCCAGCGCCACCGCCCAGCGCGCCGCCCGCACCGCTGCAGACGCCTTCGTGGCCCAGTCCCAGCCCCAGTCTCAACCCGCGTCGCAGGCAACGGGGTAGATTCACATGCGTCGGGCGGCTATCGGTCGCCCGGTCGTTGACGACCCCCGCTGCCGCCTGACGGCGATCCTTTAACCGCTCCAGCCGAAGGCGCGTCCTTTGGACATCTATCTGCCGATCGCCGAGGTTTCGGTGAACTGGCCGACCCTGGTGATCCTGGGGGCGGTGGTCGGATTCGTGTCCGGCCTGTTCGGCATCGGCGGCGGCTTCCTGATGGCCCCGATCCTGGTCTTCCTGGGCATCCCCCCGACGGTCGCTGTCGCCAGCCAGGCCAGCCACGTCGTCGCCTCCTCGACCTCCGGCGTCATCCGCTATGCGGGCGCAGGCGCGGTCGATTTCAAGATGGGCTCGGTGATGGCGGCCGGAGGCGCCGTCGGCGCCCTGGCGGGGGTCGAGCTGTTTCGATACCTGCGCCTGCTGGGCCAGGCCGACCTGGTCGTCGCCGTCTCCTACCTCGTCTTCCTGGGCGCCATCGGCGTGCTGATGCTGAACGAGAGCCTGACCGAGATCCTGCGCCGTCGTCGGGGCCTGCCCGCGCCGCACAAGCAGCGTCGGCGGCCGATGTGGCTGTACGGTCTGCCGCTGAAGATGAAATTCCCCAAGTCGGGTCTGTACATCAGCGCCCTGCCGCCGTTCGGCCTGGGCGTCTTCGCGGGCGTCCTGTCGGCCATCATGGGGGTGGGCGGCGGCTTCATCCTGGTGCCGGCCATGCTGTATATCCTGCGGATGCGGGCGGGCGCGGTGGTGGGGACCAGCCTGTTCCAGATCATCATCACCACCGCCATCACCACCATCCTTCAGGCCGGGCGCAACCAGACGGTCGACATCGTCCTGTCCACCATCCTGCTGCTGGGCGGGGTGGTCGGGGCGCAGATCGGCGCCCGGTTCGCCGGTCGTTTCCGCGCCGAGGAGCTGCGGGCGGCCCTGGGGCTGATCGTGCTGTTGGTCGGAATCCAGATGGGGCTGGACCTGTTCGTGCGCCCCAACGACATCTTCATGATCGCCCCAGGGGTCGCGGACTGATGCAGGCGCTTCCCCCTCCACCGCCCGCCATTACGGCGCCGGCTCCGGATCGGTCGGAGGCGACGACGGGCGACCTACGCGTCGCCGCCGCCCTGACCGACGCCCAGGTCCGGGTCGATTCCAGTTTCACGGGCGCGTCCATCGTCCTGTATGGCGCGGTGTTCAATCCCACGGACGAACCGGCCGACGTCGTCGTGGTGGTGCGAGGGCCCGACGCGCCGATCCGCCTGGTCAAGAAGACGCGCACCTCGGGCGTCTGGCTGAACAGCCGGCCCGTGCTGTTCGAGGGCGCGCCTGGCTTCTACATGACCGCCTCGACCCGCCCGCTCAGCGACATCGCCGACTTCGGACAGTTGCGTCGCCTCGGCGTCGGGGTCGATCACCTGCGCATCGACGCGCCGGAGGAAAGCCGCACCGTCACCCGTTACGGCGTGCGTGATGTGGTCGTCAGCCGGCTTGGCGACGACTATCTGGACTGGCGCCGCGCCGTGATCCGTCTGAAGGAGGCCGCCGCCCTCTACGACACGGATTCCCAGGGGGTCGAGTTCGTGGACCGGGGCCTGTTTCGCGCCGAGGTCGAACTGCCCACCGTCGCCCCGACGGGCAAATATTACGCCGAGGTCTGGCTGTTCCAGAACGGTGAGCCGCAGTCGGTGTCGAACCTGACCCTGACGGTCGAGAAGGTCGGATTGGAGCGCGACATTTACGAGTTCGCCCATCGTCGGCCGTGGCTTTACGGCGTGCTGTGCGTCGTGCTGGCCGCCCTGACCGGCTACGGCGCCTCGCGCATCTTCAGTCGCCGGAGCTGAAGCGCAGTTCGGCGCGCAGGGCCTCGGGCGTCAATCCGCCCGCCCGCAGTTCGGCCAGGGTGACCGAACGATCGCGCTTGGCGTAGCGCCGCCCGTCCGGTCCTGCCAGCAGCCGATGATGGCGATAGGTCGGCGCGGGCCAGCCCATCAGCGTCTGGATCAGCCGCTGCACATGGGTCGCCTCGAACAGGTCCTGTCCCCGGATCACATGGGTCACGCCCTGCAGCGCGTCGTCGTGGGTGACCGCCAGATGATAGGCGACGCCCGTATCCTTGCGCGCCAGCACAACGTCGCCCGCGGCCTCGGGGTTTACGGCGACGCCGCCGGTCTCGCCGTTCGGACCCTCGCCCTCCTCGACGAAGCTCAGGCCGGTCCAGACCGCCTCGCCCAGCGCCTCGCGCGCTCGATCCAGCGACAGCCGCCAGGCGAAGGGCGCGCCTGAGGCCAGCAGCTGCGCCTCTTCCTGCGCGGGATGGGGGCCGGGCCGCACCGTCTCCATCGCCCCATGCGGCGCATCGCCGATGCCGTTCAGGATTTCCTTGCGCGTGCGGAAACACCGATAGAGCAGGCCGCGTTCTCTCAGGCCTTCGATCACGGCGGCATAGTCGTCCAGATAATCGGACTGACGCCGCACCGGCGTCTCCCAGTCCAGACCCAGCCAGGCCAGATCCTCCCGAATGCCCGCCTCGTAGTCCGGTCTGCACCGTGTCGGATCGATATCCTCGATCCGCAGCACGAACCGCCCGCCCGCCGCCTTCGCCGCCGACCAGGCGTTCAGGGCCGAGAACGCATGGCCCCTGTGCAGGCGGCCGGTGGGCGAGGGAGCGAAGCGGGTCGTGAACATCGCGATGATCCTAGCGGTTTGCGGCCATCAACGGCGCCCCCGCTCTTTCCGACGGGCGCGACGAGCCGTAAGCATGACGAATGCCGCCTCAGCCCACGCCCCAGGACATCGCCGCCGCGCGCGAGGCGCTGGTCGCCGCCGATCCGGCCATGGCGAGGGTGCATGCGCAGACGCCGCCCTTCGAATGGCGGCTGCGGGTCGGCGGGTTCGAGGGGCTGTTCCGCATGATCGTGGAGCAGCAGGTTTCTGTGGCCTCGGCGGCCTCGGTCTGGGCGCGGCTGCGCGAGGGCATGGGCGGGATCACGCCCGAGCTGCTGCTGGCGCACGACCTGGATCAACTGCGGGGCATGGGCCTGTCGCGGCAGAAGGCGACCTATGGACAGGGCATCGCGCGGGCCCAGCTCGCCGGCGAGATCGATCTGGAGCATCTGGCTAGTCTGGACGACGAAGCGGCGATCGCCGCCCTGACGGCGCTGAAGGGCGTGGGGCTGTGGACGGCCGAGGCCTATCTGTTGATGTGCGAGGGACGGCTGGACGTGTTTCCCGGCGGCGACGTGGCGTTGCAGGAGGCGATCCGCTGGGCGGACGGCGCCGAGGTGCGGCCGGACCAGAAGGCCGCCTATGCCCGCGCCGAGATATGGCGACCCTATCGCGCGGTGGCGACCCATCTGCTGTGGGCCTGGTACACGGGCGTCAAGCGCGGCGAGATCGTTCTGGAGACGCCGCAATGACCCCGCTCGATCCCGCCCTTACCGAACCCCTGCGCAATCCCCAGACCGTGCTGTCGGCGCTGGACTTCGCCGGCGTCGCGGTGTTCGCCGCGACAGGCGCCCTGGCCGCCGCGCGCGAGAAGCACGACGTGGTCACCTTCGCCTTCTTCGGCGCCATCACCGGCGTGGGCGGGGGCACATTGCGCGACCTGCTGCTGGGCCTGCCTGTGTTCTGGGTTCAGGACTGGCGCTATCTGGCGGTCTGCCTGTTCGCCTCGACGGCCTTGTGGCTGGTGGGTCAGCGCGACTGGCGGTTCCGCGCCTTGCTGTGGCTGGATGCGATCGGCCTTGCGGCCTACGGCGTCATGGGCGCGGCCAAGGCCGAGGCGGCGGGCGCGCCGGCCCTGATCTGCATCGTCATGGGCACGCTGACGGCCTGTTTCGGCGGGGTAGTGCGCGACACGCTTGCGGGGCAGCCGTCGATCCTGCTGCGGCGAGAGATCAACGTCACGGCGGCCATATTGGCGGCGACGGTCTATATCGCGCTGCGCGCGCCCGGCATGCCGATCTGGCCCGCCGCCATCGTCGCCGCCCTGTGCGGTTTCCTGTTGCGGGCCGCCGCCCTGCGCTGGGGCTGGACCCTTCCGGGCTTTCCCACCCATGCCAGCCGCGCCTAGGTCATGAGCGAAGTCCCCGACACCTATCGCGACGCCCCGCGCTGGCCGTTCGGCGACAGCCCGGAACTGGCCGACGAACTGCTGGCCCTGGTGCTGGCGGGCGGCAAGCGGGCCACCTGTTCGTCTCTGGCGGCGTGCGAGGCCGACATCATGCCCACCGTCGGCGAGGTCAGCGTGATCCTGGACGGCGCGGGCGCGCCCCGCTGCGCCATCCGCACGACCGAGGTTGAGATCATGGCCTTCGAAGACGTCGGCGAGGACTTCGCCCGCGCCGAGGGAGAGGGCGATCTGAGCTACGCATGGTGGCGCGACGCGCACGAGGCCTATTACCGCCGCGAGGGCAGTTGGGCGCCGGGCATGAAGGTCGTCTGCGAGCGGTTCGAACTGGTCGAGATTTTCTGACGCTGCGTCACGAAAACGCTGCACTCTGGTCATGGCGATGAGCGGGAATCACGGGTAGGCTATCGCTGCAAGACTAGGGAAGGAGACGTGTCCTCACCTCTGTCGCCTCGATATCCCCCCGTCCGCGCGGGAGGGCCTGATGCAGGTTCTCCATCGACCGCCCTCCGGCTTTCCCGCGTTGGTGCTGAACGCCGACTTCCGGCCGTTGTCCTACTATCCGCTGTCGCTCTGGCCGTGGGAGGAGGCGGTCAAGGCGGTCTATCAGGACCGCGTTGACGTGGTGTCCCTGTATGACAAGGTCGTCCGCTCCCCCTCGATGGAGATGCAGCTTCCCAGCGTGATCGCGCTGCGAAGCTATGTGGACCAGGACCGCAACCCCGCCTTCACCCGCTTCAACGTCTTCCTGCGCGACGGTTTCGCCTGTCAGTACTGCGGCGAATCCACCGAACTGACCTTCGACCACGTCATCCCCCGCTCGCATGGCGGCCGCACGACCTGGGAGAACATCGTCGCCGCCTGCAGTCCCTGCAACCTGGCCAAGGGCGGCCGCACCCCGCGCCAGGCCATGATGCCGATCCGCCGCGAACCCTATCGCCCCAACGCCTGGCAGCTTCAGGACGCCGGCCGTCGTTTCCCGCCGCACTACCTGCACCAGAGCTGGCTCGACTACCTCTACTGGGACATCGAGCTGGAGCCCTAGAGCGGGACTGTATCGCGACGGCGTCAGTCCTGCTGGTCGGCCCTGCTTCTTATGTGTTCGCGCACAAGACGGCCGGAGGGGCTCAGCTCTTCATCCGTCCATCCGCCTCGGGCTGGGGCGCCCGGACGGAGCGCAGCCGAGGTTTCCGCCTTGTCGGTGAGGGCCCAGTTTACGTAGCTCAGCTTTCGCGTCTCCAGAAACTCCCACCAAAGGCGTGTCTCTTCGGCGTCCAGCACGCCATTGCCGTTAGCTTCGCTGGTTCCCCATTCCGTGACGAACAGGGCCGCGCCCCGATCCAGCGCGGCCTGCGCCTTGTCGCGCAGCCACTGGCGATGAGTGCCGGCGTAGAAATGCAGCGTATAGGCCAGGTTGGAGAACGGCAGAGGATCGGCGGCGGCGACATCGACGGCCTGCGACCAGCTCGGCGTGCCGGCGACGATCAGATTGTCAGGGTCCGCCGCACGGATCGCTGCTGCGACCTGCATGTGATAGGGGCGCACGACCTCGGCCCAACCATGGTGCTGCAGGGGTTCATTGTAGGTCTCGTAGATCAGGTTCGGATAGGCGCCGTATTTTTTGGCGATCCGTTCGAAGAAGGCGGCGGCCTCGGCGGCATGCGGCTCGTGCGCGTGCCAATCGACGATGACGTACAGGCCTTCTTGTATCGCGGCGTCGATGATCGTCTCGGCCTTGGCGATCTCACGCTCCGGGGCGCTCAGATAGCCGTCATCGTCGACGGCGACGGCGACGCGAACCACGTCGACGTTCCAGTCTGTCTTGAGCCACCGCACGACCTCGGGATTGTAGTATTTGGCGTCCCACTGACTCCAGAACAGCGACATGCCTCTCAGCACAACGGGCTGCATGGCGGCGTCCACCACCTGCCCGTTCTTGACGCTGAGCGCCCCGTGTCGCTCAACCGGCGTCTGGGCATAGGCGGGCGCGGCCAGGAGTAGGGCCGCCAAGATGAGAGGGATCAGTTTCGTCATGCGCCACCTCTGCCGTTGCTAAGCTGCGATCCTTAGCAACCCGTCCGATGGACGCAAAGAAGCATCACGGGAGAGCGTCGGCCGTGCCGTCGTAGTCTATAGGGCAGGGCGTCGCAGGGTCACGGTCTCAGCAACCCTGCGCCGACGAAGGCGTCGGTCCAGACGGTCGATTTCGGTCAGGGTCAGGTCGGGATGTCGGCGGAACGACTGGCGCAACTGTTCGATACGGCCGGGCGCCCAGGCTGCCGCGACGCCTGCGGAGCCGGCTAAAAAGTCGATGATGGAGACGCTGCGGCCCGTCAGGGCCTGCAGCAGTTCGACCCCGAAGGCGGCGGCGATGACGTACAGGGCCAGGTCGTCGCGACGCTGGCTGGGCGCGATCAGGAACAGGCCGCTGGCCAGGCCATAGAAGGTGATGACGTGGGCGGCCTTGTCGTTCAGGCCAAAGACCTGCTCTAGCCCCTGAAACGGTCCCAGCATCAGGACAGCCATGCCCAGGGCCGCCAGGGCGAAGCCGAGGCGGGCGGCCATGACGATGCGGCGGGGGGTGAGCATGAGGCGGGCGTCCGTGAAATCGATCCGCCGTCATCCTGCATTGCTGTCCGCCAAGATGCGGTGAAGCGACGTGCTGAACGGTTTACGAACGACCTATCGCAGCACGTCCCAGGCCAGGGCGTGGACCCGGTCCCGTCCCAGGGCGGCGGCCAGGGGCGGGACGGCGAACAGATCGGCGATGGCGGGATCACGCACGTTCAATCCTCCGGTAAAGGCGCCGAAGGCCGGAAGGATGATGCGCGATCCGTCCGTGACGAAACACGGCCGGCGCACGCCGCGTCCATAGGCGGCGACGCGCGCGGCGGGATGCAGGTGTCCCGCGACCTCGCCGCGCCGGTCGTCTTCGGCCGTCAGCGGTTCAGGCTCATGCGTCAGGCGAAGCGGGCCCAGCGCCATGTCGCCGACGATCCGGCCGGGCAGGCGGGCCGCAGCGTCTGCATCCCGAGCGAGCGCCTCGCGGTCGTGATTGCCCTCCAGCCACAGCCAGTCGCGCCCCGCCGCCAGCCGGTCCAGCCGCGTGCGGTCCTCGGCGGCCATACGGGGGATCGCCTTCGTGTCATGGAAACTGTCGCCCAACAGCACGACCATGGCCGGGTCCAGTTCGGCGATCTCGGCCTCAAGCTTGTCCAGCGTGGCGCGGCTGTCATAGGGCGGCAGCAACTGTCCGCGCACGGCGAAGGCGGACCCCTTTTCCAGGTGCAGATCCGCCACGATCAGGGCGCCGTGGGCCGGAACCCACATGGCCCCGGAACAGCGCAGAACGCAGGCTTGGCCCGCGATCCGCACGCTCAACGACCCGCAGGTCTTGCGGGCGGGGGACAGGGTCTGGCGCAAGGCGGCGTTCATGCAGCCTCGCCGGGTTCGGCGTCGTCCATGACCTCGGCGATCAGCAGGTCGGCGCTCTCGTCCAGGATCATCTCGGCTGCGTCCCCGCCCACCCGCTCGCGCCCGATCTGGACCAGAACCGGCACGCAGAAGGGCGAGGCACGGGTCAGGGGCTGATGCCGGATTCGGCCCTCGATCCGCGTCAGCATCTGGCCCAGCCGCGCCACGTCGAGCAGGCCCGAGGCGGCGTCGGCGCGGGCGGTCTTGAGCAGCAGATGGTCGGGTTGGTGGCGGCGCAGCACGTCGTAGATCAGGTCGGTGGAAAAGGTCACCTGGCGGCCGGTCTTCTCGGCGCCAGGCAGACGACGCTCGATCAAGCCCGAGATCAGGGCGCAATTGCGGAAGGACCGCTTCATCATGAAGCTTTCCTCCAGCCAGGCCTCCAGATCGTCGCCCAGCATGTCGGACTGGAACAGGGCGTCCAGGTCGATCCCGTCCATCGGCTTGATCGACCAGATGGCCAGCGAATAGTCGGTGACGACGAAGCCCAGCGGCCCGACGCCCATCCGGTCGAGCCGCCGCGTCAGCAGCATGCACAGGGTGGTGTGCGCCAGATTGCCTTCGAACGGATAGGCGACCAGGAAATGCCGGCTGCCGCGCGGAAAGGTCTCGACCAGCATGGATTCCGCATTGGGGATGACCGAACGGGTCTCCTGCAACTCCAGCCATTCCTGCACGTCGGGCGGCAGGACGCGCCAGTGGTCGCGGTCGTGGATCATCGTCCGCACCCGGTCGGCCAGCGACGTCGACAGCGGGAACTTCGACCCGCCCCAGGATGGGATCTTGGGGTCCTTGTCGTTGGCGTGGGTGACCAGGGCGTCGGTCCCCGTGATGCCTTGGAACGCCCAGACCTGACCGGCGAACAGGAAGGTGTCGCCGGGCGTCAGCTGTTCGAAATACCACTCCTCGGCCTCGCCCACCTTGCGGCCGGCGATCAGTTGACGAGACGCCCCGCCCCGGCGGCTGGCCACCCGCACGTTCAGGGTGCCGGCCGAGACGATGGCCCCGACGTTCATGCGGTGGCGCTGAGCGATATGCTGGTTGCGCACTTTCCAGCGGCCATCCTGGGTCCTGACGATGCGCGCGAACCGGTCATAGGTGCGCAGCGCGTATCCGCCGGTGGCGACGAAATCGACCACCTCCTCGAACTGCTCCCACGTCAGGTCGCGATAGGGGCCGCAGCCGACAATTTCCTCGTACAGTGCCTGCATGTCGAAGGCCTCCGAACAGGCCACGCCCATCACGTGCTGGGCCAGGGTGTCGAGCGTTCCAATATGGACCGGCTCCCAGTCGAAGGCGTTGTCGGCCACCGCCTCGCGCGCGGCCTGACATTCCAGCATCTCGAACCGGCTGGCGGGCACCAGCAGGGCGCGCGACGGCTCGTCCAGCCGGTGGTTGGCGCGGCCGATCCGCTGGACCAGGCGGCTCGATCCCTTGGGCGCCGCCATCTGGATGACCAGGTCCACATCGCCCCAGTCGATGCCCAGATCGAGCGTCGAGGTGCAGACCACGGCCCGCAGGTCGCCCCGCGCCATCGCCGCCTCGATCTTGCGCCGCTGCTCGGCGGCCAACGAGCCGTGGTGCAGGCCGATGGGCAGGTTGTCGTCGTTGATCGCCCACAACTGCTGGAACACGAACTCCGACTGCCAGCGGGTGTTGACGAAGATCAGCGCCAGGGTCGAACGCTGGATGGCGGCGTAGACTTCCGGGATGGCGTGCTGGCCGGTATGGCCCGCCCACGGCACCTTGCCCTCGGAGATCAGGACATCGATGACGGCGGGCGCGCCGGGGTCGCCACGGACCAGCGTGACCGCATCAAGAACCCCTCCACCCCTGGCTTCGCCAGCGGTCCCCCTCCCCATGAAATGGGGAGGAGACGGCTCGGCCTGCGTCTCCTCCCCGCTGTGCGGGGAGGGGGACCGCGAAGCGGTGGAGGGGTTCTTTGTGTCCGCATCACCCGGCGCCAACCACCCCCGGATCAGATCGGGATCTTCGATGGTCGCGCTCAGACCCACCCGCCGCATCCCTGGCGAAAAACTCTGCAACCGCCCCAGCCCCAGCGACAGCAGGTCGCCCCGCTTGCCGCTCCAGATCGCATGCACCTCGTCCAGCACCACGCATTTCAGATCGGCGAAATAGGCCCGCGCGCCCTCCCAGGCGCAGAACAGGGCCAACTGCTCGGGCGTGGTCAGCAGGATGTCGGGCGGAAAGTCGCGCTGACGCTGGCGTTTGGATTGCTTCGTGTCGCCCGTCCGCGTCTCGACGTGGATGTTCAGTCCGATCTCGCGGATCGGCGTCATCAGATTGCGCTCGACATCGGTGGTCAGGGCCTTCAGCGGCGACAGATACAGGGTATGCACCCCCGACCCCGGCCCGGTCGCCGGCCTGGATCCACGCTCCGCCAGTTCGATCAGACTGGGCAGAAACCCCGCCAGCGTCTTGCCTCCGCCAGTCGGCGCGACCAGCAGCGCATGCCGGCCCGCTTCACCCGCCGCGATCATCTCCAGCTGATGCCGCCGAGGCGACCAGCCGCGCGACGCGAACCAGTCGGCGAAAAGAGGGGGAAGGATCGTCACACGCTCCACGGCGACAGCAGACGGCAACCGCTATGTTCGAAGTGGCGAAGATTTCGGGTCACCACCGTCAGCCCGTGGACGTGAGCCGTCGCCGCGATCAACTCGTTCGTCATTTCTGACGGGCGGCCCAAGGTGCGAGCGGTTTCGGCCAAAGACGCCCAACGCTCGGTGACTTCCAGATCGACCGGCAGAATGCGTGCGCCGTACCGAAGGATCAGATCCGTCAGCCAGTAGTCCAGATCGTCGCGACGCCGCCCAGGCTCCAATCGCACGATGCCGCGTCGCAGCTCTCCTACGGTGATGACGCTGAGATGCAGGTCCGACAGCAACTGGTCGGCCAGCCATGCCATCACGCCCGCATCGGGACGCGCGCGTTTGGGTTCGCTGATGACGTTGGTATCGAGCAGGAACATCAGAAGGGGTCGATTTCCCTCGCCGGTCGGCCGTCGCGTTCCAGATCGACACCTTCCAGAGACGGGCCGTTCAGCAGCCAGTCCTTGAAGTCACGCGACGCACGCGGATCCTTCAGGCGTCTGAAATCCTCGGCCGAGATGACGACGGCGGCAGCCTCGCCATGCAGAGAAATCTCCTGCGGCCCTTCGGTGCGGGATTTCCGAATGACCTCGGAGAAGTTGTCCTTGGCCTTGGCCACGCTCCAGTTCATCGCTGCGTCTCCGGTCTGGCTATCGGTTATGGCCATACTCTCGGTTAGCGCTTCGGTCAATGAAATGTTCCCGTTCCGTTTCAGCCCCGAGGTCGCTATCTATCGGTCGTGTCCGACGAATCCGTCATCGCTGAAACCCGCCTGACCGGCGCCGAGCCGTGGCTGGCCCTGCCGCCGGCGCTCGCCACGCCGCCAGGCGCAGGCGCGGTGTGCGACGAGGCGGGTGCGAGGAAGATCGGGCGGGGGGCGGCCGAGGGGTTCTTCAGCGTCGGGCCGGTGATGGTGGCGCACGCCTCGCTGACGGCGCGGCGGCTGGGGCTGACGCCGCCGCCGAGGTCGCCTGAGTTGATGGATGTGCTGGAGCTTTACGCCTTCGTGCGGCCGGCGCGGTTCTGCGCCCCGTCGCCGACGGGGCTGGCCCTGTCGTTGGGGCTGGCCGAGCCCAAGTCGGCGGAGGAACAGGCGTCGGCCCTGCGCGAGGCGGCGGGCCTGTTGCTGCGCGAACTGGCGGAAGCGGCCTATCCCGAGCGCGAGGCGGCCTATGTCCTGGCGCTGACGATGCAGCGGGCGGGTTGGGCCTGGGGCGAGCGGGTGGTTCAGGCGCTGGAAGCCGGCGGGGTGCGGGCGCGCCAGCATCGCGGGTCGGGCCTGGACGTCTGGTCACGCCTCACCGAATGGGAGGACGAGGCGCCGCGCGGCGAGGCGGGATCGGCCCCGGTCGATAGCGAGAGCGCGCGCATCCGGCTGGAGAAGCTGCTTCAGGCCTCGGGCCTGGACGAAACGCGGCCGACCCAGTCGGACTATGCCGCCGAAGCCGCCTTCGCCTTTTCGCCCCGCAACGAAGAGGGGCGACCCCGCGTCCTGCTGGCCGAGGCCGGGACCGGCACGGGCAAGACCCTGGGCTATCTGGCGCCCGCCTCCCTGTGGGCCGAGCGGAACCAGGGGGCGGCCTGGATCTCGACCTATACCCGCGCCCTGCAACGCCAGATCGACCGCGAGAGCCATTCGCTGTGGCCCGATCCGGCCGAGCGCAAGAAAAAGGCGGTGATCCGCAAGGGGCGCGAGAACTATCTGTGCGTCCTGAACCTGCAGGACATGGTCCAGGCGGCCCAGCTGGGGAACGGCGACCTGATCGGCCTGGCCCTGGCCGGGCGCTGGGCGCTGCATACGCGCGACGGCGACATGACCGGCGGGGATTTCCCCGGCTGGCTGCCGGGCCTATTCGCCATGCCGGCGGCCCATGCGGCGGGGGCGGCCAATCTGGTGGATCGGCGGGGCGAATGCGTTCACGCCGCCTGTCCCCACTATCGCACCTGTTTCGTCGAGAAGACCATTCGCGCCAGCCGCCGCGCGGACCTGGTCATCGCCAACCACGCCCTGGTCCTGACCCAGGCCGCCTTCGATGGGGCGCGGTCGGCGCGGGGCCAAAAACAGGACGGCGAGACGGCGGCCCTGAAACGCATCGTCTTCGACGAGGGTCACCACCTGTTCGACGCCGCCGACAGCGCCTTTTCCGCCTGTCTGTCGGGCCAGGAGGCGGCCGAGCTGCGCCGCTGGATTCGTGGGCCGGAGGGGCGGGGGCGTCGCGGGCGCGGGCTGGAACAGCGGCTGGGCGACATGGTCGGGGACAATGAGGCGGCGCTGAAGGCGCTTCAGGACGCCATCCGCGCCTCGGCTGCGCTTCCGGGCGAAGGGGTGTCCGGCCGCGTCGCCCCGGCCTCGGGCGAGGTCAATCCCATCGGGCCGATCGAGGCCTTTCTGGCCGCCGCGCTCGATCAACTGCGCGCCCGCACGGCCGAGACCAACACATACGGCGGCCCCGAGTTCGGCATGGAGTGCGCGCTGAAGCCTGTGACCGATCCGGTGGCGGAGACTGCCCGCGCGGCGGCCCAGGCCCTGGCCGCGCTGGAGGCGCCGCTGCTGGCCCTGTCGCGGCATCTGGAGGACATCCTCGACGACGAGGCGGCCGAGCTGGACGGGTCGCAGCGGTCCCGGATCGAAGGCGCGCTACGCGGTCTGGACCGGCGCGCGCGCATGACCCTGCCGGGCTGGCGCTCGATGCTGGCGGCGCTGGAGGATGGCGGCGATCAGCCCGATCCCGACTTCGTCGACTGGCTGTCGGCCGAGACGGCGTTCGGCCGCATCCATGACGTCGCCCTGCGCCGCCACTGGATCGATCCGACCGTGCCGCTGGAGGCCGCCGTGATCGTGCCGTCGCACGGGGTGCTGGTGACCTCGGCGACCCTGTCCGATCCGATGCAGGAGGATCCGTTCGACCTGGCGCGGATGCGGACCGGATCGGCCCGTCTGATCGATCCGCCCCGCACCCTGAAGGTCGAAAGCCCGTTCGACTATGCGGCCAACAGCCGGGTCATCGTCGTCAACGATCTGGTCAAGGATGATCCGCGCCAGACGGCGGCGGCGATGCGCGAACTGTTCCTGGCGGCCGGGGGCGGGGGGCTGGGCTTGTTCACCGCCATTCGCCGGTTGAAGGCGGTCTATGAAAGGCTGGGGCCGGACCTGGCGAAGTCCGGCGTGCCCCTGTACGCCCAGCACGTCGATCCGCTGGAGGTCGGGGCGCTGGTCGACATGTTCCGGGTCGAGGAGAACTCGTGCCTGCTAGGCACCGACGCCGTGCGCGACGGGGTGGATGTGCCGGGGCGGTCGCTGCGCGTGCTGGCCTTCGATCGCGTGCCCTGGCCCCGCCCGGATCTGCTGCACAAGGCGCGGCGCGAACGCCTGGGCGGCAAGGGTTATGACGATGCGCTCGCCCGCGCCCGCATCGCCCAGGCCTTCGGGCGGCTGATCCGGCGCGGCGACGACAAGGGGGTGTTCCTGATGCTGGACGCCGCCACGCCGACGCGCCTGTTCGCCAGCCTGCCGCCGGGAACGGAGGTCCAACGCATGGGCCTGGCCGATGCGGTGGAACTGACCCGCAGCTTCCTGAATCCCGAGACGACCTGAGATGTCGAAGACCACGCCTGCGACCGTCGCCCTGACCAAGGCCGGGGTCGCCTTCGACCTGTTCCCCTACGACTATGATCCCGATGCGCCGCGCGTGGGGTTGCAGGCCGCCGAGGCCCTGGGGATTGCGCCCGAGCAGGTGTTCAAGACCCTGATGGTCTCGGTCGACGGCGCCCCTGCCTGCGTCATCGTTCCGTCCGACTGCGAGGTCAGCATGAAGAAGCTGGCGGCCGTGCTGGGGGGCAAGTCGGCCCAGATGATGAGGCCCGCCGACGCTGAACGGTTGACCGGCTACAAGGTCGGCGGGGTCAGTCCCTTCGGCCAGAAGAAGACCGTGCCGACCGCCATGGACGAGACGGCCATCCTGTTTGATCGGGTGCTGATCAATGGGGGCCAGCGCGGGCTGTTGCTGGGCGTCGCGCCGAATGAGGCACGACGAGCGACCGACGCCGTTCTGGCCGACCTCACCGCCTAGAACGGCTTGAAATGGCGCGCTATAGGATCGCGCATGACCGACACCACCAAGCGACCCAGCCGCAAGGGCCTCTATGCGCCCTTCATCCTCGTGCTGATCGCCCTGGCGGCCTGGACCGGCTGGTGGGCCTTTCTGACGCGCCAGATCGACACGCGGCTGGAGGCCCAGGTCCAGACCCTGCGTCAGGACGGCTGGGACGTGCGGTTCGCAGACAAGACGATCACCGGCTGGCCCTTCCGCGCTCGTGTCGGCCTGACCCAGCTGGTTGTGCAGACGCCGTCGGGTCACGCCATCAATGCGGCCGAACTGAACGCCGAGGCCAATGCCTATCAGCCGACCAAATGGGTGGTGGTGGCGCCGCAGGGGCTGATGCTGACCCGCGCCGGCAAGGGCGAGGTCGCGGTCAAGGGCGACGCCATCCGCATGAGCGCCAGCGGCATCGACCAGCGCTGGCCCAATCTGGCGCTGGAGATGGTCAATCCGGTCTTCACGACCCAGACCGGCGCCGAACCCTTCCCCATCGCCCGCGCCGCGCGGATCGAGCTGTACGCTAGGCCGCATCTGGAAGGCTCGACCACGCCGACCGACGACGTCGATGTCATGTTCCGACTGGTGGACGGCCAAGGTCGCGCCGACGGCCCCGTCGAAGGCTTCGCCCAGGACGGCCGCCTGACCACCCAGCTGGAGGCCGTGATCGGCCAGGCCAGCCTTTTGAAGACCGGCGGCGACGCGGCCGGGGTCTTCTCGGCCTGGACGAAGTCGGGCGGGACGTTCCGCAATGTGCGCGGCGACCTGCAGGCGGGCGACAGCCGCGCGACCCTCAGCAGCGACGTGTTACGCGCCGATGCGAACGGACGTCTGACGGGACAGGTCGAACTGCAGGCGCAGAAACCTCTGCCCGCGCTGGCCGGGCTGATGGCGACGCGGCAGGGGCCGGTCAACCGGATCGGCGCGGCCGGAGCCGCCGCTGCGGCGGGCGCGGCCGAAGCGACGGGCCAGGAACAACTGCCCCTGACGCTGGTGTTCCGCGACGGTCGCACCTGGCTCGGCCCTTTCCCTCTGGCACCGGCGCCCAAGCTGTTCTGATGGCCCTGCTGGACGAACCCGAGACGAACGAGGCCCTGCTGGCGCTGGACCGCGCCCTGGTCGAGGCGGTGCGAGCGCGGGTTGCGGCGGGACCGCGCGACCGGGCCGACGCCTCGGCCATCGCCCTGCGTCAGTTGCTGGACGGCGCATCGCCCGCCGAGGCCGCAGCGGTCAAGGCGGTGTGGGGCCGTGTCGAGGTCGCGACCGGCCCGGCCCTGGTCGTCTGCGGCGGCCTGGCCCAGGCTCTGGCGGTCGATCGCTATGGCCTGGGATCGCGGCCCATGTCGGCCGATGAAGCGTTGAAGGCGGTCGAGGCCGGCGCGCGCGCCGTGATCGATCTGACGCCTGACCGGCCGTGGTGGGGGCGACTGCTGGCCCGGCCTGAACTGAAGATCGTCGCCGCCCTGCCCGACGACCGGCGCGGCCGGCCCCAGGCCTTTGTGGTGTCCAGGGAAACCTCCGGCCCGACCGGCGACGACCGCAGCTTCTGGGTCACCGACAGCGGCTGGTCCGAGACCAAGATCGTCGAGGCCCTGGGCGAGGCTGGTCTGGTCGCCGATCCACTGGCGGCGGCGGGCGGCTTGAAGCTGTTCGTGCTGACGGGCTATGTGCAGGCCGAGGACGGGCGGCTGAAGACCGCGCCCGGCCGCCTGAACGGCGTCATCGGCGCCGCCCCCATCTATTAGTTCAAGGTTTCCCATGACCGACGCGCCCGCCCCCAAGCCCGGCATCCTCGACATCGCCCCCTATGTCGGCGGCAAGTCGTCCATCGCCGGCGTCGCCGAGCCGATGAAGCTGTCCTCGAACGAGAACATGCTGGGCGCGGGCGAGAAGGCGCGCGCCGCCTATGAGGCCGCGATCAAGAACATCCACATCTATCCCGACGGCCGCGCCACCAAGCTGCGCGACGCCGCGGCCGAGATCCACGGGCTGGAGCCCGAACGGCTGATCTTCGGCAATGGCTCGGACGAGGTCTTCGCCCTGCTGAACCAGACCTATCTGACGGCCGGCGACAACATCGTCTGCGGCCAGTACGGCTTCCTCGCCTATCGCATCAGCGCCCTGGGCTGTGAGGCCCAGGTCAAGCTTGCGCCCGAGCCGAACTTCAAGGCCGAGGTCGACGCCCTGCTGGCCCAGGTCGATGACCGCACCAAGATCGTCTATGTCTCCAACCCGTCCAACCCGACCGGCAGCTACAACACGGGCGAGGAAATCCGCCGCCTGCACTCAGCTCTTCCGGCCCACATCATCCTGGTCGTGGACGAGGCCTATGCGGAATATGTGACCGAGGCCGACTGGGAGACCGCCTTCCCGCTGGCCAAGGACGCCCAGAACATCGTCGTCACCCGCACCTTCTCCAAGATCCACGGACTGGGCGGTTTGCGCATCGGCTTCGGCTATGCGCCGCTGAAGGTCGCCGAGGCGATCGACCGCATCCGCCTGCCGTTCAACGTCTCGGTGCCGGGCGTGGACGCCGCCACCGCCGCCCTGTTCGACGAGGCGCACCAGACCGCGTCGCGCGACCTGGTGTCGAACTGGAAGCCGCGCCTGACCCAGGCCCTGCGCGGCTTCGGCCTGGAGGTGCTGCCCAGCGCCGGCAACTTCGTACTGGTGATGTTCGACGGGCCCGAACGCGCCGCCGCCGCCAACGAATATCTCAACACCAAGGGCATTATCGTACGCCCGGTCGGCGGCTACGGCCTGCCCCAGGCCCTGCGCATCACCATCGGCACCGAAGATCAGAATCGGGCCGTCATCGACGCGCTGAGCGAGTTCGCGGCGGGCTGATCGAAGCAAGGGACGGCGGCCGCATCCACGGCCGCCGTTCTGTAATCAGCCGCCGAAGCGGCGGGCGAAGAAGACGCCTGTGCGGATGGTGTCGTCTTCCTGGGACAGGGGGCTGTCGGCGACGTCGCCCAAACGGCGTTCGTAGTTGACCAGAGCGCCCGCGCCCCATTTGTCGCCGATCGGAACCAGCAGCACCAGACTGGCGCCTGCGCCTTGCAGGCCGCTGCCCGGCGAATAGGCGTCGATGCCGTTGCGCACGGCCTCGGCGGTGCTGACGCCGTAGTAGGCGTCGGCCAGCTTGGCGTCGCCGCCGCGGGCATAGACCGAGGCGTTCAGCAGGCCGATCGGCGTGACGCGTTGATGGCCGACCGAGGCGTAGTATTCGGTGCCTTCGCTGACGTCGGTCACGTCGCGGCTGACCCGGCCGCCGACCACGATGTTGCCCGGCAGACGCTTGTAGGCATAGGCGGCGAGATCGGCGCCGAAATCAGGACGATCCAGGTCCAGGCCCTCGATGTCTTCAGGCGAGAAGCGCGGGCGCAGTTGCAGGCCGGCGCGGAAGTCGTCGGTCTTGATCGCGTTCCAGCCCAGGCCGTCGATGGCGTTCACATAGACGACGTCGCGATAGTTGGCCGACACCCACGGCACGACCGTGGTCTGGGATCCCGTGTCGCCGCCGCTGTCCTTGCTGTAGAGGGCGCCGACGCCCAGATCGACAGTCCAGCCCTGGGGCGCAGGGCGAAGCTGCTCATAGGGTTGCGACTGGGCGAAGGCGGAGCCGGCGAAGGCGCAGGCGGCAGCGGCGGCGGCAAGAGCCAGGGTACGCGGGGACATGGGGAGTTCCTTGGACGAATTCGGTCACCCCATACGTTCGGCTAGGACTTTGGCTCCAACAGGGCCAACGAAGCCGTCTCGATGCGACTTTCCAGCAACGCCATCATCGTCCCGCGCTTCAGCCCGGCCGGGATCGGCTCCAGAAATTCGAACACCACCTTGCCGGGATAGCGGCGGAAGCCGTGCGCCGGCCAATGGACGCCGGAGTTGGTGGCCACGGGCCAGCATGGCCCTTCCAGATCGCGATAGATGGCGGCGACGCCGGGCTTGTAGTCGCCGGGCACGCCGGGGTCGTTGCGGGTGCCCTCGGGGAAGATGACGATCTGGCGGCCTTCGGACAGGCGGTCGTGCGCCTGGCGAGTCATGTCTTTCAGGGCCTTGGCGTGGCCGGCGCGGTCCACCGCGATCATCTTGGCCTTCCAGGCGAACCAGCCGAAGAAGGGCAGGGGCATCAGCTCCTTCTTCATGATGAAACAGGCGTCCGGAAGCACGGCCAGAAGGGCCACGATGTCCAGCATCCCCTGATGTTTCGACGCGATCAGGGCCGCGCCGGACGGGGCGTGCTCCAGCCCGCGCACCTCGACCTTGACCCCGGCGATCCAGCGCAGGCCGAACAGGACGATCTTCGCCCACAGCTTGCACACACCCTGAACATAGCGGTGCGGCGCCAGGAGGATGGGCGACAGGCCGATGGCGATGATCGGCATCGACAGATAGAGCCAAGCGGTGAAGAGCAGGGAACGCAGGGTGTTCACTTAAGACTCGGCCTTTTCGTCAGGAGACGTGTCGGGGGAGGGCGTCACGGCGTCGCCCTCCGTGTTGGCGGGCCGGTCTCGGGTGATGCGACGCACGCCCTCACGACCCAGGACGGCGAGATATTTCATATACTCCAGCGTCATGCGCCGCGCCGTCACCGCCGCCCGCCACCAGCGGACATTGTCCAGCGACGGGGTGGAGATGGCGTAGGGCGTCAGCGTCACGCCCGGCAGCTGGCCCCGGATTTCGACCAGCGAACGCGGCATATGATAGTCGGAGGTGACCACGATCAGGCTGCGATAGCCCTTGGCGCGGGTCCAGGCGGCGATCTCCTGGGCGTTGCCGACGGTGTCCTCGGCCTCGAAGCCCAGATCGACGCAGCAGTTGAACAGGCGGCTGGAGCCGGGCGTCAGCTCACGCAGTTCCTGGCGGCGGACCTCGCGGTTGACGCCCGAGATCAGCACCCGCTCGCCCTTGCCCTGTTCCAGTAGGCGAATGGCGGTGTTGACCCGTTCGGACGAGGGACCGGTCAGGGCGACGATGGCGTCGGCGCGTGCGGGATCGTCGGCCGGCGTCAGTTCGCGCACCCGATGCGCAAAGGCGAACAGGCCGACCAGCCAGATCAGGGCCGCGATGGCGATGACGCTCAACAGTCTCATGCGCCTCCTCCATCCTTGCCCGAAGCCAGCACTCGCATGGCGGCGAATCTCGCGGCGAGAACCGCAACCGTAGCCGCGAGCAGCGGGCATGGCGAGAGCAGCGCAAGGTCGCTCCAGGTGATCGGCAACGCCGCCGACAGCCCGTCCGATCCTCCCAGGAACCTCAGGAAGGCCAGCAGGATCGCGGCCAGCCCGGCGCCGATCGCGCCCGCGCCCGCCGCCATCAGGCCGAATCGCCGCTGGAACAGCCAGGCGATGGCTCCGTCCGTCGCGCCGTTCAGGCTCAATGTCTCGATCACGCCCTGCCCGGCGGCCAGACCCGCGCGGGTCGCATAGGCGATGGCGGCGGCGGCGGCGAAGGCGACGGCTAAAAAGGCGGCGCCGGCCAGGGCCGAGATCAGGGCGGCGGACCGCTCGACCTCGCCGCGCCACAGGCTGTGGTCGTCCACCGTCGCGTCCAGCCCGGCCTCGGCCAGGGCGCGGCTGAGGGTCACGGCGCTGGCCGGCGCCTGGGCGTTCAGCCTGACGGTCACCAGATGGGGCAGAGGCAGGTCGGGCAGGACCGCGTCGCCCAGCCAGGGTCGCAGCAGATCCTCGGCCGCCTTGCGGCTCAGGGCGGCGGCTTCTTCCACCCCGTCGACGCCTGACAGGGTCTCGGCCGCGCGGGCGGCGGCGGTGTCGCCGGTCTCGCCGACACTGGGGCGCACCTGCACCGTAGCCTCTGCGCCCAACTGTCTGGCCCAGCCGTGCGCGGCCCGGTCGGCGGCGGAGGCGGCGACGGCGGCTAAACAGGCCAGGAAACACAGGACCGCGATGACGGTCATCAGCCAGGGCTCGCCGGCTGCGGCGGGCGGCAACAGGCCGGGGCGGCGGCTGGACAGGCTGAAATCTGACAGGCGGATCATGCGGCGGCCCGCGACGGTTCGCTCAGACGCCCGGCGTCCAGACGCAGGACGCGCGCGCCGGACCTCTGGGCCAGGGCCTCGTCATGGCTGGCGATCAGAACCGTGGCCCCCAGCTTGTTCAGCGACTGGAACAGCCGCAGCAGCTTGTCAGCCATGACGGCGTCCACGCTGCCCGTCGGTTCGTCCGCCACGATCAGGCCGGGCCGGGTGATGACGGCGCGGGCGATGGCCAGCCGCTGTTTCTCGCCGCCGGACAGGGCCGGGGGACGGGCGTCCATGCGGCGACCCAGACCGACCCATTTCAGCATCTCATGCACATTGGCGGCATAGTCGGCCTCGGATCCGCCCGCCAGGCGCAGGGGCAGGGCGACGTTGTCGAAGGCGGACAGGTGATCCAGCAGGCGAAAATCCTGGAACACCACCCCCATGCGCCGTCGAAAGGCGGGGATGTCGCGGCGGTCGATGCGCGTGACATCCGATCCAAACAGGCGGATGCTGCCCGTCTGGGGTTGGTCCGCCAGCGTCAGCAGGCGCAGCAGCGAAGACTTTCCCGCCCCGGACGGCCCGGTAAGGAAGTGGAAAGAGCCACGCGGCAGAATGAGGTTAACGTCCCTCAGCACGTCGGGCGCGCCTGCATAGCCGAAGCCGACGCCCGACAGGCGAACGGTCTCGGTCGTGGCTCCAGTCATGGGGGCGGGTTCGGCGGGCGAGGACGGCATGATATGTGTTTCAGGAACAGGGCGCGGCGTCGCGCCTTACGGGAGGGGGCGACAGCCTCGCAGTCAGCCACATGATACTGACCTGCCCCGCCTGCGCCACCAGCTATTTCATTCGCGATGACGCGGTCGGTACGAACGGCCGCAAGGTGCGGTGCCAGTCTTGCGGCGAAGTGTGGCGCGCGACCCCCGACGAGCCGCTGGAACTGACCCTGACGCCCGAGCCGGTCGCCGCCGCCCCCACCCCCACCCCAAAAAGCACGCCGGAGCAGGAGCCCGCGCCGACCGCCAGTCTGGCCGAGACCCCCGCCCCGGAACTGCCCCGCGCCTTCCGCGCCCGCGCCGACCGCCAGAAGAAGCTGCGCCGCGCTGCCGCCCAGGGCGTCGTCTGGGCGGGCCTGGCCAGCGTCTTCATCGGCCTGATCGTGGCGGCCTTCCTGTTCCGGGTCGAGATCGTCCAGGCCTTCCCCAAGGCGGCCTCGGCCTACAAATTCTTTGGCGCGACGGTGAACCCGGTCGGGCTGGACTTCGAGGCCCTGACCGCCAAGGCCGCGCCGGGCCATCCCGGCATGGTCGTGGTGTCCGGCGCCCTTCGCAACGTGCGCGACGTCGAGATCGTGTCGCCGCCCGTCCGCGTCGCCCTGGTGGACGCCAACGGCGCGGAGGTGGGCTTCAAGATCGTGCAGATCGACGCCGCGCCCGTCCTGCCGGGCAAGGTCCAGGGATTCGCCGCCCTGATCCCCGATCCGGGCGGACACGGCGCCGGCATCGGCGTCGATTTCGCCCCGGTGAGCCCGACCCCAGCCAGGCCGGCCGCCGGGCACGACGACGACAAGAAGGCTGCGGCGCACGGGGCCAAACCGACTTCCGACCACGCCCCCGCCGCAACGCCGCCGGTGACGGCCCAAGGGCTGCGTTCGGCCACGGCGCCCGGCGCCGAGGCCCCGAACAACGCCGCGCCGATCGACGCGCGACCCGTGGGGGCGGTGGACAAGGGGCAGGGTGAGGCGGTATCGCCCTCGCATCATGGCTGATCCCTCCCCGACGCCGACCGTTCTTTTGCCCGAGGCCGAGGTGGCGCGCATCGTCGCCGACCTGGCCCAGCGTATCGCCCCGGTGATCGACGACGACACCGTCGCCGCCGTGCTGCTGACCGGCGGCCTGTGGTTCGCCGCCGACCTGACCCGCGCCCTGTCGCGCGTCGGGCGCAACGTCCGCTTCGACGCGCTTTGGCTGGCCTCCTACGGCGACGAACAGACCAGCCGGGGCCGCATCGACGTATACGCACCGTTCCAGCGCCCGATCACCGGGCGTCGCGTCCTGATCCTGGACGACGTGTTCGACACCGGCCTGTCGCTGGCCGAGGCGGTCCGCATCGCCAGGGAAGCCGGCGCGTCCGAGGTCTTGACCTGCGTCTTCGCCAGAAAGCCCTGGCCCGCGCCGCGTGCGCCCGAGCCGGACTTCGTCGGCTGGGAGGCGCCGAACCGCTTCCTGGTCGGCTACGGCCTGGACCACGCGGGCGCCCTGCGCGGCCTGCCCGACATCTGCGCCCTGGATTGAGTCTGGATTGAGTCTGGGACTGAGGCCGTATGGGCCATAACGGCGGGGGATAATCCGTCCGGGGCTGAATTTCCGCCGGGTTCGGCGTTGACTCTCGGACACCCTTCCGTATATGTCGCCGCTCTTCGCCGCCGGGGGTGTCCTTGGGCGGCGTATCTTTTTTTGCGTTTGCGCTGAGGCTTCAACATGTACGCGGTGATCAAGACCGGCGGCAAGCAGTACCGGGTCCAACCGGGCGACACCATTGTCGTCGAAAAGCTCGACGGCGACGCCGGCTCGGAGCTGAAGTTCGACAGCGTCCTGATGCTGGGCGGCGACAACGGTGTGACCCTGGGCGCTCCCCTGATCGACGGCGCCTTCGTCGGCGCGACCCTGGTCGAAACCCGCAAGGGTGAGAAGATCAAGATCTTCAAGAAGACCCGTCGCCAGGGCTATCGCCGCACCAACGGCCACCGCCAGATGGAATCGGTTCTGCGCATCACCGGCATCGACGGCGCCGGCGAGACCGCCAAGTGGGACGGCAAGGTCGATCTGACGACCAAGGCCGAGATCAACCTGCGGGCCCGCAACCTGGCCGCCCGTGACGCGACCTCTTCGCTGGGATCGACCGAGACGGTCGTGACCGACGTGGACGGCGCCGAGGTCAAGGGCGTCGTGGTCGAGAGCTCGGCTCCCGCCAAGAAGGCCCCGGCCAAGAAGAAGGCCGCGCCCAAGGCTGAAGCCGCCGGCGACGAAGCCTAAGACATTCACCGGCGCCTCACAGCGCCAGACCTAGTTACGGACGCGCTCAAGTAGGCCGAAAGGCCGGTAGCGCACCAAGAAAGACGGAGCGGCAAGATGGCTCACAAGAAATCCGGTGGTTCGTCGCGTAACGGTCGCGACTCCGAGTCGAAGCGCCTTGGCGTGAAGAAGTATGGCGGCGAGCGCGTGCTGGCCGGCAACATCATCGTGCGCCAACGCGGCACCACCTTCCACCCGGGTGAGAACATTGGCATGGGCCGCGACCACACCCTGTTCGCCCTGACGCACGGCGCGGTGAAATTCACCAAGAAAGCCGGCGGTCGATGCTATGTGTCGGTCCTCGCGGCCAACGACGACGCCGCCCAGGCTATGGCGGCCGAGTAACGCAGTCTGGAACACTCCGGATCGTGTTGCTCCTGAAAGCAGCCGGTCCGGACCAGGGAAGATATTCCGCGGGGAGTCTGGATCACCAGGCTCCCCGTTTGCGTTTCCCCGCCTCGAAGACCGTCCGAGCCCTTCAAGGAGACGGTTGAAGATCCGAGGCAACGCCCATGTGCGTCATCGAAACCTCTCCCGTCGTCGAGACCCGGCGTCTGGTCCTGCGGGCGCCCGCGCCCCAGGACGCCCCGCGCATCGCGGCCCTGGCCAACGACCTGGACATCGCGCGCATGACCAAGCGGATGCCGCATCCCTTCCAGATGCGCGACGCCGACGACTTCGTGCTGCAGGTGGCGTCCCAGGATCCCCGGCGGGCCAACACCTTCGTCATCGACCATGAGGATGTGGGACCGATCGGCGTGATCGGCCTGTTCGAGGGCGAGGATCGCGTGCCCGAGACGGGCTACTGGATCGGGCGCGAGTATTGGGGTCGGGGCTTCGCCACCGAGGCCCTGGACGCCGCCCTGGTCTGGGCCAGCCGCAAGTGGAAGCGCCGGGCGCTGGTCGCCGGCCATTTCGCCGACAACCCGGCCTCGGGCCGCGTCCTGGAGAAGGCGGGCTTTCTCTACACCGGCGAGACGCGCCGAGCCTGGAGCAAGGCGCGTCGGGCCGAGGCGGACACCCGCATGATGGTCTGGCTGGCCTGAACAGCCAGCCAGGCGTCAGCCGCCGGCCAGGGTCGGTCCATAGACGGCGGCGGCGGTGATCAGGCCGACCACCAGCATGGCGCCCGCGCCGGCGATGAAGGTGGCGATGGTCTTGGACCGTCGCCGCCGCATGCCGCCCGCCTTGTATTTGCGTATGATGACCGATGGCCCTCGTGTAAAGGCCTCGGACCCTACGATATTGTGTTGGGACAAGAAAACGCTCCCCGAACTCTCGCACAGAAGAAGCGATCAGTCCGGGGCGCTCGTGGTCAGAAGATGGCGATCCGCGTTACCGGGGTCGCATCTTCGTGAGAACAGGCGTGGGGGTCACAGGGTGACGGCGACGACCCGGCCCCCGCGCGTCTGGACGTGGCGCATCAGCACCAGAGGCGCATCGCCCGCCGTCACCGGCAC
The DNA here is from genome assembly GCF_049896065.1 of Brevundimonas sp. PWP3-1b1. Lineage (NCBI taxonomy): Bacteria > Pseudomonadati > Pseudomonadota > Alphaproteobacteria > Caulobacterales > Caulobacteraceae > Brevundimonas > Brevundimonas sp. PWP3-1b1. Next base: position 152,673 of record NZ_JAFCTO010000001.1, on the reverse strand, counting down.
GATCAGGAACCAGCCGCCGTCCGGCAGGCCGTCGAAGCGGACGCGGCCGTTCTCGCAGCGTTCGGAGCGGACATAGCCGCTGTAGTTGGCGTTGGCGTCCGGCACGGTGCGGGCGCGGACCACGGCGGCGGGGACGGCCGCGCGCTCGGTCGAGCCATACAGGGTGCGGAAGCGGGCGCGGGTGTAGGGGGTGTCGGGCGTCAGGCCGGCCGAGCCGACGCAGGCGAAGGTCTTGCCGTCCTGGGCGAAGGCGATCTGGCCTTCGATGCTGTTGCGGCCGGGCGCCTGGGACCAGCCGAAATCGCCTTCGTCGAAGGCCGCAGGCCCGGCATAGGGCAGGCCGCCTCCGGTCGTGGGGGCGCAGGCCGAAAGGGCGGCGGCGGTCAGGGCGAGGGCGAGGCCTGGGGCGGCGAAGGGGCGGATCGACATGGGCTTTCCTCCGGGGGATTTCGCGGTCGGGGGGACGACGCGCCCACTATCGCAGACCCGGCCTCCCACTTCCACGGTCAAGACGCCCGCCTCTGGACCCGGACCCGACAACGCGCGAAACAGGCCCGAACAACGCGCCCCTTCGTCGAGGCGCGACAGCTCGGAAACGCCCGCATGACCGTCACCTTCGCCGACATCCAAGCCGCCCGCGCCCGGATCGCAGGCCAGGTCGACCATACCCCGACCCGCTATTCCAGAAAGCTGTCGCAGCTGACCGGGGCCGAGGTCTGGGTCAAGTTCGACAACCTGCAATTCACCGGCAGCTTCAAGGAGCGCGGCGCCCTGAACCGCCTGCTGATGCTGAGCCCCGAGGAGCGCAAGCGCGGCGTGGTGGCGGCCAGCGCCGGCAACCACGCCCAGGCCCTGGCCTATCACGGCGGGCGGCTGGGGGTGCCGGTGACCATCGTCATGCCGGAGGGCACGCCCTTCGCCAAGATCAACGGCACCCGGTCGCACGGGGCGACCGTGGTGATCGAGGGGCTGGACTTCACCGGCTCGACCGAGGCGGCCCAGCGGCTGGAGGCGGAGAAGGGCTATGTCTTCGTCTCGGCCTTCGACGACGCGGGGATCGTGGCGGGCCAGGGGGTCTGCGCCATCGAGTTCCTGGAGGATGCGCCGGACATCGAGGCGCTGCTGATCCCCATCGGCGGGGGCGGGCTGATCGCCGGCTGCGCCATCGCGGCCAAGGCGATGAAGCCGGACATCAAGGTGTTCGGGGTCGAGGCGGCGCGCTATCCGTCCTTCACCGCGCGGCGGGCGGGCCTGCCGCCGGTCTGCACCGGCCAGACCATCGCCGAGGGCATCGCCATCAAGGCGGTGGGCGACATCCCCTTCGCCCTGGCCGACCCGCTGGTGGACGAGGTCTTCGTCTGCGAGGAGGCGGACTTCGAACGGGCCGTGGCCCACTATGTCACCTATGAGAAGACGGTGTCTGAGGGGGCCGGCGCCGGCGGTCTGGCGGCCCTGCTGGCCTATCCCGAGCGGTTCAAGGGGATGAAGGTCGGGCTGGAGCTGTGCGGCGGCAACATCGATGCGCGGATGCTGGCCGTGGTGCTGAACCGCGAGATGGTCCGTGAACGGAGGTTGCTGGTTTACCGCATCCTGGGCGACGACCGGCCGGGCATGCTGTCGGCCATGGCGGCGGTGATCGGCGGCCTGGGCGGCAATATCATCGACGTGGTCCACAACCGTCTGGCGCTGGACGTGCCGGCCAAGGGCGCCGAGTTCGACATCATGGTCGAAACGCGCGATAGCGCCCACGCCGACGAGATCGGCGAGGCCTTGAAGGAACGCGGCTATGAACTTCGGATGGGGTAAGGCGGCAGTCGTCGCCGCGCTGCTGCTGGCGGGCTGCGGCCAGGCCGAGCCGGTCGATCCGAACGCGGGCAAGGCCGAGGCGGTCGCCTTCATGACCGAGAACGCCAAGGCCGACGGCGTCGTGACCCTGCCCAGCGGCCTGCAATACAAGGTGGTGCAGGCGGGGCCGGCCAGCGGCGTCAGCCCGGACCGCAACGACCTGGTCAAGGTCGATTACGAGGGCAAGCTGGTCGACAACAGCGTGTTCGACAGCTCGTTCGCGCGCGGGGCGCCGGCGGTGTTCACACCGGAAGAGGTGGTCAAGGGTTGGACCGAGGCGCTGCAGAAGATGCGCGTCGGCGACGAGTGGCTGCTCTATGTGCCGCCCGAGCTGGGCTATGGCGAGCGCTCAAGCCCCAAGATCCCGGCGAATTCGGTGCTGATCTTCCGGCTGAAACTGCTGGACGTGGCCAAGGTGCCGGGCGGCGGATCGGGTGTCGGCACGGCGATGGGGTGATCCCAGCGATCCGGCTCCTCCCCACTTCGTGGGGAGGTGGCGCGGCGCCGCTTGGCGACGTGACGGAGGGGTTCTGCGACGCGTCACAGACGCCTGTGGGACTTCAAGAGCCCCTCCACCACGCTACGCGCGGTCCCCCTCCCCGCGAAGCGGGGAGGAGACGAAAAGTGCACTGCAAATTTTTTGAGTGCACTTTCGTGCAGATTTTTGCGAGCGGTTTGCAGTTCCCCGGCGGATGTCAAAGACCAGGCGGGCAGTATAGCCCAGCGCGCGAGGGCGGCAGGGTAGCGGTCGCTGGTCCCGATCAGGGCCTTGAAATCGCTGCGGTTCGTCGCGGCGATTATGCGGGTTGAGGCGTTTGCGCCCGGCGCCATTCGGCCAGGACCTGGGGGTCGGTCTCCATCGTCGCGCCGGACAGGGCCGCGAACTCGGCGGGCGGCGTCAGTCGCGACAGGGCCCAGACGGCGGCGCCGCGCACCAGGGGCGAGGGATCGGCCAGAAGGGCCTGCGTCGGGGCGATCAGGGACGCGTCGCCCGAGTTGCCGACGGCGTAGAGGACGTTCCGCAAGAAGCGGTCGCGGCCGATCCGCTTGACCGGGCTCTTGGTGAACAGGGCGCGGAAGGCGGCGTCGTCCAGCGCCAAGAGGTCGTGCAGGCGCGGGCTTTTGAAGGCCTCGCGGGGCGCCAGCCGGATCTCGCGGGCTTCCTGGGCGAACTTGTTCCACGGACAGACCGCCAGGCAGTCGTCGCAGCCATAGATGCGCGATCCGGTCAGGGTGCGGAACTCGACCGGCCAGGGGTCGGCGAACTCGATGGTCAGGTAGGACAGGCAGCGCCGGGCGTCGAGCTGGAACGGGGCGGGGAAGGCGTTCGTCGGGCAGGCGTCCAGACAGGCGGTGCAGCGGCCGCAGTGTTCGGTCTCGGCCGCGTCCGGTTCGATCTCGGCGGCGGTCAGTATGGTCCCCAGGAACAGCCAGTTGCCGTGGGTGCGGCTGAGCAGATTGGTGTGCTTGCCCTGCCAGCCCAGTCCGGCGCGCTGGGCCAGGGGTTTCTCCATCAGGGGGGCGGTATCGACGAAGACCTTGATGTCGGCGCCGTTGCGGGCCGCGATCTGACCCGCCAGCTGTTTCAGCCGGCCCTTGATGACCTCGTGATAGTCGTCGCCGCGCGCATAGACCGAGATGTATCCGGCCGAACGGTCGGCCAGCTGATCCAGCGGATTGTCCTCGGGGCCGTAGTTCATGCCCAGGACGATGGCGGTCTTCGCTTCGTCCCACATGGCGGTGGGGTGCTGGCGACGGTCAAGGGTCGTTTCCATCCACTCCATGTCGCCATGCCGGCCCTCGTCCACGAAACGCCGCAGCCGCTCGCCCGCCGGCCAGGCGTCGGCCGCCGAGGCGAAACGGCAGACATCGAAGCCGAGCTCGGCCGCGCGCTGGCGGATGAAGGTTTTCAGGCGATCGGACACGGGCGGGGGATAGCATGAAGTCTCCTCCCTGCGGAGCGGGGAGGTGGCGCGGCGCGTCTTCGCGCCGTGACGGAGGGGTTCTTCACCGCATCACAGGCGCCTTTGGGACTTCAAGAGCCCCTCCACCGCTTCGCGGTCCCCCTCCCCACTGCGTGGGGAGGAGACGACATCGTCATTCCCCTGATGCGGCCTCGCCGTCGAACAGATCCAAAATCTGGGCGCGGATGTCCGTGGCCCAAGGCGTGATCAGGGCGGTCAGCCGGTCGCGGTCGCCGGCGAACAGGGCGCGGCTGGCCTCTTCGAAGTCGGGGGCGTCGCCGGCCATCTCGACCATGAAGCCATAGGCGGCGTCGGTGCGGCGACGGCGCGCGTCGGCGTCCGCGCCGGTCTTGCGGGCCTGCTCCACCAGACGACGCAGGGCGGCCGAGGCGCCGCCGGGCTGGGTCGCCAGCCAGTCCCAGTGGCGGGGCAAAAGCGTGACCTCGCGCGCGGCGACCCCCAGGCGCGGCCGCCCACGCCGGGGCGGCGAGGCGGGCTCGGATGTCTTGGTGCGGAGGTCCAGATCGACCGGACGGCCGGTTTCGAGGTCGAACACCCGAAGCGTCGGCTGGGCCGAGGCGGAGAGGGCGGCGCGAAAGGCGGAGGACACGACGGCGTCGGAGCCCCTGGCGATGCGGTTGGGGCCGTCGAACAGCACCAGGTCGCGATCCTCGTCACTCATCTATTTACCCGGATAAAATCACGTGCCATATTTATACCCGGATAAATAGGAGAAGGCCATGACGCCGGCAAGTCGCAAGCTGAAGATCGCGGAATACAAGGAGCGGCCGACCATCGCCGGGGTCTTCGCCGTGATCTGCAGCGCGACGGGACAGGCCTGGGTCGGCAAGAGCCGCCACATCGACACCGAACAGAACGGCCTGTGGTTCACGCTGCGCCACGGCGGCAGTCCTTATCGGTCGCTTCAGGCGGCGTGGAAGGCGCATGCGCCCGAGGACTTTCGGTTCGAACAGCTGGACCGACTGCCGGAGGATGTCTCGGACCTGCGGCGCAAGGACGAACTGGTCAGCCGGGCGAAGCTGTGGATCGCGCGGCTGGGGGCGGAGGCGCTTTAGGGGCGCCTAGAAATCCAGATCCGCATACCAGGCCGACGGGGGCACGCCGACGAAGCGGTCCGCCAGCAGGGGGCGGAAGCAGGGGCGGGATTTGAGCTTGGAGTACCAGGTCTTCAGACCGGGCCAGTTCTTCCACTGGACCTCGCCGAAATAGTCCAGCACCGACAGGTGGGCGGCGGCGATCAGGTCGGCCTGGCTGAGGCGACGGCCGGCCAGCCAGTCGCGGGCGGCGACCAGATCCTCCAGCATGGCGAGGTGGGCTTTCAGGGCGTCGCGGCCCTCGCGCAGGGCGCGGGCCTCGGGCGGGCCGAGCTTGAGCAGGGGTTTCTCCATCCGCTCGTGCAGCAGGACGGCGTCGACCTCGTCCATGAAGCGACGCTCGAACCAGCCGGTCAGGCGCCGCGCCTCGGCGCGTTCGGCGGCGTCGGCGGGCAGCAGCAGGGGCGATTTCTGCTGATCCTCGATCCAGCCCAGGACGGCGGGCAGTTCGCACAGGACCAGGGGGCGGCCGCGATCCATCGTCTGGATCACCGGCGGCAGGCCGGACGGATTGAAGTCGTTGACCGGGCAGTCGGCCTCCCACGGACGGACCGGGGTGTCGGTCCATTCGATCCGCGCCTCGCCCAGCGCCAGGCGCGCGGCGCGCGAGGCGGGCTGGAAGGCGAAGTGGAAGAGAACGCAAGGGTCGGCCATCAGGGGTTGATGCGCCCCGACCCGTTAATGCGCGTTTACTGCATTGAAATTGGACGCAAGGTCAGGACCAGGGGCCCTTTGGCGCGGGGCCGGTCGGGGCCTCGACGGCCGGCCGTTCAGGCTCTGGCGCGGGCGTCGCGACGGCGGGAACGTCCGCCTGCAGACGGGTGCGACCGCGCGGGTCGGCGTGGATCAGGATGTCGGCCGTGGGGAAGAGGGCCAGCACCCGGTTCTCGGCCGCGACGACGATGGCGTGGGCGGTGTCCAGGGTCTGGTGGGCGTCCAGATCGACGTGCATCTGGATCATCATCACCTGGCCGGCCATGCGGGTGCGCAGCTGGTGCACGCCGAAGACTTGAGGATCGGCCAGGACGGCCTGGGTGATGGCGGCGCGGTCGGCCTCGGGCACGGCGCGGTCCAGCAGGTGGTCGGCGGCGGCCTTCAACATGCCGGTCGCGCCCCAGAACAGCCAGACGGCGACGACGATGCCGGCGGCCGCATCCAGGCCCGGCGCGCCCAGGAAGGCGCCCGAGATCACCCCGATCAGCACCACGACGTTGGCGGCCAGGTCTGCGGCGTAGTGGGCGCGGTCGCCGGCGACGGCGAGAGAGCCGGTCTTCTTCAACGCCCGGGTCTGCATCCACACCAGCCAGGCCGTGATGGCGATGGCGGCGACCATGACGCCGGTCGCCCATAGGCCCGAGGTGACGGGGCGCGGATCGAAGATGCGCTGCACCCCCTCCCAGGCGATGAACAGGGCCGAGGCGAAGACCAGGCCGGCCTGGACCAGGGTGGACAGGGCCTCGCCCTTGCCGTGACCATAGCGGTGGTTTTCGTCGGCGGGAGCGGCGGCCCAGCGCACGGCGAAGAAGGTGGTCAGGGACGCCGCCAAATCCAGCACCGAATCCGCCAGGGTCGCCAGGATGGAGACCGAGCCGGAGGCGCCGAGCGCGAACGCCTTCATCGCGATCAGCACGACCGCGACCCCCACCGACAGGCGGGTGATGCGGCGGGTGGCCAGGTTGGCGTCTTCCAGAGGCGCAGGTGCGGGGGCGGGCGTCGTCATATGCGGCCTCTTCTCGCGCAATCATGGCGGAAAGCCAACCGCTCGCCGTCCCTCGCCTAATCGGGGACGATTGCGCTAAGGCAGGGGCGAACCGGGCGCGTCGTGATCCCGGACCTGTTTCGGGGTTTTCATGTCGGACTGGCTGGCGGCCATCATCCTGGGTCTGGTCGAGGGGCTGACCGAGTTCATTCCGGTCTCGTCCACGGGCCATATGCTGCTGCTGGGCCATTTCATGGGCTTCGAGAGTTCGGGCAAGACGTTCGAGATCGTGATCCAGCTGGGCGCCCTCTTGGCCATCATCAGCGTCTATTTTAGACGGCTGTGGGCGCTGGCGACGCGCTGGCCGTTCGATCCGGAGGCGCGGCGGTTCCTGATCGGCCTGCTGGTCGCCTTCGCGCCCGCCGTCGTGATCGGCTTCCTAGCTTACGACTACATCAAGACGGTGCTGTTCGACACGCCGCAGGTGGTGTGTGTGGCCCTGATCGTCGGCGGGGTGATCCTGCTGGCTCTGGACCGGATGGACAAGCGGCCCAAATGGCTGGACGCCGAGGCCTATCCGATGCGGATCTATTTCCTGATCGGCCTGTTCCAGTGCCTGGCCATGATCCCCGGCGTGTCGCGGTCCGGCGCCACCATCGCCGGCGGCCTGCTGCTGAAGACCGACAAGCGGTCGGCGGCCGAGTTCAGCTTCTTTCTGGCCCTGCCCACCATGGGGGCGGCGGTGGCCTATGACCTGTTCAAGAACCACAAGACGCTGGATTTCAGTGACGTGGGCCTGATCGTCGTGGGCTTCGTCGTGGCCTTCCTCTCGGCCCTGGCGGTGGTGCGGTTCCTGCTGGATTTCGTGTCCAGGCGCGGCTTCGGCGTCTTCGCCTGGTGGCGGATCGTGGTCGGGGTCGTGGGGCTGGCGCTGCTGCAGGCGGGGTTCTGAGCATCAATAGGCCGTCACCCTCGGGCTTGTCCCGAGGGCCTACGGTCAGGCGATCTCGATGGCCTGAAGTTTCGGCGCCTTTGCGAAATGGCGTTGGCGAGTGTCCGCATTTGCAGTGGGCCCTCGGGACGAGCCCGAGGGTGACGGGATTGGGGGGAGGGCTGTCCCCCGGCTGGCGATTTTCGCCTTCACCCTCTAAGGGCGGGGCATGACCACGCTTCTCTATGGCCGCCCGCCTGTCGTTTTCGATCCGCCTGGCGATGCCACCCAGACCTCGCCCCTGATCCCGGATTCCGCCGCGCTGGAGGCACAGGACCCCGGCTCAGCCGATACGGTGATGATCTACGCCCCGCCCGGCGTGCTGGAACGGCGCTATGTCCTGGCCCTGGCGCTGAGGGCGCTGAAGGTCGGCGGGCGGCTGGACGTGATGGCGCCCAAGGACAAGGGCGGGTCGCGCCTGGGCAAGGAGCTGAAGGCGTTCGGCGTCGAGGTCGCCGAGACGGCCAAGGCCCACCATCGCCGCTGCATCGTCTTCAAGCCCGAGACGGCGCAGGGGCTGGACGCGGCGATCGACGCCGCCATCGCCGCGGGCGGGCCGCAGTTCGTGCCGGGGCTTGAGGCCTGGTCGCAGCCGGGGATTTTCGCCTGGGACCGGATCGACGCGGGGTCGGCGCTGCTGGCCGAACACCTGCCGCCGATGAAGGGCGAGGGGGTCGATCTGGGTTGCGGCTATGGCGCCCTGTCGATCGTGGCGCTGCGTTCGCCGGCGGTGACCAAGCTGAAGCTGGTCGATCTTGATCGCCGCGCCATCCGCGCCGCGCGCGAGAACGTCACGGATGAGCGGGCCAAGGTCTGGTGGTCCGACGCCCGCACCCTGGAGGCAAAGGGCGACAAGGATTTCGTGGTCAGCAACCCGCCCTTCCACGACGGCGGGGCCGAGGACCGGCGTCTGGGCCAGGCCTTCATCCGCAAGGCGGCCGAACTGCTGAAGAAGGGCGGTGTCGCCTGGGTCGTCGCCAACCGGCACCTGCCCTATGAGGCGGAGCTGAATGCGGCGTTCAAGCGGGTGCGGCTGGTCGCCGAGGCGGGCGGCTACAAGCTGTTCGAGGCGGTGAAGTGACGCGCTCTTCTCTGAGCCGTCATCCTCGCCCTTGTGGCGAGGATCCAGACTCCCGGTGTTCGAGGGGAGCGTTGTCTGCCGACGCATCGGGAGTCTGGATCCTAGGGACAAGCCCTAGGATGACGGGTTTGGGGTGGATGACGGATGTGGGTGTGGGGGTGAACGCATGAGCAAGACCCCCACCTCTCGCGTGGACCGTCTGCTGGGCTCGATGGGCTATGGCTCGCGGGCCGAGATGGCGCGGATGGCCAAGGCGGGCGGGATCGTGCTGGACGGGGCGGATCTGACGGATGTGTCCAAACGCATCCCGGTGACGCGCGACCTGCCCACGCGGATGGAGATCGACGGCGAGCCGCTGGACCCCGTGCAGGGGCTGGTGATCATGCTGAACAAGCCGCTGGGCATGACCTGTTCGCACAAGGAAGAGGGGGCGCTGGTCTATGACATCCTGCCGGGACGGTGGCGGGCGCGCGATCCGGCCATTTCGACGATCGGGCGGCTGGACAAGCAGACGACGGGCCTGCTGCTGCTGACCGACGACGGCGACCTGTTGCACCGGGTGATTTCGCCCAAGCGCCATGTGACCAAGGTCTATCGCGCCGGGCTGGCGCGGCCGCTGGTGGGGACGGAAGGTGAGTTGTTCGCCGCCGGGGAGCTGGTGCTGGAGGGCGAGGACAAGCCGCTGGCGCCCGCTGTGCTGGAGGTGGTGTCCCCGACCGAGGCCCTGCTGACGGTGACCGAGGGGCGCTATCACCAGGTGCGGCGCATGTTCGCCGCCGCCGGCAACCATGTCGAGATCCTGCACCGCGAACGAATGGGCGGGCTGGCCCTGCCGGCCGATCTGGCGCCGGGACAGTGGCGGCTGCTGAGCCCGGAAGAGATCGCGTCGATCTTTGTGGAACCGGCGGGCGGCTGATTGGACTTTTGGCGGCAGATGGCTATCTTGATGGCCATGTCCAGCTACTCCGTCGCCGAAGCCAAGAACAACCTGCCCAAGCTGCTGGATCGCATGCTGGCGGGCGAGGCCGTGACCATCACGCGGCGCGGCGTGCCGATCGCGCGGCTGGAGCCGGCGCAGGAGGTCGTTCCGACGTCGGGGCCGATCGATGTCGAATGGTTCAAGCGCGTTCGCGTGAAGCCTACCGTCCCGATGGATTCGGTCACGCTCGTGCGGATGATGCGGGACGAAGAGATTTGACGGTCTATCTGGACACCAGCGTGCTGGTGTCGCTCCTGCATGAGGATCATCACACCGTCCGCGTCCTGGAGTGGGCAGGGCATGTCGATGATCTTGTCTTGAGCACCTGGACCGCGACCGAGTTCACTTCCGCCTTGTCTGTGCAGTCGCGCATGAAGCGATTGATTGACCGCGACCGTCGTAAGCTCGAACTCGAACTCGATCACTGGTTATCGACACGAGTCGTGCTGGACGTGATGAACAGCGACATCGTCGCCGCGCGCCGACTGGTCAGAAACGACGTTAGGCTGCGCGCGCCCGACGGCATCCATCTCGCCCTTGCCGTGCGGCACGGCTTCGTTCTGGCAACCCTTGATACGGATATGGCTGCGGTCGCGACCGACATCGGCCTGACGGTGATCGTACCATGACGACCGCAATAAAAATCTGTGGCCTGATCACGCCGGACACCCTGGACGCCGCGCTGGACGGCGGGGCGGATTTCGTGGGGGCGGTGGTGTTTGCGAAAAGCCCCCGGCATCTGGCGCCCGAGGCGGCGGCGCGTCTGTTCAAACGGGCGCGGGGGCGAGCGAAGATCGTGGCGGTGACGGTGGACCCGGACGATGCCTTGCTGGATGAGATCGCGCGGGTGTTGCGGCCCGACTTCGTCCAGTTGCATGGGGCGGAGACCCCGCCGCGGGCGGAACGGGTGCGGGCCCTGACCGGGACGGGGGTGATCAAGGCCCTGCCGATCCGGCACGGCGACGACTTCGCCGCCGCCGACGAATGGGATTATCACGCCGATCACTTGATGTTCGACGCCAAGCCGCCCGAGGGGTCGGTGCTGCCCGGCGGGGTGGGGCATAGTTTCGACTGGACCCTGCTGGCGGATCGGGTTTTTCGCCACGACTGGTTCCTGGCGGGGGGGCTGAACCCGGACAATGTGGCCGAGGCGCTGAGGATCACCGGGGCGCCCATGATCGATGTGTCCTCTGGCGTGGAAAGCGCGCCGGGTGTTAAGGACGCCGACCGGATCGCGGCCTTCATCCAAAACGCGCGCCGGACGTAATTACGACGCCTCCCCGCGTGAAAGTTGGACTCGTGAACGCTCAAACCCCCATCCAGACCCCGACCCCAGGCCAGCCGCTGTCCAACGCCTACGCCTGGCCGGACGCGCAGGGTCGGTTTGGGCCCTATGGCGGGCAGTTCGTGGCCGAGACCCTGATGCCGCTGATCCACGAGCTGGACGCGGCCTATAAGGCGGCCAAGGCGGATCCGAGCTTCCAGGCCGAGCTGGACGGTTTCCTGACCCATTACGTCGGTCGCGAAAGCCCGCTGTATTTCGCCGAGCGGCTGACCGAACATTTCGGCGGGGCGCGGATCTGGCTGAAGCGCGAGGACCTGAACCATACGGGCGCGCACAAGATCAATAATTGCATGGGCCAGATCCTGCTGGCGCGGCGTATGGGCAAGACCCGGATCATCGCCGAGACCGGCGCCGGTCAGCATGGCGTGGCGTCGGCGACGGTGTCGGCGCGGTTCGGCCTGCCCTGCACCGTCTATATGGGCGCGGTGGACGTCGAGCGACAGCAGCCGAACGTGTTCCGCATGCGCCTGCTGGGCTCGGAAGTCTTCTCGGTCACGGCGGGCGCCGCGACCCTGAAGGACGCGATGAACGAGGCGATGCGCGACTGGGTGACCAACGTCTCGGACACCTATTACATCATCGGCACGGCGGCGGGTCCGCACCCCTATCCGGCCATGGTGCGCGATTTCCAGTCGGTGATCGGCAAGGAGATCAAGGCGCAGTCGATGGCGCGGATGGGCAAGCTGCCCGAGGCGGTGGTCGCCTGCATCGGCGGCGGATCGAACGCCATCGGCGCCTTCCACCCCTTCATCGAGGACGAGGCCGTGCGCCTGATCGGCGTCGAGGCGGCGGGGCATGGGCTGGATACGCCGGACCACGCGGCCTCGCTGAAGGGCGGGCGTTCGGGCGTGTTGCACGGCAACCGGACCTATCTGCTGCAAGACGAGGACGGCAATATCGTCGAAGGCCATTCGATCTCGGCCGGGCTGGACTATCCCGGCATCGGGCCGGAACACGCCTGGCTGCATGACATCGGCCGGGCGGAATATCGTTCGGCGACCGACAACGAGGCGCTGGAGGCGTTCCAGCTGTGCTCGAAGCTGGAAGGCATCATCCCGGCGCTGGAACCAGCCCACGCGCTGGCGCGGACGGGCGAAGTGGCGCGCGAAGTCGGCAAGGGCGGCGATGTCGTGCTGCTGATGTCGGGCCGCGGCGACAAGGACATCTTTCAGGTCGCCAAACATCTGGGAGTGGAACTGTGATCCGTAGTCTGCTGGCGGCGACCGCCGTCTTGAGCCTCGCGACCGCCGCTCAGGCCCAGACGCCGTCGCCCGCGCCCCCTGCACAGCAGGGCGGCCCGGCCGATGTCGGCCTGTCGCCGGGTGCGGAGCTGTCGGCCGATTGCGGCGGACTGAACAATCTGGCCGGCCGGGCGTATTGCGTGACCGCGCAACTGGGCCAGATCGGCGCCCTGGCCGACGCCTATATCGCCGATCTGGAGACGAAGGGCTGGCTAGCGGCGGGCGGGGACGAGAACCGCGTGGTCCTTATCAAGCGCCGCGAGGCCGGCGGCTGCGACGGCATGCAGATGGTCGCCTTCTACGACACCTCCAAGACCGCCGTCGCCGAACTGCCCGCCTATCTGGGCTTCGCCACCATTCCAGGCGACGTGTGCGCGGCTGCTGCTGCGACCCCGCCTGCCGCTCCCGCCGGATCGCCGCCGCAATGACCACCGCCCGTATCGACGCCCGTTTCGCCGCGCTGAAGGCCGAGGGCCGTGCGGCCTTCATTCCCTATGTGATGGGGGGCGATCCGTCGCGCGAGGAGGCGCTGGCGATCCTGAACGGCCTGCCCGCCGCCGGGGCCGACATCATCGAACTGGGCTTTCCGTTCAGCGACCCGATGGCCGAGGGGCCGCCGATCCAGCGGGCGGCGATCCGGGGCATGGCGGCCGGGTTCGGCCTGCGCTCGACCATGGATCTGGCCAAGGAATTCCGCAAAGGCGACGACGCGACACCGATCGTGCTGATGGGTTATCTGAACCCGATCGAGAGCCTGGGCTATGACGCCTTCGCCGCCTATGCGGCCGACTGCGGTATCGACGGCCTGATCGTGGTGGACTGCCCGCCGGAAGAGGCCGGGCCGCTGATCGCGGCGCTGGACAAGGTGTCGATCTCGCTGATCCGGCTGGCGACCCCGACCTCGGACGACGCGCGGTTGAAGATCGTGGTCCAGGGCACTTCGGGCTTCGTCTACTACGTCGCCGTTGCGGGCGTGACGGGCGTCAAGGAGGCCAACGCCGAGGTGGTGGCGCCGGCGGTGGAACGGGTGCGCAAGGCGTCGGGCCTGCCGGTCGCGGTCGGGTTCGGTGTCAAGACGCCGGAGCGGGCGGCCGAGATCGCGCGGGTGGCCGATGCGGTGGTGGTCGGCTCGGCCCTGGTGGACGAGGTGGCGGCCGCGCTGGAGGCCAATGAGCCCGCCGCGCCGCGCGTTCTGGCCCGGGTCAAGGCCCTGGGCGACGCGGTTCGATCGGTCGTCAGTAGTGCTTCCGCCGCGGAAACCGTCTAAGAGCCAGGCCATGGTCGACAAGAACAAACCTCAGGAAAAGCGCGGCGGTTGGCTGAGCCGTTTCGCGCCCGGCGTCCGCAAGATCGTGTCGCGCCGCGACACCCCCGACAATCTGTGGGTCAAGGATCCCGATAGCGGCGAGATGCTGTATCGTTCGGATCTGGAGGCGTCCCTGTGGGTGACGCCGTCGGGCCGTCACATGCGGATCGATGCGCCGACGCGCCTGAAGGCCACCTTCGACGGCGGCGTCTATGAGTCCATCGACACGCCGGACGTGCCGGAAGATCCGCTGAAATTCTCGGACGGCAAGTCCTACAAGGATCGCCTGAGCGCCGCGCGCAAGGCGGCGGGTCGCAAGGACACCATGGCCATCGGCTATGGCGTCGTCGGCGGCCAGGAGGCCGTCGTCATCGTTCAGGATTTCACCTTCATGGGCGGGTCGCTGGGCATGGCGGCGGGCGAGGCCTTCATCAAGGCGGCGCGCGAGGCCGTGGCCCGCAAGGTCCCGATGATCTGTTTCACCGCCGCCGGCGGCGCGCGGATGCAGGAAGGCGCCCTGTCGCTGATGCAGATGGCGCGCACGACCCTGGCCATTGAAGAGCTGAAGGACGCCAAACTGCCCTACGCCGTGGTCCTGACGGACCCGACGACGGGCGGGGTGACCGCCTCCTACGCCATGCTGGGCGACGTGCACTTGGCCGAGCCGGGCGCCCTGATCGGCTTCGCCGGTCCGCGCGTGATCGAGGCCACCATCCGCGAGAAACTGCCGCCGGGCTTCCAGCGCGCCGAATATCTGCAGGAAAAGGGCATGGTGGACCGAGTCGTGACCCGCGCCGACCTGCCGCGCACCCTGGGTCAGATCCTCTCCATGCTGATGGGCGGGACGCGCGCCGCCGCCTGAGACCGCCTGAAGGGCCAGTCGATCGCGGTCGAGGCCCACAGGCACCACCAGACGATGACCGGCTGAAGCAGCAGGCGCGGGCCGTGATAGGCCCAGCCTAACCCTACGCCCGTCGTCAGGCCGTGGACGGCGTGCTGGATGTTGGCTGGATAGACGCAGACGCAATAGAGGGCCAGGGCCCAGCCGGCGACGACACGCAGGCGCGGGATCATCAGCCCCGCCGCGCCCAACAGCTCGGCTATCCCCGTCAGCGCCACGACCTGGGCAGGGTCCGACACCCAGTGCGGTGTGATCCGCACGAACGGGCCGGGAACCGTCAGATGCAGCACGCCGGCGCCCAGGAAGACGGTCGCCAGGACGATGCGGGCCGCCGTTCTGATGTGCGGCCTGGAAGTCATGTCGCGGTTCTCGAAATCAGGGGCTAAAGGAGGCGGATGGATCCCGTCTCCGAACGTCTACGTGCGCGCCACCCCCAGCGGATCGACCTGTCGCTGGAAAGAATGCGCGTGTTGTGCGCCGCCCTGGGCGATCCTCAACACAAGTTGCCGCCGGTCATCCATGTGGCGGGCACCAACGGCAAGGGCTCGACCGTCGCTTTGATCCGCGCCATCGCCGAGGCGGCGGGGCTGAAGGTCCATGCCTATACCTCGCCCCATCTGGTGCGGTTCAACGAGCGGATACGGCTGGCCGGCAAGCTGATCGAGGACGAGGCGCTGAACGCCATCCTGGACCGGATCGAGGCCGTGATGGCGGATACGGACAGCGAGGCCACGGTGTTCGAAAGCACCACCGCCGCCGCCTTCCTGGCCATGGCGGAGACGCCGGCCGACCTGGCCATCATCGAGGTCGGGCTGGGCGGGGTGCTGGACGCGACCAATGTGATCGAACGGCCGCTGCTGAGCGTGATCACCCCCGTCGATTACGACCATGCGGAGTTCCTGGGCACGGACCTGGCGGGGATCGCCTCGGAGAAGGCGGGCGTGCTGAAGGCCGGGGCGCCGGCCGTGATCGCGCGACAGCGCGAAGAGGCGATGGCGGCCATCGAACGCCGCGCCGCCGACGTCCATGCGCGGCTGACGGTGCTGGGGGTCGATTTCGACGCCTGGGCCGAGCGGGGCGGCCTGGCGTTCCAGACGGCCGAACTGTTCATGGACCTGCCGGCGCCGGCGCTGGCGGGGGCGCACCAGATCGACAATGCGGCCTTAGCCGTGGCGGCGGCGGTCGAGTTGGACCTGCCCGAGGCCGCGATCGCCGAAGGGCTGAAGGCCGTGCGCTGGCCCGCGCGGCTGCAGCGGATTTCGGCCGGACCTTATGGCGAGGCGGCACGGGCGGCGGAGGCAGAGCTGTGGCTGGACGGGGGGCACAATCCCCATGCCGCAAAGGCCCTGGCGGCGTTTCTGGCCGAGCGTCAGGCGCGGGCGCCGCGTCCCCTGGCCCTGATTTGCGGCATGCTGTCGAACAAGGATGCGGGCGGGTTCTTCGCCGCGTTGAAGGACAGCCAGGCGACGGTCTTCACCGTCGGCTTCGACGGCGCGGCGGCCGATCCCGTGGCTTTAGCGGCCGTGGCGCGCGGGCACGGGCTGGCGGCGACCCCGGCGGGATCGGTGGGCGACGCGCTAGACCTGGCGCTGCGCCTAGGCGCCGGCCGCGTGGCCATTTGTGGGTCTCTGTATCTGGCGGGCGAAGTGCTGGGCGCCAGCGAACAGACTTGGCCGGACTAGGCGCCGGATTTTCCCTCCCCCCGCGGGGGAGGGCGGTCGAGCCGAAGGCGAGACCGGGTGGGGACGGCAGAGCGACGCCCCACGGACTGCTCTTCAGTCAAGCAAGTGCGGCTTTGCCGGGCCGCCCCCACCCTGATCGCTTCGCGATCGTCCCTCCCCATGAAGGGGAGGGAGAGTCGTTCTATTTGCTCATCCAGGGACGCGACTTGCCGGCCGCGATGCGGGCGTTCTGTTCGCGCTGGAAACGGCCGCCGCGCGGGGCCTGCGGCCGGCCGTCGAGCTTGGCGTTCTTCAGGCGCAGGGCGCGCTGGACGGGGGTCTCGCCGGGAATTTCCTCGTCAGAAATAGGGGCGGGGATGGGGGTGTCGTCGTCGCTCATGGCGGCATCCTAGCACGAAAAACGCCCGCCGGTCGGGACCGGCGGGCGTTTGATCTTCACAGCGGTCGAAAGGATCAGGCGTCGGCCTTGACGCCGGCTTCGGCCAGCCATTCGACGATCTTGCCCTTGGGCATGGCGCCGACCTTCATCGAGGTCATCTGGCCGTCCTTGAACAGCATCAGGGTCGGGATGCCCTTCACGCCCAGCTTGGACGGGGTCATGGGGCTGTCGTCGATGTTGATCTTGGCGACGGTGACCTTGCCGCCCAGTTCGTCGGCGATCTGTTCCAGCGCCGGGCCAATCTGTTTGCAGGGGCCGCACCATTCGGCCCAGAAGTCCACCAGGACGGGGGTCGAGGATTTCAGGACGTCAGCGTCAAAGCTTTCGTCCGTGACTTTTACAGTCGCCATGAATGGCTCCTTGGGGCGCGGTCGCCGGGCCCGCAGGGGCGAGCGGTTTGAGCGCATGTTGATGTTGGCCGGAGCGTCCGGGTTCGGAGGCAGATGTGGGAGCGAATCGCGGGCAATTCAACTGTCCGCCAACGCCGCGTCCAGCATGGCCTGCGGGATCGGCATCAGTTTGGGGCCGTCGGTCCAGACCAGGGCGGCCTCGACCGGGCGGTCGGGGTAGAGACGTTTCAGCACGGCGACATAGACGGCGGCCTGAAGCACATAGGCGGGATCGACCCGGTCCAGTGCGTCAGGGGCTGGGCGGTTGGTCTTGTAGTCGATCACCAGCACCCGGTCGGGGGTGACCACCAGCCGGTCGATACGGCCGTTGACCGCCACGCTGGACGGGCCAGGCAGGGCGCCGGTCAGGGCGACCTCGGCGCGGGAGCCGGGGGCGAAGACGGGGGCGAAGCGGGCGTCGTCCAGCACCGAGAAGGCGGCGGCGATCATCTCGGCGCGCTGGGCGTCGTCCAGATCGGTCTCGCGCGCCAGAAGGCGGCGCGCGGCGTCGGGCCGGTCGACGGGCGCGATCTCGGGCAGGCGCTCCAGCAGTCGGTGGATCAGGTCGCCGCGCCGGAATCGGCCCAGGGCGGCGCCGCCTGCTGCGCTGCGGGCCAGGGGCGAGGGGGCGGGGATACGGATCGACCCCTCCATCCGCGACGGCGCGGCGAAGCGGGCGGCGGCGTCGGCGGGCGGCGGGGTGGCTGCCCAGGCGGGCAGGGCGTTGGTGGAGGCGGTCGCGGCGGCCTGTGTCGGGCGGCGTTCGGGATCGACGCCGAAGCGGCGGACGCCGTTCTCGACTTCGCGCACCTGATCGCCCAGCCGGTCGAAGGTTTCTTCGATCACCGACCACCAGCTGCCGGGTTCGGCGCCCCGGCTGGAGGCGCGGCCCATGACGATGACACGGTCGCGGGCGCGGGTCAGGGCGACATAGAGCAGGCGCAGGGTCTCGTCGTCGGTGCGGGCCTGACGCGCGGCGCGGGCGTCGGCCGAGGCGGGGCAGTCGTCCTTGGCGGAGCCGGGGGCCATCAGCCAGGCTTCGCCTTCGCCCTCCGGCGTGACGGCGGGCATCAGGGACGGCCCTTGGGCCTTCGCCTTCATCGTGGTGTCGGGCAGGATGACGATGGGCGCCTCCAGCCCCTTGGCGCCGTGGACGGTCATGACGCGAACCTCGCCGCGCGCGCCTTCCAGTTCGCGCTTCACCTCGACGTCGGCGGCCTCCAGCTGGGCCAGGCAGGTCTCCAGATCGATCGCGCCGCGGTTCTCGGCCGCCAGGACCTGGTTCAGGGTCTCGTCGATGGCTTCCTCGGCCTCGCGGCCCAGCCGGGCCAGGATGCGGGCGCGGCCGGAGAGCCCTAAGTCGTCCACGCGGTTCAGGGTCTGGGAGAAGAAGGCGAAGGGGTCGCCGCCGCGTCCATCGACGGCGGCCTGGAGCGCGTCGCGGGCGCGGGCCCATTCCGGGCGTTCGTGCGCCCGGTCGCGCAGGTCGCGCCACAGCTGGCCGGACTTGCGGTTCTCGCGGCCGGCGAGGGCGTAGAGGCCGTCCTCGTCCACGTCGCACAGGGGGCTGCGCAGCACCTCGGCCAGGGACAGGTCGTCGTCGGGGAAGAGAGCAAATCGGGCCAGGGCGATCAGGTCGTCGAAGACGATATGGCTGGACAGTTTCAGCCGGTCGGCCCCGGCGACGGGGACGCCCTCGGTCTTCAGGGCGCGGATGATCTCCTCGAAGGTGGCGTCGCGGCGGCGAACCAGGACGATGTAGTCGCCGTAGCCGGCGGGGCGGAGCTCGCGGGTGCTGCGGTCGAAGACGGCGAGGCCGCTTTCGACCTGGCGGCGGATTTCGCGGGCCAGGTCGCGGGCCAGGCGCTTGCGGGCGCTGCCGACGCTTTCTTGATCCACCGGATCGTCCCAGGCGTCGGTCTCGGGGGCGGGTTCGTCGAGGAACAGGGGCCACAGGTCGATGGCGCCGTGCTGGCCGATGCGCGCCGGGATGTGACGGGCGATGTCGCCCTGGGGGCCGGTCAGGGCGCGGGTGCGGTCGGGATCGGCGAAGACGGCGTCGACGAAGGTCAGAACCTCTTCGGTCGAACGGTAGGAGGTGTTCAGCTCGGGTCCGGCGAAGGGTTCGCCGGCGCCCTCGGCCAAGGCCAGGAATTCGGCCCTTTCCTGACGAAGCCGTTCCGGCCGGGCGCCCTGGAAGGAGTAGATCGACTGTTTCTCGTCGCCGACGGCGAAGACGGTGCGGCCTGACTTTTCGCCGGAATAGAACTCCCCGGTCAGGGCGCGGACGATGGCCCATTGTTCGGGGGCGGTGTCCTGGGCCTCGTCGATCAGGACGTGATCGACCCCGCCGTCCAGCTTGTACAACACCCAGGCGGCGGCCCCGCTGCGGGTCAGAAGGGCGGCGGCGCGGGCGACCAGATCGGGGAAGTCCAGGGCGCCGCGCTGCGCCTTGGCGGCCTCGTAGAAGGCGGCGTGAGCGCGGGCCAGGGTCAGGACCTTGATCGTGTCGTCGGCGATTCGCGCCTTGCGCAGGGCCTCGCGGGTGGCGAGGAATTTTGTCTGGAGGTCCAGCAACCAGCCGACCGCCCCTTGCGGCGCCGACTTGGTGCCCATGCTCTTTCGCGGCTCGCCCGCCTGGGTGCAGAAGACGCTGGCCAGGGCCGCGAAGCCGGCGTAGGGGGGCGCGGCCACGCTCATGGCGTCGGCGATCTTGCGGTCGTTGGTCGAGCCGGCCTCCATGGCCTCGGCCATGCGGTTCCATTCGGCGGGGTCGATCCAGGCGACGAAGTCGTGTTCCAGAGCCTCGGGACTGCGGCCCGCCTCGGCGCCGGTCAGGGACCAGGGATCGGGTGCGGTTCCGGCCTCGGCGCGGTCGATATAGTCCAGCAGATCGGCGCGCTTGGCCTCGATCATCGACAGCAGGGCCTGGAACCTCTGCCAGTCCAGTTCGACGGCGAAATGGCTGTAGGCCAGGCCGATGGGACCGTCCGGGTCGGCGACGGCGGCGCGGGCCAGGTCCTCGCGCGCGGAATGGCTGAGGGCGGTCGCGGCCTGGTCTTCCAGCACGGTGAAGCGGGGCGAGACCCCGGCCTCCAGCGGGAAGCGGCGCAGCAGTTTTTCGCAGAAGGCGTGGATGGTCTGGATCTTCAGCCCGCCCGGCGTCTCCAGCGCGCGGGCGAACAGTTTGCGGGCGCGGGAAAGCGCGGCGTGATCCATCGCCTGCGGGTCGCCGTCGTCCAGCCGGGCCAGTTCGCGCGACAGGGCGGCGTCGTCCAGCACGGCCCAGCCGCCCAGCTGGTCGAACAGGCGGGCCTGCATCTCGGCGGCGGCGGCCTTGGTGTAGGTGACGCACAGGATGGCGCCGGGATCGACCTGGTCCAGCAGCAGCCGCGCCACCCGGTTGACCAGGGTGGTGGTCTTGCCCGAACCGGCGTTGGCGGTGACGAAGACGGTCAGGCGCGGGTCGGCCGCAACGATCTGAGGGGAGGGGGCGATCATTCGCTGTCCTCGCCGTCGCCGATCACAGACCATTCCCAGACGCGGGCCAGGTGATCGTAGTTGCCGCCCTGGTTGCCCATGAACTGGGGCGCGGCCCAGGAAACATAGGGGGTGTTCTCGTCGTCGAAGCGGGCGACGCGGCGCTTCAGCCCCTCCAGCGCCGCCTGGGCCAGGTCGGCGGCCTCGGCGCCTGAGGCGCGGGTGATGACCTCGCCCGCCGTCTTGCGGCCGACCACCCGGACATAGGTCAGTTCGTCGGGCGTGACCGGGCCGTTGGTGCGTTCGAACCCGCCGTCGGCCAGGATGGCGGCGGTCAGGGTCAGTTGCGGGGCGAAGCCGGACTTGACCTGTTTGGCGGAGGGCGCGGCGCCGGTCTTGAAGTCCATCACCGCCGCGCCGTCGGAGGCCAGCTCGATCCGGTCGGCGAAGGCCTTGACGGTGAAGGGGCCGGCGGGGGCGTCGAAGGTCATAGCCCCCTGCTGCTCGACCAGGATGTCGACGCCGCGCGCCCGGCGGCGCCGTTCGAAATCGGTCAGCCAGCGGGCGCAGTTGCGGGCCAGGGGGGCCTCGCGGGCCATGGCCGCATCCTCGAATCCGCGCGCGCCCAGTTCGCGCAGCAGATGGTCGTGCAGGATGGCTTCGCAGTCGTCGGGCAGGTCGTCGGGCCAGTCCAGGGTCAGCCGTTCGATCGCGGCATGGACGGCGTTGCCCCGCGCCAGGGCCTCGGCCGAGGCGCCGGGACGCTCCATCGCTTCCAGCCCCAGCACCCACAGGGCGTAGATGGCGTAGGGGTCGCGCACCCAGCGCTCGATGCGGGTGACATAGAGGCTGCGCGGACGGCGATGCACCGGCGGGCGCGGCTCGGGCCGTTTGGCGAAGCGCGGCGGACCGGGCGGGGGTGCGTCAAGGCTGCGGGCCCAATCGACGACGGCGGTCGGCCGGGCGATGGCGACGGGCGTGTCCTTGGCGTCTGCACCCCGCGTCAGCATCTCCAGCCGCCACAGCCAGCGCGACCGCACGGCCGGCTGGCCGCCGCGCCGTTCGCTGTGGATCAGGATTACCTCGTCGGCGCAGGCGGCCTGGACGAAGTCCTGGGCCGTCTGACCCAGGCGGCGTTCGGGCGGGGGCAGGCCCAGGGCCTTGCGCATCGGGCGCGACAGGAAGGGATCGGTCGGCGCGGCCTGGGGCCAGACGCCTTCCTCCAGCCCGGCGAGGATCATCCGGTCGGCGCGCACCAGCCGCGCCTCGATGGCGCCGAGAATGCGCAGGGATGGGTGGGTCGCCCCGCCGGTCCGCACGACGTTTTCCTTGACCAGGGACGTGACCAGTTCGGCCAGTTCGGCGCGGTCGATCCGGCCCAGTGACGCCCCGCCCTCGATCAGACCGGACAGAAGGCCCGCGGCGGCCTCGCCGTCGGGACCGGCCCAGGCGTTCTGGCCCGCCAGGGTCTCGATCAGCTGGGTCAGGGCCGAGGCGGCGAGGTTCAGATCGGCGTCGGGCGTGAAGGCGGCGGTTGCGGCCTCGACGGCGGCCTGCAGATGCTCGACCAGGCGGGTGGCGGCCGACAGGCGGTCACGCTTCCATTCGGGCGGCGCCTTGCCGCGTCGGTCGGGTTCGACCGCCTCGATCAGGCGAAGGCGGATGGCGGCGGAGTCGCGGGGGCGGGGGCCGCGCAGGGCGTGCTCCTCCAGCGCGGCGACGGCGGCGGCTTGAGGGGAGTCGCCCAGGTCGAACCGGGCCAGCGGATGTTTGACGATCGCCAGCAGCAGATGGGGCTGGACCGGATCGGCGATCCAGCGGGCGCACAGATCGACCAGGGCGCCGGCGGGCAGGCGCGACAGGGGGGCGCCCGCCGAGGAATCGGGGATCACGCCCCAGCGTTCCAGCCGGGCGGCGACACGGCGGCCCAAGGCCTGGTCCGGCGTGACCAGGGCGCAGGTCTTGCCGGGTGTCTCCAGCGTCTCGCGCATCATCAGGGCGATGGCGGCGGCGGCTTCCTCCTCGGCGCGGACGGTCAACAGGGACAGGCCTTGCAGGCCTTCGGCGATGGGGTCGCGGGCCTCGCCGCGCGCGACGGCGGCGGCGCGGATGTCACGGATGGCGCGGCGCCAGTCGTCGGTGGCTTCGGCGGGGCGCAGGGCTTCGTTGACCAGCCGCTGGCGGGCCAGACCTTGCGCCTCGACGGCCGGGGAGACGGCGGGGCGGAACCAGGGGCGGACGGTCTCGCGTGGAATTTCGCAGCGGTCCAGCAGCCGTTTCATCGCGCTCTGCGGATGCTGTTCGTCCAACTGGTCCCAGACCCCGGAGTCCAGATCGAGATCGAGGCCGGGCAGGACGACGCAGCCCAGCGGCGCCCTGGCCACGGCCTTCAGCACGTCGCCAGCGGCGGGGACGGTGCCGGTCGAGCCGGCGGCGATGATGGCCTGAGTCGGGGGGTGGGCGTCCCACAGTTCGGCGAGGCGGCGCAGCAGGGTGGCGCGGCGCCAGGCCGGATCGACCAGACCCAGTTCGGCGAGGCGTTTGGGCCAGGCGGTGACGGCGAGGCCCAGGAACTCGGCCGATCGTTCCCAGTGTTCGGCCATTTCGCCGTCCACCAGTGTAGCGATCCGTTCGGGGTTCTGGATTTCTTCCAGTTGGCAGGAATCGAGGAAGCCGCCGAGCGCATCGGCCAGGTCCAGGGCCCGCATCGGCGTCAGGTCGCTGTCGAACTGTTCGACGATCATCCGCGCCATTTCGAACCGGCGGGTCAGGGCGGGGATGGCGGGCGGCAGGTCGAGACCGAGAGCGCCGGGCGTGAAGGGCGGCTCGTCCTCCTCCAGATCGCCTAGCGGGCGGACCTGGGGCAACAGGATGGGTCGGTCGCCCGACAGTTTCGACAGGGCGCCGGTGAAGGCGCGCGCGGCCCGGCGGTTGGGCAGCAGAATGGTGGCGTCGGACAGGGTCTCGGGCGGCAGTTCGCCCAGCCAGGCCAGGACGCCGGCGGCCAGGTCTTCGAGGAACGGCCGGTGGGCGGGGATGGCGTACCAGCGGGGGCGCACTTCCGTTTCCCTAGCGCCGACCGCGCGGCGGTCGGCTGCTTGGGGGACGTCCGCGAAGGGGTCGAAGGCCTTCACTTCAACTCCGTTATCCTAGGCCTTGTGCCTAGGATCCATAAACTCCGTCGAGGGCGGTGCGCACCGGCGAACACCGGGCGTATGGATCCTCGGGACGAGCCCGAGGATGACGGGGAGGAGGTGGGGCGCGTGAAAGAGGCGGGCGGCATCACGCGTCTCCCGCCAGTTTCGCTTCGGCCTGATCCCGCGCCTGGGGGTCGCCGACGTGCATCCAGTCGCCGTCCAGGACGCAGCCGAACAGACGGCCCTGGGCGGCGGACTTGCGCCACAGGGGGCTGAGGGAGAAGGGGCCTTCGCAGCCGTTGTCGGCATAGCTTGGCCGGGTGATGTGGACGCCCATATAGGCGTAAGGCGCGGATGCGGCCGCGCCCCGGAAGGCCAGGCCGCCGTCATCACGCAGGAAGAAATCGCCGTCGCCTTCGAAGCCGATGGAGCCCTCGCGGCGAGCCAGCAGCAGGGCGGCGTCCATCGTCTCGGGGTTCCACAGGCGCACGAGGTCGCCCAACGCATCGCCCCGGTCGATCCAGACGCTGTCGATATTGGCGACGAAGACGGGATCCTTGCCCAGCAGAGGGTGGGCCTTCTTCAGCCCGCCGCCGGTCTCCAACAGTTCGGCGCGTTCGTCGGAGATGACGATCTGCGGGCCTCGATTTTTAGGGTTTTGGCCGCGCGCGGCCAGATGGCTTTCCAGACGATCCGCGAACCAGTGGACGTTGACCACCGCCTTTTCGACGCCGGCGTCCGCCAATCGGTCCAGCACATGGTCGATCAGGGCGCGGCCCTGAACCTCGACTAGGGCCTTGGGCCGGTCGTCGGTCAGGGGACGCATCCGGGTGCCCAGGCCGGCGGCGAGGACCATCGCCGTCTTGGGTGCGGTCTTTGAAGCGGTCATGCGCGCACCTCGGCAGGGACGTGGCGGTCGAACCAGCGGGCGACGGGCGCCAGGGCCGGCTGTTCCAGATTGGCGTTCAGATGCCGCCACATGCGGGGCAGGAACTGGCGGTAGCGGGGCTTGCCGTCGCGGGCGATCAGCCGGGCGAAGATGCCGATGATCCGCGCCTCGTTCAGGGCGGCGAGCCCGGCGTAGTCGGCCATGAAGGCGGCGCGGTCCACGCCGGGACGCAGGGCGAAATAGCGGTCCAGGGCCTCGGCCTCCAGCGCCGGCGACACGTCGCGGCGGGCGTCCTGCAGCAGGGAGTGCAGGTCCCAGGAGGGGTGGGCGCGCACCGCGTCCTGGAAGTCGATCATGCCGACGCGGGCGGGGCCTTCACGGTCGGGCAGCCAGATCAGGTTCTCGGCGTGATAGTCGCGGTGGGCCATGACCGAGGCCCCGGCCGCGCCCGAGGCGACCAGGGGCGCCCAGGCCTCGCGCCACTCCGCGACGGCGACGGCGTCGAAGGCGACGCGATCGTCCAGCCGGGGCAGCCATTCGACGAACAGGTCGGCCCCGCCCTGAAGCGCGGTCTCGTCATAGGTCAGCAGGGGCCAGTCGCCGCCGGGGCCGTGCAGGGTCTGCGGCGGGACGCCGGCGTCGTGAAGGGTCGCCAGGGCGTCGACGGCGGTCAGATACAGCGAGGTCTCGTCGGCGCCGTCCTCGATCACGCGGGCGAACAGATCGTCGCCGAAATCCTCCAGCACGGCAAGGCCGTTCGGGGCGTCGAGGGCCGGGATGCCGGGGGCGGACAGGCCCAAGGATTTCAGATGGGCGGCGACGGCGGCGAAGGCCTCGATCCGGCCGGCGGACAGGCGGGCGACGGCGTTCCAGCCGGCGGCGTGACGTTGCTCAGGACTCCACGTCGGATCGGCGGGCGGGCTTTCGGCGGCGGGGGCCTGATCCATCAGCATCAGAGTGGGGCCGGACGCGGGCGTCAGCCGCTCGTAACGTCGCGTCGAGGCGTCGCCGGGCAGGGGGGCGCGCACTGCGTCGGCCAAGCCAGCGGACGCCAGGAAGTCGAGACGAAGCTGTTCGCGGTCAGAAACGGACATGGTCGATCAGCTCTTTCCATCGGCCTACGCCGGAAACGGTCGCAAGGCGGCCTTCGCCCTGTTCCGAAATCGTAATCATCAGTTGGTCTGGCCCCAGGAATCGGCCCGGTTCCTCGCCCAGCCGTTCGGGCCACTCGATGACGGCGCAACCCTCGTCCAGCGCCTCGTCCAGGCCGATCTCGAAGGCTTCTTCCGGCCGGGTCAGGCGATAGAGGTCGAAATGGGCGACGGGCGGGTCGGACTCATAGAACTGGACCAGGGTGAAGGTCGGCGACGGCACGTCCTCGTCCGGCGTGGTCAGGGCGCGGATCAGGCCGCGCGCCAGCGTCGACTTGCCCATACCCAGCGGCCCGTAAAGCAGGACGCTGTCGCCCGGCGCGAGCAGGGGGGCGATGGCCTGGCCCAGGGCGGTGGTGGCCTCGGCGTCGGGCAGGGCGATCTTCATGCGAACACCGTGTCGGCATCGGCGGCGAGGGTCCGTTCGGTGAAATGCTTCAACGCCTCGGTCGCCTTTGCGGCGTCAATATCCAGCCGGTCAGCGGGAATCGGCAGGCCGACATCGACGCCGAACGGCTTGCCCGCCTTGTTCAGCAGTTCGTGGAACAGGGTCACGTCGCGCAGCTCCTGCGAGACCTTGTCGAACAGGTGGAAAAGGCGGCTGTAGGGGCCGGTGACATGCATGGGGATCACCGGCGCATCGTATTTGCGCGCCATCGAGGCGGCGGTCGGGGCCCATTCGGGATCGGTCAGCACGCCGTTCCTCTCGCGCGCCAGACGACCAGCGGGGAACATGACGACACAGCGTTCGGCCTCGAAGGCTTCTTTCGCCGCGGTCAGGGTGGCGCGGGTCTTTTCGCGGGTGCGTTTGTCGGTGACCCATTCGACCGGGATGATGGTCTCGTCCAGCCGGGGCGAGACGCGGATGGCGTCGGCGTTGGCGAAGAAGATCATGTCGCTCCGCCGCTGTTTGATCGCATCGAACACGGCGACCCCGTCGGCGATGCCGGTCGGATGGTTGCACACGACGATGCAGCGGCCGGTCGCGGGCAGGCGGTGCAGGTTCGTCGTCGTGACCTTCAGCTTCAGCAGATCGGACACGTAGTCGAAGGTCTCAGTCCCCGACAGCGGCTGGATGGCGTCGGCCATCCGCACCGCCGCCCCATAGCCCAGCACGCCGTAAAGCGCCGGTCGCACCACGGGCCACAGGGGCGAGGCGGTCAGGCGCGGCGCACGTTCGGCGATCAGCACATCGACGATGTGCGGCTGGCGTCTGGCGGGCGTCGAGGCAGGGAGCGAGGCGGGGGTCATGGATGACCGCTTGTCGCCGGTTCGGTCGGAGGGGGCAAGATGCCCGACGTGTTGAGGCGCGACGGCCTGTACGCTTGGCGATGCGGCGGGCGGCCCCTATCAAGGTCGGAAAACCTGTGGGGATTGAGACATGACGCGTTCACGCTGGATGGCGGCTGCCGCCTTCGGAACCCTGATGCTGGCCGCCGCGCCTGCGTTCGCTCAACAGGGGGCGCCTGCGCCAGTCGAAGCGGCAGCGCCCGCTTCGCGCGGCCTGTCGTTGAAGGACCTGGCGATGATGGAGCGGGTCAGCGAGCCGCGCGTCTCGCCGGACGGCCGCCAGATCGTCTACGCCGTGCGCACCACTGACTGGGACGGCAACAAGGGCGTCAACGGCCTGTGGCTGGCTGACGTCAACGGCGGCGAGCCGCGCAGGCTGGCGATCTCGGAAGGCGGCGCCTCGGGCGCGCGCTGGGCGCCGGACGGCGGGGCCATATACTTCCTGTCGTCGCGGGGCGGATCGAACCAGGTCTGGCGCACGGATGTGGCCGGGATGGCTGCAGCCCAGGTGACGACACTGCCGTTCGACGTGTCGGGGTTCCGCATCGCGCCGGACGGCAGGTCGCTGGTGCTGGCGGTCTCGGTCTTCGTCGATTGCGCTGACCTGGCCTGCACCAAGACGCGGCTGGATGCGCGCGGCAAGTCGACGCTCCAGGCCTATGACCGTCTGCCGCTGCGCGACTTCGATCATTGGGTCGATACGCGCCGCACCCATCTGTTCGTCCAGCCGCTGAACGGGTCGGGCCTGGGTGGAGGAGAGCCGCGCGATCTGCTGGCGGGCCTCGACGCCGATGTGTCGGCGGGCGATTCCAGCTTCGATATTTCGCCGGACGGGCGGACGCTGGTTTACGGAACCCAGACGCAAGGGGCAGGCGAACCCTTCACCAGCAACAGCGATGTGTTCCGCGTGGCGCTCGATGGCGGGACGCCGGTCAATCTGACGGAGGCCAACAAGGGACCCGACGGCAATCCCGTCTTCTCGCCGAACGGCCGTCAGTTGGCCTGGCTGTCGGCGCCGCGCGAGAATGTCGGCGGGGATCAGGCGGCGGTCTGGGTGGCTGACGCCGACGGGTCGGGCGCGAGGAAGCTGACCGACTGGGATCGCGGCGCGGGCGGCCTGCAATGGCGCACCGACGGCCGGTCGCTGCTGGTCTCGGCGGCGGACGAGGGGCAGAACCGGCTGTTCTCGGTCGATGCGCGCAACGGTCGGGTCACGCCCCTGACCGGAAACGGCGCGGTCGGGTCCTATGAAGAGGTCGCGGGCGTCCTGGCATACGCCCACGAAAGCTTCGTCGCCCCGGCGCAGATCTTCGTTCATGCCAACGGCGAACCGCGCCAGATCAGCCGCCAGAACGCCGAGGTGCTGGCGCAACTGGACCTGCCCAAGGGCGAGGCCTTCACCTTTGCCGGCTGGAACAACGAGCCGGTTCAGGGCTGGGTGTTCAAGCCTGCGGGCGCGGTCGAGGGACGGCGCTATCCGGCCGTCTATCTGATCCACGGCGGGCCGAAATCGCCCTGGACCGAGAGCTTCTCCTACCGCTGGAACCCCCAGACCTATACGGCCGCCGGCTATGCGGTGGTGATGATCAACTTCCACGGTTCGCCCGGTTACGGCCAGGCCTTCACCGACGCCATCAACGACCACTGGGGCGACCGACCGCTGGAGGATCTGGAGAAGGGCTGGGCGGCGGCGCTGGCCAACAATCCGTGGATCGACGGCGACCGGGCCTGCGCCCTGGGCGCCTCCTACGGCGGCTATATGGTCAATATGATCGCCGGCAAGTGGAACGGGCCGTGGCGCTGCCTGGTCAACCACGCCGGGGTGTTCGACGTGCCCCAACTGATGAACGCCATGGATATCGGCAACTTCATCCACGAGTTCGGCGGACCGAGCTGGGAGCGCAAGGCGGTGTACGACGCCTTCAACCCGGAGACCTATGCGGGCGACTGGAACAAGCCGATGCTGGTGCTGCACGGGTCCAAGGATTTCCGCGTGCCGATGGAGCAGGGTCTGGCGACCTTCTCGGCCCTTCAGCGCCAGGGCGTTCCCAGCCGCTTTGTCCATGTGCCGGACGAGAACCACTGGGTGCTGAAACCCCGCACCTGGGTCGACTGGCAGCAGGAAATCCTGGACTGGGTCGGCCGCTATACGGCGGCGCAGTAGGTCACCAGATCCGGGCGACCTCGAAACTGTCGAACAGGCGCTCGTTGGACACGAGCGTCAGTTCGTTCAGCAGGCCCTGGGCGATCAGCAGCCGGTCGAACGGATCGCGGTGGGCATTGTCCATGCGGCCGGCTTGCGACGCCTCGCGGGCGGTGATCGGGAGGATGGCGAATCCTTCGAGCTCGACCTCAGCCTCGAACCGTTCCGCCAGAGGCGCAGCCTGAGGCAATCGACCCATGCCGTGTTTGAGCGCGATCTCATAGGCCGAGACCGCGCTGACGAAGACGGTATTGCCGCCGTCCCGTATCGCCGCCTCGGCTGCTCGGCTGAGGCCTGCCTCGCCTGACATCCACCAGATCAGGGCGTGGGTGTCGAGCAGCAGCCTCATTCGCCGCGTCCCTCCCAAAGGCGCAGTTCATCCTCTGGCAGGGGGTCGAAGAACCGCGCGTCCATCGCGACGACGCCCTTCAACCGACCCGACTTGCGATCAGGCTTGGCGGCGGGCTCGAACGGCACGATCCGCACGGCCGGCTTGTCGCCGCGGGCGATGACGACCTCTTCGCCGCGTTCGGCGGCGGCGATCAGTTTGGACAGGTGGGTCTTGGCGTGGTGGACGGTGACGACGGTCATGTCTCGCTCCCCGGGATCGTGGGTTGGTCTAACTATCTTAGCTAAGTCGGTCGTTCGCGACAACTTCCGCCCGACGAACGGCGGTGCTACGCCTCGCCGCAGCAAGATTTCCGAGGAAGAGCTTGATGC
Organism: Brevundimonas sp. PWP3-1b1; assembly: GCF_049896065.1. Classification (NCBI taxonomy): domain Bacteria; kingdom Pseudomonadati; phylum Pseudomonadota; class Alphaproteobacteria; order Caulobacterales; family Caulobacteraceae; genus Brevundimonas; species Brevundimonas sp. PWP3-1b1. The sequence continues at coordinate 122,826 of NZ_JAFCTO010000001.1, read as the reverse complement.
GTCACCGTTCCCTTCTGTCCGCCGCCTGCGCGGCTGTCGCTCTGATGAGCGCCGTTCCGGCCCTGGCCCAGGTTCCGCCCGCCCCGGTTCCCGCCGCGCCTGCGACGCCTGACGCCTTCACCTATCAGGACATGATCACCGCCAACCGGCTGGGCGATCCGCAGGTGTCGCCGGACGGTCGCTATGTCGTCTATTCGGTCACGACCACGGACGTGGACGCCAACAGCCGCGCCGGCAGCCTGTGGATTCTGGACCTGACCACGCCGGACGCCGCGCCGCGTCGACTGGCCATCTCGGACCAGGGCGCCAACACCGCGCGCTGGGGCGGGGACGGCAATCTGTATTTCCTGTCGGGCAAATCGGGCGCGAGCCAGGTCTGGCGCGTCGCCTCGCCGACGTCGGCGCCGGTGCAGGTGACTAACCTGCCGACCGACGTGAACGCCTATCGGATCAGCCCGACGGGCGACAAGGTGGCGGTGTCGCTGGCCGTCTATCCGAACGCGGCCGACCTGAACGCCTCGGTCGAACAGGGCAAGGCCATCGCCGAAGGCAAGACGACGGGCCAGGTCTATGACCGCATGTTCGTGCGTCACTGGGACACGTGGAACGACCACACCCAGAACCACCTGTTCGTCCAGTCCATCGGCCGCGACGGCAAGGCCATGGGAACGCCGGCCTGGGTGACGAAAGGCTTCGACGGCGACACGCCCTCCAAACCGTTCGGCGACGAGAGCGAGTTCGTCTTCACGCCGGCGGGCGACGCCGTGGTCTTCTCGGCGCGTCTGGCGGGTCAGACCGAGCCGTGGAGCACCAACTTCGACCTGTGGAAGACCAACGGCCTGTCGGGCGACGGCACCTTCACCAACCTGACCGACGACAACGACGCCTGGGATGCGGGCCCGGTCTTCTCGCCGGACGGGCGGACCCTGGCCTATCGCGCCATGGCGCGGCCAGGCTTCGAGGCGGATCGCTATCAGATCGTGCTGATGGACGTCGAAACGGGCCAGAAGCGCGAGATCGCCTCGAACTGGGACCGATCGGCCGACACGCTGCAATGGTCGCGCGACGGCCAGACGCTGTACACCACTGCGGGCGACGTGGGCTCGACCAAGCTGTTCTCGGTGGATGCGCGCAACGGCGTGGTGACGCCGATCACGGGCGCGGGCCATGTCTCGGCCTTCCAGCAGACACCGTCGGGCTTCGTCTTCGCCCAGGACAGCCTGCGCGAGCCGGGCGACCTGTATTTCAAGACCTATCTCGGTCGCGAAATGCCGCGTCGCCTGACGCAGTCAAACCCCGCCTTCGCCGCCAAGGCGTTCGGCGAGTATGAGCAGTTCAGCTTCCCCGGCTGGAACAACGAGACGGTCCACGGCTATGTCATCAAGCCGGTCGGCTATGTCGAGGGCCGCAAATATCCGGTCGCCTTCCTGATCCACGGCGGGCCGCAGGGCTCGTTCGGCGACGGCTGGTCCTATCGCTGGAACCCCGAGACCTATGCCGGCGCCGGCTATGCGGTGGTGATGATCGATTTCCACGGCTCGACCGGCTACGGCCAAGCCTTCACCGACGCGATCAGCCAGCACTGGGGCGACCGCCCGCTGGAAGACCTGCAGAAGGGCTGGGCGGCGGCTCAAGCGAAATACAGCTTCCTGGACGGCGACAACGCCTGCGCGCTCGGCGCGTCGTACGGCGGCTATATGATCAACTGGATCGCCGGCAACTGGTCCAACGAATTCAAGTGCCTGGTCAATCACGACGGCGTCTTCGACACCTTCGGCATGGGTTATTCGACCGAGGAGCTGTGGTTCACAGAATGGGAATACGGCGGCACGCCGTGGGACAAGCCGGAGGGCTATCAGAAGTTCAACCCGGCCAACCACGTCGAGAACTGGAAGACGCCGATGCTGGTCGTCCAGGGCGACCGCGACTTCCGCATTCCCACCGCCCAGGGCCTGTCGACCTTCACCGCCCTGCAACGTCGCGGCATCGACAGCCGCCTGATCGTCTTCCCCAACGAGAACCACTGGGTGCTGAAGCCGGCCAACAGCCTGCAATGGCACAACGAAGTGTTCGGCTGGCTGAACAAATACCTGACGCCCGCGCAGTAAGGCGCGGCAGTCCGGAATGACAGAAAGGGGCGCGGTCGAAAGGCCGCGCCCCTTATCTTATGCGCTCGGTTCTTATCTGCTGGGTCTGGGGCTCAGAGCGAGGCGCGCGTCTGTGTGAAGGCGACCAGTCGGTTGTACTGATGCTCGGTCATGCAGCGCGGGGTGGACCAGCGCTGACCGTTCTGGCGGGCGGCGACGGCCTCCTGTGCGGTCACGAAGACGGGCGCCGCGCCGAACTCGCGCTGATAGGCGCGGCGCGTGGCCGTGTCAGTCTTGCACGCCATGACCGCCCGAAGCGCGGCGGGGCTGACGGTTTCGCGGGCTTGCGTCTGCTGGGCCGGACTCTGGTGAGCCAAACCTTGCTGGGCAAGACTCTGCTGGGCAAGGCTGGGCGTCGCGGCGGCCGCCAGGGCGGCGGCGATCAGGGCAGGGGTGAGAAAACGGGTCATCGGTCATCCTCCACGGCCTGAATTAAGATCAGGACTCTGACGAAATATGCGCCGATATTTTTGTTTGTAAAGATTATGCGACAACTTCACGTCAAATAGGCGACATCCAATGATGGGTTGACGTTGCGGCGCCAAACCGGGGCTGATGCGTTCTCTGTGGCTGACGGAGACGAGCGATTGTCGAACCCACGGAATTGGCGGACTTTTCGGGCTGACGTGCATCAAAGGGCCTTGGCTCCTGCGGGCGTGCGTCTGCGGTCCTGGCGCGACTGGGTTCGCGACAACGACCCCGTCTATGCGGCGGCGCGGCGGCCCGGATCGGTGGAAAAATGGGCGGTCGGGGTCGTGCTGGTCCTCGTCGCGGTTGTGGTGCTGTTTCTGGCCCTGTTCGATTGGAACATGCTGCGCGGCCCCATAGGGCGCTGGGCCTCGGTCAAATATGATCGGCAGATCGCCCTGACGGGGGATCTGGACGTCAACCTGTTCAGCTGGACGCCGTCCACCGTGGTGCGCGGGCTGAAGATCGGCGGGCCGGACTGGGCGCGCGATCGCGATACGGCCGATGTCGATAAGATCCGCGCCTCGGTCAGGCTGAGGAAGCTGCTGGCCGGCCAGATCGAGATGCCGCTGCTCAGCTTCACCCGGCCCAGGGTGGTGCTGATCTCGGCCAAGGACGGTCGCAAGAGCTGGGCGTTGAATCCGAACAAGCCCGACACCGGAGAGGGGCTGAAGCTGCCGGTCATCCAGCAACTGATCATCACCGACGGCCAGCTGTCCTTCGACGAACAACGGCGCGGCCTGACGCTGCAGGCCGCCGTCAATGCGCGAGAGGCGGCCAGCGGCGCGGCCGGCTTCGTGCTGGACGGACGGGGCGATGTCAGGGGATCGCCGCTGACGCTGAAGATCGAGGGCGGGCCCTTCATGAACATTCGGCGCGATCGACCCTATCGGTTCGAGGCGAACGTGACCGGGGCGGGTTCGTCGCTGAACGCCAAGGGGGCGATCACGCGGCCGTTCGACCTGGGCCGGTTCGACGCGACGATGACCATCGAGGGCGGCAATCTGTCCGATCTCTATCTGCTGACCGGCGTCACCCTGCCCAATACCCCGGCCTATCGGCTGTCGGGCGCGCTGAACCGCAACGAACGAATCTGGACCTTCAAGGATTTCGACGGCCGGGTCGGCGCATCCGACCTGTCGGGCGAGGTGCGGATCGATTCCGCCGAGCGCCTGCGCGTCGATGCCCAGCTGACCTCGCGCCGGCTGGACATCGACGACCTGGCCGCCGTGCTGGGCGCGCGGACCCAAACCAATGCGGCCGGCACCGACACCGAAGCGCCCGTCGCCGTCGGCGGCAAGCTTCTGCCGGACGCCAAGCTTCAGACCGAACGCCTGCAGACGATGGACGGGACACTGACCTATCGGGCGGCGGCGGTGAAGGCGAACGACTTCGACGTGCGCGCCGTGAACCTGGGGGCCGATCTGAAGGACGGCATCCTGAAGCTCGACCCGATCAGCTTCAACTTCAACCGGGGCGAGATGAACGGCACAGCGCGGATCGATGCGACCAAGACCATGCCCTACAGCACCGTCGATCTGCGGCTGGCCGGCTATCCGCTGGAATCGATCATTCCCGCGCGCAATGGCTCTTCGCCGTTGACCGGTCGCGCCTTGGGCCGGGCCAAGCTGGAGGGGGCGGGCGCCTCGATCCATGACTTTGCGGCGGCGTCCAAGGGCTCGCTCAGCTTGGTGGTGCCGAACGGTCGGATGCGGGCGGCCTTCGCCGAACTGCTGGGCATCAACGCCAGTGCGGGCCTGCTGAAACTGCTCAGCGGCGACCAGTCCGAAAGCCAGATCCGCTGCGCGGTCGCCGACTTCACCGTCAGCGGGGGCACGGCGACGGCCCGGACCTTCATCGTCGACACCGATGTCGTGCTGGCCCAGGGCAAGGGCACGATCGACCTTGGGGCCGAGACGTTGAACCTGAAGATCGACGGCGAATCCAAGAAGCCGCGCCTGCTGCGCCTGTGGGCGCCGATCACGGTGTCTGGCCCATTGACGGCGCCCAAGGTCGGGGTGGACGTGCGCGAGATGGTCTCCCAGGGCGGGCTGGCGGGGCTGCTGGGCGCGGTGGTGGCGCCGGTGACGGCCCTGTTCGCCTTCGTCGATCCGGGCCTGGCCGAGGACGCCGACTGCGGTCGGCTGATCGCCAACGCCAGGTAGGGGCGCGGTATTCGTCAAGGCGACGACGACCGATCGGGTGGAGCGAACGTATTGAAGCGCGATGGAGCACTACGCATGACCCGCCGTGGACTTTTCGCGCCTGCCCTCGGGCTTCTCGCCGCCGCCTGTTCGCCGTTGGGCCTGCTCAACACCCTGGGGCCGAGGGACGGCGGCGTGCGCCGCGTCGCGCGCGACATCGCCTATGGCGACGATCCGCGCCAGCAGATGGACCTCTACGCCCCGACCGCGCCGGGACCGTATCCGACCCTGGTATTCTTCTATGGCGGCGGCTGGGATTCAGGCTCGCGCAGCCAGTACGGCTGGGCCGCGCAGGCTCTGGCGGCGCAGGGGTTCGTCGTGGCCCTGCCGGACTATCGCGTCGTGCCCCAGGTCGTCTTCCCCGCCTTCATCGAGGACGCCGCCGCCGCCACGGCCAAGGCGGCGGACGTGGCGGCTCAACATGGCGGGGATCCCGCACGGCTGGGCGTGCTGGGCCATTCGGCGGGCGCGCACCTGGCGATGATGATCGCGCTGGACCGACGCTACATGGCCGCCGTCGGCCGGCCCGAGCTGATCAAGGCGGCGGCGGGGCTGGCGGGGCCTTACGACTTCCTGCCGTTCGATGTGGCGGCGTCGCGCAACGCCTTCGGCCGCGCGCCGGACCCGACCCTGACCCAGCCGGTGACCTTCGTGCGCGCCGACGCCCCGCCGCTGTGGCTGGGCCACGGCACGGCCGATACGGTGGTCCACGACGAGGACACGATCATCCTGAACGATCGGATGCGCGCTGTGGGCGGACGTTCGGAAGCCAAGCTCTATCCGGGCCTTGACCACGCCGACCTGATCGCGACCTTCTCGCCCCTGTTCCGCAAGAAGGCGACGGTCCTCGCCGACGTGGCGGGGTTCTTCCACCGGCAACTGGGCTGATCAGGTTTTCAAGAAGGTGGTGCGGGCGGCCGGGGTCGAACCGGCACTCCTTTCGGAACAGGATTTTGAATCCAGCGCGTCTACCAATTCCACCACGCCCGCAGAGGCCGCCTCATGCCACAGACCCACGACGTGGGTCCAGAGGGCTTGTCACTGCATGATGAAGTTCACGCGGAACGCCATCATGCGCGGCGCCGTCGGCTGGTCGCCGTCATAGGCGACGGTGGCGTCGCGGGCCGCCTTCAGCACCGCTTCGCCGAACCGGCCGTCGCCCGGATGCTCGGTCTCGATCACACAGTCGCGCAGCTTGCCGTCCGGCTGGGCGACGCAGGTTGTTACGGCGAAGCCCTCCGAATAGCGGCTTTGGGACGGATAACGCGGACGGATTTGGCGATCCCAGCGCATGCCGACCTGGAGGCCGTCCTCGCCGATGGCTTCCAGTTCCTGATCGCGCGGATCCACAAGCGGGCGGTTGCAGGCGGTCAAAGTCTCGTCAATGGCTGAGCCTGACGCCGGCAGTTCCAAATCGTAACGGAGGTTGCGTCCCTCGCCGGCGCCGTCCGGCACGACGATCTGAAGACGCCCGCCCTGACGCAGTTCGCGAGCGAAGGGTGCGGGAAAGTCGGCCACCGCGCCCGACCGGTCGGTGGTGACGTTCCAGCGCCATTCCGAGGCCTCCTCATCCCGGAAAGTGATCTGCAGGGGACGCGTCTTGGTCCGGCGGGTCACTTCCGGCAGGCCGAAGATGAGCGCGGAATAGCCGGAGTCCATGCAGCGCGTGGCGATGGACAGGCCGGTCGTTGTGGTCACATAGGCGATCGTGCTCTTTTTCCTGGCGTCCTTGACCAGGTCCCAGTCTTCGCCGGTCGGGGGAGCGTCCTGGGCGATGGCAGAGCCGGCCGCCAGCATCAGGGCCAAAGTCGTCAACGCGCCCCTCATGCCACGAGCTCCACATGGCTGTCCGTTCCGCCCGCCAGGACGCGGCGGGCGCGGATATACATTTCGACGCGCTGCATGACGATTAGGCCCATGGCGAAGACCAGGAAGGCGTCGGTTACGGCCATGGCGTTCAGATGCCAGTCCGCGGCGTGGCTCTCGACCAGGTCGCGCAGCAGCGACCGACCGGCGAACAGCACGACCAGCAGGATCACCAGCATGATCGGGATCATGAGCAGAGGGATCAGCATTTCAGGCGGCACGTCGTCTCTCCCCAAAGACCGGATGCGGCCTCTCCCGAGGCCGACGCGATCAGCCTAATCCTGTCATGCGTCGCTGGAAAGCGGGGCGACGGTCTGTTCGATGGCGCCGAAAATGGAGTGGTGGCGGTCGTCCAGCATCTCGATCCGCACCGTGTCGCCGTGCTTGAGGAAGGGGGTCTCGGCGGCGCCGCGCAGGATGGTCTCGACCGTGCGGACCTCGGCGATGCAGCTATAGCCCAGGCCGCCTTCGCTGACCGGCTTGCCGGGGCCGCCGTCGGCGTCCTTGTTGGACACGGTGCCCGAACCGACGATGGTGCCGGCGCCCAGCGAGCGGGTCTTGGCCAGGTGGGCGATCAGGGTTCCGAAGTCGAAGGTCATGTCCACCCCGGCGTCGGCCTTGCCGAAGTCCTGGCCGTTCAGCTGGACGTTCAGGGCGCCGTGCAGCTTGCCGTCTTTCCATCGGTCGCCCAGCGCCTCGGGTGTGACCAGGACGGGCGACAAGGCGCTGGCGGGCTTGGACTGGACGAAGCCGAAACCCTTGGCCAGTTCCGCCGGGATCAGGTTGCGCAAGGATACGTCGTTGACCAGGCCGACCAGGCGAATGGCCTCAAGCGCCTGTTCCCGCGTCGCGCCCTGGGGCACGTCGCCGACGACCACGACCACCTCGGCCTCCAGGTCGCAGCCCCAGGCCTCGTCGGCCAAGGGGATGGCGTCGCGGGGGCTGAGGAAGCTGTCGGAACCGCCCTGATACATCAGCGGATCGGTCCAGAAGGTGGCGGGCATTTCGGCCCCGCGCGCGCGGCGCACAAGCTCGACGTGGTTCACATAGGCCGAGCCATCGACCCACTGATAGGCGCGGGGCAGGGGGGACGCGGCGTCCCGCTCGTGGAAGCGGCCGCGCGGGACGGCCTCGTGCTCCAGGCTTTCGGCCAGGGCCAGCAGGCGGGGACCGCAACGCTCCCAGTCGTCCAAGGCGGCCTGCAGGGTGGGGGCGATCAGGAAGGCGTCCGTGAACCAGTTCAGGTCCTGCGAGACGACGACGAGGCGGCCATCGCGGCCGTGCTTGAGCGAGGCGAGTTTCATGGACAAAGGCCTAAACCGAATTCACGGGGTTGGAAACCGAGCGATCACGCGTCGGCTCAACCGGACGGCGTCAGCAGGGCGCGGGCCTCGGCGCCGGTGCGGGCCGCCGCGTCGCGGACCTCGACCTCGACGATGACGCCGCCCTCGGGTTCGACGGCCCACAGGTAGCGGCGCTCGACCTCGACCGTGCGGCCGGACGGGGCGAAGCCTTCGTAGCTGTCGCCCCAGGGGGTGATCTTCTTCAGCTCGACGAAGGGCATGGCGCAGGCGGCGTCCAGCTCCTCCTGGGCCATCAGGGTCAGTTCATCGTCGGATGCAGGCATGGGCTCGGTCTGGAAAAAGAGAGTCTGAAACGTCTGAATAGTCTGAAATCAGTCTTCGTCGGCATAGATGGCGATGCGGGCCGGGGCGGTCGAGGAGACGGCGCCCCGATACATGCCCGAGGTGGACATGGCGAAGGCGGGGGCGCCGCCCGTGGTCATGACGATGACGCCGCCCAGGCCGCCGAGGGTTTTCGCCTCGTCGATCTCGGCCTGGGCCGCCGTGTCGACCGCCGTTGTGGCGCCGATCCGGGCGCAGATGTCGCGGGCCACTGTGGCGCGGATGAAATATTCGCCGTCTCCGGTCGCCGACACGGCGCAGCCGTCGGCGTTGGAGGCGTAGGTGCCCGCGCCGATGACCGGCACGTCGCCGACCCGGCCCCAGCGTTTGGCGGTCATGCCGCCGGTCGAGGTGGCGGCGGCGAGGCGGCCCTGGCTGTCCAGGGCCACGGCGCCGACCGTGCCGAACTTCTTCTCGTTCAGGGGCGGGGCGACTTCGGCGGCCGATTGATCGCTGGGTGCCGGCGCGCCGGCGGGGCGCTCGGGGACGGGCAGACCGGCCTCGGTCAGGGCCTTTGTCAGACCCTGCCAGCGGCGTTCGGTGAAGAACCAGGACGGCTCGACCTGTTCCAGCCCGACCGAGGCGGCGAAGGCGTCGGCGCCGGGGCCGATCAGCATGACGTGGGGCGAGCGTTCCATCACCGCCCGCGCGGCGGCGATGGGGTGGCGGGTGGTGGTCAGGCCGGCGACGGCGCCGGCGGTTAGGTCCGACCCGTTCATGACGGCGGCGTCCAGTTCGTTGCGGCCCGCCGCGTTGAAGACGGCGCCGCGCCCCGCGTTGAACAGGGGATCGTCCTCCATAATCTCGACCGCAGCCTGGACCGCGTCCAGCGCCGAGCCGCCCCGGTCCAGTACAGCCGAACCGGCGTCCAGCGCGCGTTGCAACGACGCGCGATAGGCGGCGTCCTGCTCCGGCGTCAGGCTGGACCGCTCGATCACGCCCGCGCCGCCGTGGATGGCCAGCGACCAGTGGGGCGCGGCGTCCTGGGCGTGGGCCGGGGAAAAACACAGTGCAAAGAGTGCAATCAGTCCGGAAAATGCGCCGCGCATCGTGAAACCCCTCCAGGCGCCGAAAACAGGGTGCAATCTGTGCACTTTCCTCGGAGACGCCGGTCGAGAGCAGTCTAACCCGGTACGAGGGCGTGTCAGGTCGATTGGCTGAAGAAAATTGGAAGCGTTGAAAAATCAGAGCGTTGAACGTCGGCGATATGACGGCCCGCAGCGCAAAGGGGCCCAGCGCCCGAACGTATTGGCGTGAGGCCACGCCCGATCGAGCACAGGGGAGTCTGAACGCGCAGGCCCGCATTCAGACTGACTGCTTACATCGCAAACCGACCCATGGGGGACTTTCGGGAAGCTTGAACAGTGGCAGCTTCGTGCTGATGGTTGCCGCGAAACGGCGTCGGCGTGAATGAGTTGCTAGGCCTTATTGTTCAGTAAAGGAAAACGTAGCCCAAGTCGATTCGTCGCTATCTACCGCCTCTTCGGGGTAACGGAATTCTGCTCCAGCGCCTTCGTGCCTGATGGCACCGACGCCAATCATCATGTTCCAGGTGTTGCCTGCAAATTTTGTGCGTGACACCTGTAGCTGCCTGTGTGTTCCCCTGGCGAACTTCGGCCCATTGTTGTTCTCAGGATCTTCAAGTCCAAAATATGGTACCCAGAATCCAGCATAGTCTTTGAGCTCCCATGTCGCGGACTCACCCCATCCTTCGTCGGTACGCACGCGTTCTCCCATTTGAGCGGAGAGATGGAAATGGTGGAGATGCCCAGTTTCTGCGTGCTCTATGTACAGATCCAATACCGTGTAATCTTCTGATTTGCCTTTGGCGCAAATGTAGAAGTAATCGTTATCGTGCATAAGATAGATGGAGGCCTGCGCAGGCAGCTCGATCTTTGTTGCTGCTTCCCACTCATCATTTCCGCAATTGCCGTCCAACAGTGCTGCTTTGCTGGTTGGGTTGATGGCGATGATCTCGGCAGAGTCGGCTTCAGTGGCTATGATTGATATGCCGGCGATCAGTAGCAGCGGTTTCAACAGATTATTCATGGGGCTCCTCGTGTTGTTTCGGGTTGGGTAGATCAATGTCCGCTTGACGGCGACGCATGAAAATCTGCTTTCGACGACGGTCTCAACTGATCGCTGCAACACACACAGCGAAGGTCTCCGCTGGCGTCCGATAGAGCAAGGTCTTTCTTGGCCGTTCGTTGAGCTATCGGGCGATGGCGCTGAGCAGGGCCTGGCTGTGCAGGGACAGGTCCGCTCTCCACCCCTAGCCGCAGTTCGGCGCGTCCGCTTTCTGCGCCGAATCCCACGGCTGCACACGACCATTGCGGACATTCGGGCTCATCAGCGTAACAGAACCTGAACCCAAGATCGCACTCGTCGCACGCGCGTCTAGGCGGTAATGGTCGGCCAGCGGCGTTCCGCGTCACGGCTTTCCGGGCGATTGAACCGGATCTGCAGGTGAGTTGCCCCATGAGCGCTGATTGGTTGGTGAAGCCAAAAGTCGGGATCGGGCGCCTGGAGTTCGGTCTTCCGCCGGATGAGGCGGCGGCATTGGCGGATGTCTACGGTTCGCCTGGGCCCCCTCATGAAACCTGTCGGCGCGGCCGACCTCGACGCCCTGTTTCGCGACCTGCCTGCCATGGCCGAATATGTGCCGGAGGACGACATCGCCGCCCTGCGTCAGGCGATGGGGGGACAAGAAGACGTCGATCGGCAGACTCTGGAGATGAACGAGACGCCGATCCTTCTTGAATACCGCAGTGGACGTTTGGACGGCGTCACCGTCGAGGCGCGACACATCGAGACGCAGTTCGAGAACGCGCGCATCTTCTCCATGGCGGCGAGCGAGGTGCTGCGGATTTGCCAGCGCGCCAATGGGGGACCAGGCCGTTATCGTTCCAACGAGGCGGCCTTCGACAATCTCGCGGTGTCCCTCTACGCGTTCAGCCATGTCTCGGAAGAGGGCGAAGTGCAGGCCGCGATGCGGAATGATCCGGACTTCCACGCACGTTCCCTAACCCTCCGCCGCGAGCCCTACATGCCTGCGGACGAGGTGGATCAGTTCGTCAGGGCGTCCTTCGAATAGACCGCTTCCCAGGCCGCTGCCGACATCCGGTGCGTCCGCTTTCCGGCCCAGAGGCCAACGTCCGCTTTCCGGCCCAGAGGCCAACGTCCGCTTTCGGCGCCGAATCCCAGGGCTGCGCATGACCCGTTGCAGACATTCACCCTTTGGCGTTCACTCAGGTGATGGCCGACGACATCGCTCGATCAGAAGATGCTATCCGCGCCCATGTGGTCAGCGCGCTGAAGCGCGTCACCATGAGAGAGGACGCAATCACCGAGACAACAGAACTCTATTACGATCTGGGTCTTGCCGGTGAGGATTTGGGCGATGCCATTGACGCGATCAGGGAACCGTTCGGCACGGACTTCAGCCTTATGGACTTGAGGCATTATGCGCCAAACGAGGTGGCGCATAATTTCGGACTGAACCTTATTCGAGAGTTTCGCGAATGGCGCGGTGAGCGAACCTATCGCAGTCTGACCGTTGGAAGCCTCATCACGGCGGTTCAGATCGGATCATGGAACGACCGCTAACCACCCTAGCGGACTCCGACCCAGCCTCGCTCTCAGCCACGCACGACCTCAACCCCTCACCCCCGGTGGTGCAGTCGCTTCCACACCTGGTAGCCGACGATGGGGGCGAAGCCGCAGATGAGGGCGGCGATCAGGACCATCCAGAAGCCGCCGCCCAGCCAGTATTCGCCGGCCAAAGCCCCGGCGCCGGCCGCGAGGACCGGGCCGAGCCAGGGCAACCAGGACGGCGGCCGCATCTGCATTCAGGCGTCGACCTTGATGACGCCGCGACGGATCTGGTCCAGCTCGATGGAGTCGAACAGGGCCTGGAAATTGCCGTTGCCGAAGCCCTCGTTGCCCTTCCTTTGGATGATCTCGAAGAAGATCGGGCCGAAGGTGTCCTGGGTGAAGATCTGCAGCAGCAGGCCGTCCTCGTCCGAGCCGTCGATCAGGATGCGGTTCTTGCGCATCCGCGCCACGTCCTCGCCGTGGTTGGGCAGGCGTTTGTCGATCAGTTCGAAATAGGTCTCGATGGTGTCCTGGAAGTCCACGCCGCGTTCGCGCATGGCCTCGACCGTCTCGAAGATGTTCTCGGTGGTCAGGGCGATGTGCTGGATGCCCTCGCCGTTGTAGCGACGCAGGAACTCCTCGATCTGGGAGTTGTCGTCCTGGCTCTCGTTCAGGGGGATGCGGATGGCGCGGTCGGGCGCGATCATGGCTTGCGAGAACAGGCCGGTCGCCTTGCCCTTGATGTCGAAATACTTCTGCTCTTCGAAGTTGAAGACCGAGCCGTAGAAGCCGGACCAGGTGCGCATCTCGCCGCGGCGGACGTTGTGGGTCAGGTGGTCCAGGATCTCCAGGCCCATCGAATTCTTGCGCTCGGATTCCTCCCAGCCCTCGATCTCGTCCCAGGTGTCATACAGGGAGCCGGCGTCGCCATACTGGTCGATGACGTAGAGCAGGCTGCCGCCGATGCCCTCCAGGATATAGGGATAGTCTGCGCCCAGGGCGCCGCCCGAGACGCCTTGCGCCGGCTTGGCGCCGCGTTCGACCGCGCCCTCATAGGCGGCCTTGGCGTCGGTGGTGCGGAAGGCCATGCCGTTGGCGGAGGGGCCGTGATCCTTGGCGAAGGTCGCGGCCTGGCTGTCCGGACGATCCTGGGGCTTGCGATGAACCAGGAAGCTGATGTCGCCCTGCTTCAGGCGGACCACGTCGGTCCGGGGGTTCACGTGCGTCTGGGTGAAGCCCATCAGCTCCAGGCGCGAGATCATCGCCCTGGGCTCGGGGCCGGTGAATTCGACGAATTCGAAACCGTCGACGCCGAGGGGGTTTTCCTGGTCGATCTGTTCGACCGTGGACTGGGTCATGTCGTTCATGGCGCGTCTCCCGCACAGATTTTTGAGGCGGGCTTAACCGAAAGGGGCCGCCGATTGGCGCGGAACCTAGTCACAGAAGACGACGGAGCCAAGACGAAGCCACGGGGACGTGATGACGGCAGGGCGATCTCAGCCCGGCAGCAGCCGGGTCGCCCACTCCGCGCCCATAAGCAGGCCGGTGGCGAGAATGCCCAGAAGGGTCAGCCAGGCCGTGGTGACGGCGCAACCGGCGATGACGAACAGGCCGTCGCGCTGGATCAGGCCGACCGACAGAAGCGCCAGGGCGACCGAGGGGATGGTGTTGGTCAGGGGCATGACGATGGTCAGGGTCGCCAGGATCATGAAGACGGCCGCCAGCTTCTCGCCCGGACCGTCGGCGAAGCGACGCAGGCGCGGGCGCGACAGCCGGTCGATCCAGCCCAGTTTCGACTCGGCGAAATCGGCCATGGCCTTCAGCCAGGCGCCCTTGCAGCGCAGGTTCAGGAACCAGCGCGGCAGCCACGGCTCCTCGCGCCCGACCAGCATCTGGCCCGCCAGCAGGATGACGATCAGTCCGACGATCTGCGGCACCCCGTAGAGGCCGGGGACCAGGCAGGGGATGGAGAGCAGCAGGATCAGCAGTCCATAGGCGCGCTCGTCCAGCCGGTCGCGGATCTCGTGCAGGGTCAGGCCCGCGTCGCCGCCGTCATCCGCCAGCCGTCGCAAGAGGCGGGTGACGTTGTGGCTGACGTCGTCCTGTTTTCCGGGGGAGGGTGTGGGCGTCATGCGATCCGATTAGGGGGTTGAAGCCGACGTTGCTAGGGGACGACGTCGCCTCAGGGATTTTCATGCTTCGCCAGCTTTACGGCCGCGTCTTCGATCTGGCGCGCAGGCGTCGGTGGTGACGCGGGGCGGGCGGTTCTTCCTGGACGCGTGGATCCTGAAACGCTGGGGTCCGGCCATGCTGGCGCAGGTGGAAAAGCGGTTGGCGCTGTGGAGCGTGATCGGCTGATCGCCCTGGTCGGACTGATCGTCGCCGTGAAGCTTCTGTAAGTCGACGTGAGGCCTGGGTAGGGGTAAGACTTTTCGCAATGATCGACGCCTATCGCCTCCTGACCCGTTGGTGGACCGCCTTCGCCCTGGCCGCGTCGCTGGCCATGCTGGGCGCGGCCCATGCGTTCGAGCGGTTCGGGGGGCTGGCGCCCTGCAATCTGTGCCTCAAGCAGCGCGAGGCCTATTGGGGCGCGGTCGCGGTGGCGGCGGTCGCCACGGCCTGGACCCTGATCAGCGGCAGTCGGCGGGGAACCCCGCGCATCGCCGCCTTCCTGCTGGCCGCCGTCTTCGCCACCGGGGCCGTGACGGCCATCTTCCACATGGGCGGTGAATATGGCTGGTGGGCCTTGCCCGCGACCTGTTCGTCGGTCGGCGGGTCGGTCGATATTGACAGTCTGACGGCCTTGGCCATGGGCACGGGACCGGTGGTCAAGGTCATCGGTTGCGGCGATGTGGCCTGGAGCTGGCTGGGTCTGTCGATGGCCGGATGGAACGCCCTCGTCGCCTCCGCGCTTGCGGTGTTCAGCCTGCTGGCCGCCAAACGCCCCAAGGACGCCCGCGCGCCCCGTATCGAGAAGGCCTGATCTGATGAGCGGCTCCATTCCCCTGCCCAGACCTGGACGTGGCGCCGACAAGGCGCGGATGGACGAAATCCTGCGGGTCGATCACGCCGGGGAATACGCCGCCGTCCTGATCTATCGTGCACAGAAGGCGGTGTTCGAGGGTCGCAAGGGCAGGGGCGAGATCGCCCGAGACCTGGGCGAGATGCAGGACCAGGAGGCGGTGCATCTGGCGCGCTTCGATCGGCTGCTGAACGAGCGGCAGGTGCGGCCCACAGTGATGACCCCCCTGTGGCGGATCGCGGCCTCGGCCCTGGGCGCCGGTACGGCCCTGATGGGCGAGAAGGCGGCGCATGCCTGCACCGAGGCGGTCGAGAGCGTCATCGAGAAACACTATGCCGACCAGATCGCCGAGATCGGCGAGCGTGATCCTGAGCTGGCGGCCGAGCTGAAACAGTTCCGCGACGAGGAACTGGCCCACCACGACCACGCCATCGAACACGGCAGCCGCGAGGCGCCGGCCTATCGGTTTCTGAGCGGGGTGATCAAGGTCGGGTGCAAGGCGGCGATCAAGATCAGCGAGCGGGTTTAGAGGAAACTCTCCTCCCCATGAGATGGGGAGGGGGACCGCGCGAAACGTGGTGGAGGGGCTCTTGAAGTCCCACGGGCGCCTGTGATGCGGTGCAGAACCCCTCCGTCACGGCGCTAAGAAGCGCCGCGCCACCTCCCCATCGCTCTGCGACGGGGAGGAGACTAAGGTCAGAAAATCTCGAACAGCCCGGCCGCCCCCATGCCGCCGCCGATGCACATGGTGACGACGCCGTATTTGGCGCCGCGACGCTTGCCCTCGATCAGGACGTGGCCGGTCATGCGGGCGCCGGACATGCCGTAGGGGTGGCCGATGGAGATGGCGCCGCCCGAGACGTTCAGTCGGTCCATCGGAATGCCGAGGGTTTCAGCGCAATACAGGACCTGGACGGCGAAGGCCTCGTTCAGTTCCCAGATGCCGATGTCGTCGACCGTCAGGCCGTGGCGCTTCAGAAGTTTGGGCACGGCGTAGACCGGGCCGATGCCCATTTCGTCGGGCTCGCAGCCCGCGACGGCCATGCCGCGATAGACGCCCAGCGGCTGAAGGTTGCGCTTCACCGCCTCGCCGGCCTCCATCAGCACGCAGGCCGAGGCGCCGTCCGACAGCTGCGAGGCGTTGCCGGCGGTGATGAACTCGCCCTGCTGGATCTCCTCGCCGCCGCCGAAGACGGGCTTGAGGGACTTCAGGCCTTCCAGGGTGGTTTCGGGGCGGTTGCCCTCGTCCTTGGACAGGGTCACGGCCTTGGATGAGGTTTCGCCGGTCGCCTTGTCCGTCACCAGCATGGTGGTGGTCATCGGCACGATCTCGGCGTCGAACCGGCCGGCCGCCTGGGCCGCTGCGGTGCGCTGCTGGGACTGAAGCGCATATTCGTCCTGACGGTCGCGGCTGATCCCATAGCGACGCGACACGACCTCGGCCGTTTCAAGCATCGACATATAGATGTGGGGCGACAGCTTCAGCAGCTCTTCGTCCTTCATCCGGTACAGGTTCATATTCTGGTTCTGGACCAGGGAGATCGACTCCAGCCCGCCCCCGACCGCCATCTTCTGCTGATCGACGATCACCTGTTTGGCCGCCGTGGCGATGCCCATCAGGCCTGAGGCGCACTGGCGATCCAGGCTCATGCCGGGAACGGTCGAGGGCAGGCCGGCGGCCAGGGCGATCTGGCGCGCCACATTGGTGCCGGTCGAACCCTGCTGCAGGGCCGCGCCCATGATCACGTCCTCAATCTCGGCCGGATCGACGCCGGCGCGCTGGACCGCGTGCTTGACTGCATGGGCGCCGAGTTGCTGGGCCTGGGTGTCGTTGAAGGCCCCGCGATAGGCCCGGCCGATCGGGGTGCGGGCGGTGGAGACGATGACGGCTTCGCGCATGAGCTTTCCTCCTGGGGCTATCGCCCTTCGGGCTACTTGAGCCCATTTTTGTTTGGCCTACCGCCCTTCGGGCTGCTTGAGGCCGTTTTTGTTGGCCTACCGCGCTTTGCGCTGCTTGAGGCCGGTTTCCTCTGGATAGAAGTTAGGCGCCTGCCGCCACGTCAACGCAAGCGTTGGATCGCCACGTCGGCCTCAAGTAGCGCGCAGCGCGATAGGCCCTCTAAGAAGAGTGCGCCTTCTGCGCCTTGGTCAGTTCGATCATGCCCTGGGCGGCGCCCATTTCCGGCACGATCTCGCCGGTGCGGTCCGAGATGGCGTCGAAGCGGGCGGCGACCTGTTCGGGCGCATCCTCGCCGGTGACGAAGTCGCCTTGGGTCAGGGTGACGTAAGCCCGTTCGAACCCGCCGGCGCCTGCGGCCAGGATGGCGCGGCTGGGGGCGTCGCGGCTGACCAGATACAGCAGGCCCGGCGTGACGAGGCCAGGGGAGAGGGCCTCCAGCGGAAGCGCCGCGCCCAGGTCCTCGGTCATGCGGGTGTGGGCGGTGGGGGCCAGGCAGTTGACGCGGATGTCGTTCTTGGCCCCCTCGATCGACAGGGTCTGCATCAGGCCGACCAGGGCCATCTTGGCTGCGCCATAGTTGGCCTGGCCGAAGTTCCCGTACAGGCCCGACGACGAGGTGGTCATCACGATCCGGCCGTAGTTCTGCCCCCGCATGATCTCCCACACCGCCTTGGTGCAGTTGACCGCCCCCATTAGGTGGACATCGACGACGAAGCGGAAATCCTCGATCTCCATCTTGGCGAAGCTCTTGTCGCGCAGGACCCCGGCGTTGTTCACTAGGATGTCGATCCGGCCCCATTTGGCCATGGCCTGATCGACCATGGCCTGAACCGCCGCATAGTCTGTGACGGAGGCCGCATTGGCGATGGCCTCGCCGCCGGCCGCCTCGATCTCGGCGACCACGGCCTCGGCGGCGCTGGCCGATCCGCCCGAGCCGTCGCGGGCCCCGCCCAGGTCGTTAATCACCACCTTGGCCCCGCGCGCCGCCAGCGCCAGAGCATGTTCGCGCCCCAGGCCGCCCCCGGCGCCTGTCACGATCGCCACCTGTCTGTCGAACCGCATCGTCATAATCGTTTCCTTTCGCAGGCGCCCAATGTGTTGAAACGGCGCCACAGTCGTCACAATCCTAATCCGAGAGCGGAACCGGACGCCAGCCATGCCGTTCGGCTCGGGAACGCTGTGCCAACGCGCAGCTTCGCGCAATTCACACAGTGAGGAAGCTATGAAGCTCAAACTTCTCGCCTCTGTCGCCGCAGCCGGGCTGTTCGCAGCCGGGGCCGCATCGGCAGAACCCAATGGTTGGTACGGGGCGATCGACGCCGGTTACCATATGATCGACGACATCAACGCCGAGTCGTCCACGACCGGCGCGTCGTGGAACTATGAAGTGAACGACGGCTGGGCGGCGTTCGCCCGTCTTGGCTATCGCTTCAACCCCAACTGGCGTGCGGAACTCGAAGGCGGCTACCGCTCGGGCGACGTCGGCACGGTTCGCGCCGTTTCGGGCACGCAGGGCGTCTGCAACTTCACCCCGGCGACGGGCGGTTGCTTCTCTCCTGAAGGCGACATCGAATCGATGACCCTGATGGCGAACGTCATCTATGACTTCGGCTACGAAGCCTGGGGCATCCGTCCCTTCGTCGGCCTCGGCGCTGGTGTGAACCACGTCAAGACGGACATCGCCGGCAACCTGCGCGCCAACCGCGGCGCCACCTTCACGGCTGACGACGACTCGACCAAGTTCGCCGCTCAGGCGATCGCCGGTCTGGCCTGGGCCATCGGCGACCGCGCTAATATCGACCTGACCTACCGTTACCTGACGGGCGATTCTTCGTTCGCCTCTACCACGGTCGGCACGGGCGTCGGCGCGACCTCCTTCGGCGAATGGGACGGCGACTACGATCAGTCGCACACCGTGACCCTGGGTCTGCGTTACAGCTTCGGTGCGGAAGACGCTCCGCCCCCGCCGCCTCCCCCGCCCCCGCCGCCCCCGCCGCCTCCCCCGCCCCCGCCGCCGCCTCCGCCGGTCGCTCAGACCCCGGTCGCTCGCCAGTTCGTCGTCTACTTCGACTGGGATCGCTCGGACCTGACCGCGGAAGCCCGCTCGGTGGTGACGCAAGCCGCCAACTACGCCAAGTCGGGTCGTCCGACGCGCGTCGTGATCGTCGGCTACACCGACACCTCGGGTTCGGCCGCCTATAACCTGGGTCTGTCCAACCGCCGTTCGCGCACCGTCGCGGACTCGCTGGTTGCTGCAGGCGTCAACGGCGGCGTTATCGCCCTCGACGGCAAGGGCGAAACCAACCTGGCCAAGCCGACCGCCGACGGTGTGCGTGAACCGCTCAACCGCCGCGCGACCATCGACATCAACTTCTAAGACCTGCAAGGGAGCCGGCCTGGACACCCGGGCTGGCGACCGCTGGTTCATGGAAATCGTTGATTTCAAAGCATCGAGCCGTCGTCTCCCAAAGGGGACGGCGGCTTTGATGTTAAGAAGCCTCGCTTCATTATGGGTTTGAGCAAACCGCTGGGCATCTGCCGATTTCGGTTGATCGTCTTCGGCGGCCGCGACAAAAGAGCGGTAATGACGCCCGTTCGCAAACGTCCTGATTGTGCAGAGTTCCTGGAGCCGCGATTCCCGGATTTCCGGTCGCGCCCGGTCGAGGCGGCGTAATGGTGGAGTTGCGCTCTTCCTCCCGATTACTTTCGGCCCGTCGTCGTCGTCGCTATCGTTTGCGCGCCGACTTGATCCGCCCGCAGGCGCAGTTGCGTTCGCGTGGTGCGCAGGCCGCGACATCGGCTGTGCTGTCGACGTTCCCGACATCGGTCCGCCGTAGCGACGCGGGCTTGGCGGGACGAAGCTTTTTGATCGTTTCCGCCCCGTTCGGGTCGTTTGGCGCTGCCTTGGCTTCGGTTATCGAGGCGCGTGGAGCAACGGTCAGCCGAATGATCTTCAACGCCGGCGACGCCATGAACTGGCGACGGCCGGGCGGCGTGATCTTCAAGGCCGGTCCGCAAGTCTGGGCCGACGGGCTTTCCAAGTTCGCCGAGACGTTTACCGACATCATCGTGTTCGGCGAAGCCGGCCCCTATAACAGAGCCGTCCTTGCGGCCTCCGAGGCCCTCTCTTCCCGCGTATGGGTGCTTGAAAACGGTTATTTCCGACCAGACTGGGTGACGGTCGAGCGTAACGGGGTCAACGGCTCCAGCGCCTTGCCGCGCTTTCGCGACGGCTACCCCGAGCCGGCGCCGCCGATTCCCGAACCGATCGCCGTCGGCAAGATTTTGCCGCACCATGTGGCCAACATCAGCGCCTATCATGCAGCCCAGATCATCGGCGGCGCGCTGTTCCCTCGCTATGCGGCGCCCTACGTCTTTTCTCCGTTGAAACAGTGCGTCGGTCATATCAGACGCTATGTCAGCCTGGCGTTCCGCAAGGCCGAGAACTGCGACGCCGACGTCATAAAATCGCGGGGCGACTTCTTCATCGTCTGCCTGCAGCGCGAGGGCGACGCCCAGCTTCTGCAGTATTCGCGTTATTCCGACAATCGGGCCTTCCTGACGGCTGTCATCACCAGCTTCGCCGCCAACGCCCCTTCTGACGCGCGGCTGGTCGTCAAGAACCATCCGCTGGATCCGGGTCTTGTAAACCTTCGAGCCGTGACGATGCGCCTGGCGCAAGAGCACGGGTTGGCCGGGCGGGTCGATTTCATCGACGGCGGCAATCTGGCGGCCCTGTGCCGGGCCTCGCAGGGCATGGTCGTCAACAACTCCAGCGCCGCTCTGTCGGCTCTGGGCTTCCACACGCCGGTCAAGGTGATGGGCGACGCCTTCTTCGACTTCGAAGGGTTGACCGACCAGCAGCCGATCGACGCCTTCTGGTCCGATTCACAGGCGCCCGACACCGCCCTGTTCACCCGCTTCCGCGCCCATGTGATCGCCCAGAGCCAGGTGAACGGCAACTTCCACGAACCCCACGCCATCAGGCCGACGGCGCGCGGAATCGCGGACGTGTTCGAGCGCGCCTCAGACTGAAGGGCGTGGCGCGCGGAGTGTGGCGCCAAAATCACTCCTAGATCGCTGTCATATCACTGTCGTATAACTGTCGTCCCAAGGTTCAACATGCGCCCTAGAGGGGGCTGGATTGCGACATGGCTTGAACATGTCCTCGACCATTTTCGGTCCACCAGCTGGGGATAGCTAAATGACCTTCCGGAAACTGGCTTACGGCGCTTCGGCCGTCGCCATCATGATGTCCGCCTCGACGGCCGTCTTCGCTCAAGAAACGACCGGCGCGATTTCCGGCGGCGTCTACGACGCAGCAGGCTCGCCTGTTGCGGGCGCCACCGTCAGCGTGACCCACGTGCCGACCGGCACGGTGTCGACGACGGTCACGGATTTGAACGGCCAGTTCTCGGCGCGCAACCTGCGCGTCGGCGGCCCCTTCATCGTCCGCTCGGCGTCCAGCGCCGGTGAAGCGGTCAGCCAGGTGGCTTCGATCGGCATCGGCACGGCCACGTCGGTCGAACTGGTCATCGCCGGCTCGGAAGCTAGCGGCGCATCGGATCTGGGCGACATCGTCGTGACCGGCGTCGCCGGCGGCGGCCTGCGGACCTCGCCGCGCTCCAATATCGGCCTGGCCGACATCGAGACCCTGCCGAGCGTCAGCCGCGACATCCGCGATTTCGTTCGCACCACGCCTTTCGCGACCGTCGATCCTTCGAACAACGACGCCCTGTCGATCGGTGGTCAGAGCAACAGGATGAACGCCTTCCTCGTGGACGGCATTCGTCAGGGCGACGACTTCGGCCTGGCCCCAAGCGGCTACCCGACCGTGCGCTCGCCGATCTCGGTTTCCGTTCTGGAAGCCGTCAGCGTCGATGTCGCTCCTTATGACGTCCAGTACGGATCGTTCCAGGGCGGCGTGATCAACTCGGTGACCAAGTCCGGCACCAACGAGTTCCACGGCGAGGCCTTCTACGAGAAGACCGATCAGGACATGCAGGGCGACACCTTCAGCTTCGACGACTTCCAGACGGGGACGCGCCGCAACGTCGACCTGTCGAGCTCGGAGTTCGAAGAAACGACCTGGGGCGCCACGCTTGCTGGCCCGATCATCAAGGACAAGCTGTTCTTCCTGCTGAACTACGAGAAGTTCGAAGCGACGCAACCGGTGCTGACCGGTCCCGAAGGCTCGGGCGCAGCGGTCGAAGTCGCGGGCATCACCCAGGCTCAGGTCGATCAGGTTCGTCAGATCGCCCAGGACGTCTACGGCTATGATCCGCTCGATGCGATCGCCAACGAGCTGACGACGCAGGACGAGAAATACTTCGCCAAGCTGGACTGGAACATCAACGACCGTCACCGCGCCGCCGTTTCCTACCAGCAGACCAAGGGCGGTATTCTCAGCCTGAACAACACCTCCACCAGCGGAACCTATCCCAGCGTCGGCCTGCTGTCGTCGGCCTACACGCTCGAATCGAACCTGGTGACCTACAAGGCTCAGCTGTTCTCGGACTGGACCGATCGCTTCTCGACCGAGTTTGCGTTCTCGCGCAAGGAAGTCGAGAACATCTCCTCCAACCTCGCCGGTTCGGACTTCGCCGCCTTCCA
The DNA here is from genome assembly GCF_049896065.1 of Brevundimonas sp. PWP3-1b1. Lineage (NCBI taxonomy): Bacteria > Pseudomonadati > Pseudomonadota > Alphaproteobacteria > Caulobacterales > Caulobacteraceae > Brevundimonas > Brevundimonas sp. PWP3-1b1. Next base: position 100,267 of record NZ_JAFCTO010000001.1, on the reverse strand, counting down.
GGTCTATCTGGACAACCCGGGCGGCCCGGCGCCGCGCCGCTCGATCCGCTTCGGTCCGGAGCGTTCGCGTCACGCCAACTCCCTGACGAACGACGTCAACCAGTATCGCGCGGTCGGCACCTATCGCGCCGATGGCGGTCACAACTTCACCTTCGGCTACGAGCGTGAAGAAACCGAGATCTTCAACCTGTTCGTGCAGTTCGCGAACGCCGAGTACGAGTTCGCCTCGCTTGCCGATTACCAAGCTGGCCGCGCCTCTTCGATCGGTTATCAGAACGCCGCCTCGAACAACAAGAACGACGCCGGGGCTTCGTTCGGCTACGCGCTGAACACCCTGTTCTTCCAAGACGAATGGCAGATCACCCCGAGCCTGACCCTCAATGCCGGTCTGCGTTACGACTGGTACGAGTCCGACGACAAGCCGCTGGCCAATCCGCTGTTCGAAAGCACCTACGGCTTCGCCAGCAACAACAACATCGACGGCATTAACGTCCTGCAGCCGCGCTTCGGCTTCAACTGGCGCGCCAACGACGGCCTGACCATCTACGGTGGCTTCGGTCGCTTCCAGGGCGGTTCGCCGAACGTGTGGGTGTCCAACAACTACACCAATACGGGCAACCTGCTGGGCACCTTCCAGTGCAAGCGCGCCGGCTACGCCTCGAACTTCGCCACCGGCTTCCCGGTGTGCTCGGCAGCGGAATTGGCCGCTCTGGACAACGTGGACGGCTTCAACGTCGCCCAGGTCGCACAGGACCGCGTCACCACCAGCGCCAACCGCGGCACGGGTCTGATCAACATCATCGACCCGACCTTCGAGACGCCGTCGATCTGGAAGACGTCGCTGGGCGCCGTTCAGACATTCGATTTGAGCCGCTTCGGTGCGGGTGAAGGCTGGACGGTTCGCGCTGAATACGTCCACTCGGAAATCGACAAGGCCGTGGCCTGGGTCGATCTGAATCTGGCGCGTCAGCAGGGCGTGAACGCGCCCGACGGTCGTCCGACCTTCTTCAACGACACCGCCACGCCGTTCACACAGCCGGTGCTGATGCTGACCAACACCACTGGCGGCGAGACGGACCAGTTCGCCATCTCGCTGAGCAAGGATTGGTATGACGGCTGGGCTCGCGGCCTGGGCTTCAACTTGTCCTACACCTACCTGGACTCGACCGAGCGCAACCCGGGCACGTCTTCGGTGGCTCTGTCGAACTACCAGCAGGTCGCGGTCGTCGATCCCAACAACATCGCTCTGTCGGACTCCAACTACGAGATCGAGGACGCGTTCAAGCTGAACCTCAGCTACAGCCGCGCCTTCTTCGGCGACTACATGACCCGCATCAACCTGTTCGGTCAGCATCGCTCGGGTCTGAACTTCAGCTATGCCTACGGCACTGGCGTGAACACGCTCTTCGGCGAAATTTCTTCGCAGCAACGCGGCCTGTTCTACGTGCCCCTGGCCGACTCTTCGGGTCAGGTCACGGCTACCAGCGACCCGATCATCCGCTACGCCGCCAACTTCGACTTTGCAGCGTTCAACCAATACCTGCAGCGCACCGGGCTGAACTCCTACGCGGGCCAAATCTCGCCACGGAACGCCTTCAAGTCGCCGAACGTGACGACCTTCGACCTGCATATCGAACAGGAACTGCCGGCCTTCTTCCCCGGTGGCGCGCGTCTGTCGCTGTATGCCGACATCGAAAACATCGGCAATATGTTGAACGACGAGTGGGGCGTGATCCAGCAACTGGGCTTCCCCTACTATTCCACGGACATCACGGCGCGGAATTGCCAACGGGCGTCTGCAGCCTGCGCCGCCGGCGTAGGCAACTTCTACCAGTACGATGGCATCGCCCAGGACACTTCGTCTTCGGTGAACACCTCGTCGGTCTGGCAGGCCAAGATCGGCGTCCGCTACAAGTTCTAAGCGAACGTCATCGACAAGAAGGAAGGGCGGTCCGTTCGCGGGCCGCCCTTTTTCTTTGGGCCGCGCGCCGTTGAAGTCGGGGGCGGTTGGGGCCATATGGCGCGGCTCCGTGTTTCGCCCCGATGAGGCCGCCCTCATGACCGCTCCGATGACCGCTCCCATCCCTGCCGCCATCCCCGCAGAGTGGGCTCCGCACCGCGCCATGTGGGTGGGGTGGCCCAGCCATGCCGAATACTGGTTCGAGGCGCTGGAACAGGCGCAGGACGAGGTCGAGGGGCTGGTGCGGGCTCTGGCCGGGCCGGGGCGTGAACAGGTCAAGCTGATGGTGGGCAAGGCCGAGGTTCTGGCGGACGCCCAGGCGCGCTTCGCCGGGGTGGAGAACGTCGAGGTCGTGGCCGGCGAGTTCGGCGACATCTGGCTGCGCGACACCGGGCCGATCTTCGGCGCGGGATCGAAGACGGCGGCGGCGTTCCGGTTCAACGGCTGGGGCGGGAAATATGACATGCCGGGCGACGATCTGGTCGCCGGTCAGATCGGCGAACATTCGGGCGTGGCCCTGACGTGGAACGACTTCGTCATGGAAGGCGGGTCGCTGGATCATGACGGGGAGGGGACGGTGCTGACCACGCGCCAGTGCCTGCTGAACCCAAACCGGAACCCGGCCTGGAACCAGGACGAGGCGGTCGCGACCGCCGCGCTGGAGACCGCCATCGGGGCCAAGGCCGTGCTTTGGCTGGGCGACGGCCTGCTGAACGACCACACCGACGGCCACGTCGACAACCTGGCGCGGTTCGTGGCGCCGGGCGTGGTGGCCTGCCCGGTCGCCTGGGGTCGCAAAGACCCCAACGCCGAGGTCTATGACGCCGTGGCGCGGGATCTGTCGGGCATGACGGATGCAGCGGGCCGCAAGATCCGTGTGCTGAGGATCCCGTCGCCTGGGTTAGTGCTGGACGAGGACGAACGCCCGATCCCGGCCAGCCACATGAACTTCCTGATCGCAAACGGCGCGGTGGTGGTGCCGACCTATGGCGACGACCGGGCAGCCGACATGGCCTGCAAGGCTTTGAGGGAAGCCTTCCCTGATCGCGAGATCATCCCTCTGCCGTCCAAAGCCATCCTGACTGGCGGCGGCTCGTTCCACTGCATCTCCCAGCAGGAGCCCGCATGACCCGCAACATCACCGTCGCCGGCATCCAGACCTCGTATGGCGAGGACATGCAGGCGAACATCAAGAAGACCATCGACTTCGTGCGCGAGGCGGCGGGCAAGGGCGCGCAGGTGATCCTGCCGTCGGAACTGTTCCAGGGGCCGTATTTCTGCGTCTCTCAGGAAGAGCACTGGTTCACCCAGGCCTATGAATGGCGCGAGCATCCGTGCGTCACGGCCATGTCGCCCGTGGCGAAAGAGCTCGGCGTGGCCATTCCCGTGTCGATCTTCGAGAAGGACGGGCCGCAGTATTACAACTCGCTGGTCATGCTGGACGCCGATGGCGAGGCCCTGGGGATCTATCGCAAGAGCCATATCCCCGACGGTCCCGGCTATCAGGAGAAGTATTATTTCCGGCCGGGCGACACGGGCTTCAAGGTCTGGAACACCCGGTTCGGCAAGGTCGGGGTCGGCATCTGCTGGGACCAGTGGTTCCCGGAAGCCGCGCGGGCCATGATGCTGATGGGCGCCGACGTGCTGATGTATCCGACCGCTATCGGCACCGAGCCGCATGACGCGAGCCTGCACACGGCTCAGCCCTGGCGGCGGGCCATGCAAGGGCACGCGGTGTCCAACGCGGTTCCGGTCGTCGGCGCCAACCGGATCGGGCATGAGACGGTGACGGAGGCGGGCCAGACCTTCTACGGCCATTCCTTCATCGCCGACCAACGCGGCGATCTGGTCGAGAGCCTGGGCGCCGAGGAGGAGGGGGTGCTGGTCCACCGCTTCGACCTGGATGAGTTGGACAAATACCGCGCGGCCTGGGGCTTCTTCCGGGATCGGCGGACGGATCTGTATGGGGCGCTGACAGGTAGGGGCTGACCCGATCCTCCCCTGCGTCAGCGGGGGAGGGGGACCATGCGAAGCATGGTGGAGGGGGCGGCGCGCGCAGGGCGCCGGCCGTTCGACACCGAACACGCGTTCGCCCCCTCCACCGCTTCGCGGTCCCCCTCCCCCGTAAACGGGGGAGGATTTAGCTCCGCATCGCCTCTACCGCCTCCACCAGTCGGTCCAGATCGGTCGGCATTGAAAGCCGGTGGTCGCCGCCTTCGATCAGGTCCAGGCGCACGCCGCCGGCGGTCAGCCGCTCGATCAGCTCGATCTGATGCCGCCACGGCACCACGTCGTCGGCGCGGCCTTGCAGGACATGGACCGGCGCGGCGATATCGATCACGCCGTCCAGCAGCAGCCAGTCGCGCGCCTCCTCGAACATGCGCCGCGTCAGGACGTATTCGCCCAGCCCCTCCTCGACGATCAGGGTCTCGCCCTCGCGCAGGATGGCCTGGCGCTCGTGGTCGGCCAGGCCGGGCCACATCAGCCGTTCTGTGAAGTCCTGGGCCGGATTGATCAGGACCAGCCCCTTGATCCGTTCGGGTCGCGCCAGCGTCGCCAGCAGCGAGATCCAGCCGCCCATCGACGAGCCGACGGGGATGACCGGGCCGGACAGGCTGTCGATCAGGGCGATGGCGTCCTCGCGCCAGCGGCCGATGGTCGCCCGGCGCCAGTCGCCCGACGACTGGCCGTGGGCGAAATGGTCGTAGCGGACGTAGGACCAGCCGCGGTCGCGTGCGGCCGCCTCCAGCGCCAGGGCCTTGGTCCCCTCCATGTCCGAGCGGAAGCCGCCGATCCAGATGATGGTCGGGCCGTCGCCCTCGATGTGGCGGAAGGCGAGGGTTTCCCCGTCGGGGCGGGACAGGTGCTGGATGTCGGTCATGGCCGCCGTTCTGCCCGGACTTTCCGCCGCCGTCACCCTTGACCGCGACGCGCGATGGCGGAACACAGGCCCATGTCCGCGCCCCAAGTTCTGTTCGTCACCTCCAACCGCATCGGCGACTGCGTCATCTCTTCGGGGGTGATCCGTGAGATCGCGCGCCAGGTTCCGGGGGCGCAGATCACCGTCGCCTGCGGCCGGCCGCCCGCGCCCTTCTTCCGCCATGCGCCGGGCGTGGTGCGCACCATCGTGCTCGACAAGAAGAAGATGGCCGGTCACTGGCTCGACCTGTGGAAACAGGTCGTCGGCACGCGCTGGGACCTGGTCATCGACATCCGGGGTTCGGCGCTGAGCTATCTGGTCCCGGCGAAACGGCGTGTGGTCTATAATCGCTCGTGGGAGACCGGCCTGCGCAAGGTCGAGATGGTGTCGCGCCTGATGGGGTCGCCGACGCCGCTGGACCCCGAAATCTTCCTGGACGATCAGGCGCGGTCTGAGGCCGCCGCCGTCATCGATCCGCAGCTGGTGGGCGGCGCCGGTCCCGGCCGGATCATTGCGCTCGCCCCCATCGCGCATCAGCCGGGCAAGAGCTGGCCCGCCGACCGCTGGGGCGCCCTGGTCGAGAAGTTGAAGGCCGAACCGCGTTTCGACGGATGGCGGTTCATGCCGGTGGGCGGGCCGGGCGACCGGCCGCCGGCGACGCCTGCGCTGGAGGCCGCCGGACCGCGCGGCATCGACTTCGTCGGCAAGGGCGACATCCTGGCCTCGGCCGCCGCCATCGACCGGGCCGATCTGTTCGTCGGCAATGACTCAGGCCTGATGCACGTCTCGGCGGCGCTGGGGCGGCCGACGCTGGGTTTGTTCGGTCCGACCGAGTGGTGGCTGTATGGTCCCTGGGGTCCGAAGACGCGCACGGCGGCGTCGAACGAGACGCGCGGCCAGTTCGCGCCCATCGAGGATTTGAGCGTGGATCACGTCTTCGAGGCGGTGCTGGCGCTGCACGACGCCTATATCGGCGCCGCGCCCGTGAAGCCTTGAAAAACCGGCCTTCCGGGCGCATATTGCGGCCTTGAGGGGAACGTGGCGCACGCTGCGCCATTCCGCTTATCAAGACACACGCCTTCTCTGACCACATAAGGAAACGACGCCCATTCGCCGTCCCATGCAAGCGCCACCCGTGAAAGACGGGCCGCGTATGAACCAGGATATCCGCGCCCCTCGCGTTCTGCTCATCGACCAGAACGGCGAGAAACAGGGCGTCATGCCCACCTCTTCCGCGCTCGAAGCCGCCGAAGAAGCCGGGATGGACCTGGTCGAGATCGTCTCCACCTCCGAGCCGCCGGTGGTCAAGATCCTCGATTACGGCAAGCACCGTTTCCAGGAGCAGAAGAAGAAGGCCGAGCAGCGCAAGCGCCAGAAGGTCGTCGAGCTCAAGGAAATCAAGCTGCGCCCCAACATCGACACCCACGACTACGAGGTGAAGACCAAGGCCATGCACCGCTTCTTCGACGAGGGCGACAAGGTCAAGGTGACCCTTCGCTTCCGTGGTCGCGAGATGGCGCACCCCGAACTGGGCATGAAGCTGCTGAACAAGGTCCAGGCCGATTTCGACGAAATCGCCAAGGTCGAGTTCTCGCCCAAGATGGAAGGCCGCCAGATGATCATGATCCTGGCCCCGCGCTGATCGCGATCCATCGCTGAATACGAAACGCCCCGGTCGCAGGACCGGGGCGTTTTTCGTTGGCGCATCCGCCGCTTGCGTCCGTGCGCGTCTTCTGGTTGAGCTTTGCCTTAGGGTGGGGAAGTTCATGCTGAAGTCTGTTCTGTCGGGATTGATCCTGACCGTGTTGAGCGTCGTCGCCCTGGGCGGCGCTTTCGTTTCCGGCGCCCAAGCCCAAGCCCAGATCCAGGCGCAAAACGCTCCGCCTCCGCTGGAGGCCTATAGCGCCTCTCCAGCCGTGGAACTGATGGAGCTGTCGCCAAGCGGCGATTTGATCGCCCTGATCGCAGTCGTGGGCGAAACGCGCGCTATCGTCGTTACAAACATGGCGACGGGGGAACTCGTCTTCACCGCCACGGTCGGCGAGATCAAGGTGCGAGACCTGCGCTGGATCGGCGAGGGCAGGGTTCTGGTGATCACGTCCCAGAGCCGGAGCATTCCGACGCTGGGCGTGCCCCTTTCGGAACTCTACTTCGGTCAGATCGTCGATCTCGAAAAGAAGAAGCTGGTTCAGGTGCTGAGCAACACGCCGGATGTCCTGGCGGTGCTCTACGGCTGGCCCTCGATCCGCAGGACTCCAGAGGGAGAGGTGCTGTTCGCGCGGGGCGTCAATCTCGCCAACGGTCAGATCAATCTGCATCAGATCGACCTGAAGACCGGTCGAGGTCGTCCCGTGAAGATCATGACCCGGGAGACGACCGACTATGTGGTGGACGGCCAGGGCGAGGTCATCGCCATGGCCCGCTATGTCGAACGAAGCGGGCGTTGGACGCTGATGCTGCCGCGCGGTCGTGGTTTTTATGGAGCCTGGAGCGTCGATGCGCCGGTCGATACGCCCGCCTTCTACGGCATGGGCCGTACGCCACGCACGATAGTGATCGGCGCGGATCGTCCCGATCTGGCGCAGCAGGATCTTGATGGAGAGACGCCAGCCGTCATGTTCGAGGTGAATGTGGACACCGGCGAATGGACCCGCCTGCCTTTCGAACATCACCCCGACAACCTGATCCACCACTCGGCGACCCGGCTTCTTTTGGGCGCATCGCGCGAGGAAGAGGACGGAACCCGGTATGAGTTCCTGGAGCCGGAGGCCGCTCGGCGGTGGAGGGCCATCGCGCGCGCGTTCGTGGACAAGGCGCCGCGCCTGGTCTCCTGGAACGAGGACCAGACCATGGCCCTTGTCTTTACCGACAAGAATGAGTCCGGCCTGTACCAGCTGGTGAGCTTCGACCGTGGCGTCGCCGAAATCCTGGCCCAGTCCTACCCCGAAATTGCAGCGGAACAGGTCGGGGCCGTGCGCCAGATCCAGTACGCGGCGGAGGACGGGCTGGAGATTTCCGGCTATCTGACGCTGCCGCCCGGTGTGGATGATCCGTCGAAGCTGCCGCTGGTGGTGTTGGCTCATGGGGGGCCGGCCTCACGCGATGTGATGGGGTTCGATTGGTGGGCCCAGGCTCTGGCGTCCCGCGGCTATGCGGTGCTTCAGGCCAATTTCCGGGGTTCGACGGGCTACAGCCGCGCCTTCCTTGAAGCGGGATACGGCGAGTGGGGCCGCAAGATGCAGACGGACCTGTCCGACGGCGTGCGCTGGCTGACCGAGCAGGGCATCGTAGATCCCGACCGGGTCTGCGTCGTCGGGGCCAGCTACGGCGGTTATGCCGCCATGGCGGGACTGACGCTGGACAAGGGCGTCTATCGCTGCGGCGTGGCGGTGTCCGGCGTCTCCGACCTGCGCCGCATGGTGAACTGGGAGGCGCGGCAGGAGGGCGGGCGCAACAATCAGACAGTCCGTTACTGGAACCGCTTCATGGGGGCGGCTCGCTTCAACGATCGGGCGCTGGACGCGCTGTCGCCCGCACATCTGGCCACAACGGTCGAGGCGCCGTTGTTGTTGATCCACGGCCGCGACGACACGGTGGTCCCCATCGAACAAAGCCGCGTCATGGCCGAGGCGATGCGCCGGGCCGGAAAGCCGGTCGAACTGATCGAGCTTGCGGGCGAGGATCACTGGCTGTCGCGCGCTGACACCCGCCAGCAGATGCTGCGCGAGACCGTGCGGTTTTTGGAGGCGAACAATCCGCCTCGCTAGCGACGATGCGTCGCGCTAAGCGTTCGAGATGACCGCATCGCCGACGACACCGCCCAAGCTCAAGACCCCCGCGCTGGCCGTGTTGTTCGCCACGGTTTTCATCAATCTGGTCGGGTTCGGGCTGGTGGTGCCGCTGCTGCCCTTCTTCGCCCAGAGCCTGCAGGCCGAGGCGTGGCAGATTACGCTGATGTTCTCGGCCTATTCGCTGGGTCAGTTCTTCGCCGAGCCGTTCTGGGGGCGGCTGTCGGATCGGATCGGGCGCAAGCCCGTGCTGCTGATCACCCTGATCGCCAATGCGCTGGGTTATCTGATGCTGGCCTTCGTGCCCAATATCTGGCTGGCGATCGCGGTGCGGCTGTTCACCGGTCTGGGGGCGGGCAATATCTCGACGGTCCAGGGCTATGTCGCCGATGTGACGCCGCCGGAACAGCGGGCGGGGCGGATGGGGCTGATCGGGGCCGCGTTCGGCCTGGGCTTCATCGTCGGGCCGGGTCTGGGCGGGCTGCTGACCCAGCCGCAGCTGGGGCGTCTGGGATACCAGCTGCCGATCTTCCTGGCGGCGGCCCTGGCGGCCGTGGCGGCGGTGGGGGTGATCGTCTTCCTGCGCGAGAGCCGGGCCAAGGCCGATCCCGCCACGCCGCGCCCGGCCTTCCTGGCGGGGCTGAAGGATGCGCGCGACAACGATGTGGTGTCGCGGGTGCTGGTGGTGACCCTGATCTATATGGCCGGGTTTTCGGCGATGGAGAGCGTGTTCGGCCTGTGGGCCGAGAGCCGTTACGCTTGGGGCGCGCGCGAAGTGGGGCTCAGCTTCATGATCGTGGGCATCGTCTCGACCCTGAACCAGGGGTTCTTCGCCGGAAAGCTGGCGCGGCGGTTCGGCGAATCGCGCGTGCTGGCGGTCGGCATGCTGCTGTTCGGAAGCTCGCTGGTGCTGCAGGTTCTGGCGCCCGTCGCCTGGTTCCCGGCGACCCGGCTGGAGTTGGGCGCCCTGTCCATTCCCATCGTTCAGGGCTGGGTCATTCCGATGGTCATGGCGCTGGGCGCGTGCGGCATGTCCATGGCCATGCCCAATATCTCGGCCATGATCAGCCGCGCTTCGCCGCCTGACCGGCAGGGGGCCATGCTGGGGCTGAACATGGCCTCCAGTTCGGTGGCGCGCATCTTCGGGCCGATGATCGCGGGCGCGCTGTTTTCCGGCCTGGGGCACGACTGGCCCTTCCTGGCCGGGGCGCTGCTGACCATCCCGGCGGCGATCATGGCGATCAACGCCGGACGGGCGATCCGGCGGGGCAAGGCCGCCGACGAAATGGCCCCCAAGTCCTTGTCCTGACTCACGTCTTGCGTCGGCAGGCGTCTTCGCCTACAAGCCGCGCCTTCGCGTGCCGAACCGCCGGGCGAACAGGCATGCCTGGGCGGTTCTTAAACTCTGGAAGACCACCTCCCCACGGCTCAAGCAGCCCGAAGGGCGGTAGCCCTCCAAAAAGGAGACTGAAATGCCGAAACTGAAGACGAAGTCAGGCGCCAAGAAGCGCTTCAAATTCACGGCCACCGGCAAGGTGAAGTCGGGCGTTGCAGGCAAGCGTCACCGCTTGATCAGCCACAACTCGAAATACATCCGCCAGAACCGCGGCACCAAGGTCATGGCCGACGCCGACGCCAAGAAGATCAAATCCTACATGCCGTACGCCTGATCGGCGCGCGCTGTACGACTGATCTCCATCCCAAAGAATTTGAAGGAATAGCGACATGGCTCGCGTAAAACGTGGCGTAACCTCGCACGCCAAGCACAAGAAGGTTCTGGAGCAGGCCAAGGGCTTCTCCGGCCGCCGCAAGAACACCATCCGTACGGCCAAGGCCGCCGTCGACCGCGCCGGGCAATACGCCTATCGCGACCGTCGCACCAAGAAGCGCAACTTCCGCGCCCTGTGGATCCAGCGCATCAACGCCGCCGCCCGTCTGGAAGGCTTCACCTACAGCCAGTTCATCAACGGCCTGAACAAGGCCGGCATCGAACTGGACCGCAAGGTTCTGGCCTCGATCGCCGCCGACCCGACCGGCTTCAAGGCCGTCGCCGAAAAGGTCCGCGCCGCCCTCGCTTAGGGGTTTCGGCTTAAGGGCCGCGCTCAAGCCGCGAGCGACCGCGTCGCGAGCGTAGCGCACAAGAAATGACGCCCGTTCCGGTTTTCCGGGGCGGGCGTTCTTCGTTTGGGCCGGTGGGTTCAGGCGGCGGCGGCCTCAGTCAAGCGGTCAGCCTCGGCCTCGGCCTCGGCTTCGGCGCCGGCCAGAACCAGGCGGATGGCGTTCAACAGGGCGTCGGGCTGGATCGGCTTTTGCGCCACGCCGTTCATGCCGGCGGCGATATAGTCCAGTTCGTCGCGCTCGTCGGCGTTGGCGGTCAGGGCCAGGATGGGCAGGCGCGAGGCCGGGCCGGGCAGGGCGCGGATGGCGCGGGTCGCGGCGACCCCGTCCATGACCGGCATCTTGATGTCCATCAGCACCAGGTCGAAGCGCCGGTTCTGAACGGCCTCCAGCGCCTCGCGGCCGTTCTCGGCCATCTCCGCAGTGCAGTCGAACATCTCCAACAGCTTGCCGGCGACGAAACGGTTGGTGGGGTTGTCGTCGACGACCAGCACATGAAGCGTCTCGTGCGGCGTCGGCTCGGCCATAGGCGGGGTTGCGTCCGCCTCGTCCGACGCGCAGGCGCTCAGGGGCAGGACGACTTGGAACCGCGCCCCGCCAAGCGGCGATACGCTGAGGCCGATGGTTCCGTCCATACGCTCGGCGATCTGGCGGCAGATGGCCAGGCCCAGGCCGGCCCCGGCGCCCTCGCGCCCGGCCTTGCCGATGTTGAAGGGGTCGAAAATGGTCGCCGCCGCCGCCTCGGGCACGCCGGGACCGCTGTCGTCCACCGTCAGTTCGATCCTGAGCCCGTCTCGGGTCATCCGACTGGCCAGGGTGGCGACCACCCCGCCGGACTGGGTGAATTTCAGGGCGTTGCCGACCAGGTTGTTCAGCAGTTGTTTGATCCGCATGCCGTCCGCCCGGACCCAGGGGCTGGATTCGAAGTCGGTGCGGACGGTCAGGGCCAACGCCTTTTCTTCCGCGCGCGCCCGCCACAGGGCGTCGATGTCGAAGGCGACGGCCGACAGGTTCAGCGGCTCTTCCTCCAGGGTCAGCATGCCGGCCGAGGCGCGCGACATGTCCAGCGCGTCGGTCAGCAGCCGCAGCAGGCTCTGGCCCGAATCGATGACGGTGCGGACGTAGGGGCGCAGTTCTTCCTGTTCCAGCTTCTTGTCCATCAGGGCGGCGACGCCCAGCACCCCGTTAAGGGGCGTGCGGATCTCGTGGCTCATCACCGCCAGGAACTCTGACTTGGCCCGACTGGAGGCCACGGCCTCCGCCTCGGCCAGGGCCAGGTCGCGCGCCAGGGCGCTCATCTCCTCGGCGCGCTGGCGGTGAAGCGCCGCCCCGGCCTGAACGACCTGAAGCGCCGTGCCGACGCCGACGTAGCGGCCGTCGGCCACCACGACGAAGCCGCTCAAAAGTGCGCCCAGTTCCGCCGCCCCATAGGCCTGGAAGAAGGCCTCCGCGCTGGTCGCTGCGTCGGCCACGGGGGCGTTGCGGTCCATCAAGCTTTCGGCGGGTTTTCTGGCATAGAGGGCGCGCCCGAACTCCGCCGCCATCCGCAGGGTAAAGGCGTTGCGCTCGATGATGCCGACCGGGCGGCCGTCGTCGTCCACCACGGCCAGGGCCAGGGTGTTGGGCTCGGTCTGGAACCGCTCGAACACATCCGCGCCTGGCGTGGACGGCGCCACCGGCGCGATCAAATCAACGAAGTCACCGATACGCGGCATCAAGGCCCCCACCCGTTCGGAGGCCTGCTTAGCGGCTGATATTTAACGCCAGCTTTGCCGTTCATGAACCTTTCGCGGCGGGTTTCGGACAGTTGTTCCGACGGCGGACGGAAACGCCTGGTCCGGCGCAAGCCGTCAGACGGTCGCTGCATCGCCTTGAAGGGTGACGAACGCGCCCGAGGACGCTAAGGCACGGGGCAAATGACCGATCTCGCCACACTCGAACTCGACCTGATCAACGCCATCGGCGGGGCCGACAGCGTCGCCGTCCTGGAAGAGGTGCGCGTCGCCGCCCTGGGCAAGTCCGGCTCCGTCTCCGGCCTGCTGAAGGGGATGGGGGCCATGAGCCCCGACGAACGCCGCGAACAGGGGCCGATGATCAACGGCCTGCGCGACCGCGTCGCCTCCGCCATTGCCGCGCGCAAGGCCGAACTGGAGGCCGCCGAACTGGACGCCCGGCTTCAGGCCGAGCGGGTCGACCTGACCCTGCCGGCCCGGCCGCGTCGCAAGGGCGGCGTCCACCCGACCATGCAGGTGATGGACGAGATGATCGCCCTGTTCGCCGAGATGGGTTTCGCGGTCGCCGAAGGCCCCGACATCGAGGACGACTTCCACAACTTCACCGCCCTGAACTTCCCGCCCAAACACCCGGCGCGGGAGATGCACGACACCTTCTTCCTGAAGCCGGATCCCGAGACGGGCGAGCGCAAGGTGCTGAGGACCCACACCAGCCCGGTGCAGGTCCGCACCATGATGTCGCAAAAGCCGCCGATCCGCATCATCGCCCCGGGCCGCACCTTCCGTAAGGATTCGGACGCCACCCACACGCCGATGTTTCACCAGATCGAAGGCCTGGTGATCGACCGGGACATCCATATGGGCCATCTGAAGACCACGCTTCAGACCTTCATCGCCCGCTTCTTCGAGCTGGACGAGGTGCAGGCGCGGTTCCGTCCGCACCATTTCCCCTTCACCGAACCCTCGGCCGAGATGGACATCCGGTGCGACCGGTCGGGTGGAAAACTGGTGTTCAACACCGGCGACGACTGGCTGGAAATCCTCGGCTGCGGGATGGTGCATCCCAATGTGCTGAGGAACTGCGGCATCGACCCGGACGAATACCAGGGCTTCGCCTTCGGCATGGGTGTGGATCGTCTGGCCATGCTGAAATACGGCGTGCCCGACCTGCGCCCCATGTTCGACGCCGACACCCGTTGGCTGTCGCACTACGGCTTCTCGGCCTTCGCCGCCCCCAATCCGGCCTCGGGCCTGAGCTGACCATGACTGACGCGCAAGACACCATCGCCTTCAAACGGATCGGCGAAGGCCCGATCTACGACAAGGCGAACATCTGGCTGCCGCAGTTGATCGCGGAGACTATGGCGGCCGGTCAAAGCCTGATCGAGAACAGGACCTTCACGGACTGTCGCATCGAGGGACCGGCCGTTCTGCTGGCGGCCGGCGGTTGCGAGTTCGACGCCTGCGACATGGGCTATTCCGGCGGCGACATTCGCAATCTGCTGCTGGCGCCCGTTGGGCCTGAGAAGGTCATCGGGGCGATCGGCTTTCGGAACTGCGCCTTCCGCCGCTGCAAATTCTTCGCGGTCGGCTTCACCGGCGCGCCGGAATTCCTGAAGAATTTCGAGGCCGTTCTGAGCCAGGGGCGATCGGCATGAAATCCATCCTGCCCATCGCTCGCCCCTTGGTCGACGCGCCGGATCTGAACGCCGCGACGTTCGAGAACGTCGACATCATCCTGTACGAACTGTACTCGGCCGCCTCCGCAAAGGGCGTTCCGCTGGTCGAGGGACGCACCTTCACCGGCTGCCGGTTCCAGGGGCCGGCGGTGATCCTGGTGTCGAACGGCGTCACCTTCACCGACACCAATTTCGGCGACAGCCGCGGCGGGATTCAGAACCTGCTGCTCAGCCCCGTCGGCGACAAGGCCATCGGTACGATCCCGATGCGCGACTGCCATTTCATCGGCTGCGAATTCTACGGGGTCGGTTTCACCGGCACACCCGAATTCATCGCCCAGGTCGGCGCCCTGACCGACAAGCCCAAGGCCTGAGACCCTCATGAAGTTCACCCTGTCCTGGCTGAAGGATCACCTCGAAACCGAGGCGGACGTGCATCGGATCGCCGAGGCCATGACCATGGCCGGGCTGGAGGTCGAGGAGGTCATCGACCCGGCCGCCAAGCTTGCGCCCTTCACCGTGGCCAAGATCCTGTCGGCGGAACGTCACCCCAACGCCGACCGGCTGCAGGTCTGCCAGGTCGAGACCGTCGACGGGCTGAAGGAGATCGTCTGCGGCGCACCGAACGCCCGGGCGGGCCTGACCACCATCTACGCCCCCATCGGCGCCTATGTGCCCGGCCTGGGCGTGACCCTGGTCGAGAAGCCGGTGCGCGGCGTGGTGTCGAACGGCATGCTGTGCTCGGCCTCGGAGCTTGAGCTGTCGGACGAGAGCGACGGCATTCAGGAGCTGCCGCCGGAAATCCCTGTTGGGACGCCGGTCGCCGGCCTGTTCGGCGCGGAACCCGTCATCGATTTCGAGGTCACGCCGAACCGGCCCGACTGGCTGGGCGTCGCCGGCATCGCGCGGGATCTGGCCGCCGCCAGCGTCGGCAAGCTGAAGCATTTCGACATCGCCGTGGTGCGCGGGGCCTTCCCGTCGCCGATCACCGTGCGGCTGGACGCGCCCGAAATGTGCCCGGTCTTCGCCGGCCGGGTGATCCGGGGCGTGAAGAACGGCCCGTCGCCGGCCTGGCTGCAGAAACGCCTGACCGCCATCGGCCTGCGTTCGATCAACCGGCTGGTTGATGTGACCAATCTGATCGCCTATGACCGCGCCCGCCCGCTGCACGTCTATGACGTGGCCAAGCTGGTCGGGACCGAGATCGTCGTGCGCGCGGGCCAGGTCTCGGCCGAGACGGCTCACATCGAAGGCGGCGAGCACGAGCATCTGATCGCCCTGGACGGCAAGACCTATACGGCCGCCGCCACCGACTGCGTCATCGCCGACGCCGGAGGCGAGCGCCCCATCGGCCTGGGCGGCGTCATGGGCGGGGAGAGCACCGGCTGTGACGAGACAACCACCGACGTCTTCGTCGAAAGCGCCTGGTTCGATCCGCTGGTCATCGCCCAGACAGGCCGTGCGCTCGGCATCCATTCCGACGCCCAGTATCGATTCGCGCGCGGCGTCGATCCGGTCTCGGTCACGCCGGGGCTGGAGCTGGCCACCCGCCTGATCCTGGACCTGTGCGGCGGCGAGCCGTCCGAGATCGTCTTCGTCGGCGAACCCCCGGCCAGCCCCGCGCCCTTCGCCTTCGACCCCGCCTATGTGAAGCGGCTCAGCGGCATGGACCTGGCCGACGACCGGATCGGGACCATCCTGGGCCAGCTCGGCTTCAAGGTCACCGCCGGCCCCGCCGATCAGGCCGAGCCCTGGACCGTGACCCCGCCGCCGTGGCGGCGCGACGTCGAGGGCCGGGCCGATCTGGTGGAAGAGGTGGCGCGGATCGAGGGCTTCGACAGCCTGCCCGACACCCCCCTGCCCGAGGTCGCCCGCCCCGCCGGCGGCGTGCTGAGCCCCAGCCAGGCCCGCGTCCGAACGGCGCGCCGGGCGCTTGCGGCCCTGGGATACGCCGAGGCCGTCACCTGGTCCTTCACCAAACAGTCGACCGCCGTCCTGTTCGGCGGCGGCGATGATCGTCTGGTGCTGGAGAACCCCATCGCGGCCGATCTGGACTGCATGCGGCCCTCGGCCCTGCCGAACCTGATCCAGGCGGCGGCGAGGAACGCCGCCCGCGGCTTCGATGACGCGGCCCTGTTCGAGATCGGCCCCATCTATCTGGGCGATGGTCCAGGCGATCAGCGCACGGTCATCGCCGCCCTGGTCGCCCCGCATGCCGCCCGGCACTGGGCTGGAAGCGGCGAGGACGCCCTGTTCGCGCTGAAGGCCGATCTGACCACCCTGCTGGAGGAGATCGGCGCGCCGGTCGCCTCCCTGCAACTAATGCAAGGCCAGAACCGCGACTGGTGGCACCCTGGCCGTTCGGCCCGGCTGCAACTGGGCCCCAAGAACGTGATGGTCGAGTTCGGCGAACTGCACCCGCGCGTGCTTAAAAGCCTGGACGCCGACGGTCCGATCCTGGCCTTCGAGGTCGTGCTCGACAATGTCCCCGAACCGCGTGGCAAATCCGGCAAGGCGCGCGGTTCCGCCGACCTGTCGTCCCTGATGCCCCTGACCCGCGACTTCGCCTTCGTGGTCGAGGACGCCAAGCCGGTCGGCGACCTGGTCCGGGCCGCAGCCGGCGCCGGCAAGGCCCTGATCGCCGAGGTCCGCGTCTTCGACGTCTATCGCGGCAAAGGCGTGGACGAGGGCTTCAAGTCCGTCGCCCTGGAAGTCGTCATCCAACCCCGCGAGGCGACCCTGACCGAGGCCGAGATCGAGGCCCTGACCGCCAAGGTCGTGGCGGCGGTGGAGAAGCAGGGCGGCAAGCTGCGGGCATGATCCTGCGCCCTCTCCCCTTGCGGGCGAGGGCGCATTTTCAGCAAGGCGAGAAGGCGCCTAGGCGGCGGTCTTCTTCTTCGGCGCAGCCTTCTTCGCCGGCGACTTCTTGGCGGCCGGTTTCTTCGCCCCCGTCGCCGAACCCTTCAGGCTGTTGCGCAGCGCTGCCATCAGGTCGATGACATTGGTGTCGTCCGGTTCGGCGACATCGACCACGCCCTTGCCGCCCTTGGACTTGGTCTTGATCATGGCGCGCAGGGCGTCGTCGTAGCCGTCCTTGAAGTCGGACGGATCGAAGTCCGCCTCCTTCTGGCCGATGATGCGGGCGGCGATCTCGACCATGTCGGGGTCGGCCTTCACCGTCGGGATATCGTCGAAATAGTCGTCGGCATCGCGCACCTCGTCGTGGGCGCGCAATGTGTAGGCGATCAGGCCCTTGCCCCGGACCTCCAGGGCCAGCTGACGCTCCTTGCCGCGCAGGACCAGGCAGCCCAGGGCGACCTTGCCCTGTTTGGCCATGGCGTCGCGGATGACGGCGAAGGCCTCGACGCCCGCGCCCTTTTCGGGGACCACGAAGAAGGGATCGTCCCAGTAGAGGCGGTCGATCTCGGTCTCGTCGACGAACTTGTCGATGGAGATGGTCTTGGTGCTTTCCAGCTTCACCTTGTCGAAGTCGGCGTCGTCGAACAGGACGTATTCGTCCTTGGACACCTCATAGCCGCGCACCAGATCGCTGCGCTCGACCGGGCCGGTGTCTGGGTCGGTCGGCACCATGCGGATGCGGTTGTTGGTGTCGGGATTGATCAGGTGAAACCGCACGTCGTTCGTGCTGGTCGTCGCCGTGTAGAGGGCCACCGGACAGGTGACCAGCGACAGCTTCAGATGTCCTTGCCAGGTGGGGCGAGCGGCCATGTCGTTTCTCCTCGATCCATGACAATGCGTCGGAAGGATTTGAGTTCGGACACGGCCGCCCGGGCGGCAGGAGTTGGGTCAGGCCTTGCCGTCGAACACGACGTCGAAACCGCCCCACATCATGCGCTTGCCGTCGAAGGGCATGTCCATGTTCGCAAAGTCGGGGTCGTCCTGCATCTTGCCGAAACAGGCGTCGGCGGTGGCGCGGTCGGGCCAGGTCACCCAGGAAAAGACGACGACCTCGCCGTCCTCCAGTTTCACCGCCATGGGAAAGCTGGTCAGCTTGCCGTCGGGCACGTCCTCGCCCCAGGTCTCGACCTGGGACAGGGCTCCGTATTTCTGGAACAGGGGCCAGGAGGCCTCGGCGGACTTGACGTAGCGCGCCTTGTCCTCGGATTTCACGGGGGTCAGGAAGCCGGTCACATAGGTCATCGGTCGTCTCCTTTGGGTGAGGGTGTTCAGAGGTCGGCGGCGAAAGCTTCGGGGCCGGCGGTGGCGGCGGCGGGGTCCATCCACATGACTTCCCAGATATGGCCGTCGGGGTCGGCGTAGCTGCGGCCGTACATGAAGCCGTAGTCCTGGGTCGCATTGGGGTCGATCACACCGCCGGCGCCGCCGGCTTGGGCGACGACCGTATCGACCGCCTCGCGGCTGTCGCGTGACAGGCACAGCAGGACCTGGGCCGAGGCGTGGGCGTCGGGGATCTGGCGGTCGGTGAAGGTGCGCCATTTGTCATGGGTCAGCAGCATGACGTGGATCACGTCGGACAGCACCATGCAGGCGGCCGTGTCGTCGCTGAACATCGGGTTCTTGGTCGCGCCGACAGCTTCATAGAAGGCGACCGAACGGTCGAGGTCGGTGACGGGCAGGTTGATGAAAATCAGCTGGGGCATGGCGTTTCCTCTCCTTGTTGTTTGCGAAACCTGCCCTCGATGATTATGATAGTCAACTATGAAGTTAGAAAAAGTAACCGAAAAGGCCGGACGCAAATATCACGACGCCTGCGGGGCCGCCCACGGGCTGGATCTGATCGGAGAGCGTTGGGCTTTGCTGGTGGTGCGCGAGCTGATGATGGGGCCGCGCAGGTTCGGTGATCTGAGAAAGGATCTGTGCGGCATATCGGCCAATGTGCTGACCCAGCGGCTGGAGGGGCTGGAGGCGTCGGGCATCCTGCGTCGCCGCAAGCTGCCGCCGCCCGCCTCGGTCCAGGTCTATGAGCTGACCGACTGGGGCTATGAGATCAAACAGGTCTTCATCGTGCTGGGGGGCTGGGCTGCGCGGTCGCCGTCGCACGATCCGACCCTGCCGATCAGCGCGGTGTCGATCATGATGTCGTTCGAGACGATGTTCGACCCGGCCCTCGCCGGCGATGCGACGATGAGCCTGGGCTTCATCTTCGGTGACGAGCCGTTCGTCGTTCGCATCAAAGGCGGGGTCATCACCACGCGCCGCGACGCGACGGAAGGCGCCGATGTCGTGCTGACGACCCAGCCGCCGCTGGTCGCCGCTTGCGTCTATGGCAAGGTTCCGCCGGCTGCGTTCGAGGCGGATGGGATGATGACCCTGACCGGCGACAGGGCCGTGTTCGACCGGTTCGTGGACTTCTTCAACCTGCCGGAGAAGGCGGCCGCCTGACAACGAGTATCAGGCCAGGATGTCCAGCAATGTCCCGGTCATGTCGTCGGCCGTGCGGGCGACGGCGGCGTTGGCGCTGAAGGCGGTCTTGGCCTGGATGCGTTCGACGGTTTCCTCGGCAAGGTTATCCAGCGGCGCGGTCGCGGTGCGGCGCGCGCTGTTATCGAACCGGTTCTGGGCGCTGGTCATTCCGGCGGCGGCGATCGACAGGGCTTGCATGGCTAGAGTCCAGACGAGGTGCGTTCGGTCTCCAGACTGCGTCTTTCAGGTCAACACCGCCTGAAGGAACAGGGTGAACGGCGTTTTCCGCCCCGCTTGCGCCCTTATTCGTGTATAGAGCGCCATCATTCGCCCGGCCTGAGGTCTGACCTCGGCCGGGCGCGGTCGTTTCGGCGACCGCCCTTGTCCGTTTGCCCAGGTTCCCTATGCCCTTTCCCGCCGTCCATCCCGCGCTCGACCGCGCCCTGATCAAAAAGGGCTATGCCGAACCCACCCCGGTTCAGGCCGCGGTTCTTGAAGCCGAATACGCCGGCCGCGACCTGCTGGTCTCGGCCCAGACGGGGTCGGGCAAGACCGTCGCCTTCGGCCTGGCCGCTGCGCCGACCCTGCTGGGCGACGAACCGATCTTCGGCCCCGGCGGCGCGCCCCTGTGCCTGGCCATTGCGCCGACGCGTGAACTGGCCATTCAGGTCGCGGCCGAGCTGACGTGGCTGTACGCCGACTCCGGCGCCAAGATCGCCACCTGCGTCGGCGGCATGGATGCCCGCCGTGAAGCCCGCGCCCTGAGCTTCGGCGTCCACATCGTCGTCGGCACGCCAGGCCGCCTGAAAGACCACATCGACCGGGGCAACCTGGACCTGTCCGAGCTGAAGGTCGCCGTGCTGGACGAGGCCGACGAGATGCTGGACATGGGCTTCCGCGAGGACCTGGAGCACATCTTGGACCAGGCGCCGGCCGAACGCCGCACCCTGCTGTTCTCGGCCACCATCGCGCGCGAGATCGCGACCCTGGCCAAGCGCTACCAGAAGGACGCGGTCCGCATCGACGCGACCGACAAGTCGCGCCAGCACGCCGACATCGAATACCGCGCCTATCGCATCGCCCCCAACGAGATCGAACACGCGGTGGTCAACACCCTGCGCTGGTTCGAGATGCCGCGCGCCATGGTCTTCTGCTCGACGCGGGACAGCGTGCGTCACCTCCAGGCCTCGCTGCTGGAACGCGGCTTCTCGACCGTGTCCCTGTCGGGCGAGATGGGCCAGCGCGAACGCACCGACGCGCTTCAGGCGCTGCGTGACGGCCGCGCCCGCGTCTGCGTCGCCACCGACGTGGCCGCACGCGGTCTGGACCTGCCCGACCTGGGTCTGGTCATCCACGCCGAACTGCCGATGAACCGCGCCGGCCTGCTGCACCGTTCGGGCCGGACGGGCCGGGCGGGCAAGAAGGGCGTCTCCGTGATGCTGGTGCCGCATTCGCGTCGCCGCAAGGCCGAGCGCCTGATGGACGACGCCGGCATCGACGCCGTCTGGTCCGGCGCGCCGACCTTCGACGAAATCCGCAAGGCCGACGAAGGCCGCCTGCTGTCGCCCGAGTTCTTCGAGGCCGAAGTCACCGACGAGGACATGATCGTCGCCAAGCGGATGATCGCCGAGCGCACGCCCGACGAGATCGCCGCCGCCCTGGTGCGCCTGCTGCGCAAGGAGCAGCCGGCGCCGGAAGAACTGTCCGATCCGGGCTCGGATCGCAGCCCCCTCAAGCGCGAGCGCACCGTGCGCAACGAAGACGGCACGGCCGCCCAGCCCTGGCCCGGCGACCGCCTGGGCTCGGACGACGTGGTCTGGTTCCGCCTGGACGTGGGCCGCAACAAGAACGCCGACCCCAAATGGCTGATCCCGCTGATCTGCCGCATCGGCGGCATCACCAAGCCCCAGATCGGCGCCATCCGCACCTTCCCCGACGAGACCCGGTTCGAGGTCGCCAAGACCCACGAGAAGGCTTTCCGCGAAGCCGTCGCCGCGTCCAAGGACGAGGTGAAGATCACCCCGTCGGAAGCCCCGACGCCGGGTTCGATGAAGGCCGGCCGCTTCTCGGGCAAGCCGAACCGCGACGAGGGTGATCGTCCCTTCAAGAAGACCCCTTACAAGCGCGCCGACGGCGGCGCGGGCGATGCCCGTCCCGCCTTCAAGAAGCCCTGGACGCCCAAGGCGGACGGGGGCGGCAACCCGCGCTCGAACGCCGCGGCCGACAAGCCGTTCGCCAAGAAGGCCTTCCAAGGCAAGCCGAACTTCAAGAAGGACGGCTTCAAGGGCAAGCCGAAGGGCTGAGGCGTTACACGTCCAAAGATTAGTCCGTCATCTTCGCCCTTGTGGCGAGGATCCAGACTCCCGGTGTCTGCCATTTTGCGCCACTTTCAATACCGGGAGTCTGGATCCTAGGCACAAGGCCTAGGATGACGACAGTGTGGGGCTGCTCTTGCCACCCATGCCGTGCTGGCGCACCCTTCGCCCATGAGCACACCGTCGGCGCCCCAAGAACGATACGCCTCGTTCGAGGCCTTCTATCCCTATTACATCCACGAGCATTCGAACCGGACGTGCCGACGCATCCACGTCGTCGGCACCGGACTGGTGATCCTGGCGTTCGGGGTCTTCGTGGCGACGCAGAACCCCTGGTGGCTGCTGGCCATGCCGTTGATCGGATACGGGTTCGCCTGGGTGGGGCATTTCTTCTTCGAGAAGAACCGGCCCGCGACGTTCAAATATCCGCTGTGGAGCCTGATGGGCGACTTCCGCCTGTTCTTCGAGACGGTGTCGGGCAAGCGCCGCTTCTGATCCGTCTTTCAAGCTGCGCGGTTATTTGAAACCGACTAGTCTGCCCCTGCGGCGGTTCGCCGCTGCTGGAGGGAGCGCTCATGAAATCCATCGCCATCGTCGCCGCCGCCTCGGTCCTGTTCGCGCCGGGCGTCAGCCTGGCGCAGAAGGGCGAAGCTAGGCCCGACTTCAACCTGGATCCCAACTACGGCACGGTGAACCTCTCGGTCGGGTTCGAGCCCGATCCCCACACCAAGGCCATACGCGCAGGCGGCTCGATTCCGGCCTCTCGCGCCAAGTCCGGCTGCGAGGGCAATGTCAGCGCCGCGCCCGATTATCAGGTTACTTATGAGGCAGGCGCGCTGGACCTGACGTTCAAGGCCGTGGCGTCGGAGGATACGACGCTGCTGGTCAACACGCCGGGCGGCGACTGGTATTGCGACGACGACAGCGGCGGAGATCTGGATCCCGAGGTCACGATCGACGGCCCCCAAAGCGGCCGTTACGATATCTGGGTCGGAACCTATGGCGACAGCATGGTCGATTCGACCCTGTCGGTCACAGAGCGCGTCGGCATGGATGGCGACGATTCGAGTGGCGGTCCGGACATCAGTCTGGAGCCCAACTACGGCACGGCCAATCTGCGCGGCGGCTTTACGCCCGACCCGTGGATCAAGTCGATCCTGGCCGGCGGCTCGTCGCCCGCCTCGGCCGCCAAGTCGGGCTGCGAAGGCTCGGTCAGCGCGGCGCCGGACATCCAGATCTTCTTCGAGCCCAGCGATGCGGACCTGACGTTCCGCGTGCGGGCGGAGGAGGACACCACCCTGCTGATCAATACGCCGAACGGGCGCTTCTATTGCGACGACGACAGCGGCGGCGACCTGGATCCCAAGGTCACGATCACCAATCCGCAGAGCGGCCGCTACGACATCTGGGTCGGCACCTATAACGGCTCTATGGTGCAATCGACGCTGGAAGTGTCCGAGATGGACTGATCCTGGTCAGCACCAGACACGAAAACGCCGGCTGACCTTCGCGGTCAGCCGGCGTTTTCAATTCGGCATCGGATCAGTTGGAAGCGTTTTCCCAGGCGGGCGGGCAGCCGTCGAAGCGGCCGGCGTCGGCGATGGTCAGGGTGCGCATGTTCAGGCGCTGGGCTGGTCGCATGGAACCGCGACCGTGGCCGGTGTAGAGGTCGATCTTCTGACCCTTGATCGCGCCGCCGGTGTCGGACGCATACCAGTAGCCGTCATGGATGGTGCCGTCGGCCAGACGCAGGCCCACGGTCTCGCGGATGAACAGCTTGGTGCGGCGCGGGATCACGCGGGGATCGACCGCGACGGTGCGCATGGCGATCGGACGGCAACCGAGCGAATCGTTGCCCGTCGCGCCGCCGCCGCCTGCGTGATAGAGGCGCGCCGAGGCGCGCCAGTCGGGATCGGAGGCCATCAGCTCGGCCTGTTCGGCGTTCAGAGCGATCTCGATTTCGGCGGAACCGACGGTGGCGGCAGGGGTTTCAACCCTGACTTCATCCGCCGCTACGACATCATTGTAGGGGACAGGCCCGCTCGTCACAGACGACACGGCAGCCCAAAGCATGGCGATAGCAGCGGAAGCGCCGATCATGAGTTTCGCTCAGGAGACACCGGCTCCCAACGCCGCCGGCGCGGGTTTTGTCGCGTCGGGATGTGTCCTAAAAGTGGCGGCCTCCAAATGGCCTTGAGGACAAAACCCTTTCGGTCTCGCTAGCGTGTTGGATAAGAAGCGCTTTTTAAGCGGGCTGGGCCGCTATGCGTCGTGGCGACGGGAAGTCAGAAACGGTAACTGACGCCCAATTGGATCACCGGCAGAACCTTATAGTCGTCGGCGTCCTCCTGGAGATCTTCCGCTTCCAGGTCCACCAGCGCCTGAAAAAGCGCGTTGTCGGACAGGGTTCCGCCCACCGATGACAGCGAGACGGTCGGCGCGTCGCCGAACACCGCGCCGGCGACCGCGCGCACGCCCCAGCGGTTCGCACGCGTGAAGGTGTTGTCGTATCCCAGGCCCAGGAAAGGCGCGGTGCTTTCCAGATCGATGCGACCCGTCAGCCGTCCGACCTCCTCTGCGGTGAACTCGGTCCCGCCAATCCGGATGCTCTCGCCCTCGTCCGCTGCGAGATCGACGCCGCGATCCCCGAAATAGGCGCCGCCCGAAACGAAGAAGGCGTTGCCGAAGGGGTGGATGTCGACGAAGGCGCCGGGCGACTGGAAATCGACATCGGCGCTATAGTCCACGTCGCTGTAGGTGTCGTCGCGTTCCCACTGCAGCACGTCGTACGAGCCGCGCAGCACGAGATGGCGGTTGACGGCGAACTGGGCCTGGACGCCCGCGCCCGGCGTGCCGATCTGAGCGCCCAGGGCGAAGCGGCTGTCGGTCTGCGCAAGCACGCCGGCCGGGACGCCCGCGAGCACCAGCGCAAGAAGCAGACTTTTCATGACGGACTCCGGCCAGGGTATTTCACAGCAATACCCCGCCGGTGTTTCAGATCCGTTACGCCGCCTCGTCGCGACGCGCCTCGGCCTCGCGCACCGCTTCGACGGCGCGGTCCAGCACTTCCAGCCCGGCGCCGGGCTGGATCGCCTCGACCGTCAGGATGCGGCGGAAGGCGCGCGCGCCGGGGCGACCGTGCATCAGGCCCAGCATGTGCCGCGCCATGGCGGGCAGGGCGACGCCCTCGGCCAACCGCGCGGCCATATAGGGCCGATAGCGAGCCAGGGCCTCAAAGGCGTCGGTGTCGGCGACGGCCTCGCCATACAGGCGACGATCCGCCTGACCCAGGATGGCCGGCTCATGATAGGCGGCCCGCCCCAGCATGACCCCATCCAGCTTGACCCCGTCGGCGTCGTCCAGATGCGCCTCGGCCTCGTCCATCGAGGCGATGCCGCCGTTGATCGAGATGTTCAGATGCGGACGCTCGCGCTTCAGCCGGCGCACCAGGGCGTAATCCAGCGGCGGCACGTCGCGGTTCTCCTTGGGCGACAGACCTTTCAGCCAGGCCTTGCGCGCATGGACGATGAAGACCTCGACGCCTGCGGCGGCGCAGGCGTCCACCGTGGCGAACAGGCTGACCGCCGGAACCTGATCATCCACCCCGATGCGGCATTTGACGGTGGCGGGCACGCTCACCGCCTCGCGGATCGCCGCCATACAGTCCGCCACCAGCTCCGGCTCGCGCATCAGACAGGCCCCGAACCGGCCCGACTGGACCCTGTCCGACGGGCAGCCGACGTTCAGATTTATCTCGTCATAGCCGAATGCCTGACCGATCTTCGCCGCCTCAGCCAACTGCGCCGGATCCGACCCGCCCAGCTGCAGCGCCACCGGATGCTCCAGCGCATCGAAGCCCAACAGCCGCTCGCGATCGCCATGCAGCACCGCCGGCGCCGTCACCATCTCCGTATAGAGCAAGGCCCGCGTCGTCAGCGCACGGTGAAACGCCCGGCAATGCCGATCGGTCCAGTCCATCATCGGGGCGATGGAGAGCGTGCGGGCTTTTTCTATCGGCATCGATGCGGCTTTTCGACTTCTCAATGCACGCCGGGCGCACACGACAATGGCGACATATTCGAGATTGGCCCTGAAGCTCGCGCGTTCAGGGTGGGCGGAAGGGCCGCTATATAGGCGAAACCGTCCCAAAACGCGATGACAGGCGGCGCGGGAGCCGCAGATCCTTCAGGAATGCCGGCGCTCTGCGGCTATGATCCGCCAGACCGGGTATCGATACGCGCAACGAGGCGGTCGCCGTCGTGGACCTCGACCCCGTGACACGAGGCGTGCAGAGCCAGCTGGCGCCGGGCGGCGGCGATGGCGGCGGCGTCGTCTTCCCCGTCGAAGAAGTCGAGCAGGGGGCGGCGGTCGGCCCCGTCGAAGAAATGAAACTCGTAGATGCGCAAGATCGGCTCCTGAAGCCGGAACCGTAGCGGTATGGCCTACGCCGTGTCTGTCGGAAGCCGACACAGCGGAGCCGTTGCGGGAGCCTTGAACGGCGAAGAGCGTTCTGAGGCATCTCTTCCCGCCCGGAGCCGTCATGACCGCCGCCAAGACCCTTCGCCACGTCGCCGCCGATCTGGGCCGGGCCGTGCGCCTGCCGCCGCTGGCGACGCTGGTCGAGTGGGCCGCGCGGGTCGGATACGGCGCCCGGGGCTTCGTTTATCTGTCGGCCGGGGCGCTGACCCTGCTGGCAGCGACCGACAGGATCGGAGAGGCGGTGGGGACCAGCGGGGCGGCGGGGTGGTTGGCGGCCCAGCCGTTCGGCAAGGTCTGGCTGGTGCTGCTGGGGCTGGGCCTGTGGGCCTTCGTCGGCTGGCGAGTGCTACAGGCGGTGTTCGACGCGGACCATGAGGGGACCGACCTGAAGGGCTGGGCGACACGGGCCGGGCAGGCGGCCAGCGGCCTGTTCTACGGCGTGCTGGCCTCGGGGGTGTTCGAATATCTGGACGAGTTCGGCGAGGCGACCAGCGCGTCCTCCGCCCAGGCCGAGAGCGTCGCCGAGAACCAGGAGAAGGCCGCCGTTCTGCTGGGCCTGCCGTTCGGAGAGGCGCTGCTGATCGCGGCGGGGCTGGTGGTGCTGGGCGTCGGCGTCGGCAATATCGTGCGGGCGTTCCGTGACGACTTCGACGACGCCCTGGCCTGTCCCAAGGCCTTCTGCGGGACGGCGACGGCCCTGGCGCGGGCGGGGTATGGGGCGCGGGGCTTTGCTTATCTGCCGCTGGGGGTGTTCGTAGTTCTGGCGGGGCTGCATGCGCGCTCGGGCGAGGTGACGACGACGGCGGCGGCGCTGGACGCGTTGGAGGCCCAGCCGGGCGGGTCGTGGATCCTGGGGCTGACGGCGGCGGGGCTGATGGCCTTCGGGGCCTTCGCCTTCGTGGAGGCGCGCTGGCGCCGGATCCGGCCGCCGAGGGATCTGATGGGCTAGCTGTCTCCTCCCTGCGGAGCGGGGAGGTGGCGCGGCGCATCTTCGCGCCGTGACGGAGGGGTTCTGCACCGCATCGCCGACGTGTGTGGGACTTCAATAGCCCCTCCACCACTGCGTGGTTCCCCTCCCCACAAAGTGGGGAGGAGACGGTCTGGCTTTCGGGAACCTGCTTCCCATATTCTCGCAACACTCGCTGTTCCAGAAGGCCCTTCGCCATGACCCAAGCCGTTGCGACAAAGACCCTGAAGATCGACTTCGTTTCCGACGTGGTCTGCCCCTGGTGCGTGGTGGGCCTGGGCGGGCTGGAGACGGCGCTGGCGAAGCTGGAGGCCGAGGGGATCGCCGCCGACATCGCCTTTCAGCCGTTCGAGCTGAACCCCCAGATCGCGCCCGAGGGCGAAAACATCGTCGAGCACATCGGCCGCAAATACGGCGCCAGCCCCGAGCAGTCCGCCGCCAACCGCGCCATGATCCGCGAGCGGGCCGGCGAGGTCGGCTTCGACATGCGGATGACCGACGACAGCCGCATCTGGAACACCTTCGACGCCCACCGCCTGCTGCACTGGGCGCATGAGACGGCGCCGGACAAGCAGAAGGCCCTGAAACAGGCGCTGTTCACCGCCCACTTCACCGAGAACCGCAACCTGACCGACGCCGGGGTGCTGACATCCGCCGCCGAGGCCGCCGGGCTGGACCGGGCCGAGGCGGGCGAAGTGCTGGCCTCGGGCCGTTACGCACAGGCCGTGCGGGCGTCCGAGGATCTGTGGCGCTCACGCGGGATCACCTCGGTCCCCGCCGTGGTGGTGGAGGGCAAATACCTGATCAGCGGCGGCCAGCCGGCTCAGGTGTTCGAAGAGGCGCTTAGGAAGATGGCGTCGGAGGTCTAGGCGCACAGGCCGGCCTTTTCTCTTTGCCGGAGAAGGGGGGCGACAGCGCCTGCCGTAAGCCCCCGTTAACCTTGAAGCCGCAAGGCTGCCGCAAAGGTCGGGGACGGTGAGGCCAAGACCGGCGCGCCAGCCGGCCGTCCTCTCGCCGCCCTCGGAGCGTCCCCCATGCATCGTCGCCAAATGATCCTTTCCGGCCTGGCCACAGCCGCCGGCGCGTCGGCCGTCGGCGCCTGCGCCACGGCGCCGGCGCGCGATCCCAACTATCCGATCCGCTCGGATCAGAACGCCCAGGCCTACAGCTTCGACGAACTGGTCTCGGCGGGTTCGCGCGAACTGGGCATCGCGGCCGAGGTCGTGGGCGGCGCCATCGAGCGCGTCTTCGCCGACCAGGGCGACCGTCCCACCGCCTATATCGCGGGCGAAGAAGGCTCCGGCGCCGTGGTCGTCGGCGCGCGTTATGGACGCGGCGCCCTGCACATGAAGGACCTGTCGGCCTCGCAGGAGGTGTTCTGGCAGGGCGCGTCCGTGGGTTGGGACTGGGGCGGCAACGCCAGTCGGGTCTTCACCCTGGTCTATGGCCTGTATCACCCGGACATGATCTATCGCCGCTATCCGGGCGTCGAGGGTTCGGCCTATCTGGTCGCCGGCATGGGCGTGAACTATCAGCAGGCGGACGGTATCGTCCTGGCGCCGATCCGCACCGGCGTCGGCCTGCGCCTGGGGGCCAATATCGGCACCATGAGCTACAGCCGTCAGCGGAATCTGCTGCCGTTCTAACACACACTCTCTCACGTCATCCTGGGGCTTGTCCCCAGGATCCAGACTCTCGGTATTCCCGCAGCGAACGCCGCCGTCAGACACCGGGAGTCTGGATCCTCGCCACAAGGGCGAGGATGACGAAAAATTGGTGGTGGAAAGCCTCTAGCTGACCAACCGCAACGGCGGCGGCGCATCCAGCAGCGTCGCCAGCCCTTCGCGCCAGGTCGGATAGGCGGGGCGCCAGTCCAGCTCGGCCTTGGCCAGGGCGTTCGAGACCCGTTTGGAATCCAGGTAGAAGCGCCGCATCGCCTCGCTGACGCTGTCATCGGTCCAGTCGACTTCCGGGGGGCGGGGCAGGTGCATCCGGTCGGCGGCCCACTCCATCACGACATCGGCCGGCGACGGCTCGTCGTCGGTCAGATTGTAGGCCGCCCCCGGATGCGGCCGGGCCATCGAGGCGAACAGGCCCGAGACGATGTCGTCCACATGGATGCGGTTGAAGACCTGGCCCGGCTTGCGCACCAGTTTCGCCGTGCCGTCCCGCAGCCGCTCGACCACGCTGCGCCCCGGCCCATAGAAGCCGGGCAGGCGGAAGATCTGCACCGTCAGCCCCATCCCCTGCGCACCGTCCAGCCAGTCGCGCTCGGCTCGGACCCGGCGCGCGCCCTCCAGATTGGCGGCGTTCAACGGCCCGTCCTCGAACACCCACCCCCCGGCCCGGTCGCCATAGACGGAGGTGGAGGAGACATAGCCGATCCAGTCGGGCCAAGCGTCGCCGGCCAGCGGTCCCAGCGCGCGCAGGCCGGGGCAGCCGTGGGCGTCCGGCGCGGCGGTGATCAGGACGGCGGTCGCCGCCTCCAGCGCCGTCCTCAGCGCGGTCGTATCGGTCGGGTCGATGGCCGCGATCCCGTCGGCCGCCAAGGCGCGACGCCGGTCGGGATCGCGCGAGGTGGCGGTCGCCCGGCCGCCGCGCCGGATCGCCTCCAGCGCCGTCGCCCGCCCCAGGTAGCCGCCGCCGAAGACCAGCAGGTTGAGGGAAGGGGAGGCGTCGGACATCGTCTTACTCAGGCCGTCAGAACTTTGGAAACCGGCGCGGCGGATGGCGGCCGCGCCTCATTTTCCAGCGCCTCCGCCCGGCGTTGGTTCCAGGCAGACACGCAGGGCACCCGCGTCAGGTCGGCCCGGTCGGCGTAATGGCGGGCGATCTCGGTCACCTCGTCCATCAGACCCTGGGCCAGGGTGATGGGCTTCAGCCCCAGGTCGCGGAACTGGTCGTTGGCGACGACTAGGTCGTTCTCGTCGGCCTCCTGGCGGGGGTTGGCGACGTTGTGGATTTCGGCGCCGGTCTTGTCGGCGATCATGGCCGCCAGGTCGCGCACGCGCCGGCTCTCGGTCATCTGGTTGAGGATCTTGACCCGCTCGCCGCGCTTGGGCGGGTTCTTCAGGGCCAGCTCGACGCAGCGCACCGTGTCCTGGATATGGATGAAGGCCCGCGTCTGGCCGCCCGATCCGTGGACCGTCAACGGATAGCCCACCGCCGCCTGCATCAGGAACCGGTTCAGCACCGTGCCGTAATCGCCGTCATAGTCGAAGCGGTTGATCAGCCGTTCGTCCTGCTTGGTCTCGACCGTCTGCGTCCCCCAGACGATGCCCTGGTGCAGGTCGGTGATCCGCAAGGCGTCGTTCCTGGCATAGAACTGGAACAGCAGGGCGTCCTGCGTCTTGGTCATGTGATAGATGCTGCCCGGATTGGGCGGGAACAGGATTTCCTGTTCCGCGGGTCCGTTGTCGGTCTGGACCGTGACCTTCAGATAGCCCTCGGGGATACGCAGGCCCGCGGTG
This sequence comes from Brevundimonas sp. PWP3-1b1, assembly GCF_049896065.1. Classification (NCBI taxonomy): domain Bacteria; kingdom Pseudomonadati; phylum Pseudomonadota; class Alphaproteobacteria; order Caulobacterales; family Caulobacteraceae; genus Brevundimonas; species Brevundimonas sp. PWP3-1b1. Next base: position 69,453 of record NZ_JAFCTO010000001.1, on the reverse strand, counting down.
CCGTAGCCATAGACCCCCATGGTCCCCAGGTGGGCCAGGTGTACGTCCAGCCCGCTCTCGACGATGGCGGCCAGCAGATGGTTGGTGGCGTTGATATTGTTGTCGACAGTGTACAGCTTGTGTCGCGCCGACTTCATCGAATAGGGGGCCGCGCGCTGTTCGGCGAAATGCACCACGCTGTCGGGGGCTTGCTCGCGGATCAGGGCGACCAGACGGTCGAACTCCTTGCCGACCGTCATGTTGACGAAACCGATGTCGCGGCCGGACACCTCTTTCCAGGCCTTGATCCGCTCGCCCATGGTGCGAATCGGCGTCAGGGACTGGACCTCCAGCTCGTTGTCGATGTTGCGACGGCTCAGGTTGTCGACGATGGTCACGTCCCACCCTGCGGCCGACAGATGCAGGGCCGTTGGCCAGCCGCAGAAACCGTCGCCGCCCAGAACCAGAACTCGCATGGGATAGCCTCGTCGTCGTCTCAAAGGTCATGCCTAGCCCAGCAGGCGGGCATCGGCAAAGCGGGGCAGTTAACGAGTGCATGCGACGCTTTGACGAATACCTCTTGGAAAGGCGCGTCGCACAGGTTAAGTCTCCGTCGTCTCCCACTCAAACGCAGCTTTACGGGCCTCTATCCGGCTGTTCGCGCTTGAGCCGATCATGACGGTCGGTCCCGAAAGGACCGGCGCACCATGCGGGCGACAAGGCCTTCCGACAGTTCGACAATCGGGGATCGGCCCCGATCGAAACGGAACCACGAAACGGACGGAACCGGCCGCTGGCCTGGGCTCCATCCCTGCACACGGTAGCGCGAATGAGAGATTTCAAGGGCATGAAGCGTCAGCGCGGACGCAATCGGAACAAGGCGGGCGCCTCGAACGCCAACAGCGCCAATCCGAATCGTTCGTGGGACTCGCAAGGCCCCGAAAACATCAAGGTCCGGGGCAACGCCCAGACCGTCTATGAGCGCTATCAGCAGCTCGCCCGCGACGCCTCGTCCGGCGGCGACCGGGTGCTGGCCGAAAACTACCAGCAGCACGCCGAACACTATTACCGCGTCCTGCGCGCGCTTCAGCCGCAACGGTCCTTCTCCGACATCGCCGCGCGCGAACAGTCGAACCAAGGCTTCGACATCGATTTCGAGGACGAATCCGGCGCCCAGGCCGCCGCCTTCGTCGCCGCCCAGCAGGCCGCCGACCGCCAGGCGCAGGAAGCGTCCGACCGCACCGAGCAGAACCAGAACCGCGACCAGAATCGTGACCGTGATCGCGACTACAACCGCGATCGGGATCAGACCCAGAACCGCGACCGTGATCGCGACCGCGACCAGAATCGCGACCGTGACCGCGACCAAAATCGTGACCGCGATCAAAACCGCGACCAGGCCCAGAACCGCGACGCCCAACCACCGCGCGAACCGCGTGAACCCCGCGAGCCGCGCGAGGGTGAAGAGGTCCGCGCCGAGGGCGAGGGCGGTCGCCGCGAGAGCCGTCGTGAACGCTGGGAGCGTCGCCGCGAGGAACGCAACCGCCGCTTCGACAATCAGGAGGGCGCGGAAGACGGCGCCACCGTCCACGCCGAGGCCGGTGATGCCGAGACCGTCAGCGAGGCTCCGGCCGTCGAGACCCCCGTCGTCGAGAGCAAGGTCGAAACCCCTGCCGCCGAGGACCGTCCCGCCCGCCGCCCGCGCCGCACCGCCGCCGCCATAGCGGCGGACGAAGGCGACGCCCCGACGGCCCTGCCGGGCTTCCTGACCCGGGCCCCCGCCTCGGCTGCCCCCGCGTCGGCCCCGGAAGCCGAAGGCGAGGCGGCCCCGCGTCGTCGCGCCCCGCGCCGCAAGCCGGAAGCCGCCGCAGCTTCCGAAGACTAAACAACTTACGCGAGCGTGTTTACCTGAACGCAACTCCTGCGCGCCACTCTGGCGCGTAGGAGGGCGTCATGGATATCGTCTTGCTTGTCTTGTCCCTGGCCCTGGCCGGGACTTGCGCGGGAATATGGCTCTGGCTTCAGGCGCATGCGGTCGCGCTGCGTCTGCGCCGTGAGAACGACCGGCTCGAAACCCGCATCGTCCAACAGACCCAGATCCTGCGTCGCGCCCTGACGACCGCCGAGGCGCAGGTCGAACGCCTGACCGCCGAGGACCGCACCAAGGGCGAGGTGATGCAGGCCCTGGGGCGCGAACTGCGCACCCCCCTGACCACCGTCATGGGCTTTTCCCAACTGTTGCGGGTCAACGCCGAGGCCGACCCCCTGACCGCACGCCAGTCCCAGGCCGTGCGCCAGATCGAGGCGGCGAGCGCCGTGCTGCTGGCCTTGATCGAAGAAGCGGACGCCTTCGTGGCCTGCGGCGACGCCGGTGCCGCGCCCTCCATCCACCGCGTCGACATGCGCCTGGCCCTGCGTCAGGTCTGCGACGGGATCGAACCGCAGGCGCGCGAGGCGGGCGTTGCGCTGGACTGTCCCCCGCCGGCGTCGGGCCTGTGCGTCATGGCCGACCCCGGCCAGGTCCGCCGCATCCTGCGTCGCCTGGTCGAGAACGCCGTGCTCCATTCGCCCGGCGGCGGGACCGTCCGCATGGCGATGAGGCACGACGACGCTCAGGTCATCGTCGCCGTCCATGACGCCGGTGTGACCACGACGGACGAGGGATCGAAGCGCCTGTTCCACCCCCTGGACGGCCAGGATGCGCGCGGCGGCACCGCCCTGGGCGTCGCCTCGGTCCAGCGTCTGGCCGAGCGGATGGGCGGCGCCCTCAACCAGCAGCGCGAGCCCTGGGGCGGGACGATCTTCTCGCTCAGCCTGCCCGCTGCGGGCGTCATGGGTGCCGCGACGCCGAAACAGGCGGTGGTGCTTTACGTCGAGGACAACCCCGCCAACATCGCCCTGATGCGACAGGCCGCGACCGGACTGGGTCTGACGCTGCACGCCGCGACGACGGGGCCGGAGGGGCTGGAGCTGGCTCGCGCGCTGCAGCCCGACGTGATCCTGCTCGACATCGGCCTGCCGGACATGGACGGCTATGAGGTCAAGGCGCGGCTGGACGCCGATCCGATGACGCGCCACGTGCCGGTCCTGGCCCTGACCGCCGCCGTCTCGTCCCGGGACCGCACGCGCGGCGCCGCCGCCGGCTTCGACGCCTATCTAGCCAAGCCGCTGGACCTGACCGCCCTGGCGGCCGCGCTGAACGACGTGCTGGGCGGCGCGCCCGCATCCGCCGACCTTGACGCCGACCGGCGCCAGAGGGCCTAAGAGGGCCACTTCGCCCGCAAGGTCGCCCCCAAGGGAAGCGTTGATGCGTCAGTTCGCCCGGTTCGTTTCGTCCCGTCTGTTGATCCGCCGTCTGGCGCCTCTGGCCGCCGTCTGCGCCGTCGCCGCCTGCGCCGCGACCCCGCCGCCCCCGCCGCCGCCACCTAGTTCCGCGACGGGCGCGGCCGCCCTGATGGACTGGCGCGGCGTCATCACCTCGGCCGATCGCGACCGTTATCGCCGCGTCGACGCCGCCTGGACCCTGGCCCTGCAGCAGGCGAACCGCCAGCGCGGCTCGGGCGACCTGAACAGCCTGGGCGAGCTGATCTCGCCCAAGGCCGCCCGCCCCGGCGTCGCGCCGCCGCCCGGCGACTACCGCTGTCGCACCGTCAAACTGGGCTCCCAGGGCGGCGAGGACGGCCTGGGCTATGTCGTCTATGGTTGGTTTGCGTGCCGCATCGAACAGACGCCGCGCGGGTTGAAGTTCTCCAAACTGACCGGCTCCCAGCGGCCCTCGGGCCTGCTCTTCCCGGAAGACGACCGCCACATGGTCCTGCTCGGCTCCATGGCCCTGGCCCAGGAACCCGCCGCCAACTCCTATGGCCGCAACGCCGACCGCGATCTGGTCGCCGTGCTGGAACGCATCGGCGAGGCCCGTTGGCGCCTGGTCCTGCCCTGGCCCCAGAACGAATCCAATCTCGACCTGATCGAACTGGTCCCGGCGCCGCGAAGCTGAGCGTGCCGAGAGACATCGCCGTCGCCGGCGCCGGGCCGACCGGCCTGGCCGTCGCCCTGATGCTGGCGCGTCAGGGGCGGCGCGTGGTGGTGTTCGAACGGTTCGATGCCGCCCAGCCGGTGGGCGCGGGCTTCATGCTGCAGCCCACGGGCCTCGCCGTGCTCGACGCCCTGGGCCTGACCGAACAGATCGCCGCCCTGGGTCAGCCCATCGATCATATCTTCGGCCGGGCGGCCCCCAGCGGCCGGGTCGTTCTGGATGTCCGATATGCCGATCTGAAACGGCCTCGCGCGGCCCTGGGCGTCCACCGCGCGGCCATCTTCCATGTGCTGCACCAGGCCTGCCTCGACGCCGGGGTCGCGTTCGAACTGGCGCGCGAGGCCGTGGCGGCGTCGCAGGGGCGGCTGACGTTCGCCGATGGATCGACCTCCGCCGCATTTGACCTGATCGTGGACGCCACCGGCGCCCGCTCTTCCATAGCCCAGGCCCACGGGGCGCGGCGGCGGGCCCTCAGCTTCGGCGCGCTTTGGGCGACGACGCCCTGGCCGTCCGATCCGCATTTCGATGTCCGCGCCCTGCAACAGGTCTATCGCGGGGCGTCCAAGATGGTCGGCGTCCTGCCGGTGGGCGCCAGGCCCGAGGCGCCGGATCGGCTGGCGACCTTTTTCTGGAGCCTGAAGGCCGACGACTATCCCGCCTGGCGCGAGGCGGGGCTGGAGCCCTGGAAGGCCGAGGTTCGCGCCCTGTGGCCCGAAGCGGCATCGGTTCTGGACGCCATCGGCCATGTCGATGATCTGGTCCTGGCCCGATACGGCCATCATACCCTGACCCATCCCGTGGCGGATCGGCTGGCCATCGTCGGCGACGCCGCCCATTCGACCAGTCCGCAACTGGGCCAGGGCGTCAACATGGGCCTGCTGGACGCCCATGCCCTGTGCGAGGCCATCGGCGGCCATCCCGATCTGGGCGCCGCGCTTTCGGCCTATGCGGCCGAGCGACGCTGGCACCTGCGGCTCTATCAGGCGCTCAGCCTGGGCTTCACCCCCTTCTATCAGGCCGACGGACGCGTGCGGCCCTGGATCCGCGACCACATCCTGGGCAAGGCCGCGCGGCTCCCGTTCGCGCCGCGCCTGTTGGCCGCGACGGTCTCGGGCCTGCTCCTGGACCCCCGAAAGGCGGCTGAGGGCTGAACCGGGCGGCGGCTGGGCCGTTGGTGTCTCCACAACCGATGGAGACGCCCGCATGCGCCGCACCCCTCTGGCCGTTCTGGCCCTGATGACCACGACGGCCCTGGCGGCCTGTGGCGACAACAGCCCCGCCAGCCCGGCCGAGACCTCGCCCGCCGTGACCGAACCGGCGGCAGGCGTGCCGGCTCAAGCCGCGCCCGAGGCCGCAGCCACCCCACAGCAACAGGCGGCGCCCGCAGAGGGCATTCAGGGCGGGACCGACAACTGGCGTCAGGTCGCCAATACGGCCGACGCCAGCCTGCTGGGCCGGCTGGATCAGGCCTGGCGTCTGGGGCGCGCCGAGGCCGAGGACGGGGGTTTCGCCCGTCAGGTCGAGGCGCTGGGGCCGCTCGCCGATCCCAATGCGGCCCAGACCGGCCGCATCCAGCCGGGGCCGGGAACCTATCGCTGCCGCACCATCAAGATGGGCCGCCGCGTCGAGGGCCAGGGGCTGGCCTATATCGAATATCCTTGGTTCGCCTGCTCGGTCGAACTGACGCCGGGCGGCGACCTGGTCCTGACCAAGACGAGCGGATCGCAGCGCACGCGCGGCCTGATCTATCCCGACACCGAGCGCCGCGCCGTCTATGTCGGGGCCCAGGCTTGGGGGTCGGATGAAAAGACCTTCCCCGCCTATGGCGAGAAGACCGAGCGCGATCAGGTCGGCGTCATCGAGCGGGTCGGCCAGAACCGCTGGCGCCTGGTCCTGCCGTGGCCCAAGCAGGAGGCCAAGCTGGAGCTGCTGGAGATCACCCGCTGACGGCCTAGACCCGCGTCAGCCGCAGGTCCTGATAGTCGTAGCTGAAGTCGATGTCGGGACTGACGCCCTTCATCGTCGCAGTCGCCGGCTTGGCCGTCAGGATGGCGAAGGTGACGAAGGCGTCCTCCTCGCGCTTGTCCGGGAAACGGGTGCGGAAGGTCTCGCCGTCATAGGGTTCCAGCCAGCCTTGCAGGGCGGGGGTGTGGGTGAAGCTCAACCACAGTCCGTTCTTGCGATTGCGCCCGCGTCCCTCGGTCTTGGGCGCGATAACGATGTCGCCGTACCAAGGGTCGCGCCAGGTGCCAGCATAGGCCTCTAGCGGCATGGACGGCGCGGCGCCGGCCGCCTGTTTGGCGTCGATCTCGGCGGCGGCGGCGATGGATTTCGCATTGCCCTCGGCCTCAAGCCGCTTGGAATCCGCGATCCAGTCGACGTCGACCTTGCCCATGCAGATGTCCGAAATCCCCGAGCGAAGCGCGCGCAGCAGGAAGCTTTCCTCCGCATTCGAGAAGATGCTGAAGCCGGTCTTGCGGCCGGGGATCAGCACGGTCGCCGAGATGCCGCCGGGCGAGCCGCCCCCGTGGCTGGCGATCCGCTCGCCGCGATAGTCCTGGACCTGCAACCCCATGGCGTAGGTCGAGGCGATGGATCGGTTGGGCAATTCCGCCGTCGGTCCCGGCGACGATCCGACGATGATGTTGGGCCGAAGCATTTCGCGCGCCGCCTCCTCGGAATAGAGCCGCGATCCGTCCGCCAGCTTGCCGTCGTTCAGGCGCACGGCGATCCATTTGGCCCAGTCGGTCGGGGTGGTGCAGATGCCGCCGGCCGCCGCGGCGGAATCCCAGTTCCAGACCTCGACGATGGACTTGGCGATGGGCGTCATGGCTCCCTGATAACGCAGCGGCGGCCCGACCCGGCCGTGGGGCAGGGCGGATTTCGCCGGGTCGGCCAGACGCGCCAGCGGCACGGTCTCGGTCATGCCGACCTTGTCCAGAATACGGGTCTGGATGAAGGCCTCCCAGGTCAGGCCCGACACCGCCTCCAGCACCGCGCCTGCGACCACGAACATCAGATTGCAGTAGTGATAGCGCGCCCTGAACCCGTCCTCGATCGGCACGAAGGCGGCCTGGGCCAGCACCTCGGCGCGGGTGCGGTCCGAATTGGGCCAGAATAGCAGATCCCCGGCGCCCAGGCCGAACCCGGCCCGGTGGCTCAGCGTATCGCGCACCGTGATGTGCTCGCCGATATAGGGGTCCGACAGGGTGAAGCCGGGCAGGTAGGTTTTGACGGGCTCGTCCCACTTCACCTTGCCCTCGTCGACCAGGATGGCCAGGGCGGCGGCGGTGACGTTCTTGGTGTTGGAGGCGATGGCGAACAGGGTGTGTTCGTCGGCCCGGGCCTGCTGGCCCTGAACCTTGACGCCGTATCCGCGCGCCAGAACGGTCGCCCCGTCCTTGACCACGGCAACGCCCAGCGCAGGCTGATCCGGCCACGCCGCCATGCATTTCGCCACATAGGCGTCCACCGCCTGGGCCAGCGACGCGTCGTCGTTCGCAGGGGCGGTCTGGGCGAAGACCGGCTGGGCCGCCAGCGCCGCCGCGCCTCCGGAAGCGAACAGGGAACGGCGCGACAGACGAAGGGACATGGCGAACTCCAACGAAGACGCCGGACGCTAGCGCCCCCGGTCGCCTCGGCCAACCTTTAAGGCGTCCACCCATTTTGAAACCGTCATCCTCGCCCTTGTGGCGAGGATCCAGATTCCCGGTCGTCGAGCAGGCGCCTCTGCGTGGAAAAACCGGGAGTCTGGATCCTGGGGACAAGCCCCAGGATGACGGATGTGTGGGTCGCCGCCTTGGGTTTGGCAGCGCGTTCTGCTTACCCCAGTCGCCACCGCTGAAGTTGCTCCAGCACGTCGGCGACGATCTGGTCCTGGGTGAAGCCGGTGATGTCGTGCGGGCGGGCGCCGTCGCCGGTCTGGGCCATCAGCCGCCACTCCAGCAGGCGTCGGCCCTGGGAGGTTTCGCGCGCGGTCATGGTCGGTCGCGGGCGTGATCGCGCGCCGATCCGATAGACGAAGGTCCGCTCGCCGTGCCGCAAGGTCAGCCAGGCGGCGGCCTCGTCCGCGCCGATCTCGGCGTCCGGCTCTTCGGCCTCCAGGGCGGCGCGCACCGTCTCCAGCGCGGGCAGGCCGTGGCGGTCGATCTCCTTGACGATGTCGGCGCGGCTGGCGGGGGCCAGGATGCGTTTCAGCCGCTCGGCCAGGGGCGGGCCCTCGGTCTCGACGTTGCGTCCGCCTAAGTCGGCGTTCATCTGGCGCACCAGGCCGATCGACAGCAGGATCATGATCAGGACGAAGGGCAGGGCGGCGGCCAGGGTGGCGGCCTGAAGCGCGCCCAGTCCGCCCGCCAGCAACAGGGTCGCGGCGATCAGGCCCAGCAGAAGACACCAGTAGACCCTCTGCCAGCGCGGCGTCTCGTCGGCTCCGCCTGAGGCGATGGTGTCGATCACCAGGGCGCCGGAATCGGCCGAGGTGACGAAGAAGACCGCCACCAGCAGGATCGCCAGGGTAGAGGTGAAGGCCGCGCCCGGCAACTGTTCCAGGAAGTAGAACAGGGCGGTCGACAGGTCGGTCGAGACGGCGTTGGAAATCGCCCCCGCCGCCTGACCCATGTCCAGGCTGATGGCCGTATTGCCGAAGACCGTCATCCACAGGAAGGTGAAGCCGGCCGGCACCAGCAGCACGTTCAACAGAAACTCGCGCACCGTGCGCCCGCGCGAAATCCGGGCGATGAACATGCCCACGAATGGCGACCAGGCGATCCACCAGGCCCAGTAGAACAGGGTCCAGTCCGCCATCCAGGCGCGCGGCTCATAGGCGTAGAGGGTGAAGGTTCGTTCGAAGAAATGGTCCAGATACAGGCCGAAGTTCTGGACCAGCGCCTTGAACAGGAAGTTGGTCGGCCCGACCACCAGCACGAACAGCATCAGCAGCACGGCCAGGGTCAGGTTCAGCTCCGACAGCCGGCGCACCCCCTTGCCGACACCGCTCATCACCGAGGCTGTCGCCGCCGCCATGACCACGGCGATCAGCCCCACCTGAACCCAGGGCGTATTGGGAATGCCCAGCAGATAGGTCAGGCCGCTGTTCATCTGCGACACGCCGAAACCCAGCGAGGTGGCGATACCGAAGGCCGTGCCCCAGATGGCGAAGATGTCGACGGCGTCGCCGATGGGGCCGTTGATCCGCTTGCCCAGCAGCGGCGAAAGCCCCGACCGCAGGGTCAGCGGCAGGCCCTTTCGGTGCGCGAAATAGGCCAGGCTGAGCCCGACCAGCGCATAGATGGCCCAGGCGTGCGCCCCATAGTGGAAGAAGGTGATCCCCATCGCCTCGCGGGCGGCGGTGAAGGTGCCGCCCTCGCCCGACGGCGGGTTGATATAGTGCTGGATCGGTTCGGCGACCCCGAAATACATCAGGCCGATCCCCATGCCGGCGGCGAACAGCATGGCCAGCCACGACAGGTAGGGGAAGTCGGGCTCGGCGTCGTCCGGCCCCAGTTTCAGCGCGCCCGTCGGCCCGATGGCCAGCACCAGAACCAGCCCAACGAACCCCGCCACAGAGGCGATATACAGCCAGCCGAAGGTGTCGATGACCCAGGCCTGGACGCTCTGGAACACAAGGTCGGACTGTCCGGGTGCGAGGGTGGCGACGAGCAGCAGCATCGCGATGATGGCGCTCGCGCCCCAGAAGACGCGCGGGTTCATTTTCGTAGTCAGCATCGGCTGAAAGCGTATGGCGAAGCTTTGGGTTCCCCGGACGGCCGACGAGGGGGCGTCTGGATGAAGAAGATGTAACTTTGCTTTTCAAAGTAGCACCGTTAGGCAGGCGTCATCGAAGGGCGTCGCGGACGTCTGGGCGCACTTTCAGGATCTCCGGGGCATGACCTCCTCCAAACTCGTTCTCATGCTGGGCGTGGCTGCGGCCGTGCTGCCCGGCGCCGCCCTGGCGCAACAGGCCCCGGCTCAATCGACGACCCCGGCCCCGGCCCCGGCGCAGACCCAGACGCCGCCTCCTCAAACGCCCGCACCCCGCGCCCAGGCGGCCGAACCAGCCCAGCAGCAGCCCGCCAGCGTCGGCGAGGTGGTCGTCAATGCGCGCGCCAACGATGTGCGCACCTCCATCGACTCCACCAGCTACAGCCTGGCCAACGATCTTCAGGCCACGACGGGGACCCTTGCCGACGCCCTGCGCAACATTCCCTCGGTCGAAGTCGATCCCGACGGCAACGTCAGCCTGCGCGGCGACGCCAATGTCACCATCCTGATCGACGGCCGCCCGGCGACCCAGTTCAACGGCCCCAGCCGCGGCCAGATGATCCAGCAGATTCCGGCCGCCCAATACGCCCGCATCGAGGTCATGACCAATCCGTCCGCAGCCTACAGTCCCGAGGGTTCGGGCGGGGTCATCAACCTGATCTCAAAGCCGACGACTGTGCGGCCGACACAGACGACCACCGGCTCGATCCGCGCCAATGTCGGCGACGGCGGCCGCTACAACATCGGCGGCAGCGTCGCCCATGTGAACGGAAAGACGACCCTGACGGCCGACGTCGGCCTGCGCCACGACGGCTATCTGTCTGAGACAAGCCGCGTGCGCGAACGGCTGGACACGGGCTCGGGCCGCTTCCTGGAGTCGCGCCAGAGCCAGGATATCGACGGGGCGTCCGACAGCGCCTACGTCCGCCTGTCCGCCGAATACAATCTGGGCGCAAAGACCCAGCTGGTCGGCGAACTGCGCCACACCCAGGTCGATGCGGGCGGCGACGGCGTCACCCTGTACGAGGCCGACAATGCGGTCGGCGGCATCGGCTCGGCCTATCGCCGCGCCGGCGATGGTCGCTTCAAGGGCCAGTTCTCGGGCGCGACGGCGCGGATGCTGCGGCGCTTCGACGACCAGGGCCACGAATGGACCAACGAGGTCCGCTTCGACCGCAACAGCTTCAACTTCACGTCCGACAGCTTCGTCGATCAACAGATCCCGGCGGCGGCGAACTTCCTCGAAAACACCGCCAACAAGAACGAACTGGACCAGTGGGGCGTCACCAGCGCCTATGTCCGGCCGATGTCGGACGGCGGCAAGCTGCGCCTCGGCTATGAGCTGCAGGCCACCCTGCTGGAGCTGGACAACGGCGTCGCGCGCGGCCCGACGCCGGCGACGCTGACGCCCGACCCGCTGGTGTCCAATCGTTTCGACGTCGATCAGGTCGTCCACGCCCTCTATGTCACCTACGAAAAACCGTTCAGCGAGAAGCTGTCGGCCCAGTTCGGCCTGCGTCTGGAACAGGCCAACCTGGACCTGGATCAGGTCACCAGCGGCGTGAAGACGTCCCAGGATTATTTCCGCGCCTATCCGACCGGCCACCTGTCCTACAAGCTGAACGACAAGGACACCGTGCGCGCCAGCTACAGCCGTCGCATCCAGCGTCCCGGCCCGGCCGACCTGAACCCCTTCCTGACCTATGGCGATCCGCAGAACTATCGGTCCGGCAACCCGGACCTGCAGCCGCAGGAGACGGACTCGTACGAGCTGAACTGGCAGCGCCGGGTCCAGCAGACCTTCTACCAGGCCACCCTCTATTACCGCGACACCAACAAGGCCTTCAGCCAAACGACCCGCGACCTGGGCAACGGCGTCTTCCTGACCCGGCCCGAGAACCTGGGCGCCAGCACCTCGACCGGGCTGGAACTGGTCGCCAACGGCCCGCTGTTGCCGACCCTGCGCTACAACGCCAGCCTGAACGTCTATCGTCAGGAGATCGACGCCGCCGGCATCGTGGGCGCTCAGGATCGCTCCGGCGACGCCGTCTCGGGCCGCCTGTCGGTGAACTGGCAACCGACGCCCAAGGACTTCGTCCAGGTCTCCGGCATCTGGAGCGGCGACCAGCTGCTGGCCCAGGGCGTGCGCGAGCAGTCGACCCTGGTCAACCTGGGCTATCGCCGCAAGCTGAACGACGCCTGGTCGATGCAGATGACGGTGCGTGATGTGTTCGACGACTTCGGCTCGACCACCACCCTGACGACCCCGACCTTCCGCGACCGTTCGAACCAGAGCTTCGGCGGGCGTGCGGCCTATATCGGCCTGACCTGGAACTTCGGCGGCGGCCAGCGTCGTCCCGAACAGTTCGACTTCCAGGGGCCGACGACCGGCGGCTGATACGGGGACGACCGGTTTCGGAGACGCGGGCTCAGGTCCGCGTTTCCCAGGCCAGCCAGGCGGCGACGACCACGAGACCGGCGGCCATGACGGCCCGTATCCCCGGACCTTTGACACGCGGCAGGACGGCGCCGGCCGCGCGCGCCGCGCCCATCACGATCAGGCTGTGGACCATGACGGCCACCGCCAGATGCAGCCCGCCCAGCGTCAGGGCCTGGGTCAGCGGCGCGCCGTGGTCCGGCCGCATGAAGGTCGGCAACAGGGCCACATAGAAGACGGCCGCCTTGGGGTTCAGCAGATTGCCCATCATGCCCCGCAGGAACAGCCCACGCAGCGACCGCACGTCCGGCGTCGGCTCTGCGTCTGCAGCCGGCTCGCGCCAGGCTTCCCAGGCCAGCCACAACAGGAACAGCACGCCCGCCCAGCGCAGGCCCTGATACAGCGGCGGCCAGAGGGCGAAGACCTCCGTCAGCCCATAGGCGGCCGCCAGCATCCACACCGCCAGACCTGCCGTCACCCCCGCCACGGCGGCGAAACCGGCCAGCCGCCCGCGCGCCAGGGCGACCAGCGCCAGCCAGCCCATGTTCGGCCCCGGCGTCAGCTCGATCAGGGCCACGGCGATCAGGAACGGGCCGATGACGGCTGGATCGACGGGCCAGGCGGAATGGGCGATCACGGCGCGCTCCTGTTCAGCGAAGCCTAGGCCGCAGAGGGCGCGACGGACAGCCCCGATGTGGGCCGCGCCGACCCCTTGTGTGACCCGATCGTCACACCCACCTCGATCTCAACGGCGCGCTGCTCCGCAGAGGGCGGGCCGAGACCTATCCGCCTCCCGAGGGGACTGAAGACCATGAATCTCGAACTCTATTCCGACCGCGCCAAACAGGCCGTCCAGTCGGCCCAGTCGCTGGCGCTCGCCCGCCGTCACCAGCAGTTCGCGCCCGAGCATCTGCTCAAGGTGCTGCTGGAGGAACGCGACGGTCTGGCCCGCAACCTGATCACGGCCGCCGGCGGCGACGCCAAACGCGCCGAGGCCGACATCGAGACCGCGCTGAAGAAGCGCGCCCAGGTCACCGGCGGCTCTGGCCAGCTCTATCTGGACGGCGACACCGCCCGCGTCTTCGCCGCCGCCGAGGAGGCCTCGAAATCCGCCGGCGACGCCTTCGTCACCACCGAACGCCTGCTGGCGGCGCTGGCCAAGGAGGGCGGGGTCGCCGCCGAGGTGCTGAAGGCCTCGGGCGCGACGGCCGACAAGCTGGACGCCGCCATCGCCGAGGTCCGCAAGGGCAAGACCGCCGACAGCGCCGGCGCCGAAGACGGCTATGACGCCCTGAAACGCTACGCCCGCGACCTGACCCTGGCCGCCCGCGACGGCAAGATCGACCCGGTCATCGGCCGCGACGAAGAGATCCGCCGCACCATCCAGGTCTTGGCGAGGCGCACCAAGAACAACCCCGTCCTGATCGGCGAACCGGGCGTGGGCAAGACCGCCATCGTCGAGGGCCTGGCCCTGCGCATCGTCAACGGCGACGTGCCGGAATCCTTGCGCGACAAGACCGTCATGGCGCTGGACATGGGCTCCCTGATCGCCGGCGCCAAATACCGCGGCGAGTTCGAGGAGCGGCTGAAGGCCGTCCTGTCCGAGGTCACGGCGGCCGAGGGCGGCATCATCCTGTTCATCGACGAGATGCACACCCTGGTCGGCGCCGGAAAGGGCGACGGAGCCATGGACGCCTCCAACCTGCTCAAGCCGGCCCTGGCGCGCGGCGAACTGCACTGCGTCGGCGCCACCACGCTGGATGAATACCGCAAGCACGTCGAGAAGGACGCGGCCCTGGCCCGTCGCTTCCAGCCGGTCTTCGTCGCCGAACCGACGGTCGAGGACACGGTCTCCATCCTGCGCGGCCTGAAGGAGAAGTACGAGGTCCACCACGGTGTCCGCATCTCCGACAGCGCCATCGTCGCCGCCGCGACCCTGTCGAACCGCTACATTACCGACCGCTTCCTGCCGGACAAGGCCATCGACCTGATCGACGAGGCCGCCAGCCGGGTGCGCATGGCCGTGGACTCCAAGCCCGAGGCCCTGGACGAGATCGACCGTCGCCTGGTCCAGCTGAAGATCGAACGCGAGGCTCTGAAGAAGGAGACCGACCAGGCCTCAAAGGCCCGGCTCGAAAAGCTGGAGGACGAGATCGCCGATCTGGAAGGCCAGTCCGACGACCTGACCACCCAGTGGAAGGCCGAAAAGGACAAGGTCGGCCAGGGCGCGCAACTGCGTGAAACCCTGGACCGCCTGCGCCTCGAACTGGCCAACGCCCAGCGCGCCGGCGACCTCGGCCGCGCGTCAGAGATCGCCTACGGCCAGATCCCCCAGATCGAAAAGCAACTCGAAGAGGCCGAGGCCAATGAGACCTCCGGTAAGGGTCCGCTCACGCCCGAGGTCGTCGACGCCGAACAGATCGCCGCCGTCGTCAGCCGCTGGACCGGCGTCCCCGTCGACAAGATGCTGGAGGGCGAACGCGAGAAACTGCTCCAGATGGAGACCGCCCTGGGCGGCCGCGTCGTGGGTCAGGACGAGGCGCTCGCCGCCGTCTCCGATGCGGTGCGTCGCGCCCGCGCCGGCCTGAACGACCCCAACCGCCCGCTCGGCAGCTTCCTGTTCCTGGGCCCGACCGGCGTTGGCAAGACCGAACTGACCAAGGCCCTGGCCGAGTTCCTGTTCGACGACGAGGCGGCCATCACCCGGCTCGACATGTCCGAATATATGGAGAAGCACAGCGTCAGCCGCCTGATCGGCGCCCCTCCCGGCTATGTCGGCTATGACGAGGGCGGCGCCCTGACCGAGGCCGTGCGCCGCCGCCCCTATCAGGTCGTCCTGTTCGACGAGGTCGAAAAGGCCCACCCCGACGTCTTCAACGTACTTCTTCAAGTGCTCGACGACGGCCGCCTGACCGACGGCCAGGGCCGCACCATCGACTTCCGCAACACCCTGATCATCATGACCTCAAACCTGGGCAGCCAGTATCTGGCCGAACAGGGCGAGGGCGACGACGTCGAGGCCGTCCGCCCCTTCGTCATGGACGCCGTCCGCGCCCACTTCCGGCCCGAGTTCCTGAACCGGATCGACGAGATCATCCTGTTCCACCGCCTGGGCCGCGACCAGATGGGCGGCATCGTGCGGATACAGCTGTCACGGTTCGAAAAACTGCTGGCCGACCGCCGCCTGTCCCTGGACCTGGACGACAGCGCGCTGGCCTGGCTCGCCGACCGCGGCTACGACCCGGCCTATGGGGCGCGGCCGCTGAAGCGGGTGATCCAGAAGGACCTGGTCGATCCTATTGCGCGGAAGCTGCTGGCCGGCGAAATCGAGGACGGCGGGGTGATTGCGGTGACGGCCGGCGAGAGCGGGCTGGAGATCGGGAAGATGCGGGTGCATTAGGACTCTTCTTCTCAACTTCCAGTTGCTCATGCCTAAGAGGTGCCCTAGCGTCCAATCGGTGGATCGGGGGCAGTATGAGCGAAGTCGATGAACAGGTTAGCCCGGCCGAGCTGGTGGCTAAGGCCATGGCCAAGTGGGCCGCGCAGCAGCCGCTTTGGAAGCAGGAGGCTATGCGGCGTGTGCTGCGGCGACCTCATAACGTAAAAGATGTCGAGGATGTCGCTACTGCCCTTCTAGCGGAACCGGAAGATTTACCCTTCGAACTCGTCGCGCTTTCGAGTGAAGACTTTGCTATTGCGCACCAGGAAGAGAATGCTGAGGCAATTCTGGAAATTGGCGATGTTTACAACGTAAACCGCCTAGCGCCGGCTCAAACTCTCAAGTTCGGTGACCTAGGCCTCACCGTCATTTATGGACACAAC
Organism: Brevundimonas sp. PWP3-1b1; assembly: GCF_049896065.1. NCBI lineage: Bacteria > Pseudomonadati > Pseudomonadota > Alphaproteobacteria > Caulobacterales > Caulobacteraceae > Brevundimonas > Brevundimonas sp. PWP3-1b1. The sequence continues at coordinate 53,419 of NZ_JAFCTO010000001.1, read as the reverse complement.
GGAGCTGGAAAGTCCGGTTACGCGCGCATCCTAAAACGCGCCTGTGGTGCCCGCGATGCGGAGCAAATCATCGGCAACGTATTTGACAAATCTCCGCCCGGCGTAGCCAGCGCTCGCCTAGATATAAGAGTTAAGGGCCAAGGCGCTGTTATCGATTGGCAAGACGGCGGACCTGACAGTCGATTAACTAGTGTAGCCGTATTCGACACTAAAACGGCACCGTTCTTTGTCGAGAAAAAGGGCGGTTTGGCATACGTGCCGTTCGGTCTTGATGTATTTGAGAGGCTTTGCGGTTTACTCGATGATGTCGGATCACATCTCAGCAAACGCGTAGAGGCCATTCAGATTCAATGCTCTACGCAAATATGCGATGAACCCCTGACGGACGAAGCAAACGCTTTCTTTGAAAACATTGCATCTAAAACGGCAGAGCAAGTTGACGCATTCTTGCAATGGAATGCATCAGATGATGAGGTCTTGTCATCTCTGTCGCAAGCAGTGGCTGATCCAAACGGTCGATTGCGAACGCTAGCGGATGCAGTCTCAGTTCTATGGTCTACCCTAGACGCTCTGGATGAGATCGTCGCCAGTCTCGATGACTCTGCGCTTGCCAAAGCTCAGCAGCTGGTGGCCCGTGAAGTATCGTGTCGATCTGCAGCAAAGCTCGCCGCGTCCGGGGCATTTCCAGAGGAGCCGCTAGCGGGGGCCGGCGAGGAGCTTTGGCGAGCGCTATACCAAGCAGCGGAGCGATACTCGATTGGTGCAGCTTATCCTGAGCGGAGCTTCCCACCCGCTGAAACAGGCGACCGTTGCGTTTTGTGCCAGCAGGAACTCGGTGACGAGGCGAGAAATCGGTTGCAGCGGTTCAGGGCTTTTGTATCGGGAGAAGCAGCCGCAACTGCTGCGCAAGTTGCGTCCGAACGCGAGAGCATCATAGAGCATTACATTCAGCTCCAAGCAGACCTCGCAAACCTCTCGATCCCCGCAATTTTAACGCGAGAGTATGCCGGCTCGTCAGCCGTTTTCGAGACACATCGCGCCGCTGCGGGCGCGCGAATTTCAATCATTCTGAGGGCTCTGAACGAAGAAGTCGCTGAGCCTTTCGTTTCTTGGCCATCTCCAACCCTAGCAGACGTTCGCGTGACATTGGGGAGGCTTCGTGATCAACAATCTGAACTTGGCCGACTAGTTGCGGCGGGGAACGCAGATGAGCTCGCCCTGCGAGCTAAGGCGTATCGTTGTCGGAAGAGTCTTGCCGGTGCGGCCGAGGTTGTTCGTCAGCGACATGCCTTGCAGAAAGCGTCTCACAAAATCCAGACCGCACTGGATCAATGCGGCACAGCCGCAATCTCACGCTTCGGCGGCGATCTCATAAAGCAAAATGTAGCCGACCGACTTGAGCAGGCCTTCACACAGCAAAAGATAGCGCTCCGAGTAGAGCAGGTGCCGGTGCGATTGACGGCAAGCGCGAGGAAGGGGGCGGTAGAACGGGTAGTCGGTTTGAACAGCTCGCAGGGAAAGGTAAGCGCCGGGGCCGTTTTGAGTGAGGGCGAGCATAGAGCTGTTGCGCTGGCTGCATTTCTCGCAGAACTAGCCGTGTCCGGTAGGTCCTCTCCTATTGTACTGGATGATCCTGTGTCGTCACTTGACCACATTCGACGTGGCTACGTAGCCACTCGGATGGCGGAGGAGTCTGCTTTCCGCCAGGTGATTATACTTACACATGATTTGCCGTTTCTGCTCATGCTGGAAGAAGCGTGCGGAGCTGCCCAAGTTCCATTCACACGGATTTTTCTAGAGCGGGGTTCAGACGGTTTCGGCGTGATTTCAGCAGAACCGGCACCTTGGGACGCTCAGAAGCTCAGCGAAAGAAAGCACAAGCTTCGCGAGCTTGCTGCGTCAGCTCGAAAATTATATGAAGAGGGCGGGGATAATGAGAACTACCATCTTTCGGTTACCAACTTTTATGATCGATTGCGCAAGACGTGGGAAAGAAGTCTGGAAGAGTTAGTTTTTAGGGACGCCATTCGACGGTATCGTCCGTCTGTTCAGACCTTGCGACTGGAGAAGGTAGTTTTCGATGACGATATTTTCTTAGCCTATGATCGCGGAATGACGGCCGCTTCTAAGCTGACGGGGCATGACCAAGCTGCCGGTTTGGGCGGATCATTGCCATTGCCGGCGGACCTTATTGCACTTGTAGATCAACTCGAAGCGTTCGAAGCCTTGATTAAGTCCAAGAGCAAAGACGTCGATGTAAGAAGGAAAGCTATGAGTTCACCATCCAAGCCTAATCAGATCGGCAACGGAAATTAACTCCAACTTTCCCATTCTTGCTGAAAACCCTTCTAATCTTCAATCCCCTACCACCCACCAGCGTCCTCTTCCTGTCCGCCCTCCAAAACCGTGCGATCCTGTTTCCGCACGTCCGCATTGGACGCGCCGCACAGCCGGGGAGGGCGGATTTGAGACGAATTGCACTATTCAGACGGTGTTTTTCACGCCGCAGAGTCTGAAATCGGCGTCACGGGTTGATGACCACCTTGATGCAGCCGTCCTTCTTCTCCTGGAAGGTCTTGTAGGCGTCGGGTCCGTCTTCCAGCCCGATCTTGTGGGTGATCAGGAAGCTGGGGTCGATGTCGCCGTCGAGGACCTTCTTCATCAGGGGCTCCAGGTAGCGTTGCACGTGGGTCTGGCCGGTCTTGAGCGTCAGGGCCTTGCCGATGAAGGCGCCCAGCATCACGGGCGCTATGCCGACGAAGACGCCGGGCAGGCTGATGATCCCGCCGGGCTTGCAGGCCACGATGGCTTCGTTCAGCGCATAGGGGCGCTCCAGCTTGCCGGCGACGGTCTCCTGGACCTTCTCCATCAGGCTGCCCGAGCCGTGGCTCTCCAGGCCCACGGCCTCGATCACCGCATCGGGGCCTTCGCCATTGGTCAGGGCCTTGATCCGCTCCTGCAGGTCGCCCTCGGAGAAGTCGAGGGTCTCGGCGCCCGCCGCCTGGGCCAGGGCCAGCCGTTCGGGCACCTGGTCGATGGCGATGACGCGGCCGGCGCCCATCATGAAGGCGCTGCGGATGGCGAACTGGCCCACCGGCCCGCAGCCGAACACCAGTATGGTCTGGCCGGGCTGGATGTCGCAGTTCTCGGCCGCCATCCAGCCGGTCGGGAAGATGTCGGACAGGAACAGCACCTGATCGTCGGTCAGCCCCTCGGGCACCTTGATCGGCCCGACGTCGGCATAGGGGATGCGCAGATATTCGGCCTGGCCCCCGGCGAACCCGCCGTACATCTCGCTGTAGCCATACAGGCCGGCGGTCGGATAGCCGGTCTGTTTGGCCTGTTCGGCGCCGTTCGGATTGGAGCGCTGGCACAGGCTGAACAGGCTGGCGCGGCACATCTTGCAGTCGCCGCAGCTGATGGTGAAGGGCACCACGACGCGGTCGCCGACCTTGAGCTTGTCGTTGTCCTTGCCGACGGCGACGACCTCGCCCATCGTCTCGTGGCCCATGACGTCCCCGTGCTTCATGCCGGGCACGTAGCCGCCGTACAGGTGCAGGTCCGAGCCGCAGATGGCGCAGCTGGTCACGCGGATGACGGCGTCGCGGCCGTCCTCGATGGTGGGATCGGGCACCTCCTCGCAGCGGATGTCGCCCTTGCCGTGCCAGCACAACGCCTTCATGTCGGATCTCCCAATCTGAGTGGGATCAATCCGGCTGTGCGGGCGCGGTTCCTAAGGTGACGCTTTGAAATCAAAGCGTTACCGTGCCGAAGTCAGTCTTTGGGGATCGGGTTGGTCCTCGGGTCCGGGCCGTTGGTGATGACGCGGTCGCGTTCGCCCAGGTCCTTGATGATCTTGACGTCGGTGAAGCCGGCGGCCTCGAACAGGGCCTTGACCTGGGGGCCCTGGTCCCAGCCGATCTCGACGGCGAAGACGCCGCCGGGTTTCAGGATGCGCCTCACCTCGGGCGCCAGGTCGCGATAGGCCTGCAGTCCGTCGGGGCCGCCGTCCAGGGCCAGGTGCGGGTCGTGGTCGCGGACCTCGGGGTCCAGGGTCGCGATATGGTCGGTGGGGATATAGGGCGGGTTGGACAAAACGAGGTCGAAGCTGGCGTCGCCGAAGCCCGCCGCCCATTCGGTGCGCAGGAAGACGGCGCGGTCGTTCAAATCCAGGTTGGCCGCATTCTCCTTGGCCACGGCCAAGGCCTCCGACGAGATGTCGGTGCCGACGCCCTTGGCGGCCGGCCGCTCGGCCAGCAGCGCCAGCAGGATCGCGCCCGAGCCTGTGCCCAGGTCGATGGCGTCGAAGGCCTCGTTGCGGGCGAATGCCAGCATGGACACGTCCATCAGGGTTTCGGTGTCGGGGCGGGGGCTGAGGACGTCGGGCGTGACGTTCAGCATGATCTTCCAGAAGCCCTTCTTGCCGATGATGCGCGACACCGGCTCGCGCTTCAGGCGGCGCTCGACCATGGCCTCATAGGCGCCCAGCTGGTCGTCGGTGATGACGCGGTAGGGGTCGGTCAGGATGTCCATGCGGCTGGCGCCGGCGGCGGCCTCCAGCAGCAGGCGGGCGTCGATGGCGGGGCTGTCGATGCGGCCGGTCTTCAGCCTGGCCTGGGCGGCCTTCCACGCGGTCAGCAGGGTGTTGGATGCGGTCATGGTCGCTGATTGGCCCGCGCGGGCGCCGATTTCAAGCATTTGCGGAACGGGCGAGCAGCTATACCGTTCGCCAGACCATGTCCGACCGCAAGTCCCCCCGCCGCCCGTCCGTCCTGTCCAGCCTCGCCCGCAGCCTGTCGTCGTCGTCGCGTCCGTCGCGCCGGGGGGGCAAGGGAGGCGGCGGGGGAGGCGGCGGGATCTGGCGCTATGTGGCGGCGGCCGTCGGGGGACTGACGGCCGGGGCGGGCGCGGCCCACCTGCTGTACAGCCAGGGGCACAAGGTGGGGGTCGAGCTGCGTCCCGAACGCCCCGAGCCCCTGCCGCCCAAGCCCCCCACGCCCGAGGACTATGACGCCAAGGAGCCGGGGCGGGGCCGCATGGCCAGGCGGCCCGAGCACATCCCGCACAGGGGCTGGTCCGACATCGTCTGGCGCACCGGCGGCTCCTATTTCGGGGACCGGGTCGGGTTCCTGGCGGGGGGCGTGACCTTCTTCACCCTGCTGTCGCTGTTCCCCCTGCTGGGTACGTTCGTGACCCTGTACGGCCTGTTCGCCGATCCGTCCGACGCCTGGGGGCGGCTGAACGTCCTCTACGCCCTCTTGCCGTCCAGCATCGCCGAGTTCCTGGGCGGGGAGATGCAGCGCCTGGCCCAGAACTCCAACAGCCAGCTGACCTTCACCCTGATCTGGACCCTGGCCCTGTCGTTGTGGACCGCCAACGGGGCGGTCAAGGTGTTGTTCTACGGGCTGAACGTCGCCTACCACGAGATCGAGATGCGCAACCTCGTGCGCTACAACCTGATCTGTATGGGATTCACCGTCGGGGCCATCTTCGCCGTGCTGCTGACCTCGGTGCTGGTCGTGGGCGTGCCGGTGGTGGTGCGGCTGTTCGGGCTGGAGGAGGAGTGGGGCTATCTGGCGCTGTTGCGCTGGCCGCTGCTGCTGGCGGGCTATATCGCCGCCCTGACCGTCATCTACCGCTTCGGTCCCTGCAGGCAGAGGGCGCGCTGGCGCTGGGTCACGCCGGGTGCGATCTTTGCGGCGCTGCTCAGTCTGACGGTGTCCTTCCTGTTCAGCTGGTATCTGAACAACTTCGTTCGGACCGACAGCTATGGCCCGCTGGCGGCCATGATGGGTTTCCTGCTGTGGACCTGGCTGTCGGTGCAGGTGATCCTGATGGGCGCCGAGCTGAACGCCGAGATCGAGCACCAGACCGCCGTGGACACCACGACCGGCAAGCCGCTGCCGATCGGCGAGCGGGGCGCCAAGGTCGCCGACAGCATCGGCGCCCGACGCGGCAACCCCGCCGCCCTGGCCTTCACCCAGCGTCAGGCCGAGCGGGTGGCGGACCGGTTCCGAAACCGCCAGAACCGCAAGGCCGTGGAGGCCGCCTCTAAAGAATGAAGCGGCTCAGATCGACGTCCCTGGTCAGGGCGTCCATCTTCTCGCGCACGGCGTCGCCGTCGAAGGCCACGGTCTGGCCCGACAGGTCCGAGGCCTTGAAGCTGGTCTCCTCCAGCACCCGCTCCATCACGGTCTGAAGCCGGCGCGCGCCGATGTTCTCGATGGCGCTGTTGGCCGCCACCGCCGCATCGGCCATGGCCTCCACAGCATCGTCGGTGAAGGTCAGGGTCACGTCCTCGGTCGCCAGCAGGGCCTGGTTCTGACGGATCAGATTGGCCTCGGGCTCGGTCAGGATGCGCTTGAAGTCGTCGCGCGTCAGGGCCTTCAGCTCGACCCGGATCGGCAGCCGTCCCTGAAGCTCGGGCAACAGATCCGACGGCTTGGCGACGTGGAAGGCGCCCGAGGCGATGAACAGCACATGGTCGGTCTTCACCGGCCCGTATTTGGTCGAGACGGTGGTCCCCTCGATCAGTGGCAGCAGGTCGCGCTGGACCCCCTCGCGCGACACGTCGGCCCCGGATGCGCCTTGCCGCGCGGCGACCTTGTCGATCTCGTCCAGGAAGACGATGCCCTCGTTCTCGGCCAGCATCAGCGCTTCTTGCGTCAGGCTGTCCTGATCCAGCAGCTTGTCGCCCTCCTCGGCGATCAGGGGCGTGGTCGCGTCGCGGACCATCAGCTTGACGGTCTTGGTGCGCCCGCCGCCCATCTTGCCCAGCATGTCCGACAGGTTCAGCAGGCCGACGTTGCCGGCGCCGGGAATATCCAGCCCGTGGATGGGCGAGGCGGCATCCGCCAGCGTGATCTCGATCTCCTTGTCGTCCAGCTCTCCGGCCCGCAGCTTCTTCCTGAAGCTGTCGCGCGTCGCCGGGCCCGCCCCCGGTCCAACCAGGGCGTCCAGGATCCGGTCCTCGGCCGCGGCCTCGGCGCGCGCCCGCACCTCGCCGCGCCGCCGATCGCGCACCATGACGAGGGCGCTCTCGACCAGGTCGCGCATGATTTGATCCACGTCGCGGCCGACATAGCCGACCTCGGTGAACTTGGTCGCCTCGACCTTCAGGAAGGGCGACCCCGCCAGCCGCGCCAGACGCCGGGCGATCTCGGTCTTGCCGACGCCGGTCGGGCCGATCATCAGGATGTTCTTGGGCGTCACCTCGTCGCGCAGGTCCGCCGGCACGCGCTTCCTGCGCCAGCGGTTCCTCAACGCCACGGCCACGGCGCGCTTGGCGTCGTTCTGGCCGACGATATAGCGATCCAGTTCGGAGACGATCTCGCGGGGGGTCAGTTCAGTCATGCGATGCAGATAGGAGGCGCCGAACCGTTGCGGGAGAGGGCAGGCCGTCGCGTCGTGCGATTGTCGCCGCGAACCTGATCTATAGACCCGCCGTCGGTCGTGCATGTGCGCCCGCCGATGCGAAAAGAAGCGAGACCGTCATGACGCCGTTGGAAACCGATCGCTTGATCCTGAGGAACTTCGACGCCGCCGATGCGGCGGACCTGTTCGCCTATCTGCACAAACCCGCGGTGAGCTGTTTTGCGCCTCTGCGGCTGGAGGACATGGATGCAGCCGAGGCCAAGGCGCGCAAACGCGGCGAGTCCGACGACTATATCGCCGTCGAGCTGAAGGCAGAAGGACGGGTGATCGGGGATGTCTTCGGCATGTTCGAAGAGCCGGACACCTATTCAATCGGGTGGAATTTCAACCCGGCGTTCGGCGGCGCCGGCTATGCGTCGGAGGCTGCGGTGGCTCTGGTCGATCATCTGTTCCGACAGAAGAAGGCGCGGCGCCTCTATGCCTATACCGAGGACGACAACCTGTCGTCTCAACGCCTTTGCGAGCGCTTGAAGATGCGCCGCGAGGGCCTGTTCCGCGAGTTCATATCCTTCGAGACCGACAGTGACGGCCAGCCGATCTACGTCAACACCTACCAGTACGCCCTGCTGCGCAACGAGTGGAAGGGCTGACAGCCGACGCCCAACAAAAAGGCGCCCTCCGGCGGAGGGCGCCTTTGATGTGTCTGCCGATGTCGCCCGATCAGGCGGCGTTGGCGGCCTTGGTCTTGGCCAGCTTGTCCTGGTGGGCCTTCATGCCTGCCGCGATCAGGTCGGCGGCTTCTCCGGCGTCGCCCCAGCCCTGGACCGTGACCGACTTGCCCTTTTCCAGGTCCTTGTAGCGGGTGAAGAAGTGCTCGATCTGCTCGATCAGGATGGCGGGCAGCTGACGATAGCTGGCGATCTCGGTGTAATAGGGGTTCAGCTTGTCGACCGGTACGGCCAGGATCTTCTCGTCGCCGCCGGCCTCGTCCGTCATCTTCAGCACGCCGATGGGGCGCGAGCGGATGACGCAGCCCGGAACGACCGGCGTCGGGTTCAGCACGATCACGTCGCAGGGGTCGCCGTCGTCCGACAGGGTGTGCGGGATGAAGCCGTAGTTGCCCGGATAGTACATGGCGGTGTGCAGGAAGCGGTCAACGAACAGGGCGCCGGACGCCTTGTCCATCTCGTATTTCACCGGCAGGCCGCCCTGCGGGATCTCGATGATGACGTTGATGTCCCAGGGGGCGTTGGGACCGACCGGAATGGCGTCAAGGTTCATGGCGGATCTTTGCTGCGACTGCGAAATTCGAAAAGGCGAGGCGTGATAAGCCTACCAGCCCGCAACGGCAAGCGCGACATGTGGCGGACAGGCTTGCGTCCGGGCGCGTCATCGCGGACATCTGGCGCATGACCTTGACCGACTGGGCCGCCCTGGCGCTCTTTTTCATCTGCTGGCTGGGATACAGCCCCATCCTGGCCTTCATCAGCAGGAAGGGCGGCTCGCTGAACAAGGACATGGAGCATGTCCGCGCGGTGTGGATGAAGTCCATGACCCACCGCGAGATGAAGCTGATCGACAGCCAGCTGATGGGCCATTCGATCAACTCGGCCTCCTTCTTCGCCTCGACCAACCTGCTGCTGATCGCGGCGGTCGGCGGGATATTGTTCGGCGGCGAGAGCGCGCTGCAGGGGTTCGCGGCCGTCGGAGCCGAGAACGTGCCGCTCAAGATCCTGGAGGCCAAGCTGGCCCTGGTGCTGGTGTGCTTGGCGCGCGGCTTCTTGGATTTCATCTGGGCGCTGCGCCAGATGAACTACACCCTGGCCCTGATCGGTTCGGCCCCCGAACTCCATTCCAACACCGACCGCAAGGCGTTCAGCGAGGCGGCGGGGCAACTTCTGAATCCCGCCCTCAGTTCCTTCAGCCAAGGGGTGAGGGGATACTATTTCGCCCTGGCGGCAGCGGCGTGGCTGTTCGGTCCGCTGTGGCTGGCGTTGGGGGTGGCGTCGTCGTTCGGCCTGCTGATCTATCGCCAGGAAGCGTCGCCGGCCGCCCGCGCCATTCGCAACGCGCGGCGGTTGCTGGAGCAGTGAGGCTGGCTATTTCGCAAGTGCGAGATAAGGCTTGGCGTCAGACTTTGGTCTAATACGCGCCATGTTATCGGTTACATGCCGTATTTGCGTAACACGGCGTGACCGCGAAGGCGCATATCGGCCTTGACCCATTGTGCATCGCAACCTAGGTTGACCTCTGACGCCTCCGGGCGTCTTGCCCTTCCTGGGCGTTTCCTCCCTATAGACTTTAATGCCGCACCTTCGGGTGCGGCTTTTTTTTGATCTGATCAGCGATCAGTCAGGCGACCCCAAGGCTTTGCGCTTACGGCTCCGCACACAGGGCGGCGATCACGCGCGACAGGGCCTTTTGGGTTGCGGCGTAGGTTGGGGCGGGCGCAAGCGTCGCCTCGTCCAGATACAGCCGCCGGCTCAGCTCGATCTGGATCGCCTCATAGCCGTCGTCCGGTCGACCCCAGCGTTGGGTGGACCAGCCCCCGGCATAGGGATGGTTCTGCGCCACCCGCCAGCCCAGCCCCTCGAAAAGCTCGCGCAGCCGCCGGCTGAGACGTGCGCTGCAGGCCGAGCCGTAACGGTCGCCCAGCACCACCTCGGCCCCCACCGCCCGCGTCGGCATGGAATGCCAGTCGATCATCACCGCCCTGCCGTGCGTCGCCCGCGTCGTCTCCATCAGTTCGCCCAGCGCCTGGTGATAGGGGCGGTGAACCCTGTCGATGCGGCCCTGCGCCTCGGCCAGGCTCAACCGACGCGCATAGAGGGCCGTCCCGTCGCCGGCCAGGCGCGGCACGACGCCGTAGCCGGCCGCCGTCTTGGCCCCGACCGGCCCATCCAGGCCGTCGATCAGCGCCGGGTCCAGCTCGCCGGGGTCGCGGTTCAGATCGACATAGGCCCGGCCGACGCGGCCCTCGATCAGGGGCGCGCCCTGACGCGGCCCCTCCGCGATCAGCTGTCCGACCAGGGCGTCCTCGGCGCTTTTCAGGCTGGAGAGCGACAGGTCGGGCGCGGCGCCCATGTCGTTGGGATAGCGGTCGCCTGAGTGGGGCGAGGCGAACACCAGCGCGGTCGCCTTGACGTCCGCGGCCGGCGCGGTGATCGAAAAGCTGTCGCCGCCGTCGGTCATGCCTCCGCATAACGGGTTTCGCTGTGGAAGGAAGTCGGCTGATCGGTGAATTTCATCGGCGGTTTACCGTTGCGCCTCTAGTCTGGTCGTCTGTTTCAAAGGTGTTTCTCGAATGGCGCGTATCCTCCTGGCCGAAGACGACGGTTCGTTGCGCGGGTTTCTGACGCGCGCGCTGGAGCGGGCGGGCCATCAGGTCATCGACTGCGAGAACGGCGACGACGCCATCGACGCCCTGGAACACGGCCCCTACGACCTGCTGCTGACCGACATCGTCATGCCGGGCGCTGACGGGATTGAGGTGGCGCGCGTCGCCGCCGCTCGCCAGCCGGGCCTGCGCATCATGTTCATCACCGGTTTCGCCGCCGTGGCCCTGACCGCCGCCCAGGCCACGCCGGACGCCAAGGTCCTGTCAAAGCCCGTCCACCTGCGCGACCTGGTCAACGAGGTCGAGCGTATGGTCGCCGCCTGAGCGGCTGATCTGACGGCGGTTTTCGAGAAATCTCTTTCTGGCCGTGAAATCGGCTTGATGAAGCCCGGCCTCGCCGCTATACGACCGCTCTTCCCGCTCCGAACCGCTTTTTCGGAGCCCTACGGCGGATGCGTAGCTCAGCGGGAGAGCACCTCGTTGACATCGAGGGGGTCACAGGTTCAATCCCTGTCGCGTCCACCATTCTTCTCAATGACTTAGCCTACCGCAGCCTGCAGGCGCTGGCCAGAAACTGGCCGGAAACGCTTCTGCAAGACGACGATCGGCCGGTTTCGGCCGCTGGCGTTTGCCGCATATTTGGTCTCTACCGCCGCCTTTGACTCTTTGGCGACTCCGGGAGCGTCCGCTTTCCGGTGTGAGCCAAAGTTTGTTCTGGGGCATTGCAGCCTCGACCTTAGCGCGCTCGACCGATGGTCGTCGGCGGTTGGGCGGAGAGTTCCTGCCGAAATCGTAGAAGTGTCGCTTAGGTTGGTGAACGCTGCTGATTGTGGTTCACGGCCTCTGACGAAGGCCTCGCAGGCGCGCTGTCAGGTGCCAGTGAATGAGCGGGAGCCGAAGACGCATCATCCTGCATCTCGTCGCAGCACGTCATAGCCGCGTCCGCAGCCATGTCCTTGCAACAATCGCAGCCTTCGGCCGCCAGAGCCGCGCCCGCGCTCAGGGTCAGGATCGCGCCGGCGGCGGCCAGCAGGTTGGAAACCCTCATCGTCGTTCTCCTAGTGAACCATGAAGCTGACGGAGCCGGACATCTTGTGGCCGTCCGGGCCTTCGGCGGTCCAGGCGGCCGTGTAGTTGCCCGGCGCGAGGCGCGGAAGAGCCACGCCGACGGTGGCGGCGGCCGGCGCGGCGGGGACAGTGACGTCGACCGGAGCCTGCCCCTCGGCGGAGAGGGCGACGGTCTTGAGGACCATGGCGTGGGGGAAGGTGACGCTGAACCGCTCGGGCGAACCCTGGGTCATCGCGCCATTCGCAGGAACGGTCGTGATGCCGGATTGGGGCGCTGCGGCCTGGGCCGGCATAGCGTGACCCGCATGCGGGTCCTGGGCGGCGGCGGCGCCGGCGAACGCGAGGGCGGCGGTGACAACGAGAGTGCGGATCATCATGGGGTTTTCTCCTTCGGTTAGAACCAGGCCTTGAGGCCGACGACGAAGCGGGTGTCGTCGGTCTCGCCGCCTCGGGCCTCGATGTAGTCGGCGGTATCGCCGAACGCGCGGCTCCACTCGATGCCGACATAGGGGGCGAACTCCTTGCGGAATTCGTAGCGCAGTCGCAGGCCCGCCTCGATCGAGGACAGGCCCGAACCGATCTCCAGTTCCGGAATGTCGCTGGCTGAAGCGTCGATTTCGAGGCGGGGCTGAAGGATCAGGCGCTGGGTGATGCGCTGGTCGTATTCGGCCTCGACGCGGGCGGTCAGGTCGCCGTCGGTCGACAGGAAGGCGGCGGCGTCGACTTCCCACCAATGGGGCGCCAGGCCCTGCAGGCCGAGGACCAGATGCGTGGTGTCCTCGCCGTCGGGCCGGAAGTCCTGACGCACGCCGGCCTGAACGTCCCAGAAGGGCGTGACCGCGCGGCTGTAGAGCGCCTGGACTTCAGCCTCCTCGAGCTCGCCGCCGAAGTCGCCTTCGCCCTCGGACTTCCACCAGAAGCGATTGATGTCGCCGCCCGTCCAGCCCTGGACGTCCCAGAGGTAGGTCTCGCCGTCGTCGCCGAAGCCGGCTTCGAGGCGATCGAGAATGACGGCCGTGGTGCGGACGTCGCCGTTTTCGTGAATCAGGGTCCGGCGAGAGGCGGCCATGGCCTCGGCGCCGAAGACGAGATCGGCGGCGTGGGCAGGGCCGGCCAGGGCGGCGGCCGGGAGCGGGTCCTCCGGAGGACGGCCGGGATTGTCGGAGCTGGTCGCCACATCGGGCGGCCCCATGCTCATGGTCGACATGTCATGCCCGGCGTGAGGGTCGGTCTGCGCGGGCGACATGGCCGACATGTCGTGGCCCGCGTGCGGATCAGCCTGGCCGGGCGTCGCCGCCGGCATCTGGTGTCCCGCGTGCGGGTCTACGGGCGCGGGCTGCGCCGGCATCTGGTGGCCTGCATGCGGATCCGCGGCGGGCGGCGTCTGCGCGGGCGGCATGACGTGACCGGCGTGCGGATCCTGCGCCGGTCGGGCCGGCGCCTGTGGCGTGGGCCGCGGTGCTGGCGCGGGGCGCGTCGGCGCCGCGGTCGCCGGCATCGTGTGGCCCGCGTGAGGGTCCTGGGCCTGGGCGCTGAAGGCGCTGGCGGCGAGCACCAGCGGGGCGAGGGCGACGGCGAGGCGGTTCATGACGCAGCTCCGTCCATGGGCCGCACCGTCACAACATTGAACATGCCGGCGTGCATGTGCATCAGCATGTGGCAGTGGAAGGCCCAATCACCGGGCGCGTCGGCGGTCAGATCGAAGGTCACCTTGCCGCCGGGCGCGACGTTGACCGTGTGCTTGAGGGGCTGGTGCCCGGCCGGTCCGCCGGTCACCAGTTCAAAGAAATGACCATGCAGATGGATCGGGTGGGCCATCATGGTGTCGTTGACCAGGGTCACCCGCACCCGCTCGTTGCGCTCGAAGCGGATCGGTTCGACCAGTTCGCTGAACTTTCGGCCGTCGAAGCCCCACATGAACCGCTCCATGTTGCCGGTCAGGTGGATCTCCATCGTCCGAGACGGGGGGCGCGGGTCCTTGTTCGGCTGGAGCGACACCAGGTCGGTGTAGACGAGGACGCGATGATCGACGGTCGTGAGACCGATCGGACGCTCACCCAGACGGTTGGCGGGGTCCATGGCGATCGCATCGACGCCGACGCCCACCGCCATGTCGGGCGGAGCGTTCTCGGGATCGCGCATGTTCATGCCCGACATGGACATCCCGGCCATCTCGCCGGCTGCGGGCGCGTTCGGCTGCGCCTTCGCCGTCCTGGCTCTGGCGGCCGGCTTTCCGGCCTGGGCCGATCCCGCGCCGGCCTTTGAACAACTGCTGACCCAGGCGTTGACCGCGCCCGCCGCGGCCGAAGCCGACGCCAATCTGGCCGCCGCCGACGGGCGGCTGGCCCAGGCCGGCGTCCGGCCCAATCCCGAACTGGGGCTCGAGGTCGAGAACATCCTCGGCCGCGGTCCCTTCCAGGGCGTGGATGGAGCCGAGACGACCCTGACGGTCTCGCAGGATCTGGAGCTCTGGGGGCGTCGCGGCGCCCGGGTCGGCGTCGCCCGGTCGGAGCGGGAAGCCGCCCGCTGGCGCCGCGACGCCAGCCGGCTGCAGGTCGCGGCCGGGCTCGCGGTCGCCTACGCCGACCGTCGACGGCGCCAGCGTCGTGTTCGTCGCAACACCCACCGGCTTTCGGGCCCAGCCCGTCGTCCCCGGTCGACAGGCGGGAGACCAGATCGAGATCGTGCGCGGCCTGACCGGCTCCGAGCGCATCGCCGGCGCCAACGCCTTCCTGCTGAAGGCCGAACTCGGCAAGGGCGCCGTGGAGCACGAGGACTGATGCTCGACCGGATCATCTCAGGGGCGGTGCGACACCGCTGGCTCGTCGTTCTGGCCGTCATCGTGCTCGCGGGTTTCGGCGTGCGCGAACTGCTGCGGCTGCCGATCGACGCCGTGCCCGACATCACCAACCGCCAAGTCCAGGTGACCACCGTCGCCCCCGCGCTGGGGCCGGAGGAGGTCGAACGCCAGGTGACCTTCCCGATGGAGACGGCTCTGGCCGGCCTACCCGGCCTGGTCGAGACCCGGTCGCTGTCGCGCCACGGCTTCTCCCAGATCACCGCCGTCTTCACCGATCGGACGGACATCTATTTCGCGCGCAGCCTGGTCAACGAGCGCATGCAGGCGGCGCGGGACGACCTTCCCGAAGGCGTTCAGCCGTCGATGGGGCCGGTCGTCACCGGCCTGGGCGAAGTCTTCATCTTCACCGTCGAGCTGAGCGGCCCGGCCGCCCGCACCGGCGCCGTCTACCTCACGCCCGAGGGCGAGCGCCTGACGACCGACGAGGAGAAGGCCACCTATCTGCGCACGGTGCAGGACTGGATCATCGCGCCCCAGCTCAAGACCGTCGAAGGCGTCGCCGGCATCGACGTCCAGGGCGGCTATGTGAAGGAGTACGCCGTCCATCCCGACCCGGCCCGTCTCGCCGCCTACGGCGTGGGCCTGGTGCAGCTGGTCGAGGCGCTCGAACACGCTAACCGCATCGCCGGGGCCGGTTATGTGAACCGGGCCGGCGAAGCCTACATCGTGCGCGCCGACGCCCGTATCCGCAGCCTCGACGAACTCGCCCAGACTCCGATCCTCAATCGCGGCGGCCAGGTGATCCGCGTCTCCGACGTCGCCAGGGTGGAGATCGGTCGCGCGCCGCGCCTCGGCTCGGCGAGCAGCAACGGCCGCGAGACCGTGGTCGGCACGGCGCTGATGCTCCAGGGCGAGAACTCCCGCGCCGTCGCGCACCGCGTCGGCGAGCGGCTTAAGGAGATCGGCGCGAGCCTGCCGCCGGGGGTCGTCGTCAAGCCGGCCCTGGATCGCACCCAGCTGGTCGAGGCCACGATCCGCACCGTCGAGCACAATCTGGCGCTCGGGGCCCTGCTGGTCATCGCCGTGCTGTTCTTCGCGCTCGGCAATGTGCGGGCGGCGATCATCACCGCCCTGGTGATCCCTCTCAGCTTCCTGTTCGCCGCCTCGGCGATGAACCGGTTCGGGATCAGCGCGAACCTGCTCAGCCTCGGCGCGCTGGACTTCGGCCTCATCGTCGACGGCGCCGTGGTCGTCATCGAAAACACCCTGCGGCGCCTCGCCATGCGCCGCGACAGCGTCGGCCGCGCCCTGAGTCTGCCGGAACGGCTGACCGTGGCCGTGGAGGCCGCCAAGGAGATGGCGCGACCGGCCGCTTTCGGCCAGGCCATCATCCTCCTCGTCTACGCCCCCCTGCTGATGTTCGAGGGGGTCGAGGGCAAGATGTTCGGACCCATGGCCGGCACGGTCATGTTGGCCCTGCTCGGAGCCTTCATTCTGTCCTTCACCTTCGTGCCGGCTATGGCCGCCATCTGGGTGCGCGAGCCCAAGGGCCACGACGACGAGACCCGGCTGAGCCGGGCGGCCAAGGCCCGCTACGAGCCGCTGCTGCGGCGGGTGGTGGAGCGTCCGAGGGCGGTCGTCGCCGGGGCGGGACTCGCGCTTGTGGTCGGACTGCTCGCCTTCCTCAGCCTCGGTCGCGAGTTCGTGCCGACGCTCGACGAGGGTGACGTTCTGGTCCAGGCGCTGCGGGTGCCATCCACCTCGCTCGAACAGAGCCAGGCCATGCAGTTCCAGGTCGAACGAACCCTGCAGGCGATGCCGGAGGTGGAGCAGGTCTTCACCCGCACCGGAACCGCCGAAGTGGCCTCCGATCCCATGCCGCCGTCGATCTCCGACACCTTTGTCATGCTCAAACCGCGCAGCGAATGGCCGAACCCCTCCCTGCCGAAGGCCGAGCTGGTCGAGCGCATGGAGGAAGAACTGGGCCACCTGCTGGGGAACAATTACGAGTTCACCCAGCCGATCCAGATGCGCTTCAACGAGCTGATCGCCGGGGTCCGGTCCGACGTAGCCGTCTCGGTCTATGGCGACGATTTCGCCGCCATGCAGGCCAGCGCCGACCAGGTCGCCGCCGTGCTGCGGCGCATCCCGGGGGCGGCCGACGTGCGCGTCGAACAGGTCTCGGGCCAGCCCTCGATCACCGCCGCCGTCGATCGGACGATAGCCGCGGCCCAGGGCGTGCACGCCAGCGACGCGGCGGACGCCCTAGCCATCGCCCTAGGCGGCCGGTCGGCCGGTCACGTCCTGGAGGGCGATCGCCGCTTCGACGTCGTCGTTCGCCTCGCCGACGACCTGCGCAACGACCCTGCGGTGATGGCACAGTTGCCGGTGATGCCGGAGGCCGCCGAACCCGGCGCGCTGACGGTGCCGCTTTCGGCCGTCGCCCGCTTCGACGTCACCGAAGGTCCCAACCAGATCAGCCGGGAGAACGGCAAGCGCCGCATCGTCGTTCAGGCCAACGTCCGGGGCCGCGATCTCGGCGGCTTCGTCAACGAGGCCCGGGCGGCCGTCGGTCGCGAGGTGCGCCCGCCCGTCTCCGGCTGGTTCGACTGGGGCGGGCAGTTCGAAAACCTCGAACGCGCCAGCGCCCGTCTGGCCATGATCGTGCCCCTGGTCTTCCTGACCATCGGCCTGCTGCTGTTCCTCGCCCTGCGCTCAATCAAGGACGCCGCCCTAGTCTTCGCGGGCGTGCCCCTGGCCCTCGTCGGCGGGGCAGTGGCGCTCCTGCTGCGCGGCATGCCCTTCTCGATCTCGGCGGCCGTCGGCTTCATCGCCGTGTCCGGCGTGGCGACGCTGAACGGGCTGGTGCTGATGCAGGCCATCCGCCAGCGTTACGAGGAAGGGGCCGCGCCTCTGGCTGCGGCCGTGGAAGGGGCCGTCAGTCGCCTTAGGGCCGTCCTGACCACGGCCCTCGTCGCCATGCTCGGCTTCATCCCGATGGCCTTCGCCTTCGGAGCGGGCGCCGAGGTCCAGAAGCCGCTGGCCACGGTCGTCATCGGCGGTCTGCTGACCGCCACGCTGCTGACACTGCTCGTGCTGCCGACCCTGGCGGCGCGCACCCTGGAGAAGAGAGAGGAGACCCCGTGACGACCAACGTCCAGCATGACCGCCAGCGCAGAACCTTGCTGGTCGTCCTGATCCTCAACGGCCTGCTGTTCGCCGGGCTCGGCCTGGGCGGTCTGCTCGCCGACTCCAGCGCCCTGCTGGCCAACGCGCTCGACAACGCCTCCGACAGCGTCGTCTATCTGATCAGCTTCCTCGCGGTCGGCCGGGCCCTGACATGGAAACGACGGGCGGCAACCACCTCCGGCGTGCTGCTGTTGATCTTCGCCGCCGGCGTTCTGATCGACGCCGGACGCCGCTGGTGGCTGGGGGCCGAGCCGATCGGCTGGACCATGATCGGCTTGGCCGTCGTCGCGGCGGTGGTCAATCTGATCTGCCTGCAACTGCTGCGGCGGCTGGAGGGCGACGACGTCAATCTGCGCGCCGCCGAGACCTTCAGTCTGAACGACTTCGCCTCCAATGGCGGCATCATCGTCGCGGGCGGGCTGGTGTTGTGGCTGGACCAGTCCTGGCCGGACCTGGTGGTCGGGGTCATCGTCGCCGGGATCGCCGCCAAGGGCGGTCTGGAGATACTGGAAGACGCGCGCAGGCCGGAACCGAAGGTCGGCGACTAGCAGTCAAAGTGCCCGTTAATTCGGTGCATGGCCTGCGTGTGGGCGTCGCCTTGCGAAGCCGACACGGGAGCGGGGCCCGGGACCGGGGCCGGGAAAGGCGCCTCGGACTTGATCTCGTCGCAGCAGTCCATCGCCGTGAGGGGCACCATGTTCTTGCAGCAGGCGCAGGCCTCGGCGGCCAGCGCCGCTCCGGCGGTGAGGGCGAGGAAGGCGGCGACCTCGCATGCGACGTGATGCTGACTGCCCTCAGCCCCGGCGTTTGCCTTGGGTCCGATGCCGGCGGCCAACAGCTAACGAGTGTCGGACGTTCCGAACGGATCCAGAAGGTCAGGTTTACGGCGACTAGGTAATGTCTGCTTTTGGCGGATACCGTTGAAAAAGTCGCCTGACTGAGATCGGCTTTGGTCAGGCTGTGGCGGGGTTCGTGACGCTTCAGGCCTTCAGGCGGGTGCTGGGGCGGGCTGTAGCGGGATCAGACGGGCCATTTTGCGCAGGTTCTGGGCGGTGGCTGCGAGGAGGAACTCGTCTCGGGCGCCGCAGGGACCGCGAAGGCGCAGCCGATCCAGCCTGAGGATGCGCTTGAGGTGGGCGAACAGCATCTCGACCTTCTTCCGCTCGCGCCGGGAGGTTACGTAGGCATCGGTCCTGGCGATGTCGCGGGCGACGTCCCTGGCGTCTTCGTGGATGGAACGGGTCACCTTCCGAGCCGGCCCGTTGGGGCAGCACTCGGGCTTCAGCGCGCAGGCGTCGCAATCGAGCTTGGAGGCGCGATAGCGATAGGTGTCATCCGGCGGTGCATCGGGGTGATCGGCGCGGAAGGCTCGCCGATATTGCTTCAGTTCCTTGCCGCCCGGACAGCGATAGAGGTCGGCGGCACGGTCGTAGGTGAAGTCGGCCCGGGAGAAGGTCCCGTCCGTGCGGCCAGACTTGTCGATGATCGGGATGTGCGGGGCGATCCCCTGGTCGTTGACCAGCCACTCCAGCATCTCGGCCGAGCCATAGGCGGTATCGGCGGCAAGGCGGTCGGGGTGGAGATCATGCCGATCCTGAACTCGCTCGATCATGGTGCGGGCCGCAGTCAGCTCGGCCGGCCGCACGGCGGTGGACGCCTCGACATCGACGATGACGGCGTGTTCCAGATCAATCAGGTAGTTGGTGGCATAGGCGAAGAAGGCCGGCCCCTTGTTGGCGGCCGTCCAGCGCGCGGCCGGATCCACCGGCGAGATGAACTTGGGCGTCACCGGCGTGGCCCCACCGAACGCCGCGTCATCCAGCACCGCTAGATACTCGTCGATAGCCCGGCTCGACGCCTCGGGCGGCAGACCAGGATCGCCCGGCACGCTGCGCTCCCGGTTCGCCTCGGCCTTGATCAGGCTGGCGTCCACGGCGAAGCCCTCGCCGCCGACCAAGCCTTCCGCCATGCAGCGGCGAAGGACCGTGTCGAACAACTGACGCAGCAGATCGCTGTCCCGGAAGCGGCCGTGGCGGTTCTTGGAGAAGGTCGAGTGGTCCGGCACGGCGCCTTCCAGACCCAGACGGCAGAACCAGCGATACGCCAGGTTCAGGTGGACCTCTTCGCACAGCCGACGCTCTGACCGGATGCCGAAGCAGTAGCCGACCAGCAGCATCCGGATCAGCAGTTCGGGGTCGATCGAGGGGCGACCTATGGCGCTGTAGAACGGAGCCAGATGCGCGCGCAGGCCCTCCAACTCGACAAACCGGTCAATCGACCTCAGCAGGTGGTTCGCCGGGACGTGGTCCTCCAGCGAGAAGGTATAGAACAGGGCCGCCTGATCGACCCGCCGCTCGCCCATCATCACGCTGCCTCCGGTCTCAATGACCAGAGTGAATCAGCCCCTGAAGCCCGTGGCAATTGCCGACTTTTTCAACGGTATCGGCGCGTAGCCGACATCCATTGGTTGGCAGGTAGCATGTGGCCGGAAACTAGCCGGATACAGGAAAAGCTGCCGCCATTTGCGTGCATTTATGGCAACGATCGCGGTCTCAAGCGGCACTGCTCGGTAAGTTTAGTCGCAACGGTCGCTGTGAAAGAATCGTTGCAAGTTCAAACGCTTCTACGCGATCCGGCTCAAATAGAAGCCGCTAGGCTGATGCGTAGCTCAGCGGAAGAGCACCTCGTTGACATCGAGGGGGTCACAGGTTCAATCCCTGTCGCGTCCACCATTTCCTTTCCAAGATATTCGAAGCGTTGAAGAAACCGCTAGCCGGCGGTTCCGGTGCCTGTCCCGCTACCAGTTCACTTCCAGGCCCAGCGACAGCTGGCGGCCGGCGGAGCCGATCTGGAGCAGGCGGGCGCGTGTGCCTTCGTAGGCCAGATCGCGGGTGTCAGACAGATTGGTCGCGGCGATCGACAGCCGGGTGCGGGCGTTGAGCCTGTAGGTGGCCTGGACGTCCAGGTATCCGGCGGAGCCGACGATGAAGGCCGACACCCCGCCGCCCTGCAGATCGGCCTCCGAGCGGAAGGCGGATCGCCATGACCATGACAGGTTCAGCGCCAGCGGCCCGCGCTCGAGATAGGGGCTGATCGACCAGGCGAGGTCGGACGCGCCGGTCAGCCGCTCGCCGCCCGCCAGACGGCTGTGGGTCCAGGTGGCGCTGGCCCATACCCCCAGCCCGCCGCCCAGCCGGTGGTGCAGCCCGGCCTCCAGCCCGTCGATCCTGGCCTGTCCGACATTGCGCGGGCGCGACATCAGGACCTGGGCCTGCACCGGCGCGCCGGTCTGGGTCTCGAAGGTCAGGGTCTCGATCGCCTCGGTCGCCTGGATGAAGTCGCGGATCGCCTTGTGGAACAGGGCCAGGCTGAAACTGGTCCGTCGGCCCGTGACCTCATAGGACAGGTCCAGATTTGTCGAGACATAGGGCGTCAGGGCCGGATTGCCGCCGATGCCGCTGAAGATCACGCCAGGTTTGGGGGTGTCGACGGCGGCCTGACCGCGCTCATAGATGTCCGACACCAGGACGCTTGCGGGCACCGTCGAGGCTCGGAGATCGGCCAGGGACGGCCGGGTGAGGGTTCGCGAGGCGGCCAGCCGCACGACCGCATCGTCGGCGACGTCGAAGGCCAGGTTCAGGCTGGGCAGCAGGATGGCGTCCTCGCCGTCATGGGTCAGGGGCAGGACCTGCGCGACGCCATCGACGCCGACCATGCGGGCGCCCTCGACATGGGTGCGGGTCCCGACCATCCGCAGGCCGGCGTTGCCGAAATAGGGCCGCCCCGCCGCCTGCCCGTCGAAGTCCAGCCGGACATAGGCGGCCGCGACGCGCTCTTCGACGCCATAGGAGTTTTGCAGGTCCGAACCCGTCGGGATCAGGTCGCCCGGTTGGAACGCCACGTCATCGCGCTCGCCCGCCAGGACGAAGGCGGCGCGCACCCGTTCGAAATCCGCCGTGGTCCATCGGCCGGGACGGCGCTGGATCAGGTCGGAGAAGACGTCGCCGGGCGTGGCCATGTCGTAGATGTCGGTGGCGTCGGTGTCCGCCGACCGCAAGGCCGCACGCCGGTCGCGCCTCTGATAGTCGCGGGTTCGGGCGCTGATCTGGCCTCCGATCCGAAGCCCCGACAGCCGCACCCCGGCCCAGGTCAGGTCCAGGCTGCGACGGGCGTCCATGAAGGCCGTTGCATCGTCGTCACGCGAGTCCACCGCCCTGATGCCGAGCTGGGCCAGGGTCAGGCGCGATGGATCCAGCAGGTCGAAATCGGTCGTCAGCGTGGCGGCCCTCCGCGACCCAGCCGCCTCTCCCACGTCGAAGGCGTAGGCGACGCCCTCGGGAGACTGGGCCGATAGCCGTTGCAGCGGCGTCTCCAGTACGGACCGGGCGCTGGAGACGCTGAGGCGAGGGGTCAGCCGCCAATCGCCCAGCCGCACCTCCGCGCCTGCCGAGGTGGCGAAGTTCAGGTGCGACTGGTCCGAGAATTCTGTGTTGTTGTCGATGCGGCCGTCCGCGATCCGGCCCGCCGTGACGACCCCGTCCTGGACCTGCTGGATGGCCCCCGGCGCCGCCAGCCGCGCGCCCAGGCCGAAGACCAGCCGGTCCTCGCGGATGGCGTTGTCGAAGGTCGAGACCAGGGCGTCGAGGTCGAGGCGAAGGTCGGGCGAGACCTGCCAGTCCGCGCCGACGAAGCCGCTGCGGCGGCGTCGATCCTCGCTTTCGACCGTGGTGCGCAGGTCGTTGGGAACCGCCAGGGTGCGGCCGTCCACGACGATCTCTCCATAGCGCATGACCTGAAACCGGTCGTAACGGACCGACCTCTGCTCCTGCGACAGACCGGCGAGCAGGCCGGCGGAACCGCCGGACGACACCCATCGTCCGCCGACCGACAGATAGGGGCTGATACGTCCATCCCGCGTCGTGGTTTCGCCGCCCAGCCGCAGCGTCAGGAACGGATCGCCGTCCAGCCCGCCGGCCGTCTCGATGTCGATGTTAGAACCGATGCCGCCCTCGGTCAGGTCCGCCGTCGCCGACTTGGTCAGGCGCGCGCCTGCCAGCAGATCGACGGACAGGGCGCGAAACCGGAACTGCCGCCCGCTCTGGGTCGAGTTGCGGATGTTCTCGTTGAAGGCCACGGGCGCGCCGTTCAGGGTCACGGACTGGAACAGCGGCCCCAGCCCCCGCACGCTGACGAACTGACCCTCGCCGACCTCGCGTTCGATGGCCACGCCCGGCACGCGCTGCAGAGCCTCGGCCAGATTTGCGGATGGCAGGTCGCCCATCCGTTCGGACGACAGGCCGTCGGAGATGACGTCGGCGTCGCGCTTGCGCCGCAAGGCCTCGTCGATCCGATCCGACAGGCGGCCGACGACCTCGACGGCGTCCAGCTCGGTCGTTTCCGGCGGGGGAGGGGCAGCAGGTCGGACGCTCGGGGCGACGGCCCAGATGCGCACGCCCCGCGATCCGACGAAGCGATAGCGCAGGTCGGTCCCCTCCAGCATCCGCGCCAGGGCGGCGCGCCAGCTCATCCGTCCGTTGACTGCGCGCGTGCGCACGTCCCGGCCGGGACGTTGGACGAAGGCCAGCTCGCACCCCGCCTCCAGGCACAGGCGCAACAGGGCGGACGAGGCGTCCTGGCCGGCGATGTCGAAGGTCTGAACACGCGATGCAGACTGGGCCCAAGCCTGGTGTGCCAGGGCCGGCTGGGCGAGCGCCGAGATCACGGCGACGGTCGCAACGCCGCAGACGACGCGCCATGGCTTGCGTCGCACGCCGGCGGGCAGCGATGCAGCGGGCGGTTTCAAACAGCGAGCCTCGGGGAGATGTTCCGTGAAGCCCTTAGCGCAGTCCCATGACAGGTCTGCGATACGGCCGCCTCACTCCGCGCGGATCAGCCGCCGGCCGTCTTCGTCCTGCACGATGCGGATCGGCAGCAGGGCCGCCATCCGGGCCTCCAGCGCATCCTCGCCCTCCAGCGGCAGGATCACCGTCACACGGGTGCGTCCGAGCGCAGGATCGGCCAGGACCAGGGGATGGTCCGAATAGCGGGCGACGGCGGCGACCACGGCCGACAGGGGCGCGTCCTGGAACACCAGGCGACGCTTGCGCCAGGCCGTCGCCATCTCGACGTCGGCGGCGGTCTTGCGGATGCCCGGCTTGCCCGGCTGGAAGTCCGCGCGTTCGCCCGGCGACAGCGTCAGGGCGCCGTCCAGCGCACCTTTGGCCGTCGCGTCGCGCGTCCCGACCGCGACGCGACCTTGCAACAACGAAATCTGCGCGCCGTCGCCGGTCAGGGCCGTGACGAAGCGCGTGCCGGTCACGATCACCCGACGATCCCCGACCGTCACCTGGAAGGGGCGGGCGGTGTTATGGGCCACCTCGAAATAGGCCGCGCCGCGCTCCAGCGTCGCACGGCGCGCATCGTCGCCCAGGTTCACGCGGATGGCGGATCCCGCGTCCAGCGTCACCCGCGATCCGTCGTCCAGGGCGACGTCGGTGATCCGGCCGGGCGCCGCCTCGTAGAGCCGACCTTGTTCGGCGCCCTTCAACATCGGGACCAGGACGACGGCGGCGGCGACCGCCGCCACGGCGAGGCCCGACGCCAGCAGTGGACGGCGCGTCGTCGACTTGCGCTCGGAGCGACGCAGGGCCGCCAGATCGCCGGCGAAGGCGCTGCGCAGGGGCTCCAGCGCGGCCTGGTCGGCCTTGGCCTGTTCATACTGACGCAGATGGTCGGGGTCGGCCTCCAGCCATGCCATAAGGCCCGCCTGTTCGCGCGCGCCCGCGCCCGGCCGCGCCATGCGGGCCAGCCACGCCTCGGCCGTCCTTGGACGAGCGGCGATCAGGATGTTCAGGCGCTCCAACATCAGCGTGGCGATTTCCTTTTAGACGCGCGGTGCAGGTCGCCTTTGCGGCCCGCCTCAAAAAACACAACGATCCAGCGGCGAGACACCTCAGTCGCCCCGCGATTTCTTCAGTTGACGGAGGGCTTCGGCGATATGTTTTTCGACCATGCTGACGGATACGCCCAGCCGTCCGGCGATCTGGCGATAGGTCAGGGCTTCGAACCGGTGCAGCAGGAAGGCGTCGCGGGTCTTGGGCGGCAGGGCCCGGATCACGGCGGCGGCGGCGGCCAAATCCTGTCGGCGGATCAGGCCCGTCTCGGCGTCAGGCGTCTCGCTGGCGATCGCGCGCGGGCCCTTGTCCAGGTCATGGATGTCATGGGCGCTGCGTCGTGCGGTCTCGCGTCCGTCGGCCTTCCAGCGGTCCAGCTGGATGTTGCGCGCGATGACGAACAGCAGGGGGCGGGCGTCGGCGCTGTTCAGGTCGTGGCCAGCGCGGTGGAAGCGAACGAAGGCCTCCTGAACCACGTCCTCGGCGTCGCCGGCGCCGCGGGTCTTGCGCAGCAGATAGGCGACCAGATCGGCCCGCAGACGGTTCACCTCGGCCTCGACGTCGGTGTCCGGCGCACGCGCAAAGACGCCCCCTCCTGAAAAGGAGGAGGCGTCACGGCGAGGCGAACGCGCGGGGATCACGCGCTCGCCTGACAGTCAGGGCAGGGGTTCAGGTCCACGAACGGATCAGAACTCCATCCGCAGGCCCAGATTGATCCGGCGTCCCGACATTTCGTACATCGTGGGGAAGGACGGATCCATCGTGTAGCCCTTGGTCGCCTCGTCGGTGACGTTGATGCCTTCCAGGTTGATCTGGATGGCGTCGGTCACCCGGTAGCTGGCCGACAGATCGACCTGGCCGTAACCCTCGCGCCAGATCGGATACATTTCGTAGCCGATGGCTTCGACGTATTTGTCCTTGAAGTTGTAGGACGCCCGCGCCTGGAACTTGGCGTTCTCGTAGAAGAGGGTGACGTTGTAGGTGTTGTCGGCCAGGCCGACCGGCGGGGTGGGAATGCCCAGCTTCGACGTGCCGGTCAGCGAGCTGTCCAGAACGGTGTAGTTGGCGTTGATCCCGAACCCTTCCAGCGGCGCGTAGAACTGTCCGAACGGCACCACGGCGACCAGCTCGACCCCGCTGACCTCATAGGAGCCCGCCTCGTTGATCGGCTGATAGACGTCGAAGGTATAGACGCCGTCGATCGTGCCGTTGGCGTTGTATTTGGTCACGTTCGGCACGGTGCCGGTCAGGGCCTGACGTACCACGCCCTCGATCTCCTTCCAGAAATACGAGACCGCCAGCAGGCCGCCGTCGCCCAGATATTGCTCCAGCCCGACTTCCCACTGTTTGGCGTAGGTCGGCTTCAGGTTGGGGTTGCCGTCGGTGAAGCGGAACGAGTTGAAGCTGGCCGTGCGCTTGTAGGCCAGATCGGTCAGGGCCGGGCGGATCAGGGTCTCGGACGCCGCTGCGCGCAACACCAGGCTGTCGGTCAGTTCGGCCGTGACGTTCAGGCTGGGCAGGACCTTGTCATAGCCGCCGTCGCTGGAGATCGGCTCAGGCGTGTAACCGGTCGAACCGTTCGGGTTCTGAATCTGGTGATAGCCCGACGAGGTGATGGAGGTGTCGATATAGCGCGCCCCGCCGTTGACCGTGACCGGCACCGGACCGATGTCGAACTCCAGGTCGGCCATGGCGTAAAGCGCCAGAACATCTTCCGTCACCTCATAGTAGTCGCCGACGTTGAACGGGGTGAAGAAGCCGTCGTAGCGGAAGGTGCGACGGGCGTAGTCGTTCGACACCTGGCTCCAGGTCAGGTCGCGGATGCTGAAATCGCCGCCGGGAACCAGATCGCCGATCGGCGTCAGCTCGCTTTGCGACATCGGGCGTCCCAGGTAGTCGACCAGGCCTGCGCCGGAGCCCTGGATGTTCAGCGAACCATACTGACGCTCCTTGGTCTTGTCCGTGTAACGCGCGCCGACCTGAACGCTCTTCAGCGCCGGGAAGACGCTCAAGTCGAGGTATTGGGTGAAGTCGATCTGGGCAGCGTATTTGTCGTCTTTAATGGCTTCGTAGTTGGTCTCGTAGCCTTCGAACAGATAGCTCGACGGTGAGTTGTACATGTCGATCGAGGCCGGATTGTCGCTCTGGATCGTCTCGCCGCCATCCGCCGTCCAGCGCGTCCGCGACGGCGCATAGGCGGTGTGTTTCAGGTTGGCGTAGTCCAGCGTCTTTTCGGCGCCGGAGTAGCCGGCCAGGGCGTGCAGCTTCCAGCTGTCGCCGCTCCAGTTCAGCTCGGTCCCGAACTGGCGATAGTCGGTCTCGTTGATCTGCTCCTTGCTGAGCATCTCGTGCTGGGTGGCCGTGTACGAAACGTCGCGCAGCACGACCATGCCGTAGTCAGCCAGGGTCGTGTCGTCATATTCGTGAATGGTCTCCAGCGTCGAGCGGCTGGAGGCCGAATAGGCGGCCGCATCATACTGGTCTTCGGTGGTCTCGTAGCGGCCGATCAAGGCGTCAAACGCCAGGCTGAACTCAGCCGACGGCCGGTACTGCAGCGAAAGAGAGCCGCCCCACTGGTCCTGGGTGTTCAGATAGGCGCGGTCGCCGACCTTGTCCTGGAAGATGATCAGGTCGGTCTCGGCGGCGTTGGCGCGGTTCTGGACGATGACGCCGGCGTCGCGCGCCAGGACGGCGGCGGCCTGGGCGCCGCGCGCGCCGGTCGAGGTCGCCAGGAAACGCGTCAGGGGACGGAAGTTGATGCCCGATTCCGAGTCCGTGCGGTTGGTCCGGCGGGCGGAAGAGAAGGACACCAGCGCGCCGAAGTCGCCCCAGGTGTCGCTGGCCAGGAAGGACAGTTTCGGGTCGGTCTTTTCCGAGATGGAGTTGTAGGCGCCCTCGACCGCCGCCACGACGCGACGCCCCTCGTAATCGAACGGACGCGCGGTCGAGATATTGACCGAACCGGCGATGCCGCCTTCCTCGTCCGCCGCGCGCGGGGATTTCTGGACCGTGACCTGCTGGATGATTTCCGAGGCGAAGATGTCGAACTCGACGTCTCGGCCGCCGCTGCCCGAGGCGGTCGCCAGGCCGTTGATGGAGACGAAGGTGAACTCGCTGGGCAGGCCGCGCACCGACACGCGTTGGCCCAGGCCCCTGTTGCGTTCGATGGTCACGCCGGGGATGCGCTGCAGCGCCTCCGCCAGGTTTTGCTCGGGGAAGTTGGCCACGTCGGTCGCCACGATCGAGTCGGAGAAGCCGACCGTCTTGCGCTTGATGTCGACGGCCTCTTCCAGGCTGCGGCGATAGCTGCCGGTGACGATGATCTCGTCGACCTGGGACACATCCGCCTGAGCCGGGGCCTGGGTCGAGACTTGATCGGCCGTTTGCGCGAAGGCGGCGAACGGCGAGACGGCCGCGACGACCAGCGCCGTCGTGCCGAGAATTCGGTTCTTCATTTGGACTACCCCCAGAGAGCTTGACGTGTTTCACCCGCGAAACACGTCGACCGGCCATGGCGTCACGCCGGCCGATCTACCGCCCTCAACGACGGCGTCACCCCGCCCCTCAGCGTGTGACAGCCGATTTCATCCAATGTTCACGGCGCTGTCGCGTTCGACCCCGGAACGGCCACTGACCCTGCCTTTGGGCGGGCCTGGGCGAGCGCCGCCTGCACCTCGGCGCGCGCCGCCTCCATGTCGCGACGGAAGGTCTCCGAGCGCTGTTCCGCGCCATAGATGACCGCGCCCGATAGGATGCCGGCCTCGGCGGCGCTGTAGCTGTGCGAGCCGCAAACGAAGCGGCTCTCGGCGAACTCGCGACCGCGCGCATACAGGGCGTCGGCCCGCTGGGGCGCCAGTTCGGCCAGGATCATGGCGATGTGCATCCCATGCGCCGAATGGCCCGACGGATAGTCGGGATTGCCCGCCAGGTGATCGCTCTTGGCCTCGCAGATCGGCAGGTCCGTGCCGATGTAGGGTCGCTTGGTTCCCCAGTGTTCCTTGGCCACGCCGACCACCGACCGATCGTTGCCCGACCGGTCCAGCAGGGCCGTCAGCACCGGCGCCTGTTCCGGCGTCAGGCGCACGCCCAGCGCCTGGGCGAAATGGTCGTATTTGTCGCCCGTGACGTCGCCGGTCGCTGTGTCCCAACGCGCCGTGCCGTGAAGGGCGCGGGTCTCGCGGAACACTCCGGCGTTGGCGATGTCGCGGGGCGAACCCGGCTCGGGGGGCGGGGCCAGCACCGTCGTCAGGTCCGGTCGATCCGCCGGCGCCAGATAGCCGCGAACCGGCGCGCCCGCGACCATCTCGACCGCCAGGCCATCGCAGCGGGGGGCCGCACGCACAGGGTTGCAGGCCGCGGCCTCGGCCCCCGGCAGCCGCACCTCATAGGCCGGGAAGCGCGGATCGGCCCAATAGTAGTCGGTCGAGACATATTGCGCCCCGCTGGCGAAGGCGGCGGTGCGGCGGCCCACATCGGCGGCCCTGGCCTCGACCGTGTCGGCGTCCGCGCGGGTGCGCACGATGAAGCCCTGGCGCACCGCCGCGCGGATGCGATCCTGCTGGGCCACCGGATCGTTCAGCGTCAGATAGGCGGCGGCGGGGCTGGCCTCGTCGGTGTTGACGAACATCGCCCGCCCTTGCAGCGACGGCCTTCCCGCCGCATAGGCCGCGACCTTCTCGGACCCTTCGTCCAAAGCAAAGAAGACCTTGCCGCGCGTCTCGCCGACCGTCGGCCACCCGCCGGCCAGCACGCCCTCGCGCAGGGTGGCGTGGTCGCCGCGCACCTGGTCCGGCGTGATCAGGCGACCGGCGTCGAACACCGCGCGGATCTCGGCATCCAGCGCGTCCCAGGCCGTCGCGTCGAAATCCAGCGGCGCCACGCCGCCCGGCATCGAGGCCACGCCCGTCTTGGCGTTCAGCATGATCAGGATCGGCGCGTGATCGGGATGGGCGGCCGACCAGTCGCGGATCTGGGTCAGACAGGCCACGAAGGTCAGGCACGAGCTGCGGAAATCCACGTCGGGCATATGCAGCACCTTCATCCCCGGCCGCGCCATGGCGTCCTGGAAGCCTGCGCTCGTCGGCGCGCCCTGGCCTGCTCGACCCAGGGCCGAGGCCGGACGCGCATAACGCCCGCCCTGGGGATCGTTCAGCACGTCGATCTCCAGCTGACGCGCGCCCGCGTCCAGCTGTTCGACCAGGGGCCGATGGGCGTAATCCAGCCCCGCCGCGCCGGGATTGACCGCCGTCATCGCCGCCAGTTCCGCCTCGGGAACGGCCAGTTTGTAGCTGTTGTGGGTGCCGACCGAGGCGATGTCGTTCATCCGCAACGACTGATCCATCCAGACCCGCGCACAGGCGTCCCCGCCCGCTGCGCCCACATCGGCGGCGGTCGGATCGCAGGACGACGCGCCCAGAAGCAGGGCGATGACAAGAGCGCTCATGATCGATCTCCGTTGGACGCGCGCGTGCTGTCGGCGTCTCATCGACAACGACGGAGAAGCACGCTTCCTCAACAGCGGCGTGACACGCCCAGGCCAAACGACGCGGTCGGCCAAACGAAAAGAGCGCGGCCTTTCGACCGCGCTCTTCAGCGTCAGGATTGAACCGGAAGGTTAGCCGCGACGGTTGTCGCGGTCGCGGCGCTCGTTGCGAATCTGGGCCGACAGGCGGTCGAAGCGGCGGTCCAGATCGGTGCGCTCCCAGGCGGTCAGGCCGCCACGGCGATAGTTGGCCTCCAGGCGCAGGATGCTGCTGAACTCGCCGCGCAAACGGACAGCTTCGCGGCGGCTGATCTGACCGTTGCGGACGCCCTGGTCGATGCGGCGGTCCAGGTTGGCCTGGCGGGCGTTGATCGACTGCCACGAACCATAGCCGGCGTGCTGGAATGCGGGCGGGCGATGGTAAGATTGGGCGAAGGACGGGGCGGCGACCGAAACGGCGGCCAGGACGATGGCGGGGACGATAAGCTTGCGCATGGCGATCTCCTTGAAACGGTCTGCGCCGGTCGGGGTGACCAGCGATGAGGAGAGTTGACCATCCGGCGGCTGAGCCGGTTCTGAACAGCGCCGATCAGATTCGGTTCATGTCGGTGACAACTTCGACAGGATCGGTGTTCGCCGGTTTGGCGCGACGCGGGCTTTAAACTATACAAAGTATTCAGCGCCCGTTCAGATGATTGGGCCTAGATCGGTCGCCATGTCCCGCAAACCCGCCAGCCTCATCTTCGCCCCCCCGGCCCTGGCCTTGGCCCTGGCCCTCGCGCCCGTCTTGTCGACGCAGGCGGTCGCCCAGTCGCGCGATCAACGCCAACAGTCTCAGGAACGACCTGCGCCGCGCGTCAGTCCGGACGAGGCGCGTCGTCGGGGCGGCCAGGCGGGCCGGGGTCGTCCGATCGACACCCAGCCGCGCCGCGACGGCAACTACTCCGTTTTGGTCGAACGCGACGGCCGCGTGCGCGAGGTCGTGGTCGACGGCCGCACGGGCCAGGCGCGCCCTGACAACAACGACAATCAACGTCGCAGGCCCAACTGATGCGCGTGCTTTTGGTCGAGGACGACGCGGACCTGTCGCGTCAGCTTAAGGCGGCGCTGGGCGACGCGGGCTATGCCGTGGATCACGCCCCTGACGGCGAGGAAGCCCATTATCTGGGCGAGAACGAACCCTATGACGTCGTCGTGCTGGATTTGGGCCTGCCCAAGATCGACGGCGTGTCGGTGCTGGAGCGCTGGCGGCGCGACGGCAAGACCACGCCGGTCCTGATCCTGACGGCGCGCGGCGCCTGGTCGGACAAGGTGGCGGGCTTCGACGCTGGGGCCGACGACTATCTGACCAAGCCGTTCCACACCGAGGAACTGCTGGCGCGCCTGCGGGCCCTGCTGCGTCGCTCGGCCGGCATCGCCTCTGCGACCCTGGCCTGCGGGGGCTTGCGGCTGGATCCGCGCGCGGCGCGGGCCAGCGTCAACGGCGAACCCCTGCGCCTGACCTCGCTGGAATACCGACTGCTGCATTACATGATGATGCATCAGGGCCGGGTCATCAGCCGCACCGAACTGGTCGAGCACCTGTACGATCAGGATTTCGACCGGGATTCCAACACCATCGAGGTCTTCATCGGCCGGGTGCGCAAGAAGGTCGGGTCCGACCGGATCGAGACCGTGCGCGGCCTGGGATACCGGCTGACGCCTCTGGCGGGCGAATCCGAAGCGGCGTGACCGAGGCGTCGGCTTCCAGGCTTCAGGATTGGGGCCGCTGGTTCGGGCGGCCTGGTCGCTCGCTGACCCGGCGGCTGATCTGGCTGGCCTCGGCCTGGATTCTGGTGGCCCTGGTCGTCGCCGCCCTGGTCCTGACCCAGGCTTTCCAGGAATCGGCGCTGCGGCGTCTCGGGGTCATGCTGAACGAGACCATCGACGAGATCGTGGTCGCCGCGAGCCGCACCCCTGAAGACGAGGTCGTTCCCCAGATTCAGGACGCGCGGACGCTGCGCCTGCTGTCGGGCAAATACTGGCAGATACTGGAGGCGCAGCCGGATGGGCGGTTGGTCAGCATCGCGCGATCGACGTCCCTGTGGAGCTATGACCTGACGTTGCCGTCCGATCTGCCGCAACGGCTGGACGCGGCATTCGGCGACGTCATCACCTTCAACACCATCGGCCCAAAGGACGACGCCGAGACCCGTGAGCCGCTGAGCGTGGCCGCCAGCATGAAGTCCATTCCCCGGCACGAACATCCGGTCATCTTCATCGCCGCCATCGACCGCTCCGATGTGGACGCCGACACGCGCCAGTTCGCCCGCGTCACCTGGATCGCGATGCTGATCCTGGGGCTGGGCCTGGTGTCGGCGGTCTTCATCCAGGTTCGGATCGGCCTGCGTCCCCTGTTCGACCTGCGCGACGAGATCGCAGACGTGCGCAAGGGCAAGTCGGCCCGGATCGGGCGGTCCTATCCCCTGGAAATCCAGCCCCTGGCCGAACAGGTCAACCGTCTGCTGGATCATAATCAGGAGGTGGTGGAGCGTCAGCGCACCCACGTCGGCAACCTGGCCCACGCGCTGAAGACCCCGATCTCGGTCATGCTGGCCGAGGCCGGGACGACCCCAGGCGAACTGCCCGAACTGGTGCGGCGACAGACCAAGGTCATGCAGGGCCAGGTCGATCACCACCTGCGCCGCGCCCGCGCCGCCGCCCGCGCCGCCCACGGCCTGGGCGAGACCACGCCCGTCGCCGAGGTGCTGGACGAACTGGCGGTCATGATCGAACAGGTGTTCCGCGACAAGAACGTCGAGATCGACTGGCGCGCGCCCGACGACCTGTCCTTCCTGGGCGAGCGTCAGGACCTGCAGGAGATCCTGGGCAATCTGATCGAGAACGCCGCCAAATTCTCCAAACGCCGGGTGCGCGTCTCGGCGGGCGGCAGCGGCCTGGGCCAGATGATCCTGGTGGTCGAGGACGACGGGCCGGGCCTTCCGGCGGACCAGCGCGACACGGTCATGCAGCGCGGCGCGCGGCTGGACGAGAGCGCGCCGGGTTCGGGCCTGGGCCTGTCGATCGTGGACGACCTGACCCGCGCCTATGGCGGGCGGCTGAACCTGGCGGACAGCGACATGGGCGGGCTGAAGGCCGTGCTGGAACTGCCCGCCGCCCAGGCGGACTAGAGCGGGTCGCCGCCCCGGCGGTAGCATTCGCAGGCGGCGCGTTCGAGCGCCGCGCGATCCAGAACCGTGATCCGGCCGCGCGAATAGGCGATGGCGCCGGCCTTCTGAAGCCCCTGCGCCGCCTCGTTCACCGTGGTGCGCTGCGATCCCAGCATCGAGGCCAGATACTCCTGCGTCAGGTTCAGGGTGTCGCCCTCGACCCGGTCGTGACAGCGCAGCAGCCATTTGGCGAACCGCTGGCCCGCGTGGTGCAGGGCGTTGCAGGCGGTGGACTGCTCCAACTCGCCCTGAAGCCGGGCCATATAGTCGCCGACGGCGTCGCGCACGCCCGGACGCTGGGCCGACAGGGCGCGAAAGCGCGCGGCGTCCACCCGCCGCGCCGTGCCGGCGACCTGGGCCACGCTGCGGGTGTGGGCGTGGTGCGGCACGACCGAGGCGACGACGCCCAGCACCCCCTCGCGCCCGATCATCACCGTCTCCACCGTGCGTCCGTCCTCCAGCACCGCCACCGAGGAGCAGAAGCCGCTGTCGATGAAATGCAGGTGTTCGATGACGTCGTCCGGCTCGTGGAACACCCCGCCAAGCGCGAATTCGACGGGTGTAGCGATCGCCAGAAGGGCGTCCCGGTCGTCGGGTTCCAAGCTGTGAATCAACCGGTTGCCCGGGGGGAGGCTGCGCATGAGTTCGCGCATAAGGCGATCCGCGCCTCTCGTCTGTCGGAACCCGACACAGCGTGGCCGTATAGGAGAGTGGTTCTTGGGGAAAAGCGTGACTTTACCGACATATGTACGGAATCGCTCGCACGTCGGAACGCTATGGACCGCTCAGAAGGCCGGCGCCCTTCCCGTGCAAGGGAAGTCGAGGTCAGGCGTAATTCGAGGCGTGACCTCAGCCCCGGATGAAGTGCGGCACGAAGCGCGAGGTGTTGCGGGTGATCCGGCCCGTGTCTTCGCGCAGGCTGATCCCCGCCGGCTCCGTCCCGACCACCCATGAGCCGACGATGACGTGGTTGCCGTCGAACAGCGGCGGATCGCACAGCGCCTGACGGATGTAGCGCCCCTCGCCATAGCCGCCGTCCACGACCTCGGCCGCGCTGAGGCCCTGGTCGATCAGTTCGACATTGTCGCCCTCGCGCGAGAACAGGGGCTTGCGCACATAGGACGACCCCAGCGAACCTTCGGCCGGATCGCCCTCGAAATAGGACTCCAGCAGATTGGGGTGGCCCGCATGCCGTTCCCACAACAGGGGCAGGATGGCCTTGTTGGACAGGATGCTCTTCCACGCCGGTTCCAGCACCGTCACGTCGGCGGTGGGCAGGGGGGCGGCGTATTCGTCGCGCAGCATCTGCTCCCATGGATAGAGCTTGAACATCGCCTGGATGATCCAGTTCTCGTGGTCCACGAACCGGCCGTCGGCGTTCAGGCCGATCTGGTCGATGGCGACGAATTGAGGGTCCAGCCCTGCCTGACGCGCCAGGTCTTCCAGGAAACGCACCGTCTGGCGGTCCTCGACGAACTCGGCGTCCGAGGCGAAATGGACGAAGCCGCCGTTCGGGAAGATGGCGCGGAATCGATCGACCAGCTTTTCGTGCAGGCTGTTGAACTGGTCGGCGTCGGCGGGCAGGGCGCCGGCCGCGATCTGGTCCTCCAGCCACAGCCACTGGAACACCGCCGTCTCATAGATGCTGGTCGGGGTGTCGGCGTTGTATTCGTAGAGCTTTGCCGGCCCCGTGCCATCATAGGCGAAGTCGAACCGGCCGTAGAGGGACTGGTCGCCCCGTTTCCAGCTGGCGGCCACATAGTCCCGCATGGTCTCGGGAATATCGAGCTGCTCCATCAGCCGCTCGGACTGAACGGCCTCATCGACCAGCTCCAGGCACAGGCCGTGCAGTTCCTCGGTCGGCGCCTCGATCCCCTCCTCGATCTCGGCCAGCGAGAAGGCGTAGGCCGCCGTCTCGTCCCAATAGGGTTTGCCGTCGGTATGGCGCCAGGTGAAGCCCAGTTCCTCGGCCTTGGCGTCCCAGTCGGTGCGGGGATCGAAGCGCAGACGCTCCATGGATCAGGCCGGGTCTTTGTCAGGCGCAGACTGCCCGATGCGCGGCGTGACCACCGTCACCTCCGGCTGGCTCAGGCGAGCCAGGACGTCGTCGGCCGACGAATGACCGGGCAGGATGCCGGCCTCGCGCAGCTTGGCGTCCAGGTCTGCGCCGGTGCGGCGATCCTCCAGCGCCTGATTGGCGTTCAGCTTCTCTTCCTGGATGGCCTGACGCTGCTTGATGCGTTGCAGGCTGTCCGCCGCCGAGCCGATGCGCGACTGCGCGCCGGCCGAGTTCAGGGCGACCGAGGTCTGGGCCTTCTGGACGGAATCGTTGACCTTGACGATGTCGATCTCGCGACGAAGCGTCTCGATCTTCTGGTCGGTCGCCGAGATGGCGGTGCGCAGGCGGGTCTCGGCCGTCTTCATGTCCTCGATCAGCGGGCCGCGGCTGTTGATCTCGACCTCCAGCTCGGCGATGCGGCCGGCGACTTCGCGGGCCAGGTCGGTCTTGCCCTGGCTCATGGCCGAGCGGGCCGAGCTTTCGTATTTGGCGATCTGGTCGCGGAAGCTGACCATCTCGTTTTCGGCCATGCGGCGGCGCGCCACCAGGCCGGCCAGGTCGTCGCGCGCCTTGCCTTGAGCATTGTCGGCGTCGCGGATTTCCTGGTCGAGGATTTTCAGCGCATTGGCGTCGACGACGCCCTGGGCCGCGTCATGGGCCGAACCCCGGAACAGGGCGGACAGTTTTCTGAGCATGGACATGGTCGGTCTTCCGGATCAGGCGGCGTCGGCGCCGAAGGTTTCACGCAGTTCGGTGGCGTCGATCGCATTCTCGGCCAGGGTGCGCAGTTCGATGAGGATGGTCTGAAGCGTCGTCTTGCAAGAGAGTTCGCCCATCAGCTCATACACGTCTTCGCCCCCGACGTTGGTGATGGCGAAGTTGGACAGGGGCACCACGCGCTGGGCCTTCAGCAGGAACTCGTTGAAGGCGTGGCGGTCGGCCTGTTCGGCGACGGGCCACAGCAGGACCGAACAGACGATCTGGGCGCCGCCGACGCTGAGATAGACCGGCAGGTCGCCGTATTCGTGCATGGTCGCCAGCAGAACGGGCTCGGCGCCCTCGACCACGCGCACGGTCATTTCGCCCTCGCGCAACAGGGCGGAACCGTCCAGCGCCGACTTGATGGCGGGCACGGTCCAGGGGGTCTCGATCACGGCGTCCATGTGGTGGTCGTCTCCAGGGGTGATGGAATGAGAAGTGGGGCGGCGCGCGCGGCCGGCAAGATGGGGGCCGCGGGTGGAATCGGTGACGATGGCGCGGACGGCGGCCTTGACGTCGTCGCGGGCGGATTCGGGCACCCAAAGCTCCAGCTTGACCAGGCCCGCCTCGCGGCGCGCCTGCCGCCACGCACGGATGCGATCATTGGCGGCGGAGGAGGGCGAGGGCGAGGAGTTCATGTTTCATGCAACGCGTAACATGAACGCTTGACTTCGCCTAGGGGTCTGGGTTCATCCTGACCTGAAGAGGGAACGCATGCTGCTGCCGCGAATGAAGCTGGCCGTGATTTTCGACCGGGCGTTCCACGCCATGGCCGATATGCACTGGCGGATGTTGATCGGCCTGATCCTCTTTCACGCGATCTCGTCGTGGCTGTTTCTCGCCATCGCACGAGAGGCTGAGCTGCATGATCCGCTGACCTTCTTCTACTGGTACGCGACGACGGCCTATACCGTAGGTTATGGCGACATCAGTCCGCAAGGCGTCGGCGGGCGGCTGATCACGGCCTTGTGGATCTTTCCAGGGGCCATCGCAGCTTTCACCACCGTCGTGGCCAAGGTTCTGGCCGGGATCGGAGACATCTGGCGCATCCGGCGATCCGGCAAGGGAGACTATTCGAAGATGACCGATACGATTCTGCTGGTCGGCTATCACCCCGTTCGGACGCCCAAGATGGTCGAGGAACTGTGTGCGGAGATGAATCGGTCCCAGACCCTGGTGCTGCTGACGCGGCAGGCGGTGGCGGACGTCGATCCGCGCATTCGCTACGTCCAGACGGAAAGCCTGACCTCGACAGCGGGCCTCGCGCGAGCCGGTGCGGCGAACGCCAGCCGCATATTGATCTACGCCAGCAGCGACGCGGACACCCTGACCGCGACTCTGGCCGTCTCGGCGATGGCGCCGGACGCTGCGCACATCGTGTGTT
This sequence comes from Brevundimonas sp. PWP3-1b1, assembly GCF_049896065.1. Taxonomy (NCBI): domain Bacteria; kingdom Pseudomonadati; phylum Pseudomonadota; class Alphaproteobacteria; order Caulobacterales; family Caulobacteraceae; genus Brevundimonas; species Brevundimonas sp. PWP3-1b1. The sequence continues at coordinate 15,865 of NZ_JAFCTO010000001.1, read as the reverse complement.
TCTTCGATGACGCCGACAGCGCGCGTTTGCTGGCGCAGCATTGTCCCCGGGTCGAGATCGTTCTGTCGTCGGCGCCAGAAATGCTGGCCCGCGCCGCGCGCGATCCAGGCTCCAGCCAGGTCATCAGCGCCCTGACCAGCCATCTAGATGACGGCGCGACCCTGTTCAGCCTGAGATGGGCGGGCGCGGGCCGGTCGGTCGGCGACCTGACGCAGCGGCTTTTGCATCACCGCGCCACCCTCTTGGCGCATCAACCCCACGGTGCGGAATCGCCGCGCTTCAATCCGTCGCCCGAAACAGGCGTGGAAGACGGCGACCGCCTGTTCTATGTCTCGGCGGCCCGGTTGAGTCAGCCGAGCCTGGCCGGATCCTGATCGTCCCATGTTCAAGAAGCTTTTCGGATCGTCGGAGAAGGCCGCCCCGGCTAATCGGCTGGCGACGGTGCGCAACATCACCGTGGGCCGCACCGTGTCGCTGGACCCGCTGGCCTGGCGTCGGCTGGGCGACGAGACCCATTTCGTCCTGGATCGCGACGTGCTGGACATCTCGGCGCAGGGGCTGGTCAGTCTGGACAGCGGTCAGTTCGTGCACCGCTTCTATACCGACGACCACGTCATGCTTCAGGCCATGAGCGACGACGAGGCGGGGCTGGAAAGCTACGACTTCAGCCTGTTCATTCCCTGGACCTCGGCCTATCCGTCGGGCGAGCGGGAACGCCGCATCTGGCGCGACCGGCTGTCGGCGCCGGTCTTTAACGGCGCGGCCGAGGAACTGCCCGACTATCCGCGCTTCTGGTTCGCCGAGAGCGATGCGATCCAGCCGCCCGTCACCCTGTGGGAGACGATCTGGGACGACCGGGCCGCGACTACCCCCTATGCCAAGATCTTCCAGACCTGCATGCTGTATGCTCGCGATCTGGGCGGCGGGCGCGAACTGATGATCGCCCTGGAGCAGCAGCCCGAGGGCGGCGAGACGACGCACGAAATCATGATCGGCATTCCACTGGAAATGGCCGAGTTCCGCGCGTGAGCGCGCAATCTTAAGGGGCAAGACAGATGTTCGACTGGTTCATTTTTCAGCAGGGGGCGATCGCCTTCCTGATCGCCTTCGCCATGGCGGGCGCCTTCACCCTGGCCTTCAAACTGGTCTACCAGTGGGTCACGCCGTATCACGAACATACGCTGATCCGGCAAGGCAACACCGCCGCCGCCATCGCTCTCGGCGGCGCCCTGATCGGTTACGTCCTGCCCCTCGCCTCGGCCCTGTCGCACACCGTCAGCCTGATGGAGTTCGCCGCCTGGGCCCTGCTGGCCGGAATCATCCAGATCGTGGTCTTCGTCGCCATCAGCCGCATGGCCTTCCGCAATCTGGTCGTCCGCATCGAGGCGGGCGAGATCGCCGCGGCCGTCTATCTGGCCTCCATCTCCATCTGCGTCGGCCTGCTCAACGCCGCCTGCATGACGTCGTGACCGCCATGACCGATCCCAAGGACCTGCCCAAAACAGAGACCATGCGCCGGCTGAAGCGCTCGCGCGTCCTGCACGTCAGCAGCCTGATGGCGACCGCCAGCTTCTCCCTGGCCGCCTGCGGTTCGCCCCAGCGCGTCCCGCCGCCCGAGCCCGAGCCGACCCTGGCCTATCAGTCGCTGGACGAGTGCCGCGCCGCCAACGACATCCCGGACGATCAGTGCGACGCCGCCCTGGCCAAGGCCCAGGAAGAGGCGGCCAAGACCGCCCCCCGCTACGCCACGCGCGAGGAGTGCGAAGGCCAGTGGGGGCCGTCCCAGTGCCAGCCCAACAACCAGGGCGGCAACGGCTCCTTCTTCACCCCGCTGCTGACCGGATTCATCATCGGGCAAATGCTGAACGGCGGCGGCTATCGCGGCGGCGGGCCGCTGTATCGCGACCGGGAGGGCCGGCTGTCGAACGGCTACGGCGGCGGCTACACTTACCGCGACTACCGCACCGGCAAGACCCTGACCAACGGGCGCGAGCACGGCGACGTCGCGCGTCAGGCGCCCAGCCGCGTGCAAAGCCGCACCACCGTCGTGTCGCGCGGCGGCTTCGGCGGCGGCGGCCGGAGCTACGGCGGCTGAGACGTCTCTGGCGTCCGCCGCCGGACTTCCCTTATTAGGGATCGCCTTTCGCTTCACGACTGACCGGACCGCCCCGCCCCATGACCGCATCGCCGCCCCGGATCCTAGAGCCTGATCGGCTGAGGAGGGATCGCTTCGCGATCCCGCTGATGCCGTGAATCAGGCTCCAGATGATGCTGGAGCGAAATCTGAGCCGCGCCGGACTGCGTCCAACACGACCGATTTCGCTCTAGGCCTGGACGTCGAAAGCTGGGGCGACCCGGAAGATCCCATCGTCCTGCTGGTCGGCGCGCCCGAGCGTCTGTCGGGCGACTGGCGGCGGTCTGTGCGGGCGCTGGTCGAGGCCGGGCGTCATGTCGTCCTGGCGGCCGAGTTCGATAAGACCGAGGACGGCCCGGCGGCGCTGAGGCGACTGCTGACCGAAATCCCGTCGCGCCCGGCCATCGTCTGTGCGGACGAGACCCTGCCGGTCGTGGCCCCCGCCCTGGCGGTCACCGGCCCGGCGCTGGCAAGTTGCCTGGTGATCGTCACCGGCGAAGGGCAGGGGGCCGTGTCGCCCGAGGTCGAGGCCCTGCTGGCCGGCGTGCCGACGCAGGTGGTTTCGCGCGCCGATACGCTCGATGATGCGGAGGCCGAGAACGCCGCCCTGCTGGGCTTCCTGGAACGCCAGGCCCCGCGCGAGGCCCTGCATTATCAGGCCGGGTCCGACCCCCGCACCCTGCGCGACGCCCTGGGCTGTTTCGCGACCGGGGTGACGGTGGTGACGACGCTGGACGAGGCCGGACAGCCCGTCGGCCTGACCGCCAACTCCTTTTCGTCGGTGTCGCTGGACCCGCCGCTGATCCTGTTCTGCCTGGCCCGTTCGTCCACCAATGTCGAACGCTTCCGTCAGGCCGAGCATTTCGCCATCAACGTCCTGCACATCGGCCAGCAGCCGACCTCCGGCGTCTTCGCCCGGTCCCAGGCCGATCGGTTCCAGGACGTGGCGTGGGAGACTTGGGACACCGGCGCGCCCATCCTGTCGGGCGCCCTGGCCAGTTTCGAATGCGGCACCGAGCAGATCGTCGAGGCCGGCGATCACCTGGTCATCATCGGCCGGGTCACGCGCGCGCGGTTCGAGCCGCGACGCGATCCCCTGCTCTATTTCCGGGGCAAGTATCGGCGGCTGCACTTCTCCTGACGCTTTGAATTGATCGGTCGGATCGCTATCTGTCGCCGCAAGCAAGAGGAACCGCCCCATGTCCGATCCCGTCGTCATCGTCTCCTACGCCAGAACCCCGATGGGCGGTTTCCAGGGCGCGCTGTCGGACGCCAAGTCCACCGACCTGGGCGCCGTCGCGGTCAAGGCGGCGCTGGAGCGCGCCGGGCTGGACCCGAACAAGGTCGAGCAGATCATCATGGGCTGCGTCCTGCCCGCGGGCCTCGGCCAGGCGCCGGCGCGTCAGGCGGGGATGGGCGCGGGCCTGCCCGTCACGACCGAGGCGACCACGATCAACAAGATGTGCGGCTCGGGCATGCAGGCGGCCATGATGGCGCACGACGCCCTGGCCGCCGGGTCCGCCGACGTGATCGTGGCGGGCGGCATGGAGTCCATGACCAACGCCCCGTATCTGATGCAAAAGCACCGGGGCGGCGCGCGCATCGGCCACGACGTCATTTCCGATAGCATGTATCTGGACGGGCTTGAGGACGCCTACACCCCCGGCAAGCTGATGGGTCAGTTCGCCGAGGACACGGCCAAGGTCTATCAGTTCACCCGCGAGCAGCAGGACGCCTACGCCATCGAAAGCGCCGGCCGGGCCAAGCGCGCCCAGGACTCAGGCGCCTTCGACGCCGAGATCGCTTCGGTCGAGGTCAAGACGCGCAAGGGCCCCGTCATCGTCGATCGCGACGAACAGCCGACCAAGTCCGACCCCTCCAAGATCCCCAATCTGAAACCCGCCTTCGGCAAGGACGGCACCATCACCGCCGCCTCGGCCGCCTCGATCTCGGACGGCGCCGCCGCCCTGGTCATGATGCGCCAGTCGACGGCCCAGGCCCTGGGCCTGACGCCCATCGCCCGCGTCGTCAGCCAGGCCGCCCACGCTCAGGAGCCCAGCCTGTTCACCACCGCCCCGGTGTTTGCGTTGCAGAAGGCATTGAAGAAGGCGGGCTGGAGCGCCGACGACGTCGATCTGTGGGAGGTCAACGAGGCCTTCGCCATCGTGCCGATGATCGCCATGCAGGAACTCGGCATCCCCCACGACAAGATCAACGTCAACGGCGGCGCCTGCGCCCTGGGCCACCCGCTCGGCGCCTCCGGCGCCCGCGTCCTGACCACCCTGCTGTCCGCCCTGAAAGCCCACGGCAAGACCAAGGGCATGGCCGCCCTGTGCATCGGCGGCGGCGAAGCCACGGCGATGGGCGTGGAGTTGGTTTAGGGGTCAGCGTACGGGCCACGCGAACTGCTGTGACCAGTAAGTTCAGGCGCGTTCTCAGCTTTGAATAAACATCGCCAATCATCGACTTGGCTGCATCGTCAGGTGGCTACGCCGACGGGCAAAGTCCACAAACGCCTTGAACGCGGCGGTCGGATTGCGCCGGCTGGGATAGTACAGGCTCAAGGGCGCCAGAACAGGCGTCCAGTCCTCCAGCAACCGCACGAGACGGCCTGCGTCGATGTCGTCGCGCACATCCGACTCCATGGCCAGGGTCAGCCCGACGGACGCCAGCGCGGCGGTGCGGGCAAGGCTCGCTTCATCGAGAGTGAAAGGGCCCTCCACATCGACCTGGGTTGACTGTCCATCCTTCTCGAACGGCCAGCGATAGATGGCGCCATTCGGCAGTCGAACACGCAGACAGGCATGTCGGACGAGGTCCTGGGGGCCGGTGGGCGTCCCTCGCGCAGCCAGATAGTCTGGCGAGCCCACGACGACATTGCGCCGGGGGAGCCCCAGCGGAAGAGCGATCATGTCGGCCGGCACAAGGTCGGCGCTACGAACGCCGAAGTCGAAGCCGCCCGCAACGATGTCCACGAGGCGCCCTTCCGTCACGACATCGACGTGAACCTGGGGGTGCTCGCGCTGGAACGGCAAAACCAGGGTCGAGAAAATCTCACGCGCTGCGGTCGGAAAGGCGTTGAGGCGCAGCGTGCCGGACGGCGTGGCCTGTCTGGAACGCACCCCGTCCATGGCGTCGTGGATATCCCGCAAGGCGGGCGCCACCTGCGCGACGAACTGCTCGCCCGCCTCCGTCAGGGAAACACTCCGCGTCGTCCGGTTGAAGAGCCTGACACCCAGCGTCCGCTCCAGCTTTCCCACCGCGTTGCTGAGAGCCGTCGTCGATATGCCCAGTTCAAGCGCAGCGGCCCGGTACTTTCCGTGCCGTGCCACCATGAGAACGGCGTCCAGCTCTGACAGGGTGCTCTTCGTCATTGTCCTGATTTCCGCGATGACTCGTGCCGATTTGTCCCGATTATCGTGCGGCCTGTCCATCGCTAGTTTAGCGCCATCAGGAATGCAGCCGCTCCGGCTGATCCCAACGCAGCAGGACAGAGCCATGTCTCTCGAACTTCCCTCACCCATCGCCGACTATGTCGCCGCCAACGCGCGGCTCGATCTGGAAGGGATGATCACGCCCTTCGCCGCCGATGCGGTCCTGCTGGACAACGGCAAACGCTTTGTGGGCCATCGCGAAATCCGCAATCTTTTCAAAGAGCTGGTGGTCGACCTCAAGGCGATCTTCACTCCCGACGCGGTCCGACACGAGAAGGTTCAGGTCGTGGTCGAAGGGCCAGCGCACGGCGACTTCCCTGGCAGCCCGGTCCGCTTCACCTATCGCTTCGACCTCGACGGCGACGCCATCAAGGCCGTGGAGATCACGGCATGAACGCCCCGGTTGATCCGAAAGAGTTCGCGGGCAAACGCGTCCTCGTCAGTGGCGGGACCAAGGGTCTGGGCCGCGCCACCGTCGATCGCTTCCTGGCTGGCGGCGCCAAGGTCATCACCTCGGCCCGCGGAGCCCTAGACACCATCGCCGGTGTCGAGTTCGTCCAGGCGGACCTCACGACGGCTGAGGGCGGCGAGGCCTTCGCCAGAGCGGCGCTGGATCGTCTGGGCGGCGTCGATATTCTGGCCCATGTGCTCGGCGGTTCGGCCACGCCGGGCGGCGGCTTCGTGGCCCTGACGGACGAACACTGGTTGTCCGAGCTGAACCTGAACCTTCTGGCGACCGTGCGCCTCGATCGCCTGCTGATCCCGCAGATGATCGAGCGGGGCTCCGGCGCGGTGGTCCACGTGACCTCCATCCAGTCGGTTCTGCCTCTCCCGGACGCGACCACCGCCTATGCGTCGGCCAAGGCGGCGCTCAGGACCTATAGCAAGTCCATCTCAAAGGAACTCGGTCCCAAGGGCGTGCGGGTCAACACCGTGTCCCCCGGCTGGATCATGACCGAGGGGACCGACGTGTTCCTCAAGCGCATCCAGGACGCCAACGGCGGCACGCTTGAAGACGCGCGCCAGCTGGTGCTGAACGGCCTGGGCGGCATTTCGATCGGCCGGGGAGCCGAACCTTTTGAAGTCGCAGAGGCCATCGCCTTCCTGGCCTCGGACCGCGCGTCGTCGATCCACGGATCGGAACTCGTCGTCGATGGCGGCACCGTCCCGACCGTTTGACGACAAATGCCCCGACGTCCGCTTTCAAGAGCGGGCGTCGGGACGTGGCGTACTTTGCGGAAGCAGTCAAAAATGCCGGTTTCCGAAGTGAAAGACAACGATTGCCTGCGTGGCCTGTCGAGGCCAACAATTGCTAAGCCGCGAACGCCGCCCGGATCGGTTGCACCGTCTGGTCCGGCCGCTTCACCGGCAGGTCGAAGCTGACCACCGTGCCGACGCCGGGCTCGCTTTCCATAGTCAGTTGGCCGCCGTGCATCTCGATCAGGGCCTTGGTCAGGGCCAGGCCCAGGCCGGTGCCTTGCGTGGTCTTGGAGTGCTGGCCCTCGACCTGTTCGAACGGGCGGGCCAGGCGCACCAGGTCGTCGGGGGCGATGCCGATACCGGTGTCGGCGCAGGCGACGCGGATGCGGTCTTCGCCCGCCGGGCCTGCGAACCGATCCAGCGACACGACGATGGACCCGCCGTCGGGCGTGAACTTAACGGCGTTCGAGATCAGGTTCAGCAGCACCTGTTTGACCCCCCGGTGGTCGGCCTCGATGTCGGGCAGGTCGCCGCCGCCCTCGACCGAGATCTTCAGCCCCGCCTCCTGCACCTTGCCGCGCATCAGGCGCACCGCGTCCTCGCACACCTCGCGCAGCGACACCGGCTCATAGTGCAGGGTCATCTTGCCGGCCTCGATCTTGGCCATGTCCAGCACGTCGTTGATCAGGCTGAGCAGGTGCTGGCCCGACTTCAGGATGTCGCCGGCATAGCCCTTGTACTTCTCGTTCAGCGGCCCGAACAGTTCGCTGGCCATGATCTCCGAGAAGCCGTTGATGGCGTTCAGGGGCGTGCGCAGCTCGTGGCTCATGTTCGCCAGGAACTCGGACTTGGCCTGGTTGGCGGCCTCGGCGCGGGTCATGGCGACCTCGTATTTGCGGGCCAGCAGCGCCAGCGTCTCACGGCTGGCCTCCAGCTGATCGACGGTGACGCGCAGGTCGTCGGCGGCGCGGCGACGCTCGGCCTCCTGGCGTTTGATGGCGGTGATGTCGGCGGCGGTGATGACCGAGCCGCCCTCGGAGGTGAACCTCTCGGACAACTGCAGCCAGCGCCCGTCGTGCAGTTCGACCTCGCGCAGGCCCGCGCGGCCCCCTGCGGGTTTATGCTCGGCCTTGATGGCCAGGGCGGCGATGCGGTTCAGCTCGTCCTTCAAGGCCCCGCGCCGCACGATGCCGTGCTCGAAGCCGAAGGCGTCCTCGAACGCCTGGTTCCACAGGATCAGCCGCCCCTGGCGGTCGAACAGGACGAAGGCGTCGGAGATGCTCTCCACCCCGTCGCGCAGCCGGCTCTCTGCGGCCTGGGCGGCGGCCTTGGCGCGGCGGGCTTCGGTGATGTCCAGCGCCACGCCCAGAATGGCGGTGAAGCCGTTTTCGCCGCGTGTCCCGCGCGCCTGACCCCGCGCGTCGATCCAGCGTGTGCGGCCGTCGGGGCCGGCTACCGGGAAGGTGATCTCGAAGGCGCCATAGGCGGCGGCCTGGCGCAGGGCGTGCAGCACCTCCTCGCGGAACCGCGGATGGACGCGGGCGATCACGTCGTCGGCCGAGGTCACCCCGCCGCGATCGAACCCCAGCAGGGCGGCCATATAGTCGGACAGGGAGACCTCGTCCTTCTTCAGGTCCCACTCCCACACGCCGCACCGCGCGGCCTCGACCGCAATGCGGAACCGCTTCTCGGTGGCGATGCGCTCGCGGTGCTGACGGGTCTGGCGAAAGCCGTAGAAGACGAACAGGGCGACGACCACCAGGCCCAGCAGCAGCGGCACGGCCACCAGCCAGGCGTCGTCGAAGAAGGAGGTCGCGTCGCCCTGGGACAGGGTGACGACATAGGGGCCGTCTGCGGTCGTGCGGGCGGCGGTCGCCATCCGGGTCTCGCCCCCGACCGTCACGGCGCGCGGCGCCCCAGAACCGGCCAGGGCAGCGGCGTCGGCGCCGATCAAGGCCCGGATCGGCTGACCGACTTCGGCGGCCCGCCGAGAGGCCAGCACCACCCCGGCCGCCGAGACGATCCGCGCGTCGCTGGATGCGGGCAAGACCGGGTCGATCCGCGCCTCCAGCCGGCTGCCGTCGACGCTGGCCGACGACGCGACGACGGCGCCCTCTCCTTCAGTCGCCTGAACCGTTTCGCCGGGACCGATCAGCGAAAATCCGACCTGAGGCGCAACCCGCCGCGCGGCCTCGACCGCTTCGATGGGCGGTCGGCCGGCGCGAATGACCGTCTGGCCGGCGGCGAGGCCGGCGTCGGCGGACTGGATCAGGACGGCGGTCTGGCTGGCCACCAACTGCGTGTTCAGCGTCAGGTTCTCGGCTTCCAGCCGGCTGACATCGCGCGTCGGTCTGGTGATTTCGCGTGACGCCAGAAGCACATAGCCGGTGGCGATCAGGGCCAGGACCAGCACGGAAATGCGCAGCCAGGCCGGCGCGCCGGGGGCGCGGTCGGAGGCGCGACGCCCCGACCGATTTTCCCGCCGCTCCTCGTCGCGCAAGCCCCGTCCCTCCGGCAAATCTGCTGTGAGGGGAATCTAGGCTGCGTCGCGGATTCCTGTCGAGGCTTGGCGCGCGCTTTTAACGGTATTTTAAGCCGCTGCGACCGGCGCTGACAGGCGGTCCGGCGCCGGTTCCAGAACCCGCGTCACGGCCTGCAACGTATCGCGCGCCTGACGGGCCAGGGTCAGGACGGCGGGCGGGGCGTCGTCGGGCGCCTCTGACACCATGTCCACCAGACCCTGGGCGATCTGCATCAGTTGCGGCGCGGCGGCGATCAGCCGGGCCTGAAGTTCGATCTGCTGCGGGTCGCGGTCGTATTCCGCGCCCGGCACGCGCCAGCCGCCCCAGTCCGCCCGGTCGGTCACCACCACCGGATAGGTGCCGGGATGGGGGTGGTGCAGGCAGTCCTCTGGCAACTGCCATTTGTTGCGCGCCCGCAGCAGCCGCCAGTCGCCCACGCCCTCTTTCGCCGACGGATCGTCCATCGCCAGCATCAGCTCGCTGGCCGTGAACTCGCGCCCCAGACCGACATCATAGGTGACGCGCACGGGTTCGTCGAAGCCCTTGGCCCACACGGGCTGGACCTGTTCGATGAAGGCCCAGGCGCCGACGCATTCGACCCAGACCTTCTGGCCCTTCTGGAATTGCGCGCGCGCCATAGACCTCTCCGAGAATTCAACGGACAGGATGAACGACGATCCTTGACGCCCGGTGTCGGGGCGCGGTTACGCAGGTCTTAACGCGAGATGCTTTCCAGCGCCTCGCCGGCGTATTTCTCCTTCACCCGCGTGGACAGGTCGCCCAGCGAGACCACGCCGACGACGCGGCCGTGCTTGTCCACCACAGGCGCGCGGCGGATCTGCTTGGCGCCCATAAGGTCCAGCACGACCTTCAGGTCGTCGGTGTCCAGCACCGTCTGCGGATCGCGGGTAATGAACTCCACCACCGCCGCGCTGGAGGCCGCGCCGGTCGCCAGCGCCCGCACCACGATGTCGCGGTCGGTGATCGTGCCGATCAACTGGTCGCCGTCCGCGACGGGCACGAAGCCGAAGCCGCCCTTGGCCATGCGGCTGGCGACATCCTGGATGGTGTCGGCGGGGCGGGCCAGGTGCACGTCCTTGGTCATCACGTCGCGGATCTTCATGGCGGGTTTCCTTGGTTGAAGCGTTGCGCTGGAAACCCGCCGCGAGCGTAGCGGTTCCGATCAGGGCGTCCGTTGCGCAGGCAGGCTCTCGGCCGCCCGCACCATCTGCACGAACTCGGCCCGGTCGCCATACGGATCCTCGCCCCTGGCCCCTTGCGCCTGATCGACGATCCGGTCCCAGCCATAGTCGGCCGCCATCCACGGATCGCCCCGCAGCTTCTGCCCGAAGCCCGCGACGGCGATGGCCCAGCGCGTCGCCTCCGGCGGCTGGGCGCCGGCCGGGCCTGACGCGCGATTGGTCAGCGGCTGCTGGATCAACTCCGAACGATCTTGGCCCGGCTGTTTATAGCGCACCTGGACGAAGCCGATCTCGCCGTTCGGATCGCCGCCGCCCACGCCGATGCGGTTGTCCGGATAGCGACGCTCAGGAACCTGGGTCGGGCCGCCGACGGGGGTGATCTCGTACAGGGCCGTGACGCTGGCTCCCGATCCGACCTCGCCCGCATCGACCTGGTCGTTGTTGAAATCCTCCTCGTTCAGCAGCCGGGTCTCGTATCCGATCAGCCGCCATTCGGCGACGCGGGCGGGATTGAACTCGACCTGGATCTTGACGTCGTCGGCGATGGGAAAGGCGCCCTTGTCGAACGCCGGGCCGAACAGCCGGCGCGCATCGCGCAGATCCCCGACATAGGCCGCCACCCCATTGCCGGCCTGGGCGATGGTCTGCATCCGCGCGTCCTGATAGTTGCCGCGCCCAAAGCCATAGACCGACAGATAGATGCCGGTCCCGCGCTTGTCGGCGACATAGTCCTCCAGCCGCTTGTCGTCGGTGACGCCGACGTTGAAGTCCCCGTCGGTGAACATCAGGATGCGGTTGACCTTGTCGCGCGCGAAACTGGCCTGGGCCTGGTCATAGGCGTTGGTCATGCCGGTCGCCCCCGCCGTGCCGCCCGAGGCGCGCAGACTGGCGACCGCACATCGCATCTTCAGTTTTTCGTCGCCACGCGTCGGCTGCAAGGTCGTGCCGGCGCCTTCCGCGTAATAGGTCACGGCCAGGGTGTCCTGCGGCCTCAGCCGATCGATGGCCAGGTTCATCGCCTTCTTGGCCAGGTCCAGCTTGTCGGCCGACGCCATCGATCCCGAGACATCGACCAGGAAGGTCAGGTTCAGCGGCCGCTGCTCCCCGGCCGGCAGCTCATAACCCTGCAGGCCGATATGCACGATCTCACGGCCCGGCGCCCAGGGCGAGGCAGCGACCGCCGTGGTGATGGCGAACGGCCGGCTCTGCGCGGTCGGCCGGGCGTAGTCGTAGTCGAAGGCGTTGATCAGCTCCTCCACCCGCACGGCGTCCCTGGGGGGGCTGCGCCCCTCGTCGATGAAGCGCCGCACGTTCGAATAGGCGGCGGTGTCCACGTCGATGGAGAAGGTCGAGACCGGCTGATCGCTGGTCCGCTTCACCGGATTGGGCGTCGCGTCGGGATAGCGTTCGGTATCGGCCGGCGCAGGCGCGATCCCGCCCGGCATGATCCGTGAGCCGGTGACGACGACTGCGCCCACCGCCGCGTTTGCGGGCATCGAGGAAGGCGGAGGAGGGGGAGGCGGCGGCGGACCCGGCAGATTCACGGGCGGTCCCGTATATTCGACGCGATCCTCCTTGCGGGTGGGCGCGACCATCACCGGCGGCCCCGCCGGCGCCACCCTGCGCACAAGAGGTGGCATGGGCGCCGACGGCCGCAGGTCGAAGCCCAGCGGACCGCAGGCCGCCGGCGTCGCCTCGCCGTCCATCGGCTTGGCCAGGGCGACTGACGGCAGAGTCACCGGCGGCGCGACGAACGAAAGACCGATCAGGGCCGCCAGAGCGGCCCGTGAGATATGAGACATGGCGTCCTCCCGCTTCAACCCCAGGGGGCATTCGCCGTCCCGTGTTCGTCGAAACTATGGCGAAGCAGACGCTCGCACGCGCCACGGCGCGCGCCGCAGCGCCGACGACAGCCTCAGTCTTCGCCGCGATCCATGATCCACGGCATCGACCGCCAGAAGGCGCAGCGATGGTCGTCGCTCAGCCCCGACGTCGGCACGACGACGTCGCCCTGCGGTCGAAACACGATGGCGGCGTTCGTCTCTCCGACGCCCGGCCAGGGCGCCAGGCCCTCGGCGTTCGGCGACAGGGTGCGCACGAAGGCGCTCCAGCGTCGGCGCATCCGCTGCGCCAGTTCGGCCTGGGCGGGGTCGAAACGGGACGAATGGCTCTGGAACACGCCGTCCGGCCACAGATAGGCCAGTTCCGCAGCATGGGCGGCGCCGAACCGCCAGCCGTCCGGACCATCCCACATCGGCGGGTTCAGGTCGGCGAACTCATAGAACCAGACCGGCCCGTGTCGGGCGGCGTTGCTGGCCAGGACCAGGCTGGCGCAGCCGCCGTAACCGCGCATGCCGCTGTCGGTCAGGATGCGCGTGATCGCCTCGGCCGCCGCATGGTCGCCGTGCGCCGGGTCCAGCGGATACAGGGCCTCGATCCGTCGCGCATTCTCCTCGTCCACCAGCCGGCGCAGCCAGGCGCGGTAGTCGGCGGCGTCGAAGCCGACGAAGGCGGGGCCGGCGATGCGTCCCTCCTCGGCGTTGGCCCCGATCATCAGCGGAATGGATGCGCGGCCCTCTTCGGCGATCCGGTCGAAGGCGGTGCGGCCTGGCTCGGTCCGTCCGCCGTAATGCGGCGCCGCAAAACCTCCCGCAGCCAGAATCTCGACCGCCGAACGGCCGCGCAGACAGGCCAGCGGATCGGCGGCCTCCTCACATCCCAGTCTGCGCGCCGTCTCCAGCCCGCGCGCGATGGACACGGTCAGGTCGTCGACGTCGTGCAGACAATCGTCGCTGGAGATTATGGCGCCGCGAAACAGCGTGCCCGCGTCCTCGCCTGCGACCAGGTTGCAGATCACCGTGCCGCCGGCGGACTCGCCCGCCAGGGTCACCTTTTCCGGGTCGCCCCCGAAGGCCCGAATGTTGTCGCGCACCCAGATCAGCGCGGCGCGCGTGTCCAGAACCCCATAGTTGCCCGCCTGGCCTTCCACCGCCGCCACCGCCGGATGGGTCAGAAAGCCCAGCGCGCCCAGGCGGTAGTTGATGGTCACGACGACGATGTCGCCTTCGCGCGCCAGCACGGCGCCGCCGTTGTCCGCCGCCGATCCGCTGGTGGCGCCCCCGCCGTGGACATAGACCATCACGGCGCGCGGCGCGGCGGCCGGTGCAGAGGGACGGATGACGTTCAGCACCAGACAGTCCTCCGACCAGGTGTCGGGGCCGCCGCCTTGCGGACAGCGCGGCCCCGCCCGGCCGGCGTCGCGCACGTCGTTCCAGGCCGGCGCGGGCGCGGGCGGGGCGAAACGCAGGTCGCGGACCGGGGCGGCGGCGTAGGGCAGCCCCAGGAATTGGTCCGTCCCGTCGATGGTCACGCCCCGCACACCGCCCTGGGCCACGGCGGCCTCGGGTGTGTCGGCTTGCGCCCATCCGACGCCGGGCGCGGCCAGGCCGAGGGTCAGGGTGAGCAGGGCGAGCATCAGCGAACGCGACATGGCCGCGTCTTCGCCCGAACCGCCGTTCGCCACAAGGCCGATGGCAATTGGCTGCGCGCATCCCCACAATGGAGCTTGAGCATACGAGGGGCGTGATGGCCGAGGCGACGACGGGACTGGATCTGGGCGCGGCTGCCGCCTTGCTGGCGGCGGGCGTGTTCGCCGTGCCGGTGTTCAAGCGGATCGGCCTGGGGTCGGTGCTGGGCTATCTGGCGGCGGGCCTGGCCATCGGCCCGTTCGGCCTGAAACTGTTCCAGGAGCCCGAGACCATCCTGCACGTCGCCGAGTTCGGCGTGGTCATCTTCCTGTTCATCATCGGGTTGGAGATGCGGCCCAAACGGCTGTGGGGCCTACGCAAGGAAATCTTCGGCCTGGGCGCGGCCCAGGTTCTGTTCTGCGGTTTGATCCTGACCCTGACGGCCATGCTGGCCGGCTTCTCCGCCCCGGTCGCCTTCGTCGGGGCCATGGGCTTCGTCCTGTCGTCCACCGCCGTCATCATGCAGATGCTGGAAGAGCGTGGCGAGATCGCGGGCGGGCCGGGCCAGCGCGCGGTGTCCATCCTGCTGCTGGAAGACCTGGCGATCGTACCGTTGCTGGCCATCGTCGCCGTCCTCGCCACCGTGCTGGGCGTGGCGAACGAGCAGGCCCCGCCCCTGTGGCAGACCATCGGCCTCGCGGTCGCGGCGGTCGGCGGCGTGCTGCTGGCCGGAAAATATCTGGTCGATCCGATCTTCCGCCTGCTGGCCCGTTACGGCGGGCGCGAGGTGATGACGGCGGCGGCCCTGCTGGTCGTGGTCGGCGCGGCCTGGGCCATGTCGCTGGGCGGCCTGTCGATGGCGATGGGCGCCTTCCTGGCCGGCGTCCTGCTGTCGGAATCGACCTTCCGCCACCAGCTGGAATCGGACGTGGAGCCGTTCCGCGCCATCCTGCTGGGCCTGTTCTTCCTCAGCGTCGGCATGTCGCTGGACCTGTCGGTGGTCGTCGCCGACTGGCGTCTGGTCGTCGGCGGCGTAGTCGTCTTCATGGTGGTCAAGGCGCTAGGCATCTATGGGATCGCGCGCCTGTTCAAGGCCTCCCACCACGAGGCGGTCGAGCGCGCGGCCCTGTTCGCCCAGGGCGGCGAGTTCGCCTTCGTCCTGTATGGGGCGGCGGTGACTGCAGGTCTGTTCGACGCCCAGGTCGGCGCCATGCTGTCGGCCATCGTCATCCTGTCCATGGCCCTGACACCCCTGACCAGCCTGCTGACCCAGCGCTTTCTGCCCAAGCCGACCGTGTCGGCCGAGGATGCGGACGGCGTCGATTTCGCCAAGGACCTGCGCGGCCAGGTGCTGATCATCGGCTTCGGCCGTTTCGCCCAGGTCGTGTCCCAACCCCTGCTGGCGCGCGACGTGGACGTGTCGATCATCGAGAACGACGTGGAGATGATCCAGGCCGCCTCCCAGTTCGGGTTCAAGGTCTACTACGGCGACGGCGCCCAACTCGCCACCCTCAGGGCCTCTGGCGCCGAGCAGGCCGAGATCGTCCTGGTCTGCGTGGACAAGCCCGAGGCCGCCGACCGCATCGTCGAATTGGTCAAGTCCGAGTTCCCGACCACCAAGATCATGGTCCGCGCCTTCGACCGGGGCCATTCGATGCGCCTGATCCAGGCCGGGGTCGATTACCAGATCCGCGAGACCTTCGAATCGGCGCTGAAGTTCGGCGAGCGCGCTCTGATCGAACTGGGTATGGACGAAGGCCAGGCGGCCGAGGCCATCGGCGACGTGGGGCGGCGCGACCACGCCCGCCAGGCCCGGCAACAGACGGGCGGCCGCAAGGCCGGCCCCCCCCGGATGCGGGGTAACAAGCCCACCCCGCCGCCCGCCCCCCACAACAACCCCCCCCCC